>NZ_SGWV01000006.1 GCF_004216565.1 Sphaerotilus mobilis | reverse complement strand
GGCGTCAAGCAGGACGGCCAGGTCCACGGCGGCATGCCCTCGGACTTCAAGACCAGCGACCATGGCCTGACCAAGCTGAAAGTCGCCGTGCGCGGCGGCGTGGTCTTCGCGTCCTTCGACCACGACATCGAGTCGCTGGAGGACTACCTCGGGCCCACCATCCTGGGCTACTACGACCGCCTGTTCAACGGCCGCCAGCTCAAGATCCTGGGCTACAACCGCCAGCGCATCCCGGGCAACTGGAAGCTGATGCAGGAGAACATCAAGGACCCGTACCACCCGGGCCTGCTGCACACCTGGTTCGTCACCTTCGGCCTCTGGCGCGCGGACAACAAGTCGCAGCTGCGCATGGACGACAAGCACCGCCACGCGGCCATGATCTCCACGCGTGGCGCGGCCGGCAAGGCCGATCAGGTCACGCAGGTCTCGAGCTTCAAGTCGGAGATGAAGCTCCACGATCCGAGCTTCATCGACATCGTGCCGGAGGCATGGTGGAGCGGCCCGACGGCCGTGATGACCACGATCTTCCCGAGCGTCATCCTGCAGCAGCAGGTCAACAGCGTGTCGACGCGCCACATCCAGCCCAATGGCCACGGCAGCTTCGACTTCGTCTGGACGCACTTCGGCTTCGAGGACGACAGCGAGGAGATGACCCAGCGCCGCCTCACGCAGGCCAACCTGTTCGGGCCGGCCGGCTTCGTGTCGGCCGACGACGGCGAGGTGATCGAGTTCTCGCAGCAGGCCTTCGAGTCCAAGCCCTTCCACCGCGCGGTGGCCGAGCTCGGCGGCAAGGGCGTCGAGAACACCGAGCACATGGTCACCGAGACGCTGATCCGCGGCATGTACCGCTACTGGCGTGACGTGATGGAAGCCTGAAGGAGACATCGCCATGAGCCACCACACATCGCTGAACTTCGAGGACTGGTACGCCCTGAACCAGCTCTACGCCGACTACGCCAGCGCGGTCGATTCCGGACATTGGGACCTGTGGCCCGAGTTCTTCACCGACGACTGCGTCTACCGCCTGCAGCCGCGCGAGAACCATGAGCGCGGTTTCCCGCTGGCCACGCTCGCCTTCA
>NZ_SGWV01000005.1 GCF_004216565.1 Sphaerotilus mobilis | reverse complement strand
AGGGCCACGTTGCCGCTGGCCACGTCCGCCGTCGGCGTCACCGTCACCTTGTATTGGTTGGCCACGCCCGCCACCACGCCAACAGACGTCACCGCACCGTTGGTGGCACTGAAGTGCCCCGTGGTCGGCGTGCTGCGCAGGGCCTCGCTGAAGGTCACGTAGAAGTCGATCGCGTCCTTGGTCACACCCGCAACCGTGGTGTCTGTCACCGTGTTCACCACCGGTGCCACCGTGTCCAGCACGAAGCTGCTCGTGCCCGCATCGCTGGCGTTGCCCGCCTTGTCGGTGGCCACCACGCTCACGGTGATGGTGCCGTCCTTGAGGTCGGCAATCTCTCCGTCCGTCAGCGCCGGCACGTTCTGCACCGAGCCAGTGCCGGTCACGTTCTTGGTCACAGCGGTGCTGCCCGCTGCCGAGCCCGTGTACGTCACCACCACGGCGGCGTTCGCTTCCGCGTTCACCGTCACCGCGCCTGCGGCCTTGGCCTCCGCTGCGGTCGCACCATCTCCCGGCGCGACCCCGCTGCCCAAGGCCACCACGGGTGCGTTGGGCTTTTGGTTGTCGAAGGTCCACGCCGCTGCGTTCTTGCCCATCGCGCCCACCGACCCGCTGGCCGTGCTCAGGTTGACGTTGCCCGCCGCATCGGTCTGCTTGACCACGATCTTGTTGGCGTCGTACGTGACGCCCGTGGCCACGACCGGTGCCGGCACCGTGAAGCTACCCACGGTGGAGGCCAAGGGGGTGGAACTCCAGCTGGTGCCACCGTCGGTGCTGTACACCCAGGTCGCACCACTTTCGATGCCACTCACGTTGACGCTCAGGTTGCTGGTCACACCATCGCTGGCGTTGCCGGTGTCTGCCACCAAGCTCAGCACCGGGCTGGCCAGGCTGGTGTCCACACTGAAGGTGCGCTGGGCCGTGGTCACCGTGCCCTCTGGCACGGTGCCGCCGCCAATGGCTGTCGAGGTGGCCGTGATCGTCCACGCGCCATCGCTCAGGCTGCTGGTGGGCACCGTGCCGCTCCACACGCCGCTGCTGGCGTTGTAGCTCACGCCGCTGAGCGTGATGTCCGAACTGCCATCCTTGCTGAGCTTGACCACGATCGCGTCGTTGTTGTAGCTGCTCTTGACTTCCGCGCTGCCTTCGATCGTGCCGCTGATCGTGACGTTCGTGCTCGCTGCCGCCTTCTCTGCCGCGTTGAGCACCTGGTCGGGCGTGGTGTCCGCCGCCAGTGCATCGATCTTCAGGTCGTCGGTGGTCGTGAAGTTGTAGCCCGCC
>NZ_SGWV01000004.1 GCF_004216565.1 Sphaerotilus mobilis | reverse complement strand
TGATCCGCCTCATCGGATCAAGGCTGATCCAGATCGATCAGAGCAGGCCCTTGAGCAGCCGGCCCATCTCCGACGGGTTGCGGGTGATGGTGAAGCCGCACTCTTCCATGATCGCCAGCTTGGCATCGGCCGTGTCCGCGCCGCCGCTGATCAGCGCGCCGGCGTGGCCCATGCGCTTGCCGGCCGGGGCGGTGACGCCGGCGATGAAGCCGACGATCGGCTTCTTCATGTTGGCCTTGCACCATTGCGCGGCTTCGGCTTCGTCCGGACCGCCGATCTCGCCGATCATGATCACCGCATCGGTGTCCGGGTCGTCGTTGAAGGCGCGCATCACGTCGATGTGCTTCAGGCCGTTGATCGGGTCGCCGCCGATGCCCACGGCGCTGGACTGGCCCAGGCCGATCTCGGTGAGCTGCGCGACCGCTTCATAGGTCAGCGTGCCCGAGCGGCTCACCACGCCGATGCGGCCCTTGCGGTGGATGTGGCCCGGCATGATGCCGATCTTGATTTCCTCGGGCGTGATCAGGCCTGGGCAGTTCGGGCCCAGCAGCAGCGTCTTCTTGCCGCCGGCCGCTTCCTTGGCCTTCATCTTGTTGCGCACCTCCAGCATGTCCCGCACGGGGATGCCTTCGGTGATGCAGATGGCCAGGTCCAGGTCGGCCTCGACCGCTTCCCAGATCGCCGCCGCCGCGCCGGCCGGCGGCACGTAGATCACGCTGACGGTCGCGCCTTGGGCTTGGGCGGCTTCCTTGACGCTCGCGTAGATGGGGATGTCGCTGAAGCGCTCGCCCGCCTTCTTCGGGTTCACGCCCGCGACGAAGGCGTTCTTGCCGTTGGCATAGGCCTGGCAGCCCAGCGTGTGGAACTGGCCGGTCTTGCCGGTGATGCCCTGCGTGATGACGCGGGTGTCCTTGTTGATGAGGATCGACATGTGTTTGCTCCGGGCTTACTTGACCGCGTCGACGATGGCCGTCGCCGCTTCGGCCATGGTGTTGGCCGCGATGATGGGCAGGCCGCTCTCGGCCAGCATCTTCTTGCCCAGGTCCTCGTTGGTGCCCTTCATGCGCACCACCAGCGGCACGCTGAGGTTGACCGCCTTGCAGGCGGTGATGACGCCCTCGGCGATGGTGTCGCACTTCATGATGCCGCCGAAGATGTTGACCAGGATGCCCTTGACCTCTGGGTTCTTGAGCATGATCTTGAAGGCCTCGGTGACCTTCTCGGCGGTGGCGCCACCGCCCACGTCCAGGAAGTTGGCCGGCTCGCCGCCGAACAGCTTGATGGTGTCCATCGTGGCCATGGCCAGGCCCGCGCCGTTGACCAGGCAGCCGATGTTGCCGTCCAGGCTGATGTAGGCGAGGTCGAACTTGCTGGCCTCGACCTCGGCCGGGTCTTCCTCGTCCAGATCGCGGTAGGCGACGATCTCGGGGTGGCGGAACAGCGCGTTGCTGTCGAAGTTGAACTTGGCGTCCAGCGCGATCAGCTGGCCCTGCGAGTCGCAGTTCAGCGGGTTGATCTCGACCAGCGAGGCGTCCGTCTGCATGTAGCAGCGGTAGAGGTTCTGGAACAGCGTGACCGCCTGCGCGATCGACACGTCAGCCAGGCCGATGGCGCGGGCGATCTTCTCGGCCTGCGCGGCGCCCAGGCCGGTCAGCGGATCGATCACCTCGGTGATGATCTTCTCGGGGGTCGAATGGGCGACCTCCTCGATGTCCATGCCGCCTTCGCTGGACGCGATGAAGGCGACCTTCTGGCTCTGGCGGTCGGTCACGAGGGAGACGTAGTACTCCTTCTTGATGTCCGCGCCTTCTTCGATGTAGAGGCGACGCACCTTCTGGCCTTCCGGGCCGGTCTGGTGCGTGACCA
>NZ_SGWV01000003.1 GCF_004216565.1 Sphaerotilus mobilis | reverse complement strand
CTCACGCTGTTCACCGATGCTGCCCAACTTCACACGCTGGCGCGTCCGGCCTCGGTTTCTTGCCGCCGCGTGTCGCTCTGGCCGTTCCAAACGTTGGTTAGCCCGCGAGCCAAATACAGCCAAGGTTTGCGCCTAACCCGGCATTCAAGCGGACTGCCTTCGGCAGCCGCTTATTTTTGACGTTAGGCCACTCGCCCATTCATGCCCGAACCGCGTCAATCATGAAAACCGAGCCCCTCACGCTGTTCACCGATGCTGCCCAACTTCACACGCTGGCGCGTCCGGCCTCGGTTTCTTGCCGCCGCGTGTCGCTCTGGCCGTTCCAAACGTTGGTTAGCCCGCGAGCCAAATACAGCCAAGGTTTGCGCCTAACCCGGCATTCAAGCGGACTGCCTTCGGCAGCCGCTTATTTTTGACGTTGGGCCGCACCAACCGCATCTGCACCATGACTTCAGCCCTTCTCTTCCTCGCCGTTTGCCTGCTACTTGTGGCCGTACCTTTGCTCGTCTATATCTTGGTCTCCAAGCGAACCGTCAACATTCAGGCGGTGTGGGAGTTTGCGGTCGCTGGTCATCGGCCGTCCCGGTGGTACGTGGGCATCATCGTGCTCGCGTTTTCTCTCGCCGTTGCCTCTGTCATCTGTTCCCGCTTCGAGTCTCAGACTGGCTCGGCATCGGTCAGTTCGTCCAACGAGATGCCGCCCAACCCGGCATTTCAGCGGACCGCCTACGGCGGCCGCTGAATTTGAACGTTAGCCGTCATAAGACCCCCAACTATGCACCGATCGATCGCTGCCTTTCTACTCGCGCTTCCTATCCTTGCAAGTGCATCGGACAACTGTGCCCTTGTTGTCGGCGGTAGTGTTGGGCCATCCTTCGCGGATACGGCCGTGGCCGGGTTCTGGAACGAGGCGAACAGGACCATTTCGAGGCGCTTGTTCGACCGCATGATTCTTGAGAAATACCGCGTTGTCCTACTCACAGTTGAGCTGCCCGATGCTCACAGAATTAAAGACATCGTGGTCAACGCGATGGTTCGGCAAAGGTGCGATCGCGTTCTGCAGGTCATAACGCTGGTTGGTGAAGACATTCGCGGAAAGTACTTTGGTTTCACCATTAGTCTGTTGCATGCTGAGCCCAAACAGGAGACAGATCAGTCGGGTATGAACAGCTCGCTTAAGTCAGAATACTCCAAAACGTATCGCCACGTCCGGACACCTGAGTCGTTCGATTCTTTCAAGGTGGGTGTATTTGCAGATTCGGCCTTCGCTGATATCAAGGCGAGCGGCGTCCTTGTTCCGCTCAACACGCAATGAAGGCTAACCATTAATTCCAGCGGACCGCCTCCGGCGGCCGCTGAATTCAAACTTTAGGCCTCACAAATGCAAACGTGCCCAAACTGCCGGCGTGCGGTCATGCCGGGTGCTGAGCAATGCCCGGCCTGTGGCATCCGGATCAAATCGGGCACGTTGCTTTCGGTTCTCACTGGCATCCCGCTTCGCCAAGAAGGCTGGTCAATCCCGTCAAGCATCCTTCGTAGCAGCGGCTTCCGCGTTGTTGCGCTTCTGGTGCCCGCTTGGCTGCCTCTCCTTGTTGCATTTCTCATTGGCAGTCGATCACCGGATTCCGTGTCCCTCCTCCTGGCCCTCTTTGTCTTCATCCCTGGCCTGTATGTCCTGTCAAACCTTCGTTCCTGGTCTCGCATCAAAAGGCTTGTGGCCTGCCTGTTGTACGTGGTCGTCAGTGGTGTGGTCGGGTACAAATTCCTTGCATTGGCCTTGGCACGTCATGCGTGAGGAACAGTGAAGCCTAAACAACGTTAGGCCACTCGCCCATTCATGCCCGAACCGTGTCAATCATGAAAACCGAGCCCCTCACGCTGTTCACCGCTGCTGCCCAACTTCACACGCTGGCGCGTCCGGCCTCGGTTTCTTGCCGCCGCGTGTCGCTCTGGCCGTTCCAAACGTTGGTTAGCCCGCGAGCAAAATACAGCCATGGTTTGCGCCTAACCCGGCATTCAAGCGGACTGCCTTCGGCAGCCGCTTATTTTTGACGTTAGGCGTCACAACCGAGGTCTACTTCACGCGATCATGAAAGCACACCACTTTCTTTATCCCCTCATTGCGGCCGTATCGCTGAACGTAGCTGTTCAAGGCAACGCAGTGGCCCAGACGGAGCAACGAATTCAGCTCAGTCAGATTGAGACCATGTTCGTAAACATGCGCGCCAAAACGCCCTGGAACGTAGACGGTCCTTTGCTGTGGGGGTACTTTTTCTTTGACCCGAGCGAAGAAAAGTTGAAGGGTGCCGCAAAAGAATTGGCGGCGAACTACCGAATAGTCGGCATCACTGAAGTTCCTGGCCGCCAAACTTTCAGGCTGCACATTGAGAAGGTCGAAGTGCATTCGCCGGCAAGCCTACATGCGAGAAACGCTGAACTTTACGAAGTGGCGGAAAAGCACAAACTTGCGTCCTACGACGGCATGGATGTGGGGCCAGTTCCGAAGTGACGCCTAACCATTCCATCGAGCGGATGCCAAGCCGGCTTCGCCGTCTTGTCCCCGCTCATGTCAAACGTTAGGCCACTCGCCCATTCATGCCCGAACCGGGTCAATCATGAAAACCGAGCCCCTCACGCTGTTCACCGCTGCTGCCCAACTTCACACGCTGGCGCGTCCGGCCTCGGTTTCTTGCCGCCGCGTGTCGCTCTGGCCGTTCCAAACGATGGTTAGCCCGCGAGCCAAATACAGCCAAGGTTTGCGCCTAACCCGGCATTCAAGCGGACTGCCTTCGGCAGCCGCTTATTTTTGACGTTAGGCCACTCGCCCATTCATGCCCGAACCGCGTCAATCATGAAAACCGAGCTCCTCACGCTGTTCACCGATGCTGCCCAACTTCACACGCTGGCGCGTCCGGCCTCGGTTTCTTGCCGCCGCGTGTCGCTCTGGCCGTTCCAAACGTTGGTTAGCCCGCGAGCCAAATACAGCCAAGGTTTGCGCCTAACCCGGCATTCAAGCGGACTGCCTTCGGCAGCCGCTTATTTTTGACGTTAGGCCACTCGCCCATTCATGCCCGAACCGCGTCAATCATGAAAACCGAGCCCCTCACGCTGTTCACCGATGCTGCCCAACTTCACACGCTGGCGCGTCCGGCCTCGGTTTCTTGCCGCCGCGTGTCGCTCTGGCCGTTCCAAACGTTGGTTAGCCCGCGAGCCAAATACAGCCAAGGTTTGCGCCTAACCCGGCATTCAAGCGGACTGCCTTCGGCAGCCGCTTATTTTTGACGTT
>NZ_SGWV01000002.1:0-7500 GCF_004216565.1 Sphaerotilus mobilis | reverse complement strand
AAGCCTGTGAAGGTGGCTTGTAAAGGCTGCTGGAGGTATCAGAAGTGCGAATGCTGACATGAGTAGCGTTAAAGGGGGTGAAAAGCCCCCTCGCCGTAAGCGCAAGGTTTTCTACGCAACGTTCATCGGCGTAGAGTGAGTCGGCCCCTAAGGCGAGGCAGAGATGCGTAGCTGATGGGAAACAGGTGAATATTCCTGTACCGATGTGCAATGCGATGTGGGGACGGAGAAGGTTAGCTCAGCCAAGTGTTGGATATCTTGGTTCAAGCCTGTAGTCATGGCCCTTAGGCAAATCCGGGGGTCTAAGATGAGGGGTGATAACGAGACGGCTTGCCGTCGAAGTGAGTGATACCCTGCTTCCAGGAAAAGCCACTAAGCTTCAGTTGCACACGACCGTACCGCAAACCGACACTGGTGCGCGTGATGAGTATTCTCAGGCGCTTGAGAGAACTCTGGAGAAGGAACTCGGCAAATTGACACCGTAACTTCGGAAGAAGGTGTGCCTTGAGTCAGTGAAGTTGAACAAACGGAGCTAAAAGAGGCCGCAGAGAATCGGTGGCTGCGACTGTTTATTAAAAACACAGCACTCTGCAAAGACGAAAGTCGACGTATAGGGTGTGACGCCTGCCCGGTGCTGGAAGATTAAATGATGGGGTGCAAGCTCTTGACTGAAGTCCCAGTAAACGGCGGCCGTAACTATAACGGTCCTAAGGTAGCGAAATTCCTTGTCGGGTAAGTTCCGACCTGCACGAATGGCGTAACGATGGCCACACTGTCTCCTCCAGAGACTCAGCGAAGTTGAAATGTTTGTGATGATGCAATCTCCCCGCGGAAAGACGGAAAGACCCCATGAACCTTTACTGTAGCTTTGCATTGGACTTTGAACAGATCTGTGTAGGATAGGTGGGAGGCTTTGAAGTATGGTCGCTAGACTGTATGGAGCCGACCTTGAAATACCACCCTGGTGTGTTTGAGGTTCTAACCTTGGCCCGTTATCCGGGTTGGGGACAGTGCATGGTGGGCAGTTTGACTGGGGCGGTCTCCTCCTAAAGTGTAACGGAGGAGTTCGAAGGTACGCTAAGCACGGTCGGAAATCGTGCTGATAGTGCATAGGCATAAGCGTGCTTGACTGCGAGACTGACAAGTCGAGCAGGTACGAAAGTAGGACTAAGTGATCCGGTGGTTCTGTATGGAAGGGCCATCGCTCAACGGATAAAAGGTACTCTGGGGATAACAGGCTGATACCGCCCAAGAGTTCATATCGACGGCGGTGTTTGGCACCTCGATGTCGGCTCATCTCATCCTGGGGCTGTAGCCGGTCCCAAGGGTATGGCTGTTCGCCATTTAAAGAGGTACGTGAGCTGGGTTTAAAACGTCGTGAGACAGTTTGGTCCCTATCTTCCGTGGGCGCTGCAGATTTGAGGAAGCCTGCTCCTAGTACGAGAGGACCGGAGTGGACGCACCTCTGGTGTACCGGTTGTCACGCCAGTGGCATCGCCGGGTAGCTAAGTGCGGAAGAGATAACCGCTGAAAGCATCTAAGCGGGAAACTCGTTCCAAGATAAGATCTGCCGGGGCCTTGAGCCCCCTAAAGAGTCGTTCAAGACCAGGACGTTGATAGGCTGGGTGTGGAAGCGCAGTAATGCGTTAAGCTAACCAGTACTAATTGCTCGTGAGGCTTGACCCTATAACTTTGAGATCGCTTCGATCTTCAAGGTGGTATTTAAAGTACCGTACTCTCTGATACGCAATCAATACAGATTCGACTCTATGAATTGGCTGAAGCCCCTCGCATCCCTTCGATGCGAATCGCTCCAGCAACAAGTTATGCCTGACGACCATAGCGAGGTGGTCCCACTCCTTCCCATCCCGAACAGGACAGTGAAACGCCTCAGCGCCGATGATAGTGCGCATTCGCGTGTGAAAGTAGGTCATCGTCAGGCTACTATTTCAATGCCAAATAGCCATAGCTATTGTGGATTGATGTGAAAGTTCACAACTGTAAAGTTGTGCATATAGTGACCATCGGGTTGCAACTCAACGCCTAGTGCGAGGTTGCATCGGTCGCTAAGCTCTTTAAAAATTTACAGCCGATAAGCGTGGGCGTTTGAAGGCGAATGCCAAGTCCTGGGTAAAACTGGGATGTCAAACGCTCACGGAAGAAGTGAAGATTATGTCACTTCAATTCCGTTGAGTGAAATCAAGATCGAACTGAAGAGTTTGATCCTGGCTCAGATTGAACGCTGGCGGCATGCTTTACACATGCAAGTCGAACGGTAGAGGGGCAACCCTTGAGAGTGGCGAACGGGTGAGTAATGCATCGGAACGTGCCCAGTAGTGGGGGATAGCCCGGCGAAAGCCGGATTAATACCGCATGAGACCTGAGGGTGAAAGCGGGGGACTCGCAAGAGCCTCGCGCTACTGGAGCGGCCGATGTCAGATTAGCTAGTTGGTGGGGTAAAGGCCTACCAAGGCGACGATCTGTAGCTGGTCTGAGAGGACGACCAGCCACACTGGGACTGAGACACGGCCCAGACTCCTACGGGAGGCAGCAGTGGGGAATTTTGGACAATGGGCGCAAGCCTGATCCAGCCATGCCGCGTGCGGGAAGAAGGCCTTCGGGTTGTAAACCGCTTTTGTCAGGGAAGAAATCTTCTGGGCTAATACCCTGGGAGGATGACGGTACCTGAAGAATAAGCACCGGCTAACTACGTGCCAGCAGCCGCGGTAATACGTAGGGTGCAAGCGTTAATCGGAATTACTGGGCGTAAAGCGTGCGCAGGCGGTTATATAAGACAGATGTGAAATCCCCGGGCTCAACCTGGGAACTGCATTTGTGACTGTATAGCTAGAGTACGGTAGAGGGGGATGGAATTCCGCGTGTAGCAGTGAAATGCGTAGATATGCGGAGGAACACCGATGGCGAAGGCAGTCCCCTGGACCTGTACTGACGCTCATGCACGAAAGCGTGGGGAGCAAACAGGATTAGATACCCTGGTAGTCCACGCCCTAAACGATGTCAACTGGTTGTTGGGAGGGTTTCTTCTCAGTAACGTAGCTAACGCGTGAAGTTGACCGCCTGGGGAGTACGGCCGCAAGGTTGAAACTCAAAGGAATTGACGGGGACCCGCACAAGCGGTGGATGATGTGGTTTAATTCGATGCAACGCGAAAAACCTTACCTACCCTTGACATGCTAGGAATCCTGCAGAGATGTGGGAGTGCTCGAAAGAGAACCTAGACACAGGTGCTGCATGGCCGTCGTCAGCTCGTGTCGTGAGATGTTGGGTTAAGTCCCGCAACGAGCGCAACCCTTGTCATTAGTTGCTACGAAAGGGCACTCTAATGAGACTGCCGGTGACAAACCGGAGGAAGGTGGGGATGACGTCAGGTCCTCATGGCCCTTATGGGTAGGGCTACACACGTCATACAATGGCCGGTACAGAGGGCTGCCAACCCGCGAGGGGGAGCCAATCCCAGAAAACCGGTCGTAGTCCGGATCGCAGTCTGCAACTCGACTGCGTGAAGTCGGAATCGCTAGTAATCGCGGATCAGCTTGCCGCGGTGAATACGTTCCCGGGTCTTGTACACACCGCCCGTCACACCATGGGAGCGGGTTCTGCCAGAAGTAGTTAGCCTAACCGCAAGGAGGGCGATTACCACGGCAGGGTTCGTGACTGGGGTGAAGTCGTAACAAGGTAGCCGTATCGGAAGGTGCGGCTGGATCACCTCCTTTCTGGAAAATGCATTCAAATTCATGCGCCCACACTTATCGGCTGTAGACACGACAGTGTAAGAAGATTGGGGTCTGTAGCTCAGTCGGTTAGAGCACCGTCTTGATAAGGCGGGGGTCGTTGGTTCGAATCCAACCAGACCCACCACTCATTCGAACGGGGGATTAGCTCAGCTGGGAGAGCACCTGCTTTGCAAGCAGGGGGTCGTCGGTTCGATCCCGTCATCCTCCACCAAAATCTTCTTCACACGATCGGTGCAGACCTAAGCGTAAGCCAGGCACTTGCAAGCAAACGAGCTTGACAGGTGAGTATGGGCGTTTAGGTCTGCCATCGAAAGTTGGCTGTTGTTCTTTAACAATTCGTAGAGTCGAATCAGCGTCAGTAGCGGAAAGCTGCCACCGGTAAAGGGGTTGCAGCACCGTGCCGCTACTGACTATTGATTGCGTCACCAGACATCAATGAAGCGACGAAAGTCGTGAGAGTTGAAAGTACGGCAAACGTAGATACTCAAACACATGCCCCGATAGTCGATCGGGGTGGTGTAGTCCTTGACGACGTTCACGAAGTGGATGTCAAAGTTATAGGGTCAAGTGACTAAGTGCATGTGGTGGATGCCTTGGCGATTACAGGCGATGAAGGACGTGATAGCCTGCGAAAAGCTTCGGGGAGCTGGCAAATGAGCTTTGATCCGGAGATATCCGAATGGGGAAACCCACCCGCAAGGGTATCAACATCTGAATACATAGGGTGTTGAGGCGAACCCGGCGAACTGAAACATCTCAGTAGCTGGAGGAATAGACATCAACCGAGATTCCGAAAGTAGTGGCGAGCGAAATTGGAAGAGCCTGCATGATTTAGCCATCGACTTATCAGAACGGAATGGAAAGTCCGGCCATAGCGGGTGATAGCCCCGTATGAAAAAAGTTGGTGGTGGAACTGAGCATGCGACAAGTAGGGCGGGACACGTGAAATCCTGTCTGAAGATGGGGGGACCATCCTCCAAGGCTAAATACTCGTAATCGACCGATAGTGAACAAGTACCGTGAGGGAAAGGCGAAAAGAACCCCGGGAGGGGAGTGAAATAGATCCTGAAACCGCATGCATACAAAAAGTCGGAGCCTCGCAAGGGGTGACGGCGTACCTTTTGTATAATGGGTCAGCGACTTACATTCAGTGGCAAGCTTAACCGTGTAGGGAAGGCGAAGGGAAACCGAGTCCGAATAGGGCGATTTAGTCGCTGGGTGTAGACCCGAAACCAGGTGATCTATCCATGGCCAGGATGAAGGTGCGGTAACACGCACTGGAGGTCCGAACCGACTAGTGTTGCAAAACTAGCGGATGAGCTGTGGATAGGGGTGAAAGGCTAAACAAACCTGGAGATAGCTGGTTCTCTCCGAAAACTATTTAGGTAGTGCCTCAAGTATTACCATCGGGGGTAGAGCACTGTTATGGCTAGGGGGTCATGGCGACTTACCAAACCATTGCAAACTCCGAATACCGATGAGTACAGCTTGGGAGACAGAGCACCGGGTGCTAACGTCCGGACTCAAGAGGGAAACAACCCAGACCGCCAGCTAAGGTCCCTAAAATTGGCTAAGTGGGAAACGAAGTGGGAAGGCTAAAACAGTCAGGATGTTGGCTTAGAAGCAGCCATCATTTAAAGAAAGCGTAATAGCTCACTGATCGAGTCGTCCTGCGCGGAAGATGTAACGGGGCTCAAGCCAGTTACCGAAGCTGCGGATCACAGAAATGTGATGGTAGGAGAGCGTTCTGTAAGCCTGTGAAGGTGGCTTGTAAAGGCTGCTGGAGGTATCAGAAGTGCGAATGCTGACATGAGTAGCGTTAAAGGGGGTGAAAAGCCCCCTCGCCGTAAGCGCAAGGTTTTCTACGCAACGTTCATCGGCGTAGAGTGAGTCGGCCCCTAAGGCGAGGCAGAGATGCGTAGCTGATGGGAAACAGGTGAATATTCCTGTACCGATGTGCAATGCGATGTGGGGACGGAGAAGGTTAGCTCAGCCAAGTGTTGGATATCTTGGTTCAAGCCTGTAGTCATGGCCCTTAGGCAAATCCGGGGGTCTAAGATGAGGGGTGATAACGAGACGGCTTGCCGTCGAAGTGAGTGATACCCTGCTTCCAGGAAAAGCCACTAAGCTTCAGTTGCACACGACCGTACCGCAAACCGACACTGGTGCGCGTGATGAGTATTCTCAGGCGCTTGAGAGAACTCTGGAGAAGGAACTCGGCAAATTGACACCGTAACTTCGGAAGAAGGTGTGCCTTGAGTCAGTGAAGTTGAACAAACGGAGCTAAAAGAGGCCGCAGAGAATCGGTGGCTGCGACTGTTTATTAAAAACACAGCACTCTGCAAAGACGAAAGTCGACGTATAGGGTGTGACGCCTGCCCGGTGCTGGAAGATTAAATGATGGGGTGCAAGCTCTTGACTGAAGTCCCAGTAAACGGCGGCCGTAACTATAACGGTCCTAAGGTAGCGAAATTCCTTGTCGGGTAAGTTCCGACCTGCACGAATGGCGTAACGATGGCCACACTGTCTCCTCCAGAGACTCAGCGAAGTTGAAATGTTTGTGATGATGCAATCTCCCCGCGGAAAGACGGAAAGACCCCATGAACCTTTACTGTAGCTTTGCATTGGACTTTGAACAGATCTGTGTAGGATAGGTGGGAGGCTTTGAAGTATGGTCGCTAGACTGTATGGAGCCGACCTTGAAATACCACCCTGGTGTGTTTGAGGTTCTAACCTTGGCCCGTTATCCGGGTTGGGGACAGTGCATGGTGGGCAGTTTGACTGGGGCGGTCTCCTCCTAAAGTGTAACGGAGGAGTTCGAAGGTACGCTAAGCACGGTCGGAAATCGTGCTGATAGTGCATAGGCATAAGCGTGCTTGACTGCGAGACTGACAAGTCGAGCAGGTACGAAAGTAGGACTAAGTGATCCGGTGGTTCTGTATGGAAGGGCCATCGCTCAACGGATAAAAGGTACTCTGGGGATAACAGGCTGATACCGCCCAAGAGTTCATATCGACGGCGGTGTTTGGCACCTCGATGTCGGCTCATCTCATCCTGGGGCTGTAGCCGGTCCCAAGGGTATGGCTGTTCGCCATTTAAAGAGGTACGTGAGCTGGGTTTAAAACGTCGTGAGACAGTTTGGTCCCTATCTTCCGTGGGCGCTGCAGATTTGAGGAAGCCTGCTCCTAGTACGAGAGGACCGGAGTGGACGCACCTCTGGTGTACCGGTTGTCACGCCAGTGGCATCGCCGGGTAGCTAAGTGCGGAAGAGATAACCGCTGAAAGCATCTAAGCGGGAAACTCGTTCCAAGATAAGATCTGCCGGGGCCTTGAGCCCCCTAAAGAGTCGTTCAAGACCAGGACGTTGATAGGCTGGGTGTGGAAGCGCAGTAATGCGTTAAGCTAACCAGTACTAATTGCTCGTGAGGCTTGACCCTATAACTTTGAGATCGCTTCGATCTTCAAGGTGGTATTTAAAGTACCGTACTCTCTGATACGCAATCAATACAGATTCGACTCTATGAATTGGCTGAAGCCCCTCGCATCCCTTCGATGCGAATCGCTCCAGCAACAAGTTATGCCTGACGACCATAGCGAGGTGGTCCCACTCCTTCCCATCCCGAACAGGACAGTGAAACGCCTCAGCGCCGATGATAGTGCGCATTCGCGTGTGAAAGTAGGTCATCGTCAGGCTACTATCCCCAAACCCCCTCAGTGAAAACTGCAGGGGGTTTGTTCTTTTGGG
>NZ_SGWV01000001.1 GCF_004216565.1 Sphaerotilus mobilis | reverse complement strand
GGCCGCCTCCTGAACCGTGAACGCCGGATAGCCGCGCGGCACCGGCACGTCGAACTGGCGCAGGATTTCCTTGCCTTGGTACTCGTGGATCTTCATGGGTGTGGTGTGTTCGTGGTCCTGGGGAGGACGGTTGTTGCACGGCGTCGAGGCCGCGTCGTGGATGGCGACCTGGGGCGGGCGTGCAGACACACGCAAGGCCGACGGCGCGGCGGCACTCTAGCATGTTGCACTGCCGCAACCGCTCGCTGGGACGGCAATGTTCAGCATGCGGACCATCGTGGTCGCTGCGGCCTGTCCGGCGATCGGTGCATCCTTGCCGATGGCCCGACGGGGCGCTTCAGTCCATGCTGTCCGACAGGTCCTGCTCCGGGTCGATGGCGTCGTTCGTCTCGTCCGACCCGCTCGTCTGGCCCCCACGCCAGCGCACCAGCTGTCGCACCACATCGCTGCTGAAGCCGCGTGACAAGAGGAAGCGCTGCTGCCGCGCCGCCTCGCGTCCATCGGCCGGCGGGCCGCCATAGCGCCGCATCCACAGGTCTCGGGCCCGGCCAAGCTCGCTGTCTCGCAGGACGTCCAGGGCAGCGGCCATCTGTTCGGGCGCGATGCCCTGGGCCTGCAATTCCTGCCGGATCAGCCGTGCGCCACTGCGCGCGGCGCGCCGATGCACGACCGATTCGACGTAGCGGGCCTCGTCGAGAAAGCCGCGCCGGGTCAGTTCATCGAGCACCGCCTCGAGGTCGTCGCCCGGCTGCAGGTGTGGTGTGAGCTTGCGTTCGAGTTCGGCACGCGAATGCTCACGCGCCGTCAGCAGCTTGAGCGCTCGGGCCTTGAGCGACAGCGGGGTCGTGGCCATGACGGGGTCGGTCGTTGTCGAAATGGTTCTGAGAGCGGCCGGCGGGGCATGACGGAAGACACCGCGCCCCGAAAGCGACAAGGCCCGGTTGGAAGCCGGGCCTTGAGGGCAAAGGGCCTGGCCTTGTCGATCAGGCCGGGTCCATCAAGCCATGTCGATCAGGCCATGTGGATCAGGTCGCGGTGTCCGCGCCCGCCGACGGCAGCAAGGAGATGCCCAGCGAGTCGCGGATCTTGTTCTCGATCTCGACGGCCAGCGCCGGGTTCTCGCGCAGGAACTCGCGGGCGTTGTCCTTGCCCTGGCCGATCTTCTCGCCGCTGTAGGCGTACCACGCGCCAGACTTGTCGACGACCTTGGCGATCACGCCCATGTCGATGATCTCGCCTTCACGGCTGATGCCTTCGCCGTACAGGATGTCGAACTCGGCGGTCTTGAAGGGCGGAGCGACCTTGTTCTTGACGACCTTGACCTTGGTCTCGCTGCCGATGACTTCCTCGCCCTTCTTGATGCTGCCGATGCGGCGGATGTCCAGGCGGACCGAGGCATAGAACTTCAGCGCGTTGCCGCCGGTGGTGGTCTCGGGGCTGCCGAACATCACGCCGATCTTCATGCGGATCTGGTTGATGAAGATGACCATGCAGTTGGTCTTCTTGATCGTGGCGGTCAACTTGCGCAGGGCCTGGCTCATCAAGCGGGCCTGCAGGCCGGGCAGGGCATCGCCCATCTCGCCTTCGAGTTCAGCCTTGGGCGTCAGCGCGGCGACCGAGTCGACGACGATCAGGTCGACCGAGCCGGAACGCACCAGCGCGTCGACGATCTCGAGGGCCTGCTCGCCGGTGTCGGGCTGGCTGATCAGCAGGTCCTGCAGGTTGACACCGAGCTTCTGGGCGTACTGGGCATCGAGTGCGTGCTCGGCGTCGATGAAGGCGCAGACGCCGGAGAGCTTCTGCATCTCGGAGATGACCTGCAGCGTCAGCGTTGTCTTGCCCGACGATTCCGGGCCGTAGATCTCGATCACCCGGCCGCGTGGCAGCCCACCGACGCCCAGGGCCACGTCCAGTCCGAGCGAGCCGGTGGAGACGACCTGGATGTCCTCGATCACCTCGCCCTCGCCGAGCCGCATGATCGAACCCTTGCCGAACTGCTTCTCGATCTGCGCCAGGGCGGCCTGCAGAGCCTTGGCCTTTTCGCCGCTGAGGGCGGACTTCGCGGTGCTCGCGTCCATGCGTTTCTCCGTGGATTTGGTCGCCATTATGTTGAAGTGCTGGATGTTTGTACAGTACCCGATGCGTGTGTGGCCGACGCGGGCGCGAGCGCCGGATTCTGCATGCCGCACCGCGACAACACCGATGGAGAACGGGCGTGAGCGCTTCCTACAATGAGGCGAGACCTGACGTACACCGTCCCGGACACCGGGCAGCCCGCGAGGAGACCACACGATGCGCATCCTGATTGCCGAAGATGACCAGGTCCTGGCCGATGGCCTGCTGCGCAGCCTGCGCGCGGCCGGCTATGCGGTCGACCATGTCGGCAGCGGCTCGGAGGCCGATGCAGCGCTGGCCGCGCACGAGTTCGACCTGCTGATCCTGGACCTGGGCCTGCCCAAGCTGCACGGGCTGGAGGTGCTCAAGAAGCTGCGTTCGCGCGGCTCGTCCGTGCCGGTGCTGATCCTGACCGCCGCCGACAGCGTCGAGCAGCGTGTCAAGGGCCTGGACCTCGGTGCCGACGACTACATGGCCAAGCCGTTTTCGCTGCAGGAACTTGAGGCGCGGGTGCGGGCCTTGACGCGTCGTGGTCTCGGATCAGCCAGCGCCATCATCCGCCACGGGCCACTCAGCTTCGATGCGACCGGGCGGGTGGCCTACATCAACGAGCAGATGGTCGACCTGTCCGCCCGCGAGCTGAGCCTGCTGGAAGTCCTGCTGCAGCGCGCCGGCCGTCTGGTCAGCAAGGACCAGTTGGTCGAGCGGCTGTGCGAGTGGGGCGAAGAGGTCAGCAACAACGCCATCGAGGTCTACATCCACAGGCTGCGCAAGAAGATCGAGCAGGGCCCCATCCGCATCGCCACCGTGCGCGGGCTGGGCTATTGCCTTGAGAAGATCCCGGCCTGATGCGGACCTCGGCGCCTTGACCGCTGCCCTCGCATGAAGCGCGTGGCGCTGGGCGTGCTGGCACGTCGTCGCGAGCAGCGGTCGCTGTTCGGCGAGATCCTGGACTGGATGCTCGCGCCCTTGCTGGTGATCTGGCCGATGAGCCTGGCCCTGACCTGGCTGGCCGCGCAGGGCATCGCCAGCAAACCCTATGACCGGGCCTTGCGCGAGTCGGTGCGCACGCTGGCCCAGCGCATCGAGGTGCGGCCCAACGGGCTGGGCTTCGACCTGCCGCGCGAGACCGCCCGGCTGTTCCGCGCCGACGAGGTCGACAACGTCTACTACCAGGTGCTGGGCAGCCGTGGCGAGTTCATCAGCGGCGACCGCGACCTGCCGGTGCCGCACGAGGCCGAGCCGCCCAAGCCGGGCGAGCCGATGCTGCGCGATGACGAGATGCTCGGCGACAGCGTGCGGGTGGCCTACGAATGGGTCGAACTGCCGGGCCAGGATCGGCCGGCGCTGGTGCAGGTGGCCGAGACGCTGACCAAGCGTTCGCGCCTGGCCACCGAGATCATCAAGGGCGTGATCCTGCCGCAGTTCGTGATCTTGCCGGTGGCGGTGCTGCTGGTCTGGTTCGCGCTGGCGCGTGGTCTGGCGCCGCTCAATGCCCTGCAGCAGCGCATCCGCCAGCGGCCCAGCGACGACCTGTCGCCGATCGATGTGCTGGACGTCCCCGAGGAAGTCTCGCCGCTGGTCCAGGCCATCAATGACCTGCTTGACCGCCAGCAGGACTCGATGGCGACCCAGAAGCGCTTCCTCGCCGACGCCGCGCACCAGCTCAAGACGCCGCTGGCGGGCTTGCGCATGCAGGCCGAACTGGCCGCCCGCGCCATCGCCGATGGCAACGGCGACACCCGTTCGCTGCGCGAATCGCTGGAGCACATGGCCAACGCCTCGCAGCGCGCCGCCCACATGGTCAACCAGCTGCTGTCGATGGCCCGCACCGACGCCCAGGCGACGAACGCGGCGCGGGTGCCACTGGACCTGCGCGAGCTGGCGATCGACGTGGTGCGCGACTTCGTGCCCAAGGCGCTCGACAAGGGCATCGACCTCGGCTTCGAGGGCCCGGGCGGCGACAGCGACGACGGCGATCCGGCGCATGACTGCCATGTGCTGGGCATCCCGCTGATGCTGCGCGAGCTGGTCGCCAACCTCGTCGACAACGCCCTGCAGTACACGCCTGCGCGCGGCACGGTGACGGTGCGGCTGCTGGTCGACCCGTTCGGCCAGGTGGTCGTGTTGCAGGTCGAGGACTCGGGTCCGGGCATACCCGAGAGCGAGCGCGAGCTGGTCTTCCAGCCCTTCTACCGGGCGCTCGGCACGACCGTCGACGGCTCGGGCCTGGGTCTGGCGATCGTTGCGGAGATCGCCGCGCAGCACGGCACGACGATCGTGCTGGACGATGCCCGCGCGGCGCATCAGGTGCCCTCGGGTGAGGGGCCGGGCGCACGCTTCACGGTGCGCTTGCCGCGTCAGCTGCCGAAGCAGGAAGCTGTCTTGCCGGACAGCGCCATGCCCGCCGTGGCCGACCCGGCCTGACGCCAGCACGCTGCGCGGGTCAGCGCCGTATCAGCGCGTTCTCCGCGCGTTCTCAGCACTGCATCAGCGCTGCATCAGGCCGCGCGAACGCGAGATCGACATCAGGATGCCCAGCGACAGCCCGAGCATCACCATCGCGGTGCCGCCATAGCTGACGAAGGGCAGCGGCACGCCGACCACCGGCAGGATGCCGCTGACCATGCCCATGTTCACCATCGCGTAGGTGAAGAAGCTCATCGTGATCGCGCCGCCCAGCAGGCGGGAGAACACGCTGGGCGCGGCGAACGAGATCGCCAGGCCGCGCAGGATCAGGAAGGAGAAACCGGCCAGCAGCACCAGGGCGCCGATCAGGCCGAACTCCTCGGCATAGGCGGCGAAGATGAAGTCGGTCGTGCGCTCGGGGATGAACTCCAGGTGGGTCTGGGTGCCCTTCATGAAGCCCTTGCCGGTGACCCCGCCCGAGCCGATCGCGATCATGCCCTGCAGGATGTGGAAGCCCTTGCCGAGCGGGTCCTTGGACGGGTCGAGCAGGGTGCAGACGCGGTTCTTCTGGTAGTCGTGCAGGACCACCCAGTCGACCCCAGGCTCGCACAGAGTCGGCCCGGCCAGCACCAACGCGATGACGCCGATGGCGCCGATCGCCGCGACCGGCACGATCAGGCGCCAGGACAGGCCGGCGAAGAAGATCACGAAGAAGCCGGCCGACAGCACCAGGATGGCGGTGCCCAGGTCGGGCTGCTTGGCGATCAGCGCGAAGGGCAGCAGCAGCAGCACGCCCGCGATCACGAAATGGCGCACATGGGCCCGCCCTTCACGGCGCTGGAACCACCAGGCGAGCATCAGCGGCGTGGCGATCTTGAGGATCTCGCTGGGCTGGATCACGACCCCGACGTTGAGCCAGCGCGTGGCCCCCTTCTTGGTCACGCCGAACAGCGCCGTGGCCACCAGCAGCAGCACGCCGAAGGTGTAGAGCGGCACGGCCAGCGCCATCAGGCGCTGCGGCGGCACCTGGGCGACCATGAACAGGATCAGCCCGGCCAGCAGCATGTTGCGGGCATGGTCGACGAAGCGGGTGCCGTGGTCGAAGCCGGCCGAATACATCGCCAGCAGGCCGCAGGCGCACAGCAACGCGATGGCGCCGACCAGGGGCACGTCGAAGCCCTCGAACCAGGGACGCAGACGCTGGCGCAGGGTCTGGCGGGCGAAGGACTGGTTCATCGTGGACGGGGTGTGGCGGAGGCTGCGGATGCCGGCGCAGCGCCGGACGCCGCATCCGACGCCGCCACCGGCGTGGCGATGCCTGCGTTCATCAGGGTGGGCAGCGGTACTTCCGATGCGAGGCGCGCCCGGCCGAGCGGGGCGCCGGCCTTGCCGATGCGGGTCAGTTCGATGTCCTCTTCGCTCGGGTACTGGCCTGTCAGCAGGTAGTCCAGCACCCGGCGGGCGATCGGTGCGGCGGCCTCGGCGCCGAAGCCGGCGTTCTCGACGATCACCGCCAGCGCCACGGTCGGCTGGTCCAGCGGCGCGAAGGCGGTGTAGAGCGAGTGGTCGCGGACGTATTCGTCCATCCGGGCGGCGTTGTACTTCTCGTTCTGGCCGACGCTCTTGGCCTGCGCCGTGCCCGTCTTGCCGCCGCTCGCATAGGGCGCTCCGGCGAAGACCCGGGTGGAGGTGCCTTCCACCGTCACGCCATGCAGGGCACGGCGGATCACCTCGACATGCTCGGGCTTGAGCGCCAGCGCCTCCAGCGGCTCGCGCGGCGGTGGCCGGCGCTCGTGGCTGACCACGTTTTCGATGTCGCTGACCAGGCGCGGTTCGTGGCGCTGGCCGCCCGACACCAGCGTGGCCATCGCGTGCGCCATCTGCAGCATCGTGAAGTTGTTGTAGCCCTGGCCGATGCCCAGCGAGATCGTCTCGCCGGCATACCAGCGCTGCTGGTCGGGGCGCTTGTATTTGCGCCGCTTCCATTCCGTCGACGGCAGGTCGCCGGTGGCCTCGCCGTCCAGGTCGATGCCGGTGCGGCGGCCGAAACTGAAGGGCGCGAGCTGCTGGTGCATCAGGTCCACGCCCATCTCGTTGGCCAGCGAGTAGTAGTAGACGTTGCTCGACAGCACGATGGACTTGACCATGTCGACCGGCCCGAGCCCGGAATCGCCGTGGCTGCGGAAGCGGTGGTTGCCGAACATGAAGGAGCCGCTGTCGTTGATGACCTGGGTCGCGCTGCGCTTGCCCGAGTTCAGCGCCGCGATCGCCATGAAGGGCTTGAAGGTCGAGCCGGGCGGGTAGGTGCCCTTGAGCGCGCGGTTGAGCAGCGGCTTGTCGATCGACTCGTTGAGTTCCTTCCAGCTGTCCTGGTCGATGCCGTCGACGAACAGGTTGGGATCGAAGGTTGGCTTGCTGACGAAGGCCAGCACCTCGCCATTGCGCGGATCGATCGCCACCAGCGCGCCGCGGCGGTCGCCATAGAGGCGTTCGACCAGGGCCTGCAGCTTGATGTCCAGCGACAGGCGCACGGTGTTGCCCGGCGACGAGGGCTCCGAGCGCAGTCGCCGCACCGGCCGGCCACCGGCGCTGGTCTCGACCTCCTCGACGCCGGTGATGCCGTGCAGTTCGCGCTCGTAGCGCTGCTCGATGCCCAGCTTGCCGATCACCTCGGTGCCGCGGTAGTTGGCGTAGTCCTCCTCGGACCACTCGTCCATCGCGGCCTTCTCGGCCTGGTTGATGCGGCCGATGTAGCCGAGCACGTGGCTGGCCAGCTCGCCGTAGGGGTAGTTGCGGAACAGCCGAGCCTTGATCTCGACGCCGGGGAAGCGGTAGCGCTGGGCGGTGAAGCGGGCCACCTCGGCGTCGCTCAGCTTGGTGCGGATGGGCAGCGACTCGAAGCTCTTGCTGTCCTCCATCAGGCGGCGGAATCGGCGGCGGTCGCGTGGCTGGATCTCCACCACCTCGGCCAGCTGGTCGATCACCACCTCCAGCGGCTCGCCCAGCTGCGAGCGGTTGATCTCGAGGGTGTAGGCCGAATAGTTGTCGGCCAGCACGACACCGTTGCGGTCGACGATCAAGCCGCGGTTGGGCACGATGGGCACGACCGCGATGCGGTTGTTCTCGGCCTGCGTCGCCAGCTCCTCATGGGTGAAGATCTGCAGGTGCACCAGCCGGATCACCAGCAGGCCGAAGCAGCCGAGCACGACCAGCGCGGCCACGATCAGGCGGGTGCGGAACCCCTCGAGTTCCTGTTCGACGTTGCGCAGCTCGATCATCGCGGCAGGGCGCCCGGGGGCGTCATCAGAGCGGTCGGTGCTTGTCGGGGTCGGGCGCGCGCCGCTGGGGTGCCAGCAGCAGCACGCTCACGACCGGCCACAGCAAGGCTTCGAACAGCGGCGAGAGCAACAGTTCCCAGCCCGGGAAATCGCCACCGGTGGCCAGCCGCAGCAGCAGCGTGACGAGGTGCGAGGCCGCCATCAGCGGCAGGACGTGCAGGGCCTGTGCCGGGGCGGTGAACCACAGCAGGCGGCGGTGGATGGTGATCGCGAAGTAGCTCAGCAGCGTGTAGGCCAGCGCATGCTGGCCGAGCAGGCCACCCTCGTGCACGTCCATCAGCAAGCCGAACACGAAGGCCGCGCCGACGCCGACCCGGCGCGGCTGGTGCACGTTCCAGAACACCAGCACGACGGCGACCAGGTCGGGCATGGCCGGCTGGCGGCCCAGCGGGATCATGTTTGCGGCCAGCGCCAGCAGCATCGTGGCCCACATGAACCACGGGTTGACCGGGAGCAGCAACTGGTCGCCGATGCGGGGCATCACGGTCGGACTCCCGGGGTCGACGGCGGGCGTCGCGGATTGACCCGGCCGGTGGCGGCCGATGCCGCCGACGCGGCGACGTCCGGGCGGGCCGGCATCTGGGTGCCGATCGGGTCGATCACCAGCACATGGCGCACACCATCGGCGCCCGCCAGCGGTTGCAGGCCGATGCGGGCGAAGTCGTTCTGGGTCCGCCGTTCCAGGCTGATCACACGGGCCACCGGCAGGCTGGGCGGGTAGACGCCGTCCAGGCCGGAGGTCAGCAGCTCGTCGCCGTCGCGCACATCGGCGTTGGCGGCCACGAAACGCAGCTCCATGCCATCGCTGGCCGGCGCGCCGTAGGCCACGTTGCGTTGTTGTGTGCGGCGGTTCAACACCGGGATCGCGGCGTCGCGGTCGACCAGCAGCGTGACCTCGGCGGTCAGCGCGTAGAGCCGCGTCACCTGGCCCAGCACGCCGCGCGCGTCGACCACCGGCGAGCCCTGCAGCAGGCCGGCCTGCTCCCCCTTGTCGATCACGACCTTGCGGCTGTAGGGGTCGGAGGCTTCGTAGAGCACCTCGGCGGCGTGGCTGCGCAGGGCCAGGCGCTCACGCAGGTCCAGCAGGCCGCGCAGCTGAGCGTTCTCGTGCAGCAGCTGCTCGACCGGCAAGGCCCGTTCGGCCTGCCGACGGGCCTCGGCGCGGGCCGCCTCGACGTCCATGCGGGCCTGGGCGATGCCGCCGAAGTAGTCGCCGGCCGTGCCGGCGCCGCGCACCGGCGCGAGCAACACGACCTCGATGGGGTGCAGCGCCATCGCGACGATCGCTCGCACCGGCTGACCCAGGCCGAGCCGGGTGTCGGCCGCCATCAGGAAGACCGCCACCGAGGCGAAGAACACCAGCCGCGTCAGGGCCGAAGGGCCCTGGCGGAAGAAAGGGGGAGGGGTGCGATCGAGGGAGCCGAGCGGCATGTCCGTCGCGTCCGGTCAGGCCATGCCCACGCGCGGGCGCTGCGCATGGCCGGCGGCCAGCCTCATTCCGAGGTGAAGATCGAGCCCAGGCGCTCCATGCGTTCGAGCGCCATGCCGCAACCGCGCACGACGCAGGACAGCGGGTCCTCGGCCACCAGGACCGGCAGGCCGGTCTCTTCGGCCAGCAGCCGGTCCAGGTCACGCAGCAGCGCGCCGCCGCCGGTCAGCATCATGCCGCGCTCGGCGATGTCGGCGCCCAGCTCCGGCGGGGTCTGCTCCAGCGCCTTCTTGACGCTCGAGACGATCTGGTTGAGCGGGTCGGTCAGGGCTTCGAGGATCTCGTTGGACGAGACGGTGAAGCTGCGCGGCACGCCTTCGGAGAGGTTGCGGCCCTTGACCTCCATCTCCTTGACCTCGGAGCCCGGGAAGGCGCTGCCGATTTCCTTCTTGATGGCCTCGGCGGTGGGCTCGCCGATCAACATGCCGTAGTTGCGGCGGATGTAGTTGATGATGGCCTCGTCGAACTTGTCACCGCCGACCCGCACCGAGCCCTTGTAGACCATGCCGCCCAGCGAGATCACGCCGACCTCGGTGGTGCCGCCACCGATGTCGACCACCATCGAGCCGGAGGCCTCGCTGACGGGCAGGCCGGCACCGATCGCGGCGGCCATCGGTTCTTCGATCAGGTAGACCTCGCTGGCGCCAGCCCCGAGCGCCGATTCGCGGATCGCGCGTCGTTCGACCTGGGTCGAGCCGCAGGGCACGCAGATGATGATGCGCGGGCTCGGCCGCAGCAGCGAGCGCGGGTGCACCATCTTGATGAACTGCTTGAGCATCTGCTCGGTGACGGTGAAGTCGGCGATCACGCCGTCCTTCATCGGGCGGATCGCCTCGATGTTGCCTGGCACCTTGCCCAGCATCGCCTTGGCCTCGGCACCCACCGCCTGGATGGTCTTCTTGCCGTTCGGGCCGCCCTCATGGCGGATCGCAACCACGGAGGGTTCGTTCAGCACGATGCCCGTGCCGCGCACGTAGATCAGGGTGTTGGCGGTCCCCAGGTCGATCGCGAGATCGGTGGAGAAATAACGGCGCATCGATCCGAAGAACATGGGCAACTCGGTAGCAGCATCGGGAGGTCGGCCACGTGCGGCGGACACCTCCCGTGGAATCAACGGAACCCCGCGTGGCGGGGCGCAGGCGACAGGTCGGTGACAGTTCGTGACCGTTCGACCGACCCCAGAAACCACGAGCCGCCCGGGGCGTGACCACAGGCGGCAGCGTGCTTCTTGCAGGGCGGACCTGCTGGAAAGGCGGGCCATAATACCGCAAGCACCCGGGCGGCCTGCCGCATCGGGACCGCGTCGGAACCCCCGGCGCGACGGTCCAGGCACCGGTCTTGCGACCGGCCGGGCGCAGGCTCCCGACGGGCTCCGACGGCCCGCCCGCCGCACCGGACCGCCGCGCCCGCACCCACTCCAGGCACCATGGCCCTCACCCCTGCGGACGTGAGCCGCATCGCCCATCTGGCGCGGCTCGACCTCGGCGAGACCGAGCAGCGCGACCTGCTCGGCCAACTCAACGGCTTCTTCGACATCGTCGAGCGCATGCGTGCGGTCGACACCACCGGCGTCGAGCCGCTCTACACGCCGCTGTCGGCGGTCCAGGACGTCAGCCTGCGCTTGCGCGACGACGCCGTGACCGAGACCAACCAGCGTGAGGCCAACCAGAAGAGCGCCCCGGCGGTCGAAGGTGGCCTGTTTCTGGTCCCCCGCGTGATCGAGTGAGCGAGCCACAGACATGACCGACCTGCATCACCTGGGCGTGGCCGACGTGGCCGCCGCCCTGGACGCCAAGACCGTCTCCAGCGTCGAGCTGACGCGCCACCTGCTGGACCGCATCGCCGCGCACGAGTCGCTCGGCGCCTTTCTGTGCACCGACGCTGACGTCGCGCTGGCCCAGGCCGCTGCGGCCGATGCCTGGCGCGCCAAGGGCGTGACGAGCACGGCCGGCGCCGGCCACACGCTGCTGGGCGTGCCGATCGCGCACAAGGACATCTTCGTCACGCGCGACTTCCCCAGCACCGCCGGCTCGAAGATGCTGGCCGGCTACCGCAGCCCCTTCGACGCGACCGTGGTCAGCCGACTGTCCGCCTCCGGCGCGGTCACGCTGGGCAAGCTCAACTGCGACGAGTTCGCGATGGGCGGCAGCAACGAGAACTCGGCCTGGTTCCCGGCCCGTAACCCGTGGGACACCAGCCGCATCACCGGCGGTTCGTCCGGGGGCAGCGCGGCTGCCGTCGCGGCTCGGCTGGTGCCAGCCGCCACCGGCACCGACACGGGTGGATCGGTGCGCCAGCCGGCCGCCTTCACCGGCATCACCGGCATCAAGCCGACCTACGGCCGCTGCTCGCGCTACGGGATGATCGCCTTCGCCTCCAGCCTCGACCAGGCCGGGCCGATGGCACGCAGCGCGCTGGACTGCGCCCACCTGCTGCAAGCGATGAGCGGCTTCGACCCGCGCGACGCCACCAGCGCCGAACAAGCCGTGCCGGACTTCGTCGCCGTGACCACCGCGCGGCGCGAGGGCGCCAGCGCCGAGCGTCCGCTGCAGGGCCTGCGCATCGGCCTGCCGCGCGAGTTCTTCGGCGAGGGCGTCACGGCCGACGTGCTGGCCGCGACCCGCGCGGCGCTGGCCGAGCTGGAGAAGCTCGGCGCCACGCTGGTCGACGTCAGCCTGCCGCGCACCGAGCTGTCCATCCCCGTCTACTACATCATCGCGCCGGCCGAGGCCAGCTCGAACCTGGGCCGCTACGACGGCGTGCGCTACGGGCACCGCGCCAAGGACTTCAAGGACCTGGGCGAGATGTACCGCCGCAGCCGCAGCGAGGGCTTCGGCCCGGAGGTCAAGCGCCGCATCATGATCGGCACCTATGTGCTGAGCCACGGCTACTACGACGCCTACTACCTGCAGGCCCAGAAGCTGCGCCGCATGATTGCCGACGACTTCCAGGCCGCCTTCGCCCAGTGCGACCTGATCGCCGGCCCGGTTGCGCCGACCGTCGCGCGGGCGCTGGGCAGCCAGAACGATCCGGTGGCCGAGTACCTGGCCGACATCTTCACGCTGCCCGCCAGCCTGGCCGGCCTGCCCGGCATCAGCGTGCCGGCTGGCTTTGGCGCGGGCGGCCTGCCGGTTGGCCTGCAGCTGATCGGCAACTACTGGCAGGAAGGTGCGCTGCTGCACGCCGGACATGCGCTGCAACAGGCCACCGACTGGCATCTGAAGGCACCTGCGCTGGCCGGCTGAGCGGCCCGGGACCTCAGGGCCGCGAGCCGCGTTCCGTCGTGATCCGGCGCAGGAAGTCCGCCAGCGTGCGGCCGGGTTCGTCGCCAAAGGTCTCGTCCAGCGTCTCGACGGCGACCATGCGGTCGAGCCGGAAATGGCGGAAGTCGGCCCGTTCCTCGCACCAGGCCGCCAGCGTCCAGACCGTGTCCCAGCAGAAGCAGCCGAGCGGGCGCACCACCCGCAGGCTGGCTGCGCCCGCCGCGTCGCGGTAGTCCAGACGCAGCTTGCGGCGCTGGTCGATCGCCAGCCGCACGGGCGCCAGCGCCTCGCGACCCGGCATGCGTTCGCGCAGGTGGCCGGGCACAAACAGCGCGAGCCGGTCGGCCGCCGTGCGTTCGGTCGTCGGCATGACGGCCAGGATGCGGCCGAGCGCGTCTTCCGCGTCGCGCGCCATGCGGTCGTCCAGCCGCGAGACGGCCACCCGCACCGCCGCCACCATGGCCTGCGCCTGGGCGCTGCTGAACATCAGCGGCGGCAACTCGTAGCCACGCCCGAGCCGGTAGCCGACGCCGGCCTCGCCCTCGATCGGCACGCCCTGGGCGATCAGGTCGGCGACGTCGCGGTAGACCGTCCGGGTCGACACGCCCAGGCGCTCGGCCAGCCAGGCCGCTGTCGACAGCCGCCGGCCCCGGATCAGCTGGACCAGCTCGAACAGGCGTTCGGCGCGACGCATTCAGTCCGGCCTTCTGCTCGGCGCACGACGCGGCGCCGCGCCCAGGTCGTCCAACCGCATCAGCAGTTCGGTGCGGCGTTCGACGGCCACCTCGCGCCAGTGGCAGCCGTCCTGCAAGGCAACCAGCGCCCACAGCAGATTCAGGCTGGCGGCCGGCCAGATCGCGCGCACGTCCAGGTAGAGCCGGACGGCATCGCGCGCCTTCACATCGGCGACGCGGTGCACGCCGACCTTGGCCAGCCAGCCGGCCGACACCGGGCCGAGCGGCACGGCCTCCTCATCGCTGGGCCGGGCAGCCAAGCTCAGCCACCCATCGGCGTGCAGAGCTCGACCAGGCTGCCGTCCGGGCAGCGCACATAGGCCACGGTCTGGCCCCAGGGCTTGACGGTCGGGTCCTTCAGGACGGTGGCACCGGCCTCGACCGCGCGGGCCACGGCGGCGCTGACGTCGGCCACCGCGAAGCCGATCTCGATGCCCGGCGGCAGGGCCGAGGCATCGACCGGCGCGTAGTCCTGCCCGAGGCTCTCGCGCGCCAGCGCATGGCGGGCAAAGGACAAGGTGGTCGAACCGGTCTGCAGCTCGCCGTAGTCGCCTTCCGGCGAGATGAAGCGGCGTTCCAGCCCGAAGGCGCGCTCGAAGAAGCTGAGCGAGGCTTCGGGGTCATGCACGTAGACGATGGTGTAGGCGTAGTGCATGGCGTGTCTCCTTCCGGTCCGCCAGTATCCGGCGCTGGCCGGCGGTCAAGCCATCGCGTGCAGGCCTACCGTGTTGCCTTCGCTGTCGACGATGACCGCAAACGCGCCCATGTCGCCCGGCAGGTCGACCCGTGGCACGAGCACGCGCAGGCCAGCACGTTCTGCCCGGCCGACGGCGGCGTTCAGCGAGGGCTCGGCGTTCAGGTAGACCCGCGTGCCGTCGGCGTTCGGACGCAGGCCCGGCGACCTCATCAGGCAACCGCCGGTGGCAGCGCCCGGCTCGTAGGCGAACACCGCCAGCTCGATCTGCGGGCCCATCGACTCGCGCCGCATCGGCCGGCCGAGCACGGCCTCGTAGCAACGCTGGGCGCGATCGAGGTCGTCGACCGGGATCTCGAACCAATGGATGGCGCGCTCGGGAAGGGTGTCTTGTGGGCTCATGGATGACTCCGTGTCGGTCGGTTGGTGGAGTCCTCATGCTGCGCCTGCCCTGCTGACAACGGGGTGTCAGCAGGGGTGCGCCCGTATCATCCGCGCCCTTCCGAACCCAGCCAGCCGAGAAAGCCGCCGCCGTGACTGCCAGAGTGACCGCACGAGATTCCTTGACCGACGACTTCTGCGCGATCGACTTCGGCACCTCCAACTCGGCCATCGCCGTGCCGGACGCCGCCGCGCCGGGCGGCATGGCGCTGGTGCCGCTGGAAGACGGCCAGCTGACCATGCCGACCGCCGTGTTCTACCTGGCCGAAGGGCCGGGCCTGCAGAACCTGCCGCGCCTGTTCGGCCGTGCGGCGGTGGCCGCCTACACCGAGGGCAGCGAAGGCCGGCTGATGCGTTCGATGAAGAGCGTGCTGGGCTCCAGCCTGATGGACCAGCACACCGACATCGGCGCCGGCCGCTCGGTCAGCTTCGGCGACGTCATCACCGGCTACCTGATGCACCTCAAGCGCGCCGCCGAGGCCCGCGCCGGCCACGCCATCCGCCATGCGGTGCTGGGCCGGCCGGTCTTCTTCGTCGACGAGGACCCCGTGCGGGACGCCCAGGCCCAGGCCGCGCTGGAAGCGTCGGCCCGCGCCGTCGGCTTCGAGGAAATCGCATTCCAGTACGAGCCGCTGGCCGCCGCGCTGCACCACGAGGCCACGGTCGACGCCGAACAGTGGCTGCTGGTGGCCGACATCGGTGGCGGCACCTCGGACTTCTCGGTCGTGCGCATCGGACCGCAACGCCGCACCCGGCTGGATCGCCGCGACGACGTCCTGGCCCACCACGGCGTGCACATCGCCGGCACCGACTTCGACCGCCGGGTCGAACTGGGCGCCATCCTGCCGGCGATCGGCTATGGCAGCCTCGGCCCGTCCATCGGCGGCCAGCCACCGCGCGAGGTGCCCAGCCGGATCTACTTCGACCTGGCGACCTGGCACCTGGTCAACACGCTCTACCGCCCGCAGCGCCTGGCCGAGGCGCGTGCGACCAAGGTCAACTATGCCGACCCGGTGCTGCATCAGCGGCTCATGAAGGTGCTGACCGACCACCTGGGCCACGACCTGCTGGCGCGTGCCGAGCGGGCCAAGATCGACGTTGCCGCCGGTGGCGAGACGCGCATCTCGCTGGGTCTGGTCGAACGCGGGCTGGAAGTTGGCCTGGACGCCGGGCGTGCCGGTGAGGTGGTGGCCGATGACGTCGCCCGCATCGCCGCCGCCGCGCAGGAGACCGTGCGGCTGGCCGGGCTGGATCCGGCCCGCATCGACGCGCTGTTCTTCACCGGCGGCTCGACCGGCCTGAAGGGCCTGACCGACGCGCTGTCGGCCGCCTTCCCTGGCGCCCGCCCGGTGCATGGCGACCGGCTCGCCAGCGTGGCGGCCGGCCTGGGTGTCTACGCCCGCCTGCTGCGGGCCTGAGCAGCGACGGCGGGCTCAGCGATCCCCGCCGCGGTCACCGCCGCGATCACCGCCACGATCGCTTCTGTCGAGCGGCCAGCGTTCGGGTTTGCCGCCTCTGTCGCCGCCTCGTTCTCCGCCCCGTTCGCCGCCGCCCTGGCCTCGTGACGGGCCATCCGGTGGCCGCATCGGTTGCGGTCGGGCCATGTCGACCCGCGGCGCTTCCGAGCGCGGCGGTGCCTGGAGCACCGGCGGGCGCGGGTTGTCCTGGCGCTGCATGTCAGGGCGTTGCATCTCCGGGCGCTGCATATCCGGGCGCGGGAACTCAGGACGACGACGTTCCTGCGGCGGCGCATCCAGCCGTGGTGCCGGACGCAGGATCTCGACCGGCATCGGCGCGCTCTGCGAGGCCGACGGCACCGGTCGTGGCGCGGGGATGGTGCGTTCGAGGCCACGATCGGGGCCGCGCGGTTCGCCGCCGCGCTCGCCGCGCTCACCCCGGTCGATCCGGTACGGCCGGTCGATCACCCGGGGCGCGGGCGGGTCCCGGCGCAGCACCGGCGGCGGCGGTTCGGGGGCGCGCACCCGTGGCGGCAGGCGCTCGGCATCGCGCCAGGGCTGGGCCCGGATCACGCCGTGGCCGTTGTCGCCGCGGCCGCGGTGGCCGTCGCCGATGCTGATCGCGGCGCGGAAGCCGCTGTAGCGGAAGGGGGTGCCGCGCAGCACCTCGTCAGGCCGTTCGACCACCCGGCCGATCAGCCGGTCGTCGTGCACATGCGGCCGGTTGACCGCCTGCACATAGCGCAGGCCGACGCGGAAGGACGGCACGTAGACCTCGCGCGGGGCCAGCGGATACCAGGCCACGCCGGTGCCGATCGAGACCGACCAGGACACGCCCGGGTTGCCATTCCAGACCACCAGCGCGGGGGCCCAGGCCGGACGTGGCGTCCAGTCGCCCGGCACCCAGCCCCAGCGATCGCGCCACCAGACCCAGCGGCCGTAGTGGAAGGGCGCATAGCCCCAGGGCGCGTCGTCGACCCAGGTCCAGCCCCAGGGTCGGACCCAGACCCAGCGACCGTCGCGGTAGGGCGCCCAGGTCGGGCCGACGCGGCGCGGCACCCAGACCCAGCCGTATTCGGGCGCCCGGCTCCAGTCGCCGTGCTCGTCGAGGTCGTCTGCGCCGGTCATCTCGGCCGGCACCGGGTCGTCGCGCCCGGCCAGCTCGCGCAGGCCGTCCTGTGTCATGGCCCAGCGGGCGAAGTCGTCCGATTCCGGCGTGCCCAAGCGCCAGCCGCCATCGCGGTAGAGCTCGGCGCGCTGGCCGGGCTTAAGGGTCAGGCGGCCGACGCCGGGCTGCTCGATCACCAGCGCCTGACGCCAGGCGGTGGCCGCGGCCGTGTCGGGTTCGCCGCGGCGCGCGGCCGGGACGTCGATCCGGAACAGGCCGGCGCCGGTCGGGCTGATCTGTCCTGCGACTGTGTCGATGGACAGTTCGCGCGCCACCTCGTCGCTGCGCAGCACCACCGCCAGGCTGCCCTCGACCAGTTCCAGCGCGATGCGATCGTCGTCCAGCGTGGTGATGGTCAGCTCGCTGTCCTCGCCCAGGCGCAGGCGGGTCGAACCGATGGCGATCTCGATTCGGCTGTCGCGGCCGACCGAGAGCCGGTCGCCGCCGGTCACCGGCCAGTTGCGCAGCTTGTCTTCCCGGTGTTCGACCGCAGGCGTGCCGTCGTCGTGGCGCAGCCGGGCGTCGCCCTCGGCCATGACGATGCGGCCGACCCGGCCGGACGGGTCGTCGGCCGCCCGGGCAGTGCCCGTGGCCGTCGCCATGCTGAGCAGCAGGGCCAGCACAGCCACGATCCGGCTTGGCCAGATCGAGAAGGCAGCGGAACTGAGGGACATCGAAGGCTCCATCGACTCGATGTGTCGAACAACGGCTGGCCCCCGGTCGCGGCTGACATGCCGGCCGACCTGAAGCGGCCATGGACAATGCACCGATGTGGATCGGAACCGCCTTTGCCCTCGCCGCCGGATTGATGTGGGGGCTCGTCTTTGTCGGACCCCTCATGCTGCCGGAATACCCCGCCGCGCTGCAGTCCTTCGGCCGCTACCTTGCCTTCGGCCTGATCGCGTTGCCGCTGGGCTGGCTGGACCGCGAGCGGCTGCGTGGCCTGAGCCGGGCCGACTGGCGCGAGGCGCTGCGGCTGGCGCTGGTCGGCAACGTCATCTACTACCTGTTCCTGTCGGCGGCGATCCAGCGAGCCGGCGGGCCCTTGCCGACCATGATCATCGGCACGCTGCCGGTGGTCATCGCCATCACCTCCAACCTGCGCGACGCCCGGCGCGACGGCAAGCTGCCGTGGCTGCAACTGCTGCCTTCACTGTTGCTGATCGGTGCGGGCATCGGCTGCGTCAACCAGGTCGAGCTGGCCGCCCTGCAGGCCGATCCGGACGCTGACTTCGGCCGCTACGCGCTCGGCGCGCTGCTGGCGGTCGGGGCGGTTGTCTGCTGGACCTGGTATCCGCTGCGCAATGCCGACTGGCTGCGCGCCCACCCCGACCGCAGCCCGAGCACCTGGGCCACCGCGCAAGGGCTGGCGACGCTGCCGCTGGCGGTGATCGGCTATGCCTTGACATGGGCCGTGATGGGGCTGTCGGGCAGCGACTTCGATCTGCCCTTCGGCCCACGCCCCCTGTTCTTCATCGGCCTGATGGTCACCATCGGCCTGCTTGCGTCGTGGCTGGGCACCCTGTGCTGGAACGAGGCCAGCCAGCGCCTGCCGACCACGGTCGCCGGTCAGTTGATCGTGTTCGAGACCCTGGCCGCGCTGAGCTACGCCTTCATCCTGCGTGGCCACCCGCCCGGCCCGGTGACGCTGCTGGGCGTGGGGCTGCTGGTGATCGGCGTGCTGTCGGCGCTGCGCTCGCGGCCCGAGCCGCTGGTCGCTCAGGCTCACCCCGATTGATGCCGCGATGAGCACCGAACCAAGCCCCATCGAACCGACCCCCACCGCGCCAGCCGCCCACCGGACCGACTGGCACGCGCCGCGCTGGCTCCAGGCCGTGCTGCTGGCCAGCCTGGGCACGCTCGGCCCCTTTTCGATCGACACCTATCTGCCGGCGTTTGCCGGCATCGCCCGCTCGCTGGGGGCCACGCCGGTCGAGATGCAGCAGACGCTGTCGGCCTACCTGCTGGGCTTTGCCCTGATGAACCTGTTCCACGGCGCGCTGTCGGACGCGCTGGGGCGCCGACCGGTCGTGCTGGCCGGCGTCGCGATGTTCACGCTGACCAGCCTGGGCTGCGCACTGACCGACCACATCGGCTGGCTGATCGCCTTGCGTGCGCTGCAGGGCATGTCGACCGGCGCGGGCATGGTGGTCTCGCGCGCGGTCATCCGCGACGTTTACCCGCCCGACCAGGCCCAGAAGATGATGTCGCAGGTGACGATTTTCTTCGGCATCGCGCCGGCGATCGCGCCGTTGGTGGGCGGCTGGCTGTTCGTGCACCTCGACTGGCGCGCGGTGTTCTTCTTCCTGACGCTGGTCGGCTGCGCGATCTGGCTGGGCGTCTGGCGCTCGCTGCCCGAGACCCTTGCGCCTGACCGCCGCCAGCCGCTGTCGGTGCGCTCGCTGTGGCAGGGCTACCGCGAGCTGGGCAGCGACCGGCGCTTCTGGTTGCTGGCGCTGGCCTCGGGTGTGCCGTTCAACGGCATGTTCCTTTACGTGCTCGGCGCGCCGTCCTTCCTGGGCGAACTGCTGGGGCTGCAGCCGGCCCAATTCTTCTGGTTCTTCGTGTCGACCATCGTCGGGATCATGGTCGGGGCCACGGTCAGCGGTCGCATGGCGGGGCGGATCGAGCCGCGTCGCCAGATCCGGATGGGCTTCCTGATCATGCTGCTGGCCAGCCTGCTCAACATCGCCGGCACGCTGCTGTTGCCTCTGCATCCGCTGTGGGCCTTCCCGCCCATCCTGCTGTTCAGCCTGGGCTGGGCGGTGCTGGTGCCGGTCGTCACGCTGATGGTGCTGGACCTCTCACCCGAGCGGCGTGGCATGGCCTCGTCGCTGCAGGCCACCGTCGGCAGCTTGGCCAACGCGCTGGTGGCCGGGGTGGTCACACCGCTGGTCATGCACAGTGCGCTGGCGCTGAGCCTGACCTCGGCCGGCCTGATGGCGATCGGCCTGTTGGCCTGGGTCTGGCACCGCCGGCTCCTGCGGCGCGACCCGCGACCTTCGACACACCCGGCGGCCTGACGCGGTTTTGCCGCACCCGAACGGCTCAAGTTCAAGCGGCCGCGCGCCGAAAGCAGGGGGGACACCACACCTTCGGTGAGCCCCGCATGGACCTCCTTCCGCACGCCCCGCCCGCACCCTCGCGACCCGCCCTGCGCCCGCTCTGCGGCGCCTGGCTGACGACCGCCGCCGTCGGCCTGTCCCTGGGCTTGTCCGTGGGCCTGACACCCGCGTCGGCCCGTGAGCCTGCCCACGACAAGCCAGCCGCCCAGGCCAGCGGCAAGGCGCTCTCGCTCGACGAGCTGCGCGACAAGCTCGCCGACCGCGTCGCCCAGGTCCGCGAGGCCCAGCAGGCGCGCGAGTCCAAGGCCGGCGAGGTGCCGGTGCTGAGGGTCACGGTGAAGACGTCCGGCCATGGCCCCGCTGCGGACGTCGATGCACATGGCGCCGCACCGGCCGACAAGCCGCACCGGATCGCCCGTGTCGCACCGCCTGCGGCCCGTGCGGCCAAGCCTGCTGCGACCGCCCACGCGCCGTCGGGACATGGCGGGCTGCCGCACTGGTCCTATCAAGGGGCGGACGGCCCTGAAGGCTGGGCCGAACTCGCGCCTGAATTTGCGACCTGTGCCCGTGGCCAGCGCCAGAGCCCGATCGACATCCGCGAAGGCATCCGGGTGGAGCTTGATCCGCTGCGCTTCGACTACCAGCCGGTGCCCTTCGGCGTGATCGACAACGGCCACACCATCCAGGTCAACGTCGCGCCGGGCAACGCCATCGAGGTCAACGGCCGGCGCTTCGACCTGGTCCAGTTCCACTTCCACCGGCCGTCCGAAGAGCGCATCAACGGCCGCCAGTTCGACATGGACGTGCACCTGGTCCACAAGGACCCGCAGGGCCGGCTGGCGGTGGTCGCCGTGCTGATCCAGCAGGGCCGTCAACATCCGCTGGTCCAGGCGATCTGGAACAACCTGCCGCTGGAGAAGAACGAGGAGCAGCGTGCGCTCGGCACGCTCGACCTGACCCAGCTGCTGCCCGAGGACCGGCGCTACTACACCTACATGGGCTCGCTCACCACGCCGCCCTGCAGCGAGGGTGTGCTGTGGATGGTGTTCAAGCAGCCGGTCACGGTGGCGCCCGAGCAGCTCGCGATCTTCAGCCGCCTCTACCCGATGAACGCCCGGCCGATCCAGCCGGCGAGCAACCGCTTGATCAAGGAGTCCAACTGATGATGAAGATGACCGTGAGACACGCCGATTTCCTCCTGCGCTGACGGCGGCGCCGGCCGCGTTCCCTGAGCCGGGAACGACGGGGTGCCGCCAGCCGATCCTGTTCGGCTTTTGACCGATCCTCCTCGCGGAGGGTCGGTTTTTTCATTTTTTGGCCGGGTTTCCTGCGAACACGGGGGGTGCCAGTCTGTCAAGTCCCGGTCAAGAGGGGTAACACCTCAAGTTCAACCTCACCAAGTGGGTGCAAGTCCTTCTTTTTGCTCGCTTTTTTGGTCTCCGCCCCTGATCGCCTCAGTCTTGCTAAGTGCTTGATTTCATTGGCAATTTCTCACGGCTCGGCTTGACCCTGTGTCTTTTTCTCCGCTACAGTGGGCGAACGTGTCATATCGTGGGTTTTTGTGGCGGACTTTCATTTTCAAGGGACTTCAGCCCTCGCGCTGGACGCCAAGGGACGGCTCACCGTCCCTTCGCGCCACCGCGAGGTCTTGGTGTCGCTTGCCGAAGGTTGCCTGACGCTGACCAAGCACCCCGAAGGCTGCCTGATGGTCTTCCCGCGACCGGTCTGGGAAGCGTTCCGCGCCAAGGTCGAAGCCCTGCCGATGTCGGCGGCCGGCTGGAAGCGGATCTTTCTGGGCAGTGCGATGGACGTCGAGATCGACAGCGGCTCGCGCGTGCTGATCTCGCCTGAACTGCGGTCCGCCGCCGGACTCGAACGCGACGTCCACCTCATCGGCATGGGCAACCACCTGGAGCTCTGGGACGCCGCGCGGCACGCCGCCGCCGAGGCTGCGGTGCTGCAGCAGCCCATGCCCGAGGCGTTGCAGGACTTCACCTTCTGACCCCCATGGCCACTGCCGTCGCCGTTCCAGGGCAGCACCGCACGGTGCTGCTGCACGAGGCAGTCGATGCCCTCGTGCAGCAGCGCGCGGGTGTCTATGTCGACGGCACCTACGGCCGTGGTGGTCACAGCCGGCTGATCCTGTCGCAGCTTGATGCCGACGGCCGGCTGATCGCGATCGACCGCGACCCCGAGGCGATCGCCAACGCCCGCGACGGCGAGACCCGCATCGACGACCCGCGCTTCTCGATCCACCACAGCCGCTACGCCGCGTTCGACGAATTGCTCGATGAACTGGGCATCGCCCAGGTCGACGGCTTGCTGCTGGACATCGGCGTGTCCTCTCCCCAGATCGACGACCCGGATCGTGGCTTCAGCTTCCGCTTCGACGGTCCGCTGGACATGCGCATGGACCCGACGCGCGGACAGAGCGCGGCCGAGTTCATCGCCACCGCGTCGCAGGAGCGGCTGATTGAGGTCATCCGCGACTATGGCGAGGAGCGCTTCGCCCCGGCGTTGGCGCGTGCCCTGCTTGCCCGCCGTGCAGAAGGCCGTTCGCCGACCCGCACCGGCGAACTGGCCGCCCTGTGCGCCAGCGTGGTCAAGACCCGTGAACGGGGCCAGGACCCGGCCACGCGCACCTTCCAGGCCTTGCGCATCGCCGTCAACGGCGAGCTTGACGAGCTCGAACGTGCGCTGGCGCAGTCGCTCAAGCGGCTCAAGCCGGGCGGCCGGCTGGTCGTCATCAGCTTCCATTCGCTCGAAGACCGCATCGTCAAGACCTTCATCGCGCGCCACGCCCAGGAGGTCTACGACCGCCGCGTGCCACACGCGACCGGCACGCCGCTGGCGCTGAAGGCCATCGCCCGCATCAAGCCCGGTGACGACGAGGTGGCGGTCAACCCACGCGCCCGTTCGGCCATCCTGCGCGTGGCCGAGCGCACCGATGCGGCCTTGCCGCAGGAGTGGCGCCGATGAGCTCGCGCCTCAACGTGCTCCTGCTGGTCGCGCTGGTCGCCAGTGCCGTCTATCTGGTGCAGACCTCCTACCGTTCGCGCCAGTTGTTCGTGCAACTCGAACGCGAGCGGGCCCAGGCCCGCCAGCTCGAACTGGATGCCGAGAAGCTCACGCTGGTGCGCCGCGAGCTGGCCGCCAACGGTCGGGTCCGCCAGGAGGCGGTGACGCGGCTGGGCATGCGGTCGGCGGGTGCCGGCGTGGTGGTCGAGGTTGCCGATCCGCTCGATGGCGCGGCTTCGGCTTCGGCGGCGGCTTCAGCCTCGGCGCTGGGGGTGCGGCCATGACGCGCGAGAACCGTCCGGCGCGTCACGGTGGCGAGGGCTGGCTGGCCCGTCTGGCGGCGCGGCTGCGCGGCATGGGTTCGCGGGGCGCTGCCAACCGGTCCGGCGCCCGTGCCGGATCGCGCGTCACGGCGCGCGCATCGGTCAACGTCGGCCATCCGGCCCAGTACGCCAGCAGTCCGCTGCTGGCCGCCAAGACGCCACTGTGGCGTTCGCGGCTGGTGGTCGTCGGCGTCGGGCTGGCGTTCGCGGTGCTGCTGGGCAAGGCAGTCTATGTCCAGGCCGTCAACACCGACTTCTATCTGAAGCAGGGCGAGAGCCGCTACGCCCGCACCTTCGAGCTGCCGCCCAAGCGCGGCCGCATCTTCGACCGCAATGGGCTGGAGCTGGCCGGCAGCGTGCCCGCGCCGTCGATCTGGGCGATTCCCAAGGACTTCAAGGCCGATGCCGCGCAGCTCAAGGCGCTGTCCCAGCTGCTCGGCCTGGGCCCGCGCGAGCTGAACCTGCGCCTGTCGGAGAACCCGAACTTCGTCTGGCTGCGCCGCCAGGTCGACGACGGCGTCGCCCAGCAGGTCCGCCAGTTGGGCATCAAGGGCCTGCACCAGGCCCGCGAGTTCCGCCGCCAATACCCGGAGGGTGAGGCGGCTGCGCATGTGGTGGGCTTCACCAACTTCGAGCAGAAGGGTCAGGAAGGCATCGAGCTGACCTTCCAGAAGGAGCTCGAAGGCCGCGCCGGCAGCCGCAGCGTCGTGCGCGACCGGCTGGGCCGCATCGTCGAGGACATCGGCGAAGGCCGCGAGCCGGTCGACGGCAGCGACGTGACGCTGTCGATCGACGCCAAGGTCCAGTACTACGCCTACCAGAAGGTCAAGGAAGCGGTCGAGCTGCATCAGGCCAAGTCCGGCAGCGTGGTGGTGCTCGACACCCGCACCGGCGAGCTGCTGGCGCTGGCCAATTACCCGAGCTACATGCCGGGTGATCGCCAGTCGCTGGCCGGCGGCGCCTTGCGCAACCGCGCCTTGACCGACACCTTCGAGCCCGGCTCGACGATGAAGCCCTTCGTCATCGCGCAGGCCTTGCAGTCCGGCCGGGTGCGGCCAGAGACCGTCATCCAGACGGCCCCGGGCCGGCTGGCCATCGGCGGCTCGACCATTTCGGACTCGCATCCGCATGGCCTGCTGACGGTCGAACAGATCATCCAGAAGTCCAGCAACGTCGGCACGGTCAAGCTGGCGATGGACATGCCCGCGCGCGAGATGTGGGAGGTCTTCAACGGCGTCGGCCTGGGCCAGAAGCCGCAGTTGCCCTTCCCCGGACTGGCGGCGGGCCGACTTCGCCCCCACAAGAGCTGGCGCCACATCGAGCAGGCCACCATGAGCTACGGCTATGGCCTGTCGGTTTCGCTGGTGCAGCTGGCACGGGCCTACACGGTGTTCGCGCGCGATGGCCAGCTGATGCCGGTGTCCATCCTGAAGAACGACCTGCCGGCGGCCGGCGTGCAGGTCTTCCGGCCCGAGGTCGCGACCTCTGTGCGCAAGATGCTGCAGATGGCGGCGGGCGAGGGCGGCACCGCGCCCAAGGCCCAGACGCTGGGCTATTCGGTGGGTGGCAAGACCGGCACCGCGCACAAGCAGGAAGGCAATGCCTACCTGAGCAACAAGTACCGCGCCTGGTTTGTCGGCATGGCGCCGGTCTCGTCGCCGCGCATCGTCGTCGCCGTCATGGTCGACGAGCCCAGCAACGGCCGCTATTTCGGCGGCGATGTCGCCGCGCCGGTCTTCAGCCAGGTGGTGCACGAGACGCTGCGCGCGCTGCGCGAGCCCACCGATCTGGCGGTGCAGCCGCAGATCTACGCCCGCGCGCTGGCCGTGCCGGCCGAGGTGGAGTCCAACTGATGGCGAACCTCCACGTCCCGCTTGACCCGCATCACGGCCCGCTGCAGACCCTGCCGGACGTCGATGCGGCGCTGGCCTGGTTGCTCGACCACACCGGCCCGCTGGCGATGCTGCAGACCGACAGCCGGCGCGTCGCGCCCGGCGATGTCTTCATCGCCTGGCCCGGACATGCCCAGGACGGCCGGACCCATGTCGGCGCCGCGCTGGCCGCCGGCGCAGCCGTCTGCCTGGTCGAATCGGCCGGCGTGGACGCCTGGCATTTCTTCGACACCCGCATCGTCGCCTTGCCTGGCCTGAAGGCGGCCACCGGCGAACTGGCGCACCGCTGGCATGGCCAACCCAGCGACCGGCTGGACGTGATCGCCACCACCGGCACCAACGGCAAGACCTCGACCGCGTGGTGGACCGCCCAGGCGCTGTCCGCTGCCGGCCGACGCTGCGGCGTGATCGGCACGCTGGGCGTGGGCGAGCCGCCCAGCACGGCGCGTCCCTCGGCGACCGTTCAGGCCACCGGCCTGACCACGCCCGACCCGGTCACGCTGCACCGGGCGCTGCGCGGCTTTGCCGATCGCGGCCACGAGGCCTGCGCGATCGAGGCCTCGTCGATCGGCATCGTCGAACACCGGCTCGATGCGCTGCGCATCCGCGTGGCGCTCTACACCAACTTCACGCCCGACCACCTCGACTACCACCGCGACATGGCGAGCTACTGGGCGGCCAAGCGCGCGCTGTTCGACTGGCATGGCCTGCAGGCGGCGGTGCTCAACCGCGACGACACCGCCGGCGCGGCGCTGGCCGAGGAGCTGGCCGCGCGCGGCGACCTCGACCTGTGGACCTACACGCTCGGCGCCTTGCCGGCACGCCTGCGCGCCAGCCAGCTGCACTACGTCGACGGCGGACTTGCCTTCACGGTCCACGAGGCCAGCACGGCCGAACCGGGCCGCCGGCGCGATGCCGAACACCGCGCCGAGGTCCGCACCCAGCTGATCGGCCACTACAACGCCTCCAATGTGCTGGCCGTCATCGGTGGCCTGCGTGTGCTGGGCCTGCCGCTGGCGCGCTGCGCCGAGCTGGCGGCCGGCTTCACGCCGGTGCCCGGGCGCATGCAGCGGGTCCGGGGCGAGTCGCACCGCGCTGCGGAACTGCCGCAGGTGGTGGTCGACTACGCCCACACCGCCGACGCGCTGGACAAGGCCCTCGGTGCGCTGCGGCCGGTGGCCCAGGCCCAGGGCGGCCGGCTCTGGTGCGTGTTCGGCTGCGGCGGCAACCGCGACGCCAGCAAGCGCCCGGTCATGGGCGAGGTCGCCACCCGGCTGGCCGATGTGGTCGTCGTCACCAGCGACAACGCGCGGCTGGAAGACCCGCAGGCCATCGTCGACCAGGTGCTGGCGGGCTGCGGCGGCGCATCCCATGTGCGCGCCGTGCTTGACCGCAGCGAGGCCGTGCACGCGGCGCTGGCCGATGCCGCCCCCGAGGACGTCGTGCTGATCGCCGGCAAGGGCCATGAGGACTACCTCGACGTGGGCGGCGTCAAGCGGCCGTACTCCGACCTCGACACCGCCGCCGCCGCGCTGCGGGCCAGGAGCCACGCATGACGGCCCACTGGCTCACGCTGGCGCAGGCTCATGCGCTGATCCAGCGCCGCATCCCGCAGGCCCGGCTGATCGGCGACGGCACGACGCCGCTGCAACGTGCCCACAGCGACACCCGCACGCTGCGGCCCGGCGATCTGTTCGTGGCCTTGCGCGGCGAGCGCTTCGACGCCAACGACTTCATCGAGCCGGCGCGGGACGCCGGTGCCGTCGCCGCGCTGGCCGAACGTGGCCTGCAAGCCGCCCGCCTGCCGGGCATCGAGGTGCCCGACAGCCTCGCGGGCCTGCAGGCGCTGGCGACCGCCTGGCGTGCCGGCTTCACGCTGCCACTGATCGCGGTGACCGGCAGCAACGGCAAGACCACGGTCACGCAGATGATCGCGGCCATCCTGCGGGCCTGGCAGGGCGAGGCGGCGCATGCCACCGCCGGCAACTTCAACAACCACATCGGGGTGCCGCTGACGCTGCTGGCGCTGCGCGGACCTCACCGGGCCTCGGTGGTCGAGCTCGGCATGAACCACCCCGGCGAAATCGCCGAACTGGCCGCCATCGCCCAGCCCACCGTCGCGCTGGTCAACAACGCCCAGCGCGAGCACCAGGAGTTCATGCACACGGTCGAAGCCGTGGCGCGCGAGAACGGCTGCGCCATCGCCGCCTTGCCGGCCGACGGCACGGCGGTCTTCCCGGCCGATGACACCTACACGCCGATCTGGCGCTCGCTGGCCGGCGCGCGTCGTGTGCTGACCTTCGCGCTGGCCGACGAGGCGGCGGCGGCAGGTCTGGACATCTCGTCGATCGATGCCGTCGCCCATGCCGACTGGGCCGGCGACCACTGGCAGGCCCGCTTCGAGACGCCGGCCGGCGAGATCGAGGTGGCGCTGGCGGTGGCCGGTCGCCACAACGTCAAGAACGCGCTGGCCGCCGCCGCCTGTGCCCTCGCCGCCGGCTGCCCGGCCGAGGCAGTCCAACGGGGCCTGGCCGGCTTCGCGGCGGTCAAGGGCCGCTCGCAGGTTTCGCGGCTGGACTGGGCCGGCCGCACGGTCACGCTGATCGACGACAGCTACAACGCCAACCCCGACTCGATGCGCGCGGCCATCGAGGTGCTGGCCGAACTGCCGGCGCCACGCTGGCTGTTGCTGGGCGACATGGGCGAGGTCGGCGACCAAGGCCCGGCCTTCCACGCCGAGGTCGGCACGCTCGCGGCCGATCGCGGCATCGAACAGCTCTGGACCGCCGGTACGCTGGCGGCCGGCGCGGCGCAGGCCTACGCAGCGCGGGTCCAGCAGCGGGTTCAGGAACAAGGTGCGCGTCATGGGGCGCAGGATGCCGGTGTCCAGGCTCAGCAGGTGAGCCATCACGCCGACACCGCCGCCTTGCTCGAGGTGCTGGCGCAGCGGGATCGCGCCTGTCCGGCCGCCGCGTCGGTGCTCGTCAAGGGCTCGCGCTTCATGGCCATGGAACGGGCGGTCGCCGCGATCCGCGTGCGTGCCGCCCAGGCAGGAGAACAACAAGATGCTGGTTAGCCTCGCCGCCTGGTTGCAGGCCTATGCCCCCGACACGCTGGGCTTCCTGCGTGTCTTCCAGTACCTCACCTTCCGTGCGGTGATGTCGGCCATGACCGCGCTGCTGCTCGGCCTGGCCTTCGGCCCGTGGGTGATCCGCCGCCTGACTGAGCTGAAGATCGGCCAGCCGGTGCGCGCCTATGGCGTCGAGAGCCACCTGGTCAAGACCGGCACGCCGACGATGGGCGGGGTGCTGATCCTGCTGTCGATCGCGATCTCGACCGTGCTGTGGTTCGACTGGAGCAACCGCTTCGTCTGGATCGTCATGCTCGTGACCTTCGGCTTCGGCGCGATCGGCTGGGTCGACGACTGGCGCAAGGTCGTGCACAAGAACCCCGAGGGCATGGCCTCGCGCGAGAAGTACCTGTGGCAGTCGCTGATCGGCCTGATCGCGGCGCTCTACCTCGCCTTCAGCGTGTCGGAGACCAGCAACCTGCGCGTGATCGAGCTGTTCTTCCGCTGGATCGGCTCGGGCTTCTCGAACAGCCTGCCGCCCAAGGCCGACCTGATCGTGCCCTTCTTCAAGACGGTCAGCTACCCGCTGGGCGTGTTCGGCTTCATCTTCCTGACCTACTTCGTCATCGTCGGCGCCAGCAACGCGGTCAACCTGACCGACGGCCTGGACGGTCTGGCCATCATGCCGGTCGTGCTGGTCGGCTCGGCGCTCGGCCTGTTCGCCTACGTCACCGGCAACGCGGTGTTCTCGAAGTACCTGCTGCTGCCCTACATCCCCGGTGCCGGCGAGCTGCTCATCTTCTGCGCCGCCATGGCCGGCGCGGGGCTGGCCTTCCTCTGGTTCAACGCCTACCCGGCGCAGGTCTTCATGGGCGACGTTGGCGCGCTGGCACTCGGCGGCGCGCTGGGCACCATCGCGGTCATCGTGCGCCAGGAGATCGTGCTGGGCATCATGGGCGGCATCTTCGTGGTCGAGGCTCTGTCGGTCATGGCCCAGGTGTCCTACTTCAAGTACACGAAGAAGAAATACGGGCAGGGTCGCCGCATCCTGCTGATGGCGCCGCTGCACCACCACTTCGAGAAGAAGGGCTGGGAAGAGACCCAGGTGGTCGTGCGCTTCTGGATCATCACGATGCTGCTGTGCCTCGTGGGCCTGTCATCCCTCAAGCTGCGATGAACTTCCTGCGCGACCTCCACGTGCTGGTGCTGGGCCTGGGTGATTCCGGCCTGGCGATGGCGCGCTGGGCGCAGCGTTGTGGTGCTGCGCGCATCGTGGTGGCCGACAGCCGCGATGCGCCGCCGCAGGCACAACGTTTGGCCGAGGACGTGCCCGGCGCCGAACTCCGCTGCGGCCCGTTCACGCCCGCGCTGGTCGAGGACGGCATGACGCTCGTGCTCAAGAGCCCCGGCCTGTCGCCGCTGGAGCCGGCCATGGCCGCGCTGATCGATGCGGCCGAGCAGCGCGGCCTGCTGGTGCTGGGCGAACTCAGCCTTTACGCGCACGCGCTGGCCGACCTGAAGGCCGCACGCGGCTACGCCCCCAAGGTCATCGCCATCACCGGCACCAATGGCAAGACCACCACGACCGCGCTGACCGCGCTGCTGGTCGAACGCGCCGGACTGCGTGTGGCCATGGCCGGCAACATCGGCCCGACCCTGCTGGACACGCTGGGTGCGGCGCTCGATGCCGAGGCGGCGGCGCAGGCCGCATCGCCGCTGGCTGCTTCGACGATGTCCGTCGAGGCCGTCGCCCAGGCCGCCGCCGAGGTCGAACCGGTCCCGGTCACGCTGCCTGCCACCGAGCCAGATGCGGCGCGGGTCGATGAGGTGGACGATGTCGCTGAGGCCGCTGAGGCCATTGAGCCCGCTGAGCCCGCTGAGCCCGATGACATCGAGGCGGTCGACGACCAGCCCGAGACCCCGGCACCGGTCGACGCGGCCCTGCCCGACGACGCCCCGGCCGAGGTGATCGGTGGTGGCCCGCCGCCCCACCTGATTCCGCCGCCGCCCCCCGCGCCCGAGTTCGCTCACCTGCCGCAGGCCTGGGTGCTGGAGCTGTCGAGCTTCCAGCTCGACGGCGTGACGAACTTCGAGCCGACCTCGGCGACGGTGCTCAACATCACCCAGGACCACCTGGACTGGCACGGCGACCTGGTGGCCTATGCGGCGGCCAAGGCGCGCATCTTCGGCAAGCAGGCGGTGATGGTGCTCAACCGGGATGACCCGGCCGTGCTGGCCATGGTCCCGCAGCCGCCGCCGCCCGAACTCAACAAGGCCGGCAAGCCGGTCAAGGCCAAGGGCCCGAAGTGGCAAGCGCGCCGCACCGCGCTGTTCGGCCTGGACCGGCCGCGCCGTCCCGGCGACTGGGGCCTGGTGGTCGAGCAGGGCATGGCCTGGCTGGTGCGCGCGCACCCCGGCGATCCCCTCGACGAGGCCACGGGCAAACGTGCGGCCTTGGCCTACGACCCCGACGAGCTGTCGCTGCAGCGCCTGATGCCGGCCGATGCCTTGCGCATCCGCGGCCGCCACAACGCCGCCAATGCGCTGGCCGCACTGGCGCTGGCGAACGCCGCCGGCCTGCCGCTGGCGCCGATGCTGCACGGCCTGCGTGAATACCGCGGCGAGCCGCACCGGGTTGAATTCCTGCGCAGCGTCTCGGGCATCGACGCCTACGACGACAGCAAGGGCACCAACGTCGGCGCGACCGTGGCCGCGCTCCTCGGACTGGGCCCGGACAAGGCGCCGGCCAAGCTGGCCGTGATCCTCGGTGGCGACGGCAAGGGCCAGGACTTCGCGCCGCTCGCACCGGCCGTGGCCGCCCATGCCCGCGCGGTGGCGCTGATCGGCCGTGATGCGGCGGCGATCGAGGCGGCCGTGGCCGACGCGGTGGCCGCATCGGCGATCCCGATGGCCCGCTTCGACACCTTGGAGGCCGCCACGCGCTGGTGCTTCGAACAATGCCGCGCCGGTGATGCGGTGCTGCTGAGCCCCGCCTGCGCCAGCCTGGACATGTTCCGCAACTACGCCCACCGCGCCCAGGTCTTCGCCGACGCGGTGACCGAGCTGGCCGAGGAACGCGGGGAGTACGGCGCATGAACGGGCCCACCCTGATCGGTCGGCTCGGTGCCTGGTTCGGCCGCCGTCCCGTCGCGCCCGCCAACCGTGCGACCCGCGCGGTGGCGCAGCCGTCGCTGCTGGCGCGGCTGGCGGCGGGTCTGGCCGGTGGCATCGGCGGCCTGTTGGGTCTGCTGCGCGGCGATGCCGGCGGTGCCGAGCGTCAGCGCGGCTGGGACGCCTCGGGCCAACCCACCCGCTGGGTCGGCTTTGACGTGGCCTTCGTCTGGATCGTCGTCGGCCTGTTGGCACTGGGCACGGTGATGGTCTATTCGGCCTCCATCCAGTTGCCCGACAACCCCAAGTTCGCGGCCTACTCGCCCACCCATTTCCTCAGCCGCCACCTGCTGTCGATCGGGCTGGCGCTGGTCGCCGCCGCCGCCGTGTCGGCCCTGCCGATGCGGGTCTGGGAGCGCTGGGCGCCGTGGCTGTTCATCGTCGCGCTGGTGCTGCTGGTGATCGTGCTGCTGCCCTTTGTCGGCAAGGTGGTCAACAACTCGCGCCGCTGGATCCCGCTGGGCTTCCTGAACTTCCAGCCCAGCGAGCTGGCCAAGCTGGCGATGGCGATGTATGCGGCCAACTACATGGTCCGCAAGATGGACGTCAAGGAGAGCTTCACCCGCGCGGTGCTGCCCATGGCGATCGCGCTGGGCTTTGTCGGCGTGCTGCTGCTGGCCGAGCCGGACATGGGCGCCTTCATCGTGATCGCGCTGATCGCCATCGGCATCCTGTTTCTGGGAGGCGTCAACGGCCGCATGTTCCTCATCATCAGCGCGGTGCTGGTCGGCAGCTTCGTGCTGATGATCACCTTCAACGATGTGCGGCGCGAACGCATCCTCGCCTACCTCAACCCGTGGGACGAGAAGTACGCCCAGGGCAAGGGCTACCAGCTGACCCATGCGCTGATCGCCTTCGGCCGCGGCGAATGGACCGGTCAAGGGCTGGGGTCGTCGGTCGAAAAGCTGCACTACCTGCCCGAGGCCCACACCGACTTTCTGCTCGCGGTGATCGGCGAGGAACTCGGCCTGATCGGCGTGGCCGCTGTCATCCTGGCCTTCTTCTGGCTGGTGCGCCGCATCTTCGTGATCGGCCGCCAGGCGATCGCCCTGGACAGGCTCTTTGCCGGCCTGACGGCGCAGGGCATCGGCGTGTGGATCGGTGGTCAGGCCTTCATCAACATGGGCGTCAACCTCGGCGTGTTGCCAACCAAGGGCCTGACCTTGCCGCTGATGAGCTACGGCGGCTCGGCCATCGTGATGTGCGTGGTCGCGCTGGCCGTCGTGCTGCGGGTGGACATGGAAAACCGCCAGCTGATGCGCGGTGGCTCGGGTGCCGGCCTTGGCGGAGGACGGCCATGAACGCCCGCGTTCCGTCGCGTCACCTCGTCATCATGGCCGCCGGCACCGGTGGGCACGTCATGCCTGGCCTGGCAGTGGCTCAGGTCATGAGCCAGCGCGGCTGGTCGGTCAGCTGGCTGGGCACGCCGGCGGGCATGGAGAACCGGCTGGTGCCGCCCAGCGGCATCCCGCTGGACACCATCGCCTTCGCCGGCCTGCGCGGCAAGGGCCTCGCGGGCATGCTGCGCGGTGCCGCCCAACTGCTCTGGAGCCTGGGCCAGTGCGCCGCCATCCTGCGTCGACGCGGTGCCAGCGCGGTGCTGGGCATGGGCGGCTATGTCTGCGTGCCCGGTGGCCTGGTCGCCAAGCTGCTGCGCCGGCCGCTGGTGCTGGTCAATGCCGATGCGGCGCTGCTGCTGTCCAACCGGGCCTTGTCGCGCTGGGCCGACCGCATCGCCTTCGGCTTCGACGGCGACGCGGCCCGGGCGATGCCGCGCGCACTCGTCACCGGCAACCCGGTGCGCGCCGAGATCGAGGCCATCGCGCCGCCTGCGCAACGCTATGCCAGCCGCAGCGGGCCGCTGCGCCTGTTGGTGGTCGGTGGCAGCCTGGGCGCGCAGGTGCTCAACCAGACCTTGCCCCGGGCGCTGGCGCTGCTGGCGCCTGACGAACGTCCGCATGTCGTGCACCAGACCGGCGTGGCCCATGCCGATGCGGTCCGCGCCGCCTATGCCCAGGCCGGCCTGACGGTGCGCGACCTGGTCGACGACGGCGCGGCAGACGTCACGGTGCGGCCCTTCATCGACGACATGCCGCGCCAGCTGGCCGATTGCGACCTGATCGTCTGCCGGGCCGGCGCCATCACCGTCAGCGAGCTGTGCGCCGCCGGCGTCGCCAGCGTGCTGGTGCCGCTGGTCGTGTCGACCACCTCGCACCAGCGCGACAACGCCGCCTGGCTGGCCGGTCAGCAGGCCGGCACCCACCTGGCTCAGGCCGAGTTCACGCCCGAGCGACTGGCCACTTTGCTGCGCACGCTGGACCGCGCGACCCTGCAACAACAGGCCGAGCGCGCCCGCGCGCTGGCCCTGCCGCGCGCCGCCCAGCGCGTGGCCGACGAGATCGAGGCCTTGAGCGGCCCCAAGGAGGCTGCATGACATCAGCCATCACGATGACGAAACACCGGTCCGAGCGCCGGGCCGCCCCAAGCCGGACCGGCATCCCCTCGGGGGATCGGCCGGCGACTTCGACGGACGAGGGGCAGACATGAAACACGCCGTCAAGCACATCCACTTCGTGGGCGTCGGTGGCGCCGGCATGTCCGGCATCGCCGAGATCCTGCACAACCTCGGCTATGTGGTGTCGGGCTCGGACCAGGCCGATGGGTCGGTCACGCGCCGGCTGGCCGAGCTGGGCATCCGCATCCACATCGGCCATGACGCGGCCCATGTGGTCGGTGCGCAGGCCGTGGTCACGTCGACTGCGGTGAAGGGCGACAACCCCGAGGTCATCGCCGCCCGTGCCGCCCGCATCCCGGTGGTGCCGCGTGCCGTCATGCTGGCCGAGCTGATGCGCCTGAAGCAGGGCATCGCGATTGCCGGCACTCACGGCAAGACGACCACCACCTCGCTGGTCACCAGCGTGCTGGCCGAAGCCGGGCTGGACCCGACCTTCGTCATCGGCGGCAAGCTCAATGCGGCCGGCGCCAACTCGGCGCTGGGCTCGGGCGACTACATCGTGGTCGAGGCCGACGAGAGCGACGCGTCCTTCCTGAACCTGCTGCCGGTGCTGTCGGTCGTCACCAACATCGACGCCGACCACATGGACACCTACGGGCACGACTTCGCCCGGCTCAAGCAGGCCTTCGTCGACTTCCTGCACAAGATGCCCTTCTACGGCGCGGCAGTCCTGTGCGGCGACGACCCGGGCGTGCGCTCGATCATCCCGATGATCTCGCGGCCGGTCATCACCTATGGCCTGGGCGAGGACGTGCAGGTGCGCGCGGTTGACGTCGTCGCGCTGCCCGGCGGGCAGATGCGCTTCACCTGCCAGCGCCGCAACGGGGTCGTGCTGCCCGACCTGGCCATCACCCTCAACCTACCCGGCGAACACAGCGTGCGCAACGCGCTGGCGACCATCGCGGTGGCCACCGAGCTGGAACTGCCCGACGCGCCCATCGTCGCCGCGCTGGCCCAGTTCAGCGGCGTGGGCCGGCGCTTCCAGCGCTGGGGCGACCTGCCGAGCAGCCACGGCGGCGGAACCTTCACGCTGATCGACGACTACGGTCATCACCCGGTCGAAATGGCCGCGGTGGTCTCGGCCGCGCGGGGAGCCTTCCCCGGCCGCCGACTCGTGCTGGCCTTCCAGCCGCACCGCTACACCCGCACCCGCGATTGTTTCGAGGACTTCGTCAAGGTCATGGGCACGGCCGACGCGATCTGGCTGACCGAGGTCTATGCCGCTGGCGAGGCACCGATCGTCGCCGCCGACGGCCGCAGCCTGGCGCGCGCGCTGCGCGTGGCCGGCAAGGTCGACCCGCTGTTCGTCGATGACATCGCGACGCTGCCCCAGGCCATCGTCGAACAGGCGCTCCCGGGCGACGTGGTCATCGCCATGGGTGCCGGCTCGATCGGTGGCGTGCCGGCCCGGGTGGTCGAGCTGCTGAAGGAGCGTGCATGAACACGAGTGACGTGATCAAGAGCCCCGTCGACACCGCCATCGTCGCCCGCATCGACGCCCACATTGACGTGAAGGCGCTGGGCAAGGTTGCCGTGCTGATGGGCGGTGATTCGGCCGAGCGCGAGGTCTCGCTGATGAGCGGCAGCGGCGTGCTGCAGGCGCTGCGTTCGCGCGGCGTTGATGCGCACGCCTTCGACCCGTCCGAGCGCGAGCTGATCGAGCTCAAGCGTGATGGTTATGCGCGCTGCTTCATCGCGCTGCACGGCCGCCACGGCGAGGACGGCTCGCTGCAGGGCGCGCTGGAGCTGCTGCACATCCCCTACACCGGCTCGGGCGTCATGGCATCGGCCATCGCCATGGACAAGGTCATGACCAAGCGCCTGTGGCAGGCCGAAGGGCTGGCCACGCCGGCCTGGGCCCGGCTGGCGCCCGATGAGGTCGATGCCGCGCACCTGCAGACGGTGGTCGACACGCTGGGCCTGCCGCTGATCGTCAAGCCGCCGCGTGAAGGCAGCTCCATCGGCGTCACCAAGGTGCAGGGCCCATGGCAGATGCCGGAGGCCGTGGCGCTGGCCGCGCGCTACGACGCCGACGTGCTGTGCGAAGCCTTCATCGACGGCGCCGAGCTGACCTGCCCGGTGCTGGGCGAGGGCCGCGACGCGGTCGCCCTGCCGGTGATCCGCATCGTGCCGCCAGCGGCTGGCTACGACTACCAGAACAAATACTTCACCGACGAGGTCCAGTACCTCTGCCCGGCCGGGCTGGACCCGGCGCTGGAAGCCGAGGTGCAGCGCCTGACGCTGGCCGCCTACCGCAGCCTGGGCTGCCGTGGCTGGGGCCGCGCCGACCTGATGCTGCGTGACGGCGATGGTCAGCCGCTGCTGCTGGAGATGAACACCTCGCCGGGCATGACCGGCCATTCGCTGGTGCCGATGTCGGCCCGCGCGGCCGGCATGGACTACGAGACCTTGTGCCTGCACATCCTCGCGACCGCACGGCTGGACAACCCGCCCGCTGCCGCGACCAGCGCCGCGCCGGGCGTCTGACGCGTCACAGGCCCGATCCCCACCATGAACGCCACCGCCACCCTGCAGCGCCCCGAGCGCCCCATCGACCCCGCGACGCTGCCCGGCGACGTGCGGCTGATGCGCGTGGGTGCGGGCTTGCTGCTGGGTGTGGCGCTGCTGGCCCTGCTGGTCAGCCTCGCCACATGGGCGATGCACCGGCCGGCCTTCGCGCTGCGTGAGATCGTGCTGGTCGGCCCGGTTGCGCACACCCGCGCCAGCAGCCTGACCGAACAGGTGCTGCCGCAGCTCCAGGGCGGCTACTTCGACATGGACCTGCGTGAGGCCAAGGCGGCCTTCGAGGAACTGCCCTGGGTCCGCCATGCGCAGGTCCGGCGGGTCTGGCCGCAGCGGCTGGTGGTCAAGCTCGAGGAGCATGTGCCGGTGGCCTACTGGGAACGGCCGGCCGGCGACCCGCATCTGGTCAACAGCCACGGCGAGGTCTTCGACGTCAACCTGGGCGACCTCGACGACGACGGCCTGCCCACGCTGCGCGGCCCGGATGCCGACAGCGCCGCACAGGTCTGGGCCATGTGGCAACGCCTGTCGCCCGAGTTTGCGCCGCTGGGTGCGCGCATCGCCCGCCTGGCGCTGTCCGACGGTGGCAGCTGGCAGGCCACGCTGGACAAGGCCAGCGCCGTCATCGAGATCGGTCGCGGCGAGCCTGACGAGGTGGTGCAGCGCACCCGCCGCTTCGCGCTCAGCGTGCGCCAGGTCAGTCAGCAGTTCGAGCAGCGCGCCCTCGTGCACGCCGACCTGCGCCACCGCGACGGCTATGCGCTGCAGCTGCTCGGCCTGGGCACCCAGGAACCTGCGACGGCTGCGGCCGCGCGTCGCCGCTGAGGCAGGGACAAGGAAGAACATGGCCAAGGAATACAAGGACCTCATCGTCGGACTGGACATCGGCACCGCCAAGGTGATGGCGGTGGTGGCCGAGGTCCAGCACGACGGCGAGCTGCGCGTGGCCGGCCTGGGGGTGGCGAACTCCAGCGGCCTCAAGCGCGGCGTGGTCGTCAACATCGATGCGACGGTGCAGAGCATCCAGCAGGCGCTCAAGGAGGCCGAGATGATGGCCGACTGCCGCATCGGCCGCGTCTACACCGGCATCACCGGCAGCCATGTGCGCGGGCAGAACTCCACCGGCATGGTGATCGTGCGCGACAAGGAGGTCACCGCCTTCGACGTCGCCCGCGTGGTCGAGACCGCCAAGGCCATCAACATCCCTGGCGACCTGCGGCTGCTGCTGGTCGAGCCGCAGGAATTTGTCATCGACGGCCACGAGGTGCGCGAGCCGGTGGGCATGAGCGGTGGCCGGCTGGAGGTCAAGGTCCACATCGTCACCGGCGCGCAGAGCGCGGCCGAGAACATCGTCAAGTGCGTGCGCCGCTGTGGCCTGGAGGTCGACCACCTGGTGCTCAACCCGAGCGCCTCGGCGCTGGCGGTGCTGACGCCCGACGAGCGCGACCTCGGCGTCGCGCTGGTCGACATCGGCGCGGGCACCACCGACGTGTCGATCTACACCGACGGCGCGGTGCGCCACACCGCCGTCATCCCGATCGCTGGCGACCTGATCACCAGCGACATCGCGATGGCGCTGCGCACGCCCACCAAGGACGCCGAGGAGATCAAGGTCGAACACGGTGTGGCCAAGCAACTGCTGGCCGATCCGTCCGAGCAGCTCGAAGTGCCCGGCCTGGGCGACCGCCCACCCCGCATGTTGAGCCGCCAGGCGCTGGCCGGCGTGATCGAGCCGCGGGTCGAGGAGATCTTCTCGCTGGTCCACCAGGTCATCCGCGAGAGCGGCTGCGAGGAGCTGCTCTCCAGCGGCATCGTGCTGACCGGCGGCAGCGCCGTCATGCCCGGCATGGTCGAGCTGGCCGAGGACATCTTCCTCAAGCCGGTGCGCAAGGGCGTGCCGCTGTACGGCGGCGCGCTCTACGACATGGTGGCCCACCCGCGTGCGGCCACTGTCATGGGCCTGCTCGAAGAGGCCCGTCTGGCGCGTGCGCGCGGCATCCGGGCGTCGCAGTCCAGCCCGTCCGGCGGCTGGATCGGCAAGGCGCGCGACTGGTTCCTCAAGAGCTTCTGAGCGATGAGCATGACAACAGTCACGACAGCCACCACAGCCACCTCAGCCATACCGGCCACGACAGCCACAACAGCGGCGCGAGGGGAGGACACCGTCACATGGACATGACCCACACACAAGGCGCACCGCCCCTGCACGGGCAGGTCGGTCGCCCCGGTGGACCGCGCAGGTTCTGCGTCGCGGACGCCACCGGTCAGGACGACAACAAGAAGTCAGCCAGGTTCACGCAGACCCACGACACACAGACAAACGACGCAAGTTCAAGGAGAGCGGCATGGGCATCGAAATGATCGAGGAATTCGACATGGGCACGCAGATCAAGGTGATCGGCGTGGGCGGCGGCGGCGGCAACGCGGTCGACCACATGATCGGACAGGGCGTGCAGGGCGTGGAGTTCATCTGCGCCAACACCGACGCGCAGGCGTTGAACCGCTCGCAGGCGCACAGCCTGCTGCAGCTGGGCCACACCGGCCTGGGCGCGGGCTCGCGTCCGGACCAGGGCAAGGCGGCGGCCGAAGAGGCGCAGGACCGCATCCGCGAGTCGCTCGGCGGCGCGCACATGGTCTTCATCACCGCCGGCATGGGCGGCGGCACCGGCACCGGCGCGGCACCGGTGATCGCGCGCATCGCCAAGGAGATGGGCATCCTGACCGTGGGCGTGGTCACCAAGCCCTTCGAGTTCGAGGGCAACCGCCGCATGAAGCAGGCCGACCACGGCGTGGCCGAGCTGGAGGCCAACGTCGACAGCCTGATCGTTGTGCTCAACGAGAAGCTGCTCGAAGTCATGGGCGACGACGTCACCCAGGAACAGGCCTTCGCCGAAGCCAATGACGTGCTCAAGAACGCCGTCGGCGGCATCAGCGACATCATCCACATCCCCGGCCTGGTCAACGTCGACTTCGAGGACGTCAAGACGGTGATGAGCGAGCCTGGCAAGGCCATGATGGGCACGGCGACCGCCAGCGGTCCGGACCGCGCCACCAAGGCCGCCGAGGCCGCCGTGGCCTGCCCGCTGCTCGAAGGCATCGACCTGTCCGGTGCACGCGGCGTGCTGGTGCTGATCGCCGCGAGCAAGCAGACCTTCAAGCTGGCCGAGAGCCGTAACGCGATGACCACCATCCGCCGCTACGCAGCGGAAGATGCCCACGTGATCTTCGGCACCGCCTACGACGAGAGCCTGGGCGACGCGCTGCGTGTCACGGTGATCGCCACCGGCCTGGCCTCGACCCGCCGTGCCGCACCGACCATCCAGGTCGTGCAGCAGCCGCAGGTCGTGGTGCAGCGCACCGGCACCGACAACATCCCCGTGCTGACCCAGTCCGTCGCGGCCCCGGCCAGCATCGGCGCGCACGCGCTGCATGCCAGCGCGGCCGGGCATGGTGCGGCGGTGGGCGGCATGGGCGCGGGCGCGATGGCCTCGCCGGTCGGCGTCGGCAACGAGTTCGTGGTGCCCAGCGTCTGGCGCAACAACCGCACCCAGGCGGCCGCCAAGGTCGACGCGCTGGCCAGCAACGGCATGGACGAGATCGAGATCCCGGCCTTCCTGCGCAAGCAGGCCGACTGAGCCGCAGCGATCCCGTTGTTCTCCTTGATCCCGGCGCGTGAGCCCCACGCGCCGGGTTTTTGGCCATCGCGACGATGGGCAAAGGCCATCGGTCGTCGACCCTGCCATGCTGGATCGCACTTCTAAAATCGCGCCATGCTCAAGCAACGCACCCTGAAGTCGCTCACCCGCGCCGTTGGCGTGGGCCTGCACAGCGGCCGCAAGGTCGAGCTGACGCTGCGGCCAGCGCCCCCCGACACCGGCATCGTGTTCCGGCGCATCGACCTGCCGCAACCGGTCGACATCCCCGTGCGTGCCGACGGCGTCTGCGAGGCCCGCATGGCCACCACGCTGTCACCCGGCGGCGACCCCGGCGCCCCCAAGGTCAACACGGTCGAACACCTGATGTCGGCCTGCTGCGGGCTCGGACTGGACAACCTCTACATCGACATCACGGCCGAGGAAGTGCCCATCCTCGACGGCTCGGCCGCGTCCTTCGTCTTCCTGCTGCAGAGCGCCGGCATCGAGCTGCAGAACGCGCCCAAGCGCTTCCTGCGCGTGCGCAAGCCCATCGAGGTCAAGGTCGGCGAAGGCCAGCGCGCGATGTGGGCGCGGCTCGAACCGCACCACGGCTACAAGCTGACCTTCGAGATCGACTTCGACCACCCCGCCGTCGACCAGACCGGCCAGCGCGTGGTCTTCGACATGGGCTCGGGCCTGTACAAGCGCGACATCGCGCGGGCCCGCACCTTCGGCTTCACCAAGGACCTCGAACTGATGCGCTCGCGCGGCCTGACGCTCGGCGGCTCGATGGACAACGCCATCGTGGTCGACGACTACCGCGTGCTCAACAGCGACGGCCTGCGCTACGACGACGAGTTCGTGAAGCACAAGATCCTCGATGCCATCGGCGACCTCTTCCTCTGCGGCATGCCGCTGCTGGCCCACTACGTCGCCTTCAAGAGCGGCCACGCGCTGAACAACCAGCTGCTGCGCGCGCTGCTGGCCGACGCCAGCGCCTGGGAGGTCGTCACCTTCGAGGACGAGAAGCTCGCCCCGCAAGGCATGGCCGAACTCGCGCCGGCCTGGTGAGCAAGACGCCATGCTGGTGATCCGCCTGGTCTTCATGCTGCTGATGGTCGCGGCCATCGCCTGCGTCGCCGCCTACATGGCCACCGGCCAGACGGTCTGGCGCCAGCGCGGCCTGCTGATCATCAAGTGGACCGTGCTGGCCGCCCTGGCCGGCGCGGTCGTGCTGCTGTTGGAACGGCTGACGCTGGCGTTGTAGCCACGTCGTGTGACCGGGTGATCGGGTCGCCCCCCGCCAGTCACCTCACCCCAGCACGTCCCTGATCCACCCCGCCAGCGCCTGCGCCTGCATCGGTCGACCATGCAGGTAGCCCTGCAGCAGCGTGCAGCCGCGTTCGATCAGGAAGCGGGACTGGAACTCGGTCTCGACGCCCTCGGCGACGACCTCCAGCGCCAGGCTTTCGCCGATGCGCAGCACCGTGGTGGTCAGGACCTGTGCGTTGCCGTCGCCTTCCAGGTCGTGCACGAAACTCTTGTCGAGCTTGATGCGCTGGATCGGCAGGCGGTGCAGGTGGCTGAGGCTCGAATAGCCGGTGCCGAAGTCGTCCAGGGCCAGCCGCACGCCCAGTGCGCGCAGGGCTTCCAGTTCGGGCGGGTTGTCGTTGCGGCGGTCCAGCAGGGCCGATTCGGTCAGTTCCAGCGTCAAGGATTCGCCGGGCAGTCCATGGCGGCTCAGGGTGGCCGAGACCCAGTCGACCAGGCCCGGGTCCTGGAAGTCGCGGGCTGACAGGTTGACCGCGACCTGCGGCACCGCCACGTCGGCGCGCCGCCAGGCCGCCATCTGGGCGCAGGCGCTGTCGACCGCCCAGCGCGAGAGCGCGCCGATCAAGCCGCTGGACTCGGCCAGCGCGATGAAGCGTGACGGCTCGATCGGCCCGAGCTGCGGGTGGTGCCAGCGTGTCAGGGCCTCGACGCTGTGCAGGCCCAGGATGCCTTGCGGGTTGGCCCGCACGATCGGCTGGTACACGAGCGTCAGTTCCCCCGCGCCGATGGCGCGGCGCAGATCGATCTCCAGGCGCATGCGCTCCCGGTTGCGTTCGTCCAGCGTGCGATGGAAGAAGGCGAGCTGGCCGCGTCCCAGGGCCTTGGCCTGGTACATCGCCAGGTCGGCGTGCCGCAGCAGGGTCTCCACGTCCTCGCCGTCCTCGGGCAGCATGGCCAGGCCGATGCTGGCCCCAGCATGCAGCGTCAGAGCCGCGCCGGGCGGGTTGGGCACGGACAGCGGATCGATCAGACGGGCGGCGATGCGCTCTGCCATGTCGCGGGCCGCGTAGGCGTCGCAGCCAGGGAGCACGACCACGAACTCGTCGCCCGCGAGCCGGCCGACCAGATCGTCTTGCCGGACCGAGCGTTCGAGCCGCTGGGCCACCAGCCGCAGCACGCTGTCGCCGACGCCGTGGCCTTGGCTGTCGTTGATGAGCTTGAAGTCGTCCAGGTCGATGAACAGCAGGGCCAGCGGCTGTTGCTCGCGCAGGGCTGACTGCACCGCCTCGTCAGCCAGCCGTTGCAGTTCGCGGCGGTTGGGCAGACCGGTCAGGCCGTCGTAGTAGGCCAGCGCATGGATGTGGGCGCGTGTGTGCTCGCGCTCGAAGGCCAGCGTGCACAGGTCCAGGCAGGTGCTGACCAGCCGCCGGTGCAGATCCGACGGGCCGCGTGCCTGGCGGAAGTAGAAGGCGAAGGTCGCCAGCACGCGCTGGGCGTGGTTCTTGATCGGGCTCGACCAGCAGGCCTTGAAGCCCAGCGGCAGCACGGTGTGGCGGTACTGGACCCACAGCGGATCGCTGGCGATGTCGGTCACCAGCACGGGGCTGCCGCGCCAGGCGGCAGTGCCGCAAGAGCCCACACTCGGGCCGATGGGCACGCCCTTGTAGGAGGCCGCCACCTCGGGCGGAAAGCTCGGGCCGGCGAGCGGGTCGATGCACTGGTCCTCATCGATGCGGAGCACCGTGGCGACAACGTCCGGCGCCAGCGTCTCGACCTGCCGGCAGACCAGCGTCATCAGCTCGTGCAGCGGGCGCTCGTGCACGATGGCGTCCAGCACGGGCGCCTGCAGGGCCTGCTGGATGCGGGTGTCGGTGATGTCCTGCAGCACCAGCGCCGACAAGCGGGGCGCGCCGGGCTGGTCGCTGTCGACCGGCAGGCGTTCAAGCGTCAGGCGGCACCACAGGGCCTGGTCGTCGCCGGTGCCCAGCAGCATGTCGACGCTGGCCTGACCGTCCTGGTCGGCGCGCTGGCGCAGCAGGCCCCAGCGGGTCAGGTTGCCGCTCGGGCCTTCGAGCACGTCCTCGGGACGACGCCCGAGCGCTGCGTCCGGTGCCAGCCCCAGCAGCCGCGCGCTCGCGGCGGTCGCATGCACGACGGTCTCGTCGGCATCGCAGATCCAGACGGCGCAAGGGCCATACTCGAACACGCGCAACACCACCGCCAGCAGGTCGCTGGCCAGCCGTGCTTCCGACGGGGTCGGGGTCGATGGGGCGGGCATGGGCAGGAGCAGGATCGAGGCCGTCGGTTCGGTTTTCGATCGTACGCGCCGCGATGGAGGCGGGCCAGCCCCCGCAAGGCTTGCGGCGTGATGCAGGCCCACATCTTCCGCCAGTGCCGGGCGACGCTTGAGCAGCATCAAGCGCCACGCGGGGCGATAGCCAGGAACTGCCGGGCCGGGCGCAGCCCGGACCTGGGGACCGTCAATAGATCCGACCGCCCTTGTACTGCGCGTGCTGGCGACGTGTCAGCGTGGTGCTGGCGGCGGCGGCGGCGAAGGTGCTGCCGGCGTGGGCGTGGGCGATGGCCAGGCCGAGCGCGTCGGCGGCGTCCTTGCCGGGTTCGCCGGGCAGTTGCAGCAGCCGGGCGACCATGGCCTGGATCTGCTCCTTGCGCGCCTGACCGTGGCCGACCACGGCCTTCTTCATCTGCACCGCCGTGTACTCGGCCACCGCCAGGTCGGCGCTGACCAGCGCGGCCAGTGCGGCGCCACGCGCCTGCCCAAGCAGCAGCGTGCTCTGCGGGTTGACGTTGACGAAGACGATCTCGAGCGCGGCGGCGTTCGGCTGATAGGTCGAGACGACCTCGCGCACGCCCTCGAAGATGATCTTGATGCGGCCGGGCAGATCGCCGATGGCCGCCTCGCGCGTCTTGATCGTGCCGCTGGCGATGTAGCGCAGCCTGGGGCCGTCGGCCTCGATCACGCCGAAGCCGGTCGAGACCAGGCCGGGGTCGATGCCGAGGATGCGCACCGGATCAGTGGCGGAAGTGCCGCACGCCGGTGAAGACCATCGCGATGCCGCGCTCGTCGGCGGCGGCGATGACCTCGGGGTCGCGCATCGAGCCACCCGGCTGGATCACGCACAGCGCGCCCGCATCGGCCAGCACGTCCAGGCCGTCGCGGAAGGGGAAGAAGGCGTCGCTGGCGACCACGCTGCCAGCCAGCGTCAGACCGGCGTGGCCGGCCTTGATGCTGGCGATGCGGGCGGAGTCCAGCCGGCTCATCTGGCCGGCACCGACGCCCACCGTCATGCCGTCCTTGCAGAAGACGATGGCATTGCTCTTGACGAACTTGCCGACCTTCCAGGCGAACAGCAGGTCGTTGATCTGGGCGTCAGACGGCGCGAGCTGGGTCACCACCTTCAGGTCGGCGCGCTGCAGTTCGTGGTTGTCGGCGCTCTGGATCAGCAGGCCCGAGCCGACGCGCTTGACGTCATGGGCGTTCTGGCCGCGCTGCCAGGCCGAGGCGCTGCGGCGGTCGATGCCGTCGAGCGGGATCTGCAGCACGCGGGTGTTGGCCTTGGCGGCGAAGACGGCCAGCGCCTCGTCGCTGTAGGCCGGCGCGATCAGCACCTCGACGAACTGCTTGGCGACGTGTTCGGCAGCGGCGCGGTCGACCGTCGTGTTGAAGGCGATGATCCCGCCGAAGGCCGAGGTCGGATCGGTCTGGAAGGCCTTGGCATAGGCCTGGGCGGCGTCCGAGCCGAGGGCTACGCCGCAGGGGTTGGCGTGCTTGACGATGACGCAGGCGACCTCTCCGGCAGCGGCGTCAAAGCTCTTGACACATTCCCAGGCCGCGTCGGCATCGGCGATGTTGTTGTAGGACAGCTCCTTGCCCTGCAGCTGGCGGGCCGTCACCAGCGAGCCGGGCGCGGGGTGCAGGTCACGGTAGAAGGCGGCGGCCTGGTGCGGGTTCTCGCCATAGCGCAGGTCCTGCAGCTTGACGAAGCGGCCGTTGGACTGGGCCGGGAACTCGCGGCGCGCTGGTGTGGCGCCGGCAGCGCTTGCCGCGCCGTCGACCAGCGAAGACAGGTAGTCGCTGATCGCCGCGTCGTAGTTGCTGATGCGGTTGAAGGCCGCGACCGACAGCTTGAAGCGGGTGGCGCGGCTGGTGCGACCATCGGCGCGCAGCTCGGCCAGCACCTCGGCGTACTGGCTGGCGTCGGTCAGCACGGCGACGTCGGCCCAGTTCTTGGCGGCGCTGCGCACCATGGCCGGGCCGCCGATGTCGATGTTCTCGATCGCGTCTTCCAGCGAGCAGCCAGCCTTGGCAACCGTCGCCTCGAAGGGGTAGAGGTTGACGACCAGCAGGTCGATGGTGGCGATGCCGTGGGCGGCCAGCGCGGCCATGTGTTCGGGCACGTCACGGCGCGCCAGCAGGCCGCCGTGGATGGTCGGGTGCAGCGTCTTGACGCGGCCGTCGAGCATCTCGGGAAAGCCGGTGTGCTCGGCCACTTCGGTGACCGGCAGGCCGGCATCGGCCAGCAGCTTGGCGGTGCCACCGGTCGACAGTAGCTTCACACCCAGGGCGTGCAGGCCGCGGGCGAAGTCGACGACGCCGGTCTTGTTGGAAACGGAGAGGAGGGCGGTGGTCATGGTGGGCTCGGGCCGACATCGGCCGCAGTGGGGTTCAGGATGGGGAGCGGGCGCGCCGCAGTGCCCGAAGGCGCTGGCTGGCTCAGTCGATGAGCTTGTGCTCGATCAGCTTGCGGCGCAGCGTGTTGCGGTTGATGCCCAGCCATTCGGCAGCGCGGCTCTGGTTGCCGTCGGCCTTGCGCATGACCACGTCCAGCAGCGGACGTTCGACGGCCTTCAGGACCATCTCGTAGAGCGCATGCGGCTCGGTGCCGTCCAGGTCCTCGAAGTAGATCTCGAGGTTCTGGCGGATGGAGTCGTCGATGGGAGGTGAGGAACTCATGCGGTCAGGGCAGCCGGCGGCTGGACGTCGTCGTGGGCCGGCTCGGGCGCGGGGCGGGCGTCGGGCCAGGCCGGGTGGCGTTCGGCCAGCCCGGTCAGGTAGTCGTCCAGCGCGCGCCACTGTTCGGCGGTGCTCGACAGGGTGTTCATGCGGGCGCGGAACTCGCCGCCACCGGGCAGCGCGTGTACGGCCCAGCCGATGTGCTTGCGGGCGGTGCGCACGCCGGCGAGTTCGCCGTAGAGGCCGTAATGGTCCTGCAGGTGTTCGAGCAGCCAGTCGCGCACCTGCAGCGTGGCGGGCGCGGGCAGCTCGGTGCCGGTGGCGAGGTAATGGTGGATCTCCTGGAAGATCCACGGCCGGCCCTGGGCGGCGCGGCCGATCATGACGGCATCGGCGCCGGTCGCGGCCAGCACGGCGGCGGCCTTGCGCGGGCTGTCGATGTCGCCGTTGGCGACCACCGGGATCGTCAGCGCGGCCTTGACGGCGGCGATCGTGGCGTATTCGGCCTCGCCCTTGTAACCCTGCTCGCGGGTGCGGCCATGCACCGTCACCATCGCCACACCGGCGTCCTGGGCGGCGCGCGCGATGGTCAGTGCGTTGCGATCTTGCTGGCACCAGCCGGTGCGCATCTTCAGCGTCACCGGCACGCCCAGCGGGGCGCAGGCGTCGACCACGGCTGCGACGATGCGCAGCGCCAGGTCCTCGTCGCGCATCAGGGCCGAGCCGGCCCAGACGTTGCACACCTTCTTGGCCGGGCAGCCCATGTTGATGTCGATGATCTGGGCGCCGCAGGCGATGTTGTCGCGCGCCGCCTGGGCCATCTCCGCCGGGTCGGTGCCGGCGATCTGCACGGCGATCGGGGCGACCTCGCCGACGTGATCAAGCCGGCGGCTGGTCTTGCGGCTGTCGCGCAGTTCGGGGCGTGAACTCACCATCTCGCTGACCGCATAGCCCGCCCCCAGGCGCTTGCAAAGCTGGCGGAACGCGCGGTCGGTCACCCCCGCCATGGGGGCAACGAACAGCCGGTTCGGCAGCGTGTGGGGGCCGATCTGCATCACGTGGGGGGAGCGAAACGGAGGAGGAGGGGCGGGCGCCGGAGGGGGCGCCGGCAGCTCTGGACGCAGCTGGGTTGCTGCAAAAGGAGGCAGAGTATAGCCAGCGCCCTCCCCCGGAACTGGGGGGCCCGGGGCTTGCCGCGGCCACCCGGCGGGTGTCTTGCCGGACCGCCAGAATGCGCCGCCATGGACACCTGGATCCCCTCGCTGCTGGCCACGCTGGCCCTGCCGCAGTACAGCTTGCTGACCGTCTTCGTCGTCTCGACGCTGTCGGCCACGATCTTGCCGATGGGCTCGGAGGCGGTCGTGTTCGGGCTGGTCAAGCTCAACCCGGCCGAGTTCTGGCCGGTCGTTCTGGTGGCCACCGCCGGCAACACGCTGGGCGGGGCGATCTCCTGGTGGATGGGGTGGGGCGCCGAGCGCGCCTACGAACGCGTCACCCACCACGGCCCGGAGAACCGGGCGCTGGCGATCCTCCAGCGCTTCGGCCCCAAGGCCTGCCTGCTGGCCTGGCTGCCGATCGTCGGCGATCCGCTGTGCCTGGTCGCCGGCTGGCTCAAGCTGCCCTTCTGGCCCTGCGTGGCCTGGATGGCGGTGGGCAAGCTGCTGCGCTATGTCGTGATGACGGCCGGCTTGCTGTGGGTCTTTCCCGGCGCGGTGTCGATCGGCTGAGCCCGGCCTTGCAACTGGTTCAGCAACGCGTCGACGGCGGCTGACGGGTCGACCTGGCTGGTGTCCACGGCCCACCACGGCGCGGTGGGCACATCATAGGGATCGTCCAGACCGGTGAAGCGGCGCAGCTCGCCGCGCCGCGCCCGCGCATACAGGCCCTTCGGGTCACGCGCTTCGCAGACCGCCAGTGGCGTGGACACGTGGATCTCACGGAAACGGTCCGCGCCGACGATGTGGCGCGCCCGCTCGCGATGGGCCCGGCGCGGCGAGATCAGCGCGCACAGCACGACCAGGCCGGCGTCGTTCATCAGCCGCGCGACCTCGGCGGCGCGGCGCACGTTCTCCGCGCGTGCGGCGTCATCGAAGCCCAGATCGGCGCACAAGCCGCTGCGCAAGGCGTCGCCGTCGAGCACGGCGGTGCGCACGCCCTGGCCTTCGAGCCGGGCCTGCAGCGCCCGCACCAGCGTGGTCTTGCCGGCACCCGACAGGCCGGTGAACCAGAGGGTTGCTGGACAAGCGTTCGACAGTGCAAGCGTTTTCAAAAAAGTCCTCAAGTCGCCGGTTTTCGGGTCGATGTCCCGCCAGCGTAAGGGTCCGAAAAGGACACGTTTCCGGCAACAGCGGGCGAAAAAAGCCCTTGATGTCGCTCAAGGGTGCGTGACCGTCGACGCAACATGAACGAGGCATTCAGCTTGCCTCCCGGCCCGATTCAAACCCTCTGACGCGACGCGGCGACGGCTGCGACTGGCGTCGATCCAGATCGTCCGACCGTCTCGATGGTCAAGGGCTGTTCGAGCCCGCTCGCAAGGAAACACGCCATGAACCGCATCCATCGGGTCGTCCGCAACCGGGCGACCGGCCTGCGCGTCGCCGTCCAGGAAACCGCCCGCGCCCAGGGCCCCGGCTCGGCCACCGTCGGCCGCTCCTTGTTGCCCTTGGTCACCGCCCTGCTGCTGGCCGGCGTCAGCGGCCAAGGGCCCGCGCGGGCCGCGCCACAGGGCGCCACGGTGCGCGCCGGCACGGTCGACATCCACACCCGGGGCCAACAGACGACGGTGCGCAACACGCCCGGGGCGGTGATCGACTGGGCCAGCTTCAACATCGGCGCGAACGAGGCCGTGCGCTTCGAGCAGCGCAACGCCGCCAGCGCCGTGCTCAACCGCGTCACCGGCAGCGGGGGCAGCGAGATCCTCGGCCTGCTGCAGTCCAACGGCCGGGTCTTCGTGATCAACGGCAACGGCATCCTGATCGGCGCCCAGGCGCGGGTCGACACCGCCGGCTTCGTCGCCTCGACGCTGAACCTGTCCGATGCCGATTTCGCCGCCGGACGGCTGCGCTTCGAACAGGCCGGCTCCGGTGCGGCCGGCGTAATCCAGCAAGGCCAGATCGTCGGCACGCGCGGCAGCACCGTCGCGCTGTTGGGCGGGGCGGTGACCCAGGGTGGCACGGTCCAGGTCGACGGCGGTCAGGTCGTGCTGGCGGCTGGCCAGCGCATCACGCTGACCGACCTCGAGCGCCCCGAGATCAGCCACATCGTGGCGGCACCGGCACACAGCGTCGTCAACCTCGGCCAGTTGCTGGCGGCCGGTGGCTCGGTGCAGGTGGGCGCGGGTGCCGTGCGACACGACGGCCTGATCCGGGTGGATCGCCTGCCCGGTGCCGAAGGCCTGGGCCGCGACGCCCAGGGCCGCATCGTGCTGGAGGCGATCGGCGGTGAGGTGCAGCTCGACGGCAGCGTGCAGGCCAACGCAATCGACGCCCGTGGTGGCGACATCGTCGTGGCCGGCCAGTCCATCCACATCGGACCGACCGCCCGCATCGAGGCCGTCGGTCTGAACGGTGGGGGCCAGGTCCGGATCGGCGCCGACCTGAAGGGGTCAGCCCTGCAGATCAACGCGCGCCAGGTCGATCCTGCCGCGCGCACGGTGGTCGCCAGCGGCGCCCGGATCGATGTGTCGGCGTCTGACCAGGGCGACGGCGGCCGCCTGATCATCTGGGGCGACGATGCCCGAGTCGCTGGCGACCTGCGTGCGCGCGGTGGCGCGGTGTCCGGCCATGGCGGATTCATCGAGACCTCCGGCCATCACATCGACGTTGACGGCGTGGCCATCTCGGCCCGCGCCACCAACGGCCGGGCGGGCGAGTGGCTGCTCGACCCCTACGACCTCACCATCAGCACCGCGGCGACCAGCAACAACAGCGGCGGCGTGGCCGACGCCGACAACGTCAGCACCTTCAGTCCCACCGCCAACGCCTCGGTGGTGCGCAACACCGACATCAACGCGGTGCTCGACGCCGGCACCAGCGTCACGCTGACGACGGCCGGCGCCGGTACGCAGGCCGGCAACCTGCGCCAAGAGGCGGGTGCCGACATCACCCTGTCGGCGTCCACCTCGGCAACGCTCCACCTCATTGCCGACGGCACGCTGACCCTGAACGGCAACATCACCAGCAGCGGCAGCGGCGTGCTCGACGTCCGCCTGGACAGCGGCGGTGCGATGACCGTCAACGGCAACCTGAGCCCGCGCGGCGACGTCACGCTGTCGGCGGGATCGGCCGGCATCACCCTCACGACAGCGGGCAACATCGTCACGGACGGCCACGTCAGCCTGCTGACCAGCGGCCACGTCAACCTGGCCGCCAGCACCACCTACACGGAGGGTTCGGCCGGCGACATCGACACCCGCTCGGGCAGTGGCGGCATCACGATCGGATCTGCAGACGGCGGTTCCGTGGCCAGCCTGACCTTGGGTCGCGCCACCTCGCTCGCCACGGGCGCCGGAGCCGTCACGATCCGCACCGCGGGCGGTTTGCGCTCCGAGTACTCGACGATCCGAACCACCTCGGGCGACATCTCGGTGACCTCCGCCGACGGAGGCATCCTCGGCATCGGCACGACCTTCGGCACCGTCTCTGGTGGCATCACGGTCGATTCGACCGTGGCCGCTGGCAGCAGCGTCGCAGCGATCGGCGCCTCCAACCTGCGCCTGACCGCGACCGACACCGCCCGCGACATCACGCTGCGCGCCACCCACAACGGCGGCGCGATCGCCGTCCCGGTCCTGGGCGTCAGCACGAACCGGGACTTACGGGTCGACCTCGCTGGTAGCGGCAACATCAACGTCAACGTGGGTGGCAGCGGCGCCTTGGCCGCCGGTGGATCGCTGATCGGTGGCGGGCCGGACGCGTCCTTCAGACTGCTCAACACCGGCACCGGCAACATCAGCGTCACCGCCGATGCGTCGGGCATGACCTTGCCGTCCGCCGACGCCTACGGCATCCGAATCGGCGGCCTCGACAGCCGGCCCTCGGGGTTCGAGACCCTGAGTGGCAGCATCAGCCTGAACACCATCAACAACGCCAGCGCCACCTTCAAGGGCGTGTCCTTGCAGGCCGGCACCGTGGTGAGCACCGTTGGGGGTGCGCTCACGATCGATGCGGGGCAATCGGCGATCGAACTGCTGTCCGCCACGCTGGACAGCGCCACCGGCACCACCACGGTCGGTGGCAGTGGCACAACCACCGTGGGCAACGCGACGATCACCTCGGCGGCCACGGCCATTCGGGGCGGTGAAGTGAACCTCACCGGCACACTGACCAGCACCGGTGGACTGACCGTCACCGCCGTCAACGTGGCCGATGTGGCGAGCACCGCGCAGGTGTCGAGCAGCGCGGGCGCCGTCGCCATCAACGGCGCCACCGTCACCAGCGCGGGCCAGGTCAGCAGCACGGCGGGCGATGTCACCGTGGCCGGCACGACGGCCACCACCGTCACCGGCGGCAGCTTGAGCAGCGCCGCTGGCACCACCACGGTCGGTGGCAGCGGCAC
>NZ_SGWV01000015.1 GCF_004216565.1 Sphaerotilus mobilis | reverse complement strand
TCAAGGACCGCGTCTACGGCATCCAGGAAACGCTCTTCCACGACCCCTACTACCAGCGCCACATCGTGGGCGCGCCGGTGGTGCGCGAGGTCACGCAAGGACACATCCGCAGCGAGGCCAACTACGCGGTCTTCCGCACCAAGCTGTCGCAGGAGAGCACGGTCTTCAACGTGGGCCGTTACCTCGACGTGGTGGTGCGCACGCCGGCCGGGCTGAAGTTCGCCTCGCGCGAATGCATCTACGACACCGAGATGATCCCGAACTCGATCATCTATCCGATCTGACCCCGACGAGAGCAAGACCATGAGCGAGATGAACTGGACCGATGCCCTCGCCGCCGCCGACCTGCCTGGCGACGACGTCATCGGCGTGGCCGTGGCCGGCCGCGACATCGCCGTCTACACCGTGGGCGACGAGATCTACGCGACCGACAACCTCTGCACCCACGGCAACGCCCGCCTGTGCGACGGCTTCCTCGAAGGCCACGAGATCGAGTGCCCGCTGCACCAAGGCAAGTTCGACGTGCGCAACGGCCAGCCGACCTGCTCGCCGGTCACGCAAGCCCTGCGCAGCTACCCCGTGAAGATCGAGGCTGGCCGCGTGTTCGTGCAGGTCGACTGAGCCTGCCGCCGGGCCCGTCCAGGGTCCGGCCATTCCCTTTCCTTGCCCGCCCGATCGCCCGACGGGACCGTCCTCGACGGCCCCGGGGGCGGACTCATCCCTGTTGGAGACACCCCATGTTGGATCGCATCGTTCGCAGCGCCGCCAGCGGCACGCTGATCGCCCTGGCCGCCGCAGGCGCCCAGGCCGCCACCATCGGCCTGATGGCCCCGCTGTCGGGCCCGCAGGCCCTCGTCGGCCAGGACCAGGTCGACGGCTTCCAGCTCGCGCTCGACCAGCTCGGCGGCAAGCTGGGCGGCCAGGCCGTCACCGTCGTCAAGGAAGACGACCAGCTCAAGCCCGAGGTCGGCCAGCAGGCCGTGCGCAAGCTGATCGACAAGGATAAGGTCGACGCGATCGTCGGCCTGTCGTTCTCCAACGTGCTGATGGGCAGCCTGCCGCGCATCGCCGAGGCCGGCGTCGTGGCCCTGGCCACCAACGCCGGCCCGTCGCCGATCGCCGGTGCGCAGTGCAAGGCCAACCTGTTCTCGATGGCCTGGCAGAACGACGGCGCCGCCGAGGCGATGGGCAAGTTCGCTCAGGACCGCGGCATCAAGCGCGTCTACCTGATGGCGCCCAATTACCAGGCCGGCAAGGACATGCTGGCCGGCTTCAAGCGCTTCTTCAAGGGCCAGGTGGTCGACGAGGTCTACACCCAGGTCAACCAGCCTGACTACTCGGCCGAGATCGCCCAGCTGCAAGCGGCCAAGCCCGATGCGCTGTTCGTGTTCTATCCCGGCGGCATGGGCATCAACTTCGTCAAGCAGATGAGCCAGGCGGGTCTTGCCGGCAAGATGCCGTTCTATTCGGTCTTCACCGTCGACGGCACGACGCTGCCGTCGCTGCGGGACGCGGCGGTCGGCTCGGTCAGCGGCGCGATGTACGACGCGGCGCTCGACAACCCCGAGAACCGCAAGTTCGTCGCCGCCTTCGAGGCCCGCTACAAGCGCACGCCCAGCCTGTATGCCGCCACCGGCTACGACGCGGCCAACCTGCTGGACATCGCGATGCGCAAGGCCGGTGGTGATGCCAAGAAGCTGGCCGCAGCGGTGAAGGTCGCCGGCAGCGAGCTGAAGTCGGTACGCGGTCCGTTCTCGTTCGGCAAGAACAACATGCCGGTGCAGGACTACTACGCCTTCGAGACCGCGCGCGACGGCGGCAAGGTCGTCACCCGTCTGATCGGCACGCCGTTCAAGGGCCACGTCGACCCCTACGCCGCGCAGTGCAACCTGCCCTGAGGCCAGCGACATGAGTGCGACCCTGTTCCTCGCGCAGCTGCTCAACGGGCTGCAGTACGGCGTGCTGCTGTTCCTGCTGGCGGCGGGGCTCACGCTGGTCTTCGGGATCATGAGCTTCGTGAACCTGGCGCATGGTTCGCTCTACATGATCGGCGCCTACATCGGCGCGCTGGCCTACGGCGCATCGGGGTCCTTCCTCGTCGCCCTGGGCGCGGCCATGGCGGCCGCGCTGGCCATCGGGCTGCTGCTGGAGAAGACCATCGTCGCGCGGCTGTACCGACGCGATCACCTCGACCATGTGCTGGCGACCTTCGGCCTGGTGATGTTCTTCAACGAGCTGGTCCGCGTGGTCTGGGGTCCGCAGCCGCTGTTCGTGCAGGTGCCCGAGGTGCTCGAGGGCACGGTCGACCTGTTCGGCTTCACCTACCCGGCCTACCGCTTCGCGATCATCGGCGTCGGCCTGGTCGTGGCAGTCGGCTCATGGCTGCTGATCCACAAGACCCGCGTGGGCATGCTGATCCGTGCCGGCGCGCAGAACCCGCAGCTGGTGGGTGCACTGGGCGTGAACATCGGCCTGCTCAACGCCATGCTGTTTGGCGTCGGCGCGATGCTGGCCGGCGTGGCGGGTGCCATGGCCGGGCCGGTCCTGTCGGTGCAGTCGGGCATGGGCGAGCCGGTGTTGATCACCACTCTGGTGGTGATCGTGATCGGCGGCATCGGCTCGGTCTCCGGCGCTTTCTACGCGGCACTGATCGTCGGCGTGGTCGACACGCTCGGCCGTGTCTTCCTGCCGCTGCTGCTGCGACAGATCGCCGAACGTTCGGTGGCCGATGCGGCAGGGCCGGCGCTGGCCTCGATGAGCGTCTACCTGCTGATGGCCGCCGTGCTCGCACTGCGCCCGCAGGGCCTCTTTCCCGCCCACCGCGGCTGAGTCCAGACCTGTCATGACATCCATCCTCCACGTCCCGCCCTCGCGCTGGATTTCGCTGCTGCTTCTGGCCCTGCTGGCACTGGTCCCTGTGCTGGCGACTGCCTTCGAGCAGACCTTCTGGATCGCCTTCTTCGCCCGCATCCTGATCTACGCCGTGGCGGCGAGCGCGCTCAACCTCGCGCTCGGCCATGGTGGCCTGGTGAGCTTCGGCCATGCGCTGTTCCTCGGCGTGGGTGCCTATGCGGTCGGCCTGAGCGCCTTCCACGGCATCGGCAACGGCTGGGTCCATCTGGCGTTGGCCGTCGTGGTCGCGGGCCTGCTGGCCTGGGTCGTGGGCACCATCAGCCTGCGCACCTCGGGCATGGCCTTCATCATGATCACGCTGGCATTCGCGCAGATGGGCTACTTCCTGGTCGTCAGCCTGAAGCAGTACGGCGGTGACGACGGCCTGCCGGTGGTCGCCACCAGCCGGCTGGCCGGCTTCGACCTGGGCTCGGCCTCCAACGTGTACTACGCCGCCTGGCTGATCCTGGCCGCCGTCACCGTCTGGATGGCCCGGCTGCGCGTGGCCGCCTTCGGCATGGCCTTGCGCGGTGCGCGCCAGAACGCCCGCCGCATCGATGCGATCGGCCTGCAGTCGCGCCAGCTGCAGCTCGCGGCCTTCGTGCTGTCGGGCATGGTCTGCGCGCTGGCGGGCGTGCTGCTGGCCAACCTCAACGCCTTCGTCTCGCCCAGCACCATGGCCTGGACCGTCTCGGGCGAGCTGATCGTGATGGTCGTGCTCGGCGGCATCGGCACCGTGGCCGGACCGCTGCTGGGCGCTCTGGTCTTCCTTGGCCTGGAGGAGCTGCTCAAGGGCTGGACCGAGCACTGGATGATGGTCTTCGGCCCGCTCATCGTGCTGGTCGCGCTGTTCGGCCGACGCGGCATCGCCGGCTGGCTCGAGGTCCTGGACCGGCGTCGCATCACGGCACCCACCGCACCCACCACGCCCAACGCCCCCAACGCCCCCAACGCGCAGGAGCAACCCTGATGGCCGCACTGCAGACCGAAGGCCTGGTCAAGCGCTTCGGCGCCCTCCTGGTCACCGACGACGTCTCGCTCGACATCCGCAGCGGCGAGCTGCATGCGCTGATCGGGCCGAACGGTGCGGGCAAGACCACCCTGATCAACCAGCTCAGCGGCGAGCTGCGTTCCAGCGCCGGACGTGTCCTGTTCGACGGCCGTGACCTGACCGCGCTGCCGGTCCACCAGCGCGCCCGCGCCGGACTGCTGCGGTCCTACCAGATCACCTCGATCTTCGAGGAGTTCACCGTGCGCGAGAACGCGATGCTCAGCGCGCTCGGCGCCCGTCAGCACGCATGGTCCTTCTGGCGGCCGATGCTGGCCAACCCGCAGGCCCGTGCGGCAGCGGACGAGGCGATCGAGGCCGCTGGCCTTGGCGCCTTCGTCGACACCGCCGCCGGCGAGCTGGCCTATGGCCAGCGCCGCCAGCTGGAACTGGCCATGGCGCTGGCCGCGCAGCCGCGCTTCCTGCTGCTCGATGAGCCGATGGCGGGCATGAGCGTGCAGGAGTCCGCCGCCGTGACGGCGCTGCTGCAGCGGCTCAAGCGCCGCTACACCATCTTGCTGGTCGAACACGACATGGACGCCGTCTTCGCGCTGGCCGACCGCATCAGCGTGCTGGTCTACGGCCGGGTGATCTTCACCGGCACGCCCGACGAGATCCGCGCCCATCCCGAGGTCCGGGCGGTCTACCTCGGCGAAGAATCCACGTGAGGACCGGACGATGAAACAAGCCCTCCTGTCGATCCAGGGCCTGCAGGCCAGCTATGGCCGCGCGCAGGTCCTCTTCGACGTGTCCTTCGACGTGCAGGCCGGCGAGGTCGTCACCCTGCTGGGCCGCAACGGCATGGGCCGCTCGACCACCGTCAAGTGCCTGTTCGGCATGTTGCCGGTGCAGGCCGGCACGGTCAGCGTGGGCGGCGAGCGTGTCAACGGCATGCCCTCGCACCGCATCGCCCGTCGTGGCCTGGCGCTGGTGCCCGAAGGCCGGCAGATCTTCACCAGCCTGACGGTCGAGGAGAACCTCGTGGCCACCGCCCATGTGCCGCGCGGCGGCCACGAGACGCCGCTGTGGGACCTCGGCCGCGTCTATGCCTTCTTCCCGCGCCTGAAGGAGCGACGCGGCAACCTGGGCTCGCAGCTGTCGGGCGGCGAGCAGCAGATGCTCGCGATCGGGCGTGCGCTGATGACCAACCCCAGGCTGCTGGTGCTCGACGAGGCCACCGAGGGCCTGGCGCCACTGATCCGCGCGGAGATCTGGCGCACGCTGGGCGAGCTCAAGCGCGAGGGCCTGGCCCAGATCGTCATCGACAAGAACGTCGGCAAGCTCATGGACCTGGCCGACCGCCACGTCGTCATCGAGAAGGGCCGCGTGGTCTGGGACGGCGACAGCGAGGCGCTGTGCCAACGGCCCGAGATCGTCCACCAATACCTGGGAGTCTGAACCGTGAAGCTCTACGGATTCTTCCGCAGCGGCACCTCGCACCGCTTGCGCATCGCCTTGAACCTCAAGTGCCTGACGGTCGAGCACGTCGGTGTCGACCTGCGGCGCGAGCAGCATCTGGAGGCGGCGTTCAAGGCCGTCAACCCGCAGCAGCTGGTGCCGGCGCTGGACATCGGCGAGGCGGTGCTGACACAGTCGCCCGCGATCATCGAGTGGCTTGAGGAACGCTTTCCGCAGCCCGCGCTGCTGCCGGCCGATCCCTTGGGGCGGGCCCATGTGCGAGCCCTTGCGGCGATCGTGGGTTGCGACATCCACCCGATCAACAACCGCCGCATCCTGGAGGCCCTGCGCCAGCGCTGGCAGGCCGACGACGCCGCGATCAACGACTGGTGCGCCACCTGGATCACGGCCGGCTTCGACGCCTACGAGGCGCTGGTGACGTCGCATGGGGCGGGACCTTATTCCTTCGGGTCCACGCCCACGCTGGCCGACGTCTACCTGATTCCGCAGATGGAGAGCGCGCGCCGCTTCAAGGTCGACCTGTCGCGCTGGCCGCGCCTGCTGGCGATCGAGGCCTCTTGCCTGCAGCTGGACGCTTTCGGACTCGCGGCGCCGGCCTTGCAGCCCGACGCAACCTGAACTCAGGCACCTGCGGGTCGGGTGATCGAGTCGCGCATGACGATGTTGCAGGGCAGGGTCCTGACGCCTTGCCGGCTGCGGCCTTCAAGCGCCTCGATCACTTGTAGCGCTGCGGCCTCGCCCATGTCCTCTGCTGGCAGACCGGCGGTCGTCAGGGCTGGGGTGATCTTGCGCGCGAGGCCGAAGTTGTCGAAGCCAGCGATCGACAGGCCGTCCGGCAGGGAGATGTGGAGCCGCGTTGCAGCGGCGATGACACCGGCGGCGATGTCGTCGGTCAGGCACTGGACGGCTGTCGGCCGATCCGGACGCGAGAGCACCTGCATGCCCATCTCGAATCCGTCGTCGAAGAAGGCATTGCAGTGGTGCATGGCATGGGTGATGCGTGCGCGATCCGGGTGGGCCGCGATGGCCTCCAGAAAGCCCGCTTGGCGTTCCACCGTCGCGCGGTGCCGGGCGGCACCGCCGATGAAGGCGATCCGTCGGTGGCCGAGTTCGAGCATCCGTTCGGCCAACGCCCTCGTGGCGCTGCGCTCGTCGGCGACCACGGCAAGGTCCGCGTGGGTCGCATCGAAGGCGCTGATCGCCGAGAAGGCCAGGTCGTGCTGGCGCAGCGTCTTGAGCAGGTCAACGTATTCGGATGCCGGAGCCGGCACGATGTAGCCGCCGACCTGTCGTGCCAGCACCTTGCGAACCAGCGAATGGATGTCTTGGGCGTTCCTTGTCTCAATGATGTTGACCGCGAAGTCGTGCGACTTGCAGACGTTCAGCGCACCGATCAGCAGGGCGTATTCGTACTCGTAGCCGTGGCGGAACTCGCGGAAGGCGTTCGCGTCCGGGATCACGATGCCGATCGTGCGGGAGTAGGCGCCCGACAGGTTGCGGGCCGAGGACAGTGGCTCGTAGGACAGCTCGCTGATGACCTTCAGGACCAGCGCGCGGGTTTCCGGCGCGATCTTTCCCTGGTTGCGCATCACGCGCGAGACCGTCATCGCTGAGACGCCGGCCTTCTCCGCGACGTCCTTGATCGTGACCTTGCTGTGGGGGCTGTTTTCTTGCATGGAAGGGGTGTGCTGCTGGTCCGCCGGTGGGCGCCGGACAAACGAAGGGCGCCAGCATAGACGGTCCAACGGACCGCTCTTGGCGCCCCACGTGCGGTCAGCGCACCTTGCGGATCGGGATGATCGTGACCGCGCCGAGCACCGCGTAGACCGCCGCAGCCGAGAACAGGATGCCGTAGTCCGGCGTCGACGAGCCACCGGCGAACAGGAAGAGCGGCGCGATGGCCGGTGCCAGCGTCTGCGGCAGGGTGCCGGCCACGTTCATGACACCCAGATCCTTGGCCGCGTTGTTCTTGGCGTCCGGCAGCACTTCGGTGACCAGCGCGACGTCCACCGCGAAGTACACGCCGAAGGACAGGCTCATGACACAGGCGCCGAGCAGGAAGGCGTCGTAGTTCGTGGCCCGTGCAATGATCAGCAATCCCACCCCGTATAGCACGGCGGAGGTCCAGATGAAGACCTTGCGGCGGCGGATGACGTCCGACAGCCAGCCGCCCAGGAAGCTCGCCGCGATCTGGATGGCCGAGGCGATCAGGTTGACCTTCACCATGATGCCGGGCACCTCGGCGGCGCTGTAGCCCAGGCGATCCATCAGGAAAAACACCTGATAGCCCAGGAACGTGGCCAGCGCGAAGAAGAAGAACAGGCGGCTCAGGAAGGCCCAGGTGAAGTCCGGATGCGCCTTCGGGTTGAACGCGAAGTCGCGCAGCATCTGGCCCAGGCTGAAGGGCGCGACGGCGGCCGGATCGGTGGCCTTGTCGGTGTAGGTCATGCACAGCAGGGCGATCGTCACCAGCAGGATGCCGGGTGCGAGCAGGAACATCAGCTGCGCATGACCCTGGGCCGCGTTGACCAGCGCGAACCCGGAAATGATGCCGGCCGGCACACACATGCCGATCGCGCCGCTCACCATGCCGCGCTGGTTCTCCGGGATCTGGTCGGGCAGCAGGGCCATCAGGGCGGCGGCCACGGCGTTCATGCCGAGCTGGGTCAGGCACCAGCCGACGATCATCGTGTTGACCCCGCCGACCGAGATCAGCCACAGGCCGAAGAAGCCGATCAGGCCGCCCGCGACCATCCATGACTTGCGCCGGCCGAAGCGCGTCACCGTGCGGTCACTGAAGTAGCCGGCCATCGGATTGGCGAACACCGACACCACCGCGCCGATGCCCAGCAGCAGGCCCAGCGTGCTTTCCTTGTTCTGCGGCGCGATCTCCGCCACCCGCAGCGCGATGGTCATCATCGGCGGGGTCAGCAGGGCCATCGACAGGGCCCAGTAGGTCAGCACGATCGTGAAGATCAGCATCCAGGACGCCCGCGGCGAGCTGGAGTGGGTGGGCGAGGTGAGGGTCGTCATGGATGTCTTTCAGAAGTGCGCGTCAGCCAGGCCGCAGAACGCGTCGACCGGACTCTTTCCGGTGAAGCGCCCGCGGCCGAGCAACTTGTCGACGACGGCGCGCTGGATGTCGGGCGTCGGCGTGTAGGCATTGATCAGGCAGGGCACCCTGGGTGCGTCGTAGAGGTAGTACGGATGCCCGAAGGAGATGAAGACGGTCGGCGTGTCCCACCAGACGCGTGACATGCCGGGCATCGTGCCGCCGTGCAGCCGCACCCAGTCGATGTAGAGCCGCGACTTCATCAGCTGCGACTCCTGTGCGAACACGTAGAGGATCAGGTCGTGTTCCAGGCGGACGCCCAGGTCGTCGGTCTGCGGGTCGAAGACGTGGACCTCGAAGCCCTCGGCCGCGAGATGGCGGTCCAGCTGGATGCGAAACGACTCGTCGCCGCCCAGTGGATGCACGTTCTCTTCCTTGAACATCAGGATCTTGCGGATCTTCTGGCGGTCCAGCGGCACGGTGCCGTGCACGTCCTTGACGAGGGTGGGCGAAAGGTCCGACAGGCGCGCCATGACCGCCTTGTGCGCCGGCGAGCCGATCAGCGACGTGTCGGCGCCCGCCTCCTGACGGGGGCGATGCACGTTCATGCGGGCCTTCAGGCCGAGCACGCGCATCAGCGCTTCATCGATGCGCTTCTGGCTGAGCACCCCGGTCTCGGCAGCGTCCAGCAGGGTCTCGATGTCGGTGTCGACCGAGGGCGAGAACAGGATCATGTCGCAGCCGTTCTCGATCACCTCGGGCAGCCACTGCCGGCGGCTGCCCCAGCTCTCGAGGCCGCCCATCAACGTGGCGTCCGAGACGATCAGGCCGTTGAACTTCAGCTGCTCGCGCAGCAGCGACTGGTTCAGTTGACGCGAGATCGAGGCGGGTCGATACAGCTCGATCGTGTCCATGCCGGCGCGGCGCAGGTAGTCCGGGAACGCGATATGGGCCGACATGACCGACAGCACACCCGCTGCGATGGCTCGGGCGTACAGGGGTGCGAACACCGCCGTCCATTCCTCGACCGTCATCGGGTTGATGGTCGTGACCAGGTGTTGGTCGCGGTCGTCGAAGCCCTCGCCGGGCCAGTGCTTGGCGGTGGTGGCGATGCCGTGCCGCTGGAACACCTCGATGTGCAGCTGAGCCAGTTCGCCGATCAAGGCGGGGTCGCTGCCGTAGGAACGCGTGCCGACGATCGCGCTCTGGAACTTCTGGTTGACGTCCAGGACCGGCGAGAAGGTCCAGTTCACGCCCAGCGAAGTCAGCTCGGCCGACAACATCCGCAAGGCTTCGCCGTAGGTGTCCAGGCAGCCCGCAGCGGCACAGCCGAGCTGGTTCGGGAAGATGGTGGTCAGGTGCCCGCTGGTGACACCGCCTTCGAGATCGGCGCAGACCAGCGGAGCAATCCGGCAGGCCTCACGCGCTGCGTCGACGACGCGGCGGCAAGCCTGTGGATCGGAGAAATTGATGACGGTGAAGGCGCCCAGCTGGTGGCGCTCGATCAGCTCGATCGCGTGGTCGTCGCCGGGCAGGACCTGAAGGTTGATCAGCTGGCCGACCTTCTGGCGCCGTGTCAGGCCGTCCAGGGTGTCGCAGACCCAGGCGATCTGCTCCTCATCCAGATCGAATGGCGCCTGACGCAGGATGTCTTTCATGTTCTTGGTTTCGATCACCAGGGGGCGGAAGGGAACGGGGCCCGGTGAACCGGGCCCCGTGGGGTGCGTCAGAAGCGGAACGTGGCGCGTGCGCCCAGCGTTCGCGGCTCGCTCATGTAGCCGTAGTTCGCACCAAAGAACGCCACCGAGCCCATCAGCTGCGACTTGTTCTCGATGTTGCGCACGTAGAGCTGGACGTCCATGGAGTCGTCCTCGCTGCCATAGGTCAGCGACACGCTCGACTTGGTGAACGACTTCTGCGTGAACTGGGTCGGGGCCACCGTGAGGTCGCCGGTATCGGTCGTCACGTAGGACGCCGAATACTTGCTGCCCACATAGGCGGTCAGGCGTGCGCCCGATTCGAGGTTCCAGTTGTGCGAGTAGCCGACGTTGAGGGTCATCGACGGCGTCTTGTCGAGCTTCTTGCCTGCGTAGTCGGTGCCGTTGGGCGTCATGTAGTTCTTGTACTTGGCCTCCAGCAGGCCCAGGCTGGCGTCGATGCGGCCTGCGCTGTTCAGGCGATAGCGCGCGGAGAGTTCGAGTCCGTCCACCGTTGCATTGCCGGTGTTGGTCGTCTTCATCTGGCTGTTGACGATGCCCGACTTCTGCATGTCGCTGTAGTCGTAGTGGAAGACCGAGGACGTCAGCTGCAGCGCGTTGTCGAAGAAGCGGCCGTTGAGGCCGGCCTCATACGCGGTGATCTTCTCGGGCGCGTAGATCAGGCTCGGGTCGCTGCGGGTGTCGCCGTCGTTGAAACCACCGGCCTTGAAGCCGGTCGACACGCTGGCGTAGAACATCTTCGTGGCCGAGATGTCCAGTTCATAGCCCAGCTTGTAGGTCGAGCTCTTCCACGAGGCGTTTCCGTAGAGCGGAACCACCAGGTTGCCCGGATTGGTCGGGTCATAGTCCTGACCACCCGACAACATCTGCTGGCCGTCGCGGGACTTCTTGTCGGTGGTCTGCCGTGCACCTGCGATCAGGCGCGAGGCTTCAGTCATGCTGTAGGTCGCCTGACCGAACAGCGCTTGCGATTCGTTCGTGACCTGGCGGTCGAGGAACTGCAGGCCGGGGTAGCACGACGAGAAACCGCCGCACTGGTCCGGGCCGAACGGTCCGGCGGCGGGTCCGAAGAAGAAGAACGGGAAATTGCCATCGAGCCGGCCGTCCGAGCCCGTTTCCTTGAACTTGAAATAACCCGTCACCCACTGAAGTGGCGAATTTGCATCGTTGGACGACAGGCGCAACTCGTGCGAGTCCTGTTTCATCTTGAACTTCGTCAGCAGGATCAGCGGTCCGGTGCCATAGTCCTCGACATTCTTCGTGTCGCGGTGGCCGTAGAGATATGTCAGATCTGCAAAACCAAGATTCGACTTCAGTTCAGACTTGATGCCGGAGGCCTTGTCGTTGAACCGGCCCTGGATCAGCACATTCGGGTCGACCAACTTGCTCGGAATACCGCCAGTGGTCAGGTTGTAATAGTTCGGGCCGGCTGCCTTGTTGGTGCTCTGGTCATAAGACAGGCTCAGGCTGGTCGAAGTCGAGATCTTCAGCAGGCCTTGCAGGCGGAACGAGTCGGTGTGGACGTTGTCCTGGTTTTCAGTGAAACCATTGGTGGCCGTCTTGGTCTCGGAATAACCATCGCGGCGATTCGTCGAAAACGCAGCGCGCAGCGCCAGCGATTCATTGACTGGCAGGTTGTAGGCGCCGTCGACACGTTTCTGGCCGAGATTGCCGATATCGACCGACACGGAACCTTCGCGCTTGCTGGTCGGGGCCTTGGTGATGACGTTGACGACGCCGGCATTCGCGTTGCGGCCGTAGAGCGTGCCCTGCGGGCCGCGCAGCACCTCGACACGTTCGATGTCGTAGAAGGCAGAACCTGCGCCGGACATCCGGCCCAGGTAGATACCGTCGATGTGGAAGGCCGCTGCCGGTTCACCCAGCGCGGTGGTGTTGGTGTTCTCGATGCCGCGGATGTTGACCACCACGCTGCTGTTGCCAGCCTGGCTGATCTGCGTGTTGGGCATCAGGTCGGTCAGCGCCTTGGCGTCGGCCACGCCCTTTTCACGGATGTCATCCGAACTCACGGCCGACAGCGATGCGCCCACTTTCAGGGCAGATTGGGTGACCTTGTTGGCTGTCACCACAACCTCGGCATCCTGGGCCGAGGCATCGTTGTTCTGGGCATTTGCGAGAAATGAAGCCTGGGCCGCCATAGCACCCAGCACCGCGACAACCAAGGGTCGCTTCTGGAAAATCATCATTGTTGTCTCCATGTGGGTCGGAAGGTATTCAGGGCATGTCGCGTCAACCTATGTGTTAACGATAACATTCAAACATGCTAGGACAGCCGATCGGGCTTTGCATTGGTGTTATCCCGGGCGGTTCCGGGTCAGTTGTGGCCGTTTTGCACGACCCCGGGAAAACCAGTGACCGGTTTCCTCAACTGGCAAAAATGAACTTTTCCAGCAGTGGATTGAAAAGATCAGCTCGCTCGATCTGCGGCGCGTGCCCGCATTCCTCGAATATCTCCAGCGTGGCGCCCGGAATGCGCGCCTTGAAGATTTCGGCATGGCTCACCGGCAGGAACAGGTCCTGTCGACCCCAGACGATCAGGGTCGGGCAGCGGATCGCCCGGGTCATCCTTTCCAGGGCTTCGAGATCGTTCCGATGGAAACCACAGACGTTCATCATGGCGACGACCGTCTGGCGGTGGCTGCGCTGCGCCTTTGGCGGTTGGGCGTCGAAGAATTTCTGCTGCACGCGGGCTTCGGTGAGCTTCTTCGGGTCGTGGAACGCGGCCTGCCAGCCTTGCCGGAACTCGTCGTAGGTCGGCTGGCGTGTGAAGCGCCACAACAGCGGCAGGGTGCTCAGGCGCATCGGCTTGGGCGCCTCGCGACCGGCGCCGGCCGAGTCGACCAGCGTGAGCGATCGGATCCGGTGTGCGGCCAGGTCGGTCATCTCGATGGCGACCTTGCCGCCGAACGAGTTGCCCGCGACGTGAAAGCCGTCGACGCCCAGTGTGTCCATCAAGGCAAGCAGTCGGCGGGCCTGGCTGCGGGCGGTGTAGTCGAAGTCGGTGGGCTTGTCGCTGCTGCCAAAGCCGATCAGGTCGACCGCGATCACCGTCATCCGGCGCGACAGGGGCTCGATATTCTCGGACCATTCCATCGACGAGCAACCCAGTCCGTGGATCAGCAGCAGGGTCTGGTCGCCCTTGCCGGACTTCACGTAGCGCAGGGTCGAGCGACCGTCGTTTTGTTCGTTCATGCCGCAAGCGGTGGTCGTGTTCACGGGGAGTCCAGGGTTCAGATGCCGGAATCGAGCCAGGCTTCGTACAAGGTCAGCCATTGGTCGGAGGTCGTGCCTTGTTGGCGATTGCCGAAGCCATGCCCGCCCGACTTGAAGAGGTGGAACTCGAGTGGCCGGTCGGCGTCACGCCACACCTGCAGCAGGCCAAATCCGCCGCGTGCGAACAGCGGGTCGTCGTTGGCCAGCACCGTGAACAGCGGCGGCAGGTGCGAGCCGTTCAGTTGCGGGTCGTCGAGGCTGAAATAGATCAGGCCGGCCGATGCCAGGGGCGGGCGCGAGCCGAACCGGTCGAGTGCATCGATGCAGACCTTGGCGCCGGCCGAGAAGCCGACGACGTGGACCTTGCCCGTGGCCGGTGCCTCGTGCTGGCGGATCCAGTCGACCGCCTCGATCAGGTCGTCGACGGCCGGTGCGGTCTCGAGATGGGCTTGCGCCTTGCCGAAGCCGCGCGACATCTTGTCCTGATAGAAGGCCAGGCAGGCCTGGGCGAAGCCGTCGGCCTGTGGCGGTGTGGGCTGGACCCGGTATTTCAGGACATAGGCCGAATAGCCCAGGCTGGCGAGGTGACGGGCCACATCGAAGCCCTCATGCGCCATGGCCAGCACGAGCATGCCGCCGCCGGGCGCCACGATGACCGCCTCGCCGCGCGCGGTGACGCCTGCGGGCGGATGGAACGCGGTCAGCGTGCCTTGCCGGACATTGCGCACCACGCGGTCGCCGTTGAACGCGGTCCACTGATCGGCTGCGGCATCGGGCACACCCCCCAGAGGGATCTCGACGAGGTCCGGATGCGGGTTGTCGACGTTCGTGGCGGTGAAGTCCATGCGGGGTCCTGTGCGTGGTGTCGTGCGTGGTGTCGTACGTGGTGTCGTACGTGGTGTCGTGGGCTTCAGTTCGGCATGGTCCATAGGACCCCGAGTTCACGTGCGGTGCTGCCAGGCTTGAGCGACGACAGAAGCTCCCGTGCCTCCTGCCGTTGGCCGGACAGTTCGAGGGACACGAGCAGGTGCAGGCGCAACTCGTCCTCGCGGCGCAGGCCGGTGCCTTGCAGCGCTAGTCGGTACAGGGCGATGGCGCCGGCGTGATCGCCCTTCGACGCGAGGATCTCCGCCAGCTCGGCTCGCTGCGGCGCTGCCGTCGCAGCCTCCAGCGCCCTGATCTGCGGAGCGTCCTCGGCCACCTTCTTCTGCACGGTCAGGCGCAGCTTGTCGAGACTCTGCCGATCGGCGGCTGAGACGAAAGCCTGGGCGGCTTCACCGGCTTCGAGCACACGCGCAGCCTCCAGCGGATAACCGGCCTTCAACGCGAGCTGGGCGTGCTGCAGATGCGCGTCGGCACCGCCGAGCAGGTGGCGATGCGCCATGAGCCGGACCACGTCGAGCTCATGACGCGGATCGAAGCCGGGCCGTTCCCTCAGTTGTGCAAGCACCTCGCGCCAGTAGTCCGGGTTGGTCGGTGCGACAGTGACCAGACGCTTGAGCGCGTCGTAGTAGCCGGCATCGTTGCCCAATGCCTGCTGGGCCAGCGCCAGCGCCGTGGCTTCAGGCTCCGTCAGCGTCGTCTGGCGTTCATCGGCCAGCATGGGCTTGAGGTAGTCGACGATGTCGGCATGGCGTTTCTGGGCCGACAGCGACTGCAGGTAAAGCGCCCGAATGCCGGCCTTGCCGCCGCCCTGATCGAGGTAGAGCCGGGCGGTGCGGGCGAGGCCTGGCAGGTCGCCCTGTGCGCGCTGCAGGCCGATGAGGATCTCCTGGAACGTCAGCCTTTCGGCCGGCGGCACGGAGGCCTCGGCGGACAGGTAGACCAGGGCCTCGATGGCGCTTGCGGTGTCCTTGGCGTGCAGGGCCGCTGTCGCGGCGACGCGTTCGACCGTGACGCGTTCCGATGCACTCAGGTTGGCGATCGAGCGTGCGTTCACGGCCTGCGCCAGCGCACCCGCCGGGTTGCCCGACTTGATGAGTTCCTGGGCGGCCTGCAGCGGCTTGGCGACCTCGGCCCGCAGGGCAGTCTGGGCCCGCACCGCAGAGCTTGCCAGGAGGGTGGCCAGAAAGGCTGTCATCAGGGCCAGTCGTTGCAGGGACGCGCGAGCCGACTTCATGCTGTTCGATGTGGAGGGCCTGGACGGGAGCGATGGGCGCATCAGTTCGCGAACTGCTCGGTGCCGACGATGCCCAGCTTGTTCAGGCCATTGCGCTGGGCCGAGGCGAGCACCGTGGCGACCGCTTCGTACTTGGCCTTGCCCTTGGAGCGGATGTGCAGCTCGGGTTGCGGTTGCATGCGCGCCGATTCGGCCAGCTTCAGCTCGAGAGCGTTCCGGTCTGCCACCTGCTCGCCATTCCAGAAGATCGCGCTCGTCTCGTCCACATCGATGCGCACGACGATCGGCTCGACCGTCTTCGGCGCATTCGTGGGCAGAGGGATGTCGAGGTTGACGGCGTGCAGCTGCGCCGGAATCGTGATGATCAGCATGATCAGCAGCACGAGCATCACGTCGATCAGCGGCGTCGTGTTCATGTCGGCGATGACGTCCAGGTCACCGTCCGTCGAACTTCCCAGGTTCATGGCCATGTTCGTGCCTTCAATTCGGTTCGGTGATGAAGCTGACCTTGACGATGCCGGTGCGCTGGATCGCGTACATCACGCGTCCGACCGACTCGAAGTCGCTCTGGTGGTCGCCACGGATCTGGACTTCGGGTTGCGGCTTCATCGCCGCGAACTTCTTCATCCGCTCCTGAAGTTCATTGCCGTTGCGGATCGGCGTGTCGTAGAGAAAGATCCCGCCCTGACGGTCCACCGACACGATCACGTTCTCGGGCTTGGTCTCGCGCACCGTGTTGCGTTCCTTGGGCAGGTCGACCTTGATCGAGGTCGTCACCACCGGAATCGTGATCAGGAAGATGATCAAGAGAACCAGCATGACGTCGACCAGCGGCGTCGTGTTGATCGTGCCGATGATCTCGTCGTCGGCTTGCCCCACGTTCATGGCCATGTTGTCGTCCCCAACAGTCCGATGCAGGCCCATGCCCTCGTGGGGCGACGGGCCCGAGGTTGATCACTTCTTGGCCAGGCCCAGCAGGACGGCGTGCAGGTCGGAGCCGAAGGCGTTGACCTCCTCCATCACGGCCTTGTTGCGACGCACCAGCCAGTTGTAGCCCAGCACCGCCGGCACGGCGACGGCCAGACCGATGGCGGTCATGATCAGCGCCTCGCCGACGGGGCCGGCAACCTTGTCGATCGACGCCTGACCGGACATGCCGATCTTCACCAGCGCGTGGTAGATGCCCCAGACCGTGCCGAACAAGCCGACGAACGGTGCCGTCGAGCCGACGGTGGCCAGCACGGCCAGGCCGTCCTGCATGCGGCTCTGGACGTTGTTGATGGCGCGCTGGATGCTCATCGTCACCCACTCGTTGAAGTCGACCGCACCCAGCAGGCCGGTGTGCTTGGAGGCGCCGTCCAGGCCCTTCTCGGCGATGTAGCGGAAGGCGCTGCCGGCGGCGAGCCTCTCCTTGCCGAGCTCGACCGTCTCGGCTTCCCAGAAACGGTTGCGTGCGGCTTCGGCTTGGCGGTTGAGCTTGGACTGCTCGGCCAGCTTGGTGAAGATCACATACCAGGACGCCATGCTCATGACCACCAGGATCATCAGCGTCGCCTTGGCCACGAAATCACCCTGGGCCCACAGGGCGCTCAGGCCATAGGGGTTTTCTTCGGCCACCGCTGCGGCGGCACCGGTGGCGGCGCTGGCTGCGTTGGCGGCATTTTCCTGAGCCGTCGCGGCCACGCTGTTCAGGGCGGTGAAGGCGAGTACCAGCCAGTTTCTGGCGGCCGAGCCAATATTCTTGAAGGTCATGATGGGTTTCTCCAATCGAGATGGAACGAGATTCTTCGAGATGCGCTGGATTCGACTTATTCGAGTCGCCAGGTGTATTTCATGGTCGCCCAACCCTGCTCGGGTTTGCCGTCCACGGTGGCGGGCTTGAAGGTGCAGCGCGAGAGACCCGAGCGGGCCGCTTCGTCGAGCCGCTTGTGACCGGAACTCTTGTCGACTTCGGCCTGGATGACCTTGCCGTCGATGCCGACCAGGAAGCGCAGGCTGACGGTGCCTTCCTCCTCCAGCCGGCGCGAGGCGCTGGGATATTCCGGCTTCTCGCAGCCCGAGGCGTTCACCACCGCGGGCGTGCGCACCGGTTCGGCCGGCGGGGGAGCCGGCGGGGGTGGCGCGGGCGGCGCCGGAGCGGGAGCGGGCGGCGGCGGCGGGGGGGCCTCGACCTTGGGCGGGGCGCTCGTCACGGCGGCGATCGCGTTGGCTGCGGGCGCCTGCGTGACCTGGACCTCGACCGGGGGCACATAGGCCGGCGGTGGCGGCGGAGGCGGCGCGTTCTTCTGCGGAGGTGGAGGTGGGGGCGGCGGCGGCGGGGGTATGTCGGGTTTCGCCTCTTCCAGCATCACGGCTTCCACCGGGCCCTTGATCTTCTTGACGAAGGCCCGCGCCAAACCCGAATTGATGGCCCAGAGCAAACCGACGTGCAATACCACCACCAGTCCAAGACCTATCAGGTGCTTGGTCGGCTTTCTTTGCCGGCTGGCGTAGTCTTCCATACGAGCTTTCAATGTCCAGACGAGTGAAAACAGCCGACAACCCGGTGTCGGCATTTTTTCGCTACGTGAATGTTATCGTTAACATCAAAATGTTAGAGAGGACCTTGAAAACTGTGAACAGTGTTAACCCTAGGGAAACCGGAGGCCGTGGTCAGCGAGCTGGGCGAAGTTCTTGCCGTGCCTCTTGCCGTGCTTCTTCCTGTGCCGCGTGGAGCTCTCGTACCAGCGATGCTCCGATCCGCGGCGTGTGCATCGCGATGACCTGTTGTGCGAGGGCCCTCATGCGGGCGAGTTCGGTGGCGTCGAGTGCGTGGATCTCGAGGCCGGCTTTCTTGAGGGTGGCCATGCCCTGGGCGTCGCGCTCGACCAGCGCCCGTCGGGCGTCGGCGCGCACCGAACGGGCGGCTTCGAGCAGGATCTGGCGGTCCGCTGCGGGCAACCCCTCCCAGAACTTCCGGCTGACGATCACCGACTGCGGATTGCTCACGTGGCCGGTCAGCGTGACGTGGCGCTGGACCTCGTGCAGCCGGGCGTTGACCATCGCCGAGATCGGCTGCGTGCCGCCGTCGACAGCCCCGCTTTCCAGGGCTGCGCGCAGCTCGGGGAAGGGCATGGGCATGGGTTGGGCACCCAGTGCGGCCATGAAATCGAGGTAGATCGGCGACTCGACCACCCGCATCTTCAAGCCCTGCAGGTCTTCGACCCTGCGGATCGCACGCCTGCCGTTGTGGAAGTGACGGACCCCCACACCCCAGTAGCACAGGCCGATCAGGCCCCTGGGCTCCAGCAGGTCATGCAGCCGTTGTCCGAAGGGGCCGTCGATGACGGCATGGGCCTCGCGTTCGCTGTCGAACAGGAATGGGAAGTCGAACAGGCTCATGGGTCGAGCCACCCCCGCCAGCAGGCTCGCATTGAGCACGGACATCTCGATCGTCCCGCCGCGAACGGCCGAAATGACGGCGAGGTCGTTGCCCAGCACGCCGCCGGCGAACAGTCGGATCTCAAGTCGACCGTGGCTGCGTGACTTGACGTCCTGCGCGAAACGCACCGCCGCCTCGTGTGGCGCACTGCCGGCGGTGCCTTGCAAGGCGAACTTGATCTGGCGTGGCGGCGCGGGCTGTGCCGATCCGGTCGAGGGGAAGGCGAGCAGCACCAGGCAGGAGAGCGCCAGGCACGACAGCGCCAGGCACGACAGGACCGCGCACGACCGACACCGAGTCACCTCGTTGCCCATTTCGCCGCGCCCCTGCCTGCCATGGATGCTCGTCAGCTGCAGGTGTAGCTGGCCGCTGACCTGACCGAGCCCGTGCCGCTGTGGACGGCCCGTTTCGGGTAGGCGCAAATGGGCAGGGTCACCGATGCGTCCGACGAGCTGATGTCCATGCGGCTGGGAGCCGTCCCGTTCTCGACCCAGTTGCGCAAGGCGGTGAACAGCTGATCGTCCGTGCCACCGTTGATCGGCAGTGCCGGCAACGGAACCTTGCTGGTCGTGGCGATGGCACCCGTGGCGGGGTCCAGCGCGCTGACCTTGAAGATCGTGTTGTGACCCATGCCGGGGATCAGGAACAGGCGATGGAATTTCTGCACCTCTGCATTGCCACCCATCGCGGCCTCGACCTTGGCGTAGTAGTTCACCGAGCCTTGTGGCGTGATCAGCTCATCGGCCAGGCCGTGGTAGGTCAGGATCTTGCCGCCCTTGTCGCGGAAGGCGGCGAGGTTCGGGTTGTCGGTGTTGATGTGGCTGAACCAGGGTTGCAGACCGACGCCCAGTGCGTTCACGTTGGCCAGGTCGGCGTAGGTCAGGCTTCTCCACCGGTCGGCCGGCGCAGCCGTTGCATTGACGAAGGTTGCGGGGGCCGTCTGCGCGAACTGCGGCGACTGCAGGATCAGCGCGACGTTGTCCGACGAGATCGGGAACGGGTTGGTGCCTGCCAGGCTGGTCAGGCTGGTGCCGCGCGTCAGGCCCCACCACAGCTGCTTGAAGCCCTGGGTCGTGCCGCTGCCGTTGTCCACGAACGGGTCGGGCACGCTGCCGTCATGGGTATGGCCATACCAGGTCTTGTTGACGGCCTGAGCCTCGGCCAGGCTCAGGCACTTCGTGGTATCCGCGTTGCTGCCCGGCGTTGCGCCCGACGTGGTGGTGGTCGTGCACAGCGCTGCGGCGTCCTGGGTCGGGTCGTAGCGGCAGGACGCCGGGTTCAGGATGAAGCCCAGTCCGGCCGCGTCACAGGCGGCGGTCGCCGATGCGCTGACCGCGTTGAGCTTGCTCGCGGCGATGACGCCGCCGAGATCGCGCCACATCACCGTCTGCGGGTACATCTCGCTGGTGATGAAGTTCGTCCAGTTGATCGCGGGTGCGCCGGCGAGGATGCCGTCGAAATCGCCCGGGTACTTCTGCGCCGACTTCAGGCCCTGCCGACCGCCGGTCGAGAAACCCTCCCAGTAGGCGTACTGGTGGGGCCGGGCGTAGTAGTGCTTGACCAGGGCCTTGGACTTCTCGGCCATCTCGTGGATGGCGCGCTCGGAGAAGTCCTGCCACGAGACCTGGTTGATCGATCCGTCCGGATTCATCATGAAGGAGGCATTGGCCCCGCCGCCGTAGGGCGCGGTGGTCTTGCCATGGTCGGAGACCACCACGGCGTAGCCGTTGGCCAGCGCCGCCAGATGCAGCGGCTGGAACGAGGCGCCCTCATAGCCGATGCGGGTGATGTCGGTGTGCCGACCGCCGGCCCAGCCGCCACTGCCGAAGGCACGGATGCGTTCGTTCCAGCCGGCCTGGGTCGGGAGCCAGACCTCGATGCCCACGCCCCGGGTGGTCGACGGTGCGCCGGCAGTGCCCGCGTTGCCCGGGCCGACGACCATCTTGACCAGACACATCCCGGCACCCAGCACCGGCGGCACGGGCGAGGCGGGTGTGCCCGGAAGGGCCAGCGGGTCGCCGGCCGCATAGGACTTGACCAGCAGCACGGTGGTGTTCGCATCGGGCGCGAACGACGTCTTCAGGCCGTCGTCGCAGGCCTGGGCCGTGGCCGTGGGTGTCGCCGCCGGGGCGTTGCCGCCGCCGCAGCCAGCCAGGGCCAGCGTGGTGGCGCTCAGCACGGCCAGCATCGGGGAGGGGTAAGTCCGGGAATGCATCTGTCGGGTCTCCTTGATTGGGGCTCGCTCGACTGAAGCGAGTTGTCCGGGAGCGTAGGCAGACGGGTATCGGCGGTCTTTCAGGAAAGGGGGCGGCCTGTCGAAAAGCGGCGGTCTGCGCTCAGGTCTTTCTCGCAACGGCGGGCGTGATGCCGCCATGGGCGCGAAACACCTGGGTGAAGTGCGACTGGCTCGAGAAGCCCAGCGCGAGCGCCATCTCGGCGATCGGCATCGAGGTGGTCTTGAGCAGCGTGCGGGCGCGAGCGAGTCGTTGCTGCAGCACGTAGCGGTGCGGCGTCATGCCCATCGACGCCTTGAAGCACTGTGCGAAGTGGTGCGGACTCAGGTCGACCTCCCGAGCCAGCGCGACGATGCTCAGGTCGTCGCCGAGGTGGTCGTGGATGTGCTCGATGATCCGTTGCCGATGGGCCCTGCCCAGCTGACCGGCCGGTGTGACCTCGATAGGCGCGCCGTAGTGCGAGGCCAGACGCCCAAGCAGCGAACACGACAGTCCCTGCGCGTAGAGCGCACCGCCGGGCGCCCCGCGTTCGGCTTCCTCCAGCAGTTCCTGCATCAGCCACTGCAACTTCGGATCGAAGACCTCGTGCGTCGTGCGCAGGTCGAACGACGCCGTGGCGGGCGCCAGCGTGCGGACCATCTCCGGGCTGAGATGTACGCCGACCGTCTTGCCGGGCTCGCCCAGCCAGCGTGCGCCGCTGCGCTGGAAGTCGCGGCCATAGAGTTCGAACATGCCGGGCTGCGTCGACAGCTCCACCGTGCGCGCGCCGAAGCGATACCAGCGTCGGCCGCGCCCGCGCAAGGCCATCAGCACCAGGGGTACGTTGACGTGTGCGGGGCCGCGCTGCGAGTCCGTGGGGATCGGGAAGACCGCCAGCGGCAAGCCGGCCCAGCCGTCGGGCAGCTCGAACTCCGGCTCGCCGCTCGCGTGGCGAGCGACATCGGCGGGATCGCAGATGGCGGCAAGGCCGAGGTCATGGTGCTGTTCAGCGGGGTCGGCCATCGGTGTGTCTCCAGGCCGATCACGATGCCTGCCGATGCGCCCGCAGGCGATCGGGGCCTGCCCTTGCATCGCCCTCAGCGACCGCCGTTGCGGGCCGCCCGACGCGAGGGTGCGTCGCGCTCGGGCGACTCCATCGCGCCGGCCGACACCATCCCGCCGACCCGGCGCGACAGGTTGCGGGCGGCCGAACCGAGGGCCTCGGTCACTTCCGGGATGGACTTGCGCTGGGTCTGGTCCAGCCGCTCGGCGTAGGGCACCGTCAGCGCGGCGATCGCGCGGCCCTGGGTGTCGAGCACCGGGAAGCTCACGGCCCACAGCCCGCGCACCTGCACGCTGGGGATGGACTCGAAGCCGGCGACGCGGATCTGGTCGAGGATGCTGTCGATCTGCGGATCGGCCTGCTCGGGTCGGCGCTGCAGCGATTCCTCGATGCGCAGCTTGCGGGTCTCGTCGTCCTGGAAGGCCAGCAGCACCCGGCCAGAAGCCGAGATCAGCACGTCCAGCTCGGCCCCTGCGCGCACCGCGAAGCCCATGCCGCTGGGCGTGTCGACCTTGCTCAGCACGACCTGCTTGCCCTGGCCGTAGACCGTCAGGTGGCAGGACTGGTCCAGCTCGCTGGCCAGGCGCTGCATCACCGGGGTGGCTTCGAAAAGCAGGCGGTGGGTGGGCGGGTTGACGTGGGCCAGCTCGAACAACTTGGTGGTGATGCCGTAGTTGGTCTCGTCGACCAGCGTCACGTAGTTGCGGTTCACCAAGCAGGCCATCATCCGGTAGATCTCGCCCACGCTGCGACCGAGCAAGTTGGCGATGTCCTTCTGCGACATCGGGTGCTCGCTGCGGCACAGGGCCTCCAGGATGTCCAGGCCCTTCTCCAGCGCCGGGGCCGAATAGGACCGGCTTTCGGCGTCAGCCACCGGTGTTGTTTCGTTCTTGTCCACGTTCATCGCTGCGCTCCAGCCTTGCCGATGCCCGCCGATCGTGCCGGACATCCTGTCGATTGCGCATTATCTTGGTGAGGCGCAGGGAGGGGATCACGCCGGCAGGCCGCCGTCGATCATGAAGGTTGCGCCGGTGACGTAGGACGCCTCGTCCGAGGCCAGCCACAGCATCGGGTAGGCCATCTCGGACGGATCGGCCCAGCGCTTGAGCACGCACGGCGGCACCAGTTCATCGACCGCCTGCGCCCCCATGCGCCGAACATGGAACGGCGTGCGCGTGTAGCCCGGGCAGACCGCGTTGGCACGCACGCCGTGTTCACCTTCTTCATAGGCCAGCGTACGGGTCATGGCCAGCACGCCGGCCTTGGTGGCGTCATAGGCACCCATGCCCTTTCGGCCGTAGACCGCATAGGTCGAAGACGTGTTGACGATGCTGCCCCGGCCGCAGCGGCGCAGGTGGGGCAGGGCCGCACGCGTCATCGACACGAAGCTCAGCAGGTTGACGCGGATGATTGCGTCCCAGGTCTCCCAAGGCGCATCGGCCAGGGCCTCGTAGCGGCGGATGCCGACGTTGTTGACCAGCACGTCGACGCCGCCCAACCGCGCGACCACGTCGCCGATGACGCGGTCCGCCTCGGCTTCCACACCGAGGTCGGCGACGTGGCCATGAACCTCCGCGCCCGGAAGGATCTGGCGGATCTCGTGCACCGCGCTCGCCACGGCGTCCTCGCTCTGGTCGACCAGCGCGACGCGGGCGCCTTCCTCGCAGAAGATGCGCCCGGCAGCCGCGCCGATGCCCCCGCCGCCGCCGGTGATCACGGCGACCTTGCCCTGCAGTCTCGTGCCCATCTCTGTCTCCTGTGGTGGTCGTTGTTGACCGGTGTTCAGCGCATGGCCGGCACCGGCGCGAGCGCAGCGCCCGATGCCTGCAAGGCCACGATCTGGTCGGTCGAATAGCCCAGCTCGGCCAGCAGCGCGAGGTTGTCCGCCCCGCGCGGCTGCGCCGGCTGGCCAGGTGGCGGGTAGTGGCCGTCGAAGCGCACGGTCGAGCGGATGGCCGCCGTGCGGCCTTCGGTCGGGTGGTCTTCCCAGCCGATCAGGCCGACCGCCTGCAGGTGCGGGTCCTGCGGCAGCGTCTCCAGCGTGTGGCAAGCCTGCACGGCGATGTCTGCCGCCTGCAGGATGGCCAACCACTCGGCGGTGGTCCGGTTGGTCAGTGGCGCACTGCGGATCTCGAACCATGCCGCGACGTGGCGTGCCCGGGCGGCGACGCTGCTGAAGCGCTCATCGCCCAGCAGGTCATGCCGGTCGGTGGCGGCGAGGAAGGCGCGCACCTGCGGGTCGGTGTTGACGGTGAAGGAGATCCAGCCGTCGGCCGTCTGTACCGGCCGGTTGTGCGGGCTGAGCAGGCGCTGGTCGCCGGGCGGTCCCACCGGCGGGTCGAAGCTGCGCTGGGCCAGGTGTTCCTGCAGCACAAAGGCCGACATGGTCTCGAACATCGGGATCTCCAGGCTGCAACCGGTGCCGGTGGCGCGCTGCTGCAGCACGGCGGCCAGCACCGCACCGGCGGCGATCTCGCCCGAGACGTGGTCGCAGATCAGCAGGGGCACATAGCTCGGCTGACCATCCCGGGCCAGCGCCAGACCGGCCATGCCGGTGGCCCCCTGCACCACGCTGTCGTAGGTTGGCTGGCCGGCATAGGGGCCGTCGGTGCCGTAGCCGGTGATGAGGCAATAGACCTTGTCCGGGTGCCGCGCCAACACGCTGTCCGGGTCGATGCCCAGCCTTGCCAGCGCCTGCGGTCGCATGTTGGCCACGATCACGTCGGACGTCGCGATCAGTCGGTCCAGCACCTCGCGTGCGGCGGGCTTCTTGATGTCCAGGCAGACGTTGCGCTTGCCCCGGTTGAAGTGCAGGTAGGTGCCCGAGTGCTGGCCGGTCGGCGACAGGCCGCCCAGGCCGCGCATCAGGTCGCCTTCGGGGCTTTCGAGCTTGACGATCTCGGCGCCGTACTGGCTCAGGCGCCAGGTGCAGACGGGGCCTACCACCACCGAGGTCAGGTCCAGCACGCGCACGCCCTTGAGCGGTTCGAAGGCCATCAGAGGCTCACCTCCAGCTCGACCGCGAGCTGCTGCTGGTCGTCCAGGGCCTTGAGCCGCCAGCCGCCGTCGACGGGATCGGCGCACAGCGTCACCGGGCGGTTGCAATACAGCGGTGCCACATGACGAGCCTTCAGGCTTCGGGCCACGATGCCCAGATCGAGGCGCAGGAACTCGGTCAGCAGCAGCGTGGACAGGCCGCCGTTGACGACCAGGTCCGGAAAGCCCTCGACCTCGCGGGCATGTTGGCGATCGAGGTGGATGCGGTGGGAGTTGAAGCCCAGCGCCGAGTACTGGTAGATCAGCGTGTCGTCTGGCACCACGGTCTTCTGGTGGGCCGACGTGGCGACTGACGTGGCCACTGACGTGGCGGCGGGTGTTGCAGCCGGTGTTCCAGCCGGTGTTGCAGCGACCGCACTGGCCGCACGTGCGGGCAGCAGCAGATAGGTCTGTGACTCGACCAACGCTGGCTCTGCGTGGGCGAGCGCCCGCAGTTCATGGTCCAGCGTGACCACTGCCATCGGACCTGACGCCGTGGTCTTGTGCACCACGCTGCGCACGCGGCTTGAGCGCTGCACGGCCGCGCCGATCGGCAGGTCCTGGTGAAAGCTGACCGTGCGACTGCCCAGCATCAGCCGGGGCAAGCCCAGGTCCGGCATCGGCACCCCCAGGCCGGGGAATCCGTCGCTGCGCAAGGCCGATCGGCGCGTGTCGGCCGCCAGCAGAAAGAAGTGCCAGCCACGGGGCAGGGGCTGGCCGTTCGCCAGTGTGTCGGGGTCCTGGTCCAGCATCGCGGCGACACGACGCACGCTGGCAAGGGTGCAGCTCTCGTCGCGCGTCACGTCGGGGGTGGGGGTCTTGTCCGGTTCGGTCATGTCTGGCCGTCAATCAAATGTGAATGAAAACGTTCGCCAATGAAGACAAAGTCTGCCTGAGAAGTCCAAAAGTTGCCGACTCACGGGCTAATGGTTTTCACGAGTGCATCATTAATTTCACCAATGCATCATGCCGACCCAGGCGACCGGTCTGCGTGTCGCCGGACCCGGCATCGCGACGGCACGACTCCGGCACGACTCCCCGACATCTCCCCCTCTTTCGACGAAGGATCGGCATGAACTTCAAGTTCCACCACATGAACCTCTGCACGGACAACCTGCCGAGGCTGACCCAGTTCTACAAGACGCTGTTCGAGCTGGGCACGATCAACGACAAGGAGCACACCGTCGTCAGCGGCGTCCGTCAGGACCGCGCCTACACCGGTGCCGTCGACTTCCTGACCGACGGGGCGATCGAGTTCCACTGGGCCGAACGCGACCTGGAGACCGGCTTCAAGATGAAGCAGTTCGTCAACCCGATGGGGCATGGCCACTTCTGCTTCCGCACCGACGACATCAAGGGCTTCATGCGCAAGTGCGACCAGCTCGGCATCCGCTACTCGGACTACGGCTGCTGGGCCATTCCGGGCTGGCACCAGGTCTTCCTGCACGACCCCGACGGCCACGTCATCGAGGTCCATCAGCCCGGCGTGTTCTGAGCCGTCCAGCGACGCAACCCGACCCGACCCGACCCGACACGACACGAGGAGACTCCACATGCAAGAAGACCAGACCCCGAACGCCGCCCCTCAGGATTGCGGCCGCCGCAGCGCGCTGCGACAACTCGCCGCCGTGGCCGCGACCACGTTCGTGCCAGGCGCGGCCATGGCGCAGGCGGGCGGCAAGTTCGCCTTGAAGATCGCCATCTCGCTGCCCGAGTCGCACCCGACCACCGCCGCGCTCAAGTCCGCCTGTGCCGACATCGGCAAGGAGTCCGGTGGCCGCCTGACGATCGACGTCTACCCCAACGGCCAGCTCGGCAGCGACACCGACACGGTCTCGCAGGTCCGCTCCGGTGCCATCGACTTCGTCTGCACCGCCGGCACGATCTGGGGCAACCTCGTGCCGGTGACCTCGATCAACACGATCGCCTTCGCCTTCCCCGACTACGCGACGGTCTGGAAAGCGATGGACGGCGATCTGGGCGCGCACATTCGCGGCGCCTTCGACAAGATCAACCTCGTGCCGATCGGCAAGGTCTTCGACCATGGCTTCCGTCAGACCACCACGGCGGCCAAGCCGATCGTCGAGCCCAAGGACCTCGCAGGCCTGAAGATCCGCGTGCCGGCCAGCCAGATCCTGACCTCGCTGTTCAAGGGCCTCGACGCCTCGCCAGCCACGGTGCCGATCGGCGAGCTCTACACCGCGTTGCAGACCAAGGTCGTTGACGGGCAGGAGAACTCGCTGCCCACGATCGACGCGACCAAGCTCTACGAGGTGCAGAAGTACTGTTCCTACACCTCGCACATGTGGGACTGCTTCACGCTGGTGGGCAACAAGCGCATCTGGAGCGCACTGCCCGAGGACCTGCGTGCGCTGGCCACGCGCAACTTCGAGGCCCATGCGCTCAAGCAGCGCGCCGCCCACGATGTCCTGACGGCCTCGCTGGAGACCAAGCTCAAGGGCCTGGGCATGCAGTTCAACAAGGTCGACGTGCGCCCGTTCCGCGAGGTGCTTGCCAAGTCTGGCTTCTACGTCGAATGGCAGAAGAAGTTCGGCCCCGAGGCCTGGGCCCTGCTCGAGAAGTACAGCGGCAAGCTGGTCTGACGCTCGCCTGATCGGGTGCCGATGAACGCTGGCTGACAGCGTTCGCGGCACCCCTGTTCCATCCGAACCCTGTCGACTGCCCGCGGGCAGGCCACCATGTCGCAAGCCCTTACCCGCAACCCAGCCGATGCGGACCTGAGCGGCGCCGTCGCGACGGCAGACGCCGCCGTCAACCGTGCCCTGGCCCGCTGGATCGCGCCGCTCGAGGCCCTCTGCGCTTTCCTGATGCTGGCCATCGTGGCGATGCTGTTCGGCGGTGTTGTCACGCGTTACGTCTTCGGCCACCCGATCACCTGGATCGACGAGGTGGTCTCCTTCGCCTTCATCTGGGTGGCCATGCTCGGTGCCGTGCTGGCCATGCACCGCAATGAGCACCTGCGCCTGACGATGTTCGTCGAGCGCATGCCCGAGCGCTTGCGGGTGCAGGTGCATGCCTTCGCGCTGGCGGCCATCGCGGCCTTCCTGATCGGACTGATCGGCCCGGCGATCGAGCATGTCGAGACCGAGTGGATCGTCGAGACACCCGCGCTCGGCCTGCCGGGAGGCCTGCGCGTGGCGGCCATCGCTGCCGGCCTGATCCTGATGCTGGCCGTCGTGGCCGTCTATGCCGTGCGCACGGTGCCCAAGGGCTCGCTGGTGATCGCCGTGGTCGGTGTGCTGGCCTATGTCGGCCTGTGCACCTGGCTGGCACCGCAGTTCGCGCAACTGGGGCTGGCCAACATCCTGATCTTCCTGACCGGTCTGGTCGCCCTTTGCCTGGTCGCGGGCGTGCCGATCGCGTTCTGCTTCGGCTGCGGGGTGATGAGCTTCCTGGCCTTCTCCAGCCATGTACCGCTGATCGTCATCGTCGGGCGCATCGACGAGGGCATGGCCAACATCGTGCTGGTTTCGGTGCCGATCTTCGTTCTGCTGGGCTGCGTGCTCGATGCCACTGGCATGGGCAAGGCCATCGTTGATCTGCTCGCCTCGCTGATCGGCCACGTCAAGGCGGGCATGAGCTACGTGCTGCTCGGCTCGCTGTTCATTGTCTCGGGCATCTCCGGCTCGAAGGTGTCGGACATGGCCACCGTCGCGCCCGCACTGTTCCCGGAGATGCGCCGACGCGGCAACAAGCAACCCGAGATGGTCGCGCTCCTGGCCACCGGCGCGGCCATGGCCGACACCGTGCCGCCGAGCATCGTGCTGATCGTGCTGGGCTCGGTGGCGGGCGTGTCCATCGCCGGCCTGTTCGAAAGCGGCTTCGTCGTCGCCATGGTGCTGCTCGTCTCGCTGCTGCTGTTGGCGCGCTGGAAGGCCCGCCACGAGGACACCTCCAGCGTGCGCCGCCCGGCCTGGAAGGCCATCGGCCGGCTGGCCGTGATCGCCGCGCCCGCCTTGGTGCTGCCCTTCCTGATCCGCAGCGCGGTCGGCGGCGGCGTGGCCACGGCCACCGAGGTGTCGACCATCGCGGTGCTCTACGCGATGCTGATCGGCCAGATCCTCTACGGTGGGCTCGGGCTGCGCCGCATCTACGTGATGCTGGTCGAGACGGCCGCGCTCAGTGGCGCCATCCTGCTGATCCTGGGCACCGCATCGGCCATGGCCTGGGCCATCACCCAGAGCGGCGTGGTGCAGCAGATGTCGCAGGTGCTGACGACGCTGCCCGGCGGCATCTGGGCCTTCATGGCCGTGACCGTGGCGGTCTTTCTGGTGCTGGGCTGCCTGCTCGAAGGCCTGCCGGCGGTCCTGCTGCTCGCGCCCATCATGTTTCCGATCGCCAAGAAGCTGGGCATCCACGAGATCCACTACTCGATGGTCATCGTCTGCGCGATGAACGTCGGCTTGATGATGCCGCCCATCGGTGTCGGCTTCTATGTGGCATGTCGAATCGGTGACGCAAAGCCTGATGACGCGATGGTGGCCATCTGGCCCTACATCGCGGCCCTGTTGGTCGGGGTCCTGGTGATTGCGGCCGTGCCATGGTTCTCGACCTTCATGCTGTGAAGCGGCGAACGACAGGAGATTCAGGATGAACGTCTTCATCACGGGCGCCAGCGGCTACATCGGCGGATCGGTCGCCCAGGCACTGATCCGGGCGGGCCACCGTGTGCGTGGCCTGACGCGCGACGACCGCACCGGCGCCTTGCTGGCCGCTTCCGGGATCGAGCCGGTCATTGGCTCGATCGACGACGCCGACCTGCTGGCCCGCGAGGCCCGTGCGGCCGACGGCGTGATCCACACCGCCAGCGCGGACCATGCGCCCTCTGCCCTGTCCCTGGTCGATGCACTATCCGGATCGGGCAAGTTGCTGCTGCACACCAGCGGTTCCAGCATCGTGGCCGACGATGCCCACGGCGAGCGCCTCTCGGACCACGTGATCCACGAGGATGCGCCGCTGGTCGTGCATCCGCTCAAGCAGGCCCGTCGGGACATCGATCTGGCCGTTCTGGGAGCCGCAGCCAAGGGCGTGCGTTCGGTGGTGATCTGTCCCGGGTTGGTCTATGGCCTCGGACGTGGTCTCAAGCGCGACAGCGTGCAGGTCCCCTTTCTGGCGGCGAATGCTCGCCAGCGCGGTGTCGTCGAGATCGTCGGCTCGGGGCGCAACGTCTGGTCGAACGTCCACCTGGATGACCTGGTCGAGCTTTACCTGCTGGCATTCGACCGGGCACCAGCTGGCTCGTTCTACTTCGCCGAGAACGGCGAGGCGGCGTTCAGCGACGTCGGTGCTGCCATTGCCAGCCGACTGGGCTTGCCGGGTGTCGTCTCGGTGCCTGTTGACGAGGCCGTCCGCCAATGGGGCGAGGCCCGTGCGCGGTTCTCCTTCGGTGGCAACAGCCGCATGCGTGCGGCGCGAGCCCGTCGGGAACTGGGCTGGGCGCCACATCAGGCCTCCTTGCTCAACTGGATCGCGCACGAGCTGCCGGTCGCTTGATCCGACCTCTGTCCATCCCGAATTCCAGAAAGATCCAGATGCTGTTGAAGGACAAGGTGTGCGTCATTGCCGGTGCAGGTTCGCTGCGCAGCATCGGCTACGCCACGGCTGAACTCTTTGCCGAACACGGTGCCAAGGTCGTGCTGGCCGACGTGATGCTGGACGACGCGCTGGTGGCCAGCCTGCGTGCGTCGATCGAGCGCCACCTGGGCCGTCCGGCCGAGGTGCAGGGCTGGCGCTGTGACGTCACCCAGGCGGAGGACTGCGACATCCTCGTCGCCAGGACGCTCGACCTGCACGGCACGATCGACTGCCTGGTGAATGCGGCCGGCATCGTCAAGTCGACGCCGCTGCTGGAGATCGGCGCGGACGAACTCGACCGCATGCTCGACGTCAACCTCAAGGGCGCCTTCCACCTATGCCAGAGCGTCCTGCGCGTGTTCGTCGAGCGTCGCGGCGGCACGATCGTCAACGTCGCCTCGCTGGCCGCGCAACGCGGCGGCGGCCTGGTGGGCGGGCCGCACTATGCGGCCTCCAAGGGCGGCATGTTGAGCCTGACCCGCAGCATCGCCCGCGAGTTCGGCGCGCTGGGCATCCGGGCCAATGCGATCTGCCCGGCCATGATCGATTCGCCCATGCTCGACGGTCTGCCGGCCGATCGGCTGCAGGGCATCGTCGACGCCATCCCGCTCAAGCGCATCGGCGCGCGACGTGAAGCGGCGGGTGCCTGCCTGTTCCTCGCGTCCGACCTGTCCGGCTTCGTGACCGGCGCGACGCTGGACGTCAACGGTGGCGCGCACATTCACTGAATCGAACCGGACACCCGACATGAGCGACCACGCGCATTTCCTTCCCTTCGACACCCTGCCTGAAGTTTCTCGCGGCAATGGCATCGTCAACTACCCGATCGCCGGCCGGAAGCAGGGCGCGCGCGCCATGCACACGGGCATCACGATGCTCCCGGTTGACGTGCCGGCGCCGCCCCATGTCCACAATGCCGAGGAACAGGTGACCGTGCTCGAAGGCCGCGTGAAGATCCGCCTGGGCGAACGCGAGCAGGTCTGTGGCCGTCTGGACTCGACCTTCATCGCGGCCGGCGTCGAACATGAACTGGTCAACGTCGGTGACGCACCAGCCTGGGTGCTGGTGGTGTATGGCACGCCGGACGTGACGCGCACCTTTGTGGCCACGGGTGAGACCGTGGCCATCGGCTCGGACGCTGACCGCTTCACGAACTGATCGCGTGTTCTCACTTGTGAAGGCTGCCAACATGATTTTTGAGATCGCCGACATCCACGTCCAACCGGGCCGCGCTGCGGAGTTCGAGCAGGCGTTGAACAAGGGCCTGCACGAGGTCTTTCCGCAGGCCCGAGGCTTCCTGGGCCACGAGGTGCAGCACTGCATCGAGACGCCGGAACGCTACGTGCTGCTGCTGCGTTGGGAGACGGTGGAGGACCACACGGTGGGCTTCCGGAGTTCGCCCCTGTTTGCGCAATGGCGCGGCCTGGTCGGCGACTTCTTCGCGCAGCCGCCGAAGGTCGAGCACTTCAAGTGCATCGATCGGTCGACGACGGTCTCTGGAGCCGAACGATGAGCGGATTCCCGCGTTCAGCCGGCCACGCTTCTGCAGGGGGGGTGAGTGGCAGCATGTGGCCGGATTGGTTTGGCGGCCGGGACAGTCTGTTCCATGCTTCCCGCTTGATCCTGCCCGGCTGACTGACTAAGGTCTGGTCAATGGCGGCAAGCATCGCTTGTGCCTTTCTGACCCAACACCCGAGATCGACATGTCCCTCGCCATCACCGTCCAGCGCCCCACCTCAGCCACCGAGCTGATCCTCCTGTTCCACGGCGTGGGCTCCAGCGCCGCCGACCTGGCGCCGCTGGGCGAGGCGTTGGCACCGCATCGGCCGCAGGCCTGCATCGTCAGCGTGCAGGCGCCCGACGCCTCGGACTTCGGCTCGGGCTGGCAGTGGTTCTCGGTCCAGGGCGTGACCGAGGCGGGCCGTCCGGCTCGCGTCGCCGCGACGATGCAGCGCTTCGTCGACACCGTGCAGCACTGGCAGCGCGAGACCGGCATTGGCACAGCGACGACGACGCTGCTGGGCTTCTCGCAGGGCTCGATCATGGCGCTGGAGTCGACCCAGCAGCCGATCGCGCTGGCCTCGCGCATCGTGGCCATCGCCGGGCGCTTCGCACAGCCGCCTCGGCTCGCACCGGCCGGCACGCGCATCCATCTGCTGCATGGTGATGCCGACGCCGTGATGCCCGTGCGCCTGAGTGTGGACGGCCAGGCCCAGCTTCAGGCGCTGGGTGCCGAGGTCACGCTCGACCGCTTCCCTGGCCTGGGCCATGGCGTTGACGCCCGCGTGTTGGCCAAGGTGCTCGACAGGCTCAAGGACTGAGCCACTGGGCGCCGTCCTACGCCGCCTTGGGCCCTTGTGCAAAGGTCTGGACGCCGGCTGGCATGTCGTTCGCCTCGACCCATGGCTGGGCCGAGTCGCACCACAGTGCGAGCGTCGGGCGCACCCAGCTCGTGTCGTCCAGCGTGCCGGCCTTGACCCAGTCCAGCGTGGGCCGCGCCACCACGTCCGACAGGATCGGCGAGCCACAGCGGCCGCAGAAGTGCCGGTAGACCGGCTGGCCGCTGCCGCCGGTGTCGGCATAGACCTGCGTCCGACCCCGCGTGAACTGGAGCGCGCCCTTGGGCACGCCCACGTTGACCGAGTACGCCGCGCCGGACTGGCGCTGGCAATGGGTGCAGTGGCACAGCGCCACGACGACCGGCTCGGCCGTCGTCGTGTAGCGCACGTCGCCGCACAGGCATCCGCCTTCGATGCTGGGCACGGGCTGACGGGACTCAGCGGCCCAGTGCCGCGCGGATCTTGGGCATGACCTCGCGGGCCAGCAGCGTCATCGACTCCCACTCGCGGGCGCGGTTGGCGCCGGAGCCGTCCATTGACGCCATCAGCAGCGCACCGAACGGGCCGGTGCGCTCGCGGAAGGCCAGCAGCTTTTCGGTGACGGTCTTGGGCGAGCCGTAGACCACCATGCTGTCGATCAGCTGCTCGATCGTGACCTCCGAATCGGGCTGCTTGGGGTCGGCCTTCATGACGGCCGTGTAGTTCACCGCCAGCAGCACCTTCCAGAGGTATTCGAAGTAGTAGTAGTTGCTGCCTGCCGGATCCATGACACGGTCACGCGCCTCGGAGTCGCTGCGCGCCAGCACGATGTTGCGTGCCACGCGCCAGTCGTCGCCATTGGGCTTGCGGCCGCCCAGCTCGCAGCCTTCGAGGTACTTCTTCCAATGGCTGGCGATGACGTACTCGGGGCAGAAGTTCGCGCTCATCGGGCTCCAGCCGCGCTGGCCGGCCGTCTTCACGCTGTCCGAGAAGGGCGACATCGCCGTCATCATGATCGGCGGGTGCGGCAGCTGGAACGGCTTGGGGATGTAGCCCACGCCCAGCTCGGGCATGACGGTCTGCGACAGCTGGATGTTCCAGTGCTTGCCCTCGATGTGATACGGCGGGTCCTGGCGCCACAGCTTCAGGATGGTGTCGATCGACTCCATCATCCGCTCGCTGCGGTAGGCGTTGTCGAGGACCTGGAACAGCTCCATGTCGCTGGCCAGGCCGCCCGGGCCGATGCCGAACATCAGACGGCCGCGGCTCATGTGGTCGAACTGGGCGACCTCGGCGGCGACGACGGCCGGGTGGTGGTTGGGCAGCGCGATCACGCCGGTGCCGAACTTCACGTGCTTGGTGCGGCTCAGCAGCGAGGCCATGAACATCAGCGGCGCGGCGATCGGCTCGGTGGTGCACGACATGTGCTCGCCGAACCAGACCTCGTCGAAGCCGAGTTCATCGGCGTGGATCACGCGGTCGGTGTTCTCCTCGTAGGTCTCCGCCGTCGGACGGGTGGGCGGGTGCAGGGGCATGCCGAACAGGCCGAGTTTCATGGTCAGTCTCCTCTTGGGGTTGGAAGCGCCGGCTGGCGCGGGGGAAGAAAGCGGGGCAGGAGGCGTGGCGGTCAGGCCGCTGCGGCAAGGCGGGCGCGTTGGCCGGCCAGCCAGACCAGCGGCTGTGGCGCGGAGGTGCCAGTGGCCGTCTCGGTCGGCGCACATCGCACGCGGACGACACGGCCGACGAAGAGGGTGTGGGTGCCGTAGTCCAGGGTCTGGTCGACTTCGCACTCGATCGCGGCGGGGGCGCCGTCCAGCCAGGGCAGGGGACCGTCGCCGGTCGTCCAGGCATCACGCCAGTCGTCCGAGCGAAAACGCTGCTCGCGCAGTGCGGTCTGCGAGAAGAGCTTCAGCAACGGGTGCTGGTCGTCGGCCAGCAGGTTGATGCAGTAGCGGCGCGAGCGCTGCAGCACCGGATGGAGGCCGGCATCGCGGTTGACCGCCACCAGCATCGACGGCGGGTCCATCGACACCGGGATCACCGCCGAGGCCGCCATGCCGTGCGGCTGGCCGTCCGTGTCCCGGCTGGTGACGATGGCCACCGAACTGGCCAGCCGGCGCATCGCTTCCTTCAGGTGGGCGGACAGGTCCTGCTGTCCTTCTCCCACGCTGTTGCTTGTGCTCATCTCGCTCGTCTCCTGTGTGGCGTCGTTCGCCTTGTGCAGGAGTCCTTGCCAGTGCCGTGCCACGGGTAGGAAACGAGACAAATCAAGCACTTGCCGGCGTCGGCGGTGTCGCACGCGGCGGCGGATGCGACAGTCGACTGTCGCAGCCCGGGTGCGGCGCGACAGCCCTCGGCGACACCTCGACAAAGGTCGGACGCCGGCACGGGTTGTCACCATAGGCGAAACGCGGCGTGCACCCTTAAATTCGTGCGCCAACCGTGGGAGAGCCGACTTGGCCAACAACAGTCACGCGCACCTCGTCATGGCCGCGCTGGAAGGGCGGCGCCCGGTTCAGATGCCCGACGTCGAGCCCGGCGTGCTGGCCTCGTGGATGCGCAGCGTCACCGAACATGGACTGGAGCCCGACCGGATCGTCGAGCCCGACGTCCTGACCCACGCCGAACTGCAGGTGCGACGCGCACCGATCGAGGAGATGAGCGCGTACTCGTCGCCCGAGATCGACCGGCTGTTCCAGTCCCTGAGCGATCACGCCCAGGTGGTCATGCTGTCCGACGCCCAGGGCGTGGTGATGCATTTCCGCAGTGCCTCGACGGTCGTCGACACCTGCTCGAACCTGCGCGTGTTGCCAGGCTCGGTCTGGAACGAGGAGAAGCAGGGCACGACCGGTGTCGGACTCTGCCTGCGCGAGCAGAAGCCGCTGTCGGTGGTGATGTCAGAACACTTCGCGACCAAGCTGGCCGGCCTGAGCTGCACCGTGGCGCCGATCTTCGGCGCGGAGGGCCGGCTGGCCGGGGTCCTCAACGTGACCGCGATGCGCAGCACCGACCACACGCTTCAGGCCGTCGTGCGGCAGATGGTGGCCAGCTCGGCGCGCCGGATCGAGAACGTGTTCTTCGACCGGCGTCACGTCCGTGCCCGCGTCCTGCGGCTGTCCCGCCACGATGATTTCAGCGACACGGCGGCAGAGGCGCGCTTGGCCGTCGACGAGAGTGGCCGCATCATCGATGCGACACCCAATGCCGCGCGGCTGCTTCGCAGCGTCTCGATCAACGGGCGTGCCCGTGAATTGCCCGAGCAGCTCATCGGCCGCAAGTTCAGCGCGATCGTCGACGCCGGCCATGTCGAGCGCCTGCTGCAGGACCCGTTGGCGACGCTGGAGGGCGTCAACGGTCGCATTCACCTGCGGGTGACCGAGCCGCCCAGGCGTGCGCCCGTGAAGGTTCAGGACATCGATGTGGCCCCTCGTGCGGCCCGCTTGGCGCCGCAGTCTGCGGCGCCCAAGGTGTCGACCTCGAAGGCCGCGACGGCGCCGACGCTCGAGGAGATCGTCGGCCACGACGAGGCCATGCTGGAGCGCCTGCGCTTCGCCCAGCGCCTGCATGCGCGGGGCCTGCCGCTGCTGCTGCAAGGCGAGACCGGCAGTGGCAAGACACAGCTCGCGCGGGCGCTGCACGAGGATGGGCCGCATCGCGCCGGAGGCTTCGTCTCGATCAACTGCGCGGCGATCCCGCAGGAGTTGATCGAGAGCGAGCTGTTCGGCCATCGACCCGGCGCCTTCACCGGTGCGGCACGTCAGGGCTCGCCAGGACGGCTGATGGGCGCCCACGGTGGCACGCTCTTCCTCGACGAGATCGGCGACATGCCACTGGGCCTGCAGGGCCGCTTGCTGCAGGTGCTGTCCGAAGGCGAGTTCGTGCCGGTCGGCGCGACCGAGCCGGTGCAGGTCCGCTTCGCGCTGATCTCGGCGAGCCTGCGCGACCTCCAGGCACTGGTACAGGAAGGCCGCTTCCGCGAAGACCTCTACTACCGCTTGAGCGGCGCCACGCTGGCCCTGCCACCGCTGCGGGAACGCACCGACCTCGACCAGCTGGTCGAACGCGCCTTTGCTCGGGCGGCAACAGAGGCTGGTGTCGACGACTGCCCGCTGGGCGCGGCTGCCATGGATGTGCTGCGCCGTCACCGCTGGCCCGGCAACATTCGCGAGTTGCAGCACGTCGCGAAGTTCAGCGTGGCCATCAACGATGACGGCGTCATCGGCCTGTCGTCCCTGCCGGCCTCCCTGCGCGAACAGGTCGAGTGCGCCGAGCCAGCCGAGCCACTGGTTGGACGCAAGGGCGGACCGGCCTCGCCACCGGCTGTGAAGCGCCAGGTGTCCGATGCCGAATCGCTGCTCACGTTGATGGAGCGGACCGGCTGGAACGTCTCGGCCGCCGCTGCCCAGCTCGGCATCTCCCGGGCGACCCTGCACCGTCGGCTCAACGAGTTCGACGTGCACCGCCCACGCCGCCAGCCTCACTGAGGCGCGACAGCGACCCGACTGGACTGTCGCAGGCGCTCGTCGCATGCGACACCTGCCTGTCGCAGCCGCTGTGCGCACAGGCGCCGGTCCGCAGTGCGACGGTTGCAAGTCCTTGTTTCTTCAAGCGTGGCGACCTGCAGCCCTGGCTGCAAGACCGATTGGCACGGACTTGGCTATCTCCTGATCCATCCACGGCCCTGCAGGGCCGGATCAACCCAGGAGACAGGTGATGGCCTTGCATCGGATCGAAGACGCTCTGGCGGCGCTCGCGCGCGGCGAGATGGTGGTGGTGGTGGACGACGAGGACCGCGAGAACGAGGGCGACCTCATCCTGGCGGCTGAACACGCGACGCCGGAGTCCATCGCCTTCATGGTCCGCCACACCAGCGGCATGTTGTGCATCGGTCTGCCCGGCGAACGGCTGGACCAGCTCGGCCTGCCGCTCATGGTTGAGCGCAACACCGACTCGATGCGCACGGCCTACACCGTCACCGTCGACGTCCGGCACGGCACGACCACTGGCATCTCGGCGGTCGACCGGGCGCTGACCTTCCGTGCGCTGGTCGACCCTGATGCCGTGCCATCGGACTTCAACCGTCCGGGCCACGTCTTCCCGCTGCGGGCCGTGCCCGGTGGCGTGCTGCACCGGCCAGGTCACACCGAGGCATCGGTCGACTTGACCCGCCTGGCCGGCCTGCGCCCCGGTGGCGTGCTGGCCGAGGTGGTCAACGACGACGGCACCATGGCCCGCCGGCCGCAGCTCGAGGACTTCGCCCGCACCCACGGCCTGGTGATGATCTCCATCGCCGACCTGGTGGCCTACCGGCGCGCGCGCATCGAGGTCCGGCGCGAGTCCGAGGCCCGCCTGCCGACCCGCCACGGCATGTTCACCGCCTGCGTCTACCGCGCCCAGGGCGGTGAGCACGAGCATCTCGCGATGGTCATGGGCGACCTGCAAGGCGCCGAGAACCTGCTGGTCCGGGTCCATTCCGAGTGCCTCACCGGCGACACCTTCGGCTCGCTGCGCTGTGACTGCCGACAGCAGCTGGAAGCTTCGCTGGCCGCCGTCGGCCGGGCCGGGCGCGGCGTCGTGCTCTACCTTCGCGGACACGAGGGGCGCGGCATCGGCCTGACCCACAAGCTGCGCGCCTATGCGCTGCAGGACGCCGGGCGCGACACCGTCGAGGCCAACCTGGAACTGGGCCTGTCGGTCGATGCGCGCGACTACAGCGTGGGCGCGCGCATCCTGCAGGACCTGGGCATCACCAGCATCCGGCTGCTTACCAACAACCCGGCCAAGTACCAGGGCATCGCCGAGTTCGGCCTGAACATCACCGAACGCGTGGCGCTGCAGACCCCGCCGACTGCCGAGAACGAGGCATACCTGCGCACCAAGCAGCACCGCATGGGTCACACGCTCGGCCTTCCGGCGCGCGACCCGCAGCGGTCCGACGAGGTGAGTCCGTGAGCGCGCACGACGTCCGTCACTTCATCGCCGGGGTCTGGCGCGACGGCGCGGCCGGACGCACGCTGCCGGTGATCGATCCGTCCGACGGACGGGTGATCGGTCAGGTCGCACGGGCCGAGCGCAGTGATCTCGAAGAGGCCGTCGCGGCGGCCCGCAGCGGCTTCGAGACCTGGCGTGCCATGACCGCCATCGAGCGGGCCCGCATCATGCGCAAGGCCGCGACGCTGTTGCGCGAGCGGGCCGATGCCATCGCCACCCTGATGACGCGCGAGCAGGGCAAGCCGCTGCTGGAATCGCGCGCCGAGACGCTGGCGGCGGCCGAGATCATCGACTGGTTCGGCGACGAAGGGCTGCGTGTCTATGGCCGGCTGGTGCCGTCGCGCCACGACCTGCGGATCCGGCAGATGGTGGTCAAGGACCCGGTCGGTCCGGTCGCCGCGTTCACGCCGTGGAACTTCCCGATCAACCAGGTCGTGCGCAAGGTGGCGGCCGGGCTGGCTGCGGGTTGCTCGATGCTCGTCAAGGGCCCGGAGGAAACCCCCGCCAGCCCCGCCGCGCTGATCCGCGCCTTCGCCGACGCCGGCCTGCCGCCGGGCGTGCTCGGGCTGGTCTATGGTGATCCGGCCGAGATTTCCGGCTACCTGATCCCGCACCCGCTGATCCGCAAGATCACCTTCACCGGCTCGACCGCCGTGGGCAAGCAGCTTGCTGCGATGGCCGGCCAGCACATGAAGCGCGCGACGATGGAGCTGGGTGGCCATGCGCCGGTGATCGTCTGCGATGACGCGGACCTCGAACTGGCCGTGAAGATCTCCGTGGCCAGCAAGTTCCGCAACGCCGGTCAGGTCTGCATCTCGCCCACCCGGTTCCTGGTCCAGCGCCGTGTGGCCGATGCGTTTGCCGAGGAGTTCGCGCGGCAGACCGAGGCCCTGCAGGTCGGCAACGGTCTGCTCGACGGCACGCAAATGGGGCCGCTGGCCAATGCCCGCCGCGTCACCGCCATGCAGGACCTGACCCGCGACGCCATGGCCCGCGGTGCGCGCCTGCTGACCGGGGGTGAACGCATCGGCGAGACCGGTAACTTCTGGCGCCCGACCGTGCTCGCCGATGTCACGCTCGATGCGCGCGCACTCAACGAGGAACCGTTCGGCCCGATGGCGCTGATCCGCCCGTTCGACACGCTCGACGAGGCCATCGCCGAAGCCAATCGCCTGCCCTATGGCCTGGCCGGCTATGCCTTCACCCAGGGCCTGCGCAACGCCGACCGGCTGACCCGTCACGTCGAGGTCGGCATGTTGTGGATCAACATGGGCGCGCTGGCATCGGCCGAGATGCCGTTCGGCGGCATCAAGGAATCCGGCCACGGAACCGAGGGCGGCAGCGAGGCGCTGGAGGCCTATCTCGACACGCGATCCGTGGCAGTCATGAACGCCTGATTCAGCGCGTGGCGGATGGGTCCCGTGAGAAGGAGGTCGCCCAAGAGCGGGACCTGGCCACGATGAAGTCGATCAGCGTGCGTGTGGCCAGCGTCTGGTAGCGACCGGGCATGCGCAGCAGGTGCAGGCGCGAGCCGAAGACGCTCAGGCGCCAGTCGTCCAGGGCGGTGACGAGCCGTCCGTCGACGACATCCTGCGCGACCACGTAGTCCGGCACCAGTCCGAGGCCCAGGCCGGCCAGCACGGCCTCGCGCAGGAACTGGAAATTTTCGGAGGCCAGCGTGGGATGCAGCGTGCGCTCGTGGCGCTCGTCGCCTTGGTAGCCCGTGACCTTCAACTCGCGTCCGGACACGGCAGAGGTGATCAGCGGCTGCCGTGCCAGGTCGTCGAGCGTCTGCGGCAAGCCTTGCACATCGATGAAGGCGGGCGTGGCGCAGAGCACATAGCGCACCCGGGCCAGCTCGATCGCGATCAGGTTGGGCGGCGGTTCGGACATGACCCGCACGGCCAGGTCGACCTCGTCGCGCAGCAGGTCGCCGACCTGGTTGTCGAACAGCAGCTCGAGCGCGATGTCCGGGTACTGGCGCTTGAACTCGATCAGCCACGGTGACATCACCAGGTGGCCGAAGCCCGTGGGCATGCTCAGCCGCACCGAGCCGTGCAGCGCCTTGCCGAACATCGCCACCGATTCGCGCACGGCCTCCCATTCGTTGCGGATCGCGCTGCCATGTTCGTAGACGCGCTGGCCCACCTCGGTCAGCTCCATGCGCCGGGTCGTGCGCCGAAGCAGTTGCTGGCCGACCGACTTCTCGAGCTGGGTCAGGTGGTAGCTGACGTTGGCGCGGCTCATCTTCAGGTTGCGGGCGGCCAGGCTGAGGTTGCCGGCTTTCACGATGTCCACGAAAAGCGCCAGGGCGTTGAGGTCCATTGGGGGTCCTGTTCGTTTGATTCGTCGAAAGCGCTTGACAGTGTGTTTATCGGCTTTGTGATTGTCAAACACGACCACCGAACCAACAATCGTTTCTGTCCCCTGGAGAGCCCATGTCCCTCGATCAAGAAACCTTCCTGCTGCTCAAGGACGCCGTGCAGCGCTTTGTCCGCGAACGCCTGGTCCCCGCCGAGAACCACGTCGAGGAGCACGACGAGGTGCCCGCCGACATCGTGTCCGACATGAAGGACCTGGGTCTGTTCGGCATCTCGATCCCCGAGGCCTTCGGCGGCATCGGCCTGTCGATGGCGCAGGAATGCGAAGTCGCCTATGAGCTGGGACAGACCGCCCTGGCTTTCCGTTCGGTGGTCGGCACCAACATCGGCATCGGCTCGCAGGGCATCCTGATGGACGGCACGCCCGAGCAGAAGGCGCACTGGCTGCCGCAGATTGCCAGCGGCGAACTGATCGTGTCCTTTGCGCTGACCGAGCCGGATGCGGGCTCGGATGCGGCTTCGCTCAAGACCCGTGGTGAACGCGATGGTGATCACTACGTCCTGCACGGCAGCAAGCGCTACATCACCAACGCCACCCGTGCGGGCGCCTTCACCCTGATGGCTCGCACCGACGGGCCCGGTGCGGGCGGCATCACCGCTTTCATCGTGCCGGCCGACTCCCCCGGGCTCTCGCTGGGCAAGCCTGACAAGAAGATGGGCCAGCGCGGCACCAAGACCTGCGACGTCAACCTCGATGGTGTGCGCGTCCCGGCCGCGAACATCATCGGCGGCGTGCCGGGCCGTGGCTTCAAGACGGCGATGAAGGTGCTGGACCGGGGCCGCCTGCACGTCTCGGCGCTCGCTTGCGGCATGGCGCAACGCATCCTGCAGGAGAGCATCGCCTACGCCCAGCAGCGCCGCCAGTTCGGCCAGCGCATCGGCGATTTCCAGCTGATCCAGGCGATGCTGGCCGACAGCCAGGCCGAATTGCTGGCAGGCTGGTCGATGGTGCATGCCACGGCCCGTCGCTACGACGAGCGGGCCGCCGGCCGTGACGATCCGGACGTCGGCATGCACGCGTCCTGCACCAAGCTGTTCACCACCGAGATGGTGGGCCGCGTCGCCGATCGTGGCGTGCAGATCCACGGCGGCGCGGGCTACATCAACGAATACAAGGTCGAGCGCTTCTACCGCGACGTGCGTCTGCTGCGCCTGTACGAGGGCACCACGCAGATCCAGCAGATCATCATCGGCAAGCACCTGATGCGCCAAGGCTGAGGGGGGCTACATGACCACGCACGCCACATCTTCCGTCGCCGGCAGCATCGGCGCCTTGACCGGTCTGCGCGTTCTGGACCTGACGCGCGTGCTCGCCGGCCCCTGGTGCACCCAGACGCTGGCCGACCTGGGGGCCGACGTCATCAAGATCGAACGTCCCGGCGCCGGTGACGACACCCGCCACTGGGGGCCACCGTATGCCCGTGATGCGAACGGCGAGGAGACCCGCGAGGCGGCCTACTTCCTGGCCGTCAACCGCAACAAGCGCTCGGTCACGTTGGACCTCGCCAGCCCCGAAGGCCAGGCGCTGGTGCGGCAGCTGGTTCCGCAGTGCGATGTGCTGGTCGAGAACTACAAGGTCGGCGACATGGCCCGCTACGGGCTGGACCCTGACAGCCTGCGCGCGCTGAACCCGGGTCTGGTCTATTGCTCGATCACGGGCTTTGGCCAGACGGGACCCTATGCGCCAAGGGCCGGCTATGACTTCATCGTGCAGGGCATGGCCGGCTTTATGAGCGTGACCGGCGAACGTGACGACCTCCCCGGCGGTGGTCCGCAGAAGGCCGGGGTGGCGATCGCCGACCTGGCCACCGGTGCCCATGCGGTCATCGCCATCCTGGCCGCGTTGCGGCACCGCGACCGCACCGGCGAAGGCCAGCACATCGACATGAGCCTGCTGGACGTGCAGGTCTCACTGATGGCCAACATGGCCAGCAACTACCTGGCGACCGATCGGGCGCCCAAGCGCTGGGGCAACGCACACCCCAACATCGTTCCCTACCAGGTCTTCGAGGTGTCCGACGGCTGGGTCATCGTGGCCTGCGGCAATGACCACCAGTTCGGCAAGCTGGTGGAAGCGGGCAGCCGGCGCGAGCTGGCCTTCGATGCACGCTTCTCGACCAACCCTGCCCGGGTGCGCCACCGCGACGAACTGGTCGCCGAGCTCGAGTCGATGATGCGCCAGCGCAGCCGAAGCGACTGGATCGCCACGCTGGAGGCCATCGGCGTGCCCTGCGGCCCGATCAACGACCTGGCCGATGTCTTCGCCGACCCGCAGGTCATCGCCCGCCAGATGCGGCTCGACCTGCCACATCCGACTGCCGGACAGGTGAGCGTGCCGGCCAGCGCGCTCAAGCTTTCGGCCACGCCGGTGAGCTACCGCATCGCCCCGCCGCTTCTGGGCCAGCACACCGAGGAGGTGCTGAAGGAACTGGCCGGACAGTCCGACGCCGATCTGGCGGCGCTCAAGGCCCGATCGATCATCTGACCCAAGAGACCCCCCATGCCTTGCCACGACATCGCAGTCGTCACGCTCGACAACCCACCCCTGAACAGTCTGGACCACGCTCTGCGCGTTCGCATCGTCTCGGCACTGACGGCGGCGCAGGCCGACCCCGCCATCCGCGCCATCGTGCTGACCGGCAGCGAGCGAGCTTTCTCGGCGGGTGCGGACGTGACCGAGTTCGGCACCCCGCGCCAGTTCGCGGAGCCCATCCTTCGCAGCGTGCTGGAGCAGGTCCGCCACAGCAGCAAGCCCGTGGTCGCCGCCATCGACGGTGTGGCACTTGGCGGTGGACTGGAGCTGGCGCTGGCCTGCCACGGTCGTGTCGCGACCCGCCGGGCCAAGGTTGGCCTGCCAGAGGTCACTTTGGGTCTGATTCCCGGCTCGGGTGGCACCCAGCGGCTGCCTCGGCTGGCCGGCATCGATGTGGCGCTCGGCCTGATGCTCGGCGGTACACAGAAGACCGCCTCCGAATTCGTCGACACCAGCCTCTTCGATCGAGTGGTGGAGGGCCATCTGCTGGACGCCGCGTGTGCCTGTGCTGCGGAGCTTGCAGATGCCGGCGCGCCGTGGCCCCATGCCGATCGCATCCACCTGGACCCGGGTTATGTGTCCACCAAGGTCTCGCTGGCCCGCCAGCGGCTGAATGCGCGCCAACGCCTGCAGCCGGCCTATGCCGCGTTGCTGGATGCGGTGGCGGCTTCGGCAGGACCGATGGATGAAGGTCTGGCGCTGGAGCGGTCCTTGTTTCTCGGCCTGATCGGCTCCACCGAGGCGCGTGCGCTGCGCCACCAGTTCAAGGCCGAACGAGAGAGCGCGCGCCTGCCCGATGCGCTGCAGGTCGCGCCGCGCCCAGTGTCGACCGTGGCGGTCATCGGCGCCGGCACGATGGGCACGGGCATCGCGATCTGCGCGCTCGATGCCGGCCTGGACGTGATCCTGGTCGAACAGGACGACGCCGCGTTGTCGCGTGGTCGCCACCGTGTGGCCGACCACTATGCCGCGCGCGTGTCGGCTGGCAAGCTCGATGAACACGCAGCCGTCGCCGTTCAGGCCCGCTTGCTGCCCACCATCGACTGGCAGGCCATCGGTCGTGCCGACCTGGTGATCGAGGCGGTGTTCGAGGAGCTGTCGGTCAAGCAGGACGTCTTCCGCCGGCTTGATGCAGTCGCCCGTCCTGGCGCGGTGCTGGCCACCAACACGTCCTACCTGGACATCGACACCATCGCGGCCGTGACCTCGCGCCCGCAGGACGTGCTGGGTCTGCACTTCTTCAGTCCGGCCAACGTGATGAAGCTGCTGGAGGTCATCCGCAGTCGCGACACGGCAGCCGACGTGTTGGCCACCGGCATGGCGCTGGGCCGCACGCTGCGCAAGTCGCCGGTGCTGTGCGGCAACGCCTTCGGCTTCATCGGCAACCGCGTCTACAACGCCTACCGACGCCAGTGCGAGTTCATGCTCGAGGACGGCGCCTGGCCCGAGGACGTCGACCGTGCCTTGACGGCCTTCGGCGTTGCGATGGGGCCATTCGCCGTGGCCGACCTGTCCGGCCTGGACATCGCCTGGCGCATGCGCCTTGCCCAGGCGGCCACACGCGACCCGCGCGAGCGCCACGTGCCGGTGCTGGCGCAACTCTGCGAGCAGGGCCGCATGGGGCAGAAGAGCGGTGCCGGCTACTACCGCTACACCGACGGCCAGCGTGCGCCGTCCACCGACGAGACCGTGCGTGGCCTGATCGAGCAGGCCAGCGCCGCCCGTGGCCTGCAGCGGCACGCGCTGAAGGCCGACGAGATCGTGCGCCGCGCCCTGCTGGCCATGGTCAACGAGGCCGCCTGCCTGCACGCCGATGGCGTGTCGTCTCGCCCGGGTGACATCGACGTCGTGCTGGTCCAGGGCTACGGCTTCCCGCGCTGGCAGGGCGGCCCGGTCTTCTGGGCCCGAGAGCAGGATCGAAAGCAGCTGTTGGCCGAACTGCGCGAACTCGTCGCGGCCGGTGGTCGCGGCATGCGTCTGGCCGACGAGGCGGCGCTGGCCCTGCTGCTCGACTGAACCCCATCCCTCCGAACACCTACCCAATGACCCACGCCTACATCTGCGACGCCATCCGCACCCCCTTCGGCCGCTACGGCGGTGCGCTGTCCATCGTCCGTGCCGACGATCTCGGTGCGATCCCGATCAAGGCCCTGATGGACCGCAACCCGCAGGTCGACTGGGCGGCTGTCGTCGATGTTCTGTATGGATGCGCGAATCAGGCCGGCGAAGACAACCGCAACGTGGCTCGCATGAGCGCGCTGCTGGCCGGCCTGCCGATGGAGGTGCCCGGCGCCACGATCAACCGCCTCTGCGGATCGGGCATGGACGCGATCGGTTCGGCCGCCCGCGCCATCAAGTCCGGCGAAGCGGGCCTGATGATTGCCGGCGGCGTCGAAAGCATGAGCCGCGCCCCGTTCGTCATGCCCAAGGCCGAGAGCGCCTTCTCACGCGCCAACGCCGTGTACGACACCACCATCGGCTGGCGTTTCGTCAACAAGCTGATGAAGGCGCAGTACGGCGTCGACTCGATGCCCGAGACGGCCGAGAACGTCGCCACCGACTTCGGCATCGAGCGTGAGGCGCAGGACCGCATGGCCTTGGCGTCGCAGCAAAAGGCCGTGGCGGCGCAGAAGGCCGGTGTGTTCGATGCCGAGATCTGCCCGGTCACGATCTCGCAGAAGAAAGGCGATGCGGTGATCGTCAGCAAGGACGAACACCCGCGCGAGACCAGCCTGGAAGCGCTCGCGAAGTTGAAGGGCGTCGTGCGTCCCGATGGCACGGTGACGGCCGGCAACGCCAGTGGCGTCAACGACGGCGCGTGTGCCTTGCTGCTCGCCGATGAGGCGAACGTGGCCCGCTATGGCCTGACGCCGCGCGCCCGCGTGGTCGGCATGGGCACGGCAGGCCTGGCCCCGCGGATCATGGGCTACGGCCCCGCACCGGCGACGCTGAAGGTGCTGGCGCAGACGGGGCTGAAGCTCGATCAGATGGATGTCATCGAGCTGAACGAGGCCTTCGCCGCCCAGGGGCTGGCCGTGCTGCGCGGCCTCGGGCTGGCCGATGACGATGCGCGCGTGAACCCGAACGGCGGTGCCATCGCGCTCGGCCATCCGCTGGGCGCGAGTGGCGCGCGGCTGGTGACGACTGCCGTCAACCAGTTGCACCGCACCGGTGGGCGTTATGCGCTGTGCACGATGTGCATCGGCGTTGGGCAGGGGATTGCGGTGATCGTCGAGCGGGTGTGAGGTCCGGTGCATTGCGCGGCGCCGAATCTGCCGTCGCTTGCACCCTGGCATGGCCATGCGTCATGCTGCGCGCGCTTCGTTCGCCATCCTACACCTCAGACCCAGCCACGACATGTCCAGCCCACCCAAACTCTTCCAGATCTGCATCGTCGTCCACGACGTGCGCCAGGCCAACGCCCACTGGGCCCGCCTGCTCGACCGCCCGGAGGCGCCGGTCGAGGTGATCTTCCAGGGCGCCATCGTCCACCACACACACGGCCAGCCGGCCGACTACGTCGATTGCCAGGTCGCCAAGCACGACCTCGGCCACATGGTGCTGGAGCTGATGCAGCCCGGCCCTGGCCCCAGCCCGTGGCGCGATCACCTCGATCGGCACGGGCAGGGCGTCTTCCACGTTTGCCTGCAGGTCGATGACCGCCGGGCCTTCCAGCGTGAGCTTGGCGAGATCGGCGTGGGCCTGCCGTATCACGTCGGCTACTGGCCGGGCGGGTCGTACAGCTATGTCGACACCCGGGCGCAGCTCGGGCTGGAGTTGAGCGTCAATCACCAGGCCGACCACACGCAGCTGATGCAGGCACTGCTCAGCGGTGCGGCGCAGCCCTTCGACGAGATGAGGTGATCCATGCCCGGCAACCTGACCCTTCTCGAACTGCGCGCGTTGCTGGCGCGGCGCGCCTCCACCAGCGTGCTCGAGACGCTGGATGTCGACACCGGCAAGCGCACCGTGCTGAAGGTCTTCGACGCCGTCATCGAGGCACCGAACTGGACCCGCGACGGTCGCAGGCTGATCTTCAACAGCCAGGGCCTGATGCATGCCCACGACTTGGCGAGCGGCGAGGTCACACGCATCGACACTGGCTTCGCGGTCGACTGCAACAACGACCACGTGCTGTCGCCGGACGACACCGAGCTGGCGATCAGCCACTTCGCGCACGAGGACGTCGAGTCGCGCATCTACATCGTGCCGATCGGCGGTGGCGAGCCCCGCCTCGTGACGGAACGGGGGCCGAGCTACCTGCACGGCTGGTCGCCCGATGGCCGGCGACTGGCCTATTGCGCCGAGCGCGGCGGGCAGTACGACATCTACACGATCAACATCGATGGCGGACCGGAGACGCGACTCACCGACACGCCCGGGCTGGACGACGGGCCCGAGTACTCACCCGACGGCCGCCACATCTGGTTCAACTCGACGCGCAGCGGGCTGATGCAGGTCTGGCGCATGAACGCCGACGGCAGCGAGCCGACGCACATGGTGCGCGAGGACCGCAACAGCTGGTTCCCACACGTCTCGCCCGATGGCCGGCGCGTGGTCTACGTGGCCTATGGGCGCGACGACGTCGCGCCGGGCGACCATCCACCCGATCGCCAGGTGGAGATCCGGCTGGCGTCGACCGAAGGAGGCGAGTCCCGCGTGATCGCGCAGTTGTTCGGCGGGCAGGGGACGATGAACGTCAACTCGTGGTCGCCGGACGGTCGGCGCATCGCGTTTGTGTCCTATCGGACCTGACGCGGGTCGCTTGTGCCGATCGCCCTGACGGTGCCTGTGGCAGAGCGACGCCACTGACCTGACGGTATGTCTGACGGTATCAAGCTGGGCCCGAGTCATGATTTGCTCGTGGCCATTGGGGCGGCAGCCCGCACTTGACGATTGGGTGGGCCTCGGTCGTGACGCTGAGCAGCAGACCACAACATCCCGTTCGAACAGCGATGGCGTTGTCGTGCTGTGGGACGGCCGACGGTTGGGTCCCGGCCAACGTCGAGCGCGCTGTGCACGGACGCTGGCTGCGGCTCCATCATGGCCCATGCCCCACGGAAGCGACCGTGCCTGGCAGGTTGAACGGTGTGATGACCTCGACGTTGGATCGGGTTGACGTCAAGGCCGCAGGTGCCGCGCCGTGGGCCTGCATCACCACCTGGCAGGCCATGTGCAGGTCGTGCAGCAGGTCATGGTGCAGGACGCTCGACAGCCGTCCTGCCCGCAGCAGGGCGAGGTTGTCCTCGTCCAGGTCGTGGCCGATGAAGGCCCGGCAGGGACGCTGCGCCTGATCGAACGCGGCGAGGATGGCGGCATTGGCGCCGCCGACCGAATACACGGCTGCCACCTCGGGGCAGCGCGCCAGCAGCTGCGCGACCACGGCCACCGTCGGGGCGTGCAGGCCCAGGCCGGTGTCGAGCACCCGCACCCGGTGGCCCGGCTGATGCATGGACATCGCCTGTGCGAAGGCCTGGATCCGCTCGCCTTCGCCCTGGAAGCGCTGGCCACTGCTGGACACCAGGATGTCGGTGGGCGCCGGCCCGAGCCATGACGCCATCAGGTAGGCCGCCGTCTGCCCGGCACTGCGGTTGTCCAGCCCAACGTAGGCGCTGCGCGAGCCAGGGTGGATGTCGGTGACCAAGGTGACGACCGGGATGCCCTTGGCCTGCAGGCGCGCTGCGGCATCGGCCACGACCGGGACGTCGGGGGCCTTGAGCAGCACGCCGTGGCTGCCGCGTCGCGCGAGGGCGTCGAGCAGGTCCACCAGCTCGTCTGCGGCCCAGGTCTCGGCGACGTGCTCGCGCACCCGGAAGACGGCCGGGTGCATGCGCCGCATCGCGCTGTCCAGGGCGTCGCGCACGATGCGCGAGAAGCGCGTCGGGGTCTCCATCACCAGGTCGATCAGGAAGCGACGGCCTTGCAGGCCGACCTGGCGCTGCTGCCGCTCCAGTTCGAGCTGGGCCTGCCGGACCCGCCGCTGCGTCGCGGCCCGCACCCCCGGCCGGCCGTGCAGGACCCGATCCACCGTCGCCAGGCTCACGCCGGCCTGCAGCGCGATCTCCTTCATGGAAAAGGCGTGCGTCATGTGTTTCCCCCCAGGAGCGATGCCCGTTCATCGAGCCCGGATTCTGCGATCTTCCTGAGGTGTTTCTGAGGTGTTTTGACCGCCCGTCGGCGCCCGGCCTTCCTAAACTTCCATCAAGACAACGCACCCCAGGACGCCCCATGAACCACCCCACTTCCCCGCGCTGGCTGCGTGCCGATGAGGCCCGGCTGGACGACTTGCGCAGCGTCCTGTCCGCACACACGGATCCGGCTGGCTGCCCACAGGCCGCACGCCTGCTGGGCGACGTGCCCGTCTACGACTGCGCGTCGCTGCGCGAGCGGCTGGCTCGATCGGTCGAGGCCCGGGATGCGCTGATGGCCGAGTGGGCCTGGGTGTGGGAAGAAGGGCCCGGCATCCTGGTGCTGCAAGGTGCGGTGGCCGCGCCGGAGGTCGATGCGGTGACGGCACGCTTCCAGGACATCATCGACCGCGAACGCAGCAGCAGCAGCGGGGGCGACCACTTCGCCAAGGCGGGCGCCAATGACCGCGTCTGGAATGCGCTGGAGAAGCTCTGCCGGATCGACCCGGTCTCGTTCGCGCGCTACTACGCCAACGACATGATCGCGCTGGCCAGCCAGGCGTGGCTGGGGCCGGCCTACCAGATCACCTCGCAGGTCAACAACGTGCGGCCGGGTGGCGCCGCGCAGACGCCACATCGGGACTACCACCTCGGCTTCTGCTCGCCCGCCCAGGCCGAGCGCTATCCGGCGCATGTGCACCGCCTGTCGCCGATGCTGACCTTGCAAGGCGCCGTGGCGCATGTGGACATGCCGCTGGAGAGCGGGCCAACGCTCTACCTGCCGCATTCGCAGAAGTACGCCCACGGCTATCTGCTGGCCGATCGGGACGACTTCCGCGCGCACTTCGCCGAGCACCGCGTGCAACTGCCGCTGGGCAAGGGTGATGCCGTGTTCTTCAACCCCGCCTTGCTGCACGCGGCCGGCGAGAACCGCTCGCACGACATCCAGCGCATGGCCAACCTGCTGCAGGTCTCGTCGGCCTTCGGGCGGGCGATGGAGTCGGTTGACCGCGACGGCATGTCGCGGACCTTGTATCCGCATCTGCTGGCGATGCTGGGTCAAGGCGAGCTCGACGGCGACGGCGTGGACCGTGCGGTGGCCGCGTGCGCCGAAGGCTATGCATTCCCGACCAACCTGGACCGCGATCCGCCCCTGGGCGGCCTGGCGCCCGAGAGCCCGCAGGCGGTGATGCGACGGGCGCTGCGCGAGGGCTGGACGCCCGAGCAATGGTCCGGCTGGCTGGACATCGCCGCCCACAAGCGTCTGACCTGAAGCGTGCAACCTGCATCCTGAAACCTGACATCGAGGAGACACCCATGTCGCCCACATCGCCCCTGAAGGTCGGCATCGTCGGCCTGGGCCGGCTCGGCCGTCGCCACGCCAGCTACCTGGCCCGCCGCATGACCGGCGCCCGACTGGTCTCGGCCTGCAATCCGAGCATGGGTGCCCTGGACTGGGCGCGCGACGAACTCGGGGTCGAGCGCCTGCACCAGGACTACGACCGCTTCATCGCCGAAGCGGACCTCGATGCCGTCGTGCTCGCCAGCCCGACCACCGAGCACCCGAGGCAGTTCGAGGCGGCCTTGCGAGCCGGCAAGCACGTCTTCGTGGAGAAGCCGCTGGCGCTGGACCTGGCGACCTGCGAGTCGCTCACGGCCTTGGCGCAGGCCTGCCCCGAACAGGTGGCGATGGTCGGCTTCGAACGTCGCTTCGACCCCGATCTCATGGCGGCCCAGGCGGCCGTCGCGCGCGGGGAACTGGGTCGACCGTACATGGTGCGTTCGCAGACCTGCGACATGAACGACCCGAACGGCTTCTTCGTGCGCTTCTCGGCCACCTCTGGCGGCATCTTCAACGATTGCAGCGTGCACGACATCGACCTGGCGCGCTGGATGCTGGGCAACCCACGGGCGCTGAAGGTCTTCGCGAGCGGCACGATCGCCCTGCACCCCGATCTGGCGCGCCACCACGACGTCGACAACGGCATGGCCATCATCGAGTTCGAAGGCGGCGCGCGCGCCATGCTGTACGCCAGCCGGACCATGCCGCATGGCCACGAGACCACGCTGGAGGTGATTGGCACCGAAGGCACCGTCCAGGTCGGCTATGGCGCCCAGGCCGGCGCCACGGTCTACCGCTCGGCACGCGGGGTCCATCACCCCGTCCTGCCGGATTTCTATGCCCGCTTCGAGCAGGCCTTCTTCCACGAGATGGACGCCTTCGTGGCGGCCTGTCTGGGCCACGGCGACCTGCCCGCCACGCTGGCCGACGCGACCGAGGCCACGCGCATCGCGCTGGCGCTGACGCAGTCGTTCCAGAGCGGCCAGGCGGTCAGCCTCTGAGATCGCGCGTGATGCGGCCGTCCAGCGGCGGCGTCACGCTGCCACGCTGCAAGGCTGACCTGCTCAGGCAAGCATCGTGATCAGGGCCTGACCGGCAAGCCCCGGGCCGCCCGAGGGGGCAGCACCAGCTTGCCCAACACGCCGAAGTCCCGCGCACCGCAGGCCGCCGGGATGTTGTTGCCGACGCTGTGCAGCGTCGCAAAGGCGAGGGTGGCGAACTTGATCGCCTCCTTGAACTGGGAGGGCAGGCCATAGGCGTCCGACAGCCTCAGTTGGATGTGGGGCAGGACGGTCACATGGCCCGTCAACGCCCGAACGATCGCGCAGGCGGTGAACTCGGTGAAGGTTGCCACCAGGTCGGCCGGTGAGAGGTGGGCATGTCGCGCCATCACCGCGTCCGCGTAGTCGCCGCCGAAGTCGAGGCGCCAGGCACAGCGTGGCACGCGACGGCTGAAGAAAGGATGCGCATTCAGCTCGGCCAGGCAGCCCGCGTCGACGCGGCCCGTTGCCGCGACCGCACCGTTGGCGTCGTAGGGCTTGCCGAACAGCTTGTTCATGGCGTGGTCGATCATGACGTTGCCGGGGCCGCAGTCGAAGGCCTGCATCCGGCTGCGATCCGGGTTGGCGACCTGCAGGTTCGAGATGCCGCCGATGTTGAGCGTGGCGATCGGCGCGAGGTCCTTGAAGAAGACGTGGTCGAGGAACTGCATCAGCGGTGCGCCCGTGCCGCCCAAGGCATGGTCCACCGACCGGAATTGCGTGACCGTGGGCACATCCGTGAGCACCGCCACGACGCCGGGCTCACCGATCTGCAGGCCGCAGGGATCGCCGCCGGTCGTCCACCGTTCAAAGGGCCGCGCGGTGTCCGCCACCGCCGCCATGCGGTCGCGTTCCGGCGGCTCCTGGTAGACGGTCTGGCCGTCATAGCCGATCACGGCGACGTCCTGGGGCTTGAGCTTGCGGGCCTTCATCAGCGACAGGGCCGCTTCTGCGAAGACGGCGCCAACGACGTCGTTCAGCCGCGTCAGCGCGAACAGCGTCAGGTCGTTGCGGAATTCGAGGCACCGACCGGCAAGAGGCGCGGATCACCAGCGTCGGCGACACCGCGATGTGCCGTGGTGGGGTGGCTGACCGACCTGCGGCCCCACCAGCATTGCCAGCGTCTGCGAGCAGGTCGACGACGGCAGCACCGGCCAGGCGGCCGATCTCGTCGATGTGCTGGTCGACCACGGTCATCGGCGGGTCCAGCAGCGTGGCCCATTCGAAATCGTCGAAGCCCAGCACCGAGATGTCGTCGGGGATGCGCAGGCCGGCGGCCTTGATCGCCCGCATCGCGCCGTGCAGCAGCGGGGTGTTCAGCGCGTAGATCGCGTCCGGCCGCTGGGCCGATCGCAGGTGTGCGGCCATGGCATCGTGCACGCCTTCGGCCGAGTTGTCGGACTCGACCAGGTCGATCGCCATCGTGGCCGGCGCGGCATCGCGCAGGCCCCGTTCGCGCGGGGCGCGTGTGTTCCATTCCTTCGGATAGGCCAGCACCGCCACCCGGCGGCAACCGAGCGAGGCCAGGTAGCGGGCGACCAGTCGACCGGCTTCGAGGTTGTCGCAGCCGACTCACGCTGGCGTTCGCCGTCGCGCAGGCCAGGATGCGTTCGCGGGTCTCCACGCCGACGCCGGGCTTGCCCGACAGGGCGCGAGAGACCGCGAACGTGGAGACACCGAGCCAGCAGGCGTTCGTCCAGGTCGTGGAAGACCGAGAACGCCAAACCTGCAGGGTCGCCTCTCACGAACCAGCGGTCCGCGCCCGTGGACAGGCCGGCCATCTGCAGTTTCACGTCTTGCAGGTCACACCAGAACCACGGCGTGGCCCAAGCCTTCAACAGCCATCCGTGTGGGCGGCTCCTGGCGTGAACTCAGCGCGTTCACGCGTTCTTGGGGACCGCGATGTGACCGTGTCCTGGCGCTTGTGCCGTTCGCCCTGACGGCGCCTGTGGCAGCCCTCAGTCGGATCGACCCCAGGGCGCGAAGCGGGGCACCTCCTTGCCGTCCACCGTCAAGGTGCTGAAGAACATCGCGTGCGGTCGCACCCACAGGCCGGTGGCGTTGTAGAGCGGCCGGTAGACCACCAGTGGCTCCAGCGTCTCGCTGTGACGGGCCACGCCGATGACCTCGTACTCGCCGCCCTTGTAATGGCGGTAGCGGCCCAGCGGTGTGGGCGGCAGGTCGGGCAGGGAAGGGGAGTCGTTGGGGTTCATCGTGATTCAACCGTCGTGCGGTCCTGAGGACAAGTGATGGCGCTGCGGACGCCAGCCCACATCGTGTCGCAACAACCAGCTTGTGGGTGATTTCCAGTGATTCCGGTGATGCACCGGTCCGCCGTGCATCCGTAGCGTTTGGTGCCTGTCGAGCTCCGATGGAAGACACCAAACATGAAACCCGATCGCCCCGTCACGCTGCCGCCGCCCGGCGCAAACTTTCTGTTTCGACGCAGCGCGTCACCCGGTGATGCTGACACGCGCTGGCTGGCCTGCTGCTGTTTTGTGCTGGGCACCGGCCTGCTGCTGAACCTGCCGGTGTTCTGGCGACGAGGGGTCGGGCTCGCCGAGCGTGCCGGTCTGTCGCAGGCCCTGTGGGTGACGCTGCTGGAGGCCGCGCTGGTGCTGGGGCTGAGCGGGCTGTTGATCGGCCTGGCCGCCTTGGCCGGACGCAGTGCGCTGCGGATGGTGGGCGCCAGCGTGATCCTTGTCGGCGCGGCGGCGGCCTGGTTCATGTGGCAGTTCCAGGTCGTGATCGGCTACGGCACCGTGCTGGCGACGCTCACCCGGGACCATGACCTGACCCGCGAACTGCTCGACGCCCGCCTGATGCTGTGGTGGACCGCCCTGGGCCTGTTGCCGACCCTCGCCTGGCTGCGCCACACGCCGGGCAGCTGGTGGCGCGGCCATCGCCGTGTCGCCCGCCTGGCCGGCTGGCTGGTCTGGATCGCCGTGTGCGCGGTGTTGATGAGCGGGGCCCGGCTGGCGCTGGCCTCGGCGACCCGGGTCACGCAGGACGTCGTGCCGGCCGATGCGCCACGGGCCTCCAGCGCGGCGGGCGTGGCCGCTCATGCCTACCTGCCGTCGAACTGGCTCGCTGGCGTGGGTGCAGTGGCCGGGCAGGCCTGGCGACAGCACCGGGACGGCCAGCAGCTCAAGGACCCTTCGGTGCTGCACCGCCACCTGCCCACCGTGCCGCTGGACGGCCTGGTGGTCGTGCTGGTGATCGGCGAGACGACCCGGCACGACCGCATGGGCGTGCTGGGTCATCACCGCGACACCACCCCGCACCTGGCGCGCGAACGTGATCTGGCGGCCTTTGCCGCCCGTTCCTGCGACACCTCGACCCAGCTGTCGCTGGCCTGCATGTTTGTGCGTCCGCAGGCGGTCGTGGCCGGGCTTGGCGGTGCGCCCGACCGTGTCACCGAGCGCGATGTGTTCGCCGTCTACCGCAGCCTCGGCTTCCGCATCGAGCTCTACGCGCTGCAGGGCGAGGCGGGCTTCTACAGCCGCGTCGGTGCCGACGAGATGAAGCTGCGCGAGATGATCCTGGCCGAGCCGCAGAACCTCGGTCGTCCCACCCACGATGTCCTGCTGGTCGACCAGTTGCGCGCCGCCGTTGACCGCCACGAGGCACGCGAACCGCGCCAGCCGCTGCTGGTCGTCCTGCACACCAAGGGCTCGCATTACCACTATGCCCAGCGCTACCCGGTCGAACAGGCGATATGGCGGCCCGACTGCAGCGACCCGGACGGCACCTGCGACGAGGCCTCGCTCTTCAATGCCTTCGACAACAGCGTGCGCTACGTCGACACGGTGCTGCAGGGCGTGCGCGACGTCGTGCGGCAGCGGCGGGCCTTGGTGGTCTATGCCGCCGACCATGGCGAGTCGATCGGCGGCGGCACCCACTTCCACGCCACGCCCAAGGCGATCGCGCCGCCGGAGCAGTTCAAGGTCCCGATGCTGTTCTGGGCCAGCCGGCGCTTCCTGGCCGATCCGGCGCTGGCCGCCGGTCATGCTCGCCTGATGGACCGTGCGCGTGTCTCGCCAGCCGATCGGCACGGCCACCATGAGCTGTATGCAAGCCTGCTCGGCTGCATGGGCGTGCGCTCGCCCGATGGCGGCATCGACCCGGCGCTGGACCTGTGCGCCGGGCCTTGAGGACAAGGTCTGGCCGCGCGGCTCAGGCCAGCCGGCCGGCCCGGAAGTCCTCGACCGCCTGGTAGAGCTCCTGCTGCGTGTTCATCACGAAGGGCCCGTACTGCGCGATCGGCTCGTTCAGCGGCGCGCCGGCGATCAGCAGCGCGCGGGCGCCGTCCGGACCGGCCTGCACCCGAACGCCGTCGGCAGCCGCTTGATTGGCCAGGATGGCCATGCGCTGAACCGGCACCTCGGTCGACTGGCCTTCGGGTCCGACCCGGGCTGCACCTCGGTAGACATAGACAAAGGCGTTGTGGCCGGCCGGCAGTGCCTGTTCGATGCTGGCGCCGGGTTCGAGGTGCAGATCGAGGTAGACCGGCTCGGTGGTCTCGCGCTGCATCGCGCCGGTCACGCCCTGGCTGTTGCCGGCGATCACGCGCACGGTCGCGCCCGGCAGGCTGACTTCGGGGATCTGCTCGGACGGGATGTCGCGATACCAGGCCGGCCGCATCTTGTCGCGCGAATGCAGGTTGACCCAGAGCTGGAAGCCTTCCATGCGGCCTTCCTCCTGCTCGGGCAGCTCGCTGTGGATCACGCCGCGCCCGGCGGTCATCCATTGCACGCCGCCGTTGGTCAGCAAGCCCTCGTTGCCGGCCGAGTCGCGGTGACGCATGCGACCCGCGAGCATGTAGGTGACGGTCTCGAAGCCGCGGTGCGGGTGATCTGGGAAGCCGGCGATGTAGTCGTCGGCCTGGTCGCTGCCAAAGGCGTCCAGCATCAGGAAGGGATCGAGCCGGCGCTGCAGGTTGTTGGTCAGCACGCGGGTCAGCTTGACGCCCGCGCCGTCCGAGGTCGGCTGGCCGGCGACCAGCCGCTCGACGGTGCGCGCTTGCGTGACGTTCTGGGTGACGTTCTGCGTGACGGGGGTGCTCATCGGGGGCTCCTGTGCAACGTTCGTGGGGTGGCGAAGGTCCGGCGATGCGGGGCGTGCCGCAAGGCCGGACCCGGCAAGGCGGGCAGTGTCGTTCAAACCGCGGCGGTCGCGCCCAGCAGCGCGTCGATCTGGGCGCGGGCTTCGGCGATGCCACGTTCGCTGGCATCCGGGCCCATGCCCTGCGCCTCGGCGTAGATCACCTCGACGTCGGTCATGCCGAGGAAACCCAGCACCTGGCGGATGTAGGGCACCTGCGTGTCGCTGGGCAGGTCGCGATGGATGCCGCCGCGCGTGGCGACGACATAGACCTTCTTGCCCGTCAGCAGGCCCACCGGGCCGGTGGCGGTGTACTGGAAGGTCACGCGGGCCCGGGCGATCGCGTCGATCCAGTTCTTGAGCTGCGCGGTGACGCCGAAGTTGAACATCGGCGAGGCGATCACGAGCACATCGGCGGCCTGGACCTCGGCGATCAGCACATCGTCTTGCGCCACCCGGGCGGCGGCCGCCGGGCTGCGCTGCTCGGCCGGCGTGAAGAGGGCCTGCAGGGCGGCCTCGTCGAGCACCGGATGCGGGTCGCGGGCCAGGTCGCGAACGACCACGCGGGCGGCGGGCTGGCGGGCTTGCAGGCGCCCGACCAGTTCGGCGGCCAGGCGGCTGGACAGGGAACCCGCGTCGGCGGTGGCGGTGCGGGCGCTGGTGTTGACTTGCAGGATGTTCATGGCGGTGTTCCTCAGGGAAGTGGATGCGATGGGTGTCACTCTATCGATGCTTCTCCAGCAACAGAAGCCACGTTCATGGATATGATTGATCCGCCAGTGGAACGATGATCCGTGCCCGGACACGAAGGACTGCCCATGACGATCGACGCCGATGACCTGCTGCTGTTCGCCCGCGTGGTCGAGGCCGGCAGCCTGAGTGCCGCAGCCGCGCGGCTGGACTGGCCCAAGTCGACCGTCTCGCGCCGCCTGTCCGGGCTGGAACAGCAGCTGGGCGAGCGCCTGCTCCAGCGCAGCACCCGCCGGCTCAGCCTGACCGAGTTCGGCCAGGGCGTGCTCGAACATGCGCGCCAGGTGGTGGCCGAGGTCGAGGCGGCGCAGGCGCTGGCCGCGCATCGGCAGGTCGTTCCGTCGGGTCGGCTGCGGGTGTCGATGGCGGGCGATCTGGCGACCTTTCTGCTGGCCGACATCGTGGCCGACTTCCTGGTGCGGCACCCCCAGATCACGCTGGAGCTGGATCTCTCGCCACGCCGCGTCGACCTGATCGCCGAGAACGTCGACGTCGCCATTCGCGCCGGTGAGCTGCCGGCCGACAGCAGCCTGTCGGCGCGTCGGCTGGTCGACTTCACCGGCGCGCTGTACGCGGCGCCGTCCTGGGTCGACCGACGCGAACCGGTGGTCGAGCCGGCGCAGCTGACCCAGCTCGATGGCCTGGTGCTGTCGCGCGAAGGCGCCGAGCCGCGTGCCTGGACCTTGACCGGGCCGGCTGCGGGCCTGACCTGGACCGGTCGCCCGCGTGTGCATGCCGCGGCCAACTCGCCGCATCTGCTGGCCCAGCTGGCGATGGCGGGGCTGGGCATCACCGCCTTGCCCGACCTCTATGCCGCCGACGCGGTCGCCAATGGCCGGCTGGTGCGGGTCTTGCCGGGCTGGCAGACCGAGCCGTCGCCTGCCTGGGCGGTCTTCCCCGAACGGCGCCTGATGCCCGCCCGCACCCGCGCCTTCATCGACGCGATGGTCAACGGCCTGGCGCAGCGCTGCCGGGCGCATGGCTGCGGCGGCGCGGTCGAGCCCGACAGTGGCGGGGTTCAACGCTCAGGCTCATCCGGCGAGCCAGTGCAGGCCTTAGCCTGAGCGTCCCGATATAAACCCAAGCACTGTGCTGAACGCCCTTTCCAGCTGCGACCCAACCATGCCCACGTCACCCACGCCGTCCACGCCGCCGGCCCTGCCGATCGGCTCGGCCCATCGCCGCCGGCTGCGCACCTTGTGGCAATCGGCTGGCTGGCCCTGCCATGACCTGATCGAGGCCGAGTTGCTGGCGGCCGGCCTGCTGCTGCGCACGCTGGACGAACAGGGCCGCATGACGCTGCACCTGAGCGACGCGGGCGTGCAGGAACTCGTGCGCGCCAGCGAGCAGAACCGCCGCGCCCGCAGCGCCCACGACGGCCTGGCCACACGGGTAGCGGCGACGCTGGCGCGTGAAGGCCGGCTGGCCTGGTGTGCCCTGAGCGTTCGCGCGCCCTTGCCGGCAGGGTCGGCCGACGTGTCCGCCGAAGCACCCGACAGCCAGGCTGGTGATCTGCTCGACGGCTTGATCGACGGTCTGGCCGACCCTGCGGCAAGCGCCTCGCGCGTGCCGCAACGCTGGCCCATCGTGCTGCCGGATGTCTATTCCATCCGCCAGACCAGCGCGCCGGGCTGGCTGCAGCCGCAGGTCCACGAGATCAAGGTCAGCCGCGCCGACCTGCTGGCCGACCTCCGGCTGGCCGACAAGCGCGCCGCCTACCTGGCCGTGGCGGGCGCGCTGTACTACGTGCTGGCCGACGGCATCGGCGATGCCGACGACGTGCCGGCCGAATGTGGCGTGCTGCTGGCGCGTGGCACCGCGCGCGAACACGCGGAGGCGGCCGGCGAGCCGGTCGTGCTGGAACTGCAACGACTGGCTCCGACCCGGCCGCTGGACCTGCCCGGCGGCCTGCCCTTCGGCGTCTGGATGGCGCTGGCCCGCAAGGCCCCGCAGGCCCAGCCGGACGAGCCTCAGCGCGGACTCTGACCGCAGCGCTCCGGTCAGCCGGGCCATGGCCCATGGCCCGCCGGCATCGGATGTGGCCCGGACCTCCTAAGCTGTGCAGACCTTGCTGACGCCCGCGGCTTCGACGGGCTTGGAGAAGCGCCATGACGACCTTTGCCGAATTCGAGTCCGCCGAGCGGGCGGCCGGTGCCGACGCCGTGATCGAACGCCAGTGGGCGCCGCTGACCGTGCTGGACACCCACACCCATCCCTTTGCCGCCCGGGCGCTCGTCGTGCAGGGCGAGTTGTGGCTGGCGGTCGACCGGGACGGCCAGCACGGCGCCGAGCGCCGCCTGGGCCCGGGCGATCGCTTCGAGCTCGCCCGTGACGTGCCGCACCGCGAGCGTTACGGCCCCGAGGGCGCCACCTACTGGGTCGCCCGCAAGGCCTGAGCGGGCCTGCTCGTTGCTCGTCGTTGTCAGACCGCGGGTCGCGGCACCGCGTAGTGCAGCTCGGCGAAGCCACTGCCGACCTGCTGGACCGACAGCAGGCGCAGCGGTGGCGACGTGAAGCGACGCGGCAGCAGCGGCTGGCCACGGCCCAGCGTGACCGATCCGACCTGCACCTTCAGCTCGTCCACCAGGCCAGCGTCCAGGAACTGGCCGACCAGCTCGCCGCCGCCCACCAGCCAGACGGTCTTGCCCGCCGCCGCAGCCGTCATCGCCGCATGCACGGGCCGGACATCGCCCTGCACGAAGCGCAGATCGGCACCGGCGATCACCGGCAGGGACCGGTGGCTGAAGACCCAGACCGGCTGTGCATAGGGCCAGGACGTACCGGGATCGTCGGGCGTGCGCACCACGTGCCGCAGCATCCATTCGTAGGTCGACGCGCCCATGGCCAAGGCGCCGACGCTGGCGAAGAAGCCGGGGAAGCTGGTGTCGCCGATGTCGGCCAGCGGGAACAGCCATTCCAGGCCGTGATCCTCGGTCGCGAGGAAGCCATCGAGGCTGCAAGCGGTGTAGTAGACGGTGGCCATGACGGGGCTCCTGCGTGTGCACGGTGGCGGTGAGCCCATGCTAGTCATGCACGGACGATCCGTGGCCCTCAGACCTCAGACCTCGGACCTCAGGCGTCCGACCGATGCGCGCGCGCGTCCTGCGTGCGTCCGCCCCAGCCCCAGGCGGCGCCGCGCACGTCGTGGATCTGCACATAGCTGACCGGGTGCAGGTCGCCCAGCCGGGCCCGCAGCAGCTCGTGCACGGCGGCGATGTAGCGCGCCTTCTGGGCCTTGGTGTTGGTCTCGTCGGTGATGCGGATCTCGACGAAGGCGGTCGGCCGGGCCAGCGTTGTCAGGCTCGCGCCGCCCACGGTCCATTGCGCGGGCGGCACGAACTGCAGCGCGATCGAGGTCAGGTCGCGGCGCTTGTCCAGCACGCCTTCGGTGGCCTGCAGCAGGTCTTCGGCGATGTCGCGCGCCAACGCGGGCGAGGGCAGGGCGCCGATCAGGACGGTGAGGATGGGCATGGGGGATCTCCTGTGTGGGGTTGCTGTTCACTCTAGGCGGCAAGCCGGGGCTCGGAAACCGCACCGCGCAGGCAACGGTCTTGCGGAATCTGCAAGAGCGATCGACCATCACGCCATGAACCTGCAACTCGACGACGTCGCCCTGTTCGTGCGCGTGAGCGCCCTGGGCACCCTGTCGGCCGCTGCCCGCGAGCGCGACGTGCCGGTCAGCCAGGTCAGCCGCAGCGTCGACCGGCTGGAAGCCGCCTGCGGCGTGCTGCTGCTGCGCCGCTCGACCCATGGCCTGAGCCTGACCGACGAGGGCGATGCCTTCCTCGCCCAGGCGCGCCGCCTGCTGGACGTCCAGGCCGAACTGGCGGCCGACCTGAGCGGCCGGCTGGACGCGCCCGGCGGCTGGGTCCGGGTCAGCGTCAGCGCGGTGCTGGCTCAGAGCCTGATCGCGCCCAGCCTGCCGTCCCTGCTGGACCGCCATCCCGCCCTGCGCCTGGACATCGGTGCCGAGGACCGGCTGGTCGACATGGTGCGCGACGGCATCGACGTGGCCTTGCGCACCGGCACGCCAGCCAGCGACACGGTGGTCGCCCGGCCGATCGGCAGCCTGCGGCGCGGGCTCTACGCCTCGCCCGGCTACCTGGCCCGCCACGGCATGCCGGCCAGCGTCGACGCGCTGGCCAGCCATCGCCTGGTGACCAGCAGCGCTGCGCCAGCGCTCAACGACTGGACCTTCCAGCGCGACGGCCGCGAGCAGGTCTGGTGCGCCGCCCAGCCGGATCGCCACCTGACCCGCGTCGACAGCTCGGCCGCGCTGCTGGCGCTGGTGCTGGCGGGCGTCGGCATCTCGCGCCTGACCGATCTTGCGGCCCTGCCGCTGCTGCGCGGCGGGGCGCTGCAGCCGGTGCTGCCGGAGGCCTTCACCTCGGCGCCCACGCCGGTGTTGGCGGTGATGCTGCGCGAGCGCCACCGCCTGCCGAAGGTGCGCGCCTGTGTCGACCACTGGGCCGACTGGCTGGCCGCGAACACGCTGGGCGGATGACGCCGAGACCCGGCGGGCCTTCAGGCCTCGTAGAGCTCCACCGGCAGCCCGTCCGGGTCGGCGAAGAAGACGAAGCGGCGGCCGGTCAGCTCGTCCAGCCGGACGGCTTCCAGCACCAGGCCCCGTGCTTCCAGCGTGGCCTTGCAGGCCTCGACATCGGCCACCGCAAAGGCCAGGTGGCGCAGGCCGCGGGCCTCGGGCCAGGACGGCCGGGGCGGGGCGCCGGGGAAGGTGAACAGCTCCAGCTGGCCACCGTCGGGCAGCGCCAGGTCGACCTTCCACGACTGCCTCGCCGCTCGCCAGGTTTCGGCGACCACGGTGAGGCCCAGGATGTCGACGTAGAAGCGCTTCGACGCCTCGATGTCGGCGCAGATCAGCGCGACGTGGTGGATGCGCTGCAGCATCAGAAATCGGCCGCGACGCAGCGTTGGCCGCTGACGAGGTCGGTCCGTTCGAGGAGGCGCAGGATGGCCGCGGCGACGTCACCCGGCGGCCGCAGCTCGCCATCGGCCTGCCGACGGATGAAGCGCGCCACGTCCGGGAAATCGGCCGGCGCCTGCTCGCGGATCAGCGCCTGCATCGCCGTGTCCATCACGCCCGGGTCGACGTTCAGGGCGATGAAGGGATGCGCTTCGCTGGCCTGTTCAACGGCGACGGCGCGGATGTGGTGCTCCAGCCCCGCCTTGGCGGCGCCGTAGAGCGACCAGCCGGCATAGCCCTTGAGCGCCGCGCCGGAGGACAGGTTGGCCAGCACCTTGCGGCAAGCCAGGTTCTGGAACTGCGCCACCACGACGCTCTGGAACAGGATGGCCGACGTGAAGTTGGCCTGCAGATTGGCCAGCACGGCAGCCGGGTCCTTGCGCGAAGCCGGACCGATCGGGTCCAGCACGCCGGCGTTGCTGATCGCGACCAGCGCCTCGATGGTCTCGGTCAGCTCGGCCGCGACCCTCGCCAGCGCCGGCCGGACGAGCGATGCGATCTGTGTCGGATCTGCCAGGTCCAGCCGGACCGAATCCCGGTGTGGCGCCGTGCGCGAGAACTCCAGCACCCGCCAGCCCGCTTGCGTGAGCTGCTCATGCAGGGCAAGTCCGAGGCCGCGTGAGCCGCCGGTCAGGATGGCCAGTCGCATGGTGGGGGATCCGTTCAAGGGGTTGCGCGGGGCTCAGCGCCGCTGCGCCAGCCAGTCCTGCCAGGTCGCCGGCAGGTGCTGGCGCAGCCAGGCGTCCAGCCGAGCTTGCTGGCGTTGCCAGACGATGCCCAGGCCGATGATGCCGAAGCCGACCGCGGTCAGCACGAAGGGGAACAGCAGGCTCTCGCGGAAGACCTCATAGGTCAGCTGGGACAGGTAGACCGCGACGCCCAGGCCGCCGAACACCACGAACGCCCGCCGCGCCAGCAGCGTGCCAATCGCCAGGAGGGCCACGTTGATGCAGAGGTAGCCGAACCAGTCGAGCTGGCTGTCCGTGCGCAGCAGCGACAGGCCACTCCAGAAGGTCAGCAGGCCGAACAGGTAGAGCCAGAAGGCCGGGTCGTCGGCCGTGCGCGTGCGCAGGTCGACCCACAGCGCCAGCAGCGTCATCAGCAGCCCGAACCACAGCGACACGAACTTGCGCATCGCCCAGTCCGTGTCCGGCGTGTCGAAGACGAAGGGCACCATGTCCATGCTCAGGTACCACAGCGTCAGCGCCAGCGGCATCACCAGGAAAGGCAGTCGATAGCGCCACAGCATGACGGCCGCGACGACCAGCGTGGCCAGCTCCATCCACAGCCAGCGCCAGTCGATCAGGCGGTGGTAGGACTCGTACGCGCGCTCGGGCGCCAGCGTACCGGTGGCGATCTGCAGGCCGTAGACCCCCAACGGCGTCAGCGCCACGACGAAGGTGGCAACGATGCCGGCGGGGATGCGCAGCTTCATCCTGTGCAGCAGCCGCTCGGTCGCCAGCAGACCGGCCAGCGCATAGGCCAGCGACAAACCGGCGAGGCCCCAGCCGCCAAACAGCATCCAGCCCATGTTCATGAACACCGTCATCGAGCCGATCGCGATCAGGCCGCCGAGGTAGTACAGGACATGCGTCGTGCGCAAGGACGCCGTCTCGGTCGATGCCGCGTCCAGGTAGTGCCACAGCGCATCGGCCTGTCCGTCCTGCAACAGGCCGCGCCGGACGGCCTCGTCGAGCTGGGGGCGGGTGATGTTCATGGTGATGTCAGGTTTCGGTGCGGCGCCGCCAAGGCGGCTCAGAGCCAGCGCCGCACCCGGGCGCACCAGGCCCGGTATTCGTCGCCGAACAGGCCGTCGAGGATGCGTTCCTCCGGCTGGATCTGGAAGCGGGTGATGTAGAGCACGAAGGCGACCGGCCCGAGCCAGGCCCACAAGCCGCCCAGGTGCACCGCCCAGGCCGTCAGCAACAGGGCCATGCCGACATACATCGGGTTGCGCGTGACGCGGTAGATGCCACCGGTCACCAGCGCGCTCGAGCGTTCCGGCCGCAGCGGGTTGATGGTCGTGTGCGCGCCCAGGAAGGCCAGCAGCCCGAGCACATCGAAGGTCAGCCCCGCCAGCACCAGCAGCGCCACGACGACCACGCGCAGGCCCGGCAACAGTCCCAAAGACGGGCCAAGCGCCGACAGCGCCCACATGCCCAGGGCGACCAGTGCGCCGACCAGCGGCGGGGGAATCTTGAGTTCAAGTCGCGTCATCGTGGGCATCCGTGTTCAGACCCGCAGGCGGCCCCGGAAGCCGCGCGCCGCATAGTAGGACTCGGCCCCGTTGTGATAGGTGAAGACCTGGTCGTAGCGGCGATCGCAGAACAACGCCCCGCCGAGTCGGCGGATCGCCTCGGGCGTCTGGATCCAGCTCGACGTCTTGCGGTCGAAGGGCTCGATCGCCTGCAGCGCGCGGTACTGCGCCTCGGTCAGCAGCTCGATGCCGATCGCGGCCGCGCGATCCATCGCGTTGCCGGCCGGCTTGTTCTCCTTGCGCGCCTCCAGCGCCGCCCGGTCGAAACACAGGCTGCGCCGACCGGCCGGGCTTTCCGGCGCGCAGTCGCAGAAGATGACGGTGGCGCTGGCCGCGTCGACACCGATCACGTCCGGCTCGCCACCGCTGTTTTCCATTGCCAGCAGCACGCCCATCGCCTCGGGCCGCGCATCCAGGCGCTGGCGCACCTCGGACCAGGCGATGCCGGGGTGGCGGTGCGGGTGCTGCGTGAAGCGCTGCGCCAGCAGGTCCAGCAGCGCAGTCGGGTCGTCGTGCCCGACCGCCGTCATGCACGCGCCTGCACATGCCGCGCGAAGCTGTCCAGGATCGCCTGCCAGCCCTGCTGCTGCTGTTCGACCGGGAACTCGTTCTCGGGCTCGAAGGTGACGCGCACGGTCACGCCGGCATCGCCCCCGTCGACGAACTCGACCGTCGCCGTGCGATCACCGAAGGCGTACGCGATGCGCGCATGAGGCACGACCGCCGTGTAGGTGCCGGCGAAGTCGAAGCCGAAGCTGCCGTCCTTGGCTTCCATGCGCGACGAAAACGCGCCGCCGACCCGCAGGTCGACCTCGGCGCGCGTGGTGTGCCAGTCCGGCGAGGCGGTGTTCCACACCACGATGTCGGCCGGCGTGGTGTAGGCGCGCCAGACCTCCGCGATCGGGGCGTGGGCGACGGTGGTGACGGTGATCGGGGTCATGGTTCAAAGCTCCGAGGTGGGTGAGATGTCGCGCCGCAGGTCCTCGCGCGCCGCCAGGTACAGCGGCAGGGCGATCGCCAGCCCGATGCCAAAGCAGATCGCGACATGCAGCCAGGGCCAGCGCACCGCGACGCCCCGTCGGGACTCCCTCACCACCCAGATCGAGAACACCAGCGCGGCCAGGTAGACGTCCAGCGTGATCGCCTGCGTCAGGTCGTTGGCAAACGCCGCGCCGAAGAACTCGGCGGGACCGAGTCCGCCACCGCCCAGGATGTAGCGGCCGTTGTAGGTCCAGGTCACGACGAAGGCGAGCAGCGCGAGCGCGCGGTAGACGGTCGGCATGTGTCGGCGAAGGTTCATGGCGAGTCGGCGATCACGTTGAAACGCTCAGTCTGCCGTCATCGGTGTGACGTGTGCAAACCGGTGGAAGTCGCCGCTGCGTCCCCGGAAGTGCCGGTAGGCCCGCATCAGCCCTTCATGTTGGAAGCCGCAGTGTTCGAGCACGCGCAGCGAGCGCTGGTTGCTCGTCATCACCGTGGCCTGGATACGAGCGAGGCCGGCCCGTTCATGCGCCCAGGCGACGACTGCCGTACAGGTCGCGCGGGCGATGCCGCGTCCCCAGGCGTCGGGCGCCAGGTCGTAGGCGATCTCGGCTGAGCGATGGACGCGCGACACCTCGTTCAGGCCGACCGTGCCGGCCAACGCACCGCCGTCCCGCCACGCGATCGCCAGCCGCCAGCTTGTCGCGTTCACATCTCCCGGCCGCGTGCCGACATGCGAGCGCAACGCGTCCGGTCCGGCAATGTCCCAGCTGGTGTGTTCATGGACCTGTGGCAGGTGCAGGTAGGCGTACCAAGGCTCGAGGTCGGCGGCCGCCAGCGGCCGCAAAGAAACAAGGGGGTGCGCGAGCTGTGGCAGGCCGGGCAGGTTGTTGCTCGACGCCTGTGGTGCCGCCGGCCCGATCAGATCCCAGCGGTTGCCGCTCAGGTCCTCGAACACGGCCACCGTGCCATAGGGCTCGACCTTCGGTTCGCGCACAAAGACCACGCCACGCGCGCGCCAGGCATGGAAGTCGCGCCAGAAGTCGTCCGTCTGCAGGAACAGGAAGACCCGCCCGCCGGTCTGGTCGCCCACCCGCGCACGCTGCGCCTCGTCGCTGGCGCGGGCCAGCAGGATCTGGCAGCCGCGCCGGTCATCTGCGCCGGGTGGCGACACCACCACCCAGCGCTTGTTCTGCGCCGGCTGGTGGCTGTCCTCCACCAGCGTGAAACCCAGCGTCCCGACGTAGAAGGCCAAGGCGTCATCCTGGTCGTGGACCAGCAGGGAGATCAGGCTGAGGTGCTGGGGCATGGCGCTTGTTTCCGGTGGAGCATCAGGGGCCCCGATTCAATCGGTGTTCTGGCCGATCCGCCACAGCACGCCAGAAGGGTCACTCAGACAGAAATCCCGCATGCGCCAGGGCTGGGTCTCGATGGCCGAACACGTCACCCCATACCGGTCGACCACGCCGGCGCTCTGGACCTGCTGCCACCAGGCGTCCACATCCTCGACCAGCAAATGCATCATGAAGTTCTCGGCCAGAGCCTCCGCGCAGAAATCCTGCAGCAGGAAACTCGCATGGCCGACCCGGAAATAGGCCACGCCACCACCTTCCGAGGCCATCGTGAAACCAAGGTCCCGGTAAAACTGTTTGGACACCTCAAAGTCTCGGGCCGGGACAAAGGCCTTGATCTCGGTGACGAGAAGCTTGGACACGATGTGGCGCCCCAGCTCATCCGCCCGACCGGGCGCGGTGATGCGCCACCAGCGCATTTGCATGGCCGTGGCCCATCTGGTGTTCGGCCTTGAGGTGCGCGACCTGCTCCATGTGTTTCAGGTGCGCCAGGCCGTCGAGGATCTGCAACCAGTGCGCAATCGGTTTTCCATACGTCTTTTCGATCGACGGAAAATACGAGGCCGGGCCTTTTGGCGGGGTCACATCGGACATTGTCAACTCCTGAATCGGCGCCCGCTCACTGCCCGGCCGTGCCCGGCACGTCGCCCAGGCCATGCAACCACGGCATCGCCGACTGCAGCCAGACCTGCTTGCTCGGCGCGAGCTGCGCCCGCTCGTCGATGCAGCCCAGCCGCAGCCCGTAGAACGCCGGGTTCTCGGCCGAGGTCGCGTAGATCGGCGTCCCGCAATCGCCACAAAAACCCTGAGCGCGCCGGTTGCCGCTCTGCGCGGTCTTCACATAGACCTTGGGCGTGCCCGTCAACTCGAAATCGCCAGCCGCCACCGGCACCACCGCCCGGAAGGGCGCGCCCGACATCATCTGGCAGTCGGTGCAATGGCAGGCAAACACCTTGGCCGGGTCGATCAGGGCGGTGAAGCGAATGGCGCCGCAGTGGCAGTGGCCGTGGATGTTCATGGAGGGGGCTCCTGGGTGGATGAGATCGCCCGATCAGAGCACTGCGGATGCGCTTTGGGGAGTGTGCAAGACCCGGGGGCGCTTCGTCATGGCGTCGGTCTCAGCCAAGCCACCAAGGCCAAGGCCCCCACCACCTGAACCGCCACGCCCACCAGACAGGCACCCACACCCCACTGCCGCGCCCGCAACAGCGCCACCCCACCGATCAGCGACATCGCATACATGAGCACAGCAAGCACATAAGCCTCCGGCGCCGGCACAAACACCGAATGCCCACCCCGTCGCGGCGACGTCTCGAAACCGGCGTAGGCCACGATCAGCGATCCACCCAGCAGGCCCAGCAGCACGAGGGCGGCGACGGCGGCTTGGGCCGGGAGGGAGAGGGGCGGGGAGGGTTTCATGCGATGGCATAGATGATCACGCCCAACAAGGCCGTGCCAATTGCAATGGTTGCCATGCCCAATCTGAAGAGTCTCGTTCGATTGAGTTCAACCCGTTGAACGAACAGCGTATTTTGCTCGGCAAGTGTCTTGATGAATTCAGTCGCGGCCTGCATCTGTTCCTGCAAGGATCTGACGTCGCGCTCCAGTTCGGCCACGCGCTGCTTCAATATCTCTGCTTCGGTGCCGATGGGATGTGTGGCCGAAGCTTCAATGCGATCCTCGATGGAATCCCTCTCGGAGCGGTCCCTGACGGCGCTCCAGAGTTTGGCGGCGCCCTCAGCCACTTTCGGTGCCGCTTCAAGCACTTTTCCCCAGGGAATATTGGAAAGAACGGTGATCAAGGTGCCGGCGGCCATGAATTGTTCCGATCGTGGGTGGCAAGGGTGGATGGGGATGTTAAATGTTCGCGCTGTGCGGGAGACGCCCAGGTGACGACGGGACAGCCTGTGAGAACCCGACGCAAACCGGCCATGGTGCGGGCCTCACTTCAACCACGCAAAGGCCTGATTCAGCCTGGCGGATGCCGATTCGTCAACGATCTGATCGTGGGCGACGATGACCCGTTTGATTGGCAATGACAACAGCGGCTGTATCGATCTGCCAATTGTGCGCTTGTCTCTTGTGGCTAGCTTCATCGTTCTCGACATGGCGAGCGTTTCATGCACACCCAAGAGCTTGGATACAAGAGAGGCCAGTCCGCCATTTCCTCGAGAAAAACAGAACAGCAGATCGGTGATGACCAGGGTTCCCGTGTCGCGGTGGAACCAGACGGTTTCATTCAAAATGGGCAGCCCTTCGATGAAGAAGCCCTCCAACTCTGCCTGCCATGGCGCATCTTGCGGTATCAGAGGAAATCTCGCGAGCTCGGGGCGCTTCAGCTCCAAGCCAACAGCAATGAATCCTTGCGCGGACGGAAAGGCACTCACGAAGTCACGAAAGAACAGATGATGACTCTTGTTTGGCGCGACGACGTATCGAACATGCCCAAGGTCTTGTATCTGCCCCATTAACTCGCCGTCGACAGGAATCGGCGAGTGAACCCACAAAGACCCATCTCGAAGCCGGATGATGGTCATCCGCGTCGTTATCGAAATCGGGCCGAACTTGAGGGGGTGCTGCGCATGCCAGACCGCGTCAGGGACGATACAGGCGAGTGACATGGTGGTTCCTGTGAGGTCAAACGTTTGACGTTAGGGAGCGCAGTAGCGTCGAGGCCGCGAACGGAATCCACAACCGCAGCTTTTGGGTAGTCCCTCTCATCGGATTGGCTAGTTTCCGATGCCGACGATGACAATCGGCACGCGTAGGTGCGAGTAAATTCTGAGCCAGTGAAGGGCTTTTGAGAATGTGAGGTAACTCACACAATGCCCACTAATTGCGTCTCGTGTTTTGTCGGTGAGAACTATCACCACGCCAAATTTACAGTGCCCGTTAAGATGGGCGGTTTCCAACTTAAGCAAATCGTGCGAGAACGTTGTTTGGTTTGAGAGTTCTATCTCTACACAAGCGCCATCAATCGCATGACGTGCGTCGATTCCAATTTGGCGCCCCGCGCCTGCCATTTTTTTGATGGAATAAAAATTCTTAAATTCTCTTCGATCCCAGCCTTGACTACTTCGCAAGCTGTTTGTGATAGATGATGTGATATTTTTTGTTGAGGCTGGCAGAGTTGCGCTATTGATCGCATTCTCTATGTCTTTTGAGCACGCCAAGCGACTTGCCATTTTCAGAAATGACTTTCCAAGAGTGTTGGATGCAACTCGGCGGATTTTCATAACGGATCTCGATTTGGCTATAAATTGTACTGAGAGACTAGCGCCGGTATGGCACTTGGCCAGCGCGTCGAATAATGAGAGTGAGTTCATCGCGAGCCAAGTGCTGTGCCGGTGCGGGTCCGCTCGATGGAAGGAATGGGGGCCCAGTGAAGTTCAAAGCTCACGCACCGAACCAACGGCGTGTCCAACGCAGTGCCGAATTCTCGGCTCTTCGCACGCGCCGTTGCCCGGCGCTGAACAGCCGCAGCCTGGGCCTGGGCCGCACGGTACGGCCTATCCGGTGCCGCATTGCGGGCGAACTCACGAACGGAGTTGCTTGTGCTGAGACCCGTTGCGCCGCAATGGCACGTGGGCTCAAGCGCTGCTCAGCAAGTAGGCTGCCTTGGACTCGTCCTTCCAGACTCAGTTTTCTTATCCAGTGGCCACAGGTGCGAAATCATAGAAGTTGTTCGGGGTGTTGCACTTCAATTTGGAGGTCGCCGTACCTGCGGCTTGGGCCTGGTGGCCTGCCGTTGGCGCTCCGCTTGAGCGGAATGTGAAGGGACTTCCCACCTTCGGGCAACGGCGTCGATGCGCCAAGATTGACGGTGCGAGTCATCAATCTGCAGCCATTGAAAGGGGAAGTCCCGTGGACAAGATTACCCGAGGTGTTGCGGCGCGTGTGGGCGTCGATCTTTCCAAGCGCGTGATTCAGGTGCAAGCCGTGGATGCGGGCGGTCGCGTGTTGACGAACCGGTCGTTGGGCCGCGAGAAGTTCCTGCCCTGGTGCACGCAGTTGCCGCCGGGCTGCATGGTCGTGATGGAAGTCAGTTCCAGCGCCCACCACTGGGCGCGCAAGCTGCTGGCCATGGGGCTGGACGCGCGCATCGTCTCGGCGCACCTGGCCGCGCCGTACCGCAGCGAGGGGCACGTGGGGAAGAACGACGCCAACGATGCCGCTGCGATTTGCGAAGCCGCCAGCCGGCCGCATATGCGCTTCGTGCCGGTCAAGAGCATCGAGCAGCAGAGCCTGCTGTGCGTGCACCGCCTGCGCGAGGGCGTGAAGGCCGACCGCACCGCGTGCATCAACCGCATCCGTGGCCTGCTGCTGGAGTTCGGCATCGCCGTGGCCACCGGCGTGCGGGCGTTGCAGACGACGCTGCACGACATCCTGGAGGACGCCGGCAACGAGCTCAACGGCCTGGCGCGCATGACGCTGCAGCGAGCACACGCGCAGTGGCGTGAACTCGACGAACACCTGGCCTGGTGCGATGCACGTCTGGCCGCGCATGCGGCCGACAGCGCCGACGTGCAGCGAGCCGCCGACCTCATGGGCGTTGGCCCCATCACCGCCTCGGCGGCCGTGGCCACGGTGGGCGATTTCAAGCAGTTCGACAGCGACGCGCAGTTCGGCGCCTGGCTGGGTCTGGTGCCCAGGCAGCGTTCCAGCGGCGGCAAAAGCAACCTTGGCACCATCACCAAACGTGGCGATGCCTACCTGCGCACCCTGCTGGTCCAGGGCGCGAAATCGGTGGTCAACACCGCCCACACCCGCACCGATCCGATCAGCCGCTGGGCGTTGGCGCTGAAAGAGCGCTCGGGCTGGCAGAAGGCCGTGGTGGCGCTGGCCAACAAGAACGCGCGCATCCTGTGGGCGGTGATGACGCGCGAGCAGCGCTTCGACCGACACCACGTCAGCACCAAGGCTGCCGGAGCGATACAGCCGTCCCACGGCGCCGACCCGACTGCAGCTGCGATGGGGTGAACCAGTTTCCTTGCACGACGACATGATGAAGATGCACTGACAGGTCAGACCGGCAGCGGGCAAGCTCGACTAACCCCTGGTGGGGCCGCAAGGCCACAGCCACGCGATAGGAATGGAGCCCCGCTGAGCGGTTCGCATCTGGGCCCGCAGCACTCGACCGCCATCCGGGCGCCACCGCTGCAACAAGGCCGTCTGTAGAGTGGCAGTCTGTTCTCTGTTCAGCCGCTTCAGCGCTCGTCGGCAGCTCAAGAAACTCAACATCGAAAAGAGAAAACCAATGCAGACTGGTTGATGGCGGGGGAAGTCCCTGTAAAGGGTTAGGCGTCACTTCCCGCTATCTTCACTGCGTTGAACATCAAGCTTGCCATTCGCGTCTATGGACAAGCGAAAGTTCTTTACCTCGTTTGGTCGAAAGTTTGTCTCGCGCTGGGTCCAATTATCTTGATCCAACGCGCAAAGACCGCCACCCATCGGATCTCGGCTGGCACGGAGCAGCAACTCTCCGGTTGGCACATAGAGCGTTGCAACTTCTCCGACGCCGAGCCGGACAGCCAACGTTCCATTGACTGAGAGAGCGTAGTAGCAGCCGCCGCCAATGAACCCTACATCGCGGAAGACCACCAAAGTGCCATACGCGGTCGACGGCGCAGCCTTGAATGCTAGTAGTCGACCTTGATCTACAGGGATGGCTTGGCTGACTGGTACTGGTGTTGTGGCACAGCCGGAAAGCAGGGCGGCAATGGCTAGGATGAAAAGTGCTCGTTTGTGCATGCTGATTTTCGTGACGCCTAACGTTTGACATGAGCGGTGGCTTGACGGCGCAGCCGGCAAGACATCCGCTCGATGGAATGGTTAGATTGCTGCTACATAAATGAACCCAGCCACAAGAAACGCAAGAAAAGCGAGGGCTTGGCCTGTCGCAAAGTACCCCTGCCAGTTCAGGCTATTGATGAGGATGAGGTGGCCGACCTGCGGATTTCCCGCATGTTTCCTCAACTGGCGCTTTGCCAGCCACGAAGCCCACCAAGGCAGCGGCTTATAGAACTCCGAAAGCACGCGATCAATGCGGATGCCAGTCTGAAGATCTATTCCCCAGAATATCGCCCCTTGCTGGATCTTTTCCTCCTCCACCTCGTACCGTGCAAGGTGCTCTGCAAAAGTCTTTCTAACTGCCTCGCCCGTCTCTTTCCCGATATAAGCCCGCAGACCTATCAGCTTTGAGAGAAGGCCAAACAAGCACGAGAGGCAAAGCAGAGCGCCACACCAAGAAAAGCCTCTCGTTCCGAGTAGCGGAAGAACCTTGTCTGAGTTAGCTATGAGAAATGAGGCAACCGCTGCGGTCCCGACCAGCAGCCATGTCGAAAATTCTTCCAGTGGCTTCGACGCCTTGCTTGCAGCTTCGAACATTGACGAGACGATCGCGTTCTCGGTGTTCTCCCTGGCAAGCCGGTTCCACTCCCGCAAAGGCCCTGTTCGTGGGTCGTGAGTCATAGCAATCTAACGCTGGAGTTAACGGGCTGCGCGTAGCGCAGTCCCGTTGAATGACTTGTTAGGCCTAGGCTGTGTGCGTTTAAATTGATTCACTCCGCTTCCTCAAGCAAGAGAGACGAGTTATCCGAAACGGCAAAAAACTGCCAACGATATGACTCGTACAACCTATGGATAATTCGATCGAACTCGACACTGCCACCAGCCTCCCAGGATGCACCAAAGTGAAGTGAAAGATGTAGTGAAGACGGGCGCGTTTCATCAGGTATCGAGAACTCGATAGCAAAACCTTCTTTAGCTTGGAACAAGCCTGAGTTTGAAGACCACTTGATGCCAGGTATGACCTGATTGCATTGCCTCTGAATATCCTCAGCCGTGCCAAGAGGAAAAGCCTGCTGAACTTCTTCGATGCTGTGAAGAAGATCCATGTCAGGGTTTGGTTGAAGAACAACTATATCGAAACTCAATGTGCCCTCCTGAGGCCTAACGTCAAAAATAAGCGGCTGCCGAAGGCAGTCCGCTTGAATGCCGGGTTAGGCGCAAACCTTGGCTGTATTTGGCTCGCGGGCTAACCA
>NZ_SGWV01000014.1 GCF_004216565.1 Sphaerotilus mobilis | reverse complement strand
CTTCACCATCACCCGCAACCCGTCGGAGATGGGCCGGCTGCTCAAGGGCCTGCTCTGATCGATCTGGATCAGCCTTGATCCGATGAGGCGGATCAACCGGTCCGCCTCATCCGTCACGAGGGCCCCGCGCTGCAAGGCGCGGGGCCCTCGGCGTTGGTGGGGCGTCGTTGTCAAGGCCGACCAGTAAACTGCGGCGCAACGGTCGATGCACCTGCCGCAGCCGCAGCCGGTGCCCGATGAACAGCACCAGATCGACACCATGCCACTGCCCGCTCGCCCTGTCCGCCCTGCCCTCGTCACCGCCGCCCTTGCCGCGCTGATGGCCCTGCCCTGCAGCCTGCCGCTGGCACAAGCCCAGACCAGCGCACCTGCATCGGCACCGGCATCGGCCAAGGCCGCGCTCAGCGTCGAGGTCGTCAGCCCCGTCAGCGCCCAGGTCCCGGTGACCTTGCAGGCCAACGGCAACATCGCCGCCTGGCAGGAAGCCAGCATCGGCGCCGAAATCGCCGGCCTGCGGCTGGTCGAGGTGCGGGTCGATGTCGGCGACCGGGTCCGCAAGGGCCAGCTGCTGGCGGTCTTCAACAGCGAAACGATCCGGGCCGACCTGGCCCAGCTGGAAGCCGCGTTGGCACAGGCCCGGGCCGCCCAGGCCGATGCGGTCGACAACGCCGAACGCACCCGTGCCTTGCGCGACACCGGCGCGCTGAGCGCCCAGCAGATTCAGCAGGCCCTGAGCGCCGAAACGGCGGCGCAGGCCGGCGTGGCGGCCGCCCAGGCCGCCGTGCAGGCCCAGCAGTTGCGCCTGGCGCAGACCCGCGTGGTCGCGCCCGACGACGGCGTGATCAGCGCCCGCACCGCCACGGTCGGCGCCATCGGCGGCGCCGGGGTCGACCTGTTCAAGCTGATCCGCGGTGGCCGCATCGAGTGGCGCGCCGAGGTGCCCGCCGCCGAACTGGTCCGACTGAAGGCCGGCGACAAGGCCCAGCTGACGACGCCGGCTGGCCGCAGCGTCACCGGCAAGGTGCGCAAGATCGCCCCGACGGTCGATGCGCAGAGCCGTAACGGCCTGGTCCTGGTCGACCTGCCCGTCGGCCCGGAAGGCGACCTCAAGCCGGGCATGTTCGCGCGCGGCGAGTTCAGCTTCGACAGCCGGCCGTCCCTGACGCTGCCGGCCAGCGCCGTGCTGCTGCGCGATGGCCGCGCGGTGGTCATGCAGGTCGGCGCCGACCAGAAGGTGCGGCAGACCGTCGTGCGTGTGCTGGCGCGGCTGGATCAGCGCGTGGCCGTCGAAGGCCTCGATGCGAGCGCGCGGGTGGTGCGCCAGGGTGGCGCTTTCCTGAGCGACGGCGACACGGTGCGCATCGTGACGGCCCCGACACTGCCGACCAAGGCCGCAGCGGTGGCCGCGCCGAAGTCCTGAGCACCCCAAGACCCGAACGACCCGAACGCCCCACGCCACCATGAACGTTTCCGCCTGGTCGATCCGCAACCCCATCCCGGCCGTGATGCTGTTCGTCCTGCTGACCTTGGCAGGGCTGATGAGCTTCCGGGCGATGAAGATCCAGAACTTCCCGGATCTGGACCTGCCCACCGTGACGGTCAGCGCCGCGCTGCCCGGCGCCGCACCGGCCCAGCTCGAGACCGAGGTGGCGCGCAAGATCGAGAACGCGGTGGCCGCGCTGCAGGGCGTCAAGCACATCTACAGCAAGGTGCAGGACGGCGTCGCCACGGTGACGGTCGAGTTCCGGCTGGAGAAGACCACGCAGGAGGCGGTCGACGATGTGCGCGATGCCGTCAACCGCATCCGCGCCGACCTGCCGGGCGACCTGCGCGACCCGCAGATCAGCAAGATGAACCTGGCGGGCACGCCGATCCTGACCTACACGATCGCGTCGAGCCGGCTGGACGAGGAAGGCCTGAGCTGGTTCGTCGACAACGACGTGACCAAGGCGCTGCTGAGCGTCAACGGCGTCGGCTCGGTGGCCCGCGTGGGCGGCGTCACGCGCGAGCTTCGTGTTGAGCTGGACCCGGCCCGGCTGCTGGCGCTTGGCGCGACGGCGTCGGACGTCTCGCGCCAGCTGCGCGCGGTCCAGCAGGACGCCTCGGGTGGCCGCACCGACTGGGGCGGCAGCGAGCAGACCGTGCGCACGCTGGCCACGGTCAAGTCGGCCGAGGAACTGGCCGCGCTGGACATCCCGCTGAGCGACGGCCGGCGCATCCGCCTGTCACAGGTTGCCAGGGTCAGCGACACGGTGGCCGAACAACGCAGCGCCGCGCTGCTGGACGGCAAGCCGGTGGTCGGCTTCGAAATCACCCGCAGCCGCGGCGCCAGCGAGGTCGACGTCGAGGCTGGCGTGCAGCGTGTGGTGGCCCAACTGCTGGCCGATCACCCCGACCTGAGCTTCGACCAGGCCTTCAACATGGTTGAGCCGGTGGTCGACAACTACGACGGCTCGCTGGCCCTGCTCTACGAGGGCGCGATCCTGGCGATCATCGTGGTCTGGTTCTTCCTGCGCGACTGGCGCGCCACCTTCGTCGCCGCCACGGCCCTGCCGCTGTCGGTCGTGCCGGCCTTCATCGGCATGTGGTATCTCGGCTTCTCGGTCAACGTGGTGACGCTGCTGAGCCTGTCGCTGGTGGTGGGCATCCTGGTCGACGACGCCATCGTCGAGATCGAGAACATCGTGCGCCACCTGCGCATGGGCAAGTCGCCCTACCAAGCGGCGATGGAGGCGGCCGACGAGATCGGCCTGGCGGTGATTGCCACCACCTTCACGCTGATCGCGGTCTTCCTGCCGACCGCCTTCATGGCCGGCATCCCCGGCAAGTTCTTCAAGCAGTTCGGCTGGACCGCCGCGCTGGCGGTGTTCGCCTCGCTGGTGGTCGCCCGGGTGCTGACGCCGATGATGTCGGCCTACCTGCTCAAGCCCATCGTGGCCGGCCATGGCGGCGAGGACGGCCGGATCATGAAGGCCTATCTGCGCGGGGTCGCCTGGAGCATCCGGCACCGCCTGGTGACCGCCATCGGCGCGGTGCTGTTCTTTGTCGGCTCGATCATGCTGGTGCCGCTGCTGCCCACCGGCTTCATCCCGGCCGACGACTTCAGCCAGTCGCAGGTGTCGATCGAACTGCCGCCGGGCAGCACCTTCCACGACACGCTGAACGCCGCCGAACAGGCCCGCGCCATCGTGCTGGCCAACCCGATGGTGACCAAGGTCTACACCGCCGTCGGCGGTGGCGCATCGGGTGCGGATCCCTTCATGGGCGGCGGCGTGTCTGAGGTGCGCAAGGCCACGCTGACCCTGACGCTCAAGCCACGTGACCAGCGCACCGGCACCCGCAAGCAGGTCATCGAACGCGAGCTGCGCGAGGCCATGCAGGGCCTGCCGGGCGCACGGGTCACCGTCGGCCTGGGTGGCTCGGGCGAGAAGTACGTGCTGGTGCTGTCGGGCAACGACGGCAACACCCTGCTGGAGGCCGCCCAGGCGGTCGAGCGTGACCTGCGCAGCCTGCCCGGCCTGGGCAACATCGCGTCCACCGCCAGCCTGGTGCGGCCCGAACTCGTGATCCGCCCGGACGCCGCCCTGGCCGCCGATGCCGGCGTGACCTCGGCGGTGATCGCCGACACGCTGCGCATCGCCACCGCCGGCGACTTCGACAGCGGCCTGTCCAAGCTCAACCTCGCGCAGCGCCAGGTGCCCATCGTCGTGCGCCTGCCCGATGCCGCGCGGCAGGATCCGGCGCTGCTCGGCCAGCTGACCGTGCCCGGTCGCAATGGGCCGATCCGCTTGTCCAACATCGCCCAGATCGGCCTGGAGACCGGCCCGGCGCAGATCGACCGCTTCGACCGCCAGCGCAACATCAACTTCGAGGTCGAGCTCAACGGCCAGCCGCTGGGTGACGTCGCCGCCGCCGTCGAGAAGCTGCCGTCCGTGGTCAATCTGCCGGCCGGCGTGAGCCGCGCCAACTTCGGCGACGCCGAGGTGATGGGCGAGCTGTTCGCCAGCTTCGGCCTGGCCATGCTGACCGGCGTGCTGTGCATCTACATCGTGCTGGTGCTGCTGTTCAAGGGCTTCATGCAGCCGGTGACCATCCTGGCTGCGTTGCCGCTGTCGCTGGGTGGCGCCTTCGTCGCGCTGCTGTTGACCAAGAGCGCGTTCTCGATGCCCTCGCTGATCGGCCTGATCATGCTGATGGGCATCGCCACCAAGAACTCGATCCTGCTGGTCGACTACGCCATCATCGCCCGACGCGACGGCATGGGCCGCTACGACGCGCTGATCGACGCCTGCCACAAGCGCGCCCGGCCGATCGTCATGACCACCATCGCCATGGGTGCGGGCATGTTGCCGATCGCCCTGGGCCTGGGCACCGACCCGAGCTTCCGCCAACCCATGGCCGTGGCCGTCATCGGCGGCCTGATCACCTCGACCTTCCTGAGCCTGCTGGTGGTGCCCGTGGTGTTCACCTATGTGGACGACCTGGTGCGCCTGACCCTGGGCGGCATCGCCCGCCTGCGCGGCAGCGGCAAGGTCCCCGTCACATCGGCCGGTCAGGCCTGACGAGACCGCTCCCCACAGCGCCATGGTCAAGCTTCCTCGCTGGCTGCGTCGACACCCGGATCCGTCGGCTCTCGCCAGCCTGGAGGCACCCGCGTCGCCCAGCGTGCCCACCACCGCGCGTGTGGTGCTGCCCTTCATCGCCTTTGGCGTGGCGTGGATCCTCGGCTCGGACCACCTGCTCGATGTCCTGTTCGAGGACAAGGATCTGCTTCGGCAGCTGCAGTCCGGCAAAGGCATCGTGTTCGTGCTGCTGTCGGCCTGGCTGATCCATGAGCTGGTGCGACACAGCCAGCGCGTCAGCGCACACCAGCGCGATGTGCTGCGCAACGAACGCGACCGGCTGGCGCAGATCCTCCGTGTCTCGCCGACGCTGATCTACGCCCTGCGCCCGCCGACGGCGGAGATGGGCTGGCGCATCGAACACATCGGCGAGAACGTCGAACGCATCACCGGCTACCCGGCGGTCGACTGGCTTGCGACACCGGACTACCTGCGCCAGCACATCCATCCGGACGACCTGGCGCACTTCGATGCCTCGCAGCGTCGCCTGATGCTCGACGGCGAGCTTCAACATGAATACCGCTTCCGCCGGGGCGACGGCCAGTGGCGCTGGATCGATGACCACCTGCGCGTGATCTTCGATGCCGACGGTGCGCCGCGCCATGTCGTGGGCGCCTGGCTGGACGTCACCGAGCGCAAGCAGGCCGAGATCGACCTGCGCGAGGCGGCCACGCGCTATCAGGAACTGTTCGAGATCAACCCCTGGCCGATGTGGGTCTATGACCTGGAGACCCTGCGCTTCCACTCGGTCAACAACGCCACGGTGGCGGCCTATGGCTACAGCCGCGACGAGTTCATGACGATGACCGTCGCCGATGTCCGGCCGGCCAACCAATATGCCGAGCTGATGCAGCGCATCGAGCAGATCCGCCAGCGCGACGACCCGTTCTCGATCTCCGGCGAGCTGCAGCACAAGCGCAAGGACGGCAGCCTGTTCTGGATCGAGCTGAGCGGCCACACCTTCCTGCGTGACGGACGTCGCTTGCGCCTGGTGCTGGCCAAGGACGTCAGCGATAGGCACCGCGCCGACGAACACCTGCGTCTGATCGGCCAGGTCTTCCAGCTCAGCCACGAGGGCATCTTCATCACCGACGCCCGAGGCCGCTTCGTGGCCGTCAACCAGTCCTTTGCCGAGATCACCGGCTACGGCCCGGACGAGGTGCGGGGGCGCACCCCTGCGATCCTGAAGTCGGGCCGGCAGGACGCGGCCTTCTACCAGGCCATGTGGTCGCGGCTGCTGCGCGACGGGCGCTGGGAAGGCGAGATCTGGAACCGCCGCAAGTCCGGCGAGGTCTTCCCCGAATGGCTATCGATCAGCGCCATCCGCGACGCCAGCGGCCACGTCGAGCGCTACCTGGGCATCTTCACCGACACCAGCGCCCGCAAGGCCGCCGACGCCCGCATCGCCCACCTGCAGTCGCACGACGCACTGACGGGGCTGCCCAATGCGGTGCTGCTGGCCGACCGCGCGCAGGTGGCCTTCGCCACCGCCCTGCGCAACCGCAGCGCGGTGGCGGTGCTGCACGTCAACATCGACCACTTCGGCGCCATCAACGAGTCCTACGGCCACGACGTCGGCGACACCCTGCTCAAGACCCTGGCGGCCCGGATGCTCGCCGCCGTCGCCCCTGAGGACACCGTCTCGCGGCGCGGTGCCGACGACTTCATCGTGCTGCTGGCGGGCAGCCACACGCAGGAACTCAGCCAGCGGGCCCTGCGCCTGAAGGACGTGCTGGCCAAGGAAGTGGCCCTGGGCGACCAGACCTTTCACGTGGTGGCCAGCATCGGCATCGCCGAGTACCCCACCGACGGTGCCGAACTCGCCGCGCTGCTGCAGGCCGCCGAGTCGGCCGTCCAGCAGGCCAAGCGCGAGGGCGGCGACCGGCTGGGCTTCTACTCGCGCGCCAGCCATGAACAGGTGCGCGAGACGCTGGCGCTCGAACGTGCGCTGCGGCAGGCGCTGGGCCGCAACGAGCTGCGGCTGCACTACCAGGGCCAGTTCGACGCCGTCAGCGGCGCCCTGGTCGGCGCCGAGGCGCTGCTGCGCTGGCAGCACCCGGAGCTGGGCCTGGTGTCGCCGGCACGCTTCATCCCGATCGCCGAATCCAGCGGCCTGATCCGCCCGATCGGCCTGTGGGTCATGAACGAGGCCCTGCGTCAGGTCGCCGCCTGGCGCGATGCCGGCTTGCCGGTGGTGCCGGTGGCGGTCAACCTCTCGCTGGCCCAGTTCCGCGATCCGGACCTGCGTGACCACGTCATCGCCGCGCTGCGCGCGAGTGGCCTGAGCGCGACGATGCTGGAGCTGGAACTGACCGAGAGCATCGCGATGGAAGACAGCGAGCACACCATCGCCACCGTCGACAGCCTCAAGCGCCTGGGCGTGCAGCTGGCGATCGACGACTTCGGCACCGGCTACTCGTCGCTGAGCTACCTCAAGCGCCTGTCGGTCGACCGCCTCAAGATCGACCAGTCCTTCGTGCGCGGCCTGCGCTACGACCCGGACGACGAGGCCATCGTGCGCAGCGTCATCGGCCTGGCCCGCAGCCTGGGCCTGCAGACCCTGGCCGAAGGCGTCGAGACCGAGGAGCAGCTGAGCTTCCTGCGCGACGAGGGCTGCCAGCAGATCCAGGGCTACCTCAAGGCCCGCCCGATGCCGCCGGAGGCGTTTGCGCAGCAGGTGCTGCTTGCGGCGTCACCGCCGATCGTGTCCTGAGCAAGCTGCCGCCGTCCCGGAGCTGCTGCATCAGCATGTCCGGGGTCCGGGCGATGTGGGCCTCGAGCGCCAGCGCGGCGCGCGCCTCCTGACCACTCAAGGCCATCTCGACGATCAGCGCATGTTCGGCATGCACATCCCGGTTGCTGCCGGGCAGACCGATCGCCGCGCGGCGGTAGCGCTCGGAATGCTGCGAGAGCTGCTGCAGCACCTTGAAGGTCCAGGGCGAGTCGATGCCCGAGATCAGCGCCTCGTGCAGGCGCCGGTTGGCCAGCTCCCAGCGGCGCGCGTCGCTGGGCAGCAGCGGTTGCTCGATCGCGCTGATGTCGTCAAACGCCGCCTTCACCCGCGTGCGCCAGGCCGCATCACCCTCGCGCACCGAGCGTCGCAGCGCCTCGATCTCGATCTGCACCCGCAGCTTCGTCAGGTCGGCCAGATCGGCCAGCGCCATCGGTGCGACGCGGAAACCGCGCTGGCCTTCGGCCACCACCAGCGCGTCGCTGACCAGCCGCGTGATCGCTTCGCGCAGCGTGCCGGCGCCCACGCCGTAGTGGTCCTTGAGGTGCTCCACACGCAGCTTCTCGCCGGGCGGCAGGCGGCCGTCGAGGATGTCCTCGCGCAGCTGCGCATAGGCCTGCTCGATGAGCGTGCGCGAGCCGCCCAGCGGCGAACGCGGGTCGCCGTCGTGGCCGGGTGTCTGGATGTAGGGTCGCTTGGCCATGGTGAGGTCGATCCTGCGGACTCAGTCCCGCAACCGTTCCTTGACCCGCGCCAGCCGGTAACTGAGCTGCGGTCGTGACAGACCCAGCGTTCGCGCGGCCGCCGCCAGATTGCCCTTGCTGCGCGCGACGGCCTCCTGGATCAGGCTGTCTTCCAGCGCATCGAGGCTCAGGCCGCCTTGCAGCAGGGCATCGAGCAGGTGGCCGTCGGTGGCCGGCGTCACACGTTCGAGGTGGCCTTCGGCACTGACGGTCACGCCGCCAGTCCCATCCTTCCCGTGGCCGGGCGGTGTCGGGAACAGGTCATCGACGTCGATGGCCTCGCCGCTGCCGCACAGGATGACGCCGCGCTCGATCAGGTTCTCCAGCTCGCGCACATTGCCCGGCCAGCCGTGGTGACGCATGGCGTCCAGCGCCCGGTCGGTCAGGCCGCCGATGCGCTTCTGGTGCAGGGCCGAGTAGTGGCGCAGCAGGTGCACGGCGAGCGGCTCGATGTCTTCGACCCGTTCGCGCAGCGACGGGATCGGGATCGGGTAGACGTTGAGCCGGTACATCAGGTCGCGCCGGAAACGGCCGTTGGCGACCGCCGCTTCCAGGTCAACGTTCGTGGCCGCCACCACCCGCACGTCGACCTTGCGGACTTGGGTGCCGCCCAGGCGCTCGATCTCGCCGTTCTGCAGCGCGCGCAAGAGCTTGGCCTGCGCCGGCAATGGCATCTCGCCCAGCTCGTCGAGGAAGAGCGTGCCGCCGTCGGCGCGCTCGAAGCGGCCGATGCGGGCGCTGGCTGCGCCGGTGTAGGCACCCTTCTCGGCGCCGAACAATTCACTCTCGATCAGGTCGGCCGGCAGGGCCGCGCAGTTGACCGCGACGAAGGGCTTGGCCGCACGCCCGCTCATCGCATGCAGGGATCGGGCGAAGCGCTCCTTGCCCACGCCCGTCTCGCCCGTCAGCAACACCGTCACCTGCGTGCCGGCCGCCTTGCGCAGCAGGCCGGCAGCGCGCTGGAAGGCGCGTGACTGGCCAATCAGCTCGCCCAGTTCGTCGCGCGGAGCCAAGGTCTCGCGCAGCGTGTCGACGGTGGACTGCAGGTCCTCGATGCGCACCAGCATCGAGTCGGCGTCGTAGTCACGCGCCAGCTGCTCGCCATCGGGCCAGTCCTCCAGCACGCGGCCCTCGATGCGGCAATGCGCGGCGCCGCAGGCCGAACACTCGGTCTCGCGGTAGATCACTGGCCGGCCCATGAAGGCGCTCACATAGCCCGAGGCGTAACCGATCAGCATCCAGCAGACGGGCTCCTGCTGCGGACCGAAATGGCGCACATGGGTCTCGACCTCCCAGGAATGGTCCCAGCGGAACATCCCCAGATGGTGACCCGCCTCCAGGTCCATCTCGAAGCGTTCGGGCGTGACCTGCACGGCGCCTTCGAGCATGTGCAGCTGCGGGCCGACGGCGAACTGTTCGAAGGGCGTTGCATCCGGCCGCACCTGGCGCGCCAGTGCGGCGTCACGCTGGCCAGCCGCATAGCCCGCTCGCATCAGGACCCGACGTGCCTGCTGCGGGCCGATCGTCTGGATCAGTTCTCGCCGCAGGGAGCCCAGCGCCTCGACGTGCACCAGCAGCATGCGGTGTCCAGCCAGCCAGATCCTTCCGTCGCCGGCAGAGAAATGCACCAGGCGACGCAGATCGGCATCGGGCGGAAGGTGAAACGGGCGATCGGCGCTCATGCCAGAACTATCGATAAAAACCCTGAACCTGTCATCCGGGACGATCCTGAGTCACCCCGACGATCGGCGCCGCCGCTCGTGCGTCACTCATCGAAAAAGTGATCATTTGATCAATCTGGATGCTGGAACGCCTCAGGAAATGATCATGCTGCGCTGCAGAAGCCCGATGGATCACCGTCCATCGTCCAGGACAAGACCTGTACCCGGGTCAAGCCCATTGTTCAAATCTTGGTGTTTTCCCTAAAATTATCGAGATTCTGAGGCGTCAGCGGCGACTCAGGCATGTCATGTGCGTTGGAAGCTGGCATGCCGCACGACCACCCCGCACCGCCAGCGCAGACCGAATGGCCCGACGTCGACCTGATGCGCCGCTATGTGCGCATCCAGGAACGCCGCGAAGACGGCCTGGTGGCCTTCGAGTTCTCGATCGGCTGGCCCGAACTGGCCGTCGAGCTGCTGCTGCCCGCAAGGGCCTTCGAAGAGTTCTGCGCTGTCAACCGGGCGGTCGTCCTGACGGACTGAGCCGCGCCACCTGAATCACGTACCGAGAACCCGCCGGCACGCACCGGCCACAGGAGACAAGACCGATGAACATCGACCTGCAGGCACGCGAGATCACCCCGCTGCGCCAGACCTATGAACACGTCGCCCGCTACATCGGTGGCGACAAGGCGGCAACGCGCTACCAGGAGGCCACCTTCGGCGCCCAGCCGATGGTGAACTTCCACTACCGCCCGACCTGGGACCCGACGCACGAGCTGTTCGACGCCAGCCGCAGCGCCATCGTCCTGGCCGACTGGTACGTGCTGAAGGACCCGCGCCAGTTCTATTACGCCACCTGGACGATGACCCGCGCCCGCCAGCAGGACGCGATGGAGTCGGCCGCGCAGTTCGTCGAATCACGCGGACTGGCCGCACGCATGAGCGACGTGCAGAAGAGCCACGCGCTGGCGGTGTTGCTGCCACTGCGCCATGTGGCCTGGGGCGCCAACATGAACAACGCCTCGGTCTGCGCCTATGGCTACGGCACCGCCTTCACCGCACCGGCCATGTTCCATGCGATGGACAACCTGGGCGTGGCGCAGTACCTGACCAAGCTCGGCCTGGCGCTGGGCGAGCCCGAGGTGCTGGACGCCGGCAAGGCTGCCTGGCTGAGCGAGCCGCGCTGGCAGCCGCTGCGCCAGCTGGTCGAGGACAGCTTCGTGGTCGCCGACCCCTTCGAGCTGTTCGTGGCCCAGAACCTGGCCATCGACGGCCTGCTCTACCCGCTGGTCTACAGCCACTACGTCGACGACCACCTGGCGATGCAGGGCGGCACGGCGGTTGCCATGCTGACCAGCTTCATGACCGAGTGGCAGGCCGAGTCCTCGCGCTGGATCGACGCCGTCATCCGGACCGCCGCAGCCGAGTCCACCGCCAACCGCGCCACGCTGGCCGGCTGGGCCACGGCCTGGGCCGACCGCGCACAAGCCGCGCTCGCTCCGGTCGCCGACCTGGCCCTGGGCGAGCACGGCGCGAATGCGCTGGCCGAGGTCCGGCAGGCGCTCGACGCCCGCATCGCCAAGCTCGGACTCACCGCCTGAGCCACCCCAGACGCCCCTCAGCCCCATCGCAAGGACACGCCCCATGTCGAACGTCTTCATCGCCTTCCAGGCCAACGAGGAATCGCGTCCGGTGATCGACGCCATCGTCGCCGACAACCCCAACGCCGTCGTCACCCACCCGACCGGGCTGGTCAAGGTCGACGCCCCCGATCGCCTGACGATCCGCCGCGCCACGATCGAGGACCAGACCGGCCGGCCCTATGACCTGCAGGCGCTGCACATCAACCTCGTCACCCTGTCCGGCCACATCGACGAGGACGACGACCAGCTCACCTTGAGCTGGAAGCACTGAGCCGCGAAGACACATCGAACACGTCGCAACCAACGACCACGAGGAGACAAGCATGGACACCCGCGTCACCAAGAAGAAGCTGGGCCTGAAGGAGCGGTACGCCGCCATGACCCGAGGCCTGGGCTGGGAGACCACCTACCAGCCGATGGAAAAGGTCTTCCCCTACGACCACTACGAGGGCATCAAGATCCACGACTGGGACAAGTGGGAGGACCCCTTCCGCCTGACGATGGACGCCTACTGGAAGTACCAGGGCGAGAAGGAGAAGAAGCTCTACGCGGTGATCGAGGCGTTTGCCCAGAACCACGGCGAGCTGGGCGTGACGGACGCGCGCTACATCAACGCGCTCAAGCTCTTCATCCAGGGCGTGACGCCGCTGGAGTACTACGCGCACCGCGGCTTTGCCCATGTCGGCCGCCAGTTCACCGGCGAAGGTGCGCGCGTGGCTGCGCAGATGCAGTCGATCGACGAGCTGCGCCACTACCAGACCGAGACCCATGCGATCTCGCACTACAACAAGTATTTCAACGGCATGCACCATTCGAACCACTGGTTCGACCGGGTCTGGTATCTGTCGGTGCCCAAGTCCTTCTTCGAAGATGCCTGCACCGGTGGGCCGTTCGAGTTCCTGACCGCTGTCAGCTTCTCCTTCGAGTACGTGCTGACCAACCTGCTGTTCGTGCCGTTCATGAGCGGCGCGGCGCACAACGGCGACATGAGCACGGTGACCTTCGGCTTCAGCGCGCAGTCCGACGAGTCGCGCCACATGACGTTGGGCATCGAGTGCATCAAGTTCATGCTCGAACAGGATCCGGCCAATGTGCCGATCGTGCAGAAGTGGATCGACAAGTGGTTCTGGCGCGGCTATCGCCTGCTGACCCTGGTCGCCATGATGCAGGACTACATGCTGCCCAAGCGTGTGATGAGCTGGAAGGAAGCCTGGGAGATGTACGCCGAGCAGAACGGCGGCGCGCTGTTCAAGGACCTGGCCCGCTACGGCATCCGCGAGCCCGCCGGCTGGAAGCAGGCTTGCGAGGGCAAGGACCACATCAGCCACCAGGCCTGGAGCACCTTTTTCGGCTTCAACGCCGCCGCGCCATTCCACACCTGGGTGCCGAGCGACGAGGAACTCGACTGGCTCTCGTCCAAGTACCCCGACACCTTCGACAGGTACTACCGCCCGCGCTGGGAACACCACCGCCAGCAGCAGGCCGAGGGCAAGCGCTTCTACATCAAGACGCTGCCGATGCTGTGCACCACCTGCCAGATCCCGATGCTGTTCACCGAGATGGGTGACCCGACCGAGATCTGCTACCGCGACAGCGACTACCTCGGCAACAAGTACCACTTCTGCTCGGACCACTGCCAGCACATCTTCGAGGACGAGCCCGAGAAGTACGTGCAGAGCTGGCTGCCGGTGCAGCAGATCTACCAGGGCCATTGCTTCAAGCCGGGCACCGACCCGACGGCCGAAGGCTTCGACCCGCTGATCGCCGTGCTGCAGTACTACGAGATGGAGATCGGCCGCGACAACTTCGACTTCCACGGCTCGGAAGACCAGAAGAACTTCGCCGCCTGGCGCGGTGAAGGTGACGGCACGAGTGCCAGCGCCAGCACGCAAGGAGACACGAAATGAGCGTCGTCGCGATCGGACCGTACGACTTCCCGATGAAGGACGTGCGCGAGAACTTTCCCGCGCCCCTGCTCTTCATCGCCTGGGACCGCCACCTGATGTACCCGGCGCCCTTCTGTCTGCCCTTGCCACCGGACATGCCCTTCGGCGCGCTGTCGCAGGCCGTGCTGCCGGGCATCTACGGCGAGCACCCGGACTTCGCCAAGATCGACTGGTCGACCGTGCAATGGCTCAAGGGCAACCAGCCCTGGTCGCCGGACCCGACCAAGTCGCTTGCCGACAACGGCCTGCGCCACAAGGACGCGATCCGCTTCCGCACGCCGGGCCTGGACGGGCTGGCGGGGTCGAGCAGCTGAGCGCGGACCTGAAGGTCGAACGATGTTTCAACTCACGATCGATCCGCTGGGTGCCACCATCGATCTGGCCGAAGGCCAGACCCTGCTGGACGCGGCCCTGCGGCAAGGCATCCACATCCCGCATGCCTGCGGACACGGCCTGTGCGGCACCTGCAAGGTCCGCGTCTGCGCCGGCAGCGTCGACCATGGTGCCGCCAACCCGTTCGCACTGATGGACTTCGAGCGCGAGGACGGCCAGACCCTGGCCTGCTGCGCAACCGCCTGCGAGGACGTGGTGATCGAGGCCGACGTCGACGAGGAGCCCGATGCCGAGGTCATCCCGGTGCGCGACTTCGCCGTCACGGTCGAGCGCATCGTCGACCTGACGCCGACCATCAAGGGCATGCACCTGGCGCTGGACCGCTCGGTCACGGGTCTGCACTTCCAGGCCGGCCAGTACGTACAGCTGGAGATCCCGGGGCTCGGCCAGTCCCGTGCCTTCTCGATCGCCAACGCGCCGCACGAGGTCGAACGCAGCGGCCACATCGAGCTGCATGTGCGGCGCGTGCCCGGCGGCGTCGGCACCGGCTGGCTGCACGATCAACTGAAGGTCGGCGACCGCCTGCGCCTGGCCGGTCCCTATGGCCGCTTCTTCGTGCGCAAGTCCATCGCCCAGCCCCTGCTGTTCATGGCCGGCGGCTCGGGGCTGTCTAGCCCGCGCTCGATGATCCTGGACCTGCTGGCCGGTGGCTGCACGCTGCCGATCACGCTGGTCTACGGCCAGCGTTGCCGCGAAGAGCTGTATGGCGACGACGAGTTCCGCGCACTGGCTGCGCAGCACGCCAACTTCCGCTACCTGCCGACCCTGTCGGCCGAGCCGGAAGGCTCGACCTGGAGCGGCGCACGCGGCTTCGTGCACGAGGCCGCCGCGACGCTCTACCCGCAGGGTTACGCCGGCCAGCAGGCCTACCTGTGCGGGCCACCGCCCATGATCGAAGCCTGCCTGGCCGCGCTGATGCAGGGCCGGCTCTACGAACGCGACATCCACACCGAGAAGTTCCTCTCGGCGGCGGATGCGCAAGGCCCGCGCAGCCCGCTGTTCAAGCGGGTCTGAGGAGGCTCACACGATGAGCCTCTTCGACACCCGCCCCAAGGTCACCGTGCTGGTCGAGCAGACCGGCGAACACTACCCCTGCGCCACCACCGAGAGCCTGCTGCAGGGCATGTTGCGGCTGGGCCGCAAGGGCATCCCGGTGGGCTGCGTCAACGGCGGCTGCGGCGTCTGCAAGGTCCGCATCGTCGAGGGCGAGGTGCAGTCGCTCGGGCCGGTCAGCCGGGCCCACGTCAGCGCCGAGGAATCGGCCCAGGGCTGCACGCTGGCCTGCCGGGTCGCCCCCACCAGCGCCGTTCGCCTGCAGGTGATCGGCAAGTTCGAGAAACCGTTTTCCAAGGGGTATGCCAGTTCGGTCAACCCCGCAACCACCGAAAGAGGAGACTGACATGGGTGTGATGCGCATCGGGCACGCGAGCCTGAAGGTGATGGACATGGCCGCGGCCGTCAAGCACTACGAGAACGTGCTGGGCCTGAAGACGACGATGCAGGACAAGGCCGGCAACGTCTACCTGAAGTGTTGGGACGAGTGGGACAAGTTCTCGCTGATCCTGACGCCGTCGGACCAGGCCGGCCTGAACCATGTCGCCTACAAGGTCGAGAAGGACGCCGACCTCGACACCCTGCAGGCCAAGGTCGAGGCCTGGGGCGTCAAGACCACGATGCTGCCCGAGGGCACGCTGCCATCGACCGGCCGCATGCTGCAGTTCAACCTGCCCAGCGGCCACGAGTTCCGTCTCTACGCGATGAAGGAATACGTCGGCACCAGCGTGGGCACCACCAACCCGGACCCGTGGCCCGATGACCTCAAGGGCGCTGGCGCGCACTGGCTGGACCACCTGCTGCTGATGTGCGAGATGAACCCCGCCGAGGGCATCAACACCGTCGCCGACAACACCCGCTTCATGACCGAGGCGCTGGACTTCTTCCTCACTGAGCAGGTCGTGGTCGGCCCGGGCGGCTCGATCCAGGCCGCCACCTGGATGTCGCGCACCACCACGCCGCACGACATCGCCTTCGTCGGCGGCGCCCGCAGCGGCCTGCATCACATCGCCTACTTCCTGGACTCGTGGCACGACGTGCTGAAGGCTGCAGACGTGATGGCCAAGAACAAGACCCGCATCGACGTGGCACCGACCCGCCACGGCATCACGCGCGGCGAGACCATCTACTTCTTCGACCCGAGCGGCAACCGCAACGAGACCTTCGCCGGCCTGGGCTACCTGGCCCAGCGTGACCGCCCGGTCACGACCTGGACCGAAGACCAGCTGTGGTCCGGCATCTTCTATCACACGGGTGCGGCGGTGCCGTCCTTCACGGACGTCTACACCTGACCACGCCCTGAGCGGACGGAAGGCCGGGAAGCCCGATCAACACGGGCTTGCCGGTCTTCCACCCGAGCGACCTCTCGCGCTCCACACCACGTCCAGCAGTCCCGACGCACGACCATGAAACAGTTCCTCAACTTCATCAACGGCGAGTTCGTCGCCACCGGCAAGACCTTCGACAAGCGCACGCCGGTCGACAACCGCGTGATCGGTCAGGTCCATGAAGCCGGCATGGCCGAGGTCGATGCGGCCGTCGCCGCCGCCCATGCCGCGATGAAGGGCGAATGGGGCCGGCTGAGTGTGGTGCGCCGCACCGAGCTGCTGCATGCGGTGGCCGACGAGATCAACCGCCGCTTCGACGAGTTCCTGGCCGCCGAGCTGGCCGACACCGGCAAGCCGCACAGCCTGGCCTCGCACATCGACATCCCGCGCGGGGCGGCCAACTTCAAGGTCTTTGCCGACATCGTCAAGAACGTGCCGACCGAGAGCTTCACGATGACCACTCCAGACGGCGGAACCGCCGTCAGCTACGCGCTGCGCACGCCGCTGGGCGTCGTGGCGGTGGTCTGCCCCTGGAACCTGCCGCTGCTGCTGATGACCTGGAAGGTCGGCCCGGCGCTGGCCTGCGGCAACGCCGTGATCGTCAAGCCTTCCGAAGAGACCCCCGCCACCGCGACGCTGCTGGCCGAGGTCATGAACACGGTCGGCATCCCCAAGGGCGTCTACCAGGTGCTGCACGGTTTCGGGCCCGGTTCGGCCGGTGAGTTCCTGACCCGTCACCCGGACGTCGACGGCATCACCTTCACCGGCGAGACCCGCACGGGCGAGGCCATCATGGCCGCGGCTGCCAAGGGCGTGCGGCCGGTGTCCTTCGAGCTGGGCGGCAAGAACGCCGGCATCGTGTTCGCCGATGCCGACATCGACAAGGCTGTGGCCGGCATCACCCGCAGCGCCTTCGAAAACTGCGGCCAGGTCTGCCTGGGCACCGAGCGTGTCTATGTGCAGCGACCCATCTTCGACACCTTCGTGCAGGCCTTGAAGGCCAAGGCCGAGGCGCTGGTGATCGGCCCGCCCGACCAACCCGGTGTCGGCCTGGGCCCGTTGATCTCGGCCGAACACAAGCGCAAGGTCATGGACTACTACGCGCTGGCCGTCGCCGAAGGTGCAACCGTCGTGACCGGGGGTGGCGCCCCAGCCATGCCGGCCGCGCTGGCCGACGGCCACTGGGTCCAGCCGACCATCTGGACCGGCCTGCCCGAGAGCGCCCGCGTGATCCGCGAGGAGATCTTCGGCCCCTGTTGCCACATCGCCCCCTTCGACACCGAGGCCGAAGCCATCGCGCTGGCCAACGCGACCGACTACGGCCTGGCCACCACCGTCTGGACCCAGGACCTGGGCACGGCGCACCGCATGGCAGCGGCCATCGAGGTCGGCCTGTGCTGGATCAACAGCTGGTTCCTGCGCGACCTGCGCACGGCCTTCGGCGGTGCCAAGGCCTCGGGCATCGGCCGCGAAGGCGGCGTGCATTCGCTGGAGTTCTATACCGAACTTCGCAACGTGATGATCAAGCTGTGAGAACGACGCGCAGCGGCGTTCGAACGACGATCGACACCCCGACGACAGCCCATCACCGGACCTGCCCATGACACCCGAATCCATCCTCGCCCACGGCGACGAGCTCTATGAATCGCTGCTCAGCCGCGTGCCGGTCGAGCCGCTCACCAACCGCGTGCCCGGCATCACCATCGACGACGCCTACCGCATCCAGCTGCGCATGATCGAGCGTCGACTCGCGGCCGGCGAGAGCGTCATCGGCAAGAAGATCGGCGTGACCAGTCAGGTCGTGATGGACATGCTGGGCGTCAACCAGCCCGACTTTGGCCAGTTGCTCTCGGGCATGGTCTTCAACGAAGGCGAGCCCATCGACACCGCCAAGATGATCGCGCCCAAGGCCGAGGCCGAGGTCGCCTTCATCCTCGCCCGTGACCTGACCGGCCCGGGCGTGACGGCCGCCGACGTGCTGCGCGCCACCGACTGCGTCATGCCCTGCTTCGAGATCGTCGACTCGCGCATCCGCGACTGGAAGATCAAGATTCAGGACACCGTCGCCGACAACGCCAGCTGCGGCGTCTTCACGCTCGGCGGCACGCGCCGCAGCCCGCGCCAGCTCGATCTGGCCCTGGCCGGCATGGTGCTGGAGAAGAACGGCGAGATCGTCAGCACCTCCTGCGGCGCGGCCGTGCAGGGCTCGCCCGTCAACGCGGTCGCCTGGCTGGCCAACACGCTGGGCGCGCTGGGCATCTCGCTGAAAGCCGGTGACGTGATCCTCTCGGGTTCGCAATCGCCACTGGTGCCGGTCAAGGCCGGTGACAGCCTGCATGCCAGTGTTGGCGGCCTGGGCAACACCTCTGTTCGATTCATTTGAGGACACACGACATGGCACTGAATCGACACGACATCGAAGCCCTGGCGGCGCATCTGGAATCGGCCCAGCTGGAGGTCCGCGACGTCACCAAGATCACCGACGACTACCCGCAGATGGACTGGGCCGATGCCTATGACATCCAGGACGAGATCCGGCGCCGCAAGGAGGCGCGGGGGCGCCGTGTGGTCGGCCTGAAGGCGGGCCTGACCTCGTTCGCGAAGATGAAGCAGATGGGCGTGGACACGCCCTGCTTCGGCTTCGTCAGCGATGACATGGCCAGGCCTGATGGCGGCGAGATCCGCATGGACGAGCTGATCCACCCCAAGGTCGAGGCCGAGATCTGCATCGTCACCAAGGCCCCGCTGCGCGGGCCCGGTTGCCACGTCGGCTCGGTGATGGCGGCGATCGACTTCGTGCTGCCGGCCGTCGAGGTGATCGACAGCCGCTACCGCGACTTCAAGTTCGACCTCAAGAGCGTCATCGCCGACAACACCTCGGCGGCGCGCTTCGTCATCGGCGGACGCTCGCGCGCGGTCGAGGACCTGGACCTGCGCACGCTCGGTGTGGTGCTGGAGAAGAACGGCCGCATCGTCTCGATGGCCGCAGGCGCGGCCGTGCTCGGCCACCCCGCCGCTGCGGTCGCCATGATGGCCAACCACCTGGGCCAGCGCGGTCAGGAGATCCCGGCCGGCAGCTTCATCATGACCGGCGGTGTTACCGAGGCGATCGCGGTCGAGGCCGGCGACAACGTGCTGGTGCGCTTCCAGGACCTGGGCAGCGTCTCGATGCGCTTCGTCTGATCGCGTCCACCCGACACGAGAGAACCCCGATGAACACGAGCATCCCGTCCCAACCCGAGATCGGCCAGCGCCTGCGCACCGGCAGCTTCGACAGCAACGTGCACGACCTCGGCCGGCGCGACGGCGTGCCGGTGCTGATGGTGCACGGCTCCGGTCCCGGCGTCAGCGCCTGGGCCAACTGGCGCCTGGCCATGCCCGAGCTGGCGCGCGAGCGCCGCGTCGTCGCGCCCGACATGGTCGGCTTCGGCCACAGCGACCGACCCGAAGGCTGGGTCTACACGATGGACCGCTGGGTGCAGCAAGCCCTGGATGTGCTGGATGCGCTGGACATCGAGCGCGCCGACGTGGTGGGCAACTCCTTCGGCGGCGCGCTGTCGCTGGCTCTGGCCATCCGCGCACCGCAGCGTGTGCGCCGGCTGGTGCTGATGGGCAGCGTCGGCGTGCCCTTCCCGATCACGCCGGGTCTGGACGCGGTCTGGGGCTACCAGCCCTCGCTGGCCGCGATGAAGGGCCTGCTCGACATCTTTGCGCACAGCCGCGCACTGGTGACCGATGAGCTGGCCGAGCTGCGCTGGCGCGCCAGCATTCGGCCGGGCTTCCATGAGTCCTACGCGGCCATGTTCCCGGCCCCGCGCCAGCGCTGGGTTGACGCGATGGCGAGCGCCGAAGCCGACATCCGCGTCCTGCCGCACGAGACGCTGGTGATCCACGGCCGCGAGGACCGCGTGATCCCGCTGCAGAACTCGCTGACGCTGGCCGACTGGATCCCCAACAGCCAGCTGCACGTCTTCGGCCACTGCGGCCACTGGACGCAGATCGAACACGCACAGCGCTTCGTGCGCCTGGTCGGCGACTTCCTGCGCGAAGGCGATGCGGCAGAGGCCACGGGCGGCTGAACCTCGCAATCACCAGCGCACACCAGCGCACACCAGCGCACGCCAGCCCACGCCAGCCCATGCCCGCGCATGGCCGCCCATACCCGTTCACCCGTTCACCCGGTCACGTGATCACCCGATCACCCGAACCCCACGCTCCCTTGGAAAGCCCATGAACACGACCCGAAAGAAGATCCGCTGCGCCCTGATCGGTCCCGGCAACATCGGCACCGACCTGCTCGCCAAGCTGCAGCGCAGCGCGGTGCTGGAACCCGTCTGGATGGTCGGCATCGACCCGGCGTCGGACGGCCTGCAGCGTGCCCGCGCGATGGGCATCAAAACCACCGCCGACGGCGTCGACGGCCTGGTGCCGCACATGAAGGCCGACGGCGTGCAGATCGTCTTCGACGCCACCAGCGCCTATGTGCACGCCGAGAACTCGCGCAAGGTCAACGCCCAGGGCGCCCTGATGATCGACCTGACACCGGCGGCGATCGGGCCTTACTGCGTGCCGCCGGTCAACCTGGCCGAGCATGTGGGCCGGGGCGAATGGAACGTCAACATGGTGACGTGCGGGGGACAGGCGACCATCCCGATGGTGGCGGCCGTGAGCCGCGTTCAAGCCGTTGCCTACGGCGAGATCGTCGCCACCGTCTCCAGCCGCTCGGTCGGCCCGGGCACGCGCAAGAACATCGACGAGTTCACCCGCACGACGGCCGGCGCGGTCGAACGCGTCGGGGGAGCGAAGAAGGGCAAGGCCATCATCGTCATCAACCCGGCCGAGCCGCCGCTGATCATGCGCGACACCGTGCACTGCCTGACCGAAGACGAGCCCGATCAGGCCGCCATCACGGCCAGCATCCACGCGATGCTGAAGGAGGTGCAGAAGTACGTGCCCGGCTACCGCCTCGTCAACGGGCCGGTGTTCGACGGCCGGCGGGTCAGCGTCTTCCTGGAGGTCGAAGGCCTGGGCGACTACCTGCCCAAGTACGCCGGCAACCTCGACATCATGACCGCCGCTGCCGCGCGCACCGCCGAGATGTTTGCCGAGCAGATGCTCAGCGGCAAGCTGGTGCTCGAAGCCGTCACGGCCTGAACACCGCCGGACCCGCAACACCCCAGACACGGACACGGAACACCCACCATGAAGAGTTCACTCGACGGCCGTCGCATCACCGTTCATGACATGACCCTGCGCGACGGCATGCACCCGAAGCGCCACCAGATGACGCTGGACCAGATGAAGGGCATCGCCTGCGGCCTGGACGCTGCGGGCGTGCCGCTGATCGAGGTCACCCACGGCGACGGCCTGGGTGGCAGCTCGGTCAACTACGGCTTCCCGGCCCACAGCGACGAGGACTACCTCGGCGCCGTCATCCCGCTGCTCAAGCAGGCCCGGGTGTCGGCCTTGCTGATCCCGGGCATCGGCACGGTCGACCACCTGAAGATGGCCCACGGCCTGGGTGTGCGCACCATCCGTGTGGCCACGCACTGCACCGAGGGCGACGTGGCCGAGCAGCACATCACGGCCGCCCGCCAGCTCGACATGGACACCGTCGGCTTCCTGATGATGGCCCACATGAACAGCCCCGAAGGCCTCGTCAAGCAGGCCAGGCTGATGGAGAGCTACGGCGCCAACTGCATCTACGTGACCGACTCGGCCGGCTACCTGCTGCCCGAGGACGTCAAGAGCCGGCTCGGTGCCGTGCGCGAAGCCCTGAAGCCCGAGACCGAACTTGGCTTCCACGGCCACCACAACCTGGCCATGGGCATCGCCAACTCGATCGCGGCGATCGAGGTCGGCGCCAACCGCATCGACGCCGCCGCTGCCGGCCTGGGCGCGGGGGCCGGCAACACGCCGATGGAGGTGCTGGTGGCCGTCTGTGACCGCATGGGCATCGACACCGGCGTGGACGTCTGGAAGATCCAGGACGTCGCCGAGGATCTGGTCGTGCCGATCATGGACTTCCCCATCCGCATCGACCGCGACGCCCTGACGCTGGGCTATGCCGGCGTCTACGGCAGCTTCCTGCTGTTCGCCAAGCGTGCCGCGCAGAAGTACGGCGTGCCCTCGCGCGACATCCTGGTCGAACTCGGCCGCCGCAAGATGGTCGGCGGTCAGGAAGACATGATCGAGGACACCGCCATGACCATGGCCCGCGAACGCGGTCTGCTCAAGTCGGCCGCTTGACCTCCCACGACAACGAAGGAAGCCCCATGCCATTCGCCCAGATCTACATGCTCGAAGGCCGCACCGAAGACCAGAAGCGCGCCGTGATCGAGAAAGTCACCGCAGCCCTGCACGAGGCCGTCGGCGCGCCCAAGGAAACCATCCGCGTCTGGATCCAGGACGTGCCCAAGCAGAACTGGGGCATCGCCGGGGTGAGCGCGAAGGATCTGGGGCGGTGATGCTCACCGCACGTCTTGATCGATGACGCATCGGTGGCTCATTCGATGAGCCACGCGACCCGCACGCCGCTCAGAACTCGTTGACGATCACCCCCGCCAGCTTCGCCGTGCTGGCGCCGACCGTGGCGGTGAGGTCTTGCAGGTGGTTTAGGCGGGTGCGGTCCTTGCGGGCCAGGACCAGCGCGGCGCCGCACTTGCTGGCGATGACCGGGGCGTCGCTGCCGTAGACCGCTGCAGGCGTGTCGACCACGACATGGTCGAACTTGCGCAGCAGCTCGTTCATCAGCAGGCGGAAGGCCGGGCGTTCGAGCAGTTCGAGCGGGTTGGGCGGGGTCACGCCCACCGGCATCACGTAGAGGCTGGGGATGTCCGGCGCCTGGTAGATGACGTTGTCTTCCTGCCGGCCGCTGAGGATGCCGCTCAGGCCGCTGTTGTTGGGCACGCCGAAGACCTGGTGCAGGCGCGGGCCGCGCAGGTCGGCGTCAACGACCAAGGTGCGTCCGCCGAGCTGGGCCAGCGTGACGCCGAGGTTGGCGACGAAGAAGGTCTTGCCGTCGCCCGCATCCGGGCTGATGACGGCCAGGGCGCGCTTGGGCTCGGCCGGGTTGAAGACCCGCATCATCAGCTGGCTGCGGATGGCGCGGAAGGCTTCGGACTGGTGGCTGAAGGGCTGCGCGGCCGTCACGAGTTCGGCGTGGGTGGCGCGGCGCTCTTCGGGCGTGAAGGGGTAGTGGAACTGCTGGCTGAGCGCGAAGACGACGTCCGAATCGCTGGCCAGGCCGAGCGCCACCGCCGCCTCGCCGAAACGCACGCCGTTCGTGCGCTGGTGTTCGAGGATGGCGTTGACCTGGTCCTCGCTGAGGTTCTTGGTCTGGCGAATGATGTCGCCGATGCTGCGCTCTTCCTCGAAGCGGGAATGCACGTCCTCGGTGGCGTTGGCGTTGTGCACCAGCTGCGGGCCGCGGTGGAAGGCTTGGGGCTGTCGGGCGGCGTTGCTCATCGGGTACGGCTCCGGTCGGGACGACGGGTGAGGGTCGCGGTTCGGGATACAGGTCGGGATGCGGGTGAGGTCAGGCGGCGGGCGGCCATCACGCACCCGGTCGCGGCAGGCGACCCATCATGTTCGACGGCAGCATCAGCGTGTTGCCGATCTTGCCGGCATAGCCGCCACGCATCGGCTTGGGCAGGGCCCCCAGCACCGGCAGGCCCAGGGCCTCGACCAAGTCCTGCGGGCTGCGCACGCGGCGGTCCATCAGCTCGCGCACCAGCGCGAAACCCACCGCCAGCAAGGTGCCCAGGAAGACGCTCAGCAAGGTGTTGAGCAGCAGCTTGGGCGAGGAGTGGTCGGCCGGCTCGGTCGCGGGCGTCAGCACCGAGATGTTGGTCTGGGTGTTCTGGCTCTCCAGGCTGGTCTGACTGGCCCGGGCGACGACCTGGTCGTAGGCACGCTGGGCGGTCTCGACTTCCTTCATCAGTACGGAGGCCTCGTCACGCTGCTGCTTGAGCGCCAGCACCTTGGCGCGCTGGGCGTCCAGCGAGGCGCGGATCTCGCTCTCGCGCTGCTTGTTGATGGTGTTGGTCACGCCCACGCTGCCGCTGACGCGGTTGCTCTCGGTCTGCAGTCGGGTGCTCAGCTCGGCGATGTTGGCGCGCAGCTCGACGACCTGCGGGTGGGCATCGCCCAGGCGGGCATTGAGTTCCTGCAGGCGCGCTTCCTGGCGCGACAGGTCGGCGCGCAGGCCGGCGACGACCGGATTGCCGAGGACGTCCTGGAGCTGGTCGGCCTGGCTGCCGCGGGCCTGGGCGGTGCGGCTGCCGGATTCGGCCGACAGGGCCTGCAGGGCAACCAGCTGCGAGCTGAGCTCGTTCAGGCGCTGGGTCTCGATGTCGAAGCGCTCGTCGGTGGCGAGGATGCCGCTGGTCTTCTGGTAGGCGGTCAGCTTGGCCTGGGACTGCTCCAGCGCCTCGCGCAGTTCCTTGGCGCGGGCGTCGAAGAACTCGTTGTACTGCTTGGCCGGCGAGACGCGCAGGCCGATGCTGACGTCCATGTAGGCCTTGACGAAGGCATTGGCCAGCGCGGCGGCGAAGCGCGGATCGGGGCTGGTGTAGCTGACGTTGACGACGTTGCTCTCGCGCGAGGGCTTCACGTCGAGCTTCTTCTTGAGCAGCTCGGCGACCCATGCCTCGAAGTTGCCCTGGCCGCCGGTGGCCTCCAGCCATTCGGCACGGGTCTGGGCGTTTTCGGTCAGGCGCAGGCCCTGGACCACGCGCTGGGCAACCCGGTCGCTCTGGATGATGTCGACCTGGGTGGCCATGTAGGCCGGCATCGCCATGGCGCCAAGCACCATGCCGGCGATCGGGTCGGGCGAGCGCACGTCGAGCACGACAGCGGCGCTGGCGGTGTAGTTCTTGGGCAGCACGAGGCTGACGCCAACCGTCGTGCCGACGGTGAGCACCAGCACCATCAGCGCGGCGACCCAGCGGGCTTTCAGGATCGACAGAAATTGGGAGAAGGTCATGGCAGGCGGTCCTCGGGTGCGTCGATCAGAACAGGCTTTCGCGGACGAAGATCACGTCGCCCTCGCGCAGGGTGTCGGTCAGGGCGGGCTCGATCTCCTGGGTCTTGCCATCGGCCGTGCGGCGGCTGACCTTGAGGCCCTTGACGGTGCCGCGTTGTGTCACGCCACCGCCGGAGGCCAGCGCCTGCATGACGGTCATGCCACGTTCGAGGCGGAAGCTGCCAGGACGCTGCACCTCGCCGTAGATGAAGACCATGGGCATGCGCTCGACGTAGAGGGTGTCGCCGTTGCGCACGACGATGTCCTGCTCGGTGCTGCCGCTGGTGAGCAGGCGGCCGATGTCGACGATCGACCGCACGACCTTGCCGTCGCGCACACCGGTGTGGACCACCGTGTCGCTGCCACCCACGGCGATGCCGCCGGCGGTCGCCAGCAGCTCGGACAGGCGCAGGCCGGCGACCTCGATCGGGTAGCGGCCAGGGCGGTTGACCATGCCCAGCACGGCGGCCTGGTTGCCACGCACCTGGACCAGCAGGATGCTGACCTGGGGTTGGCGCAGGAACTGGCCGCGGCGCAGACCGTCGGCGATGGTGGTCTCGGCCTGGGCGACGCTCAGGCCACCCAGCGTCAGCGTGCCCAGCAGCGGGTAGCTGATGGTGCCGCTCTCGGACACGCGGGCTTCAAGCGTCAGGTCGGCGCTCTGGTAGACGTTGATGCGCAGCACGTCACCGGCACCGATGATGTAGTCCTGGCGCGCCGCGCTGGCGGCCTGGGCCCGTGCGGTCGCAGGCAACAGCCCGGCCAGCACCGACATCACCATCAGCAGCGCCAGCAGGACCAGCCCCTGCCGCGCCGTTCGCCGTCCGTGCAGGGATGGCGCATGGGCCAGGTCGATCGGGAGGCGTGCGGCGGTGGTGGTGTCGATCATGCGGGGTGGGCGGCTTCGGTGACGGTGGATCGGTGATGGGGACCGGCGCGGCCGGTCCCGCTCAGGCGAGCGCTCAGGATCATTGCGCGGCAGAGGCGGCAGGCGTCGAGGCTGCGGCGAACTGGCCTTCGTAGCTGATCTTGGACTTCTCGCGCAGGCGCTTCATCTCGTCGGTCAGCAGCTTGCGCTTGCGCTCGTTGAGCAGGAACTGCTCGATGGCGGGCTTGGCCTGCTGCAGCGAGACCGGCTGCGGCTTGGCCGAGGTCAGGAACATCACGCTGACGCCAGCCGGCGACGGCAGGGTCAGGTGCTGTCCTTCGCTCATCGCGCCGATCTGGTCGACCAGGTTCAGCGGCAGGTTCTCGGCCGGCTGGCTGATGCTGCGGATCGCGAACTTGATGCCGGCGGCCTTGAGCTGGTTGCTCAGCTCGTCGGCGTTGCGGGCCGCCTTGGCGATCGGCTCGACCAGCTTGGCAGCGTCACCCGGCGCCTCGATGCTGAATTCCTGCATCGTGTAGACGCGGCGCTGCTCGAACAGCGCCGGCTTGCTCTTGTAGTAAGCGCCGATGTCCTCGTCGCTGGGCTTGGAGACGGTGCCGGCGAGCTTGTCGGCATAGGCGCGGGCAACGATCTCGCGCTTGGCGGCCTCGATGGCCATGACGACGTTCGGATCGCGGTCGAGCTTTTGTTCGCCCGCTTCCTGGATCGCCAGTTCCTGGTCGATCAGGCCTTCCAGCACGCGCTTGCCGGCGCCTTGCGCCTGCTCGGCGCTCAGGCCGGGCTGGCGCTGCAGCACGAAGTTGATCTGGTGGACCGAAATCTCTTCCTTGTTGACCTTGGCCGCCACCTGCGTGGCGCCCTTCTTGTCACCGCCTCCGCAGGCCGCGAGCAGGGCTGCGGCGGCGATCAGGGACACGACGGTGGCGCCGCGGGCGGCAAGACGGATGCGGTTGGACATGTTGAAGCGGACTCCCCGGACCCGCATGGCGGCCACGGAAGGCCGGCGCACGGGTTCGATCAATGATGGACGGCCGGGTCGAGCGGACTCTGCCGTGCGTGCTTGCCTGTGTCGACCGGGTCTGCATGAACATCCGGTTAAGAACCCAGGCGACCGGATATTACCGGCGGGAACCGGGATAACCCCTCCCTGAACTGCTGGGGCGATCAGCTAGCCGCCCCAGCCCGTCAAAACTCCACGGCCAAGGCACACGCGCGGGCTCGGTGCCTGAGCCAGCCCCCCGGAACACGGGTGCGGGCTCTTTCAGATCGGGGTGCGCGACGCGCCGTCGCGCTTGTAGCGACTGGCCGATCCGTCCTCGCGCAGGCAGATCTCGTAGCGGAACGGGGCCTCCTCGCGGCCCGGAAAGCCAAAGCGCAGGTCGCCAAAGGTGGCGCAGCGGCCGTCGGCCCGCACACCGGCGTCGACCAGGTGAGGCACCTCGGCGAACCAGCGGTAGAAGGCGAACGACGGGTGCTCCCAGGCGGCACGCGCGATCGCGGCCACCTCGGCGGCGTTGGCTGCGCCCGGATCGCCCCAGCGGCTGGCCTGGCGCCAGGTCGCCTGCCCGGCCGGCAGGTAGGGCGCGGAGAACCGGGTGATGAAGTGGGCGTCGGGGCCGGCCTGCAGCGGCTCGCGTCGCCGGGTGTTGAGGTCGGCCAGCTCGTAGCGGCTGCCATCGGACACGGCCACCGTCCAGTTGAAGGGCGAGGCCGGCCGGGGCATGGCGACCACCTGGGCATCGCGCCAGCCCAGCGCGGCGGCGCGCTGCTGGCCGATCGCCAATGCCTCCTGTTGACCGACCCAGGCCAGCACGACCCAGCCGCAGGTCGCCAGCAGGCCCAGCGCGGCCGGCCAGCGCCGGGTAGGCCATATGGCCGCCAGCGCGCAGCCGGCCAGCAAGAGGCCGGTGAAGCTCAGGTCGATGATGAACATCACGCCCAGGCCGTAGCGGGTGTCGGTGAAGGGCAGGCCCAGCAGCGTGCCAAAGGGCGTGATCCAGTCGCCAGCGATGTGCAGCGCGATGCCGCCGCAGGCGCTCAGGTAGAGCGAACGCCAGCTCGCCCGGCCCCTCAGGCCGACGGCGATCAGCCAGGCGACCAGCCAGCCCCACAGCGGCACCAGCGCCAGCGCGTGGGTGTAGCCGCGGTGCTGGGTCAGGTAGAGCACATCGCCGCCGAACTGGGTGAAGCTGTCGATGTCCGGGAAAGCGGCGGCGACGGTGCCGGTCAGCACCTGGGTCCACAGCGGTGGGCTGGCGTTCGAGGCAGTGACCTGGGCGCCGCTGGTGGGCGTCCTGGCGTGCAACAGGCGCGCCAGCAGCGCGCCGGAGATGGCGTGGGTGAGGGTGTCCATGGCCGCAAGCATGCCCGCCGCGCGCCAGCCTCGCCGGGCGGGGCCCTTATCCTGAGCGCATGACCAACCGCACGCCCCTCGCCCTGCCACCGCTGGTGCCCACCCGCGACGCCGCGCACCGCCGCATCGTCGCCATCCGGCCGTCCGAATACGCCCGCAGCCGCAACCACCTCGACGGCGCCGTCACCGGCCTGTCGCCCTACCTGACCCACGGCCTCGTCAGCCTCGCCGAGGTGCTGCGCGGGGCCGCCGCCCGGCACCCGATGAAGGTCGGCGACAAGTTCGTTTTCGAGCTGGGCTGGCGGGCCTACTTCCACCATGTCTGGGCCCACCGGGGCGACGCCATCTTCGCGTCGCTGCATGAGGGGCCGCTGCCCGAGTCGGCCTACCGGCGCGAGGTCCCGGCCGACCTGCGCGAGGGCCGCACCGGCGTTGCGGCGATCGACCAGGCCGTGCACACGCTCTACGCCAGCGGCACGCTGCACAACCACGCCCGCATGTGGCTGGCGAGTTATGCGGTGCATGTGCGCAAGATCCACTGGTGCGTGGCCGCCGACTGGCTCTACGGTCACCTGCTGGACGGTGACCTGGCCAGCAACCACCTGAGCTGGCAATGGGTGGCCGGCACCGGCAGCCAGAAGCCTTACCTGTTCAATGCCGAGAACGTCGCGCGCCACGCCCCGCCCGACTGGCACAGCCCCGGCAGCGTGATCGACGCCGGCTACGAGGCCCTGGAGGCGCTGGCGAAAAACCCCGAGCCGGTCGACCCGCCCGAGGCCGATCGCCCCGGCGTGATCGAGCCAACGCTGTCGGCCACGCCGCCGGCCGACCATGTCTGCAAGGCCCCGGCGGCGGCCGATGTGCGCGGCCGCGAGGTCTGGCTGGTGCACCCCTGGAGCCTGGGCGAACTGCCCGACGACCTGCCGCCGCAGACCATCGTGATCGGCCTCTGGCTGGCCGACTTCCACCGCCGGCGCCCCTGGAACGCCCGCCGCTGGGACTTCGTCGCCACCCGCATGGCCGCGCTCACCCCGCTGCGCTGGCACGGCGACGCCGCCGCCATCGGCAAGGCCCTGTCGGCCGCCAAGCGGGTGCGCTGCATCGCCGAACCGCACCTCGAACCCTGGCTGTCCAACTGGGCCACCGGCCGCCCGGCGCCCGCCCTCTTCCCGCCGGTCGACCCCTGCTGCGAGTCCTTCTCGCAATGGTGGAACCGCAGCACCGCCGGCCTCGCCAGCGTCGCGACCTTGCTGGCCCATGCGGATCGGGCCGATGAAGATGGGCGGTATTGATCGGTGATGAGACCGCCGTCCCGGATGCGGGCGGCGCTCAGGCCGACGGCGCGGGTGCCTGGGCCCAGACCTGGAGGGCGTCGAAGACGGTGACGCGGTTGCGGCCCTGCGCCTTGGCCTGGTACATCGCCCGGTCGGCGCGTTGCTGGACGTCGAAGATGCCGGCGTCGCCCTCGTGGCTGCTGGCCACGCCGATGCTGGTGGTGATGCGCAGCGGGCGGCCGGAAACCGTCGGCATCAGCGCCTCGACGGCGGCGCGCAGCTTCTCGGCCAGGACCAGCGCCTGCGCCACATCGGTGTGGGGCATGAGGACCGAGAACTCCTCGCCGCCGATGCGGCCGATCAGGTCACTGCGGCGCATGGTTGCCAGCATGCGTTCGGCCACCGAGCGCAGCACCACGTCGCCGGTGGCGTGGCCGTGGCTGTCGTTGATCCACTTGAAGTGGTCGAGGTCGATGAACAGCACCGAACACGGCTGGCCAACCCGGCGCGAGGCCAGGATCAGGCGGTCGGCCTGCTCGTAGTAGGCCCGCGCGTTCAGCACGCCGGTCAGCACGTCATGCTGGCTCAGCTCGCGCAGGCGTTCGTTCGAATCGCGCATGCGCTGGAAATAGGCCAGCGAGCGGTCGACGTGGACATGGAAGAAGAAGCCCAGGAAGACCATCACGACGAGGCCCGAGACCACCGCATGGCGTGAATACGGAACCGCCAGCCACGGGTTGATCACGGCAAATCCGACCACCAGGCTGGCGGTCGCCAGCAGCCCGAAACGGGTCCCCATCAAGATATAGGCGCTGGGAATCGAGGTATAGAACCAGAGCACCCGCAACTCGTTCTCGGGGACCTGCAGGAGCGCCGACGTGAACATCGCGATCGACGCGGTGAAAAACGCGATGGTGACCTCGGCATACAGCCGACTGCGCCCCCGCAGCACCAGCAGCAAGCCGCCGGTGCTGACCAGGAAGCCACCCAGCACCCAGACATGACCGGTCGGCAGTGGATGCATCCCGGACAGGGCCGAGAGCATGAACAGGCTGGCGAAGAACAGGCTGGCGAGCATCACCAAGATCAGGAACCGATACTGGAACTCCCGATACTCTTCGCTCTCCTGAAATCGGGCCGCACCAAACAGTGCGCGCTCCAGCTTGGACAATTCCGGCTCCTGCTCGACAGTGTTGGACTCAAGTCCAACACGATAGCTTGCCAGAGCCCCCTCAGTAAATCCTGATATCGAGGTGAGAAAACGCTGAAGTGAAACCGGATTTCCCGATATTGATCAAATCACGCGCCGGAATTGACAAAAATTAATCTCCAGTGCAACCGTTTTCATTTCAGGGCAAATCGCCGATCCGCCCTGCCGTTGCCGGCCTGAAACCGGCGCAGCGCGGGTTCAGGCGGGGTGGATCGGCCGGGCCTGCACCCCGAGATCGCGCCAGTCTTCGGGGTGGCAGGTGAAGAGCAGGACCTGGTGGCGCTGCGCCACGTCGTAGAGCACACGCTTCATCTGCGCCAGCCGTTGCGCGTCGCTGTGCACCAGCGCGTCGTCGAGGATCAGCAGGGTCGGCCGGCCGGCTTCGAGCAGCAGGTCGGCATAGGCGCAGCGGGCGATCAGGCCCAGCTGCTCGCGCGCGCCGAAGCTCAGCGCGTCGATGGCGCCGGTCTCCGTTCGGCCGTGGGCATCCGCCCGTGTCAGCTCGCCCGGCGCGAGGCGGGCGTCCACGCTCAGCGTGGCCTGCGGGAACAGCAGCGCAAGGTGGTGCTGCAGATGCCGTGTCAGCGGACCTTGCAGCTGCGCCAGCGTGGCCGCGCGGCGTTCGGCCAGCTCGCGGCAGAGCAGCGCCAGCGCGTCGGCCCGACGCTGCAGCTGGTCGCGCCGGGCGATCGCCCGGACCTGTTCGCCGTCGACGTGTGCGAGTTGTTCGTCCAGCCCTTGCGCGCCGGCCTCGGCCAGCTGGGTCTCCAGCACCAGGATCTGCTCGCGGCGCTGCTGGTGGGCGCGGGTCTGCTGGGTGACGCTGGCGCCCAGACGCTGCACGTCCTGTTCGACGATGGCCGGACGGGCCTGCGCCAGCGCCTGCGCGGTCTGCTCGATGCGCAAGGCCAGCGCATCGCGTTCGGCGCTGGCCTCCAGCAGCTGATGCGCCGCCTTCGCCGCCTGCGCCTGGCGCTCCGGGTCGGCCAGCAATGCCGCCAGCGCGTCCCGTTCGTGGCGGGCCTGGACCTCGGCGGTGGTGGCTGCGGCCAGTTGCTGACCGGCCGTGGTGCTGGCCTGCTGGGCCCGCTGCACGGCGGCGTCGGCGGCTTTCTGGTCGGACTCGGCCTGGGCCAGCGCCACGATCGGGTCGACGCTGGGGTCCGGCTCGGCCATGTCGCCGATCAGGGCCCGCGCGGCCTCGACCTGCGCCAGCCGCGCCGCCCCTTCGGCCTGCGCCTGCCGCAGCGCGTCGATGCCCTGCGGCGCCTGCAGCGCCAGCGCCTGTTCGGCCAGACCGATCTGGCGCAGCAGGTCGGCATGCTGGGCCAGCCGCTGTTCAGCGCCGGACAGGTCGGCCACGCCCGCCTGGGCCAGCGCCGCCTGCCAGCGGCCGTCGGTGTCGGCCAGCTGGCGGGCCAGCTCATCGAGGTCCTGCCCGCCCGGGCTGATGGTCAGGCGGCCGAAGCCGGGGATGTCCAGCGTCGTCGGCCGGACCAGCACCTGGCGGCTGGTGCCGCTCAGGGCCTGGTCGGCGACGCCATCGGCTTGCAAGGTCAGCGTGACGCCCGGCAGCAGGTCCAGCGCCAGCCGGGTCGCGGCGGCGTCACGGCGGGTCGCCAGCTCGCGCCGTCGGGCATCGAGCTGGCGCAAGGTCTTCACCACCTCGTCCGACAGCGCCCGCGCACCGGCCTGGGCCCGCAACCTGGCCAGGGTCGCGGCCGCTGCCTCGGCCTGGGTCAGGGCGACCTGCCGGGTCGACTGCGCGGCCTGCAGCTCGCGTTGCTGGCGCAGCTGCTCGGCGCGGCTGGCCTGGGCACGCCAGCGAGCGCTCAGGGCCGCCGCCTGGGCGGCGAGGGCCTGGGCCGCTTCCAGTCGCTCGCGGGCCTGCTGCGCAGCGGCATCGGCAGTCTCTCGTGCCGACTGGGTGCGGGCCTGTTCGACCTCGCGGCGCTGCAAGCCATCGGCCTGCTGCTGCGCCGCCTGGATCTGCTGCTGCAGCAGGCCGACCTGGGCCTGCAGGCCGGCATGGCGCTGCTGGTCCTGGGTCAGCTGGCGCTGGCTGTCCTGCAGCGCGGCGAGCTTCCCGCGTGCTTGCACGAGATCGCGCTCCAGCGCCTGCCAAGGCCGCTCGCGCTCGTCGGCCGCGTGGGCGCGGCGCAGCGCATCGAGCAGGTCGACCTGGCGGCGGTAGGTGTCGATGCGCTGGTCGAGTTCGCGGCGCTGCTCGTCGAGCGACACCACGCGCTCGATCGCCTCGGCCAGCGCCGCGCGCGGCTTGCCGGTGCCCGTCAGCAGCTCGCCGCGACGCTCCAGCAGGCGCGCCAGAAGGCCGTCGCCGGCACTCGCCGCGAGCGCGCCAACGGCATCGGCGCCCTGCCCGCCCCCGCCGCGCTGCAAGGCGCCGTGCAGGTGCTCGCGGGCATGGCCGGCGGCGTCGTGGATGTCCTGGCCGCTGCCCTGTTCGATCCACAGCAGGCCGGGGATGCCCCAGTGTTCGGTCTTGCTGGCGCCCTTGGCGGCATAGGCATAGCCCAGACGCTCGGCGAGCAGGTCCTCGGCCTCGGTGCCTTCGAGCGTGCGGCTGCCCAGGCGCAACTGGCAGCGCTTCTTGCCCAGGAAGCGCTTGAACAGCTGGCCGTCCTCGCCATCGAGCCGGAAGTCGATCTCGACCTGCGGCGTCGCGCCGGCATCGCCCCAGGGGCGCAGGTCCTCGACGACGTTGGTGCCGTGACGCTCGAAGAAGGCCGCGCGGATGGCCCGCACCAGCGTGCTCTTGCCGGCCTCGTTGTCGCCGCTGAACAGGTTCAGGCCGGGCTGCAGGCCGGTCAGCTCGAAGGGCTGGCGGAACTTGCGGACCTGTTCGACCTTCAGGCGTGTGAGCAGCAAGGTCATGACGCGGACCCCAGGTCCTGCAGCTCGGCGCTCAAGAGCGCCAGCGCATCGGCGGCGATGCGGGCAGCGGCCGGGTCGTCCTCGCGCGACTGGCGCTCGCGCAGCGCCACGATCAGCTCGCCCAGGTAGCCGTCGGCCTTCAGCGCGGCGATGTCCTCGTCGGTCGGGCTCAGGCGCAGCGCGGCGAGGTCCAGGCCCAGATGACGGCAACAGGCCTCGGCCCGTGCCAGCGCCTCGCGCAGACGGCCATGGGCGGCGAGGTCCAGTGCGCCGCTCACGCGCAGGTCGACGACATCGTCGGCGGCTAGCGCATCGAGCTGCGCCAGCAGGCCGTCCAGGTCGCTGGGCACCGCCAGCGTCGCCTCGATCGCACGCCAGCGGTGGCGGCCCGTGGCCAGCGCCCGCACCTGCGGTTCGGCGCCCGGCGCGGCGATGTCGACCCGCAGCGCCTGGCCCGAGCCGTTGTCCTTGTGGCGATCGGGCTCGGGCGTGCCCGCATACCAGGTGCGCGCGTCGATGCGCTTGCAGCCATGCCAGTCGCCCAGCGCGAGGTAGTCCAGCCGGGCACGCTCGGCACGGTCCGGCGCGATCGGGTTGGCCGAGTCGATCTCCTCGGCCAGCAAGCCCTGCACGCTGCCGTGGGCCAGGCCGATGCGCAGCAGGCCGGCGGGGGTTTCGGCCGCATCGAACCAGGCCGTCAGGTCGCTGTGGGTGTGGCGCTGCGTCAGCGGCGCGGGCAAGAGCGCCAGGCCGATGTCGGGCAGCAGCAGCGGCTCGGGCGTCAGGCAGAGGTGGACATGGTCGGGCACGACGCCAAGCCGCCGGGCGCGGGTCCAGACGCTCTCGGCCAGCGCGGCATCGTGGTTGCCGGGGATCAGCACCCACGGCCCCGTCCAGCGCGCCATGGCGTTGAAGAGCCGGCGCACGGTGCGATCGGAGACGTTCTGGGCGTCAAACACATCACCGGCGACCAGCACCGCATCGACCGCCTGCTCGGCGGCCAGCGCGGCCAGCCGTTCGACGCAGGCGATACGCGCATCGGCCAGCGGCACGGCGTTCTCGGGGGGCAGGCTGGCGTAGAGCCGGCCGATCTGCCAATCGGCGGTGTGAAGAAAACAGGGCATCGGCGCAGGGGGGGGTCGGAGGGATCGAGCCGGGCAGGACGTTCAAGACGTTCAGGACGTTCAGGCCACGTCCTCGGCGCGCAGCGCGCGCTGCAAGGCCGCCGGATCGAGCCTAGCGCTGCGGGCCGGCCCCAGTTCGAGCACGCCCTCGCGCCGCATCGCGCTGACCAGCCGGCTGGCGGTCTCGAAGGTCATGTCCAGCATCGCGCCGATCTCCTCGCGGCGCGGCAGCCAGATCACGCCCTGTGCGTCGGCGTTGTCGGCCAGCCGCAGCAACAGGCGCAGCAGGCGCCGCCGGGCCGGGCCGGTCGACAGTTCGGTGACCCACGTCTCGGCCGCGTCCAGCGCGGCCTGCCAGCGCAGCATCAGCTCGCGCGGCAGCGTGCCCGGTCCGCGCGCCAGGTCCTCGATCAGGGTGTGCGGGATGCGGCAGAGCTGCACGGGGGTACAGGCGATGGCCTCGTCGGCATAGGGCCGCTGCAGCAGCGCCTCCTGCCCGATCAGGTCACCCCGGCCGGCCAGCCGCACGATGCGGCGATCGCCCCGTTCGGTGTGACGCTCGAAGCGCACCAGTCCGGCCCGGATGGTGTAGACCGCCTGCCCCGGCACGCCGCGTCCGTAGAGCACCTGGTCGGCCGCCAAGTCCAGGCTGGCGATGTGCATGTGGATGCCGTCCAGCCCGGCCTCGTCCAGCGCCCCGAACAGCGCCTCGCTGCGCACCTCGCAGCTGGCACAGGCCTGGGCTTGCGGATGGCGGTGATCCTGGCGGTAGATGGGGATGACGGACATGGGGCAGAAGCGGGCAGAGGCGGGCGGGAAAGGCTGGCAGCGGTCGTCGGCCGGCCAATATATCCGCAGCGACTGATGTCGGCCGCCCCTCGCGATTCAGCCCGCCAACGGCACCGTCAACCGCCTGCCCGCGCCGCCTCGATCGCCGCGATGTCGATCTTCACCATGCCCATCATGGCCTCGAAGGCACGTTTGGCGGCGTCGCGGTCCGGGTCCATCAAGGCCTCGGAAAGGGCGCGCGGCGTGATCTGCCACGACAAGCCATAGCGGTCCTTGCACCAGCCGCAGGCGCTTTCCTCGCCGCCGTGGTCGACGATGGCGCGCCAGAGCCGATCGGTCTCGGCCTGGTCATCGGTGGCGACCTGGAAGGAGAACGCCATCGAATGCGGCACGCCCGGCCCGCCGTTCATGCCCAGGCAGGGGATGCCGAGCACGGTGAATCGCACGGTCAGCACGTCGCCTTCCTTGCCCGACGGGTAGTCCGCCGGCGCCCGCAGGATCTCGCCGACGGCGCTGTCGGGAAAGGTCTCGGCATAGAAGCGCGCGGCGTCGAGCGCGGTGCCGTCGTACCAGAGGCAGAGGGTGTTGGCGGGGATGGTGGAGAGGTCGGACATGGGCTGGCTCCTGGACAGGTTCGGTGCGTGACGTGGGCGGTCGCTCCACGCGCCAGTGGCTCTGGCGCGGGGCCTGGACATCCTGATCTTCACACCTGCCCGGGTCGGTGAGGCACCGCATGTCCGCGTGGCATCCGCTGGTCAGCGTTCGTGGCCGATGACGCGTTGGCGCATGCGGCGGGTGTCATGGCCCCGGCGCCACAGGCGCATCAGGAAGCGCGCCGCGCGGGCCAGCGCGTTGTCGAGCGCCGTGCGCCAGTCGCTGGCGACGGAGGTGACGACGACAGACCCGGCGCCATCGGTCCGGAGTTCGACCTGGCAGCGCTTGTCGATGCCGCCGCGCGGTCCGTTCACATCCGACATCTGCACCTCGGCGCGGGGCACGAGCCAGCCCAGGCGTCGAAGCACGAAGCGCACGCGGCGTTCGGTCAGGTCGCGCAAGTCGGTGGCTTGCGGGTGTCGGGACTTGAAAAGCACTTGCATCTCGGATCTCCATCGGGTGAAGGACGACGGAAATGTCGGGTGCCTCGTGGTTCTGAAAAAGCAGCATTTCAGGAACTCGGACATCGGTCGAAGCTGAGTGCGCAAACGGCGTTTCGGTCCCAGACTTCGGCGCTTTGAGGCGCCACGATCCGGATCGTCCGCCTCGATCTTCCCGACAAGAAGGACCTGAAAACACCTGAGGCCATGGACAACATCCCGGTCATCGACCCCACGTCGGCGCTGCAGTTCATCGTCAATGCGGCGGCGGGCAGCAGCGACGCGCAGGCCAAGCGACAGGTCATCGAAGCGGCGCTGCGCGCGGCCGGGCGACGCGGTGACGTGCAGTTCTGCAGCCCGGCCGAGTTGACACGCGTGTCGCAGCAGGCGGCGGCAAGGGCCATCGTCAGCCGCACGGCCGTCGTCGCCGTCGGTGGCGATGGCACGCTCAATGCGGTGGCGCAGGCCGCTCATGCCGCAGGCTGCGCCATGGGTGTGGTGCCGCAGGGCACCTTCAACTACTTTGCGCGCACGCACGGCATACCCGTCGACCCCAGCGAGGCGGTCCACCAACTGCTGCGGTCGACGCCCGTCCCGGTGCAGGTGGCGGGTGTCAATGAAAGTGTGTTCCTCGTCAACGCCAGCCTCGGGCTCTATCCGGAACTGCTGGAGGACCGCGAAGCCTACAAGGCCCGTTTCGGTCGCAGCCGCTGGGTGGCGTTCGTCGCGGCCGGCGCGACGCTGCTGCGTGCGTCAGCCAGGCTGCGCGTGCACATCGAGATGGGCGGCCGGTCGCGCGACGTCCAGACCCTGACCCTCTTCGTGGGCAACAACCGGCTGCAACTGCAGCAGCTTGGCGCCGAGCCTGACGACACCGTCGCCGGCACGCCGGGTGACGGCAGCATGGGGGCCTTGATGCTGCGCCCCATCGGCACGCTGCCGATGCTCGGGCTGATGCTGCGAGGGGCGCTGGGCCGACTCGGCGAGGCTGCCGGGGTGGAGCGCTTCGAGTTCCAGCACATGGTGGTCAGACCGACGCTGCCGCGCGGGCGCCGCACGGTGAAGGTGGCCTTCGATGGCGAAGTGACGACGCTGCGCGCGCCACTGGCATTCCGCGTGCTCGCCAAGCCGCTCTACCTGCTGGCGCCGCAGCCCGGGGAGTCCGGCGGATGACCCTCTTGCTGCAAATCTCCGATCCGCACTTCGGCACCGAACAGGCACCCGTCGTGGAGGCCCTGAGGTCATGGGCACGTCAGCAGCGGCCCGATCTGGTCGTGCTGTCGGGCGACATCACGCAGCGGGCCCGACCGTCACAGTTCCGCGCCGCTCGTGCCTTCACGGATGGCCTTGGCGTGCCCGTGCTGGCGGTGCCCGGGAACCACGACATCCCGCTGTTCGATCTGTGGACGCGCCTGCTCAACCCTTACGGGCGCTACCGCGCCGCTTTCGGTGCAGACCTCGAACCCGTCTACCGCTCTGCGGAACTCCTGGCGGTGTGCGTCAACACCACCCGACCCTGGCGCCACAAACATGGCGAGGTCAACGCGCAGCAGATCGACCGGGTGGCCCGTCTGTTGGCGCGCGCCGACCCTGAGCAGCTGCGCGTGGTCGTGGTGCACCAGCCCATTGCCGTCACACGCCTCGAGGACGAGTGCCATCGGCTGCGCGGACATGCGCCCGCGCTGCGGCGCTGGGCTGATGCGGGCGCCGACCTCGTCATCGGTGGTCACATCCACCTGCCCTTCGTCATGCCGCTGCAAGGCCTGGCGCGGCCGCTGTGGGCCGTGCAGGCGGGCACGGCCGTGTCGTCTCGCGTGCGCGAAGGCGCGCCCAATTCGGTGAACCTTCTGCGCTGGGGCGCGCACGCGCCGCCCGGATGCTGCCGGATCGAGCAGTGGGACTACCAGAGCGACGAGCAGCGCTTGCGGCTCGCCAAGACCAGCGAGATCCGGCCGGCCAGGACGGCCCGGGCGTGAGCCGCCATGGTTAGGCCTGCCGCGCCCCTGGCAGCTCAAACACCAGGCAGGTTGTCGTGGCATGGGCATAGAGCCTGCCATCGGGCCCGACGATGCGGGCCTCGGCCGTGGCCATCTGCCGACCGACGTGGAGGACCTGCCCGACGGCACGCAAAGGCCCCGTCTTCAGCGTGGCGGCACGCACGATGTTCACGCCCAGTTCGGCGGTGGTGTAGCCCCGCCCGGCCGGCATCCGCGTGTGCACCGCGCAGCCCAGCGCCGAGTCCAGCAAGGTCGCATACCAGCCGCCATGTACGCCACCCATCGGGTTGAAGTGCTTGAGCTGTGGCGTGCCCTGGAAGACTGCCCGGCCCTCCGCCACCTCGACCAGCGCGAAGTCTAGCGTGTCGGCGATGTGCGGATACGGCAGCTCGCCCGCCAGCATCGCCTGCAGCGCCTGCAGGCCCGTCATGCCGGCCAAGCGGTCCGGGGTGATGAGGCCCGGACCACCGCCGCCACGCTGCATCGTGGCGCGCACGTCTTCCAGTTGCCGGTTCCAGCGGGCGAGGGTCTCGTCCGGCGTCGAAGGGGGGTCAAGGGGCGTCATGACTGGGGCTCCTGTTGAGGCGAAGGTTTTGCCGGACGCAGCGCGCGGAGTGTGCGCGACCGCACAGATGAGCGCCCGGTCCGGCCCGTAAAGTCGGCGGCGAGGAGGACCGTCGTCAGCCTTCAACGATGAAAGCTTCTTGATGTCGGACACCCTTGAGCCTCGCCACAACCACCTGCTGGCCGCCTTGCCGGCGGACATCTGGCAGCGCTGGGCACCCTTGCTGGAGCCGATCGACCTGCCGCTGGGCACCGTGGTGCAGGAGTCGGAGGCGCGGATGTCGCACGTGATCTTTCCGACCACGGCGATCGTCTCGCTGCTTTACGTGATGGAGAACGGTGCCTCTGCTGAGATCGGCGTGGTGGGCTTCGAGGGCGTGGTGGGCATCTCGCTGTTCATGGGTGGCGAGACGACGCCCAGCCGAGCCGTCGTGCAGAGTGCCGGTAAGGCCTGGCGCATGCGGGCGGCCGACCTGAAGGTCGAGTTCAACAGCGCACTGCCGGTGATGCACCTGCTGCTGCGCTACACCCAGGCGCTGATCACTCAGATGGCCCAGACCGCCGTGTGCAACCGCCATCACTCGCTCGATCAGCAACTCTGCCGCTGGTTGCTGTTGAGCCTGGACCGGCTGGAAGGCACGGACCTGGTGATGACGCAGGAACTGATCGCCAACATGCTGGGCGTGCGCCGCGAGGGCGTCACGGAGGCCGCGCTGAAGTTGCAGACGCTGGGCCTGATCCGCTATGCGCGCGGCCACATCAAGGTGCTGGACCGGCCAGGGCTGGAGGCGCGCACCTGCGAGTGTTATGCGGTGGTCAAGCAGGAGTACGACCGGCTGCTGCCGGCCCGCACCGCGATCTAGCCGCCGGATGTCACGCTGCCGGCAGCGTCGGTGTGCGCTGGCGTACAGCCAGCCGCGCCAGCCGGGGCCATGCTCGGCCGGTGGTGCGCACGGTCAGCCGGCCGGGCCACGCCGAGACAGCGACACCGTGCACCCTTGCGAAGTACCCACCTGCAACCTGCTGCTCGATGGCCTGCCCGAGGCCGAGCGCGACAGCCTGCTGTCCCACAGCGAACGCATCGAACTGCGATTCGGTGATGTCCTCCACGAGGTCGGCCAGACCCTCGAACACGTGCACTTCCCGAGCAGCGGTTTCATCTCGCTGCTGGTGCAGGTGCCGGGCGGCGCCGGTCTGGAGATCGGCATGGTCGGCCGCGAGGGCATGCTGGGCGTGCCGTTGCTGCTCGGTCAGCCGGTCGCGCCGTGGCGAGGGCTGGTGCAGGGCGCTGGCCTGGCCTGGCGCCTTGACGCCCGTCGACTGCGCCGCGAGATCAAGCACAGCAAGACGCTGCGCAACGTGCTCGACGGCTATGTCTGCAGCCTGTTGACCCAGGTCGCCCGTTCGGCCGGCTGCCTGCACGAACACCCGATCGACCAGCGCCTGGCGCGCTGGCTGCTGATGAGCCTGGACCGCGCCGAGGGCGCGCCCCTGCACGTGACCCAGGCATTCATGGCGGAAATGCTGGGCGTACGACGTGTCGGGGTCACGCGCGCCGCCGCCGTGATGCAGCGAGGCGGCCTGATCCGCTACCACCGCGGTGAGCTGGAAGTGAAGGACCGTGCGGGGCTTGAAGCCGTTGCCTGCAGCTGCTACGCCGCTGAACGGTTGACGCTGCACGCACCCACCCGGGCGACGACGGGCTGACCAGACCTCGCCGCCCGGTCAGCGGAACACGCCCGGGCAGTCGCCGGCGGTCCGTTTCAGCGGCCGTGCCATCCAACCCGCCAGGCCGGCACCCACGAGGGCCGCCGCGCCGGCCGCCCGCCACGGGTGGCGTTGCAGCCAGTCCTGCAGGACGGACAGGGCACAGTGTCCGATCCAGCCCAGCAGCGCGTCGCGGGTCGTCGCGAGCGGCATCGGCGCAAGGGCCTCAAAGGATTCACGGGCCAGAGCATCGGTCAGCACACACGCCACCCGCAAGCGGCTCGCTGCCAGCCGCGCGACAGCCTGATCGACACGCGACGTGGCCGTGGGCAAGGGGGTAGCCCTCATGGCTGTGCTCCGGCTGCATCGACCGCCTCGCGCCAGGCTGCCACGTCAGCAGCCAGTTGGGCACCGATGGTGTCGAAAGCGGGGCGCGACGCCTGCCGTCGCGCGGCCTGCCAGGCCAAACCGGCGGCCAGCAGGGGCAACAAGGGCACCGCCAGCAGCCACAGCAGCACAGGCAACGGCATGCCAAGGGACAGGCCAGCCTCGACAGGCCACCGTCCGGGCATCAGCCACCAGAAGGCCGACAGCATCGCGGCCATGCCGGCCAGCACGACGCCGCAGGCCAGCAGCAAGCACGACAGCAGCGTCAGCCACAGGCGGCGCTCCTGCGCCTGCAGCCACAGCGCCAGCTCCGCCGCCAGCAGCGTGCCATGTGCGCCGAGGTGCTCGACGAGCAGACCGGGTTGTCGCCACACGAGGCGCCACACGAGGCGCAACGTCACCCACAACCAGGAGGTGTGCCCAGCCATGTTCAACGGTCCCGGTGGTCGCCGCCGCGCGGGCGCAGCAGCCAGCCGCCGATCAGCACCAGCGCAGCACCGGCCGAGGCCGCCAGCAGCAGCGACGGCAGCGGCTGCTCGCGGATGTAGCTCGCGCCTGCCAGCCGTGCGCTGCGGGCACGTTCTCGCGCGGCATCAAGGCCCTCGTGGGCGAGATCCTCGATGCCGCCGGCCAGTTCGTGCAAGGCGGGACGCACACGCGCACCGCCGTTGGCAATGCGGGCGGCGCCGTCGACCAAGGCATCGGTGACCTGGGCGGCGGCTTGCGAGAAGGATGCGTGTTCGGAAGACATGGCGGGACTTTCACAGGGGGGGGAAAACGCGTCCGTCGACCGGCAGCGCGACAGCTCGGCGGCGTGACGTATCAGGGGCCGGGCCTGTCCACATGCTGATCCGGCCAGCTGCCGGCGTCGGTGCGCTGGCGCACGCTGGCGACGGCGCGTCGGCCAGGTCCAGCGTGTCCCGGCGCACCGACAGGTCGGCACCCGGCGGTCACCACGACCTTCGGGCGCTGCTCACCGGCGTTGACGTTTGCCGCTAGACGTAGCCACCCGCTCGCAGCGGCACGGTCGATGGCAGCGTGCGGGTGTCCCAGACGACCGGCACGCGTTGCCGGGCCGACTGGCGCAGCTGGTCCAGCAACGGCCAGGCGCGTCGACGCAGGCTGACCGGTTCATCGTCCGAGCCGGAGCCTGACGCGGCGCCGTCATCCGCGCCGGCATCCGTCGCGCCAGCATCGTCATCGCCCCGACCGGCCTCGTCTGCGCCGATCGCCCGTTCCAGCGCCTGGATCGCCTGCGCCAGGTCTTCCGGCACCACGATGCCTTGCGGCGCGCTGTCCTTGCCGATCAGGTGCAGCAGTTCAGATGCCGTGGCGGAGGTCATCAGGACCTCGGCCGTCACGGGCGACTTGAAGAGGTAGAGCATGGCGAGCCTCCGTGGGGGGTCGTGGGATCGGATCGCGGACCCGGTTCTTGGCGCGGTACATGGCGCGGTCGGCTTGCCGGAGCAAGGTGTCGCCATCGACGTCGTCGCCGCCCAGCCCGGGATAAAACACATGGCCGACGCTGGCCGAGACCTGCAGGGTTCGCCAGCCCAGGTCAACCGGTGCCTGCACGGCCGCGCGCACGCGGGCCAGCACGGGCGGCAAGTCGCCGGCTTGATCGAGGTCCAGCAAGAGCACGAACTCGTCACCACCGACCCGGGCCACCGTCTCCTCGGCGCGCACGATCTGTTCGAGCCGGCGCGCGATGGCCACCAGCACGACATCGCCAGCGGCATGACCGTGCTGGTCATTGATCGCCTTGAAGCCGTCGAGATCCAAGCAACACACCGCCAGCGGACGGCGGCTGCGGCGGGCTCGTGCCATGCCCACGCCCAGCCGATCGGCCAACAGGCGGCGGTTGGGCAGCCCGGTCAGCAGGTCGTGATGGGCCTGCTGGCGCAACTGGGCGTTCAGGTGCTCCAGCTCGACCAGGCGGTGCACAAGGATGCGGACCTGCCGGTTCAGCGTGGCCAGATCGGACTCGACGGGTGCGGGCAGCGGCGTCATGGCCACAGTGGGCCAGCGATGGCTGGCGGCGTCGGTGCGCTGGCACACAGATGAGCCGGGCGGTATCGACCTGGTCCGGGCCCGTTGGGCGCACACTCGGTGCGCTGGCGCACGCTGTCACGCGCCCCCACGAGGAAGTCCGTGCTCGCCATTTCCGACCTCCACCTGATGAATGGCCTGCTGGCTGCCCTGCCCGAAGCGGACTACCTGCGCTGGCAGGACAGGCTGGAGGACATCGAGCTGACGGCAGGCCAGGTGCTCTACCAGCCCGGCGAGCGACCCGCCCATGTGGTGTTCCCGTTCACCTGCATCGTCTCGGTTCGGCAAGTGCTCCACAACGGCAGTTCGACCGAGATCGCGCAGGTTGGCCGAGAGGGCCTGATCGGCATGGCGCTGTTCATGGGCGGCGCATCAACGCCTAGCCGCGCGGTGGTCCTCAGCCCGGGCCTGGCCTGCCGCCTGCCGGCAACCGTGATGCTGGAAACCTTCGAGCGATCCCGCGACGTGATGCACCTGCTGCTGCGCTACGCCCAGGCGGCCATCGCCCAGATGGCGCAGACGGCCGTCTGCATCCGCCATCACACGCTGGACCAGCAGCTCTGCCGCTGGCTTTTGCAAAACCTCGATCGGCTGGACCGCATGGCGCTGACCCTCACCCAGGAGCAGATCGCCGGCGCGCTGGGCGTGCGCCGCGAGGGCATCACCGCCACGGCGCTGGACCTGCAAGCCGCCGGCTTGATCCGCTACCGGCGCGGCCAGATCACGGTGCTGGACCGGGCCGCTCTGGAGCGACGCAGCTGCGAGTGCTACGACGTGGTGCGGCGCGAGTACGCGCGCCTGTTGCCGGCCCGGCCGAGGCGCTGACCGTCCTGGTGCTCTGCGTGGGCTGTGTACGGCAGCGCACCGACAGCGCCGATACCGCCGTGTAGAACGCCAGGACCGATCCACGTACAAGGCCCAGGAGGTCCCGATGTCCAAGTCACAGCGCGGCAACAAGGAAGCGAAGAAGCCCAAGAAGGACCCGGCCCGGGTGGTCGTCCCGACGGCCAGCGCGCCGGTCGTGATGCACGCGCCGGCCGAACGCACCAAGGGTCGACGTTGAAGGCACGGCCATGATGGCCGACCTTCCCCACGCCCACGCGCCAACCTGGAGCACCGCCTGCGAAGGCGACGACGGCGCAACCTCGCCGGGCGAGTTGAAGGCGCTGGGCGAACACCTGCGGGTCTGCGCCCACCTGAAGGGTCGCTGGTTCGGGCTGCACTGCGTCCTGGCTGGCATCACCGGCTATGCCGCCGGGCATGTCGTCACCAGCCTGATCACGCTGGCCGGGCTGGCCCTGCTGTTGTCGCTGGTGGCCTGAGCGATGGCCTGAGCGGTGGCCGACCTCGCGTGGTGGCGGCTGGTCCCTGGCGGGGTGCCACCCGCGTTGTCTGCCATGCTCGATGGCAGCGAGGCCAGCCCGGGGCTGCTGCTGCCACCGATCCGGGCCGAGCTGTTCGGCCGCGAGCGTTTCGCCCAGCACGGCCGCAGCCTGGGTGTGACCCACCGCATCCTGCCGCCGGCCGACCGTCCGCTGGCGCCGTGGCGGGCGCTGGCGGCGGTCTTCACGCCCACCTTCGTGCCTCGCTTGAAGAGCAACGTGCGGGTGCTGCGACAGGCGCACGACTTCATCGGCACCCAGGCCGCCACCGGCCATGACGTCAGCCCGGCGGCCGAATGGCTGCTCGACAACTTCCACCTGATCGAGGCCCAGCTCCAGGCCGTGCACGACGGCCTGCCGAGGCGCTACTTCCGCAGCCTGCCGGTGCTGGTCGATCCGCCGCTGGCCGGCCTGCCGCGCATCTATGGCGTGGCCTGGGCCCATGTGGCCCACACCGACGGCGCCTTCGACGAGGACCTGCTGGTCCACTTCCTGAACGCCTACCAGGAGACCCGTCCGCTGAGCCTGCGCGAGCTGTGGGCCCTGCCCACCACGCTGCGGGTGGTGCTCATCGAAAACCTGCGCCGCCTGGCCGAACGGGTCGCCACCAACAAGGCCGCCCGCGAGCTGGCCAACCGCTGCTGTGACCACATCGGCCATGCGCCGGACGGCGGCCACGGCCCGGACAGCTCGACCTGGCTGGACCCGCTGCTGGCACGGCTGAACCGGCGCGGCGCCGGTGCGGCCTTCCTGGCCCAGATGGCGCAACGGCTGCACGACATCGGCAGTTCCGGCAGCCTGCACCCGGCCAGCCGCCACCGCAGCTGGCTGCAGCGGGTGCTGCCGCAACCGGCCGTGCTGCTGGAACAGCAGCGCGCCGACCAGACGGCCGACAACCTCAGTGTCAGCAATGCGGTGCGCTCGCTGCGAGCGGTGGCCGATGCCGACTGGCCGGACCTGATCGGCCGCACCAGTGTGCTGATGCAGGCCATGCTGGCCTCGCCGGTGTTCGAGGCCGAGGACAGCGCCAGCCGCGATCTGACCCTGCACGGCATCGAGCAGTTGGCCCGCCGCAGCGGACACGACGAGGCCGCCGTGGCGCGCACCCTGCTCGACCGGATGCGGACGCCTGAGGACCCGCACGACGTGCGCCTGACGCTGGCCAGCCACTGGCTGACGGGTGACGGTCGGCCGGCGCTGGTGCGCGCGCTCGGCCTGCGCGAACCGGTCGCCGCCATCTGGCGCCGTCTCGCGCCCAAGCTGGCCCTGCCGGCCTATCTGGCGACGGTGGCCGGCGGCAGCGTGACGCTGGTGGCTTGGCTGTTGCCCTTCATGCCTGTCACGCCCCTCGGCCCGGCCGGCAGCAGTGCCAGCATGGCACTGGCCGCCGTGTTCGCCGCGTTGATGGCCTTCCCGGCCTCGGAGGCCGTGATCGCGGTGATCCACCGGCTGATCAGCGAGTCGACCCGCCCTCGCCGCCTGCCGCGCTGCGCCTATGCCCGGGGCCTGCCGGCCAGCCAGCGCGTGCTCGTGGTGGTGCCGACGATGCTGGGCGACGCGGCGACGCTCGCCGCGCAGCTGCGCGGCCTGCGCCGACACCATCTGGCCAATCCGGAAGCCCATGCCCAGTTCGCCCTGCTGACCGACTGGCCCGACGCGGCCAGCGCCAGCTTGCCAGCCGACGCCGACCAGCTGAGCGCCGCTCGCGCGGGCATCGAGGCGCTGAACCGGCTGCATCCGCCGGCCGTCAGCACCGAGCCCTGCGCAACCAATCCGCCATCGCCGACCTTCCTGCTGCTGCACCGGCCGCGCACGCACAGCGCCAGCGAACAGGCCTGGATCGGCTGGGAGCGCAAGCGCGGCAAGCTCGAACAACTGGTGCAGGCGCTGGCCACGGGCGATGTCTCGGCCTTCGTTGACCTGGGCGCGCTGTCGCGTCCGACGGCGTTCACGCGCCACCTGGTCACGCTCGACAGCGACACGCAACTGCCGCCGGGCCGGCTGCGCGAGCTGGTGGGCATCGCCGCGCATCCGGCCAACGCGCCGCAGCTCGACGCCAGCGGGCGCCGGGTGGTGCGCGGCTACGGCATCCTGCAGCCGCGCGTGGCCACACCGCTGCCGCAAGCCGATGCGGTCACGCCCTTCCATGCCCTGTTCGCCGGCCAATGCGGGCTGGACCCGTACAGCGCGGCCTCGTCCGAGGTCTACCAGGACGTGCACGACGAGGGCACCTTCAGCGGCAAGGGCCTGCTCAACGTCGCTGCCATGTTTGCCGTGCTGGCCGGGCGCCTGCCGGACGGACAGGTGCTGAGCCACGACCTGCTGGAAGGCTCGCTGGCGCGCTGCGCGCTGGTCAGCGACATCGCGCTGATCGAGGAAGCGCCCTTCCACGCCGACCTGGCCGCCGCCCGGCTGCACCGCTGGACCCGTGGCGACTGGCAATTGCTGCCCATCCTGTTGCGCCCGGGCCGCTACCCGATGAAGGCGGTCAACCGCTGGAAGATGGTCGACAACCTGCGCCGCTCGCTGGTCGCGCCTGCCACCTGGGCGCTGGTCGTGCTGAGCGTGGGCATGGCCCTGACGGCCCTCGATGGCGACGGCGCGATGCGTGCCCTCGGCCCGGCGGCGGCGCTGTGGCTGGCCCTGGCCGCCTTCACGGCCGGACCGTTGCTGGGCGCCCTGGCCGCAGCCGTGCCCAGCGACACCAGCCACGCCTGGCGACACCACCTGCGCCATGTCGGCGACGACCTGCTGCGGGTGGCCGGCGGTGGCCTGTGGCATCTGGCGATGTTGCAGCAGCATGCGCTTGACGGGCTGGACGCCGTGCTGCGCGCGCTGCACCGGCTGCTGGTCAGCCGGCGTCACCTGCTGCAGTGGCTGCCCAGCGCGCAGTCACGTGCCAGCCTGCATCTGCGCGACCTGGTCGTCACCCATGCGCCAGCTTCGGCGCTGGCCGTGGTCATGCTAGGAGCCACGGGGCTGGTCCTGGCGGCACCGGCCTGGCTGGGTTGCGCGCCCGGGGGTGCCGGCAAGGGACAGGCCAGCGCCGCAGCCTGGGCGATCGGCTGGTCGCTGGCCTGGCTGGGCACACCCGTCTGGACCCGCTGGGTCAGCCGTCCGCGTCCACGCCGCGAGGCCCTGGCCCTGTCGACGACCGGGCGTCACTACCTGCACGGCGTGGCGCGCGACAGCTGGCGGCTGTTCGAGCGCTGCGTTGGCCCGGCCGACCACCACCTGCCACCCGACAACCTGCAGACCGATCCGCAGGACGTGGTGGCCCGGCGCACCTCGCCAACCAACATCGGCCTCTACCTGCTGAGCGCGGCTTGCGCCCGGTCCTTCGGCTGGATCGACTCGGCCGAGCTGGCCAGCCGGCTGGAGGCCACCCTCGACACGCTCGACCGGCTGGCGCGCCACCGCGGCCATTTCCTCAACTGGTACGACACCGCGCAGGCCACGCCGCTGCTGCCGATGTACGTCTCGACGGTGGACAGCGGCAACCTCTGCAGCCACCTGCTGGCGGTCGCCCAGGCCTGCCTGGACGAGTTGCCCGAGCCCTGGCCCGTCGCACAGCGCTCGGCGCTGGCGGCGCGCCTGACGACGTTGTCCGCACGCTGCCAGCGGCTCGCCTGGGAGGCCGACTTCGCCTTCCTGCACCACCGCAAGCGGCGCCTGCTGCACATTGGCTACCGGGTCGCCGAACAGCAGCTCGATGCCGGCTTCTACGACCTGCTGGCCTCGGAATCGCGCCTGACCAGCCTGCTGGCCATCGCCAAGGGCGACGTGCCGGTGGCGCACTGGGCGGCGCTCGGCCGGCCGTTCTATGCGCTGGGCAGCCGCTGCGCGCTGCGGTCGTGGTCGGGCTCGATGTTCGAGTACCTGATGCCCACGCTGGTGCTCGCCGAACCCCAAGGCAGCGTGCTGCGCGAAGCCTGCGACTCAGCCATCCGCGAGCAGATCGCCTACGGCCAGGCGCACCACGTGCCCTGGGGCATCTCCGAATGCGCCCACGCCGGACGTGACCACACGCTGACCTACCAGTACGCGCCCCAAGGCGTGCCCCGTCTGGCCCTGCGCCGCACGCCGCCCGACGAGCTGGTCGTGGCGCCCTACGCCAGCGCGCTGGCCGCGCAGCTGGTGCCGCACCTGGCTTGCCTGAACCTGATGGCGCTCGAAGACCTGTCCGCCCGCGGCGCCTGCGGCTTCGTCGACGCGTTGGACCACACCCCCACCCGGCTGACCGTGCTGGAAAGCGGCCAGACCCGCGCCACGCCGGTCGCCACCTTCATGGCCCACCACCAAGGCATGACCATCGTTGCGCTGGCCAACGTGCTGCTGGACGGCCTGGCGCAGCGCTGGGGCATGGCCGATCCGCACCTGGATGCGGTGGCCTCGCTGCTGCACGAGCAGCCGCCGCGCGAGGTCTCGTCGCTGTCAGCGCCGCCCGCGTTGCCGGCATCGCCCGCGGCCGAGGTGCGCGCGCCGGTGCTGTTCCGCGAGGTTCTGCCCGGCGCATCGGCGGTCGAGCCCACCCATGCCTTTGGCAACGGCCGGCTCGGCATCACGCTGCGGGCCAACGGCTGCGGCACCGGCCACTGGGACACGGTCGCCATCCACCGCGAGCGCGACGATGCGCTGCGCGATGCCCACGGCAGCTTCCTCTACCTGCGACGGGCCGCACCAGCGCCCGAGCCGGCCGGGCTGCTGGAACGCTTGGCGCAGGAGCTGGTGGGGCCGGCGCCAACACCGCCCGCAACCCCGTCGGGCCCGGCCGGACTGGTCTCGCTGACCGCCCATCCGGCACCCGATCCGCAAGCGGTCTACCGCAGCGTCTTCCATGCCGACCGCGTCACCTTCGAGGCCGAATGGCCGGACCTGCAGGCGCAGACCACGGTCTGGGTCAGCCCCGAGGACGACATCGAGTTCCGGCAGGTCGAATGGCGCAACCTGAGCGACATGGCCATCGAGATCGAGTTGCTGTCGGCCTTCGACATCAGCCTGGCCGACCCGCGCGCCGACGAGGCCCACCCGGCCTTCGGCAACCTCTTTGTCAGCGCCCGCTGGCGGCCGGCAACCCGCGCGCTGCTGTTCGAACGCAAGGCCCGGCTGGTGCAGGAGTCGCCCGTGCACCTGGCCCACTTCCTGGCCGCCTGCGAGCCCGCGCCGCTGGCCCTGGGGGTCCAGACCAGCCGGCTGGCCTGGCTGGGCCGGCCCGGCCGCGTCGACCGCCCGCAAGGCCTGCTGCAGCGTGCCGGACCGGACGAGCGCACGCTGGACACCGGGCTGGACCCGGTCTGCGTGCTGGCCACCACCCTGCGCATCCCCGCCCACGGCAAGGCGCGCGTGACCTTTGCCACCGCCATCGCCACCCAGGCGGCGACCGTGCTGGCGATGGTCGACAAGTACCGCCAGCACGAGCATGTGCGGCGCGCCTCACTGATGTCGTCCACGCTGGCGGGCATCCGGCTGCGCAGCCTGGCGATGGGCGCGGAATCGGTCGCGGCGGTGCAGGCGCTGACCACCGCGCTGGTGTCGACGCTGAGCCGCTGGCAGACCGATGTCGCCGTCATGGGCGCGGGAACGGGCGCGGGAACAGGCGCGGGTGACGAGCACGTCGGCTTGCCAGACGACAGCCTGGACCCACGCGACCGCCGCCGCTTGTGGCGCTTGGGCATCTCCGGCGACCGGCCGTGGATCCTGGTGAGCGTCGGCGCGCTGGCCGGGCTGGGGCTGGTGCGCACGCTGGCACAGGCGCTGCGGGGCTGGTCCTGGGCGGGCGTGGCCTGCGACCTGATCGTGATCGACACCGAGCTGGCGTCGTACCACATGACCCTGCACCACGAGCTGAAGGCCCTGGCCGAGCGCCACGGTGCCGACACGGCCGTGCCGGGTCAGACCAGCCGCACGGCGATCCACCTGGTGCACGCCAATGACCTCGACACATGCGATCGCCAGACGCTGCGCAGCGGCGCCCGGGTGAGCCTCGTCAGCGACGGCCGGCCGCTGCTGCACCACGTTCAGGAATGGCTGCTGCAACACGACCGCGACCGCGCCCTGCGGCGCCGCGTGGCGAGCCTTGCGGTCGGCCATGGCGCTGCCCGGACCGCCTGGGTCCCGACCACCGGCCATGTCGAGCCCGACAGCGGTGAGTTCCGCTTCGACGTCGGCCCGCTCCTGCGACCGATGCGGCCCTGGATCAACGTGCTGGCCAACCCCGACTTCGGCTGCCTGCACAGCGAGAGTGGTGCGGGCAGCACCTGGGCCACCAACAGCCGGCTGCACCAGATCACCGCCTGGTCCAACGACGCCGTGGCGGACCCGCCGGGCGAGTGGTTCTTGCTGCAGCTGCGTGACAGCGGCCGTTGCTGGAGCGTGGCGCCTTCGGCATGGGGCGACGCCCAGGCGCTCTACCGGATCGGCCACGGCCAGGGCAGCAGCCGCATCGAGCATTGCATCGAACACGACGGCCAGGAACTGCACATCGGCGCGACCTGGTGCGTCGATGCCGACCTCTCCATCAAGCAGGTCCGCGTCACCTTGGCACACCACGGCCATCCCCGTGGCAGCGGCTCGGACGGCCGGCCGCTGGCACTGCGCCTGGTCGGCCTGGTCGAGTGGCTGTTGGGCGCGCGCCGCAGCGACCGGGCCAGCGTCGTCACGGCGGTGCATGCCTTCAGCACCGTGTTGACCGGGCCACTCCAGGCGGTGCGTCAGACCGGGCGCCAGACCGTCCTGCTGGCGACCCAGGCCGAGCAGGCCGACGGATTCGGCGGCGCCACCGCCTTCCTCACGATGCAGCCCGGCGCATCGCGTCCAGACTGGACCTGCGACCGGCGCGAGTTCATCGACGACGACGGCCGGCTGGTACTGCCCGACGCCCTGGGCCGGCGCAGCGGCGCGGGCCTGGACCCGTGCGCGGCGCTGTCCATCGACATCGACCTCGCGCCCGGCGAACAGGTCGAGCGGGTCTTCCTGATCGGCCACGGCGACACGCCCGAGGCGGCGCTGGCGCTCGCGCAGTCCGCCGTCGAGGTCAGCCCCGCCGTGCGCCAGGACAGCGCCTTGACGCGCTGGGACACGCTGCTCGGCGCGGTCGAGGTGCGCACGCCCGATCCGCTGTTCGACGCGCTGGTCAACCGCTGGTTGCTCTACCAGACGGTGGCCTGTCGGCTCTGGGCCAAGGCCGGCCACGCCCAGGCCGGCGGTGCGACCGGCTTCCGTGACCAACTGCAGGACGCCCTGGCGCTGGCCTGGTCGGCCCCGTCGCTGCTGCGCCAGCAGATCCTGCGGTGCGCCTCGCGCCAGTACGCCGCCGGCGACGTGCAGCACTGGTGGCACGCACCGGGCGGCGCGGGGGTGCGCACGCGCTTCTCCGACGACCTGCTGTGGCTGCCACACGCCTGTGCGCACCACCTCGCCCGCATCGGCGACGACGGCCTGCTTGACCAGCGCGTGCCCTTCCTGGTCGGTGGCGAGATCCCAGAGGGCGCCGAGGATCTCTACGAGACGCCCCACGCCAGCAGCGAAACCGCCAGCGTCTACGAACACGCCGCCCGCGCCATCGACCGCAGCCTAGGCACGGGTGCGCACGGCCTGCCGCTGATGGGCAGCGGCGACTGGAACGACGGCATGAACCGGGTCGGCCACGAAGGCCGTGGCGAGTCGGTCTGGCTGGCCTGGTTCCTCTGCTGCGTGGTGCGCGACTTCATCCCGATCGCGCGTGGTCGAGGCGACACCGTCCGGGTCGACCGCTGGCAGGACGCGCTGACCGGCTGGATCGCCGCGCTCGACGGCCCGGCATGGGACGGCCAGTGGTACCGGCGCGCCTTCTTCGACGACGGCTCGCCGCTGGGCGCCAGCGGCAACGCCGAGGCCCGCATCGACCTGATCGCCCAGGCCTGGTCGGTGTTCGCCGACGTGACGCCGATCGACCGCCAGCTCGCCGCGATGGCCGCCGCGCAGCGCCACCTGGTTGACCCGGTGCATGGGCTGGTGCGGCTGCTCGATCCGCCTTTCGCCCAGTCCGAACCCAGCCCCGGCTACATCCAGGCTTACCCGAGCGGCGTGCGCGAGAACGGCGGCCAGTACTCGCATGCCGGGGTCTGGGCCCTGATGGCGCAGGCCGCGCTGGCGCGGCGTCTGCGGCCCACCGATCCGGTGGCGGCCCGCGAACACGCCGACGCAGCCTGGCGCAGCTGGGTCCACCTCAGCCCGGCGCACCGAAGCGCCGACCCGGTGTTGGGCCCCCTCTACGGGGCTGAGCCCTACGCCATGGCCGGCGACGTCTACAGCCAGGCGCCATACGCTGGCCGAGCCGGCTGGAGCTGGTACACCGGCAGCGCGAGCTGGATGCACCGCGCGGCGATCGAATCGATCTTCGGCCTGCAGATGGACGCGACGGGCTTCTCGGTCTCGCCCAGCCTGCCCTCGCACTGGCCCAGCGCCGAGCTGTCGCTCACGCGCGGCAGCCTGACGCTGCACATCGCCATCCGGCAGAGGCCGGCCGAAAGCACCACAGCGACGCTCCAGGGCGACGTCACGGACCTGGCAACCGGACAGCTTGTGGCCTGGCAGGGCTTGCAAGGCCATTGCCGCTACCGGATCGACCGGCGCGAGTGACGCAGAGCCCAGCCGCTGCTCGCGAAGCGAGTCGTGCGGGTGTAGCGTCATGCTTCCCAGCGGCCACGCCGCCGCGTCCACCCGACAGGAGAGCCGCCATGTCCTACATCGATGGTTTCGTGATCGCCGTGCCCACCGCCAACCGGCAGGCCTTCATCGACCACGCCCGCCACTTCGACGCACTGTTCATCGAACTGGGCGCCCTGCGTGTGGTCGAGTGCTGGGGTGATGACGTCCCCGTCGGCAAGCTCACCGACTTCCGCCGCGCCGTCCAGGCAACGGGCGAGGAGACGGTCGCCTTCTCCTGGGTCGAATGGCCGGACAAGGCCACCCGCGACGCCGCCATGAAGACGATGATGGAAGACCCGCGCATGGACCCTTCCAACCCCGGCAACCCGTCCATGCCCTTCGACGGCAAGCGCATGATCTTTGGTGGCTTTGTACCGGTGGTCGAGGTGAGCTGACGCGGGTCGGGCGCGCGCACGATGGCGCGGCCGAAGGGCCCGTACCACGCGCCAGTGACCTGCGCGTTGGTCGAGACCGCGCATCGAGCGGCAGTTCACTGCAGACTCCGGGCTCGCGCGGCCCCGTCGGGCCTGCCAAGTTCTGGAGTCGCACCGATGCCCAACGCCCGCCTTGCCAACGCCGTCCGCCTGGAGTTCGCAGCCGACTCGCTCGTGCAGACCAACCTGTCCGGCGCGGCCTTGACCGATGACTGGCTGTGGGTCGCCGGCGATGAAGCCTGCGGCGTGGACCGGCTGCGCCGGCTCGATCCGATCGGCAAGGAGACCCTGCGTTTCGGCGAGGTGCGCGACTTCCCGCTCGCCGATCTGCTGGAACTGCCCGGTGCGCCCGATGAAGAGGCGGATCTCGAAGGCATGGCCGTGGTCGACGGCTACCTCTGGGTCGTCGGCTCGCACGGCCTGAAGCGCAAGAACGCCAAGCCCGGTCGGGACGACGCCGACAACGCCCGGCGGCTGGCGAAGGTGACGCTCGACGGCAACCGCCGCCTGCTGGCCTGCCTGCCCATCGAGCTCGACGCCCAGGGCGCGCCCTGCCTCGTGAAGCAGGCTCGCGATGGTCGACAGGCGCTGCGCCTGAAGGGCGATGCGCAGTCCAACCTGCTCACCCGCGCGCTGGCCGATGACCCGCACCTCGGGCCCTACATGGCCATCCCGGGCAAGGACAACGGCTTCGACATCGAAGGCCTGGCGGTGAACGGCCGGCGGCTGCTGCTCGGCCTGCGCGGCCCCGTGCTGCGCGGCTGGTCGGCGCTGCTGGAGATCGAGGTGGCGCCGCGCGGCACCTCGTCGCCGGCCTTGCACCTTGTCCCGCTGGACGACCAGGGCACGCTGGTCCGCAAGCACTTCCTGCCGCTCGACGGGCTGGGCGTGCGGGACCTGCACGTCTCGGGCGACGATCTCTTCATCCTGGCCGGACCGACGATGGTGTTGAACGGCGACATCCGCCTCTTCAAGTGGCCGAACGCCCTGCCCGACCTGGCCGCCAACCGCGAGCCGGTGCGCTTCCACGCGGCACTGACCGAGTCGGTGCCGCTGCCCCACGGCCCCGGCAGCAACCGGGCCGAAGCCATCTGCGGCCTGCCGCTGGCGTTGTCGGGCGGCAAGCCGCGCTGGCTCGTGCTCTACGACGCGCCCGGCGCCGATCGCCGGGAAGGCGATCACACCGTCTTCGGTGACCTGCTGGGCCGGCATTGATCGCTACAAGCAGGCCGGCGTGAGGGCGCGCTGACAGCCTGACGCGCACCTCGGCCGCCCCCGGTGGTCGGGTGCCTAGAATCGGGTTCCGCTTGGGTTTTGACCTTGTCTTGCCCGACACCAGGAGAACCCGACAGATGAGCGACAAGCCACAAGCCCCGATCGCCCTCAAGACCGTCGCATTCGGGCGGCTGGACGACGACAACGTGCTGGCCAAGCTGGACGACGTGCAGTTGAACCAGCTGGCGTTCGGCGCGATCGAGCTCGACGCGGGCGGCCGCATCGTCAAGTACAACGCGGCCGAGGGCGCCATCACCGGTCGAGACCCCTTGACCATGATCGGCAAGAACTTCTTCACCGAGGTGGCGCCCTGCACCAACCGGCCGACGTTCAAGGGCGTGTTCGACGCGGGCGTGCGCGCCAACAACCTCAACACCTTGTTCGAGTACGTGTTCGACCACCAGATGAGGCCGACCAAGGTCAAGATCCACATGAAGCGTGGCCTGGCCGACAACTCCTACTGGATCTTCGTCAAGCGGGTGTGACGGTGAGCGGCGGTGGCACGCACGCGCCGTCGCCGGTCTGGCACGCGGCGCCGGACGCCTTGCATCGCGTCGTCACCGACCTGATCGCCGATGAGGTGAGCCGGCTGCGCCCGGGCGGCTCGCCGCTGCGCGCGCTGCCCTGGCCGCCGGACGTCGCGCTGCACGAGGGTGGCCTGGGGCTGGATTCGCTGGAAAGGCTGAGCGTCGCGACCGCCCTGAGCGAGGCCTTGCACCTGCATGAAAGTGGCGTCGAGGACCTGTTGCTGGCGCGCGAGCATGTGGGCGACTGGGTCGATCTGGCCGCTTCGGGCCTGGCGGCGTTCGACGCCCGGCTGACCTTCCGCACGTCGGGCAGCAGCGGCGACGTCAAGCCCTGCACCCACACGCTGGCCAGCCTGCAGCAGGAGGTCGATCACCTGGCGACGTTGACCGCGGGCGCGCGGCGGGTGCTGGCCGCCGTGCCGGCGCACCACATCTACGGCTTCCTGTTCTCGGTGCTGTTGCCCGCGCGACTGGCTTGCGAGGCGGTGATCGACGTGCGCCGGCTGACGCCGCAGGCGCTGGCGCGCCACCTGCAGCCGGGCGACCTGCTGGTCAGTCACCCGGCGCACTGGGCGCTGGTCGCCCGACACGCCGCTCGCCTGCCGCCTGGCGTGCACGGCATCACCTCGACCGCGCCCTGCCCCGATGACGTCGCCGACAGCCTGCTGGCCCAAGGACTCGCCCGCCTGACGCAGGTCTACGGCAGTTCGGAGACGGCCGGCATCGGCACCCGTCGGGACGCCTCGGCGCCCTACCAGCTGATGCCCCACTGGTCGCGTGATGACGCCGATGACACCCGGCTGCTGCGCACCGCACCGGACGGCACGGTCGGTATCCACACCCTGCAGGACCACCTCGCTTGGCAGGGGGCCCGCGAGTTCCGGGTCGTGGGCCGGCTCGACGAGGCGGTGCAGGTCGGCGGCAGCAACGTCTACCCGGCGCAGGTCCGCCAGGTCCTGCTCGGATGTCCTCAGGTGGCCGATGCGGCCGTCCGGCCGATGGCGCCAGCGGAGGGTTCGCGGCTGAAGGCCTTCATCGTGCCCGCGCCGGGGGCCGACCTCGACGTGCTGCGCAGCCGACTCTGGGCGTGGGCGGACGCACACCTGCGCGCGCCGGCCCGGCCCAAGTCCTACCGCTTCGGCGCGAGACTGCCGCTCCAAGCGATGGGCAAACCGGCCGACTGGCCGCTCGACCCGCCGGACGACGGCGACATGGCCACGTCCTGAGGCGGCAAGCTCCAGACCGCGTCACCGCTTGCCGCACCGACGTCATCGGCTTCGGTCACCCGGATGGCGTTCAAGGCCCGGTGCAGCGCCTGGGACTGCTCGCCCAGGGCCTGGGCCATGGCCGATGCCCTCACGACGCTGCTGGCCGTCTGGTGCGTGGCGCTGCCGATGTCACGCACATCGTTGGAGACCTCGGCAACGGCTTCCGACTGCTCACGCGCCGACATCGCCAAGTCGCCCAGCGCGTGGGCCACCCGTTGCACATCGCCGAGCAGCTCGGACAGGCTGTCGCGCGCGCTGCGGATCTGCTGACAGCCAGCGGCCACCTGCGCGGTCGACTCGGCGATCAGGGACCGGATCTCGCCCGCCGCCGTGCTGCTGCGCTGCGCCAGCATGCGGACCTCGCTGGCCACGACCGCGAAGCCGCGGCCCGATTCGCCCGCCCGCGCCGCTTCCACAGCAGCATTCAAGGCCAGGATGTTGGTCTGGAAGGCGATGCCATCGATCACGCCGACGATCTCGGCCACACGGCGGCTGCCGGCCTCGATGCCTTCGACCGTGCTCACCGCCGCCTGCATCTGGTCCACCCCGCCGTCCACCGTGACGGCAACGTTGCAGAAGAGCTGCTCGACCTGCTGGACCCGCTCCGCGCCGGACTGCACCGAGCTGCTGACCTGTTCGAGGCTGACCGCGCTCTCCTCCACCGAACTGGCCTGCTGGACGGTGCGCTCGGCCAACGACTGGCTCTCGTCGGACAAGAGCATCCCCGTCTGCATCACGGCCAGGGCATCGCCCTGGATCGTGCGCACCATCGTGCTCAGGCGCTCGCGCATCAGGTTGACGGAGCGCGCCATGGTGGCGAACTCATCGCAGCCCTCGATGGCCAGCGGCAGGGTCAGATTGCCATCGGCCGCCGCCTGCAGGGCGCGCGAGACCTCGACGGTGGCGCGCAAGGTGCCGCGAACCATCGCCACGGCCAGTGCCAGCACCAAGGTCGCACAGGCCAGACCCCCGGCAACGGCCAGCGTGCGACGGCGCTCGAGGGCGGCTTCGCGCTGCGCCAGCAGCGCGCCCAGTTCGCCGACGACCGCCTGCTGGCTGGCCGCGATGGCGTCCATGACCTCGCGGCCCGCATCGGCGAACGCGGCGGCGTCACCCGGGTTCGGCGCGGACGCCAGCACCTGACGCGCCCGCTCGACGTAGGCGCGGCCCAGCGCCTCGGCGCGGGCATGGACTTCCGACGAGCCAGCGCCATGGCGCTTCAGGGCATCAAGCTTGACCGACAGCGCATCGAGCCGGGACGCCATCACCTCGACCGGGCCCCAGGCGGTCGACAGGTCGCTCATCGGCGATGCCCCACCAGCGACGGCCTCGACGCCCAGCGCACGCACACGCGCCGCCGATTCCGACCACGGCAGCAGGTGGTCGATCACGACGGTGGCCAGAAAGTAGGTCGACGCTTCAGGGTCGTAGAGCAGCTCCGAGGTTTCGCCAACCCGCTCCATCAGGGCCGCCATGCCACGGAAGGCCGCGAGGTGCGCCGCCAGGCTGGCCTGGGCGTCGTGTGCATCGGTGCGGACCAGCACCGCCAGCGTGTCGGCCAGACGCTGGCCCTCGGTCGTCAAGGCCCACGCCGGCCGCTGCGCCAGCGCCGCCACGCTGCGAGCCGCCGCCCGCGAGATCTCCTGACCGGCGGAATCACGCGCCGCAGCGGCATCGGAGCGCCCCGCCCGCCAGGACGGGCTCTGGTCCAGATGGCTGTGAGTGGCCGTCGAGATCGCCAACAGGCTCGCCGCCACGTCGGCGCCGGCCTGCTCATTGCGCACCGTCCGGATCGCCTCGGCCTGACCGTGCAGCCACAAGCCACCAAACAGCAGCAGCGGCAAGGCCGCCAGCACGACCAGCAAAGCAAGCTTGTGAGGCAGTGTCAGGCGTTGAAACATGGATGGCAGCCGTTCGTGTTGGCACGGCCAACGACGGCCGGGTGTTTGTGTGGGTGCTGCAGAACCGCCCCACGGGCGCGACACGCCGAGCCGCAGACCGACATGTCCCGGCAACCAGTGTGCAAGCCGTCACCCCGCCGCAATCGGTCAAACAGCACGGCCTTCCGCCAACATCTGCCGCTGCGGACGGCGCAAGCGTGCCGCCGCCTTGTCGTGCACCCGTGTCAGCCCGCCATGAAGGGCGGGTTGACCGGCCCTACCTGGTCTGAAGCCACTACCCAGCCAACCCCAAGATCAGCTACCCAGCCGCGCTTATCCGTACGATGCGACCCCATGGCTCTTGTCTACAGCACCGATCATGGACGCACCTGCCCTGGCTGCCGGCAGGCGCTGGCGGCTTGCATCTGCAAGGCGGCCTTGCCCGTGGCTGCGGGCGACGGGGTCGTGCGTGTCAGCCGCGAGAAGCAGGGCCGGGGCGGCAAGACCGTGACCGTGGTGCGAGGCCTGGCCTTGGACCCCACGGCGCTGACCGCCACCGGCAAGCAGTTGCGTGCCGCCTGCGGTGCCGGCGGCGCCGCGAAGGATGGGGTGATTGAGGTACAGGGCGACCACGTCGAACGCGTGATGTCGTGGTTGACCCAGGCAGGGCACCGCGTCAAGCGCGTCGGCGGGTGACGCCTGGCCTCAGGCCGGCTGCAGCACCCGCATATCGGCGCCTGCGACGGGCAAGCACATGGAAGGTCAGGCGAGCCTGGGACCGCCAGGTCGTGGGCGGCGCTGGTCGCGTGTGGGCCCCGACTGTGGCCCTGCCTTGTTCTGGAGCCGTCGACGCGGACTTCCGTGGTGAGGCCATAAAAAAACCCCAGTCGAATCAACGAACTGGGGTTCCGTCAAGCAGCAACACGGGACGCCCTGGGACGACCCGTGTCACGTCAGGCAGGCATCACATGTGGTCGATCATGACCTGGCCGAAGCCCGAGCAGGACACCTGGGTCGCGCCGTCCATCAGGCGGGCGAAGTCGTAGGTGACCTTCTTGCTGGCGATCGAGCGTTCCATCGACGCGATGATCAGGTCAGCGGCTTCGGTCCAGCCCATGTGGCGCAGCATCATCTCGGCCGAGAGGATCTCGGAGCCGGGGTTGACGTAGTCCTTGCCGGCGTACTTCGGCGCGGTGCCGTGGGTGGCCTCGAAGCAGGCGATCGAGTCGGACAGGTTGGCACCCGGGGCGATGCCGATGCCACCGACCTGGGCGGCCAGCGCGTCGGAGATGTAGTCGCCGTTGAGGTTCAACGTGGCGATCACGCTGTACTCGGCCGGGCGCAGCAGGATCTGCTGCAGGAAGGCGTCGGCGATGGAGTCCTTGACGGTGATCTCGCGACCCGTCTTCGGGTTCTTGAACTTGCACCACGGGCCGCCGTCGATCAGTTGGGCGCCGAACTCGCGCTGGGCCAGGGCGTACGACCAGTCACGGAAGCCACCTTCGGTGAACTTCATGATGTTGCCCTTGTGCACGATGGTCACGTTGGGCTTGTCGTTGTCGATCGCGTACTGGATGGCCTTGCGCACCAGGCGCTCGGTGCCTTCACGCGAGACGGGCTTGATGCCGATGCCCGAGGTGTCGGGGAAACGGATCTTCTTGACGCCCATGTCCTCGATCAGGAACTTGATGACCTTCTTGGCCTTTTCGCTCTCGGCTTCCCACTCGACGCCGGCGTAGATGTCTTCCGAGTTCTCGCGGAAGATGACCATGTTGATCTTCTCGGGTTCCTTCACCGGCGAGGGCACGCCCTTGAAGTACTGCACCGGGCGCAGGCAGACGTAGAGGTCGAGTTCCTGGCGCAGCGCGACGTTGAGCGAGCGGATGCCGCCACCGACCGGGGTGGTCAGCGGGCCCTTGATCGACACGACGTAGTCCTTCAGGACCTCGAGCGATTCGGCGGGCAGCCACACGTCCGGGCCGTAGACCTTGGTGGCCTTCTCGCCAGCGTAGATCTCCATCCAGTGGATCTTGCGGGCGCCGCCGTAGGCCTTGGCGACGGCGGCGTCGACCACCTTCAGCATGACGGGCGTGATGTCAAAACCGGTGCCGTCACCCTCGATGTAGGGAATGATGGGATTGCTGGGGACGTTGAGCGAGAAGTCCGCGTTGACGGTGATCTTCTGGCCCCCGGCGGGCACCTGGATGTGTTGGTACATGTGGCCGACTCCGTGTGATTCGGTAGGGTGATTTCTCAGGGGAAAGCGATTCTAGGTCAGGCACTCTGTCGTGGACTTGACAGGCCGTTGCCTGCGACACGAGGCGCGTTCGCCCTGCGTGCAAGGGACGTGCCTGCCCGCACCCGTCAGGCGCACCAGGCCTGCAGCGGTTCGAGCAGGCCGTGTCCCAGGGTCCAGCCGACGCTGGCCACCAGCATGGCGCCGGCCAGACGCAAGGCCAGGGCGCCGCCGTCGTCGACCGAGGCCAGTCCGCCGACATCGGATGCGGCGCGGCGGCGCAGGCTGGGCAGCAGCCGGAACCACAGCGCCGGACCCGCGACCAGGCCGACGCTGCTGGCCAGCGCGAAGGCTGCCATGACGCCCGCGCCGGCCAGCGGATCGGAGGCCATCGAGGCGACCAGCAAGGCGCCATGCAGCAGACCGCAGGGGATGACCGGCCACAGCAGGCCCAGCGCGCCGGCCTTCAGGCCGCCGGGCAGGCGTCGTTCGATGCGGATGGCTTGCCAGCCCTCCTCGCCGACCTGGCTGGGCGAACGCGGCTGGCCGAGCGACTCGATCCAGCCTTGCACCGCCGCCGGCATGCGCCCGCGCACCAGCAGCCACAGGCCGAGCACCAGCAGGGCCAGCTGCAGGCCGGACCAGACCGGCCGCAACCAGCCCACGCCTTCGCCCAGCCAGCGCAGGCCGGCGGCGGCCGAGGCCACCAGCGCACCGGCCAGCGCGTAGGCGATCAGGCGACCGGCCAGCACGGCGGCGGTGCCCTGCCCCGGACGCTGCGGGGTGCAGCGGCCAGCAACGGCGGTGCAGGCGGCGCCGCACATGCCGGCGCAGTGCAGCGAGCCAGCCAGGCCCATCAGGGCGGCGGAAGCGGCGAGGGTCAGACTCATGTCGGGATTGTCGGAGCGACCGGCATCGGGCCGGTCAAGGCCACGTCGCCAGCAAGGCTCAGATCACGCGCGAGAAGCGTTCGCGCGACAGGTCGGCGCGCAGGTGCTTGTCGAACACCATGGCCACCGAGCGCACGAAGTACCAGCCCAGCGCGGTCAGCTCGAAGCCGTCGCCGTCGAGCGTGACCAGGCCGTCCTCGGCAAGGCCTTCGATCGCCTCCAGCTCGGCGCCGAAGTAGCTCCTCACGTCGATCAGGTGGGCCAGCGAGACCGATTCATAGCTCAAGCGGCCGTGGCACATGATGGCCATGATGACGGCGCGCCGGACCAGGTCGTCGCGGGTCAGCGACAGGCCGCGCACGATCGGCAGCTCGTTGCGCTGGAGGGCGTCGTAGTACTCGTCCAGCGTCTTGGCGTTCTGGCTGTAGCTGGCACCGACGCGGCCGATGGCCGACACGCCCAGCGCGATCAGGTCGCAGTCAGCCTGGGTGCTGTAGCCCTGGAAATTGCGGTGCAGCCGACCCTGGCGCTTGGCCTGCGCGAGCGAGTCCTCGGGCAGCGCGAAATGGTCCATGCCGATGTACTGGTAGCCATGCGCGATGAAGCCGCTGATGGCCTGCGACAGCATGCCGATGCGCTGGGCACCGGTCGGCAGTTCCTCGCTGACGATGCGGCGCTGCGGCTTGAAGCGCTGCGGCAGGTGGGCGTAGCCGTACATCGCGATGCGGTCGGGCCGCAGCGAAGCAACCTGGCCGATGGTGCGGGCGTAGCTCTCGGGCGTCTGACGCGGCAGGCCGTAGATCAGGTCGACGTTGATGGACTGGAAGCCGAGGTCGCGGGCGTCGTTCATCAGCGCCTCGACCTGTTCGTAGGGCTGGACGCGGTGCACGGCCTTCTGCACGTCGGCGTCGAAGTCCTGCACGCCATAGGACAGGCGGTTGAAGCCCAGATCGGCGAGGTGCTTCAGGCGCGCTCGGGTGACGGTGCGCGGGTCGATCTCGATCGAATATTCCCCGCGCGGCTCGATCGTGAAGTGGCGGCGCAGGATGCCCATCAGGCGGTCGAGCTCGCCGTCGTCCAGGAAGGTCGGCGTGCCGCCACCGAAGTGCAGCTGGGTGACCGACTGGCCGCGCCCGAGCAGGTCGGTGACCAGTTCGATCTCGCGCGCCAGCGCATCGATGTAGGCGCTGGCTCGGCCGTGGTCCTTGGTGACGATCTTGTTGCAGGCGCAGTAGTAGCAGACCGACTCGCAGAACGGCACGTGCACGTAGAGCGACAACGGTCCGCCCGCTGCGCCGATTGCGCCACTGGCGCGCTGGGCCAGCGCCTGACGGTAGTGGTCGGCGGTGTAGGCCTCGACGAAGCGGTCGGCGGTCGGGTAGGACGTGTAGCGCGGGCCCGGCCGGTCCATCCGCCGCAACAGGTCGTCGCTCAGCGCAGGCGGCTGCGGCGAGGTGGCGTCTCCCGTGTCGGGGCGGGATGTGGCGGCCTCGGGCGCCACAGGACCGGAAATCGTCGTGTGCATGGTCTGCGACTGTGCCGCGCCTCGGCCGTCCGGACTTGACCTGCCTCAAGCCGGATGCGCGAGGCCGCGACAAGAATCCCTGATCGACACCCGCCACAACCCAAGTGAGGTGGTGGGCGGCGGGCATACTCTGACGCCTCCGCCACCGAACAGGAACCGGACCATGATCCAAGACGCCCCCGCCGCCCCGACGTCCCCGCTCAACGCGCTGAAGGTGGCGTGCTCGGCCTGCAACCTGCGCGAGCTGTGCCTGCCCGTGGGCCTGTCCGAGGACGAGCTGGTCTCGCTGGACAACATCATCAGCACCCGCCGCAGCGTCAAGCGCGGCGAGGCCCTGTTCCATGCGGGCGACGACTTCGCCGCGCTCTATGCCGTGCGCACCGGCTTCTTCAAGACCGTTGTGTCGGCCTCGGACGGCCGCGAGCAGGTCACTGGCTTCCAGATGGCCGGCGAGCTGATCGGTCTGGACGGCATCAGCAACGACCGCCATTCCTGCGACGCCGTCGCGCTGGAAGACTCGCAGGTCTGCATGATTCCCTACACCCAGCTGGAGCATCTGTCGCGCGAGTTCACGCTGCTGCAGCACCAGTTCCACAAGATCATGAGCCGCGAGATCGTGCGCGACCACGGCGTGATGCTGCTGCTGGGCAGCATGCGTGCAGAAGAGCGTCTCGCCGCCTTCCTGCTCAACCTGACGCAGCGCCTGCAGGCGCGCGGCTTCTCGGCCTCGGCGCTGGTCCTGCGCATGACGCGTGAGGAGATCGGCAGCTACCTGGGCCTGAAGCTGGAGACCGTCAGCCGGACCTTCTCGAAGTTCCAGGAGGAAGGCATCCTGGAGGTCAAACAGCGCGACATCCGGATCCTGGACCAGGATGCGCTTCAACGCGTCGTCAACGGTGCAGCTTGTTGAGCGATTTCGCTGCGCCCTGACGTGAAAACGGCGACCTTCGGGTCGCCGTTTTCACGTCTGAAGCAACAAGACGTCGAGGTGCAGCGTCACGGGAAGCGCCGTCGCGTGGCCATGTCGCCGTCGATGCCCGGCTCGCGCAGCAGCAACTGGGTGATGGCGCCAGACAGGCCCAGCACCACCCAGAACAGGAAGAAGGCGATGCTGTAGACAGCAGTTCGGTCGAGGTTGACCGGGGCACCGCCCAGCCAGTGCAGCGCCTCAGGATCGACGAAGGCGAAGACCAGCATCTCCAGCACGCCGGCCATCAGGAAGGCCGGCCAGAGCACGGCCAGTGCGCAGCGCCCGAGGCCCGACAAGGGGGCTGCGGTCGGGCCTGCGTCCGTCAGCGTGCCCAGCTCGGAGCTGTCGAAGTCGCTGTCGATGTGGCTGTCGATGTGGTTATCACCGTGGCTGTCACCGTGGCGGTGGGCAGCCTCGCCAGCGACACCGGCCGGCATGGGCGGGCGGGACGCTCTGCTCACTTGTCGGCCGCCGGCTTGCCGCCGGTCGCTGCGTGGTTGCGGGCCTGCACGGCTGGCTGGTGACCGGCGTGGCTGGCGCCGTCCGCGTCAGCGGCCTGACCGGTCTGGCGCGTGTCGAGCACCGGGTCCGGATTCGCAATGGCGATGGCCAAGGTCGCGAAGCCGGCCACGATGACCGCCGCCGGACCGCCCAGCACCAGCCACATCATCGGCTCGCGCCACCAGACTCGGCCAGCAGGGTCGGCCACCGCGACCTGGGCGCGGACATCGGGCGTGGCGGCTTGAAGGATGGACATCAGAGGCTCCTGTGGATGGGCGACACGCGTCTCAGCGCGGCACCAGGAAAGTGGACTTCTCGCGCAGGCTGACCGGCGCACCGGCACCGCCTTCGGGCAGACGTTGGATGTCGAAGTGGATCGGGTGACTGCCGCTGCCCGCACGCTGGGCCTGCGACGCATCGAGGTGGACCTCGACGGTGACCCAGCGGGCCTCGGCCGGACCGACGTTCAGGACGCCGTCGACCTTGGCGCTCAGGCCATCCAGGCCACCGGCCTCCACGCGATAGGTCTGCGCAGACTCGGTGGTGTTCATGATCTGCAGGCGGTAGATGTTCTCGATCACGCCGTCCTCGACGATGCGCGCCAGCGAAGCCCGGTCACGCACCACGTCGACCTTGAAGGGCGAACGCAGGGCCAGGCTGACACCCAGCGCGGCGACGATCACGAACAGGATGGCGGTGTAGATCAGCACCCGCGGACGCAGTGCGCGGCGCCACATCTGGGCCCGGTTCCAGCCAGCGGCCAGGCCGTTCTCGGTCGTGTAGCGCACGAGGCCGCGGGCATAGCCCATCTTGTCCATCACGCTGTCGCAGACGTCGACACAGGCGGCGCAGCCGATGCACTCGTACTGCAGACCCTTGCGGATGTCGATGCCCGTGGGACAGACCTGCACACAGAGGTTGCAGTCGACGCAGGCACCCAGACCCAGCGCCGTCGCGTCGGCCTTCTTGCTGCGCGAGCCACGCGGCTCGCCGCGTGCGGCGTCGTAGGTGATGATCAGCGTGTCCTTGTCGAACATCGCGCTCTGGAAGCGCGCGTAGGGACACATGTATTTGCAGACCTGCTCGCGCATGTAGCCGGCGTTGCCGTAGGTCGCGAAGCCGTAGAACAACACCCAGAACCATTCCCACGGACCGAAGCCCAGCGACACGGCCGAGACGGCCAGTTCGCGCACGGGGGTGAAGTAGCCGACGAAGGTGAAGCCGGTCCACAGCGAGAAGACGATCCAGGCCAGTTGCTTGCCGCCCTTGCGCAGCCATTTGTTGCCGGTCCACGGACCGGCATCGAGCTTCATGCGGGCGGCGCGATCGCCTTCGAACTTCTTCTCGAACCAGAGAAAGATCTCGGTGTAGACGGTCTGCGGGCAGGCATAGCCGCACCACAGCCGCCCGGCCAGCGCGGTGAACAGGAACAGCGCGTAGGCCGAGACGATCAGGATGCCCGTCAGGTAGATGAAGTCCTGCGGATAGAGCACCAGACCGAAGATGTAGAAGCGCCGCGAGCCGAGGTCGAACAGCACCGCCTGGCGGTCGTTCCAGCTCAGCCACGGCAAGCCGTAGTAGACGATCTGGGTGAGCCAGACCAGCGCCCAGCGCCACTGGACGAACAGGCCACTGACGGCCTTCGGATAGATCTTCTTGGTCTTCTCGTACAGCGAAACCATCTTCACCGGCGCGTCGGTGGCCGGGCTCGATGACGCTGTCGATGCAGCAGGCGCAGGGCTGTCGTTCATGCAGGGGGGCATCAGGAATGCGAGACGCCCGGCCACCTTGCGGCGGACCGGGCGCGTGGCCAGCTTACTGGCGATGGACCGCGGCGTCGACCGCCGCGGTCTTCGGTGCCTTCTTCGACAGGCCCCAGACATAGGCGGCCAGCACGCGGATCTGTTCAGGCGTCAGGCGCGAGGCGTGTTGCGGCATGACGTTGATCTTGCCGCCATTGACCATGGCGACGATGGCGTCCTCGCCCCAGCCGTGCAGCCAGACCTTGTCGGTCAGGTTGGGCGCGCCCATGGCGGGTGTGCCCTTGCCGTCGGCACCGTGGCAGGCTGCGCAAGCGCCGAACTTGGCCTTGCCCAGCTGGGCCGCGATGCTGTTGTGCGGGCTGCCCGACAGGCTCAACACATAGTTGGCGACGTTCTTCACGTCCTCAGGCGTGCCGACGGCCGCAGCCATCGGCGGCATCATGCCCTGGCGACCTTGAGCGATCGTCTGGATGATGGTCTCGAACTCGCCGCCGTAGAGCCAGTCGCCATCGGTCAGGTTGGGGAAGCCCTTGCTGCCGCGTGCGTCCGAACCGTGGCAGCCGGCGCAGTTGTTGACGAACAGGCGTTCGCCGATGCCCATGGCCTGCGCGTTGGCAGCCAGGGCCTCGACCGGCTGGTCGTTGAACTGCGCGTAGACCTTGGCCAGCGCTTCCTTGGCGCGGTCCTGCTCCTTCTGGAGCTGGTCGGCGCTGGACCACTTCAGCGTGCCGCTGGCACTGCCCAGGCCCGGATAGAGCGCCAGATAGAGGCCGGCGAACACGATCGTGATCACGAACAGACCCATCCACCAGCGCGGCAGCGGGTTGTTGAGCTCGCGCAGGTCGCCGTCCCAGACGTGACCGGTGGTGTTGTCGTCGGCCATCACCTGACGACGACTGGCGATGACCAGCAGCACCAGGCAGAGCAGCAGGCCGATGATCGTCACGCCAGCCACGAACAGTGACCAGCCGCTGGAAACGAAGTCACTCATGGGTGGCTCCCTTGTTGGCTTGCAAGGCGGACTCTTCGGCGAAGGGCAGTTGTGCGGCTTCGTCAAACGAGGCGTGATTGCGGCGCGAGTAGACCCAGACCACGATGGCCAGGAAGCTCGCGAACGACAGCACCGTCACCAGGCTGCGCAGGGTGTTGACATCGATGTCCATGTGCACGTCCTCACTTGGATGCGGCTGCAGCGGCTGCCGCAGCCACGGCCGGCGCCGTGCCCATCACCTGCAGGTAGGCGATCACGGCGTCCATCTCGGTCTTGCCCTTGACCTCGTCGGCTGCCTTGGCGACTTCGTCATCGCTGTAGGGCACGCCGACCATGCGCAAGGCCTTCATCTTGGGCGCCATCTCGGCCGCGTTGACCGTGGCCGTCTCAAGCCAGGGATAGGCCGGCATGTTCGACTCGGGCACCAGGTCACGCGGGTTGATCAGGTGGATGCGATGCCAGTCGTCGCTGTACTTGCCGCCCACGCGGTGCAGGTCGGGACCGGTGCGCTTGGAGCCCCACTGGAAGGGGTGGTCATAGACGAACTCGCCGGCCTTGGAGAACTCGCCATATCGCAGCGTCTCGGCGCGGAACGGCCGAATCATCTGCGAGTGGCAGTTGTAGCAACCCTCGCGGATGTAGACGTCACGGCCGGCCAGCTGCAGCGCGGTGTAGGGCTTGAGGCCCTCGACCGGCTCGGTCGTCGAACGCTGGAAGAACAGCGGCACGATTTCAACGATGCCACCCCAGATGACGGTCAGCAGGACCAGCACGATCATCAGGAAGTTGCTGGTCTCGATCTTCTCGTGGCCACTCGCGGGCTTGTGTGTGTTTGCCATGTCTTGTGCTCCTTGCGCTTCAGGCGTGGGCCGCAACCAGCGGGATGGGCGCGGGCTCGACACGACCGTGGCGCACGGTCATCACGGTGTTCCAGGCCATGATCAGCATGCCGCCCAGGTAGAGCAGGCCGCCGACCACGCGGATCACGTAGAACGGATAGGTCGCCTTGACACTTTCGACGAAGCTGTAGACCAGCGTGCCGTCGGGATTGGTCGCACGCCACATCAGGCCCTGCATCACGCCGGCAATCCACATCGCGGCGATGTAGAGCACGATGCCGATGGTGGCGGTCCAGAAGTGCAGCTCGATGGCGCGCACGCTGTACATCTCCTTGCGGCCGAACATCCGCGGGATCAGGTAGTACAGGGCGCCCATGGACACCAGGCCGACCCAGCCCAGCGCGCCGGAGTGCACGTGGCCAACGGTCCAGTCGGTGTAGTGCGACAGCGCGTTGACCGTCTTGATCGACATCATCGGGCCCTCGAAGGTCGACATGCCGTAGAAGGACAGCGACACGATGAGGAACTTCAGGATCGGGTCGTCACGCAGTTTGTGCCAGGCGCCCGACAGGGTCATGATCCCGTTGATCATGCCGCCCCAGCTCGGCGCGAGCAGCACCAGCGAGAAGATCATGCCCACCGACTGGGTCCAGTCCGGCAGCGCGGTGTAGTGCAGGTGGTGAGGACCCGCCCACATGTAGGTGAAGATCAGCGCCCAGAAGTGCACGATCGACAGCCGGTACGAATACACCGGACGCTCGGCCTGCTTGGGGATGTAGTAGTACATGATCCCGAGGAAGCCGGCGGTCAGGAAGAAGCCCACCGCGTTGTGGCCGTACCACCACTGGACCATGGCGTCCTGCACGCCCGCATAGGCCGAGTAGCTCTTGGTCAGGCCGACCGGAATGGCCGCGCTGTTGACGATGTGCAGCAGGGCCACCGCGATGATGAAGGCACCGAAGAACCAGTTGGCCACGTAGATGTGGCGGACCTTGCGGATGCCGATCGTGCCGAAGAACACGACCGCGTAGGAGACCCACACCACCGCGATCAGCAGGTCGATCGGCCATTCGAGTTCGGCGTATTCCTTGCCTTGGGTGTAGCCCAGCGGCAGCGAGATCGCGGCCAGCAGGATCACCAGTTGCCAGCCCCAGAAGGTGAACTGGGCCAGCGCCGGCAGGAACAGCCGGGTCTGGCAGGTGCGTTGGACCACGTGGTAGCTGGTCGCGAACAGCACGCAGCCACCGAAGGCGAAGATCACTGCGTTGGTGTGCAGCGGGCGCAGGCGTCCGTAGCTGAGCCACGGGATGCCGAAGTTGAGTTCAGGCCACGCCAGCTGGGACGCGATGATCACGCCCACCAGCATGCCCACGACCCCCCACAGCACGGAGGCGAGGGCGAATTGCCGGATCACCCCGTCGCTGTAGACGGGTGATGCCGTCTGTGTTGTCACTGCCATTGATTGCTCCTTCGAAGCTCATTCATCGTCTGGTTCGGCGCGGATTCTTTGTCACTTTGTGACCGTGCCGCTTGATTCGTATCAACCCTGGTGGTGCGGTCGGACGTTCCCGGCAATGTGTCGTCACCCAGCAACCGCAGGCCCTCGCGTTCGAGGTCATCGAATTGGCCCGACTTCAGTGCCCAGGCGAACATGGCCAGGATGCCGAAGACCAGCAAGACAGACAGAGGGATCAGCAGGTAGAGGATGTCCATGGTTCAGGCTCCGGGCGTGGCACGCATCCAGGCACGTGGCTCGATGGAAACGGGCGTGGCAGAGCGTCTCGGCAAGGGCCTTGTGCGGGCCAGCCGCAGGCCATTGAGCACCACCAGCAGCGAACTGAGCGCCATGCCCAGACCGGCCAGCCACGGCGGCAGCCAGCCGACCAGCGCCAGCGGCACGCTGATCACGTTGTAGGCCAGCGCCCAGCCCAGGTTCTGGCGCACGATGCGCACGGTGCGGCGGGCCGTGTCGTGCAGCAGCACCAGGTCGCCGATGCGGTCCGACAGCACGATGACATCGGCGCGCGCTTGCGCCAGCGCAGCGGCGCTGCCCATGGCGATCGAGACATCGGCGCGTGCCAGCACCGGCGCGTCGTTGATGCCGTCGCCGACCATCGCCACCGCCTCGCCCTGCGCCTGCAGGGCCGCGACGGCATCGAGCTTGTCCTGCGGCGTGCAACGGGCCCGGTGGGCACCCAGACCGAGCCGCGCCGCCATGCCTGCGACCGGACCGGGCTGATCGCCCGACAGCAGATGCGTGCGCAGACCGGCGTGGTGCAGCTGTGCCACGGCGGTCTCGGCATCGGCTCGCAAGGTCTCGTCGAAGTCGAAGCGCAGCACGGGGCGCCAGATCGAACCCGCCCCGTCTTCGGCCAGCGCCAGCCACACGGCGGGCGTGTCGAGGTCGACCGCGTGCGCGCCACACCAAGCGGCCGAGCCGAGGCGCCACGGTCGGCCGTCGACACGGGCCTGCAGGCCGGCACCGGCCTGCTCGGTGAGTTCATCGAGCACCGCCACATCGCCCTGCGATGCCGCCGCAGCCAGTGCGCGGGACAGCGGATGGCTCGACCGCGCCGCGAGCGCGTCGGCGATGGCGCGCACGCGTGCCGGCGTCAGGCCTTCGGGCTGGCTCAGTTCATGAGCCTGCGACAACGCCAGCCGGTCCTCGGTCAGCGTGCCGGTCTTGTCGAACACGAGGTGGCGCACGCGGGTCAGGACCTCGAGTGCATCGAGCCGCTGCAGCAGCACGCCCTGCCGCGCCAGCTGGCCGGCAGCGGCCAGCCAGGCCACCGGTGCGCCGAGCGACAGCGCACACGGGCAGGTCACGATCAGCACGGCGACGGCCACCTCGATGGCGCGCGACGCGTCGATCTGCAGCCAGACCAGGTAGGCACCCAGCGCCAGTGCCAGCACGGTCCACAGAAAGGGGCCGGCGATGCGGTCGGCGCTGACGAGGAAGGCCGGACGTTCGGTCAAGGCCCGCTCGACCAGCGCCACGATGCGCTGGAAGCGGGTCTGCGCGCCGAGTTGCGTGACCCGCAGCGTGACCGGCGCACCCAGGTTCAGGCAACCGGCCGAGACCGCGTCGCCCGGGCCACGCTCGACGGGGCGGGACTCGCCGGTCAGCATGGCCTCGTCGACCTGCGTGCGGCCTTCGAGCACCTCGCCGTCGGCCGCGAAGGCCTGGCCGGCATGCACGCGCACGATGTCGCCCAGCGCCAGTTCGGCGGCGGCGACACGTTCGATGCGGCCGTCCGGCAACAGGCGCTCGACCGCGTCGGGCAAGCGCCGCATCACGGCATCGAGCGACTGCGCCGCGCGGGCGCGGGCCCGGCTCTCCAGCAGGCGGGCGCCCAGCAGGAAGCTCACGAACATCGTCAGCGAATCGAAGTAGACCTCGCGACCGAACACGCTGGTCGCCTGCACGCCCCCGAAGGTGGCGGCCGAGCTGGCCACGAAGGTCACGACGATGCCCAGCGCGACCGGCACGTCCATGCCGATGCGGCGCTCGCGGAAGGCGCGCCAAGCGCCCTGGAAGAAAGGGCCGGCAGCAAACAGCACGACCGGCACGCTGAGCACCCAGCTGGCCCAGCGCAGCAACTGGACCATGTCGGCGCTGATGTCGCCCGGCTCGGCCACATAGGCCGGCGTCGCGTACATCATCACCTGCATCATGCAGAAGGCGGCCACGAACAGCCGCCAGATCGCCTGGCGCGACTCGCGCTGGGCCAGCGCGACGGCCTCGGCCCCCGTGTCGGGGAAGGCGCCGTAGCCGGCGGCGCGGACCGCCTCGATCAGGGTCGAGACCTTGGTGCGCGCGGGGTCCCATTCGACGACCGCGCGTTGCGCCGCGCCGTTGACCTCGGCCAGCCGGACACCGTCGACGCGCTGCAACGCGCCCTCGATCACACCGGCACAGGCGGCACAATGAATCCCGCCCAGAAGGAGCCGGGTCCGCCCGGTTCGGGCACCGTCGGCACCGTCCTGCCACTGCGTGCAGGCCGCCAAGGTGACCGGCGCATCGACGGCAGCCGCCTGGGTCTCGCTCAGCGCCGGTGCGGCGTCCGTCCCGGCAAGGACGGGCTGATCGGCGGTGGTGACAGGTGCTGGCATGGCTCGGACAGGTGGCTGGGCCGGCAGCGGATCAACCGGTCCGGTGCATTCTGAAACAGAGCCATCAATTCAACATGATCCAGATCAAGATGACTACCCCAACAGGTATCAAGCCACCTCTGTACCGCACGCTGCACCACGCGCTGCGTCACCGGCTCTGCGGGGTCACCCTGTCCCTGTTGACGCTGCTGGCGCTGCTGGCCATGTCCGTCGCCATGCCGGCACGGGCGCAGGTCCAGCAGTTGCCGACGATCGAGCTGAGCGCGGGCATGCACCGGATCGAGGCCGAACTGGCCGCCAACTCGACCCAGCGCCAGATCGGCCTGATGAACCGCCCGTCGATGCCGCCCAACCACGGCATGTTGTTCGTGTTCGACGGCCCGGACATGCACTGCTTCTGGATGCGCAACACACTGCTGCCGCTGTCGATCGCCTTCCTGGCCGACGACGGTCGCATCGTCAACATCGCCGACATGCAGCCGCAGAACGACACTTCGCACTGCCCCCGCGAGCCGGTGCGTTACGCGCTGGAGATGAACCAAGGCTGGTTCGCCAAGCGCGGCTTCAAGGCCGGCGACAAGATCGGCGGCGGGCCGTTCGCCAAGCGCTGACACCGCCGCGCCGACGGGCCCAGACGCTCAGCGCGTCTTCGCCAGGATCTTGTTCTTCAGCTCGGTCAGCATCGCCAGCGCGATGTCGCGGCCAGCCTGGATCGAGCGCTTGCGGGCCGAAAAATCGGCGCTGGAGATGCCGTTGAGCTTCGGCCGGAGGACCACATCCGCCTCCCGAAGCTCGAAGTTGTTGATGCTGCGGCCCATGATCGAGAAGGTCTGCAGCAGCATCTTCATGGCGTCGCCGGTGGCGGCGCCTTCGGGCGGCGACGAGATGTCGACCGCGATGATCAGTTCGGCGCCCATCTGGCGCGCATAGCGCACCGGCACCGGCGCGACCAGACCGCCGTCGACGTATTCACGCCCGCCGATCGTGACCGGCTGGAACACCGCCGGCACCGAACTGGACGCCCGCACCGCCGTGCCCGCGTCACCACGCCGGAACAGGATGCCCGAGCCGTCGTCGAGGTCGGTGGCGACGATGCCCAGCGGCATCTTCATCTGCTCAATGGTCTTGCTGCCGGTCTGGTTGCGGACGTAACGCGCGAGCGCCTCGCCGCGGATCACGCCGCGCAGCGGGAAGGACCAGTCGGTGATGGTGGCCTCGTCCATCGTGTCGGCCAGCTTCGCCAACGCCTGGCCGTTGTGGCCGGACGCATACAGCGCCGCCACCAGACTGCCGGCCGAGGTGCCGACGACGAGGTCGGGGCGGATGCCGTGTTCCTCCAGCACCTGGATCACGCCGATGTGCGCGAAGCCGCGCGCGGCACCGCCACCCAGCGCCAGACCGATGCGCGGCGGCTTCGGGGGCGTGGGAGGCGTTGGCGGAACCACCACGACCGGCGGCGGCTCGACCACCCCTCCCGGCGAGGACGCAGCGCCGTCCGGCGGTGTGGTCGGCACGGTCGGCAGCGTGCCGCCGGAGGCGTCGATCCCGCCCGCCACCACCGGCGCCTGCGGCCCGCCCGGTGCGGTCGCGCAACCGGTGATCAGCAGCGTCAGCGCGACGGCCAGACCGCCGAGGTGGCGCCGCACGGCGTGGGCGGCCGGTTGCAAGGACGGAAGGGGGGACAGGGTCGGAGCGAAACGGGTCGGGGCAAACATGGCCAGATTCTAGGGAGCGGCCCCAGCGGTCCAGATCGCCGCTTTCCTCGTCATATTCCACGGACCCATAAGCATCATCTGAATATGTAGTTTGTTTATATGAAGCCTGTCTCTAGAGTCGCGTCCCTGGTCACTGGCCCCTGTTGCCGGCGAGCCGTGCACAACCACTGGACCTCATGGACTGGCTTCCTCCCATCGACTGGCTCGCGATCTTCAGCGGCTTTGGCATCGGCCTGATCGTCGGCGTGACCGGCGTCGGCGGCGGCTCACTGATGACGCCGCTGCTGATCTCCGTCTTCCACCTGGACAAGGCCGTCGCGATCGGCACCGACCTGTGGTTCGCCGGCCTGACCAAGGTCTCGGGCTCCTGGGCGCACCACCGCCACGGCCACGTCGACTACAAGATCACCACGCTGCTGCTGGCCGGCAGCATCCCGGCCTCGATCGGCACCACCGCCTGGATGCACATGGTGGGCATCACCAAGCAGGCCGACAGCCTGCTGAGCTTCGCGCTCGGCATCGCGCTGGTGCTGACCGCCGTGACCATCATCCTGCGGCCGGTCTGGCACCGGGTCGGCCTGTGGCTGGAGCGCTGGATCACCGACACGCGCCGCCCCTGGCTGACGCTGGTCTGCGGCGTGATCCTGGGTGTGCTGGTCTCGCTCAGCTCGATCGGTGCCGGCGCACTCGGCGCGACGCTGATCCTGCTGCTCTACCCTCGCCTGCCCACGCCGCGCCTGGTCGGCACCGACATCGCCCACGCCGTGCCGCTGACCCTGGTGGCCGGCATCGGTCACGCCACGCTAGGCAACGTGCATTGGGCCTTGTTGATCGAGTTGCTGATCGGCTCGGTGCCGGCCATCTGGATCGGTGCTCGCCTGACCAAGCTGTTGCCCGACATCTGGACCCGCGTGGCCCTGTCCTGCGCGCTGCTGCTGGCGGCGCGGAAAATCCTGCTGATCGCCTGACCCGCTTCAACCGACGCCCTTCGCCGACGACCGCCATGTACCAGTACACCGACTTCGACCGCCAGTTCGTGCGCGCCCGCGCCGACCAGTTCCGCGACCAGCTCAAGCGCAACCTCGCCGGCCAGCTCGGCGACGACGAGTTCCGCCCGCTGCGGCTGCAGAACGGCTGGTACATCCAGCGCCATGCGCCGATGCTGCGCGTGGCCGTGCCCTACGGCGAGCTCAACAGCCGCCAGCTGCGCGCGCTGGCCCAGATCGCCCGCGAGTTCGACCGCAGCTACGCCCACTTCACCACCCGGCAGAACGTCCAGTACAACTGGATCCCCCTGCCGCAGGCGGCCGATGTGATGGACCGGCTGGCCAGCGTGGACATGCACGGCATCCAGACCAGCGGCAACTGCATCCGCAACATCACCAGCGACGCGCTGGCCGGCGTGGCGGCGGACGAGGAGATCGATCCGCGCCCCTACTGCGAGATCCTGCGCCAATGGAGCACGCTGCACCCCGAGTTCGCCTTCCTGCCGCGCAAGTTCAAGATCGCGGTCAGCGGTGCCCGCGAGGACCGCGCCGCGATCGGCTGGCATGACATCGGCCTGAAGCTGGTGAAGAACGCGGCCGGCGAGATCGGTTTCCGGGTCCAGGTCGGCGGCGGCATGGGCCGCACGCCCATCATCGGCAGCGTCATCAGCGAGTTCGTGCCCTGGCAGCAGATCCTCGTCTACATCGAGGCCGTCGTGCGGGTCTACAACCGCTACGGCCGGCGCGACAACGCCTACAAGGCGCGCATCAAGATCCTCGTCAAGGCCGAGGGCCAGAAGTTCTTCGACGCGGTCGCGGCCGAGTTCGCGGCCATCCTGGCGCATGACGTCGACGGCGACGCCCAGATCGTCACGCAGGCCGAGTTCGACCGCGTCAACGCCTGTTTCGTAAGGCCGGCCGGTGTCGTGCCGCGCGCCGAGTTCGACGCCGCTGCGGCCGCCGCGCAGACCTCCGCACCGAAGGCCTACGAGCGCTGGCTGCAGCGCAACGTGCACGCCCATCAGGTCGCCGGCTACCGGGCGGTGACGCTGTCGGTCAAGCGCGCCGGGCAGGCGCCGGGCGATGCCACCGACGTGCAGATGGACCTGGCCGCCGACCTGGCCGACCGCTACAGCTGCGGCGAGCTGCGCGTCACGCACGACCAGAACCTGCTGCTGCCCTGGGTCGCGGCGAGTGACCTGCCAGCCCTGTACGAGGCGGCCAAGGCGGCCGGCTACGCCACGCCCAACATCGGCCTGGTGACGGACATGATCGCCTGCCCGGGTGGCGACTTCTGCGCGCTCGCCAACGCGCGCTCGATCCCAGTCGCCGAGGAACTGACCGCCCGCTTCGACGACCTCGACGAGGTCTTCGACATCGGCGAGATCGACCTGCACATCAGCGGCTGCATCAACAGCTGCGGCCACCACCACAGCGGCCACATCGGCATCCTCGGCGTCGACAAGGACGGCACCGAGTGGTATCAGCTGACGCTGGGCGGCTCGGACGGCTCGGACCACGCGCCGGTGGCCGTGCCCGGCAAGGTGATCGGGCCGTCCTTCGCGGCCAGCGAGGTCGCCGATGCGGTCGAGGCCATCCTCGACACCTACCGCGCGCAGCGCCTGTCGGGCGAGAAGTTCATCGACGCGGTGCACCGGCTCGGCATCGATCCCTTCAAGGTCGCCGCCAACGCGCAGCGCACGGCCACGGCCCGCGCCGAAGCCTGAGTTCGGGCCCGACCGTCATCGAGATCTGGAACCCACGACCATGAAGTTCATCACCACCCACCACGACCCCGCCTGGACCACCGTCGGCGGCGAGGACGGCCCGTCGCCGCACCCGATCGCCCGTGACGGCCAGCTGCTCACGCTTGAGCAATGGCACGCCGTGCGCGACACCTGGCCCGCCGGCCTGCGCACCGGCGTGATCCTGGCCAACACCGACGACGTGGAGAACCTTGCAGGCGACCTGCCGCGCCTGGCGCTGGTCGTCCTCGAGTTCCCGAAGTGGGTCGACGGCCGCGCCTACAGCCAGGCCCGCCTGCTGCGCCGCCGCTACCGCTTTGCCGGTGAGGTGCGCGCCCGGGGCGACGTGCTGGTCGACATGCTGCCGCTGCTGCAGCGCTGCGGCGTGGACGCGGTGGTGCTGCGCCATGACCAGTCGGTCGAGGCGGCCGAGCGGGCACTGGGCTTCTTCGGCGGCCACTACCAAGGCGATGTGAGCGAGACCCGGCCGCTGTTCAAGCGTCCGGCCGATGCCGCCTGGAAGGCCGATGAGGCCGAGTTCGTCAACGCCGGCGCGGCCATCTGAGCGCGTCGACACGGAGCCACGACATGGGTGCCATCGACCTCTACGCCCGCGAGAAGCCGGGCTACGACGACCGCCTCGCGCAGGCCGTCCAGACGCTGCGCGAAGCCGCCGCCGCCCACCCGGGCCGCGTCGTGCAGGCCACCAGCCTGGGCGCCGAGGACATGGTCGTCACCGACCTGATCCAGCGCCACGGCCTGCCGATCGCGATCGGCACGCTGCAGACCGGCGCGCTGCACGCCGAGACCGTCGCGCTGATCGGCCGTCTGGAGACGCACTACGCGCCGCAGGGCCTCAAGGTCGAGGTCTACGAGCCGAAAAACGAGTCCGTGATCACCTTTGTGCGCGACCACGGCGACAAGGCCATGTACGACAGCATCGCGCTGCGCAAGGCATGCTGCGGCATCCGCAAGCTCGAACCGCTGTCGCGCATGCTGGCCGACCGCAGCGGCTGGATCACCGGCCTGCGCCGCGAGCAGTCCAACAGCCGCGGCGGCATGCAACGCGTCGAGGCCGACGACGCCGGCCGCGCCAAGTTCAACCCGCTGATCGAATGGACCTGGAACGACGTGTGGCACTACATCGCCAGCCACGGCATCCCCTACAACCCGCTGCATGACCAGTTCATGCCCAGCATCGGCTGCGCGCCCTGCACCCGCGAGATCGCGGTGGGCGAGGACTTCCGCGCCGGTCGCTGGTGGTGGGAGGACGAGAACGCCAAGGAATGCGGCCTGCACGTCCACCAGGCCGAGGCTGGCCAGGGCTGAAGCCCCGGACCGCCCCCCGACAATCACAAGCCATGAACGCCCCGACGACCATGACCCAACTGCTGCCCGACGTGGACCATCGCCACCTCGATGCCCTCGAGGAAGAGGCCATCTTCATCCTGCGCGAGGTGGCCGGCGCCTTCGAGCGCCCTGGCCTGCTGTTCTCCAGCGGCAAGGATTCCTGCGTGGTGCTGCACCTCGCCGAGAAGGCCTTCAAGCGCAAGGTGAGCGCAGCGGGTGAACGCCCGCGCTTTGCCGGCAAGCTGCCGTTCCCGCTGGTCCATGTGGACACCGGCCACAACTTCCCCGAGGTGATCCAGTTCCGCGACGAGCGCATCGCCGAGATGGGCGAGCGACTGATCGTGGGCCACCTCGACGAGTCCATCGCCAAAGGCACGATCCGCCTGGCCCACCCGCTGGAATCGCGCAACGGCCACCAGACGGTGACGCTGCTGGAGACCATCGAGGAACACCGCTTCGACTGCATGATCGGCGGCGCCCGTCGCGACGAGGAAAAGGCGCGCGCCAAGGAGCGCATCTTCAGCCACCGCGACAGCTTCGGCCAATGGCAGCCCAAGGAACAGCGGCCCGAGCTGTGGAGCCTGTTCAACACCCGCATCAAGCCGGGCGAGCACTTCCGCGCCTTCCCGATCAGCAACTGGACCGAGCTCGATGTCTGGCTCTACATCGCTCGCGAGAACATCCCGCTGCCCGGCATCTACTACACCCACAAGCGCGAGATCTACCGCCGCAAGGGCCTGCTGGTGCCCGTGACCGAGGTGACGCCGCCGGACGCGAGCGACGTGGTCGAGACGGTCGACGTGCGCTTTCGCACCGTTGGCGACATGACCTGCACCTGCCCGGTCGAGAGCGACGCGGCCACCACCGCCGACATCGTCGCCGAGACGCTGCAGGTGACGGTCTCCGAGCGTGGCGCAACCCGCATGGATGACCGCACCTCCGAGGCGTCGATGGAGCGCCGGAAGAAGGAAGGCTATTTCTGACGGCCCCCACGCTCCCTGTCGGTCGCTGCCCCCCGAGGGGGCTCATGCAGCGGCCCGGCGGAGCCGGATCCGCGCATGCGGCTTGAAGAACACGAAAACACACATGAGCACTTCACACATTGATGCGAGCGCCGAGCTGGCCCACAAGGCGCTGCGCTTCCTGACCGCTGGCAGCGTGGACGACGGCAAGAGCACGCTGATCGGACGCCTGCTGTTTGACAGCCGCGGCATCCTGGCCGACAAGCTCGACGCGCTGGAGAAGCGCGCCGCCGGTGCGCCGATCGACCTGTCGCTGCTGACCGACGGCCTGGAGGCCGAGCGCGAGCAGGGCATCACCATCGACGTCGCCTACCAGTACTTCGCGACCAAGACGCGCAAGTTCATCATCGCCGACGCCCCCGGCCATGAGCAGTACACCCGCAACATGGTGACGGCGGCGGCCGGCTCCGATGCGGCGGTCGTGCTGGTCGACATCACCAAGCTCGACACGTCCGTGCCCGAGGTGGTCCTGCTGCCGCAGACCCGTCGCCACAGCCTGCTGGCCCGGCTGCTGCGCGTGCCGAGCATCGTCTTCGCGGTCAACAAGCTCGATGCCATCGACGCCGGCAGCCAAGCGGCGTTCACGGCCGTGTCGATCGCGCTGGAGAAGTTCGCGGCCGAGGCCGGCATCACCGTCAAGGGCATCGTTCCGGTGTCAGCCCTGCGCGGCGACAACGTCGCCACGCCGTCGGCCAACTGGGACTGGTACACCGGCCCGACGCTTCTGCAACTGCTTGAGACCCTGCCCGTGACCGATGAGGCGCACGACGGCAACCTGCTGGTGCCGGTGCAATACGTCGCCCGCGACGAGGGCGAAGGCACCGGTCATCAACACCGTGTCTTTTGGGGCCGCATCGCCCACGGCAGTGTCAAGGCGGGCGACGCGGTGCAGATCTTTCCGAGCGGCGAGACCGCCATCGTGGCGGCCGTGCGCCATGCCGGTCTGGACGTCGACGCCTGCGAGGCCGGCCAGTCCGCCGGCATCGTGCTGGACCGGCAGGTCGACGTCTCGCGCGGCGACTGGATCTTCACGCCCGGCAGCAGCCGCACGGTGCAGGAGTTCCAGGCCACCCTCGCCTGGCTGGACACCGAGCCGGCCGTGCTGGGCCGCAAATACTGGGTCCGCCACGGCAACCGCTGGGTGCAGGCCCGCATCACCGAGATCGCGCACCGGCTGGACATCAACACCCTTGACGAGGTGGACGCCCACCAGCTCGGCGTCAACGAGATCGGCCACGTGACGATCCAGACCCAGCAGGCCCTGCCGGTCGAGGCCTATGCGGCCAACCGCGTCGGCGGCGCGCTGATCGTGGTCGACCCGACCACCAACCGCACCAGCGGCGCGCTGCTGGTGCAGGCCGCGGCCTGAGGCCTCGGGAACCGGTTCGGGATCGGACATCGGGATGGGCCGCGTCGTCTTCATCGGTGCCGGACCGGGTGCCGCCGACCTGATCACCGTGCGTGGGCTGGCCCGTCTGCGTGACGCGGACGTGGTGCTGGCCGATGCCCTGATCGACCCGTCCCTGCGGGCCGAGGCGGCGCCCGGTGCGCGCTGGATCGACGTCGGCAAGCGCGGCTTCAGCGCCGACAGCACCGGCCAGGCGCGCATCAACACGCTGCTGGTCGATAGCGCCCGCAGCGCCCGGCTGGTGGCCCGCCTCAAGGGCGGCGATCCGAGCCTGTTCGGGCGCCTGGAGGAAGAGCTTCAGGCCCTGGCCGAGGCCGGCATCGCCGCCGAGGTGGTGCCCGGCATCAGCGCCGCACTGGCCGCCGCCGCGATCACGCAATGCCCGCTGACGCGCCGCGGCATCGGTCGCAGCGTGGCCTTCAGCACGGCCATGACCCAGGCCGGCGCGCTCGAAGCCCGTCGCAGCGCCGACACCGAGGTCTTCTACATGGCCGGGCGCCAGCTCGATGCGCTGGGCACCAAGCTGGCCGAGGTCGGCTGGCCGGCCGACACGCCCGCGCTGGTGGTCTCGCGCGCCGGCTGGCCCGACGAGCACATCAGCCAACACACGGTCGGCACGCTGGCCGATGCGAACGAAGGCCACGCCGGCCGACCCACACTCGTCACCGTGGGCGTGGGCGCCCGCGCCGTCCAGGCGCTCGATGCGCCGCCTTCCGACACGCTTGCCGGCCAGGATTGACCGGGATCACCACAGAGTTCCCGACCCGCCCCCCTAAAATCGCCCGCTTGTCCGCCGACCCGGCCGACAGGCTCCCCACACGCAACCAGCTCCCCTGACATGACCCACGTCGTCACCGAATCGTGCATCCGCTGCAAGTACACCGATTGCGTCGATGTCTGCCCGGTCGATTGCTTCCGCGAAGGCCCGAACTTCCTGGTCATCGACCCGGATGAATGCATCGACTGCGCGGTCTGCATCCCCGAATGCCCGGTCAACGCCATCCTCCCGGAAGAGGACGTGCCGGCCGACCAGCAGAAGTTCATCAAGATCAACGCCGAGCTGTCGCCCAAGTGGCCCAGCATCACCAAGCGCAAGGCCGCGCTGCCGGACGCGGACGCGTGGAAGGACGTCAAGCACAAGCTTGACGAACTCAAGCGCTGACGCCCGTTCCTGACCCGGCCCCGCCCCCGGTGTCGACCCAGGACGAGACGGTGCCCGACGAGGTCGACTGCCTCGTCGTCGGCGCCGGCCCGGTCGGGCTCTACCAGGTCTTCCAACTCGGCCTGCAGGAACTCTCCTGTGCCGTGGTCGACACCCTGCCCTTCCTGGGCGGGCAGTGCGCCGAGCTCTACCCCGACAAGCCCATCCACGACCTGCCTGGCCTGCTGGCCTGCAGCGGCGCCGAACTGGTCGAGCGGCTGAACCGCCAGCTCGAACCGCTGCGCCCGCGCAGCGTGCTGGGCCAGGAAATCGTGTCGCTGACCGCCGAGGCCGATGGCCGATGGCGGCTCGCCGACGCCGCTGGCCGCGTCTGGCTCGCCCGCACCGTCGTGCTGGCCGCAGGCGTCGGCGCCTTTGCGCCCCGGCGCCTGAAGCTCGCCGGCATCGAGGCCCTCGAAGGCCGTCAGGTCTGGCACCGCGAGCCCCGACCGGACGATCCGATCGGCGCCCTTCCCTGGGTTCATGGCGGCGACGACCGGGCGCTGGATGCCGTCTTCGCACTGGTCGAACGCGGCGCGCCGGCCGTCCACCTGCTCTACCGCCGCGACACCTATCCGGCCCACGCTGAGCGGGTCGCGCGACTTGAACAACTGATCGCCCAAGGCCGCGTCGTGCGCCACGTCGGCCAGCCCGAGGCCCTGCGCCTGGACGAGTCCGGCCAGCTGGTCGGCATCGCCTGGATGGCCAGCGACGGCGGCTCGCCCGAACACGCCGCGAGCGCCCTCCACATCAGCCTGGGCCTGAACCCGCGGCTGGGCCCGCTGGCCGACTGGGACCTTGGTCTCGCCCGCAAACAGGTGCCCGTCGACCCGGCAAGTTGCGAGACACGCCTGGCCGGCGTCTACGCGGTCGGCGACGTCTGCAGCTACCCCGGCAAGCTCAAGCTCATCGTCTGCGGCTTCCACGAAGCCACGCTCGCCGCGCACGCCATTGCCCGCCGGCTGCGGCCCGAAGCGCCGCACATCCTCGAATACACCACCAGCAGCGCACGGCTGCAACGCTTGCTGGGTGTCGATGCCCTCCCCGGCGGCACCGACTCTCGCTAGAGTCGGAACCCATGCGAAACAAGCGCTCGATCGCGTCCCTGCTCGGCCTGGTCTGGCTTCTGTTGCTGGCCACCCTGATGTCGACCGCCCGGGCCGGCGAGGTCGCCAACCGCGTGCGCGAACGCGGCCAGCTGCTGGTCTGCATCTGGCCGGCCTACCAAGGCATCAGCCACCGTCACCCGCGCACCGACCACCTGGTGGGCCTCGACATCGACCTGTCGATCGAGCTGGCGCATGACCTGGGCGTCGCGCTGCGGCACGTCGACTCGTCCTTCCAGACCCTGATTCCCGACCTGCTGGCAGACCGGTGCGACGTGGCGATGTTCGCCATCGCGGTGCTCCCGCAACGGGCCGCCCACCTGAACTTCAGCAAGCCCTACCTGAGCAGCGACATCTACGCGGTCACCACACGCAGCAACCGCGTCGTGCGGCGCTGGGAAGACATCGACCAGCCGGGCGTGCGCGTCGCGGTGCAGGCTAGCACCTTCATGCAACCGGTGATGGCGCGCACGCTGCGCCTGGCCACGCTGGTGGTGGTCGAGCCGCCGGCGTCGCGCGAACGCGAGCTTGAATCTGGCCGGATCGACGTCTTCATGACCGACTACCCCTACAGCCGCACCTTGCAACGTCAGGAGTGGACCCACGTGATCTCGCCGCCGCAGCCGTTCAACGTCGTGCCTTATGCCTACGCGGTCAAGCCGGGCGATGACGCCTGGCTGCAGCGGATCAACGACTTCGTCGGGCGGATCCAGCAGGACGGCCGGCTGGCCGCAGCAGCCCGGCGCCACGGCCTGGCCGACATCGTGGTCCGGCCATGACCGGCACGCGAACACCGGCAACGGTTCCGCTTGCCCCGGCGGGCACCCTCGGACCGGCCATCGCCGAACCCGGCCCGCTGGACACGTCTGGCAGCTTCCGGCGCACGTCCAGCGCCTACCTGCCCTGGATCGGCCTGACCCTGCTGGCTGTGCTGCTGGCCTTCGCCAGCGCACTGGCGATCACGCACCGGCAGCACATCCTCGACAACGAGCGCGCCAACACCGAACTGGTGGCCCGCACGTTGGAGGACCTCAGCTCGCGCCACCTCGACACCGTCAAGCTGGTGCTCGACAACGTCGGCCTGCGCACCCGGCAGCTGCGCAGCGCCCAGCTGGCCGAGTTGGACCGCGACCTGCCTGGCGCGGCACGCACCTCGCCGCTGATCCGCAGCCTGTCCATCGTCGACGACGCCGGGCGCATCCGGGCCAGCTCGGCGCCCGACAACCACGGCGCCCAGATCGACATGGGACGCCTGCTGCGCCCGCGCAGCGCCAGCCAGTACCGCATCGGCCCCTGGTTGCCCGGCCGAGACCTGGTGCCCGCCCTGGTGGCGCCGTCGCAGCTGGCCGCATCTGCGACAGCGGGCACGCCCGTGCCCCCTCGCACCCTCGAACAGATCGGCCTGTCGACCCTGGTCCACGGGGCCAGCAGCGCCGACGGCGAGAACCTGCACCTGGTCGCCGCCCTGAACACAGACTTCCTCGGCAGCGCCTACGAGCTGGCGCTGCAGAAGAGCGCCAAGCGCGCCGCGCTGGTCAACATCCACGGCATGGTGATGGCGATCACCGACAACGCCCGCGTCCAGCCTGGCGCGACGATCCGCTTCAGCCCGGCCATGCAGGAACTCATCAGCCAGTCCGAGCACGGCACCTTCAGCGGACCCGGCCTGGACGGCAACGAGGCGATCTCCGCCTACCGCAGCCTGCGCGAACACCCTTGGCTGCTGCTGGTCGAGCAACCCACCTCGGACGTGATCTCGCAGTGGCGCGACGACGTCGGCTGGCTGCTGGCGGCCAGCCTGCTGCTGGCCTTGCTGATCAGCGCGGCCACCGGTGCGGCCTGGCGTTCGTTGCGCACCCATGAAGCCCTGGAGCGCGAACTGGCCGGCACCAAGGCCGGCCTGGAGGAAAAGGAGCGCTCGCTGCGGGCGGTGATCGAGGCGGCACCGGCGCCGATGTTCGTGCTCGATGCAATGGGCCACTACGCCATGGTCAACCAAGCCTTCGAGGACTTCCTCGGCGTGGAGCGCGAACAGCTGCTCGGTACCGGCCTGCCGCTGGCCGCCCATTTGCAGCAGCTGGCCTATCACCCGCTGCACGACAACGCGGTCTGGAAAGGACGTGGGCGCAGCCACTACCTCGACGACCTGCCCGGCGCCGACGGCCGGCTGCGCGAGGCCCTGGTCAGCAAGGTGGCCATCCTGCGCGAGGACGGCCGGCCCAACGCCGTGATCGGCAGCATCACTGATGTCACCGAACTGCGCGAGGCCGAGCGCCACACGCGTGAAGCGATGCAGAAGGCCCAGCAAGCCAGCGAGAGCAAGAACGAGTTCATCGCCAACATGAGCCACGGCCTGCGCACCCCCTTGCAATCGGTGCTGGGCTTTGCCGAGCTGGGCAAGTGGCACAGCGGCGAACAGCCCCTGCTGCGCGAGATGTTCGACGACATCCACCGCACCGGCAAACGCATGCTGGTGATGGTCAACGACCTGCTCGACATGTCCAAGCTCGAAAGCACGGTCGGCAACATGCACCGCGACGTCACCGACGTTGTCACGCTGACGACCGAGGTGCTGTCCGAACTGAAGGCTCGTGCCACCACCCAGCAGGTCAGCCTGCGGACCTTCGGCCTGCTCCTGCCTCACGACGGCCCGGACAGCGTCGCCAGCCGGTCGAGTGCCAACGAACAGACCGCCTGGGCCGATCGCATGCGGCTGCATCAGGCCCTGCGCAACGTGCTCGACAACGCGCTGCGCTTCGCACCGCCGGGCAGCGCCGTCGACATCGACCTTGACCGCGGCCCCGACGACCGCCTGCACTGGACCATCAAGGACGCCGGCCCCGGCGTGCCGGACCATGAACAGGCCTACGTCTTCGAGGCTTTCTTCCACGGCCTGCGCAACCGCGACGAGACCGGCAGCTTCGGCCTGAGCCTGGCCATCGCCAGCAAGATCATGCAGGCCCATGGCGGCAGCCTCTGGTGCGAGAACCTGCCCGAATCCGGCGTGGCCTTCCACCTGCATCTGCCGGGCGGCATCTCCGGCATCTCCGGCAGCGCCGCAGTCTCCGAGGGCGCCACCCTGGCGACCAGCAGCCCGCGCCACCACCCCTTCGACGCATGAACACCCAAGGGCGCGCGCTGCGTCCGGGTGTCGACAACGTCGTCGTCACACGACAAACGCGACCCCCTTGCGCGCCTCATCATTTCCAGCCTAGAATCGCTGCTTCAGCAAACAGCTGATCCCCGATAGCTCAGTTGGTAGAGCGCCGGACTGTTAATCCGTAGGTCCCTGGTTCGAGCCCAGGTCGGGGAGCCAAACAAGCAAGGCCTTGCATCTCACGATGCAAGGCCTTTTTGCTGTGTCCGCGCATCAAGATGAGTGTTGCTGGATGAGCACTGCATCGCGTCAAGGTCGCCGACCGGCGCGGCCGGCTGCACGAGCCGTGCGGCGGGCTTCGGCTCAGACGGCTGTGAAGCCGTTGTCGACGAACAAGTGGGTGCCGTTGACGAAGCTCGCCTCGTCGCTGGCCAGGAACAAGGCGGCGGCTGCGACCTCCTCGGGTTCGCAGATCCGGCCCTGGGCCACGGCCAATGCGGCGTCGGAGACGTCCACGCCGAACTGGCGCAAGGCCTCGAGTTCGCGCAGGCCGTGCGGCGTGCGGATGAAGCCGGGGCAGACCGCATTGCAGCGGATGCCGCGGTCGCGGTACTCGACCGCGATGGCACGCGCGAACATGTGACAGGCGCCTTTGGTGGTGTCGTAGAGCACCTCCATCGGCGTGCCGGCCACGGCCGAGATCGACGAGGTGCAGACGATCGCGCCCTTGCCCTGGGCCAGCATGGCCGGCAGCACCGCGCGGGTGACGAGGTACATGCTCTTGACGTTCACAGCCATGAGCCGGTCCCATTCGTCCTCGGTGGTGTCGAGGAAGGGCTTCACGATCAGGCTGCCCGCATGGTTGAACAGCACGTCGATGCGACCCCAGCGCGCCAGCACCACAGCGATCGCGGCCTGGACCTGCGCGGCCACAGAGACATCGGCCACCACCGCGATCGCCTCGCCGCCCGCCTCGCGGATGCCCTGCGCGGTCGCCTCGGCGGCTGCGGCCTGGATGTCGAGCACCGCCACGCGGGCGCCTTCACGGGCGAACAAGGCCGAGGCCGCCCCGCCGACGCCGGTGGCGCCGCCGGAGATCACGGCGATCTTGTCTTTCAGGCGATCGGCCATGTCCTGTGTCCCGGTCTCGTGGCTGCCGTGTTCACGGGGTGGCCTGCAGCGCGCGCTCGGCGGCGGCGATCTCGGCCTGTCGACGCAGCACCTCGTCGCCCACCGGCGGTCCCTGGAAGCGGCGACGCTCGAAGCCGAACCAGACCACAGCCGTCAATGCCAGGAAGGCCAGCGTGATCGGCAGTGCGTTGTCATTGGGCGGCTGCACACCGAGGAAAAAGACGATCAGCACCGCCAGCACGGCCAGCACGCCGACGACGCGGAACATCGGCCCCATGCTCCACGGCCCCATGGTCGTCCAGCTGCTGCCGTAGGCCCGCACGCCCGCTGCGATCGGCAGGCCGTAGGACAGGAAGATGAAGATCACCGTGACCGACACGATCGTCGTGTAGGCGGGCGTGTAGAGCGTGAACAGCAGCGAGATGATCGCGGCGGTCCAGATGGCGGCCACCGGGGTCCGGAAGCGGGGATGGATGCGCTTGAGTTGGGCCGATGCCGGCAGGCCACCGTCGCGGGCGAAGGCGAAGATCATGCGCGAGGCCGACGTCACCGTGGCCAGACCGCAAAGCAGTTGGCAGACCAGGATCAGCACGTAGAGCACGGTCTTGAGACCGGCCGGCAGCACCGCGCCGAGCGTGTCGAAGAAGACGTTCCAGCCACTGGCCGCCGCCTTGTCCATGTCAGGGATGGCCAGCACGAAGGCGCTCAACATCAGCCAGCCAAACAGCGCCGACCAGATCACCGAGTTGATGATGCCCTTGGGCACGGCACGCGCGGCGTTCTGCGTCTCTTCGGCGGTATGGGCCGAGGCATCGAAGCCGGTCACCGTGTAGATCGGCAAGAGCAAGCCCAGACCGAACAGCAGCAGCATGTTGTCGGTGGCCGGCCAGACGTCACCGCCGGCTGGACCGCTGTAGTTCTTGAACGTGACCAGGCGGGAGAAGTCCCACTGCGGCGCATAGGCCAGCAGCGCAACCGTGAGCCCGACCGCAACCGCGAAGATCAGGTAGCCCGACAGGTCCGTCAGCCTGGCCGTGGCACGGATGCCGACATGGTTGACGATGGCCTGCAGCAGCGTGATGCCCGCGACAAAGGCCGCCTGCAGCCCGAAGCTGGTCTCCAGTCCCAGCATCGGCCCGAAGGCGCCGATGAAGTAGTTGTAGGTGCCGACGTTGATGGCGCCCAGCACCGTCACCAGACCCAGCAGGTTGAGCCAGGCGGTCAGCCAGCCAAAGCCGCGCCCGCCCAGGATCGAACCCCAGTGGTAGAGCCCGCCCGCCGTCGGGTAGGCCGAGCCGATCTGCGCCATGCACAGGGCAAACAGCAGCGTGAGGGCACAACCCACGATCCAGCCGACGCCGATGGCGCCGCCACCCAGGCCGCTGATGCCCTGGCCGAGCGAGTTGATGCCGCCCGACAGGATGCAGATGATCGAGAACGAGATGGCGAAGTTCTGGAAGCCCTTCATGTTGCGCGCCAGCTCCTGGGCATAGCCCATGCTGTGCAGCACCTTCAGGTCTTCATCGTCGAGGTTCGGATGTGTCGGACTGGACATCGGGTTCTCCGGGTCTGCGCCCCTGCCAGCGAGCGAGTGCCGGCGGGTATGCGTGCATTGGCGCACGCACAGGCAGCCCGGAACAATCCAGTTTTGGCAAGCTCGCCGGGCTAGTCGACCTGCACGAACACGCGGCCAGCCTCGATCTTCACGGGGTAGCTGCGCAGGGCTTGCGTGACCGGCGAGCAGGTGGGCTGGCCGTTGCGCACGTCGAACTTGCCCTGGTGCAGCGGGCACTCGATCTCGTGGCCTTCGAGGAAACCGTCGCACAGCCGGGCGTTGCCGTGGGTGCAGAGGTTGTCGGTCGCGTAGACCTCGTCGCCCACGGTATAGACGGCGATGTCGCGGCCGGCCACGGCCACGCCGATGACGTCGTCGCCGGGCAGGTCGGCGGCGGCGAGGGCATCGGTCCAGTTCGTATCGCTCGTGTTGTCGCTCATGTCGTGTCTCTGGGGCAGATCAGATCGGATAGATGATCGAGTTCGGGATCATCTCGGTGTCGTAGATGCATTCGCGGGAGGCGAACTTCAGCCCGGCCGGCGTGCGCACCACCACGTCGAGGTAGCGGCCCACGTTGAAGACCGTGCTCTCCTGCGACAGCTTGGTGCGGAAGACCGCGTAGTTGGCCTCGCTGCGGATGTGTCCTTCCGTGACCTCGCGCACCACCGGCGCGCCCACGATGTGGCGCTGGTAGTAGGGGTCGTGGAAGAGCGTTTCCTGGATGCCGTAGACGCGGTCCTTGAGCATGCCCTTGCTGTTGAAGGCGAGCGTGGCCAGCGGGAAACCGCGCTCATGGTTCTCGCGCGGCTGCAGGCGGTAGACGCAGTCGTCGGTGAAGAACTCGGGCCACAGG
>NZ_SGWV01000013.1 GCF_004216565.1 Sphaerotilus mobilis | reverse complement strand
CTTCACCATCACCCGCAACCCGTCGGAGATGGGCCGGCTGCTCAAGGGCCTGCTCTGATCGATCTGGATCAGCCTTGATCCGATGAGGCGGATCACCCGGTCCGCCTCATCCGTCACGAGGGCCCCGCGCTGCAAGGCGCGGGGCCCTCGGCGTTGGTGGGGCGGCGACCGGTCGACGGTCCATCGCCCACAATCGCGCCTCACGCCACTGCCCGACCTCACGCCATGATCAAGCTCCTCGTGCGCTGGTTCCTGCTCGCGGCCGCCCTGCTGCTGGTCGCGAACCTCGATGTCGGCGTCAGCGTCGGCAGCTTCCGCTCGGCCCTGCTGGCCGCTTTGGTGCTCGGGCTGCTCAACGCATTCGTGCGGCCCATCCTGCTGCTGCTGACCCTGCCGGTCACTTTGGTGACGCTGGGCTTGTTCCTGTTCGTCATCAACGCGCTGATGTTCTACGGCGCGGCCTGGCTGCTCGACGACCTCACCGTCGCGAGCTTCGGCTCGGCGCTGCTGGCCTCGTTGATCTACAGCGTCTGCGGCATGGTGATCGACGCGGCGCTGTCGCGGCTCTTCAGCGAGGCCTGAGGCCCAGCGCACCGCACCGCGGGTTCACTCGCCGCGCCGCTCGTCCTGCAGCTGCTGGCGACGGCGCTGTTCGACGACCTTCAGTCGGGCGTCGATCACCGCACCCTCGATCGGGTCCTGCGCCGACTGGCGCTGACCAGCTCGCAGCCGGTCCGCCGCACCCTGCCAGTCCCCCACCGCCGCATGGGCCTCGGCATCCGCGCGCAAGGCAGCCAGCGTCTGGCCCCGTGCCCGCTGCAGCTGCGACAGGTGGTCCCAGGCGCCGGCATCCTCCGGGTGTCCGGACACCCAGACCTGCAGCGCGTCGACCTGGCGGCGCAAGGGCTCGTCGGCCAGCGGCACCTGAGGCCGGGCCGCGATCAGCACCTGCGCCACTTCCAGCATGCCGGCGCGGCTGCCGTCGTCGATGCGGGCGCCTTCGAGCGACTGCAGCAGCGCGATCGCTCCGGACAGGTCGCCACGCGCGATGAGCGTATCCAGCCTCAGGACGACCACCGCGCGGCTGGCCGACTCGTGCGGCGCGGCCAGCTCACGCGCCCGGGCAAGGGCGAGGTCGGCACGCCCCCACAGCTTGAGCCGCGTGGCCGCGAGCGCCACGGCACTGGCGGTCGCCAGCGAGGCCGGCTCGCGTGTCGTCGGCAAGGCCTGGCTGGCCAACTGCTGCTGGGTGGCGTCGCGCAGGTCCATCAAGGCCCGCGCACGACCCTGCATGGCCGCATGCAACCAAAGCGCGGAGGCGCCGCCCGAACCGGCGGTCTGCGTCGGCGCCGCAGCGGCATCGACGCCCAGGCGGTTGCGGGCATCGGCGATGCGCTCGCCAGTCAGCGGGTGCGAGCGCAGGTAGGGAAAGGCGTTGCTGTCGGTCAGGCGGGAGGCGCTGGCCATGCGCTCGAACATGCCGACCATGCCGATGCCGTCGTAGCCGGCCGCCTGCAGGATGCCCGAGCCGATGCGGTCCGCCTCGCGCTCCATGTCGCGCGAGAAGTTGAGCTGGCCCTGGATCGCGACGGCCTGCCCGCCGAAGACCAGCGCCTGCGCCGCGTCCGGGCTGCGCGACAGCGCCATGATGCCGAGCACCGTCGTCGCCAGCGCCAGCATGGAGCTGCGCCGGCTGCTGCTCATCATGCGGGCGATGTGACGTTGGCTGACGTGCGACAACTCATGCGCCAGCACGGAGGCCAGCTCGTCACGCGTCGACGTCATCGCAACCAGGCCCATGTGCACGCCCACATGCCCACCGGGCAGGGCGAAGGCGTTGATCGTGCGGTCGCGCACCACGAAGGTCTGCCAGGCCAGGTGCTGAGCCAGGTCTTCCGGGACGTCGCCACGCGCCTTGGCGGCGGCCAGCAGCGGTGACCAGAGGCGCTCGATGTACTCGACCAGCAGCGGGTCGTCGACCACGTCCGGGTCACGGCGCAGCTGCTGCATGATGCGTTCGCCCAGCCGGGCCTCGGCCGGCACCGACAGCTCATCACCGGCCTCGTCGCCCAGGGCGGGCAAGGCGGAACCGTTCGTGACCTGTGCCATCACGGGCTGCGGCGCGGGCAAGGCCAACAGCACGGTCGTCAGCACGGTCGTCAGCAACGTCGTCAGCAAGGGGGCGATCGCGGCAGTTCGGGAAGTCGGCAAGGGCATGTCCGGGCGGGGCGCGAGCCCGTCAAAAAGGTCCGCACCTATGATGCACCGGATCCAAAGCACGGTCGTTTCCACCCATGTCCGCATCCTCGTCTTCCCCCTCCCCGGCCGCCTTGGCCACACCGCCCGAAGCGGGCGCGCTGACCCACTTCGACACCCAGGGCCAGGCCCACATGGTCGACGTCGCCGCCAAGGCCGTGACGCACCGCGTCGCCACCGCCGGCGGTTCGATCCGCATGTTGGCGACGACGCTGGCCCTGATCACGCAGGGCAATGCAAAGAAGGGCGACGTGATCGGCATCGCCCGCATCGCGGCGATCCAGGGCGCCAAGCGCACCTCTGACCTCATCCCGCTGTGTCACCCGCTGCCGCTGACCCGCGTCGCGGTCGATTTCCGCATCGACGCCGACCTGCCCGGCGTGCACTGCACGGCCACCGCCGAGACGCTCGGCCAGACCGGCGTCGAGATGGAGGCGCTGACCGCCGTGCAGGTCGGCCTGCTCACGATCTACGACATGTGCAAGGCCGCCGACAAGGGCATGGTCATGACCGACATCCGCCTGCTGGAGAAGCAGGGCGGCAAGAGCGGGCACTGGAAAGCGGCTTGACCGACCCGACCGGCTGACGCGCGATCAGGGACGCAGGTCCCGGGCCGTCAAGGCTGGATCGGGGCCGCACGGGAAGGCCGTGGGGTCGCCCGCCGTGCGGTCCTCGCACGGGGCGAAGAACGCGGCCGCTGCCGGGTTGCGGAACTCGCGCAGCCGGGCCGCGACGTGTTGGGCCCGGGCCTCGTCACCCCGCCCGTGCAGCGCCCGGGCGTAGGCCACCATCAGTCGGGTGTCGAGCAGGTGGAAGAGCGGGCGCTCGAAGTCCTCGAACACCTGCTCGGGCTGCGGCGCCATGGTCACCCGGGCGTAGTCGGCGTGATGGCCGAAGAGCACGCTGCGCTGGCCCTGGGCGATGCGCTCGGCCAGCGGTCCGGGACGCCCGCCGGGCACCAGGCCGGGGTCGAAGACAACGGCGACATCGTGGTACTGGCGCGCCGCCTCGATCGCCCCCAGCAGGGCCGTCGCCGAAACCGCCAGCAGCAGCAGCCTGGCCATGCGCACCGGCAGCGTGGCAGCGGCGGGCACGTCGCGCGAGGTCGAGCGCGGCTCGGCCTGAGGCGCCAACCCGGCCAGCCAGCCGGCGATCAAGGCGGTGGGCAGCAGGAAGTAGACGTACCAGAGCGGGTACTCCAGCAGGCTGTGCACCAGCACCAGGACCAGCAGGAAGGCGGCGCAGCGGGCCGACTGCGCGCGCAGCGCGTCGGCCTGCGTCAGCGCGCCGCGCAGCCGCCACACGAACAGCGCCGCCAACGCCAGCACCAGCAGCAGAAAGGGCAGGCCCAGGTCGACCGCCAGCTCCAGCACGATGTTGTGGGTGTGGTCGAAGAAGGCCACCGGGCGATCCGGGAACGGCGTCATCGACCAGGCGAAGTTGAAGGTCCCGGCGCCAACGCCCGTCCACGGGTGCTGGGCGATCAGCGCCAGCGTGTTGGCCCAGATCTTCCCGCGCGAACTGCTCGCATCGCCGTGCAGCGTCTTGCGCAGCTGGTCGTCGCCGTAATACATCTGGCCCTGCAGCTGGGCCCATTGCTCCATCGCCCACCAGCCCAGCAGGTAGACGGCGATGCCCGCGACCATCGCCAGCCGCACGCCCCGCGACAGCCGCCGGTCGACCACGCCCCAGATCGCCAGCAAGGCGACGCCGACCATGCCGGTGCGCGAGGCGTTGAGCACCTCCGCGCCGACCAGCAGCGTCAGCAGCAAGGCCGTCACCGGCCAGCGCCAGCCATGCCGGTGCGACAACCAGACCGCCGCTGCGCAGGCCCACAGCAGCAGCGTCGACAACTGGTTGGGCTGGCGCATGTTGCCGATCGCGCGCCCTGGCGTGGTCGTCGCCGCGACCCAGCGGCCGTCGGCCAGATCGGGCGCGAAGACCTGCACGAGCGACACCAGCACGCTCAGCAGCCCCGCCACCAGCAGGCCGACCAGCAGGCCATGCCACCAGAGATCACCCGCCCCATCGGCCTCGCCCGACCCGGCCCAGGTCCGCGCGCTGCGCCCGGCGATCCAGGCCAGCACGGCGGCCAGCAGCAGCGTGGCGATGGGGATCAGGCGCTGGCCGAGGGGCGCGTCGGTCCAGCCCTGACCGACGGCCAGCAGCAGCAGCAGCGCGATCAGCACCTGCAGGGCGTTCCAGCGTGCGCCACGCGTCGCCCGCGACATGACCACGTCATGCCGCACCGCTTGCCACGACAGCCGCCAGACCAGCAGCACCAACGCCAGCCCGGCGAACGACAACCACTGGTTCAGGAAGGTGGTGGTCGGCGAGAAGCTCGGTGCGCACAGGAAGGGCAGCGCAACCGCACCGGCCAACAGCGGCATCAACGGGTCGGTCGCCGGACGGCTCTGGGACAGGGAACTCATGGGCGGCCATGCTATCTTCATCGCCCCTCCTCACACTGCGGGCCACGCGCGCCGAGACCATGCCGCTGAACTTCCTGCGAGGCCTGTTCGGGTCCAACGAGATCAAGTCCCTGGCGCAATCCCTGGCCACCGAGCTGGCCCGCCGCTACCCGCCGACGATGGCCAGCGGCCAGGGTCGCAAGCTCTCGCCGCAGGCGGTCACCAACATCCTCGAAAGCGTCATCACCAAGGCCGTCACCAAGACCCAGGAATGGCGCCTCGGCGTGGTCGGCAAGGCCCGCCTCGGCAACGCGCTGCGCTGGGAGATGAAGGAACGCGGCTACCCCGAGCCCTTCATCGAGATGGTGACCGAAGCGCTCGTGGTCTACATGACGCGGCGCGCAGCGGGACCGGTTTCGGACGGCAAGCGGTGAGGGTGAGATGGGGTTGTTGAAGTCGCTGGTGCAGGACGTCTTCGGGCGCGGAAAGCGCCCAGAGGCCGTCGTCGAAACCGCCTTGCAACGAGCCGATGAACACGCGAGATCGGGCGACGAAGCCCTGGCACAGGGTCGTACCGACGACGCCGAAACCCACTTCCGCGCCGCACTCGCCGCCAAGCCTGAACATGCGCGTGCGCAAGAGGGCCTGGGCCTGACCCTGCTGAAGAAGCGTCGTCTGGACGACGCCTTCTTGCACCTGGAGATGGCCCACAAGCTCGATCCGATGAATGCCGAGATCCTGGTGCACTGGGGGTTGGTGGAACTGGAGATGGGCAACTTCGAACTGGCCAGCCGCCGTTTCGGACATGCGATCGAACGCTCCCCGGGCAATCCTCACGCCTGGCTGAACCTGGGACTGGCGAGCTTCAAGCTCGGGCAGTTCGCGAACAGCGTCACCCAGTTGGAGCAGGCCGTCACCTTGAGCCCGGACCATGCCCTTGCCTGGAGCAACCTGGCCCTTGCAAGACGGCAGGCGGACGACGTGCAAGGCTCCCTCGACGCTGCTCGCCGGGCGATCGAGCTTCGGCCCTCGCAAGGGCGCTTCTGGGTGATCCAGGGCGACCTCCAGGCCGATGCCGGTGACTTCGCCGCCAGCGATCGATCCTTCGAACAGGCCCGCGTCCTGTCGCCCGGATCTGCAGAGACCGAGATCGGGCTCGGAAAACTGCGCATGTCGCAAGGTCGTCCCGCCGAAGCAGAAGCCGCCTTCCGGCTGGCCTTGTCGCGTGAACCGACCAACGCGGATGCCGGCGGCGGCCTCGGCCAGTTGCTGCTGCAGCAAGGACGTTGGGCGGAAGGCTGGACACACTACGAAGCCCGCCGCAGGACGATTCCGGGTCCCGTGCGATCCGTGCCCGTGCCGGATTGGGATGGCCAAACACGCGCGGGCGAACGTCTGCTGGTGCATGCCGAACAGGGTCTGGGCGACATCATCCTGTTCGGCACCTGCCTGCCTGACCTGATCGCGGCCGGCGTCGATGTCATCGTCGATCTGCCGGCCCGACTGGCGCCCTTGTTCCAGCGCTCCTTCCCGGCCGTGACGATCTGTCCCGACGATGGTCGACACAACGGCGACACATGGCTTGCGCGCTTGCCACCGTTCGATCGGCACGTGCCCATGGGCACCTTGCCTCGTTGGTTGCGGGCATCCGACCCGCAGTTCCCAACCGAATCGACCGGCTACCTCCGCGCCGACCCGATCGCCGTGCAGCGCTGGCGCGAACAGCTCGCGCACCTGCCCAGACCGATCATCGGCCTGAGCTGGCGTGGCGGCTTGTTGTCGACGGCCGGGCGGCAACGTTCGCTGGATCTGGTCGAGATGATCGAAGGCTTGAAGCACACAGGCGCCAGCTTCGTCTGCCTGCAATACGGCAACGTCGCCGACGAACGGGCCCACGCCGAGGCCGTGACCGGCATCCGGGTGCACCCAGGCATTTCCGGCTATGGCGACCTGGACGACATGGCGGCCCTGAGCTGCGCCGTCGACACCGTGCTGACCGTGTGCTCGACCCAGGCCCATCTGTGCGGCGCGCTCGGGCTGGACGCGACGGTCCTGGTCCCCGTCAATCCGAGCTGGCGCTACGGTGCCGAGAGCCCTCGCATGGTCTGGTATCCCAGCCTGACCTTGATCCGACAGACCGAAGCGGGCAACTGGCAGGGCCCCTTGGCCGAGGCGGGTCGAGCCCTCGCTGCCAAGTCCGTCCGGCACCCGGCGTGATCGGATGTTGCCCAAGTGAACCGACTGCTCCAGCAGCTGCGCCGTGCCTTCGGCAAGACGTCATCCGCAGTCCCATCGACGAAGGAAGACGCCGAGTCCAGCCATCCGTCACTGCGCGGTCCAGATCCCGTGACGCTGGCCGCCCTGGCCAGCGCCAGCGGGCACGCGCCGGGATCTGATGCCAACGGAACCGTGCTGGACGACCTGCTGAGCGACTGGCGCAAACAGCATCCGGACGAGGCGGACGATCGGCATCTGCGGCTCTTCGACGCTGCAAGCCTCAGGCTGCGGGGCGAGCTCGACGAGGCGCATCGACGCTGCGATCTCCTGATGTCAGACCCTGACGTGGCACCCGCTGCGGTCCAGCTCGAACTGGCCTTGATCGCGCTGGCTCGCCACGACCTGTCGACCGCGATGGATGCACTGAACGTCGCGGTCACCCTGGATCCCGATCTGGGCGTCGGCTGGCTGAAGCTGGGGGAAGTGCAGATCCGGCTGGACCAGTTCCAGGACGCCGAGACCACCTTGCAGGAAGCGGCGCGCTGCCTGGTTGGCGAGCCCCAGGCGGACGCCTGGTACCTGCTGGGTGAAGCCCACCGGATGCGCCGACGCTACGCCGAGGCAAGCGCCGCCTACGAGGCCAGCCTGGCCATTCAACCCACCCGGCGGCAGGCATTGATCGCGCGCGGTCATGTTCACTTGATGGCGGAAGAAGAAGGACAAGCACTGGCCTGCTACGAGGAGGCGCTGCGGCTGTCGCCGCAGGTTCCGCCCGACGTGAAGCTCAACATGGGGTCGATCCGACAGAACCTGGGCGACTTCGACGGTGCGCGCGCCATGTTCGAACGTCTGCTGACGGAGCGGCCCGGTGACCATGCTGCACGTTGGTACCTGAGTCAGCTGGACCTGCTGCAGGGCCGCTGGGTGGCTGGCTGGGCCAACTATTCGGTCCGCTTCCGGGCCGGTGCCGTGCCCTATCGGCCCATGCCCTATGCCAACTGGGATGGCCGCCCCCTGGCGAACGAGACCTTGCTGGTGCTGGCCGACCAAGGGCTGGGCGACGAGATCATGTTTGCGTCGTGTCTGCCGGACCTGCAAGCCCGCGCACCCAAGACCATCGTCGAGTGTGAACCGCGACTGCTGGCCCTGTTCAAGCGCTCGTTTCCAGGCCTGCACCTGATCGCCACCGAACGCGAGAAGAGCACCGACTGGCTGATCGGGTGTCCAACCCCGACATGGCAGATCAGTGCGGGCGACTTGCCTCGGTTCTTCCGGCAGTCAGACGCTGACTTTCCTCGCCACGAAGGCTATCTGAAAGCAGACCCGGCGCGCGTCGAGCACTGGCGTCAACGCCTGCGGGCCAGCAGCCAGGGCCGGTCTGTGATCGGCATTTCCTGGCGAGGCGGCCTCGTCGGCACTCGGACCCAGGCGCGCTCGATCAGCGTCAACGAGTGGCGGCCCATCTTGTCCTGTCCCGGCCTGCACTTCGTCAACCTGCAGTACGGCGATTGCGGGGCCGAACTGGCCGAACTTCAGGCCACACACGGCATCACCATCGACCACCACCCGGACGTCATCGCCGACTACGACGAGACGGCCGCCCTGGTCTGTGCACTGGATCTGGTGGTGAGCGTGTGCACGTCGATCATCCATTTGACGGGGGCTCTCGGACGACCGGTCTGGGTGTTGACGCCCCACTCGCCGGGTTGGCGCTACACGGCCGATCGGACCCAGCTGCCCTGGTATCCCAGCAGCCGGATCTTTCGACAGCCGCGCGCCGGTGACTGGGGCAGTGCCTGCCACGAACTGTCAGTTGAATTGCACGCACTGACGAGAAGTGTCAGTCCCGACCTCGACAAGGGGCCGGAAGTCGGCGCCCAAAGTTGAATTGATCGGATTTCCACCCCCAGATTGCGGGATCTGCGCCGGGTACGGGGCTTGCTGTCCACTCCATCACGACCGGGGCGTCCCGGACCCGATTCCCTAGACCGGAGGAAATGTCATGAAGTCTGTCCAACGAGGTTTCACCCTCATCGAACTGATGATCGTGGTTGCGATCATCGGCATCCTGGCCGCGGTTGCGCTGCCTGCCTACCGCGACTACACGCTGCGCGCGAAGGTCTCGGAACTGCTGCTGGCCGCCAGTTCGACCCGCACCGCCGTGACCGAGAACTCGCAGAACGCCGGTTTCACGAACGGTTCGGGCATCACTGCGCCGGGCGCAGGCGGCAAGGTTGCCAGCGCCTCCGTGGGGGCCAGCGGCTTGATCCGGATCGAAGGCGTCTCGGCCGAATTCGGTGCAAACGCTGTTGTCGTGTTGCTGACCCCGAGCTGGAACGCCGGTGCCTCAACGGTCGTCTGGACGTGCGCCGTGTCCCCGACCAACCTCGAACCGTCGTCCTGCCGCCAGGACTGATCCAGCCGCTCGAAGGCTGATCACGCGGCCCGCGATTGGCGGGTGCGCGTCCACAGACGCCCCTCTGGCAACAGCGGGGCGTTTTGCTTGGTGGGTTCAGTTCTCAGGGCGTCGGCCGATCATGCGCACGTCCCGCTCGGGTCGATGCGTGCGCGGGAGCTCATCGACGATCGACACCAGCCCGACCCGTTCCAGCAACTTGCGCAGCTCGTGCTTGGAATAGCACCAGCGGTGCAGCATGGCCTCGTTGCGGTAGCCCGGGTCGCCAAACAGCCCGAACAAGGTGAGTTGCATCGGCGCCGGCGTGCCCTGGGCGATGTGGTGCTGGAAGATCGCCAGGATCTTGTCCAGGCAAGGCATTTCCAGCACCAGCGCACCGCCCGGCTTGAGCACGCGCTGCCATTCCCTCAGGCAATCCTCGACCGCCCAGCGCGGCAGATGCTCCAGCACGTGATAGGCATGGACCTCGTCGGCGTGGCCATCGGGAAAGGGCAGCGGGCCGGTCACGTCGGCGATGACGTCCGGCGACAGCCCCGACCAGTTCTGGTCCAGATCGACGTTGACGAAGCCGGGCCATATCTTGGCCCCGCAACCCAGGTTGAGCCGGATCCGCCCCTCGTCGCGATACACGGCGAGTTCCAGGACCTCACGGCTGGCCAAGCTCGCTGCCGGGTCGGTCTGGAAGGCTTCAAGCCAAGCCTGCGCCACCGCCGGCACACTGCAACGCTCCTCCACCACACGCTGACCGGCGACCAGCGCGGCCTCGACGTCGTCGGGATGGCTGCGCCAATGGCGCAGACCGTCGATCGGGTCGTCGACCAGGCTGACGTGTGCGGCCCAGGGCCGGTAGGCCGGCAAGGGGCTGGCGACGACCCAGCGGCCGGCGTGCAGCGCATCGGTCAGGCGGTTGGCGGTCTTGACCGCCTTGCGCGGATCGTCCGGGTCCGAGGGGATCAGCACGATGTCGCAGCGCTCCAGCGCGGCCCATTGGGTCGCCTCGTCCCACGCCAGGCAACGGGCCTGCAGTCGACCTTCGCTGCGGCGTGTGACGGCCGTCAGCGCCTCGACGATCTGTGGCAAAGGCTGGGTGACGACCTCCAGCGACATCGGAACTTCCGCCGCTTGGCCGACCAGCGCCGGCAACCAGTTCGCCATCGCCGGCCAGTTGACGGGGTGCCCGAACCACAGCAGCTGGAGGCGCTCACCGGCGGCCTCGCTGCCACGCCACCAACGTGTCAAGGCCGATCCTCCCGGCACCGCGAGATGACGCACGCGCGGCCGGTCATGGGGCGAGCCCAGCGGGTCGCCCACGACCTGGGCGACACCGCCGCAGACCGCGAGCAGGCGGGCCTTCATCGCCTCGGACCCCACCACCCGGACCTGCGCCACGTCGGCCAGGCCGCGCCAATAGGTGCCCATCTGCGGGTGATCGAAATGGTCGTCGTTGAAGTCAGCCACGACGCGGGCACCCTGCCCGGCCGCGACGCGGGCCTGGTCAAGTAGCTGGGTGCCGCGCTGCTGATACCGCGCGAGATCCCGCCCGGGCAGAAACTTGCCGATCACGACGATGTCGGCATCGCCAGGACGATCGGTGGCCAGCCAGGCATCGAGTTCGACGAAGCGGACCTCATGGCCGAGGTCGCGCAGGCCCTCGGCCGGCAGGATGACCCGGTAGCGATAGGACGCCAGCGGCGAGGTGTGGCCGCCCTGTCCGTCGTCCTGCAGGCCTTCGATCACCCAGATGATGCGCATCGATGCGTCCACGTTCACCCCCGCTGATCCACCCGCAACATCGCCTCCCGCTCCGCCCGCCATGCCGGCCCGTGCTCGCAATCCACGTACTCGTGGAAGTAGGGCCCGCCGATCGTGAAGTGAACGTTGGCGGCGTCCTCGCGCGGGGCGTCGTAGCCGACCAGGTGGTTCCAGGTGGCGGGCAGCGGGCCGATCTCGGCGTCGTCGGACAGCCACTTGAACTGGTGCAGTTCCAGGCCGCTGGCGGTGTTGACGAACTCGGGGGTCAGGGCGCGGCAGCGGGCGTTGTTGAACAGCATGACGCTGGACCAGTTCTTCTTGCCGTAGGCCGACTGCGGAGCGCCAAGGAACTTGACGGTCTCGGCCGGGCGGTGGTCGTGCTGCACGCACATCACGGCATAACGTTCGTCGCGTTGGGCCCAGAGGCGGGCGATGTCCTCGCGCACCAGCATGTCGCAGTCCATGAACAGCGACCAGCCTTCGTACCCACTCAGGTGCGGCACCAGGAAGCGCGAGAACGAGAAGTCGGTCGACTGCAGCGGATTGCGCTCGCGCCACATCAGGCCCTGCAGGTTGTCCAGCGCCAGCGGGACGAAGGCGACCGGCTGGCTGGATCGCGCCAGGATGCTGTGCGTCAGCACATGCCAGGCAACCGTCTCGCGGGGGTCATAGCCGATGAAGATGCGGATCATGGTGCGGCTCTTGCTCAGGCTCTTGCCGAGGGTGTGGGCGTTGAACGACCACTCTAGCAGCGTCAATCCGGCCGGCCCCCAAGGCTGATCCAGGGCGCGCTGGGTATCCTCGCCACTCGATCATTGACCTGGGATAGACGACCATGACGTTCCGCTTCGCTCTGATCGCTGCCACCGCCGCAGCCGCCACGCTGGCCTCGGCCGGCCTGCAGGCCAAGACCTTCAAGTGGACCAGCGCCGCCGACATCCCGACATGGGACGTGCACTCGCAGAACAACGCGCTGGCCAACGGCATCCATGCCGCTGTCTACGAATCCCTCGTCTACTACAACAGCCGCACCTTCAAGCCCGAGCCGGTGCTGGCGACGGCCTGGAAGCAGCTCACGCCCACGCAGCTGCGCCTCACGCTTCGCAGCGGCGTCAAGTTCCACGACGGCTCGGCCTTCACCGCCGACGACGCGGTCTTCTCGATCGAGCGGGCCATGAGCAAGACCTCGAACTTCGCGGTCTATGCGCAGGGCATCGACCGCGTCGTCAAGGTCGACGCCGGCACGATCGACATCTTCACCAAGGACCCGAACCCGGTGCTGCTCAACCAGCTCACCGAACTGCGCATGATGAGCAAGGCCTGGGCCGAGAAGAACAACTCGGTCGCGCCCAAGGACATCAAGACGCCCGAGGAGAACTTCGCCCACCGCAACGCCAACGGCACCGGCCCGTTCCAGCTGGTTTCCTGGCAGCCCGACCAGAAGCTGGTGCTCAAGCGCAACACGGCCTGGTGGGGCAAGGCCGAGGGCAACGTGACCGAGGTGGTCTACACGCCGGTCAAGTCGGTCGCCACGCGCATGGCCGCGCTGCTGTCCGGTGAGGTCGACTTCGTGCTCGACCCGAGTCCGCAGGACCTGGCGCGGGTGCGCGGCGAGTCCTCGCTGAAGGTGATCGACGGGCTGGAGAACCGCACCATCTTCCTGGGCATGGACCAGTCCCGCGACGAACTGCCCGGCAGCGACGTGAAGGGCAAGAACCCTCTGAAAGACCAGCGGGTGCGCCGCGCGCTCTACCAGGCCATCGACATGGACAGCATCGCCCGCGTGACGCTGCGCGGCCTGGGCCAGCCCACCGGCACCCTGATCGCCCCGCAGGTCAATGGCTGGACCAAGGCGCTGGACAAGCGCCTGCCCTTCGACCCCAAGGCCTCGCAGAAGCTGCTGGCCGATGCCGGCTACCCGAATGGCTTCGAGGTCGACTTCGCCTGCCCGAACAACCGCTACATCAACGACGAACAGATCTGCCAGGCCATCACCGCGATGTGGGCCCGCGTGGGCGTCAAGGCCAAGCTGCGCACGCAACCGCTGGCAACCTACTTCCCGATGATCCAGCGCTACGAGGCCAGCATCTACATGCTCGGCTGGGGCGTGCCGACCTTCGATGCGCTCTACAGCCTGCAGTCGCTGGTGCGTTCGGTCGGTGCCGGTGGCGACGGCAACTACAACGTCGGGCGCTACTCGAACCCGCAGGTCGACGCGATGGTCGAGCGGACCAAGAAGGAGACCGACCTGAAGCTGCGCACCGAGCTGCTGACCAAGGCGCTGCAGCTGCAGGCCGATGACGTGTCGCACCTGCCGCTGCACAACCAGGTCATCCCCTGGGCGATGAAGAAGAACATCGACGTGGTGCACCGGGCCGACAACCGGCTCGACTGGCGGCTGGTCAAGGTCAACTGAAGCCGGCCCCGCCACGAGCGCGCGCCGATGCTGGCCTTCATCCTGCGCCGCCTGGCCCAGGCCATCGTCGTGATGGCGGTGGTCTCGGCCGTCGCCTTCGCCTTGTTCCAGTACGTGGGTGACCCGGTCACCTTCCTGCTGGGGCAGGACGCCACCGCCGAAGAGCGCAACCGCATCCGCAACGAGCTGGGTCTGGACCAGCCGGTGCTGGTGCAGTTCGGCCAGTTCATCTGGAACGCGATGCGCGGCGAGTTCGGCATGAGCCTGCGACAGGGCGTCAAGGTCTCGCAGCTGATCGCCGAACGCCTGCCCGCCACGCTGGAACTGGCCTTCGTGGCCGCCGCGCTTGCCTTGCTGGTGGGCGTGCCGATGGGCGTCTATGCGGCGCTGCGGCGGGGCAGCGCGCTGGCGCAGGTCTTCATGACGATCTCGCTGCTGGGCGTGTCACTGCCGACCTTCTTCATCGGCATCCTGCTGATCCTGGTGTTCGCGGTGAACCTGGGCTGGTTCCCGAGCTTCGGCCGCGGCGAGGTGGTCGACCTGGGCGGCTGGAAGACCGGTCTGCTGACCCTCAAGGGCTGGCACCACATCACCCTGCCCGCCGTGACGCTGGCGATCTTCCAGCTCACGCTGATCATGCGGCTGGTGCGCGCGGAGATGCTGGAAGTCCTGCGCAGCGACTACATCAAGTTCGCCCGCGCCCGCGGCCTGAGCGACCGCGCCATTCACTTCGGCCACGCGCTGCGCAACACGCTGGTGCCGGTCATCACCATCACCGGGCTGCAGCTGGGCGGGCTGATCGCCTTCGCCATCATCACCGAGACGGTGTTCCAGTGGCCCGGTATGGGCCTGCTGTTCATTCAGGCGGTGTCCTTTGCCGACATCCCGGTGATGGCGGCCTACCTCTGCCTGATCGCGCTGATCTTCGTGGTCATCAACCTCGTGGTCGACCTGCTCTACCTGGCGGTCGACCCGCGCCTGCGGCTGGACGGCCGCAGCGCCCACTGATGCCCGGCCCGCCACGCATGACGACCCGACAAGGAACTCCCACGTGATCGCGCCCCTGCGCCGCTGGCTGGCCGGCGACATCGGCCACAGCTTCAGGTCCACGCCCAGCGCCATGCTGGCCGCGCTGCTGGCCTTGGCCTGCCTGGTCGCCGCCTTCGGCGCGCCCTGGCTGGCGCCGCACGACCCCTTCGACCTGAGCACGCTGGAACTGGGCAATGCGCGCCTGCCGCCGGCCTGGCAGGACGGCGGCAACACCGCCTTCGTGCTGGGCACCGACGACCAGGGCCGCGACATCCTGTCGGCGCTGATGTACGGCGCGCGCATCTCGCTGGTGGTGGGGCTGGCCTCGGTCGCCCTGTCGGTGCTGATCGGCGTCACGCTGGGCTTGCTGGCCGGCTTCCTGGGTGGCTGGATCGACGCGCTGCTGATGCGGCTGTGCGACGTGATGCTGTCCTTCCCCGCCATCCTGGTCGCGCTGCTGATCGCCGGTGTCGGCCGGGCGCTGTTCCCGAACGCGCCGGGCAGCCTCGCCTTCGGGGTGCTGATCCTGTCGATCACGCTGACCGGCTGGGTGCCCTATGCCCGCACGGTGCGCGGCTCCACGCTGGTCGAGCGGCAGAAGGAATACGTGCAGGCCGCGCGTGTCACCGGCGTCGCGCCGCTGGCCATCATGCGACAGCACGTGCTGCCCAACGTGATGGGACCGGTGCTGGTGCTGGCCACCATCCAGGTCGCCACGGCCATCATCACCGAGGCCACGCTGTCCTTCCTGGGCGTGGGCGCGCCGCCGACCTCGCCGTCGCTGGGCACGCTGATCCGCATCGGCAACGACTACCTGTTTTCGGGTGAATGGTGGATCACGCTGTTCCCGGGTCTGGTGCTGGTGCTGATCGCGCTGGCGGTCAATCTGCTGGGCGACTGGCTGCGCGATGCGCTCAACCCTCGCCTGCGCTGACATGACGGCCACCCTCAACCCCCCTGCCCCGCTGCTCCAGGTCGAGAACCTGGTGGTCGAGTTCCCTGGCCGGCGCGGCACGCTGCGGGCGCTGGACGGCGTCTCCTTCTCGATCGCGCCGGGCGAGATCCTGGGCATGGTGGGCGAGTCGGGCGCGGGCAAGTCCTTGACCGGCGCGGCGGTGATCGGCCTCTTGGAGCCGCCCGGTCGCATCGCTGGCGGGCGCATCCTGCTGCATGGCGAGCGCATCGATGACCTGCCGCCCGAGCGGCTGCGGCGCATCCGCGGCAAGCGCATCGGGGCGATCTTCCAGGACCCGCTGACCTCGCTGAACCCGCTCTACACGGTCGGCCGCCAGCTGGTGGAGACGATCCAGACGCACCTGCCGCTGAACGCCGCTCAGGCCCGCGAGCGCGCCATCGAGTTGCTGCGCGACACCGGCATCCCGGCGCCCGAACAGCGCATCGACCACCACCCGCACCAGTTCTCCGGCGGCATGCGCCAGCGGGTCGTGATCGCGCTGGCGCTGGCCGCCGAGCCCGAGCTGATCGTGGCCGACGAGCCAACCACCGCGCTGGACGTGTCGATCCAGGCGCAGATCATCGGCCTGCTGCGCACCGTCTGCCGCCAGCGCGGCGCGGCGGTGCTGCTGATCACGCACGACATGGGCGTGATCGCCGAGACCTGTGACCGGGTGGCGGTGATGTACGCCGGTCGGGTCGCCGAGATCGGCCCGGTCGCCTCGGTCATCCACCGCCCGGCCCATCCCTACACCGCCGGCCTGATGGCCTGCATCCCCGACATGGTCCGTGACCCACGCGAACGCCTGAACCAGATCGACGGCGCGATGCCGCGTCTGGACGCCATTCCGGGCGGCTGCGCCTACCACCCGCGCTGCCCGCACGCCGGCGACGATGCCCGCTGCACCACGCAGCGCCCGGCGCTGGTCGCCGCGGGTGCCACGCAGGCGGCCTGCTGGCGGCATGACGTCCGCTGGGGGACGTCAACATGACGCGCACGCCACCCGCGCAGGAGCAGGACACGTCGGCGCTGGTCTGCGCCGTCGACCTGACCAAGCGCTTCGAGGTCTCCGCGCCCTGGCTGGACCGGGTGCTGAGCGGCCGGCCGCGCCAGTGGCTGCAGGCCGTCGACGGCGTCAGCTTCGAGATCGAGCGCGGCCGCACGCTGGCGCTGGTCGGCGAATCGGGTTGCGGCAAGAGCACGGTGGCGCGCCTGCTGGTCGGCCTGTACGAGGCCACGCGAGGACGCCTGGTCTTCGACGGCCAGGACGCGCAGGCCGCCTATGCCGGACCGCCCGATGCGGCACGCGCGCTGCGGCGGCGCATCCAGATGATCTTCCAGGACCCCTACGCCAGCCTCAACCCGCGCTGGCGGGTCGAGGACATCGTCGCCGAGCCGCTGCGCGTGCACGGCCTCGGCGGGGACGATGTGCAGAGGCGCGAACAAGTCGGCGCGCTGCTGACCTCGGTCGGCTTGGCGGCGGCCGATGGCGTGAAGTACCCGCACCAGTTCTCGGGCGGCCAGCGCCAGCGCATCTCGATTGCGCGGGCCATCGCGACGGCGCCGGACTTCCTGGTCTGCGACGAGCCCACCTCGGCGCTGGACGTCAGCGTGCAGGCCCAGGTCCTCAACCTGATGAAGGACCTGCAGCGTGCGCGTGGCCTGACCTACCTCTTCATCAGCCACAACCTCGCGGTGGTGCGCCACGTCAGCGACACGGTCGGCGTGATGTACCTCGGCCGGCTGGTCGAGCTGGCACCGCGCGACGCGCTGTTCGAGGACCCGCGCCACCCCTACACCCGCATGCTGCTGGCGGCCATCCCGACGCTGCACGACACCGGTCGGGCCCGCACCCCGGTGCTCGGCGAGGTGCCCAACCCGCTCAACCCGCCCAGCGGCTGCACCTTCCACCCACGCTGCCCGCAGGCCGACGCACGCTGCCGCAGCGAGCGGCCCGAGCTGCGCCCGGTCACCAGCGGGCGGGCGACGATCCGGATCGCCTGTCACCAGGCGGCCTGAAGCCCCCACAAGCAAAAGGCCCGCGACATCGCTGTCGCGGGCCTTCTTTCTGGCGCAGAGGCTCAGGCGATGAGCCACCGATCGGGTCAGACCCGGCCGGTGGCTCCGGACATCACATGTCCATGCCGCCCATGCCGCCCATGCCACCCATGCCGCCCGGCATGGCGGGGCCGTCTTCCTTCGGAGCCTCGGCCACCATGCACTCGGTGGTGAGCATCAGCGAAGCGACGGACGCGGCGTTCTGCAGCGCGGTGCGGGTCACCTTGGTCGGGTCCAGGATGCCCATCTCGATCATGTCGCCGTAGGTGTCGTTGGCGGCGTTGAAGCCGTAGTTGCCCGAACCGGCCAGCACGGCATTGATCACCACGCTCGGCTCGCCACCGGCGTTGCCGACGATCTCGCGCAGCGGGGCCTCGATGGCCTTCAGGACCAGCTTGACGCCAGCGTCCTGATCCGGGTTGTCACCGGCGATCTTGCCGGCGGCCTGACGGGCACGCAGCAGGGCCACGCCGCCACCGGCGACGATGCCTTCTTCGACGGCGGCACGGGTCGCGTGCAGCGCGTCTTCCACGCGGGCCTTCTTTTCCTTCATCTCGACTTCGGTGGCAGCACCGACCTTGATGACGGCAACACCGCCGGCCAGCTTGGCCACGCGCTCTTGCAGCTTCTCGCGGTCGTAGTCGCTGGTGGCTTCCTCGATCTGGATGCGGATCTGCTTGACGCGGGCTTCGATGTCCGCGGCAGCGCCGGCGCCGTCGATGATGGTGGTGTTTTCCTTGCCCACTTCGACGCGCTTGGCCTGACCCAGGTCAGCCAGCGTGACCTTCTCGAGCGACAGGCCAACTTCCTCGGCGATGACCTTGCCACCGGTCAGGATGGCGATGTCTTCCAGCATGGCCTTGCGACGGTCGCCAAAGCCCGGCGCCTTGACGGCGACGACCTTCAGGATGCCGCGGATGGTGTTGACCACCAGGGTCGCCAGCGCTTCGCCGTCGACTTCTTCGGCAATGATCAGCAGCGGACGGCCAGCCTTGGCCACTTGCTCCAGCGTCGGCAGCAGATCGCGGATGTTGCTGATCTTCTTGTCGAACAGCAGGACAAACGGGTTGTCCAGCAGGGCGACCTGCTTCTCGGGGTTGTTGATGAAGTAGGGCGACAGGTAGCCGCGGTCGAACTGCATGCCTTCGACGACATCGAGCTCGTTGTTCAGCGACTTGCCGTCTTCGACGGTGATGACGCCTTCCTTGCCGACCTTGTCCATGGCCGAGGCAATGATCTCGCCGATCGAGTCGTCGCTGTTGGCCGAGATGGTGCCGACCTGGGCGATTTCCTTGGACGTGGTGGTGGCCTTGGAGGCCTTCTTCAGCTCGATCACCAGGGCGGTGACCGCCTTGTCGATGCCGCGCTTCAGGTCCATCGGGTTCATGCCGGCGGCCACGTACTTCATGCCTTCGCGCACGATGGCCTGGGCCAGCACGGTGGCGGTCGTGGTGCCGTCACCGGCGTTGTCCGAGGTCTTGGAAGCGACTTCCTTGACCATCTGGGCGCCCATGTTCATGAGCTTGTCCTTGAGCTCGATCTCCTTGGCGACCGAGACACCGTCCTTGGTGACGGTGGGGGCGCCGAACGAGCGCTCCAGAACCACGTTGCGACCCTTGGGGCCCAGGGTGACCTTGACCGCGTTGGCCAGGATGTTCACGCCTTCGACCATGCGGGCGCGGGCGTCAGCGCCGAAAACGACGTCTTTTGCTGCCATGTGAATACTCCGAATTCTTGGGTGGGTTCGTCGCGGAGAGAGCCGGACCGCGTCCAGGCTTCCCGGACAGGTCCGAGCCCCCGCGAGGGGAATGACGAGGATCGCGGCACCGCCACGACCGCCGCCAGGGGACTCAACTTACTTTTGCACCACGGCGAAGAGGTCTTCTTCGCGCATGACGAGCAGTTCTTCGCCATCGACCTTGACGGTCTGGCCGCTGTACTTGCCGAACAGCACGCGGTCACCAACCGCCACGTTCAGGGCGACGAAGTCACCCTTGTCGTTGCGCTTGCCCGGGCCGACGGCCAGGATCTCGCCCTGGTCGGGCTTCTCGGCGGCGTTGTCGGGGATGATGATGCCCAGGGCGGTCTTGGTCTCGTTTTCGAGGCGCTTGACGATCACGCGATCGTGCAGGGGACGAAGCTTCATTGCATCTCCTTGGAGTCGTACAGGGTGCGGTGGGTCGGTGCGCAGGACGCGAACCGGGGTAACGCGTTCGACGGCGGGACGGGGCCGCGAGGCTGTCCGCCATCGCTAGCACTCACCGATGTCGAGTGCTAACGGAATCAGATTATAGGAACGGTCCCCGCCGTTTCAAGAGGCCCGCGTGATCTAACGATCAGAGGTGCAAGGCCAGCGGCCGGGCGCTGCGGCCGGACTGGACCGCGTCGATCGTCATCAGCACCAACTGCCGCAGAGCGCCGTAGGGCTCGCTCGGCCAGCCAGGCTGGCGCAGGCCCTTGACGATCCCGTCACAGGCGTGTGCGGCCCGCACCAGCGCGTCGGCACGGGCCGGGTCGAGCTGAGGCGCGATGCGCTCGAACAGCTTTTCCTTGACGCCCCAGACGCGCGCCTCGCGCAGCGCCATCGGCAGCGGCCGGCCGCCCCGCAGCGCGGCGGCGACGCGGGCGAGCGCGCGCAGGTCCTCGGCCAGCGTCCAGTGGACCAGCACGGCGGCCTCGCCCTCGGACTGCAGCCCTTCGAGCATGCGCAGCGCGCGCGCGGCCTGACCGGCCAGCACCGACTCGCCGAGCTTGAAGACGTCGTAGCGGGCGACGTTGAGCACCGCCGACTCGATCTGCTCGAAGCGGAGCACGCCGGGCGGGTGCAGCAGCGCGAGCTTGCGGATCTCCTGGACGGCGGCGAGCAGGTTGCCTTCGACGCGGTCGGCGAAGAAGGCCAGCGCGCGCTGGCCGGGCTCGCCGTCCTCGACCCGCTGCTGCTGCGCGGCCAGGCGCTGGGCGATCCACTGCGGCAGCGCGCGGCGGTCAACCGGCTCGACCTTGACGCTCACGCCGGCGCCGTCCAGCGCGGTGAACCAGGCGCTGGTCAGCTGGGTGCGGTCCAGCCGGGGCAGGCTGATGACGGTGACGGTGTCCTCCGGCAGCGCCTGGGCATAACGCTGCAGCGCCTCAGAGCCGTCCTTGCCGGGCTTGCCCGAGGGAATGCGGATCTCGATCAGCCGCCGATCGGCGAACAGGCTCAGCGCCTGGGCCTCGCCCAGCAGGCCGGACCAGTCGAAGTGCGCGCCCGCGACGGTGTGCACGCTGCGTTCGCTGTGGCCAGCGGCGCGGGCGGCCGCGCGGAGGGTGTCAGCAGCCTCCTGCACCAGCAGCGGCTCGTCGCCGTGGATGACGTAGAGCGCACGCAAGCCACGTTGCAGGGCGGCTTCGAGCTGGTCGGCGCGCAGTTGCATGGTCGTGATCCGTTCAGCGCGGCGCCGACGCGGGAACGGCAGGTGCGGCAGGCGCGGCGGACGTGGCCGGCGTGTCCGCCGTCAGGGCCGCCAGCCGGCGCAGCACCTGGCGGGCCATGTCCTGGTGCATGGTGCGGACGAGGAACTGCTGCTCGTGCGCCTTGGCCAGCGCGTCGTTCTCGGCATAGCTCATCTCGCGCGACTGCATCAGCGCGGTCGGTGCGATCAGCTCCGCGCCGTCGGGCCGGCGCACGCGGAAGGTGAAGGACGCACGCAGCGTCAGCTCGCGCACCTGGCCGGCGGCGGTGAGCGTCGCCACCACGGGCAAGGACTGGTCCAGCACCGATTCAAGCACCAGGTCGGAGGCGACCGGCGTGGCCGCGAGGCTGGCTCCGGGGCTCATGCGCAACTGCCGACGCAGCTCGTCGGCCAGCGCCGAGTCATGCCCGAAGCCGGCCAGATGGACCCGCTTGAGCGTCAATTCGGGCGGCCGGCGCAGCTGGAAGCCGCAGCCGGCCAGCGCCACGCCGGCCAGCCCCGCGATGCCGGTCAGACAGGCACGGCGCGTGTTCATCGGCCTGCGGGCTCAGGCCACGACGTTGACGAGACGGCCCGGCACGACGATGACCTTCTTGATCGGGCGGCCCTCGGCGAAGCGGGCGACCTCTTCGGACGCACCGGCGATCGCCTCGATCGCCGCCTTGTCGGCGCTGGCCGGCACGGTGATCGCGCCACGCGTCTTGCCGTTGACCTGCAGCACCAGCTCGATCTCGTCGCGCACCAGCGCGGCCTCGTCGACAGCCGGCCACGGCGCGTCGAGCAGTTCGCCCAGACGGGTGTCGTAGCCCAGCTCGTTCCACATCACCTGGGCGATGTGCGGGCAGGCCGGGTAGAGCGCGCGCAGCAGCACCGAATAGCCCTCGCGCATGACGGCGGCGCTGGCCGCGCTGGCGTCAAGCTTCGCGCCTTCGAGCGCATTGAGCAGCTTCATCGCACCGCTGACCACGGTGTTGTATTGCATGCGCTCGTAGTCATGGCTGATCTGGCGCAGCACGGTGTGGACCTCGCGGCGCAGCGCCCGCGCGTCGCCGGCGATGTCGGCGGCCACGGAGGCGATGTCGGCCGCGCCCTGAAGCACCGCCTCGTGTTTCGCGCCATAGCCCCACACCCGCTTGAGGAAGCGCTGCGCGCCCTCCACCGCCGAGTCGTTCCACTCCAGCGTCTGCTCGGGCGGCGACGCGAACATCACGAACAGGCGGGCGGTGTCGGCGCCGTGGGAGTTGATCAGGTCCTGCGGGTCGACGCCGTTGTTCTTGGACTTGGACATCGTGCCCACGCCCTGGTAGTCGATCGCGCTGCCATCGGCCTTGAGCGTCGCGCCGATGATCTTGCCGGTGGCGTCGAGCACGTTGTCGACGTCGTGCGGCCAGAAGTACTCGATGCCGCCCTTGTCGGTGCGGCGGCTGTAGATGTGGTTGAGCACCATGCCCTGCGTGAGCAGGCGGGTGAAGGGCTCGTCGACCTGGACCAGCTTCAGGTCGCGCATGACCTTGGTCCAGAAGCGCGCGTAGAGCAGGTGGAGGATGGCGTGCTCGATGCCACCGATGTACTGGTCCATGCCGCTGCCGCCAGCGGCCTGGCCCGATCCACGCATCCAGTAGCGCGTGCCGTCGCCCACCATGGCGTCGCTGTTCTGCGCATCGCAGTAGCGCATGAAGTACCACGACGAATCGACGAAGGTGTCCATCGTGTCGGTCTCGCGGCGTGCGGGCTTCGCGCAACGCGGGCAGGCGACGTTCAGGAAATCGCTGCGCAGACGCAGCGGATTGCCGCTGCCATCGGGCACGCAGTCGATCGGCAGGACAACGGGCAGGTCCTGCTCGGGCACCGGCACCGGGCCGCAATCGTCGCAATGGATGATGGGGATGGGCGTGCCCCAGTAGCGCTGGCGGCTGATGCCCCAGTCGCGCAGGCGCCAGGTCGTCTTCTTCTCGCCCAGGCCAAGCGCGCCGAGCAGCTCCGAGACCTTGGCCACCGCCTGCTTGTGGGTCAAGCCGTCCAGCACGCCGGAGTTGACGCAGACGCCGCGCTGCTTGTCGCCATAGGACTCGGCCCACGCATCGGTCGAGTAGGCCTCGCCTTCGATGGCGACGACTTGCTGGATCGCCAGCCCGTACTTCTTTGCGAAGGCGAAGTCGCGCTCGTCGTGCGCCGGCACGCCCATCACGGCGCCGTCGCCGTAGCTCATCAGCACGTAGTTGCCGACCCAGACCTCGACCTGGGCACCCGTCAGCGGGTGGGTGACGAACAGGCCCGTGGCGAGGCCCTTCTTCTCCTGCGTGGCGAGTTCGGCCTCGGTCGTGCCACCCTGAGCGCATTCGGCGATGAAGGCCGCCAGCGCCGGGTTGCTTGCCGCCGCATGGGTGGCGAGCGGGTGTTCGGGCGCGACGGCGCAGAAGGTCACGCCCATGATGGTGTCGGCACGGGTCGTGAAGACATGCAGCTTGCCGCCCTGGATGGGCAAGCCGTCCGCGCCGCGGATGTCGTGCGGGAAGGCGAAGCGCACGCCCTCGCTCTTGCCGATCCAGTTCTCCTGCATCAGCCGCACGCGCTCGGGCCAGCCGCTCAGGTAGCTCGGGTCGTCCGGGTTGGCCACGGCCGACAGCAGCTCCTCGGCGTACTTCGTGATCGCCAGGTAGTAGCCGGGGATCTCGCGCTTCTCGACCACCGCGCCCGAGCGCCAGCCCTTGCCGTCGATGACCTGCTCGTTGGCCAGCACGGTCTGGTCAACCGGGTCCCAGTTGACGACCTGGGTGCGGCGCTCGGCGATGCCGGCTTCCAGCATCTTCAGGAACAGCCACTGGTTCCACTTGTAGTAGCTCGGGTCGCAGGTGGCGACCTCGCGCGACCAGTCGATCGCCAGGCCCATCGCCTGCATCTGGCGCTTCATGTAAGCGATGTTCTCGCGCGTCCACTTCTCTGGCGGCACGCCGTTCTTCAGCGCGGCGTTCTCGGCCGGCAAGCCGAAGGCGTCCCAGCCCATCGGCATCAGGACGTTGTGGCCCTTCATGCGCAGCTGACGGGTCAGCATGTCGTTGATGGTGTAGTTGCGCACATGGCCCATGTGCAGCTTGCCGCTCGGGTACGGCAGCATCGAGCAGGCGTAGAACTTGGGCTTGAGCTGGCCCGCGGCGTCGCGGGCGTCCTCGACGACGCGGTAGGCATCGGCCGCTTGCCACTGCGACTGGGCAGCAGCTTCTACGGCGGCGGGATCGTATTTCTCGTTCATGGTGCGCGGACTGGCAAGAGGAGGCGGAGCCGATGGGGGCGAGCCGGGGCGGGTCGGCGAAAGCGGCGGATTATCGACGCCGAGGTCGCCCCGGAAGGGGTCTGTCGGCCAGTGGCGGGCGGTCAGCGGCTGGCCGCCGCCGCGACGGGCTCGGTGACGAAGGCGATGCGGTTCAGGCCGGCCTGCTGCAACTGGCCGATCAGCTGGGCGACGAGGCCATACGGCGTGGCCTGGTCGGCCCGCAGCTGGACCTCCGGCCGCTCGGACTCGGCCCGCTGGCCGAGCTCGGCGATGCGGCGGGCGAAGGCGGCGTCCTCGACCCGTTCCTCGCCGAGGTAGAGCGCGCCATTGGCCTGCAGCCCGACCTGGATCGCGGCGGGGGTCTCGACCTGCGGCTTGGCGCCGTCGGCCTTGGGCAGGTCCAGCTTGAGGCTGGCGCCCATCAGCGGCGCGGTGATCATGAAGATGACCAGCAGCACCAGCATCACGTCGATCAACGGGGTCATGTTGATCTCGCTCATCGGCTGCGGCTGGCTGCGCCGCTCCAGACGGCCGAGGGCCATGTCAGTCGTCCTGCCCGGTCGACGACGCCGAGCCGGGTGCGAACAGCTCGCGCAGGTCGTGGGCCCAGCCTTCGAGATCGGCTTCACAAGCGCCCAGCCAGCGGCCGAACAGGTTGTAGGCCAGCACGGCCGGGATGGCCACGGCCAGACCGGCGGCGGTCATGATCAGCGCCTCGCCGACCGGGCCGGCCACCTTGTCGATGCTGACGCTGCCCGAGGCGGCGATGCCCACCAGCGCGTGGTAGATGCCCCAGACGGTGCCGAACAGGCCGATGAACGGGGCCGTCGCGCCGATCGAGGCCAGCACGACCTGACCCTGTTGCAGCTGCGCGAGCACCGCATGCAGGGCGTCGCGCAGCCGGCGCGTCAGCTGAGCAGGGGCTTGCGCGCCAGCGGCCAGCGAGCCACCCGACGGCGTCGCGCGGGCGGCCTCCAGCATCGGCAGCAACACGGCCTCGCGGTCACGTTCGGCCAGCAGGCGGGCACCGGCGGCGAGGTCGGGCGCGTCCCAGAAGGCCGGCACGATCCGACCCAGGTCGCGGCGCGCGCGCTGCAGCACCCAGGTCTTCCAGAAGATCAGCACCCAGGCGCTGACCGACATCACCAGCAGCAGCAGCGCCACCGCACGGCTGACGCCGTCGCCCTGGGACCAGACGAGCTGCAGCGCGTTCACGGTCAGGCGAAGCCGAGCACGTCGTTCATGCCGTACAGGCCACTGGCCTTGTCCGACATGAAGCGGGCGGCGCGCAGCGCGCCTTGGGCATAGGTCGAGCGGCTGGACGACTTGTGGGTGATCTCGATGCGCTCGCCGATGCCGGCGAACAGCACGGTGTGGTCGCCGATGATGTCGCCGCCGCGGATGGTGGCGAAGCCGATGCTCGACGGATCGCGCTCGCCGGTGATGCCCTCGCGGGCGTAGACGGCGCAGTCCTTCAGGTCACGGCCCAGCGCCTGGGCCAGCACCTCGCCCATCTTCAGCGCGGTGCCGCTGGGCGCGTCGACCTTGTGGCGGTGGTGGGCCTCGATGACCTCGATGTCGTAGCCGTGGCTCATCGCACGGGCGGCCATGTCCAGCAGGCCCAGCACGACGTTGACGCCGATGCTCATGTTGGGCGCCAGCATGATGGCGATGTCGCGCGAGGCGGCCTCGATCTCGGCCTTCTGCGCGTCGCTGAAGCCGGTCGTGCCGATGATCATCTTGACGCCCAGCTCGCGGCAGACGGCGAGGTGCGCCATCGTGCCTTCGGGCCGGGTGAAGTCGATCAGGACGCGTGATCCGGCCAGGCCGGTCTTCAGGTCGGAGGTGATCGCCACGCCGCTGTCCTGGCCCAGGAAGGCGGCGGCGTCTTGCCCTTCGGCAGGGCTGCCGGCGCGGTCCAGCGCGCCCGACAGGCGGCAATCGTCGGCAGCCATCACGGCCTCGATCAGCATGTGGCCCATGCGGCCGGTGCAGCCGGCCACGGCGATCGGATATTGGTCGGTCATCAGGGGTCCCCGCAGCCACACGGCAGGTGGCCAGAACAGTGGGTGTAGATCGGGATCAGCGAGCCGGCAATGGCTCCAGAGGGGGATAGGCACGCGCCGGCGCACTGGCCCCGGCGGCGGGCGCGGCGATCGCCGCCGCCGGTTTGGGCAGGGGCAGCGCACGCAGCTGATCGTCGCTGAGCGCCAGCGGAACGGCCTTGCCATCGACCTTGGAAACGTCAATGGCGTCGACGAACTCGCGCTCGGAGGGCAGCTGCGGGGCCTCGAAGCTGGCGACCTTGTCACCCTGGAACAGCACGGTGACGTGACGGCGCTGCGCCGCCGCACCCTGCCGGCGAATCGTGAAGACGTAGTCCCAGCGGTCGGCGTGAAAGATGTCAGCCAGCAGAGGCGAACCCAGCAGGCTGCGGACCTGTTCGCGGCTCAGGCCTGGGCGCAGTTGTGCGGCCATCTCCTGCGTCACGACATTGCCTTGCACCACCTCCATGCGATAGGGGGTGATCAGGCCGGCAAAGCGCCGATCGGGGTCGGCGGAGGCGGCGCAGCCGGCCAGGGTGACGGCGGCCAGCAGGGCAGCGCCGGCGGGTGCGAAACGCATCGATAGGGACCGGATCACGAGAGCCTCAGGGTGGTTGCCGGCCTGGCCGTCGGGGCCGGTTCATGCCGATATGATCGACAAATTCTAACGAGGCGCGTCCGCGCGCCCCTCCCGACCTGCCGACCCATGACCAACGCGGATGAACTCAAGAGCTCGGGCCTGAAGGCCACGCTGCCGCGCATCAAGATCCTTGAGGTCTTCCAGCGCGCCACCGAGCGCCACATGACCGCCGAGGACGTCTACAAGCTGCTGCTCGCCGAAGGCTCGGACATCGGCCTGGCCACGGTCTACCGCGTGCTGATGCAGTTCGAGCAGGCCGGCATCCTCTCGCGCAACCACTTCGAGAGCGGCAAGTCGGTGTTCGAGCTCAACGAGGGCCAGCACCACGATCACCTGGTCTGCATGGACTGCGGCCGGGTCGAGGAATTCTTCGACCCGCAGATCGAACGCCGCCAGCACGAGATCGCGCTGGAGCGTGGCTACCGCCTGCAGGAACACTCGCTGGCGCTGTACGCCCAGTGCACCAAGGTCGACTGCCCCCACCGCGCCTCGAAGTAAGGCTGGGCGCTCGCCCGCCTCAGAGTCCGGCGTCGCCCTGGTCCATCAGGTCGCGGTGGCGACGGATGAATTCCTGGTAGGTGTCGATGCCGCGTAGTTGCAGCACGGTGTTGCGCACGGCGGCCTCCACCAGCACGGCCAGGTTGCGGCCGGCGTCCACCGCGATCACCACCTTGCGCACGGGCATGCCGAGGATGTCCTCGTACAGCGGCTCGTAGGGAATGCGCTCGAAGTCGCGGTCCAGCGTTTCCTTGCGCACCAGATGCACGATCAGCTTGAGCCGCATCTTGCGGCGCACCGCCGTCTCGCCAAAGATGGCCTTGATGTCGAGCAGGCCGATGCCACGCACCTCGAGCAGGTTGCGCAGCAGTTCGGGACAACGCCCTTCGACGGCGGTCTGGGCGACGCGGTAGAGATCGACCACGTCGTCGGCCACCAGGCCATGGCCCCGCGAGATCAGCTCCAGCCCGAGTTCGCTCTTGCCCAGGCCGGACTCACCGGTCAGCAGCACGCCCAGGCCAAGGATGTCCATGAAGACACCGTGGCGCGAGGTCCGCTCGGCGAAGTGCTGACCCAGGTAGCCGCGCAAGATGTCGATGCAATGCCCGGCCGATTCCTGCGTGCAGAAGAGCGGGATCTCGGCGCGTTCGCACATCGCCACCAGCTTCTCAGCGGGCACGCATCCATCGGCCACGATCAGCACCGGCGGCTCCAGCGTGACGATGCGCGAGATGCGCCGGCCTTGGCGTTCAGGATCGCTGTCCACGTGATCGAGGTAGGACACCTCGCGCCGGCCGAGGATCTGGACGCGGTAGGGATGGATGTAGTTCAGGTAGCCGACCAGGTCGGCGGCGGACTGCGCATCGCGCACGGCCACTTCATCGAAGCGGCGCTCGGGCGCGGCGTGGCCGGCGATCCATTCCCACTTCAGCGCGACGCGGTGGGCATCGAACAGCGCCTCAGCGCTGATGACGGTGGGTTTCACGCGCGGGCCACGGCGGAGTGGTCGGCGAGGTCGGTCAGGCGACCGACTTGAGGGGTTCCCAGCGGCTGATCAGCTCGTGGACCTTGGCGGCCTCGGGCTCGGTCTTCAGTCGCTCGCGCAGGTCGCGGTCGGACAGCAGCTCGGCGATTTCAGACAGGATCTCGAGGTGGCGCTGCGTGGCCGCCTCAGGCACCAGCAGAAAGATCATCAGGGAGACCAGCTCATCGTCCGGTGCCTCGAAGGCAATGGGCTGTGCCACGCGAATCACGGCAGCGAGCGGATTCTTCAGGCCCTTGATGCGCCCGTGCGGGATCGCCACCCCATGCCCCAGCCCGGTCGACCCCAGCCGCTCGCGTGCGAAGAGGTTGTCGGTCACGGTGGCTCGGGCCACGGCGTGCTGGTTCTCGAACAGCAGACCAGCCTGTTCGAACGCGCGCTTCTTGCTGGATGCGTCCACCTGCACGAGAACATTGCTGGCGGGCAGGATGGCGGCGAGTCGGTTCATCGGGATCGAACGCCGGTTTGGGCCTGGGCCTTGGCGGGCGTCTCGGTGGGGACAAGGAAAATGATTATAGGAATCGACACCCCCGGCGGGCGGGTGGCATCCCTCACGTGCTCAGGCGTTCAGCGCAAGGTTGCCGCGTTGCAACAAACGTTTGCAACTGGACTGGGAAAAGCATCACACCCTCGGCCCTGAGGCCATGCAAAGGCGTCCGGACATGAAAAAAGGGCCCGAAGGCCCCGCAGTCGTCAGGGTTGCCCGGCGTGCCTGGAAGGCCCGCCGAACCTGCGCCGCACTCAGATCACGTCACCGGTCGCATCCAACCGCTTGGCGGTGGCGTGGTGGTGATCCTGGAGCTTGTCCTTGTGGCGGACAACCTGGCGATCGAGCTTGTCCATCAGCTGGTCGATCGCGGCGTAGAGATCCTCGTGGGAGCTCTCGACGAAGATGTCCTTGCCCTTCACATGCAGCGTCACTTCCGCCTTCTGCCGCCTTTCCTTTTCCTTCAGTTTCTCGACCGTCAGCAGGACGTTCACATCCACGACCTGGTCAAAGTGCCGCGTGACCCGGTCCAGCTTGGTGAGAACGTACTCACGCAGGGCCGGGGTCACTTCCAGGTGATGTCCACTGATCGTCAGGTTCATGAGGCCTCCATAGAGGGGTGGTGGGGGAATCTCTGGCGGGACCCCTGCGGCGCGGGCCCTCGCCTTGCCTGTCTTGTGTGACTTGAGTGTGACCCCAACACCTGACCCTGGCAAGGTCGGAAACCGGTGCCGCACCAGCCCTGTGCGGGATTGCACTGGGCGCACTTCTTTCGCGCTACGCTCCGTGTTTGCGAGCATTCAGCGACCCTCGAAAGTGCGCTGGCAGGCCTTGCGGCCACCCTGCCGGACCATGCCCGGACAGGGTCGGTTTCAGGCGGTCACGATGCGATACTCGCCGGCTTTGTGCGGGGTCCGGCAACGCCACAGGTCGCCCCCAGGAGCCTGCATGCTCAACGTCTTCACGCTGGTCAATGGCCGGCTCTACCAGGTCGAGATCGAGGCCGCGATCGACAAGCCCGAGGCCACTGCCACGCTGGCGCCGGTCTGGGTTGATCTTGAGGCACCGACCGAACAGGAGAAGTCCTGGGTCGAGCAGCGATTCGGCCTGCGCACGCCGGCCACCGAGGTCGGCGAGGACCTGGAGGAATCGGCCCGCTACTACGAGGAAGACAACGGCGAGCTGCACATCCGCTCGGACTTCCTGATCGACGACGACGACACGCCGCGCAACGTGCGCGTGGCCTTCATCCTGTTCAACAACGTGCTGTTCTCGGTCCATGCCGAGGACCTGCCGGTGTTCCGCCTGCTGCGCCTGCGCGCGCGCCGCATCCCGGCCCTGATCGAGGATGCCAAGGACGTGCTGCTCAAGCTCTACGACGCCGATGCCGAGTATTCGGCCGATGCGCTCGAGGGCATCTACGACAACCTGGAGCGCGTCAGCGCCGGTGTGCTCAAGCAGGAGATCGACGACCGCGCCGCCGGCGAGGCGCTGGCCGCGATCGCGCGCGAGGAAGACCTCAACGGCCGCATCCGTCGCAACGTGATGGACACGCGCCGCGCGATCAGCTTCATGATGCGCAGCCGCATGCTCAATGCCGAGCAGTTCGAGGAAGCGCGCCAGATCATGCGCGACATCGACTCGCTGGACTCGCACACCGCCTTCCTGTTCGACAAGATCAACTTCCTGATGGACGCCACGGTCGGCTTCATCAACATCAACCAGAACAAGATCATCAAGATCTTCTCGGTCGCCTCGGTGGCCCTGCTGCCACCCACGCTGATCGCCAGCATCTACGGCATGAACTTCGAGTTCATGCCCGAGCTGCGCCAGTCCTGGGGCTACCCCTTCGCGCTCGGCCTGATGGTGGCCTCGGTGGCCGCGCCGCTGATCTACTTCCGCCGCAAGGGCTGGATGCGCTGAGCCCTCAGCGCGACGGCGTCGCCAGACGGCGGCGCAGCCAGCGCATCAGCGCGCCGATCAGCGGCAGCTTCTCGTGCAGTTCCTCGGCCGCGTCCCAGTAGTCGCGGTGGACCGCGATGCGCCCGTTCGCGTCGAGCTTCAGGTGTGAGGCGCCGCGGATGCACTGGCGCGCACTGCCGTCCGGCGCGCGCCGCAGGGTGGTCGACTCGAACACAAAATCCCAGGTCAGGAAGGCGTCGTCGCCCTGCACCACCGCATCACGCACGATGAAGCGCGGTGCGGTCATGGTGTCGAACATGTGGCCGAAGATGGCGGCGATGGCCGGTGGGCCGCGGACCTCGTTGAACGGGTCCTTGAAGACCGCATCGGGCGTGTAGATGGCGTCGATGCGCGCCAGCTCGGCGCGGCTCAGTTGCTCGAAATAGCCGATCAACACGGCCATGCGTGGATCCGGGTGGCGTGCAGCGGCGCTCATCTCACAGTCCCGTCGCCTTGCGGATGGCCTTGAAGTACAGCCCCGGCGGCAGCAGGCCCAGCAGCTTGAGCGTCCAGGTGAAACGCTTGGGGAAATGGATCTCGAAGTCGCCCCGCGCCCAGCCGGCCAGCATCGCATCGGCCGCAGCGGCTGGCGAGATCAGCGCGGGCATGCGGAACTCGTTCTGCGCGGTCAGCGGCGTCTCCACGAAGCCCGGGTTGACGACCGACACGCCGATGCCGCGGTCGCTCAGGTCCAGGTAGAGGACCTCGGCCAGGTTCTGCAGCGCCGCCTTGGTCGGACCATAGGCCAGCGCCTGTGGCAGGCCACGGTAGCCGGCCACGCTGGAGATCAGGCTCAGGTGTCCGCTGCCCTGCTGCAGCAGCACCGGCAAGACGGCATCGAGCAGGTGCAGCGCGCCCACGTAGTTGACCTGCTGGTGGCGCAGCATGTCGGCCAGGTCGAACGCGGTGGCCCGTTGCGCACGGTAGGTGCCGGCGCAGTAGACGACCAGGTCGATGCGGCCCCAGCGGGCCCGGATGGTGTCGGCCGCACCGGCCAGCACGCCCGGCTCGGTGACATCCAGCGGCAGCACCAGCGCGTCGCGGTGGCGCTGCCCGAAGGCGGCCAGCGCCTCGCCATCGCGGGCCGACACCGCCACATGTGCGCCGCGCTCGGCCAAGCGCTCGGCACACGCCCGGCCGATGCCGGTGGAGGCGCCAACGAGCCACACCACGCGGTGGCGCCAGTCACTCATCGTCGGGTTCAGGGCCATCGCGTCGTTGCCTCAGGGCTTGTAGAAGGACAGGGTGACGTCACCCAGGTGGATGCCGAACTTGCTCATGGCGGCGCGGTTGAGCATGACCTGCCGATCCATCAGGTACATCCAGTCGTCGAACTGCACATCCCAGGTGCTGCCGTCGACCTTGAGGCGCAGCGTATACCGCCAGCGCAATGCGTTGCCGGCGGACTCGCCCTGCGCCTCGCCAACGACATCGTCGGCCCGGCCGATGTAGCGGCCCTCGGCGGTGCGCTGAAGGCGCCAGACGCGCCGTTCCTTCTCGCCGTCGCTGTAGACGAAGTCCTCTTCCAGCACGCCCTGGTCGCCTTGCCAGGTGCCCTTGAGCTGGACGACGAAGCGGCGTTTGACGGCGCCCGAGCGGTCGGTGAACACGCCGTGCGCGACCAGGTTGCCGTTGAAATAGTCGCGCAGATCCAGCGCGGGCGTCTCGCGGGCGTAGTCCTGCACCTGGGGTCCGGCGCAGCCCGCCAACGCCAGTGCGAGGATCAGCAGCCATCGGCGGCCCAAGGCCAGCAAGGTCGTGTTCATCGGGTCTCCAGAGAGATCAAGGGGGGTGTCGGTGGATGGATCGCCGCCGCGCAACGCCACAACAGCGCGGCAGCGGCCAGCTTGAGCAGGCAGGGCAGGACGGCGTAGGCCAGGCTCAGGGCGGTCAAGGCCGACGCATCGGTGACGCCGGGCCGGTAGCCGGCCAGGTCCAGCGCCGGCAGCACCAGACCGGCCGACAGCGCCAGGTTCATCTTGGTGGCGGCGTTCCACCAGCCGAAGCAGGCGCCCTCGCCGGCCACCTCGGCGCCCCGGTCGGCAGACCCGCCCACCGGGGGGTGGCTCACCGGCTGAGCCCGTCGTGCCACACCGGCCAGCAAGGCGCCGGGCACGGCCAGGTCGGCGCCGAGTGCCAGGCCACTGGCGGCACAGACGGCCAGGAAGCCGGCCACGTCGCCGGCACCGAGCAAGGCCGCGCCCGCAAAGGTCGCCACCGCCAGCAGCATGCCGGCCAGCCAGGCGCTGACCAGGCCCTGCAGGGCCACCAGGCGCAGCCACAACGGCAAAGACAGGGCGCCGGCGGCGAAGTAGATCGCCAAGAAGGCGCCTTCCCAGGCCGGCGCCTGCAGCCGGTCGCGCACGAAGAACAGCACCAGCGTCGCCGGAATCGCACTGGCAATGCCGTTGAGCATGTAGACCGCCAGCAGCGGCCGGAAACCTGCCAAGGCCCACGGAGAGGCCGGCTTGCCGCCGCTGGAACCTGACCGGGCCGCAGGGCGGACGGCGCTGGGCACGTCCGGCACCGAACGCAAGGCCCACCAGCCACCCAGCAGCAGCAGCGCCAGCAGGCCGGCGGTGACGTCCAGCCCGGCCAGGGACGGCAGCACGCTGGCCACCATCACGCCCAGCAGCGCCGCGCCCTCTCGCCACGCGACCCGCCGGGCCTGCGCCAGGTCACTGCCGCCGAGCCGTGCGCCCCACGCCTGGTGGACGATGCTGGCTAGGCTGTAGGCCAGGTAGGTCAGCACGAGGCCCGCGCCGCACCAGAGCAGCAAGCGGGGCACGCTGGCGCCAGACGGTGCGTGGAACAGGGCCCAGAAGCCGGCCGCCATCAAGGCCGCACACAGACCAATGACCTGCCAGGCGCGCCGGCCCGGCTGGTCAAGCAGCCGGTCTGCCAGCCGACCGAGCGCCGGGTCGAGCACCGCGTCGGCCAGCCGCACCGCCAGCAGCAGCAGGCCCAGCGCCGCCAGCGGCACCGCATGCCGGTCGGCATAGTGGTGCGGCAGCAGCACGTAGAGCGGCAGGGCGATGAAGGCCAGCGGCAGGCCCAGCAGGCCATAGCCGAGGCCGGTCCGCCGTGCGGTCGGCGCGGTCCGCTCTTGCTGCTCTTCTGGCTCTTTCGGCTCTTGCAGCATCAACGCGACGCCGTCTCAAGCCCGAGGAGCTGCGCGCGCAGCACCGGCTCGCGGCTCGCCGAGGACAGCCAGATGCCGAAGAACAGCCGTGCGAAGCGCCGCTCGCCGACCTCACCGGTGACCCGTCCGTTGTGCAGGAACTGCACGCCACGACCCGGCCGGTGCAGGCCGACGAGGCGGTCACCGGGCGCGACATCGGGGAAGGCCACGCGCATGGCCTGCAGCCACTCCTGCCCCTCCGCCGCCGAGACCACCTCCAGCCGCCGCATCTCGTCGAGCGAACGCTCGGCGATGGCCTTGCCTTCGAGCCGGCGCGCATAGGCCAGCTCCAGCGCGTAGGGCCGGCTGGCCAGGTCGTCGTCCTGGCGCAGCGGCGTGCCGCTCCACAGCCGCGCGTCATAGACATGCAGGCCGAACCAGCGAAAGCGCATGCCACCTTGCAAGCGAGCGTCCGGCAGGGCGTCGCCGATTTCGATCGGCATCACCGGCGGCGTGTTGGCGAACGCCGGCATCGGTCGGGTAACAGCGGCGACAGCGGCGACAGCGCCGAGCAGGGTCAGCGTCTGCAGGGCGCGTCGGCGGTCGACACGCAACGAGGTCGAGCGGCTCACGACGGCCGCCGCAACGTGAACTGGACGACGTCGGTGCTGCCCGCGTCGAAGGCGGCCTCGCAGTAGGCGAGGTAGAAGTCCCAGGTCCGGATGAAGCGGGTGTCGAAGCCGAGGCTGCGGACCGCTTCATCTTCGGCCAGGAACATCGCCCGCCAGCGCCGCAGCGTCTCGGCGTAGTCGGGTCCGAAGGCCATTTGCTGCTCCACCACCAGACCCGCCCGCTCGGCCGCGAGCCGGAACTCCTTCGGGCTGGGCAGGAGGCCGCCGGGAAAGATGTACTGCTGGATGAAGTCGGTCGAGCGCACGTAGCGGTCGAACAGATCGTCATGGATCGTGATGCTCTGGATGCAGGCACGGCCACCCGGCTTCAGGCAGCGCCGCACGGTCTCGAAGTAGCTCGGCCAGTAGTCGCGGCCGACCGCCTCGAACATCTCGATGGAGACGAGCGCATCGAAGGGCTCGTCGGTGATGTCGCGGTAGTCCTGCAGGCGCAGGTCGGCGCGGCCGGCCAGTCCTGCATCGGCCAGGCGGCGTTGGGCCCAGGCCAGCTGCTCGGTCGACAGCGTCACACCTGTCAGCAGTGCGCCGCTGCGTGCCGCCGTCTCGGCCACGGCGCCCCAGCCGCAGCCGATTTCCAGCACGCGCGAACCGGGCACGACACCCGCCTCGTCGAGCGCCCGGCGCATCTTCGCCTGCTGGGCGACTTCCAGCGACTGGCCAAAGCCCTGCGCGAACCAGGCGCTCGAATAGTTCATCGACCGGTCCAGCCAGCGCTCGTAGAAGGCATTGCCCAGGTCGTAGTGGGCGTGGATGTTGCGCCGGCTGCCGCGCCGGCTGTTGCGGTTGAGCAGGTGCTTGAGGCGGTACAGCAGGCTGCCCCAGCGGCTGCCGTAGACGACCCGCTCGATGGCCTCGCGGTTGACCAGGAAGAAACGCAGCAGGCCGGGCAGGTCACGCGTGGCCCACCGTCCGTCGATGAAAGCTTCGGCCAGGCCGATGTCGCCCGACTTGAGCACCGAGGCGCAGACCGACCAGTCGTGGATGCGCAGCGACGCGTGAGGCGCCTCGCCGTGGCCAACCCGCAGCAGCTGGCCATCGGGCAGGTGCAGCTCGATCGAGCCATGGCGGATCTGGCGCAGGCAGCGCAGCACCGTGCGTGCGGCCAGCGGCAGGCGCGGCAGCAACGTGTCGAGGTCGATGGCACGCGGCGGGGCGGCACGGTCGGCGGTCAGGGCGGTGTCGAGCATGGCGGGTTTCGGCGAAGGCAAGGGCGGGGGCGGGCGGGAGGGGAGCGCTCGGTCAGGCCTCAACGGCTGATCGGCATCGACGGCGGTTCGGGCTTGCGGAAAAAGGGCACCTGCTTGAGCCACAAGCGCAGCGCCTGCCAGTGGATGCGCGCCATGACGCCCAGCGTCAGCAGCGGCATCGCCAGCCAGGCACGCCAGAGCTGGCGCGGCGTCAGCGGCAACAGCTCGCCACTGATGCGGGTCTCGATCAGCGGGCCCTGGGCGTCGTCGTGGTCGACCCGGGCGATCAGGCGGGCGGGCCGCGACGGCTCTTCCGCGCTGCGCAGGAAACGGAAGCGGTAGTGGCCTTCCACGGCACAGAAGGGCGAGACATGGAAGACCTTGCGCGCCGTGACCTCGCGGCCCCAGCCCAGGGTCTCGCCCTGCAGCAGGTAGGCATGGCGTTCGCCGAAGGTGTTGTTGACCTCGGCCAGCACGGCCACCAGCCGTCCATCCGCCGCATGGGCGTACCAGAAGCTCACCGGCTTGAAGGTGTAGCCAAGCACACGCGGGTAGGTCTGCAGCCAGATCTCGCCGCCGTCGAGGTCGGCATCGGCAATGCCCTCGCGGCGCAGCAGCGCGTCGATCCACGCCAGCGCATCGCCATCGCCTTCGCCATGGTCGGCATCGCGAAAGCTCATCAGCGCGGCGCGGTTGCGGGCGATGGCACCACCGGGGTGGCGGGCCCAGGCGCGCAGCGGCAGCATCAGCATCCAGGTCGGGTAGCGGAAGCTGTGCAAGGTCGGCCGCAGCCGTGTGTGCGTGACCTCGCCGCGCAACAGCAGGGGCGCGTGGCGGGGCACCGCCGTGGTCATGCGGCCAGCCTTTCGGCCGGGGCTGCACGCGCCGGATCGATCGTCGCGCGCAAGGCGCCGGCCACCGCCAGGCCGGACTTCAGGCCGTCCTCATGGAAGCCGTAGCCGGTCCAGGCACCGCAGAACCAGGTGTGGCGCTGGCCTTGCAGCGACGGCACGCGGCGCTGGGCCTCTATCGCGGCGAGGTCAAACACCGGGTGCGCATAGTCGTAGGTGCCCAGCACCTGATCGGGACGCGGCGGGCGCACCGGGTTCAGCGAGACGATCACCGGCTGCGCGAACGGCAGGGGCTGCAGGCGGTTGATCAGGTAGTGCAGACAGACCGCCGAGGACTCGCCGCCGTCGCCACCGTGTTCGTAGTTCCAGGCCGCCCAAGCCCGCGGACGGCGCGGCAGCAGGGACACGTCGGTGTGCAGCACGGCCCGGTTCGGGTGGTAAGCGATGGCACCCAGCACCTCGCGCTCGGCGGGGCTGGCGTCGTCGCCCAGGATGCGCAGGGCCTGGTCGCTGTGGCAGGCGAACACGACCTCGTCGAAGCGTTCACTGCCGTGCGCGCTGTGCACCTGCACACCGCCGGCATCCAGCCGTCGCACCGCCTGAACCGGCGTTGCCAGCCGGACCGTGCCGAGTTGCGCACGCATGCGCTGCACGTATTCGCGCGAGCCGCCGCTCACCGTGTGCCACTGCGGCCGGTCGTTGACCTGCAGCAGGCCGTGGTTGTGACAAAAGCGGATCAAGGTGCCGATCGGGAAGCGCAGCATCTGCTCGGTCGGGCAGGACCAGATGCAGCCGATCATTGGCAGCAGGTACCAGCGCCGGAATGCATCGCCGAAGCGGTTCTCGTCGAGGAAGTCGCCGATGGACTGGGCCAGCGTCTGGTCGCCACCGCCCTCGGCCAGCGCCGTCGTCAGGCGGTTGAAGCGCAGCAGTTCCCGAAGCATGCCGAGGAAGGCCGGCCGCAGCAGGTTGCGGCGCTGGGCAAAGACGCCATCGAGGTTGCTGCCGCTCCACTCCAGCCCGTCAGCCACCGACTGGACCGAAAAGGACATGTCGGATGCGGCCAGCGGCACTTGCAGTTGGTCGAACAGGCGGACCAGGTTCGGATAGGTGCGCGGGTTGAAGACGAGGAAGCCGGTATCGACGCCATGCGTGACCGGCCGCCCGCTGGCGTCGGGCAACGTCACGTCGACCGTGTGGGCATGCCCGCCGAGCGTTGCGCCGGACTCGAACAGCGTGACCTGGAAATCAGCCCGGCCGTCCGGTCCGCCCAGTTGCCAGGCGGTGGCCAGACCGGAGATGCCGGCGCCGACGACGGCGACGCGCCTCATCGGGCGCCCCCGCCGGACATGAAGGCAACCGTGCAGCAACCCGAAGCGAACGAGGGAGGGAGGGAGGAGGAGAGACGCTTCGAGCGGGCCATCGGCAGGGCCGACCGTCTGCACGGTTGAAAACGAAAGGGTGTGGCCGTCATGAAGGGGCTGTACGCAGCGACCGTCCTGACGGATGCAGGCGAACCCTCCTCGGCGCGCCCTACCCTGTCGATGATTCGTCCATGCATGGGAAGTTCCCTCGTGTTGCGTTTCGTTGGGTTTTCATCGTCTGCCGATGATCCTGACAGGGCCCGTCAGCTTGGACAAGCCGGCCGGATTCGGGACAACGACCAGCTTTTGTCCTGGTCAGATTGGTCTCTGGTGGCTATATTAGGCAGGAATCGAAGGTCTTTCAATGGATTGTCCAAGACATTTGAAGACCACTTTTCGCGCAGGCGCAGCTTGACGCCCCACCTCATCCGAGACGCCGACCATGAGCGCCGAACTCAGTCCCCACCGTCTGTCCATGACAATCGCAGCCGTCGAGCGCGACACCCGCATCGGCAAGGACACCCTGCGGGTCTGGGAGCGCCGCTACGGCTTCCCGCAGCCGGTGCGCGACGCCAACGGTGAGCGGCTGTACCCGCCCGAGCAGGTCGAACGGCTGCGCCACATCAAGCGCCTGCTGGACGCCGGACACCGGCCCGGGCGCATCGTCGGGCTGGGTCTGGAGGACCTGCTGCTGCTGGGCGGCAACACGGGCGCGACCGCCCTGCGCAGCATCGGTGCCGAGGACCGCGACCCGACCGATGTCGAACGCCTGATCGCACTGCTGCGCCGCCACGAGATCGGCGCGCTGCGGCGCTCGCTTGGCCAGTCGCTGCTGCGGCTGGGGCTTGAACGCTTCGTGCTCGACCTGGTTGTTCCGATGCTGTCGGAGATCGGCCACGCCTGGTCGCACGGCCAGCTGGAGATCTTCGAGGAACACATCGCCAGCGAGGTGCTCGAGACCGTGCTGCGCTCGGCCATCGCCGCCGGGCCCGATTCCGGCGTCAGCGCCCGGCCACGCGTGCTGCTGGCCACCGCTTCATTCGAGAACCACGGCCTGGGCTTGCTCATGGCCGAGGCGGTCTTCCTGGTGCGCGGCTGCTTCAACATGAGCCTGGGCCGGCAGACGCCGATGCGCGACATCCTGCTGGCGGCCCAGGCCCATCAGGCCGATCTCGTGGCGATGAGCTTCAGCGCCGCCAGCAACCCCAATCAGGCCCTCGACTGCCTGGCCGAGATGCGCAAGATGCTGCCGCCCCAGATCGAGATCTGGGCCGGCACGCCGCTTCAGGCCATGCAGCGCCGCAGCCCGGACGGCATCGTCACGATGGGCCGACTGGACGCCCTGCCGATCGAACTGGACCGCTGGCGGGCCGAACACCTCTGATCGTCCTTCCGGACCGCTGGGCCTGCCTGCCACGGACGTTCAGAGTTTTCCAACGGTTGCGTCAAGGTCGGTGAACTGCGTGGTGGGTGCACGCACCTAAGCTTCAGTTCATTGAAGCCTGCGTTTCGACGCGCCATTCCCGCCATGTCCGTTGCCACCGCCACCTCTGCCCCGCCGACCGCCGGTCGCACCGGACGTTACGGCTTGGTCGCCATCGCACTGCACTGGCTGCTGGCGCTGGCCATCGTGGGGGCCTTCAGTGTCGGCGTGTACATGACCGACCTGCCCTTCTCGCCTGCCCGCCTGAAGCTCTACAACTGGCACAAGTGGGCGGGGGTCACGATCCTGGCGTTGTCGGCGCTGCGGCTGCTGTGGCGCCTGATGAACCGCCCGCCGGAACTGCCGGCCAGCGTCACCGCAGCCATGCCCGCCTGGCAGCAGAAGGCCCACCACGGCACCCATCACCTGATGTACCTGCTGTTCTTCGCCGTGCCGCTGACGGGCTGGGCCTACAGCTCGGCGGCCGGCTTCCCGATCGTCTGGTTCGGCGTGCTGCCGCTGCCCGACTTCGTGCCGGTCAGCAAGGAACTGGCCGAGCTGATCAAGCCGCTGCACAAGCTCGCCGCCGTCAGCCTGGCCGCACTCGTCGTGTTGCATGTGGCCGCCGCCATGAAGCACCAGATCATCGACCGCGACCGCCTGCTCGGTCGCATGGGCATCGGCCCGGTCTGAACCGGCCCACGGCCCACCACACAGGAATCGCCATGACGTCCTTGCGCCTCTTCACCTCGCTCACCGCCGTCGCCGCGTTCGGCGCCGCCACCCTGATCGCCATGCCGGCCGAGGCCGCACCGGTGGTCGACGCCGCCAAGAGCGACGTCAGCTTCGCCATCAAGCAGATGGGCGTGCCCGTCGAGGGTCGCTTCAAGAAGTTCGATGCCCAGCTGGCGTTCGACCCGAAGAAGCCCGAGACCGGCAAGGTCGCCTTCACCATCGACCTCGGCAGCGCCACGATGGGCTCGCCCGAGACCGACGTCGAACTGCCTAAGGCCACCTGGTTCAACACGCCGAAGTTCCCGCAGGCAACCTTCCAGTCCAGTGCCATCAAGGGCCTGGGCGGCGGCAAGTACGAGGTCGCCGGCAAGCTCAGCATCAAGGGCGCCACCAAGGACGTCATCGTGCCCGTGACTCTCAGCGCCACCGGTGCCACCGCCACGGCCACCGGCACCTTCGCCATCAAGCGCCTGGACTTCAAGATCGGCGACGGCGACTGGTCCGACACCTCGATGGTCGCCAACGACGTCACCGTCAAGTTCAAGCTGCAGATCAGTGGCCTCGGCGCGCTCTGATCCACGCCTTCCAGATTCCCTGCTTCTCCTCTCCCGACCAACCCCAGCCTCCCCGGAGTCACCGATGAAGAAAACCCTCCTTGCCCTCGCCGCCCTGGCCCTGTCTGGCGCCGCCCTGGCCGCCCCGTCGACCTACGCGATCGACCCGAGCCATACCTACGTGACCTTCGAGATCGGTCACTTCGGCACCAGCACCAACCGCGGCCGCTTCGACAAGAAGGAAGGCACCGTCGAACTCGACCGCGCCGCCAAGACCGGCAAGGCCGACATCACCGTCGACGTCACCTCGGTCAACTCGGGCTTCGCGCAGTTCAACACCCACCTGAAGAGCGCCGAGATCCTGAACGCCGAGAAGTTTCCGACCGCTCGCTTCGTCAGCGACAAGTTCGTCTTCAACGGCGACAAGGTCACCGAGGTCACCGGCCAGTTCACGCTGATGGGCAAGACCCAGCCGATCACGCTGAAGGCGTCGCAGTTCAACTGCTACGACAACCCGATGCTCAAGCGCGAAGTCTGCGGCGGCGACTTCACCGCCGACATCAAGCGCAGCCTGTGGGACGTCAAGTACGGCCTGGACTGGGGCTTCCCGGACAACATGCGCCTCGTGATCCAGATCGAAGCCGTCAAGCAGTGATGCCTCAGTGATGCCTCAGTGATGCCTCGGGGCCCGCGCGGCCCCGACTCAGACCGCACACGGACGCAAAAAAGGGCACTGCCGTTCAGGCAGTGCCCTTTTTCCATGTGACCTTGTCTCGCGGGACCTGTCCAGGTCGGGACCGGGCGCGCTGCCCGGCCGCAACAACCGGATCAGTGTGCGGCGTTCAGGTTGCGGCGACGCAGGCCGGCCGTCGGCATGCGCTTGACCGAACGTGCCAGCCAGGCCAGCGGCCAACCCAGCACCACCACCGCCGAAGCCACGACGGCCGCCGCCAACAGCGCAGGCGTGCAGACCAACACCAGCGACAAGCGCACCAGACCAGCCAGCGTGGCGAGAGTGGACAGGTCGGGTTGGTTGGATGTGCTGTTCATGTTGACTCCAAACGTGGTGGGGAGGGTCAGTCGACGCAACGGGTCATGCGCCTGGGTCACCTTGAACTGCGTGATCCCGAAGACCCGAATATATGCGCCATATCGCCCACTGTCACAGAAATCGTGATCCAGGTCATGAATGAAGGCTGATGTCAGCTTTTTTCAGATTGACGACCATGTGACTGTCGCCCGCCGGCGACAAGAGCGTCCCCGCGCGGCAGTTGTCCGCAGGATTCCACGATCACAACGGATGGTTACCCCCTCGACCCGGGGATCTGGCCATCTCGCCGTTGACCCTGATGCTCGCGGGGCCAGCGTGAAAAGTTGTGAAGCAGAACTGCACAGACCGCATCCGAACCGATGTACTTCAATTCGTAACTGGTTATTCTTCCCATTTTTTTAGGCCGGAATGGGGCCGAATCCGCAGTGCGCCCCAGAAACCGGGCCCGACGGCCGTGTGAAATCGTTCACACCGCGCGAAACGACGCAGCCCCGCTCGTCACAGGGCTGAAACATCGGGGCAGGCATGGGAGGAATGGCGCCGTGACTGACACCGCCGGATCGGGTGTCGGCCGGATCGGACCGGCGGCGCAGGAGGGTGATGTCCCAGGAGGGTGATGTCCCAGGAGCCGGCGTGCGGCTCGAAGAGGGAGGAAACGCTGGAGCGTCGCGCCAGGCGCGGCGCGGGGACGATCAGCGCTTGCGGTCCATGCGCTGGGCCAGTGCCTGGCTGCGCAGATCAAAGCCGACACGGCCGTAGTCGAAGGACTCGTGCTTGTGACCCTTGTCGGTCGGGCGCTCCGGCGTCAGCGGGCGGCGCGGGGCAGGCTGTTCGGTGCGAAGGAGGTGTTTCATGGCAATGGGAGACATGGTGGGTGATCCTTCCGCTCGGCTGGACATCTGGGGCCAGTCCTTGCGACATGGCCCTACAACGACGTGCCCACGCTGGCGGATGACAGGTTTCAGGCCAGGAACATGTAAGCGCCTGCGACGCCCCACCCAAGGGCAAACACTGAGGCGTTTCCACCGTTCACTCGTTTACTAAACGAATTCCGAATCGCAAACTGGTGACGTGAACCGGAACGACACCCTCACCCTGCGCTGGCCACATGGCCAGGCCCACTGGCAGTCGCTGGGCGGCATGCTGGGCCCTGTGACCTTCGAGGCACCCGGCCACGCGCCCTTCCAGCCCCTGCAGGTCGCCCCCTGGGCCGACGAGCCTGGCGCGGACGCCTTGCCCGGCATCGTCCGGCGCCTGCGTGGCGAGTGGCCCTGTGTGCCCTTCGGCCGCACCGACCGCGTCGACGGCCTGCCGCCCGGCTGGACGCCCCGCGCGCCCGGCGACGATTGGGGTCACGGCTACGCCTCGCACCACGACTGGACGCCGGTCGAGCTGGCCGAACCCACCGCCTTGCGACAGACCATCGAGCTGCCCGCCAGCCAGCCGATCGAGCGCCTGACCCGCACCTTGCGCGCCGACCCCGCTGCGCCGACGCTGCACCTGGACCTGGCGATGCAGGCCCGCGCCGCCTGCACCTTGCCGGTCTCGCTGCACCCGACGCTGCGGCTGGACCTGGGCCGGGTCGCCTTCGACATCCGCCACGCCGGACCGGCGCTCAGCTACCCGGTGCCGGCCGAGCCCTCGTCGCGCTTGCGGCCGGATGCCCGCTTCGACCGCCTGTCCGACGCACCCGCCGCCGACGGCAGTCGGATCGACCTCGCCCGCATGCCGCAGCCGGTTGACAGCGAGGAGCTGCTGCAGCTGATGGCGGTCGACGGCCCGGTGCGGGCCCACTACCTCGACGCCGGCTGGACCGTGGAGCTGGACTGGGACCACACGCTGCTGCCCGACCTGATGGTCTGGGTCAGCCACCGCGGCCGCCCTCAGCCCCCCTGGAACAGCCGCCACTGGGCGATCGGGCTGGAGCCGGTCGGCGGCGTCTTCGACCTCGGTCGCGTCGCCACGCCACCTGCGGATCACCCGCTGGCCAGCCGCACCGGCCTGAGCTTTGGGGCTGGCCAGACCCTGCACCTCGCCAGCCGCATCAGCGCCTGGCCGATGACCCCGGCGGAGCGTGCGCGATGGGCGTGACCATCCGCGACGTCGCCGCCGCCGCCGGCGTGTCCATCGGCACCGTCTCGCGGGCGCTGAAGAACCAGCGCGGCCTGTCCGACGACACCCGCAAGCACGTCCGGCAAGTCGCCCGTGACCTCGGTTACGACGCCAGCCGGCTGCGCTCGGGCCGAGCCCAGCGCCTGGTCTTCCTGGTCCACCGCCACCACAGCAGCTTTGCGCTCAATCCCTTCTTTTCGCTGGTGATGCACGGGGTCGAGGAAGCCTGCCGGACCTATGGCGTCGCGCCCACGCTGCTGGCCGCCGGGCCGGCCGATCCGGTGCGCGACCAGCTGCGCCTGCACGAGCCCGATGCGCTGATCGCCGCCGGCTACTTCGAGGCCGAGCTGCTGGCCCTGCTTGGCGGCCTGGACCTGCCGATGGCGCTGATCGACTCGTGGCTGCCCGGCTGCCCGTCGGTCAACCCGGACAACGTCGGCGGTGGCTACCTCGCCACCCGCCACCTGCTCGACCTGGGCCGCCGCCGCATCGCCTACCTGGCTGGCTCGCTGGCCCACTACAGCCTGCGCGAACGTGAACGCGGCTACCGACGCGCGCTCTACGAGGCCGGCGTGCTGGCCGACCCGGACCTGGAGGTCGTCGCCCCGCCCGGCCTGGATGTCAAGGCCGGCGCCGAGGCCGGCATGCGCGCGCTGCTGAAGTTGCGCCAGCGCCCCGATGCGGTCTTCGCCTGCAACGACACCACCGCGCTGGCGGCCCTGCGGGTCTGCCAGGCCGCCGGGCTGCGTGTGCCCGAGGACATCGCCATCGTCGGCTTCGACGACATCCCCGAGGCCTCTTACGCGCCCGTGCCGCTGACCACGCTGCGGGTCGACAAGGAGGCGCTCGGCCGCGCCGGTGTCGAGCTGATCGTGCACGGCGAGGACCTGCCGCTGGAGACCGTGCACCCGGTCGAGCTGGTCGTGCGGGCCAGCAGCGTCGTTGGCAACCACAGCAGCAACAACAACAGCAACAACAGCAGCAGCGGCACCCACCACAACACCGGCGCCGCGGCCTGACCGCCGGCGACCGTTTCCGTCCACCCACCCACACCAGGAGCATCACCATGCGTTGGGGATTCATCGGCGCCAGCAACATCGCCGAACGTGTTGCCGCCTCGCTGCGCAAGCTGCCGGGCCAGACCTTCGTCGGCGTGTGCTCGCGCAGCGCCGAACGGGCCGCGCAATTCGCGCGCGATCAGGGTTTCGAGGCGGGTCACACCGACCTCGATGCCCTGCTGTCGCAAGGCCTGGACGCGGTCTACATCAGCTCGACCAATGAGCAGCATCACGCCCAGACGATGGCCGCGCTGGCGGCGGGCTGCCATGTGATGTGCGAGAAGCCGATCGCCATGTCGCTGGCCCATGCCGCCGAGATGGTCGACGCCGCGCAGCGTGCCGGCAAGGTGCTGGGCACCAACCACCACCTGCGCGCCCAGGCCACCCACCAAGCCATGCGCCAGATGATTGCCGACGGCAAGATCGGCCGTGTGCACGGCGTGCAGGTCTCGCACGCGGTCTACCTGCCGCCCCATCTGCAGGGCTGGCGACTGAGCGCGCCGGAGGCCGGCGGCGGCGTGGTGCTCGACATCCTCGTGCACGACGCCGACCTGCTGCGCTTCCTGCTCGGCCGCGAGGCCCGCCGCATCACCACCGTGACGCAGCGCAACGGCATGGCGCAGGGCGCGCTGGAGGACGGCGCGATGAACCTGATCGAGTTCGACGACGGCATCCTGGCGCAGACCCACGAGTCTTTCGTCGCCCGCGACGCGATGACGCGGTTGCACGTGCTCGGCACCGAGGGCAGCCTCTACGCCGAAGGCTCGCTGAGCCAGGCCGGCGAGGCCACGCTGAGCTGGCGCCACGACGGCCAGGTCGAACACTTGCCCATGCCCAAGGTCGATCTCTACGAGGTCGGCTTCGGCGCCTTCGTGCGCGCCTGCGCCGGACAAGGCCAGCCGCTGGCCACCGGCGCGGACGGCGAACGCTCGATGGCCATTGCACTGGCCGGCCTCGCATCGGCCGCCAGCGGACAGGCCCGGCTCATCGCCTGAGCCACCGATCCGGACAAGACCCGCAGAACCACCTGGAGACCGCCATGGAAGCCTGGATGAACGACGTGCCGCGTGCCGTCACCGAGACCCAACGCCGGCTGCGCGCCGAGGTGCCCGACCTCGCCGGCCGCCACCGCCTGCTGACCGAAGCCCTGCGCGACGAGGTCAGCGCGATCCGCGCCGAGCAGGCCCAGGGCGGCGCGGTGCCGCAGATCGCCTATGCCGACGTGGCGGCGGGCACCGTCTCGGCGGCCGACATCGCACGCATCAAGCGGCGCGGCTGCGTGGTCATCCGCGGCGTGCATGAGCGGGCCCAGGTCGAGGCCTGGAACGACGAAGCGGTCCGCTACATCGACGAGGTCCGCTACCTCGAACGCATGAAGGACAAGGCCGGGCTGGACCAGTACTTCAGCGCGTTGGCCTCCAGCCGGCCGCAGATCTACAGCCTCTACTGGTCCAAGCCGCAGATGATGGCGCGCCAGAACCCAACGCTGGCGACGACACGCAGCTGGCTCAACCGGCTGTGGACCTTCGAGAAGAACGGCACGCGCTACTTCGAGCCCGACCAGCAGTTCAACTACGCCGACCGCATCCGCCGCCGCGAACCCGGCGACAGCACGCTGGGCCTGTCGCCGCACTCGGACGGCGGCTCGGTCGAGCGCTGGTGCGAGCCGACCTTCCGGCACGTCTACCGCCATGTCTTCGAAGGCGACCCGCTGGCCTTCGACCCCTTCGACGCCGAAGGCCGCACCACCACCCGCGAGATTCCGTCACCGGCGGTCTGCTCGGCCTTCCGCACCTTCCAGGGCTGGACCGCGCTGACCCGCCAAGGCCCCGGCGACGGCACGCTGCAGCTGGTGCCGCTGGCGAAGACAACGCCGTGGATGCTGACCCGTGCGCTGCAGCCCGACGTGCCCGAGGGCGACCTCTGCGGCGCCAAGCCCGGCCGGGCGCTGGGTGCGTCGAAGCAGTGGCATCCGGAGTTGCTCGAAGGCCTCGTGCCGATCCCGCAGGTCGAGCCGGGCGACACCGTCTGGTGGCATCAGGACATCATCCACGCGGTCGAGGACCACCACCGCGGCAGCGGCTACAGCAACGTCATCTACATCGGCGCGGCGCCGTGGTGCGAGAAGAACGCGGCCTATGCGGCGCGTCAGGCCGAGGCCTTTCTGGCCGGTCGCAGCAGCCCCGACTTCGCCCCCGAACACTACGAGCTGGACTTCGCCGGCCGCGCCATGGCGTCCGACCTGAGCGAGCTGGGCCTGCGCCAGATGGGCCTGAAGGCCTGGGACTGAACGACGAAAGATGCCGATGAACACGACCCTCCCGAGCCGCCCGGACTTCCGCTCGCCCGATTTCCTGCGCGGCCACATCCGCCACACGCTGGCCTTCTACGACCCGCGCTGCGTCGACCCGTCCGGCGGCTTCTTCCACTTCTACAAGGACGACGGCACGCTCTATGACCGGCGCACCCGCCACCTGGTCAGCAGCACGCGCTTCGTCTTCAACCACGCGAGCGCGCTGTGCCGCTTCGGCGCGGCCGAGCGGCCCGACGACCTGGCCCGCGTGCGCCACGGCATGGCCTTTCTGCAGGCAGGCCATGCGCAGCCGCAAGGCGGCTATGCCTGGCAGGTCGACTGGAACGGCCAAGGCGCCACCGTGCAGGACGCCACGAACCACTGCTACGGCCTGGCCTTCGTGCTGCTGGCCCATGCCCACGCCATCAAGGCCGGCGCCGACGAGGCCCGCGCCGGCCTGGCCGCCACCTTCGATCTGATGGAGCAGCGCTTCTGGGATGCCGGCCACCAGCTCTATGCCGACGAGGCCACGCCCGACTGGCAGGTCGGCAGCTACCGCGGCCAGAACGCCAACATGCACAGCTGCGAGGCCATGCTGGCCGCGCACGACGCCACCGGCGAGGGCCGCTACCTGGACCGCGCGCTGACGCTGGCGCACGCGATCACGCAGCGTCAGGCCGGCCTGGCCGGCGGGCTGGTCTGGGAGCACTACCGGGCCGACTGGTCGGTCGACTGGGACTACAACCGCGAGGACAAGACCAACATCTTCCGGCCCTGGGGCTACCAGGTCGGCCACCTGACCGAATGGACCAAGCTGCTGCTGCAGTTGGAGGCGCGCCTGCCAGCGGCCCAACGCCCGGCCTGGCTGGCCGAGACGGCCCAGCGCTTCTTCGACACCGCCATGCAGCACGGCTGGGACGATCTGCACGGCGGTCTGGTCTATGGCTTCGCACCGGGCGGCGAGGTCTGCGACGGCGACAAGTACTTCTGGGTCCAGGCCGAGAGCTTCGCCGCCGCCGCGCTGCTGGCGCAACGCACCGGCGAGTCGCGCTACTGGGACTGGTACGACCGCATCTGGGGCTATGCCTGGGACCACATGATCGATCACGTGCACGGCGCCTGGTACCGCATCCGCACGCCCGACAACCGCGCCTATTCCGACGAAAAGAGCCCCGCAGGCAAGACCGATTACCACACCATGGGCGCCTGCCACGACGTGCTGCGGGGCCTCACATGACGGCGCTGCGCCACCTGGTGACCTTCCGCTACAAGCCGGGCATCGATCCGGCCACGCTGGCCGACGCGCATGCGGCCTTCTGCGCGCTGCCCTCGAAGGTGCCGGGCATCGTCGCCTTCGAACACGGCGCGGACATCAGCCCCGAAGGCCTCGGGCAGGGCTACGGCCATGTCTACCTGATGACCTTCGCCGACGAGGCCGCCCGCGACGCCTACCTGGTTCACCCGGCGCATCAGGCCTTTGTCGCCGGCATCGGGCCGCTGCTCGATGCGGCGCTGGTGCTGGACTACGCGCCGCAAGCCGTTGCCTGCGCGGCAGGCACCTGATCCCTCACACGCGTCCCAAGACCCGCGTCCCACGTCCAGCCCGAGAACAACATGACCCACGACCACGACCTGCTGCGCCGCGACCTCGACCGCATCACCGAGCAGGAGACCCGGCTGCGGCTGCCGACCTGGAGCGAGGCGGTTGCCTGGCAGTTGGGCTGCCGCTTGCGCGAACTCGCCGCAGCCCGCGGCAAGGCGATCACGATCGAGGCGCGTCTGGCGCGCGAGACGGTCTTCCTCTGCGCCATGCCCGGCACCGCGCCGACCAATGCCGACTGGGCCCGCCGCAAGCGCAACACCGTCGAGTCGCTGCAGCGCAGCTCCTACGCCGTCGGCCTGCAGTTGGCGCTCGAAGGCGGCGCGACGCTGGAGGCCAAGCTCGCCCTGCCGGCCCGCGACCACGCCAGCGCCGGTGGCTGTGTCCCGATCCGGCTGGCCAACGGCGGCGCCTGCGTCGGCACGCTGACGGTCTCCGGCCTGCCGCAGCGCGAGGACCATGCGCTGGTCGTCGAGGTGCTGGCCGAGCACCTCGGCATCGCGCTCGGCGACATCGCCCTGGCGGACTGAAACCGCACGAAACGGGCACGGCGGCACTGGGTTTCAGCGCCGATCCTGCCTACGATGCCCTGCCGCCGAGAACGCTGTCCGAACCCACCCCATGGCCCGAGGCAACCGCCCCCACATCACGCCGATCGCCGGCCCCATCCTCGGCGAGTTCCTGTTCGGCATCAGCGTGGCCATGGCCGGGCTGTGGATGGCCTCGGAGATTTCCGACGCGGCGGCCGGCGCCTTCGGCATGGCCCAGCAGGTCATGGAGACGCTGTTCGTGCTGTTCCGCGTGCTGGCCATCGGCGTGGGCGTGACCATCACCCAGGCGGTTGGCGGCCACCAGCCCGAGGCCGCGCGCCGCACCGCCCTGGTCGGCCTGGGCGCCTGCACCTGGGCGGGCGCCTTCGCGGCGATGTGGGTGCTGTTGCTGCCTGACCAGATCCTCGACCTGCTCAACGCCCCGGCCGAGGTCGCCGCCATCGCCGGGCCCTACCTGCCGCTGATCGCCCTGGCGCTGCTGCTGGAGGCCTACAACCTGACGATGGCCAGCATCCTGCGCGCCCACCTGCATGCGCGCGAGACGCTGATGGTGATGGTCGCCATGCACCTGACGCACCTGGCGCTGGCCTACCCGCTGATGCTCGGCTTCGGCGACTGGGACGGCCTGGGCCTGCCCGGCTACGCCATCGCCCTGACGCTCAGCCGCGCCTTCGGCCTGTGGCTGCACCTGTGGCTGTGGCGCAGCCGCCTGAACCTGGCGCCGCGCCGGCGTGACTGGTACGTCTGCCCCGCCCGTGCGCTGATGCCGGTGCTGCGCGTCGGCGTGCCGGGTGCCGCGCTGGAACTGGGCTACCGCATCGCCTTCATGATGTCGCTGTCAGCCGCCGCCCGCCTGGGCGTGGCTGCGCTGGCAACCCAGGCCTACACGCTGCAGACGCTCAAGTACGTGCTGCTGATCAGCCTGGCGATCGGCTGGGCCTGCGAGATCATGGTCGGCCACCTGATCGGCGCGGGCGAGTTCCGCAATGCCCACCAGCTCGTGCGCAAGGGCCTGCGCAACGGCCTGCTGGCCTCGGGCACGCTGGCCCTGCTGGCGGCGGTTGGGGCGCCCTGGATCATGCGCATCTTCACGCGCGACCCGGCGGTCATCGAGGCCGCGCAGACGCTGCTGTGGATCTCCTTCGCGCTCGAAACCGGCCGGGTCGCCAACCTCGTCGTGCTCGGCGCCCTGCGTTCGACCGGCGATGTGATCTTCCCGGTCAGCGCCAGCATCGCCTCGCTGATCCTGGTGCTGGGCGTCGGCTCGGTCGTGCTGGGCCGCCACTTCGGCCTGGTCGGCATCTGGATCGCCTACGCCGCCGACGAATGGATCCGCGGCGGCCTGATGTACTGGCGCTGGGAAACCCACGGCTGGGTCCAGCATGCCCGCGCCATCCACCAGCGCATGCGGGCGCCAGGGACGGAGACGCGGTTCTAGAGAGGCGGTGACGGCGGTGGGCCATGGCGGCGTCAACCGCTCGGCATCACTCGCTGGCCATCACTCGCACATCGCCCGCCAGTCCTCGGGCACCGCCACCGACTCGATCGCGTGCGGGTCGCTGCCGTCGCCCTTGCGGCGGGCGAAGACGCGGACCTCGGTGATTTCGACCAGCACGACGTCGGCGCGGCGGATCTGGTGCTTCATGACGAAGCTGCGGCGGCGCCATTCGCTGACGTGGCTCTCGATCTGCAGCACGTCGCCATAGGAGGCCGGGCGCAGGAACTTGGCCTGCGTGTCGGCCAGCGGCGTGCCCAGGATGCCGCGCTCGCGTTCGGTCGTCTTCCAGTCGGGCAGGCCACATTGCACGAAGAAGTGGCGGCTGGCCGCGTCGACCCAGCGGAAGAAGTTGGGAAACCAGACGATCTGCGCCGGATCGCAATCGCCGAACTCGACCCGCAAGGTGTAGGTGTGGCTCTTCATGGTCGTGACCTTAGCAGCGCCCGTCTGCGCGCCGCTGGCCCAGCGCTCAGCGCGCAGCGCCCGGGCTGTCCGCCGGTGCGGCCAGACCGAACAGCTCGGCCACCGCCTCGCGGTAGCGGTCCAGGCCGACGGCGTTGGTGTTGTGGTGCGAGCCGCCCTCGACCAGCACGTAGCGCTTGGGCTCGCGGGCGCGTTCGTACAAGGCCCGTCCCAGCTCGGGCGGGATCAGGCGGTCCTCGCTGCCATGGACGACCAGCAGCGGTGAGCCGATGCGGTCGACCTGCTCGACGGCCTCGAAACGCTGCGTGATCAGCGGGCCGACCGGCAGCCAGCCCCAGCGGAACGAGGACACCACATCGGGGATGGAGGTGAAGGTGCCTTCGACGATCACGCCGGCCTCGTCGTCGACCTGAGCGGCCAGCGCGACCGCGATGGCGCCGCCCAGCGAGTGACCAAAAACCGTGCGGCTGCGGCCGGGCCGCTCGCGCGCCAGCCAGTCCCAGGCGGCGCGGGCGTCCTCGATGGCGCTCTGTTCGGACGGCAGCTCGTCGGTGCTCAGACCGAAGCCGCGGTAGTCGATGCCCAGCACCGCATAGCCCAGGCTGTGCAGCCGGCGCATGCGCATCGCGCTGCTGCGCACGTTCCAGCGGGCGCCGTGCAGGTAGAGCAGCACGGGCGCGTCGGCCTGCGGCTGGTCCAGCCAGAGGCCGTTCAGGCGCACCGGCCGGTCCTGCGTGTCGCGGTAGTCGATCCAGACCTCGTCCATGCCGTCAGCCGCCACCGCACCACCGCCCCAGGTCGCCTTGCCGGGCTGGAAGATCCAGGCCCGCTGGCGCTCGTCGAGGCTGGCGCAACCAACCGTGACGGCCGCGCCCATCAAGGTCAGCGTCAGCAGACCGGCGGGTCGGATGAGGCGGCGCAACGACCGCATGAGCGTTTTCAGGACCATGTGGCGATGTTCCCAGAATGGCCGCACTCCCCCGTCACCACGGGGAATACGACGCGTGGTCGGCCCGTGGTCGGCCCGTCGTCGGCCGGATCCATTCAGATCGCCGCGCCGGGGTCGTCCTGCTGGCATTCCCGGAACACCCGCACCTGACAGCGCGCGCAGATCGCCGGGTCCAGGGTCGGGTGGATGGCCGCCAGCGCCACCTGCTTGTCGGCATGCACATGGCCGGGACCGAGTCGGTCGAGGAAGCCGCTGCGCTGCCACAGCGCAAGGACCTGCGGGCGTGGACGATGGAAGTGCAGGTCACCGCCCATCGCCCGGCGTTCGCGCAGCTCGTGTTCCCAGACCTCGGCACCCGCCGCGTCCAGCGAGTTCATGCTCTTGGCCATGACCAGCAGGTGTCGGGGTGCCTGCTCCGGGCTGGGCGCCTGGCGCAAGGCATGCAACTGGGCGTCGACGTGCGACGCCGCGCCGAAGAAGATCGAACCCTCCATGCGCAGCAGGTGCAGCTGCGGACAGGCCGGCAGCGCGCCGGGCGTGTCGGCGCGGACGACAAAGCGGCGCTCGGGCCCCGTCCGGTCGAAGCCCATCAGCCGCATCGCCGGGCGCGAGCTGCGGTAGAGATAGACCAGCAGCGACAGCCCGGCGCCGAGCAGGATGGCGCTCTCCAGCCGCAAGGTCAGGGTCGCCAGCAGGGTCGCCAGCGCGACGCCGGCCTCGGCCCGGTCGATGCGCCAGAGGCGCCGCCAAGCCGACAGGTCCAGCAGTGACGCAGCCACCACCAGTAACAGCCCGGCGATGGCCGCACGCGGGATCTGCGCCAGCGCGTCGGCCAGCAGCGCCACCAGCACCAGCAGCAGCAGGGCCGATCCGACGGCGGCCAGCGGCGTGCGCGCACCGGCCTGCAGGTTGGGCAAGGAGCGGTTGAGCGAGCCGCAGGACAGGTAGCACTGCATCACGCCACCGACCAGGTTGGACAAGCCCTGGCCGACAAACTCGCGGTTGACGTCCAGCCGCTGGCCCGAACGCGCGGCCAGCACCTTGGCGATCGACAGCGACTGGCCCAGTGCGATCACCGAGAGCGCCAGCGCCTTGTCGAACAGCTCGACCCCTTCGGCCCAGCTCACCTGCGGCAGGTGCAGGCTCGGCCACGGATGGGGCAAGGTGCCCGTGACGACCAGCGGCGCCACACGTCCGGCCAGCAGCGCCTGCGCCAGCACACCCGCCGCACTGGCCAGCACCAGACCGATCAGCAGGTGCGGGCAACGCGGCCAGATGTGGCGCGACGCCCAGGCGCCCAGCAGCGCCAAGGCAGCCACGGCCAGCGCCAGCGGATGGCTCGCCGACAGCGTCGACAACAGGGCCCACACCGTGCGAGCCGCGCCCATGCCGGCCGGCACGCCGGACTCGGTCGCGTCACGCAGCGCATGCACGCCGATCAGCAGCGCCGCGCCGGAGGTGAAGCCCAGCAGCGCAGCCGGCGAGATGAAGTCGGCCAGCCGGCCCAGCCGCATCGCACCGACGCCGAGCTGGATCGCGCCCACCATCAGCGTGACCATCAGCGCCAGCTCGATGTAATGGGCCGACCCGGTCACCGCCAAGGGCGCCAGCATCGCGGCGAGCGCCAGCGAGTTGGCGTTGGTGGGCCCGCTCATCACCTGCCGGCTCGATCCGGCCAGCGCCGCCACGATGCACGGCACCACCGCCGAATACAACCCGTATTGCGCCGGCAGACCGGCCAGCGCGGCAAACGCGATGCCCTGTGGCAAGACCAGCAAGGCCCCCAGCAAGGCCGCCTGAAGGTCACTGCGCAGCGTGGCCCGGTCAACCTCCAGCACCCAGTCGCCCAACAGGCTTGCCAGCCTGCCTGGCCAGCGGGGCGGCGGGGTGGGCGACGCGGGTAAGGGTGCGGGCATGGCGGGCGTCAAGCGTCTGAGGAGGCAGACTTATGCTGCCACACACCCTCGGGAGATCGACGATGAGCGCGCTCGACCAACAAGCCGCGATGACGCTGGACGAGTTCCTGGCCTGGGAGGCGACCCAGCCCGAGAAGCACGAGTTCATCGGCGGCGAGATCTTCGACATGGCCGGCGCGGAGGACCACCACGTCACCATCTGCCTCAACATCGCTGTCGCCCTGCGCCAGCACCTGCGCGACTCGCCGTGCCGCACCTACATGGCCGACATGAAGCTGCGGGTCGACGCGGCCAACGCGTCCTTCTTCCCGGACGTGCTGGTGACCTGCAGCGCCGCCGATCGCGAGCGGCGGCAGGACAAGCGCGAGCCGCTGCTGCTGGTCGAGGTGCTGTCGCCGTCGACCGCCGCCTACGACCGGGGCGACAAGTTCAGCGCCTACCGGCAGGTCGACAGCCTGCGCGAGTTCCTGATCGTCGACCTAGCCCGGCGCCGCAGCGAGGTCTACCGCAAGGGCGCCGATGGCCTGTGGGTGCTGTACCCCTTCGACACCGGCCAGACCGTGCACCTGGCCAGCGTCGAGCTGGAGCTGCCTGCGGCGGTGGTCTATGCCGACGTCGACGCGGCCGAAGGCCCTGCCGCCGCCTGAGTCACTCCTCGAACGGCAAGCCCACGTAGTTCTCGGCCAGCGCGGTCATCGCGGCGGTCGAGTTCACCAGGTAGTCCAGCTCGGCCGTCTGCATGCGGTGGCCGACCTCGCCGCTGTCGCCGGGGCCGGCGGGGAAGCGGTGCATCAGGCTGGTCATCCACCAGCTGAAGCGCTCGGCCTTCCAGATGCGGCGCAGCGCCTTGCGGGAGTAGTCATCGAGGCCGGCGTCGCTCTTGTCGGCGTAGTGCTCGATCAGCGCGCGGCTCAGGTAGCGCACGTCGGCGGCGGCCAGGTTCAGGCCCTTGGCGCCGGTGGGCGGAACGATGTGGGCGGCGTCGCCGGCCAGATAGAGGCGGCCAAAACGCATCGGCTCGGCGACAAAGCTGCGCAGCGGGGCGATGCTCTTCTCGAAGGACGGGCCGGTGGGCAGGCGCTCGGCGGTGGCCGGGTCCAGGCGCGACTTCAGCTCGGCCCAGAAGCGCTCGTCGCTCCAGTCCTCGACCTTGTCCTGCAGCGAACACTGCACGTAGAGCCGCACCCGCGAGGCGCTGCGCATGCTGCACAGCGCGAAGCCGCGGGCATGGTTGGCGTAGATCAGCTCGTCGGACACCGGCGGCACATCGGCCAGGATGCCCAGCCAGCCGAAGGGATAGACGCGCTCGAATTGGCGGATCGCGCCGACCGGCACGCTGGCACGCGCCACGCCGTGGAAGCCGTCGCAGCCGGCGATGTGATCGCAGGCCAGCGTGTGCTCAACGCCATCCTTGCGGAAGGTGACGGTGGGCGTGTCGCCGTCGAAGCCGTGCAGCGCGACCTCCTCGGCCTCGTAGACGATCGGCGCGCCAAGGGCGGTGCGGGCATCCATCAGGTCGCGCGTGACCTCGGTCTGGCCATAGACCATGACCGACTTGCCACCGGTCAAGGCCGCCAGGTCGATGCGGTGGCGCTGGCCCGAGAACAGCAGCTCGATGCCGTGGTGCACCAGACCTTCTCTGTGCATGCGCTCGCCCACGCCGGCCTCGTCGAGCAGGTCGACGCTGACCTGTTCGAGCACGCCGGCCCGAACCCGACCGAGCACGTAGTCGGCACTGCGCTGTTCGAGGATGACGTTGTCGATGCCGGCCCGGTGCAGCAACTGGCCCAGCAGCAGGCCGGAGGGCCCGGCGCCGATGATGGCGACCTGGGTGCGGGTGGGAATGGTCATGGCGTGTCTCCTGGGGATCGGGTCGTGACGGTTCAAAGGAATTGCCGCAGGTGCGCCTGCACCTCCAGCAGCATCGGCAGGCAGCGGTCGAGCAGCTCGGCGGTGCTCATGCGCCCGGCATGGGCGCTCACGTTGATGGCGGCGACGACCTCGCCGCGGAAGTTGCGCAGCGGCACCGCCAGCGTGCGCAGGCCGGGTTCGAGTTCCTGGTCGACCAGCGCGTAGCCACGCACCCGCACGCGCTCGATCTCCAGGCGCAGGCGGTCGCGCTGGGTGAGGGTCTGCGGCGTCAGCGGCAACATGGCCTGGCGGGCGATGAAGGCGTCGAGATCCTCGTTGGGCAAGGCCGCCAGCAGCACGCGGCCATTGGCGGTGCACCAGGCCGGCACGCGGGTGCCGGGTTGCAACGTCGCCGAGACCACCCGCCCGGCGGTCGCCGCCGCCACGCTGATGACGTCATGGCCGTCGAGCACGCCGGCCGAGCTGGCCTCCTGCATTGCCAGCGCCATGCGGGTGAGCTGCGGCTGCAGCAGGCGCGGCAGGCGAGCCGAGTGCATGTAGGACTGGCCGAAGCGCAGCACCTTGGCGCTCAGCGCGAACTGGCGACCTGTTTGGTGCGCATAGCCCAGCCGGGTCAGCGTGATCAGGTGGCGGCGCGCGGCGGCACGGGTCAGCCCGGCGCGCTGGGCGACCTCACTGATCGACAGCCGGGGGCGGTCCTGGTCGAAGGCCTCGATGACCAGCAGCCCGCTCGCCAGCGCAGCGACGAAGTCACGCGGCGAACCGGTGTCGGACGATGGGCCGTCGGCGTTTTCGGGAGTGGGAGGGGTTTCGGAGGGCATGGCGCGCTGCATCAACCTGCGTCAGGTCAAGGAAGCGTAGCGCCGGGGGTGCCAGGCAGCGCCGAAAGTTCGCTGTGCGCACAAGTCCTTCGGCGCCGCGAACGCTGTCGCGGCGGGCTCCCGCCTCAGGGCGGGTCTGACAACACGTTCTCGCCAAGCGCCTGAGGACGTCCGAACAGGTAGCCCTGGAACGCGTCGCAGCCCAGCGCCGACACCCGCTCGAACTGGCTGCGGGTCTCGACCCCTTCGGCCACCACGCGCAGGCCCAGCGTGCTGGCCAGTTGAACGATGGTGCGGGCGATCGCCTCGTCACGGCCATCGGCATCGATGTCGCGGATGAAGGACCGGTCGATCTTGACCGCGCTCAGCGGCAGGCGCTGCAGATAGCTCAGCGAGGAGTAGCCGGTGCCGAAGTCGTCCAGGGCGAGGCCGATGCCCATGCGGCGCAAGGCCTGCAGCTTGCGGATGACGTCGTCGACGTCGTGCTGCAGCACCGACTCGGTCAGCTCCAGCGTCAGCCGGTTGGCCGGCGCGCCGCTGCGGCGCAGCACCGAGGCGATGCGCTCGACGATCTCCGGATGGCGCAACTGGACCGCGCTGACGTTGACGGACACGCTCAGGTGGGCGCGATCGGGCAAGGCCCGCCAGGCGGCCAGCTGGCTGCAGGCCTGCTCCAGCACCCACAGGCCGATCTCGTCGATCAGGCCGGTCGCCTCGGCCAGTCCGATGAACTCGGCCGGCCCCAGCAGCCCCCGCGCCGGGTGCTGCCAGCGCACCAGGGCCTCATGGGCCATGCACCGCCCGTCGCGGTCGACCAGCGGCTGGTAGTGCAGGCGCAACTGGCCGTCGGGGACGGCGCGGCGCAGGGCCAGACCGCAGGCGATGCGTTCGGCCAGACGCTCTTCCAGCGCGGGCGTGTAGAGCCGCAAGGTGTCCCGGCCGGCCGACTTGGCTTCGTACATCGCGATGTCGGCCTGCTGGATGGCGCGGTCAAAGCTGATCTGCGCACCGGGCAGCAGGACCACGCCCATGCTGGCCGTGGCGCGGTGCGGCGTCAGCGCGCCCGTCAGCGGTTCGGCCAGCAGACGCAGCAGGCGCGCCCCCAGCGCCGATGCCCGGCCGGGCACCTCTGCGTCGCTCCAGTCATCCCCACCCAGGCTGCCCAGGTCGACCAGCACGATGAACTCGTCGCCCCCCAGCCGGCCGGCGGTCAGGCCATCGACCCCGGTCTCCAGCCGGCGGGCCCATTGCCGCAACAGCTCGTCCCCGACATCGTGGCCACGGGTGTCGTTGAGTTCCTTGAACTGGTCGATGTCCAGCAACAGCAAGGCCCCACGGTGGTGCTGGCGAACCAGGCGCTCGCACAAGGCATCGAAGCTGCGCTGGATGTGCAGGCGGTTGGGCAGACCGGTCAGGGTGTCGTGCAAGGAGAGGTGGGCGATCCGCGCCTCGTCAACCTTGCGCTGGGTGATGTCGCGACAGACGATGTAGGCCCGCTCGGGCGAGCCGTCGCTGCGGTAGACAAAGCGGGTCGAATCCTCGCGCCAGAAATAGTGACCCCGCCCATGGCGGATGCGGTAGCTGTAGACCTGGTGCGGCAAGCGCCGTTCGAGGGCCACGCGCACCGCCTCGGACACGTTCGCGCGGTCATCGGGATGGACACGTTCGAGCATGACCTCCCGGGACCGTCCGCCGAGGCCCACGGCGGCCTCGTCGCCCATCATGCGGGCGTAGGACGGCGAGGTGTAGCGGATCGCGCCGTCCTCGTAGATGGCCAGGCCGTCGGTGGTGTTCTCAGCCAGCAGGCGGAAGGTCTCCTCGCTGCGCTGCAAGGCGTGGCGGGTCTCGTGCTCCAGCACCCGCAAGAGCCGGGCTTCGAGCGCATGCACGACCACACGCGCCAGGTCGCACAGCACCGCCAGACCCGACGCGTCGAGTTGCCTGGGCACCTGGTCGATGACACACAGCGCCCCCACGCAGGAGCCATCGGCCAGACGCAGCGGGGCGCCGGCATAGAAGCAGATGTGGGGCTCGCCCGTCACCAGCGGGTTGTCGGCAAAGCGCGCATCGAGCCGCGCGTCCGGCACGATCAGCGGTTCGCCGCGGGCCACCACATGGCCGCAGAAGGCGATCTCGCGCGAGGTCTGGGTGGTCTCGCCCATGCCGCGACTGGCCTTGAACCACTGCCGATCGGCGTCGATCAGGCTGACCATCGCCACCGGCATCCGCAGCGCACCAGCCGCCGCGTCGACCAGCGCATCAAAGGCCGGCTCCGGGCTGGTGTCCAGGACGCGCAGCCGATGCAGGTTGGCCAGGCGATGCCATTCATCGACGGTGATGGGTGACACGTCCATGTCGACCTCCACGGTTGCCGAGAGGGCCTTGCGAGGGATCAGGCAAGGAGCGGACCGGGCCAGGACGGCCATCGCCGCCCGAACCAATCTGTCCAGGACAATACCGACAAGCAAAGCGCGCCGCAATGCCGTGGATCAAGGCCGATGACATTCACCCCACATCCGCCGGGTCTCGCCCGTCCCGGATTGACTCCGGTCAAGACTGGGGCAATGCCGCCGCGATCACGGCCCCGCCCAGGCAGACATCGCCCTGGTAGAGCACCACGCTTTGGCCCGGCGTGACGGCCCATTGGTCCTCGGCGAAGGTGAGCGACAGGCCGTCCGCATCCACCGCCGTGATGGCGCACGCGGCGTCCTCTTGCCGGTAGCGGGTCTTGGCCGCCAGGCCGCCGGCCCCCCCCTCGGCGCCCAGACCGACCTGCGGCGCACGGCCCGAAACCCAGCTCATGTCGGCCGCCGCCAGACGCGGCGCCAGCAGCCACGGGTGGTCATGGCCTTGCACGATGTAGAGCGTGTTGCTGGCCATGTCCTTGCGGGCGACGAACCACGGCGCGTGGTCGCCGCTGCCGCGTGGCGCGCGCTTGTCCTTGATGCCGCCGATGCCGATGCCCTTGCGCTGACCCAGCGTGTAGAAGCTCAGGCCCACGTGTTCGCCCAGCGTGCGGCCGCGGTCGTCCTTGATCGGGCCGGGCTGGTGGCTCAGGTAGCGGTTGAGGAACTCGCGGAAGGGCCGCTCGCCGATGAAGCAGATGCCGGTCGAGTCCTTCTTGCGCGCGTTCGGCAGACCGATCTCGGCGGCGATGCGGCGCACCTCGGTCTTGGGCAGTTCGCCAACCGGAAACATCGTCTTGGCGAGCTGCGCCTGGTTGAGCCGGTGCAGGAAGTAGCTCTGGTCCTTGAGCGGGTCCAGCCCCTTGAGCAGCTGGTGCTCGCCGCTGGCCGGGTCGTGGCGCACGCGGGCGTAGTGGCCGGTGGCGATGTGCTCGGCGCCCAGCCGCATGGCGTGGTCGAGGAAGGCCTTGAACTTGATCTCGGCATTGCACAGCACGTCCGGGTTGGGCGTGCGGCCGGCCGAGTACTCGCGCAGGAACTCGGCGAAGACGCGGTCCTTGTAGTCGGCGGCGAAGTTGACGTGCTCGATGTCGATGCCGATCACGTCGGCCACCGAGGCCGCGTCCAGCCAGTCCTGCCGGGTCGAGCAGTACTCGCTGTCGTCATCGTCTTCCCAGTTCTTCATGAACAGGCCAACGACCTCATGGCCCTGCTGCTTGAGCAGCCAGGCGCTGACGGCCGAGTCCACGCCGCCGGATAGGCCGACGACGACGCGATGTTTCTTCGTTGCGGTTTCCACACGCCGGATTATCCCGACCGGCTGGGTGACCCTGCGGCCAGTGCACGGGGCGGCCTTGCGATGGCGACGGTCAGTGCCGCAGCTGGCGCATCCGCCGCCATGCCTGTGACGGCAGCTCGCCATACATGCGGCGGAAGTCCTGGGCGAAGTGGCTGAAGTGCCAGAAGCCCCATTGCGCCGCCGCCTCGGTGACGGTCGCCGCACCGCGCAGGGCGCGGCGGGCGCCGGCCAGCCGGACCGCGCGCAAAAACGCCGCCGGGGCCATGCCCAGCACCTGCTGGAAGGCCGATTGCAACGTGCGCCGGCTGACGCCCAGCGTGAGGCAGAGCTGGGCGACGGTCAGCGGCGATTCGGCCTCTTGCTGGACCAGCGCCCGCGCGCCTTCGACCAGTTGCCAGGCGCGCTGCGGGGCGGGCTCGTCGGCCTCGTCGGCACCATGCACCAGCGCTTCCAGTGCGTTCGACAGGGCCGACTGCCGCAGCTGGCCGCGCAGCGCCGCCTGGTCGAGCAGGCCGGGCTGTGTGCGCAGCATGCCGAAGGCACCCTGCATGAAGTCGCGCAAGCCGGCGACGCTGCCCGGCGCGGCGAGGTGCAGGCCGGCGCGGGCGGCCACGCGCTCGATGCGCTCGCGCTCGTCGTCGGTCGCCAGCGCCAGCAGCTCGTCGCGCGACAGCTCCAGCCCCGCCATCGCGAGGCCTTCGGGCGTGTAGAACTCGAAGCCCTCGGAGCCCGAGAAGCCGCAGTAGCGCGCCGCTTCGCCCTGGCCCCAGTCGCTGACCCCACAGAACACCGCCGGGCCCTGGCCCCGCTGCAGAGGCAGGCCGATCGCCACGCGGTCGGGCGCCAGCGCACCGCGCTGCATCAGGCGGCGGCTGGTCGATTCGACGAACAGGTGCACGCCGTCCAGCCACGCTTCTTCGATCTGGCCGTCGAAGCGGCCGGCCGAGAGCTGGGCATAGCCCTGGTTCCAGCCGTCGAGCAGGGCGGCCTGCTCATCGACGTCGCCGGTGCGTGCGACCCGCACGCCAAAGGCGACCGCGGCTGCGGGAGGGTTCGGGGCGTGGGACGGTGTCATGGGCAGACTCCTCGGACGTGTCCCAGCGTCATGCAAGCATCAGGCCATGAACAGCCCGAGTCATCCCCGATGCCGCCGGCCGCTGCACTGCCAAGACTGGATAGCCGGCGTCCCGGCGGGCCCGTCAACATGGGGTCTTGCGCAGCCGCCCTGGCCGATCGAAGGCAGACTCCCGACATGCCCTACCAGCACCGCATCGGCACCCGCAACTGGGTCTTCCGTGACCTGAAGGACGTCATGGCCAAGGCCACACCGGCACGTTCCGGCGACGCGCTGGCCGGGCTGGCGGCCGACAGCGAGGTCGAGCGCATGGCCGCCAAGATGTGTCTGGCGGACCTGCCGTTGCGGCGCTTCCTGGACGAGGCGCTGATCCCCTACGAGGACGACGAGGTCACGCGCCTGATCGTCGACAGCCACGACGCGGCGGCCTTCGCGCCGGTCGCCCACCTGACGGTCGGCGCCTGGCGCGACTGGCTGCTCAGCGACGCAGCCGACGAGGCCGCGCTCAGCGCGCTGCGCCCGGGCCTGACGCCGGAGATGGTTGCCGCCGTCAGCAAGCTGATGCGGCTGCAGGACCTGATGCTGGTGGCGCGCAAGTGCCGCGTCGTCACCCGCTTTCGCAACACCATCGGCCTGCCGGGCCACCTGGCGGTGCGGCTGCAGCCCAACCACCCGACCGACGCGCCGGCCGGCATCGCTGCCTCGGTGCTGGACGGGCTGCTCTACGGCGCGGGCGACGCGGTCATCGGCATCAACCCGGCGAGCGACAACCTCGCCTTGCTGACCGACCTGGTCAAGCTGCTGGACGAGGTCATCCAGACCTGGGACGTGCCGACGCAGAGCTGCGTGCTGACCCATGTGACGCAGACGCTGCGCATGGTCGAGGCCGGCGCGCCGGTCGACCTGGTGTTCCAGTCCATCGCCGGCACCGAGGCCACCAACCGCAGCTTCGGCATCGACCTGGCGATGCTGCACGAGGCCCGCGAGGCGGCGCTGTCGCTGCATCGCGGCACGCTGGGCGACAACGTCATGTATTTCGAGACCGGCCAAGGCAGCGCGCTGTCGGCCGGCGCCCACCACGGCGTCGACCAGCAGACCTGCGAAGCGCGCGCCTACGCCGTCGCCCGCGCGTTCTCGCCACTGCTGACCAACACGGTGGTCGGCTTCATCGGCCCGGAATACCTGCACGACGGCAAGCAGATCATCCGCGCCGGCCTGGAGGACCACTTCTGCGGCAAGCTGCTGGGCGTGCCATTGGGCTGCGACGTCTGCTACACCAACCACGCCGAGGCCGACTCCGACGACATGGACACCCTGATGACGCTGCTGGGCGCCGCCGGCCTGAGCTTCATCATGGGCGTGCCCGGTGCCGACGACGTCATGCTGAACTACCAGAGCACCTCCTTCCACGACGCCCTGGTGCTGCGCCGCCTGCTGGGCCTGCAGCGCGCGCCCGAGTTCGAAGACTGGCTCGCGGCGATGGGGATCGCCGATGGCCACGGCCAGATCCGCCCGATCGGCGCCGATCACCGCCTGCTGCAGGCCGGCGTCGCGCCGCTGCGGCGGCTGGCTTGAAGGAGGTTCACGCCATGAGCCAGCCCACATCGCCCGCGCCCAAGGCCTTGCCGATCGACCCTCTCCAGCCCGATCCGTGGATCGGCCTGCGCCGCCACACGCCCGCCCGCATCGCGCTCGGGCGCAGCGGCGTGAGCCTGCCAACGGCCGAGTTGCTGGCCTTCGGGCTGGCCCATGCGCAGGCCCGCGACGCGGTCCACCTGGCGCTCGATGCGGAGGCCTTCTGCGAAGCCTTGCAAGCCGAAGGCCTGCAGACCCTGCGCAGCGCCAGCGCCGCGCCGGACCGGGCGGCCTACCTGCTGCGGCCCGACCTGGGGCGACGCCTGCCGGAGGCCGAGTCGGCCCGGTTGCGGGCCATGGCCACCTCGCCCCGGCTGCTGGTGGTCGTCGGCGACGGCCTGTCCTCGCTGGCGGTCGCGCGACAGGCCCTGCCGCTGCTGCGCGCCTTGCGGGCCATGACACCGCCGGGCTGGCCGGCGCCGGGCGAGCCAGACGCGCCCGTGGTCGTCACCACACAGGCCCGTGTCGCACTGGCCGATGACATCGGCGAGGCACTCGGTGCGGCCCAGGTCCTGATGCTGATCGGCGAACGCCCGGGCCTGAGTTCACCCGACAGCCTGGGCGCCTACCTGACCGCCGCCCCACGTCGCGGCCGCCATGACGCCCAGCGCAACTGCATCAGCAACATCCGCCCGGAAGGGCTGACCGTCGAGCGTGCCGCCCACAAGATCTGGTGGCATGTGCTGCAGGCCGAGGCCCTGAAGGCCACTGGCGTGGCGCTGAAGGACCTGAGCGATCAGGTGTTGTTGCCGGGCTTGCCCGCAGCGCCAGGATCGCCGGCGCTGGCGGGCTGATGCGTCTTCACCTCCGGCGCCAGCAGCGTCGCATCGACCGTCACGACGTCCAGCGGATGGCGCCGGCCGGCGGCGTGGTCCTCGATGCAGCGCAGGACCAGCGGGCTGCGGTGGCGGGCAACGCTCTCGCGGACCTCGTCGAGGCTCAGCCAGAGGCGGCGCACGATGCCGGTGTCGAGCGCGCGACCGGGCAATGGCTCGCCGACGCTGCCGCTGTAAGCCAGTCGAACATAGGTGACATCTTCGCCACGCTCCGGTCGGACGAATCGGGCCATGTAGAGGCCGAGGAAATGCTGCGGCGCGAAGACGCAGGCGGTTTCCTCCAGCGTCTCGCGGATCACGGCCTGGACGGGGCTCTCGCCCGGATCGAGGTGGCCGGCCGGGTTGTTCAGGCGCAGGCCTTCGGGGGTTTCCTCCTCGATCAGGAGGTAGCGCCCGGCGTGTTCGATCACGGCGGCGACGGTCACATTGGGTTTCCAGCGCAGGTCACTCATGCAGCGATGCTAATGAGCTGTGGACAGGCTCGGGAGGCGGCGCGGTGGGCGTCGCCGCAGCGCACAGCGTCACAAGACGCAACGCTGAGCCACGTCTGAAATGGAACAGGCTGCGAGTCAATACCCGGGTGTGTGCCCCCGGTGAACCTGTGTATGCTCGCCGCCGATTCACGAGGAGGATCTGACATGTTGGTGGGGGTACCCCTTGAGACGGCCGCCGGCGAGACCCGTGTGGCCGTGACGCCGGAAACGGCGAAGAAGCTGAAGGCACAGGGCCACGTGATCCGCGTCCAGAGCGGCGCGGGCCTGGCGGCCAGCGTCACCGATGCGGCCTACGAGGCAGCCGGCGCCGAGATCACCGATGCGGCCGGCGCCCTGGGTGCCGATCTGGTGCTCAAGGTGCGCGCGCCATCAGGCGACGAACTGGCCCACGTCAAGCGCGGCGCGGCGCTGGTCGGGATGCTCGACCCGTTCGACCGCGCCGGCCTGGAGCGCCTGGCCGCTGCCGGCCTGACCAGCTTCGCGCTGGAAGCCGCACCGCGCACGACCCGCGCGCAGAGCATGGACGTGCTGTCCAGCCAGGCCAACATCGCCGGCTACAAGGCCGTGATGATGGCGGCCAACCAGTACCAGAAGTTCTTCCCGATGCTGATGACCGCCGCCGGCACGGTGAAGGCCGCCCGCGTGGTCATCCTGGGCGTCGGCGTGGCCGGCCTGCAGGCCATCGCGACGGCCAAGCGCCTGGGCGCGGTGATCGAGGCCTCGGACGTGCGCCCATCCGTCAAGGAACAGGTCGAGTCGCTCGGCGGCAAGTTCATCGACGTGCCCTACGAGACCGATGAAGAGCGCGAGGCCGCCGTCGGCGTCGGCGGCTATGCCCGCCCGATGCCCGCGAGCTGGATGGAGCGCCAGAAGGTCGAGGTCGCCAAGCGTGTGGCCCAGGCCGATGTCGTCATCTCCACCGCGCTGATCCCGGGCCGACCGGCGCCCACGCTGATCACCGAGGACATGGTCAAGGCCATGAAGCCGGGCTCGGTCATCGTCGACATCGCCGCTGGCAAGGGGCCCAACGGTGGCGGCAACTGCCCCTTGACCGTGGCCGGCCAGACCGTGCAGGTGCACGGCGTGAACATCATTGGCGAGACCAACCTGCCGGCGCTGGTTGCCGCCGATGCCTCGGCCCTGTATGCGCGCAACGTGCTCGACTTCCTCAAGCTCGTGCTGCCCAAGGACGCCGCTGCGATCAACGTGCCGATGGACGACGACATCGTCGCGGCCTGCCTGATGACCCGTGACGGCAACGTCACCCGGAGCTGAACACCATGGATGCGGTAACTCCCACGATCATCAACCTGATCATCTTCGTGCTGGCGATCTACGTCGGCTACCACGTCGTCTGGACCGTGACGCCTGCGCTGCACACGCCGCTGATGGCGGTGACCAACGCGGTCTCGGCCATCGTCATCGTCGGCGCCATGCTGGCCGCCGCGCTGACCGAGACGACCGCCGGCAAGACCTTCGGCACGCTGGCCGTGGCGCTGGCGGCGGTCAACGTCTTCGGCGGCTTCCTGGTCACGCGCCGGATGCTGGAGATGTTCAAGAAGAAGGACAAGAAGCCCGCAGCGGAAGGGAAGCACTGACATGAGCATGAACCTCGTCACCCTGCTGTACCTGGTCGCGTCGATCTGCTTCATCCAGGCCCTCAAGGGCCTGAGCCACCCGACCACCTCGATCCGCGGCAACCTGTTTGGCATGGTCGGCATGACCATCGCCGTGCTGACCACCGCCGCGCTGATCGTCAAGCTGGCGGGCAGCGCCAACGGCCTGAGCTACGTGCTCGGCGGGCTGGTGATCGGCGGCGGCCTTGGCGCCACGATGGCCAAGCGCGTCGAGATGACCAAGATGCCCGAGCTGGTCGCCTTCATGCACAGCATGATCGGCCTGGCGGCGGTCTTCATCGCGGTTGCGGCCGTGCTGGAACCGTGGGCCTTTGCCATCACCGAGAAGGGCGGGCTGATCCCTGGCGGCAACCGCATCGAACTCGCGCTGGGCGCCTTCATCGGCGCGGTCACCTTCAGTGGCTCGGTCATCGCCTTCGGCAAGCTCAGCGGCAAGTACAAGTTCCGCCTGTTCCAGGGCGCGCCGGTGCAGTTCGCCGGTCAGCACAAGCTCAACGCGGCGCTCGGCATCGCCACGCTGGTGTTGCTGGTGGCCTTCTGGAACAGCCAGAGCGTCGAGGCCTTTGCGCTGATCTGCGCGCTGGGCTTCGTGATGGGCGTGCTGATCATCATCCCGATCGGCGGCGCGGACATGCCGGTGGTCGTGTCGATGCTCAACAGCTACTCGGGCTGGGCGGCGGCGGGCATCGGCTTCTCGTTGAACAACTCGATGCTGATCATCGCGGGCTCGCTGGTCGGCAGCTCGGGCGCCATCCTCTCGTACATCATGTGCAAGGCGATGAACCGCTCGTTCTTCAACGTGATCCTGGGCGGCTTCGGCGGTGATGCCACGGCGGCCACGGCAGGCGCGCAGCAGCAGCGCAGCGTCAAGAGCGGCAGCGCCGACGACGCGGCCTTCATCCTGGGCAACGCCGAGACGGTGGTGATCGTGCCGGGCTACGGCCTGGCGGTTGCCCGTGCCCAGCACGCGGTCAAGGAACTGGCCGAGAAGCTCACGCACAAGGGCATCACGGTCAAGTACGCGATCCACCCGGTCGCCGGCCGCATGCCCGGCCACATGAACGTGCTGCTGGCCGAGGCCGAGGTGCCCTACGACCAGGTCTTCGAGATGGAGGACATCAACGGCGAGTTCGGCCAGGCCGACGTGGCGATCATCCTGGGCGCCAACGACGTGGTGAACCCCGCCGCGCTGACCAAGGGCACACCGATCTACGGCATGCCCATCCTGGAGGCCTACAAGGCCAAGACCATCATCGTCAACAAGCGCTCGATGGCCGCCGGTTATGCCGGCCTGGACAACGAGCTGTTCTACATGGACAAGACCATGATGGTCTTCGGCGACGCCAAGAAGGTGGTCGAGGACATGGTCAAGGCAGTCGAGTGAGCAGCCTCTCGGCCTGACGGCCTGGACACTGTCACTGCATCGAAAGGCCGGCAACATGCCGGCCTTTTTCATGGCCGGATGTCGCCCTCGCCTAGGCGTAAAACCCGGGCAGCTCGACGTCAGTCATCCGTCAGAATCGTGTCAGCCCCCAGCTCCATTCGGAAACGATGAACCCCCAGCCCTGGCTCCAGCACTACCCCGTCAACATCCCCGCGACGGTCGACGTGAACCAGTATGTTTCTCTGGTCGAACTCATGGAGGCGAGCTTCGCCCGCCATGCCGACAAGCCCGCCTATCGCTACCTGGATCGCGACTTCAGCTACGCGCAGATCGACCAGCTGTCGCGCCAGTTCGCGGCCTGGCTGCAGTCGATTGGCCTGAAGCAGGGCGAACGGGTCGCGCTGATGATGCCCAACGTGCCGCAGTACCCGGTCGCCGTGGCCGGCGTGCTGCGCGCCGGCGGCGTGGTGGTCAACGTCAACCCGCTCTACACCCCGCGCGAGCTGGAGCATCAGCTCAAGGACTCCGGCGCCAAGGTCATCGTCATCCTCGAGAACTTTGCCCACACGCTCGAACAGGTGCGCCGCACCGTGCCGCTGCAGCAGGTGGTGGTGGCGTCGATGGGCGAGCTGCTGGGCTTCCCCAAGGGCCTGATCGTCGACCTGGTGGTGCGCAAGGTGAAGAAGCTGGTGCCGGCCTGGTCGCTGCCCGGCTCGCTGCGCTTCAAGGACGCGCTGTCGATCGGCGCCGGCCTGACGCTACGTCCGGCCCACGTCGGCCCGGACGACATCGCCGCGCTGCAGTACACCGGCGGCACGACCGGCGTCAGCAAGGGCGCCGTGCTGCTGCACCGCAACCTGGTGGCCAACCTGCTGCAAAGCGAAGCCTGGTACCAGCCAGCCTTGAAGAAGGTCCCCGAAGGCGAGCAGATCGTGCAGGTCTGTGCCCTGCCGCTCTATCACATCTTCGGCTTCAACACGAACATGATGCTGGGCATGCGCATCGGCGCCTGCAACATCCTGATCCCCAATCCGCGCGACCTGCCGGCCGTCTTCAAGGCCTTGCAGGGCCAGCGTTTCCATACCTTTCCAGCGGTCAACACGCTGTTCATGGCCCTGGCCAACCACCCCGATTTCGGCACGGTCGACTGGAGTCACCTGAAGATCTCGGTTGGCGGCGGCATGGCGGTCCAGCAGGCCACGGCCAAGCTCTGGCTGGACAAGACCGGTTGCCCGATCTGCGAAGGCTATGGCCTGTCCGAGACCTCGCCATCGCTGACGTGCAACCCCACCGACAGCACGCGCCACAGCGGCACCATCGGCCTGCCGCTGCCCAACACCGACCTGCGCCTGCTCGACGACGATGGCCACCCGGTGCCAGCCGGCCAGCCCGGCGAGATCGCGGTCAAAGGCCCGCAGGTGATGGCCGGCTACTGGCAGCGCCCGGACGAAACCGCCAAGGTCATGACCGCTGACGGCTGGTTCCGCACCGGCGACGTGGGCGTGATGGACGAGCGCGGCTACTTCCGCATCGTCGACCGCAAGAAGGACATGATCCTGGTCTCGGGCTTCAACGTGTACCCCAACGAGATCGAGGATGTGCTGACGCTGATGCCCGGCGTGCTCGAGTGCGCCGCGATCGGCGTGCCTGACGAACGCACCGGCGAGGCGGTCAAGGTCGTCATCGTGCCGCGCAGCCCGGCCCTGGCAGAGGCCGATGTGCGGGCCTACTGCGAGCAGAACCTCACCGGCTACAAGCGACCCCGCGTGATCGAGTTCCGCACCGAGCTGCCCAAGACCCCCGTCGGCAAGGTGCTGCGGCGCGAGCTGCGCGCCAAGCCGGCCACGGCCAGCGCGCCGGCAATGCCCGTCACCACCGCCGGCTGATCACGGCCGAACGATCCCGGGCCCGACGCGGCCCGCGCCCCACCCTCCTGCCGGCGCAGCCGCAACGCAACGGCGACGTCCGGACGACACCCTCTTGTCCTCCGGGTGCCCCGCATTGCGGCGAAACTGGCAAAGGGAGAAAAATCCGTCATGGCCGAATACTTTCGCAAGACCGAGCGGGGGCGTCGCGAGGTCCGCGAGCGCAGCCTCAACCTGTCGCGCACCGCCCGCAACCTGCTGCTCATCCTCGACAGCTCCAAGAGCTTGACCGCCTGGATCGACATGATCCAGGGCGCCACGCTGGCCGATGCGGTGGCCCTGCTGGAGGCCGGCCTGATCGAGTCGCCCCCGGCGGCCACGGGTGAACGTCCGGCCCAGTTCGAACCCACCGAGCCGATGGGTCACACCGGTTGGCAGGTGCCCTCGCAATACGCCGGCCTGCGCGATCCGGCCAGCCGTCCGCCGCAAGGCCAGCCAACGGCCACGAACCCGGCGTCCGCCGCCCGACCGGCTCAGGGCTTGCCCGCTCAGAGCCTGCCGGCCGGTGCGCGGGCCACGTCCGGCCTGGCCAGCGAACCGATGGGCCAAGACCGGCTGGGCGGCGCGACGCGCACACCGTCCGGGACGGGTGGCCCCTCCACCGTGCCGGCCAGCCTGTCCTCGCGCGGTGGCGGTGATACGGTGCCCGGTGGCCTGGACCCGCTGGTGCGGCCGTCCGGGCCGGCTTCGCGCCCGCCCAGCGATTTTGGTGGCCTGGACGCCTCGCCGCTGCCCGAGGGCACACGCGCGCTGAGCTACACCGAGCTGTACGACAGCCTGAACGCGCTGCTGCGCGAATCGCTGGGCCTGTTCCGCGGCTACCGCTACACGCTGCGCATCGAGAAGGCGCAGAACATCGCCGAGCTGGAGCAGGTCGCCCGCGACTTCATCGACGAGGTGCAGCGGGTGCGTGGCGAAAGCATGGCGCGCATGGTCCAGCGCGCGCTCGGTCTCGGCGGCTGACCTTGGCTGCGTCCGCGATGGCCCGTCCGATCGGACTCATTGGCGCGATGCAGCAGGAACTCGCCGCGCTGCTGGCGCGCTGCGAGACCGACCGGGTGGTGCGCCTGGCCGGTCGCGATTTCCACGTCGGCCGGCTGCACGGACATCCGGTCGTGCTCGTGCTGTGTGGCATCGGCAAGGTGGCTGCGGCCACCACCGCGACCCTGCTGGGCACGCACTTCGGTGCCGACCGGCTGGTCTTCACCGGCGTGGCTGGCGGGCTGGGGCCGGGCGTGCGGGTCGGCGACGTGGTGCTGGCGGAGTCGCTGCTGCAGCACGACATGGACGCCTCGCCGCTGTTCCCGCGCCACGAGATCCCGCTGACCGGCTGCAGCCGCTTCGACACCGACGGGGCCCTGAACCTGTCGCTCGCCGGTGCGATCCGCCGCGTGCTGGACCGGCCGGGCCACCTCGGTCCGGACGCGGCCGCCTTGGGCGTGACGCAGCCGACCCTGCACCGTGGCCTGGTCATCAGCGGTGACCGCTTCATCGGCAACGCCCAGGCCAGCGCCGACCTGCAACGCGAGCTGCCCGATGCGCTGGCCGTCGAGATGGAGGGCGCGGCGCTGGCCCAGGTGGCTCACGACCTGAGCCTGCCCTTCGCGGTCCTGCGCACCGTCTCCGACCGCGCGGACGACGCCGCCCATGTCGACTTCCTGCGCTTCATCGACGTCGTCGCGGCCCAGGTCAGCGCCGACGTGATCGGCCATTGGCTGCGCGACGAAGCCCCCTTCCCGCTCACCTGACCCTGGACCTGCCATGACCGTCGAACGCCTGCGCCCCCACGTCAAGGACCTCGGCGGCGGCCTGACCGTGCGCCGCAGCCTGCCGGCGGCGAGCCGCCAGTCGGTCGGGCCCTTCCTGTTCTTCGACCACTTCGGCCCCCTGCTGGTCGAACCCGAGGATCAGCACGACGTACGCCCGCACCCGCACATCGGGCTGGCGACCGTGACCTATCTCTACGAGGGCGCGATGGTCCACCGCGATTCCACCGGCGCGGTGCGGCGCATCGATCCCGGGGCGATCAACTGGATGACGGCCGGACGCGGCATCGTGCACTCCGAGCGACGTCCCGACGACCTCGCCGGGCGCCACTACCGGCTCCACGGCCTGCAACTGTGGGTCGCCCTGCCCGAGGCCGACGAGGCTTGCGAGCCCGCCTTCGACCACACCGCTGCGGCCGACATCCCGCAGCACGAGACCTGCGGCGTCACCACCCGCGTGCTGGTGGGCGCCGCGCACGGGCTGGTGTCGCCGGTGCGCACGGCGTCACCCACGCTGTTCCTGGACCACCGGATGGAGCCGCGTGGCCGGGTCGACCTGCCGGCGCGCGAGCCCGGCATCGAACAGGCGGTCTATGCCGCCGATGGCGAGGTGGAGTTGGTGTTCGACGACGACGGCCACACCGAGCGTGTCGCCACGGGCGAGATGCTGGTGCTGCCCGAAGGCCGCAGCGCGCGGCTGTGCAGCGGTGCCGAGCCGGCGCGGGTCGCGCTGATCGGCGGCGCGCCGCTGGGCCGGCGCCTGCTGTGGTGGAACTTCGTGGCGACGCGACGCGATCTGATCGACGCTGCCGCCCTGGCCTGGACCGCCGACACGCTGGGCCGCGTGCCTGGCGAGACCGAGCGCATCCCGCTGCCCGAGCGCAAGCCGGGCTGAGCGCTCAGGCGCGAACGACGCGGATCAGGCGCGGGTCAGACGCTGATCGCGCCTTCGACGCCGGCCTGGTGTGCCTGCTGGTCGGCGTGGTAGCTCGACCGCACCAGTGCGCCAACGGCGGCGTGGCTGAAGCCCATCTTGTAGGCCTCGTCCTCGAACATCTTGAAGGTGTCCGGGTGGACGTAGCGGCGCACCGGCAGGTGGTGACCACTCGGCGCGAGGTACTGGCCCAGCGTCAGCATGTCGACGTCGTGGGCGCGCATGTCGCGCATGACCTCGAGGATCTCCTCGTCGGTCTCGCCCAGGCCGACCATCAGGCCGCTCTTGGTCGGCACGCCCGGCGCGAATTCCTTGAAGCGCTTGAGCAGGTTCAAGCTGAAGGCGTAGTCCGAGCCCGGACGCGCTTCCTTGTACAGGCGCGGCACGGTCTCCATGTTGTGGTTCATGACGTCCGGCGGCGCGGCCTTGAGGATCTCGAGCGCGCGGTCCATGCGGCCGCGGAAGTCGGGTGTCAGGATCTCGATGCGCGTGGCCGGCGACAACTCGCGGGTTCGCTGGATGCACTCGACGAAGTGGCCCGCGCCACCGTCGCGCAGGTCGTCACGGTCGACGCTGGTGATGACCACATAGCTCAGCTTGAGCGCGGCGATCGTCTTGGCCAGGTTGAGCGGCTCGGCGGTGTCCAGCGGATCCGGGCGGCCGTGGCCGACGTCGCAGAAGGGGCAGCGCCGGGTGCACTTGTCGCCCATGATCATGAAGGTCGCCGTGCCCTTGCCGAAGCACTCGCCGATGTTGGGGCAACTGGCTTCTTCGCACACCGTGTGCAGCTTGTGCTCGCGCAGGATCTGCTTGATCTCGTAGAAGCGGGTCGTCGGGCTGCCGGCCTTGACGCGGATCCAATCGGGCTTCTTCAGCGTCTCGGCCGCCACCACCTTGATGGGGATGCGCGCCGTCTTGGCCTGCGCCTTCTGCTTGGCGGTCGGGTCGTAGGCGGCGGGCGCGGCAGGGGTGGCGGGCGTGGACGGTTGGTCGGTGGACATGTCGAAGGAATCGTTGCGGGCTGCGGGTGTGCAGCGGATCGGCCTGGGGGTGGAGGCGCAGGGATCGTGCGCCGGATCGGGATCGTGGATCGGGGAGCAAGATCAGGGCGCGAGCAGCGCCGCGAGCCGTTCGCCCAGTCGCTGTGCGGCATCCGGCACCTCGATGGCGAGGCCGAGTTTAGCGAGGTCAACCGTCTGCAAGCCTGCATAGCCGCAAGGGTTGATGCCCGCGAAAGGCGCCAGATCCATCGCGACGTTCAGCGCCACGCCGTGGTACGTGCGGTGGCGGCTGACCTTGATGCCAAGGGCAGAGACCTTGCCCAGGCCGCGGAAGGGATCGCGTGGATCGGCCGGGCCGGTCAGCGCGCGGTGGTCAAAGGGGTCGTCCAGCCGCACGTAGATGCCCGGCGCGCTGTTGACGCGGTGACCCGTCACCCGCCACGTGGCCAGCGTGCGGATCACCGCTTCCTCGATGCGGTAGACGTATTCCTTGACGTAGATGCCCAGGCGCTGAAGGTCGATCAGCGGGTAGGCCACCACCTGACCGGGCCCGTGGTAGGTCACCTGGCCGCCCCGGTTGGTCTGCACCACCGGGATCCCGGCGGGCGCCAGCACGTGGTCGGCTTTGCCGGCCAGCCCCTGCGTGTAGACAGGGTCGTGCTCGCACAGCCAGATCTCGTCGGGCGTGGCCTCGTCGCGGGCCTCGGTCCAGGCGCGCATCTCGGCATAGGTGGGCTCGTAGGGCAGGCGGCCACGCGCGCGGATCAGGGGTTCGGACATCGTCGGCAAGGGCTGGAAACGCCGGTCGGCGGAGGGCTCAAATTGTCGGCCATCGACCTCGTCGCCCCCAGGATCGGACAGGCGCGCAAGAATCGGTCGTCGCGGGCGACTGACCCGACACCGTCCACCTCAGGAACGCCATGACGCACCGCAGACTTTCCCTTGTTGCCACCTTGGGCCTGGCCCTGCTGACGGTTCATGCCGGCCATGCCGTCGCCGCATCGGCCACCGACGGCATCGCCGCCCCTTCGGCATCCGACCGCAAGGGCTATGCGCCGCAGTCGCCGCTGCTGGCGGCCATCCTCGACTACCGCGCCGGGCAGTTCGAGACCGCCGCGCGGGCCTTCACCACACTGGCTCAGGCGGGCGAGCCGGTGGCGATGCACAACCTGGCCGTCATGCACCTGAGGAACGAACTGCCGGGCGCCAGCCTCGCCATCGCCCGGTCATGGCTGGAGAAGGCGGCCAGCGCCGGCTTCGTCACGGCCCAGCTGGCGATGTCCGAACTGCACGAGAGCGGCAGGCTCGGCCGCAAGGACCCGGCCGCCGCGCTGCCCTGGCTGGAGGCCGCTGCCGCGTCCGGCCATGTTGATGCGCAGATCAACGTCGGCTCGGCCCACTACCTCGGTCGCGGCACGGCGCGCGACGAGCGCCAGGCCCTGCACTGGTACCGCGAGGCGGCCAAGGCCGGCGACGTCGGCGCCCAGTACCTGACCGCATCGATGTACGAGTCGGGATTGGGCACCGAGGCCGATGCGCGGCTGGCGCGCTACTGGTACGACCGGGCCGCGCGACAGGGCGACCCGGTTGCGCGGATCAAGCGCGCCGAAATGGATCAGCGGCTCAAGTCCGGTGCTGCGGTCGGCGAACCTTGATCCAGGCCACGGTCGACCCCTTGAGCAGGCGCGCGGCGATCAGCACCACGACGATCGCCGCGTAGATCGACACCTCGTCGTAGCGGTGCTTGGCCGCACGCATCCAGAGCAGGTGCAACAGACCCAGACCGATGACCGGCCAGACCAGTTGGTGCAAGGCCTGCCAACGGGCCGCGCCAAGCGCGCGGATGGCCCGGTTGAACGAGGTCAGCGCCAGCGGCACCAGGCCGACAAAGGCCGCGAAGCCGACCAGCGCGAAGGGCCGCTTGTCGAGATCGCGCACGATGGCCGCCAGCTCGAAGCCCATGTCCAGCCAGGCATAGGCCAGGAAGTGCAGCAAGGCATAAGCGAAGGCCGTCAAGCCCAGCATGCGGCGCCAGCGCGCCAGCGCCGGCAGGCCAGTCCACACCCGCAGCGGCGTGATCGCCAGCGTGACGATCAGCAGCCGCAGCGTCCAGATCCCGGTGCCGCGCAGCAGCGCCTCGGCCGGGTTGGGCCCCAGGCTGTTGGCAACGATGCCCCAGATCCAGCCCGCCAGCGGCAGGAGCGCGATGGCCAGCACCAGCGGCTTGACCCAGGGCCGCAGCAACCAGGCCGACATGGACATCGACGTCAACATCAATAGTTCTTCTTCAGGTCCAGGCCAGCATAGAGCTGTCCGACCTGCGCCTCGTAGCCGTTGAACATCAGCGTCGGACGCTTCTTGGCGAACAGGCCGTCCTCACCGATGCGGCGCTCGGTCGCCTGGCTCCAGCGAGGATGGTCGACGGCCGGGTTGACGTTCGAATAGAAGCCGTACTCCTGCGCGGCGGCCTTGACCCAGGCGGTTGCCGGCTGCTTCTCGACCAGGCGGATCTTGACGATCGACTTGGCGCCCTTGAAGCCGTATTTCCAAGGCACCACCAGACGCAACGGCGCCCCGTTCTGGTTGGGCAGGACCTCGCCGTACATGCCAAAGGCCATCAGCGTCAGCGGGTGCAAGGCCTCGTCCATGCGCAAGCCCTCGACATAGGGCCAGTCCAGCGTGCGGCTGCCGACAAAGGGCATCTGCTTCGGGTCAGCCAGCGTCACGAACTCGACGAACTTGGCGTTGCCGCGGGGCTCGACCTTCTTCAGCAACTCGGCCACCGACCAGCCGACCCAGGGGATCACCATGGACCAGCCCTCGACGCAGCGCATGCGGTAGATGCGCTCTTCCATGGGCGCGAGCTTGAGCAGCGCGTCCAGGTCGAAGGTCCCGGGCTTGTTGCACTCGCCCTCGACCGTGACGGTCCACGGGCGGGTGACGAACTTCTGCGCGTTGCGGGCCGGATCGGCCTTGTCGGTGCCGAACTCGTAGAAGTTGTTGTAGGTCGATGCGCTCTCGAAGTCGGTGAGCTTGTCCATCACGAAGGCGCCGGATACCGCACTGCGTGCACCGGGCAAAGCCGCGCGCTTGCCGGGTCGGGTCACGGTGCCGGCAGCACCTTGCGCCAACGCCGGCAGGCCGCTCAGCGCGGTCGCACCCGTCGCCAGACCCAGACCGGCCTGTTGCAGCCAGCGCCGCCGCTCGGCATGGGCCGCATAGGCTGCGGCCGACGTGATCTCGCTGGACTGCGGATGGACATGGCCCATCGCGTGGGGGTTGCGTCGGACGGTTGGCATGCGCGCTCCTGGGATCGTGTCGGTGGATGTGATGGCTCGGTCGAGCCCACCGGATCGATTCTTACAGGGGCGGTCCGGCCCAGCGGTCGGACAAAGAAAAAGCCGGTCGATGACCGGCTTGTTCGGGGCGCGCCGGTGGACGACGCGCGAGGGGCTGGATCGATCGCTCGATCAGTGCATCAATACAGGCCGGCCATGTAGTCGGCAACGGCCTTGATCTCGCGATCGTTCATCTTCGCGGCCACGCCGGTCATCTGCGCGCTGTTCTTGCGGATGCCGTCGCGGAAGGCCTTGAGCTGCGCTTCGGTGTAGTCGGCATGCTGACCGGCCACGCGCGGGTACTGGGCCGGGATGCCGGCGCCGGTCGGGCTGTGGCAGCCAGAGCAGGCGGGAATGCTGCGGTCGGCGATGCCACCGCGGTAGATCTTCTCGCCCAGGGCGACGAGGTCCTTGTTCTTGGCAAAGCCTGGCTTGGCCTGCTTGCTGGCGTAGAACGCGGCGACGTTCTTCATGTCGGCATCCGACAGGCCCGAGGCGAAGCCCTTCATGATCGCGTTTTCGCGCTTGCCGGACTTGAACTCGGTCAGCTGCTTGGCGAGGTAGCCCGGGTGCTGACCCTGCAGGATCGGGTTGGCGGGCGAGCCGCGCGAGCCGTCCGAGGTGTGGCAGGCGCCGCAGACCTGTCCGGCGATCTCGCCACCCTTGGCCGGATCGGCCTTGGCGGGCGCTGCCGCCTCGTTGGCTTGGGCCGATGCGGCCATCGTGACGGCGCAGATCAGTGCAAGAAGCGGCTTGGCAAGCGATTTCATGGTGGCGAGGTCTGAGAGATCCAAAACCCGACGATTTTACAATGGCCCCCATGAGCCCGACACCCAACCCCGCCGAAGGTGGCGCGGACGCCACGCGCGCCGCCCTGGCCTGGGCCCACACCGCACGCTTCCTGACCACCGCGAGCAAGCTCGAACAGCTGCCCGCGCACGACCTGCCGGAGATCGCCTTCGTGGGCCGGTCGAATGCCGGCAAGTCCACCGCGATCAACACCCTGGCGCAGCAACGTCAGCTCGCCTTCGCGTCGAAGACGCCGGGTCGCACACAACACGTCAACCTGTTCGAGGTGGGCCCCAAGGACGCTCCACACGCCTACTGGGCCGACCTGCCGGGCTATGGCTATGCGGCGGTCGAACGCGCCGCCAAGCTGCGCTGGCAGGCCGTCATGGCCGACTACCTCGCGCTGCGCCGCAACCTGGGCGGGGTCGTCCAGATGGTCGACTCGCGCCACGGTTTCACCGCGCTGGATCGCCAGTTGCTGCAGTTCGTGCAGCCGCGCGTGGCCACCGGCGAGGTCAGGCTGCTGGTGGTGCTGACCAAGGCCGACAAGCTCAACCGCAAGGACGCCAGCGCCTCGCTGCGCAATGCCCAGGCCGTGCTCGGGGAGCTCGCCACCGAGGACTCGGATGTCGGCGTGACCCTGTTCTCCGCGCTGTCCAAGGCCGGCGTCGGCGAGGTCGCCCAGGTTCTGCAATCCTGGGCCCGCCCCCGCGAGGCCCTCGCCCCTTCCGAAGACGTCCCCACCGATGCCTGACGACCAAGACCGCCCGGCCCCACCGGCAGCCCCGCCCGCCAACCAGCCCCGCCGTCGACCGCAGATGGTCGACATCGCCCGGCTGGCCGGCGTCTCGGTAGCAACCGTCTCGCGCGCGCTCAACGGCCACCCGGAGATCAGCGTCGCGACCCGCGAGCGCATCGCCGAACTGGCCCGCAGCCTCAACTACACCGTGAACGCCGGTGCCAAGAACCTGCGCACCAAGGGCAACCGCACCGTCGCGGTCGTGGTGCCGCGTGACCCGGCCGCACCGCAGCCCATCAGCGATCCCTTCCTGCTGGCGATGATCGGCCGCCTGGCCGATGCCTTGACCAGCCGCGGCTACGACATGCTGCTGTCGCGCACGCCGGCCGACCAGATCGCCGCCCTGCATGCCTCGGGCACGGCAGTCGGCATCGTCCAGCTGGGCCAGTGGCACGACACCGGCTCGCTCGAAGCGGCCGCACGCGCCGGTGTGCCGCTGGTGGTCTGGGGCGCCCCGCTGCCTGGCATCGGCTACTGCTGCGTCGGCTGCGACAACCGCGAAGGCGGCAGGCTCGCCACCCTGCATCTGCTGGACCAGGGCCGCCGCCACATCGCCTTCATCGGCGACCGTTCGACGCCCGAACCGGCCGAGCGCTGGCAAGGCTATCGCGAGGCCCATGAAGCCCGCGGCCTGGTGCCGGCGCCCAGCCTGCACCTGACCGAGACCACCGATCTGGCGCACACCCGCGCCACGGTGCAGGCCTTGCTGGATGGCGGCGCGCCGATCGACGGCATCGTCTGTTGCAGCGACATCCTGGCGATTGCCGCCATGTCGGCCGTGCGGGCCCATGGCCTTCGGGTGCCCGAGGACGTGGCCGTGACCGGCTACGACGACATCAGCTGGGCCAGCCATGCCGAGCCGCCGCTGACCACCGTGCGCCAGCCGATCGAGCCCGCTGCCGACGCACTGGTCGCCGCGCTGATGCAGCAGGCCGCAGGCGAGTCCACGGCCAGCGTCGTGCTGCCGGTCGAGCTGGTGGTCAGGCGCAGCTCCGGGGCCTGAGCGGGACGCCCCGCCAGGCACCGCCGGCTCAGGGTCGTCCGAGACGCAGGAACAGCCCCAGGCTGCCCTGCGGCGCCCAGGTGGTGCCGAAATAGAGCGGACCGAGGCCGGTGTCGGCCCCCAGGAACAGGCTGCTGCCCGGACGCAGCGTGCGCAGATCAGCGGCCGCCGCGTCTCGCCATGCGTTGCCAGCCTCCAGCGTCGCCCCGGCGAAGAAGCCACGGGTCAGCACGGGCTGCGTGTTCAGGCGCAGCGTCCAGGTCAGGCGCGCCAGCAGCGTCGCGTTGCCGTCGAGCTGGTCGACCGCGTAGCCCGACAGGTTGTGGAAACCGCCCAGCGCATAGGCCTGACGCCCCAGCGGCGCACTCTGGCTGGCCTGGCGCCAGCGCAGGCCAGCATCGAGCGTGTGCGCCGCCCGGCTGAGCACCCGCTGCGCATCGGCCTCCAGGCGCCGGTAGTCCTCGTCACGGACCGTGCCGGCATCGGGCATCAGGCGCCGTCGTCCGGCCTCCACCATCAGGCGCAGTCGATGGCCGCTGCGCGGGAAGCTGACGTGGTCGAGCTGGTCGATCAGCACGGCAGCACGCAGGCCGCGTTCGCGGGTGCGTTCGCTGGACGGCGAGCCGATCGGGCCGGCATCGCGCGTCAGCTCGGCCACCGTCAGCTCGCGCAGGCTGGACAGGCCGATACGCACTTCACCCAGCGCACCGAGCGTGCGCCCCAGGTCCAGCCCGAGCCGGGCAGCCGATCGGGCGTGGCGGGCCTGCAGCACCGCGTCGGCGCCGTCCTGTTCGGGGCCGATCGCCTGGTAGACGTCAAGCCGGCGGCGCTCCAGCTCGCCCTGCAGCGCGACAAACACTTGCGCCCCGCTGGACGTGACGCCACCCAGCGGCTGGTAGAGCTCGCTGAACCAGCGCGGCACCGAGCCGATCTGGGCCCGGTTGCGCCATTCGGTGCCGCTGCTGCTGAGCCAGTGCCGGTTGTGGCCAAGCTTGAGGTTGAAATCGCCCCGGCCGGCAAAGTCGCTGGCCATCTCCAGGCCGAGCCGGAAGTAGTCCGGCCCCCAGGGCTTCTCGACCAGCGAGAAGACCAGACCGGTGCCGGCCGGCAGGTCCTCCAGCCGGTAGTCGGCATGCAGGTAGTCGCCGGTGGCCGACAAGGTTCGCGTGTCGGCCTCGACCTGGTTGACGTCGAAGGCCTGGCCTGGCCGGCTCGCCAGTGCCGCAGCCTGCTGCTGCGGCTGACTCACATCGGCGCCTTCAAAGCGCAGGCTGATGATGGGCGCGGCGGGCCGCGTCGGACCCTGCCGGCGGGCCTGCAGAGCCAGCCAGCGATCCTCCGTCAACGCCAGCTTGCGCAACTGCGGCAGCAGCGCGTGGGCCGCTTCGCGACCTCGTGCGATCAGCTCGCGCGAACGACCGAAGTCGGCCGAGCTGAGCGTCCCGAGCGCCGGTGCGATCAGCAGGTCCACGTCCGGCCGCAGGCTGGCCAGTGAGCGCTGCACGTTTTGCTCGGTCAGGATGTTGATCATCTGCGCCGTCAGCCCAACCACTGTCCCCAGCGACTCGCGCCCGGCCAGCGGTGTGCCGACGTTGACGGCGATGACCCGGTCGGCACCGCGCCGGCGGGCCACCTCGACCGGCAGGTTGTCGACCAGACCACCGTCCCCAAGCAGCCGGCCCTGCACTTCCGAGGGCGGGAAGACGCCAGGAACGGACATGCTGGCTCGCAGGGCCTGGGCCAGGTCACCTCGGTCGAAGACCACGGCCACGCCGCTCTCCATGTCGGTCGCAACAGCCCGGAACGGGATCGGCAGGCGGTCGAAATCGGACACGCTTCGCACCGGCAGCACATAGCGCCGCAACAGCAGCTCCAGGCCACGGCTGGAGACCGGGCCGAGCGGCAGCATCGGCGTGCCGTCGCGACCCAGGCCGATCTCGATGGCTGGCGAGATCTCCTGATCCTCATCCTTGCGGCGCGGTGGCAGCGACTCGCGCGGCAGACGGTTGGCGAACAGCGCGTCCCAGTCGAGGTCCTGCAGCAGTTGTTCAAGCCGGCCCGCGCCCAGGCCCGAGGCATGCAGGCCGCCGATGATGGCGCCCATCGAGGTGCCGGCGATCAGGTCGACGGGGATGCGCTCACGCTCGAGCACCTCGATCACGCCCACATGCGACAGCCCACGCGCACCACCGCCCGACAGCACCAGCGCGATGCAAGGCCGCAGGCCTCGCGCCAGGCCGCAGTCCGGCAAGGTCGCGTCGGCCGCCAGGGCGGGTCGGGAGGTGCCGATCAGCAGCAGGCACGGCAAGGCGAGCCAGCCTGCGAACAGGGCCTTCAGGCGCTGCGGGCCCAGCCTGTCCTTCGTCGATCGTCGCCATCGCATCGGGCCATTCTGCCCGCCGCTGGACCTCGCCTGGGTTTCCTTGGACTCACATCGACGGGCGCGACCAAGCGCCCGCGACGCGCTCGGCGCCGACCGCGCAGGCGATGCACAGGCCAGCCTCCGGACAGGCCTGCAGACGGGCCCAGGCGATGTCGTCGCCGCACTGCTGGCAGCGGCCGAACTCGGGGCCGTCCAGCCGCGCCAGTGCGGCCAGCACCTGTGCCAGCTCGACCCGCGCCTGGTCGGACTGGGCCAGATCGACCTCGCGGTCGGCGTCGCGTTGCGGCGCGTCGTCGCCGTCCTGCGCCAGCACTTCGGCGGCATGGGCGACACGGCCTTCGCCGGACTCGTGCAGGCGCACGGCTGCGAGCAAGGCATCGCGTCGGCGCAGCAACACGGCACGCAGGGTCTGGCGCTGGGCGATGTCGAGATGACCGGTGCGGGGCGGGGCCAGGACGCGGTCCGGATCGGCATGAACGAAGTGATCGTGGCGTTGACGGGCGGGGCTCATGTCTTTCTCCGGTGGATGCCCCATGCTCGCGCGCCATCGGTCACGCCGACTTGACGCGGGTCAAGCCGCAGCGGTCCAGCCCGCTCCCTAGAATCCTGCCGGCATGAACACCAGTCACCAGACCCCGAACCCCAGCCTGCCGCCCGACGTGGCGGCGCGACTTGGCCGCGATGCCACCTTGCGGGTCGACGGCAGCGGCGACTGGCCCGCAGCGGTCGACGTGCTGGTGGTTGGCGCCGGACCGGCTGGCAGTGCCTGCGCGATCGAACTGGCGCGGGCCGGGCGCTCGGTCCTGCTGATCGACCAGCACGACTTCCCGCGCGACAAGATCTGCGGCGAAGGCCTGATCCCCGATGCCCACACCGCCCTGCGCCACCTGGGCGTGCTCGATGCGGTGCTGGCACGCGCCCAGCCGGTCGCGCATGTGCGCTGCGTCGCGCCGCGTGGCGGCCAGGTCGACGTGCCGGGCCGGCTCGCGGTGCTGCCGCGCCAGGTGCTGGACACGTTGCTGGTGCAGCAGGCGCAGCGCGTCGGCGTGCATGTGCGCACACCGTGGAAGTTCGACGGCCTGATCGAGTCCAACGGCCGGGTGCATGGCGCTCGCCTGCGTGCGGCGGGTGACACGGCGCATGTCCGTGAAGTGGCCACGCGCTGGGTCGTCATGGCCACCGGCGCAGCCGTGCCGGCGCTGATCAAGGCCGACCTCTGCGAACGCCGCACGCCCACCGGCATCGCCTTGCGGGTGCACGTGCATGCGCCTGAACTGGCCGAGCGGCTGACCACCATGGACGTCGTCTGGCACCGCGCGCTGCGGCCCGGCTATGGCTGGATCTTTCCCTGTGGCGACGGCCTGTTCAACATCGGCGTGGGCGCCTTCTTCCAGCGTGGCGAGAGCGGCGACGGCGCCAACCTGCACGCGCTGTTCGACGCCTTCACCCGCGTCCATCCCCCCGCCCGCGAGCTGATGCAGCAGGCCCGCTGGCGCGGTGAGACCAAGGGCGCACCGCTGCGCTGCACGCTGCGCGGTGCCCGCCTGGGTCGACCCGGCGTGCTGGCCACCGGCGAGGCGATCGGCTCGACCTACGACTTCAGCGGCGAAGGCATCGGCAAGGCCATGGAGACCGGCATGCTGGCCGCCGCCTGCATCGGCGAGCCATCCGGCGACGACGCGGCCGTGCTGGCGCGCTACCAGGCCGCCATCGCGGCGCTGCAGCCGCGCTTTGACCTCTACGAGAAGGCCAACCAGGTCAACCATCACCCGTGGCTGGCCGATCTGGTGATCTGGCGCGCCCGCCGCAGCGCGTCGGTGCTGCGGCGCATGAGTGGGGTGCTGGAGGAAACCAGCAACCCCGGCAACCTGCTCTCGCTCAAGGGCCTGATGCGCCTGTTCAGCAGCCGCTGAGACCGACCCGCCATGTGCCAGCTGCTCGGCCTCAACGCCAACACGCCGACCGATCTGGTGTTCAGCTTCACCGGCTTCGCCCAGCGTGCCCAGGAGCACAAAGACGGCTTTGGCATCGCCTTCTTCGAGGGCGCGGGGGTGCGCCTGTTCGTCGACCACCAGAGCGCCACCGTCTCGCCAGTGGCGCAGATGGTGCAGCGCTACCCGATCCGCAGCCGCCACATCCTGGCCCACATCCGCAAGGCCACGCAGGGCGTCGTCGCGCTGGAGAACACCCACCCCTTCCAGCGCGAGCTGTGGGGCCGCTACTGGGTCTTTGCGCACAACGGCAACCTGGTCGACTTCCACCCGAAGCTGCACGCCGCCTTCCGCCCCGTCGGCTCGACCGACAGCGAGCGCGCCTTCTGCTGGCTCATGCAGGAACTGGCCAAGAACCACGCCTCGCTGCCGAGCGTCGAGCACCTGAGCGAGACGCTGGCCGAGCTGCTGCCACGCATCACCCCGCACGGCACCTTCAATCTCCTGCTCAGCAACGGCGAGGCCCTGTGGGCCCATTGCTCGACGCACCTGCACTACGTCGAACGACGCCACCCGTTCGCACGGGCCCAGTTGCAGGATGAGGACCTGACGGTCGACTTCGCCGCCCAGACCACGCCCAGCGACCGCGTCGCCATCGTGGTGACCGAGCCGCTGACCCGTGACGAAACCTGGCAGGCGATGCGACCGCAAGAACTGGCCACCTTCGTCGACGGCAGCCGGGTTCGCTGACGATTCCCGTCAGGCCGCCTGACGCTTTGCGTCAGTCTTGCAATGAGCCATTGCAAGTCCCGCCGCCGGCCGTGATCGGCGACACATTCGCTGCATGGCACGGCTCCTGCGTTTTGCAGATCAGGCTGGGTTCAGGGTCTTGCCAGGATCCTCTGGCCGCAACAAGGGAGCCGCGAGATGAAGAAATTCCGCTGGACCGACTGGCTGGCCGCCGCCGCGCTGGTCATCGCCCTGGGTGCCTTTGCCGGTGCCGAAAGTCCTGAACAAGGCGTCGTCACCGCGCAGTTGCGCTGAGTGCCGCCCCTACGCGTCGAGCAGGTCCAACCGCGTTCGACGCCCGTTTTCCCGTCCCGCCCGGAGCCCCTTCCGGCGCGTCGACGAACCCCGCCGCCGCGCGAGCCTCACCCCGGCGCGGCGACGGTCGAAGCACTACTTTGCGTCTCCTCGACAGAGTAGCGTTCGGGACTGGGTGAGGTCCCAGGGGGGCGGGCAAGCCGGACAAGAGAGAGCGAGCGTCCGGAGCCCTTGTCCCGTCCCCCTTCTTTTTTCGTGCAGCCACCGATCCACGCGGATCCGTCCCGGCGTCACGATGCAGCGCAGCATCCAACCCCTCCGTGTCCACCAGGGCAGCGACAATCGCCCGTTTCGCGGGCGGCTTGCCGGCTTCATGCCCTGCGTTTCCCGCATCCCCTTTCACGGCCGCCCCAGCCGACCACGGAGTGACCATGCCAGCCCTGATCTGCGGCTCCCTCGCCTTCGACACGATCGCCACCTTCCCCGGCCGCTTCGCCGACCAGATCCTGCCGGACCACATCCACATCCTGAACACGTCCTTCCTGGTGCCGTCGCTGCGGCGCGAGTTTGGTGGCTGCGCCGGCAATATCGCCTATTCGCTGAAGAAGCTCGGCGGCGAGCCCTTGCCGATGGCCACCGTCGGCGCCGATGGCGATGTGTACCTGGCGCGCCTGCGTGACCTGGGCATCGACGCCCGCCATGTCGCGCTGCTGAGCGAGTGCTACTCGGCGCAGTGCCACATCACCACCGACCGCGACAACAACCAGATCACCGCCTTCCACCCCGGTGCGATGGAACATGCGGTGCGGCTCGCGATCCCGAACCCGCGCGGTGAGATCGCCATCGGCATCATCGCCCCCGACGGCCGCGACGCCATGCTGCGCCACGCCGAGCAAATGGCCGAGGCCGGCATCCCCTTCGTGTTCGACCCGGGTCAGGGCCTGCCGCTGTTCAACGGCGACGAATTGCGTCACTTCGTCAAACTGGCAACCTGGGTGGCCGTCAACGACTACGAAGGCCGCATGCTGTGCGACCGCACCGGCGTGGACCTGGCGACGCTGTCGCGCTCGCACCTCAAGGGCCTGGTCGTGACGCTGGGCCATGAGGGCTGCGACGTGTGGATCGACGGCAACGTCACGCGCGTGGCCGGCGTGCAGGCCGAGGCGGTGGTCGACCCGACCGGCTGCGGCGACGCGTTCCGCGCCGCCCTGCTCTACGGCCTGGAGCGCGACTGGGACCTGGTGCGCTGCGTCGAGCTGGGCAACCGCGTGGGCGCCATCAAGATCGCCGCCGCCGGCACCCAGAACCACGTGCTGGACCCGGTCGCACTGGGCCTGACCCCGGCCTGATCCAGGCTGCGCCGGCGGTTGCGGCCAGCCGGCGTCAACGCCACAAGGAGCGCGCGATGGATGTCGTCATCAGCCTCTTCGGGGTCCTGGGCCTGATCGCGGGCGTGCTGTTGCTGCTGCTGGCAAGCTGGGACCGCCAGCGCTCGCGCCGCGCGGTGATCGAAGCCGAGACCGAGCTGCGCATCTCGCGCGAGGCCGCCGCGCGCCAGCTGCTGGAGCTGCGCAAGCGCCTGGCCGAAGCCGAGGCCGATCAGGCCCACATCGCCAGCCTGCAGGACGAGGTGCGCCGCCTGCGTGACAAGAATCGTCGCCTGCAGGCACTGCACGCCCTCGACACCGGTTCGGACCGAGCAGGCGCCAGCACAGCACCCGCCATGCCCGCCTTGCCGGTCATCCACACCGGTGCCTTGCCGCACGCGCCAGAGCCCAACCTGGGCCGTCCTGACGCGACCTGACGGGGGACACGGCCAGCGGCCCTTCAATCCGGCAGCGACAGGTCCGGCACACCGGCCGTCCGCAGATCCGCCAGCCAGCCGAGCACGGCCTGTGCATTGGCCTGCGCGTGCAGACGCTTGCGTCGGCTGGTCTGCCCCTGCACCAGGGTGACCGCGCGCTGCGGCAGGCCCAGCGATCGGGCCAGCCACTGCTGCAGCGCCTCGTTGGCGGCACCGTCGACCGGTGGAGCAGCCAGTCTCACCCGCAAGGCGCCATCGTGCAGCCCGACCGCTTCGGTCCGCCGAGCGTTGGGCACGACGGTCACATCGACCAGCACACCGCCAGCGTGCGGCCAGCTCAGGAAGCTTGCGATGACCCGGGGCGCGCTTGGGTCTGCAGGAACAGCATGCGGTGAAACAGGACGCTTGGACATGGTGTCGGTCCGGCCCGTCAGCTCGACGACCGGTCGAAGGACGCCTGGGGAGCAGGCGAAAAAAAACCCGGACATTCGTCCGGGCGTGAGCTCACCGCCGCCTCCGTGGGTCGCAAGACCCGCACGGCGGCGGACGGCTCGATCAGGGCTTGTCGCCGGTCGGGAAGGGCCAAGCCGCCTGAGGGCTCAGCGTGGTCTTCGCCGACGGTGCAGCGGGCGCAGCAGCCGCAGGGGCAGCCGGCGCAGGGGCCGCTTTCTTGGCAGCCTTCTTGGCGGCGGCCTTCTTGGCTGCCGCCTTCTTTGCCGGGGCCTTGGCGGGCGCAGCGGCCTTCTTCGCAGCGGCCTTCTTGGCCGGTGCCTTGGCAGGCGCGGCCGCCTTCTTGGCCGGTGCCGCCTTCTTCAGCGCCGGCTTCGGTGCTGCGGCCTTCTTGGCAGGAGCCTTCGCCGGAGCCTTCGCCGGTGCAGCCGCCTTCTTCGCGGCCGCCTTCTTCGCCGGAGCAGCGGCCTTCTTGGCCGGTGCCGCCTTCTTCAGCGCGGGCTTCGGCGCAGCGGCAGCCTTCTTGGCCGGTGCCTTCGCCGGCGCAGCCGCCTTCTTCGCAGCGGCCTTCTTGGCCGGCGCAGCAGCCTTCTTCGCCGGAGCGGCGGCCTTCTTCGCAGGCGCCGCCTTCTTCAGCGCGGGCTTCGGAGCAGCGGCTTTCTTGGCCGGTGCCTTGGCGGGGGCCGCCTTCTTCGCTGCAGCTTTCTTCGCAGTTGCCATGGGTATCTCCTTGATCAGGTTGACGGGACATGCAGCCCGATGGGCCACATGATCCACAGAGCCCGGGTCATTCTTGCGCCGACCTCGGGTGCTGGGGATGTGTTCAGGCGCGACAGGCCTTCAAGCCTGCCGCGCCAGTGGGGTCGAACCGTCGTCAACGAGTCGCGGGATTCACCGGCAACCGGGCCGGCAAGGCGCTCGCTCAGTCCCAGGACAGCGCACCGCCGGACTGGTACTCGATGACGCGGGTCTCGAAGAAATTGCGCTCCTTCTTCAGGTCGATCATTTCGCTCATCCAGGGGAACGGGTTTTCCTCGTTCGGGAAGAGCTCGTCGAGGCCGATCTGCGTGGCGCGCCGATTGGCGATGTATCGCAAATAGCCCTTGAACATTGAAGCGTTGAGGCCCAGCACGCCACGCGGCATGGTGTCCTCGGCATAGCGGTACTCCAGCTCCACCGCCTTCATGAACAAGGCCTTGATCTCGGCCTTGAACGAGGCGGTCCACAGCTGCGGGTTCTCAAGCTTGATCGCGTTGATCAGGTCGATGCCGAAGTTGCAGTGCATGGACTCGTCGCGCAGGATGTACTGGTACTGCTCGGCCGCGCCGGTCATCTTGTTCTGCCGGCCCAGCGCCAGGATCTGTGTGAAGCCCACGTAGAAGAACAGGCCCTCCATCAGACAGGCAAACACGATCAGGCTCTTGAGCAAGGTCTGGTCGTTCTCGAGCGTGCCGGTCTTGAAGGACGGATCCATGATCGCGTCGATGAAGGGGATCAGGAACTCGTCCTTGTCGCGGATCGACGCGACCTCGTGGTACGCGTTGAAGATCTCGCCCTCGTCCAGCCCGAGCGACTCGACGATGTACTGGTAGGCGTGAGTGTGGATCGCTTCCTCGAAGGCCTGACGCAGCAGGAACTGGCGGCACTCGGGCGCGGTGATGTGGCGGTAGGTGCCCAGCGTGATGTTGTTCGCCGCGAGCGAATCGGCCGTGACGAAGAAGCCGAGGTTGCGCTTGATCAGGCGTCGCTCGTCATCGGTCAGGCCGTTGGGATCTTTCCAGGTCGCGATGTCGCGCGACATGTTGATCTCTTGCGGCATCCAGTGGTTGGCACAGGTCGCAAGGTACTTGTCCCAGGCCCACTTGTACTTGAAGGGCACCAGCTGATTGACGTCGGTCTGGCCGTTGATGATGCGCTTGTCAGCGATGTTGACGCGACGTTCGGAGCCTGCGTCGGTGGCCGATGACGAAGCCCTCGGCAGGCCGACCGCAGCGTGCGGCAGTGACGAGGGCTGCATCGGAGCGTCGCGCGGAACGTTCGATGGATACGGGGTCGCCGACGTTGGCGTGGGGCGCGGAGTGTCTTCCCAGACGAGCATGTCTGACTTCCTGATGAAGTGAATTATCTGAATGTTGCGTCGAAACACCAAGCACTTATTGACACGCTGCAAGAGGGCGCGCGGCCCTCTTGCAACCCATCGGCTGGACGGTCTCGATGCACGCGGGTCTCAGGTCGGACGAGGTCGCCTCAGCTCACTGGCAGGCTTCGCAGGTCGGGTCGTCGATGGCGCAGAAACGCACATCGGTGGCCGGGCTTGCTTCGGCTGCGGCCGATGCAAACTGGGCCTGTGCTTGCAGAGCCAGCGCATCGGACGATGCGGCCTGGAGCCCGCCGCCACTGGCGCCCGGCACCGCATTGAGCGAGCCCGCCTTGACGGTCGACTTCTCCGCATGCGTCGCGCCCATCGTGCGCAGGTAGTAGGTGGTCTTGAGGCCACGCAACCAAGCGAGCTTGTAGGTCTCGTCGAGCTTCTTGCCCGAGGCACCGGCCATGTAGATGTTCAAGCTCTGAGCCTGATCGATCCACTTCTGGCGACGCGAGGCAGCTTCGACCAGCCACACCGGTTCGACCTCGAAGGCGGTTGCATAGAGGCGCTTGAGATCCTCGGGCACGCGGTCGATGCGGCGCAGGCTGCCGTCGAAGTGCTTGAGGTCCATGACCATCACGTCGTCCCACAGACCCAGCTTCTTGAGGTCGCGCACGAGGTACTCGTTGATGACCGTGAACTCGCCCGACAGGTTGCTCTTGACCGAGAGGTTGCCGAAGCAGGGTTCGATCGAGGCATCGACGCCGATGATGTTGGAGATGGTCGCCGTCGGCGCGATGGCCACGCAGTTGCTGTTGCGCATGCCGTGCTGGGCGATGCGGGCGCGCAGCGCGTCCCAGTCCAAGGTGGCTGAACCGTCGACGTCGACATAGCCACCTCGCGCCTCGGCGAGCAGCTTGAGCGAGTCCTGCGGCAGGATGCCGCGATCCCACAAGGAGCCGCGGTAGCTGCTGTAGCGACCGCGTTCGGCAGCCAGCTCGGTGGACGCCCAATAGGCGTGGTAGCAGACGGCCTCCATCGAGCGGTCAGCGAACTCGACCGCTTCCTGTGACGCATAGGGCAAGCGCAGCTGATAGAGCGCATCCTGGAAGCCCATGATCCCCAGGCCGACCGGGCGGTGGCGCAGGTTGGAGTCACGCGCCTTGCGCACCGCGTAGTAGTTGATGTCGATGACGTTGTCGAGCATGCGCATCGCCACCGTGATCGTGCGGGCCAGCTTGGCCTGGTCGATCTGCTTGCCGTGATCGCCGTCGATCAGGTGACGGGCCAGGTTGACCGAGCCCAGGTTGCAGACCGCGATCTCGCGATCGTTGGTGTTGAGCGTGATCTCGGTGCACAGGTTGGACGAGTGCACGACGCCGATGTGCTGCTGCGGCGAGCGCACATTGCAGGCGTCCTTGAACGTGATCCACGGATGCCCGGTCTCGAACAGCATCGTGAGCATCTTGCGCCACAGGTCGACGGCCCGGATGCGCTTGAACAGCTTGAGCTCGCCACGGTCGGCGCGGGCTTCGTAGGCGGTGTAGGCAGCCTCGAAGTCGGCGCCGAAACGGTCGTGAAGGTCCGGGCAGGTCGACGGCGAGAACAGGGTCCAGTCGCCACCTTCCATGACGCGCCGCATGAACAGGTCGGGGATCCAGTTCGCCGTGTTCATGTCGTGGGTGCGACGGCGGTCGTCACCGGTGTTCTTGCGCAGTTCGAGGAACTCCTCGATGTCGAGGTGCCAGCTCTCGAGGTAGGCGCAGACGGCACCCTTGCGCTTGCCGCCCTGATTGACCGCCACAGCGGTGTCGTTGACGACCTTCAGGAAGGGCACGACCCCTTGCGACTCGCCGTTGGTGCCCTTGATGTGCGAACCGAGCGCGCGCACCGGCGTCCAGTCATTGCCCAGACCCCCTGCGAACTTCGACAGCAGGGCGTTGTCCTTGATGGCCTCGTAGATGCCGTCGAGGTCGTCGGGCACGGTGGTCAGGTAGCAGCTCGAGAGCTGCGAGCGGCGCGTGCCCGAGTTGAACAGCGTGGGCGTGCTGGACATGAAGTCGAACGAGGACATGACCTCGTAGAACTCGATGGCACGCGCCTCGCGGTCGACCTCGTTGAGCGCCAGGCCCATGGCCACACGCATGAAGAAGGCCTGCGGCATCTCGATGCGGGTCTTGCGCACGTGCAGGAAGTAGCGGTCGTACAGGGTCTGCAGGCCGAGGTAGTCGAAGTCGAGGTCACGCTCGGCCTTGAGTGCGGCACCCAGACGCGCCAGGTCGTACTGGGCCAGACGTTCGTCGAGCAGTTCCGCCTCGATGCCCTTCTTGATGAAGGCCGGGAAGTACTCGGCGTAGCGCGCACCCATCTCGCCTTGCGTGACCTCGTCGCCCAGCACCTCGCGGCGGATGGTGTGCATCAGCAGGCGGGCCGTCACGCGGGTGTAGGCGGGGTCCTTCTCGATCAGCGTGCGTGCGGCCAGGATGGCAGCCTTGTAGACCTCGTCGATCGGCACGCCGTCATACAGGTTGCGGCGCGTCTCGGCGAGCACCGGAGCAGCGACGACCTCGCTGCCCAGGTTGGCGCAGGCGGCCTCGATGATGCCGCTCAGCTGCGCCAGATTCAGCGGCACGCGCTGACCGCGGTCGGTCACGTAGAAGGTCGGTTCGGCGGCGCGAGCGGCCTGCCCTTGCTGGGCCCGCTCCTGGGTCCGGCGCTCGCGGTAAAGCACATAGGCACGGGCGACGTCGTGATGGCCGCCGCGCATCAGGCCGAGCTCGACCTGGTCCTGGATGTCCTCGATGTGAAAGCTGCCGCCGCTCGGACGCGAGCGCATCAGCGCGCGCACCACGGTCTCGGTCAAGGCATCGACGGTCTCGCGCACGCTGGCCGAAGCCGCACCCTGGGTCCCATGCACCGCAAGGAAGGCCTTCATCATGGCCACCGAGATCTTGTGCGGCTCGAAGGCCACGACCGCGCCGTTGCGGCGAATGATCTGGTAGCTGGCATAGACGCTGGCGACGGGATGACCGTCGGCGCCATAGCCCGTGGCCATGGCGATGTGGGCGGTCTGCGGTTGCGGGGTGCCGGTTGCTTGCATCGGTGCTCCTTGCGTGTCTGGGATGTCGGTCGTCTGGCGTGACAGGCAGCAGCCCATCGATCGGCCATGCCCTGCCGCGCCGGGGCTCAAGCAGCAGCGTCGGATTGCTGTGCGCGCGGTCGCCAGGCGGGTGGCAGGAAACGGTTGGAAGTTGCGGGTCTCGTGTCCCTTGGAGCGCGGACCTGGGTCTCGACAGGCTGTTCAAGCGGACTGCGGAACCAGCGCGTCACGGGATCTGCTGCTGTCTTGATCGGGTCGGAGAATAGCACGAGGAGGCACTATAGCTAGTGCCCCGATCGTTGCGAAGCACTAGCGCTAGTGTGAGGGGAGCATAAACCCCAGGCAGTCCAAATCTCTCATTTCGGGGTCATCCACGCCAGCACCAGACCGCTGCCACGCAACCGTCGACGCAGCCGCGAGGCGTCGAAGCCCGGCCCGGGATCGCGCTTGCGGCCTGGCGCCACATGCTCGTGCCCGACCACCTCGCGCAGCGGCAGGACACGGCCCAGCTGGCGCAGCAGCTGAGCCAGTGCGCGGTATTGCGCGGCCGCGAAGCGGCGGCCTTCAAGACCTTCCAGCTCGATGCCGATGCTGTGGTCATTGCAGTTGTCGCGGCCCTTCCAGTGCGACACGCCGGCATGCCAGGCACGGCCCTGCAGGGCGACGAACTGCAGCAGCGCGCCATCGCGCCGGATCACGAAATGGGCCGACACCTGCAGGCCCGCGACCTCGGCGAAGGCGGGATGGGCCTGCGGGTCGAGGCGGTTGGTGAACAGGCGCTCGATCGCGTCGCTGCCATAGCGTCCGGGCGGCAGACTGATCGAGTGCACCACCGCCAGGTCGATCGCGACACCGACCGGCCGGACCCCGACGTTGGGACTGGGCACCGACCGCGCCTGCCCATGCCAGCCGGCCCGCCAGCGCCACGACGCGCCTGGGCGACGTCGGGCCAGCTTCATGTGCGGCTCACTCGCCGCCGCCCTCGCCGTCGTCGACGGTCAGGCCCTCGCCGGCCACCTGGATGCCCAGCCGCGCCATGCGGTAGCGCATCTGGCGCAGCGTCAGGCCCATCGCCGCGCCGGCCGCCGTGCGGTTGTATCGGTAGCGTTCGAGCGAACGCACCAGCACCGCCCGCTCGACCTCGTCGAGATAGGCCACCAGATCCTGCGGCACGGCGGGCTCGGCGACCGGCGCGGTGACACTCACCGCAGCCGAAGGGGGTGCGGGCTCGATCAGCGGCTTGAAGGGGTCGGTGGTCCACGGCTCAGCGCTGCGGCCCTCGCCCGGTCCGTTCGTCGCGGCCACGGCGTGTGCGAGGGTCCGGGCACGTGGCGGGATCGGCAGTTCCAGGTCTTCGACATCGATCTGGCTGGCACTGCTCAAGGCAACGGCGCGGTGCAGGAGGTTCTCCAGTTCGCGCACATTGCCCGGGAAGTCGTAGTGCGCCAGATGGTCCAGCGCACGCGGTGTCAGGCGCGGCATCACGGCCATGCCGGCCTCGGCGGCGATGCGTTCGAGCACGCGGGCACAAAGCTCGTAGAGGTCGTCGCGGCGCTCGCGCAGCGGCGGCACGCGGATCTGGATGACGTTGAGGCGGTAGAACAGGTCCTGGCGGAAGCGGCCCTCGCCAACCTCGGCGGCCAGGTCGCGGTGGGTGGCGCTGATGATGCGCACATCGACCGACACCTCGGCCACGGCACCGACCGGGCGAACCGCCCGTTCCTGGATCGCGCGCAGCAGCTTGCTCTGCATCGACAGCGGCAGGTCGCCGATCTCGTCGAGGAAGAGCGTGCCACCGTTGGCGGCCTGGAAAAAGCCCTCGCGGTCCTCGGCCGCGCCGGTGAAGGCGCCCTTGCGGTAGCCAAAGAACTCGGCCTCCAGCAACTGCTCGGGGATGGCGCTGCAGTTGACCGCGATGAAGGGCTGCGCGGCCCGCGTGCTGACCTGGTGGATCGAGCGTGCGACCAGTTCCTTGCCGGTGCCCGACTCGCCCTGCACCAGCACCGGCGCCATGCTGCGCGCGACCTTGTCGACCAGCGCGCGAACCTGCTGCATCGCGTTGGACTGGCCGGCCATGCGGCGCAGCGCACCGCTGCCGCGTTCGATCCTCGGCACGATCGAGCGCAGACCTTGGCCGAAGTCGGCCGCCACGCCGGTGACGCCGGTCGCGCCGATCGGCGCCGCGTTGGGGGCCGCGCCACGGGCGGCCGGGCTGCGGCCCAGCGCGGCGGCGACGACGCTGCGGAACACCTTCAGGTCGACCGGCTTGGTCAGGTAGTCGTAGGCACCCGACTTGAGCGCCTGCACCGCGTTCTCGGCCGAGCCGTAGGCGGTGATGACGATGGCCCGCTCGCTGCGGCCGGACTGTTCGAGCCGGCGCAGCAGGTCCAGCCCGCTGCCGTCGGGCAGGCGCATGTCGGTGATGACGGCGCTGTAGGTTCGGTCCTTGAGCTGGGCCCAGGCCTCCTCGACGCTTCCAGCCGTCTCGACCTCATAGCCCTCGCGCAGCAGCGTCAGCTCGTAGATCGTGCGAAGGTCCGGCTCGTCGTCGACCACCAGCAGGCTGTGAAGCGAGGTGGCGCTCATCGTCCCGCTCCGGGACGCATCGGCGGCGGCACCGGGATCATGCGCGGCAACGTCATCACGAAGACGTTGCGGTGACGTGCGCCGACGCCGCGCGGGTGGTATTCGATCGTGGCGCCATAACGTTCACACAGCTCGCGGCAGATGTAGAGACCGAGGCCGCTGCCACGGCTGCGGGTGGAGAAGAAGGGCTCGAACAGGTAGGGCTCGACGTCGGGCGCGATCGGCTGGCCGTCGCTGGCTACCGACAAGACGACCTGCGCGTCGCCGCGCGCATGCACGCGCACCCACAGCGCATCGGTTCGGCCGCTGCCATGGCGATGGGCGTTGTCGAGCAGGTTGATCAGCACGCGGCGCAGGTGATCCGGATCAAAGCGCACCGGCATGACGCCGTCGCCGGCCTCGACCATCAGCGGACTCGGGCCGACATGCGGCAGGCCGGCGGTGCGCCCCCAGTCGTCGCACAGCATCTGGACCTGGGCCGACAGGTCGATCACCGGCGCCTCGCGCGGGGCGCCGGGCGCGACCTCCATCACGTCGTCGACGATGCGCTGCAGGCGCACGACGTTGTCGGCCACCATGCGCGTGAGCTGGCGCTGGGCCGGCTGCATCAGGTCCTCGGCCAGCAGGGCATTGGCCTGCGCGATGGCCGCCAACGGGTTGCGGATCTCGTGGGCGATGCCCGCCGAGACGCGGCCCATCGCCGCCAGCTTCTCTTGTCGGGCCCGTGACTGCAAGGTGCGCACGTCCTCCATGAACAGCACGCACAGCAAGGACTCGGCAGGCTTGTCGTCCAGGCCGGGATCGACGTTGTCCTGCCGCCGCGTGAAGCGCATGCGCAGGCGCAGGCCACGTTCCTCGACCTTGGCGCCCTGGCTCAGGCGCAGCCGGATTTCCTCGCCACCATCGGGCCAGAAACCGGTCGTCCAGGCCCGCTCAAGGGCCAGCCAGAGGGGTTCCCAGGCCTCGTGCTGGCGCAGGTCGAAGGCCATGAAGCGGCGCCCCGGCGGCGCGCCGATCAGCGCCATCGCAGCGGGGTTGGCCGCCCGCACCTGGCCGTCGGCATCGACCACCATGACGCCGTCCTGCATCTCCTCGATCATCAACCGGTTGAGCAGCGCCTGCTGGCGCGCCATCTCCAGCGTGCTGCGCGCGGCGGCTTCCTGGCGGTTCAGGCGATCGGCCATCTCGGCGGTCAGCAGGGCCAGCGCAAACACCATCGCGCCGAACATGCCGGCCTGCGTCAGCTGGGTCGCCAGATCGGCACCTTCGAGCACCCGCCACCAGGCCGCTCCCAGCAGCAGCAGCACGACCGAGGCCGCCACGGCAGCGGCGATGCGGCGCGGCAGCAGCGCCCCCGCCGTCAGCACCGGAAGCAGGAACAGCGCGTTGAGGTTGAGCGGTCCGGAGATGGACGCCAGCAGCAGCGCCGAGAAACCCACCAGATCGACGCCGATGGTCATGAGCTGCCAACGTCGCCGCAGGTGCCCCTGCAGGTCCAGCGGCAGGCCAAGTTGCGGCAGCCACCGCAGTTCGACCTGGGCGACCAGCATCAGCGTGGCCAGCGTGTAGCCGCCACAGATGGTCAGCGCCAGCAAGGTCGAGCCGGAGCTGCCGTAGATCGCGATGACAGCCTGCATGGCCAGCAGCAGCACGGCCAGCAGCGCCCGGGCCACGATGAAGCCACGCAGGATCCGCTTGAAGGCCTTGGGCGGACCCTTGGCACGCGGTGCCGGCGTGGGCTCGATGACGGGCGGCGCGGTGTAGCCGCTGGAGTCTTCGGCGTCGCGGACACCAAGGGCGGCTTCGGCCACCGCTGGCTGGGCACCGGGGTGAGCGGCCCATTCCTCGGCCGGCTGGGTGTCGGCATCCAGGTCGACCCGACCACTGGGCGGCGCCACGCGCGAACTGTTCGAGCCGTCGCCATGGAGGCGCTCGAAGCGCTTGCGGTCGTCACGTTCGACACGCTCTTCGGGCCGGGTTGGCGCGAAGCCCGATCCCATAGGGCGCGTCGGCGCGATCAGTGCGTCGATGTCCTCGGGGCGGGTCGACTCGCCCGCACCACTGAAGCCCGCGAACCATGAGTCGCGCGGCACCGCCGGACGGCCCGGGCGACGGCCGGGCAGATCGGTGTCAAGAAACGGCAGCGGCGGTGTGGCCGGATGTCCCGGAGGTCGGTTGCGGGCCATGTCGCCGGAGCCGTCCTCAGGAAGGCAGGCCGGTGCGCGGACCGGACGTCTGGTGCGCGGGGCTGCAGTAGTCCTGCCCGTCGGCACTGCGCACGGACTCGGACTCCGGCAGGTGCAGGCCACAGTGGGCGCAACGAACCATGCGCCCGGTTGTCGAGGGCGTGGCACCGGTTCGAGGTGGAGCGGCTTATCGGGCCGCTTCTGCGGCCGTCGTCTCGCGCTCGCGTCGCCACTTGCGGATCAGCAGGTAGACCGCCAGGCCGATCAACAACCAGAGCAGCACCCTCATGACGCCAGTCCCGCGACGGCCGCAGGCCGGTGCAGCAACACCTCGAAGACGAAGCGCGAGCCGACATAAGACAAAAGCAGCAGCACGCTGCCGACGTAGAGCCAGCGGGTCGCACGTCGGCCACGCCATCCGAAGGCCCGTCGACCACCGAGCAGGCCGGCGAAGACCGCCCAGCCCAGCACCGAGAAGACGGTCTTGTGATCCCAGCTCCAGGTCGCCATGAACCAACTGCCCAGCACGATGGCGCCTGACAGCACGACAAAGCCGGCCGACACGAAACGGAAGGTCAGCTGTTCGAGCAGCAGCAGCGGCAACGAGCCGCCTGTCGCAGCCGGCACGCGGCGGGAGCGCATCGCCCGCTCAGCCCGGTCCAGCCAGATCGCGTGCAGCACGGCCGCACCGAACAGGCCATAGGACGCAAAGCCCATCAGCCAGTGCAGAGGCGCCCAGGGCGACACGGCATGGATGGCGCCTTCGCCAGGAAAGAGCAGGCCCACCAGCACGGCCAGTCCGCCAAGACCCGCCAGCAGACGGCGGATCGTCGGGACCGGCACGAAGCGGCTTTCGATCGCATGCACCGCGAGGACCAGCCAGACCGTCGACGACAGGGCCGGTGCAAAGCCGAAACGGATGCCGTCACCCGGCAGGCCGACGCCCAGCAATTGCGCGAACAGCGCGGTGCCGTGGGCGACCCACGCCACCGGCAAGGCACGCCGGACCAGCGCCGACTCGCCCTGAGGCCAGGCCAACGCATAGGCCACCAGGGCCAGCACGGCCGGCAACACGGACCAGGGCGACAAGGGGCTTGGAAAGGCGGTCGATAGAATCACTCGCACAGTGTACTTTCGGGCCCCGTCGTGACGACGCTGCACGGCCCGCCACACCAGCCCGACCGCCCTCTTCGGTCACAGATCTCCGGAATCCCCGATGGCCTCAGCCCTCTCCGATCGCCTATCCAAGCTCGTCAAGTCGATGCGTGGCCAGGCCCGCATCACCGAAACGAACGTGCAGGACATGATGCGCGAGGTGCGCATGGCGCTGCTGGAGGCGGACGTCGCGCTGCCGGTGGTGCGCGACTTCATCAACCGCGTGAAGGAGAAGGCGCTCGGCCAGGAAGTCGTCGGTTCGCTCAACCCAGGGCAGGTGCTGGTAGGCATCGTGCACAAGGAACTCGCCGCGACGATGGGCGAGGGCGTGGCCGACATCAACCTGGCCGTGCAGCCGCCAGCGGTGATCTTGATGGCCGGCCTGCAGGGCGCCGGCAAGACGACCACCACCGCCAAGCTGGCCAAGCACCTGATCGAGCGCCGCAAGAAGAAGGTGCTGACGGTTTCGGCCGACGTCTACCGCCCGGCCGCCATCGAGCAGCTGAAGACCGTCACGAAACAGGCCGGCGCCGACTGGTTCCCGAGCCGCCCGGAGGACAAGCCGCGCGACATCGCACTGGCCGCGCTGGACCATGCCCGGCGTCACCTGTTTGACGTGCTGCTGGTCGACACAGCCGGCCGGCTGGCGATCGACGAGGCGCTGATGGCCGAGATCCGCGAGCTGCACGCGGCGCTCAACCCGATCGAGACGCTGTTCGTGGTCGACGCGATGCAGGGCCAGGACGCGGTCAACACGGCCAAGGCCTTCAAGGACGCGCTGCCGCTGACCGGCGTCGTGCTGACCAAGCTCGACGGCGACTCGCGCGGCGGCGCGGCGCTGTCGGTGCGCCAGATCACCGGCGCGCCGATCAAGTTCGCCGGTGTGTCCGAGAAGATCGACGGCCTGGAGGTGTTCGACGCCGATCGCCACGCCGGACGTGTGCTCGGCATGGGCGACATCGTCGCGCTGGTCGAGGAGGTCCAGAAGGGCGTCGACATCCAGGCCGCGCAGAAGCTGGCCGACAAGGTCCGCAGCGGCGAAGGCTTCGACCTCAACGACTTCCTGGCCCAGCTCAGCCAGATGAAGAAGATGGGCGGCCTGTCGGGCCTGCTGGACAAGCTGCCCAGCGAACTGGCCGCCAAGGCCGGTCAGGCCGACATGGGCAAGGCCGAGAAGGACGTGCGCCGCATGGAGGGCATCATCAACTCGATGACCCCGCTGGAGCGGCGCAAGCCCGATCTGCTCAAGGCGAGCCGCAAGCGCCGCATCGCGGCTGGCGCTGGCGTGCAGGTCCAGGAGGTCAATCGCCTGCTCAACCAGTTCGAGCAGATGCGCGACATGATGAAGAAGATGAAGGGCGGCGGCCTGATGAAGATGATGAAGCGCATGGGCGGCGGCAAGGGCAAGTTCCCCGGCATGGGCGGCATGGGCGGTATGGGCTTCTGACCCGTTCTGGGGCGCAACCGTTTCCAAGCACGGTTCGCATCTCGCCGCATCACTTCAAGTGGTGAGACTGTTACATGAATCGCGCAAGGGGCAGCATTGACGACCTTGTGCGTGCACGCTAACTTGTCGTGATGGATCTCACACTGTTGGCCGCCAATCCGATCGCTCTGGTGGTCTTCTCCGGAATCTGCGCGGCGATCGTCGTCTGGGCCTGGCGACGCAGCCAGGGCGACAAGCCGCGCAAGGCCACCGTCGGTCGCCCGCGGGCGCTGGACGCTGTCGACACCGTCATCGGCTGGCCGCCCGAGGCCACCCGGGTACTGACCTTGCGCCATCAGCGCGCCTTCGAGGTGCTGAGGCGTGCGCTGCCCGATCACCTGGTGCTGGCGCAGGTGCCGATCTCGCATTTCGTGCGCGTGCCGACGCGGAACTCCTACGTCGAATGGATGCGCCGGGTCGGCCATGTGTGCGTCGACCTGATGGTCTGCGATGCCGCGTCCAACGTGATCGCGGTGATCGAGGTCCGGCCGGCCGACCGGGTCGAGACCGAGCGCGCCCGCAAGCGCCACCAGCGTGTCGAACGTGTGCTGCGCGCCGGGGGCATTCCGCTGCATGTGTGGACCGAGTCGTTGTTGCCTGACCCGGCCGCAGTGCGCAAGATCTTCGTGGCGCAGGCCGTCACCGAAGTCGTCACCGACGAAGGCCCGGAAACGAGCCCGCTCGAACCCGTTCTGTACCGTGAAGGCCGTGGTCGCGCCGCGCCGGTCGAAGCGGGCAGCGAGCCACCGCGCACCACCTGGTTCGATGACCTCAACGCGACGCGCCCGGCGCCGCTTGATCAGGTCGAGGTCAGAACGGACGAACTGGCCGACAACGGCTCCCTGGGTGGCATCAAATCGCCCGCCCACAGCATCGCCGGACTCGGTCGCTGACACGATCGACCGCTTCACACGGCCACCCCGCCAGCCGCCCGAAGGGCGGCTTTTTCGTGACCGCCGGCAAGCGCGTTGGGGCCGCGCCGTGGGACGGGTCAACAGACCTGTCCTCGATCACTCGACGCCACAAAAAAAAGAGCCCCAGCTCGATGCTGGGGCTGCAAAGCCTTAACGCTGTCAACACGGTAAGGCACCTGCTCAGGGAGGAAAAGCAGGGAACGAGGGCCTTGCGGCCCGTCGCTCGCGGACGAGTGTAGCAGCGGGATTTGTGCGTCTGGATCGGGTTGGCTACTGACCTTGGACAAGTCTGGATGGGCATACGCGGCGCCTCGGCGTGACAATCGCGGCCTCCCTGTCGCCCGCCAAGAGTCGATCCATGCACGTCCCGCCACCCTACCCCCTGGCCCGCCCGCGCCGCCTGCGCCGCGATGCCTACACCCGCGCGCTGGTGCGCGAGCACCGCCTGCATCCGAGCGACCTGATCTACCCGGTCTTCGTGCTCGAAGGCCAGGGCCGCACCGAGGACGTCGGCTCGATGCCCGGCGTGCAGCGCCTGAGCCTGGACCGGCTGCTGCCGGTGGCCGAGCAGTGCGTCGAGCTGGGCGTGCCAGTGATGGCGCTCTTCCCGGTACTGGACGGCACCCACAAGACGCCCGATGGCCGGGAGGCCGCCAACCCCGATGGCCTGGTGCCCAAGGTCGTGGCCGAGCTCAAGCGCCGCTTCCCCGATCTGGGCGTGATGACCGATGTCGCGCTCGACCCCTACACCAGCCATGGCCAGGACGGCCTGATCGACGACGACGGCTATGTGCTCAACGACGTCACGATCGAGGTCCTGGTCCAGCAGGCCCTGACCCAGGCGCGGGCCGGCGTCGACATCGTCGCGCCAAGCGACATGATGGACGGCCGCATCGGCGCGATCCGCCGTGCGCTGGAGACCGAAGGCCTGATCCACACCCGCATCATGGCCTACAGCGCCAAGTACGCCAGCGCCTTCTACGGCCCCTTCCGCGACGCGGTCGGCTCGGCCGGCAACCTCGGCAAGAGCAACAAGAAGGTCTACCAGATGGACCCGGGCAACACCGATGAGGCGCTGCGCGAGGTCGGACTGGACCTCGCTGAAGGCGCCGACATGGTGATGGTCAAGCCCGGCATGCCGTATCTGGACGTGGTCCGCCGCGTCAAGGACGAGTTCCACGTGCCGACCTTCGCCTACCAGGTCAGCGGCGAGTACGCGATGCTCAAGGCCGCCGCCGGCAACGGCTGGCTGGACCATGACGCCGTGATGATGGAGAGCCTGCTGGCCTTCAAGCGCGCCGGTGCCGACGGCATCCTGACCTACTTCGCACTCGACGCGGCCCGCGTGCTGCGCCAGTCGAAGGACTGACGCCTGCCGTCACCGCGAGGCCAGACCTTCCATGACCTCGCGGGCCAGACACAGGTCTTCCCACACGCGCGACTTGTCGACCGGGTTGCGCAGCAGGTAGCCGGGGTGGTAGGTCACCACCACCGGCACGCCGTGGTACTGGTGGACCTTGCCGCGCAGCCGGCCGATCGGCTCGGCGCTGCGCAGGATGGACTGCACCGCGAAGCGCCCCAGCGCCACGATCAGGCGCGGCCGCACCAGTTCGACCTGGCGCTGCAAGTAGGGCTCGCAGCGCTCGACCTCGTGCGGCTCGGGGTTGCGGTTGCGCGGCGGGCGGCACTTCAGCACGTTGGCGATGTAGACCTGGTCCTCGCCGCCGCCATCGGCACGCGTCAGGCCGGCGGCACGGAGCATGTTGTCCAGCAACTGGCCGGCCTCGCCGACAAAGGGCTGGCCGGTGCGGTCCTCGTTTTCGCCGGGCGCTTCGCCGATCAGCATCCAGCGGGCCTGCCGGTTGCCGGCACCGAAGACCGTGTTGCGGCGGCTCACGCACAGCTCGCAAGCGCGGCAGCCGGCGACGGCATCGGCCAATGTGTCCCAACCCATCGCGGCGACCGGACTGGCTGGGTCGATCAGCGTCGTCGACCTTGCCGCATCGGGGACCCAGGCGATCGGTGCTGCAACCGGGACTGCAACCGGGGCTGCAAGCCGTGCGACAGGCGTTGCCGGCCCTGTCGGCGCGGCGATGTCGGCGGGCACCGTGCCGGCGACCACCTCGGCCGGAGCGACCTGCTGCACCGACTCGGCCGTCGGTAGCCGAAGGTGGATGCCCATCTCGGCCAGCATCGCGACCTGCCGTTCAGACCAGACCATGGCCGCCCTCGCTGTCGTGACGTGGCCGGCGATCCGACCGGTCCGGGCCGATGTCCAGCCTCAGCACCAGCGCATCCTCGCGCTGACCGTCGCAGGCGGGGTAGTAGCCGCGTCGCATCCCGACCTGCACATAACCGTGCCGGGCATAGACCGCACGGGCGCGCTCGTTGCTGGGCCGGACCTCCAGCCACAGGCATTCGGCCCCGGTGGCACGGGCGTGTCGGGACAGTTCATGCAACAGCCGCACGGCATGGCCGCGGCCCTGGTGCTCGGGCGCGACGGTGATATTGAGCAGGTGCCACTCGTCGACGCCGGCCATGGCGATCATGTAGGCCACCAGTTCGCCGGCCGGTGTCTGCAGCGCCTGCGCGAGGTAGCCGGCGGCCAGTGCATCGATGAAGTTGCCGCGGCTCCAGGGATGTGTGTAGCAGCGCACCTCGATGGCCAACAGGGCATCGAGCGTGTCCAGCGTGATGGGCCGCATCACCAGCGGCATCGCACGGGGCGCGTGGGGCGCTCGGGCCAGGTAGGCGGGATCGGGTCGGGCGCTCATGGTGCGCGGCGATCAGGCACGGGCCGCCGCCCGTTCGGCGGTGGTCTGCGCGACCTTGTCGCGCACATAGAGCGGCAGGGCCAGGGCCGGGTCGATCCAGCGTTGTGCCGCATGGGCCTGTCGCGTCAGCGCGGCCAGCGCCTCACCGTCGGGCAAGGCCAGCACGCACATGGGCAAGTCCAGGTCCGATGCAGCCGACTCGAAAACCATCCAGCCCGGCCCCGCCAGCGCGGCAGGATGGGCTTGCACGAGGCCGCGCAAGGCCTCTGGTCGCAGCAGAGCCGGACCGGCGATGACGACGCCCGCTGCATCGGTGGCCAGCCGCCAATCGGCTTCACCATGGCGCTGCCAGCAGGCCGCATAAGCCTCACCCATGCGCGCATCCAGCACCGTCCAGACGCGCTCGAAACCCGCTTGCCGATGGGCCGACTCGGCAACCAGCGCCAGCGTGTCGAGCGCGACCAGCGGCCGGTCCAGGCCGATGGCCAGGCCCTGGGCGATCGAGCAGGCGGTGCGCAGGCCCGTGAAGGCGCCAGGGCCCTGTCCGTAGCCGATCGCGTCGATGTCTTGCAAGGTCGCGCCCGCCTCGTCGACCAGCGAGGCGATCGCCGGCAGCAGGTTCATCGAGGCCTGGGCACCACCGGCCAGCTGGCGGGCGTGCACGACGCCGTCGCGCCACACCGCGAGGTGCAGGTGTTCGGTCGCGGCATCGAGGGCAAGCAGACAGGGCAAGGGCATGGCGCAGAGCGGATGTACCGATCCAGTGTAGCGGCGAGGGTGTGGCGACAAGGCCGATGGCAACGGCCTTGTCGGCTGGTGCGGGCCTGCCTGCGGCTCCTATGATCGACCGCGATGCACCCCACCCGACGCCCGTCCTTCACCCTGCCCTGGACCTTGCAGGCCATGGCCTTGATGGCCGCGATGCTGCCGTCTCCAGCACCCGCACAAGCGACCCAGCGGGTGCCGCAACGCATCACCGCCGCCCTGGCCCAGGCCGGCTTGCCGGCCGAAGCCATGCACGTCTGGATCGGCCCGGTCGATGGCGGCGAACCGTGGCTGGCGCACCGCGCAGGCCAGCTGGTCAACCCCGCATCGTTGATGAAGCTGCTGACCTCGGCGTCCGCGCTGGAGACGCTGGGCCGCAGCCACCAGTGGCAGACCCTGGTGAGCGTCGATGCGCTGCCGCGCGAGGGCGTGCTGACAGGCTCGCTGCGCATCCGAGGCGGTGGCGATCCGAGCCTGGTGGCCGAGCGGCTTTGGCTGCTGCTCGACCAGATCCGCCAGCGCGGCGTGCGCGAGATTCGCGGCGACATCGTGCTCGACCGCAGCGCTTACGCCATCCCCGAGGTCGATCCCGCCGCCTTCGACAACGAGCCGCTCAAGCCCTACAACGCCCGGCCCGATGCGCTGCTGGTGAACTTCAAGAGCTTGACGCTGACCTTCCGGCCGCAGCCCTCGCAGGCCTGGGCCGAGGTGTCGGTCGACCTGCCGCTGGCGGGCTGGCGGGTCAGCGAGCGGGTGCCCTTGCTCGACGGGCCTTGCGAGGATTGGCGCGCCAAGCTGCTGGCCGACTTCCGCTCGCCCACGTCATGGAGCTTCGCCGGCGGCCTGCCGCGCAGCTGCGGTGAACGCAGCTGGTCGGTCGCCTACAACGAGCCCGCCACGCATGCCGCCCGGGCGATCGAGGCGCAGTGGCGCGCGCTCGGCGGCGCGCTGCAGGGCAAGGTCAGGAACGGCGGATCGGGCGGCGAGGCGCTGCCGCTGTTCACATTCAGCTCTCCGCCTCTGGCCGACGTGCTGCGGCCGATGAACCTCTACAGCAACAACACCATCGCCCAGCAGATGTTGCTGGCCCTGGGCGGCCCGCCCAACCTGCCCTTGCCACCGGGCGCATCGCCAGCACCCACGCTGGCCGCAGCAACCGCGACCTGGGACGCCGGCCGCGCGGTCGTCACCGGTCTGTTGCCTCGGGTGGGTTGCACGGCAGACGAGTTGAAGCTGGACAACGGCTCGGGCCTGTCGCGCGACGAGCGCATCACGCCGCGTTGCCTGGCGCAGTGGCTGCGCTGGTCGTGGCGCCAGCCGTGGATGCCGGACCTGGTGTCCAGCCTGCCGCTGGCCGGCGAGGCCACCGCACGCCGCGCCACGTCAGTGGCCGGTCGGGCACATCTGAAGACCGGCTCCCTCTCAGACGTGGCCGGTGTGGCTGGCTACCTCGATGGCGCGGACGGTCGTCGGGCCGTTGTGGTGGTCATCCTGAACCACCCGCTGGCCAGCCGGGAAGGTGGCCGAGCGGTGATCGACGCGGTGCTGGGCTGGGGCGCGGAGCGGCTGGGCGGCGCGCTGCGCTGAGCGATCAGAACGGGTTGTTGCGGGCGCGGGCGAGGGCGATGGTTCCGACCTGCAGATGCCACGCCTGACCGGGGTGGACACTGGCTGCCCAGAGGTAGGCTGCGGCGCTCACACCCGCGACGAGATCGGCCGTGTCGCACGCGCTGATGTCATCGTTCAGCCCCCCCACTACGACCGGGCATGCGGCGGATGTCACCTGATCCAGCCCGTAGACATCGTTCTTCGTGCCATTGGAATCCCCCAGTACCGACGCCACCAGGGTCCTCGTCCAGCCTTCACCGTCGACGAACGCCGCATAGCGCCCGTCGTTCGTGACGCCGGGGCCATAGACGACTTCCTGGTAGATGCCGACGCGGAAGATGCTGTTGAAGCGGGCGCTCAGTTCGGTCAGCAGGGCCCGGCAGTCGCGCACACCGCAACTGCCAGCGGCCTGGTCCTGGATCGCCAAGGGCGACAGCCCGAGGTCGGGCACGGCGATGTACACCACGCGGGCGCCCTGGCCTTGCCGGGTGGCACTGTTGACGGCCGCCGACAGCACATTGGCCTTCGTCACGATCTGGTTGTAGATGGGCTGAAGGTCCGTCGCCGTCTTGGCCAGCAGGTAGGCATCGAGCACGTCCCACATGCCACCCTGGATCGTCACCAGCGTCGAAGGGACAAACTCGTTGAGCCGGGCATCGACCTGAAGCTTGATGGCATCCACCCGAGCCCCAGCCACAGCCCCGTTGAAGCCGGTCGCCGGCGTCGCCGGACTGACAGGGCATCCGGGCATCGTCAAGCCGAAGCCATTGGCAACGATCTGATTCCAGCTCGACACCGCAGAGCAGTTCACGACATTGCTGCTGTCCACGACGTTGACGAAGTACTTTCTGCCATCGGCGTTGACGGCACTCAGGTCATCCCCGAACGACATCATCCGCGTCGGCACATAGGGCTCGATCCGGCTGGAGCTGTCGCAGCCTGCCAAGCCTGCCAACGCGAGGGCGAGGACGGTGGCGGTGCGCCAGGCGCGCGCGAGTCGTGACAGGGGATTCATCGAGTCTCCAACGGATACCGGGGGGTCAGGGAATCTGGGGAACTGGGGTCAGGCCGCCGCCGCACGTTGCAGCCGGTCGCGCACGCCGTCCCAGGCGCTGTCGGACGGCGGCTGCTCGACCCAGATCAGCGCGACGTGGGCGTCGTCGAAGTCGCGCAGGGCACCGAACAGCTCATGCGCCGTCGCTGCCGGGTCGGCCGGCATGGTCCGCCAGACCACGCCCTGCAACCCAGCCGGCTTCGGGAGGCGCGAATATACCGCCACGGTCGGCGCCTTTCGTGACGCATCGGGCAGCGCAGCCAGGCTGGACGCCAGCACGCCGAGCGCGTCCTTCAGTGCGGTCGACGTCATCAGGCGGACCTTGGCGCTGGGCGCGTAATGCGCCGCCAGCGTGCCGGATGCGCGCGGCGCATGGGCATCCGGGGCGAGCAGCGGCTCGCCCGCTGACGCCTCGATCAGGGCCCGGCCCAGACTGCCCGGGCGCAACAGCACCGGATGGCCGCGGCTGCAGTCGACGATGGCCGACTCGATGCCGACGTCGCAGTCACCCCCGTCCAGCACCAGCAGCCCGGCGGCTTCGGGCGTGTCGGCGAACTCGCTCATCACATGGGCGGCGCAGGTCGGGCTGACGCGCCCGAAGCGGTTGGCGCTGGGCGCAGCGACGCCGCTGACGCCTGCCTGCCCGGCCGCGCGCAACAGCGCCTGCGCGATCGGGTGCGACGGGCAGCGCAGGCCTACGCTGGTCTGCCCGCCAGCGGCCGCTTCGGCGATGCCCGGCCGGCGCGGCACGATCACCGTCAGCGGGCCCGGCCAGAAGGCCGCCATCAGGCGCTGCGCCAGCGGCGAGATCTCGGCAGCGTAGTGCTCGGCGCCTGCCAAATCAGCCACATGCACGATCAGCGGGTGATCGCTGGGTCGGCCCTTGGCCGCGAAGATGCGGGCGACAGCCTGTGCGTCGTCGGCCCGGGCGCCAAGGCCGTAGACGGTCTCGGTCGGCAAGGCCACCAGGCCACCTTCGACCAGTCTGGCGACGGCGGCGGCCAAGCTGGCCGAGCGCTCGGCCCCGGTCGAGTTGGGCAACAGCACGGGCATGGCGAGAAGGCCGATCAGAACGGTTCGAAACCGAGCACGGCCGCCACCTGCAAGGCCAGCGCTCGGGCGGCTTCCGGCGTCGCGGCGGTCACGGTCAGGTGGCCCATCTTGCGGCCCCTGCGCACCTCGGCCTTGCCGTAGAGATGCAGGTGGGTGCCGGGCAAGGCCAGCACGCCAGCCCAGTCGGGCGTGCGCTCGCGGCCGGCGGCGTCCCACCAAAGGTCGCCCAGCAGGTTGAGCATCACGGTGGGCGAATGCAGACGCGGCTGGACCAGCGGCAGACCGGCGAGCGTGCGCACCTGCAGGTCGAACTGCGAGACGTCGCAGCTGTCGATGCTGTGGTGGCCAGAGTTGTGCGGGCGCGGCGCCATCTCGTTGGCAACCAGGCTGCCGTCGGCCAGCACAAAGAACTCGATGCACAACACGCCGACATAGGCCAGTTCGGCCGCGATCCGGCCAGCCGAGGCGATCGCGGCGTCCTGCGTCGCCGCCGGGATGCCTTCGGCAGGCACGGTGGTGACGGCCAGGATGCCGTCGCGATGCAGGTTGCGCTGAACCGGCAGGTGCACGCAGCAGCCGTCGGCGCCACGCGCCACGATGACGCTCAGCTCGGCCGCCAGCGGCAGCATCTTTTCGAGCAGGCAGGGCACGCGGCCCAGGTCGGACCAGGCCCGCGCCAGCTCGGCGGCATCGGCCACGCGGCGCTGGCCCTTGCCGTCATAGCCCATGCGCGATGTCTTGAGGATGCCGGGCAACAGCGTCGACACATCGACCGCCGCGAGGTCCGCGTCAGACTCGATCCGGGCATGTGGCGCACACGGCACGCCGCTCGCGACGAAGTGGGCCTTCTCGGCGGCGCGGTCCTGGCAGACCGCCACCGCGTCGCCGGCCGGCGCCACCGGACGGTGCGCCGCCAGCTGACGCAGCGAGGCGGCACTGACGTTCTCGAACTCGGTGGTGATGGCGGCGGCGACGTTGGCCAACGCGGTCAAGCCGATGACGTCCTCGTAGCCGGTGCGCACGTGTTCGTGGGCGACCAGACCGGCCGGGCTGGCGGGATCGGGTTCGAGCACTGCGGTGCGGTAGCCCATCTGCTGGGCGGCGTGCACGAACATGCGGCCGAGCTGGCCGCCGCCCATCACGCCCAGCGTGGCGTGGCCGTCGGGGAGGATCACGGGGTGGTGAGCAGACATCAGTCGTCCAGCGTCATCGCACGCGCCACCTCGGTCTGGCGGGCGCGGAAGGCGTCCAGCCGTGCGGCCAGATCGGCATCGCGGTTGGCCAGCAGTGCCACGGCGAACAAGGCCGCATTGGCCGCGCCGGCCGCGCCGATCGCGAAGGTCGCCACCGGGATGCCCTTGGGCATCTGCACGATCGAGTGCAGCGAGTCGACGCCCAGCAGGTGCTTGCTGGCGACCGGAACCCCGAGCACCGGCACCGGCGTCTTGGCCGCCAGCATGCCCGGCAGGTGCGCGGCACCACCGGCGCCCGCGATGATGGCCTGCAAGCCGCGTCCGCGCGCCGCTTCGGCGTAGGCAAACATGTCGTCGGGCATGCGGTGGGCCGAGACCACGCGCGCCTCGAAGGGCACGGCAAACTCGGTGAGAATCTGGGCCGCCTGTCGCATGGTGTCCCAATCGCTGTTGGACCCCATGACGATGCCGACCACGGGCGAGGCGCTGTTCACTGCAGGCTCCGGGCGAGACAAAGGCGGGATTTTAGGCGGCACCCGCCGCACCGCTTGTGTTTGCTGGCCCAGCCCTCAAGTCGAGGTCGGCCGCTTGGGTGGCCACGCAGGTGGCCAAACAGATGGCCACATCCATGGCCGAGCACGTGGCTCACGCCTTCCTTCCGCACGAATTCCTCAGGTGCCGCGATGATCGACATCACCCTCGAAAACTTTGAATCCGAACTGATCCAGGCCTCGCTGCGCCAGCCCGTGCTGCTCGACATCTGGGCGCCCTGGTGTGGCCCTTGCCGCCAGCTCGGGCCGATGCTGGAGAAGCTGGAGACAACCTACGAAGGTCGCTTCACGCTGGCCAAGCTCAACAGCGACGAGGTGCCCGAGATCGCCAGCCAGCTCAGCCAGATGTTCGGCGTGCGCTCCATCCCCTTCTGCGTGATGTTCAGCCAGGGCCAGCCGGTCGACGGCTTCGTCGGCGCGATCCCCGAAGCGCAGATCCGCGAGTTCCTCGACAAGCACGTGCCCAGCGAGGCCGAGATCGAAGCCGAAGCCGAGGTCGAGCAAGCCGAGGCACTGGCCGAGGACGGCAATGCCGAGGCGGCCCTGGCCAAGCTTCAGGAAGCCGTCGCGATCGACCCGTCCAACGAAACCGCGCGCTTCGACTACGTCAAGCTGCTGCTGCAGGAAGGTCGTGTCAGCGACGCCCGCCGTGTCTTCGAGCCGGTCGCCAGCAAGGCCATCGTCGACCAGCGCATCGCCGCTCTGGGTGCCTGGCTGGAGGCTTGCGAGGCCGTGGCCAGCGCCCGCCCCATGGCCGAACTGGATGCCGCCATCGCCGCCAACAAGCGCGACTTCGACGCCCGTTTCGACCGCGCCCGACAGCTCTTCGCGCTGCAGGAACACACCGCCGCGATGGACGAGTTGCTGGAGATCCTGATGCGCGACAAGGCGTGGTCGGACGGCCGGGCGCGCAAGACCTACGTCGCGATCCTGGAGCTGATGACCAAGCCGATGCCCAAGCCAGCGGCGGTCGCGGAGGCCAAGGGCGCCGTCGAGATCGCCGGCAAAACCGCAGCGGTCGCCACCGACCCCTTGCTGGACCAGTACCGCCGCAAGCTCAGCATGGTCCTGTTCTGAGTGGATCCGGGAGGCGGTCGGCCCTCAGGCCGCCTTCGGATCCGCAACCAGCGGGCCAAGCCGGTAACGCGCGAGATCGGCCTGTTCCAGCATCTCCAGCAAGGCCGCGCTCCGGCTGCGGTAGAGCTGCAGCGGTGCCTCGGCAGCGGCCAGATGCCGGGCGCCGATCTCCGGCAGACCCAGGCGCTCGAGAAGGGGCGCCAACAGCGCGTGCGCAATGGCCTGCTCCTCCGGCTCGGTGGCGCTCAGGAAGGCCGATTCGGCCTGCCGCGCCGCCGTCAGCGCCTCATCGCCCTGCCCCAGCGCCAGCAGGCAGGTGGCGCGATCGGCCTGGAACAGGCATTCGGAGAAGGCCAGCCCCTCCCTCAAGGCGGCGTCGAGGTGAGCGTCGTACAAGGCCAGCGCCGCAGCGTGCTCGCCCAGTGCCGACAGCACCAGCGCCTGCTGCATCGGGGTGTGGTGGCTGAGCGCCTTGGTGCGCACGTTCAGGTCGAGCTGGCGCGACGAGTCGGTGCCCAGCCGGGCCCGCTTGACCTTCAGGCCATCGGACGCACCGAAACGTTCGTTGAGCCGAACTTCCATGACCCGCAGGGCCGCCATGTTGTACATGAGCGAACTCAGCGCCGAGCCGTCGCCTTCGGCGGTGGCATGGGCCCGAGCCTGCAGGTACCAGGGCTGGGCCAGGTCCTCTCGACCGGCGTAGTGGTAGGCCCCGGCCACGACCGTGCAGGCGCGTGAGCGGGCCGAATGGTGCGTGGCCGGCGCCACGGTCAGGGCGATGCGCACATGCTCGATCGTTGCGGCGTAGTCGTGGACCCGGAAGTCGAAGTGGGCCAGCCACGCCGCCGCCAGCGAATGAGCCCGCGGTGCGCGCATCTGTGCGGCCTGCACGACGGCGCGACCGACCCGTTCGCGGGCCCGCAGGCTGACGTTCTCGAAGTAGTCGGCCAGCCCCTCGGCCAGCCAAAGCCAGGCACCCAGCACCGTCTGCGTGTGGGTGTCACCCAACTGGCGCAGTTGCTGGACCTCACGGCGCGCCAGGTCCAACTCGCCGAGCCGGGCATAGACGACCGCACGTTCGGCCCGCAGGAAGGGCAGCTCTCGCGGGATGCGAGCCCGTTCGATCGCCTCGTCGAGGTTGCGCAGCAGTCGGTGCATGGCGGGTCGCAGTCGGTCGGGGCTACGGCGCCAGGGGCGGTGCCGTCAGGTGGTGAGGCGCTCGAGCGCCTCCCGATAGGTCGCCGCGGTGTGGGCGACGACGTCGGCCGGCAAGGCCGGGGCCGGCGCCTGCTTGTTCCAGGGCTGGCCGTCGACACGAGCGGCTTCAAGCCAGTCGCGCAGGAACTGCTTGTCGTAGCTCGGCGGGTTACGGCCTTCGGCCAGCGCCTGCTGGTAGTGCTCGACCGGCCAGTAGCGCGACGAGTCAGGCGTCAGCACCTCGTCCATCAAGGTCAGCGTGCCCTTGGCATCAAGGCCGAACTCGAACTTGGTGTCCGCGATGATGATGCCCTTGGTCAGCGCATGTTCGGCCGCTGCCTGGTAGAGCGCGATCGAGAGGGTGCGCACGCGCTCGGCCAGGTCGGCACCGATGATCTCGGTCATGCGCGCGAAGCTGATGTTCTCGTCGTGATCGCCCATCTCAGCCTTGGTGGCGGGCGTGAAGATCGGCGTGGGCAGGCGCTCAGCATTGCGCAGACCGGCGGGCAGCGCGACGCCGCAGACCGAGCGGCTTTCCTGGTATTCCTTCCAGCCACTGCCGGCGAGGTAGCCGCGCACCACGGCTTCGACCGGCAGGGGCTTCAGTCGCTTGACCAGCATCGAGCGACCACGCACACGATCGGCCTCGTCGGGAGAGACCACGGAGGTCGGGTCTTCGCCTGTCAGGTGATGCGGGACGATGTGGCCGAGCTTGTCGAACCAGAACTGCGCCATGCGGGTGAGCAGTTCGCCCTTGCCGGGGATGCCCTCGCCCATGATCACGTCGAAGGCCGAGATGCGGTCGCTGGCGACCATCAGGATGCGGTCCTCGCCTACGGCGTAGTTGTCACGGACCTTGCCGCGCGCGAGCAGCGGCAGCGAACGGAGGCTGGATTCTTGAAGGGCGGCGGCAGCGGTCACGGCGGGATCGTTGTGGAGAGTTTCACGAATTGTAGGGGGGCCTCCCCAGCGAAAAGGCCCGCATGACGCGGGCCTTCCTCAGGGTGACGGACGGGGAAACGAGGGGCCCAAGCGACGCGGCGCCGGGCCTCCCGCGCCCTCAAGTCGGGTTCAACGCACCTGCTGCGCCAGCTTGCCGGCGGCGTACTGGCGGGCAACCTCGTCCAGCGCAACAGCCTTGATCTTGCCGGCCTGGCCTTCGCAACCGAACTCGAGGTAGCGCTGCTTGCAGACCAGCCGCGCGGCCTCGCGGGCCGGCTTGAGCCACTCGCGGGCGTCGAACTTGTCGGGATGCTCGGCCAAGAACTTGCGCACCGCACCGGTCATCGCCAGGCGGATGTCGGTGTCGATGTTGATCTTGCGCACGCCGAACTTGATCGCCTCCTGGATCTCTTCGACGGGCACGCCATAGGTCTCCTTCATCTGGCCGCCGTACTGGTTGATGATGGCCAGCAGTTCCTGCGGCACCGAGGACGAACCATGCATCACCAGGTGGGTGTTGGGGATGCGGGCATGGATCTCCTTGACGCGGCTGATCGCCAGGATGTCGCCGGTGGGCTTGCGGCTGAACTTGTAGGCGCCGTGGCTGGTGCCGATGGCGATGGCCAGTGCGTCCAGCTGGGTTGCCTTGACGAACTGCGCAGCCTCTTCCGGATCCGTCAGCAGCGCGCTGTGGTCGAGCTTGCCGACCGCGCCGACGCCGTCTTCCTCGCCGGCCTCGCCGGTCTCCAGCGAGCCCAGGCAGCCGAGCTCGCCTTCAACCGTCACGCCGACCTGGTGGGCCATGTCGACGACCTTGCGGGTCACTTCGACGTTGTAGGCAAAGTCGGCCGGGGTCTTGCCGTCTTCGCGCAAGGAGCCGTCCATCATCACCGAGCCGAAGCCGAGGTTGATCGCGCCTTCGCAGATCTTCGGGCTCGTGCCGTGGTCCTGGTGCATGACCAGCGGGATGTGCGGATAGGCCTCGACCGCCGCCTGGATCAGGTGCTTGATGAAGCTCTCGCCGGCGTACTTGCGGGCACCCGCGCTGGCTTGCAGGATGACCGGCGCACCGACCTCGTCGGCCGCAGCCATGACCGCCTGGACCTGCTCCAGGTTGTTGACGTTGAACGCCGGGATGCCATAGCCGCATTCGGCAGCATGGTCGAGCAACTGGCGCATCGAGACGAGTGGCATGGTGGGAACCTCAGGGAGTGAATGGGACTTGGAAGAGGCAGTCAACGGTGGACGTTATCGATACAGCCGAATCACCGACTCGGGATCTACCCCGCTTCGGGCCCGGGCAGACGCACCTTGAAACCGCCTTGTAACTCGCAGGATTCTAGGGTCGCCCCATCGACAACCCGAGCGAGCGCCGACGGCCTGCGACACCCGGCTCGCGGGGATTGCGCAAGGCACAACGAAAAAGGCCGCCCTGTTGGGCGGCCTCGTGTGGCGGAGCGCTGACGCTGGCGGGTCAGCCGACGCGGCAGACCTTCAGCATGTTGGTGCCGCCCGGGTAGCCCATCGGCTCGCCGCAGGTGATCGCATAGGTGTCGCCCGGGCGCAGCACGCCCTTGTCGACCAGCAGGCGCTCGGCAGCGGCCAGCGCGGTGTCACGGTCGTCGAACTTCGCCATCAGGATGGGGCGCACATTGCGGTAGAGCGCCATGGCGCGCTCGGACTTGGCCTGGGTCGTCAGGCCATAGATCGGCACGTCGATGCGGTAGCGGCTCATCCACAACGCGGTCGAGCCCGACTCGGTCAGCGCCAGGATGGCCTTGCAGCCCAGGTGGTGCGCGGTGAACAGCGCGCCCATCGCGATCGACTGGTCGATGCGGGCGAACTTCTTGTTGGTGAAGTTGGCGTCGAGCTGGAAGTCCTCGGCCCGCTCGGCGGCCAGCGCGATGGCGGCCATTTGCTCGATGGTCTCGACCGGGTACTTGCCGGCGGCCGTCTCGGCACTCAGCATGACCGCGTCGGTGCCGTCCAGCACGGCATTGGCCACGTCACTGACCTCGGCGCGGGTCGGCACCGGGTTCTGGATCATCGACTCCATCATCTGCGTCGCGGTGATGGTGACCTTGTCCATCTCGCGGGCCATGCGGATCATGCGTTTCTGCAACGCGGGCACCGCTGCGTTGCCGACTTCCACGGCCAGGTCACCGCGGGCGACCATGATGCCGTCGCTGGCCTTGAGGATCTGGTCGAGCACGGGGATGGCCTCGCTGCGCTCGATCTTGGCGATCATGCCGGGCTTGTGGCGCCACGGCTCGCCGGCCACGTTGGCCAGCTGGCGCGCCATTTCCATGTCGGTGGCGTTCTTCGGGAAGCTGACCGCCAGGTACTCGCACTGGAAGGACATCGCGGTCTTGATGTCCTCCATGTCCTTGGCCGTCAGGGCCGGCGCGGTCAAGCCACCGCCCTGCTTGTTGATGCCCTTGTTGTTGGACAGCTCGCCACCGATCTTGACGATGGTGTGGACCTGCTCGCCGCGCACCGCCTCGACCACCATCACGATCAGGCCGTCGTTGAGCAGCAGCGTGTCGCCGGGCTTCACGTCGCGCGGCAGTTCCTTGTAGTCCAGGCCGACACCGCCGAGGTCGCCCGGTTCGGTGCGACCGGCGTCCAGCACGAAGGGCTGGCCCTGTTCGAGCATGACCTTGCCTTCGGCGAACTTGCCGACGCGGATCTTCGGGCCCTGCAGGTCGGCCATGATGGCCACCGGCTTGCCGACGCGGCGGGCAGCCTCGCGCACCATGGTCGCGCGGTCGATGTGGTCCTGCGCCTTGCCGTGGCTGAAGTTCAGTCGCACGACGTCGACCCCGGCACGGATCATCCGTTCCAGCACCTCGGGGTCCGACGAGGCGGGGCCGAGGGTTGCAACGATCTTGGTATGGCGGGGCATGGGTCAGTCTCCTAGGGGGTCGGTCACCGCGTCAGGGCCTCGTCAGCGACGGGCTGCAAGGGGGCTCAAGCGGTGTGGCGGCGGATTATCAGCCTGACTCTGGAACAGCGCGGTTACGAGCCGCGCTGCCCTCGTTGTGCGCCCGCCGTCCGTGGCCCCAACCCCGAAGGACGATCCGCCTCAGCGCCGCGACGCCGCCGCGTCCGCCACCGCCAGCGCGGTCATGTTGACGACACGGCGCATCGACGCCGACGGCGTCAGGATGTGCACCGGCGCGGCGGCACCCAGCAGCATCGGGCCGACCGTGACGCCCTTGCCCGATGTCATCTTCAGCACGTTGAACAGGATGTTTGCAGCGTCGATGTTGGGCAGCACCAGCAGGTTGGCGGCGCCGCTCAGGCGGCCGTCGGGCAGGATGTTCTGGCGCAGCTTCTCGGACAGCGCGGCATCGCCGTGCATCTCGCCGTCGCACTCGATGTGCGGGTTGCGGGCCACGAAAAGGTCACGTGCAGCCCGCACCCGCTTGGCCGACGGCCGGCTCGACGAGCCGAACATCGAGTGCGACAGGAAGGCCACCTTGGGCGGCACGCCAAAGCGGCGCACCTCCTCGGCCGCCATGCGGGCGATCTCGGCGAGTTCCTCGGCGCTGGGCTGTTCGTTGATGAAGGTGTCGGTGATGAAGAGGTTGTGCTCCTCCAGCATCAGCGCGTTCATCGTCGCCATGGTGTGCACGCCGGCCTGGGCGCCGATCACCGCCTTGACGTGCTCGTAGTGGCTGTCGAAGCGGCCATGCAGGCCACACAGCATCGCGTCGGCATCGCCCCGGCGCAGCAGCAGCGCCGAGATCAGCGTGGTCGAACGCCGCACCGCCGCCTTGGCGGCCTCGGGCGAGACACCCTCGCGGCCCATCAGGCGGTGGTAGTCCTCCCAGCAGGCGCGAAAGCGCGGATCGTCTTCCGGGTCGACCACCTCGAAGTCGGTGCCGGCCTTCAGGCGCAGGCCGGCGCGCTCGATGCGCATCTGGATCACGTTGGGTCGGCCCACCAGGATGGGCTTGGCCATGCCTTCGGCCAGCACGGCCTGGACCGCGCGCAGCACGCGCTCGTCCTCGCCTTCGGCGTAGACCACCCGCGACGGCGCACGCTTGGCGGCGGCGAAGACCGGGCGCATGAACATGCCGGTCTGGTAGACGTAGCGGGTCAGCGACTCGCGGTAGGCGTCCATGTCCTCGATCGGCCGCGTCGCCACGCCGGACTCGGCCGCCGCACGCGCCACGGCCGGTGCGATGCGCAGGATCAGGCGGGCGTCGAAGGGCTTGGGGATGATGTATTCCGGGCCGAACTGCAGCTCCTGGCCCGCGTAGGCGGCGGCCACCTCGTCGCTGGTTTCTTCCTTGGCCAGCGCGGCGATCTCGCGCACGCAGGCGAGCTTCATCGCCTCGGTGATGCGGGTCGCGCCGCAGTCCAGCGCGCCCCGGAAGATGTAGGGGAAGCACAGGACGTTGTTGACCTGGTTCGGGTAGTCCGAACGGCCGGTCGCGACGATGCAGTCGGGCTTGGCCTGGCGCGCCAGCTCGGGCCGGATCTCCGGCTCCGGGTTGGCCAGCGCCAGGATGATGGGCTTGTCACCCATGGTCGCAACCATCTCCGGCGACAGCACGCCCGCGGCCGAGCAGCCCAGGAAGACGTCGGCACCCACGATCACGTCGGCCAGCGTCTTCAGTTCGGTGGACTGACAGTAGCGCTGCTTGGACTCGTCGAGCTTGTCGCCCCGGCCCGCACGGATGACGCCCTTGGAGTCGCAGACGTAGATGTTCTCGAGCCTCACGCCCAGGCCGACCATCAGGTCCAGGCAGGCGATGGCGGCGGCCCCCGCGCCCGACACCACCAGCTTGACGCTGCCGATGGCCTTGCCGACCAGCTCCAGGCCGTTGAGCAGGGCGGCGCCCGAGATGATCGCGGTGCCGTGCTGGTCATCGTGGAAGACCGGGATCTGCATGCGCTCGCGCAGCTTCTTCTCGATGTAGAAGCACTCCGGCGCCTTGATGTCCTCGAGGTTGATGCCCCCCAGCGTCGGCTCCAGCGCGGCAATGATCTCGACCAGCTTGTCGGGATCGCGCTCGGCCAGCTCGATGTCGAACACGTCGATGCCGGCGAACTTCTTGAACAGGCAGCCCTTGCCTTCCATCACCGGCTTGCCAGCCAGCGGGCCGATGTCACCCAGGCCCAGCACGGCCGTGCCGTTGGTGACCACGCCCACGAGGTTGCCGCGCGAGGTGTATTCGGCCGCCTTGCTCGGGTCGGCCTGGATGTCCAGGCAGGCATAGGCGACACCCGGCGAGTACGCCAGCGACAGGTCGCGCTGGTTCATCAGCGGCTTGAGCGGCGTGACGGAAATCTTGCCGCGCACGGGCGAGCGGTGGTATTCCAGCGCGGCTTCGCGCAGGGCTTGTTCGGCGGGGGTGAGGGCGGCCATGTGTGTCTCCAGGGCGGATGTTCTTCGCGGGGCGCGAAGGTTACAGCGCAGGCACACACGTCGCATGCCCGGAAACGCCCGCTGCAGGGGCGTTTCCGGGGTTCATGTCAGCGGTCAGCAAGGCCCATGCACAAGTCGCATGGGTTACCGACCGCCGGTTCGGGCTCAGTCTTCGGCGCGCTTGGAGAGGATCTCAAAGGCCGGCAGGGTCTTGCCTTCGAGCACCTCCAGGAAGGCGCCGCCGCCGGTCGAGATGTAGCTGACGTCGCGCTCGATGCCGTACTTGGCGATGGCCGCCAAGGTGTCGCCGCCACCGGCGATGCTGAAAGCGTCGCTCTTGGCGATGGCCCGGGCGATGGCCTCGGTGCCACCGGCAAAGGCGTCGAACTCGAACACGCCGACAGGCCCGTTCCAGACGATGGTGCCGGCTGCGGCCAGCTTGTCGGCCAGGATCTTCGAGGTCTTCGGGCCGATGTCGAGGATCAGGTCATCGTCCTCGACCGCATCGGCGGCCTTCACGGTCGCCTCGGCGTCGGCTGCGAAGCGCTTGGCGCAAACCACGTCGACGGGGATGGGCACCTCGGCGCCACGGGCCTTCATCGCCTCGATCACGGCGCGGGCCTCGCCCAGCAGGTCGGGCTCGGCCAGGCTCTTGCCGATCTTCAGGCCGGCGGCCAGCATGAAGGTGTTGGCGATGCCGCCGCCGACGATCAGGCCGTCGACGTTGCGGGCCAGCGCCTGCAGGATGGTCAGCTTGGTGCTGACCTTGCTGCCCGCGACGATCGCCACCAGCGGGCGCTTCGGCTGGGCCAGCGCCTGGCTGATCGCATCGATCTCGGCGGCCAACAGAGGGCCAGCGCAGGCGACCTTGGCAAACTGGGCGATGCCGTAGGTCGACGCCTCAGCGCGGTGCGCGGTGCCGAAGGCGTCGTGCACGAAGACGTCGCACAGGGCCGCCATCTTGCGGGCAAGGTCCTCGTTGTTCTTCTTCTCGCCCTTGTTCAGGCGGCAGTTCTCCAGCATCACCAGCTGGCCCGGCGCGACCTGCACGCCATCGGTCCAGTTGGCCACGACCGGGATCTCGCGCCCCATCAGCTCGCCCATGCGGGCGGCGACCGGCGCCAGGCTGTCCTCGGGCCTGAACTCACCCTCGGTCGGGCGGCCCAAGTGGCTGGTCACCATCACGGCGGCACCGGCCTTGAGCGCCATCTCGATGCAGGGGATGCTGGCGCGGATGCGGGTGTCCTCGGTGATACGGCCCGCATCGTCCTGCGGCACGTTGAGGTCGGCGCGGATGAACACGCGTTGGCCAGCCAGCTGGCCGGCGGCGATCAGGTCGGAAAGGCGCTTGATCTTCATGGGTCTGAGCCTCGTTTCGGAAGGGTTGGAAGGACAGGAAGTCGGGGGCTTGTTCTTGGAATCGAATGCAAAGGGATGCGGGCGACGGCCTTCACCAACCCAGGCCGATGCGCAGCGGCAGGAAAACCGCCATGCCGAACAGGATGGTGCCGAGCATGCCGCGCCGGATGACGAACCAGGCGATGCCGGCGATCGCGCCGATCAGACGGGCATCGGCCAGCGTCTCGATCAGCTGACCCTGCGTCAGCAGCACCTCGGGCACGACCACGGCGACCAGCGCGGCCAGCGGCGCGAACTTCAGCGCCCGCTTGCTCCAGGCCGGCAACGGCACCTCCTCGCGCGGCATCAGCAGCAGGCCACGCGTGATGAGGGTGACGATCCCCATGCCAATGATCGTGAGGGCGGTGATCCAGGCGTCCATGTGTCCAACCCTCCGTTCAGGCGGCTGCGTCCGGTGCGGCGCCCTTGCGGGGACGTCGGCCGGCGCCACCTTCGCCGTCCAGCATCAGCCCGGCAGCGACCGCTGCGGCGACCGCCACGATGATGTGCAGCTTGTAGGGCAAGGCAAACGCGGCCACGGCGGCCAGTGCCGCCACGGCTGCGGCCACCCAGGTGGCGCGGTCGACCAGCAGCGTGCAGGTCAGGCCGATCAGCGCCAGCGTGCCGGCGAAGCCCAGGCCCCAGGCCGGCGGCACCGAGTCGGCCAGCACGATGCCGGCGATCGACGGGATCTGCCAGGCGAACCACATGATGAAGACGCCGCCGAGGAAATACGGGACCTGACCGGGCGCCGGTTCCGGCTCGGGCCAAGCTTTCAGGAAGACGACGTAGTTGAGGTCGGCGGCGAAATAGGTCATCGCCAGGCGTTTCGGTCGGCTCAGGCCGCCGAAATACCAGCGCCATTGCGCGCTGTAGATGACGAAGCGCAGGTTGACGACGAAGGACGTCAGCCAGATCACCCACATCGGCGCACCCACCGCCAGCAGCGGCAGCGAGGCCAGTTGCGAGGAGCCGGCAAACACCACCAGGCTCATCAGCAAGGCGAGCGGCAGGCTCAGGCCGCTCTTGATCATCGCCACGCCGGTCACCAGGCCCCAGGCCGCGATGCCCGGTGTCATCGGCAGCATGTCGCGCACGCCACGCCGGAACTGCGGCTCGGCCAGCAGGTGGATCAGTTCGGAGCGCCAGGCGGCCAGTCGGGACATCCGGACATTGTCACATCGGCCTCGCCGGCCGAGGAAGCGACGGCGCTCAGTGCGTCGTGGGCTGACGCGGCGTCGATGCACGCGCCTCGCGCACGGCAGGCGTGGCGGTTACGCCGGCGTCGCCGTGGCTGTTGCGCGACTTGGCCGGCCCGGCCTCGTGAGCGTCGGCCTTGTCCGCCGGCTCGGCATGGCCGTCGGCCGCCGCACCTTCGCCGTCGGCGGCAGACGCCGCCGGCGCGGCAGGCTTGGCCGACTTGCGCGGGATCACCGGGGCGATGCCGTCGATCTTGTTCTCGCGCATGTACTCGTCCATATCGCGCCAGCCGGCGTAGACCGCCGACTTGGTCGCCTTCGGATTGAGCGTGTAGCAGTCCTCGATCGCACGGGTCGCGTGGCGGCAGGCGCTGCCGATGGCCATGCCGTCGGCCTCCTTGCGGGCGGCGGCGGCCGTGCCACTCTCGATGCCAAGGGCATCGCAGCCGACCATCAGGCCGGCGGCCAGGAGCAGGGAAATCAGGTTCAGGATGCGGCGCATGGTCAGCTCGGGCAAGGGACGGAAAGCGTTCTCCCCCGTGCTATCGACCGGCGCGGGCGCTGCTTGAGGCGGCCCCCGCTTTTCGAGCGATCAAACCAGCCGGCCGAATCGACTCAGGACAGAACCAGCCCGGCCGCCAGCGGTCGCACCTGCAGGAATTCACGTGCCGTGACCCGCTTGCCGCCCGGCCGCTGCAGCCGCGTCAGCCACAAGGCGCCTTCGCCGCAGGCCACGCACAGGCCGTCGGGCTCGACCGCAAGGACTTGACCGGGCGCGCCCGCCGGCATCGCGGCATCGGCCAGCCGCGTCGCCCAAACCTTGACGGTTTCGGCGGCGCCGCCGTCGACCGGCATGGCACAGGTCGCCCCGGGGAAGGGGTCGAAGGCGCGCACGCGGCGCTCGATCACGGTCGCCGCGTAGCGCCAGTCGATCGCGGCCTCGGCCTTCTCGATCTTGTGCGCATACGTCACGCCCTCGGTCGGCTGGACCACCGGGTTCAGGCGGCCAAGCGCCGCATCGGTCAGCCCCTTCAGCACCAGCGCCGCGCCTTGTGCCGCCAGACGATCGTGCAGCGTCGCGGTGGTCTCGTCGACGCCGATGGCGGTCTGGGCGCGCAGCAGCATCGGCCCGGTGTCCAGGCCGGCATCCATCTGCATCAGGGTGATGCCGGTGAACGGGTCCCCCGCCTCGATGGCGCGATGAATCGGCGCCGCACCGCGCCAGCGCGGCAGCAGCGAAGCGTGGATGTTCAGGCAGCCCAGTCGCGGCAAGGTGAGCACCCACTCGGGCAGGATCAGGCCATAGGCGGCAACCACCAGCACGTCCGGCGCGGCGGCCAGCAAGGCCTCGCGCGCGGCGGCGGCATCCGCCGGGTGGCGGCCATCGAGCTTCAGGCTGACGCTCTGCACGACCGGCACGCCGTGTTGCTGCGCCAGTTGCTTGACCGGCGAGGCCTGCAACTTCATCCCACGGCCAGCCGGCCGGTCAGGCTGGGTCAGCACCAGCGGCACGACATGACCGGCGGCCAGGATGGCTGCCAGCGCAGTGGCCGCAAACTCCGGCGTGCCGGCATACGCCACCCGCAAGACCGGCGCAGCGACGGTCGCCGTCATGCGTCGGACTCGTCGTCGCGCGTGCGCTTGATCATCTTGCTGCGGATGCGGTTGCGCTTGAGCGGCGACAGGTATTCGACGAAGACCTTGCCCTGGAGGTGGTCCATCTCATGCTGCACGCAGACAGCCAGCAGGTCCTCGGCGTCGAAGCGGCAGGTCTTGCCGTCACGGTCCAGCGCCTCGACGGTGACGCGGACGTGGCGCTCGACCTTGTCATAGATGGTCGGCACCGACAGGCAGCCCTCGTCGCCGACCATCATCTCGTCGCTGACGGCCACCAGCTTCGGGTTGATCAGCACGCGCGGCTCGGAGCGGTCCTCGGAGGTGTCGATGACGATGACACGCTCATGCACGTCAACCTGGGTTGCCGCCAATCCAATGCCGCGCGAGGCGTACATGGTCTCGAACATGTCGTCGACCAGACGCCGGATGCGGTCATTGACCTCGGCCACCGGCTTGGCAATCTTGTTCAGGCGCGCATCGGGATAGCGCAGGATGGTCAGCAGGCTCATGGGGACTCGCTCAAGCGGCGCCAGTCGTCGCCGCGGGAATGTTGACGTGCAGGACGGGACGGATCAGCACCAGCCAACGGTCACTGGCAGATACGGTCCGGCGACCCGTTTTCGTTGCAGCATCAAGGGTTTACAGGCAGAATTTATGAAACTGAATGAAGATTTTCGCGCAAGGCCGAGCCGCCTGCAGAGGATGGCATCGCATCCCCTGCACCGCTGGCAGACTGCCGAATCAGCTTCCACGGAGCAGCGGTCCATGTTTCTGCGTCACGCAACTGTTTTCCGCCGCCGGTTTGCCGCGCCGGGTTCGCTCGCAGCGGCCTTGAGCGGGCTGGTCTTGCTGGCCGGCGCCCTGGGTCCTGACGGTGTCCAGGCGGCCGAGCCGAATTATCCGGTCACCGACGCACAACGCGGCACCGCACGCCAGGTCGCCCAGGCCGGCGTGCCGCTCAGCGAGCTGTCGCCCACGGCGCCTGACAGCTACACCGTCAAGCGCGGTGACACGCTGTGGGACATCTCCAGCCTGTTCCTGCGCACCCCCTGGCGCTGGCCCGAGCTGTGGGGCATGAACCTCGACGCGATCCGCAACCCGCACCTGATCTACCCGGGCCAGATGCTGGTGCTGGTCAAGAACGGTGGACGGGCCCAGTTGCAGGTCGGCCGCGTCATCGACGCCAGCGGGACCGAGAAGCTCTCGCCTCGGGCTCGTGAGACCGCGATGGACCGCGGCCCGATCGGCGCCATCAACCTGACCCTGATCCAGCCCTTCCTGACCGATGCGGTCGTGCTCGACAGCAACGAGCTGGAGACCGCACCGCGCATCGTCGCCGGCCGCGAGGGTCGGGTGCTGCTCGGTCGCGGTGACGTCGCCTACGTGCGCGGCGAGATGGCGCCGCGGCGTGACTGGCAGGTCTTTCGCCGGGCCCAGCCGCTGACGGACCCGGAGACGGGCGAAGTGCTCGGCTTCGAGGCCGCCTTCGTCGGCACCGCCGAATACCTGCAGCCGGGCGAACAGCGCACGCTGGACGACGGCAAGCCGGAGATCATCCCCGCCACCGTCAGCCTGAAGACCCTGCGCCAGGAAGCCGGCGTCGGTGACCGCTTGACGGCGCCTCAGCCCCGCGACGACGGCCGCCACGTGCCGCACGCGCCCTCCTCGCCGCTGGACGCCATGGTGGTGTCGGTCTATGGCGAGGGCCTGCAGGCCGGCCAGAACCAGATCATCGCGATCAACCGCGGCCGCTCCGGCGGCGTCGAGCCGGGCCACGTGCTGGCCATCTGGCGAGCCGGCAGCGTGGTGCGGGACCGCGAGGACCCGGAACGCACCAGCGTGCGTCTGCCGGCCGAGCGCAACGGCCACCTCTACGTCTTCCGCGTCTTCCAGCGCGTTTCCTACGGCCTCATTCTGGCGTCCGAGACCCCCGTGCGCCGGGGTGACCACATCACGCAGCCCTGACGCGCGATGGCGCGACAGGCCCTCACCGGACCGGCGCCATGACCCTGACTGACGAGAAACCCAAGCTTCCCAGCCTGACCCGGGCCGAACTGGCCGATTGGCTGCATCTGCTGGAAACGCCCGGCATCGGGCGAGGCACCGCACGTCGCCTGCTGGCCACCTTTGGCAGTCCGATGGCGGTGCGGCAGGCCGGTCGAGCAGCCCTGGCGGCGCACGTTGGCACGTCCTTGGCGGACGCTCTGCACCGCCCGCTGACGGGCGTCGAACCGTTGGTCGCGTCGACCTGGGACTGGCTGCAGGCCTCGCCGCTGCGACAGGTGCTGACGCTGGACCAGCCCGGCTTCTACCCCCGTGGCTGGCTCGACAGCGCCGACCCGCCCCTGCTGGTCTGCACAGAAGGCGACCTGAGCCTGTTGCAACGGCCGATGCTGGCGATCGTCGGCACCCGCCATCCGACCCCGGACGGGCTGGCCCACGCCCACGACTTTGCAGCCGCCGCCAGCGAAGCGGGCCTGTGCGTCATCTCGGGTCTGGCCATCGGCGTCGATGGCGCCGCCCACGAAGGTGCGCTGACCGGGCCGGTCGGCACCGTCGCGATCCTTGGCAGTGGCCTGGATCGCATCTATCCGCGCAGCCACATCCAACTGGCGCAACGCATCACCGGCCATGGCTTGCTCGTCAGCGAGATGCCGCTGGGCACCGCGCCGCTGCCGTCGCACTTCCCGCAACGCAACCGACTGATCGCCACGGCGGCGCTGGGCACGCTGGTGGTCGAGGCGGCGCTGCGTTCGGGTTCGCTGCTGACCGCTCGCCTGTCGGTCGAGGCGGGCCGCGAGGTCTTTGCCATCCCAGGTTCGGTCCACAACCCGCAGTCACGCGGCTGCCATGCCCTGATCCGGCAGGGCGCCAAGCTGGTTGAGAGCCTGCAGGACGTCCTGGAGGAGTTGCACCTCGCGGCCCGCCCCGGCTCGCCCAGGGAGTCCGACGCGGACGGGCAGATGCCCCTGGATCAGGCGAGCGAGCACGCCACCGCGGCGGCCGACGAGGCGCCCGAAGACCCGCTGCTGGCCGCCCTCGGCTGGAGCGCGGCCACGCTGGATGTGCTGCAGGCTCGCACCGGCTGGAGCGCCTCGGCACTGTCGGTCCGGCTGCTCGACCTGGAACTGTCGGGCGCCGTTCTGCGGCTGCCCGGCGGGGTGTTCCAACGCCGTGCCAGCGCGTGAGACCCGGTCCGACGAAACCGGTCAGGCGTGATCCCGCGCACGGCGCCGGCAAACGGCCTGCGGAAGTCGCTGGGGTATAGTGGATTCATGTTCGACGTGCTCGTGTACCTCTACGAAAACTACTGGCGCCCGGACGCATGTCCGGACCATGAGCAGTTGTCCAAGAAGCTCAGCGCGGTGGGTTTCGAGAGTGAAGAAATCGCCGATGCCCTGACGTGGCTGGACGGCCTCGCGAGCGTCGCCGAGTCCTACGTTGCCAATCAGCACGACCTGTCGGTCCGCGTCTACCTGCCCAACGAGCAAGACCATCTGGGCGTCGCGTCGATCTCCTTCCTGAGCTTCCTCGAATCGGCCGGCGTGTTGCCACCATCGATGCGCGAGATCGTGGTTGACCGCGCGATGGCCTTCGACGGCGCCCCTGTTCCGCTGGAAGACCTGAAGATCATCGTGCTGATGGTGTTCTGGAGCCTGGGCGAGGAACCCGATGCGCTGATCCTCGACGAGCTCTTCGTCGATGCCGAGGACAGGCTGATCCACTGACCCGGCACAAGCCAACAGACGAACAAACGAACAGACAACAAAAACGGAGCCCTCGGGCTCCGTTGTCGTTTGCGGCTCAGGCGTTCACTGCAACAAGCGCGTCGGATCGGCGTCGAGCTTGGCCAGCGCGCTGCGCGTGGCGCGCACCGTCAGCGATTCCTCTTCGACCGGCACCAGCAGGCCGGCCTGCAGGAAGGCCGCCAGGCGGTGCTTCTGGAACATGATGCCGCGCCCGGTCGGCGTGACGAACATGGCGAGCTGCTTGCGCAAGCCCTGCCAGGCCAGCTGGACCGGATCCACCCGGTCGCGGTAATCGAGCTTGAACCAGGCGCCGACCTGCAGCTCGGCGGTCCAGGCCAGCATGGCCGGCGTCGGCATCGAGCCGCCCTCGGCCACGACCTCAAGATCACCCTCGTCATGCCCGGACAGATCGCGCACCATCGACTCGTCGATCTCGATGTGGTCCGCGTCGGGCAGCAGTTCCTCGAGCGTCTCCATCTGCATCATCAGCTCATCCAGCCGCTCGGACGGGATGGTCGCGGTGCGGGCCGAGAAGGCCGCCGCCAGCGAGTTGTTGAGGGCCTGGATGTATTCGTCCTGCTTGGCCTGCGGCACGCCAGCCGAGGCCATGCCCTCGCGCAGCTTCTTGAGCAGCGGCGGCAGGCGGCGGATGGCCTCGGAGCGCTCCTCGCGCGAGACCTTGGCACTGGCCAGCCAGATCAGGTCGGCGGCGGCGCGCTGCATCTGCTTGGTCGCGTCGCTGCCCTGGCCGGACTTGACACCGGTGGTGGCCAGCACGTCGGCCCAGACGTGGAAGAGGAACTCGCGCACGCCGTCGTGCACCGGCACCTCGTTGAGCATCTTGCGCAGCTCGATCGTGTACTGGATCGCCAGCGTCTCGCGCTGCTCGATCTGCTGGGCGAGGCTCACGCCCTTGCTGGCTGCGGCGTGGGTGGTCTTGAAGTAGTTTTCAAGGAAGCGCTCGAACTCGGTCAACACGGTCTGGAAGACCCGCCGGCCGGTGTCGGGATAGGCTTCGACGACCTGCACGACGCGCTTGATCTCTTTTTCCAGCTCGTCGCTGACCCCTGCGCTGCCGACCTCAAAGCCCATGACACAGGCGCCCATGCGGTCGATCAGCTTGCGCGCCGGGTGGTCGGTGGTGGCAAAGAAGTCGGGCTCGGCCACGGCCACGCGCAGCACCGGCATCTGCAGGCGGGCGAACCAGACGCGGATCGAGGTCGGAATGCGCTCTTCGGTCAGCAGGCTCTGGAACATCAGCGCGACGATCTCGATGGTGGCGCGTTCGACCGGCGTGGTCGCAGCCTGCTTGAGGGCCTGCTTGCGCTGCTGGAGTTCCTGCAGCAGCGCCGGCGCACTGACCATCTGCGACGCCCCGAGCACCGGTGGCTGGCCCACCCCGGCGGGCATGCCGCCGGCCGGCCCGCTCGCATCGAAGCGCTGGCGCACGGCGACCTGGGCATCGTGGATGGCGGCGCGCAGCCCGGGAGACGCCGGGTGAGGCTGCTGGATGGTCGAGCGATTGAACTCGGGGACCTGGCGCGAGACGAACTGGTTGAGCCGTCCCAGCACCATCTCGGCCTGCTCGAAGGTCCGCGCGAGACCCGGCGAGCGGGTCATCAGGCGGGTTTCCTCGTGCACATCCCCCCGGCCGGAGCTGGCACCCGCCGGCGACAGGTTGCCCGGGCTGGTCGAGCTGGGACCCGGATGCCGGGTCTGGAGCGGCAGGCCGGCGACCACGGTCGGTGCAAACAGGTGCGCGGTCTCGGGGGTCGGCTGGAACTTGTCCTTGTCCTTGCTGAAGCCGGTGGGCGTCGGGTAGCGCTGGCCCGGCGCACCGCCAGCCGCTGACGATGCAGGTGACGGCGAGGACGCGACTGGCGGCTGCGCCGCCGGCGTCGTCAACGGTGCGCCGGAGCCGGTCGTCTGGGCATGACCATGCCCGCTCGCCGCGCCGGAGCCACCTTCGCGGCTACGACGGATGAAGGGGCGCAGGTTGACGTCCGTGCAGACCCCCTGCCCGATCAGCCAGCGGTTGGTCTCGTGATAGCCCTCATGAACCAGCACACCGAATTCTTCGTGCAGCTGCGACTGCGCGGTGCGCCAGTTCTCCAGCGTCAGGCCGGCGGACCGCCAGCCGTCGATCGCCGCACGCGCGATGACGTTCGGGCGCAGGATGTCGCCGGTGTCGAGTTCCTCGCGGCGTTCGAGCGCAGACATGCGATAGCGCAGGTCCGAGAACTCCCACGACACCTTGTCCATGATCGCCAGTGCCATGCGCGAGGCAACGATCTCCAGCTCAATGGTGTCGTCATCGACCAGCGCCAGCTCGCTGGCCTTGGTCGCGTTGTGCGAGGTCATCGAACGCGGCGTGCCTGGCGGCGGGGGCGTCACCGCATTGCGCAGCGACTGGACCATGATCTGGTGCCAGCGCGGCGCCAGGCGCGGCAGGTCGAGCACCAGGTCACGCCGACGCGACAGCAACTCGGGCGAGCCACTCTGGCTCATCTGCTCGCGCGAGGACTGGTGCACGGCCTTGATGACACGCGGCAGTTCGCGCAGCAGCAGCTCGAAATAGAACCGTCGTGCCTGCGAGGCGAGAGCCGGTGAATGGATGGCAGGCGCCATGGATCAGGTCGTCGCGCTCGGCTGGTTGGGTTGAAGGAACTCTACACCAGCCTCAGACCACGGCACCCGCATTCGGGTCGTTCGGATCGTGATCCTTGCGCGTCGGGCCACCGCTCACGAGGTCCTCCCGCTTCACGCCCAGCCACATCGCGACGGCCGCCGCCACGAAGACCGAAGAGTAGATGCCGAAACAGATGCCGATGGTCAGTGCGAGGGCGAAATAGAACAGCGTCGGGCCACCGAAGACCAGCATCGACAACACCATCATCTGGGTCGAACCGTGGGTGATGATGGTCCGGCTCATCGTGCTGGTGATGGCGTGGTTGATCACCTCGGTCGTGCTCATCTTGCGGTACTTGCGGAAGGCCTCGCGGATCCGGTCGAAGATGACGACCGACTCGTTGACCGAGTAACCCAGCACCGCCAGCACGGCCGCCAGCACCGACAGCGAGAACTCCCACTGGAAGTAGGCGAAGAAGCCCAAGATGATGATGACGTCGTGCAGGTTGGCAATGATGGCCGCCACCGCGAACTTCCATTCGAAGCGGAAGGCGAGGTAGATCATGATGCCGACGATCACGAAGGCCAGCGCCTTGGCACCGTCCTCGGCGAGTTCCTTGCCGACCTGCGGGCCGACAAATTCGCTGCGCGAGAGCTTGACCGGCTCGGCGCCCGCCGCTTCGCAGACATCCCGGCTGATCTGCTCGCCCTTCTCGGACGTGAACTGCCGGCTGGCGACCACACCTTGTTCGGACGCGCACAACGCGGCGAAAACCCTGCCGACCAGCTCGTTCTGCTTGACGCCTTCACGCAGCGGCAGGCGGATCAGCACGTCGCGCGACGTGCCGAACTTCTGCACCTGCACCTCGCCGAGGTTCATCGCCTCGACCGTGGAACGCACCTTGGCGATGTCCGCGCTCTGGGCGTATTCGGTCTCGATGACCGTGCCGCCGGTGAACTCGATCGACAGGTGCAGGCCGCGGGTGATCAGGAAGAAGACCGCAGCGGCAAAGGTCAGGAAGGAAATGATGTTGAAGATCAGCGCATGCCGCATGAACGGGATGTCGCGGCGGAAACGGAAGAATTCCATGGATGCTCCTGCGTGCGACCGCGTTCAGGCCTGTTCGGCCGGGGTGGATTCGGGGCTGACAACCGCGCCATTGGGGCGCCAGACCTGACCGATCGAGACCTTGGCGAGCTTTTTCTTGCGGCCATACCAGAGGTTGACCAGGCCACGCGAGAACATCACGGCCGAGAACATCGAGGTCAGGATGCCCAGGCAGTGCACGACCGCGAAGCCACGCACCGGGCCGGAGCCGAAGGCCAGCAGTGCCACGCCGGCGATCAAGGTGGTGACGTTGGAGTCCAGGATCGTGGCCCAGGCACGCTCGTAGCCGACGTGAATGGCGGTCTGCGGCGAGGCACCGCTGCGCAGTTCCTCGCGCACGCGTTCATTGATCAGCACGTTGGCATCGATGGCCATGCCCAGCACCAGCGCGATCGCCGCGAAGCCCGGCAGGGTCAGCGTCGCCTGCAGCATCGACAGGATGGCCACCAGCAGCAACAGGTTCACGCCCAGCGCCAGCGTCGAGAAGACGCCAAACAGCAGGTAGTAGGCGCACATGAAGATCGCGATGGCGATGAAGCCGTACAGCACGCTGTCGAAGCCCTTGGCGATGTTCTCCGCGCCCAGGCTCGGGCCGATCAGCCGCTCCTCGATGATCTCCATCGGCGCAGCGAGCGAGCCCGCGCGCAGCAGCAGTGCGGTGTCGGCCGACTCGACCGGCGTCATCGCGCCGGAGATCTGCACCCGTCCTCCGCCGATCTCGCTGCGGATCACCGGTGCGGTCACGACCTCGCCCTTGCCCTTTTCGAACAGCAGGATGGCCATGCGCTTGTTGATGTTCTCGCGCGTGACGTCGCGGAAGATCCGCGCGCCGCGGGCATCGAGGGTCAGGTGCACGGCCGGTTGCTGGTTGTCGTCGAAACCGGCCTGCGCATCGGTCAGGTTCTCGCCGGTCAGGATGACCTGGCGCTTGACGATGATCGGGCGGCCGCCGCGCTCGTTGTAGCGCTCGGTGCCGAAGGGCACGGCGCCGGTGCCGGTCGCCGCCGCCTGGGCCTCGGTGCTGTCGTCGACCAGGCGGATCTCCAGCGTCGCCGTGCGGCCAATGATGTCCTTGGCCTTGGCCACGTCCTGCACGCCGGGCAGCTGCACGACGACGCGGTCGATGCCCTGCTGCTGGATCACCGGTTCGGCCACGCCCAGCTCGTTGATGCGGTTGTGCAGCGTGTTGATGTTCTGCTGCAGCGCCTGCTCCTGGACCTTGCGGCCAGCCTCGGGCTTGAGCGTGCCGACCAGCTTGAACTCGCCGCCGGTGTTGGTGTCGACCCAGACGAGATCGGGCAAGGCGGTGCGCAACTCGGTGGCAGCGCGTCCCAGGCCTTCGGCATCGCGCAGGCGGACCTCGACGGTCTCGCCATTGCGGACGATGCCGGCGTGGCGGATGTTCTTGTCGCGCAGCAGGGTGCGCAGGTCGCCGGTGAGCGATTCGGCCTTCTTCGTCAGGGCCGCCTTCATGTCGACCTGCATCAGGAAGTGCACGCCACCGCGCAGGTCCAGACCCAGGTACATCGGCAGCGCGCGCAGCGAGGTCAGCCATTGCGGCGAGCGCGAAACCAGGTTGAGCGCGACGATGTAGCTGGGGTCGGTCAGATCCGGGTTGAGCGCCCGCACCACCGCATCACGCGCCTTGAGCTGGGTGTCGGTATCGCCGAAGCGGGCCCGCACCGAATTGCCTTCGAGCTGGACAAAGTCCGGCTTCAGGCCAGCACCTTCCAGCGCCTGCTGAACGCGCGGGACCAGGTCGGCATCGACCTTGATCGTCGCCTTGCCACTGGACACCTGCACCGCAGGCGCCTCGCCGAAGAAGTTGGGCAAGGTGTAGAGCAACCCGATCGCGACCGCGAAGGCCAGGATCAGGTACTTCCACAGGGGATAACGGTTCATCGTCGGATCCTCGGGGCGGTGGCCCCGGATGCGGCAGGCGCGGGGAGGAAGGCCCGGTGGCGGGCCAGGTGTGAGACCGCCGGGGCCGACCGCGCCGGCGCGGTGGCGGTCACCCCGGGAGGGCCGTCAGCGTCTTATTTGATGGTGCCCTTGGGCAGCACCTGGACGATCGAGCTGCGCTGGCACTGCGCCTCGACGCCCGTGGCCAGCTCGATCGAGATGTAGGTCTCGCCGACCTTCGTCACCTTGCCCAGCAGGCCACCACCGGTGACCACCTCGTCGCCCTTGGCCAGGGCATCGATCATGGCGCGATGCTCCTTCTGGCGCTTCTGCTGCGGGCGGATCATGACGAAATACAGCACCACGAACATCAGCACCAGGGGCAACAGGCTCATCAGGGACGAACCGGCGGCCGGGGCTGCGGCGGGGGCTTGCGCAAACGCGTTGGAAATGAACACCTTCAGGGCTCCTCGAGCAGGACACAAAGCGCTCGATTGTAGGTCGCGGTCCCGGTCAGGACCGCGAAACCCGAGCCAGACCCCGCAGGGGCGGTGGGGCGGCGTGCGCGAGGATCGGTGAGCGACGTCAGAACGTCATCGACAGCGTGTAGGTGCCGGTGGCGCCGCTCAGGCCGCTGTAGCGGACCACCCGCAGCACCAGCGTCAGCGGGGTCGAACCGGCATTGCGTGCGCTTAGCCGGTCGATCTGACCCATGCCTAGCACGCTGCGCGCCAGCAAGGTGCCATTGGTGGTGTAGGCCATCAGGTCGTAGTCGGAGCGCGCATTGGGCGCCAGCGCAACGCTCAAGGTCTTGCCGACCGGGATCACCACGCTCACGTAGTCCGTGTCGCTGGCCGAGCCGATCGTGCCCTTCAGCTGAGAGGGCACCACCAGCACCTTCTGGGCCCGTGCCAGGGTGTTGTTGTTCTCCACCTCGATGACCTGGGTGACGGGCGCCGGGGCCGGCGTCGGGTTGGGCGCTGGTGCGGGAAGGGGCGCGGGTGTCGTGGTCGATGTCCCGCCTGCGGCGACGATCGCCCGGTGCGCGTCGAGCAGGCCGCTGCCGCACTGGCTGCAGGCGACCGGGAAGCCACGTGCGACGGCGCTGGACTTCAGCAGGGTCTCGACCTGGTCAGGCGTCAGCGCCGGGTTGCGGGCCCGCATCAGCGCGGCAACGCCGGCCACGTGCGGGGCGGCCATCGAGGTGCCCATGTAGCTGCGGTAGGTGTCGGCGCCCGGCGTGGTCGTGCCGGCGTTCAGCGTCGACAGGATGCCGAAGGCCGCATCGCCGCCCGGCGCTGCCAGGTCGACCGAGGCGCCGTAGTTGGAATAGGACGCCCGAGCGCCCGTGCGCCCGACCGCCGCCACCGAGACCACACCGGCACAAGAGGCTGGCGAATAGCCCGACGCATCGGCGGCCGAGTTGCCGGCCGCCACGACCACCACCGCGCCACGGCTGCGGGCGCTGTTGATCGCGTTCTGGGTCGTCAGGTCACAGGCCCCGCGGCCGCCCAGCGACAGGTTCAGCACCTTGGCAGGCGTCGGGTTGGCCGGCACGCCCGTGATGGTGCCGCCGGCCGCCCAGATGATGGCGTCGGCGATGTCCGAGGTGTAGCCGCCGCAGCGGCCCAGCACCCGCAGCGGCAGGATGCGCGCGCCGGGCGCCACGCCGGCCATGCCCACGCCGTTGTTGGCCACCGCCGCGATCGTGCCGGCGACGTGCGTGCCATGCCAGCTGCTGTTGCTGGCGACGCTGCCGGTGCCGCAGGCGCCGGCCGGCGCCCAGTCGCCCGGGTCGCTGGCATCGGCGTCGCGGCCATTGCCGTCGTTGGCCACCGTCGTCATGCTGATGAAGTCATAACCCGGCAGCAGGTTGGCCGAAAGGTCGGCGTGCGGGCGCACGCCGGTGTCGATCACCGCGACGACCACGCCGGCGCCACGGCCGAGATCCCACGCGGCCGGCAGGTTCAGGCCAGCCGTCGCATCGCTGAGGTCCCACTGGTTGATGAACTGCGGGTCGTTGGGCAGCCACTGGGCCGTCAGGATGCGATCGAGTTCGACGTATTCGACGGCGTTGTCGCCGTTGCGGATGTCGTCGGCCAGCTGCCGCAGCGCGGCACTGCCCAGGCGGCGGTCAAGCTGCAGGACATGGCCGCCTGCCTGCGCCATGCCGCGCAGACGCGACAGCCGCACGCCGGCCCGGTTGCCGGCCACGCGGACCGAAGGCCGGGCGCTCGGATCGGCAATGGCGGTGGCCTGCGCATCGCGCAGCTTGACGATCAGGCGATCCGACGGCGGGCCGTCGTCGACGGCCTGGGCGGCGCGCAGGGTCGGGCCGTCGCCGCCACGCTGCAGGGCCGAAGCCCCGCCGACATACAGCAGCAGCAGCCCGATCAGGATGCCGATCAGCCAGTCCCGCAGGACGGCCAACCAAGGCATCGGGAGTGGTCTGTGGGTCGCTGCGCGCATGGTGCCCTCCGGGATCGCGTGTCGTTGTGATCCGCATGTTCGGCACCCAAAGCGACCAACTTGAGGTTTGAAACGAGCCGATGCCACTGTGACCGGTAGAAGGTCACGAATCGACGCACCCGTCACCCGCCCGCACACACCTTGCGGTCGATGTGCTGGACAGCGCGCTGCAAGCGTCGCGGCGAGCCTTCGCGCCGGTGTCCGTCAGGTCTCGCGTCCGCCACGCCCGATGGCAAAAGGGCGCCCGATCGGGCGCCCTTGCGGTGTGGAAGGTCCGGCCTCGAAGGGGCGGACCGGTCGGCGACTCAGCGCCTCACTGGCTCGCCTTCAGCGTGTAGGCGCCGCCGGTCGCGCCGACATTGCCGCTGTAGTAGACGGTCTTGGCCGTCACCGTGATGGCGGCGGTGCCGGAGTTCAGCAGCGAGACCGAGTCGGCCGTGCCGGTGCCGTTGTTGCTCTGCGAGACCATCGTGCCGGCGCTGTTGAACACCTGCAGGTCCAGGTCAGAGTTCGGTCCCGGCTGCAGGGTCAGCACCAGCGTCTTGCCGGCGCCGATCGTGAACTTGAAGTGATCGAGGTCACTCAGGCTGGCGACATTGGCATTGACCGTGACCACCGTGCCGGTGATGACCTGCGGCGCCGCCAGGGTGTCGTTGGGTTCGACCTCGGCGACCGTGGTGGTGGTCGGGACCGGCGTGGGGGTCGGGGTCGGGGTCGGGGTCACGCCCAGGGCCGCGTCGATAGCCGCGCTGGCGTCGACGATGCCCACGCCACACTGGGCGCAGGACACCGGGAAGCCCCGGGCCGCCGCGCTGGTCTTCAGACGCGCCTCGACCTGGTCGGGTGTCAGCGCGGCATTGCGGGCGAGCATCAGCGCCACGATGCCTGCGACATGGGGCGTCGCCATCGAGGTGCCGCGGTAGCCGGCGTAGCTGTCCGAGCCGGGCTTGCTGGTGCCGCTGTTGAGCGTCGACAGCACCGTGTAGCTGCCGTCACCGCCCGGGGCTGCCACGTCGACGTTGGCGCCGAAGTTGGAATAGCTGGCGATCGCGCCGGTACGGCCCACGGCCGAGACCACGATCACGCCGGTGCAACTGGCCGGCGTGTAGCGCGCGGCATCGGCCGTCGCGTTGCCGGCGGCCACCACCACCACCGCGCCGCGGCTGCGCGCGCCGTTGATGGCGGTCTGGGTCGTGACGTCACAGGCCCCGACGCCGCCCAGCGACAGGTTGAGCACCTTGGCCGGATAGGGGTTGGCCGGCACGCCGGTCACGCTGCCGCCGGAGGCCCAGGTGATCGCGTCGGCGATGTCGGAGGTATAGCCACCGCACTTGCCCAGCACACGCACCGGCACGACCTTGGCGCCGTAAGCCACACCGGCCACGCCCACGCCGTTGTTGGACACGGCGGCAATCGTGCCCGCCACATGGGTGCCGTGCCAGCTGCTGTTGGCGGCCACCGATCCGGTGCCGCACTCGCCGGCGCCGCGCCAGTCGCCCGGGTCGACCGGATCGGTGTCGCGGGCCGTGCCGTCGTTGGCAATCTTGGTGTCGGTGATGAAGTCGTAGCCCGGCAGCAGGTTGGCGGCCAGATCGGCATGGCGGCGCACGCCCGTGTCGATCACGGCCACGCGCACGCCCGAGCCGGTGCTCTTGTCCCAGGCCTGCGGGGCGCGGATGCCGGCGGCTGCCTCGGTGTAGTGCCACTGGGTGCCGATCTGCGGGTCATTGGGCATGACCTGGGCCTGCATCAGGCGGTCCGGCTCGACGTATTCGATGTCGTTGTCGCCGTTGCGCAGGTCCTGGGCCAGGCGGCGGAGCTCGGCGATCTTCAGGCGACGGTTGGCCTTCACGACATGGCCGCCGTCGGCGTGACCACGGACCCGCTCCAGCTGCAGGCCCGCACGGTTGCCGGCCACACGCAGGCCGTCGCGGGAGCGCACGCTCAGGTCCTGCCGGTTCTCGGCGCTGCGGTACTTGACGATCAGGCGATCGGTCTCGTCCTCGTCGTCGGCCGCACCCACGCTCGCCGGACGCTGGCTGGCACGCGGAGCATCGTCGGATTGGTAGGCCAGCGCCGGCAGCGACAGGACCGCCAACAGCGCCATACCGATCACCAGCGGCAAGACCTTGGAAGGTGCCGACAGGCAAGGAACGGGGGTGACGGACGTGGCGGGCATGTGGTGCTCCTGGCTGGTATGAATGGGACTTTATCCCACCTAGCCGCCCAAACAACCCCCTATTCGTGGCACAGATCACAGGCCGTTGCGGTCATTACACCCACTCGGGCACATATTGATTCACTTGACCCACTTCGGAGACACGCGTTTCGGGTCCAGATCAAGACGCGCAGGCCTTGATACCGATCAATGAGGGAAATGCCCCGCCCACGCTGCGGCCCCGCCCGGTTGGGCTCAGGGTTTGTTGTCAAAAAAAAGCGCGACCGTTACAAGTTCACGCCATGTCCAGGACGGACGTGGCGGCGGCGCTCAAGGCCGCTGGTTCGCGGACTGTGCTGCCCGGGCGGCGAACTCGGCGCGCAGCGCCTTGAGCTTCTCGCGCGGGTCTTCGCGGGCCGTGCGCTCGTCGAGCTTCATCTCGGCGATGAAGCGGCTCGGGATGGCCTTGCGGACCTCGCGCCCGCGCTTTTGCCGCAGCAGCGTGCTGACCAGCAGCGTGCGGCGCGCCCGGGTGATGCCCACGTACATGAGGCGGCGCTCTTCTTCGAGCCGCTCGACCGTCATGTCCTCCTCGTCGCGCTTGAAGGGCAAGGTGCCCTCGTTGACGCCGACCAGCACGACGTGCGGCCACTCCAGGCCCTTGCTGGCATGCAGCGTCGACAGCGTGACCATGTTCTGGTCCTCGCCACGTTCGGCCAGGCTCAGGATCACGCTGATCGACTGGGCGATGTCGAGCACGCTCTTGCGCTCGGTTTCGGTGCTGATGCCGCCATCGTTCTCGATCTGGCCGCCGCAGCGCTTCGCGATCCAGTCGATGAAGTCGACGACGTTGTTCCAGCGCGCGGCGGCGACCTTCTCGTTCTCTTCGCCGTCGTAGAGGAACTGTTCGTAGCCGATGTCCTGGAGCCAGGCCATCAGCATCGGCTTGGCGGCCTCGCCGCCGATGGTGTGGCGGGCGCTGTGCTGCAGGTCGTTCACATAGCGGCCGAACTCGTGCAGCGAGCCGATCGCCTTGGCGTTGAGCACGGCGGCCAGCGACTCCTGGAACAGCGCCTCGAACAGGCTGACCTTCCAGCGCCCGGCGAACTCGCCCAGCGCGCCGAGCGTGGTGTGGCCGATACCACGCTTGGGCGTGGTGACCGCGCGCAGGAAGGCCGGGTCGTCGTCCTGATTGACCAGCAGGCGCAGCCAGGCACACAGGTCCTTGATCTCGGCGCGGTCGAAGAAGCTCTGGCCGCCCGAGACCTTGTACGGAATCTGGGCCTTGCGCAGCGCCTCTTCAAGCTTGCGGCTCTGGTGATTGGCCCGGTAGAGGATGGCGAAGTCGCGCCACTCGGTCGTGCCGGTGTACGCGCCGGTGGCGTTGGCGCGGATGCCCTGGATGCGCGCGACGGCCCGTTCGGCCTCGTGCTCCTCCTGGTCGCACTGGATGACCCGCACCGGCTCGCCCTCGCCGAACTCGCTCCAGAGCTTCTTCTGGAAGATCTTGGGGTTCAGCGCGATGACGTTGTTGGCCGCGTTCAGGATCGCGCCGGTCGAGCGGTAGTTCTGCTCCAGCGGGATGACCTTGAGCTTCGGGTAGTCCTGCGGCAGGCGCTTGAGGTTCTCGATGGTCGCGCCGCGCCAGCCGTAGATGCTCTGGTCGTCGTCGCCCACCGCCGTGAAGACACCGTCGCTGCCGACGATGGCCTTGAGCATCTCGTACTGCGTCGCGTTGGTGTCCTGGTACTCGTCGACGAGCACATGGCGCAGCTGGGTCTGCCACTTCAGGCGCGCCGTGTCGTTGCTCAGCAGCAGCTTGAGCGGCAGGCCGATCAGGTCGTCGAAGTCGACCGCCTGGTAGGCCGACAGGCGCTCGTGGTAGAGCTTCATGACCCGCGCGGCCTGAACCTCGTCGGCATCCTGCGCGGCGCCTTCGGCCTGTTCCCAGGTGAGGCCCTGGTTCTTCCACAGGCTGATGGTCCATTGCCAGCGCCGCGCCAGCGCCGCGTCGGTGGTGCCACCGGCATCGCGCAGCACGCCCAGCACGTCATCTGCATCCAGGATGGAGAACTGCGGCTTCAGGCCGAGCGACTCGCCGTCCTCGCGCAGCATGCGCACGCCCAGCGAGTGAAAGGTGGCGATCACCAGCTTCTGCGCCGCCCGGGCACCAACCAGCTGGCGGGCCCGCTCGCGCATCTCCTGCGCCGCCTTGTTGGTGAAGGTGATGGCGGCGATCTGCTCGGGCCGCAAGCCGACCTGCAGCAGCCGGGCGATCTTCTGGGTGATGACACGCGTCTTGCCCGATCCCGCACCCGCCAGCACCAGGCAGGGCGTGGCCAGGTGGTTGACCGCCTCCATCTGGGCGGGGTTGAGCGACGACGGGGCTTCAGCCATGGCAGGGAATGGACGCGTTCAGCCGACCGCAGGCACAGCCGCGCCGAAGGGCCGCACGCCGATCCAGGCCGCGTGGGCCCACATCGCGAAGCCGGCCCAGGCCAGCAGGCCGATCAGCAACACCAGCGCGGTGCGCAAGCCGCTCGTCGGCACGCTGGCGGCGGGTGCCGGGCGGCGCCGTGCGCTGCGGAAATCGAGCACCCCCCAGACCAGGAAGCCGCCGAACAACAGCAGGTCGGCCAGCGTGTGGTTGGCCAGCAGGTGGGCCAGCGCCCAGACCTTGACCGCCAGCACCATCGGATGGCCCAGCCGCGCCTTGATCGCATTACCCGGCACATAGGCCGCCGCGAGCAGGATGAAAGCCACCAGCGTCAGCAGGGAGGCGAGGTGGCGACCACCCACCCAGGGCGTCCACAGCGGGACCGGTTCAAGCCTTGCGAGGCCGTAGCCCCAGACGATCAGGCCGAAACCGACCAGCGAAACGGCGGTGTAGACGCCCTTCCAGGCGCCCTCGCCCAGACGGGCGATCTGGCGCGTGCGCCAGTCGTCGGCCACGATGCGCACCGAATGCGCGCCCAGGAACACCAGCAGGCCGAGGATCAGGAAGGTCATGACGTCAGGCTCCAGCGGCCACCCATGCGGCCATCGGCGCGCATTGTCGGGCCAGCCGGATGACGGGGCAGCGACGTCAGGTGCGCCGGGCGAGCGTCATCGACCGCCCAGGACGAAGCGCCGCGCCCAGCCCAGTTCGAGCAGCGGCGACGACAGCCCGCCCTGGCGGGTGCGGGCCTGACCAACGCCGATGCGCCATTCGCCGATGGCGCCTTCGGGCTGCCAGCCGGCCCAGGCCACGCCCTGCATCAGCAAGCCGCCCCCGGTGGCGACACCGCCGCCGCCGGCCGCACCGGCCAGCGCCTCGGCACCGAGTTGCCAGCCCCAGCCCGGATGCATCGACACACCGGCACCGATCAGGCCGATCGAATAGGCGCCCGCCTGACCGGCAAAGGCGCTGTGGGCCTGGCCGCTGAGGTAGACGTGCTCGCTCACATAGCGGTTGAGCTTGAGCCCGATGGTGTCCAGCGCCAGCGAACGACCGTCGTTGCGGCGCACGTCGGTGTAGCGCAGCAAGGCGCCGGACCAGTCGCTGCGGACCGGCAGACCGGTCGGCTGCCCGGCACCGATGTGTTCCAGGTCGAAGGCCAGCCACGCCGCCGCGACGCGGGCGCGCAAGTGGCTGCCGATGCCACGCAAGCTGCCGGCCTCGACGCCGGTCGTCCAGCCGCTGGCGGGACTGGCCTGGACGCCGACGACGAGCCGGCCGATCGGCCCGCCCTCGGTCGGCACCGAGCCACCGCCGCCCAGGCCGGCCGACAGGCGCACGTGGCCGCGCAGGCTGGGCAGGCGCGCTGGCAAGGGCGCGACGCTGGCCGCGCCGGTCGCGAGGATCTCCATATAGCCCGCCGCATCGCCGCGCGCAGCGGCGGCCGATTCGATGCCCCAGGACATCCCGCTGGCCAGATCGATGCGCTCGGCCCGCGCGCCGACCAGGCCGATGCGGCGCGTGCCGCCGGGCGTGCGGATCGACCAGTCGGTCAGCGTGCCGGCCATGCGGTCCAGGCCGAGGCCACTGCGCCCGGCGTCCGCGTCTGGCGCAGACCCGGTCGGCAGATGCCGGAAGGCGCCGTCCCAGGCCAGAGCCAGGCCCAGCTGGCGGCTGCGGATGTCGCCGCTCGGGAAGGACACCCGAGACGCCGTCAGCCCGGCCTGCCAGCCCGGCCCGAGGCGCTGCCACAGCGTCAGCGCGGGGCGCAGCATCAGTCCCCCGCCGACCGGCGCCGCCGCGCCGCCGCCGCCGCCGGCATAGACGCTGGCGCTCAAGGTGCGCCCGCCGCCCAGCCGCCAGTCGCCTTCGACCTGCAGTCCGCCGACGAACAGGCCGCCGCGTCGGCCGCTGGACGCGCCGTAGACGGCCGGACCGGCCCAGAGACCATCGGCGGCCTCGAACAGCAGGGCCCCGGACATCAGGCCCATGCCTTCACGCCCCGGCAGTTCGACCCGTTCGAGGCCCAGGCTGGCGCGGGTCGGGAGGGTGTCGAAGCTGGCTGCATGCGCCGTCGGAAGCACCCCCGCAATTGCGGTGACGCACAAGGCGAAGCAGCCGGCCAGTGGCCGGAAGAAAGGTCGCGTCATGGGGCGGGGGATCCGGCGAGCAAGGAATCAGGGGTGTTCGGCGATCACCTGCGCCACCGCCGCCGTCAGGCGCCGGGCATAGGGCAGGTGCAGGAACTCGTTCGGACCATGGGCGTTGCTCTTGGGGCCGAGCACGCCGCAGACCAGCATCTGGGCCTTGGGGAAGCCCTGGGCCAGCAGGTTCATCAAGGGAATCGTGCCGCCCTGGCCGATGTAGCCCAGCGGGGCGCCGAAATGGTTTTGCGAGGCAGATTCCAGGCTGCGTTCCAGCCAGGGCTGCAGGCCGGGCGCGTCCCAGCCGGTGGCGCCTTCGGCACCGGCGCGGCCGTCGGGCACGAAGGTGACGCGGGCGTTGTAGGGCGGATCGAGTTCCAGCAGACGCTTGAGCTCACGCCCGGCGGCCGGGCCGTCCACCGTCGGCGGAAGGCGCAGGCTGAGCTTGAAGGCGCTCCAGGGCCGCAGGACGTTGCCGGCGCTGGCGATCGCCGGGAAGCCTTCGGCGCCGGTCACCGACAGCGTCGGCCGCCAGGTGCGGTTGAGCAGCGCCTCGACCGGATCGGTGGTGGTCGGCAACACCGGGTTGCCGTCCAGCCCGCAGGACCAGGGCAGGCCCTTCCAGACCGCATCGCCCAGCCGGCCGGCCGCCGCGCGCGCCTGGGCGATGCGCCCGGGCGGGATCTCGGCATGCAGACTGGCCGGCAGCAAGCGGCCGGTGGCGCTGTCTTCGAGGCGATCCAGCACCTGGCGCAGCACCCGGAAGCTGGACGGCACGACGCCACTGGCCTCGCCGGAATGCACGCCCTCCTCGATCACCTCGACCCGCAAGGTACCGGTGACGTTGCCGCGCAGGCTGGTGGTCAGCCAGAGTTGTTCATAGTTGCCGGCACCGGAATCGAGGCAGACGACCAGGCTGACCTCGCCCAGCCGGTCGCGCAGCGCATCGAGATAGGCCGGCAGGTCGTGCGAGCCACTTTCCTCGCAGGTCTCGATCAGGCCGACCAGGCGCGGATGGCCCACGCCCTGCGCCTGGATCGCCTCGATCGCGGCGATGCTGGCGTAGATCGCGTAGCCGTCGTCGGCGCCGCCCCGGCCGTAGAGCTTGTCGTCGTCGACCTTGGGCGTCCAGGGGCCGAGGTCGTTGCGCCAGCCGGTGAATTCGGGCTGCTTGTCGAGGTGGCCGTACATCAGCACGGTCGGCGCGGCCGAGCCCGCAGGCTCGGGCCGGGTCGCCGGGACCTCGAAGAAGATGACGGGTGTGCGCGGCCGGCCGGCGGCGTCGTTCAGGCGCACCACCTCCAGCTTCAGACCGGAGACGCGGCGCGATTCGGCCCAGACGGCCGCCCGCTGCACCACCGTGTCGATGTGGCCGTGTTCGGCCCATTGCGGGTCGAACATCGGGCTCTTGGCGGGCACGGCGATGTAGTCGCGCAGCGCCGGCAGGATGTCGGCGTCCCAGGTGAGGGACAGCTCGCGCGAGAGGCGCTGCAGGTCGAGCGCGGGCGCGCGGTCGGTGACGTGGCTCATGCAAGGACTCCTCTGGACAGCGCGACGACCGGCCGTCCGGCGAGCCAGTTTAGGCGTCGCTGCGGGCCCGGGCGCGGGCGTGCGCCGACCAGGCGTCGATGGCCACGTGCTCATCGGCCCGGCCATCGCCGGACAGGCCCAGGGCCCGGCCGGCACGGTGGCGCAGACCCGTGGGAGCGACCGGCCCGATCAGTGGGCGTTCGGCCTCGCCGAGCGCCGTGCCGACCAGCGCCGGCAGCGCAGCCAGGCCGTCGCGCAACTCGCCGGGCAAGGCCTGGGCGCCGGCCATGCCGAGGTCGTGGAAGCTGACTTCGGCGTGGCCGTCTTCGGTCGTGTGCACATGCAGCGCGAGCGGCAGGGACAGGTCGTGGGTCTGGTCGCGCACATGGTCATGCTGGACCACCGCCGTCTCGCCCGGGTAAGGGCCCAGCACGACCAGTTCGGCGTGCTGGCCCGGCATCGGGATCACGGCGATGACCGACAGGCCATGCGCGCCAGCGGCCGACTTCAGCCGGTCGACCGTGCGCGCCGCGTCCAGGTGGCTGCTGCGGCGGCGCTGTTCGAAGGTCTCGACGCGGACCGCACCGGCGGCCAGCATCACGACCGCCATGCAGCCCGTCAGCCAGCTGCGCCACGCAATGGCGGTGCCGGCCGTCGCGGCAGCGGCATGACCGTTCCGGGCGCTTTCTCGGGCGGCGTCGGCCGTCTGGGACAGCAGGTGACGAACCATGGGTGAACCTCCGGAATGTGGGTTGCCAGCAAGGAGGAGCCATGGTGTGCGGGACCACACGAACCGCCTGTTTCAAGCCGTAAGTGGCGCACGGATTTGCCAGATCGGGAACAGGCCTGCGGCAGGGGGCTGCGCCTGCCCGCGCCGCGATGCCCGTGCCCATCGGGCTTGTTGGCGCACAACCGTTTGCGACCCGTCGACGCGGTCGAGCGCGCCGTCACACCCGCTTACGAAGCCGCCGGCTTCAGGCGCGCTGGAACTTGAACACCGCCGTGCTGGCCAGCAGGTTGGGGTGGCGGGTCACGATGCGCCCGTCGTGCAGGCCGAAGGATTCGAGGATGCGCAGCCCGCATTGCTCGGCCAGCACCTCGAAATCGGCATAGGTGCCCACGCGGATGTTGGGCGTGTCGAACCACTGGTAAGGCAGCGTCTTGGTGACCGGCATGCGCCCGCGCAGCACCGACAGCCGGTTGGGCCAGTGGGCGAAGTTGGGGAAGGAGACGATGCCGATGCGGCCCACACGGGCGGTCTCGCGCAGCATGGCCTCGGTGTTGCGCAGGTTCTGCAAGGTGTCGAGCTGCAGCACGACGTCGAAGCTGTTGTCCTCGAACAGGGCCAGGCCCTCTTCCAGATTGAGCTGCAGGACGTTGACGCCGCGCTGCACGCAGTCGTGCACCTTGGCGTCATCGAGTTCAACGCCGTAGCCGGTGCAGGCGCGCTCGCGCTGCAAGAGCGCCAGCAGGGCGCCACCGCCGCAGCCGAGGTCGAGCACGCGGCTGCCTTCGGGCACCAGGCGGGCGATGGTGTCGAGGGTCTGACGCCGGGTCATGCGCCGATCTCCTGGGCGATGCGGTCGTAGCGGCTGCGCACGACCGCGTGGTAGCGCGGGTCGTCGAGCAGGAAGGCGTCGTGGCCGTGCGGCGCGGCGATCTCGGCGTAGCTGACGTCGTGGCCGTTGTCGACCAGCGCCTTGACGATCTCGCGCGAGCGCTGCGGCGAGAAGCGCCAGTCGGTCGTGAAGCTGATGACCTGGAACTTGGCACGCGCCTGGGCCAGCGCGGCACTCAGGTCGCCGCCGAATTCGCCGGCCGGATCGAAGTAGTCGAGCGCGCGGGTGATCAGCAAGTAGGTGTTGGCGTCGAAGTACTCGCTGAACTTGTCGCCCTGGTAGCGCAGGTAGCTCTCGATCTGGAACTCGATCGCCTGGGTGCTGTAGGCCAGCTCGGCGGCGCGCAGCGAGCGGCCGAACTTCTCCTCCATCGAGTCGTCCGACAGGTAGGTGATGTGGCCGATCATGCGGGCCACCGTCAGGCCACGCTTGGGCACGACGCCATGGGCCTGGTAGTGACCGCCGTGGAAGTCGGGATCGGTCACGATGGCCCGCCGCGCCACTTCGTTGAACGCAATGTTCTGGGCCGACAGGTTGGGCGCACTGGCGATCACCAGCGCATGGCGGACACGCGCCGGGTGGCGCAGCGTCCAGCTCAGCGCCTGCATGCCCCCCAGGCTGCCGCCCTGCACGGCGGCCAGCTGCGTGATGCCCAGGCGGTCGATCAGGCGGGCCTGCGCGTCAACCCAGTCTTCGACGGTGACGACCGGGAAGTCGGCGCCGTAGATCTGGCCATTCGCCGGGTTGACATGCGTCGGCCCGGTCGAGCCGAAGCAGGAGCCCGGGTTGTTGACGCCGATGACGAAGAAGCGGTTGGTGTCCAGTGGCTTGCCCGGTCCGACCAGGTTGTCCCACCAGCCCTGGCTGCGCTCCTGGCCAGCATAGGTGCCGGCGACGTGGTGGCTCGCGTTCAGCGCGTGGCACACCAGCACCGCGTTGCTGCGCTCGGCGTTGAGGGTGCCGTAGGTCTCGTAGACCAGCTCGTAGGGCCCGAGCGTCGCGCCGCTGCGCAAGGGCAGCGGTTCGGCGAAGGCCATGGTCTGGGGCGTCACATGCCCGAGTGTCTGCATCGATCCCGATCCACAAAAAAACCCGGCGCCGCCTCGAAGCGGACACCGGGTTCGCGGGTGTCCCCCTTTAGCGGAATTTCTAGAGCGCCCGCAAGCCGGACCAAATCGGCGCTGAAAAGGAGTTTAACGCCGCGTCCCTGGCCCCGACATGTGGGGCCGCCGGGTGCAAACGACGGTTCGGGCGCGAATCGGGCCCGTTGGTCCGGCCCCCACGTCCTTGGGGTGTGCGGCGAGCCGGCGCGATCGGAGAATTTCGTGCAACGGATCACGCTCAATCACCCCGCTTTCCTCACCCGCACCGTGCCCTTCCTGCTGCGCCCCGAGCCCACCGCGCCCTGCCCTGCCGAGCCCTCCGCACGGCCGGGACTGTGGCGCACGCCGCTGGGTCGGTCGGCCGTCCTGAGTGCCAGTGCGGTGTTGGTGGTGGGGATCGGCCTGCCATGGCTGGCCGGCGTGCGGGCCGACGACAGCGGCGCGCCGCTGCCGATGCTCGGCGGCGCGTTGTTTGGCGCGACGCTGGCGATCGGGCGACGTTGGTGTGGCGTGTCCTGGCTGCCGGGCGGCGTCCGGACACCCGAGGCGCTCGGCAACGCCGAGACGCTGGGGCGCAGCGTCGATCACGCCTGTCGACAGCAGCAGGCGCGGCTGCGCGCCCAAGGCGTCCGTCTGGTGGGCCATGTGCACCCGGCGGCGCGCGACGTGGCCTTGCCGCCGGCACAGCAGGCCTGGCTGCTCGCGTCGCTGGATGCGGCGACCCACCTGCTGGGCGATGCGCCCGCTGCCGATGCACCGGCAAGCCCGGATGGCGCGGCGGTCCTGCGGGTCGAACTGGATCGGCTGGATGGCGAGACCGGCAGCCATTTGCGGCTGCGTCTGAGCGGGGGACCGCGCAGCGTGCAGGCCCGCTGCGCGCGCCGGCTGCGCCAACTCAGCACGCGCCTGGGGGCCCAGCTCGACATCGTCGATCAGGGCGGCACGCTGCAGGTCGAGGTGGTGTTGGCCTTGCCGGCGATGCCGGCCTGAGCGCCTCAGGCAGTCGGCGGCAACGTCTGCTGGAAGCTGGGCCGTTGGCTGAGCTTGTCCATCAGGCGGGCCAGCGCCGGATGGCGATCTCGCCACACCACTGCCGGGTAGCGGAAATCGAGGTAGCCGAGCGCGCACCCCACGGCGATGTCGGCCAGCGAGAGGTGCAGGCCGGAGAACCAGGGCTTGTCGCCGAGGTGATCGGCCATGGCCGCCAGCGAGACGTCGATCTTGCCCAACTGGCGATCGATCCAAGGCTGGCAGCGCTGGGCTTCCGGGCGTGCCGGCCAGATCATCTCCATGCGGGCACCGACCGCGGCGTCCAGCAGGCCATCGGCCAGCGCCTCCCAGGTCCGCACCTCGGCGCGTTCACGGCCACGCTCGGGGATCAGGCGGCCCAAGGGCGAGAGGGTGTCGACGTATTCGACGATGACCCGCGAGTCGTAGAGCGCATCGCCGCCTTCCAGCAGCAGACAAGGCACCTTGCCAAGGGGGTTGTGGGCAAGCACAGCAGGCGTGGCGGACCACGGGTCGTCGAGCTCGAGCTTGTAGTCGAGCTTCTTCTCGGCCAACACGATGCGCACCTTGCGGGCATAGGGGCTGGTCAGCGAAGCAATGAGTCTCATGGCGGGTACGGCAGGTGGGCCCGGCAACCCGGACCTCGAGATTTCATTCTATCCATCGGCCTTCCCGGGGGTTGCCCCTGTTCGGGCCCAGGGGACAGCTCGCCACACCTGCTGCACGGCGGGTCGAGTTGTGGCAGGGCGGGCGCCCTGCGCGGCGCTCAGGCGGCGTGCACGACCTTGCGGTATTCGCGTCGCAGGCTGGCAAAGCGCGAGGACTCGCAGCGGCGCATCAGCGCGTCGAGCGTGTCGCCCACGCGGGCGCTCGCATGGCCGAGGCAGACGCGCACGTCCAAGCCGGTGGCCAGCGACGACCAGTCGTGCTCGCGCACGGCCGCCTGGACACGCTCGCAGACCCGCGCGACATCCTCGCCGCTGGCCCGGTGCAGCAGCGCGGCCAGCTCGTCATGGCTCCAGCGTGCGGGCAGGTCACCCGCGCGCAAGACCTGTCGCATCAGCGCGGCCAGCGTGCACAGCACGCGGTCCCGCACCAGCGGGCTGTGATGGGCGGCCAGCACCTGGCCCGGGTCCAGCGCCAGCACCAGCACCGAGACCTGCGCGCGGGTCGGGTCGGTGCGCTGGAGCAATTCTTCGGTCTGGGCCTGGAAGTGCTCGCGGCTGGCCAGTCCGGTCAGGCTGTCCTCGCGTCGCCAGGCCGGCAGCTGCGCGGCTTCGCGCAGGCTCAGGTCGCGCATGCGCAGCTCGAAGGCCAGCATCTCCTCGGTGACCGCGCCACTGCTGTCTGAGCCCGGGCTGGGCCACAGCTTCAAGGTGGCAAGGTCGTGGGCATTGAACTGGCCCAGCCGGCTCTGCGCCAGCAGCCAGCAGCGCCGGCCCTGTTCGATCAGGGGCTGGTGACCAAGGCCATGCGCCAGCTCGATCAGCGCGCGCGCCTGGGCCTCCGCCCGCACGTTGTCGCGCAGCACCAGCGCATGGACCGCCTGGGCCCAGCGCGACAGGCCGCCCATCCAGGCGCGTTCATGCGGCAGCAAGGCCTGCATGCGCTGAAGGTCGACGGCGGCATCGACCGGCTCGCCACGCCAAATGGTCAGCATGAAGTCGACCCAGGCCAGTAGGAAACGGCCGCTGCGCTGCGTGCCCGCCGCCATCACCCCCGGGGTCGCTTCGCAGCGCGACAGCGCCGATTGCAACGCCACCTCGACCTGGCGACGGCGCGCCAGCGAAGGCAGGCCCAGGGCGATGTCCCAGGAGCGCGCCAGCAGCAAGGCTTCGGCAAAGGCGGCGTGGATGAGCAGGTGGCTCTCCCAGTCGACCCGGCCGGCATCGCGGGCCAGGCTGCAGCCTTGGGCCAGACTCTGGCGCGCGGATTCGACATGGCCCAGCCACGCCTGCGCGATGCCCAGGCTGTCGCAGACCTGGACGGTGACGAGCGGCTCGGCCAGCTGGCGGGCCAGTCGGCGCGCGAGTTGTCCGGCCTCTTCGGCGCTGGCGTCCTGGCCCACGACGGCCGCTGCCGACCCGAGCACGGACAGGGCCTCGATCTCGAGTGCGAGATCGCGTTCATGCCTTGCAAGTTCGGACGCCCGGCGTGCATGCGCCATGGCCGCACGGAATTGGGCCTCGCGTTGGGCACACATGGCGAGGTGCAGCTCGGCCCGACCTTCGTGCAGCAGGTCGCCGGCCTCGAGCGCGCGGGCGCGCAGCAGGTTGGCGGCGTTGCGGCACCGCTCGACGGCCCCCTGACGCCATTGCGCGACGCAGGCGGTGTCGAGTTCGTCGAGGCTGAGGAGTCGGTACATGGCGGTGTGGGCTCTTCCGTGTGTCGTCTTGCAAGGTGCGTCACAGTATCCGCACGGGTGGCCGGAAGGGTCCGCGAACTGCTGCGCAGTTTTTTCATTCAAGGCGTTCGAAGCCGTAACAAAGCGGGGCCCGCGCCACACTTTGGGGGCCTCGTTGGCGCGCCGAGAACAGGTCGACCGCAAGCCTGTTGTTGCCGCGATGCCCGTGTTGATCGGGGTTCTACGATGGATCGCACCCTGATCTGCCGGAGCCCGCGATGCCCGCCTGGCTGTTGACGCTGGACCGCCACGTGCCGGTCCGCTACCTGATGCTTGCGAGCTGCGCGCTCGCGCTGGCGGCCGGCCTGTGGTCGGACTGGCCGCTGTCAGGACAAGGCCCCAGCGGCTGGACCGTGATGGGCGCGGTGCTGTTGCTCATCGGCCTGCATGACCTGGCGCAAAGCCGCCAAGCCGTGTGGCGCCACTACCCGGTGATCGGGCATCTGCGCTTTTTGCTCGCATGGGTCCGCCCGGCAAGGGGTGGGGACATCATCGACAGCGAGCCAGACGCCCCGCCATTCTCGCGGGTCGACCTCCGTGCCGAAGGCGTCTCGGACATGCGCCCCGTCGGCAACCCGCAAGACGAGAAGGCCGGCGGACATGAGTGGCTGTCCCACGCGCTCGCGCCCACCACCGTGGCCGGTCACGACTTCCGAGTGCTGATCGGCTCGGCAGCGTCTTGTCGGCAACCCTACAGCGCCTCGGTCCTCAACGTCTCCGCCTTGCGCTTCGGCCCCTCGTCGGCGGCCACGATCGAGGCGATCAACGGCGGCGCGCGGCAAGGTCGCTTTGCCCATGAGACGGGCGAAGGCCCGATCAGCGAGCACCACCGCCGCCACGGCGGCGACCTGATCTGGGCGATCGGCTCGGGCGACGTCGGCTGCCACGAAGGCAACGGTGGTTTCGACCCGCAACGCTGTGCGGAGCAGGCCGCCGATCCACAGGTCCGCATGATCGAACTTCAGCTCGCTCACAGCACCTTTTCGACGCCGCTGGCGCTGATGCTGTTCGTCGAGCGTTTGCGACGCCTGTCGGGCGGCAAGCCGGTCGGCATCAAGCTGTGCATCGGCCCTGCCTGGGAATGGTTCGCGCTGGTCAAGGCGATGCAGGTCAGCCGCGTGGCGCCTGATTTCATCGTCGTTGACGGGTCCGAAGGCGTCACCGGCGCAACGCCGCAGCAGCGGGCGGACCCCACGGGCTTGCCGCTGCTCGAAGGCCTGCAACTGGTGCACGACACGCTGGTCGGCGTCGGCCTGCGGGAACGCGTGCGGATCGGCTGTGCGGGTGAGTTCGTCAACGCCTTCGACATCGCCCGCGCAATGGCCCTGGGCGCCGATTGGTGCAACGCCACGCCGGATGGGCGACGTCTGCACGCGCGGGTCGTGCCCGACACCATCGAGCAGGTGGCCGCATGCCACCGGCACATGCTCGAAGCGCTGCACGAACTCGTGCAGGCGGCTGGGCTGCATCACCCCGGCGAGTTCACCCGCAGCCACATCGTCCGCCGACGGCCCGATGGCAGCACGGCGATCTTGGCCGAGTGCCTACCACCGCTGCGCAGCGGGGTGTTGCTGGCCGCTGAGCGCGGCGAAGTGCCGTGGCCGTCGCCGATCCATGCCCGCGACTGGCCGCGCGCGCAAGTCGGCTCGTTCAGCCCGCTGCCGATGGACGCCGTCCCGGACGACTCATTTGGTGCCAAACATGCGGTCGCCGGCATCGCCCAGTCCCGGGACGATGTAGCCATGGTCGTTGAGCTGCCGGTCGATCGCAGCGGTGTAGACCGGCACGTCCGGGTGGTGGGCATGGAAGCGTGACAGGCCCTCGGGCGCGGCGAGCAGGCTGACGAAGCGGATCGAACGTGGCCGCGTCTCCTTGAGCCGCTCGACCGCAGCGGCGGCCGAGTTGCCGGTCGCCAGCATCGGGTCCAGCACGATGGCGTCGCGTTCGTGCATGTCGCCGGGCATCTTGAAGTAGTACTCGACGGCCACCAGCGTCTTCGGGTCGCGGTACAGGCCGATGTGGCCGACGCGCGCGCCGGGCACGACCTCCAGCATGCCGTCGAGAAAGCCGCTGCCGGCACGCATCACAACGACGAAGACGGTCTTCCTGCCCTCGATCACCGGGCTCATCATCTTTTCGAGCGGCGTTTCGATCTCGATCAGCTGGGTCGGCATGTCGCGCGTGACCTCGTAGGCCATGAGCATGCTGATTTCGCCAAGCAGGCGACGGAAGCTGCTGGTGGAGAGGTCCTTCTGCCGCATCAGCGTGAGCTTGTGCTGGACCAGCGGGTGATCGATGACATGGACCTGCGGGGTCGTGGTGGCGGTGTTCATGGCGCTCTCCGGATGGGTGGCTCGATGGGGTCAGGGATGTTCAGAAGACGGTGCCATCGCTGTCGATCAGGACCGGCGGCGGTCCGCCCAGGCGGCGCTCGGCGGCGATCTGCCGGCCGGCGGCCCAGCTGCCGCCCTCGAGCATGCAGGCCAGCGGCAGCTGCTCGGCGTTGACACCCAGCTCGGCCCTGACCCGGGGGGCCAGTTCGTCCAGCAGGGCGACGGTCAGCGCGCGCCACTCGATCACCCACGGGTCGGCCGGTAGGTGCGGTCGGGTGAGCATGGCCGGGTCGCGCGGGACGATCACGCCCGCGTCGAGCAAGAGACCGCCATTGCGGTATTCGGGCAAGCCGGTGAGCGCGTCCAGCCCGGTCACGGGGATGCCGGCCCATTCAAAGGGTTCGAGCAGCGAATAACTCAGCCACTGCGACAGCTTGTGGAACGGCACGAGGCCGGCGTCCAGAGCCTCGCCGCCAGCGGCAGGGTGTGGCCAGACGTCGCCCAGCGGCTGGTCGTCGGGCGTGTGACCGTCGCGCTGTCCCAGCCACTGGCCACTCGGCCAGATCGTGCTGGTCGCATCGAGCAAGGCGCCCAGGATGTCGGCGGCCTTCAGGCTGCGGGTAGCCGGGTCCAGCCGGGCCTGCAACACGTCGTAGAGACGGCCCGGACGCGCCGCGCCGCCCTCCTTGTGGGCGAGCGCTTGCAGCGCGGCACCAAGGCGGTGCATCAAATCGGTGCGGCCGTCCAGACCGACCAGCGGGTTGCCCTCGTGCACCTGGAAGATCGTCGCGAGATGCCACGGCTGCAGCGCCAACAGAGCCGTCGCGTCGACCCGGCAGGGCTGCGCCGGGTCGCTGGAGAACTGCCCCGTCATGAAGGCATCGAAGCTGGCGACAGCCAGGCCTTCGCTGCGGGTCAGGATGGCGTCGGTCTCGGGCTCCTGGTAGCGCCAGGCCGGCCCGGCGCCGGCATCCAGCAACACGCTGACGACGGTCAGGTCGATCCGCGCGCGGGCGGCTTCAGGCGCGCCCAGCCCTTGCAACGCCACGTCCAGCCGGGCCTGACGGTCGACGCCGCCGGCTTCGAAGTGGCGCCAGCGGCTGTGATACGGGATGCGCAGGGTCGGGAATCGCGCCAGGCTGAGCTTGGCCACGCGGCGTGCCACGGCATCCAGGCGTGATCGATCCAAGGTGAAATGGGGCGAGGCGCAGGCGTCCACATGGGCGGCGATGGCGGCGCAGCGACGACGGATTTCGGCGGGGTCACGCAAGCGGCGGACGGCCTGCTCGGCGGCGGACAAGGGAGTGACGTTCGGGCTCATCGGCAGCTTGCTTCAGCGCAGGTCCCGGCCCTTGACGGCGGCCAGCGCGGTGTCGTCGGGCACATCGCCGGTCGTGTAATAGCCGGCGGCGATCTTGGCCTCGATCTCGACGCGGGCGTCGGCCGGCACGAGGGCGTCCGGAATCTTGACGCGTTCGCCGACCTCGATGCCGCTGCAGGTGATGGCGTCGTACTTGTCGTTGCTCATGCTGACGAGGCGATGGATCTTGCGCACGCCCAGCCAGTGCAGCACGTCGGGCATCAGTTCCTGGAAGCGCATGTCCTGCACGCCGGCCACACATTCGGTCCTGAGAAAGTACTTGTCGGCCGAATCACCGCCGACCTGCCGTTTGCGGGCGTTGTAGACGAGGAACTTGGTGACCTCCCCGAGCGCCCGGCCTTCCTTGCGGCTGTAGGCGATCAGGCCGACGCCGCCGAGTCCGCCGTGCGCACGCGACTGGGCACCGGCGATGCATTCCTCGATCGCGTGCGTCAGGTAGGGCCGGCAGGTGCAGATGTCGGAGCCGAAGACGTCCGAGCCATTGCATTCGTCATGCACCCGCGCGGTCAGCGTGATGGCCGGATCGGCCAGGTCCTGGATGCGGCCGAAGACGTAGAGCGTCTGCCCACCGATCGGCGGCAGGAAGACCTCGATGTCGCTGCGTGTGACCAGTTCGGGGTACATGCCGCCGGTCTCCTCGAACAGCGTGCGGCGCAGGTCGGCCTCGCCGACGCGGAAACGCGCCGCCACGCCGGGCAACCACCAGACCGGCTCCAGCGCCACCTTGGTGACGACGGCCGAGCCGTTTTCCAGCAGCACCTCGCCGTCGGGCTTGAGCCGCTGAAAGGCGATGGCCTGCCGGATCTCCGGCAGGTCAATGTGCGCTTGTGTCACCGCGATCGTCGGGCGGATGTCGTAGCCCTCGGCGATCTGCTCGGCGTAGACCTGCGCAACCGAGGCACCCCAGGGATCGATGGAGACGATCTTCTGGGCGTCTGCCCACGACGGATGGGGGCCGACCGGCGATGTCGGGGACGTGTTGGTCAGGTCCGCCCGGTGTCCCTTGGTCAGGTTGCCGGCTGCCACCGCCAAGGCCCGATACACGCCGTAGCTACCGCTGTGGGTCCCCACCACGTTTCGGTGGCTGCGGTTCGTGGTGGTGCCGATCACCGGTCCGCGGCGTTGCGGGTCGGCCTCGCCCCAGTGGATCACGGGCGTGCCGTGGGCGGTCTGACCCGGATGTGAGGTCAGACGGATGTGGGACAGCGGCGGGACATCGCTCGACATGGCGGACTCCGAGGGAGGTGGGCTTCAGCATCGTGCGGAAGGACGACAACCCCGTGTGCGCAATACCCGTGCCGGCCAGTGGCACGTCCCCGTCATGTGCGGGGTGTCAGGTCAACGCGGCGCTGCGTCGCAGATGTTCGTCAAGCACGGCCTGAATGATCGCGATGTAGCGCTCATTGGTCCATCCGGTCAGTTCTGCGAGGTGCGCCGGCAACGGGATGGTGTCCTCCGACAAACCCGCCGTCTCGATGCTGCGGCTGAGCACCAGCAAGCGTCGCACGGGCAGGTCCATCGCCATCCACGTCTGGCTCGGGGTTGCGCGCGCACGGACGTAGCGCACCACCTGATTCGACAACCCCCATTGCGCGCAGAGCGCGGATCCCACGGCGTGGTTTCCGACGCCGATCGCCTTGATCTCAGCGTCGGCCAGGGCCTGGGGATCATGCGTGTGGGTGTCGAACAGAAGGTCGTAACCGCCGGGAAACAGATCCTTGCGAGACGCAAAGACGGCTGCGCCCGATGCGGCAAACAGCCCCGCGCTGTGGGCGAGCCAGGGATCCAGGTCCAGGGGCACAGCCGCTCTGCCCATGACCCAAGCCAGTCGCGCGGCGCCGCCCCAGATCCGGTCCATCAAGGGCGTCGGCGGAAACGCCCGGCGCAAGGCGGTTTGCAAGGTGATGGCCATCACCTGATCGTTGCCGAGGAAACGCAGGGCTTCTCCGACGTGATCAACCCGCCGCAAGAGGCCAAACATCGCGGAGTTGACGGTCTTGACCACCTCGGCGGCCAAGGCCATGTCGGCCGAGATGACGTCGGCACAGGCCTGTGCGTGAACGGCAGGCTCGCGCAACAGGGCCTGCAGGTCCAGCAAGGCCCTTGGGCAGGCCGGCAAGGCGATCTGAAGTCGACGGAGTTCTTCGGGGAGCGTCATGGCTACGCGATGTTGCCCGCGCCACATGGCCTCGATCCGTCAAGTTGCGCCAGAGTTGGGGTCGACTTCGTTCGCGTCGATGTTCAATGAGCGTCGCTGAATCGCCGGAATTAATCCTGGCAGCATCTTCTTCGCCCAAAAGAACAAACCCCCTGCAGTTTTCACTGAGGGGGTTTGGGGATAGTAGCCTGACGATGACCTACTTTCACACGCGAATGCGCACTATCAT
>NZ_SGWV01000012.1:144189-259812 GCF_004216565.1 Sphaerotilus mobilis | reverse complement strand
ACCCTCGACACCGAAGCCTTCGCTTCGCCTCGCTGACTGCTGCAACCCGAAAGTTGTTGCGATCAGCGAAGACCGCAATTATGCAGTGAAACGAATGAGGCGCGCAAGTGAGCTTCGGACAAAGACCTAGAAGCTGAGTCAGGTTTCGGGGTCGTCCAAGGGGCGAACGGGCACTGCCGCCCCTTGCGTCCAGTCGTCAGGCTGCCGCCCTGACGCCACCTGGGACGCTGGCGCGGATCACGCTGCGTGGGTCTTCTGATTGAAGGACTTCCCGCGCATAGGTCTCGAGGCGATGCGCCTCGGATCGAAGGATGCGCTGCTTGACAGCCGGGATGCAGGCCGGGTGCATGCTGAAGGAGCGCAGACCGAAGCCGAGCAGCAGCTCCGTGAAGTCGATGTCGCCGGCCATCTCGCCGCAGACGCACACGTCCTTGCCTGCCAGACGTCCTTGCGCGATGGTGTCGGCGATCAGGCGCAGCACCGCCGGGTGCCACGGGTCGTATAGGTGCGCGACCGCTTCGTCGGCCCGGTCGATCGCGAGCGTGTACTGGATCAGGTCGTTGGTGCCAATTGACAGGAAGTCGAAGTGGCGCAGAAAGAGGGGCAGGCTCAACGCTGCGGCAGGCACCTCGACCATGGCGCCTATCTCGACGGCCCCATGCGCCACCCCTTCACGCATCAACTGGTCACGCACACGTCGAAGCACCGCCATGCTGGCGGAAATCTCGTTGGCGTGCGTCAGCATCGGGATCAACAGACGCACAGGCCCATGAGACGCTGCCCGGTAGATGGCACGCACTTGTGCCTCGAACATCTGGGGCTCGGCCAAGCTCCAGCGGATCGCACGCAGGCCCATGGCCGGGTTCAGCGTGTGTTCGTGGCGCAGCTCCTGCCCGGACATGCGTTCGAGCGGCTTGTCCGAACCGATGTCGACCGTGCGGATCGTGACCGGCAGGCCGCCCATGGCGAGCACAGCATCTCGATAGGCGATGTACTGCTCTTCCTCGTCGGGCAGTTCGCCTTCCCGGTTCATGAAGAGAAATTCACTGCGGAACAGGCCGATGCCCTCGGCGCCACTGGCCAAGGCTGCAGGAGCGTCCCCTGGCAACTCGATGTTGGCCAGCAGTTCCACCCGAGCGCCGTCGAGTGTGACGGCCGCCTTGTGGCGCAGTCGGTGCAGGCGTTCGCGTTCGACCTGGGACTGACGCTGGCGAAAGCGGTATTCCTCCAGCACGATCGGCGGCGGGTCGACGATCACCAGCCCGCCATCGCCGTCGATGATGACCCAGTCGTCCTGGCGGATCAGCCGGCTCGCTTCCCGGGCGCCGACCACGGCGGGGATGTCCAGGCTACGGGCGACGATGGCGGTGTGGGAGTTCTTGCCGCCCACATCGGTGACAAAGCCGGTGAACACGCTGCCCTTGAACTGGAGCATGTCAGCCGGAGAGATGTCGTTGGCGACCAGCACCAGTGGATCCTCACCGGCGAAGTCGCGCGCGCCAACCTTCGGGCCGACAGCTGACGTGCCGCGCTCGCCCGACTTGTCGGCCAGCGCCCGCAGCACGCGCTCGGCAACCTGTTCGAGGTCGGCCTTGCGTTCGCGCAGGTAGTCGTCTTCCATCTCGTCGAACTGGCGGGCCAACACCTCAAGCTGGGCGGCCATGGCCCATTCGGCGTTGTAGTGGCGGTCGATGATCCAGGCGCAGGTAGCTTCAGCGACGGCTTCGTCGTTGAGCAGCATCAGGTGGACGTCGAGCAACGCCACCAGCTCGTGCTGGGCATCGGCCGGCACGGCTTGCTTGAGGGCCTCCAGCTCGACGCTGACGCGCTTGCGGGCCTGTCGCAGGCGGGAGATTTCGGCCGGCGCATCGACCGGGTCGATGTAGTAGTGCGCGACGTCGATGCGGCTGGACGCCACCAGCACGGCTCGTCCGATGGCGACGCCCCGCGACACCGGCAACCCGAACACTTGCAAGGTCATGCGGTCATGCTAGCAGCGGGCATGCCAGCGGCCGATCGGGTCTGTCCCCGAGCTTGAGGAGACATGCGGGCGGCAGCGGCGCACTGTCATCAAAGCGTCGTGGGATCGACATGGGCGGGTCATCGGTCTTGGCGAGCATGCGTCAAAGCCTCAGGAGATGACCATGCTTGAACTGCCCCAGCCCACCCTGGCACTGGCCGACCTCTGGGGTCGTGCGCCGACGGCCCCGCGCCGCCTGCCGCTGTTGCGGCCCCGCGCGACGGTCGCGCCCGTCGTGGTCGAGGCGCCGGCCACGCCCGCGACCGAAGCGGCCTGCGTGGCCACATGGGCACGCCATGAGGCGGACATCGTCCAGGCCCAACGCCTGCGCCATGATGTCTTCGTCGGCGAGATGGGCGCTCGGCTGTCCAACCTGCCGGGCACGCCGGTCGGACTGGACCGCGACATCTTTGACGACCACTGCGAGCACCTGCTGGTGCGCGATGGCACGCAAAAGGTGATCGGCACCTACCGGGTCCTGACACCCATGGCGGCGGCGCGCATCGGCGGCTGGTACACCGAGACCGAGTTCGACCTGACCCGTCTGCGTCCGCTGATGCCGCGCATGGCCGAACTGGGCCGCTCCTGCGTGCACCCGGATCACCGCAGCGGCGGCGTGATCATGACGCTGTGGGCCGCTCTGGCCGACTTCATGGTGCGCAACGGCCTGGACACGATGGTGGGCTGCGCCAGCATCAGCATGCGCGACGGCGGTCACGTCGCCGCCAGCCTGTGGGAGCAACTGCGCCGGACCCACCTTGCACCGATCGAGCACCACGTCCAGCCGCGCCTGCCGCTGCCGGTCGAGGACCTGGACAGCTCGCTTCCGGCTGAACTGCCACCGCTGATCAAGGGCTACTTGCGTTGCGGCGCCAAGGTGCTGGGCGCACCGGCGTGGGACCCGGACTTCAACACCGCCGACCTGCCTATCATGCTGCGGCTGGCCGACATCCCGTCGCGCTACCGCCGTCACTTCCTCAAGGACGCCGCCTGAGCGAGACGTCCTCGGCAGGCCTCACTGGCCTTCGCCGAACTTGTCGTCGATCAGCTGGCGCAGCGCGTCCATCGCTTCCTGCTCGCGCTCGCCGCTGACCTCGATCTCGACCTCGCTGCCGAGCCCGGCGGCCAGCATCATGACGCCCATGATGCTCTTGGCATTGACCCGTCGGCCGGCCCGCGCCAAGAAGACGTCGCACGGGTAGCTGCCCGCCAGCTTGGTCAGCTTGGCCGATGCGCGGGCGTGCAGGCCCAGCTTATTGCTGATGGTGATGGTCGATCGAATCATGGACGTTGGTCGTGTGCGCCTGGTTCTGCGGACGCGTGGTGGCGATGGGCATGACGCCCTGCGAGCCGCCGATCATGGCCCGGCTGGCCAGTTCTTCCAGCGGCAACTGGGCGTAGTTCAAGGCACGCCACAGCATCGGGACGTTGACACCGGCCAGCACACGCACACGCAGGCCATCGGCCAGGCGCTGGGCGACGTTGGCGGGCGTGGCCCCGAAGACATCGGTCAACACGAGGGTCTCGCCGTCGACCCCGGCACCTGCGGCCAGCAGGGACCGGGCCTTGACCTCGACGTGTTCGGGCACATCGCCGGGCTGCACGTCCAGCACGCGAATGCGGTCGATCAGTTCCGGAAAAGCATGCGCCGCGACCGCATGGAAGGCCGAAGCCAGCGGAGCGTGGGCGAGGATCAACAGACGGGCCATGGCGCGGGATTATGGCGGCAGGGTGGGCGTGTCCTGGACGAAACACGGGCTCGGGCTCGAAGGCCGGTCGCCTCCAACGGTCGGACCTCGTGTGCGGTTCACACCGACCAGCGCAAGCCGTCGAGAAATTCCTGTGCGGCAGGGATCCAGCCCGCATCCGCCTTCGGACGGGCCAGCACGACCAGCTGGTAGACCCGCGCGCCGCGGGCCACGAACAGCGCCCGCGCCTGCACCGCGCTGCCGTCCGGGCGCTGGCCGCTCATCGTGGCGCGCCAGGCCGTGCCGGGTGTCGCGCCGGGCACCTGGGGCGAGCTGGCCTGCACGTCGCGCGCCTTCAGGTTGTCCAGCAGCACGGCCTGCAGGCTGGCCGCCGCTGCGGTCGCCGCGTTCGGGTCGGCCAAGGTGTACTGGGTGGCCGACCAGGTGACCTCGCCCGCGTCACAGACCAGCATGCGCGCCGGCACGCGGGCGGGTGCTGCGTCACCGGGCAGCTCAACGCTGCGTTCATGGCGATCGGGCTTGCAAGGGAACTGCAGCCGCGCGTCGGGCTCCAGGCGAACGGCACGCCAGTCCATCGTTGGTGTGCAGGCGGGCAGCGACATCGCCATCGCCAGCGTGGCCAAGGGGGTCATCAGGGGTACAGGGCGCATCGATCAATTATCGACAGCACCCACGTCGCGTCAGCCGAACAGTGACAGCATGCGTTCGAGCGCACTGGTCAGCGGTCCCTGCAGCATGGGCAGCGTCAGCATCATGCCGACCAGGCCGACCGACACGGTGATGGCAAAGCCGACCGAGAAGATCTGGATCTGCTGCGCCACACGGGAAATGATGCCCAGCACCAGGTTGACGAACAGCAGCATCGCCACGATGGGCAGGGCGATCCACAGCCCCAGCTTGAAGATCTCGGCGCCCCAGACCTGCGGCTGCAGCGTGTCAATCACCGACAGCGGGTGGTCGCTGACCGGGAAGGTCTCGAAGCTGCGGACCACCGCCAGCGTCAGCAGCAGGTGGCCGTTGATGACGACAAACAGCAGCGAGCCCAGCGTGCTCAGGAAGCGTGACGTGGCCGTGCCCTGGGCACCGGTGGCCGGGTCGAAGAAGCCGGCGAAGTTCAGGCCCATTTGCAGGCCGATCAGCTCGCCGGCGAACTCGACCGCCGCAAACACGACCCGGGCGGCGAAGCCCAGCGTCAGGCCGATCACGACCTGCTGGGCCACCATCGCCAGCGCGGTGGGGCTGTCCAGCGGCACCGCCGGCAGCGCAGCCAGCTCGGGCAGGCTGGCCTGGGCGGCCAGTGAGACCAGCAAGGCGAGGCCGACCTTGACCCGCACCGGCACCGTGCGCAGCGACAGCACCGGCGCCGACGAGAACAGCGCCAGTGTGCGCAGGAAGGGCCACAGCAGCGGCGTGAGCCACTGCATCAGCTGGGCCTCGTTGAAGCCGATCATCGGGTCAGGGCCAGCGCGTGCGTCAGCCGACCGCGGCGGGAATGGCCTGCAGCGTGCGCTGCAGGTATTCCACCAGCGTGGTCAGCATCCAAGGGCCGGCCACGGCCATCACGACCACGGCGGCGACCATCTTGGGCACGAAGGACAGCGTGGCCTCGTTGAGCTGGGTGGCAGCCTGGAAGATGCTCACCACCAGGCCCACCACGAGCACGGTCAGCAGCATCGGCGCGGCCACCATCATCAAGATCGCCAGGCCTTCCTGGCCATGGCTCATCACCTGGGTTGCATCCATCGGGGTCGGTCCTCGGTCAGGTCACGAAGCTGGCGGCGAGTGAACCCAGCAACAGGTTCCAGCCATCGGCCAGCACGAATAGCATCAACTTGAAGGGCAAGGCCACCAGCACGGGCGACAACATCATCATGCCCAGGCTCATCAGCACGCTGGCCACGACCATGTCGATGACCAGAAAGGGGATGAAGATCAGAAAGCCGATCTGGAAGGCCGACTTCAGCTCGCTGGTGACAAAGGCCGGCACCAGCACCCGCAGCGGCACGTCCTCGGTCTTGATCTTCGGGTCGACCTTGGCCAGCCGGGCGAACAGCGACAGGTCGCTCTGGCGGGTCTGCTTGAGCATGAACTGGCGCATCGGCGCTTCGCCCCGCGCGACCGCTTCCTCGAAGCCGATCTGGCCGGCCGCATAGGGCTTGTAGGCATCGGCATAGACGCGGTCGAGCGTCGGGCTCATGACGAAGAAGGTCAGGAACAGCGACAGCCCCACGATCACCTGGTTGGGCGGCGCGGCTTGCGTGCCCAGCGCCTGGCGCAGCAGGCCCAGCACGATGACGATGCGGGTGAAGCCCGTCATCATCAGCAGCACGGCCGGCAGGAAGGACAGCGCGGTGAAGAACAGCAGCGTCTGCACCGGCACCGAGAACGACGATCCACCACCGCCCTGCCCGACCAGCAAGGGCAAGGTGGCCGGTGCGCCGGTGGCGACATTGGCGGCGGCCTGGGCTAAAGCCGGTGAAGAAACGGCCGACAACACCGACAAGGCCAGAAGCGCGGCGGCCCTGGGGACGACGCGACGAAGCACAGGCTCAGACATGGTCGTCCTTGCGGCGGGCAGCACCTTGCAGACGACGCGCCAGTTCGACGCCGAAACTCGTGGGCATCGCACCCGTCGACGACGCGTCGGGATCGGCGAGCCCGCCCGGCCAGCTGTCGAGCACCTGCAGCGTGCTGACCTGCTGCGGCGTCACGCCCAGCAGCAGCCAGCGCCGTTGCTCGCCACGGCCCACCTCGACGGCGACCAGGCGTTGCTGCGGTCCGAGCGCCAGCGCGCCGACCTGCTTCAGGCCCATGCCCGCCGCCGCGCCGCCGAGCCGCCCGGCCATGCCGGAACGCTTGAGCAACCACAGCGCGACGGGGATCGCCGCCACCACCACGATCAGCCACAGCAGGGCCGTCCAGCTCGATGTCATGGGTTCCTTCTTGTATCGGTCGGTCTTGCAGGATTCACTGGCCGCGCGACAGCCGGCGCATGCGCTCGCTGGGCGTGACGATGTCGGTCAGGCGGATGCCGAACTTGTCGTTGACGACCACCACCTCGCCCTGGGCGATCAGGTAGCCGTTGACCAGCACGTCCATCGGCTCGCCGGCCAGCGCGTCCAGCTCGACCACCGAGCCCTGTGCGAGCTGCAGGATGTTCTTGATCGGGATGCGGGTGCGGCCCAGTTCGACCGTCAGCTGGACGGGGATGTCCAGGATCAGGTTGATGTCGTTGCCCGCCGGGTTGGACGACACCGTCGTGGGCGTGAAGTTGGCGAACGCCGCCGGCGCGACCGATTCGGCGCTGCCGACGACCTCGCCGACCGCGCCGCCGGTGTGGGTCTGTTCTTCGAGGGCGGCCGCCCATTCGGCGGCCATCGCGTCCTGCTCGGACGCCAGGTCCGGTGCGGTGTTGTCAGCCGACATGGCTCTCTCCTATCCAGCCCATCCCGGCCTGGTTGGTCAACATGCGTTCGATCTTGAGGGCGTAGTGGCCGTTGGAGGCGCCGTACTGGGCCTCCATCACCGGCACGCCGTCGACCTTGACCTCGATGGACTTGTTCAAGTCCAGCTCGATGAAGTCGCCGGCCTTGAGCGCCAGCAACTGTTCGACCGTGGCCGGCGCGTGCGCCAGCTCGGCCACCAGCTGCACCTCGGCGGCCTGGATCTGGTGGGTCATCAGCTTGACCCAGCGGCGATCGGGCTCGGCCGAGTCGCCCTGGGTGCTGGAATACAGCACGTCGCGGATCGGCTCCAGCGTCGCGTAGGGGATGCAGAAGTGGATCGTGCCGGTCGAGTCGCCGATCTCCAGCGTGAACGAGGTCGTCACGACGATCTCGCCCGGTGCGGCGATGTTGGCGAACTGAGGCTGCATCTCCGAGCGCTGGTATTCCAGTTCCAGCGGGTAGATGCCCGACCACGCCTTCTTGTATTCGGCGGCGATGACCTCGACGATGCGCAGGATCACGCGCTGCTCGGTGGGCGAGAAGTCGCGGCCCTCGATGCGGGTGTGGAACTTGCCGACGCCGCCGAACAGCGCGTCGATCACCGCGAACACCAGCGTCGGGTCGCACACCACCAGACCGTTGCCACGCAGCGGTCGCACGCTGACGATGTTGAAGTTGGTCGGCACGACCGTCTCGCGCAGGAAGGCGCTGTACTTCTGCACCTTGATGCCGCCGACGCTGACCTCGGGCGTCTTGCGGATGAAGTTGAACAGGCCGACGCGGATGTTGCGCGAGAAGCGCTCGTTGATGATCTCCAGCGTGGGCATGCGCCCGCGCACGATGCGTTCCTGGCTGGCCAGGTCGTAGTCGCGGATGCCACCCTTGGGCGCGTCCTCTTGCTCAAGCTTCTGGCTCTCGCCGGTGATGCCCTGGAGCAGGGCATCGACTTCGTCTTGCGACAGGATCTGCTGGTTCATCGGGTCGGTTTCCCGGGTCGCCCCGGGAGGCTCGCGGTCACTGGATGATGAAGCTGGAGAAGTGGACCTGCGTCACCGGGTTGTAGACCGGCGCGCGCTTGCGCTTCTTCTTTCCGGTGTCGGCCTCGGCTTCGGGCGGATCGATCTCGATGCCCATCGGGCGAACCGCCTCGCGCATCACCTCCTCGGCCAGCGTCTCCTTGCCTTCGCGGCTGAGCAGCTCGGTCGAGGTCTTGTGCGCCAGGATCATCAAGATGCCGTTGCGGATCGCGGGCATGTAGCCCTTCATCTGCTCGGCGAACTTGGGGTCGTCGACCTCCAGCGTCATGCCGATCTGGGCATAGCGCTCGGATTCGCGGTCGGCCAGGTTCACGACAAAGGGGTCGAGCGCGACATAGGTCGGCGGATGACCGGGGTCGTGCTTGACCGCCTTGGGCGCGGGCGCATGGGCGGCGGCCTTGGCGTGGCCGGCGTCGGCACCGGCTTCCTCGCCCTCCTCGCCTTCGGCGGCGGCGGCGTTCTTCTTCATCATGAAGAAGGCTGCTCCACCCCCCCCCAGCAGCAACACGGCCGCGAGGATGATGATGAGCATCTTCTTGGAGCCCTTCTTGGCTGGGGCGTCGCCGGCGGCGGGCGCAGCGGCAGCGGACATGCTGTTCTCCTGACAAGGGAAGCGCCGGACCCGGCGGGTCCGCGGCGACTCCGGCGACCACCGCGCACACGGCGCAGCGGCAACCTCTGAGAACGATTATTCGGGTCCGCCCTTGATCTGAAACCGCGAAAAGAACGAGAAAACCGGCTCCCCAGCGGGTGGAAAGTCGGGCTCGCCGTGCCCCGTGGCCGCCCTCAGGCGTAGAGATCGAGTGCCCGCAAGGCCCCATTGCCGGGGCGGGTGGTGCCGGCCCAGCCGGTGCGCAGTTCGTGGCCAACGGGGGCCGCCACGCCGGTCGCGGCGCTGTGGGCGTTGCCGGCCACCGGGCTGCGTCCATCGGACAGGCCGCGCTGTCCGGGGCCAGGCTGTCCTTGGCCGGGCTGCCCGCTGCCGCCGGACCAGGCCGACAGGTTGCCGGACGCCTGGCCCGCCAAGGTCGGATCGGTGGTCGGCGCCACGCCGCTGCCAGCAGCGAGGTTCAGGCCGTCGGCCTGCAGCGATTCGGCCAGCGCGGGCATGGCCTGTTCAAGCGCCTGGCGGGTCGCCTCGGCGGCCGCGCCGAACTCGATGCGGGCCTGACCGCTCTCGATGGCGATGCGGATCTGGATCGGCCCCATCTCGACCGGGTTGAGGTGCAGCTTGATCTCCTGCGCGCCGTCACCGGCGAGCCGGGCCACGGTGTGCATGACGGCCTCGCCGAAGCCGGGCGCATCCAGCGGTGTGTCGATCTGCGCCTCGACGGGGTGGCCGATCGGGCCGCTGCCCGTGTTGGACGCGGCCGTCGGTGCGGCCTGTGCCGTGGCCAGCGCAGCCAGTTGGCCAGCAAAACTCTCTGGTCCGGGAACGGCCTGGAAGGCCTCGCCCAGCGAGATCGCACCGGCCGCGTCGCGGCCGGCAGCTGCGGCTTCCGCGTTGCCCGGCGCACCGGGCTTCACACCCGACAGGCCCGCCGCATCGGCCGGACCGTCCGGGCCGGAACGACCCGCCTTCAGCTCGGCCGGACCGGTCTGGCCCGGCTGGCCGCCCAGGCCGCCCAGGCCGGTCCCGCCCGCCCAGCCACCCGCTGCCAGCGGGCCGGCCCGCTCGCCGGTGCCGCCCGAGCCCGGGCCGATGGGCGCGGCCGATGCGCCGGCCGTGCCGCCTGCCGCGCCGCTTGTCGTGTCCGCAGACGATTGACCTGCCGCGCCACCGCGCATCGTCGAGCGCACCACCGTGTGCATCAGCCAGGTCGGCGTCGCGCCGCTGGCCGCGCTCGGATCGCTGCGTGTCGGCTCGGCTGCCGGCTCGTCGACCGGGGCGCCGTCCTCGTCGTCGGCGACGTCCCGGGCGCGTTCGCCCCGCGACGCCTCGGCGCGACGTTGCTCGGTCTGGCGCTGCTCCTGTGTTCGGGCGGCCTGCGCCGCCGTGTTTGTGGACGCGTTTGTGGACGCATTCATGGACGGGTTCGACGGCGTCGCCGGTCGGGTCGCCGGGGCCGGCGCGGAGGCCGGTTTCGGGGCCGCCGCCGCACGCTCCTGCAGCTGGCGTTGCAAGGTCGCCGCACGCGCATCGGCCTCGCCAGCCCGGCCCTGCTGCGCCTGCGTCAACAAGGCGGAGAAGCCGCCGGAAGGCGTCCCCTCGTCTCGCCCGCTGCGGCTCGCGGCCTGGCGGTCCAGGCGGGCGGTTTCGGCGCTCAGGGCCGACAGGGATGGGCTGGACATGGCGGTCTCCGGGATCTCGTGGGGTCGGTTCGACGGACGTGGTGCGTCGCTCAGGCCATGTCGAAGACGTTGCCCTGCTGCAGCCGCTGCCAGGCGGCGCGCGAGGCCAGCTCGTCGGCGCCCTTCTGCTCGCGGCGTTCGCCCTGGGCACGCATCAGCGCCTCGCGGCGCTCGATCAGCTTGCGCACCGACGCCACCCGCAGCTCGGCGGCGAGGCGGCGTTCGCGCAGTTGCTCGATGGCCTGCGCGGCGCGCGTGACCTGTTCGGACTGCATCTCGACCACGCCGTCCAGACGGCCGGCGAAGTCGTGGTAACAGTTGGCCAGCGCGATGGCGACACCTTGCGCGAACTGCTGCCGCCAACGCTGCTGGTAGTCCTGCCGGTAGCCGTGCAGCTGGGCCTGCTGGGCCTGCGCGGCGGCATGGGCCTGCTCGGCGCGGGCTTGCTGGGCGACGATGTCATCGCGCGCCTGTTCGGCCTGTTCGAGCAGCACAAACAGCGGTTGCAGCGTGGGGTGCGTCATGGTGGTTCCGTCCGGTGGTCAGGCTCAACAACGTCAGGCGCTGCGGGTGATCTGCTGCATCGCCGCGACCGCATCGGTCAGGGGCGCACGGGTCCAGGTGTCTTGCTGCAGCAGCGCGACCATGGCGGGCTGCAGCCGCACGGCCGCGTCCAGCTCGGCGTCGTGTCCGGGGGCATAGGCGCCCAGCTGGATCAGGTCCCGCGCCTTGTTGACCTTGGCCAGCAGCTGGCGCATGCGGCGGGCCGATTCGATGTGCTCGCGCGGCGCGACATTGGTCATCACCCGAGAAATCGACTTCTCGACGTCGATGGCCGGGTAGTGGCCGCTCTCGGCCAGCTCGCGCGACAGCACGATGTGGCCGTCCAGGATGCCGCGTGCCGCATCGGCGATCGGGTCCTGCTGGTCGTCGCCCTCGCTGAGCACGGTGTAGAAGGCGGTGATCGAGCCCATGCCATGCAGGCCATTGCCGCTGCGCTCGACCAGCTGCGGCAGCTTGGCGAAGCAGCTCGGCGGATAGCCCTTGGTGGCCGGCGGCTCGCCGATCGCCAGCGCGATCTCGCGCTGCGCCATGGCGTAGCGGGTCAGCGAGTCCATCAGCAGCAGCACATGCTGGCCCTGGTCGCGGAACCACTCGGCGATCGCGGTGGCGTAGGCGGCCCCCTGCATGCGCGTCAGCGGCGGCGCGTCGGCCGGCGCGGCGACAACGACCGAACGGGCGCGGCCTTGTTCGCCCAGGATGTCCTCGATGAATTCCTTCACTTCGCGGCCGCGTTCGCCGATCAGACCGACCACGATCACGTCGGCGGCGGTGTAGCGGGCCATCATGCCCAGCAGCACCGACTTGCCCACGCCGGTGCCGGCGAACAGGCCCAGACGCTGGCCGCGGCCCACGGTGAGCAGCGCGTTGATCGAGCGCACGCCGGTGTCCAGCGGCTGGCGCACCGGTTCGCGGTCCATCGCGTTGATCGGCCGGCGCACCAGCGGCTCGGGGTGCACGTCAGCCAGCGGACCTTGCCGGTCCATCGGCTCGCCCTGCGCATCGACCACGCGGCCGAGCAGGCCACGCCCGACGGGCAGGTGGCGGGAGCGGTCCTCGGTGCGACGCCATGGGTGCGCCGCCTGACCCAGCTTCGGCGCCTGCACCGGCGTCTCGCACGGCACGACCTGGGCCCCGCTGACCAGGCCATGGACCTCGCCGGTGGGCATCAGGAAGGCGCGGTCGCCAGAGAAGCCGACCACCTCGGCCTGCACCACCGGCTGGCCCGGCATGCGGACCTCGCACAGCGAGCCGACGGGCACGCGGATGCCGGCGGCCTCCAGCACCAGACCGGCGACCCGCACCAGCGTGCCGGAGGTCGCCAGCGGCTGCGGCGCGTCGGCGAAGTGCTGCAGGTCGGCGAGGTAGCGGCGCCAGGCTTGCGGGCGTTCGGTGGCCTTCGGGGGGGCCGTGGGAGACGGTGTCATCGGATGCGGGGCGACGGTCATGTGTCGCCGGGATCTTCGAGCGCGTCGCTCCTGTTCGAACCCTCGAATACCGGCACGTTTCCGCCTGCATCTGACAGGGTGTTGCCAGCCTCGCCCCACGGCAGTTCACGGCCCATCGCCGCGCAGGCGCGTTGCCAGCGGCTGGCGACCTGGGCGTCGGTCACGCCGATGTCGGACTCGACCCGGCAGCCACCCCGCTCGATGGCCGCGTCGGCGACCAGCCGGACCTCGCGGGCGCCGATCAGGTCGGCGCAGCCCAGCGCCACCAGCGCCTCGTCGTCCGGATGCAGGTGCAGCGTGACATGGCGGGCCGACATCAGCAGGCCGCCCAGCGCCTCCTGGGCCACCGCGACGACGGCCTCGGGTCGGCTGACGAGTTCGCTGCGCACGACCTGGCGGGCCAGCGACAGCGCCAGCGCGGCGATCTGGTCGGCCAGTGCCTGTTCCATCTCGGCGAACTGGGCCTGCAGCGCGCCCACGACCGATGCCACCTGGGCGCTGGTCTGGGTCGCAAAGCTCTGCTTGAACGCGTCCATCGCGACGGTGCCGTCGCGGTAGCCGTCGTGGTAGCCGCCGTCGCGGGCCTGCCGGACCTCCTCGATGCGGTCGGCCACGGCCTGCGCCGCGGCATCGGCCTGGCGCTTGGCCTCGCGGCGCGCAGCGGCCTCGGCCTCGCGCGCCAGCACGGCGGGATCGGGGGCGGCCTGCGGCCGGCGGGACGGGTCGTCGCCGAAGCTGCCGGGCTTCCAGGCGGCAAAGCCGTTGAGTTCCTCGCGCGGGATGAAGCGGCTGTAGACGCCCGCTCGGGCGGCCAGGTGGGCGGCGCCCGGCGCCCCTTGCAAGGGGCTCTGGGCGGGGCTGCGCGCGGAGGTCTCCGCGCGCTGTTCGGCCTCGCGGCGCAAGCGTTCGGCGAAGCGGTCAGAGGAACTGGTCATCGCCGCCGCCTCCCAGCACGATCTGGCCTTCGTCGGCCAAGCGGCGGACGATCTTCAGCATCTCCTTCTGCTCGGACTCGACGTCGGACACCCGCACCGGACCGCGCGACTCGAGGTCTTCCTTGAGCGTCTCGGCCGCACGGCTGGACATGTTCTTGAAGACCTTGTCGCGCAGCTCGGGCGTCGCACCCTTGAGGGCGATGATGAGCGACTCGCTCTGCACTTCCTTGAGCAGCGCCTGGATGCCCTTGTCGTCGATCTTGACCACGTCGTCGAACGTGAACATGTTGTCCATGATCTTCTGGGCCAGGTCGTTGTCGGCCTCGCGGATGTAGTCCAGCACCGAGGTCTCGATCGCCGAACCCATCATGTTGATGATCTCGGCGGCCGACTTCACGCCGCCCAGGTTGGCCTTGCGCATGCGGTCGCCGCCGGCCAGCACCTTGGACAGCACCTCGTTCAAGTCCTTGAGCGCGGTCGGCTGGATGCCGTCGAGCGTCGCCACGCGCACCATCACCTCGTTGCGCAGGCGCTCGTTGAAATGCCGCAGCACGTCGGAGACCTGGTCGAACTCCAGGTGCACCAGGATGGCCGCGATGATCTGCGGATGCTCATGGCGCAGCAGCTCGGCGATGGCGCCGGAGTCCATCCACTTCAGGCTCTCGATGCCGGTGACGTCGCTGCCCTGCAGGATGCGGTCGATCAGCAGGTTGGCCTTGTCCTCGCCCAGCGCCTTGCGCAGCACGTTCTTGACGTATTCATCGGTGTTGCTGACCAGCGTGCTGTGCTCGCCGGCCTGCGACTCGAAGCGCCCGAGCACGCCGTCGAAGCGTTCGCGCGAGACCGTCTTCATCTTCGCGATGGTTTCGCCCAGCCGCTGCACCTCCTTGGGGGTCAGGTGCTTGAAGACCTCGGCGGCCTCTTCCTCGCCGAGCGACATCAGCAGGATCGCCGCGTCCTCGAGTCCGGTTTCGTCCATGGTGCGTGTTGCCTAAGGTATCGGGTTGGATCAGGCGGCCGCGCCGCTGACCCAGCCGCGCAGGATGTTGGCGACCGCTGCCGGGTTCTCGCGCGCCAGCTTGCGGGCTTCTTCCAGCCGCTTGGCGACGTCGTCCTCCGGGCCCGGCAGGGCGGGCAGGTTGGCGCCATCGGCACCCAGTTCGAGCGCGCCGTTGGCACCGGCTGCGGCGGTGTTGCCGTTGGGCAGTTCCTGCAGGTCGTCGACCACCGCATTGACCAGCGGTGCCGGCTCCGGCGGGCGGGCGGCGTGCAGCGCCGGGCGGATCGCGCCGAAGACGATGATCAGCGCCAGCAGCGTCAGGCCCAGCGGCAGGGCCAGCGTGCGGACCATGTCCTGCACCTCCGGCTGCTTCCACAGCGGCGTCGTGTCCTCGACCGGCTTTTCGACCTGGAAGGGCGCGTTGATGACCTTGACCGAATCGCCCCGGTCCTTGTTGAAGCCGACGGTCTCCTGGACCAGCGCGGTCAGCTTGTCGAGTTCCTCCGGCGACAGCGGCACCGTTTGGGTCTTGCCCTTCTTGTCGACCGTCGAACGGTGGTTGACCACCACCGCCGCGCTCAGGCGCTTGACCTGGCCGGTCGCGCCACGCGTCACCCGCACGGTCTTGTCGACCTCGTAGTTGGTGACGGCCTCGCGCTTGACGGTGTTGTTCGATGCCGCACCGCCCGCGTTGGCGGCCTGCATGGCCTGGGCCTGGCCGTTGATCGGCGCGGTGGCGGGCGTCGGCGGCTGGTTGCTCATCGCGCCCGGCACGCCGGTGGGCATGGCGGCATTGCCGTTGGTCTGCTCGCTGGACTGGGCGCTGCGCACCGAGGCCGGCTCGCCGTTCTGGTTGGGCTTGAACTCCTCGGACGTCGACTCGGTCTGCGAGAAGTCGACCTCGGCGCTGACCTGGGCGCGCAGGTTCTCGCGGCCGAGCACCGGTTCGAGGATGTCCATGATCCGCTTGGTGTAGAGCGTCTCGATCTGGTTGACGTACTGCAGCTGCTGCGGGTCCATGCCGTTGGCCGCACCGCCGTTGGCGCCGGCCATGCCCTCGGGCGGCCCGGCCAGCAGGCTGCCGCTCTGGTCGAGCACGCTGACGGCCTTGGGGTTGAGTTCGGGCACGCTGGCCGAGACCAGATGCACGATGCCGGCGAGCTGCGCGCGGTCCAGCGTGCGGCCGGGGTGCAGCGTCAGCAGCACGCTGGCGCTGGGCTTTTGCTGGTCGCGGAAGAAGCCGTTCTGGTTGGGCAGCGCGAGGTGGACGCGGGCCCCTTCCACCGCCGACAGCGCGGTGATCGAGCGCACCAGCTCGCCCTCCAGCCCGCGCTGGAAGTTCAGGCGTTCCTGGAACTGGGTCGTGCCGAAGCGGGCGTTGTCCATCAGCTCGAAGCCGACGATGGAGCCCTTGGGCAAACCGGCCTGGGCCAGCTTCAGGCGCACGTCGTGCACCTTGTCGGCCGGCACCAGCACGGCCGAGCCGCCCTCGGTGTACTTGTAGGGCACGTTCATCTGCGTGAGCTGGGCCACGATCGCGCCGCCGTCCTTGTCCGACAGGTTGGCGAACAGCACCTTGTAGTCGTTGCCGCGGTTGGCCATCAGCATGAAGGCGAACAGCGCAACCAGTGCCAGCACGCCGCCGGCCAGCGCCAGCTTGCGGGCCATCGGCAGGGCCGCCAGGCGGGCGGCAAAGCCGGGCGGCGGCGCGTCGGCGGCGACCGTGTTGGGCGTCAGGGGCTGCAGGGCGGCGGTTTCCATGAGCAGTTCGGGCAGACGGTGAGCGGTGCGACGGGCAGGACAAGGACAGGTCCCGCGATGTCACCGATTGTTCGCCGCACCCCCGTGCCGACATGCCGCGAACAAGCCCCCCGCGACGGCGCAGTTCCCCCCTTCGGCAGGCCGGCGGAAAACTAAAGTGCGTTCCATGGCGTCATGGCTTCCTGCCCTGCGCCCACCTTCATGGACGTCAAGCTCAAACCCTTCAACTTCGCCGAGGCGGCCACCCGGGCAGGCATGCCCCAGGTCGCCCAGCGGGTGCGCGACAGCGCCCAGGCCGCCGGCCTGAGCGCTGGCGTGCCGGGCGCGGCCGGTCGCACCCAGGGCGTCGACCGCACCGAGTTCTCGCAGGTCTTCACCCAGGCCCTGCGCGGCGTCAGCAACCAGCAGACCACCGCCTCTTCACTTCAGCGCGAGGTCGCCCTCGACAACCCGACGGTGAGCATCGAACAGACCATGGTCGCCATGCAGAAGGCCCAGATCGGCTTCCAGGCGGCGGTGCAGGTGAGGAACAAGCTGGTGCAGGCTTATTCGGACATCATGAACATGCAGGTGTGACGGCCGACCGAGATCGAGGCTGCGACCTCGGGTGCTGGCCCGACGTCATCAACATGCAGGAATGCACCGAACAAGGCCGTCGTCAGAATCGGCGGCCATGCAAACGGCCTATGAGATCGCCCGGCAACCTAGCGGCAAGCACCATGGCTGGTACCTCCAGCAATCGCCATCGAGACTGCATCGACATCTTGCGCGGCATCCTCCAGGACAAGCAACCATGACCCCTGATCGCTACGCATCCATCTTGAACGCCGTCATCGAGACGGCCAAGGAACGCGGCATGGCTGCGCCGGGCAGCGACGTCGCGCTGGCGTGCTACCAACTGCTGGAAGTGGCCCGCAGCGAAGCGGAGGTGTGGGGCGTGCCGTTGACAGAGATCGGTCTGGACGGGGTGGACACCGGCGAGTTGCTGGTGACGCATCGACAGGCCGCCTGACGCGAAGACGTCGCCCCGCTGAATGCACAGAAGCCCGCTCGCAGCGGGCTTCGTCACGTTCGGGCCTTGGCCGGCAGGTCGCAGGGCATCACCCCGCCATCACCTTCGCCTGCACCTGCCACTCGTCGATCCAGCGCTGCAGCGTGCGGGCGGCGACGCCGGAGAGGCCTTCCATCTCGCAGCCCAGGCGGCGCGGGCCGTCCGGGCCGGACAGGGCTTCGCTGCGCACGACGCGCAGGGCGATGTGGATGGGCAGGCTGGGGGTGAGTTCGAGGCTGGCGGCCGGGATGCGGGTGCCCAGCGCCAGCGTGGGGTCGGGCGCGGGCAGCAGCAGCGACAGGCCGCCGTGGCTGAGGTCGAGCACGCGCAGGCGGCGCCGTGACGCCGGCACAGCCGGGTCGCCCAGCAGCAACTCGGGGCCGCCGGTGAGGATGGGTTGCAGCTGGCCGAACTTCGCGGCGAGCTGCGGGGGCGGCTCGGTCCGCACGCGGAAGGCGTTGCGGCGCTGGAAGCGGAACAGCTCGCGCGGGTAGCAGGCCACCAGTTCGCCGTCGCACACGCGCAGGCCGATCAGGTCGAACTGCAGCTTGATGCTGGCGAGGTAGGCCACGACGACCGCCTCTTCGGCCTCGCCCAGGCGGTGCAGCGCGGCGGCGTCGCCAAGGGGCTCGAAGCGCAGCTCGCGGGCCGTCGTGTCCTCATGGATCAGACGCGCCGACAGGGTCGTGCCCGAGGGCGTGACCAGCGTGACCGCAACGCCCTGACCGATCAGCTCGACCAGGTGGGCGCGCACGGCCAGATCGGCGGCGATGCGGTGCTCGGACGTGGCACGTTCGCGCGGCGCGGTGGCGGGGGCGGTCAACATCATGTCGGCTCCGGGAACGGGTCGGCGGGGCGGCAGAACAGCGCAAGGGCGGTGAGCGGTCGCTCGATCAGTGCATGACCTGGCGCGGCTGGCCCGACAGCATCTGGTCGATGTCTTCGAGCCAGGGCTCGGCGAGGTAGCGGATCTCGGCGTCGTTGAGCAGGATGCGCTGCATGATCCGCGCCTTCAGCTGGGCCTCCTCGCCGGCCAGCGCCGTGCCGGTGGCGGCGTGCTTGAGCTGAGAGATCAGCACCGCGCAGGCGCCTTCGAGCTTGACCACGCGGTCCCAGTCACCGTCACGGGCGGCCTGCAGCATGTCCCGGCTGGCGTTCTCGATGGCCTCGTAGTACTGCAGCAGCGCCGTGTGAGGCGTCGTCGAGGGTGTGATGACAGGCGGGGTGGCGGTGGTGGTCATGGTCGGGAGCATGGGGCTGCCTGTGTGAGGTGTCGGGTGGCGACGGGCGCGAGCGGGTTGTCGGGGTGGACCGGAGTCCGGCTTCAGCCCGGCACGTTCATGCCGATGGCCACCCAGGCCTCGCGCAGCGGCTCGATCAGGCCCAGCACTTCCTTCAGTGCTGCATCGTCGTTGTGGCGGTTGGCCAGCAGCAGGCGGACCTGGGCGTAGTCGTAGACGTCGCGCAGGTTGAGCGCGAGGTCGCCGCCGCCCTGGAGGTCCAGCGCCGAGCGCAGGCCCTCGTCGAGGATCTGCGAGGCGCGGCCGATGTGGCGGCCCTTGTCGGCCACGCGGCCTTCGACCAGCGCCTGGCGGGCCAGCTTGATCTGGGTGAGCAGGCCGTCATAGAGCATCAGCGTCAGCGTGTGCGGCGAGGCCGCGACGACCGAGGTCTCCACGCCCACCTGCTGGTACATGAGGGCGTTGTGGCGGGGACGACCGAAGGTGGAGGCTTGGCTGAACATGGTGCGGGTCCTGGCTGGTGTGCTGACTGAGGTACTGGCTGGGGTGCTGGCAGGTCTTGCGAGGTGTCCGGCGTCTGGGATGTCGCCGTGTGCTGCGTGCCTTGTTTATCGTCCGCCGGGGGTGGCGACTTGAGCCGCCGAGGGCGTTTCGAGCCCTTGAACAAGGCGGTGTTGGCAGCCCTCATCCCGGGCTGGCCAGCACCGCTCATTCCGAGCTGTTGTTCCAGGTGGTGACCTGCTGGTTCACGTAGGACGACAGGCTGTTGAGCCTGCTCATCTGCGTGTCGAGCGCGCTGTACTGAGCCTTCAGGCGGGCCTCGACCTGGGTCATGCGGTCGTTGAAGGCGTCCTGCTTCTTGGTGTTGTCGCTGACCCGGCTCTGCAGGCTGTCGCTGCGCGAGGTGAGCGCGCCGTCGAACTTGAGCAGGTCGTCGCCCCACTTCTGCAGCTGGACCGCAAAGCCGTTGTTGGCCGGCACAGCTGCATCCTTGGTCGCGAACAGCGCCTGGACGTCGGCGAGCTTGCCGCCCAGCGCATTGCCGAGCTTGGTGGCGTCGACGGCCATCGAGCCGTCCTTCTTCACGTCCAGGCCGATCTGCGCGAGCCGCTGGTAGCTGCCGCTCATCGTGCCGGTGCCGCCCACGATGCCGCGCATCGCGTAGCGCAGCGAGTTGGTGCCCGAGTCGCCCTGCAGCGTGCCGGCCCGCTTGGTTGTCGGGTCGTAGGCCGTCTGCTCGGACAGGTATTTGTTGAGCTGGTTGTAGGCATCGGCAAAGGCCTGCACCGCCGTCTTGATCGACTCGGTGTCGTTGCTCACGCCGAGTTCGACCGGCGAGGCGCTGACCTTGGCGAGCTTGATCGTCACGCCCTCGACCACGCCGCTGAGCAGGTTGGTGGCGGATTCGACCGCCAGGCCGTTGACGGTCGCCTTGGCGTTGCCCGCCGCCTGGGTCAGCGCCATGTTGACGCCAGCCGCCGCCGGCAAGGCCGGGTCGTAGGTCAGCTTGGCCAGGTCGCCGGTGGTGCTGGTGGTCTCGCCGCCCAGGCCGTCGGGGACGACTTCCTTGACGGTGAAGGCGTGATCGGCGCCGGTCTCGGCCGAACGCAACAGCAGGCGCGAGCCCGAGGCGTCGGTGACCACCGAGGCCACGACGCCGGCCTTGGCCGCGTTGATCTTGTCGCGCACCTGCGCGGGCGTGTCCCCGGCGCTGATGCTGACGTCGACGGCGAGGCCGCCGGCGCCGTCCTGGATGCGCAGCACGCCAGCCCCGACCGGAAAGGCGCTGGCCGGCGAGGCCACGGTCTGCGCCGTGGCCAGCTGCTGCACCGACAGGGCGTAGTTGCCGGCCTGTGCGGTGCCATCGGTCGACGCCGTGAAGACGCTGCTGTCAGCCGAGGTGGCCGCCGTGCTGTTCCAGGTCGTCGGGTTGCCCAGCTTGGCCGCCGCATCGCGCAAGGTCGAGACAAAGCTCTGGATCTTGCCGTACGCGCTGAGCTGGTTCTGGATCTTGGTGGCCGCCGTCTGCATCTGCTGCAGAGGCGCCTTCTCCACCGTCATCAACTGGGAAACGATGGACGAGACGTCGAGACCGCTGCCGATCCCGGCTGAACTGATGCTGGCCATGGTGCTTACCTCCGGATGCGCCGAGGGCCGACGCAAAAAGTCGTCCGACAGCGCCAGCCCTCGGACGACTTGTTCTTCGGCAGTTGGCCGGCCGACTTGAGGTCAGCCCGCCGCACCGGCTTGCGCCTGCGCAAGCGTCGGCGCCGCCAGGTCGCCCTGCTGGCTCAGCCCAGCAGCTTCATGACCGACTGCGGCAGCTGGTTGGCCTGGGCAATCATGGCCGTGCCAGCCTGCTGCAGGATCTGCGCGCGGCTCAGGTTGGCGGTTTCCGCCGCGAAGTCCGCGTCCATGATCCGGCCGCGAGCGGCCGACGTGTTCTCGGACGAGACCTGCAGCTGCGAGATGACCGCATCGAAGCGGCTCTGCAGCGCACCGGCGTTGGAACGCGCGGCGTTGACCTGGTCGAGGTCGGTGTCCATCGACGCCAGCGTGGCCGAAGCCGCCGCCTGCGTGCTGATGTCGACCGACATGGAGGCCGTCGCACCCGCCGCATAGGACGCCAGGGTGGTCATGTCGAAGCCGGTGCCGTCGACGACGATGGTGTCGGTGCTGTCGGCCCCGACCTGGAAGGTCAGCGCGGCGTTGGCGGCCAGCGAGCCGGCGGTCTGGTCGAACAGGTTGACGCCGTTGAACTTGGCGTTGTCGACGACCCGCACGATCTCGTTCTGCAGCTGGTCGGCTTCCTGCTGGAGGTTCAGACGGTCATCGTCAGACAAGGTGCCGTTGGCCGACTGCACCGCCAGTTCGCGGATGCGCTGCATGTTGGTGCTGAGCTGGCCCAGCGCACCTTCGGCCGTCTGCATCATCGAGATGCCGTCGTTCGAGTTGCGCACCGCCACGTTCATGCCCTTGACCTGGGCATTCATGCGCTCGGCAATCGCCAGGCCGGCGGCATCGTCCTTGGCGCTGTTGACACGCAGGCCTGAGGACAGGCGCTGCATCGAGGTCATCAGCGAGGACTGCGAGGCGGCCTGGTTGCGCTGCGCGTTCAACGAGGCCATGTTGGTGTTGATCGTCTGAGCCATGGTGATTCACCCCTAAATTGATCGCAGGTCGAGCTGGCAGCTCGACTGCCCATGCGGCCCCAAGCGACTTGGGAAACATTCCTCCGGGAACCGCCCCGGGCGACAGGAGCAAGTGGCTGCTGCTGTGGAATGAATTGTGGGCAGGCGTGTGTCGGGCGAATCGTCGAAATGAGGCGCAAAGCCGGGCTGTTTCCGGTCTGGAAAAGCCAACGCCACCGACACGGCGGGCGTGTCGGTGGCGTTGGCGTTGGCGAGGATGCAGCCAGTGCGGAACGCGGCGGCCTCGCCACCGCGTTGGCGCCTGCGCTCAGCGCAGCAGCTGCATGACCTGCTGGGGCAGCTGGTTGGCCTGGGCGATCATGGCCGTGCCGGCCTGCTGCAGGATCTGGGCGCGGCTCAGGTTGGCGGTCTCGGTGGCGAAGTCCGCATCCATGATCCGGCCACGGGCGGCGGCGGTGTTCTCCGAGGACACCTGCAGCTGATTGATCACGGCCTCGAAGCGGCTCTGCAGGGCACCTGCCGTCGAACGGCCGGTGTTGACCGCCTTGATGTCCGCGTCCATGTTGGTCAGGGCCGTTGCCGCACTGGCTTGAGAACTGATGTCGATCGACTTGGCCGTGACGGCGCCGGCCGCATAGCCCTTCAGCGTCGTCAGGTCGAACTTCGACGTGTCGGCGGTGATGGTTTCGCCGTTGTCGGCACCGATCTGGAAGTCAACCGACTGATTGGTGCCATCGAACAGCGCGACACCGTTGAACTTCGAGTTGTCGACGACTCGGACAATTTCTTGTTGCAGCTGGTCGACTTCGAGCTGGAGGTTGTCGCGGTCGTCCTGGCTGAGCGTGCCGTTGGCCGACTGCACCGCCAGTTCACGGATGCGCTGAACGTTCTCGCCGATCTTGCCCATCGCGCCTTCGGCGGTCTGCATCTGCGAGATCGCGTCGTTGGCGTTGCGCACAGCGACGTTCATGCCCTTGACCTGGGCGCTCATGCGCTCGGCGATCGCCAGGCCGGCCGCGTCGTCCTTGGCGCTGTTGACACGCAGACCCGACGAGAGGCGCTGCATCGAGGTGGTCAGCGACGACTGCGAAGCAGCCTGGTTGCGCTGGGCATTGAGGGAAACGACGTTGGTGTTGATGGTGGAAGCCATGATGAAACTCCTGTGCTGTCGCGTTGATGACTGGTTGAACTCGGCATGAGCGCCGGGGTTGAGATGGATCCGGACCCCTTGGTCCGACCCTGATGTCCGGCGCTCGTCAAGCTCGGTGCAGCCTCTTGCCTCTTGGGCCTTCACTGCATCAGCCGGCTTACCGGACCGCGGATCCCATTGCTGCGACCCGTTGATTTGGTTATCGGTGGCGTCTCAGGAATCCTTGAGGGTCGAAATGACGGGACTTTCGAGCCCAGTTCTCTGGCGGTTCTCCGGCGGGCCCGGCCAGCCCCATCGATCACCCTGCTTTTTGATACATCGCCGGCAGGGGCCGTCCGCAGAATCACGCTGAGCCACCCAGACCTTTAGACCGTCAGCCCCCCACGGACAGCCATGGCCAAGTTCAGCCCCGTCGCGCAGATGCCGCGCTACCTGCAAGCCTTCCAGTGCATCGGCCCGGCCTGTCCGGAGACCTGCTGCAGCGGCTGGCGGGTCACGATCGACAAGGCCAACTACAAGATGTTGAAGGCGATCGCCGACGCCCCGCTGCGCCAGCGCGTGCTGGCGCACCTGGTGCGCGACGACGGCAACGAGCCCGCCGCCTGGGCCCACCTGCGCATGAAGGACAACGGTGACTGCGGCCTGCTCGACGAGGACCGGCTGTGCAGCATCCAGAAGCAGCTGGGCGCGGGCGCCTTGTCCAACACCTGCAACCACTACCCGCGCCAGTTCCAGCAGCTCGACGGCGAGCACCGCGTCTTCGCCACCCTGAGCTGCCCCGAGGCGGCGCGGCTGGCCTTGACCGACCCGCAGGCCCTGGCGCCGGTGACGGTGACACTCGACGCGTTCGCCAATGCCGGCGAGCTGCCACCCGGTGCGCATTGGCAGGATGCGGCCGAGCCGCCCAGGGTCACGCACCTCGCCGGTCGAGTGCTGCACGACCTGTTGCTCAGCCTGTTCGAACCGTCCGAGCGCAACGCCTTCGATGCCCTGGCACTGGGCCTGATGCTGGTGCGGCGTGTCGTGGCCTACGTGCAGAAACTGTCCGACCTGCCCGACGGGTCGGTGCCGCGCGAACAATGCCTGCAGGACCTGACCGAGCTGTTCTCACGCTTCATGGACGCCGACCACAACGCCGCGCTGCTGGACGTGGTGCGCGGCCTGTCGACCGGCGAGCACGTCGCCCCCGACCTGCTGCGCACCGTCACGCACAAGATCTGGCAGCGCCGCCTGACCGCCTCGGCCCGCACGGTGCTCGACGACGTCGTCGCCGGCCTGCACCTGGACGACGCCGACGCGCAGGTCGCCCGCGACCGCTGGGCGCAGACCCGCCAGACCCGCTGGGTCGCCTGGGAGGCCGAACACGGCCACCTGCTCAAGAACTACCTGATCAACAGCCTGCAGGCCGGCTTGCCGGCACGTCACTTCGGCTCACCCAAGGCCCTGGAAGACGCTTTCCTGGACCTGCTGATCCGCGCCGCGCTGATCCGCTACTGGCTGATCGGCCAGATGGCCCGTCATGGCGATGGCTTCGGCGAGGACCATGCCGTGCGCACCGTCTACGCGCTGTCGCGCAGCATCGAACACGACCGCCATTTCATGGCCGGCGTGCTGCAGGCCATGGACGCGCAAGGCATCCGCAGCCTGGCGACCGGGCTGGTGCTGATCCACTGATCGGCGGATCTTCCAGCCCACCAGAAGCGGCGAAAACCCTGACCTGCCCTCAAGTTCCGCACGGCTTGCGCCGATGCACAGATTCAGCCCTCACCGATCCAGACCGCCATGGCCCTCATCACACTCGTCGTCGCCCAGTTGCCCGCCCAGGACCTCGGCTGGTTGAAGGACCTGCCGCCGCACTGCCGTGTGGTCGTGCATGACCACCGCGACGGCGCCTCAGCCACCGACGCCGCCGAAGCCCTGCCCGAAGGCAGCCAGCGCCTCGTCATGACCGGCAGCCGGGGCGGCCTGATGGGCAGCTTCCTGGCCCACGTGCTGGACCCGGCGCTCGATCCGGGCGAGCAGCACACCGTCTTCTGCGACGGCGATGCGCTGCGCCACGCCCCGGCGCTGCTGCAGCTGCTGGAGGACCCGCAGCGCTGGGCCGACGTGCAGCCGCTGTCGATCGGCGCGGCGGTGCCGACGGCGCTGGTCGAACGCGATGCGCGCGACTGGATCGGTGCCCTGCCGGTGCGGCCCGAGCGCTACAGCCTGTCGACGCTGGCCCCGCTGGGCTGGCATGACCCGGCCGCCGAGGCCCTGGCGAGCCACTACCGCAGCAGCCATGAGCTGCCGGTCGGTGCGCCGGTGATGGCGCACTTCCTGGCCCTTGCCGGCCTGGACGCGCTGGCCGATGCGGCCGCGCAGTCCGACATCGGCGTGCTGGCCCACGGCGGCGTGTTCGCGGTGCGTGGCCCGCGCCTGGCCGCCCTGCGCGCCCAGCCCGGCGACGCGCTGCAGCGGCTGGGACTGCTGTGCCGCGCCGACCCGCAGCTGCGTCAGCTGGCCGAACGCGCCGTGCTGCATCTGTGCGGCCTGCCAATGGTGCGGCTGGACGCGCTGGTGCGCCCGGTCGAGGCGCTCACGCCGTCCAGCCTGGGCATGGCCCGCGTGGTCGCGTCGATCGACGCGCTGCTGGCCCGCGCAGAGAACCCGGGCGCCGAACGGCCCGAGTCGGTCGTCCTGGCGCCGGTCCTGGTTGCGACGGACACCGAGCCCGGCCTGGACCCGCGTGGCGAGCACCGCGAAGCCGTGCGCGCCCAGGTCCGTGAGGCCCTGGCCGCCGGTCGTCCCCAGGATGCCCTGGCGCTGCTGCTGCAGGCCACGCTGGCCGACCCGTCCGAGGTTGACCTGCTGGGCGACGCCGCCACGCTGTGCTTCCACCGTGGCGACCTGGCCCAGGCGGTGCCGCTGGCGCGCCGCGCCCTGTTGCGCGACCCCGGCCATGCCGAAAGCCAGTTCGCGCTGGCCATGAGCCTGGCCGCGCTGGGCGAGCGCATCGAGGCGATGGTGCTGTTCGACGACCTGATGCACGCCGACAGCGCACGCGAGTTCCGCGGCGCCCACCCGGACCTGACGGCGGTGGCCGCCCAGCAGTCGCACCACCTGCACCAGCTCGACCTGCAACGCCGCACACAGACCCGACCGGTGGCGTTGGCCCTGCACGACTGACACGCGCCGACCCGGCCGGGAGGCCTTGTCATCCGCGCACCGACACGCCGGCGCCGCCCTGGCGCCGGCCCTGACTGGCCGACCGAGAGATCCGTCACGGATCGCATCCCGGTCCGGCCCGACAGCCCCCCGACGGGCCCCCGAAGCTGCCGCCCAGGCTGACAGCCTGTAGGAATTTGCCTGACACGCCGGATGGCGCAAGACGGACTCAAGCGACAGAAGAGGGCCGATGTTCCCGGCCAGTTCGGATCTTCACAATTCATTCCACGTTGACACCAAAAGCAAACCGCAAGCAGCAAGCAGCAAGCAGCAAGCAGCGAACGGCAAGCCCAGGTCAACACCGAGCAAGCACCGAAGACCGCCCGAACCCAGCAGCCAGGAGCACACCATGAACACCGAACAGATCCTCAGCGAAATCCGCGAAGCCAACCTGTCCTACCTGATGCTGGCCCAGAGCCTCATCCGCGCCGACCGCGAGCAGGCCCTGTTCCGCCTCGGCGTCTCGGAAGAGACCGCCGCCGTGATCGAGCTGCTGTCGCCCTCGCAGATGATGAAGATCGCCTCGGGCAACACCCTGCTGTGCCGCATGCGTGTCGACGACGACCTGGTCTGGAGCCTGCTGACCAACCACGGCAAGAGCGCGGCCAACGACGGCGTCTCGCGTCTGCATGCGTCGATCCTGATGGCCGGCCGGCATCGCGAAGCGGCCTGATGTCAGCCCCCGCCCTGTGACGACACAGGGCCCGGCGGCGGCAAGGTCCGCGTCGGACATGACCGCTACCGAACAGAGAACAGACGGAGAGAGAACCATGCGCGCCAAGAGCATCCTGACCGAAGCCAAGCAGATTGAACGTGCCGTCACCCTGATCAAGCTGGGTGCCCGCCTTCAGGTGCTGGAGTCGGAGACCGACCTGTCGTACGAGCGCCTGCTGCGCCTGTACAAGGAAGTGGCGGGCAAGTCGCCGAGCAAGGGCCAGCTGCCCTTTTCGACCGACTGGTTCATGACCTGGCAGCCCAACATCCATGCCAGTCTGTTCCTGAACATCCACGAATACCTCAACAAGGTGGCCGAGCTCGACGAGATCGACACCGTCATCAAGGCCTACCAGCTCTACCTGGAGCAGACCCAGGCCCAGAACCTGGAGCCGCTGCTGTCGGTGACGCGCGCCTGGCGCCTGGTCAAGTTCATCGACAACGGCATGTTGACGATGACCGCCTGCTCCAAGTGCGGCGGCCACTTCGTGACGCATCCGCACGAGATCGCCAAGCACTACGTCTGCGGCCTGTGCAACCCCCCGGCCCGCGCCGGCAAGGGCAAGGCCAACGGCGCCCTGCAACTGCACTGATCCACCGTGCCCCGGCGTGCCGGCCCTGAAGGCCGCGCGCGCCACCCGAGTGCTTCAGAACCCTTCCGAGCTTCTCCCGAGTTTCTTGCTTGTCTCCTCCTCCTTGCATCGACGATGCAATTCACGGGCCCTTCGGGGCCCGTTTTTTCTTGGGCGTTCCGCAAGGCTTGGGCAAGATGACTTAAACATGCCATCAAGTCCCCCAGAGTGGTAGCCGATAGATGTTGCATCTTCGGAATTCACATGGCCCTGATCGTCCTCCACCCCCGCTACCTGGCGCTGAACCAGCCGCTGCCCTTCCGCATCTTCGACGGACGGGGCCTGCTGCTGCTGCCCAGCGGGATGAAGATCGAGCTGGAGAGCCGGCTGCAGGCCTTGCGCTCGATGCCGCTCTACATCGACGAGACCGAGGCAGCGCCCTGGTTGCGGGTGGCCGATGAGACGGCCGAGTCGCTGATGCTGCGCAACGCGACGCTGCAGGACATCTCGATCGCGCGGCGCAAGGAACCGGTCAGCGGTCGCAGCGCACCGGCCCGGGATGCCCTGGTCGGCGCCCACAACCCCGACCGCGGCACCCCGTCGGCCAGCTTCGACGTCGGCCTGGCCGAGCGCTGGGAAAGCCTGATGCGGCAGATCAACGGCGCCTTGACGGACGCCTCGCCCGAGAGCGACTGGGTGATCCGGCTGCATGCCGCCCTGTCCCAGGGCATTGCGCTGGCCGAACGCAAGCCCAACGAGGTGCTGTTCCTGCTGATCCAGCACGCCGGCCACGAGACCCGCCAGTACAGCGCCCACCACGCGGCGCTGTGCGCGACGGTCTGCGCCCAGGTCGCCCACACGCTGAAGTGGAGCGCCGACGACCGCGAGACCCTGACCATGGCCGCGATGACGATGAACGTCGCCATGACCGGTCTGCAGGACACGCTGGCCCGCCAGAAGGATCCGCTGACGGCTGAGCAGCGCGAGCGTGTCGACCAACACAACCTGCGCTCGGCCCAGCTGCTGGCCGCGAGCGGCGTGGGCGATCCGCGCTGGATCAAGATCGTGCGTCTGCACCACGACGCCAGCCTGCTGACCACGCCGCTGGCCTCGCTCGACCCGGCCCAGCGCATGGCCCGGCTGCTCAATGTGGTCGACCGCTTCACCGCCAAGATCAGCCGCCGCGCCGGTCGCCCGCCGATGTCGCCGCTGGCCGCCGCGCGCGCGGCCTGCGTCGGCCCGGACGGCCAGCCTGACGAGTACGGCAGTGCGCTGCTGCGCACGCTGGGGATGTACCCGCCGGGCAGCTATGTGCAGCTGGTCGGCGGCGAGGTCGCCGTGGTGATGGCCCGCGGCGAACGCGCCAACGAGCCGCGCGTGGCCGTGCTGGTCGGCAGCAGCGGCCTGCCGCTGCCCCAGCCGGTGTTGCGCGACACCTCGTCGGCCAGCCGCAAGGTCGTGGCCGCCGTGCCTGTCGACGAGGTGCGGGTGCGCCTGAACCATGAGGCGCTGATCGAGCTGCTTTGAGCGGTCGCCGGCCGGCATCACCGGAATTGGCCGGCTGGCACCCCCTTGCACCGCGCGTCGGGCCCGGCCGCCCTCGGGCATAACCTGGGGATGCGCACGACGCTCCCTTTTCCCCCCCTGCCCTGGCCCGCACCCGCCCTGCTGCTGTGGCTGGCCTGCGGACTCCTGCAAGGCTTGCTGCAAGGTCTGGGCGCGCCACCAACGCTGGCCACGCTGACAGCGGTCGGCCTGGGCGCCGCCGCCGCGCGGCTCGCCGATGCGCCATGGCGGCGCTGGATGCTGGCGCTGGGCTGGCCGGCCCTGAGCCTGGCCAGCGGCCTGTCCACCGGCGTGCCGGCCTGGGCCTGGCTGCTGCCGCTGATGCTGCTGCTGCTGGCCTACCCGCTGCGCGCCTGGCGCGACGCGCCGATGTTCCCGACCCCCGCCGATGCGCTGGACGGCCTGGCCGAGCTGGCGCCCCTGCCGGCCAATGCCCGCGTGCGCGACGCCGGCTGCGGCATGGGCCACGGCCTGCAGGCGCTGCGCGCCAGCTACCCGCAGGCCCGCCTCGAAGGCATCGAATGGAGCCTGCCGCTGCGGCTGCTGGCCGGCCTGCGCTGCCCGCAGGCCAAGGTCTGGCGCGGCGACCTGTGGGCCGACCGCTGGGACGGCCTGGCCATGGTCTACGTCTTCCAGCGGCCCGAAAGCATGGCCCGCGTCTGGGCCAAGGCCAGCGCCGAACTGGCGCCCGGCAGCTGGCTGGTCAGCCTGGCCTTCGAGGTGCCGGGCATCGCGCCCACCGCGAGCCTGCCGGCAGGTCCGATGCGCCGCCACGCTGTGTGGCTCTACCGCATGCCCGCCGAACGGGCCGATGCGGCCGCGCCGTCACCGAATTCACGCCTGACCCGATCTGGACAAGTCGCGCCTCAAGTGAACGGCGCGCCGTCCCGATATGCAAGACATGCCACGTCCGCCACGCGCCCCGCGTGAGGCCGGCAACCCGCAAACGGAAAGACTCCCACCATGTTCGTCATCGTCGGCTGGCTCGTGGCCATCGGCTGCATCTTCGGCGTGTACATCATTCACGGCGGCAACATCGGCGTGATCCTGAAGGCCCTGCCCTTCGAGATGATCACCATCTTCGGCGGCGCGCTGGGCGCCTTCGTGGCCAACAACCAGCCCAAGGTGCTGAAGGCCACGATGAAGGGTCTGGGCGCCTGCTTCAAGGGCTCGAAGTACAGCAAGGCCCGCGCGATGGACCTGCTGGCGCTGCTCTACGACATCCTGCAGAAGACCCGCAAGGAAGGCCTGATGTCGATCGAGAAGGACATCGAGGACCCGCACAGCTCGGCGCTGTTCCAGAAGTACCCGGTGGTGGGCAATGACCACCACGTCAGCGAATTCATCACCGACTACCTGCGCATGATGGTCTCGGGCAACCTCAATGCCCACGAGATCGAGTCGCTGATGGACACCGAGCTGGAGACCCATCACCACGAGGCCCACGGCGCGGCCGCCGCGATTGCCCGGCTGGCCGGCGCGCTGCCCGCCTTCGGCATCGTCGCCGCCGTGCTGGGCGTCGTGAACACCATGGGCTCGGTCGGCCAGCCCCCGGCGGTGCTGGGCGGCATGATCGGTTCGGCCCTGGTCGGCACCTTCCTGGGCATCTTGCTGGCCTACGGCTTCGCCGAGCCGCTGGCCGGCCTGCTCGAACAAAAGATCGACGAGGACGGCAAGGAGCTGCAGTGCGTCAAGACCACGCTGCTCGCTTCCATGCAGGGCTACGCGCCACAGATCGCGATCGAGTTCGGCCGCAAGGTCCTCTACTCCACCGAGCGGCCCACGTTTGCCGAGCTCGAGAGCCACGTCAAGAAGAAGTGAGCACCTGAAATGGCTGGCGACGCGAAGAAACTTCAACCGATCATCGTCAAGAAGATCAAGAAGGGCGGCCACGGTGCCCACGGTGGCGCGTGGAAGATCGCCTATGCCGACTTCGTGACGGCGATGATGGCCTTCTTCCTGCTGATGTGGCTGCTGGGCTCGACCAGCGAAGGCGACAAGAAGGGCATCCAGGACTACTTCCAGAACCCGCTGAAGGTCGCCATGGCCGGCGGCACGGGATCGGGCGATGCCACCTCGATCATCAAGGGCGGCGGCACCGACATCACCCGGCAAGGCGGTCAGGTCAAGAACGGCGACATCGACGAAGAGAGCCGTCGGCGCGCCCAGCAGTCGATGAAGCTGGCCCAGGCCAAGGCCGAGCGCGAGCGTCTGGAGACGCTCAGCCAGAAGGTCAACGACGTGATCGACGCGTCGGCGAAGTTGTCGGCCTTCAAGAACCAGATCCGGCTGGACATGACCCGCGACGGCCTGCGCATCCAGATCGTCGACGAACAGAACCGGCCGATGTTCCAGAGCGGCGATGCCAGCGTGCAGCCGCACATGCGCGAGATCCTGCGCGCCATCGGCAGCGTGCTGAGCGAGGTGCCCAACAAGCTCACGCTCGAAGGTCACACCGACGCCAAACCCTTCCCGGGCGGCGAGCTGGGCTACAGCAACTGGGAGCTGTCGAGCGACCGGGCCAACGCCTCGCGGCGCGAGTTGCTGCTCGGCGGGCTGGCCGATGCACGCGTGCTGCGTGTCCAGGGCCTGGCCGCCAGCGTGCCGTTTGACCGCGCCGACACGCTCAACCCGATCAACCGGCGCATCAGCATCATCGTGATGACCCGCGAAGCCGAAGACCGTTTCTTCCAGGGCGGCGACGCCCCCGAGCCCGAGCCGCAGGAGCCCGAACAGGCCCCGCTGGTCGGCCCACCCCGCATCGTTCCCGAGCATTCAAGGCCGCAGCACAGCAGCCGATAAACCGGACAGGTGGTGCACCGGCCGCTAGCCGGGCGCCCACACCTGACCCGTCCAAACCGCACCGTTTCGATCCTCTTTCCCGAACGTCAAGGACCCCGCCATGACCCACGCATCCGATCTCAAGTTTCTGGTTGTCGACGACTTCTCGACCATGCGCCGCATCGTGCGCGGGCTGCTCAAGGAAATGGGCTGCAACAACGTCGAAGAGGCCGAGGACGGCCAGGTCGCGCTGAACATGATGAAGAACAGCCGCTTCGACTTCGTCGTCAGCGACATCAACATGCCGGTGATGAACGGCTTCGACCTGCTCAAGGCGATCAAGGCCGACGAGACCCTCAAGCATGTGCCAGTGCTGATGGTCACGGCCGAGGCCCGCAAGGAAGACATCGTGCTGGCGGCCCAGAGCGGCGCGGCCGGCTACATCGTCAAGCCCTTCACCAAGGCCACGCTGGAGGAGAAGGTCACCAAGATCATGCAAAAAATGTCCGCCACGGCGTGAACCCAGGGAGAGCACCATGAGGATCGAAGACCTGACCAGCATGACGCCCACCGAACCGGTGATGGCATCGCCCGAGGTGTTCCAGCAGATCGGCGCGATCACGCGGCTGCTGCACGACACGATGCAGCAGCTCGGCGTGATGCCCAAGCTGCAGATCGCCACCGACGGCATCCCCGATGCGCGCAGCCGGCTGACCTACATCGCCAACAAGACCTCGGACGCCGCCAACCGCGTGCTGAACTCGGTCGACCAGGCCAAGATGGAACACCAGCGCATCAGCGCCGACACGCGCGAGCTGGCCCGTTCGCTGGTGGCCGATCCGGTCAAGGCGGTGGCCACGGGCGCGGTGCTGAACTTCGCCCATGACGTCGAGGCCGCAACCGCCCGCATCGACCAGCACCTGACCGACATCATGCTGGCGCAGGACTTCCATGACCTGACCGGTCAGGTGGTGGCCAAGGTCGTCGCCCTGACCAATGACCTGGAAGACGCGCTGGTCAAGCTGCTGGTCCAGGTCGTGCCGCCGGACCAGCGCGAGAAGGTCGACAGCAGCATCCTCAACGGCCCGGTGGTGAGCCCGGAAGGCCGCGCCGACGTGGTCAAGGACCAGTCCGAGGTGGATGACCTGCTGGCGAGCCTGGGGTTCTGACGGGACCGTCCTAGACTGCGCGGCTCGTCCAACCCAAGCGCCGAAAGGCCCTTCGTCCATGACCGACACCGCCGATCTCAAGACCCTGTTCGACGCCGCCGTGGCGCAGTCCCGCCAGCTGCCGGAGCGGCCGGACAACCGCACGCTGCTTCGCCTCTACGCGCTGTTCAAGCAGGGCAGCGACGGCGATGTCAGCGGCGATCGCCCCGGCATGACCGATTTCGTCGCCCGCGCCAAGTACGACGCGTGGGCCGAACTGGCCGGCACCGATGCGGCCACTGCGATGCGCGGTTATATCGATCTGATCGAAGAGTTGAAGGGCTGAAACCGCCCTACGGGTATCCTCTAGGGTTCGCCGCCGGCCCCGCCGGGCGGCCCCGAGCGTCCCCTTTTTTCCTGCAGCCGCGCGCCGCGCCCGTCGTCATGAAACCGTTCAACGAAGAGACCGTGACCGAGGTCCACCACTGGACCGATCGCCTGTTCAGCTTCACCACCACCCGCGATCCGGCCTTCCGGTTCTCCAACGGACACTTCGTCATGATCGGCCTGCCGGTGAACGGCAAGCCGCTGCTGCGGGCCTACAGCGTGGCCAGCCCGAACTGGGCCGAGCACCTGCACTTCTTCAGCATCAAGGTGCCCGAAGGCCCGCTGACCTCGCGGCTGCAGCACCTGAAGGTGGGCGACAAGATCCTGGTCGGCCGCAAGCCCACCGGCACCCTGCTGATCGACTACCTCAACCCCGGCAAGCGGCTCTACCTGTTCGGCACCGGCACTGGCCTGGCGCCCTGGCTGAGCATCATCCAGGACCCGGAGACCTACGAGCGCTTCGAGAAGGTCGTCGTCGTGCACGGCTGCCGTCAGGTCAACGAGCTGGCCTACCAGGATCTGTTCCTCAAGGAACTGCCCAACCACGAGTTCCTCGGCGAGCTGGTCAAGGACAAGCTGGTCTATTGCCCGACCGTGACGCGCGAGCCCTTCGAGCGCCAGGGCCGCATCACCGACCTGATCAACGACGGCCGGCTCTGGAACGACTTCGGCCTGCCGCCGCTGGACCCCGGCGCCGACCGCGTGATGATCTGCGGCAGCCCGGCCATGCTGCGCGACCTCAAGCACATGCTGGAGGAGCGCAAGTTCAGCGAAGGCAGCACCACCAGTCCCGGCGACTTCGTGATCGAGCGCGCCTTCGCGGAACAATGATGTCAGCCCCTCGCTCGACGGGTACGTCGAGCGATCCCCCAAGGGGATACGGGCCGGCTTGGGGCGGCCCGGCGCTCGGCCCGCTGACATCGTTCACCCATGAAAAAACGCGGCCTCGGCCGCGTTTTTTCTTGCACGCAGCAACAGCCGCTTATTTCACCGCCGCGAGCATGTGGTCGAGCGCCGCGCCGATCTCCTCGTCGCTCAGCTTGGGGTTGCCGGCCTTGGGCGGCATGGCGCCCTTGCCCTTGATGGCGCTGGCCAGCATCGCGTCGCGGCCGGTGGCCACGCGAGGGGCCCAGGCGGCCTTGTCGCCCATCTTGGGCGCATTGGCCAGGCCGGGCACATGGCACATCGCGCAGTTGGCGTTGTAGACGGCGGCGCCGTCGGCGGCCTGGGCCGGGGCAGCGGCCAGCAGCGCGCACAGGGCGGCGGCCGACAGGGTGGCGGTGGAACGGAACATGGGATCTCCTCGGTCGGATCGGGTCAGGTCGGAGGGCGAACGGCCGCCCGGGGCGTTCGCTTTCGCAATGCCCGTGCCCGACGAGGATGCGGTCGCCGCCCCTCCCGGCACCCCGCTCGCGCCCGGGTAGACCCGCATCGACTGCGCCATCCATGGACAGCGCCCGCCGGGCCTGCCGCAGGCCGGCGCGCCAATCGGGATCAGGCGCCGGACGTGCCGCCCAGTCCCAGCAGGCGCTTGGCGTTCTCCTTGAGGATCAGCGGCTTGACCTTGTCCTTGAAGCCGGCCTCGTCGAAATCCTTCATCCAGCGCTCGGGCGTGATCAGCGGGTAGTCGCTGCCGAACAGCATGCGGTCCTTGAGCAGCGTGTTGGCGTACTGGACCAGCTGCGGCGGGAAGTACTTCGGGCTCCAGCCGCTCAGGTCGATCCAGATGTTGGGCTTGTGCAGCGCCAGGCTGAGCGCCTCGTCCTGCCACGGCCAGCTCGGGTGGGCGATGACGATCTGGATGTCGGGGAAGTCGATCGCGACGTCCTCAAGCAACATCGGGTTGCTGTTCTGCAAGCGCAGACCACCGCCGCAGCGCATGCCGCTGCCGATGCCGCTGTGGCCGCTGTGGAAGATGGCCGGCAGCTTGTGCTCGGCGATCACCTCGTAGAGCGGCCAGGCCATGCGGTCATAGGGCAGGAAGCCCTGCACGGTCGGATGGAACTTGAAGCCCTTGACGCCGCATTCCTCGACCAGCCGACGGGCCTCGCGCGCGCCCATCTTTCCCTTGTGCGGATCGATGCTGGCGAAGGCCACCATCATGTCGGCGTTCTCGCGCGCGGCGTCGCAGATCTCCTCGTTGGGGATGCGCCGGCGGCCCAGCTGCGACTCGCTGTCGACCGTGAACATCACCAGCCCGATCTTGCGCTCGCGGTAGTAGGCGACCGTCTCGGCAATCGTCGGCCGGCGGTCCGAGCCGAAGTACTTGTCGGCCGCACGGTCGTATTCCTCGCCATAGCTGTCGAAGGGATTGCGACAGGACACCTCGGCATGGGTGTGGATGTCGATGGCGATGAGTTCGTCGGTCTTCATGGTCGGCCTCTAGAGACTGTCTTTGCTTGCATTCTGAAAGCATTTCCACCCCCAGCACCAAGGGTTTACCCGTAACAAACCACCTGTCAATCGACAGAATCAGGGTTTACACGGGATTTCTGCGGGGTCGATTTACTTATGCTTCGCAACTAGATTGATGCCCGAGGACCCATGAACGCGCCCACCCAGACCCTGCCCGCCGCCCAGCCTGTCGAAGGTCTGCTGGCTGGCCTCGACCTGCTGGAGATCACCCGCCACGGCGTGGTCCTGCAGCTGCGCCTGAACCGGCCGGCCAAGCGCAATGCGCTGTCCGATCCGCTGATCCAGCAGATGCACACCGCCTTCGTGAACCTGCCCGAAGACATCCGCGCGGTCGTCATCAGCGGGGCGGGCGAACACTTCTGCGCCGGGCTGGACCTGTCCGAGCTGGTCGAACGCGACATCGGCTCGGGCGTGCTGCATTCGCGCATGTGGCATGCCGCCTTCGACGCGATCCAGTTCGGCCGCGTGCCGGTGATCGCCGCGCTGCACGGCGCGGTCGTCGGCGGCGGGCTGGAACTGGCCTCGGCCTGCCATGTGCGTGTCGCCGATGACAGCACCTATTTCGCGCTGCCCGAGGGCAGCCGGGGCATCTTCGTCGGTGGCGGCGGCTCGGTGCGCATCCCGCGCCTGATGGGCGTCGCCCGCATGACCGACCTGATGCTGACCGGCAGGGTCTATTCGGCCGCCGAGGGCGTCGCCGCCGGCCTGGCCCAGTACCAGGTGCCCACCGGCACCTCGCTGGACAAGGCGCTGGCGCTGGCCACCCGGGTGGCCGGCAATGCGCCGATGTCCAACTACGCCGTCATGCACGCGCTGCCGCGCATCGCCGACCAGTCGCAGGACCAGGGCCTGATGACCGAGTCGCTGATGGCGGCGGTGGCCGAGAGCACACCCGAGGCGCAGGACCGCCTGCGCGCCTTCCTCGACAAGCGCGCCCCGAAGGTCAAGCCGACATGAACACACCGGTCGCTCCCCAAGCCGCCCCGCAGCCCGCCCCGCGCATCCGCGAGACCCGCTTCGGCGGCGCCGTCGACGCCCGCGCCGAGACCCGCGCCGACGGCAGCGTGCTGCTGCAGTCGACCGAGCCGCTGCGCTGGTATCCCGAGCGCCTGACCGACGCGCTCGAACAAGGCGCCGCCCAGGCGCCGGACCGCAGCCTGGTGGCCCAGCGCGTGCGCCAGAGCGATGGCAGCCGGGGCGACTGGCGCCATGTCAGCTATGCGCAGATGCTGCAGCGCGCCCAGGCGATCGGGCAGGCGCTGGTCGACCGCGGCTTGAGCGCCGAGCGGCCGGTGGTGATCCTCAGCGACAACGACATCGAGCACCTCAGCCTGGCGCTGGGCGCGATGTGGGCCGGCGTCGCCTACGCGCCGATCTCAAGCGCCTACTCGCTGGTCTCGCAGGACTTCGGCAAGCTGCGCCACATCCTGGCCACGCTGACGCCCGGGCTGGTCTTCGCCAGCGGTCCGGCCTATGCACGGGCCATCGCGGCCTGCGTGGGCAGCGATGTCGAGGTGGTGCTGACCGAAGGCACGCTCGACGGCCGCGCGGTCACGCCCTTCGAGGCCCTGCTGTCGACCCCGCCGGGGGCGACCGGTGCCGCAGCCCATGCGGCGGTCGGCCCGGACACCATCGCCAAGTTCCTGTTCACCTCGGGCTCGACCAAGCTGCCCAAGGGCGTCGTCAACACGAACCGGATGCTCTGCGCCAACCAGCAGATGATCCGCCAGTGCATGGCCTTTCTGGCCGATGAGCCGCCGGTGCTGGTCGACTGGCTGCCCTGGAACCACACCTTCGGTGGCAACCACAACGTCGGCATCGCGCTCTACAACGGCGGCACGCTCTACATCGACGAGGGCAAGCCAACGCCAGCGGGCATGGCCGAGACGCTGCGCAACCTGCGCGAGATCTCGCCCACCGTCTACTTCAACGTGCCCAAGGGGCTGGAAGAACTGGCCAGCGCCGCCGAACACGACGACGCCCTGTGCCGCACGCTGTGCGCGCGCCTGAACGCCTTCTTCTTCGCCGGTGCCGGCCTGTCGCAAGCTGTCTGGGATCGGCTGGATCGCCTGGGCGAGCGGACCCTGGGCCACCGCGTGCCGATGATCAGCGGCCTGGGCATGACCGAGACCGCGCCGTCGGCGATGTTCGCGGTCGGTGCGGGCCAGAGTGCCGGCAGCATCGGCCTGCCGGTGCCGGGCGTGGAGGTCAAGCTGGTGCGTCAGGGCGATGGGCCCTGGGACAAGACCGAGGTGCGCTTCCGCGGCCCCAACGTCATGCCCGGCTACTGGCGCGCACCCGAACAGACCGCCGAGGCCTTCGATGCCGAGGGCTATTACTGCACCGGTGACGCGGTCCGCTTCATCGACCCGGAGCGGCCCGAGCGCGGCCTGCGCTTCGACGGCCGCATCGCCGAAGACTTCAAGCTCTCGACCGGCACCTTCGTCAGCGTCGGCCCGCTGCGCGCCCGCGTGATCGCCGCCAGCGATCCCTGCGTGCAGGACGTGGTGGTGACCGGCCTGAACCGCGACGAGATCGGCGCCTTGCTGTTCCCGAGGCTGGACGCTTGCCGCCGCCTGGCCGGCCTGGACGCTGCCGTGCCGGCCCCGGAGGTGCTGCACCACCCGACGGTGCGGGCCTTCTTCCAGCGCCTGGCCGATGGCCTGTGGGCCAGCGGCACCGGCAGTGCCAACCGGGTCGCGCGCCTGCATGTGCTGGCCGAGCCGCCGTCGATCGACAAGGGCGAGGTGACCGACAAGGGCTCGATCAACCAGCGCGCGGTGCTGCAGCACCGCGCCGCGCTGGTCGAGGCCTTGTACGAGGGCGGCGAGGCCGATCCCTTCGTGATCCTGCCGCAGCGCGCTTGATGGACCCGGACGAGAGGACAACCCCATGAAGATCGAAGCACAGGTGGCGCTGGTCACCGGCGCCGGCTCCGGGCTGGGCGCGGCGGTCGCGCAGGCCCTGGCCGCACGCGGCGCGAAGGTGGCGTTGCTCGACGTCAACGAGGCCGGCGCGCAGGCCGGCGCCGCCGCGATCAACGACCGGCATGGCGCCGGGACCGCGCTGGCCTGCCGCTGCGACATCACCGACAGCGCCAGCGTGACGGCCGCGCTCGATGCCGTGCAGGCCACGCTGGGCGCGCCGCGCCTGTTGATGAACATCGCCGGCATCGGCAGCGCCAAGCGTGTCATCCAGCGCGACGGCTCGCCCGCGCCGCTGGAGGACTTCGAGCGGGTCGTGCGCATCAACCTGATCGGCACCTACAACATGACCCGGCTGGCCGCCGCCCGCATCGCGGCGCTGGCGCCCGTCACCGCCGACGGCGAACGCGGCGTGATCGTCAACACCGCCTCGGTCGCGGCCTACGACGGCCAGGTCGGACAGGAGGCTTATGCCGCGTCCAAGGGCGGCGTGGTCGGCCTGACGCTGCCGCTGGCGCGGGATCTGGCGCAGTGGGGCATCCGGGTCAGCACGATCGCGCCGGGCCTGTTCGCCACGCCGCTGATGAACGAACTGCCCGAGCCGGTGCAGCAGTCGCTGGCCGCATCCATCCCCTTTCCCAAGCGCCTGGGCCAGCCGGACGAATTTGCGGCGCTGGCCTGCCACATCGTCGAGAACGGCCACCTCAACGGCGAGGTGATCCGGCTGGACGGCGCCTTGCGCATGGCGCAACGCTGAAGCCCGCCCACACCCCCTGTTCCCCGTCGACCGGCCACAAACACTTTTGACCGACCGGTCGGACAACTACCGATGGACACCCGCCCGTCAACCACGGCACATTGCCGCCACCTTGCTGGAGACAACATGACAAACGTCATCAAACAGATCGCCGCCGCCGCGCTGATGGTGCTGGCCGGCACCGCCCAGGCCGACATCAACATCGGCGTGAGCCTGCCGCTGACCGGCCCGGCCAGCGGCCTGGGCCTGCCGGTCCAGAACGGCGTCAAGCTCTGGCCGACGAGCATCGCCGGCGAGAAGCTCAATGTGGTCATCCTCGATGACGCTGGCGACCCGACCAAGGCGGTGCAGAACGCCAAGCGCTTCGTCAGCGAGGACAAGGTCGACCTGGTGGTCGGCTCGGTCGCGACGCCGGCCGCCATCGCCATGGCCGACACGGTGGCCGAATCCGGCACCGTGCAGATGATGATGTCGCCCGCCGCGTTGCAGGCCGGCAAGGACAGCTGGGCCTTCCGCCTGCCGCAGTCCAACGCGGTGATGTCGCATGCGGTGCTGCAGCACATGAACAAGCAGGGCATCAAGACGGTCGGCTTCCTGGGCTACACCGACGCCTACGGCGAAGGCTGGCTCAAGGACTTCCAGGCCGAGGCCACCGCCATGGGCCTGCCGATCAAGTTCGTCGCGGTCGAGCGCTTCGCGCGGGCCGACACCTCCGTCACCGGCCAGGCGCTCAAGCTGGTCAGCGCCAACCCGGACGCGATCCTGATCGTGGCCTCGGGCTCGGGCGCGGCGATGCCGCACAAGGCGGTCGTCGAGCGCGGCTACAAGGGCAAGATCTACCAGACCCACGCGGCCGCCAGCCGTGACCTGATGCGCGTGGGCGGCAAGGACGTCGAAGGCGCCTTCGTCGTCTCCGGCCCGGCCGTCGTCGCCGACCAGCTCAGCGACAGCCACCCGTCCAAGAAGATCGCGCAGGACTTCATCACCCAGTACGAGAAGGCCTACGGCGCGGGCAGCCGCAACCAGTTCGCCGGCCATGCCTACGACGCCGCGCTGGTGCTGCAGAAGGTCGTGCCGGTGGCGCTGAAGAAGGGCAAGCCCGGCAGCAAGGAGTTCCGCGCCGCGCTGCGCGAGGCCATCGAGTCGATGGGCCGCACGGTGGTCTCCCACGGCGTGCTGAACTACACCAAGGACAACCATTGGGGCTTCACGACCGAGACCGGCGTGATCCTCAAGGTCGTCAACGGCGACTGGAAGGTCGAATAAACCCGGCCGGTGACGGCGCAGCGCCCAGCCGGGCGGGCGCCGTGCCGGTCTTCTCTCCGCCGGAGCCTTCATGGACTTCACGATCGCCAGCATCCTGGCGCTGGACGGCATCACCAATGGCGCGGTGTACGCGCTGCTGGCGATGGCCACCGTGCTGCTGTTCGCCGTCACCCGGGTGATCTTCATCCCGCAGGGCGAGTTCGTCGCCTACGGGGCGCTGACCCTGGCCATGCTGCAGCTCGGGCAGACGCCCGGCACGGTCTGGCTGCTGCTGCTGATGGCCGCCGCCACCGCGCTCATCGAGACGGCACAGGGCTGGCGCAACCATGTCGGCGCCGGGCGGCTGGCGCGCAACGCGGCGGTCACGCTGGCCTGGCCGGTGGTGATCGCCGTGATCGCCGCCTGGGCCGCGCCGCGTCAATTCCCGCTGGTGGTGCAGGCGCTGCTGGCGCTGGCGATCGTCACGCCCATGGGCGGTCTGCTCTACCGGCTGGCCTATGAGTCGCTGGCTGACGCGACGGTGCTGGTGCTGCTGATCATCTCGGTGGGCGTGCACTTCGCGATGACCGGCCTGGGCCTGCTGTTCTTCGGCGCCGAAGGCTTCCGCAACCCGAGCTTCTGGGACGAGCGCTTCAGCCTGGGCGCGCTGACGCTGAGCGGCCAGACGCTGATCATCTTCATGGTCACGGTCGCTCTGATCGTCATGCTGTGGCTGTTCTTCGAACGCACGCTGCGCGGCAAGGCCTTGCGGGCCACCGCCGTCAACCGGCTGGGTGCGCGGCTGATGGGCATCTCGTCGACCGGCGCGGGTCGCTTGAGCTTCACGATGGCGGCCTTCATCGGCGCGCTCTCGGGCTTGCTGATCGGCCCGACCACGACGGTCTTCTACGACAGCGGCTTCCTGATCGGTCTGAAGGGCTTCGTCGCCGCCGTGTTCGCCGGCCTGTCGAGCTACCCGCTGGCGATGGTCGGCGCGCTCGGCGTCGGCATCCTCGAATCGTTTGGCTCCTTCTGGGCCAGCGCGTTCAAGGAAGTCATCGTGTTCACCGCGATCTTGCCGGTGCTGCTGTGGCGCAGCCTGCGCGATCCGCACCCCGAGGAGGAATGAGGTGCTCTTGCGCAACCGTCTTTTCCTGGCCCTGGTCGTCCTGCTGGCAAGCCTGCCGGTGCTGCCGGTGCCCGAGTTCTGGATCACCCAGCTCAACTATGTCGGCCTGTACGCGATCGTCTCGCTCGGCCTGGTGCTGCTGACCGGCGTGTCCGGCCTGACGTCCTTCGGGCAGGCCGCCTTCGTCGGCCTGGGTGCCTACACCTCGGCCTGGCTGTCGACCGCGCATGGCGTGTCGCCCTGGCTGACGCTGTGGGTCGGCGTGGCCCTCACCGTGGTGGTGGCGCTGGTGCTGGCGGCGATCACGCTGCGCATGTCCGGCCACTACCTGCCGCTGGCGACCATCGCCTGGGGCCTGTCGCTGTACTACGCCATGTCCAACATGGAGTTCCTGGGCAAGTACGACGGCATCCTGGGCGTGCCGGCGATGAACCTGTTCGGCATCAGCCTGGCCTCCGGGCGCAGCTACTACTACCTGATCTGGCTGGTGGCGCTGCTGGCGGCGATCGCGGTGATCCACCTGCTGGACTCGCGCGCCGGCCGGGCCATCCGTGCGCTCAAGGGCGGCACGACGATGGCCGAGGCCATGGGCATCTCGACCTACCGCTACAAGGTGCTGGTGTTCGTGATCGCGGCGGTGCTGGCCGCCGTCTCGGGCTGGCTGTTTGCGCACTTCCAGCGCACCGTCAACCCGTCGCCCTTCGGCCTGAACAAGGGCATCGAATACCTCTTCATGGCGGTGCTCGGCGGGGTCGGCCACGTCTGGGGTGCCTTCACCGGCGCGGCGGTGGTCAAGCTGGTCGAGGACCAGTTGCAGGTGATCCTGCCCAAGCTCTTCGGCGGCAACGGCAACTACGAGATCATCGTCTTCGGCATCGTCTTGGTGGTGGTGCTCAAGGTCGCGCCGCAGGGCCTGTTCCCTGGTCTGGCCAAGGCCTTCGGCGCGATCGCCGGACGCTGGATGCCGCCGACTCAGCGGGTGCGCGACTGGGACGGCGCCCCGGCCCTGCCCGAGCGCGACAAGCCCGTGGCCGGCGAGCTGCTGCTGGACGTGCAGGCGGTGCGCAAGCAGTTCGGCGGCCTGGTGGCCGTCAACGATGTGAGCTTCACGATCCGGGCCGGCGAGATCATCGGCCTGATCGGGCCAAACGGCGCGGGCAAGTCCACCACCTTCAACCTGATCACCGGCGTGCTGGGCCTGACACGCGGGCAGGTGCTGTTCCGCGGCCAGCCGGTCGGCGGCCTGAGCTCGCGCGAGATCGCCGAGCGCGGCATGTCGCGCACCTTCCAGCACGTCAAGATGCTGCCGGACATGACGGTGCTGGAGAACGTCGCGCTGGGCGGCTACCTGCGCAGCCGCCACGGCGTCTTCGCGGCCATGCTGCGGCTCGATCGCGACGAGGAGAAGCGCCTGTTCGCCGAGGCCGAACGACAGCTCGCCCGCATCGGCATGGCCGGCCAGATGCACGAGCTGGCGGGCAACCTCGCCCTCGGTCCGGCCCGGCTGATGGAGATCGCCCGCGCGCTGTGCACCGACCCGGCGCTGCTGCTGCTTGACGAACCGGCCGCCGGCCTGCGCCACAAGGAGAAGCAGGCCCTGGCCGAGGTGCTGCGCCAGCTCAAGGCCGAGGGCATGAGCATCCTGCTGGTCGAACACGACATGGACTTCGTCATGAACCTCACCGACCGCATCGTCGTGATGGAGTTCGGCACCAAGCTGATCGAGGGCACCCCGCAGGACGTGCAGCAAAGCCCTGCCGTGCGCGCCGCCTACCTCGGCACCGAACACTGAAGATCCGGGAGTCCCCGCGATGAGCGAACTGCTGTTGTCCGTCTCGGACCTCCACGCCGGCTACGGCCGCGCCGAGGTGCTCTCGGGCCTGAACCTGCGCATCGCGCCGGGTCAGGTCGTCACCGTCATCGGCCCCAACGGCGCCGGCAAGTCGACCACGCTGAACGCGCTGATGGGCGTGCTGCCCTCGCGCGGCAAGGTGGTCTTCGATGGCGAGGACCTGGCCCACATCACGCTGGAAGAGCGGGTGATGATGGGTCTGGCGCTGGTGCCGGAAAAGCGCGAGCTGTTCTCGACCATGGCGGTGGAGGACAACCTGGTGCTCGGCGCCTATCGGCATCTGCGCCAGATGCGTCAGGGCAACGCCCGCTGGCGCGACAAGCTCGACGAGGTCTACACGCTGTTCCCGCGCCTGAAGGAACGCCGCGTGCAGCTCGCCGGCACGCTCTCGGGCGGCGAGCGCCAGATGCTGGCGGTGGGCCGCGCGCTGATGAGCGGCCCGAAGCTGCTGATGCTCGACGAGCCCAGCCTTGGTCTCGCGCCGCTGATCGTGCGCGAGATCTTCCGCATCATCTCGACGCTCAAGGCCACCGGCGTGTCCATCCTGCTGATCGAGCAGAACGCCCGCGCCGCGCTGGAAGTGGCCGACCATGCCTACGTGCTGGAGACCGGCGCGATCGCCCTTGAAGGCCCGGCCGCCGAACTGGCCGGCGACCCGCGCGTGATCGAGACCTACCTCGGCGCGCAGAAGAAGCCGGACCCGGCAGAGGCGGCCGGATGAGCCGCTACACCCCGCCGCTGGACGACTGGCGCTTCGTCATCGAACACGTCATCGACGCGCCCGCGTCCTGGCGCGACTTGCCCGCCTTCGCCGATCTGGACGGCGAGACCGCCGCCGAGGTGCTGGCCCAGGCCGGCCGCTTCGCCGCCGACGTGCTCGCGCCGCTCAACGGCCCAGGCGACCGGCAGGGCTGCCGTTGGAGCGCCGACGGCGGCGGCACGGTGCGCACGCCCGACGGCTATCCCGCCGCCTGGCAGGCCTTCGTCGACGGTGGCTGGCCGGCGCTGGCCTGCGACCCGGAGGTCGGCGGACAGGGCCTGCCGCAGCTGCTGAACGCGGCGATGTTCGAGATGCTGATCGGCGCCAACCACGCCTGGACCATGTACCCGGGCCTGCTGCACGGCGCCTACGAGGCGATCAAGGCGACCGCCACACCCGAGTTGCGCGCGCGCTACCTGCCCAAGGTCGTCAGCGGCGAGTGGCTGGCGACGATGAACCTGACCGAGCCGCAAGCCGGCTCGGACCTGGGCCTGATCCGCAGCCGCGCCGAGCCGGTCGAGCCGCCGCCCGAAGGCCAGCAGCTGGCCAATGGCGCGGCGGTGCGCATCACCGGCCACAAGATCTTCATCTCCGGCGGCGATCAGGACATGAGCGCCAACATCGTCCACCTGGTGCTGGCCCGGCTGCCCGGCGCACCGGCCGGCACCCGCGGCTTGAGCCTGTTCCTGGTGCCCAAGTGGTTGCCCGACGAGCACGGTGGACACGGTCGTCGCAATGCGGCCCATTGCGACGGCATCGAACACAAGATGGGCATCCACGGCAGCGCCACCAGCCAGATGCGCTTCGAACAGGCCGAAGGCTGGCTGCTGGGTCAGCCCGGTGCCGGCCTGAGCGCGATGTTCCTGATGATGAATTCGGCCCGCCTGCACGTGGCCATGCAGGGCCTGGCGCACCTGGAATCGGCCACGCAGAAAGCCCTGGCCTATGCCCGCGAGCGGGTCCAGCTGCGTGCGCCGACGCGGCCGGACGAGGCAGCTGCATCGACCGGCGCCGATCCGATCGCCTGGCACCCGGCGATGCGCCGCATCTTGCTGGGCCTGCAGGCGCAGACCGAGGGCGCACGTGTGCTGGTGGGCTGGATCGGCGTGTTGCTCGACGAGTCCGAGCAGCACCCGGACGCCGACCGACGCCAGCGCGCCGGCGACCTGGTCGCCCTGCTGACGCCGGTCGCCAAGGCCTTCCTGACCGACCTGGGCCACCGCGGCGCCGACGAGGCGCTGGGCGTGCTGGGCGGTTATGGCTATGTGCACGAATACGGCATCGAGCAGATCGTGCGCGACAGCCGCATCGCCATGATCTACGAGGGCACCAACGAGATCCAGGCGATCGACCTGGTGATGCGCAAGTGGCTGGACACGCCGCGCCGCATGGATGCGCTGATCGAGGTGCTGCGCGCCGAAGTCGCCAGCGCCGCCGATCGGCCCGACCTGGCCGTCGAGGCGGCTGCGTTGCAGCGTCAGATCGACGCGCTGGTCGATGCCGGCACCCACCTGCAGGCGGCCCGCGCCCAAGGCGTCGACGCCGTGCTCGCCGTGGCCGACGATGCGCTGGCCGCTGTCGGCTGGACCCTGCTGTGCTGGGCCTGGCTGCGCAGCGCCAGCCGGGCCGACTGCCACGCGGACGCCGCCGTCGCACAGCGCAAGCGTGAACTGGCACGCTTTGGCTGCACCTGGCTGATGGACGGCCAGTCCGCACGCTGGTCACGGCTGCAACAATGGCAGCGGCCCCTGCCCTGGTTGCGATGCTGACCGGACCGGCGACGCAGGATGCTGCGCCGGGCATGGCCGCCCCAGCACTTCACGACGTACCCGACGTGCCATCCACCAAGAAGTCCCACCCCCACCGACGCGGCCTCGCCGAAGGCGCCCTGGCCGACATCCTCGGCTACCGCGTCGTGCAGGCGCAGATCGCCACGCATGCGCTGTTCATGCAGCACGTCGGCGACCCGATGGACCTGCGCCCGGTCGAATACACGCTGCTGCAGATGCTGCGTTCGAACACGCAGGTCACGCCCAAGCAGCTGGCCCAGAGCCTGGTGCTCACCGCCCCCAAGCTGACCATCCTGCTGGACCGGCTGCAGGAACGCGGCCTGATCACGCGGGTGCGCAGCGACACCGACGGCCGCTCGCAGCATGTGCTGCTGACCGACGACGGCGCGGAACTGGCCCAGCGCGGCAGCGAGCAGGCGGTGCTGCTGGAGATGAGCCTGCAGGACGTGCTCACGCCCGGCGAGCGGGCCATCCTGATGGAGCTGCTGCAGAAGGTCGCGGACTCGCGCCGGGGCTAGCAGCGGCCGGCTTCAGATCTTCAGGAGGTGCTCGCGGTAGTAGAGCAACTCGTCGATCGACTCGTGGATGTCGGCCAGCGCGGTGTGCTTCTGGTGCTTCTTGAAGCCGTCCATGATCTCGGGCTTCCAGCGCTTGCCCAGTTCCTTCAGCGTCGACACGTCGAGGTTGCGGTAGTGGAAGAACGCTTCGAGCTTGGGCATGTAGTTGGCGAGGAAGCGGCGGTCCTGGCAGATGCTGTTGCCGCACATCGGCGAGATGCGCGCGCCGACATAGCCCTTGAGGAACTCGATGACCTGGGCCTCGGCCGCCGCCTCGTCGATGGTCGAGGCCTTGACCCGCTCGGTCAGGCCGCTCTTGCCATGCGTGCCGCGGTTCCAGGCGTCCATGCCGTCGAGCACGGCGTCGCTTTGGTGCACGGCGATCACCGGGCCTTCGACACGCACCTGCAGCTGCGCATCGGTGACGACCACGGCGATCTCGATCACGCGATCGGTCATCGGATCAAGCCCGGTCATCTCCATGTCTATCCAGATCAGGTTCTGGTCATGGCGGGGCAGGCTGGGCGGGCTCGTGGTCACGTCGGTCATCGGGAACTCCATGTGTTCAGCGGGGAATTCTCACACGCAGGCCCCGGCGGACCTTGGTGCAGCGGAGGTCGAAAACGATCGGTGAGAATCGATGCATGACCGCGCCCTTCGTCACCACCGTCTTTGTCTGTGCCCTGCTGCTGATGCTGGCCGTGCGCTTCTGGCTCATCAGCCGGCAGATCCGCCACGTCGCCGGCCACCGCGCCACGGTGCCCGCAGCCTTTGCTGGCACCGTCACGCTGGCGGCCCATCAGAAGGCGGCCGACTACACCATCGCACGCCAACGTTTCGAGCTGCTGGGAACGGCCTGGAGCGCCGCCCTGTTGCTCGGCTGGACGCTGCTGGGGGGGCTCAATGCCCTCAACGTCTGGCTGCTCAACCACCTGCAGCCCATCGTCGGTGACCTCGGCTATCAGGTCGGCCTGATCGTCGCGGTGACGCTGATCGGCTCGCTGCTGGACCTGCCCTTCGACCTCTGGCGCACCTTCCGCATCGAGCAGCGCTTCGGCTTCAACCGCATGACCCTGGGCCTGTGGCTGCGGGACCAACTGATCGGCGGCCTGGTGGGCTTCGCCATCGCCGTGCCGCTGCTGGCCCTGTTGCTGACGCTGATGGGCCGCGCCGGCTCGGCCTGGTGGCTGTGGGCCTTCGGCGTGCTGGCCGTGTTCACGCTGGTCATGCAGGTGCTCTACCCGACCGTGATCGCGCCGCTGTTCAACAAGTTCCAGCCGCTGACCGACACCGTGCTGGCCGAGCGGGTGCAGGCCCTGATGCAGCGCTGCGGCTTCAAGGCCCAGGGCTTCTACGTGATGGACGGCAGCAAGCGTTCAGCCCATGCCAACGCCTACTTCACCGGCTTCGGATCGAGCAAGCGGGTGGTGTTCTTCGACACCCTGCTCGAACGCCTGTCGGCCGACGAGATCGAGGCCGTGCTGGCCCATGAGCTGGGCCACTTCCACCATCGCCATGTGCCCAAGCGGCTGGTGAGCGTGATGGGCGTGTGGCTGCTGAGCCTGGCCCTGCTGGGCTGGCTGATGAACCAGCAGGCCTTCTACGCCGGCCTGGGCGTGATGCCTGACCTGATGGCGCCCAACCACGGCCTGGCGCTGGTGCTGCTGATGATGGTCGGCCCGGTGTTCGGCTTCTTCGTCAGCCCGCTGACCGCCACGGTCTCGCGCCGGCAGGAGTTCGAGGCCGATGCCTATGCCTGCTCGCAGGCCCCGGCACAGCACCTGTCAGGCGCGCTGCTCAAGCTCTACGAGGACAACGCGGCCACGCTCACGCCCGATCCGATCTACGTCAAGGTGCACTACTCGCACCCGCCGGCCAGCGAGCGACTGGCGGCCATGCACGCACAGGCGCAAGCCGCGTGAGCCGCCACCAGGAACTCGACGTCGCGCTGGTGGTCGCCGGCCACGGTCGCCACTACCTGCTGGAGACGCCTGAAGGGCGCGAGATCAAGGGCCATCCGCGCGGCAAGAAGAGCCAGTTGGTGGTCGGCGACCGGGTGCGCTGGCAAGTCACCGACGCGCGCGGCGACGAGGGTGTGATCGAGGCCATCGAGCCGCGCCGCAACCTGCTCTACCGGCAAGACGAGTGGAAGACCAAGTCCTTCGCCGCCAACCTCGACCGCCTTCTGGTGCTGGTCGCCGCCGAGCCGGTCTTCAGCGAGAGCCAGCTGAGCCGGGCGCTGATCGCCGCCGAGGAGGCGCGCATCGAGGTCGTCATCTTGCTCAACAAGATCGACCTGGACGGCCCCGCCGCCTTCGCCCGCGAACGCCTGGCGCCCTACAAGGCGATGGGCTACGAGGTGCTGGAAGTGGCGCTCAAGACCCGCCGCGAGGAAGCCCGCGCGCTGCTGGGCCCGCGACTGGGGACCGGCTCGACGCTGGTCCTGGGCCCGTCCGGCACCGGCAAGAGCACGCTGGTCAACCTGCTGGTGCCGGGCGCCTCGGCCGCCACCGGCGAGATTTCAACGGCCTTGAACTCCGGCCGCCACACGACCACCCACACCCGCTGGTACTGGCTGGACGAGGCCCGGCAGGCCGCGCTGATCGACTCGCCCGGCTTCCAGGAATTCGGCATCCGCCACATCGAGCGCGCCGAACTCGCCCGCTGGATGCCCGACCTGCTGCCCTTCCAGGCCGACTGCCGTTTCACCAACTGCAGCCACGACCATGAACCGGGCTGCGCCGTCCGCGCCGCCGTCGACCGCGGCGCGATCGCGGCGAGTCGTTACCGGATCTACCTCGAGCTGGGCGAGGAGCTGACGCAGAAGCGGTGGTGAGGGGAGCGGTGAAGCAGGCTGGGGTCCGGTGGCTGTCGGCAGCAGCCCAACCCGAACCGGGTTGACAGCGCCCGGGCCGATCCGCCCCGCCCTCACTGCTGCAGCGTGCCCTCCGCCGCGCGCAGCATGCAGGCGCGCAGCGTGTGCACGGTCTCGGAGTCGAGCCGCCAGCTCTGCCAGTACAGCGGCACGTCGATGCTGTGGCCCGGGCTCAGGTCCACCAGACGCCCGCTGGCGATGTCATCGACGACCAGCGGCAGCGGGTGCAGGCCCCAGCCCAGGCCGGCGCGGGCGGCGTCCATGAAGGCGTGGGTGGACGGCAGCCACCAGACCGGCGGGTGCGGGTCCACGTCGCCCAGCAGCTCGCGCAGGAAGCGGTGCTGGAGCTGGTCCTTCTGGTTGTAGACCAGCATCGGCGCTTCGGCGAAAGCGGCCTGCAGGTCGCGGCCCTGGAAGTGGCGTTGCTGGAAGGCCGGGCTGGCCAGTGCGTGATAGCGCATGCTGCCCAGCGGGTCGACGCGACAGCCCGCCACCGGTTCGGCCGAGGCCGTGACGGCCGCGAACACCGTGCCCGAGCGCAGCCATTCGCGCGTGTGGTCCTGATCGTCGACGTGCAGCGCGACGGTGTCGCCGCTGCGGGCATGGAAGTCGGCCAGCGCCGGGATGATCCAGGTGGCAAGGCTGTCGGCATTGACGGCCACGCGGATGCTGCGGCCGCGCTTGGAGGCGGCGTCGCCCAGCGGTTGCAGGTCACGCGCGAGGTCAGACTCGAGCACCTCGATCTGCAGGAAGTGCAGGTAGAGCCGCGCGCCTTCCTCGGTCGCCGTCACCGGCGAGGTCCGCACCAGCAGCACACAACCGAGTTTTTCCTCCAGCGCGCGGATGCGTTGGGAGACCGCCGACGGGGTCACGTGCATTTGCCGGGCGGCGCGTTCGAAACTGCCTTCGCGCAACACGGTGGCCAGGGCGCGCAGGGCTTGGAGGTCGAGCATGGCGGGTTCCGTAGTTCAGCTAATGGATCGTTAGAAAGTTTAGCTGTACTTCAGTGAACCGCAGCCCTAGCCTTTCCCCCCATGGACACCTGGAACGCTCCCACCTTTCTGCTCGGCATGGCCACCAGCTGGGGCCTGATCGTCGCCATCGGCGCGCAGAACGCCTTCGTGCTGCGGCAGGGTCTGCGCCGCGAATGGGTCGGCTCGGTGGTGCTGGTTTGTGCCTTGACCGACATCGTGCTGATTGCCCTGGGCGTGGCCGGCCTGAGCTGGGTCTCCGGCGGCCTGCCGTGGCTGGTGCCGGCACTGACCGCCGTCGGCGTGGTCTTCCTGGCCAGCCACGGTATCGCGGCGGCGCGGCGGGCCTGGCGGCCGGTCGATGCGACGGCCATCGATGCGTCGACCGGCTCGGCCATCCCGGTCAGCCGCCGGCGCATCGTGCTGCAGGCCGCCGCCTTCAGCTGGCTCAACCCCCACGCCTGGCTGGACACGACCGTGCTGATCGGCTCGCTGGCGCATGCGCAGCTGCAGGCGCAAGGGCCCGGCGCCAACTGGGTCTTCGCCGGTGGCGCGATGAGCGCCAGCGCGCTCTGGTTCACCACGCTGGCCTGGGCCGCCGGCAAGCTCGCGCCGTGGTTCCAGCGCCCGCAGGCCTGGCGGGCCCTGGACGCCGGCATCGCGCTGATGTTGCTGGGCCTGGCCGCCGGGCTGGCGCACATGGCCTGGCAGGGCTGGCAGGCCATCCCCGCATGAGCCATCCCCGCGTGAGCCGGGCCCGGATCAGGCGGCCGGGCTGACCGGCAGAGGCTCCAGCCGCGCACCGAGCGTCTCGCGCTCGTCGAACACGAAACAGTGGCCACGCCAGCCCGGCGCGCCGTCGGTCTGCTCGAAGTACTTGAGGATGCCGCCTTCGAGCTGGTAGACCGCATCGAGCCCGGCCTGCTGCAGCACGATCGCCGCCTTCTCGCAGCGGATGCCGCCGGTGCAGTAGCTCACGATGGTCTTGCCGACCAGCTCATCGCGGTGCGCCGCGACGGCAGCGGGGAACTCGCTGAACTTGGACAGGCGCCAGTCGATCGCACCGTCGAAGGCCCCGGCGTCGACCTCGAAGGCGTTGCGGGTGTCGAGCGTGACGACCGGTCGGCCGGCATCGTCATGACCCTGGGCCAGCCAGCGCGCCAGATCCTGCGGCGTGACGCTGGGGGCCCGTCCGGCTTCCGGCCGGATCGCCGGCTGGTTCATGCGGATGATTTCCCGCTTGACCTTGACCCGCATGTGGCGGAACGGGGTGGCTGCGCTCCAGCTTTCCTTGGGCGCCAGATCGGCCAGCCGCGGGTCGGCGCGCAGGTAGTCGACAAAGGCGCGCGCGCCGGCTTCCGGTCCGGCCACGAAGAGGTTGATGCCCTCCTCGGCCAGCAGCACCGTGCCCTTGAGGCGGCAGGCGACCGCCTGGCCCTGCAGGGCGCCGCGCCATTCGGCGGCGTCGGCGAGGGTGACGAACTTGTAGGCGGAGAGGTTCAGGATGGGCGTGTTCACCGGCCGGATTGTAAAAAGGGCCCTCCCTACAATCCCGCCGATGAGCTTCGTCCACCTGCGCACCCACACCGAATACTCCGTCGTCGACGGCACCTTGCGGGTCGACGACGGGGTCGCGGCGGCGGCCCGGGACGGCCAGCCGGCGCTGGCGATCACCGACCTGGCCAACCTGTTCGGCGCGATCAAGTTCTACAACGCGGCCCGCAAGAAGGGCGTCAAGCCGATCATCGGCGCCGACATCTGGCTGGAGCCGGACGGCCCCGCCGCCGCCGGTGAACAACGCCCCGCCAGCCGCCTGCTGCTGCTGTGCCAGAACCGGCAGGGCTATCTGAACCTGTGCGAGATCCTGTCGCGCGCCTGGGTCACCAACGTCCAGCGCACCCAGGCCTGGGTCAAGTGGGAATGGCTGGCCGAACTGGGCGACGGCCTGATCGCGCTGTCGGGCGGTCCGCTCGGCGCCATCGGCCTGGCCCTGACGCAGGGCGACCTGGTGCGCGCCGCCGAGCTGGCCGAGCGCCTGGCCGGGCTGTTCCCGCAGCGCTTCTACCTGGAACTGCAGCGCGCCGGTCTGCCCGGCCATGAGACCGTCGTGCGCGCCAGCGTGCCGCTGGCCGCCAAGCTGGGTCTGCCGGTGGTGGCGACCCACCCGATCCAGTACCTCGAACCCGACGACTTCGACGCCCACGAGGCGCGGGTCTGCGTCGCCGAGGGCGAGACGCTGGGCAACGCCAAGCGGGTCAAGCGCTTTGGCCGCGAGCAGTGGTTCAAGCCAGCGGCCGACATGAGCGCCCTGTTTGTAGACATCCCGAGCGCCCTTGCCAACACCCTGGAGATCGCCCGCCGCTGCAGCCTGACGCTGGTGCTGGGCAAGCCGCAGCTGCCCGACTTCCCGACGCCGACGCTGGCCGACGGCACGTCGATGCCGATGGCCGACTACTTCCGCCAGCTCTCCTTCGAGGGCCTGGAAGAACGCCTCCAGCTGTTGTTCCCGGACGTCGCCCGGCGCGATGCCGAACGGCCGCGCTACGTCGAGCGGCTGGAGTTCGAGCTGACGACCATCCTGAAGATGGGCTTCCCGGGCTATTTCCTGATCGTCTCGGACTTCATCCGCTGGGCCAAGGCCAACGGCTGCCCGGTCGGACCGGGCCGGGGCTCGGGTGCAGGCTCGCTGGTCGCCTACGCGCTGTCGATCACCGACCTGGACCCCCTGCACTACAACCTGCTGTTCGAGCGCTTCCTGAACCCCGAGCGGGTGTCGATGCCCGACTTCGACATCGACTTCTGCCAAGGCAACCGCGACCGGGTCATCGACTACGTCAAGGACCGCTACGGCCGCCAGGCGGTCAGCCAGATCGCCACCTTCGGCACCATGGCCGCCAAGGCCGCGCTGCGCGACATCGGCCGTGTGCTGGGCATGGGCTACGGCCAGGTCGACTCGATCGCCAAGCTGATCCCGGCCCCGCCGGGCAAGACGGTGACGCTGGCCCATGTGCCGGAGAAGCCCGACGACAAGGTCATCTACGCCCGTCAGGAAGCCCCCGAGCTGAACCAGCGCGAGGAGGCGGAGGAAGAGGTCAAGGAACTGCTGACCCTTGCCACGCGGGTCGAAGGCATGGTGCGCAACATCGGCATGCATGCCGGTGGCGTGCTGATCGCGCCGGGCAAGATCACCGACTTCTGTCCACTCTACCAGCAGCCAGGCAGCGACTCGGCGGTCAGCCAGTACGACAAGGACGACGTCGAGGCGATCGGCCTGGTCAAGTTCGACTTCCTGGGCCTGGCCACGCTGACCATCCTGGAGCTGGCCAAGGACTTCATCGTCGCGCGCCACCCGAACCGCAAGGACTTCGCCTTCGAGACCATCCCGCTCGATGACGCGCGGGTCTACAAGCTCTTCTCCGACGGTCTGACCGAGGCGGTGTTCCAGTTCGAATCCGGCGGCATGCAGCGCATGCTGCGCGACGCCAAGCCGAGCCGGCTGGAAGACCTGATCGCGCTCAACGCGCTCTACCGCCCCGGTCCGATGGACCTGATCCCCAGCTTCGTGGCCCGCAAGCACGGCCGCGAGCCGGTCGAGTACCCACACCCGCTGGTCGAGTGGGTGCTGTCCGAGACCTACGGGATCATGGTCTATCAGGAGCAGGTGATGCAGACCGCCCAGGTGCTGGGCGGCTACAGCCTCGGCGGCGCCGACATGCTGCGCCGGGCGATGGGCAAGAAGAAGGCCGAGGAGATGGCCGCCCACCGCAAGATCTTCCGCGAGGGCGCCGCCAAGAACGACATCAGCGAGACCAAGGCCGACGAGGTCTTCGACCTGATGGAGAAGTTCGCCGGCTACGGCTTCAACAAGTCGCACGCCGCCGCCTACTCGCTGCTGGCCTATCACACGGCCTGGATCAAGGTGCACCACACGGCCGAGTTCTTCGCGGCCAACATGACCATCGAGCTGGACGACACCGACAAGCTGCGGGTCCTGCGCGACGACGCCGCCAAGTTCGGCGTCACCTTCGACCCGCCCGACGTCAACCTGGGCGTCTACCGCTTCGAGCCGGCCCCTGGCGCCGAAGGCAAGCAGCGCATCCGCTACGGCCTGGGCGCCGTCAAGGGCACCGGCCAGGGTGCCATCGAGGCCATCATCCGGGCGCGCGACGAAGGCGGGCCGTTCCGCTCGATCTTCGACTTCGCCGCCCGCGTCGACCGCAAGAGCATCAACAAGCGCGTGGTCGAGGCGCTGGTCAAGGCCGGCGCCTTCGACCGCCTGCATCCCAAGGGCCTGGACGGTCGCGCCGAGCTGCTGGGCAGCATCGGCCTGGCCTTCGACTACGCCGACAACCAGGTCGCACACGCCAACCAAGGCGGCCTGTTCGACATGTTCGGCGACGACGGCGACAGCCACGGCAGTTCCACCCAGGAGCCCGACTACGTCGCCGCCGAGACCTGGGACGTGCGCACCCGGCTGGGCCACGAGAAGGTCGCGATCGGCTACTTCCTGTCAGGCCACCTGTTCGACCAGGTCGAGGCCGAGGTGCGCCAGTTCGTGCGCCGCCCGATCGCCGATGTGCCCGAGAGCCGCGAGCCGCAGATGCTCGCCGGCATCGTCAGCGGTCTGCGGGTGGTCAACGGCCAGCGCGGCAAGGCGGCGATCTTCCAGCTTGAGGACGGCAGCGGCGCGGTCGAGACGGTCGTGGCCGAGGAACTGCTCAACGCCAACCTGGACCGCGTCAAGGACGACGAGCTGCTGCTGATCCAGGGCCGGGTCCAGAACGACCGCTTCACCGGCGGCGTGCGCTTCAACGCCCAGCAGATCTGGGACCTGCCCACGGCCCGCTGCCGCCATGGCCGCTACCTGCGCGTGCCGGTCAATGGCAGCGTCCCGCCGGTCGAACAATGGCTGCGCGATCACCCGGCGCGCCGCATCGAGACCGAACACGGCGAGCTGGTGCAGGGCCTGCCGATCCGCCTGGTGATCGAACGTGACAGCGCCTGCGCCGAGATCGACCTTGGCGACGACGCCCGCTTCTTCCCCAGCGACGAGGCCTTGAAGGCCTGCGCCAGCGCCAGCCACGGGCAGGCCCGATTGGTCTACGGCGACGAGGCGCCCGCCTGACCTCACCCCCCCCCTGGTTCAAGGGGGCCCACGCGGGATCGATCGCCCCGAATCGACCAGACTCGCATCCGGACACCCCACGGGATACAGGCTGAAACGCTCTGAGGTCATCGCCCCCGGAAACTGCCACGTTGTGGTGTCGAGGCCCGCTGGTGGCCTCTGGAGAGACAGATGCAACGTTGGAAACTGAGTGCCCGAGGCCTGGCCCGGACCGTGGTGATGGCCCTGACCCTGGCCGGTGTGGCGGGTGCAAGCCAGGCGGCAAACATCGATGTCGGCGTGTCGGTCGAGATCAGCCAGCCCGGCGTCTACGGCCGGGTCGACATCGGCCGCTACCCCCCGCCGCAGGTGGTGGTGCAGCGCCCGGTCGTCATCGAGGCGCCCCGGGTGATCGTGGCCGAGCCCGAGCCCGTCTACCTCTGGGTGCCACCGGGCCATCGACGCGACTGGCGGCGCCATTGCAGCCGCTACAACGCCTGCGGCGTGCCGGTCTACTTCGTGCGCGAGCGCTGGTATCAGGACCACGTGCATCGCGGACAGGGACGCTACCGAGACGACCGCGTCAGCTACCGGGACGGTCGGCGCGACGATCGCCGCGATGACCGGCGCGATGAACGACGCGACGAGCGCTGGGACGATCGCCGCGACAACCGTCGCGATGACGACCGGCGCGGCAACGGTCACGGTCGCGGGCACGACTGACTTGCCTGGCCCCGGGCGGTGACTAGACTGGCGGCATGAACGCCGCCGTCGAGCTGCCCGCCCCCGTCCCCCCGGTGACCGGCCTGCTGCTGACCGGCGGCGGTGCCCGCGCCGCCTATCAGGTCGGCGTGCTCGAGGCGGTGATGCGCATCGCCCGCGACTGCCAGGCGCCGCCGCGCAACCCCTTCCAGGTCATCACCGGCACATCGGCCGGTGCCATCAACGCGGCAGCGCTCGCCTGTCGCAGCGACGACTTCGCCGACGCCGTCGGCGAGATCGCCGACCTGTGGCGCAACGTGCATGCCGGGCAGGTCTACCGGGCCGACTCGCTGTCGATGATCCGTGCTGGCGCGCCCTGGCTCACGATGATGTCCTTCGGCTGGGCGCTCACCCGCTGGCGGCGCATGAGCCCGAAATCGCTGCTCGACAACAGCCCGCTGCAATCGCTGCTGCACCGCCTGGTGCCCTTCGAACGTCTGCCGATGCTGATGGCGCAAGGTCACCTTCGGGCGCTGGCCGTCACCGCATCGAGCTACAGCACCGGCCAGCACGTCACCTTCTACGAAGCCGACGCCGACCAGGACCTGTCGCCGTGGACCCGCTCGCAGCGCATCGCCGTGCGGACCACGCTGAACACCCAGCACCTGCTGGCCTCATCAGCGATACCGTTTGTCTTCCCCGCCATCCAGTTGCCGATCGGCGGCGACAGCGAGTGGTTCGGCGACGGCTCGATGCGCCAGGCCGCACCGATCTCGCCGGCCGTGCACCTGGGCGCCGAACGTGTGCTGATCGTCGGTGCCGGCCGCATGACCGAGCCGCCCGGCCAACGTCGGGGCAGCGACGACTACCCCAGCGTCGCCCAGATCGCCGGCCATGCCCTGTCGAACATCTTCCTGGATGCGCTGGCGGTGGATGTCGAACGACTCCAGCGCATCAACAGCACGCTGGCCCTGCTGCCGCCCGAAGCCCGGGCCCGCACACCGCTGCGCCCCATCGAGGCGCTGGTGATCTCGCCCAGCCAGCGCCTCGATGACCTGGCCGCCCAGCACGTCGATGCCCTTCCGACGGCGGTGCGTACGCTGCTGCGCGGCGTCGGCGTGAACGGCCGCCATGCGCGGCGCCTGGTGGCGACCGGCCAGCCGGCCGCCAGCGTGGCCGCCCTGTCGGCTGCCCACGGCGTTCCGGCCCATGGCGGCGCCTTGTCGAGCTACCTGCTGTTCGAGTCGGCCTACACCCGGGCGCTGATGGCGCTGGGGCGGGCCGACACCGAAGCCCGCCGCACGGAAGTCATCGCCTTCTTCGGCTGGCACTCGCCTCGCCCCAAGGGTGGGGATGCCGCCAGGGCCAGCGGCCTCGGATCAGCTCCGGCGTCAGCCGAGGCCGCTGCGGATCGTCGACCGGGCTGAGCGCGGCCATCACTGCAACGACATCGAGCCCGGCCACGGCGCTCCAGTTGGCCACCCCACCCCGGCGCGGCACGAGCAGACCCGTTCGCGGCCCGGGGGCACGACCGGCCCGCAACGTGACCCGGCTGCGCACACAGCCTGCCCCCCTCGGCGCGATCACTTCTTGGCGGTCTTGTCGACCTTTGCGGCCGGATCGGCCTTCTCCTTGGCCGGCGTGCCACCAAACGCCGCGCCATTGACCGTCAGGCCTGCCGCCGAGAAGCGCGTCGCGCTGGCCGTCTTCACGCCCTTGACCCGGGCCATGAAGTCGTCCCAGTCCTTGAACGTGCCCTTCTTGCGTTCATCAAGGATGCGGCCCGACATGGCCGGACCGATGCCCTTGACGGACTCCAGTTCGGACTGCGTGCCCTTGTTGAGATCAACGGCGGCCATGCACAGGCTGGCGCCCAAGGAAAGCAGCGCGGCGATCAGGAACTTGAACAAGCTGGACATAGGTTTACCCCTTCGAGTTGCCGCCGCACCCGAGCCCTTGGGGTCGGGGCGGCGACGTCCGCAGACGGCTGCGGCGCCTGTGGCGGGAGGGCCGCCACAGGGGGTACCTTAGGAAAGCCTGCAGGATCTGGCATTCCCCCGAGGGCCCCTCTGGCGGGGGAAGGCTCATGCGCGGCGGGTGCCCCCGCCAGGGCGTGCCGAAGCGGACGACCGACGCCCGGCCACGGCGATAATCCGCCGCCTTCACGGGCGGCTCCAGAGCCGTCTTGCCGAGTCTGCCGATCACGCCCAACAGGCGCCCACGAGCGCCCGCACGCCGCCCATGACCGCCCGCCCCCTGATCATCCGTTTGCGCAACTGGGTCGGCGACGTGATCCTCGGCGTGCCCTCCCTGCAACTGCTGGAAGCCCACGGTTACGCACCGACGCTGGTCGGCAAAGGCTGGGCACCTGCCCTTCTGGCAGGGCAGGGATGGCCTGTCCACGTGCGCCCCGGACCGCTGGGCGAGCGGGTGCGTCAACTGCGTGAGCTGCGCCGGTCTGCCGTGGCGATCGATCAGGCTTTCGACCGGCGCGAGAACGCCGTTGTCTTCCCAACGTCCTTCTCGGGCGCGCTCGAAATGCGTCTGGCCGGTCTGAAGGCCGTCGGCTATGCACAGGAAGCCCGCGGTTTCCTGCTCAAGCGCAGTGAGCCCATCACCTACGGCGGCCATGCACTGACCAGCTACTGGGAGCTGGCTTGCCGCTTCCTGAGCATCGACGCGCCGCCACCCGAGCGGATCGCGCTGAAGACCCGCCCAGCAGACCAGGCTGAAGCCGATGCCCGGCTCGAAGCTGCCGGCGTTCGACCCGGCTTCGTCGTGATCTGCCCCTTCGCCGGTGGCCAGTTCGAGAAACAGGACAAGACCTGGCCTGCTTTCGCCGCATTCACGCAGGCCCTGTTGCAGACCGGGCGCGACGTGGTGGCCTGTCCCGGTCCGGGCGAAGACACGATCATCACGGGCGAACACCCAGGCGTGAAGCTGCTGGCCGGCGTCAAGCTGGGTGTTTACGGCGGCCTGCTTCGGCGCGCCTCTCTGGTGGTCAGCAATGACACCGGACCGGCCCACCTGGCCGCAGCTGTCGGTGCGCCGGTGCTCAGTGTGCTGGGTCCGACCAAGCCCGAGCAATGGGCGCCGTGGGGACCGGACGTCACCATCGCGCGGTGCTGGCCCGAGTGGCCGACGGTCAACGCGGTCATGGCCCTGGCCGAAGATCGCCTGACCCGATGAGCGCGCCCTCGGCGATCCGCCACATCGGCCTGAGCCTCGGCCGGATCGATCACTGGCACGACGGCCTGGGCGAGTTCTCGCGCCAACTTGGACTCGCCCTGGCCGCTCGCGCCCATGAGCTGCGAGGCCAGCACGGCCTGCAGCTGAGCTTCCACCTGCCGGCGCGCTGGCATGGCGTCTTCGGCGACCAGGTCGGCTATCTCGCCACCCACACGACGCAGCGCTGGCTGCATGTCCGGCCGGTGCGCTTTGCGCTGTGGCACACGCTGCACCAGCACAACCGCCTGCGTGCACCGCTGGGCACCCAGCGCCATGTCGAGACCGTGCACGACCTGAACTTCCTGCACACCAAGTCGGCCGCCAAGATCGAACGCTACCGCGCCCGCACTCGCCTGAGACTGCTGTCGCGAGACGCGGTCATCGCCATCACCCACCATGTCGCCGCCGACATCCAGCGCGAATTGGGGCCGCTGCCACACGCGCCGGTCGTCATCCACAACGGCGCCACCGACCTGACCGGCGTGGCACAGCAGGCGGTCGACGGCATCGATCCAGCATCAGGATACTTGCTGCACATCAGCCGCATGGCGCCGAGCAAGAACATCCAGTCGCTGCTGGACCTTGCCGCCAGCTGGCCCGACCAGGCCTTCGTGCTGGCTGGCGCCACCAGTCCCTACACGGCCGAAGTGCGCCAGCAGGTCACACAACGTGGTCTGCACAACGTGACGATCCGGCTCGACCTCGACGAAGGCGCGAAGGCCTGGCTCTATGCCCATGCCCGGGGCTTCCTGTTCCCGTCCTTCACCGAAGGCTTTGGCCTGCCGCCGATCGAGGCCATGCACTTCGGCGTACCGGTCTTCCTGTCGCGGCTGACTTCTCTGCCCGAGGTGGGTGGCGACGTCGCCGACTACTTCGATGACTTCGCGCCCGCGACGATGCGCTCGGTGGTCGACGCGGGTCTGCGCCGTGCCGAGCATCCCGCACATCGCACCGCCTTGCGCCAACGTGCCAAGAGCTTCAGCTGGACCGCCTGTGCCGAAGCCTGCGTCGCCCTCTACCTGCGCACCCTGGCGCCGACGCGCTGAGCCCGACGCCACCATGCGCCTGAACCTGCCCGACGTCACCCTCGCCTGCGTCGATACCCGCCTGCCGGAACTCGCGATCGAGGCCCTGCAACGTTGCCTCGCCCAGGTCGACTTCGGCCGCAGCATCCTGTTCACCGATGCCGGATGGACCGGCACGGTGCCAGAAGGCATCGAGCGCATCGACCTTGTCATCGACAGCGTGCCTGCCTATTCGCGCTTCATGCTGCGCGGCCTCGATGCCCATGTGCGCACCTCGCACGTACTGGTCGTCCAGTGGGACGGCTACGTGCTCGACGCCAGCGCCTGGGACCCCCGCTTCCTGGAGTTCGACTACCTGGGCGCCCCACTGCGAGGCGAACCAACCCACCGCTCGGTCGGCAACGGTGGCTTCTCGCTGCGCTCGAAGAAGCTGATGCAGGCCATGCAGGACCCGACCCTGGCGATCAGCCACCCGGAAGACCTCTGCATTTGCCACGAGAACCGCGAGCGCCTCGAACGCGAGCACGCCATCCGCTTCGCGCCCGTCGAACTGGCCAGCCGCTTCGCCCACGAACGCGTCGCACCAACCGGGCCGACCTTCGGTTTCCACGGCCTGTTCAACATGGACCGCGTCATGACGCCCGGCGAGCTTGACCGCCTGATCGCCCGTCTACCCGACAACATGGCCCGCGGCCTGGACGTGCATGACCTGTGCCGCCAGCTGATCCGCGTCGGTCGCCTGAAGACCGCGCGCCAGCTGCTGGACATGCGCCTGCGGCTGGGGATGCGGGATCGGCGGACGTGGCGTCTGAGGGGGTTGATGGCCTGGGCCCGCCTGTCCCGAGCCCAGAACGGCTGAAGGCTGACGGCCTCAACCGGTCGTCGTCGCAGCAGGGGGGTCGTTGGACAGCATCAGCAGGTCATCTCCCCAGGGGCTGGCATGGTCCCAACACAATCCAGGGAGACGATCACGCGCAGGTGGGCGCAGTTGCGCCCAGACGCGAACCTCGCGGGGCAACCCGACGTAGGCGGCGAACACGAGGGCGAGGGTTTCGCCAAAGTAGACGTCGATGCCTGTGCTTGGCGACATCAGGCTTGCCTCGAGGTTGTGGTGTTGGCCTTCCACGACGCGGCAACCGTCGGGTATCGCTGATCGCTTGGCGACCACCGGATGCCGCACCACCAGCACCTCTTCAGGGACGAGACGCAGGTCACGGATCCATCGTGCGGGTGCCAATCCCGGCGACTCGACGAAGACATGGCGGATACCAACCAAGGGCAGCAGCGGCAATGTCGGTGGCAGGTCTGCCAAGGCCTTCAACGCCACGCCACGCTGGATGACAAAACGGTCCAGCCAAGCAGGCAAGCGCTGGAACTCATCAAACGTGAAATACGTCGGGCGACCGGAAATGCGTTCAAGGTCGAAATTGTTCGGCACCGGACGATGGGTATCGAGGCCGTCGTCCAGGTAGGCCACCTGGCGCGCCCGTTCGAGGCACCACAGCACACGGCGGTTGAACCGGTGGTGCGGCACGCACAGGGTGTCGACCCAGCCCAACAAGACCAGCAGTTGAACCAGCCTGAGCGACCATATGCCTATGCGCAGGTACCGCACCTGCCGACGCCGTTCGGTGCCGAAGCGCCAAGGCTCGTGAAGGATCAGGGCCGGTCGGCGCACACCGGCCATCGCTCCGTCCAGCGCGATGGCGTGGTTGATGCGATTCGTGCAGAAGAAGACATCGATCACTTGGCGTCACGCTCCGCAGCCGGGGCCTTTGGGTCGATCAGACGTCCATGCCCGACTGGGATCGCTCACGTGCCTCATGCCAGATCGGGGCCATGTCGGCGTTCTTGTAGTCCTTGAAGCACGGCGTCCCGAGCGTGTAGTGCAGCAACTTGGCGTCGTCGTTGTCGGGATACTCGGTCGTCAACCAGTTCCATTCGACGGGCAGCGCCCCGATGTCGTCGTCAGACAGCCAGCTGAAACGATGCAGAAATGCACCGGTCTGCTGCATCACGAATTCTGGTGTCAGGATCCTGTGCTTGGCATGACCACAGTTCCACAACACGACGCTCGACCAGTTCTTGCGCGGATAGTTCTGATTCTTGTTGCCCAGGTACTTCATCGAAGCCTTGGTCTGGTAGTCGTGCTGGACGACCTGGACCGCTTTCGACGGGTCACGCAAGGCCCAGAGTTCTGCGAGGTCGCGACGGCAGATCATGTCGCCGTCGGCGAAAAGGGCCCAGCCGTCAAAGTTGCAGAGCAGTGGCGTCAGGAAACGTGAGTAGATGAAGGTATTGCTGCCGTCAACGTGAGTCTCCTTGTAACCAGGCAAGGAGGACAGCACCAAGGGCGTGAAGGCCACTGGCACGGAGCAGGTCTCCAGGATGCTTTGACAGAAGGTGTGGTAGGCGACTGCTTCGCGGTCGTCGTAGCCGATGAACACTCGAATCAAGGTGGACCTCGCGACTGGACAAGTTGGCTTGGAGTGCCCGAGGCCCTCGATTGCCGGGGCTCTACTGTAGCGAACTGGGCTCACCGCAAGTTGCCCGTCCTCAAGCTGGAGCGGCGGTCGATAATCTGATGCTCATCAGACTTCCAGTCCAAGCCGCCGCCATGTTGACACCACAGCCAAGCCTTCCAGAGAGCGTCGAACTTGAAGACCGCCCTTGTCCCCTGGGCTGTGCTCCCTCTGACGTGGCCGTTCTCTCAGGATGTGACCGTATCCATGGCTTGCCAGGTCGGTTCAACGTGGTCTGCTGCGGCCAGTGCGGCTTGACCCGGACCAATCCGCGTCCGACCGCCTCAACCATCGGCGCCTACTACCCAGCTGACTATGCCCCCTATCTGGCGGTCGACACACGGCCGGGTCGACCCAAAGACAAGTTTCGACACCGGTTGCGCAGCAGGTTGACACGCTTCTGGGGACGCGACACCCGGCGCCTGCCTGCAATCCTGCCAGGACATATGCTGGAGGTTGGCTGTGCATCAGGCAATTACCTTCGAGAAATGAAGCCAAAAGGCTGGACGGTCGAAGGGATCGAGTTTTCTGATCACGCCGCCGCCCAAGCTCGAGAAACCGGCCTGCATGTGCAGACCTCGAGTATCGAGGGCGCCAGTGAACCACAGATGCGGCCCGACCTGATTGCGGCATGGATGGTCCTCGAACATCTGCATGAGCCGATCGCCGCACTTCGGAAACTTCGTGGATGGATCAAGGACGATGGCTACTTGGTCGGCGCCGTACCCGACTTTGACGCATTCGATCGTCGCATCTTCGGCACCTACTGGTATGCCTTGCATCTGCCTGCGCACTTGTATCACTATAACCAAGAGACGCTCAAGGCGGTTCTTGCCCAAGGCGGTTGGGAATTAATCAAGACACGCTGGCAAACCAACGAATTGAATCTACTGAGAACTGTCGAATACAAGTTGATCGACGCTCATTCAAAACGCCGTCTGGCCATGCTGCGATGGTTCAACAGCAGCCGAGTCATGCGCAAGGCCCGCCGCTGGCTGGGCTGGCTTCTGGGCGTGACGCACCAGAGCGGTCGCATGGAGTTCTGGGCGCGCCCTCTTCCGAACGACGGGAAGACGTCGTGACACACACGGCGTGGTGGCCGCACACCACCCAGGATCGCATCGCCAGCTATCGGCTGCGTTGTCGGCAGGTCATCGAGAGCCTGACCAGCCGTGGCCTGGATGTCGGCTTGTTCGACTCGAAGGCCAGTCCCCCCGCTTGCCTGGTGCTGTCCAAGCGCTACGACGCCCGCAGCCTGGCGACCGCGTGCGACCTGCGCCAACGTGCCGGCACCCGACTGGTCCTGGACCTCTGCGACAACCACTTCTGGTTCAGCGACGACCCGACAGGACACCTGGCGCGCCGTCGCGATGACCTCGTCCAGGCGTGCAACGCCGTGGATCTCGTGATCGCGGCCTCGGAGTCGCTCGGCGACGTGGTCCGCGCCGAAACCTCGGCCAGGGACATCGTGGTCGTCCCTGACGCGGCGGAGTCACCGTCCGCTCCTCACTGGTCCGTCCGGTGGAGACACCCCAAGGAGCAGTGGCAGATGATCCGTCTGCGGCGCTGGATGAGCCGGACCGGCATCGATCGCGCAAGGCGCCTGGTCTGGTTCGGCAATCAAGGCAGTTCGGGCGTCGAGGGCGGCATGGGCGACCTCTCGTCCATCGCGTCGGCACTGAAGAGCGCCCATGCCCGCAAGCCGTTGTCCCTGACGGTCATCAGCAACAGCGCATCACGCCATGCGGAAGTCACGGCAGGCTGGCCGTTGCCCACGTTCTATCTCCCGTGGTCCTCGAGGACCTTTTCCGAGGCGCTCTCGCTTCACTCAGCCGCAGTGATCCCGATCCAGCGCAATCCGTTCACCACCTGCAAGACCGCGAACCGATTGCTGAGCGCCTCGTTGCACGGACTCAACACGCTGGCAGACAACATTCCGAGCTACACCCCGTTTCGCGCCTGCAGCGTGCTGGACGACTGGGACTTTGCACTCGGTGGCTATCTGGACCAGGCCGAGCGCCGCTCCCTGGATGTCCAACATGCCAGGGCGTTGGCCATGAATGACTATTCGATCGAACAGATCGCCGATCGTTGGCGACAGGCCCTCGAACTGACCCCCTGAATCTCGACGGGCACATCGGCGATGCTGTTCAACTCACAAGAGTTCATCTACCTGTTCTTCCCGCTGGTGGCGCTGGTGTTCTTCCTGATCGGCGCCAGGAATGTGCAACTGGCCGCCGGCTGGCTCGGACTGGCATCGCTCTTCTTCTACGGCTGGTGGAGCGTGCAGGCCTTGCCCCTGCTGCTGGCATCGATCACGGTGAACTTCGCGCTCGCGCGGCTGATCGCCGCATCCGACGGGCGACGTCGATCGTGGCTGCTGACATTGGGGGTGACCGCCAACCTCGCCTTGCTGGGCGTGTTCAAGTACGCGGACTTCTTCCTGTCCAACTTGAACCAGGGCTTCGCGGCGCTGGCCTGGCCCGAGGTGCCCCTGCTGGCCTGGACCCTGCCGATCGGCATCTCGTTCTACACGTTCACGCAGATCGCGTTCCTCGTCGATACCACCGAGGGCAAGGTCAGGGAAAGCAGCTTTATCCACTACCTGCTGTTCGTGACCTACTTCCCGCATCTGATCGCGGGCCCGGTCCTGCATCACGCGCAAATGATGCCGCAGTTCGAACGGGCAAATACCTACCGGCCTGCCGCCCAGAACATCGTGCCGGGGCTGATCCAGTTCACGATCGGACTCGCCAAGAAGCTGCTGATTGCCGATCCCTTGGGTGCCTATGCCGACCTCACCTTCGGCGCCATGTCCACGGACATGGCGATCGGGCGAACGGAAGCCTGGCTCGCCTTGCTGGCCTACGCGCTGCAGATCTATTTCGACTTCTCGGGGTACTCGGACATGGCCATCGGCCTGTCGCGTTGCCTCGGCATCACACTGCCCGACAACTTCAACTCGCCGTACCGGGCGAGCAACATCATCGACTTCTGGCGTCGTTGGCACATCTCCCTGTCCACCTTCCTGCGCGACTACCTCTATTTCAGGCTCGGAGGCAACCGACGCGGGCCCGCACGCCGTCATCTGAATCTGGCGCTCACCATGATCCTCGGGGGACTCTGGCATGGCGCTTCCTGGAACTTCGCGCTGTGGGGCGCCCTGCATGGCCTCTACCTGATCGCCAATCACGGCTGGCAGTCGATCGTCACACGCAGCGGCATGCGACCTCCGTCATCCCCCGTCTGGCGAGGCGCCGGACAGGCCATCACCTTTGTTCTGGTCATCCTCGCGTGGGTCCCGTTTCGCAGCGTCGATCTCGATGCTTCGATCCGCTACTACCAAGCCCTGTTCGGCCCGGACGGATGGCCCGTCGGCCCATTCCGTGGCCATGAGTTGCCGTTCAAGCTGTCGACCTTCTATCAGACCCTGGTCGTCGGAAGTCTCATCGCATGGACATTGCCCAACTCGCGTCACTGGTCGGAGACGGCCGCGAACTGGGTGCAAGGCACAGGATTCCTTCGACGCTTGCCCGCCCTGCTGCAAGGCCTCGGCTGCGGACTCCTGCTGGTGTTCTGCGTGAGCCGCCTGAATCGCCAGAGCCCCTTTCTCTACTTCCAGTTCTGACCCATGCAAGGCCCGCTTCGACGATGGCTCACCGGCTACGGCCTTGCCTACATCTTGTCCCTGGCGTTGCTGTGCGTGTCCTGGTTGACACCCGCTGCGCAGGGTGATCTCACGCGTCTGGCTGGATTGGCTGAGCACGACTTCCACGCCCGGGATCAACAAGCCGTGGTGCCAGTTGCGCATCTGGTTTCGGTCTCGCTGAACAAGGCCGATGTGCTCGTGATCGGCGACAGTTTTTCGACCTCGTCAAACGGCGAACGACGCACCGGCCTGGCCTGGCAAGCCCAGTTGGTGGCTGCCGGACTGGCCGTCGCGACCTTGCACTGGGATGCCGTGCGACCGTTGTGCCCGGACTTCGAGACGCGGTTGCGCCAGTCAGGCTTCCAGGGACACACGGTGATCCTGCAGAGCGTCGAACGAAACGTGGCAAACCGATTGACGGGGGATGCCAACTGCCCTGTCGCCCGACCGCTCGGAGATTCGGCGCACGTCACGCAAGCCGTGGAAATGTCGGTGACGCCAGCCATCGCGTTTCACGCTCATGCCAACCTGCTGCACGGTGCCGCGACCTGGTTCAACACCCGGCAAGCGCGAAGGGCCGAGGCGCCGATCCAGTTGACGGCACCGTTTGCCAACGAGGCTGTGCGCGTTGTCCCGCTGCCCGATGGGTGTCGATGGTTCAGCCACCTGCAATGCGAGCGCGGTCTGTTCCTGGCCGCTGACGTCCATGCTCGACCGCTGTCGGCCGAACTGGTCGACGTCATGCGACAGCGGAACTCGGCACCAAGCCCATGGCGCGTGGTCTGGGCGATCGTTCCCGACAAGTCCACCTTCTATGGCGTCCGCGAAGCCGAATCGCCTCAAGCCCCGTTGCACTTCGCCAACTTGGCACTTGCGGGACTCGGCCCGGATCTCTTCAGCGCCTTGAACGACTTGCGTCGCGATCGCCGGGACGTCTACCTTCCCAACGACAGCCACCTTTCCCCGGTCGGCTACCAGCAGATGGGCAACGCCATCCTGAGCTGGATCGCCGGTCGATAATTTGCGCCCTGCCTCGATTTGCCCGCCACCGACATGACCTCTTCCGCGCCTCTCGCCGCCGCCGTCACCCAACTGCACGACAGCCTCCTCACCACCCCCGCCTGGCCCGCCGACGCCGCCTTGCTGCCCTCCGAGCCGCTGTGGCACTGGGTCGCCACCAACCACCGCAACAACTGCCTGCTGTGGGCCGAGGAAGACCTTGCGCGGCGGACCACGGTGAGTGAGGCGGAGATCGCCAAGAACAAGCGGGCGATCGATGGCTACAACCAGGCGCGCAACGATGCGACCGAGCGGGTCGACGAGTTGCTGCTGATCGGGCTGGGGCTGGTGGATGCCGAGTCCGCCCGCAGCGATGCGCCGCGCAGCACGGTGCCGGCCGGGGCGCGGCTCAACAGCGAGACCGCCGGCAGCATGATCGACCGCATGTCCATCATGGCGCTGAAGATCGACGCGATGCGCAAGCAGACACTGCGCAGCGACGTCGACGACGCCCACCGCGCCAGCTCGCAGGTCAAGCTTGAGCGCCTGCTGCAGCAGCGGCAGGACCTGGGCGACTGCCTCGACGGCCTGCTGGCTGACAGCGCCGCCGGCAAGGCCTATTTCAAGGTCTACCGCCAGTTCAAGATGTACAACGACGCGCGCTTCAACCCGGCCCTGGTGGCCGAGCAGAAGGCGCAACAGGCGAAGACCTCGGGTGGCTGAGCGCGCCTTGCTGCCCAACGGGCGGCCGCCGCGCATCCTGGTCGTCAAGACGACCTCGATGGGCGATGTGGTGCATGCGTTGCCAGCCATCAGCGACATCGCGCGGGCCCATCCGGGCGCGTTGATCGACTGGCTGGTCGAGGCACCTTTCGCAGCCATCCCCAAGGCCCATCCCGCCGTGCGCCGGGTGATGCCGATCGCCTGGCGCAAGTGGCGCAAGTCGCTGGGCAGGCCCGAGACACGCGCCGCGATCGCCGCCTTGCGGGCTGACCTGCAGGCCGAGCGCTATGACCTGATCATCGATTTCCAGGGCCTGCTCAAGAGCGTGATGTGGGCCGTTCAGGCGCACGGACCAAGGGCCGGCTACGACTGGCAGAGCATCCGCGAACCGCTGGCCTCGCTGTTCTACCGCCACAAGGCGCGGGTCTCGCGCGAGTGGCATGCGGTGGTGCGCAACCGTGCGCTGGCCGCCGACCACCTGGGCTACGCCCGGCCGGTCGACGCGCCGGACTTCGGCCTCGCGCCGCCGGTCAGCAGCTGGCAGCCGCCAGAGCCCTATGCGGTGCTGATCCCCTGCGCCAGCCGGCCTGAGAAGCTCTGGCCGGAGGACCGCTGGCAGCATCTGGCGCGGCGCATCCGCGGCCAAGGCTGGACGCCGGTGATCCTGTGGGGCAGTCCGGCCGAACAGGCGTTGGCGCTGCGACTGGCCGAAGGCAGTGGGGTTGATGCGGTGGTGCCGCCCTTCCTGAGCGTCGCCGATGCCGGGTCGGTGCTGGCGTCGGCCAGGCTGGTCGTCGGACTCGATACCGGTTTCACCCATTTCGCCGCCGCCTACGCGCGGCCGACGCTGGGCATCTACTGCGACCACGAACCGGGTCTGGCTGGCGTGACCGGCTCGGGCCATGTGCGCAGCTATGGCGGCAAGGGCCAGGTGCCGACACTGGCCGAGGTCGAGGCCGGCTTCGACGCGGCGCTCGTGCACACCGGCTGACCCTTGCGAGCCTGAACGCGCTTCAGCGGGCGGTCAGTGGTCTTCCAGCCGGCGCGGCGGGAAGGTGTCCCAGCCGTGGCAGCCCGGGCATTGCCAGAAGTACTGCTGGGCCTCGAAGCCGCAAGCGGCGCAGCGGTAGCGACGCAGCGGCTTGGCCGCCACCGTCAAGGCCTGCTGCAAGGCGCTGCGCTCGGCTTCGGTCAGCAGCATCGCGGGGGCCGGCTCGTTGACCAGGCTCAGCGCCGCGCTCAGGCTGTGCTGACCCTGGACCTGCTGCAACAGCAGGCGACGGCGCTCCTGCGCGTCCGGCTCCAGGCTGAGGATGGCATCGAGCAGGTCCGACGTCGGCGCCTTGGCATGCAGCACCTTCAGGCGCGCCAGGGCGTCATCCTGCTGGCCGCAGGCCTGGGCACTGCTGGCGTAGTCCTTGGCGACGATGCCGAAGGCCTCGGGATGGATGGTCGACAAGGGTGTCCACAGGGCGAGCGCTTCGGCGTGCTGGCCGCCACGCGCCAGACGCTGACCCGCCAGGATCAGCGGTCGGGCCGACTGCGGCGCAGCTTCCCGGGCACGTTGCAGGGCGGCTTGTGCAGCGGCGGTGTCGCCCTGTGCGTCGGACTCCAGCGCCAGTTCGCAACCGTAGTGCGCCACGCGCTGCGAGAAGCTGCCAACGGCGGCCGATTCCAAGCCCCGCGCCACCTCGATCGCCGCTTTCCAGTCGCGCGATCGTTCATGCAGGTTGAGCAACGCCAGCCGGGCTTCCGTCGCGAAGGCGGTGCCTTCGAGGGCCTTGTAGGCCGCTTCGGCGCGGTCAAACAGCCCCGCCTTGAGGTAGTCCTGTGCCAGCGCGTGCTGGGCGCGGTCGCGTTCGGTCGTGGGCAGGTCGGCGCGGCCGAGCAGGTGCTGGTGCACGCGCACGGCGCGTTCGTATTCGCCGCGGCGGCGGAACAGGTTGCCGAGCGCGAAGTGCAGGTCGGAACTGCCCGGGTCTTGCTGGACGGCCTCGATGAAGGCGTCGATGGCCTTGTCCTGCTGTTCATTGAGCAGCAGGTTCAGGCCCTTGAAGTAGGCCCGGGGCGAGGCTTCCACCTCGCGCTTCCAGTTGCGCAGATCGATGCGCGAGGCGAGCCAGCCCAGCGCGAAGGCGGCCGGCAGGGCCAGCAGCAGCCACTGCAGGTCAAAGTCCATCACGGGGCGGGTGCGGCAGTTCGGGTTCAGTGGCCAGCGGAGCCGGGCGGGTGGCCGATGCGGCCGTCGCTCCGGGCGACATCGGCGGTGCGCTGGTGCGCGGCACGGCGGCCTCGAGCGCGCGGGTGCGGCGATGCTGGCGCCACCAGCCCGGCAACATCGCGAAGACGCCGGCCGCGCAGCCGGCGGCGAAGGTCACCAGCACGACCAGCACCATCGGCGCCTGGGTCGAGACACCGAAGAACCAGTGCAGCAGGACCACGTGCTGGTTGTTCAGCGCGAAGGCGAACAGCACGAAGAAGAGGGCCGCTCGGACGGCCCAGATGAGGATGCGCATAGGGGCGCGATTCTAGTGCGGCGCCCCCTGCGGATCGCCCCTGGACAGCCCGATGCCAGCGGGCCGCGACGCGCATGAAAAAACCCGCCGGCAGCGCAGCTGCGGGCGGGTTTCGGGGCAGTCCGGGTCGACCTCGCGGCCGTCCGTTCACTCGTTGACCGATGACACCGGCTTGGCCGGCGCCGCCGGCTTGTCAGCCGACCGCGCCGAGCGCACGACCATCACCTCGACCGGTTCGCCGGCATCGCTGCCAGCGTCCTCGTCGACGGCTTCTCGCAGGGCCTTGCCCGGCTTGAAGTGCGGCACCAGCTTTTCCGGGATCGTCACCTGCTCGCCCGAACGCGGGTTGCGGCCCACGCGCGGCGGTCGGCGGTTGATCGCGAAGCTGCCGAAGCCGCGGATCTCGATGCGGTGGCCACGTGCCAGCGCATCGCTCATGGCATCGAGCATCGTCTTGACGGCGAACTCGGCGTCACGGTGCGTGAGCTGGGTGAACTTCTCGGCCAGCAGCGCCACCAGATCGGAACGGGTCATGGCTAGGTCGGGGTGGGTGCGCCAGGCCTTGCGGCTCGGCGCACCGTGCCATCACGAGGATCAGTTGCCCTGGTCCAGCTTGGCCTTGAGCAGCGCGCCCAGGCTGGTCGTGCCGGCGTTGCCAGCGGTCTCGCGGTTGTCGGCCGACAGCCGCTGCAGGGCTTCCTGCTGCTCAACGTTGTCCTTGGCCTTGATCGACAGCTGGATCGAGCGCAGCTTGCGGTCGATGTTGATGATCAGGGCGGAGACTTCTTCGCCTTCCTTCAGCACGTTGCGGGCATCTTCGACACGCTCGCGGGCGATCTCGGAGGCACGCAGGTAGCCGGTGACGTCGTCGTTGAGCTGGATCTCGGCGCCGCGCGCGTCGACGGTCTTGACCTTGCCGCTGACCAGGGCGCCACGGTCATTGAGCGTGGTGTAGCTGGTGAACGGGTCGGTATCGAGCTGCTTGATGCCCAGCGAGATGCGCTCGCGCTCGACGTCGATGCCCAGAACGATCGCCTCGACGTCCTGACCCTTCTTGTAGTTGCGAACCGCGGCTTCGCCCGGCTCGTTCCACGACAGGTCGGACAGGTGCACCAGGCCGTCGATGCCAGCGGCCAGGCCAACGAACACGCCGAAGTCGGTGATCGACTTGACGGGACCCTTGACGCGGTCGCCGCGCTTGAAGTTCTGCGCGAACTCGTCCCACGGGTTCTGCTTGCACTGCTTCATGCCCAGCGAGATACGACGCTTGTCTTCGTCGATCTCCAGCACCATGACCTCGACCTCGTCGCCCAGGGCCACGATCTTGGACGGGGCGACGTTCTTGTTGGTCCAGTCCATTTCGGAGACGTGCACCAGGCCTTCGATGCCCGGTTCGATCTCGACGAACGCGCCGTAGTCGGCGATGTTGGTGACCTTGCCGAACAGGCGGGTGCTCGACGGGTAGCGGCGCGAGACGCCGATCCACGGGTCGTCGCCCATCTGCTTGAGACCCAGCGAGACGCGGTTCTTCTCGGCGTCGAACTTCAGGACCTTGGCCGTCAGTTCCTGACCCACCGTCACCACTTCGCTCGGGTGACGGACACGGCGCCAGGCCATGTCGGTGATGTGCAGCAGGCCGTCGATGCCGCCGAGGTCCACGAACGCACCGTATTCGGTGATGTTCTTGACCACGCCGTTGACGATCGCGCCTTCACGCAGCGTCTCGAGCAGCTTGGCGCGCTCTTCGCCCATCGAAGCCTCGACCACCGCACGACGCGACAACACGACGTTGTTGCGCTTGCGATCGAGCTTGATGACCTTGAACTCCATGGTCTTGCCCTCGAACGGGCTCATGTCCTTGACCGGACGCGTGTCGAGCAGCGAACCCGGCAGGAAGGCGCGGATGCCGTTGACCAGCACCGTCAGGCCGCCCTTGACCTTGCCGCTGACCGTGCCGGTGACGAAGTCGCCCGACTCCAGCGCGGTTTCCAGCGACAGCCACGAGGCCAGGCGCTTGGCCTTGTCGCGCGACAGGATGGTGTCGCCGTAGCCGTTCTCGATCGCGTCGATCGCGACGGAGACGAAGTCGCCGACCTGGACTTCGATCTCGCCCTGGTCGTTCTTGAATTCTTCGATGGGAACGTAGGCTTCGGACTTCAGGCCGGCGTTGACGACGACGAAGTTGTGCTCGACGCGGACCACTTCGGCGGAGATGACCTCGCCAGCGCGCATGTCGGCGCGTTGCAGCGATTCCTCGAACAGCGCGGCAAAGGATTCCATGCCTTCGAAGGCAGCAGCTTGGGACATTTGGGACTTTCTGCGCCGGCGATGGAACCGGCGACTCGGACCACTTCCGTGGCGGGTTAGGTTGTCGAACCGGGGCCTCGGTGTGCTGACGCACGGCGGGAAGGCCCCGGAACCGTTCGCTGTCGTCGCCGTGTCGGCACGGCGACCCTCAAATGGATCAACCCGCCAACGCGCCGAACGGCAGCCGCGCTTCCCACCAGTCCACCACCTGCTGCACCGAGGCGTCGATGCCAACCAGCGAGTTGTCCAGGGAAAGCGCATCTTCGGCGGGCTTGAGCGGTGCGGTGCTGCGACCTCGGTCGCGCGCATCGCGGGCCTCCAGGTCCGCGCGAAGGTCGGCGAGACTAGCAGGAATTCCCTTCGAAATCAATTGCTTATGACGTCGCTCGGCCCGCGCGGCGGCGGTCGCGGTCAGGAAGACCTTGAGCGGCGCGACCGGGAAGATCACCGTGCCCATGTCGCGGCCGTCGGCCACCAGGCCGGGCAGTTGACGGAAGGCGCACTGCAGGTCGAACAGCGCGGCGCGCACGGCCGGATGGGCGGCGACCTGCGAGGCCATGGCGCCGATCTGCTCTTCCCTCAACTGCTCGCTGACGTCGACGCCGTCGAGCAGCACCACGACGCCGGCGAACTGCAGCTTCATCGCCCGGGCGATGGCGACCACGCCAGCCTCGTCCTCCGGCGCGACGCCGGCCGAGCGTGCGGCCAGCGCGGTGACGCGGTAGAGCGAACCCGAGTCCAGCGTGTGATAGCCCAGCCGCGCGGCAACGCCGGCAGCCAGCGTGCCCTTGCCGGAGGCGGTCGGACCGTCGATGGTGATGACCGGGATGTGCGCCGGCTCGGCCGCGACCACCGAGAACAGGGTCTCGAAGTAGTCCGGGAAGGTCTTGGCGACGCACTTCGGATCGAGGATGCGGGTGGGCACCGGTGTCGCACCCTTGAGCGGGTGGAAGGCCGCCAGCGACAGGCACATCGCCATGCGGTGGTCGTCGTAGGTGTGGATCGAGGCGGGCTGGAACACGTCCAGCGGCCAGACACGGATGAAGTCCGCGCCCTCCTCGACCTGCGCGCCAACCTTGCGCAGTTCGGCGGCCATGGCGGCGATGCGGTCGGTCTCCTTGACGCGCCAGCTGGCGATGTTGCGCAGCGTGCAGGGGCCGTCGGCGTAGAGCGCCATGACGGCCAGCGTCATGGCCGCGTCGGGGATGGCGTTGCAGTCCATGTCGATGGCGCGCAGCGGCCACGCACCACGGCGGACCTCCAGCGCGTTGGGCTCGGCGCGGACCACGGCGCCCATCGCCTCTGCGGCCTCGACGAAGCGGATGTCACCCTGGATCGACGCGCTGCCCACGCCCTCGATGCGCACCGGCGCGTCGACGCCCGCCAGCGTGCCCAGGGCGATGAAGTAGGACGCCGATGAGGCGTCGCCCTCGACGTGGACCTCGCCCGGCGTGACGTAGCGGCTGCCGGCCGGGATGGTGAAACGGGCCCAGCCGTCGCGCCGGACCGCGATGCCGAAGCGTTCCAGCAGGTTCAGCGTGATCTCGATGTAGGGCTTGGAAATCAGCTCGCCAACGACCTCGATGACGACGTCGGCGCGCTCGGCCGCCAGCGGCAGGGCCAGCAGCAGCGCGGTCAGGAACTGGCTGGAGACGTCACCGCGCACCTTGACCGGTGCGTTCAGATCGAGGGTTCCACCGGCCAGGCAAAGCGGCGGGTAGCCCTCGTTGGCCAGACAGTCGACCGTGACGCCCAGGCCGCGCAACGCATCGACCAGATCGCCGATCGGCCGCTCGTGCATGCGTGGCACGCCCTTGAGCGTGTAGCGCCGGCCGCTGCCTTGTGTCGACAGCACGGCCAGTGCAGCGGTCAGCGGGCGCATCGCGGTGCCGGCGTTGCCCAGGAAGAGCTCGGCTTCGGCGACGGCCGGCTGGCCGGCGAAACCGTCGATGTGGGTCAGACGGCCGATCTGCTCGATCGTGCAGCCCAGCGTGCGCAGGGCCGCCAGCATGACGCGGGTGTCGTCCGAGTCCAGCAGGTCGACCAGCGTCGTGCGGCCCTGGCTCAGGCCGGCCAGCAGCAGCAGACGGTTGGAAATGCTCTTGGAGCCCGGCAGGCGCACGGTGCCGGCGGCAGCGCCCAGGGGCGGCAGGTCGAGGTGGGGGATGTCGTACATGGGCGCGCGGCTGCGACAGCAGTCAGGGAAGTTCAAATGGACAAGGGCCGCAACCGGTGCGGCCCCTCGGGAGATCGGGAACGTTCAACGCGCCGAGCCTGGCCGCGCGTTCATCTGCCAGTTGCCGCGACCTTCGGAGGCACTGCGGATCAGGTCTTCCAGCGCCTCCTGGTTGCCCGAGCGCATGACGTGCTCGAAGGCGTCCAGCGCGTGGCGCAGGCGGGCCAGCTGCTTGATGACCTCCTCGCGGTTGCTGGCCAGGATGTCGCGCCAGACCGCCGGCTCGCTGGCGGCGATGCGGGTGAAGTCGCGAAAGCCCGGTCCGGCCAGCGACAGGAACTCGCGTCCGGCCGGCTGGGCCATGACGGCGTTGAAGTAGGCAAACGCCAGCAGGTGCGGCAGGTGGCTGACGGCGGCAAACGCGGTGTCGTGGTTCTCCGGGGTCATGCGCAAGACCTGCGAGCCCACGGCGGCCCAGACGTCGGTGGCCTTCTGGACCAGCGCCGGATCGGTCTGCGACAAGGGCGTCAGGATGACCTGGCGGTTCTGGTAGAGCAGCGCATCGGCGTGTTCGACGCCGGCCACTTCCTTGCCCGCGATCGGGTGTGCCGGCACGAAGGACACCAGCCGTTCCTTGAGCACGCGCCGGGCCGCATCGACCACGTCGCGCTTGGTGCTGCCCACGTCCATCACCAGCGCGCCCGGCTCGATGCCGTGGCGGATGGTCTTGAGCGTGCCCTCGGTCGCGGCCACCGGCACCGAGATCAGCACGATGTCCGAGCCCGAGACCGCCAGCAGCGCCGAATCGGCCGACTCGTCGATCACGCCCAGGCGCTTGGCCCGGTCGACCGTCGACGGCGACTTGCTGTAGCCGACCACACGCTTGACCAGGCCACCGCGCTTGAGAGCCAGCGCAAAGCTGCCGCCCATCAGGCCGCAGCCGATCACCCCCAGTTGCCGGAACATCGCCATGCCTTGCCGCCCGTCTTGCTGTTCTTGTTTGCTGGTTCGCTGGTTCGCTGGTACGCCGGATCGATCGTGGCGCCGCCTCAGTGCACGTCGATCGGGTACGTCCCCAGGACCTTGAAGTAGGCGCACACGCTGCGCAGTTCCTTGAGCGCCGTCGCCACGGTCGGCGTGTCGGGATGGCCCTGCACGTCGATGTAGAAGTAGTACTCCCACTGGTCGGAGCGGGCCGGGCGCGACTCGAAGCGGGTCATCGACACGCCGTGGTGCTTGAGCGGCACCAGCATGTCATGCACCGCGCCAGGCCGGTTGATCACCGAGACGACCAGGCTGGTGCAATCGTGGCCCGAGGCCGCCGGCGCCGGGTGGCGTTCCGGGTGGGTCACGATGGCAAAGCGGGTGCGGTTGTTGGCATCGTCCTGGATCGCTGGCGAGACCATGTGCAAGCCCCATTCGCTGGCCGCGCGGTCGCTGGCAATGGCCGCGAGCGTCGGGTCAAGCGCGGCCAGGCGCGCGCCCTCGGCATTGCTGGCGACCGGTCGGCGCTCCACATCGGGCAGGTGATGGCTGAGCCAGCCGTGGCACTGCGCCAGCGCCTGCGGGTGGGCGCAGACGGCCTGCAGGCCGGCCAGCGTGTCCTCGCGGCGCAGCAGGTTGTGGCGCACGAACAGGCTGGTCTCGCCGATGATGAACAAGGGCGTGGTCAGGAACAGGTCCAGCGAGCGCGCCACCACACCCTCGGTCGAGTTCTCGACCGGCACCACGCCGAAGTCGGCCGCACCGGCGGTCGTCGCGCGGAAGACCTCGTCGATGCTGGCGCACGGCACGCGCACCAGCGAGCTGCCGAAGTAGCCCAGCGCCGCCTGTTCGCTGAAGGTGCCGGCCGGGCCGAGGTAGGCCACGCGGGTGGGCGTCTCCAGCGAGCGGCAGGCGCTCATGATCTCGCGCCAGATGGGCGCAACGCTGTCGCCCTTGAGCGGCCCCGGGTTGACCGCCTTCAGGCCGTCGATGACCTGCGCCTCGCGCTCGGGGCGGAACACCACCGAGCCTTCCTTCTTCTTGATCTCGCCGACCGCGAGGGCCAGCCCGGCGCGCCGGTTCAGCAACGCCAGCAGGTCACGGTCGAGCGCGTCGATCTGCGTGCGCAGCGCGAGCAGCGCGGGGTCGACCGGAGCCGCCGGGGTCGGTGGAAGGAGGGCGTCGTCGGGCGCGTGGTCGGACATGGCAGGACGGGATGCGGCGCCGCGTGAGCGACGCTCGGGTTCAGGGCTTGGCGGGTGCCGCCGGGGTGGCCGCCGGCGCGGCAACGGACAGGCGCTTGCCGATCGCGGCGTCGAGATCGCGCAGCTTGGGCTCGATGCTGCTGCGGGTCTCGGCAACCAGCTTGTCGGTCAGCGACTTCTGGAACTCGGGCAGCGTGAACTGGTACTTGCGGGCGACCGGCGAATCCAGCCAGGCCACCAGCTGGCGCAGTTCTTCCTCGCTGAACTTCTGGTCCAGCTGCGCGCCGATCGTGGACGGCGCGGCCGCCACGGCCTTGTCGCGCACCAGCGGCATGGCCGCGTCCATGTACTTCTTCAGCTCGACCTGCAGGTCCTTCTGCAAGGCCTCGCGCTTGTCCGGCGGCACGCGGGTCTGGATGATCATTGAGACCTGCTGGACCATCGGCGCGACCGGCTGTTCGACCAGCGCACGGGCAATGGCCTCGATGCCGGGCTGCTGCAGCGTCAGCACCTTCTGGATCAGTGCCTTCTTGGCCGGGCTGGCCACGGCCGCAGCAGCCGCTGGTGCGGCCGGTGCATCGGCGGCCAGGACCGGCGACAAGGCGGCGCCAAGCGCCAGGCTGGCCAGCATGTTGCGCAAGGGCATGCGCGGAATGGACGTCAGGACGTGGTTGCGGGTGGACATCAGGGGTTCTCGTCACCGGTCGGGCCGGCATCACCTTCAGGGTTGGGGACATCGGCCCCCAACTCGGTGGCCGACTCGCTGCTGGACTCGTTCGCATCGTTCTCCACGATGCGCTGCAAGCCCGACAGCTTCGCACCTTCATCCAGCGCGATCAGTGTGACGCCCTGAGTGGCGCGCCCCATCTCGCGGATTTCCGAGACCCGCGTGCGAACCAGCACACCCCGGTCGGTGATCAGCATGATCTCGTCGTTGGCACGCACCAGCGTCGCGGCCACGACCCGGCCGTTGCGCTCGGTCTGCTGGATCGCGATCATTCCCTTGGTGCCCCGGCCATGGCGGGTGTATTCGACGATCGAGGTGCGCTTGCCAAAGCCGTTCTCGGTCGCGGTCAGCACCGACTGGCTCTCGTCCTCGGCCACCAGCATCGCGATCACGCTCAGGCCGTCTTCGAGCGCCATCCCGCGCACGCCACGCGCCTGACGGCCCATCGCGCGGACGTCGTTCTCGTCAAAGCGCACAGCCTTGCCGCCGTCGCTGAACAGCATCACGTCATGCTGGCCATCGGTCAGCGCCGCACCGATCAGGTAGTCGCCCTGGTCGAGGTCGACCGCGATGATGCCGGCCTTGCGCGGGTTGCTGAACTCGTCCAGCGCGGTCTTCTTGACGGTGCCCAGGGCGGTCGCCATGAACACGAAGTGATCGGCCGGGAAGCTGCGGAACTCGCCGGTCAGCGGCAGCACGACGTTGATCTTCTCGTCGGGCTGCAGCGGGAACATGTTGACGATGGGCTTGCCACGCGACGCGCGTCCGCCCTGCGGCACTTCCCAGACCTTCAGCCAGTAGACACGGCCGCGGTTGCTGAAGCACAGGATCCAGTCGTGCGTGTTGGCGATGAAGAGCTGGTCGACCCAGTCGTCTTCCTTGGTCGCCGTGGCCTGCTTGCCGCGCCCGCCGCGCTTCTGAGCCCGGTACTCGGCCAGCGGCTGGCTCTTGATGTAGCCGGTGTGGCTGAGCGTCACGACCATGTCGGTCGGCGTGATCAGGTCCTCGGTGCCGAGTTCCTGCACGTTGTGCTCGACCACCGAGCGGCGCGCGCCGACCTTGGTCTGGCCGAACTCCTGGCGCAGGGCGACCAGTTCCTCGCTGATGATGAAGGTGACACGCTCGGGCTTGGCGAGGATGTCCAGCAGGTCAGCGATCTGGGCCATGACCTCCTTGTACTCGCCAACGATCTTGTCTTGCTCCAGCCCGGTCAGGCGCTGCAGGCGCATCTGCAGGATCTCGCCGGCCTGGTCGTCCGACAGGCGGTAGAGGCCGTCTGCCTGCATGCCGTAGTTCGGCGCCAGCCCGTCGGGCCGGTAGGCAGCGCGGCCGCCGGGCGTGTCGGACTCGGCCCGCGACAGCATCTCGCGCACCAGCGACGAGTCCCAGCTCTGCGCCATCAGCCCGGCCTTGGCCATCGGCGGCGTGGGCGATTCCTTGATGATGCGGATGAACTCGTCGATGTTGGCCAGCGCCACGGCCAGGCCTTCCAGCACATGGCCGCGCTCGCGTGCCTTGCGCAGCTCGAACACGGTGCGGCGGGTCACGACCTCGCGGCGGTGCTCCAGGAAGATGTCCAGCAGCTGCTTGAGGTTGCACAGCTTGGGCTGACCGTCGATCAGCGCCACCATGTTGATGCCGAAGGTGTCCTGCAGCTGGGTCTGCTTGTACAGGTTGTTGAGCACCACCTCGGGCACTTCGCCGCGCTTGAGCTCGATCACCACCCGCATGCCCGACTTGTCGGACTCATCCTGGATGTGGCTGATGCCGTCGATCTTCTTCTCGTGGACCAGCTCGGCGATGCGCTCAAGCAGGCTCTTCTTGTTCACCTGGTAGGGAATCTCGTCGACGATGATGGCCTGGCGAGCGCCGCGATCGATGTCCTCGAAGTGGACCTTGGCGCGCATCACCACCTTGCCGCGTCCGGTGCGGTAGCCCTCGCGCACACCGTTGACGCCGTAGATGATGCCGGCGGTCGGGAAGTCGGGCGCCGGGATGATCTCCATCAGTTCCTCAAGCGTCGCCTCGCTGTTGCGCAACAGGTGCAAGCAGGCGTCGACGACCTCGTTGAGGTTGTGCGGCGGGATGTTGGTGGCCATGCCCACCGCGATGCCGGCCGAGCCGTTGACCAGCAGGTTCGGCAGGCGCGTGGGCAGCACCAGCGGCTCGCGCTCGGAGCCGTCGTAGTTCGGGCCGAAGTCGACGGTTTCCTTGTCGATGTCGCCCAGCATCTCGTGGGCGATCTTGGCCAGGCGGATTTCCGTGTACCGCATCGCCGCTGCGTTGTCGCCGTCGACCGAGCCGAAGTTGCCCTGTCCGTCGACCAGCATGTGGCGCAGGCTGAAGTCCTGGGCCATGCGCACGATCGTGTCGTAGACCGCCGTGTCGCCGTGAGGGTGGTACTTGCCGATGACGTCGCCGACGATGCGGGCAGACTTCTTGTACGGCCGGTTCCAGTCGTTGTTGAGCTCGTGCATCGCGAACAGCACCCGCCGGTGCACCGGCTTGAGGCCGTCGCGGGCATCGGGCAGGGCGCGCCCGACGATCACGCTCATCGCGTAGTCCAGGTACGAGCGCCGCATCTCCTCTTCGAGGCTGATGGGCAGGGTTTCTTTGGCGAAGGAGGTCATGAGATCTCGGGAAGGCCGGCGCCGGACACAGGTTCCGGCACACGGCGCAAGCGGGCGCGCCCAGGCGAATCGACGGATTTTAGGCGTGCCCGACCTGTTGCCGGTCGACGACAGCCACGACAGGCTCAACAACCGGGTGTTGCCACGGTCCGACGCCAGAAGTCCCTATGGCAGAATAATTTTCACGTCGTTTGGGATCTAAGCGTCCTGCGTCAGACCGTTCGCTCGGGCGAACGTCCATTGCCGCTCTCTGCGGTCCATCGAGAGGAAAACCATGAACAACCTGAGCAAGGTGTCCCTGCTGTTCGCGACCGTCGCACTCGCCGCATGCGGCACCGTCGGCGGCGGCAAGCCTGAAAACGGCAACACGCAGAACGCCTCCGGCGCACCGGCCTGGAAGAACGGCACCAACGAATACTGCTGGCGCAACGGCTTCTTCACGCCGACGACCGGCAATCAGGGCTGCGACGGCGTTCCCCCGCCGCCCGCTCCGGCCCCGCCGCCGGCACCTGCGCCGGCCCCGGCCCCCGCGCCTGCTCCCGCACCGGCACCGGCACCTGCCCCGGCTCCGGCTCCGGCACCCGCTCCGGCCGTCGTGCCCGCCCCGGCTCCGGTGGCTGCACCCGCAGCCGCACCGGCACCGGCCGCCCCGGTCAGCGAGAAGGTCACCTTCGCCGCCGACGCCTTCTTCGACACCGCCAAGTTCGTGCTCAAGCCCGAAGCCGCCGGCAAGCTCGATGACCTGGTCAGCAAGGTCCAGGGCATCAACCTCGAGGTCATCATCGCCGTCGGCCACACCGACTCCGATGGCTCCGACGCGTACAACGACAAGCTCTCGGTCAACCGCGCCGAAGCCGTCAAGAAGTACCTCGTGAGCAAGGGCATCGAGCAGAACCGCGTGTACACCGAAGGCAAGGGCGAGAAGCAGCCCGTCGCTGACAACGGCACGCCCGAAGGCAAGCAGAAGAACCGCCGCGTCGAGATCGAAGTGGTTGGCACGCGCACGCTGAAGAAATAAGCATCCCGACACCGCTGCCAGCCGCAAGGCCGGCAGCGGTCGATGCCTCCCGAACCCCGCCACGGCGGGGTTTTTCTTTGGCTGACCCACATAGATGCGGGGCCCGACACAGCCCGGTACAGTGAGCCACTTCCCTGCACAACGACGACGCCATGCACGCCAACGCCGACCCCAAGGAACTCGCCAAGTTCAGCGAACTGGCCCACAAGTGGTGGGACCCGGAGAGCGAGTTCCGCCCGCTGCACCGCATCAACCCGCTGCGCCTGGGCTGGATCGAACAATGCACCGGTCCGCTGGCCGGACGCCGCATCGTCGATGTGGGCTGCGGCGGCGGCATCCTCAGCGAAGCCATGGCACAACGCGGAGCCGAGGTGCTGGGCGTCGACCTGGCCGAGCGCTCGCTCAAGGTCGCGCAGTTGCACGCCCTCGAGTCCGGTCAGGCGGGCGTGAGCTACCGGCTGGTCTCAGCGGAGGCGCTCGCGGCCGAGCAGCCCGGCCAATTCGACATCGTCACCTGCATGGAGATGGTTGAGCACGTGCCCGATCCGGCCGCCATCGTCGACGCCTGCGCGCGGCTCGTGAAGCCGGGCGGCTGGGTCTTCCTGTCGACGCTCAACCGCAACCTGAAGTCCTTCCTGTTCGCCATCGTCGGTGCGGAGTACGTGCTCAAGCTGCTGCCGGCCGGCACGCATGAGTACGCCAAGTTCATCCGCCCGAGCGAGCTGATGCGCGCCTGTCGCGAGGCCGGCCTGACGCCGCAGCAGACCCGCGGCATGCAATACAACCCGCTGACCCAGCGCTACTGGCTGAACGACGACACCAGCGTCAACTACCTGGTCGCCTGCCGCAAGGACCCGGACGCCGCATGACCGGACGCCGCACCTGGGGCGCCGTGCTGTTCGACCTCGATGGCACGCTGGTCGACAGCGCCCCCGACCTTGGCGAGGCGGCCAACGAACTGCGCCAGCGCCACGGACAGGACCCGCTGCCGCTGTCGGACTTTCGCCCGATGACCGGCACGGGTGCGCGCGGCATGGTGGACGTGGCGCTGGGAATCGGCGTGGACGACCCACGTTTCCCGAGCCTGCGCGACGAGTACCTCGCGCTCTACGAAGCCCGCATGACGCGCCTGACGCGTGTGTTCGACGCCATGGCGCCGGTGCTCGACGCGCTCGACGCAGCCGGCCTGCCCTGGGGCATCGTCACCAACAAGTACACGCGCTTCGCCGAACCGGTGGTCCGGGCGGCGGGCATCGCCACGCGCAGCTGCGTGCTGGTCTGCGGCGACACCACGGCCCATGCCAAGCCACACCCCGAACCCCTGCTGGAAGCAGCCCGCCGCATCGGCGTTGCACCACGGGCTTGCGTCTACGTGGGCGACGACCACCGAGACGTCATCGCCGGCCGCGCTGCTGGCATGGCCACTCTCGCCGCAGCCTGGGGCTACCTCGGCATCGGCGAGCCCATCGACCAATGGGGCGCCGATGCGGTGATCGATCACCCGAACGGCCTCTTGAACTTCCTCTCGATGCCCTAAACTCTCGTCCTTCAGGGGCCGACCTGGTTTCGACGTGGGTGCGGAATCGGAGCAGGGCATGCCGAGCACCAGTTCGCTCGTAAATCCACTGGAAACAAAGTAACTGCGAACGATACCTCGTACGCCCTCGCCGCTTAACACCGGTGAGCCTTGCAGCAGATCGCCGATGGTCTGTGTTGGAAACAACGGCAAGGTCATGCACATCGGCTGGTTCTGAGCCGGGTCACACGACCCAGAACGAGACTACGTGACTGGCGGCGATCGAAGGGTGCTCCTGCCCGTTGACGCTGCGAGACTCAAATCAGAGAGCTACGCATGTAGAACTGCCTGAGGATGGCTTGCGGACGGGGGTTCTTATCTCAGGACCCGATTCCGAGCGGCTTTAAGCCCCCCTCCACTCCTCTGAATACCTCTAAAAGCGCCACTTTTGTGGCGCTTTTCGCTTGTGCGCCTTTATCCTGCTGAATAAGAATGCACGCAGGAGTGTATTTATGGCGCTTGTCCACGTTCGCAAGGAAGAAGTCAACGAGTACGGTCGCCCGAGCTGGCGGCTGACGGACCCGTCTGGCGTGTACATCTCGGTCTTTTCAGAGTTCTGCCACAGACTGAAGGGACTGCGGTACGCCACGTTGCTTCGGTACACCACGGTCGTCGCGCGCTTCATCGACTACCTCTACGAGGTCAAGGTGCTTGGCGCAGCACCAGTCAGTCGCTCTGTCGTCAACGACGCAATCAACTACTACTTGGAACTGCTTCGAAGCGGTGAGCACGTCTCCCTGACGATTGGCAAGCGAGAGCGCGCCCGCTACGCTGAGGGCGACGAGGCCCGTGAGGCAGCGCTGCGAAGCGTTGCCCGACGCCTGAAGATTGAACCCCTGGCAGCCGGCAGTTGGGCTAACACCATTGCCGCCCTGAACCACTTCCTCCGCCTCTGCGCGATGCTGGAGAACGAGGCCAAGGAGATGGCACTAAACAGGGGCGGCATGGACCCAACGCTGGTGGCGAACGCAGCATGGGACTACCGTCCATTGTTGGAAGCAGTCGACGGCGTGACGGCGTTTAGCCCGGAAGAGGTCCTACACCTCAAGCAGTCCAGCATGCTGGGCGGGGTCATCCGGTTTCGCGGCACCGAGTTGACCCGCCCTCGAGGACTGCGCAAGAGCGTCCGGCAGCAGCGCCAGATGGATGTCGATTCGTTGGACTTCCCGCTCGAGCACTTCCCGGCCTTGATTGCCGCCGCGACGACTTGGCGAGACCGGGCCCTCTGGGCGCTGCTCCTCGCCAGCGGCATCCGCCGCTCGGAGGCGCTCAACCTTCAATGGTGCGACATCGACTTCGCGAAGCGGGAGGTGTTCGTCCTGGACCCCGATTCGCTGCGCTACGGGCGCGAAATGCCACAAACCGAACGCGACCAGCGCTTCAAGGGCCGAACAGTCTCTCGCACGTACCTTTTCCTTCCCTACCGGACCTGGTTCTTCGAGTACCTGAGCAGGTACCGCAAGGAGGAGTACCGACTTCCCCAGGATGGCAACGACTTTGTCTTCCAGTACCTCATCAAGCCGCACTACGGTAGACCGCTGCACGAGGCCACAGATGAGACGCTGAACTCTGCCTTCACCTCGGCCGTCAAGCGGGCGCAGATTCCCGGGCCACCAGTGGCCAGGGAACACACCTGGACAGCCCACTCGCTTCGCCACTCGTATGGGGTCTACATGTTGAACGACTACGAGGTACCTGGCCAGACGATGCCTGGCTTGACGCTGGCGGAGGTCCAGCAGTTGATGGGGCACAGGGACGTCAACACTACGCGCAAATACGCACGAGAACGTACCAGCCGCCTGCAGGCGAAGTTGCAGGCACATGACCTGCACTTTATCCAAGGGGAGGCTCTCCCCCCTGGCCTGGCGCTGCCTTCGCCGCCCGCTGTACCTCTCATCGGCTGACACATATGCTCGTGAATCTCTCGACCCACCCTGTGGCGCTGACGTACTCCGGGCTTTCGGAGGCAATGCGCGACGCGATGCACCGAGCTGTCACCCACACTGGGGTTCCTCTGTTCATAGCCGTTCCGGAGGGCTCTTCCGAGGTCATGCTTGACGTCCAGCTCGCCGACCTAATGGGCCTGACGCGCAAAACAGGCCCTGAGCGGTCGCCAGCGGCGGTGGCCTTGGTGGACCTTGCCTTGGCTGGCTTTGTGATGCTGCCGGCCACCGGCCCCTCGTTGTTTCTCCTCGCCCCCTCAAACTGCGTCTTCGCGCTACCTCCCTTCCTCATGGAAGTTGATGCCTGGGTACAGAAAATCGCTCCGCGTTGGCTGGCCAAGCGCAGTCACCTTCAATTGATGCTGGCCACTGCCTGTCGGCAGGCCACTGAATTTGAACTAGACGGATTCGTGAAACTGCACAGCTGGCTACTCGAGCAAGGAGTCGACTCGAAGTTCTCTACCGCGGCGCCGGCTTACCTTCTTCTGCGGTGTATCGAGTTCGCGGATGCGAATGCGCTCGGTCGAGACCTGCGGCACGGGTACCTAATCTGGCGAGCCTCTGAAGCAGACAAAACCATGAACTTCAAGCAGTTCATGTCTGACCCGAAGAACTTGGCCGGGATGCGCGTGCACGGGCACGAAAGGGAGCGCATCGAACTGAAGGCTCACATTGAGCGTCGGCATGCCCGCGAGAACCAGCGAAAGGCCGAAAGGAGGGCCGAGCGCCCAGACGGCCCTTTCGTCGAAAACCTTCGACGAATCGCATCGACAGATGACGTCTCTTCCTCAGATGAATACTTCGCCGCCCTGACCGGGGGGTCGAGCGTGAAAGGGTTTCGGCCGGACGATTGGCTGGACAATCCAATCAACTATCCGGGGCGCCCGTCGATAGACATCGCCAAACTAGGTGCAAATTGGTTCATAGCCTTTCGAGCGTTCCTAGCCCATCGAAGGAAGGACTATGAGACTGACGGGCAAGTCCGGTCCGCCTTGATTGTGCTTGCAGACTATGTGTTGTTGTACTTGCCCTGGTGGATGTCCCGACACCCAGGAGCAACGCTGGACTTTCCATCTTCTCCCAAGAAATTTTTGAGATTCTTCTATGTGGACCGCACTCGGTTTCACACAGAGCAGGCCCAAGGCTTGGGCGCACTTCCTCGCACCCTCAACGAAATGCTGCCCCTGCGAAGGCCCACGCCGGGTTCTCGCAATGTCGCCCGTTTGGCGATGCAGCAGTTTTTCAGCTTCGTACAGACCTACTTCGAGGACGATAGCAGGTTCGTCACCAAGGGCATGCAGAACCCTTTCCGCACAGACTTTGACAACGAAGTTGCTGGGCGCGCGAGCAAGACAGACAAGGTTCCGTTCGCTGAGGACGTTTTCCCATTCCTGATTCACTACGGGCAGGCTGTTGAGGCCTTTGGTGAGTTCCTCCAACAGGAAGCCTACCTACGGAATCGCTTCCGCGAACTGCCAAACGGTCCGCGAACGGGGTACGACACTGCCGAATGGGGCTACGTTCCAGTCTTCTGGTACCAAAGGCGCCGGTACCAGTTAGATTGGGTACCGAACATCTTCACTATATCGAAGCGGACGCTGAAGTCGAACGCCGACGGACTGGAGGGCCTGTACGTGCAGGGGCGCCGAATCAACGTCGGAGCCAACCGAAATGTCACGTTGAATTTCCCGCATCTGACCGTTGCACGGCTGCTGATGGCCATGGCGGAAAGCGGCTTGCGGGCTCAATCGCTGCAGTGGCTGGACCGCAGGACCTTTGACAAGCTGGCACCGCGATTGGCCTCGCTGGCCTCCCTGCATGGCGATGCCCTCAACCAGAACTACCACGCGCTGTACATCAACACGGACAAGACCCATGAAGAATGGAAGAACTTGGTCTCGTGGCGAGTGCGTAGGTCACTGCTCGCCGAGTACTACTTTCAGGAATCGGTGGTCGACAAGTTCCGGTCAGTCGAGGTGCCCTACGAGGACCGCGAGAACTCCAGGTTCTTGCCAGTAAACGCCTTGTTTCGGTCAGACCGTGCCGCTAAGCCTGTCTCCGACAGCCTCTACGACTACCGCTGGGTGGAGTACCTATTTGGATTCCAGGCGTTCTACAACCGCAAGGACGGTACGGACCGTTCTGATTCAGACGATGCGTTGATTTTGCTCCGAGAGCGTGACGAGTGGGTGGAAGGGGGAACAATCTCCGACGTCTACCGGGCCATTCACACACCGCACTCATGTCGGGCGACCTATGCGACGCTGAAGGACGGAGACCTTGAGGTCTCTGAGATTGCAGAACAGTTGGGTCATTCGAATACCATAGTAACCAATACGTATCAAGTTCCTCAAATCAAGCGGCTGCTGGCCAAACTTAAGGCCATCGACGCGCGAACCATGGAAGGGGAGGCCTACGACCCCACAGGCGAGAGTTCAGCGCGCCTCCACCCTGAGCGCAAGGACAGCTCCGTTCGGTTGGCATTCGAGAGAAACAGGGAGCAGGCCATAGCTGACTTCAGGTTCATACCTGGGGTTGCCTTGTGGTCCCTGTCTGAACTGGACGGAGATGCCTCGACCCTCAACCTCCTAAGACAAAGCCCGTCGAGCATCATTCGCTGGCATCCGACTCACGCTTGCCCTGTAGGGAATCAGTGCCCAAAGGAAGTCATCGCGAACACTGGGGGTATGAATCGCTGCGGTATCTGTCCCTTGGCCGCCAAATGCATAGACCACCTCCCAGGGATAGAAGCTAAGCAGGCTGAACTGCATGAGCGCATCCGGACAGCGGCTGCAAGGCAACAACTACTTGAACGCAAGGGGTGCAACCAGACCGACATCGACAACTTGCACCGAGAGATGAGTCTTGACACCAAGGAGCTCTTGGGGTGGAAGCTGTCAGCTGAAATTCTTCGGTCTGCGCAGCGGGAATTCGGCGAAGGTGACAAGACTTACCACGTGGACCAGCCGGAACTGGTGCGCAAGCAGTTGGAGCTGGTCACCCGCAACCGCTCTGAGAGCGAGTTCTTCCTGCAGCGCATTGCCGACTCGAACGCGTACCCGTCGCTTGAATCGCCAGAGGTGCGTGCCAAGGCTCTGCGATACACCAGGTTGATTCTCGCCAAGCAAGGCCGGCTTGATGAAGCAGCCTTCCTGGACGTTCCTCCCCACAGTGAACTGACTGTTTTCGCGTCGTTGATGAAGCCCTACGTCGACGCGAACGGCCTCACGCTCGAGCAGGTGGCCTCTGCGGTGGAAGAGCTCCCGCGCATCGTGGCATTGCCCTCCGCAAGCACCACCCCGTTGTTGGCAGGAGCTTGAGGTGGGCGTACCCAAGGGAACCGACAACTTCAAGGCATTCCGGGCGGCCCAGCAGGGAACCTCGGTCGAGTTGCTTCGCGCGGAACTGGAAAAGGCTCGACGAAGGAAGATGCCGTACCCCGACAAGGCCACCCTCGTCTCGGACATGGCAGAGCGGACCAAGATTCACCGGACGACCTTGATTCGAAACCCGCTCTATCACCGAATGCTGCTGGAGTTCTTGGCGGGGCAGTCCGGAGCGTCTACCTTTGTTGCAGACAAGGATGCCCCCCCTGAACTGCTGCGGGCGAAACTCGTCGACGCGCAAATGGAACTTGGTTCCTTGAAGGAGCAGTTGGCCGCCCGAGTACGCGAACACGCTGGAAATGTGGTGCGTCCTGGGGCCGGAGGACCGGCCTTATCCGAGTCTGAGGCACATGTGGCCTACGCAGATACGGTCTGGGCGCTCAGAGCGGTGATTGACCGCGTCAACATGGATGGCGATGTTTTTGAAGTGGACATGGACAAGGCAGAGATTCGAGACCTTGCGGCAGCGCCAGGCCGGCGGGTTGTTGTCTCAGGCCCTCGACTTCGCCCCTTCCTCGACGCGCTGCGGCGGCTGAAGGAGCAGGAGCGATGAGTTGCGACAGGAGGACGAAATAGTGGCAAGTGGGCAGCAATTGGCTGAGCAGAACGTCCGGACGTTTGCCACTTGGGTCGCGAGCAAGACCGACGACGATTTCCGAGCGATGGCCAGCCGCGGCGTGTTGTCTCGCGTTGAGGTCGCCAAGGAGTGCGGTTTCGCCAAGTCGGCGCTCGACCAGAATCCTCGCATCAAGGCCGCCCTTCGCGAGTTGGAGGACGCACTGCGCCTGCGAGGCGTCCTGCCTCCGGCCGTTGAGCGCGACCCTGACGCCCCCCAAGCGTCGACGGTGCGCGAGCCGGGCCGCCTTCGTGCCGCCCAGGAGACCGAACGGCTCCGACGCCTGGAGCAGGAGAACGCCGGCCTCAAAGCCGAGGTGTCGGAGCTCAAGCGCACGATAGAGAGGTACGCCGTTCTACGCGACGCCCTGTCCCTGACGGGGAGGCTGCCGCGTTGACCGTCGAGCAGAACCTTCGGGTCGCCTCCATCCGCAGCCAGAACCCGCGCGGTTTCGGCGGCTGCATCTTCTCCGCCAAGCCCATCGACGACCAGGGTCGGGTGCAAGACGCCACCGGCTACTTCGTCGTCAAGGCTTCGGGCGCAGCGCTGGGTGGGTCCCGAGTCGAGCCTGGCCAATGGTGGAAAGTGGCTGGCGAGACCTCTAAGCGCCTGCTGGAGGTCAATGGCTACCAGGTGGCCGAGACGCAGATTGACGCCTCCAGCGCCGTTCTGCTGCGCCCGTCGGGCGAGCACATCATCGCCTTCATGGCTGACAGCCCCGCTTTCGAGGGCATCGGCCAGGTCAAAGCGCGGAAGCTCTGGGAAGCGTTCGGGGAGACGCTCTACAACCACCTGGATGCCCGAAACGCTGCCGAGCTGGCGAAGGTGCTCACCCAAGACAGCGCGGCGCAGGTTGTCGCGGCCTGGGCGCAGCACGGCGACAGCCGCACACTGCAGTGGCTGCAGGCCCAGGGCTTTGACTTGGCGCTCGGCCGGAAGGTGCTGCAGTTCTTCGGCTCCGACACGGCCGAGAAGCTCGAGGAAGACCCCTACCGACTGTTGAGCTTCTGCGCCACGTGGCGCCAGACGGATGCCCTGGCTCGCACGCACTTCGGCGTGGCCGTGGACGACCCTCGCCGCCTTCAGGGCGCCATCGAGGAGGCCTGCTACCGCGTCTTCGCCGCTGGACACACCTCGGTGCTCTCGTCCAAGCTGATGGACGTACTTCAGGGCGTCCTGGGCGCGCAGACCAAGACCTTCCGTTGGCGCAGCCTCATCCCGACCGCGCTGTCGCAGGGCCTGTCCAACGGCAGCTTCGTGGTCGGCCTGCACGGCGTTCAGCCACTGGGTGCCATGGTGATGGAGCGCCAGGTCGCGCAGGCGGTCGCCGACCGCCTCACGGCCACGGGGCCGGCGCTCCTGCCCACGGACGATGTCGACGAGCTGCTGCTGCACTACGAGAAGGCTGAGGGCATCGAGCTGAACCCCCAGCAGTGGGAAGCGGTCCACCTCGCGGCAGCCAGTTCGTTCGCCCTCATCACGGGCGGCGCCGGCGTCGGCAAGACGACCGTGCTCAAGGCTCTCTACGACGTGTACGACAGTGCCGGTATCTCCGTCACGCAACTGGCCCTGGCAGGTCGAGCGACCAAGCGCATGCAGGAAGCCACCGGCCGCCCCGCCTCGACCATCGCAAGCTTTTTGCGCACTGCAGCAGAGGGTACCTTCGACGAACGCAGCGTGGTCGTCGTCGACGAGGCCAGCATGGTCGACATCATCACGATGAGCCGGATGTGCGAGGTGCTCGGGCCTGCGCCACGCCTGTTGCTGGTAGGTGACCCCGCGCAGCTGATGCCTGTCGGGCCCGGCTTGGTGCTCCACGCGCTCACAGCGGTGCCGCAAGTGCCCGTGGCGCAGCTCACGGTGGTCAAGCGCTACGGCGGCGCCATCGCGGCCGCGGCGACCTCCATTCGCGAGGGCCGCTGGCCAGCACTTTCGCCCGACCCAGAGGCGGCAATCGGGTTCATACCTTGCGGGGTCCACCCCTCGGCCGGAGCGGAAGCCTCCCTCCCCGAGACGGTCCTGCGCCTGTACAGGCAGGACCCGGTGAACACCCAGGTGCTCTGCGCGCGGCGCAATGGCGTCGACGGCGCCAAGGGGCTCAACGCCCTGTGCCAGTCGGCGCTCACGGCCGAGGCCAAGGCCGTTCAGGTGTGGGACGAACGGCATGAGGCCTTCGCCCGGGTCGGACTCCACCTCGGCGACCCGGTGCTGTGCACGCGCAACCTCTGGGACCGTGGCTTACAGAACGGCTCGCTCGGCGTCGTCGTCCAGGTCGACGATGAGCCGCGCATGCTGACAAACGAGGATGGCGAGGCGACCAGCGTGGCGCTGGCCTGGGTCGATTGGGACGACGGCGTGCGCCGGCCTATCGTGCAGGACATGCTCGACGACCTCGAACTGGGCTACGCCATCACGGTGCACAAGGCCCAGGGCTCGCAATGGCCGCGCGTCATCGTGCCACTGACCGGCCACCGCCTGTTGGACCGAACATTGGTCTACACGGCTGTCACGCGCGCGCAGCGGCAGGTGCTGCTCGTCGGTGATGAGGTGGCGGCGAAGGCGGCTGTCGAAGGGTTGCCGCGAGCCCAAAGTCGCCAAGTCTCACTGGACCTTCATCTTGCAGACTTGCTGCGCTAAGCAAGACGCCACGCCACGCTCCCGGTCACTCGACCTTCGCCGTACGCAGGCGCAACGCGTTCGCGATGACGCTCACCGACGACAACGCCATCGCCGCCGCAGCAACTACCGGCGAGAGCAGCAGCCCGAAAAACGGGTAGAGCACGCCCGCGGCGAGCGGAATGCCCGCCACGTTGTAGGCGAAGCTCAGGAACAGGTTCTGCCGGATGTTCCTCATGGTGGCCTGGGACAGCGTGCGCGCCCGCACGATGCCCATCAGGTCGCCCTTGAGCAGCGTGATGCCAGCGCTTTCCATCGCCACGTCGGTTCCGGTCCCCATCGCAACTCCTACGGTGGCCTCGGCCAGCGCGGGCGCATCGTTGACACCATCGCCTGCCATGGCCACCACGCGGCCTTCGCTCTGCAGGCGCTTGACCACGGCCGCCTTGTCCTCTGGGAATACCTCGGCCACCACCTCGTCGATACCCAGTTCGCGGCCCACAGCCTCGGCCGTCGTCTTGCCGTCGCCCGTCAGCATGACCACGCGCACGCCGGCGGCCTGGAGAGCCTTCAGCGCCTGTGGCGTCGTGGCCTTGATGGGGTCGGCAATCGCGACGAAACCGGCCAGCTGGCCTCCGATGCCCACGAAGATGACCGTGGCAGCCTTCTGCCGTTGCGCTTCGGCTGCTGCGGCCAGGCGGCCTGAGTCGATGGCGTGCTCGGCCAGGAACTTCGCGCTGCCAGAGACAACGACTTGCGCATCGACGGTGCCGACGACCCCCTTGCCGACCGGAGAGTCGAAGTCGGTGACCGGCAACAGCGTCAGCTTGCGCTCTTGCGCATCCATCACGATGGCCATTGCCAAGGGATGTTCGCTGGCCCGTTCGACGCTCGCCAGCTTCTGCAGCACATCATCGGCGCCGAAGCCAGCCGCTGCTTCAATGTGAACGACCTTCGGGCGCCCCTCAGTGAGCGTTCCCGTCTTGTCGACCACCAGCGTGTCGACCTTCTCCATCTTTTCCAGCGCCTCGGCATCACGGATGAGCACGCCGTGCTGCGCGCCCTTGCCCACGCCGACCATGATGGACATCGGCGTCGCCAGCCCCAGCGCACACGGGCAGGCAATGATGAGCACCGCCACTGCGGTGATGAGCGCATAGCTGAACGCCGGCGAGGGCCCCCAGACCAGCCAGACTGCGAAGGTCAGCGCGGCCACCAGCATGACCACGGGCACGAACCAGCCCGCCACCTGGTCGGCCATGCGCTGGATGGGTGCACGGCTGCGCTGGGCAGCAGCGACCATGTGCACGATTTGGGACAGCAGCGTGTCGGCACCGACTTTCTCGGCCCGCATCACGAAGCCGCCGGTCTGGTTCAACGTCCCGGCCGTGACCTTGGACCCCACGGCCTTGGCCACCGGAATCGGCTCGCCAGTCACCATCGACTCGTCGACGTTGCCCTTGCCCTCGGTGAGTTCGCCGTCGACCGGGACCTTCTCGCCAGGACGCACACGCAACAAGTGGCCGACCTGGATGGCGTCGACCTGGACCGTCTCGTCACGGCCGTCGGCGTTGACCTTGACCGCCGTCTTGGGCGCCAGGCCCAGCAGCGCCTTGATGGCGCCGGACGTTTTCTCGCGCGCCCGCAGTTCGAGCACCTGCCCGAGCAGCACCAACACGGTGATGACGGCCGCGGCCTCGAAGTAGATGGGCACCGCACCGTCCGCCAAGCGCAACTCGGCGGGGAACAGCGCAGGAACCACCGTGCCGACGATGCTGTACAGCCAGGCCGCACCGGTGCCCAGTGCGATGAGCGAGAACATGTTCAGGCTGCGGTTCTTCACCGATGCGACCGCGCGGACGAAGAACGGCCACCCCGCCCAGAGCACGACAGGCGTACCCAGTAGGAGTTGCACCCAGTTCGAGGCCTGCTGCGCAATGAACTGGTGGACATTGAAGAAGTGCCCCCCCATCTCGAGCGCGAAGACCGGCACCGTGAGCGCGGTCCCAATCCAGAAGCGCCGAGTCATGTCGCGCAACTCGGGGCTTTCGCCCTGTTCGGCCGTGGCCAGCACCGGCTCCAGGGCCATGCCGCAGAGGGGGCAGTTTCCGGGGTTCATCTGGCGCACCTGCGGGTGCATCGGGCAGGTGTATTCGACCTGGCTCAGGTCGCCCTGAGGTGCCGGCAAGGAGGCGACCGAGTGGTGGTGCTCATGCCCGACGTGGTCGTGACCTGCGGGATGGTGAGCGTGGTCGCAGTGCGAACCCTTCATCACCGTGCCATCTGGCATCACATGTGTTCCGGGCTCCGCGTTGTGATGGGTGACGTCGCCCTGTGCATGCGCGTTACCTGCGTTACCTGCGTTACCTGCGTTACCTGCGTTACCTGCGTGACCACCATGGCCAACACGGGCCTGGTGGTCATGGCCTGCCACCGGTCCGTGGCCGTCCGCCAAAGGCAGCTCAGCAGCGGGGTGGACGTGCTCATGCCCAGCGTGGGCGCGGTGTTCTGTGTTCGATGACGGCATGGCGTGCTCCTGTTCTTCTTCGCAGTTTCAACCTTGCCCGAGCGGGAAGGTCAAGCGGAGTTCTATCGACGGTTCTCGAAACCCAGTTTCACGGCTGAACAGCGATGGCTGCGATGGCAATCCAGACGACAAGCCCAGCCAGGCAGGTCCAGCACAGCCAGAACAGCGTCCGCTCCCACCAAAAGGGAGGCCCATCCCGGCGCGCCAATTGGTATTTCAGGCTCATGCCAGTCCGTGGACGACCACGCCGACGACGAGCAGCGGCAGCGCGTAGTTGCGCAGCCAGTCGGGCAGCATCAGGGCCAGCCCCGCTCCCAGCACGATGGCCCCCAGGCCGGAGGCCAGTTCGGCAGCCTTCAAGGTGCCCGTTGGGCAGCTACCCCCGTTCACGTCACTCCCGCTTGTCAGGCTTGGCGTCGCTCTGGCTCTGCTCGCCGTGGCTTCCGTGTCCGCCGTGCCCACCGTGGTGGTGTCCGAACAGATGCATCAACGGGCACGCCAGGAGGAACAAGTACGGAATCGCCTGGGTGACGTGCGTCAGGTGCTCCGTCAGGAGGTAGTAAATACCGACCGCTCCAGCGATGAGCATGAAGATGCCCATCGGTGAACGCCAGCGGGACGGAGGGGTGGGGTTCTGGTTCATGGGGCGGTCCGAGGTGTATTCAGTGACTGTTGACCGGTCGGTCGGTGTTCCAACCCGACAGCTTGGGAATGAAGCGCGGGGTCTGGGACGCGTAGTCGCGCCAAGCCTGGCCGAAGGCCATCTCGGAGTCACGCTCCTCCGCAATCGCCAGGCGCACGTACATCACCACGAGCACCGGGAACATCGCGAGCGTCAGCAAGGTCGGCCACTGCAGCAGGAACCCGAACATGATGGCCACGAAGCCGATGTATTGGGGATGTCGAACTCGGCGATACGGGCCAGCTTTGGCCAGCTGATGCCGGCGCTGCGCGTGGTACAGCACATGCCAGGCGTTCGAGAGCAAGGTGAACCCAGCAAAGAGGAAGACGAAGCTCAGGATGTGCAGGACCCCGAAGTGCGGGTCAACTTGTCGGCCAGTCAGGACCCACCACAGATGACCGGCGTCATGCCCGTAGATGTTCACACCCGGGAACTTGGTCCCCAGCCAGCCCGACAGCAGGTAGATGGTCAGCGGGAATCCGTACATCTCGGCGAACAGGGCAACCACGAAGGCGCTGTACGCGCCAAAGCTGCGCCAGTCCCGCAGGTTCGTCGGCTTGAAGAAGCTGTACGCGAACCCGACGAAGACGACGGAGTTGACGAGAACCATGCCCCAAAGGCCGTAGTCATTGCCGACGTTGGTCATCATCCGTACTCCTTGGTTGCCCGTGTTGGTGACCATGGCCGCGGTGCATGAACACATGCATCAGCGGGCAGGCCAGCAAGAGCAGGTAAGGCAGAGCACCCAACAAGTGGGCGGTGTGCTCCGTGACCAGAAAGAAGCCGCCGACCGCAAGGGCTACCAGCAGCGTCAGTCCCGCAGGTGAGCGCCAGAAAGGCGGCACGTCATGATGGTCGTGGTCCATGGCAGCCCCTGGGTGTCACTTCGCAGGCGCGGAGCGAGTTGCCTCGCGGTCCATCATCATTTCCATCATGTCCATGCGCTGGGACATCATGTCGTGGTGACCCTGCATGCCCTCCATGCCGCCTTTGGCGCCCATGCCACCCATCCCCATCGAGGACTTGCCGCCCTTCATCTGCCCCATCATGTCCATGCCGTCCTTCATGGCCTTCATGTGGTCGGCCATCAGGGCCTGGCGCTCTTCGGGAGTCTTGGCCGCCATCATCTTGTCGTGCATCTCCTGCATCGACTTCATCATGGTGTCCATCTGCGCAGGCGACGGGGTGCTGGCTGCGGTAGCTGGCCTCTGTGCCGCCTTTGCTGCGGGCTTCGCTGGTGCCTTGACAGAGGCGGCAGGTGCCGAAGCACCTGCGGGATGATGTGCCGCATGGTCCTTGTCAGACGGGGCGGCCTGGGCGAACGCACCGGCTGCAAACGTGGCGGCGGTAGCGAGAACGAGAATCGAACGCATGGTTATCTCCTGAAGATGTGACAAGACTGGCAGCTTTCGCCGGGCTTCAATTGACCGGCATCAAGCACCGCACCGAGCGGCGCCAGTACCGCAGCAGCAACCACCGGTGCGCTGCGCTTCGGGACGCCCAACGGTCGGTTTGACGGCGGTGGGCTCGTAGCCAGCGGCCTGGATGGCCTGCCTGAGCGTGTCGTCTGCGGCGTTGGCCGATTCGATGCGCACGATGTGCTCGGCAAGGTCCACATCGACCTTCGCACCGTTGTCGATGGCCAAGACCGCCTTCGTGATGGCGCTGACGCAGTGACCGCAGGTCATGTCGTTGACTTGGTAGGTGAACATCACAAGCTCCTTCGCTGTTGGTGAGGTCACTTTGAACCTTCCCTCCGCAGGAAGGTCAAGCGAAGCACGGTCCCCGTTTGACCTCTGTCATCTCACCACCGGGACCGCTTGACCCTCCCATAGGGGGAAGGTTTAGACTGACCGAGAAGTCGGTTCAAGGAACTTGTTGATGATGAACATCGGTCAGGCAGCTGCTGCATCTGGCGTGTCGGCCAAGATGATTCGGAACTACGAAGAGGTAGGTCTGCTGCCTGCGGCCCAGCGGACCGACTCTGGGTATCGCCAATACGGTGCGGCTGATGTGGAGACGCTTCGCTTCATCCGGCACGCTCGTGACCTGGGCTTCTCACTGCAGACGGTGGGACAACTCGTGGGTCTTTGGCATGACCGAGGGCGACCCAGCCGCGAGGTCAAGTCGCTCGCCCTTCAACACATCCAGGAACTGGACAAGAAGGCCAAGGAACTTCTGGCCATGAAAGCAGCTCTCGAACATCTGGTGCATGGCTGCAAGGGCGATGACCGACCCGAGTGCCCCATCATCGACTCGCTCGCGTCCGAGGTGCCTTGTGGAGATAACCACGCCCACCACTCGCACCTTGTGCAAGCGACGACCAAGCGTGAGAACTGACACCTGAACGCTAAACTTCGGCCCTATTTGACATATTGGCTTGACCAACCTCTGCTAGGCTTTTGTCAGTGAGACTTTTTCGCATCCTCGTTCTGCTGCTTGTTTGCGTGCTGCTCCCCTTCCGGGGTGCGGTGGCCGCGACCATGCTTTGTGCAGAACCGGGCCAGACGAGTGAGTTCACCGCCGCAGTCGGCCATGCGCACCATGGCATGCACGGCGACGACGTTGCTGCCCACGTAGACCAGGGGCACGCAGACAAAGGCGTGACCGCTGCCGACGATGGAGCCAAGAGTGACAGCTGCCACATCTGTGCCAGTGGATGTCACGCCGCTGCGATGGTGACGGAACTGCCGTCCGCCCCGGATGCCATGCCGGTTGCTTCCATCGTGTTTCCCGCTCTCAGTGCGCCTGCGCCCGACTTCCAGTCGGAAGGCCAGGACCGCCCTCCCAGAGCCATCTGACCCCGCCTAGCCTGCCGTAGCAGGCTGACAGGGACTCGCACGTCCAGCGTGCGAGGTATTTCCGAGCTTTCCGCTCGGTTCGTCAGATGTGTTCAATCCATGCAGAAATCCACTTTGTTGTGGGTCGCAGGTCTCAGTGCCTGTGCCCCAATGCTGGCAATTGCCCAGCCCGCTGAGCCGACCAGACCGGCCACTCAGCTCAAGTACATCTCGGCCTTCGCGGACTTCAAGCCGTTCAAGGACCTCGAACCAGGCGACTGGCGAGCCTTGAACGATGCCGTCGGCGCGGCTGCCGCCAAGCAGGGTGTTCAACCCAGCCAGCCCAGCCAAACCGCCCCCGCGACCGTCCCTCCAGCAACACCGAAAGCCGGTATGCCCGCGCATGACATGAAGTCCATGCCAGGGATGAACCATCCGATGCAGGGAGGCAAGCCATGATTCGGCTCACTGCTGTTGCCGTGGCCAGCCTGGTGCTGACTGGCTGCGCCTCTTTCTCGCAGGATGGCGGGTTCGACTCCGTCGACAAGCTCACCAAGGACCGCATCGGCCAGTCGCCGTCCTATCAGCGGTCTGCTGACCAGGCGGATTCGGCGGCAACGCGCGTGGCTGAACTGCTCAAGCAGCCGCTGACCGCAGATGCAGCCGTTGAAGTCGCGCTCCTGAACAACAAGGAGCTGCAGGCCAGTTACGCCGATTTGGGCATCGCCGAGGCCGACCTGGTTCGCGCTGGACGCCTGGCCAACCCCTCTTTCACTTTCGGGCGGCTGAGTGGCAACGGCGTGGTCGAAATCGACCGTGCCGTCGTCTTCAACGTCCTTGGGCTGTTGACCATGCCGCTGGCCAAGCAGGTCGAGCAGCGTCGGTTCGAACAGGCACAGCTCCAGGCGGCCTACGAGTCCGTCGGTACCGCTGCTGAGGCGCGTAAGGCATTCTTCGAGGCGGTGGCGGCCCAGCAGTTGGTGGGCTACTTCGCGCAGGTGAAGGCAGCCGCCGATGCCTCCAACGACCTCGCCAAGCGCATGGTCCTGGCGGGCAACTTCAGCAAGCTGGCCCAGATGCGCGAGCAGTCCTTCTACTCGGACGCCGTCACCAACCTGGCCAAGGCGCAGCACCAGGCCGTCGCGGCGCGCGAGGCACTTGTGCGCGCGCTCGGCCTCTCGGGCAGTCAGCTCGACGTGAAGCTGCCGGACCGATTGCCTGACCTGCCTACGGCGCCTGCGGAGCCCAAGGACGCCGAGCAGACGGCCATGGACAAGCGGCTGGACGTGCTCATGGCCAAGCGTTCGACCGAGGCCACTGCCAAGTCACTCGGCCTGAGCAAGGCCACGCGCTTCGTGAACGTCTTGCATGTGGGCTACCAGAACAAGAGCGCCACAGGCGAAGCGCTCAGCCAGGGCTACGAAATCGAGTTGGAACTGCCGCTCTTCGATTTCGGCTCTGCACGGGTTGCGCGTGCGGAATCGACCTACATGCAGGCGGTGAATCGCACGGCCGCGGTGGCCATCAAGGCCCGCTCCGAGGTGCGCGAGTCGTACTCGGCCTACCGGACGTCCTATGACGTAGCGAAGCACTTCCGGGATGAGGTAGTGCCGCTGCGCAAGCGCATCTCCGAGGAAAACCTGCTTCGCTACAACGGGATGCTGGCCAGCGTGTTCGACCTGTTGTCCGACTCCAAGGACCAGGTGACAGGCGTCGTGGGGGCCGTCGAGGCACTGCGCGACTTCTGGGTGGCTGAGACCAACCTGCAAACCGCGGTCACGGGGCGCTCGCCCAGTGGCGGTAGCGGCGTCGGCGCCGCCAAGGCGACCGAATCGAGCCAATCTGGCGGCCACTGAGAAAGACAACAAGCATGAGCAACCGTAGAACCTTCTTCAAGGCCGCAGGCGCGTCCCTCCTTGGGGCCGCCGCCGTCAGCAAGGCTGGAGCAGCGCTGCTGCCCGAGGCCGTCATCCAGACCTCAGCCGCCACCCTGCCGCCTCCCGCTCCCCCTGATGGCCGCCCCTTCCAGCCCATCGTGACCCTCAACGGCTGGTCTCTGCCCTGGCGCATGAAGAACGGCGTCAAGGAATTCCACCTTGTCGCCGAGCCGGTGGTGCGCGAAATCGCGCCCGGCATGAAGGCCAATCTCTGGGGCTACAACGGTTCCAGCCCCGGCCCGACCATCGAAGCCGTCGAGGGTGACCGCATTCGCATCTTCGTCACCAACAAGCTGCCCGAGGTCACCTCGGTGCACTGGCACGGCATCCTCCTGCCTTCGGGCATGGACGGCGTGACGGGCCTGACGCAACCGCCCATCCAGGTCGGCAAGACCTTCATGTACGAGTTCGTGCTGCAGCGCTCGGGCACCTTCATGTACCACCCGCATGCCGACGAGATGACGCAGATGGCGATGGGCATGATGGGCCTGTTCATCGTCCACCCGAAGGACATCAAGCAGTTCAAGGTCGACCGCGACTACGGCTTCATCCTGAACGCCTACGACATCGAGCCGGGCAGTGCGACGCCCAAGGTCAACACCATGCTCGACTTCAACCTGTGGACGTGGAACAGCAGGGCCTTCCCGGGCATCGACCCGTTCGTCGCCCGCACGGGCGACAAGGTCCGCATCCGGGTCGGCAACCTGACGATGACCAACCACCCCATCCACATGCACGGGCCTCACTTCGAGGTGACGGGCACGGATGGCGGCTGGGTGCAGAAGTCGGCGCGTTGGCCCGAGGTGACGACCGACATCGCCGTGGGCCAGATGCGGGCCATCGAGTTCGACGCCATCGCCGGCGACTGGGCCATCCATTGCCACAAGTCCCACCACACCATGAACGCGATGGGGCACAACGTCCCGACCATGATTGGCGTGGACCACCGGGACGTTGCCAAGAGGATTTCGAGCCTGGTGCCCGACTACATGGTGATGGGCGAGCGCGGCATGCATGACATGGCCGAGATGGAGATGCCCATCCCCGACAACACGCTGCCGATGATGACCGGCACCGGGCCCTTCGGCCCCGTCGGTATGGGTGGCATGTTCAGCGTCGTGAAGGTCCGCGACAACCTCGCCCCTGGCGACTACAAGGACCCGGGCTGGTACCAGCACCCCGCCGGCACCGTCGCATCTGAATACACCGCCGAAGTGTCCGAGGCACCCCGGGCGACCGCGCCCGTCGCTGACGCCAACACCCTGCAAGTTCGCAAGCCCAACGGCCACACCGGCCACTGAACGAAAGAATTCCCATGAAAAAGCTTCACATCCTCACCATCGCCGCCTTGGCTGCCCTGAGCGCTGCGGGCGCCTACGCCCATGGCGACGAAAGTCACCCGATGAAGGCGCACGTCTTCGACGCATCCAAGGTTGAAGAGCGCGCGTTCGGTCGCGAGGGCGACCCGAAGAAGGTGACCCGGACCATCAAGGTCGACATGAGTGACACGATGCGTTTCACACCTGACCTGGTCACCATCAAGCGTGGCGAGACCGTGAAGTTCATCGCTGCCAATAATGGCGCGGTGATGCACGAGATGGTCCTGGGCACCGTCTCGGAGCTGAAGGAACACGCTGAGATGATGCGCAAGTTCCCGAACATGGAACATGCCGACGCGAACATGGCGCACGTCAAGCCGGGCATGAAGGGCGACATCGTTTGGCAATTCACGAAGGCCGGCGAGTACCAGTTCGCCTGCCTAATGCCTGCACACTTCGAAGCGGGCATGGTCGGCAAGGTCGTCGTCAAGTGAACCGGCGCCGTCTTATCTCCCTGGCCTGGGGTGCGACGGCGCTCGCCTCGCTCCCGGCCATTGCGGCGACCTCGCTGCCGCAAGTCGAGGTTTTCAAGAACCCGTCTTGCGGCTGCTGTGGCGCCTGGGTCGACCATCTGAAGGTTGCTGGGTTCCCAGTCAAAGTGACGTTGGTCGAAGACACCAGTGCCGTTCGTCAACGACTCGGGATGCCTGACCGGTTCGGCAGCTGCCACACGGCGACCGTCGCGAGCTATACCTTGGAGGGACACGTCCCGGCTGAGGAAGTCAAGCGCCTGCTGGTCTTGAAGCCCAAGGCCGTCGGCTTGGCCGTACCCAGCATGCCGCCCGGCTCACCCGGCATGGAAATGGGCGCCCGCAAGGACCCCTACAACGTCTTTCTCATCGACAAGAGCGGGCACGAGACCGTGTTCGCCGCCTACCCCAAAGCTTGAAGGAACCTACTCATGAAACTCATTCACATCACCGCAGCCGCCCTGTTCGCCCTGGCCACCGCGGCGCACGCCCAGTCCAACGTGGACCACTCCGCCCACCACCCGGCTGGTGCATCCGCTGCAGCGGCACCGGCGAGCGACGGTGAAGTCCGCAAGGTCGACAAGGACCAGGGCAAGCTCACCCTCAAGCACGGCCCGATTGCCAACCTCGACATGCCCGGCATGACGATGGTCTTCAAGGTGGCCGACCGCAAGCTGCTGGACGCCGTCAAGGCCGGAGACAAGGTCAAGTTCGCTGCCGAGAACCTCAACGGTGCGCTGACCGTGACCGCCATCGAAGTGGCGAAGTAAGCCGAAGCCAGGCGGAGCTTGACCTAAGACAAGCCCCGCCTGGCTCAGCCCCTCTAAGCTACCTCTATCCATGCTCAGCCTGCGCCTCCACCGCCTGACCACCGCGTTCTTCGTGGTGTTGTCGCTGCTGTTCTCGCAGCTGGCATTGGCGAGCTACGTCTGCCCGCAGGAAGTGGGGGCCGAAGCGATGGCCGCCATGGTGCAGGCGGGCCAGCCATGCGAGGGCATGGACACGCAGCAGCCGGCGCTCTGCCACGAGCACTCGGCCAACCCCGCCAAGACTTTTGAGGCGGTCAAGTTGCCGGCCGTCGTCCTGGTGGCGGTCATCCAGGCGCTTGAGCTGCCGTTCGTGCTGGACGCTTTGGAGGCGCACGCCGTGCCTGCCACCGCGTCGTCCGAGGTGCATCCGCCCCCGGACCCACTGTTCCTCACCACGCTCCGATTCCGAGTCTGAGCCACTCCGTCGACTGACCGGTGCTGCTGCGGTGCGTCCGCAGGCCAGCGTCCTTCCCGTTCGTCTTCGGAGTCTCCCCGTGCCCAAAAACATCCTGCGCGCAGTCGCCCTGGCTGCCGCCTTGCTGCCAGCCATCAGGGCGGTTGCAGAACCCTTCACCCTCGACCAGGCCGTTGACCTGGCGGTCCAGCGCTCGCAGATGGCACGCGCGGCCCGCGCCGGCGCCATGAGCGCCGCCGAGATGGCCCGCGCCTCCGGCCAGCAGCCCGACCCGATGCTGACCGTTGGCATCGACAACTTGCCCGTCACGGGCAGCGGCCGGTTCAGCACCAACGCCGAGGACATGACGATGAAGCGCATCGGCATCGCCCAGGAGTGGGTCTCAGCCGACAAGCGCTCGGCACGCGAGGCCGTCTCGAGCGCGATGCACCGGCGCGAAACGGTGATGGAAGGCGTCGCAGCGGCGGACGCCCGCATGCAGACCGCGATGGCCTACATCGAGGCCTACTACGCCGGCGAAGCGCTCAAGCTCACCGCGCTCAATGAGAAGCACGCCCGCGAGGAGCTCGAGACTGGCAAGGGCCGCCTAGCGACCCTGTCCGGCAACAGTGCCGAGGTGCTGGGGCTGACCAGCGCCGTAGGTGCTGCCGAGGATGAATCCGCCGACACCCGTCAGCAGCAGGCAGCGGCCGTCGCTGGCCTGAGTCGCTGGACGGGAGAACCTGCCGAAGAACTCGCCGCACCGAACGTGGCCATCGCGCCCACGTCCGACGCCTTTGTGGCCGCGCACCCCCTCGTCGTCGCCAAGCAGCGCGACATCGACGTGGCCCGCCAGGAGGTCGAAGTGGCGCGCCTAAGCCGGAAGCCGAACTGGAGCTATGAGGTGTCCTACGGCCAGCGGGTCGGCCGCCCGGACCTGATGTCCTTCGGCGTGAGCATTCCGCTCCCGGTGGCGCCGGCAGCACGCCAGGACCGCGAGACCGCAGCCAAGCTGGCCCTGGTCGAGAAGGCCGAGGCCGACGCCGAAGAGGCCCGCCGTGCCGCCGCGGGCGAGTACGCCGCGCTGTCCAGCGACGCTCGACGCCTGCAGGAACGCGTCGAGCGCTTCCAGACCGCCGTGCTGGAGCCCTTGAAGCAGCGCACCGCCGCCACGCTCGCGGCCTACCGCTCCAACCAAGCCAGCCTCGTGATGGTGTTCGAGGCCCGCCACGCCGAGGTTGAGGCTCAGCGCAAGGTCCTCAACCTGAAGCGCGACCTGGCCAAAACCCAAGCGCAACTCGTGTTCAAGCCAATGTCCCAAGGAGCAGCGCAATGAGCCGCGTCCAACTTTCTGTCGTGGCCCTGGCTGCTGCTCTCGTCATTGGCGGCGGCGCCTTCTATCTGGGCCGCAGCAGCGCCGTCTCCTCGCATGGCGTCGGTGCGCAGGGCCAGGCCCCTGCTGCGGCTGCATCCGCCGCCGGTGAACGCAAGGTCCTGTATTGGCAGGACCCGATGACCCCCGGTGCCCGATTCGACAAGCCGGGCAAGTCGCCGTTCATGGACATGCAGCTGCAGCCCGTCTACGCCGATGAAGCCAGCGACACCGGCGTCAAGGTGAGTTCGCAGGTGCAGCAGAACCTCGGCATCCGCACCGCAGTCGTGAAGCGGGCCGATGTCAGCGCATCCTTCGACGCGGTCGGCGCGGTGCAGTTCGACGAGCGCCTGAACGTCGCGGTGCAGACGCGCACCGCCGGCTACCTGGAGCGCCTGGCTGTACGCGCGCCGATGGAGCGCGTGGCCAAGGGACAAGCGCTGGGCACCGTGTTCGCACCGGAATGGCTGGGGCCGCTGAACGAGCTCATCGCGCTGAAGCGCTCGGGCGCATCGGGCGAGCTGGTGGCGGCAGCGCGCGAGCGCACGCGGGCGATGTCCATCCCGGCCGACCTGGTCCGCCAGGCCGAGGAAGGCAGCACGCCCAACGCCCGCTACACCCTGGTCGCACCCGCCGGCGGCGTCATCGCCGAACTCGGGGTGCGCGAGGGCGTCGCCGTGTCGCCCGGCATGACGCTGTTCCGCATCGCCGGCCTGGAGAAGGTCTGGGCTGTGGCCGAAGTGCCAGAGGCCCAAGCCGTGCAACTCAAGCGCGGACAGAAGGTCTCGGCAGCGCTGCAGGCCGACCCCGGCCAGACGTTCACGGGAACGATGCAGGAAATCCTGCCCCAGGTGAACGCTACGACGCGCACGCTGCAGGCCCGCTTCGAGGTCGACAACCGGGGCGGCAAGCTGGTCCCAGGCATGCTGCTGCGCCTGCAGGTGGCCGGCCCGACCGCATCGCGGCTGGTGGTGCCGTCCGAGGCCATCATCCGCACCGGCACGCGTGCAGTCGCCATCGTGCGCAAGGACAACGGGGCCTTTGAGCCGCGTGAGGTCAAGCTGGGGGCTGAACTCGGGGACCAGCTGGAGGTTCTTCAAGGATTGGCGGAGGGCGACCAGGTGGTGGCCAGCGGCCAGTTCCTCGTCGACTCCGAGGCGCGACTGCGCTCTGTGCTGGGCAGCCTGGCTGCGGCCGAACCCGCAGCGACGCAAGCGTCCGCGCCGGCCTCAATGCCGGCATCGAAGGCTGCCGCCCCTGCCGCTGCGAGCTACATGGCGCAAGGCAAGGTCGAGAGCGTCGAGGCCGACAGCCTGACCATCTCCCACGGTGCCATCGCCGAGCTCAAGTGGCCTGCGATGACCATGGGCTTCAACAAGCCCAGCGCCAAGGCCTTCCCGGACGTGAAGCCCGGTGACTCGGTGCACTTCGAGTTCAAGAAGAAGGGCGACGACTACGAGCTGGTCTCGGTCCACCGCCTGGGAGGCGCCAAGTGATTGCCGCACTCATCCGCTGGTCGGTCGCGAACCGCTTCCTGGTCCTCATCGCCACGGCCTTTCTTGTCGCCGCCGCGCTGTTCTCGGTGGCCAACACGCCGGTGGACGCCCTGCCGGACGTGTCGGACACCCAGGTCATCGTGCGCACCAGCTACCCGGGCAAGCCGCCACAGGTGGTCGAGGACCTCGTGACCTATCCGCTGACGACGACGATGCTCAGCGTGCCGGGCGCCAAGGTGGTGCGGGGCTACTCGTTCTTCGGCGACTCCTTCGTCTACATCCTGTTCGACGACAAGACCGACCCGTACTGGGCGCGCTCGCGTGTGGTCGAGTACCTCAACCAGGTGCAGAGCCGCCTGCCGGCGGGCGCCACCGCGGCACTCGGGCCCGATGCGACTGGTGTGGGCTGGGTCTACGAATATGCGCTGGTCGACAAGACGGGCAAGACCGACATTGCCCAGCTGCGCGCACTCAACGACTGGTTCCTGAAGTTCGAGCTGAAGACGGTGCCCGACGTGGCCGAGGTCGCCAGCATCGGCGGCATGGTGCGTCAGTACCAGGTCGTGCTCGACCCGGACCGCATGCGCCAGGTCGGTGTCACGCAGGGCATGGTGATGGAGGCGCTTCAGAAGGCAAACCAGTCGTCCGGTGGCTCGGTGGTCGAGCTGGCCGAGACCGAGTACATGGTGCGCTCGCGCGGCTTCCTGAAGTCGCTCGACGACTTCCGCGGCATACCGGTCACCCTCACCGGCGCCACGCCGGTCCTGCTGCGCGATGTCGCCATCGTCCAGCTCGGGCCGGAGATGCGGCGCGGCATCGCCGAGCTGGACGGGCAAGGCGAGGTGACCGGCGGTGTCGTGGTCATGCGCTCGGGCAAGAACGCACGAGCCGCCATCGCTGGGGTCAAGGCCAAGTTCGAACAGCTCAAGCCCAGCCTGCCGCCGGGCGTCGAGGTGGTCGAGACCTATGACCGCTCGAAGCTCATCGACCGCTCCATCGACAACCTCAAGCTGAAGCTGACCGAGGAGTTCATCGCGGTGACGGTGGTCTGCGCCATCTTTCTGTTCCACCTGCGCTCTGCACTGGTGGCGGTCATTTCGCTGCCTATCGCGGTGGGCATCGCCTTCGTGGTCATGCACTGGCAGGGACTGAACGCCAACATCCTCAGCCTGGCCGGCATCGCGCTGGCCTGCGGCGCGGCACTCGACGGCGTGGTGGTGCTGCTGGAAGCGGCCCACAAGCACATCGAGGCCTTCGAGCACCAGCACGGCCGGATGCCGACCACGCCGGAGCGCTGGGCGCTGGTGACCGACTCTGCCGTGGAAGTCGGCCCGGCGCTGTTCTTCTCGCTGTTGGTCATCACGCTGTCCTTCCTGCCGGTGTTCACGCTGGAGGCGCAGGAGGGCCGGATGTTCTCGCCGCTGGCCTTCACCAAGACCTACACGATGGCGGCGGCCGCAGCGCTGTCCGTGACGCTGGTGCCGGTGCTGATGGGCCTGCTGGTGCGGGGCCGGATTCCGCACGAGAACGCGAACCCGCTGAACCGCTTCCTGATGCGCCTCTACCGCCCAGCGTTGGAGGCCGTGCTGCGCTTCCCGAAGGCCACGCTGCTCATTGCGGGGCTGGTGTTAGCGCTGACCGCCATCCCGGTCATGCGGCTGGGTGGCGAGTTCATGCCGCCTCTGGACGAAGGTGACCTGCTCTACATGCCGTCGGCCCTGCCGGGCCTGTCGGTCTCGAAGGCGACCGAGTTGTTGCAGCAGACCGACAGGCTCATCAAGACGGTGCCCGAGGTCGAACGCGTCTTCGGCAAGGCCGGCCGCGCCGACAGCGCGACCGACCCGGCGCCGCTGGAGATGTTCGAGACCACCATCCAGTTCAAGCCGCGCGAGCAATGGCGCGCGGGCATGACGCCGGACAAGCTGGTCGAGGAGCTGGACCGCGCGGTCAAGGTGCCGGGCCTGTCCAACATCTGGGTGCCACCCATCCGCAACCGCATCGACATGCTGGCCACCGGCATCAAGAGCCCGGTGGGCATCAAGGTCGCCGGCACCGACCTGGCCACCATCGACAAGCTGGCCACGCAGATTGAATCCGTGGTGAAGAACGTGCCCGGCGTCTCGTCGGCATTGGCCGAACGGTTGACCGGCGGGCGCTACGTCGACATCGACGTGGACCGTGCAGCCGCTGCACGCTATGGCATGTCGGTCGCCGACGTACAGGCCATCGTCGCCACCGCCATCGGCGGTGAGAACGTCGGCGAGGTGGTGAGCGGCCGGGAGCGCTTCCCCATCAACCTGCGCTACCCGCGCGAGATACGCGACTCGCTGGAGCGCCTGCGCACGCTGCCCTTCGTGACCGAAAAGGGCGCGCAACTGCTGCTGCAGGATGTCGCCCATGTCCGGCTGGAAGAAGGCCCGCCGATGCTGCGCAGCGAAAATGCGCGTCTGTCCGGCTGGGTCTATGTCGACGTGCGCGGCCGCGACCTGCGTTCGGTGGTGCACGACATGCAAGCGGCCGTGGCGAAGGAGGTCGTCATGCCGGCGGGCTACGCCATCTCCTGGTCGGGGCAGTTCGAGTACCTGGAGCGAGCCACCGAGCGCATGAAGGTCGTGGTGCCTGCCACGCTGGCCGTCATCTTCGTGCTGCTCTACCTGCTGTTCCGCAACGCGGCGGACGCGGTGCTGGTGATGGCGGCGGTGCCGTTCTCGCTGGTCGGCGGCTTCTGGCTGGTCTGGCTGCTGGGGCACGCCATCTCGGTGGCCACGGCCGTGGGCTTCATCGCGCTGGCCGGCGTGGCGGCCGAGTTTGGCGTGGTGATGCTGGTCTACCTGGAGAACGCGCTGAAACAGCGCCTGGCTGCGGGCGAGCCGGACAACGAAGCGACGCTGCTGGCCGCCATCCGTGAGGGGGCCGTGCTGCGCGTGCGCCCCAAGGCCATGACCGTGGCCATCGTGATGGCCGGCCTGGTGCCGATGATGTGGGGCCACGGCACCGGCTCGGAAATCATGGGGCGCATCGCCGCACCGATGGTCGGTGGCATGGTGACCGCGCCTCTGCTGTCGATGCTGGTGGTGCCGGCGGCGTGGTATCTGCTGCATCGAAGGAGGCACGGTTTTGTCGCGAAGAGTCAACCCGTGCACGTCCTGCATGCCGATTCAAACTGACGGCAGTTGCGCCGTGGACGCTGTGGTCGAGCATCGAGCCGGTCGGCGCTTTGCCACAGCCCAACGGCGTTTGTTAAGGTGGGCTGAATCGCATTTCGGAGTGCGGTCAGTTCGCTGTACTCGGTGCGCGTACCGGCTGATTACCTGTGGGGACGATGGTCTGTGCATGACGTCGCACCGCGGAGTGGCTGGATTCGACACATACCGGTCCATCAGAAGACATCGTTAGGGGAAAGCAGCATGAGCTTCGACATACATCCACCTGAAGTCGAGGTCGACGCGGACGTCATGGGCGGCACGCCGGTATTTGCAGGTTCGCGCCTTCCGATTGCCAACGTGCTCGCGAGCGTAGACGCAGGGGTGACCTGGGAGCGGCTGCTAGAAAGTTGGCCCTGGCTCACGCAAGCACATGTCGAGGCGGCGCGCATCTACGCGGCTGAGCATGACATTCGCGTGAGACCGTGGGCTCTTGGTGCGTTCAACGCCGCGCGTCGGTGGAAGTGACCGGCGGCCAAGATTGCTGGCGACATTGGCCGCCGGGTTCGCAGGCTATGGCCTCAGCTTAGCCCACTGTTCGTCATTCCAATCTGGCCGAAACGCATCCGTGCACTCAGCGTTGGCGCTTGAAGACTGGCTCCAACATGGCGCAGCGACAATGCTGGGAGATTGACCTCACCGACCAGCATGACCACCAACCACGGGGTATCCAATGCCCTGACGGTGCCACAAGCACAACAAGGCAACCTGGCCGCGTCGTACGTCAGCACTGTTGTGACTGCGGGACTGACGACAGAAGGGGCCGCCTTCCAGGGGGTAGCTGCAGCGGCCGGGACGGCAGTTAAGGCAGCCATGGCCCAAATGTTGACCGAATGGGTCACAGGCGCTGCCCCGTGCCTAGGCCCAGACCAGGATGAACTCTCGTGGTTTTTGAGCAAGCGGGCAAATGCCCTCATCAACTTTTGGTTGACGTCGAAAAAGCTTGCGGCGCTTGAGCCGCGGTCTCCAGCGGGAACTGGCTGCGTCATCGTTTCAAGAGCGGCCGTCGAGCACTGCCGAGACCATCGGGCGCTCCAAGGGGTAAGTCAGCCTGCAGTCACCGAGCTGCTAACCCAGCTGTTCGTGCACGGTAGTCCGAACTACGCGCCAAATACGAGCAAGGGAGAGCATGGCAAGGGGTACCAGAACCAGCTTGTGATGTTCGACGCCACCTACAAAGCCCTTGAACCTAGCGCGATGGGTGAGACTCCAGCAGGAATCCTGCAGCATACGGGGGCCCCGTATGTGCACCTGAAACTGGTGACGGCTTATTGGACGAAGCCCGGCAGCGTGTCCAAACTTCGAGCAGACATGCTCAAGAAGTGAGGTCGTAAAAGAAAGAACCTTGCACCTGAGGAGGAGCGGCTGCGCACCCAGCTTCCGACACCTTGGTCGGTCGCCTCGTCCGAGGTCGCCCTCGCAAGGATGCACATTTTCCTCATCAGCGCCTAACCCTGTGCACGGGCTTGGCCACCGGGACGCCTTTCCGGGTCTCTCTGATGCAAGGTCTCAAAAGTATAGCACTCAGCGACTTGCCCCCCGAGGCGACTCGTCGCCCCAGTGCTGAGCTGCAGCTCAGGCTGTGCCCCGTAGCTGTCCCTGCACAGTCATCCACTCAACCGCCGATACAGCGTGGCGCGCCCAACACCCAGGGTCTTTGCGACATCGACGGCCGGCGTGCCGGCCGTGAGCAGCTTTCGGGCGGCGTCGAGCTTTGCCTCATCCAACTTCGACTTGCGCCCACCTTTGCGCCCGCGAGCTCGGGCCGCAGCCAAGCCGGCCGTCGTACGCTCGCGAATCAAGTCCCGCTCCATTTCAGCGAGGGCCGCCATCATGTGGAAGAAGAACCGGCCGGCGGGCGTGCTGGTGTCGATGCCATCTGTCAGGCTGCGGAACTGGATGCCGCGGCCCTTCAGCAAGTCGACCAGCTCTACTAGCCCTTTCACTGTGCGCCCGAGCCGGTCCAGCTTCCAGACAACCAAGGTGTCGCCTTCTCGAAGGTAGGCCAGCGCCTCATCAAGGCCGGTCTTCACTGCGGCGGCGCCGCTGACCTGGTCGCTGAACAGCCGCTCGCATCCGACTTTCGTCAGTGCGTCCGTTTGGAGGTCCAAGTTCTGTTCGTCCGTGGAGACTCGGGCGTAGCCAATGAGCATAGACATGTGAGGAAGTGTCTCGATTCCCGTTGAACTCTACAGAAACGGGACATAGAAAACAAGACAGGCAATCGAGACACAAAACGAGCCGCCTAAGCTCGTTCCTGGCTGCCCAACTCAGGTGTCTCACAAACCCTGGTTTGTGGGACGGAGTCGAACGCCTCGGCCAAGCAGCTGTGCGTGGCATAGACTGAACTCAGCTCTGATGGACTCGAACATGCCCACCGCTCACCGTCCTCGCAACGAAGCTGTTGTCCCGATTCCGGTCGAAGCCCGTGACGAGGGAGCCCCCGGCGCGCGAACAGGTCAGGTAGGCCATGCGGCAGCGGGGACACGCCTACAAGAGCAATGGCTCACTGACAACCAGGTGGCCCTGCAGAGCTCCAATGCATTCGTCGAACGGCACGGGCTGCCGCTGAGTCGCTATCGCAACTTCTGAGCGTCGCGCAGCTTTGCGCTGCGGGGCCAACGCCTCATGCGCAGCCTTTCCGGAGAAGCTGGCGGGGCACCCCAGCCGCCAATGCAGTGAGCTGGCCTAAGGTGGGGCGTGCGTTTGGCCGATTTCGGGCGTCGGCGCTCTCATGCTCGCTACTTGCGCTATACTGTCCTGTTCGTCAAGCACATCTATGGGGGTGAATTGGCTTCGACGTAGGTACGGATTCGTATCAGGGCATGCCGAGCACCAGTTCGCTCGTAAAACCACTGGAAACAAAGTAACTGCGAACGATACCTCGTACGCCCTCGCCGCTTAAAACCGGTGAGCCTCTCAGCGGTAGGCCAATGGGCCGCGTCTGAAGTCGCAAGACGTTAGACAGAGAGGTCATTCACATTGGCTGGTCAGCGCCCGTGCACCTTGGACGCTGACGAGACTCAAGGGTGCTGGCTCTCCCAGTAGCGTGCCACTGCGCGACTGGGAGGGTGAGACTCAAATCAGACGGCTACGCATGTAGAACTGGACGGAAAAGGCTTGCGGACGCGGGTTCGAACCCCGCCACCTCCATACCCTTTCCTCATCTGAAGCCCGCCTTGTGCGGGCTTCAGTGTTTCTGGACAGCACAAAGTGCACGTCCGATATGGCTTGAGAATATGACTGCACACTTGTGCACATTGGCACTTCTCTCGTAGTCAGTCACTCACATCGAGCGAAGTGGAGCAAAAGTCCTGAGATAAAGCTTCAATTCCCCCCGGCTCCACCATTGCAGGGTCCATCAAGGGCCATAGAAGTCCAGAAGGCCTAAGTGAATCAATCACTTAGGCCTTTTTTTCGTCCATAGACGTGCACCGAAGTGCATGGACTTCCAGCCCTCGAAGCAGGAACTTTGGCAGGAACTCCACAATCCGGGTTCCTGCACAAGAAAAGTTCCTGCATGCCGCGCGACCTCATCCCCGGCGACGTCACGATCCGAAGCATCAAGCCCGGCGACCCTCGCACGCGGCTGAGCGACGGCGACGGCCTTTACCTGCGCCTGTTCGTCAAGGGCGGTTCGCACGGCTGGCGGCTCGACTACAGGATCAACGGCGTCCGCAAGAACCTGAGTCTGGGCACCTACCCGGACACCGGCCTGGCGCTGGCCAGGAAGAAGGCGAACGAGGCGCGGGCGATGGTCAGCGCAGGCATCGACCCGAGCGACGCCCGGAAGACTGCGAAGCAAGAGGCCCGGCAGCGGCTGGCGGAGAAGAAGACCGCCGACGCAGGCCTGCCGCCGGCTGGATCGTTCGAGGCCGTGGCCCGCGAGTGGCTGGCCACAGTCCACACCGCCAAGGTGAGCGACGGCCACGCTACGCGGACACGCATCCGCCTGGAACAGGACGCCTTCCCGTGGATCGGCCGGCGACCGCTGGACGAGATCGAGGCGCCCGAGTTGCTGCAGTGCCTGCGACGCGTCGAGGAACGAGGCGCGATCGAGACAGCGCACCGGGTCAAGGACGCATGCGGCCAGGTCTTCCGGTACGGCATCGCCACCGGGGCATGCACCCGCAACCCGGCTGCCGACCTGCGCGACGCCCTGCGGCCTGTGGTCACACGTCACCATGCAGCCATTACAGACCCAGGCCAGGTCGGCGCGCTGCTGCGCGACATGGCGGGATATCAGGGGCACCCGGTCACCCGCTGCGCGCTGACCCTGTCGGCACTGCTGCTGCTGCGGCCTGGCGAACTGCGGCACATGGAATGGTCCTGGGTCGACACCGCCGACGCCCTCTTGACCATTCCTGGCGACGCCATGAAGCGGAACAAGGCAGACAAGGTGAACGGCCCTCCGCACCTGGTGCCGCTGTCTGCTCAGGCCCTCGCGGCGCTGGCCGAGCTGCAGCCGCTGACCGGGTCCGGGCAGTACGTGTTCCCGGCCCTGAGCACATCCAAGCGCTGCATGAGCGAGAACACCGTGCGCAGCGCCCTGCGTCGCCTGGGCTACGGCAATGACGACATGACGGCGCATGGCTTCCGGGCGATGGCTCGCACCATGATTGCCGAGCGGCTGGGCATCGCGCCCGAGGTGATCGAGGCGCAGCTCGCGCACGCCGTGCCCGATGCCCTGGGCCGGGCCTACAACCGGACGCAGTACCTCGAGCAGCGGCGCGACATGATGACCCGATGGGCCGACTACCTCGACCGGCTGCGAGCCGGGGCACAGGTGCTCGCCTTCAAGGCCGGATAGCTCTACCGGGCCGAGGCACATCGCCTGCCGCCAGGCCGACAACCGACGCACACCACCCGCCCGGCCTTGCGCCGGGCGTTGTCCATCTAGCCTGACCTGCAGGGCTAGGGGCTGATCCTTCGCCTGCAGCAGACCCGGACAGGGTCCGATCCCCGGGCCGCCGGGGGAGGCGGCGGGGCGGTTTCTTCTTCGCGCTGCACTCGGCGCGACGCGATCGAGGGCACCAGATGGCCGAACGGTGGCGTGCACGTTTGGCCGACGTGCATCAGGCACCGGGGGCAACGGGGGCAGCGGCGCTGAATCGGCCGGAAACCCAGTATTGGCGCGGCTTCCAGCCCGATCAGGCTACCGGGGGCAGAGGCGGGGGCAAAGCGGGGGCAGCGGGGGCAGGAAGGAAGAGAAGATGAGTTGACTCAATCACATCTTCTTGTCTTCTTCTGCTCGCTTCACCAGCGTTTGCGGTGCTTTTCGCGATGAATCTTGCCGATCACCTGCCTTCAACATGCCCCCGGGGGGGGCGTCGAAACTCTAGAGGCCTCGTCTAGAGGACCGGCCTGCTCCTCATTTTTCTGCGCGCGCAGGTTTCGGGGGTGGGGGGGGTCGACGCCTGCCGCCGCGGGCACCGCACTGGCCGGGCGCCGGCTCGTGCGCCTGGTCGAGGTCGAGGCCCCGGCCACCGCCGGCCGCGCGGCACCAGCTCGCGCACCTGGTCGAGGTCGAGGCCTGCCGCCGCTGGCACCGCGCCAGCCGTGCACCTGGTCGAGGTCGAGGCCTGCCGCCGCCGGCCGGGCACCAGCTCGCGCACCTGGTCGAGGTCGAGGCCTGCCGCCGCCGGCCGGGCACCAGCTCGCGCACCTGGTCGAGGTCGAGGCCTGCCGATGCTGGCCGGGCACCAGCTCGTGCACCTGGTCGAGGTCGAGGCCTGCCGATGCTGGCCGGGCACCAGCTCGTGCACCTGGTCGAGGTCGTGGCCTGCCGCCGCTGGCACCGCGCCAGCCGTGCACCTGGTCGAGGTCGTGGCCTGCCGCCGGCCGCAGCGGGACCAGCTTGCGCACCTGGTCGAGGTCATGGCCTGCCGCCGCTGGCACCGCGCCAGCCGTGCACCTGGTCGAGGTCGTGGCCTGGACCGAGTCCACCCGCGAGGCCGGCGACTCGTCCGCCGGCAACCTGGGCCGCTGCCCGACTCAGGCGTCATCTACATCCGCGCCTGTGCCGTTGACAGCGCGATCGCGACTGCGCCGTCCTGGATCAGGCCCTGAAGGAGCCAGGTCCAGCCGGCCAGGCCGACAACGTGCAGCCGCTGCTGTGCCGGCCGTGCAGCGATGCCAAGACGGCCGCCGAGTCGGCGCGCGGAGAGCGCAAGGGAGGGGGGGTGGTGAATCTCTGCAACTGCCCGACCGGAAACCGATCTGGTAGCCAAATTTTTGCGTGCGGGAGTTTTGGATTTTTTCTTCTTCCTGATGGGCATGTGCCAGCCCGCGCACCTGGACGAGGCCCGGCCACTGCGGCTGCAGCGGCACCAGCCCGCGCACCTGGATGAGGCCCCGGCCACCGCCGGCTGCAGCGGCACCAGCTCGCGCACCTGGTCGAGGTCGAGGCCCCGGCCACCGCCGGCTGCAGCGGCACCAGCTCACGCACCTGGTCGAGGTCGAGGCCCCG
>NZ_SGWV01000012.1:0-144091 GCF_004216565.1 Sphaerotilus mobilis | reverse complement strand
TCGCACCTGGTCGAGGTCGAGGCCCCGGCCACCGCCGGCCGCGCGGCACCAGCTCGCGCACCTGGTCGAGGTCGAGGCCCCGGCCACCGCCGGCCGCGCGGCACCAGCTCGCGCACCTGGTCGAGGTCGAGGCCTGCCGCCGCTGGCCTGGCACCTGGTCGAGGTCGAGGCCTGCCGCCGCTGGCCTGGCACCTGGTCGAGGTCGAGTATCTGGATGGATCAAAATCAAGGGGTCGCGCCGGGCTGCGACTGATCCCCGCAGCCTTCCCAGCGCCCCCGCTGGATGGCGCGACACCTTTGGGCGGGGGTGAACGCATGGGGGCATGCGATTGGAAAAGACTGCACAAACCTCCCCGATCTGGCGAGACCTGTTTGACATGTCCTTTGTCGAACACATCTGTGCAGCCATCTGCACCGCGATACAGGAAAAGGCGGCTGGAAGCCCCTGCGCCTGGCAGGCGCCGAACATTCGCCGCTTCCTTCTTGAACCGTTGGATCAGTTCCTCTCGGAACAGGTTGCCCCCAGTCAACCCGGATGCCGGCCCTGGATTGATGCTGCCGCTGATATGTATGCCAAAGCTGAACGTCTTGCCGAACTTTGCGAGGACGAATACCCGTTCGACCATCGAGATGGGGAGGTCTACAAAACCTCCCTCCGCACTGCATGGCTCGAGTTCATTGCACATAACGCCGCGCACTATGTCTATTGGATCGAGCCTAAACGACTGGCGCAGGCCAAGGCAGCCGCATCTAGTCGAAAGTTAAAGGGGCCTGCGCTTACGCCCGAATCCATAGCGAAGCATTTCGCCAGTAATCCGAACTTGAAGTTTGAGGCCGGGGTGGCAGAACTTGCCCAGAAACACAGCGTCAGTGAATCAACAGTGGCCCGTCGGTACAGGGAAGCAAAACGGAAGAATCTCATGTCATAGCGCTGCTATGACAGTGACCCGGCTTGCATGCCCTCGTTCAATTCGACCCATCGCCCAGCAAGACCACTACGGGCGCTTATGGAGTCGAAGACGTGCAAGAAGCCACCGCCCCGCAACACCAAGTACAGCGTGAATCCCTGCTGCGCCTGGATCAGGTCGAAGCCATCACCGGCCTGAAGAAAAGCTCCATCTACAACCTGATGAAGGCCGGCAAGTTCGTGCAGCCGGTTCGCATCACGTCACGCTGCACGGCGTGGCCCGCCAGCCAGGTCGAGGCGTGGGTTCAGTCGCGCATTGCCGAAGCGGCGGGCAAGGCCGCATGACAGCCGCCAAGGTCGATCGGCTCACCCAAGAGCAACAATCGCAGGCCTTGGGTCAATGGGGGAGCTCGCAGTCCTTCAGGTGCTGCGGGTGCGACCGTGACGCCGTTCGCCTGGGCGGTGTCGTCGCAACTCAATCCGGCTTCGGCATGGCCGTCTGCGAGGCCTGCGACACACGCCGCCACCGCTCGGACAAGTTCCGGCGCAAGGTGGCGCGACTGGCTGAGCAAGCCGCCTGGCGGTCGACCTGGCAGCGGCTGGCAGATTTGAGCGGCGTATCGATCGCCGCGCTGAAGTCGACAGCCGATGACCTGAGAACACATGGCCGGCCGCTGACCTGTGAACAGTTCGACGTCCGTTTGGGCGTTCCGCCTGGCACCGTCAGGGCTGCTTGGTCACACGTGATGAAGGCCGGGGTGAAGCAGTGAACCCGGCATCGCTTGACGTCGCCGGCCGCAGCCGTGCACACTCAGCACGTCCCCAGACAACGGGGATGCGGGCTTGGCAGCCCGGCAGATATGGCGCAGCAGCCGCGCCCGACGCGGCTTTTTCACGTCCCTACGGGCGTGGTGCTGCGCGCATGGCCCCTTCAATGGCGGGCCGTGTGGGGACACCGCAAGGTGTGCCGGTTCCATATCCCGGTCTGCCAACCCTGCACGGTCTGCCGCCCTCTCTTGGCAGGGAGTGCGGCAGGTTCATCACCTGTCGATATGGAGCCATCATGGCTGACACCTCCGCGCCCGCAATGGGCCGCACGATCCTGCGCGTTCCTGCGCAACCTTCCCCCCGTCCTTCCCTGGTCCACGAGTACGCCCGCGCCTACGCGCTTCGCCTGGCCCGCCGCCTGGCTGGCCGCGCCGCCCTGCGCCGCGCCGAACTGCGCGCCCGGGCCTACTGCGTGATCGCTGCCGACCGGCTGACGCGTCGGGGTACGACATGAGCGCCCAACCCACGACCAATGCGGCGCACGGGGCCGCCGCAGCCACTGTGCACCGGCAAGCCCTTGAGCTGAGCAATGGGGGTGCAGCGTGAGCGCGCCCATCCCAACTTCTCGCGGTCCTCGACTGCGCCTGTGCCGGCGTGCACCTGTGCCGTTCGCGCAGGTTGTCCGATCGCTTGCCAAGTGCTCAGTGACGTCGCCGGCATGCATGCCCATCGAGCCATTCTTGTCGGTCGCAGGCCGGTACGTCGAAGGAGAACTGCAAGCCTCGGCTCTCCTGCTGGCCGCGGCACGAGGCCAGCTGCGCCGGGGCGACCTGTTGTCAGCCGTTCGGGGCACCGGTAGCCAGTCCTTGGCCGGCTTCTGCGCCCGCCTCCAGGCCTTCATCGAACTGAAGGCGGCAGATGGTTCGGCGTCGACGTCGGCGCTTGCGTCGGACTGCATCCGCATCGAAGGAGGTGCAGCGTGATCCGTGTGACCTTCGACATCAACCCTGACGGCCTGGGCAGCTTCACGGACAGCCACCTGGCAGCCCTGTGGCACGTCAGCCAGGCCAACCCCGCCCAGCATGGCGACTGCCAGGCCGGCGAGTTGGCCCGCGCTGTCGGCGTAGAGATCGTGCGCCGCTGGCTGGCTGAGACGCCGCCTGAGCTGTACGCGCACCAGCCCAGCGACCACTATTGGCAGACGCTGGTCAGGCATGGCGCATGGACCGGCCAGGGAGGCACCTGGGAGACACGTGCAGCCGCATCCGGAAGTTCGGTCGCCCTGACGAACGTAGCAGCGTCCCGCTCCACCAGTGCCACGCCATCGGACCTGGTGCGCGAACTGAGCTTCGCGGCGAATGCGTGGACCCGAGAGGCTGCCGACTTCCGGAACAGCCAGAGCAGCACGCCGGGCGATGAATGCGCCTATCTGGCTGATCTGCTGGCACGCGCAGCGGCTGCGATGGCGTCGGCTACGACGTCACCGGCAGGGGGCTGAGCGATGCGCAACCACACCCCGCTGATGAAGACCTTACGCCTCTGGCGACCGCTGACCCGCGAACTGCATGGCCTCGCTGCAGATGGCTCGCTTGAGCTGATGACGCTGAGCCAGGCCGACCTGATCGGCCTGCGGGCCGATGCGCTGCATCTCGTGCAGGCGCTCGACGAATGGCAGGCCACGCACCGGCCTGCCGCGACGACCCACAACCCGATTCAGGGAACCTGATATGTCCAACATGAACAAGGCCGGCGCCGCCGGTCGAGCTGCCGCATTATCCAGTGCGCTGGGGGCTGCTCCCCGAAAGGCGCGCACATGAGAGCCGGGCGCCGCCAGGGCGCCCGCGAGATCACCGCCGACCTGGTGCGTGATGCCCTGTCGTTCATCCCGCCCGACATCGGCCACGATGAGCGCGCCCGCGTGGCGTTCGCGGTGTTCGATGGCATCGGGGATGCAGGCGTCGACCTGTGGCTGGAATGGGCCGCCAGGCGCAGCACAGCCGACGCGAACGAGGATCGAGCGACCTGGAAGAGCGCCCGCAAGCGAGGGCCGGTCAAGGTCGGCACGCTGTTCGGCATGGCGAAGGACCGCGGCTTCCGGTTCCCCGAGCTGGACGCCGATGCACCCATGCCCGATCCCGCCGCGCTGGCTGCCGCTGCAGCGGAGCGGGAGCGCAAGCGCCAGGTCGAGGAGGCGCAGTACCGAGAGCGAGCCGATCGCACCGCCAGGACCGCCCGGAAGGAATGGGCGGAGGCCAGCGAGACGGGCGAAAGCCCCTACCTGGCTCGCAAGGGTGTGCAGGCTCACGGCGTGCGCTTCATGCCGAACGGGACGCTGCTGGTGCCCTTGTGCGATGCGGCCGGCGAGCTGCACAACCTGCAGCGCATCGCCGCCAGGCGCACGGCCAACGAACCCGAAAAGCGCTTCCTGCCTTCGGGTCGGAAGTCGGGCCTGTTCCACCTGATCGGGTGGCCTGATGGTCAAGCCGACGATGCAGGCGTCTGCAAAGCCCCTGCAGTGCTGTTGCTTGCGGAGGGCTACGCGACCGCCGCCAGCCTGTACGAGTCGACCGGCAAGCCTGTCGCGGTGTGCTTCGACGCTGGCAACCTCAAGCCCTGCGCCGTCGCGTTTCGGGGCATGTTCCCGGCCGCTCTGCTGCTGGTCTGTGGCGACGACGACAAGGACACGGAAGCCCGCACGGGCACGAACCCCGGTCGGGTCAAGGCCGCTGCAGCGGTGCGCGCCGGTGCGACCGCCACCGGGCCGACCGCCAGCGTGTTCCCCGTTGGACTGCCCGACGGCGGCAGCGACTTCAACGACCTGGCCATGCATGCCGGCGCCGACGCAGTGCGCGACCTGGTCGAAGCCGCGATCGCGGCGGCGCGCCTGGCGTCTTCGATCGGTCCGGCTGAAGCGGATCCCGCACCAACCGACGATCCCGGCCCGCCAGTCGACGAACGCCCGGCGGGTGATGCCCAGGCATCAACTCCACCTCGCAAGGGCTCCAAAGCTCGCCGATCGCGTGCGCCCGAGGAAGGCGACATGGCCGGCATCGATGCCAGCGGCTTCGACCGCTTCCGCTGCGATGACTCGGGCGTGTGGTTCACGCCCCCGGCCAGCGACGACGGCACCACCAGCGGCGCACGCCGCGTGTGCGACCGCCTCGATGTCCTGGCCCTGGCGCGGGACATGCACGACAAGGGCGGCGCGCTGCTGCTGGAGTTCGACACCGCCTTCGGGCGTGGCCGACGCTGGCTCATGCCCTTGACCATGCTGGCCGGCGACGGTGCCGAGTACCGGCGCGAGCTGCTGGACATGGGCTTCCATGCGCCGACCGACGGCAACCGGCGGCGCTGGTTGACCGAGTACCTGCAGAGCCGCCGGCCTGCCGACCGCGTGCGCCTGGTCGATCGCGTCGGCTGGCAGGGCAAGGCCTACGTCCTGCCACGCGAGACGCTGACCGCTTCGGACATCGAGGCCGAAGACACGCCTGTCGAGCGCCTGATGTTCCACAGCGATGCGCCGATGGAGGACACCTTCACGCGGCGCGGCAGCCTGGCGCAATGGCAGGATCGGATCGGCCGGTACTGCATCGGGAACAGCCGGCTTCTATTCGCGGCTTCGGCGGCGCTGGCCGGGCCGGTGCTGGCCTGGCTCTCGGGTGCCGAGTCCGGCGGCTTCCACCTGCGCGGCGATTCGAGCTGCGGCAAGACCACGGCCTTGCGTGTGGCCGCGTCCGTCTGGGGTGGTCGCGACTACCTGCAGCGCTGGCGCGCAACGGACAACGGCCTGGAGGCGCAAGCCGCGCAGCATTCGGACGTGCTGCTGGTGCTCGACGAGCTGGGCCAGATCGATGCGAAGGTGGCCGGAGAGTCCGCCTACATGCTGGCCAACGGGCAAGGCAAGGCGCGCGCTGGCCGCAACGGGGGCGCCAGGCCGCGCCTGAGCTGGCGTCTGCTGTGGCTGTCAGCCGGCGAGATCCCGCTTGCGCAGCACATGGCAGAGGCCGGCAAGCGCATCCGCGCCGGCCAGGAACTGCGGATGGTCGACATGCCCGCCGACGCAGGCGCCGGCCTGGGTCTGTTCGACACCGTGCACGACCACGAGGGCGGCGCGGCCCTGGCGCTGCACCTGGCCAAGGCCTGCGAGACGACGCACGGCACGCTGGGCCGGGCCTGGCTCGAATGGCTGACCGAACATGCCGGCGAGTTCCACCAGCAACTGCGCAGCGATGTCGACCGCATCGCACAAGCGTTCGTGCCCGACACCGCAGACGGACAGGTCCAGCGAGCTGGCCGGCGCTTCGCCCTGGTGGCCGCCGCTGGCGAGCTGGCAACTCGGGTCGGGCTCACGGGCTGGCCTGAAGGTGCCGTCACCGACGGCGTGCGGAAGTGCTTCCTGTCCTGGGTGCTCGCGCGGCCGGCCGGCTTCGGCAACAGCGAGCGAGCCGAGGCACTGCGCCAGGTGCGCGCGTTCCTCGAAAAGAACGGCGATGCGCTGTTCACCTGGTGGCATCGGGCGATGGACGACCACAAGCCGAACACCGCGCTTCGGGCCGGCTTCAAGCGCATCGTCGACGAGGACGGCAACCCCATCAAGTTCGACAGCGCGACCGACTACAGCGACGCACGCGCGCCACTCGGGCAGAAGACCGCAGACCCCGGCCTGGTCGAGTTCTTCGTGTTCCCAGAGACCTTCAATGCAGACGTCTGCAAGGGCCTCGATGCGAACTTCGTCGCGCGGGTACTGAAGGAGGCTGGGTACCTCAAGCACGACCGCGACCGCTACACCTGCAAGCCGCGCTTGCCTGGCATCGGGAACTCGCGGGTCTTCCACATCCTGCCGTCGATCTTCGAAGGCGAGGCCGACTGAGGCCATGAACGACGCGGGTGATCAGCAAGCACGCGCGCTGCGCCAGGTCGAGGCGCTGCGTCTGCGGTGCGAAGGTGCGGCCGACGGCCTGGCCGTGATGCAGGGTGTGAAGCTCTGCCTTCTGCATCGCGTCGCGCCTCCCGACTGGCTTGCCCAAGAGTTCGTGCGTCGGCATCACCTGGTTGCCGATGCGCATGTGGCGAGCTGGGACGATGCCTTCGGTCGACCATGGCCCAAGCGTACGCGGCTGGCCAGCGTGAGACGCCATCTCGCATTGGTGCGGCAGGTGCATTCAGAGGTGTGGCGCCTGGCGGTCGAGCACCCGGGCCGGGGGATCCGTAGAGAGCACCTCTTCACCGACGTCAGCCTGACCCTGAATCGGGAGGGCCTGAGCCCCGGAGGCGTCGAACGGCTGTACTACCAGGCCCTGGCGCAAGGCTTCGTCAACGTGGCGCAGTGGCGCCGATCCATGCTCGCGCTTGGCGGGAGCGTCCGCAAGCAAGGTCTGAAAGCCGCGTACCGGCAAGCCATCGACACCAGCACAGTCTGAACCGTCGCGCCACCAGGCGCCGATCAACGACTGCCGCAAAGGACCACCCATGGCTTCGAAGCCGCTGCTTCAGAAACTCGCCGACAACCCAGCATTCATCGAGGTCCGCCAGAGCCTCTCGGAACTGAACGACGCGCTCTTCAAGATCCAAACGCGGAAAAGCGAGATCGAAATGATCCTCGCGTCGAAGCAGCCGGCGCCGTCCAATGAGCCGAGCGTTCATGACGCCATGAACTACGCCGCGACGGGAAAGCTGCAGGTTCCGACCGTGTTTTCCGGCGACCTGCTCGACGAGCTGGCAACCCTGCGCGTTCATGAACGCTCGCTCAGGCAGGCGATCGAGCGACAGACCGCACGCGCGCAGCAGGTCGAAGGCGAGCACCGCGCGTGCGTGGTGAAGGAACTGTCGCCGGCCCACAAGGCGCTGATGCGCCGATACCTCGACGCCCTGATCGCCCTGGATGCGATCGTGGAAGAAGAGGCCGCGATGTTCCGCCAGGTCGAGGCTACGGGTGTCGAAGCAAGATTCAATGAAACCGCTTATTCGCGCCTCATGGGCCGGGTCAACGACAACTCAGGTTCCCACCTCTTCTATCGAGTCCGGGACATCAAGGCGTATATCGGCCCTCAATAGCTCGTCAAACCAAGCCATCGCTTTAACCATGACGAATCCACTTGATGACCTATGGGCTGCGGCGACGGCTCCGCGTGGGAAACCCTACCGCAAGGCCCCGAGTTCATCCGTTCAAACCTCGTCTACCCACCAAGCACCAAGGCCCGCCGCGTCGACCAAAACTGTTGCATCGGCTCAATCTGTCCAACCGGAGTCCACTGGAGTCAATATGTCGAATAACTTGCACTATCTGTACGCTGCTGTTCACGCAGCCCGATTCCCAAAACTGTCGGCCGCGCAGCATGCGGGCCTCGATACCTTTCTGCGCAAGTCTGCCGGCGCGATGGATCAGATCGACAAGACGCGCGTCTGGGCGGCGATGAGCACGACCACGCCCGGCGAAGGCGGCTATCTCGTCGCGCCGGCTGTCGCGCAGCAGTTCGTGGACACGATGAAGGGCTACGGCTGGATGCGACAGGTCGCCACGCCGATCAGCACCGAGAACGGGGCAGCCTTGAGCTACCCCGGGACGGACGGCACGGCAGAGGTTGGCGAGGCCCTGGCGCAGAACGCTTCGTCGACGTCGTTGGACATGACCTTCTTCGGCCGTTCGCTCAATGCCCACAAGGTCGGCTCGAAGGTGTTCACCGTGCCCATCGAGCTGGTGCAGGACGCCGCCTTCGACATCGTGTCCTACGTGATGGCCCGGGCGCGCGCCCGCATCGGCCGCGTCCAGAACCTGCAGTTCACCACCGGCAACGGCACGACTGAGCCTACCGGCCTGGTGACCGCTGCGGCTGTCGGCAAGACTGGCACCACTGGCCAGACGCTGACGGTCACCTACGACGACCTGGTCGACCTGGTCGACTCGGTCGACGAAGGCTCGCTGGAGATGCCCGACGCCAGTTCCGACAACCCCGCTGCGATGGCGCCCGGCTGGATGTTCAACCAGACGACGCGCAAGGTGATCCGGAAGCTGAAGGACAGCAACGGCAGGCCCCTGTGGCTGCCCACCTATGAAGACCGGTCCCGAGATGTGGGCCGGCATCACGGCTACTTGCTGGGATACCCCGTCTACATCAATAACGACATGCCCTCGCCTGGCGCCAGTGCCAAGTCCATCGCGTTCGGGAACCTGAGTTCCTACGTCGTTCGCGACGTTGCAGAGGTCGAGCTTCACCGAATGGATGACTCGTCGTTCTTGCGTGCGGGCCAGGTCGGCTTCCTGGCGACCGCACGGGCCGGCGGGAACCTGCTCGACACCTCCGCGGTGAAGGTCTACCAGCACAGCGCGACCTAATCGGACGCGGCGGGTCGAGAGAGCGGCCCATAGACCTGCCCGCCGAGCTACGACGCTCTTTCCATGGGATCGCGTGGCTGCCACGGAAGAGGCAGCGGAGCGGATCACCGCCGGGGCTCCTTACCGGTTGAACTCCGCACCCATCGCCCGCCTCGTGCGGGCGTTTGCACAACCCGCCCGCCGGCAACCCCGGCGGGCTTTGTCGTTGATGACCATGCAGAAGGCGAACAAGCGCGGCAGGCCACAGTCGGAGTTCAGGCGCACCGTGATGCAGGCTGCGCGGCAGATGGCTGCAGAAGGCGGACCCTTCACGTGGCACGACCTGGCCGATCGCCTCGAAGGGATCAGCCGCGCATCACCTGCGGACTGCCGGTTGTTGCGCAGGACGGTAGAGAACATGCATGAGGCCGGTGAACTGGGAAAAGTCGGCGAGCGCTCAGTGCCCGGCAGTCGACGACCAATGAATCTCTACATGCCCGGCGACGGCGTCGCGCCGGAAAGGTCGAAGGCCAAGGAGAACCGGGGCGAGGCGCTGGCCCGGCTTCTGGCCATGTGGTGATGACTTCCTGCCCCCGGAACTTGCCCCCGCTGCCCGATCAGCCGGGGGCAAAAACCGGGGGCAAACTTTCCTTTGTAAATCAATGACTTGCAACGGCTGCCCCCGTGCCCCCGTTGCCCCCGGTGAATTTGCATGCCGGCAAGAGTGCGCTCCCGCATACGGTCCGCCTATGTGCCGGATGTGTCCCGGTTCTGTTCCGCTCTTGTTCCGAATGTCTGCCGCGACGGACAGGGGAATCGACGTCGAGACCGGGCTCGGAGGTGAGTGCAGGATAGGCAGACTGCCGCCATTTGTCGGACACCTGAGCGGCGCAGCGGGATGGCGAAGGTCCACCAACACGGATTGGCGCAAGGGCACCCAGGGTGTGACTCACTCGGAGCCCATGCAGGAACTTCTGCAGGAACTCGGCCCGGCGAATCGCCGTTCCCATAGGGAAGTTCAAGTGACCCCGGCCAACACAAGGTCCTCCACGGACCACCTAAGCGCAAAAAGCCCGAGTGAACTTCACTCGGGCTTTTTTTCGTCCTTCAAAGAAGCGCCGGGCCACGCTCCGACGGGCCGTGAGGCCCTTGGGGCGGCGTGAGGAGGGGTCATGCGCGCCCGTGTTGCCACGGGCTCGCACCACTCGCACCAGTCACCCTACTGCTTGATGCGCTTGCCATCGGCCGGCAGGGCGCTTTCCTCGTCGATGAAGTCCAGCACCTCGGCCACTTCCTTGCTGCTCAGGCGCAGGTTGGGCATGGCGATCTTGTTGTACTGGTTGTAGACGGCCAGGGCGATCGGGTCCTTGTCGGCCAGCATGCGGTCTGGCTCCTTGACCCAGCGTTCGAGCCAGGCGCGCGGGCGGCGCTTGCCGATGCCTTCGAGGTCGGGGCCGACCTTCTGGGCTGCCGCCGAGCGGTCGGCGGCGTTGACCGAGTGGCACGACGAGCAGCGGGTGCGGAACAGCTTCTCGCCGGACGACGGGTTGCGCAGGATCTGCGGGGCCAGCTCGAAGCGGGTCTCCTTGGCCGATGGCAGCTTGTAGTTGTGCAGCCAGGTGCCGATCTGCGTGGCGGTGATCGTCGGGTTCTCGAACGGCGAGCCGCGCATCCAGCGGCCGGTCTTCTGGTTGCCGATGACCGTGTGCAGGCGGTGATCGTTCGGGTTGGGGTTGTTCAGGTCGTTGTCGTCGAACAGGCCCAGCTTGCGGCGCAGCTGCTCGATCTCCTTGACGTTGCCGGTCAGGAACAGCCAGCCCGGGCCGACGTTGTAGCGGTCGGCGTACTTCTTCATCTCCTCGGGCGTGTCGGTCAGCGGATCGATCGTGATCGAGTAGAAGAACACGTCCTTGCCGACCCGGTCGCCGAGCAGCATCTGGACCTCGCGCATGCGCGCCGTCTCCAGCCCGCAGGCCGCCGAGCAGCTGGTGAAGAAGGTGTTGATGCCCACCACCTTGTCCTTGACCAGGTCCTGGAAGAAGCGGTGCTTGCGACCGTACTGGTCGGTCAGCACGGTGTTGGGGAAGTAGTTGGCACCCCAGGCCAGACCGCCGTCGTCGCCATCGGCCTGCGCGGCCGCCGCCTTCGCCGGGGCTGCGGTCGCGGGGTTGCCATGGGTCAGCACGACCGAGGTGACCACGCTGGCAGCCAGCGCGATGCCGCCCATCCAGGAGAAGCGCCGGATCCAGGTGTTCATGCTGTCGTCGAGGGAAGTTGCGTCAGAAGTGACGCAGCGGACGCTCACCGGGAGACGTCCGCTGCGGGGGGTCGATCGGGCTCAGGCGCCGATCGGGTTCGCCATCACTGGCCGAACTGGAAGGTCGTGCCCTTGCTCACGCCAGAGCGGAAGGTGGTCAGCGCCGCCGAGCCGGTGTAGTGCACGCCGTCCCAGGTGGGCATCGGCGTGGGCATCGCCATCGTCTGGCCCTTGCGCTCAAGGTCCCAGCGCAACAGCATCGCGTTGTCCTCGTGCTGGGTCGAATGGCAGTGCTCGACGAAGGTGCCGGCGAACTCGCGGAACTGGAAGGCCACCTCGACCGTCGAGCCCGCCTGGTTGTCCGGGCCGATGCGGAAGATGTCCTTGCGGGCGTACTTCTCCCAGGCCGGCGGTGCCTTGCCGTCGCGGCGCAGGATGATGCCTTCCTCGAAGTGCACGTGCACCGGGTGATCCCAGCCACCGCCGAGTTCCAGATACCAGACCTCGTACGGCGCCTCTTCCTGCACCGAACCACCCGCGGTCGGGTCGACCGACAGCTTGGGGGCTGCGGAGATCCGGCGCATGTCGGCGGTGTAGCTCGAATCGTCGTCGACCTTGACCGTCCAGGGCTGGTCGTCGGTGCCACCGCTGTGGCCGAACTTGAAGGAACGGTGGATCGAGTCCTTCAGCTTGGCATGGTCGGTTGCGCTGTCGCGGTTGAACTTCAGCGGCACCATCTTCAGCTTGCCTTCGACGTACAGCGCCGGGTCCATGCTGGTGTCGACCTGGCCAGCGGCCATGGGCTTGACGCGCAGTTCCATGAACTTGCCGATGCCAGGGTCGCCATTGGTCCAACGGTCCAGGACCTTGTCGCCATCGTCGTCGACCGCCACGGCCGGCTTGTACTTGCCCGACAGGACATCGGCCAGCGGCAGACGCTTGTTGGTCTTCACCGGGTCGGTGTGTTCCTGCAGGTTGACGAAGTACAGCTTGTCGCCGGGCTTGACGCCGTTCTTGGCGAAGTCGACCACGATGTCGTAACGCTCGCCGATCGCCTGCTGCGGCAGGGTGCCCAGGTGCTCGGCCTTGTTGCCGTTGGCATCCAGGTCAGCCTTGCCGTCGAAGGCCACCGCGTGCTCCATGATGTTGCCGTCGTTGGCGATCATGTGGAACGGGATCGGCGTGTAGGTCTTGCCACCGGTGCCGGCCATCGTGCCGCCCTTGCCAGCGAATTCCTTGACCAGCGCGACCGACAGGTAGCGGGCCACCGAGCCGTTCAGGATGCGGAAGCGGTAGCGGCGGGCGCGCACGTCCAGGTAGGGGTGGTAGACGAAGTTCGTCAGGATGCGGTCACCGAGGAAACCATCCTTGTTGAACACGTTGAACCACAGCTGGCCGTCCTTGTCCCAGGCCTTGTCGCCGATCACGAGGTTGATGTCGTAGTCGCGGTTGCCCCAGGACATCGCGCTGCCGCTGGGCAGGCACAGGTTGACGTTCTTCGGGATCACGCCGGGCTTGGCCGCGTTCGGGTCCTTGTAGTGGCAGTTGAACGTCTCGTTGCCACGGTCGATGGCGCTGTAGATGTTCATCATCGCCGCGTTGCCCTTGTAGACGTTCTGCGCGGTGAAATCGAGCATGTGATCGTGGAACCAGAGCGTGCTGGCGGTCTCGCGCCAGTCGCCGCGGATGCGGATCACGCCGTCGGCCGGGCAGGACTTCTTGCTCGGCGACGCGTCGTTCACCCACAGGGTCTCGCCAGGCACGCAGGGGTAGCCCGCGCGCGGGTCGGTCGCACCGGTGTTGACGGTGTCATAGCCGGCCAGCTGGACCGGCCAGCGGTAGTCGTAGAACTGGCCCGGGAAGAAGAAGGCCTGGGCCACACCATCGCTCTCGGCCGGGTTGTGGCCGTTGTGCTGGTGGGTCGAGATGGTGTGCAGGCCGAAGCCCTTGTTGGCGGCCGGATCGACGGGCAGCGCGTTGTAGTGGCGCATGAGCACGCCCTCGCCATAACGCACCATCAGCAGCTTCGGCGGCATCGTGCCGTCGAAGGTCCAGATCGAGGCCGCCTGCTGCGCCGGCAGACCCGGGTGGAAGCGGATGTCGATGCCCTTGGTCGTGCCGGCCGTGGCCGCGCTGCCAGCGGTGCTGTGGTACAGACCGCCCGGGCCGAACTCGCCCTTGGCATAGCCGTGCAGCTGCATCTTGTCGCGCAGACCCAGGTTCACCCGAGACGTACCCTGCACCGTCTGGAAGTAGGTCTGCGGGTACATCTCGTTCCAGCGCTGGTGCGCCCAGCCCTCACCGGGCGGACGACCTTCGGCCGGACCCTGAATCTCACGGCCGATGAACTCGGTCGCGACCGCGTTCCACGGGTTCTGGTCGAGCGTGTTGGACTGCGCGGTCGGGTAGGGCTTGATGCCCTTCTGGCCCAGGAAGGACTCGAGCGCCTCTGCCGACGGCGCGCTGCGGGTCAGCTTGCTCGGGTGCTGTGCCGGAGCCGGGCCCAGGGTCGGGGCCGGGAAGCCCTTGTAGCCGCTGGTGTCGACGGTCGGATCGAGCTTCTGCGGTCCGAACTCTTCGAACTGCAGCAGCGGGAAGGTGAACGAGGTCGCCTTGAACAGCGGGCTGGGCTTGCCGCCGGTCGGGATCTTGTTGCTGGTCTGGGCCGTCAGCGGCACCGACGACTCGACGGTCACGTCGGCCTTGCTGCCGTTGGCCGTGCCTTCGTAAGACGAGTGATTGGTGTGCTCCAGCGTCAGCAGCGCGTCGTTGGCCAACGGCCCGACATCGGGTGTGACCAGGGCCGACACGTCGGTCGACGCCGGGTCACCCCAGACGTCGACGACGACCTGGGCCGTCACGGCCACCGACAGTGAGGCGGCGCCCAGCGCCCCCAGCACATAGGCACCGCGCCGGGTCCAGACCGGCAAGGCCACGCTGCGCTGCCGCCTGGGGGCGGCAGAGGCGGGCTCTGTTTCTTGGATCTTGTTCATGGCAGTTCCCTTCGATTCGATCGTTGACTCTTGTGTCTTGCTGCGCGGTGGTGTCGATCCAGGCTCGACAGGCCACCGTCCCTCGTGCGTAGCGGCGCTTCAGAAGCACACCTCATCTACGTAGATCCTTGCGTTTGGATGCAACGAAAAGGAGGTCTTAAGTAAGTCTTCTTAAGTCCGATGAGCCGAACAATACAAGTGACCTTGATCGACAGCAATCACCGATCCGGCCCCAGCCGGGACCGGTTGCATGGGCCTCCTCCCCCACTTTCAACGCTCACCACCCAATCGGGATTCGTGACGAAATGCACGACTGGCCGGTTGCTTCGTGAAGGCTCCACATCTGAAGGATCCTTACCCCCTCAAATAGTGGGAAACAAGCCCATCTTTCCGGAACTGCAAGATTTGCCGACGTGCGCAAAACGCGAAATCCCCCGTGCGGAAATCACAATAGGCCACCTTCACGAGATGTTTTTCGTTGCACCTCGACCACTGTCGTTCAGACATCATTAAGAACATGTGCTAAGCATCAGAAACTGATCCAGGTCATTTCTCGAAGTCCGATGGGGGAACGCAACCCAGCCACGCCCGGCTCGGGCCCGCAGGCCCAGCGAACACCACGTCATCGCTGCCCGCCCTGACGCACGCCAAGTGGCAAATCCTTCTCCAAGCGCGCATTCACGCGCACCCGCATCCTTCAGGTCGGGGGTTGACGCCCACCCGTCCGCAACCCGATCAAGCAAAGTCGATGGGGGTGAGCGGCTTCCACCTGCGTGAGGCCTGGGCAAGAGCCACGCTCAGCCGGAAGCCCCACTTCTGACGCGTTCACCAACGGGTGCCCCAAATGGGTACGCCCGCGCCGGCACCGACCCCATCTAACAGCCCAAGCACAACTTAAGCGGGACCATCTGTGGATCGGCCGAGCAGCCATCGGGTTGAGGCCGGAAGCGGGTTGACCCTGAGACCGCACGGGGCTTCCGAGCAGAAGGTCACGAACGGCCATGCGGCAGCGCCCCGCAGGCGCGGGGTGGGGACTGGATCGATCAGGGGGAGGCGGCCGAAGGCGCCTCAGTCGATCGGCTTGAGCCGGATCTCGTGGTCGAACTCGCCCTTGCGGACCTCGACCAGGTCAGGCATCGCCTGCAGCAGCTCCGAGAAGTTGGCGCAGCCGTAGCTGGACTCCTGGAAGGTCGGGTCCATGCGCTGGATCACCGGGCGCACGCCCGCCTTCTGCACCCAGGCATCGCCCCGGCGCTGCGACAACAGGTCGATTGCGCGACGCACCAGCTCGCGGGCATCGCGGTGGCGCTCCTGCGCCTGGGCCGCGCGGTCCAGCAGGGACCGCAACTCCAGGTCGACGGGACTGAGCTCGGCGCTGGCAGCGTCTGCGACGTCCGCCGGGGCAGCCGCGCCGCCGTCCAGCCGATCACCCTCGCGGTCAGCTTCACGATCACCCGTGCGGTCATCCATGTGGTCGTCCATCGATGCGACCCCTTCGGCCGATTCGGCCGCTTCATCGCCCGCCGTGGCGCGGGCCGGCGATTCCCCGGCGACCGCGTCCGCGCGTGCCGCCCGCTCCGCCAGCATCGCCCCGGCCGCAGCCGCTCCGCGCGGGTCGGCGTGTGCGGCAGGCTCGTCATCCGGATGCGCCGGCAGGCGCAGGTTCAGCGGCCGCAGCATCGCCTCGTAGTACTTGAACTCGTGGCAGCTGCGCGCCCAATTCGCGTTGGTGCTGTTGAGCGCCCCGATGCCCACCAGCGTGCGCCCGGCGGCCTTCACCTTGAAGGACAGCGGCATGAAGTCGCTGTCGCCGCCCACCACCACGATGGTGCCGATGTGCGGGAAGCGGCCCATGTCCTCGACCACGTCCAGGCACAGCCGGATGTCGGCGCCGTTCTTGCCGTTCGAGCCCGGCTGGAACAGCTGGATCAGCTCGACCGCCTGCTCCAGCAGCGCATAGCGGTAGCGGCTGAACGAGGCCCAGTTCGCGAACGCCCGGTTGACCGCCACCGGCCCCAGCGACAGCGCGAACTCGACGATTGCCGCCACATCGATCAGCGCCTCCTGCGGCCGGAAGCGGCTGCTGAAGTAGGCGCCCTGCCCGTAGCGCTGGTCGACCAGGCTGGCATGCAGGTTCTCGAAGTCCCAGTACAGGGCGACGGATTCGGGGGCGTTGGGCACGTTGGCGACTCTCGGGGCGGTGGACAGGCCAGATTCTGAGGCCCCGCGTGGGCCGGGGCGCCGCCCGGCAGGCCCGATCAGAGCCGCGCCGCCGGATGCGTCATGCCGTAGCGTTGGGCAAGGGCGTTCAAGCGCCGGTCCAGGGTCCACAGCACGACGCCAGGCGTCATCCGTGCAGAGGCCAAAAGCATGAGGTCCACCACGCCACAACCGAGTCCGAACAAGCGGTCCCGCTCGACCAGATCCATCACCTCACGGATCGAGGCCTGTCGGACCGGCTGCAACCCTTCCAGATCCAGCAGGGTCTGGCGTCGAAAAGGTGGTGTTCCACACGCCAGCTCACCGACGATCATGGGGTGCGAGAGCACCCTGTCCGACGCCAGCAAGTCGACGAGCGTGTCATTGCGCCTCTTGAAATGATCGACCCAGACGCAGGTGTCGACCAGCACACCGCTCATCCTTGCGCCTCCTCGCGGCGGCGCGGAATCTCCTGCATGTCCGGCACGGCCCCACCCAGGGCGGCCAAGCGCTTGGCCGCCTGGATGCGCACGAAGGTCTTGATGGCCTCTCGAAAGAGGTCGGCCTTGTCCATCGACGGATCCGCCACTTCCAGCGCACGTTCGTACAACGCGTCATCGATCGTCACGGTCGTTCTCATGGTCACCCCAAAACATCAGAAGGGATGGCATGTTGCATCTGAATGGATGCAGCGACAAGCTCGCGCCGACATCCCGCCGCGTGACATACCCCCCGCCGATGGCCTCAAATCTGCCGCTTCCGGACGGCGCCCCCCGAAACGAGCGGCATACACTTCAAGCCGGCCTGCGGTGGCCGCCCGAGAGGGTCCGAGATGACAAAAAGTGCTTTGAAATCATCGGCTTGACACATTCGGCAACGCTCCGCTAAGCCTTCACGTCCGGTGCCTCCCGGCCTTGACGCCCAGACGACGCTCTCACCTGCTCCGCCCGATGCGACCTTCTTCCCGCGCCCTCCCCTCCGCAATATCCCAAGCGCGACACGTCCTGCTGGCCCTGATCGCGGGGGTTGTTCTGGCCCCGCAGACGGTGGATGCACAGAGCCTCCAGGCCCTGCAGGCGGCCCTGACGGGCGGCGGCACCAGCGGCAACGCCGATGGCAGCGCCTCCGGTGGCCTGGGTGGCGGCAACCTGCCCGGTGGCGGCATCCTCAACCTGCCCGGCACCGGCGGGGTGCCCACCATCCGCGGCGCCGAAGGCCTGCCGAACGGCACCGGCAACCCGCAGGACCTGCAGCGCGGCGGCTTTGACCCAAGCTCCGGCTTGCCGCTCGAACCCCTCAGCAACGAGTTCCAGCGCTTCGTCGAACAGACCACCGGCCAGAAGCTGCCGATCTTCGGTGAGCGCTACTTCCAGGTCGGCGGCCACAGCTACGCGCCGGTCGCGGGCGTGCCCGTTCCGGCCGACTACGTCATCGGCCCCGGCGACGAGCTGCAGCTGCGCGGCTGGGGCAGCATCGACATCGACTTCCGCGCCGTCGTCGACCGCAACGGCCAGATCAACATCCCGCGCGTGGGCACTGTCAGCGTCGCGGGCGTCAAGGCGGCCGACATCGACGCCCACCTGCGCGGCCAGGTCGGCCGGGTGTTCCGCAACTTCAGCCTCAACGTGACGCTGGGCCAGCTGCGCAGCATCCAGGTCTTCGTCGTCGGCCAGGCCCGCCGGCCCGGTGGCTACACCGTCAGCAGCCTGTCCACGTTGATCAACGTCGTGTTCGCCAGCGGCGGTCCGAACGGCAACGGCAGCATGCGCAACGTGCAGCTCAAGCGCGCCGGCAAGGTCGTGGGCGAGATCGACCTCTACGACTTCATCCTCAACGGCAACAGCGGCACCGATGTGCGCCTGCTCCCGGGCGACGTCGTCGTCTTCAACACCGCCGGCCCGCGCGTGGCCGTGGCCGGCGCGCTCGACAGCCCGGCCATCTACGAACTGAAAGCCACGGGCGAGACCATCGCCGCGCTGCTGGCCTACGGCGGCGGCACCAGCGCGTCGACCGACCTGAGCACCGCCCAACTCGAACGCCTGGACCGCAGCACGCCACGCGCACCGCGCGTCGTCAACAAGGTCGAACTGGCCGGCGCCGTCAGCAACATGCCGCTGCGCGACGGCGACATCCTGACCCTGTTCAAGGTCCAGCCCAAGTTCGCCAACGCCGTCACCCTGCGCGGCAACGTCGCCAACCCGCTGCGCTACCCGTTCACGCCGGGCATGCGTGTCAGCGACCTGATCCCCGACCGCGAGGCCCTCATCACGCCCGACTATTACCAGCGCAAGAACAAGCTGGTGCAGTTCATCGAGGGCAAGACCCTGCAGGGCGGCAGTGCCGACGTCACCGAGGCCAAGCTCGAACGCGACGTACGCAACCTGCTGGATGAACCGAACTGGGAATACGCCGCGATCGAGCGCCTGAACAGCGACCGCGTCGCGATGGAGCTGATCCCCTTCAACCTCGCCAAGGCGGTGATCGACAAGGACCCCGCCCACAACCCCGTGCTGCAGCCCGGCGACGTGGTCACCATCTTCGGCCGCGCCGACATCAAGAACCCGGTGGCCAAGCAAAACCGCCTGGTGCGTGTGCAAGGCGAGGTCCGCGCCCCCGGCATCTATCAGATCGGCCCCGGCGAAACCCTGCCCGACCTGATCTCGCGCGCCGGCGGCCTGACGCCCGAAGCCTATGTCTTCGGCACCGAGTTCGCCCGCGAAGAAACCCGCCGCCAGCAACAGCTCGCCCTCGACGACGCCGTCAAGCGCCTTGAAAGCCAGCTCGCCAGCGCAGCCGCAACGGCCACCGCCAACCTGTCGGCCACCGACGCCCAAGCCGCCACCGCCTTGCGCGCCGCCCAGGCCGAATCACAGCGCGCCCAATTGCAGCGCCTGAAAAGCCTGAAATCCAACGGCCGCATCGCCCTCGAACTGCCGACCTCCGCAGCCGGTACGCGCGACCTGCCGGACCTGAGCCTCGAAGACGGCGACCGCGTCAGCATCCCCTCCAAACCGGCCTTCATCTTCGCGGTCGGCGCAGTGGCCAACAACAACGCACTGCTGTGGCGGCCGGGTCGCAAGATGAAGGAATACCTAGACGCAGCCGGCGTGGACGTCGAAGCCGACCTCGAAAACAGCTTCATCGTTCGCGCCGACGGCACCGTGATGCACGCCAGCCGTCGCGGCTGGTGGTTTGACGGGCTGGAGCGGGTGGAGCTGATGCCGGGGGATACCTTGGTGGTGCCCGAGAAGGGCAACCGCGAAACCTTCTGGACCGCGTTCACGCGTGGGTTGAAGGATTGGAGTCAGATTCTTTATCAGTTTGGGTTGAGTGCGGCGGCGATTAAGACCTTGAATAACTGATTCACGCTGCACGTCCGGCGCGAAAGCAATTCGACCATCGAACATACAAATGCTTCACGCCGGGAAACGATTCACCAGAACCCGACGCTTGATTGCGCAAGCCAACACCACCGGCACGCCAATGGCGACAAAAACTGCAAGCACTCATTCTCACGAATACAAAAATCTAGCCAATAAGATCGACGCGTGACACAAAGAGAAATCATCTTCGTCAATAGATTCTTTCATCCAGACGTGAGCGCTACCAGCCAAATGCTGAGCGACCTCGCGTTTGGCCTGAAAGCGTCCGGCCACAACGTATCAGTGGTGTGTTCGCGGCAGCTCTACGAAAACACGAACACTGATCTATCGAGCACCGAAAACATCAAGGGCGTTAACGTTCATCGAGTATGGACCACTCGATTCGGCAGACGCTCAACGGTCGGTCGAGCAATTGATTATCTGACATTTTATGTTTCCGCGACTATTGCATTAACAGGAAAAGTAGATCGCAATTCGCTGGTCGTCGCAAAAACAGACCCGCCGCTGATCTCGATTCCAGTCGCGGCGATAGCGAAACTCAAGGGTGCCAAGTTTTTCAACTGGATCCAAGACCTATTCCCAGAGGTTGCCCAACGCGCGGGAATGTCAGCCTTGAACGGAAAAATAGGTCGATGGATCTCTCGAATCAGAGACTGGTCACTTGAGCGAGCAGACATAAATGTCGTGATCGGCGAACGCATGCGCGAAGTTCTGCTGAGCCGCGGAATCTCAGCAGCAAAACTTAAAACAATCAGCAATTGGCAAGATACAAATCTAATCACCCCAATCAAGGCCACCAACAACCGGCTAATTTCGGAATGGAAACTAGAAAATCGGTTCGTCGTGATGTACTCCGGAAATCTGGGCCGAGCGCATGAATTCCGGACAATCATCAATGCGATGACTGCACTTTCATCCGATTCAGCCTTTCATTTCTGTTTCGTAGGTGGCGGCGCGCAGACGGAAAAGCTACGGAGCGAAGTCAACCTGCTCGGACTGAAAAACTTTTCGTTTCACCCATATCAACGCCGAGAAGAACTAAGTCTGAGTCTTTGTTGCGCGTCCGTCCACCTGATCAGCCTACTACCCGAACACGAGGGACTGATCGTGCCGAGCAAGTACTACGGGATCCTCGCGTCAGGCCGACCAGTCATCTTTATCGGGGATACCGACGGAGAGCTAGCAAGATTGATTCAGAAAGAAAAAGTCGGCGCCACGGTACAGGTCGGGGACGCTGCGCGTTTGGTCAGCACAATCATCAACCTGAAAGACGACAACAATCTGCGGGAGACCATGTCGGAGACGGCACGAAAAATCGCGGTAGACAAGTACTCAACAGAAAGTGCGGTTCGAGCTTGGAACGCTTTGATTCACTGATTCAGATGGAAAAAATAATCATCTCCGTCAACCATGCCCGAAGCGATGCGATCAAGGTCCAATCCACGCAAGTGAGTATAGCTTGAGCGACTCGAGTTTCTCTGGCAGTTGGTGGAGAACGCTAACTGGCGGCATATTCTTAGCCATCGTCTCCTTCTTTGGCTCAGTCTTGACCGCGCGACTGCTGGGCACAGAAGGCCGCGGAATGCTAGCTGCGGCGTTGGTGATCGTAGGAATAGCTGCAGCCGTCGCTCAACTGGGCTTCGCGAGTTCAATTGTCTATCACCGTGGCGGTCCTTTTCAACACAACTTTCGCAGCACGTTCCTAATAGGCCTCGGCGCCGTGGTTTGTGTGGCAGGTCCTCTTGCATGGATAGGCGTCACAACACTTTTTGAGTCACGCCTCCAGCCGCAAGTATATACAGTGGCCGGACTGGCCACACTGACAGCCGCCTTCGCATACTTGACAACATTGAGCCAGATATCAGCAGATCTAAAGGTGTTCAACCTTCTGAGAAATGCAGTTGCGCTGATGATGTTGATTTGCGTTTCGGCTGTAATGCTTCTTGAGAACGGCATCGCTCAGTATGATTGGGTTTTGAATCTTCAGATCACCGTAACTGGCTTGGCGACCTTGGCTGCCGCTTTCTGGATCTGGAAGGCAATGACCGAGGGCCGCCAAGTCGCGACAGACTATAAGGCAATCAAGTTTTCGGCCGTTGCAATCTATGCAGGACACCAACACATCACCGCCTTAATTGGCGTCCTTTTGTCAAATATCGACAAAATAGTCATACTGGAAATTGGGAGACCAGACGAGGTAGGGTTCTACGCGCTTGCATTCGCTTTGTCGCGACAAATAGCAATGGTCCAGGACTCAGTATCAATATCACTCTTCTCTCGATACGCAGGCAAGGACAACAGCACGTTGTCAGAAAATGTCCTCAAAGCGTTTCGGACCACATTCATGCCTATGCTGATCGTTTCGACCCTTGCAGCACTGGCATCTCCCTGGATGATTCCGACCATTTTTGGATCTGCTTTCGCTGCCTGTGCGCTGCCTTTCTCTATTCTTGCATTTGAGGCAGTGATAGGCGCAGGGAGTTGGACATTAGCTCAACGCTTCAATGCAGGAGGCAGACCTGGACTTGTAGCGCTACGTCAAGTCACCAGCCTGCTACCAGTGTTCATCGGGATATTCTTTCTGCCAGAACAGGACGAATCCTCTTACCTGGCAAGCCTCATGCTGCTCGGATCATTTACTCGTCTTTTGGCAACGATCTTGATTTACCCCTTGGTACTCAAAGAGCCACCACCACGCTTGTTGCCGACCAAGCAAGACTTATTGTCAATCCAATCTTTTGTACGCCATCGTCTATCCCGTTCTGGACTTCAATAAATTCAGCCTGGCGTTGAAGAACTCGCTCATCTGCAACGCATAACTCGACTTCCGACACTTGAAATGACTTCAACCCCACCCCGAAACTTGGTTGCCTTGTTCGATACAAGCGTCGCATCTGAGAATGTTGGCGACTTCATCATCATGGACGCGGTCAATTTGGAGTTGAGCGGCTTATTGACGCGCCACCAGACCATCACACTGCCAACACACGATTCCATAGGAAAAGTAGGGCGCAACATTGTGCAGAGATCTGACTTCTCTGTCATCGGAGGGACAAACATATTGAGCTCTCATCTCCGACAGTACCGACAGTGGAAGTTCGGCGCTCTCGACATCCCACTCTTGCGAGATGTCGTTTTGATGGGAGTCGGATGGTGGCAGTATCAAGACAAGCCGGACTGGCTGTCCGCATTGTTCTACCGAAAGGCACTCTCGCGCCGTCACCTACATTCAGTGCGTGACTCGTATGCCGAAGAAAAGCTGCGCTCAATCGGAATAGAGAATGTCATCAATACCGGGTGCCCAACCATGTGGCGCCTAGATCCCGATCACTGCCGCGCAATTCCGCTAGGAAAGGCCGCGCAAGTTGTATTCACAATAACGGACTACAAACCGAATCTTGACCGCGACCGGGCCTTGATTCGACAACTGACTGCGAGCTACCAAACCATTTTTTTCTGGCCTCAAGGATCAGGCGATCTGCGCTATCTGGCTAGCTTGATCGATGTCCACGCCTCGAACATCAAAGTACTATCACCCAGTCTCGCAAGTTTCAATGGCGTACTTGATGGCGGCAATATTGACTACGTTGGCACAAGACTTCATGCAGGCATCCGCGCTCTACAAAGAAGAGTTCGGGCCATGATTATATCCGTTGATAATCGAGCCACTGAAAAACAGAGAGATTTCGGCCTGCCTGTGATCGAGGGCGACCAAGTCGGAATCCTTGCTGATATTTTAAAGCAAGAAAGAGCAACTGCTGTTCGGCTGCCACAGGAAGAAATCGCGCGGTGGAAGCAGCAGTTCAAATCAGTTTGAACCGCTGAGAGTTAATTGCCTTGTACTCTTCGGACGTTTTCAACGCATTGATTGCGCCCACCCAAAGATGGTGCATTGCGCCTCGGACCCTGAAGTGAAAATCTTAATCGTCTCATACTCGGATTCGGTCGGCGGCGCAGGCCGTGCGGCTTACCGACTGCACAAAGCTCTTCTCGCTGCTGGACACCAATCACGGATGCGAGTGCGATTGAAGAAATCGGATGACCCGACCGTCATTGGTGACGTTAGCGGCGGTGCCAAGGCGGTGACCGCTATGCGATGGCGCGCAGGGTATGCGCTCAATGCATTGCAAGACAGAACTGACCAAGGACTGCAGTCCACGAACTGGCTACCGTCTTCGTGGGCTGATGAGATTAATGCTTCAGACGCCGATGTCGTGAATCTGCATTGGATTTGCGGAGAAACGATGTCCATTTCAGACATTGGCCGAATCAAGAAACCAGTCGCATGGACCCTACATGACATGTGGCCGTTCTGTGGCTCAGAGCATTACACGTCAGACAGCGCAGATGCTCGGTGGGCCGTCGGTTATCGAAGAAACAACCGCGATCAAGGCGACACTGGTTGGGATCTTGCACGTTGGACGGCCAAACGCAAGGCCAAGGCGTGGAGACGCCCGATGCACATCATTTCTCCAAGTAACTGGCTCGGATCCTGTGCACGAAGAAGTGAGTTGTTCCGAGACTGGCCGGTACATGTCATTCCAAATCCGCTGGACACAGAGGTTTTCCGACCACTGGATCGTCACTTTGCCCGTGACGTACTTAGGCTACCTCAAGACAAGAAGATCGTGCTCTTCGGTGCGATTGGCGGATCTAGTGAACCGCGTAAGGGATACCAACACCTGCGGAGAGCACTAGACATTTTGGCAAACACAAACAACACACAAGACTTCACCTGCGTGGTCTTCGGACAATCCAGGCCGCCTGATGGCGGCGGTCTACCAATAGATTCAGTCTGGACGGGCCATGTATCGGATGACACCACCCTTGCCCTTCTGTACAACTCAGCGGATGTCATGGTGGTTCCGTCTGAGCAAGAAAATCTTCCACAGACAGCAACCGAAGCGCAAGCATGCGGCTGCCCTGTTGTCGCCTTTGACTGCACAGGAATACCTGATGTTGTGATCCACGGGACAACTGGCCTCATGGCATCTGCATACGATCCCACTCAACTCGCATCAGCCATCTTTGATTTATGCCGAACGCCAGGGGCGTTCGAATCAATGTCTGCGGCAGCAAGAACACGAGCAGTATGCTCATGGTCTGAAACGGCAGTCGCCAGAGAATACATATCTGTATTTTCCAACATGACTCATTCGACTTGACAAAACAAAATGAGGGGCGAAAAAACCTCTTGGCTAAGCACAACGCCATACATACTATTGGTCGCGTACATCATCTGCGCAACCTCACCTGTACTCGCATGGAGCTTATCCATAACCATTCTTATCGGACTGTCCAACCATCTCCAAAGAGAGGAGCGAATTCTTATTTCATTGAGCACAGTCTTCAGCGGCGCGCTAATGATTTCCTCCAGAGAGGTTTTTCAGGTCGAAACTGATGACTTCATAAGATACTTTGATCTCTATCAAAGCCTACACACAGGAGATCTAGAGAAATTATTCTCTTACGGCGGCGGCTTAGAAATACTAACTCCATCGCTACTCGCCGCGATTGGGCTTTTCGGACCCAAAGACAGCCCACAGTTTGTGCTGTTTTTCCTATGCCTGTTCTGCACCTTCACTTTCTATCTCTGGCTCGAGTATCGCGGCCTAGATTCAGCATCTATAGACGAAGGCAACAAGGCAGCTTGCATAGGGGCCTCCCTGCTTCTATTCTCCCTCTTTAACACAACTCAAATCGTTCGACAGACCTATGCTGTAGTCGTCATGCTTTACGCACTCACCGCTCAGAGCAGAAGCCATGCCGCACTCTTTCTAACCATTGCCGGGGGATTTCACTTATCGGCCATTCCAGTGTTTCTCTCAATCATCACCTTACGGCGAATAAAATACTACGGATTAATCCCACTTGCATTGATCTTATGGTACTTCGACCTGACCACGATTGAGGAATTCATTCTTCAAGGAGAAAGCCAGGGCGGCGCAAGACTTGGGTGGCTACTTAGCAGCGAAAGTGTGTCAGTTTGGCTGTATGGCATTTTTATTATGTCCGTATTAGCAATATTGTTTCTGACCAAAAATACGTACAACAGGAATGCCGGCAACTGGAAGTTCCCGGTCTTAGCTTTTTGTCTTATTTACTTTGCATTTCTGCAAGTGCCGGGCGCTTCTTTTCGCCTCTGCCTTATGTTCATCTCAGTTATCCCTGGGTATTTGATATTTTCAGCACTTTTGCCTTACGCCAAGTACGCCAGGATTTTGTTTTTGATTGTACTTGCACAAAGAACATACAAATCAATCTCAACCCCATCCTCAGAGGGCCTATGGAGTCAGTTTGAGCGATGGGGCGCCCCCTTTTATTTCCTGTTTTGATATGTTCATATCAATATTGCGAACAGCCCTGACAATTGTTTTTTTTGCACTCCCAGTCAGTGGGGCATTCTCACTAAAATCAAAGCTACTCAAACTAGCCAATATTAAACTGGGAAAACACGTTTCATACTGTGGGGGCGGCGCGCTTTACGGTAGGGGGCTCATTTCAATTGGGGATGAGACCTGGATCAGTCCGCGATCAGTGTTTCACTCAAATATTGCCGCCGCGATTCATATCGGAAGTAGGTGCGATATAGGGCCAAGTGTAAGCTTTATTCCTGGGTCCCATGAAATTGGTACGAGTTTTCGGAGAGCTGGAAGCGGTGTCGCAAGAGACATCTTCGTTGGAGACGGCGTATGGATAGGGGCAGGATGCCTGATACTGGGCGGCGTAACCATCGGTGAAGGATCGGTTATTGCCGCTGGAGCAGTAGTTACAAAGGACATTCCACCAAACACACTCGCTGGCGGAGTGCCTTGCAGGATGATTCGGAAACTAAACTGAGATGAGTCGATGACGAACCGACTAATCGTTTTATGCAATGCACTAGATGATGAAACGAGAATCAGGCGCGGCATAACGTCGGACAGCCCCGCCGCATCTAGAAAAATGTTCATGATGTGTCGTTCATTGCGATCCGTCGGGGTGCGTCCCTGGATTGTTAGCCTGGGCCGTGGCAAACAGGATGGATCAGGACGACTCTTCGGCTTCAAGGTAAAGCGGATTAATAGTTGCCCAGTTATTTACTTGCCCTTCGAGCACAGTCGCCTGCTCTCGCTTATTCTCACGCTGCTTTCCGCAATCATTCCCTTGAATAAATTTGCGAGAATGCCCGGGAATACGGTCATCATGTTTTACAACAGAATGCCGGCCTACCTAGCAGCTCTACTATTTGCGAAAATACGAGGCATCGCCGCATTTCTTGATATTGAGGATGGCGAGATACTTGAAGGCCAGGGGCCTTTGACGAAGAAGCTCACACAGTTAAAGAAGTTGGTTTATGCAAGTATCTGCTCCCGAGGAACCATGCTTGCATGTGAAGGCTTAAGATCGGAGACAACGAGTAAGCACATCCTCTGCTACTACGGCACGGTTGGACAAGAGTTCGTCGAAAAGTCCTGGACGCAGGATTCGGTTCACATATTGCTCGGAGGAACAATCTCCAAGGAAACAGGCGCAGACGCGATGATCCAGGTCCTGGATTTGATTGAAAGGCGACGCCCACTTTGGTCTAGAAAACTGACACTCGAGATTTCAGGGAAGGGTGACCTCGTCGCAGAGTTCTCGCAGCGAGCCGGGAAAGACATCGGAATGGGTGGGCTCGTCATCCATGGCCGCACCACTGACGAAGAGTACCAAGCAATTGTGCGGCGATGTCAGGTAGGTCTTGCACTGAAGCCAGCAACCGGCCAACTGGCAAATACAACATTCCCCTCCAAGGTGATTGAAATGGCTTCAGCCGGCTTGTTACTTGTGACGACGGATATCAGTGATGTTCGGCTAATCTTCGGAGAAAGCGCCGTGTATGTTCATTCAGAGGATCCGGAATCCATCTATGTGGCGCTACAGAAAATCGTCAGTTCTGTCGAAGAATCAAGCGTACGCGCTCTTCATGGTCAAGCCATCGCTCGCAGCGCTTGCGATTCCTCGCAAGTTGGCCCAAAGCTGAAACAATTTTTCTTTAACCTACCCAAATGATCCGGCCTCAGATTGTGAGTTGGCACCCTGTGCTGACAGCACACCAGTCGCACACGCTAAAGGCACTCAAGGAAGCCTGGGGAAATACAGTTGAAGTTGTCGTTGCAGCTACAGAACACGAAGATCGACGCCGTCAAGGCTGGACAGCGCCGGATACAACGGGCCTCGCCATCATCTCGCTCCCTGGTCGAGGCCGATGGCGAGCCGTTCGGCACATCCTTGAATCAAGACGAGATGCAATACATCTGTTCGGGAGTCCCTTCGAAAACAGCCTTTTCATGCTCGCCCTGCTTTGGGCGCAACTCAAAGGCATTGAGCAGGTTCATCTGATCTCGGAACCCTACTCAACGGAGGCGGCAGGCTACCTTTCAGACAACGGAACTTCTCTTTCGAAAATTAAGGCGAAGTTTCGACCGCTCATCTATAAGCTGTACAGCTTGCTCCTGCTTCGCAAGATCAGCGGAGTTTTCGCGATTTCACGACTGGCTTCTCTTCAGTACCAATCTCTTGGAGTCAAAGAAAGTCAAATTGCTCCATTCGGATACTTCGTGCCCCAAATCGATGGAGCAATGAGTCACCAGCCGGTGCAACCACCGAATCGGCCTCTAAAGGTCATTTTCGTCGGCAGCTTGATTGCGATCAAAGGCCTTGATGGTCTACTTGAGTCCGTCGATCGGGTGTATGCAAGTGGACGTTCAATCCGCCTCGACGTATTCGGCCCGGGCGATCCAAATCTGTTCACATGGAATAGCCAGCATTCGATCTACCGCGGTGTAATTCCCTTCGGTTTGGCTCAGACTGTCATTCGGGACTACGACGTGCTTGTCTTGCCAAGCCGATACGACGGTTGGGGGGTCGTGGTCAACGAAGCGATACAGTCGGGAACGCCGGTACTATGCAGCAACCGCGTTGGCGCGGGCTCTGTACTAGAGAAGTTCGGATGTGGCCGAGTATTTCAACTTGACGACAGCAATGTCGAGTTGGTGAATATATTGATTCAACTGATCGAGCAGTCGACGCTTCTCTCTTCGTTCAGACAAGCAACAGGTGAAGCGGCCTCTAAGCTCGCTCCTGCAGTGGCAGGCACCTACATGTCAGAGGTGTTGGAAGCGACCCTGAATCGAAGGTCGAAACCTGCTTGTCCGTGGTATTGAGGTAACTTTTGTCTTCTAGCTCAATGGCAAAACAAAACCTTCCGGAGTTGCGCCTACACCTGACAAATGTTGCGGGAGCTGGTGCAGTGCAACTCCTGAAGTCATTGTTGCCCGCCCTCGAACGTCAGGCGGACGTCAACATCACTGAAATTCATCTACCGGATCGCGGTGACCTCAGCAGGTATGCTGCAGACTCAGAACGAAAGTGCATCATTTATCACCGCTGGCTTCCGAATGCAGTATCGAGAATAGCGGAGTGCACATTCGGCGGGTGGAAGTGGCGCGGCGACGCGCCAGTCCTAGTACTTGGAGACATTCCGATTCGCATCAACGCTCGCCAGACTGTTTTCGTTCAAACGACTCACCTCACAGTCGGCCCCGAAACAGAGCGAGCGTTGAAATATCGGATAGCGAGGCTGCTCTTTAGGATCAATTCAAGGCGAGTTCACAGATTCATTGTCCAAACGGCCGCAATGAAGGTCGCCCTACTTTCATCCTATCGCGGGATAAATGAGTCCGCAATCATTGTCGCCCCACAGCCCGTTCCACAGTGGCTAATCGATTCAAGACTAAAGAGATCGTCCCGGACAAGCAATCACAACAATCTCACGCTGTTTTACCCAGCACAGAAATACCCCCACAAGAACCATCGCATGTTGGGAAGCATCGCCCACGGCGACTGGCCCATCAAAGAAGTAATCCTAACAATAGCACCTGAAGCAGGTTCACACCTTCTCGACAATCGCATAAGTTGCGTGGACTTCCTCACACCCGAGAAAATGCTCGGACAGTACGAGAAGGCCGACGCACTTGTATTTTTGTCATTAACGGAAAGTTTCGGATTCCCATTGATCGAAGCCATGTGGATCGGCCTACCTATTGTCTGCCCTGACTTGCCGTACGCCAGAGCGCTTTGCAATGATCAAGCAGTCTACTTTGACCCGTACGACCCAGAATCCCTCAGGGAGGCATTGTGGAAACTTAAGCAACAACTTGATGGCGGTTGGTGGCCGAACTATTCCGTACAAACGAGCAAGCTTCCTACCAACTGGGATCAGGTCGCAGATGTATTTGTGAATGCGGCAATCAACTAACCTTAGAGTTCCTTAGATCGCTCGCCCCTTAGATTGCCTCACCGTGACCCCACTGGTTTCTGATTGAAGCTCGGTTAGGATCCTTTTGATGCAACACAGTTTCGCTGTCTGTCCTACATCAGTTCATAAAAGACCCGGTCACTCAGCCGGCTGAAACCCTACGCGACTCCTTGTATTGGTGCCAGATCAAGACAGCTGCGACACATGCAATCAATCCGCTCAAGGTAGACATCACCGCAATAATTCCTCGCTTCGGCGATGATTTCCATTCCGGGATCTGTGCTGGATCGACCACCTGAATAAGCGCACCGTCTTTCGCCTCATCCGCTCGGGCCAATTCGTACTGTCGGGCCATTAATTCGAAAAGAGTCTCGTAGTACTTAAAGTTCCTCAACCGAGCGATATAAGCATCCCCGGACGCTTCATTGGCTCGAATATCTTTGGAAGCGCCTGAACTCGACGTCGGCCTGTCCACTCTAGCGAGTTGCGCTCGCAACGAATCGAGTTCACGACGACTGGCTTGAAGAAGCGCGTTGTTTTCCGTCATGGACCCACTCATGACAGATATCTGGACTTCTGCTGCGGTAATTTGAGCCTTCAGACGTGCGACTGTGCCCACGGCAGTTTCTGGGCTCGCCATCAAGGCCTGCTCGCTTACTCCCCCCCGCTGGAGTGCGAGCTCTGCCGCAAGCAGTTGCTCCTTGGCTTCTTCGAGCTGCTTCTGAAAAAACAGTCTTCGCTGCGCCGCCTCTGAAACTGCGAGTGACTTACTCAGCTTCTGTAGTTCTTCGATGTACGCCGTAGTCATCTCTGCTGCGACCTTGGGGTCGACATCTTCAACAGAAATATCAATCAGCGAATCTTTTCCTGACGATATTGAAGTTTGAATAGACAACTGCTCTCTCGCCTCGAATCGATGGACTCTCTTATAACGATCCAGTAGCGAGAATCGATCGACCAAGGCATCACCTACTGTTCTGCTTCGCATCAACCCAATCCATTGATCAGCAGGATTTTTCAGGCCTGGGATTGCTCCGCCAGCAGCACCCGCCAGCCCTCCGAGGCTCCCCAACAATGCACTTGCCGTACTCTGTGTTTGGGGAATCATGATTTGAGCACTCGCCGTATATTTTGGCGTAATCATGAAGCTAAAACCCAGCGCCGAAACCCCGATTATCAATGGACCAAATACAACAAACAACCATCGTTTTCTCAGAATCTTGAAAATATCCAGGATTGTGATGGCCTGATTGCCCGACATAATTTTCATCCTCAACTTTGTCGCGCATCCCCGACACCAAATATCTCAACTTGGAATCTGCGCATTAACTGTTCGATCGATCTAGCCTTGTAGCCAATAAAGGCAGGCCCACTTCGTGCCTTCGCCATTTTGCACCAGCCGCTATCGGTGCGCCACCTGCATGGCACATCGTTCGATAGAGCTTCGAGGTCACGGCCCATTCAACCACTTACCGGGCGGCCACATGCGGTGGGCAGCTTGCCATTGACTAGGATGAACGACCGAAGTCGAGGTCACATCCGCCAAGAGCGGCGACTCTGTGCGGGCTTCGGACGCAAGCTCCATTGAACTTGCTCTGCAATAGCGGTCTTCACTGATCAGGCTCTTGAGCGCCTCTTCGGCAAGCGCTAATCACATACGCAAGTAGGTGTGCGCTGAATGAAAAAAGCCCGGCGAACTCGCCGGGCTTTGAGACCGCTACGAGCTGGCAAATGAATGCCAGCTCGTTGAGGAATTGGATTTTCAGCTGATCAAGATATCAGTCGCCAGTAGACCGGTAAGTCCATTCAGCGTCGCAACTTGCATGGCGGCAGCGCCGCCGGAACCGTCCGCATCGTAGTAGAGCGCGCCAGTGCTGGTATTGAAAACCAAATGTTCAGCTCCCGTGGCAGCGGTCAAACCAGCTCCTACTCGAAGCTGCGCCGCGTCCAGCACACCTGGCAAGCCCAGCGTATTGAAGAAGACATCGTCAAGGCTGACCTTGTCAACGCCGCTAACGAAATCTGCCACATTGTCGGAGTTTCCTGCGCCGTCGGCGCTCGCAAAAAGGAACACGTCATTGCCAATACCTCCATAGAGCGTATCAACGCCGGCGCCCCCGCTCAGGGTGTCATTTCCCGCTCCGCCGCTCAGCGTGTTCGCAAGCGAGTTACCGGTGAGCAAGTTGTCAAGGACATTGCCATTTCCGACCGAGGCCGTCCCACTCAACACCATGTTCTCCACGTTGTCATCCAGCGTGCGATTGACGTCCGTGTACACAGTATCAGTGCCTGCGCCGGCTGCTTCGGTCACAACATCCGCTCGCACATCCAGGTGGTACGTGTCATTGCCTGCGCCTCCAATGAGTGAGTCCACTCCGGCACCCCCCGTCAACGTGTTCGCCAGGGCGTTACCCGTAATCACGTTGTTCAGGACGTTGCCCGTGCCGACGGTCGCTGCACCCGTCAGCACCAAGTTCTCAACGTTGGCATCCAAGGTGCGACTCGCATCCGTGTAGACGGTATCTGTACCTGCACCTGCAACTTCGGTCACCACGTCTCCGGCAACGTCCACGTAATACGTGTCATTGCCAAGACCACCGGCCATGCTATCCAGGCCGGCTCCACCGCTGATCGTGTTGGCCAGCGCGTTGCCGGTGATAGCGTTGTTCGCCGAGTTGCCATTGGCAACGGTGGCCGTACCCGTCAGAACCAGGTTTTCGACGTTGTCATCGAGCGTCCGATTCACATCCGTGTAAACCGTGTCGATCCCGCCACCCGCGGATTCGGTCACCACGTCTGCGCGGACGTCAAGGACATACACGTCGTCGCCCTCGCCGCCAATCAGCGTGTCGCTTCCTGCGCCACCGTTGAGTGAATTGGCCACGGCGTTGCCAGTGATCACATTGTTCAAAGCATTGCCATTGCCAACGATCGCAGTTCCGGTCAACACCATGTTTTCAACGTTCGCGTCGAGTGTGCGATTCGCTGCCGTGTGGATGGTATCGGTGCCTGCACCTTCCGCTTCGGTCACAACATCCGCTCGCACATCTAGGTGGTACGTGTCATTGCCTGCGCCTCCAATGAGTGAGTCCACTCCGGCACCCCCCGTCAACGTGTTCGCCAGGGCGTTACCCGTAATCACGTTGTTCAGGACGTTGCCCGTGCCGACGGTCGCTGCACCCGTCAGCACCAAGTTCTCAACGTTGGCATCCAAGGTGCGACTCGCATCCGTGTAGACGGTATCTGTACCTGCACCTGCAACTTCGGTCACCACGTCTCCGGCAACGTCCACGTAATACGTGTCATTGCCAAGACCACCGGCCATGCTATCCAGGCCGGCTCCACCGCTGATCGTGTTGGCCAGCGCGTTGCCGGTGATAGCGTTGTTCGCCGAGTTGCCATTGGCAACGGTGGCCGTACCCGTCAGAACCAGGTTTTCGACGTTGTCATCCAGCGTCCGATTCACATCCGTGTAAATCGTATCGATGCCACCACCCGCGGATTCGGTCACCACGTCTGCCCGGACGTCAAGGACATACACGTCGTTGCCATCGCCGCCAATCAGCGTGTCGCTTCCTGCACCACCGTTGAGTGAATTGGCCAAGGCGTTGCCCGTGATCACATTGTTCAAAGCATTGCCATTGCCAACGGCCGCAGTTCCGGTCAACACCATGTTTTCAACGTTGGCGTCCAGGGAGCGGCTCACCGCCGTGTGGACGGTATCGATGCCCGCACCTTCCGCTTCGGTCACAACATCCGCTCGCACATCCAAGTGGTACGTGTCGTTGCCAGCGCCGCCAATCAGTGAGTCCACCCCGCCCCCCCCTGTCAACGTGTTCGCCTCTGCGTTACCCGTGATCACGTTGTTCAGTGCATTCCCGGTCCCGTCGATCGCCGCCACACCCGTCAGCACCAGGTTCTCGACGTTCGCCGACAGCGTGTGCGTCACGCTCGCCTCGACCGTATCGGTGCCCTCTGCCGCCAGCTCGGTGACCGTGTCGCTGCTGTCGACCACATAGGTGTCATTCCCCGCCCCACCCACCAGCGTGTCCACACCTGCCAGGCCGTCCAGCCGGTTATTCCCACCATTGCCCGTCAATCGATTCGCCCCCGCATCCCCCGTGGCATCGACGTTGGCGCTGCCCGTCAGCGTCACGTTTTCGACGTTGGCGGTGGCCAGCACGTGGCTGGCGGCGGTCAGGATGGTGTCGCTGCCCTGGCCGGCGATTTCGGTGATGGTGTCGGCCGCGTCGTAGACGTAGCTGTCGTCGCCCTGGCCGCCGATCAGGTTGTCCGCGCCGCCCAGGCCGTCCAGCGTGTCATTGCCGCCCAGACCGGTCAGATCGTTGAGGCCGGCATTGCCCGTCAGCACGTTGGCATTGGCGTCGCCCGTCGCGTCGATGTCGGTGATGCCCGTCAGCGTGATGTTCTCGATGCCGCTGATGCCGAGCGTGCCGACCGTGTAGGTCTGGCCGATTTCCAGCGTGTCGCTGGCGCCGCTGGTGTCGGTGATGGTGTCCAGCGCGTCGTACACATAGGTGTCGTTGCCCGCGCCGCCGATCAGGGTGTCGGCTCCGGCGCCGCCGTCCAGGCGGTTGTTGCCGCTGTTGCCGGTGACGGTGTTCGCGCCGGTGTTGCCGGTGCCGTTGATGTTGCCGGTGCCGGTCAGCGTCAGGTTCTCCAGCTCGGCGCCCAGGGTGTAGCTGGCGCTGGCTTCGACGGTTTCGGTGCCTTCACCGGCGTTTTCGGTGATGACGTCGGCGGTGTTGTCGACCACGTAGGTGTCGTCGCCCAGGCCGCCGACCAGGGTGTCGATGCCGCCCGCGCCGTCCAGGCGGTTGTTGCCGTCGTTGCCGGTGATGTGGTTGGCCAGGCTGTTGCCGGTGCCGGTGAGGTTGGCGGTGCCGGTCAGGACGAGGTTTTCCAGGAAGTCGAGCACGCCGACGTTGTCGGGCGTGAGGTTCTGGCCCAGGCGGTGATCGACCGAGCTGATGACGGTGTCGGTGCCTTCGCCGACGTATTCACACGGCGCGTCGCCGGCGTGGTCGACGTAATAGGTGTCGTCACCGGTGCCGCCGTACATCGTGTCGTTGCCGACGCCGCCGTCGAGGGTGTCGTTGCCGACACGGCCTTCGAGCCAGTTGCGCAAGCTGTTGCCGACGATGAGGTTGTTGCTGGCGTTGCCGTAGCCGTAGCTGAAGCCGTCGCCCATCGCAGCCGAACCACCGAGGATCATGTTCTCGACGTTGGTCGAGATCGTGGTGTTGTTGCGGTAGGTGATGATGGTGTCGTTGCCACCCGCATCGACGGCGGTGAAGCCGACGAACTCGTCGACCAGGCCACCGTCCTGTTCGACGATGTAGATGTCGTTGCCCGCCCCGCCGCGCATGGTGTCGCTGGCGGCGCGGCCGTCGAGCACGTCGTCGCCGCTGCCGCCCTGCATGCTGTCGCCGTAGACGGTGCCGGCCAGGATGTCGCCGTTGGCGCTGGCGGTGTGGTTGATGTTGCCGACCGTGGCTTCGTTGTCGATCAGCGTGGCGGTGGCCGTGGCGGTGCCGAGTACGCCGCCGCTGGCGGTGCTCAGGCCGAGCGTGAAGCTGCGCAGCACGGTCGCGTCCACGGCGCTGTTGTCGTTGATCAGGATGCGCACGACCTTGGAGACTTCGCCAGGGGCGAAGGTCAGCGAGCCGGCGGTCACGCCCACGTAGTCATTCGTGGCGATGCCGGGATCGAGTGCCAACGCGGTGCCGTCGGTGGTGCTGTATTGCACCGTGACATCGGCGGCGCTGGGGGCGCTCAGCGTGACGAGGAAGTCGACGTAGCCCTGGTTTTCGCCGACCGTGGCGCCCTGGACGTTGATCGTGGGGGAGGCTTCGAGGGCCGCGCTGCTGTCCTGGATGATGACGTGCACGAGGTCGTCGGACAGCGTGGCGCCGCTCGGGCTGGTCAGCAGCACGCTGATCAGCTCGCGGCCTTCGATGACGCTGTCGGCCGTGATGGGGATGACGAAGCTGCCGACCATCTCGCCAGCGGCGATGGTCAGCGTGCCGCTGGTGGTGGTGTAGTCGGCACCTGCGGTCGCGTTGGCGTTCTGGGTCGTGTAGGCGACGGTGACGGCGCTGGCAGAGGGCGCGTCCAGCGTGACGTAGACGGTGGCGATGCCGGCCGATTCGTCGACCACGACATCACCGGGCGTCATGACCGGCAGGGCAACGGTGGCGGCGCTGGATTCGACCAGGGTGGCGGTGACGAGGTTGTTCGAGAACAGCACGTCGGCCGCGACGCTGCTGAGCTGCAGCTGGAAGCCGGCGAAGAGGTTGCCGATGTTGGCCACGGCCGGCAGGTTGACGGTGATGCTGGCGGTGGTGTCGCCGGGGCCGATGGTCACGGTCGAGGCCGGGAGGTCGAAGTTCACCCCACCGATCGAGACGCCGTCCTGGCCGGCATAGGTGATGTCGAACGGCGCGGCAGCCGGCGTGCCATCGCTGTGGATGCGCACGTTGAAGACGGCGGTGGTGTCGCCTTCGCTGAAGACGACGTCGTCGACGGTGATGTAAGTAGCCACGAGAAAATTCCCCAGATTTGAAAGTGAGACGGCCGCGCCGCAGCCGCCCGGTGTTGACGTTGGGATGGATGAAACCGCAGCAGCAGGGGGTGCGGCAATCCCGCGCCCGGGCGTTCATGGCAAGCCAGTCGTGAAAGCGGTAATGCTTTGTGGCTTGGCGCGCGTTCGCCGCGCGTTAAGCGATCGCTCAGGCCGTGAGCCAGCTCAGCGTTATCGACCGTTGTGGCCGGAACTTCAGCGAACGGCGGACACAGCGGACACAGCGGGCACGGCACCCTGCGGCGCTTGCAGACGCGCCAGCACCGCGTCACGCGGGCCGAAGGCGTCGAGGGTGCCGTCACGCAGCACGGCAAGCTGGTCGACGCTGCGCATCATCGACGGCCGATGGCCGACCAGCACGACGGTGATGCCACGCGCCTTGGCCTGGGCCAGGGCCTGCTGCAGGGCGGATTCGCCCTCGGCATCGAGGTTGGAGTTGGGCTCGTCGAGCACCAGCAGGCAGGGCTGACCATGCAGTGCGCGGGCCAGCGCGATGCGCTGGCGCTGGCCGCCGGACAAGGCGGCGCCGGCCTCGCCGATGGGGGTCTCGTAGCCCTGGGGCAGTCGCAGGATCAGCTCGTGAACCCCCGCAGCCTGGGCGGCCGCGACGACCGCAGCGGCGTCGACCGGGCCCATGCGGGCGATGTTGTCGGCCACGCTGCCGGCGAACAGTTCGACGTCCTGCGGCAGGTAGCCGATGTGGCGGGCCTGGGCGGCCGCGCCGATGCGGCCGATGTCGGCGCCGTCAAGCCGCACCGTGCCACTCTGCGGCTGCCAGATGCCCAGCAGCAGGCGCAGCAGCGTGGTCTTGCCCGATCCGCTCGGGCCGATGATGCCCAGGCACTGGCCGGGCGCGAGGCTCAGGCTGACGCCCTTAATGACGGCCTGGCGCTGGCCGGGGAAGGCGTAGACGACACGTTCGAGGTCGATCTGACCACGCGGGGCAGGCAGTTCCAGGGCGGTCTCGCGCTCGGTGATGTCGAGCCCTTGCAGGCGTTGCCACGCGGCGCGGGCCTCGATCAGGCTGCGCCAGCTGCCCGACAGTTGTTCGATCGGCGACAGCGCCTTGCCCAGCAGGATGCTGGCCGCAACCATGATGCCGGGCGAGGCGTGCTGGCGCACCACCAGCCACGCGCCAACCACCAGCATCGCGACCTGCAGCCCCTGGCGCAGCGCCCGCACACAGGCCTGCAGCAGCGACTGCACGCGGGTCAGCGCCATCTGGCGTTCGAGCACCTCGTCGTTGACGGCCGACCAGCGCGCGACGGTGGCGCGGCCCATGCCCATGCCGAGGATGACCTCGGCGTTGCGCAGCGCCGAGTCGATCACGCGCGAGGCCTGCCGGGCCTGTCGGGTCGATGCCTCGATGCCGCTGCGGGTGGCTCGTTCGGTGAGCCAGATCAGGCCGAACAGGGTCAGCGCACCGAGCCCGGCGGTCAGGCCGAGCCACGGGTCGAAGGCGGTGATGACCAGCAGGTAGAGCGGCAACCACGGTGCATCGAACAGCGCCAGCACGCCGCCACCACCGAGGAAGCCGCGCAGCAGCGCGACATCGCGCAGGCCGTGGACGGCGTCGCCGCCCTGCCCTCGGGCGCTGGCCTGCAGCAGGTGATCGAGCACGCTGGGGCCGAGCCGGGTGTCGAGCACGCTGGCGGCCCAGCCGAGGGCGCGGGCGCGCAGCAGGTCCATCGCGCCCATGGCGATCAGGCAGGTCACGACCAGCAGGGTCAGCATGGTCAGCGTCTCGACGCTGCCGCTGGCGAAAACACGGTCAAAGACCTGCAGCATGAACAGCGACGGCGCCAGCGCCAGCACGTTGAGCAGCAGGCTGGCCGCAGCGGCCAGCACGATGAAGCGGCGCAAGGCCGGAGCGAAAAGCCAGGTCATCGGGGCCGGTTCTGATAGCGGTGGTCGTGGGTCAGGCGCTGCAGCAGCGCCTGCCATTGCACATTGCCCTGGGCGATCGAATAGGCCTGCCGGACATGTTCCGTCGCGGCGGCGCGCAGGGGCCGGTGGTGTTCGGGGCGGTCGAGCGCGTCCAGCAGCAGCGCGACCTGGGCGTCGACGTCGTGGAAGTCGAACAGCAGGCCGTCGCGGCCGGGGGCGATGACCTCGCGCACCGGGGCGGTGTCGGAGGCGACGACCAGACAGCCGCAGGCCATCGCCTCCAGCATCGACCACGACAGCACGAAGGGCACCGTGAGGTAGGCGTGCACGGCGGACACCTGCAGCGCCTGCAGGTAGCGGGCATGCGGGATCTGGCCGAGGAAGTGGGTGCGCGCCGGGTCCAGCCGGAGCTGGCCGCAGAGCTGGGTGCGCCAGTTCGGCGCGTCCTTGGGCGGCTGGCCGTAGCTGACGCCGTCCGCGCCGATCACCAGCGCCTGCACATCGGGGCGCACGGCCTGGATCTTTTCGAGCGCGCGCAGGAACTGCGGGAAGCCGCGGTAGGGCTCGAGGTTGCGCGAGACGTAGGTGATGACCGGGTCGCCAGGCCGCAGCTCACGGCCGTCGGGCAGGGTGAAGACGGCCTGCGGATCGGGCCGCGCGGCGTCGGTGTCGACGCCTTCGTGGATGACCTCGATGCGCGGCTGGTAGGCCAGCGGGTGGACGGACTTCTGCCAGTGGGTCGGCGAGACGACCGCATCGGCGGCTTCGAGGTTGAGCAGGTGCAGCGCGTTGCGGGTGCGCAGCCGGGCGCGCACGTCCATCGTCAGCGGCTCGGCCGGATCGAAGCCGACATCGGCCCCTTCGGCGTGGTAGTAGAACTCGGCGAAATGCACCAGCGGCACGTCGGGCCACGCGTCCTTGGCATAGAGGGTCTCGCCCCAGGCCGGGTGGCTGACGATGACGTCGGGCCGCCAGCCCTGCTGGCGCAGTTGCAGCATCAGTTCCAGCACGGCCTGGCCGGCCAGCACGGCCTGTTCCATGCCGATCAGGTAGGGATGGGTGCCGGGCCGCGGCGTGCGTTTGGGCTGGTAGCGCAGGTAGCGCACGCCGGCGATCGGCGGGGCGTCGCGCTGCCCGATCGCGAGGATCTGGTGGCCGCCCTGGCGCACCAGGTGCTGGGCCAGATGGCGGAACTGGCCGGGGAAGTTCTGGTGGATCAGCAGGATGTTCACGGCTCGCGCAGGGCCCTCTGGCGGAACACGTCGATCGGTTCGAGCAGGTAGGCCAGCAGGCTGCGTGGCGCGGTGCTCAGGTAGACCTCGGCGGGCATGCCGGTCTGCAGCGACACGCCGGGCACGGCGCGCAGCGCGGCCTCGTCGACCTGCAGGTGCACGGTGTACCAGGCCGCGCCGGTCTGCGGCTCGCTCTGGCGGTCGGGTGAGACGAAGGTGACCCGCGCGGGCAGGCGTGGCGCCAGACGCGGGTCATAGGCCGATAGGCGCAGCTCTGCGGCGCCGTCGACCCGCACGTGGTCGATGTCCTCGGGACGGATGCGGGCCTCGACGATCAGGCGCTCGTCGGCCGGCACCAGTTCCATCAGCGGCTCGCGCGGCCCGACGGCGGTGCCGGCACCGCTGATCCGCAGCCCCATGACGGTGCCGGCGACCGGCGCGCGCAGGTTCTGGCGCTCGGCGAGGTCGGCGGACGGGCGCAGGCGCTCGTCGACCTCGCGCAGGCGCAGGGCGCTGTCCTTGAGCTCGTCGACGGCCTGCTGGCGGTGGGCGTTGCGGGCCTGGGCGGCGCGCAGCTGCAGGTCCTCGCCGGCCTGGCGGGACTGGGCCAGCGCGCCACGCTGTTCGCCCAGCCGGGATTCGTATTCGGCGACGACACGCTGCAGCGCGATCACGCGGGTGCGCTGGACATAGCCCTGTTCGACCAGCTGCTGGTTGAGCGCCAGCTCCTCGCTGGCGAGCTTGAGGGCCTGCTGGGTGCCGTCGATCTGGGCCTGCAGCGCCTCGGCCTGGCGGGCCGCCTGGATCGCCTGGCGGTCCAGCGCGGCGAGCTGCTCGGCCAGCGTCGCCTGCCGGCTGGCAAAGACCTTGCGCTCGCGGCTGGCGAGGTCGGCCATGCCGGGCAAGCCCTGCAGGTCGGCCGGCACGCTGAAGCTGGCCTGGCCCTCGGACTCGGCCTCCAGCCGCGCGCGGCGCAGGCGCTCGGCGGCCTGCTGGTCACGCAGCAGGTCCAAGCCTGCATCGCTGCGCACGTCGGCAACGACCGCCAGCAGCTCGCCGGCCTGCACCTGTTGGCCGTCGCGCACGAGCACGCGCTGGACCAGTCCACCTTCCTGGTGCTGGATGACCTTGCGGTTGTGCTCGGTGCGCACCACCCCGGCGGCCACAACCGCACCGGACAGCGGCGCGGCAACGCTCCACAAGCCCACGGCGCCCACCAGCGCCAGCACGGCCACCGCCGCATACCGCCGCAGGCCGCGCAAGGCGACATCGGCAGGCCCGCTCAGACGGGGATCGTCGAGCAGGTCACGGGCGTGGGTGAGAGGGGCGGGGAGCATGGCAACCAAAAATCTCAAGCGGCCCGGATTGTCCGCGCCACACCCATCCGCCCAGCTTGCCGAACCCTGTCGTCCGGTCAAAAAAGGATGCGTGGCGTCCAGATGCCACGCACGCCAGCGTGTGAGGTCACCGGTCGATCGGACACCTCGTGTCCATTCCCAGATCGGTCAGACACCCCTTGTCCATTCCCCGGTAGGTGCTGCGATTGAGACCCCGCGTCCATTCCCCGGTAGGTCGGACACCCCGTGTCCGACGGGCTGATGCCGTCAGCCACCAAACCACAGCGGTGGCCAACGCTCATGACGCCATGCCGGACCGCCCGGCGCGTTAAACATGGTTTCAGGGAAGTTGCCCATCGGCACCAGCCCGTCGGACACAGGGTGTCCGACCTACCGAAAGCCGGCGCAGATAGGACGATCCCGTCGTCCATCCCCCGGTCGGTGCTGCGATTGAGACCCTGTGTCCATTTCCCGGTAGGTCGGACACCCCGTGTCCGACGGGCTGATGCCGTTAGCCACCAAACCTCATCGGTGGCCAACGCTCATGACGCCATGCCGGGCCGCACGGCGCGTTGAACCTGGTTTCAGGGAAGTTGCCCATCGGCACCAGCCCGTCGGACACAGGGTGTCCGACCTACCGAAAGCCGGCGCGGATAGGACGATCCCGTCGTCCATCCCCCGGTCGGTGCTGCGATTGAGACCCTATGTCCATTCCCCGGTAGGTCGGACACCCCGTGTCCGACGGGCTGGTGCCGTCAGCCACCAAACCGCATCGGTGGCCAACGCTCATGACGCCATGCCGGGCCGAGCGAAGATCAAAAGTGACAGGTGACGCGCCAGGCGTCACGCCGGCCCTCACTCGTGGTGATCAAACGCCTGGAACCCCGCCATCTTGACCAGGCTGTCCTTGCGAGCGGCGGTGTAGTCGCTCTCGATCATTTCCTTGACCAGCTGCTCGAACGTCGTCTGCGGCGTCCAGCCCAGCTTGGTGCGGGCCTTGGTCGGGTCGCCCAGCAGCGTCTCGACCTCGGTCGGGCGGTAGTAGCGCGGGTCGACCTTGACGATCACGTCGCCGACCTTGACCTTGGCCTTGTTGCCCGTCACGGCCTTGACGTAGCCGAACTCGTTCTCGCCCTCGCCCTCGAACGCCACCTCGATGCCCAGCTCGGCCGCCGCGCGGCTGACGAACTGGCGCACGCTGAACTGCACGCCGGTGGCGATGACGAAGTCCTCGGCCTGCTGCTGCTGCAGCATCAGCCACTGCATCTCGACGTAGTCGCGCGCATGGCCCCAGTCGCGCAGTGCGCTCATGTTGCCCAGGTAGAGGCAGTCCTGCAGACCCAGCGCGATGCGCGCCACGGCCCGCGTGATCTTGCGCGTCACGAAGGTCTCACCGCGGATGGGGCTCTCGTGGTTGAACAAGATGCCGTTGCAGGCGTAGATGCCGTAGGCCTCGCGGTAGTTGACCGTGATCCAGTAGGCATACATCTTGGCCACGGCATACGGGCTGCGCGGGTAGAAGGGCGTGGTCTCCTTCTGCGGGATCTCCTGCACCAGACCGTAGAGCTCGCTGGTGCTGGCTTGGTAGAAGCGGGTCTTCTTCTCGAGCCCGCAGATCCGGATGGCTTCAAGCAGCCGCAGCGCGCCGATGCCGTCGGCGTTGGCGGTGTATTCCGGCTCCTCGAACGAGACCGCCACATGCGACTGCGCCGCGAGGTTGTAGATCTCGTCGGGCTGCACCTGCTGGACGATGCGCACCAGACTGGTCGAGTCGGTCAGGTCACCGTAGTGCAGCACGAAGTTGCGCTGCTCGACATGCGGGTCCTGGTAGAGATGGTCGATGCGGTCGGTGTTGAACAGGCTGGAGCGGCGCTTGATGCCGTGCACCACGTAGCCCTTCTTGAGCAGGAACTCGGCGAGGTAGGCACCGTCCTGACCGGTGACGCCGGTGATGAGGGCAACTTTGGGTTGGGTCATGGTTCGTTCAGGCCGCGATCAGTCGGCCGTCCAGTTCGGGGTACAGGGGAAAGGATTGGTCAAGGCTGAGCAGTTGGCAGCCGTGATCCAGGGCGGTCGCGATGATGAAACGGTCAGCTGGGTCGCGATGAACGTCGGCGAGGGACGCGGATCGGGCAGCAATCGAAGGGGTGACATCCACGGTCCGGATACCCGAACCAGCCGTGGCCTCGTGCAGCCACTCCGAGAGGTCGATGCCAAGTATCAAGCGGCCGCGCTTGTGAAGGTAGGCGACTTCCCAGTGAGAGATCGCGCTGACGCAAGCATCTGGGTCAGATGCGATCACATCGGTCAATGCAACAGGCAACGGATGCTCCCAGGGCGCGAGCCACCGCACCCACACGTGCGTGTCCAGCAAGATCACTTCAACGCATCCCACTCGTCGTCAGCAGCGACCGATGCGGTCAGGTCATCCTTCATGCGCGTCTCGATCAGCTTGGCTGAGGGTCGGCGGGTCGCCAAACGTTCAGGCGTCACATCACTGCGCGGGTCGACCGGAAGGATGATGACTTCGCACGCGCCCGACGCCAGCATGTCCGGCAGATCGATGACCAAGCGGCGATCGACCGGATTGACGATCAGGCGGAGTGCTTGCATGTCAACTCGCAGAAGGGTGGACGGTGGTTCAAGTATGAAACGGCGCGGCCTCATAGGCCATCCGGATGCCGTCGCGCAACGAGGTCCTGGCGCGCCAGCCGAGGTCGGCGAGGCGGCTGACGTCGAGCAGCTTGCGGGGGGTGCCGTCGGGCTTGCTGGTGTCGAAGACGATGCGGCCCTGGAAGCCGACGATCTCCATGACGGTCTCGGCCAGCTCGCGGATGGTGACGTCGGTGCCGGTACCGATGTTGACCAGCGGGCCGTCGTAGCCCTGCTGCATCAGGTGGACGCAGGCATCGGCCAGGTCGTCGACATAGAGGAATTCACGCATCGGCGTGCCGGTGCCCCAGACGACGTATTCGGCATCGCCGCGCAGCCTGGCCTCATGCGCCTTGCGCAGCAGCGCGGGCAGGACGTGGCTGTTGGCGAGGTCGTAGTTGTCGTTGGGACCGTAGAGATTGGTCGGCATGGCCGAGATGTACTGGCGACCGTGCTGGCGGTTGTAGCTCTCGGCCAGCTTGATGCCGGCGATCTTGGCGATCGCGTAGGGCTCGTTGGTGGGTTCGAGCGGGCCGGTCAGCAGGTAGTCCTCGCGGATCGGCTGCGGGCAGTCGCGCGGGTAGATGCAGCTGCTGCCCAGGAACATCAGCCGCTGCACGCCGGCGAGGTGCGCGCCGTGGATCAGGTTGGCCTCGATCAGCAGGTTCTGGTAGAGGAAGTCGGCCCGGTACAGGTTGTTGGCCTGGATGCCCCCGACCTTGGCGGCCGCGATGAAGATGTAGTCGGGCCGCTGCTCGGCCAGGAAGGCATGCACCGCCTGCTGGTCGATCAGGTCGAGCTCGGCATGTGTGCGGGTCAGGATGTTGGTGTAGCCCAGCGCCTGGAGACGGCGCACGATGGCGCTGCCCACCATGCCGCGGTGGCCGGTGACGTAGATGCGGGCGTCGAGCTTCATGGCGGGCGGTGAGACGTTCATTGACGGCCGTAGGTGTCCTCGAAGCGGACGATGTCGTCTTCGCCGAGGTAGCTGCCGGACTGGACCTCGATGATTTCGAGGGGCACCTTGCCGGGGTTGGCGAGCCGATGGGTCTGGCCCAGCGGGATGTAGGTCGACTGGTTCTCGCTGAGGATCATCACCTTGTCGCCATTGGTGACCTCGGCGGTGCCGCTGACGACGATCCAGTGCTCGGCGCGGTGGTGGTGCATCTGCAGGCTCAGCGAGGCGCCGGGCTTGACCATGATGCGCTTGACCTGGTGGCGCGGGCCGTTGTCGATGCTGTCGTACCAGCCCCAGGGCCGGTGGACCTTGCGGTGCAGGCTCTGCTCGCCACGTCCCTGCGCGTTGAGCGTGTTGACGATCTTCTTGACCTCCTGGCTGCGGGCGCGGTCGGCCACCATGACGGCGTCGGGCGTCTCGACGACGATGACATCGTCCAGCCCGACCACGCTGACCAGGCGGCTGGTGGCGTGGACCAGCGTGTTGCGGCTGTCCAGCGAGATCACGTCGCCATGGGCGGCATTGCCAGCGTCGTCCTTGTGGGCCGACTGCCAGACGGCGTCCCAGGCACCCAGGTCGCTCCAGCCGGCGGCCAGCGGAATCATGCGGATGTCGAAGGTGCTGCCGGGGCAACGCTCCATCACCGCGTAGTCGATCGACTCGGCGGGCACGGCAGCGAAAGCGTCCTTGCCGGGGCGCACGAACTTGGCATCGGTCTGGCTGGCGGCAAAGGCGACGCGGGTCGCGCCGAGGATGTCAGGCCTGAACGTCTGCAGCGCTGCCAGCCAGGTCGAGGCCCGCAGCACGAACATGCCGCTGTTCCAGGTGTAGTCGCCCTCGGCGAGGTAGCGCTCGGCGGTCGCCTGGTCGGGCTTTTCGACGAACTGGGCGACACGCGCCGCGCCGCTGTCGGGTGTGCTGCGGATGTAGCCATAGCCGGTCTCGGGTCGGTCGGGTGTGATGCCCAGCACGACCACCGCACCGCCGGCCGCCACGCGGGCGGCCTGCTGCAGCGCGGCGGTGAAGGCGGCCGTGTCGGCCACGATGTGGTCGGCGGCGGTGACCACCAGGATCGGATCGCCACCATCGGCCTCGGCCTGCAGCGCGGCCAGCGTGATCGCCGGGGCGGTGTTGCGGCCGGTCGGTTCGAGCAGCACGGCGCTGGGCTCGCAGGCGGCCTCGCGCAGCTGGTCGAGCACCAGGAAGCGGTGTTCCTCGTTGCCGACGATGACCGGCGCGCGCACCGCCAGATCGGCCGCCGCCAGACCCTTCAGGCGCAGGGCGGCCTGCTGGAACAGGCTGCGGTTGCTGTCGTCGAGCACCAGGAACTGCTTGGGGTAGCCCGCGCGCGACAGCGGCCACAGCCGCGTGCCGCTGCCGCCGGCCATGATGACGGGTTGGAGGGTCAGGGTCGGGGAGTTCATCGTTGGGGTCCGGGGGTCAATCGAAGCGGCGCGCATCGGCCAGCGACGGGGCGTCTCGGTCCTTGCCTGACAGCAGGGGCTCGATGCCATCGAGCGGCCAGGCAATGGCCAGCGACGGGTCGTCCCAGCGCACGGCAGCTTCGGACGGCTGATCGTAGAAGGCGGTGGTCTTGTAGAGGAAGTCGGCGCTCTCGCTGAGCACCAGGAAACCGTGCGCGAATCCCGGCGGGATCCAGAACTGGCGGTGGTTCTCTTCGCTCAGTTCGACACCGGCCCAGCGGCCGAAGGTCGGGCTGGACGCGCGCATGTCCACCGCCACATCGAAGACGCGGCCTTGTGTGCAGCGCACCAGCTTGCCCTGGGCATGCGGCGGCAGCTGGAAATGCAGCCCGCGCAACACGCCACGGGCCGAACGGCTGTGGTTGTCCTGCACGAACGTGACGGCGTGGCCGACGGCGGCGTCGAAGCTGCGCTGGTTCCAGCTTTCCATGAAGAAGCCGCGGGCATCGCCGAAGACCTTCGGTTCGAGGATCAGCGGGCCGTCGAGTTCGGTGCGGAGGATGTTCATCGGATCGTCCGGGGTGAGGGTCAGAACGCCTGTTCGCGCAGGACCTTGAGCAGGTACTGGCCATAGCCGTTCTTGAGCAGCGGCTGGGCGAGCCGTTCGAGCTGGGCGGCGTCGATCCAGCCCTGGCGGAAGGCAATTTCCTCCAGACAGGCGACCTTCAGGCCCTGGCGCTTTTCAAGCGTGGCGATGAACTGGCCGGCCTCCATCAGGCTGTCGTGCGTGCCGGTGTCGAGCCACGCATAGCCGCGGCCCATGATCTCGACATCCAGCTGGCCCTGGCGCAGATAGGTGGCGTTGACGTCGGTGATCTCCAGCTCGCCGCGCGGGCTGGGGGCGATGGCTGCGGCGATGTCGCAGACCTGTTCGTCGTAGAAATACAGGCCGGTGACGGCGTAGTTGCTTTTTGGCTGGCGCGGCTTTTCCTCGATGCTGAGGGCGCGCTTCTGGTCGTCGAAGGCGACCACGCCGTAGCGCTCCGGATCGGTCACGTGATAGGCAAAGACCGAGGCGCCTGTGGTTCGGGCATGGGCGCTGTCGAGCAGGCCGACCAGGTCGTGGCCGTAGTAGATGTTGTCGCCGAGGATCAGCGCACTCGGGTCGCCGCCGACGAAGTCACGGCCGAGGATGAAGGCCTGCGCCAGACCGTCCGGGCTGGGCTGCACGCAGTACTGCAGGTTCATGCCCCACTGGCTGCCGTCGCCCAGCAGGTGCTGGAAGCGCGGGGTGTCCTGCGGCGTCGAGATGATCAGCACGTCGCGCATGCCAGCCAGCATCAGCGTCGACAGCGGGTAATAGACCATCGGCTTGTCGTAGACCGGCAGCAGCTGCTTGCTGACGGCCAGCGTGGCCGGATGAAGCCGGGTGCCGGAGCCTCCGGCGAGGATGATGCCCTTGCGCGTCATGTTGTCTCCCTGGGGGATGTGGTTGTCCGCTCAGCGCGGGGTCAGGACCTCGGCCAGCATGCGGTCAACGCCCGCTTGCCACGGCGGCGGCGTCAGGCCGAAGACACGCTGCAACCGGCCGGTCGACAGGCGCGAGTTGTGCGGCCGGCGCGCCGGGGTCGGGAAGGTGCTGGCCGGCACCGGCGCGATCTCTCGAACGGCCAGCGTCTGGCCGTGGCGGCGGGCCCAGTCGATGACGTGGTTGGCGTAGGCATGCCAGCTCGTCTGGCCGGCGGCGACGGCGTGGAAGACGCCCGAGAGCGTGTCGGCATCGGCCGGCCGCTGCAGCGCCTCGCGCAGCATGTGGGCGCTCAGGTCGGCCAGCAGGTCGGCGCCGGTGGGCGCGCCGAACTGGTCGTCGACGACGGTCAGGCGCTCGCGCTCGGCGGCCAGCTTCAACATGGTGCGGGCGAAGTTGCCGCCGCGTGCGGCATGAACCCAGCTGGTGCGCAGGATCAGGTGGCGCGCGCCGCTGGCGCGGATGGCATGTTCGCCGTCGAGCTTGGTCTGGCCGTAGACGTTGAGCGGACCGGTCGGCGCATCCTCGTCGCGGAAGTCTCTGCCGCTGCCGTCGAAGACATAGTCGGTGCTGTAGTGGATCAGCCAGGCGCCACAGGCCCGGGCGGCGTGGGCCAGCGCGGCGGGCGCTTCGGCGTTGATGCGGCGGGCCGTGTCCACGTCGGACTCGGCCTTGTCGACGGCGGTGTAGGCGCCGGCATTGACGATGGCTTCGGGCCGCAGCGCCGCCACGGTGGCGGCGAGGCCGTCAAGGTCGGCCAGGTCACCGCAAGCCTCGCTCGAATGACGGTCCAGCGCGATCAGCGTGCCCAGCGGCGCCAGCGCACGCTGCAGTTCCCAGCCCAGCTGGCCGTTCTTGCCCAGCAACAAGATCTTGCGGTCGGCGCTCACCGCTCAGCCTGCCTGTCGCTCGGCGTAGTTCTGCTCGACCCAGTCGCGGTAGCTGCCGCTCTGCACATGCGCGACCCAGTCGGCATGGTCGAGGTACCACTGCACGGTCTTGCGCACGCCGGTCTCGAAGGTCTCGGCGGGGCGCCAGCCCAGCTCGCGTTCGACCTTGCGGGCATCGATGGCGTAGCGACGGTCGTGGCCGGGGCGGTCCTTGACGTAGGTGATCAGGCGCCGGTAGCTGCCTGCCGGGTCGGGCTTGAGCTCGTCGAGCAGATCGCACAGCGTGTGCACGATCTCGAGGTTGGTCTTCTCGTTCCAGCCGCCGATGTTGTAGGTCTCGCCCAGCCGGCCGCCGGCCAGCACGGCGCGGATCGCGCTGGCGTGGTCGCGCACATAGAGCCAGTCGCGCACGTTCTGGCCGTCGCCATAGATCGGCAGCGGCTTGCCCGCGAGGGCGTTGACGATCATCAGCGGGATCAGCTTCTCGGGGAAATGGAAGGGCCCGTAGTTGTTGCTGCAGTTGGTCGTCACCACCGGCAGACCGTAGGTGTGGTGCCACGCCCGCACGAGGTGGTCGCTGGCGGCCTTGCTGGCCGAATAGGGGCTGTTGGGCTCGTAGGGATGCGACTCGGTGAAGGCCGGATCGGTCGCGCCCAGCGAGCCGTAGACCTCGTCGGTCGAGACATGGTGGAAGCGGAAGGCGGCCTTGTCGCCGGAATCCAACGTCGCCCAGTGGGCCCGCACCCCCTCAAGCAGGGTGTAGGTGCCCTCGATGTTGGTGCGCATGAAGGCCCCCGGACCGTGGATGCTGCGGTCAACGTGGCTTTCTGCGGCGAAATGCACGACAGCACGCGGGCGGTGCTCGGCCAGCAGGCGATCGACCAGAGCCCTGTCGCAGATGTCGCCCCGGACGAAGACATGGCGTGGATCGTGCTGCAGCGACGCCAGGTTCTCGAGGTTGCCCGCGTAGGTCAGCGCATCGAGGTTGATGACGGCTTCCTGGGTCTGCTCAAGCCAGTCGAGCACGAAGTTGCTTCCAATGAAGCCAGCACCACCGGTGACGAGGATCATGTAGGTCCAAAAATGGCAGAAGTGACAGAAACAGGGAAGGCGGAAAAGCCTGAAATGGTGACAGCAAGTCCGCCAGTTGCGGCGATCGGGCCGCGTGCCGCCCGTCAAAAATGGGCAGTTGGCTATCGTAAACCCGCAAGGTCATGCACCTGACAGCGGCCAAAACTGCAAAAATCTGGCGCCGACCGCCCCTTACCCTCGCCGTGAATTAGTTCCTTTGCGGACGAACCGGTCGCTCCAATGATGCGACCTCCTGATCGCCCCCCCTCCGCCATGCGCCTCTTCCTCCTGTCGTTTGCCGCCGCCTTGTTCGGCACCCTGCTGATCGTGGGGTCGGCGCGGTTGCATGGCCGCTACTCCGGCGACCACGACCGCAGTGGCCCACAGAAGTTTCACGCCCGCTCGGTGCCCCGCATCGGCGGCCTAGGCATCATGTGCGGAATGATGGTCGGCATGGTCTACAGCCTGTTCATGCCCGGCAGCGAGACCGAGACCAAGCTGGCGCTGATCGCCGCCGGCATCATCGCCTTCGGTGCCGGCCTGATCGAGGACTTCACCAAGCAGGTCACGCCGCGCCAGCGTCTACTCGCCGTCACGCTCGCGGCGGCTGTCGCGCTGTGGCTGGCCGGCGCAGAGATCACCCGCACCGACATCGTGGGCATCGACCCGCTGCTCCAGATCGGTGGCGTATCGGTGCTGCTGACGCTGTTCGCGGTGGCGGGCGTTGCCAATTCGATCAACATCATCGACGGCTTCAACGGTCTGGCCTCGATGTGCATGGCCATCATGTTGGCGGCCATGGCCTACGTGGCCTGGCAGGTCGGCGACCAAATGATCTTCCGCCTGGCCCTGATCGGCCTGGGCGCGGTGCTCGGCTTCTTCGTCCTGAACTACCCCTTCGGCCTGGTCTTCCTGGGAGACGGCGGGGCCTACTTCATGGGCTTCTGGGTGGCCGAGATCGGCATCCTGCTGGTCAGCCGCAACCCGGACGTCTCGCCGATGTTCCCGCTGCTGCTGTGCATCTACCCGATCTTCGAGACCGTCTTCACGATGTACCGCCGCAAGGTGGTGCGCGGCCGCCCGATGGGCCAGCCCGACGCCAGCCACCTGCACAGCCTGATCTACCGTCGCCTGATGCGTTGGGCGGTCGGCAAGCGCGACACCGCCACGATGTTGCGTCGCAACTCGATGACCTCGCCCTACCTGTGGGGTCTTTGCTCGCTGGCCGCTGTGCCGGCCGTGCTGTGGTGGAACGACTCGGCGCTGCTGCAGATGAGCCTGCTGGTGTTCTGCGGCACCTACCTCGCGCTCTACCGCGCCATCGTCCACTTCCGGACCCCCAAGGTGCTCGTGCAGCACCGCGTGCCGGCCGCTCTGGCCGAGTCCGCACGATAATCCCTGCGTGAATCCAGAAACTCCCATCGCGGCCGAAGCGCCGCAAGAGCCGTCGGCGCCTGCCCCGACCCCTGCACGCTACGACGCGCAGCCGCTCCACCCGAAGATCCTGCGCGCCGTCGCGGATGCCGGTTACGAGACCATGACGCCGATCCAGGCCAAGGCGATCCCGATCGTCCTGGAAGGTCGGGATGTCATGGGTGCTGCGCAGACCGGCACCGGCAAGACGGCGGCCTTCTCGCTGCCGCTGCTGCACAAGATGATGCGGCACGAGAACGCCAGCGCCTCGCCCGCCCGGCATCCGGTGCGCGCCCTGGTCCTGGCACCGACGCGCGAACTCGCCGATCAGGTCGCCAACAACATCAAGGCCTACGCCAAGCACTCGCAGCTGCGCGTGGCCTGCGTCTTCGGTGGCATCGACATGGCCCCGCAGACGGCCGAGCTCAAGCGCGGCGTCGAGGTGCTGATCGCCACGCCGGGCCGCCTGCTCGACCACATCCAGATCAAGAACTGCCAGCTCGGCCAGGTCGAATACGTTGTGCTCGACGAGGCCGACCGGATGCTCGACATCGGCTTCCTGCCCGACCTGCAACGCATCCTCAGCTACCTGCCCAAGGCGCGCCAGACGCTGCTGTTCTCGGCCACCTTCTCCACCGAGATCAAGAAGCTGGCGCAAAGCTATCTGCAGGACCCGATCCTGGTCGAGGTGGCCCGTCCCAACGCGACGGCGACCAACGTCGAGCAGCGCTTCTACAGCACCACCGACGACGACAAGCGCGCGGTGGTGCGCCAGTTGCTGCGCCAGCGCTCGCTGTCGCAGGCCATCGTGTTCGTGAACTCCAAGCTCGGTGCTGCAAGGCTCGCACGCAGCTTCGAGCGGGACGGCCTGCGCACCGCTGCGCTGCACGGCGACAAGTCGCAGGACGAACGCCTGAAGGCGCTGGAAGCCTTCAAGCGCGGCGAGGTCGACCTGCTGGTCGCCACCGACGTGGCCGCCCGCGGACTCGACATTGCCGACCTGCCGGCGGTCTTCAACTTCGACATCCCCTTCAATGCCGAGGACTACGTGCACCGCATCGGCCGCACCGGTCGCGCCGGCGCCTCGGGCCTGGCGGTGTCGCTGGCCACGCGTGACGATGCCCGGCTGATCGCCGACATCGAGAAGCTGATCAAGAAGAAGATCGACCTCGAGGCCATCGAGCTGGAAGACGACCGCCCGGCGCGCCGCCCGCGCCGCCGCGAGTTCGACGAGGTGCCCGACGCCGCGCCCATGGCCCGACCGGTCGAGGCGGCAGCCCCCGCACCCGCGGCTTATGTGCCGCGTCCGGTTCGCAGCCACTCGCGCCACAACGCCGACCCGTTCTTCGACCGCCCCTACGAGGCGGATCCGAACGCCCAGCCGGGCTGGGACGGCAGCGCTGGCAACCCGTCAACGGCCGGCTCGTCGGCGGCGTCGAACGCCGGCATGGGTCGGCTGGTCAAGCACAAGCGCAAGGTCGCCTCGCTGCTTGGGGGCAATCAGCAGGGCAGCTGAACGCCCGTCAGGCGATCACCCGATCACCCGACAGCCGCCGCACCCGCCAGGGCCGGCGGCTTTTTTGTGGCTGTTGCGGATTCGTCAGGACGCCAGGAAGGAGAACACCGCCGGCAGGTCGGCCGGCAGGTCGGGCGGCGACCTGCGCCAGTCCGCCACCTTGCGCGTCAGGCTGTAGCCGCCGGGCAAGGTCAGGCCGCAAGCAATGTTCAGGCGCGTGTCGGGCGACAGCGTGGCGCACAGGGCCTCCAGCAAGGCCGCATTGCGGTAGGGCGTCTCGATCATCAGTTGCGTCTGCTGCCAGCGCCGCGAATGGGTCTCCAGCTCGCGCAGGCGAGCGGCCCGCTCGGCCTTGTCGACCGGCAGGTAGCCGACGAAGGCGAAGCTCTGGCCGTTCAAGCCGCTGGCAGCGACCGCCAGGATCAACGAGCTGGGGCCTGACAGCGGCAGCACCGGCACGCCCCGTGCGTGGGCTTCGCGGACCATCTGGGCGCCTGGGTCGGCGACGGCAGGCAAGCCGGCCTCGGACAGCAAGCCGATGTCATGACCGGCAAGCGCCGGCGCCAGCAGCGCCTTCCAGTCCGGCTCGGGCGCCCTCGCGCCACCCTTGGGCGGGCGCGGCAATTCGGTCATCTGCAAGGACTGCAACGGCTGCGCCAAGGGCACGACGGCGTGCACCCGCTTGAGCAAGGCCCGGGCGCTGCGGGCGTTTTCGACCACCCAGTGCGTCAGGCTGGCCGCGACCTGCAAGGCACCGAGCGGCAGCACCTGCTGGACGTCCAGCGCCTGCGACGTCTCGGCGGGCAGGCCGTGGTCGAGCGTGTTGGGCACGAGGTAGAGGCGACCCACGTTCGGCTGCTGGCTGGTGTCAGACATGGTGCGCGCCAGCCGTCATGACCGGGTCAAAGCCGGCCGCACGCAGCAGCCGGCAGGTGGCGATCAGCGGCAGGCCGATCAGGGCGGTCGGGTCGTCGCTGCGGATGGCATCGAGCAGGCCGATGCCCAGCGTCTCGCACTTGGCGCTGCCGGCGCAGTCGTAGGGCTGTTCGAGCCGCAGGTAGGTCTCGATCTCGTCGCGCGACAAGGCTCGGAAGACCACCTCGACCGGCACCCGCACAACCTGCTCGAAGCCGTCACGGGAGCGGACCAGCGCCAGACCGGTGTGGAAGGTGATGGCCCGCCCGCTCATGCGCAGCAGCTGGGCCACAGCACGTTCGTGGGTGTGCGGCTTGCCGACCGGCTCGCCATCGCAGGCGGCGACCTGGTCGGAGCCGATCACCAGCGCATCCGGGTGATGCCGGGCAACGGCACGGGCCTTGGCCAGCGACAGGCGCTCGCTCAGCGCAGCGGGCGTTTCGCCAGGCAGGGCGGCCTCGTCGACCGCGGGTGCGACGGTGTCGAAGGGTAGGCGCAGGCGCTGCAGCAGCTCGCGCCGGTAGGGCGAGGTGGAGGCCAGGATCAGGCGAGGGCTCGTGTTCAGGGCAGGCACGGTCAGGGCATGGCGGCGTGGGTCGACAGGCGCGGATTGTTGCCGCTGCAACGCCCTTTCCGGCGATCAGCCTCACAAGGGTCGACACGTAAACTCGCCCGATGAAGACCGAATTCAAGCCCCAACGCCTCGACGTCCGCACCTTTGCCGAAACTGGCGAGACCCTCAGCGGCACGATTGCGCTGCGCAGCCTCGAACGCCTGAGCGAACTGCTGCATGGCGCGGCCGACGGCGAGGTGCGCTGGCAGGCCCGTGGCGAGATCCAGCAAAGGCTCGGCGCGCCCGAGGAGGTCTGGCTGGACCTGCGCATCGAGGCCGATGTGCCGCTCGAATGCCAGCGCTGCCTGGACACGGTCGCCATCCCCGTCCTGATCGACCGACCCTTCCTGTTCGCCGCCGACGAGAAGGCTGCGGCCGAGCTGGATGCCGAGTCCGACGAGGATGTGCTGGTGCTCAGCCGGGCCTTCGACCTGGGTGCGCTGATCGAGGACGAGGTGCTGCTGGCCCTCCCGATCGTGCCGCGTCACGAGACCTGCCCGCAGCCCATCCCGGTCAGCTTCGAAGCCGACACGGGCAACGGCGACGACGCGTCCGAACCGGCGCGCCCCAACCCGTTTGCCAAGCTGGCAGCCCTCAAGAAGTCGGACAAGTGAACAGGCACTGGGCAGCGGCTTTCGCCGGTGATAGAATCGCGGGCTTTTCCGTTCGGACCCACGCCTTGCTTGTGAGCGGCGACTGCACGACATCAGGTCGACAGTTGGCCAGCCCAAGGGCAGCGCGCATCGGGTTCCGGGTACCAGATTCCAGGAGTCCGCCATGGCTGTCCAGCAAAACAAGAAGTCGCCCTCCAAGCGCGGCATGCACCGTTCGCACAACGCCCTGACCAACCCGGGCACGGCCATCGAGCCGACCACCGGCGAAGTCCACCTGCGCCACCACATCAGCCCGAACGGCTTCTACCGTGGCCGCAAGGTGCTGAAGACCAAGGCCGACGCCTGATTCGGCGTCCCCTGGTCCTCTCGTCAACGATCTCCCACCCTCGCTTGCGTGGCGTCGCGGCCTTGCGTCCGGCAAGGCTACGGCCGACGCCGGTTGGCGGCCTCGCGATGACGCGCTGCGCCTGAAGCGGATGCGCCCGTCGTGACCACCCTGCCCGCAAGTCCTGCTGCCGTGGATGCTCCCGCCCGCCAGAACCGCCCGGTCCGCCTTTCGGTGGACTGCATGGGTGGCGACCATGGTCCGTCGGTCACCTTGCCGGCGTGCAAGGTCTTCCTCGCCAAGCATGCCGAGGCCGAGCTGATCCTGGTTGGCAAGCCCGGCGCCCTCGCCGAAGCGGCCGCGTGGCCGCGCGTGCGCATCGTGGATGCGTCCGAGGTCGTCGAGATGCACGACCCGGTCGAGATCGCGCTGCGCAAGAAGCGCGATTCGTCGATGCGCGTGGCAATCCAGCAGGTCAAGGGTGACGACGCGCCAGCCGATGCCTGCGTCTCTGCCGGCAACACTGGCGCGCTGATGGCGGTCGCCCGCTACCTGCTCAAGACGCTCGACGGCATCGACCGCCCGGCCATTGCATCGGTGATGCCCAACCAGCACGATGGCTACACCACCATGCTGGACCTGGGTGCCAACGTCGATTGCAGCGCCGAACACCTGCTGCAGTTCGCCATCATGGGCAGCGCCCTCGTGGCGGCCGTCGACGGCAAGGAAGCGCCCACGGTCGGCCTGCTGAACATTGGCGAGGAAACGATCAAGGGCAGTGAGGTGATCAAGCAAGCCGGCGAACTGCTGCGCACCGCGCACGCCAGCGGCCTGATCAACTTCCACGGCAACGTCGAAGGCAACGACATCTTCAAGGGCACCACCGACCTGGTCGTCTGCGACGGTTTCGTCGGCAATGTGGCGTTGAAAACGGCCGAAGGCCTGGCGTCCATGCTGTCGAACTTCATCAAGCAGGAGTTCACCCGCACGCCGCTGACCAAGCTGGCCGCCCTGGTCGCCATGCCGGTCCTCAAGCACTTCAAGGACCGGGTCGACCACCGCCGCTACAACGGCGCGGCGCTGCTGGGTCTGCGCGGCCTCGTCTTCAAGAGCCACGGCTCGGCCGACGCACTGGCCTTCGAAAACGCCCTGAGCCGCGCTTATGATGCCGCCCGAAACCGGCTGCTCGATCGCGTGCATCAACGCATCGACGTCGCGATGAAGACCCTGCCCGGGTCTGCCGTCGCGGCAGTGGCCGACGTCGTCCCCTCGCCGCGTCAAGCCGCATGAGCCCGCCGGGCCGCCCGCCCAGGGCACCCGGGGTGCGCCGCACGAAGAATCCCAAGTGAGCACCTCCACGCCGCCTCGACACACGCGCATCGCCGGCACCGGCTCAGTCCTGCCGGACCGACGCCTGAGCAATGCCGACCTGGTCGCCCAACTGGCCGAGCGCGGCATCGAGACCACCGACGAGTGGATCGTTGAGCGCACCGGCATCCGTGCGCGCCACTTCGTCGATGCCGCAACCAGTTCGAGTGACCTGGCCGTGACCGCGGCCCAGCGCGCGATCGACGCTGCCGGCCTCCAGGCCGCCGACATCGACCTGATCATCGTCGCGACCTCGACGCCGGACATGGTCTTCCCGTCGACCGCCTGCATCGTGCAGCGCAAGCTGGGCATCACCAGCGGCGCGCCGGCCTTCGACGTGCAGGCTGTCTGTTCGGGCTTCATCTACGCGCTGACGACGGCCGACGCGCTGATCCGCACCGGCACCGCGCGACATGCGCTGGTGATTGGCGCGGAAGTCTTCTCCCGCATCCTCGACTTCAACGACCGCACCACCTGCGTGCTGTTCGGCGACGGCGCCGGCGCCGTCGTGCTGTCGGGCAGCGACACACCGGGGATCCTGGCCACCGACCTGCATGCCGACGGTCGACACGTCGACATCCTGTGTGTGCCGGGTACCGTGTCGGGCGGCGAGATCCTCGGCCAACCGCTGCTGCGCATGGACGGTCAGGCCGTCTTCAAACTTGCCGTCGGCGTGCTCGAGAGCGCCGCCCGCGCCGTGCTGGCCAAGGCCGATCGACAGGACAGCGACATCGACTGGCTGATCCCTCACCAGGCCAACATCCGCATCATGCAGGGCACCGCCAAGAAGCTGAAGCTGCCGATGGACAAGCTGGTGGTGACCGTCGACGAGCACGGCAACACCTCCGCCGCGTCGATCCCCCTGGCGCTGGACCACGCCGTGCGCAACGGTCAGGTCAAGCGCGGCGACACGCTGATGCTCGAAGGCGTTGGCGGTGGCTTCACGTGGGGCGCGGTGCTGGTCGACTACTGACCGGCACGGCCTGGCATGGCGCCAGCGCCACGACACGCAGCCCCGCCCCCGCTCCATCCACCCTTTCCTTCCTTCGCAACGGAACACTCACCATGACCGCGTTCGCCTTTGTCTTCCCGGGCCAGGGTTCCCAGTCGGTGGGCATGCTGTCGGCCTGGGGCGACCACCCCGCCGTGCGCAGCACGCTCGAAGAGTCCAGCGCCGCGCTGGGCGAGGACGTGGCCGCGCTGATCGCCAACGGCCCGAAGGAAGCGCTGGACCTGACCACCAACACCCAGCCGGTCATGCTGACGGCAGGCATCGCCTGCTACCGCGCCTGGCTGGCTGAAGGCGGGGCTGTGCCGGCCGCCGTCGCGGGCCACTCGCTGGGCGAGTACACCGCGCTGGTCGCGGCCGGCGCGCTGACGCTGGCCGATGCGCTGCCGCTGGTGCGCCTGCGCGCCCAGGCCATGCAGGACGCGGTCCCGGTCGGCCAGGGCGGCATGGCCGCCATCCTCGGCCTCGATGCCGACGTGGTTCGCCAAGGTTGCGCGCAGGCGGCAGCCGAGTCCGGCGAGGCGGTCGAGGCGGTCAACTTCAACGACCCGAAGCAGACGGTGATCGCCGGCAGCAAGGCCGGGGTCGAGAAGGGCTGCGAGGTCCTGAAGGCGCTCGGCGCCAAGCGCGCCCTGTCGCTGCCGGTGTCGGCGCCCTTCCACTCCAGCCTGATGAAGCCGGCCGCCGAGCGACTGCGCGAGCGGCTGGCCTCGATCGCGCTGGCCACGCCGCAGATCCCGGTGGTCAACAACATCGACGTCAGCGTGCAGACCGACGCCGACGCGATCCGCGACGCGCTCTACCGGCAAGCGTTCGGCCCCGTGCGCTGGGTCGAGCTGGTGCAGGCCCTGAAGGCCCGCGGCATCGGCCATGTGGTCGAATGCGGCCCCGGCAAGGCCCTGGCCGGCATGGTCAAGCGCATCGACGCCGAACTCGTCGCCGCCAACCTGTTTGATCCGGCCAGCCTGGCCGAGGTCAAGACGCTGCTGGGCTGATCCAGCGGCGACGCTCGAAGACAGCCCCGAATCCCCGACAAGAAGACGGAACCCGACATGACGTCCACCCCCGCACAGATCGCCCTCGTCACCGGTGCCAGCCGTGGCATCGGCCGCGCCATTGCGACCACGCTGGCCCAGCGTGGCTACACCGTGATCGGCACCGCGACGACCGAATCTGGCGCCGCCTCGATCACCGATGCACTCGCGCCGTTCGGCGGTCGGGGCCTCGCGCTCAATGTCACCGATGGCGCCGCGCTGGACGCCGCCATTGACGGCATCGTCAAGCAGCATGGCGGCCTGCACGTGCTGGTCAACAACGCCGGGATCACGCGCGACATGCTGTCGATGCGCCTGAGCGACGACAGCTGGGACGCCGTCATCGACACCAACCTGAAGGCGGTCTTCCGCGCCTGCCGCGCGGCGATCAAGCCGATGATGAAGCAGCGTCAGGGCCGCATCATCAACATCACCTCGGTGGTGGGTGCGGCCGGCAACCCGGGTCAGGCCAACTACTGCGCGTCCAAGGCCGGTGTTGCGGGCATGACCCGTTCGCTGGCCCGTGAGCTCGGCGGCCGCAACATCACCGTCAACTGCGTCGCGCCGGGCTTCATCGCCACCGACATGACCGAGGTCCTGCCCGAAGCCCAGAAGGCGGCGCTGATGGCACAGATCCCGCTCGGTCGCCTGGGCTCGCCCGACGACATCGCCGAGGCCGTGGCGTTCCTGGCCTCGCCGGCCGCCGGTTACATCACCGGTTCGGAATTGCACGTCAACGGCGGCATGTTCATGAACTGAGCGTCGTTGCGGCGACACTCGCGGGGGCCTTGCGCCCCCGAAGTTCAGTACACCCGGCCGGTCGACTTTCGTCCTGCACGATCACCGGGTGAGTCCGGAAGACCCGATCTTCCGAACCTTTAGAATCGCAGGCTGTTTTTGTTACACCCTCCTGGAGGAGAACCCGTCATGAGCGACATCGAAACGCGCGTCAAGAAGATCATCGCCGAGCAACTGGGCGTGGCCGAAGCCGAGGTCACGAGCGAAAAGGCCTTCGTGGCCGACCTGGGCGCTGACTCGCTCGACACCGTGGAACTGGTGATGGCACTCGAAGACGAGTTCGGCATCGAGATCCCCGACGAAGAGGCTGAGAAGATCACCACCGTCCAGTTGGCGATCGACTACGCCAAGAACAACGTCAAGGCCTGAGCCCCGCTCAGCTTGACGACCCGCGCACCCTTGCAGCACGTCCTCGCATGACCCGTCGCCGCATCGTCGTGACCGGCCTTGGCCTCGTGACCCCCGTGGGGAACACGGTGGCCGAGTCCTGGGACAACCTGATCGCCGGCCGGTCCGGTATCGCCCCCATCAAGCGCTTTGATCCGTCCAACCTGTCCGTGCGTTTCGCCGGCGAGGTCAAGGATTTCCGGATCGAGGACTACATCCCGGCCAAGGAAGGCCGGCACATGGATGCCTTCATCCACTACGGCATCGCGGCATCGCTGCAGGCCGTGGCGGACTCGGGACTGCCGACCGGGGACGCGCTGAGCGAGGAACTCGCCGAACGCATCGGCGTGATGGTGGGCTCGGGCATCGGCGGTCTGCCGATGATCGAGAACACCCACGACGAGTACCGCGAACGCGGCGCCCGCCGGATCTCGCCCTTCTTCGTGCCCGCCTCGATCATCAACATGATCTCGGGCCACGTGTCGATCCAGTGCGGCTACAAGGGCCCCAATCTGGCCATCGTCACTGCCTGCACCACGGGCCTGCACAGCATCGGTGCGGCGGCTCGCCTGATCGAATACGGCGATGCCGACGTGATGATCGCCGGCGGTGCCGAGTCGACCATCTCGCCGCTGGGCGTCGGTGGCTTCGCCGCTGCCCGAGCCTTGTCGACACGCAACGACGATCCCGCGACCGCCTCGCGGCCGTGGGACAAGGACCGCGACGGCTTCGTGCTCGGCGAAGGTGCCGGCGTGATGGTGATCGAGGAGTACGAACACGCCGTCCGGCGTGGCGCCAAGATCTACGCCGAGGTTGCCGGTTTCGGCATGAGCGGTGATGCGTATCACATGACCGCGCCCAACGTCGACGGTCCGCGCCGCTCGATGCAGGCGGCACTGCGCAACGCCGGGGTGAACCCGGACGACGTGCAGTTCATCAACGCTCACGGCACCTCCACGCCGCTGGGCGACGCCAACGAGACCAATGCGATCAAGCTCGCCTTCGGCGACCACGCGAAGCGGCTGGTGGTGAACTCCACCAAGTCGATGACCGGGCACCTGCTGGGCGGCGCGGGTGGCATCGAGTCGGTCTTCACGGTGCTTGGCCTGGTCAACCAGGTCTCGCCGCCGACGATCAATCTGCACAACCCCGATCCGGACTGCGACCTCGACTACTGCCCGAACACGGCACGCGACATGCGCATCGACGTGGCGGTGAAGAACAACTTCGGTTTCGGTGGCACCAACGGCACGCTGGTGTTCCGCCGGGTCTGAACGACATCGATCAGCCCCATCACATCCGCCGGGACGACCATGCGCGCCCCGACTGCTGTCCAGGTCGACTTCCCGCTCGGCCCCGAACGCCGCTGGCAACGTTTGTTGTCGGCGGCGTTCGCGCTTGTCGTGCTGACCCAGCTCATCTGGTGGAGCGCCCAGTCCGGTGCGAACACGCCGTTGACGACATGGATGGCGGCCGCCGCGCTGTCGCTGCTGGCGACGCCCGCCCTGGCCGTGGCTTTCTGGCGCCTGGGACAGCCGTCGGCACAGGTGCTGCGCTGGACCGGGCAGACCTGGCAACTGCTCGCCCCCGGTGTCGCCGCACAGGTGGGCGAGGTCGAACTCGCCATCGACCTGGGCGACTGGCTGCTGCTGCGCCACCGTTCGATGCAGGGTCGGCACACCTGGGTGCCGGTCGCGGCGCACCCGTCGCCCCTCGGCTGGCATGCCCTGCGATGTGCGCTGGCTGCCAGCCGCCACGTTCGGGGCGAGGACCCACGTGACGCTGCAGCCTGATCCCGACGCCGCCCTGGTCGACCGAGCCCGGCAGGGCGACGTGCGCGCCTTCGAGATGCTGGTGATGAAGTACCAGCGCCGCATCGAGCGCCTGATCGGCCGCTTCATCCGCGACACCGACAGCGTCGCCGACGTGGCGCAGGAAACCTTCATCCGCGCCTACCGGGCGATGCCCCAGTTCCGCGGCGAAAGTGCTTTCTATACCTGGCTGTACCGGATCGCGGTCAACACGGCAAAAAAGGCGCTGGCCCAGCAGAAGCGTGAGATCGTCATCAGCGAAAGCACGTTGGCCGGTAATCGGCAGGACGACGACGAAACTTACCGCCCCGAACACGATCTGAGCCACGGAGAAACGCCCGAGGCGGTGCTGGCCAGTCGCGAGATCGCGCGCACGGTCAATGCCGCCATCGAGGCGCTGCCCGAAGATCTGCGTCAGGCTGTGCTGCTGCGCGAGGTCGAGGGCCTCTCTTACGAAGACATCGCACAGGCGATGGACTGCCCCATCGGCACGGTGCGCTCGCGCATCTTCCGGGCTCGGGAAGCCATTGCCCGGCGGCTGCGTCCGCTGCTCGGCACGACCGAAGGACAACGCTGGTGAACACGCCCCTCGCAAGGAGCCCCGCATGAGCGAGACCGACGACCCCCTATCGCCTGACCAGGATCCGGTCAACGAACGCCTGTCGGCGCTGCTCGACGGCGAACTCGACCTTCACGAGATCGCGCCCCTGAGCGCCGCCTGGGGTCGCGATGAAGACCTGCGCGAGCAATGGCAGACCTGGGGCCTGATCGGCGACGTGCTGCGCACCGGCGCACAGGCCCGCGACACCGCCCACGACCAGAAGCTGTTCGAGGCCATTCGAACCCGCCTAGCCGACGAGCCGGTGGTGTTGGCGCCAAACGTGCGCCGGCTCGATGCCACCGTGCCCGGCGACGCGGCAGCCCCCCGGGTCATCGCCTTGCCGCGACCGCGTGCGGGCAGGATGCGCTGGAGCCGGATGGGCATCCCGGCGGCGGGCATTGCCGCTGGACTGGCCTTTGTCGGCGTGATGGTCTGGAAGCTGCCGCAGCCGCTCGAAGCGGGCCGGGAACTGGCCAGCGCGCCGACCCTGGCCCCCGCTGCGGCGGTGGTCGTCTCGGCCTCTTCCGCGCTGAGCGACGTGCCACGGTCGGCCGACGCCGTGTCTGACCCGCCCGTGCTGCCGATGCAACCTTATCTGCAGGCCCACCGGGCCATGACCGCCGGTTTTGCGATCGACCCCGGCCCCGGCCAGCTGCGACGCGTCGCCCAGGAACAGGTTGCACGATGACGGCGTCCCGCGTGGACCGTGTCGAAGCCAGGCGGCTGGCGCGCGCCCTCGGGTTCGGGGCAGCTGCCGGGGTGGTGATGTTTGCCACGCTGGCCCTGGCGCCACGCGCGATGGCGGCCGGGCCCGGCCCGACGGTGGCGCTGACCACGATCAGCGATCCGGCCGCGCTGGTGCGACGGATCCAGGAAGCCGCCGCGCGCAACAGCTACAGCGGCACCTTCGTGGTCGGCTCCGGCTCCCAGGTCACCAGCCTGCGCGTGACCCATGTCGGCCACGGCAACGACCAGATCGACCGCATCGAGGCCCTTGACGGCGAGTTGCGTCAGGTCTACCGCCACAACGACCGCGTGCATGTGCTTTGGCCACGCCTGCACGCCGCCCTGGTCGAACAGCGTGACCCAGGCTTGAACCTGCCGGGCCAACTGGCCGGCGGATCCTCGGCCCGGCTCGACATGTACGAGCTGCAGCCCGGGGCCAGCGACCGCATCGCCGGCCATGAGGCCAGCGTGATGCTGCTGCGCCCACGTGACCAGCTGCGCCATGCCCAGAAGCTCTGGCTGGATGCCGCCACGGGCCTGCTGCTGCGCACCGACATCCTTGACGAACACGGCCGCGTGCTGGAGTCGGCCGGATTCTCCGAACTGCGCTGGATCCAGCGGCCAGCCGCACAGGCCCTGCTCAGCGAGATGCATCGCCTCAAGGGCTACCGGGTCGAACGCCCAGCGGTCGTGCCGACCGAACTGAGCCGGGAAGGTTGGGGACTGAGCCAGCCGATCGCGGGCTTCCAGGTCTCGTATGCGGTCAAGCACCCGCCGGGGCTGGGCAGCAGCCCTGCCCAGGGCGCGGCCATGCCGGCGGACCACGCCACCTCGTCGGCCCGGCCCGCCCGGGAAGTCCTGCAGGCGGTGTTCAGCGACGGTCTGACCACCGTCTCCTTGTTCGTTGAACCGCACGATGGCGCTCGCCACGGCAACGCCGAGAAGGCCAGCCAGCAAGGCGCGACCCAGCTGCTCGGCCTGCGCCAGGGCGACTGGTGGATCACCGCCGTGGGCGATGTGCCCCGCGCCACGCTGCAGGCATTCGCCACTCGACTGGAGCGGCGCCGCACGCCTTGACCGCAAGGCACCCCCCTGATTCGTGCCTTGAATTGCCCCGGCCAACGCCCATCTTCGATCGGCTTCACATGCCGGAACCCCCTTCAGGAGAGAAATGCATGCGCCTTGAACCTCAGCGGACCGAGGTCCGCCGTCCTGCCCAACGGACCCACGCTGCCGGGCTTGCCCAAGCAGCCCTGCCGCGCTGGCGGGCGCAGACCCGCCGGCTGTTCGCTGCGTGCAGCGCCGGCTTGGCCGCCACGCTGCTCGCGGTCGGCCTGGTGAGCCTGCCGACGCCCGCGCTCGCCCAGGCGGGCGCCGTGGCACGTGGCCTGCCCGACTTCGCCGACCTGGTCGAGCAGGTCGGGCCGGCCGTCGTCAACATCCGCACCACCGCCAAGGGCAAGACCGCCCGCAACGGCGCCGAGGGCGGTCCGGACGAGGAGATGCAGGAATTCTTCCGCCGCTTCTTCGGCGTGCCAGTGCCGCGCCAGGGGCCGCGCCAGGGCCCTCCGGGCCAGCCAGGTCAGGCTGAAGAGGAGCCGCAGCAAGTCCCGCGCGGCGTGGGCTCGGGCTTCATCCTGAGCGCCGACGGCTTCATCATGACCAACGCCCACGTCGTCGAAGGCGCCGACGAAGTGACCGTGCGCCTGACCGACAAGCGCGAGTTCAAGGCCCGCATCATCGGCGCGGACAAGCGCACCGACGTGGCCGTGCTCAAGGTCGAGGCGAGCGGCCTGCCGACGGTCAAGCTCGGTGACGTCAACCGCTTGCGCGTGGGCGAATGGGTCATCGCGATCGGCTCGCCCTTCGACCTGGACAACACCGTGACGGCCGGCATCGTCAGCGCCAAGGCGCGAGACACCGGCGACCTGCTGCCCTTCATCCAGACCGACGTGGCGATCAACCCGGGCAACTCCGGCGGCCCGCTGATCAACATGCGCGGCGAGGTGGTCGGCGTCAACTCGCAGATCTACAGCCGCTCGGGCGGCTACATGGGCATCTCCTTCGCGATCCCGATCGACGAGGCTCGCCGCGTCGCCGACCAGCTGCGCGACAAGGGTCGCGTGGTGCGCGGCCGCATCGGCGTGCAGATCGGCGAGGTCACCAAGGACGTGGCGGAGTCGCTCGGACTGGGCAAGGCCGCTGGCGCGCTGGTGCGTTCGGTCGAGTCGGGCAGCCCGGCCGACAAGGCCGGTCTGGAGGCCGGCGACATCGTCACCCGTTTCGACGGCAAGCCGGTCGAGAAGTGGAACGACCTGCCACGCCTGGTCGGCAACACCACGCCTGGCAGCAAGAGCTCGATCACGGTGGTCCGGCGCGGCAGCACGCGTGACCTGTCCATCGTCGTGGCCGAGCTGGAAGCCGAGGCCAGTGCCAAGCCGGCGGTCGACAACAGCCCGGCACCTAAGGCCGGCCCCAAGCCGGCGACCTTTGGCTGGCAGGGCCTGACGCTCAGCGAGCTGTCGGCTGACCAACGCAGCGAGCTGAAGATCAAGGGCGGCGTGAAGGTGGACGCGGCCGACGGTGCCGGCGCCAGGGCCGGACTGCGCGAAGGTGACATCCTGCTGGCCGTCGCCAACACCGACATCACCGACCTGAAGCAGTTCGAGTCGGTGACGGCCAAGCTGGACAAGTCCAAGCCGATCAACCTGCTGTTCCGACGCGGCGAGTGGGCCCAGTATGTGGTGATCCGGCCGTCGAAGTGACGGGACATCGCGCGTAAGCGGGCGCACACATTTGCGCCACTTCCAGCCCCGGCCGGGGCTGGATATCCGACCGCAAACTGTGGACAAACTGTGCACAAGCACCCTCTCGGGCGACCGGGTCAGGCTGCTTGCGCTGGCCTGTTTTGGCTACAATGGCGGTCCCAACAAAGCAGTTGCCATACCTTTTTGTTGGAAGGCGCGTCACCGCTTCGACGTGCCTTTTTTTTGAGCTGCGTCAGGTGCCCGCCGGGCCCGGCCGGACCGCACAGCCCAGGCACTGCCCGCATCCACACCGCCCGGCGGTGTGAGCCCCTCCCGCAACGGCGCTGCGCCGCTGTGACGACGCCGGTGGCGTCAACCGAGTTCCATGGACCACATCCGCAACTTTTCCATCATCGCCCACATCGACCACGGCAAGAGCACGCTGGCCGACCGGATCATCCAGCGCTGCGGCGGCCTCAGCGACCGCGAGATGGAGGCCCAGGTGCTGGACTCGATGGACCTCGAGCGCGAGCGCGGCATCACCATCAAGGCCCAGACCGCTGCGCTGCAGTACAAGGCCCAGAACGGCGAGATCTACAACCTCAACCTGATCGACACCCCCGGCCACGTCGACTTCAGCTACGAAGTCAGCCGTTCGCTGTCGGCCTGCGAGGGCGCGCTGCTGGTGGTCGACGCCAGCCAGGGCGTCGAGGCCCAGACGGTGGCCAACTGCTACACCGCGCTGGACCTCGGCGTGGAAGTGGTGCCCGTGCTCAACAAGATGGACCTGCCCTCGGCCGATCCGGACAACGCCAAGGCGGAGATCGAGGACGTCATCGGCATCGATGCCGATGACGCGATCCCCTGCTCGGCCAAGACCGGCATGGGCATCGACGAGATCCTGGAAGCCGTCATCACCCGCATGCCGCCGCCCCAGGGCGACGCCGACGGCGCGCCGCGCGCCATGATCATCGACGCCTGGTTCGACAACTACGTCGGCGTCGTGATGCTGGTGCGCGTGGTCGACGGTCAACTGCGCAAGGGCGAGCGCATCCGCATGATGGCCACCAACACGGTCTATCCGATCGAGCACCTGGGCGTGTTCACGCCCAAGAGCGAGAACCGGGATGTTCTCAAGGCCGGCCAGGTCGGCTTCATCATCGCCGGCATCAAGGAACTGGCCGCCGCCAAGGTCGGCGACACGGTCACGCTGGAAAAGAAGCTGCCCAACAACGCCGGCCCGGCGACCGTGGCCCTGCCGGGCTTCAAGGAAATCCAGCCGCAGGTGTTCGCAGGTCTCTACCCCTCGGAGTCGAGCGAATACGACCAGCTGCGCGACGCGCTCGAGAAGCTCAAGCTCAACGACAGTTCGCTGCGCTACGAACCCGAGGTCTCGCAGGCGCTGGGCTTCGGCTTCCGCTGCGGCTTCCTGGGCCTGCTGCACATGGAGATCGTGCAGGAGCGGCTCGAGCGCGAGTTTGACCAAGACCTTGTCACCACCGCGCCGAGCGTGGTCTACGAGGTGGAGCTCAACGACGGGACGGTCATGGAGGTCGAGAACCCCTCCAAGATGCCGGAGGTGGCGCGCACCAAGGAGATCCGCGAGCCCATCGTCACGGTCCACCTCTACATGCCGCAGGAGTACGTCGGCGCGGTGATGACGCTGGCCAACCAGAAGCGCGGCGTGCAGCTCAACATGGCCTACCACGGCAAGCAGGTCATGCTGACCTACGAGCTGCCGCTGGCCGAGATCGTGCTGGACTTCTTCGACAAGCTGAAGTCGGTCTCGCGCGGCTATGCCTCGATGGACTACGAGTTCAAGGAATACCGCGCTGCCGACGTCGTCAAGGTCGACATCATGATCAACGGCGACCGGGTCGATCCGCTGGCCATGATCGTGCACCGCTCGCAAAGCCAGTACCGCGGCCGCGCGGTGGTGGCCAAGATGCGCACGCTGATTCCGCGCCAGATGTACGACGTGGCGATCCAGGCCTCCATCGGCGCGAACATCATCGCCCGCGAGGACGTCAAGGCGCTGCGCAAGAACGTGCTGGCAAAATGCTATGGCGGGGACATCACCCGCAAGCGCAAGCTGCTCGAGAAGCAGAAGGCCGGCAAGAAGCGCATGAAGCAGATCGGCTCCGTCGAGGTGCCGCAGGAAGCCTTCCTCGCGATCCTGCAGGTCGAAGACTGATCCAACCGGACCCCCGATGGCAACCCTCACCGGCATCCTCTACGCCTGCCTGCTGTTCTACGGCACCGGCTGGTATCTCGGCCGCTGGAGCGGCAATTTCTCGCTGCTGCTGTTCATCCTGACCCTCGTGACGCTCGGCTACTGGCTGGCCGAGCGCTATGTCTTCCTGCCACGCCGGCTGGCCGCTGCCGGCGCGATCGAAGCGCAGGACGCGAAGCGCCGCGCCGAGTTGCAGCGCATGGGCATCACCCAGGTCGACAGCAACCTCGCCGAAGCGCGCGACAAGGTGCTGGCCCAGCCCTGGTGGCTGGACTGGACCGCCGGCCTGTTCCCGGTGATCCTGATCGTCTTCGTGTTGCGCTCCTTCTTGTTCGAGCCCTTCAAGATCCCGTCTGGCTCGATGATCCCGACGCTCGAGATCGGCGACCTGATCCTCGTGAACAAGTTCCACTACGGCGTGCGCCTGCCGGTGATCAACCAGAAGATCATCGAGAACAACCCGGTGCAGCGTGGTGACGTGATGGTGTTCCGCTACCCGGTCGATCCGAGCATCGACTTCATCAAGCGGGTCGTCGCGCTGCCCGGTGACACCGTCACCTACGCCAACCAGAAGCTCAGCATCAACGGCCAGCCGGTGCCGCTGCAGCGTCTGGACGACTACTACGAGGAAGACCGTCGCGGCTACTCGCCCATGTTCCGCGAGACCTTCGACGACCGCCCGCATCGCATCCTGGTCGAGCCCCGCCTGCCGTCGAGCTATGGCATGCGCGCCCGTCTGAACAAACATGCGGATGCCTGCACCTACAGCGCCGAGGGCGTGACCTGCAAGGTACCGGCGGGCCACTACTTCGTGATGGGCGACAACCGTGACAACTCGGAGGACTCGCGCTTCTGGGGCTTCGTGCCCGACGAGAACATCGTTGGCCGCGCGTTCTTCGTCTGGATGAACTTCGGCAACGTCAAACGCATCGGCAGCTTCCGCTGAGGAGTCGATCCATGAACGCAGTCACCCGCACGTCCCTCGTCCGTCCGACCTCACACCGGTCGGCGGTGCGCGGCATCACGATGATCGGTCTGCTGTTCTGGGCCGCGCTGGTCTCCATGGCCGGCATCGTGACGCTGCGCGTGCTGCCCACGGTCAACGAGTACTACACCATCCTCGGTGCGGTCGAGAAGATCTCCAAGACCGGCGGCAACACCGTGCCGGAGATCCGCGCCGCCTTCGACCGGCACAAGAGCATCGAATATTCGATCACCTCGGTCTCGGGCGCCGACCTCGAGATCACCAAGAACGACGAGCGCGTGGTTGTCAGCTTCGGCTACGACAAGGAGGTCGAGCTGTTCGGCCCGGTCTACCTGCTGATCAAGTACCGCGGCAGCTCGCGCTGAATCCGCAACACCTTCACGCCTGACGCCTACCGTGTCCACTGCCTCGCTCGATCACCTGCAGGCGCGCCTGGGCCACGTCTTCAACGACGGCGGCCTGCTGGTGCGTGCGCTGACGCACCGCAGCCATGGCGCCGACCACAACGAACGGCTCGAATTCCTCGGCGACGCAGTGCTGAACCTGGCCGTGTCCGACCTGCTGTTCGACCACTTCGACGACTCGCCCGAAGGCGACCTGACGCGTGTGCGCGCCCACCTCGTCCGCCAGGACATGCTGCACCGCATCGCGCTGTCGCTGGCCCTGCCGCAGGAGCTGCGCCTGTCCGAAGGTGAAGCCCGTGGCGGCGGTGCACAGCGGCCGTCCATCCTGGCCGACGCGATGGAAGCCATCATCGGCGCGGTCTACCGCGATGCCGGTTACGCGGCCGCGCAGGGCCTGGTTCGCCGCCTTTTCGAGCCGCTGGTGATCGAGACCGCGACGCAGGCCTGGGCCAAGGACGCCAAGACCCAGCTGCAGGAATGGCTGCAAGCGCGCCGCCTCAGCGTGCCCGACTACCGCATCGAGGCCACCCGTGGCCGCGCCCATGACCAGACCTTCGTGGTCGTCTGCAGCGTGGTCGAACATGGCATCGAAGGCCGCGGCGAAGGCCGTTCCCGCCGAGCCGCCGAACAGGAAGCCGCGCGCCTGGTCCTCGACCAGCTCAGCCGCACCCACGAATGAACCCTGACCCCCAAGACGTCGCTCCGGACCCCGTGCCCGAGGACCAAGCCACCGGCACGCCGGACCCGCAAGACGACGCGGCCGACCACCTCGTGCTGGAGGGCGACGATGACGAGGTCGCCGAAGACGAGTTCGAGGACGACGACGAGGATGCCGACGTCGACGACGACGAGCCCGGCGTCGCGCTGCCGCTGAGCTTCGGCTCCAGCGTGCCGGGCCGTCGTTGCGGCTTGATCGCCATCGTCGGCCGGCCCAACGTCGGCAAGTCGACGCTGCTGAACTCGCTGATCGGCCAGAAGGTCAGCATCACCTCGCGCAAGGCGCAGACCACTCGCCATCGCATCACCGGCATCTGCACCGAGGACGACACCCAGTTCGTCTTCGTCGACACGCCCGGCTTCCAGACCCGCCACACCACGCGCGGCACGGCGGCGCTGAACCGCAACCTCAACAAGACCGTGCAGTCGGTGCTGGCCGACGTCGACATCGTGCTCTTCCTGGTCGAGGCAGGCCGCTTCGGCGTGGACGATGCCAAGGTGCTGGCCCTCATTCCGCCGGGCAAGCCGACGCTGCTGGTGGCCAACAAGCTGGACATGGTCCACCGCCGTGCCGACCTGCTGCCCTGGCTGCAGCAGATGCAGGAGCGTCACCCCTTCACCGAGTTCGTGCCGCTGACCGCGCAGAAGGTGCCCGACGCGCGCCGCCTGCTGGGCATCGTGCGGCCGCACCTGCCCGAGCAGGACTGGTTCTATGACGAGGACGCGCTGACCGACCGCAGCGACAAGTTCCTCGCCTCCGAACTGATCCGCGAGAAGCTGTTCCGACTGACCGGCGACGAGCTGCCCTATACGTCCACCGTGCAGATCGACAAGTACGTCGAGGAAGGCCGGCTGCGCCGCATCAGCGCCACGATCGTGGTCGAGCGCGACGCCCACAAGGGCATGGTGATCGGCGAGGGCGGCGAGCGCCTCAAGCGCATCGGTACCGAAGCCCGCACCGAGCTGGAACGGCTAACCGACGGCCGGGTCTTTCTGGAGCTGTGGGTCAAGGTCCGCTCCGGCTGGGCCGACGACGAGCAGCGCCTGAAGAGCTACGGCTACGAATAAGCCATGGCAACGTCGCGGCGGTCCGGCGGCACGGCTGGCGGATCGGCCGCGAAGCCGCTGTCGGGCTATGTGCTGCACACGCACGACTGGAGCGAGTCCAGCCTGATCCTCGAGGTCTGGACCCGCGAACTGGGCCGCGTCGTCGCGCTGGCCAAGGGCGCCAAGCGACCCTATTCGCAGCTGCGCAGCGTGCTGCTGCCCTTCCAGCGCCTGCACCTGCAACTGGGCAACAAGCGCCTCGAAGGCGGCGCCGAGGTCCAGCTGCTGCGCAGCGCCGAATGGGCCGGCGGCGGGCCGATGCTGAGCGGCGCGGCACTGCTGTCGGGCCTGCACCTCAACGAGCTGCTGCTGCGTGGCGTCGCCCGGCACGACCCGCATCCCCACCTGTTCGACGCCTATGCCAGCACGCTGGCCGCGCTGGTGCGCTCGCGCGAGGACGCCGACGAGGCCATGGCCGCCGCCGCACTGCGGGCCTTCGAGCTGGTCTTCCTGGCCGACTCCGGCGTGCTCCCCGACCTGGCGCGCGTGACTGCCACGCAGCAGCCGGTCCAGCCCGCCGCTCGCCACATGCTGCTGTCGGATGCGGGCGTCTGCACGGCGACATCCAGCCACGACGCCGGCATCAGCGGCGCGGTGCTGCTGGCGCTGCAGACCGCTCTGCAGGCCGACGACCGCGACGCCCTGCAACAGGCCTGCACCGGCGCGCCGCAGGAGCTCAAGAGCCAGCTGCGCGCGCTGCTGCACGAGCACCTCGGCACCTCGATGCTGCGCACCCGCGCGCTGATGGTGGAGCTGGCCCAGCTGCTCGATCGCGGGCCGGGGCGCTGAGGCATCATCCAGACAGCCTTCCACGATCTTGCCCACGCCCGTCCCGATGAACCCTCTTGTCGCCTCCGAAGCGCATGCCGGCGCGCTGCTCACCGTCCTGTCGGTCAACCTCAACAAGGTCGCGCTGCTGCGCAACAGCCGCCACCTTGGCATCCCCAGCGTGACCCGCATGGCCACGTTGGCGCTGGAGGCCGGCGCGCAGGGCATCACGGTGCACCCGCGACCCGACGAGCGCCACATCCGCAGCCACGACGTGACCGATCTGGACGCGCTGCTCAAGGCCTGGCCGCACATCGACTACAACATCGAGGGCAACCCCTTCCACAACCTGATGGACGTGATCAGGGCGGTCCGGCCCCACCAGGCCACCTTCGTGCCGGACTCGGTCGGCCAGTTCACATCGGACCATGGCTGGACCTTCCCAGATGACGCCGAGCGGCTCGCCCCGTTGATCGCGCAATGCCACGAACTGGGCGTGCGGGTCAGCCTGTTCATGGACCCGATCCCCGAGATGATGCGGGCCGCCCGCGAGGTCGGCGCTGACCGCATCGAGCTCTACACCGAGGCCTACGCCTCGGCCTGGGGCACGCCGCAGCAGACGGCGGTGCTGGCCCGCTACACCGCTGCCGCCGAAGCGGCCCTGGCCGTCGGCCTGGGCATCAACGCCGGCCATGACCTGAACCGCGACAACCTGACGGATTTCCTGGCTGCCGTGCCGGGCGTGCAGGAGGTCTCGATCGGCCATGCGCTGACCGCCGACGCGCTGGAGCTGGGCTTCCCGGCCACCATCCGCGCCTACCTCGCCTGCATCCAGCGGGCCCACGCGCGGCAAGGCTGAGGCACGACGTGGGCGGCGCGTTCTCGGCCGGCATCTACGGCATCGGCACCGACATCTGCGACATCCGCCGGATCGCCGCCACGCTGGGCCGGCGCGGCGACCGCTTCGCCGAACGTGTGCTGGGCCCGCGCGAGCTGCAGGTCTGGCGCGCCCGCCGCGCCCGGGTCGAAGCACGGGGCCTGTCCTACCTGGCGACGCGTTTCAGCGTCAAGGAAGCGTTCTCCAAGGCCATCGGACTGGGCCTGCACCATCCGATGCAGTGGCGCAGCTGCGAGACGCTGAACGACCCCTCCGGCCAGCCGCGCATCCACCTCCACGGCGACCTGGCCGAGTGGTTCGCGCAACGCCGCTTGCAGGCCCATGTGACGCTGACCGACGAGACCGACTACGCCGTGAGCTTCGTCGTGGTCGAACGCATCCCCGATTGAGTCTCATGCCGCATTGCAACGAGGACCCATGCACGCACCGCTGATCATCGACATCGCCGGCTCCACGCTGGACGACAAGGACCGCCGCCGCCTGATCCACCCGCGGGTTGGCGGGGTGATCCTGTTTGGCCGCAACTGGTCCGGCCGGGCCGCGCTGACCCGCACCATCGCCGAGATGAAGGACCTGCGGCCCGACCTGCTGGTCGGCGTCGACCACGAAGGCGGCCGGGTCCAGCGCTTCCGCGAAGACGGCTACACGCCCCTGCCGGCCATGCGCGCGCTTGGCCAGCGCTGGCTGCGCGACGACGGCGGCCCGCCCGGCACGGGCGCGTTGCAGGCGATGGAGGCCGCCACCGCGATCGGCCATGTGCTCGGCGCCGAGCTGCGCGCTTGCGGCGTCGACCTGAGCTTCACTCCCGTGCTCGACCTGGACCACGGCCGCAGCGACGTGATCGGCAGCCGCGCCTTCGGCCGCGACGCGCGCATGGTCACCGTGCTGGCCCGCAGCCTGGCGCTGGGCCTCTTACAGACCGGCATGGCCAACTGCGGCAAGCACTTCCCCGGCCACGGCTGGGCCCGCGCCGACACCCATGTGGCCAGCGCCACCGACGAACGCAGCCTCGATGCCATCCTGGCCGACGACGCCCTGCCCTATGCCCAACTGAGCACCTGCCTGCGCGCGGTGATGCCCGCGCACGTCATCTACCCGCAGGTCGACACGCGACCGGCGGGCTTCTCCAGCGTCTGGCTGGAAGACGTGCTGCGCGACCGCCTCGGCTTTGCGGGAGCCGTCTTCAGCGACGACCTCGGCATGGCCGCGGCTCGCCGGGTGCCCGGCCTGCGCGGCAGCGGCCCGGACGGCGAGCTGACGATGCCCGAAGCGGTGATGCAGGCGCTGCAGGCCGGCTGCGACCTGGCCCTCGTCTGCAACCAGTCCAACGTGGACGGGGGCCGCACGCTCGACGCCTTGCTTGACGCCCTGGACGAGGCCGAGGACGACGGTCTGTGGCAGCCCGACCCGGACAGCGAGGACCGCCGCCAGCGCCTGCTGCCGCAGACCGCGCCACTGCCCTGGGACGAGCTGATGCACGACGGCGACTACCAGCGTGCGCTGGAGCGGGTCGCCCAGCTGGCCGCCGACACCCGCGACTGAACGCCCGCCCCCCAACGACAACGCGCCGCAGCGGTCACCCGCGCGGCGCGTTTTTCTTGCATCGCAGACCGGGCCGTCTGAACCGCCCGGCCGCAAGGATCAGGCCTCGAACGGCAGCTTGACGCCAGCGAGGTCTCGGCGGGTCTCGACCAGGATCAGCGGGCCGTCGTCCTGCAGCACCACCGGCTTGATCTCGCGCGGCACGTGCACCGGCTTGGGCTCGCGGGCGATCGCGTCCTGGACCGAGCGGACCTTGTCGGCGTCGCTGTTGATCCACTCCAGGCCGGCGTCACGGGCCAGGCTGGCCAGCGTGTCGATCGGCAGCTCGAAGGGCTGGGCCACGGCGACGGCGGCCACCGGTGCGACCGGCTCGGCCACGATCGCCCGCGGCGCCGGCACCGGTGCAGCGACCGGCGGCGGGGCGGAGACGTACACGGTCTCGGTAACGGGCGCGGTAACGGGCGCGGTAACCGTCTCGGTGCCGGTCTCGACCACCGGCTGGGCGGCCGGTGCTGCGGCGACGTCGGCGGCTGCCTCGTTCGACTCGGCAAGCGTCTCGACGCCGGCTTCGGCATTCAGCTCGCCGTTTTCGCCCGCCTCGCCCGCCTCACGGTTGCGTCCGCGGCCACGGCGACGGCGACGGCCGTCACGGTTGCCTTCGCCACCGTCGCCATCGACCGCCGGGCTGGATGCCTCGGCACCCGCCTCGACGACACCGGCTTCGCCCGCATCGACCGACGGCTGGGTGTCGCCGTTGTCATTGCCCGCGCTGCCTTCTGCGCCTTCCTCGCGGTCACGACGACCCCCACGACCCCGGCGGCGACGCCGCTCGTTGCCCTGCTCGACCGTCTCGCCGGCCACCGGCGCAGCGCCGGCGTCGACCAGCGCCTGGGCCGACAGATCGGCGCTCAGCGGGTCGGTCGGTGCGGCGTTGACGTTCAGTTCGGCGCGCGGAGCGCGGTTCTCGCCACGGTCGCCACGGTCGCCACGCTCACGGCGCTCGCCCCGTTCGCCCTGGCGTTCCTGGCCACGATCGGCGCGTTCGACGCGCTCGCCGCCACGATCACCACCACGGGCATCGCCACGTTCGCCACGATCACCGCGACGCCCCCCCTCGCGGCCCTCGGCCTTGGCGGCGTCCGCACCGGCGCGTTCACCACGTTCCGGGCGATCGCCCCGTTCGTTGCGCTCGCCGCCGCGCTCTCCGCCACGTTCGCCACGACGGCGCTCGCCGCCACGGCCGCCCTGCTGGCCGCCCCGGCCACGGTCACCGCCACGTTCGCCACGGGCGTCCTTGCCGTCCTTGGCGCCATCCTTGCCGGCGGTGCCGGGCTCGGCCACTGCCGGCGCAGCGACGGGCGCCGGTGCTGCTGCCGGCGTGCCGCCGAACAGCTTGCGGATGAAGCCGAAGAAGCCGCCACCGGCGGCCGCTGCGGCGACCGGCGCGGGTGCAGCGACCGGCACGGGCGCGGCCACGACCGGCGCAGGCGCCGGCTCGGGCTTGGGCGGCGCGATCGGCGCCGGCTGGTCGGGCAGCACGCCCTTGATCAGCGGCTCCTGCTTGGCCTTGCCACGCTCGCCGGCATCGCGACGACGGGTGATGCCGACTTCCTCCTCCGGCTCCTCGATCATCGTGTAGCTGGCCTGCAGGTTCTCCAGGCGCGGATCGTCGTGGCGCAGGCGCTCGAGCTTGTAGTTCGGCGTCTCGAGGTGACGGTTGGGCACCAGCAGCACGGTGGTGCGCTGCTTGAGCTCGATCTTGGTGATCTCCGTGCGCTTCTCGTTGAGCAGGAAGCTGGTGACCTCCACGGGCACCTGCACGTGCACGGCGGCCGTGCCTTCCTTCATTGCCTCTTCCTGGATGATGCGCAGGATCTGCAGCGCCGACGATTCGGTGTCGCGGATGTGGCCGGTGCCGTTGCAGCGCGGGCAGGTGATGTGATTGCCCTCGCTGAGCGCCGGGCGCAAGCGCTGGCGGCTCAGCTCCAGCAGGCCGAACTTGCTGATCGAGCTGAACTGCACACGGGCACGGTCGGTGCGCAGCGCGTCGCGCAGGCGCTGTTCGACATCGCGGCGGTTCTTGCTTTCCTCCATGTCGATGAAGTCGACCACGATGAGGCCGCCCAGGTCACGCAGGCGGCACTGCCGGGCGATCTCGTCGGCGGCTTCGAGGTTGGTGCGGGTGGCGGTCTCCTCGATGTCACCACCACGGGTGGCGCGGGCCGAGTTGACGTCCACGGCGACCAGCGCCTCGGTGTGGTCGATCACGATCGCGCCGCCCGAGGGCAGGTGAACCGTGCGCGAGAAGGCTGTCTCGATCTGGTGCTCGATCTGGAAGCGGCTGAACAGCGGCGCGTCGTCGCGGTAGCGCTTCACGCGGTTCGCGGTCTCGGGCATGACGTGCAGCATGAACTGCTTGGCCTGCTCGTAGATGTCGTCCGTGTCGATCAGGATCTCGCCGATGTCGGCGGTGAAGTAGTCGCGGATCGCGCGGATCACGAGCGACGACTCCTGGTAGATCAGGTAGGCGCCCTTGCCGCCCCGGGACGCCTCGTCGATGGCGGTCCAGAGCTTGAGCATGTAGTTCAGGTCCCACTGCAGCTCTTCGGCGCTGCGGCCGATGCCGGCGGTGCGCGCGATGAGGCTCATGCCCTTGGGGTATTCGAGCTGCTCGAGGTTCTCCTTGAGCTCCTCGCGGTCCTCGCCCTCGATGCGGCGAGAGACGCCACCGCCGCGCGGGTTGTTGGGCATCAGGACCAGATAGCGGCCGGCCAGGCTGACGAAGGTCGTCAGGGCGGCGCCCTTGTTGCCACGCTCTTCCTTCTCGACCTGGACCAGCAGCTCCTGGCCGTTGGCGATCACGTCCTGGATCTTGGCGTCACGCACGGCGACGCCTTCCTTGAAGTAGGTGCGGGCGATTTCCTTGAACGGCAGGAAGCCGTGGCGGTCTTCGCCGTAGTCGACAAAACAGGCTTCGAGCGAAGGCTCGACGCGTGTCACGACGGCCTTGTAGATGTTGCCCTTGCGCTGTTCGCGGCCCTCGATCTCGGTCTCGAAATCGAGCAGTTTCTGGCCGTCGACGATCGCCAGACGCCGCTCTTCGGGCTGCGTGGCATTGATCAGCATGCGTTTCATGCGTACTCCTCTCGTGCCTGCGCCGCCAGGGGAGTGGGCGGCACAGCATCCATCGAACTGCCACATCCGCACCCGGGGAGGTGCAGTTGCGGCCACGTCGCGATGCACGAGAACGTCGCAGTCCGACCGAGAAGGAATCGCCCTGGACTGCGTGGCCGGACACCGGCAGGTGCCGGCAACCGATCGAGGCCGGAAGCCTCAGCCGCGCAGCGTTGGCGCGCCGTCGAGCGCTCCGGCCACCATGGTGTCACCCACCTCCAGCCCGACCGCCGTGCCGCGCGCGTGGCGCGGCAGACAGCCATCGCCCGGGCCGTGCCGAGTCGGCAGGGTCCGGGCAGCAACGCGGCCGGCGCGCGGGGCGCGGGGGTCGGTTGCGTGGGGGGTTGGAGGGGTGGCGGCCATCTTCGGCGGCTAGAGTGTCGACCTGCTCACCGCAGCGACCGGTGCTGTCGGGCGTCCCAGCACTTCCGGGACATCCCGCCAGCCCGAGGGCTGCGGCTTGAAAAACCTTGACTTGGGGGATCTGACCGCGAGGTCCCTGGCGCGTCGCCCTGCCCTCCACCGGCTCACCTTGGGAGACGGAACCAGGGCCGCAGCGGCGCGCTGCATCATCGTTGTCGGTGCACCGGACCGGTCTCGAACGGAGGGGCCGATCCGATGCGCCATCCCTCGCCACGCTGCAGGTGTCCTCTTCGGGCAGGCCGGTCCGGCTTGCCGCTCTTCAAGCGGCGCTGGCCGGAGGCCGTCGGTCTGCGATGCGATGCGCACCGCTAAACTCAGACAAATCAAACACTTACAACGCGAACGTGGTGCAGAGGATTATAGGGGCCAAGTCCCCGCGTTCCGGTGGTTCACGAACCGCACGGAAAACGCTGGGCACCACGTCGACGGCAACCCAGCCGACGAAGGTGGCCGCTCGACCGGCCCCGGTGGCGACACCGACGGCGGCCACCGCCCAGGTGCGCCAGTTCGTCGTCGACGAGGCTGGCGAGGGCCAGCGGCTGGACAACTACCTGATGCGCGAGCTCAAGGGCGCGCCCAAGACGCTGGTCTACCGGATCATCCGCAGCGGCGAGGTGCGCGTGAACAAGGGTCGCGCCAGCGCTGACACCCGTGTCGCCAGCGGCGACGTGGTGCGCGTGCCGCCGCTGCGCTTGGCCGATCCGGCGGTCGCCGCTGAGGCCGCCAGCCGCGTCCCGCCGCGCGAGTTCCCCATCCTGTTCGAGGACGAGCACCTGCTGGCGATCGCCAAGCCGGCCGGCGTCGCCGTGCACGGCGGGTCGGGCGTCAGCTTCGGTGTGATCGAACAACTGCGCCGGGCCCGTCCGACGGCGAAGTTCCTCGAACTCGTGCACCGGCTGGACAAGGAGACGTCCGGCATCCTGCTGGTGGCCAAGAAGCGCAGCGCGCTGACCGCCCTGCAGGACCAGTTCCGCCAGCGCGACACCGGCAAGACCTATGCCGCGCTGGTGATCGGCGACTGGCCCGAGTCGCTCAAGGTGATCGATGTCGCGCTGCACAAGACGCTCGACGCCGAGGGCGAACGCCGCGTGCATGCCGTCGCCGCAGACCACCCGGACGGCCGGCGCTCGATCTCGCTGGTTCGTGTGGTGCAGCGGGGCGGCGGCTACACGCTGCTGGACGTGACGATCAAGACCGGCCGCACCCACCAGATCCGCGTCCACCTGCAGCAGGCCGGCCACCCCATCGTGGGCGACGACAAGTACGGCGATTTCGCCGTCAACCGGGCGATGGCGCGCGGCGAGGCCCTGCCCGGCCTGCGTTTCGGCCGCATGTTCCTGCACGCCCGCCGCTTGGCCTTCGACCATCCGGCCAGCGGGGCGCGCATCGAACTGGCCGCGCCGCTGCCCGAGGAGTGCGCGACACTGATCACCCGTCTCGCGACGCCTCCTTCAGCCCCCACGACCTGACCGCCATGCGCCGCTACGACCTCATCGTCTTCGACTGGGACGGCACGCTGTTCGACTCCACCGCGCTGATCGTGCGCAGCATCCAGGTCGCCTGCCGAGACCTGGGCGCCGAGGTGCCGAGCGACCAGCAGGCCGCCTTCGTGATCGGCCTGGGCCTGCAGGACGCGCTGCAGCGCGCGGTGCCCGGCCTGCCCGTCGAGCGCTATCCGGAGCTGGGCCTGCGCTACCGCCACCACTACTTCCGCGAGCAGCACGCGATCACCCTGTTCCAGGGCGTGCCCGAGTTGCTGGAGAGCCTGCGCAGCCGCCAGCACCAGCTCGCGGTGGCCACCGGCAAGAGCCGGCGCGGGCTGGACGAGGCCCTCGACGGCGCTGACCTGCGGCGCTGGTTCGACGCCACCCGCACGGCCGACGAGACCCGCTCCAAGCCGCATCCGCAGATGCTGCAAGAGCTGATGGCCGAACTGGACGTGCCGCCCGAGCGCACGTTGATGGTCGGCGACACCAGCCACGACCTGATGCTGGCAAAGAACGCCGGCACCGCCGCCGTCGCCGTCGCCTACGGCGCACACGAGCCGGCCGAGCTGCAGGCACACGACCCGCTGGTGGTCGCCCACAGCGTGCAGGAACTGCACGACTGGCTGCAGCGCCACGCCTGAGCCCGAGCCTTCACCTTCCAGCCCGCCCCGATCGCGCCGATGTCCGACACCTTGCCTGCCGAACCCCTGTGCGCCTCCGCCGACCTGGAGGACGGTGGCCTGGCCCATGTCTTCGACCTGCTCGAATACGGCCGGCCCGCACGGGCCTTCGTGTTGCGCTTCGACGGCCAGCCGGTTGGCTACCTCAACCGCTGCGCCCACGTGCCCACCGAGATGGACTGGCAGGAAGGCCGTTTCCTGGACGACGACAAGCGCTGGATCATCTGCTCGATCCACGGCGCGGCCTACGAGCCTCGCAACGGCCAGTGTGTCGGCGGCCCCTGCGTCGGCAAGCGCCTGAAGCCTCTGCGGGTCGAGGAGCGTGACGGCCAGGTGTATTGGTATCCTCAAGGCGAACTCAAGCCCGCCTTCGGCGCCTGAGCGTCCCTGTTTCCTGTCCCGCGATCTGCCTGCGGCACGCGCCGCACGGAGCCCCGATGTACCCCGACACCCCCGATGCCACCGACAGCGGCGCGAGCGCCTCGCCCGCCAGTTCGGTGAACCCGTCCCCCGCCGCCCCTGCACGCAGCGCCAGCGAAGCCCTGATCGAACAGTTCGCCCAGGACTACCTGAAGGATCGGCGCAGCACGCGGCGCTGGAACCTCGTCATCCGGCTGGGCTGGCTGGCGGCCTTCGCGGTGCTGGTCTGGGGCTTCGTCAGCCAGGGCTCGCCGGCCAGCGCGCCGAGCGGTCCGCACACCGCCCTGGTCGAACTGCGCGGCGAGATCGCCGCCGACACCGAGGCCAGCGCCGAGGTGATGCTGTCGGGCCTGAAGAGCGCCTTTGAGGACGTCGGCGCCCGCGCCGTCGTCATCCGCATCAACTCGCCGGGCGGCAGCCCCGTGCAGGCGGGGATCATCCACGACGAACTGCAGCGGCTGAAGAAGCTGCACGGCAAGCAGCTCTACGTGGTGGTCGAGGAAAGCTGCGCGTCCGGCGCCTACTACGTGGCCGCCGCCGCCGACGCGATCTATGTCGACAAGGCGTCCATCGTCGGCTCGATCGGTGTGCTGATGGACGGCTTCGGCTTCACCGGCCTGATGGACAAGCTCGGCGTCGAGCGCCGCCTGATCACGGCCGGCGAGAACAAGGGCATGCTCGACCCGTTCTCGCCCGCCTCGGAACGCCAGCGCGCGCTGGCCCAGGCCATGATCGACCAGATCCACCAGCAGTTCATCGACGTGGTCCGCCAGGGCCGCGGCGACAAGCTCAAGGAGACCGAAGACACCTTCTCCGGTCTGTTCTGGAACGGCGAAGAGGCCGTGAAGATCGGCCTTGCCGACGGTCTGGGCAACCTGGACTATGTCGCCCGCGAGATCGTCAAGGCCGAGAACATCATCGACTACACCCCGCACGAGAACGTCGCCGAGCGACTGGCCAAGCGCTTCGGCGCCTCGGTCGGCGCCGGCGCGGTGCGGGCGATGAAGCTCGATGCGCTGCGCCTGAACTGATCAGGCCGGCACCGACGGCAGGCCCGCCAGGGCCATGGCCAGCTCGGACTCGTCGTAGTTCAGGTCCTGCAGCTTGCCGGAGAAGTAGTCGCTGTAGGCCTGCATGTCGAAGTGGCCGTGGCCGCACAGGTTGAACAAGATGACCTCCGAGCGGCCTTCGCGCTTGCAGCGCAGGGCCTCCTCGATCGCACCCTTGACGGCGTGGTTGGCCTCCGGCGCCGGCACGATGCCCTCGGCCCGGGCGAAGGTCACGCCGGCCTCGAAGCAGGCGTTCTGGTGGTAGGCGGTCGCCTCGATCAGGCCCAGCTCCTTCAGGTGCGACACCATCGGCGCCATGCCGTGGTAGCGCAGCCCGCCCGCATGGAAGCCGGGCGGTGTGAAGGTGCTGCCCAGCGTGTGCATCTTGGTCAGCGGCGTCAGGTGGGCGGTGTCGCCGAAGTCATAGGCGTACTTGCCACGCGTCAGGCTCGGGCAGGCCGCCGGCTCGACCGCGACGATGCGGCGCTTCTTGGCCGACGCGCCACCGCGCAGCTGCAGGCCGAGGAAGGGAAAGGCAATGCCGGCGAAGTTGGAGCCGCCGCCGGTGCAGCCGACGACCACGTCCGGGTCATCGCCGGCCATCTCCAGCTGGGCGATGGCCTCCTCGCCGATGATGGTCTGGTGCAGCAGCACATGGTTGAGCACCGAACCCAGCGCGTACTTGGTGTCCTCGCGCTGCGCAGCCAGTTCGACCGCCTCGGAGATCGCGATGCCCAGGCTGCCGGGGTGATCCGGCCGCTGCGCCAGGATGGCCCGACCCGACTGGGTCAGGTTGGACGGCGAGGCCACGCACTGCGCGCCGTAGGTCTCCATCACCGCGCGGCGATAGGGCTTCTGGTCGTAGGACACGCGGACCTGGAAGACCTGCACCTCGATGCCGAACAGCGCACCGGCAAAGCTCAGCGAGGTGCCCCACTGGCCCGCGCCGGTCTCGGTCGTCAGCTTGCGGATGCCGGCCTCGCGGTTGAACCAGGCCTGCGGGATCGCGGTGTTGGGCTTGTGCGAGCCAGCCGGGCTGACGCCTTCGTACTTGTAGTAGATCTTCGCGGGGGTGCCGAGCGCTTCTTCGAGTCGGCGGGCGCGGTAGAGCGGCGCCGGGCGCCACTGGCGGAAGATCTGGCGGACCGGCTCGGGGATGTCGATGTAGCGCTCGGTCGAGACCTCTTGCTGGATCAGCGCCATCGGGAACAGCGGGGCCAGATCGTCCGGACCGACCGGCTGCAGCGTGCCGGGGTGCAGCACGGCCGGCAAGGGCACCGGCAGGTCGGCGGCAAGGTTGTACCAAGCCTTGGGCATCTGGTCTTCGGACAGCAGGAACTTGATCTGGTCGCTCACGCGGCATCTCCCGACATGGAAGGGCCGGAACACCACGCCCCGGCCTCCAGTCGATGCTAGGCGGCTCGCGCGCCGCCGCAAGTCAGGACTGTCACCGGGTCAGGCCGGCGATTCAGGCCTGCGGATCAAGCCACCAGCAGGCCCTGCTTCTCGATGTAGGCGACCACCTCGTCGAGGCCGTCGCGGGTCTTGAGGTTGGTCATCACGTAGGGCCGGGTCGGACGCATGCGCTTCGTGTCCGACGCCATCACCGCCAGGTCGGCGCCGACATGGGGCGCCAGGTCGGTCTTGTTGATGACGAAGAGGTCGCTCTTGGTGATGCCGGGCCCGCCCTTGCGCGGGATCTTCTCGCCGGCGGCGACGTCGATCACGTAGATCGTCAGGTCGCTCAGCTCGGGGCTGAAGGTCGCCGCCAGGTTGTCGCCGCCCGACTCGATGAAGACGATGTCGGCGTCCGGGTACTTCTCGAGCATGCGGTCGACGGCCTCGAGGTTGATCGACGCGTCCTCGCGGATCGCGGTGTGCGGGCAGCCGCCCGTCTCCACGCCCATGATGCGGTCCGGGTCCAGCGCGCCGGCCACGGTCAGCAGGCGCTGGTCTTCCTTGGTGTAGATGTCGTTGGTGACGACGACCAAGTCCCAGCGCTCACGCATGGTCTTGCAGAGCATCTCGACCAGCGTGGTCTTGCCCGACCCGACCGGCCCGCCGACGCCAACGCGCAGCGGCGGGAGTTTCTTGGTGCGACCGGGGACAGCGTGCAGGTGGCTCATGGTGTGTGCGGCAGAGGAGGTGAACGTGGGTTCGAGGGCGTGAACCTTAGCAAACCACATGCCGCACGGGCGCTGATCCCGGGTCCGCCCTTCAGAACTTCTCGGCGATCGACAACGAGGCCCCGGCGCTGCGTGGCACGCGGCTGCCGTCGGCCTGGACCTTGGCCTGGCTGGCCTGCACGTCGAGGTTGACGACGCCCCAGCTCAGGCCCAGGCCATGGCTGGCGAGCCTGTCGCCGACCATGTTCTTGCGCCAGCCCAGCCGGATGCTCGGCACCAGGTAGTTCAGCAGCGAGCCGAACGAGCCCTCGAACCGTTCGGCGTTGTAGCTGACCGAGGCGGTGACGAACTTCTGCAGGTCGCCCACGAAGTTCGGCGTCTCGTTGGCGGCGTAGCTGGTCTGCAGCATCCAGCGCTTGTTGGCGGTGTGGATCGAGCCTTCAAGGACCAGGTGGGTCTTGAGCTTGACCTGGTCGAGGGCGTCGATGCGGCCATTGACCGCCAGCGTGGTCGCCGCGTACTGGTTGGCGGCGTTGGCGTCCCGGGTCGGATCCGGGTAGGCGAAGCTCGGCTGGCCGAGGTTGTAGACCGTCGCACCGGCCTGCCAGTTCTCGGCCTGCCAGTTCAGTCCCAGGTCGACACCGAGCGCACTGGCGCTGCGCGATGAGACCGAGTCGCGGTCAAAGTTGCCGGTGTTGCTGTTGCCGTTTGCATCGGTGAATCCCACCAGTTGGCGGTACAGCCGGGCCTGGTAGCGGTTCAGTCGCAGACCACCGTCGAGCTTGCCGTTGGCACCGTCATGGCCGAACCAGCGGCCGACCTCGGTGCTGTAGCCCAGGCTGAGCTGGGTGATGGTCGCGGCCTTGACGTCAAAGGCCGAGGCGGTGCTCAGCCCGGTGGGCGCACCCACCGGCCCCACCAGCACGGCGTTGTCCGCGAGAAACCGGCCCGCGGCCTGCGCCTGCACATGGGCCTGCAGGCTGAAGACACCCTGCAGCTTCTCGCTGCGGATCAGCAGCGGCGTGAGCAAGGACCCTCCGCCCGACACGCTGAAGCGCCCGCCACGGTCCAGCGTCGGCAGCAGGCCGTTGACGATGTCGAGCTGGGCCTGCGCAGCCACCTGGGAACCGGCGCTGCGAGCGGCGGTCACGGCCGCGTCGATGCGGTCCAGGCTGTTCTGCAGGTCGTCCACATCACCCAGCGTGTACTGCGCACCCGCCTGCAGCAGGCCGACGCGGACCGACTCGCTGGCATCGACCAGGCGCTGCGCATTGGCCGGGTTGTAGCCGGAGGAATTCAGGTTGTTGCGGTTGAAGACCGGGCCCACCGTCAGCCCGTAGCCCGGGCTGAAGAGCGACTGATTGGCCTGCACGCCACCGGCGACGGCGCTCAGCAGCAAGGCAGCAGCAAAGGGGCGCCGCGCAAGGCGCGAGGTGAGGACGTTCGGGGAATTCGACGGCAAGCGGAAGGTCACGCAGGGCTCCTGGGCAGGGCTCGGATGAGCCGAAGAAAGTGAAGCCCTGCTATCGACCCCCCGCCTGGGAAGTTGAGTTCGCGCCCCGCCCAGAGGCCCAGCCGCCGTGAGGTCCTGGCTGCAAATCGGAGCGACTCAAAAAACGCTTGCCAAGCAACCGAAGCCCTCACTATACTAGCGGGCTCAAGGCGCTTTAGCTCAGCCGGTTAGAGCGACGGAATCATAATCCGCAGGTCCGGGGTTCGAATCCCTGAAGCGCCACCAGATCAGAAGGCCCCGACGTCGAAAGACTTCGGGGCCTTTCCGTTTCCAGTCCTGTATTCAGTCGTCGACCGCGCCAAGCGTCCTGTCGAACTCGACCCGGTCCACGTCGCTGCGGTTTCGGTAGAGCCGCAACAGCTCGTCCATCGAGCGCATCAGGCTGGCCAGGTCTTGGTCGATCTCGATGCCCGGCTGGGTCGACAGCGCTAGCAGCAGTTCGTCGGCCAAGTCCGTGATCTCGTGTTTGACGTGGTGCAGGAAATCGTCCCAGTCGGCCTCGACGGGCAGCGACGTGGGGGACTTGGCGCTGTTGGCGGTAGCGGTGGTGGCGGTGTTGGCGATGGTCGACATGTCGATCCTTCTCGGATGATGCGCAGACGGCTGAGGTCGTCTCTTCGGCCCGGTCTCGCGCCGGCTGAATCAGGGTTACCCCGATTTCCGAAAACGATTGCAACCTGGGCCTGCCGCAGGTCACGGCCTCGTCCCTGGGCGGGATGCCACCGGGCGATAAACTCCGCGCCCTTCCCGTTCGACCCCGCGCAGCCGCTGGCTCTACACCATCACCGAGGCGCCACCCGATGACCCAAGAACTCCCCGCCGCGTCCGCCTTGGACGCCCCCACCGCAGCGGCCGTCGAGCCCGCCACGAAGAAGGTCTACATCCGGACCTTCGGCTGCCAGATGAACGAATACGACTCGGACAAGATGTCCGACGTCATGAACGCGGCGCAGGGCTACACGCCCACCGACGATCCGGAGCAGGCCGACCTGATCCTCTTCAACACCTGCTCGGTGCGCGAGAAGGCGCAGGAGAAGGTCTTCAGCGACCTCGGCCGCGTCAAGCACCTGAAGGCGCGTGGCGTGATGATCGGCGTCGGCGGCTGCGTGGCGAGCCAGGAAGGCGCGGCCATCATCGAGCGCGCGCCCTATGTCGACGTGGTGTTCGGGCCGCAGACCCTGCACCGCCTGCCACAGCTGCTGGAGCGCCGCCGCACGCAGGGCCGCCCGCAGGTCGACATCAGCTTCCCCGAGATCGAGAAGTTCGACCACCTGCCGCCAGCCCGCGTCGAGGGCTCGTCGGCCTTTGTGTCGATCATGGAAGGCTGCAGCAAGTACTGCTCCTACTGCGTCGTGCCCTACACCCGCGGCGAGGAGTTCAGCCGGCCCTTCGAGGAGGTGCTGACCGAGGTCGCCGGCCTGGCCGACCAGGGCGTGCGCGAGGTCACGCTGCTGGGCCAGAACGTCAACGCCTACCGCGGTCCGATGGGCGGCAGTGCCGAGATCGCCGACTTCGCCACGCTGATCGAGTACGTGGCCGAGATCCCCGGCATCGAGCGCATCCGCTACACCACCAGCCATCCCAACGAGTTCACGCAGCGCCTGATCGACGTCTACGCCAGCGTGCCGCAGCTGGTCGACCACCTGCACCTGCCGGTTCAGCACGGCTCGGACCGCATCCTGATGGCGATGAAGCGCGGATACACCACCCTCGAATACAAGAGCACGATCCGCAAGCTGCGTGCGATCCGGCCCGGCATCAGCCTGTCGACCGATTTCATCGTCGGCTTCCCCGGCGAGACCGAGGACGACCACGCCCGCACGATGAAGCTGATCGACGAGATCGGCTTCGACGCCAGCTTCAGCTTCGTCTTCAGCCCGCGCCCCGGCACACCGGCTGCGGCGCTGCAGGACGACACACCGCAGGACGTCAAGCTGGCCCGCCTGCAGCAGCTGCAGGCGCGCATCGAGGAGAACGTGCGCCGCATCAGCGACAGCCGCGTCGGCACGGTCCAGCGCATCCTGGTCGAAGGCCCGAGCCGGCGCGATCCGGCCGAGCTGATGGGCCGCACGGCCTGCAACCGCATCGTCAACTTCGACGGCGGCCCGCAGCGCGACCGGCTGGTCGGTCAGATGGTCGACGTGGCCATCACGCGGGCCTACCCGCATTCGCTGCGTGGCGAGGTCGTCACGCGCGGCTGAGCCGCCAGAAGACAGGGCTGGTCAGAGCTTCCAGAGGAATTCGACGCCGATCGACCGATTGCCCTGGCGGGTGCGCGGCAATTCCAGCTTGCCCTGCTGGTCGACCGGCCGCGCCGAGGTCTGCAGCCGGCCCCACAGGCCCAGATGCACATGGTCGAACACGGCGATGCTGGCGCGACCCTCGATGCCCAGGTCGTAGCCGCCCCGGGTGTTGCCAAAGATGACGCCGGGGTGCGCCGTGTTCTCGACCTTGCGCCAGACCGGCACCGCCACGCCCACGCGCCCAGCCAGGTGCACGGGCGTGCCCCGCACGCGCTCGCTCTCGTAGCCCAGGCCGAGGTGCCACAAGAGTTCGGCAGAGGTTTCTTCGATGGTCTCGCCAGTGGCGACATCCACGGCCTGGTCGACACCGGCGGCAAAGCTGTAGCGCCGGAAGGACTGGCTGTGGAAGGCCGGACCGGTCGACACGAACCAGGGGCCGCGCAGCCGGATCTGGCCCAGCAGGCGGGTGGTGCTGTCGCTGATGCGCACGCCGTTGGTCTGCACCACCGGCACGGTGGTCACGATGTCGGGCTGTCCGGTGACGGGAAAGCGTGTACCCACCGGCGCGGTCCATGTCTCGCGCCCGCTGACCGGCGCGAAGCTGGTCTCGTTGTCGAGCGAGAACAGCACATCCGGCGCCAACGCATACAGGGCACCGCTGACCAGCAGCGGGTTGTTGACGACGGCCTTGCTGCGCACCGGCAGGGTCGACGCGTATTCCTCGTAGCTCAGGCGCTGCACGGCCACGCCCACGAAGTAGGAATAGCCGGACTCGGGCATCGCGGCCCGGGTGTCGCGAGCGTCCGAGGGCGGTAGGTCCGCGGCCATCAGAACTTCTCCGTCACCGACAGCGACGCGCCGGCGCTGCGCGGCACGCTGCCGCCATCGGCGCTGACCTTCTGCTGGCTCTGGTGGAAGTCAAGGTTGACGATGCCCCAGCTGAAGCCGAGGCCGGTGCTGCCCAGGCGGCTACCGGCGAGGTTCTTGCGCAGACCCAGCCGCACGCTCGGCACGATGTAGTTCAGCAACGTGCCGAAGGAGCCCTCGAAACGCTCGGCGTTGTAGCTGAGCGAGAGGCTCGCCAGCCGCTGCGGTTCGCCGACCACGTCGGGCGTCTCGTTGAGCGCCAGGCTGGTCTGGCCCAGCCAGCGCTTGTTGTCGCTGTAGAGCGAGCCTTCGAGCACGAGGTGCGTCTTGAGCGCGACCTGGGCGTTGGCCTGTTCGGCGCTCAGCCCAGCGGCGGCATATCGGTTGACCGCCGAGGTGTCCTGCAGGGGATCGGGGTATCGGAAAGTGGGTTGGCCGATGTTGTAGAGGGTTGCGCCCAACTGGTAGTTCGTCGCCGTCCAGGCCACGCCCAGGTCGACACCCACGGCCGATGCGCTGCGGCTGTCGACGCTGTCCTGCGAGAAGGTGCTGCCGCCGCTGCCGCTGTTGCCATTGCCGTTCTCGTCGGTGAAGCCGACCACCTGGCGATAGAGCTTGGCCTGGTAGACGTTCAGGCGCAGACCGGCGTCGAGCTGGCCGCGGTTGGCGTTGATGTCGAGCCGGCGGGTCAGCTCGGTGCCGTAGCCGAGCGCGAGCTGGGTCAGGCGGGCGACGCGGACGTCGAAGCCGGAGCGGGTCTTCAGACCGACCGTCTGGTTGCCGGCATCCACGGCGAGCTCGGCATCCCGTCCCAGGAACTGCCCGGCCACCTGGACCTGCGCATTGGCCACCACCGAGAAGACGCCGCCCAGGCGTACGCTGCGGATCAGCAGCGGCGTCAGCAGGCTGCCGCCGGCGGCGAGGTGGATGCGGGCGCCCTTCTCCAGATTGGGCAAGAGTGTGTTGATCTGATCGACGCGCGCCTGCGCCGTCAGGGGCTGGTCGCGCGCGGCCTGCACCGCCGCGTCCATCGCGTCGAGCTGCTTCTGCAGGTCATCGATCTCGCCGAGCGTGTACTGCGCGCCGGCCTGCATCAGCCCGAAGCGGACCGATTCATCGGCGTCGACCAGGCGGACGGCGTTGGCCGGGTTGTAGCCCGCCGAGCTGAGGTTGTTGCGGTTGAAGACCGGACCGACCGTCAGGCCGTAGCCGGGGGTGAAAAGCGATTGGTTGGCCTGCGCCGGCAGGCCGGTGGCGCACAAGGCCAGCGCGGCGGCGGCGAGCGGATCGAAGGTGCGGGTCATGCGGGTCTCCCTGTCGTGGTGGGTTGGAAAGCCGCTCGAAACTAAGTGGCCGACCTGCCACCGACAATCACCGGAACTTGTAGAAGACCGAGCTGCCCATGAGCGTTGACGTTTCCAGCCGACACGCAGTGGCCCCGCTGCCCACGCACCTGAGCGTCCTGCAGCGCGGCTGGCTGTCGTCCAACAACACGCTGTTGCACGGCCTGCCGGGCGAGCCGGCGGTGCTGGTCGACAGCGGCCACGGCGTGCACGCGGCGCAGACCGAGGCGCTGGTGCGCCATGCCTTGCACGCAGCGGGCGGACCCGACGCGCGGCTCGGTCGACTCGTCAACACCCACCTGCATTCGGACCACTGCGGCGGCAATGCCCGGCTGCGCACGGCCTTCGGCGCCGAGGTCTGGGTGCCGCCCGGCCAGGCGGGCGCCGTGCGCGACTGGGACGAGGCCGCGCTGAGCTACCGCGCCACCGGCCAGTTCTGCCCGCGCTTCGAGGTCGATGCGGTGCTGCAGCCCGGCGTGCCCCTGCAGGTGGGCGGCCTCGCCTGGGACGTGCTGGCCGCGCCCGGCCATGACCCGGATTCGGTGCTGCTGTTCGAGCCGCAGCACGGTGTGCTGCTGTCGGCCGATGCGCTGTGGGAGAACGGCTTTGGCGTGGTCTTTCCGGAGCTGGACGGCGAGTCCGGCTTCGACGAGGTCGGCGAGGTGCTGGACCTGATCGAGCGCCTGCCGGTGCGCTGCGTCGTGCCGGGCCACGGCGCGCCTTTCGAGGATGTCACCGGCGCGCTGGCCCGCGCCCGCAGCCGCCTGGCCAACCACCGCGCCGACCCGTCACGCCATGCCCGTCACGCGGGCAAGGTGCTGGTGAAGTACCACCTGATGGAGGTCGGCGAGCAGGCGCTGGTCGAGCTGCGCCGCTGGGGCCGCGAGACGCCGCTGGTGGCCGCGACGCAGCGCGCCGCCGGGGTCGCCGGCCGGGTCGAGGACTGGTTCGAGGACCTGCTGGCCGACCTGCTGGGCAGCGGCGCGCTGCGGCGCGACGGCGAGCTCGTGCGCGACGCCTGATCAGGCGCGTCGCCGGCCGGGCCCGAAGCCGACCCACCACAGGCCGATCGCGTTGGCCACGACCAGCGCGGCCCAGGTCGACATGCGGCCGTCACGGCCCTGCAGCAACAGGCCGCCGACCAGCGCGATCAGGCCACCGCAGCCGGCATGCAGCGCCAGCCGCTGCCACGCCACGCCGGCCAGTGCGTCGCGCCAGAGCAGCTTGGCCAGGGCGGCCGTCAAGGCGGCCAGCACCAGCGCCGGCAGCATAAAGTTCAGCAGGTGATCGAGCGCGTCGAGGAAGCCCATGGCGGGTGGTCACTTGGAGAAACGCGGTGGCGTGGCGCCCGTCTGCAAGCAGCGGTCAGAAGTTGAAACTTGCGTCTGGATCCAGGCGACGCAAGGACCCGAAATCTTACAATCGCGCCATGAGCGTCTTCGCCCTCAGCCTGAACCACCACACCGCGCCGGTCGACCTGCGTGGCCGGTTCGCCTTCACGCTCGACCAGCTCGGTCCGGCCCTGCAGGGCCTGCGCGGCGGGCTGCAAAGGGCCGAGCCCGAAGTGGCGCTGCTGTCGACCTGCAACCGCACCGAGCTGTATGTCGCGGCCGATCCCGGCCAGGCCCATCAGCTGGTCGTGCCGGTGCTCGACTGGCTGGCCACGCACGGCGGCGTCAGCACCGATGACCTGCGCCGCCACACCCACGTGATGGAACGCCACGAAGCCGCCCGGCACGTCTTCCGGGTCGCCTCCGGGCTGGACTCGATGGTGCTGGGCGAGCCGCAGATCCTGGGCCAGATGAAGCAGGCCGTGCGCGAGGCCGATGCCGCCGGCACGCTCGGCACGACGCTGCACCAGATGTTCCAGCGCTCGTTCTCGGTCGCCAAGGAGGTCCGCACCTCGACCGAGATCGGCTCGCACTCGATCAGCATGGCGGCGGCGGCCGTGCGCCTGGCCGGCCAGCTGTTCGAGGACCTGCACAAGATCCGCATCCTGTTTGTCGGCGCGGGCGAGATGATCGAGCTGGCCGCGACCCACTTCGCGGCCAAGGCGCCCAAGCACATCACCATCGCCAACCGCACCCTCGAACGTGGCGAGAAGCTGGCCAGCCACTTCGGCGCCGAGGCCATGCGCCTGGCCGATCTGCCGGCCCGCCTGCACGAGTTCGACGCGGTCGTCTCCTGCACCGCCAGCACGCTGCCGCTGATCGGCCTGGGTGCCGTCGAACGGGCCCTGAAGGCCCGCAAGCGCCGGCCGATGTTCATGGTCGACCTGGCCGTGCCGCGCGACATCGAGCCCGAGATCGCCCAGCTCGACGACGTCTACCTCTACACCGTCGATGACCTGTCGGCGCTGGTCCAGACCGCCGGCGAGAAGCGTCAGGCCGCCGTGGCGCAGGCCGAGGCCATCATCGACGCGGGCGTGCAGAACTTCGTGCACTGGCTGGCCCAGCGCGCCACGGTGCCGCTGATCCAGTCGCTCAACGCCCAGGCCGACGCCTGGCGCGCGGCCGAGATCGCGCGGGCCCGCAAGCTGCTAGCCAAGGGCTCGGACGTCGACGCGGTGCTCGACGCCCTGTCGCGCGGGCTGACCCAGAAGATGCTGCACGGCGCGCTGGCCGAGCTGCACAACGCCGACCCCAACCAGCGGGCGATGACCGCTGAAGTGGTCTCGCGGCTGTTCCTGCGCGGCGAGACACGCCGGCCCGGGCGCGCCGGTGCGCAAGACGGCGGCGACGAGTCCTAGCGACACGGCTGCCGTCAACGCCCTCGACGGACCTGCGTCGACCGTCCCCGCCGCCTTCTTCCCCGGGCCCTGCCCGCCTCCGCCATGTCCCCCTTCCTGCGCCAGCAGCTCGACCGCCAGAGCCTGCGCCTGGCCGAGATCGACGCCGCGCTGGCCGATCCGGCCATCGGCCAGCAGATCGCCACGCTGCGTGGCCTGAACCGCGAGCATGCGCGGGTGTCGTCGCTGGTCGAACGCTGGCAGGCCTACCAAGGCCATGAGCAGACGCTGGTGGACGCCCGGGCGATGCTCGACGACCCCGACATGGCCGAGCTGGCCCGCGCCGAGATCGAGGCCGCCGAAGCCGGCCTGGCGGCGCTCGAACAGTCGCTGCACACCGCCTTGCTGCCGCGTGACGAGGACGACGCGCGCAACGCCTTCCTGGAGATCCGTGCCGGCACCGGCGGCGACGAGTCGGCGCTGTTTGCGGGTGACCTGCTGCGCCTCTACCTGCGCCATGCCGAGCGACAGGGCTGGCGCAGCGAGATCCTGTCGGCCAGCGAATCCGACCTCGGCGGCTACAAGGAAGTGGTCGTGCGCATCGAGGGCGAGGCGGTCTACGAGGCGCTCAAGTACGAGTCCGGCGGTCACCGCGTGCAGCGCGTGCCGACGACCGAATCACAAGGCCGCATCCACACCAGCACCTGCACGGTGGCCGTGCTGCCCGAGCCGGACGAGGCCGCCGAGGTGGCGATCAACCCCGCCGACCTGCGCATCGACACCTACCGCGCCAGCGGCGCCGGTGGCCAGCACATCAACAAGACCGACTCGGCGGTGCGCATCACGCACCTGCCCACCGGCATCGTGGCCGAGTGCCAGGACGACCGCTCGCAGCACCGCAACAAGGCCCGCGCGATGCAGGTGCTGGCCGCGCGCATCCATGAGCGCGAACGCAGCGCCCGGGCCGAGCGCGAGGCGGCGACCCGGCGCAGCCTGGTCGGCAGCGGCGACCGCAGCGACCGCATCCGGACCTACAACTTTCCGCAGGGCCGGGTGACCGATCACCGCATCAACCTGACGCTCTACAAGCTCGGCGCGGTGATGGACGGCGAACTCGGCGAGCTGACCGCCGCGCTGCAGGCCGCGCAGGCGGCCGAGCAGCTGGCCGAGCTGGAAGCGCGCGGATGACGACGTCGGCGCCGGCCGTGAGCGTCGCCGCGGCGCTGGCCCAGGCCCGCGCGGCCGGCCTGGACCGCATCGACCGCGACCTGCTGCTGGCCGAACTGCTGCAGCGCACGCGCAGCTGGCTGCTGATCCACGACGACCATGTGCTGAGCGCCGACGAGGCGCGCCGCTGGTCCGACTGGTGCACACGACGTGCGGCCGGCGTGCCGGTGGCCTACCTGACCGGCCGGCACGGCTTCCACGGCCTGGAGCTGCAGGTCACGCCCGACGTGCTGGACCCGCGCCCCGACACCGAGACGCTGGTCGACTGGGCGCTGGACCTGTTGCGCCATCACCCCGCGCCGTCGCCCGCCGTGGTCGACCTCGGCACCGGCAGCGGCGCCATCGCGCTGGCGATCCAGCACCGGCACGCCGCCGCCCGCGTCACGGCGGTCGACCGCAGTGCGGCTGCCCTGGCGGTGGCGCGCCACAACGGCAAGCGGCTGGGCCTGGCGGTCGACTGGCGCTGCGGCTCATGGTTCGCACCGCTGGCCGGCGAGCGCGTCGACCTGATCGTCAGCAACCCGCCCTACATCCGCGCCGACGACCCGCACCTGGTCAACCTGCGCCATGAGCCGATCGAGGCGTTGGTGTCCGGCCCGGACGGCCTGGACGACCTGCGTGTGCTGGTCGACGGTGCGCCGGCCCACCTGCACGACGGTGGCTGGCTGCTGCTCGAACACGGCCACGACCAGGCCGACGCGGTGGCCGCCTTGTTCGCGGCCAGCGGCTGGCAAGCCATCGGCCACCGGCAGGACCTGGGCGGGCACCGGCGCTGCACCGGGGCACGCTGGCAGCACCGCCAGACGTGACATCGTTCAGGTCCGGCGCCCGCTCGGTCCGGCCAGTAAACCTTGTTGCACCAGACGCAACACACACCGCACAAACCCAGGCGTAGCATGCCTGCATGACAGGCGCCCCGCCTGCCGCGACTGGAGTTCCCCGTGAGGCCGCAGTTCCACGCCCAGGTCCGCTCTCCCGCCCGCAACGCCCGCAACGCCCGAGTGTTCGCACAGGTCGCCCGGCGGGGTCCGTTCGCCTCGACATCCGCCTTGATCGCCACGCTGCTGTTGGCCGGGCTGTCGGCCCCGATGACGGCGCAAGCCGATGAACACGTTGATCGTTCGGCACCGCTGCAGCTGCGCGCCGAGCCCGGCAGCCTGCGCATCGACGGTCAAGGCTGGGTCGCCCGGCTGGACCTCGGCCCCGTCGACCGGGACCGCCTGCCCAGCCGCAGCGGCCGGGTGTCCTGGCAGTTGCTGGGTGACTACTACTTCGGCGCCCTCAGGCCGTCTCCCGGGCCCCGATCCGGTTCGAGCGTGGGCATGGACAGTGGCCTGCGGGCGACCGGCGGCCTGATCGGCCTGTCGCCGCGCAGCCAGATCCAGATGCAGTGGCAGGCGCCGGCACGCGAGGCCGGCACGCTGCCCTACCTTGGCCTGGGTTACACGCTCGGCCTGGACCGCACGGGCTGGGGCGTGAAGGCGGACCTCGGCCTGCTGGGCACGCGTGACGGCAGCGAAGGCCTGCGCCTGAACCGCTCCGGCGCGTCGATGGAGGACGCCAGCGTCGGCGACCTGCGCTGGCTGCCGATGCTGCAGGTGGGCGTGTCCTACGCCTTCTGATCGACCCGCATCGCCGGCAGAGGCCCCAACGGGCGGCGATGCATCCGCTTTCGCTTATAAACCCGGTCTCCCGGACCTGCGTGTGACAGGTCCGCCCTGGCCCTACCGAACACGCCCGAACACCATGAACCCTGTCCAGCAACGCATCGACGAGATCGTCAAGTCCAGCCCTGTCGTGCTCTTCATGAAGGGCACCGCGCAGTTCCCGATGTGCGGCTTCTCCGGCCGCGCGATCCAGATCCTGAAGGCCTGCGGCGTCGACGGCCTGACCACCGTCAACGTGCTGGAGGACGAGGCGATCCGCCAGGGCATCAAGGACTACGCCAACTGGCCGACCATCCCGCAGCTCTACGTCAACGGCGAATTTGTCGGCGGCTCGGACATCATGATGGAGATGTTCCAAGCCGGCGAGCTGCAGACGCTCATCAAGGGCTGAGGCGCTTGCCCTCGTCGTTGTCAGCCGCCGCACCTCGGCTGGTCGTCGGCCTGACCGGCGCCTCGGGTGCTGTCTACGGCGTGCGGCTGCTGCAGCGCGCCCGTGAACTCGGCGTCGCGACCCACCTGGTCGCCACGCCGGCCGGCATCCTGAACGTGCACCACGAGCTGGGCCTGGACCGGTCCGGTCTGGAGTCCCTGGCCGATCAGGCCCACGGCCCCGGCGAGGTCGGCGCCTGCATCGCCAGCGGCAGCTACGCGACCGATGCGATGGTGATCGCGCCCTGCTCGATGAAGACGCTGGCCGCCGTCGCCCACGGCTACGGCGACAACCTGCTGACCCGCGCGGCGGACGTGACGCTCAAGGAACGCCGCCGGCTGGTCCTGATGGTGCGCGAGACGCCCTTCAACCTGGCCCACCTGCGCAACATGGTCTCGGTCACCGAGATGGGCGCGGTGGTCTTCCCGCCGCTGCCGGCCTTCTATCACCGGCCCCAGAGCATCGACGAGCTGGTCGACGAGACGGTCGAGCGGGTGCTGCAGGTCTGCGGCCTGGACGCCGCGCGCCCGAAGGCCTGGGCCGGCCTCTGAGCCCGGCCTGACCGTCAGCCCGGCAGGCTGACGCTCGCCGACAGGCCGATGCGCTGTCCGTTCGGCCCGAGCCGGTCGTCCAGCGCCAGCGTCGCGCCAAGCTGCTCGGCGATCTCGCGGCAGATGTGCAGGCCCAAGCCACTGCCGCCCTGCGTGCTGCTGTGGAAGGGCTCGAACAGGCGGGCGCGCTGGGCGGGACTCAGGCCGGGTCCGCTGTCGCGGATGAACAGCGCCGGTCGTGGCTCGGCCATCACCTCGATCTGCAAGGAGCCGCCCCGGGGCGATGCCCGCAGCGCGTTGTGCAGCAGGTTACGGGTCAGCTCGCGGACCATCCATGCGTGGGTGTGCACCGGCACCGGCCGATCGGCCAGCAGCTCGAACTCGAGCGCCTTCTCGGCGATCAGCGGCGCGAGGTCCAGCGCCACGTCGCGCACCAGCAGGGCCAGGTCGAGCGACTCGGGCGGCTGGTCGTGGCGGGCCTGTTCCAGCTTGGCCAGCGCCAGCAGCTGGTTGGCCAGCCGGGTCGCGCCGTCCACGGTCACGCCAATCTCGCGCAAGGCCTGGGTCGACGCGATGTCGCCCCGCAGGGCCGACTGGACCTGGGTCTTGAGCACCGCCAGCGGCGTGCGCAGCTGGTGCGAGGCATCGCGGATGAAGCGCTTCTGGCGCGCCAGCAGGCTCGCCAGCCGGGCCATCACGTCGTTGGTGGCGACGATCAGCGGCTGCAGCTCGCGCGGCGCCTCGTCGACCGGCAGGGCGCTCAGATCGTCGGCCGGACGGGCCTCGATCGCCGCGCTCAGCGCGCGCACCGGCAGGGTCGCACGCTGCACCACCCAGGACACCACCGCGCTGATGACGGCCAAGAGCAGCAGCTGGCGCCACAGCGTCGCCCACAGCATCTCGCGCGCCAGCGTCTGGCGCAGCTCCAGCGTCTCGGCCACCTGGACCGTCGCCATGCCGTGGCCGGCCTGTCCGGCCACCGGCTGCAGCAGCACGGCCACCCGCACCGGCTCGCCGCGAAAGCTGTCGTCGTAGAAGTCGACCAGCGCCGCATAGGGTCCGCGCATCGGGATCTGGCCGCGCCAGACCGGCAGGTCCTCGAAGCCCGAGACCATCTCGCCGGCAAAGCCGGTGACCTTGAAATACATGCGGCTGCGGTTGTCGGCCTCGAAGGCTTCCAGGGCGGCATAGGGCACGGTCGCCCGCAGCTGCGGGCCCTGCCCGCCGGCCTCGATGTCGAGCAGCTCGCCGATGGTCTTGGCCGACGCCAGCAGCGTGCGGTCGTAGGCCAGGTCAGCGGCCTGCAGGGCTTCGCGGTAGAGGCTCCAGGCGTTGATGGTCATCAGCAGCACGACCGGCAGCAGCACACCGGCCAGCAGCCGGCCGCGCATCGACAGGTGGGCCCAGCGCCAGGCCAGCGTAGGGCTCATGTTTCGGCACCGCCGGCGTCTTGCGGCGCCAGCAGATAGCCCAGACCGCGCAGCGTCACCAGCTTGGCACCGGTGGTGGCCAGACGCTTGCGCAGCCGGTAGGCCACCACCTCGATCGCATCGGGCTGGACGTCCACCTCGCCGGCGAAGACCAGCTCGAACAGCCGGTCCTTGGCCACCGCCTGGCCCGGCCGCGCCAGCAGCGCGCGCAGCAGGGCGGCCTCGCGCGGGGCCAGTTCGAGCGCCTGGCCGTGGGCATAGACCGCGCCGCTGTCGGCATCGACCTGCAAGCCGCAGTAGACCGGCGCGACATGTGGCGCGGCCATGCGACGGCGTGCCAGCGCGCGCACCCGGGCGTCCAGCTCGTCAAGGTCGAAGGGCTTGGCGAGGTAGTCGTCGGCGCCGGTGTTCAGACCCAGCACACGGTCGCCAACGGCGCTGCGCGCGGTCAGGATCAGCACCGGCGTGTCCAGCCCCTCAGCACGGGCGCGGCTGAGCACCTCCAGGCCGTCCAGACCCGGCAGGCTCAGGTCCAGCAGCACGACATCGGGCACGCTGGCCCGCCAGCGATCGAGCGCGCGCGCGCCATCGCCGCAGGCCACCACCTGGGCGCCGGTGCGCTCAAAGGCGCGCTGCAGCGTGGTCTGCATCGCCGGGTTGTCTTCGATCAGCAGCAGTTTCATGAGCCTGGCCCGTGTTTTCCCCGAGGTTCCGGACAGCCGATCGACAGCCAGCGTCGGCACCATTCAGGCTTCGATTCTGTCCTTCCAGCCACACGACAACGGAGACCCGCACCATGCGTCGAGACACCTTCCTGAAGTCCCTGGGCGCCCTCGCCCTGGTCGGCGGCCTGCCCATGGCAGCCCGCGCGTCCGCCAACCTGAAGATGATGATCCCGGCCAACCCGGGTGGCGGCTGGGACAGCACCGGCCGTGCCATCGGCAAGGCGCTGCAGGACGCCGGTCTGGCCGCGTCGGTGCAGTTCGAGAACAAGGGCGGCGCCGCCGGTGCCATCGGCCTGGCGCAGTTCGTCAACGCCAGCAAGGGCGACCCGAACGCGCTGATGGTGATGGGTGCGGTCATGCTCGGCGGCCTGATCACCGGCAAGCCGCCGGTCGACCTCAAGCAGGCCACGCCGATCGCCCGCCTGACCAGCGAATACAACGTCTTCGTGCTGCCGGCCAGCTCGCCCTTCAAGACCATGAAGGACGTGGTCGATCAGATGAAGAAGGACCCCGGCAGCGTCAAGTGGGGCGGCGGCTCGCGCGGTTCCACCGAGCACATCGCGGCGGCCATGATCGCCCGCGATGTCGGCGTCGATGCGGCCAAGATCAACTACGTCGCCTTCCGGGGCGGCGGTGAGGCGGTTGCCGCGATCCTGGGCGGCAACGTCACGGTCGGCGGCAGCGGCTTCAGCGAGTTCGACGAGTACATCGCCAGCGGCAAGATGCGCGCGATCGCGGTGACCTCGGCCGAGCGCCTGTCGGGCACCACGATCCCCACGCTCAAGGAGCAGGGCATCAACGTCGAGATCGGCAACTGGCGCGGCGTCTACGCGGCCCCTGGCATCAGCGCCGAGCAGCAAAAGGCGCTGACCGACCTGGTCACGCAGATGTTCAAGAGCAAGCCCTGGGTCGACGCGATGGCCCTCAACAAGTGGACGCCTGCCTTCATGGCCGGTCCCGACTTCGCCAAGTTCGTCGACGCCGAGTTCGCCAGCCTGCGTGACGTGATGACCAAGGCCGGGATGGTTTCGTGAGCGACCGGCTCGCACAGACTGGCGTCGGTGCGGGCGTCGTCGTGATCGCGCTGCTCTACGGCGGCGGTGCCCTGGCGCTGCCGTCCGAAGCCGGCTACGGCGGCGTCGGGCCGAACTTCCTGCCGCTGGCGGTCAGCGCGCTGCTGCTGGTCTGCGGCGTGCTGCTGGTGGCGCACGGTCTGGTCGGCGGCTTCCGGGCCTTCGACGGGCCGGACGGCGACGAGCGGGGCCACTGGATCGGCTTTGCCTGGGTCTCCGCCGGCATCCTGCTCAACGCGGCGCTGATCACCCGCATCGGCTTCGTGCTGGCCTGCGCGCTGTGTTTCCTGCTGGCCGCGCGCGGTTTCCAGATCGCCCGTGGCGACCGGCTGAACGGCCTGCGCAGCTGGGTGCGCGACGCGCTGACCGGCATCGCCATTGCCGCGCCGGTCTACTGGCTGTTCGGCAAGCTGCTGGCCATCCAGTTGCCCGGCCTCGGCCTGGGCGGCTGGATCTGAGCCGCTACCCCTGACCCGGGCGCTGCGCATCGCCGCAGCGCCCGGGTCAACTGTGTTCCCCGACGGGATACCCCATGGACATCTGGAACCAACTGCTGGCCGGCTTCGCGACCGCCGCCACGCCGATCAACCTGCTGTGGTCACTGCTGGGCTGCACGCTGGGCACCGCCATTGGCGTGCTGCCCGGCCTGGGCCCGGCCACCGTCGTGGCGATGCTGCTGCCGATCACGCTGAAGGTCGAGGCGACCGCCTCGATGATCTTCTTCGCCGGCATCTACTACGGTGCGATGTACGGCGGCTCGACCACCTCCATCCTGCTCAACACCCCCGGCGAGGCCGGCTCGATGGTGACGGCGATGGAGGGCAACAAGATGGCCAAGAACGGCCGCGCCGGTGCGGCGCTGGCCACCGCGGCGATCGGCTCCTTCGTGGCCGGCACGATCGCCACGGTGCTGGTGACGCTGTTCGCCCCGCTGGTGGCCGAGCACGCCATCAAGCTCGGTCCGCCCGAGTACTTCATGCTGATGCTGCTGGCCTTCATCACCGTCAGCGCGGTGCTGGGTCGCAGCAAGCTGCGCGGCCTGACGGCGCTGGGCATCGGCCTGGCGATGGGGCTGATCGGCATCGACCAGATCTCCGGCCAGGTCCGCTACACGCTGGGCGTGCCCGAGCTGATGGACGGCCTCGAGGTGGTCCTCGTGGCGGTCGGCCTGTTCGCGGTCGGCGAGGCGCTGTTCGTCGTGCTCTACGACAACAAGGTCAAGGAAACACGCAACCGCATGAGCCAGGTCCACATGACGCCTGCGGAGTGGAAACGCTCCTGGCCGGCCTGGATCCGCGCGACCTTCATCGGCTTTCCCTTCGGCACCATCCCGGCCGGCGGCAGCGAGATCCCGACCTTCCTGAGCTACGCGACCGAGAAGAAGCTCTCCAAGCACCCGGAAGAGTTCGGCACCACCGGCGCCATCGAGGGGGTCGCCGGCCCGGAGGCCGCCAACAACGCGGCCATCACCGCCACGCTGATCCCGCTGCTGACGCTGGGCATTCCGACGTCCAACACGACCGCGATCCTGCTGGGCGCCTTCCAGAACTACGGCATCAACCCGGGGCCGCAGCTGTTCGACACCAACGGCGCGCTGGTCTGGGCGCTGATCGCCTCGCTCTACATCGGCAACGTGATGCTGCTGGTGCTCAACCTGCCGCTGGTCAAGGTCTGGGTCAAGCTGCTGGACGTGCCCAAGCCGCAGCTCTACGCCGGCATCCTGATCTTCGCGACGGTGGGCGTCTATGGCATGCGCCAGTCGGCCTTCGATCTGGTGCTGCTCTACGGCATCGGCCTGCTCGGCCTGGTGATGCGGCGCTATGACTTCCCGACCGCGCCGGTGGTCGTCGGCATGATCCTGGGCCCGCTGGCTGAGGCCCAGTTGCGCAACGCGATGTCGATTGGCGAGGGCCACTGGCGCGTCTTCATCGACCGCCCGGTCTCGCTGTTCCTGCTGCTGGTGATCGTGGCGGTGCTGGTGCTGCCGCGCCTGATCCATCGCATCCGCCGCGCCCGCGGCATGACGACCGGGCCGGCCAAGATCCATTGAGCCGCGCGGCTCAGCGCGTCGCTGGCGTCGCCGGGATCGGCGCGACGCCGGTGGCGATGCGCAGGTCGGCCTCCGGATGCACCCAGCGCTTGCGCGCGGCCAGCACCGCATCCGGATAGGCGGGCTTGCCCCGGCTGCCGTTGTAGCGGCCCAGCGCCATGAACAGGTTGCCCTGCTCGCGGTCGATGTAGTGGCGCAGGATCACGCAGCCAAAGCGCAGGTTGGCTTGCAGGTGGAACAGCCGCCCGGCATCGCCATCGCCGATCAGCCGGGCCCAGAAGGGCATGACCTGCATGTAGCCGCGCGCACCGGCGCTGGAAATGGCGTACTTGCGAAAGCCGCTCTCGACCTCGACCAGACCCAGCACGAGGGCCGGATCCAGCCCGGCGCGGCGGCTCTCGTACCAGAGCGCTTCGAGGAACTCGCGCCGCACATCGAAGTCGGGCTTGCGGCGCTTGAGCCGCTCGCTGGCCTGGCCCAGCCAGCGCAGGTAGGCCAGCCGCTGTTCGACGTGGGCGAACTCCAGGCGGGGCGGCAGGCCATCGGCCACCGCCGCCGACAGGGCGCCGCGCACCGCGTCGGCCAACGGCTCCTCGGCCTGTCGGCCGGCGAGCGCCGGGCCGGTCACCCCGAGCAGGACACCCAGCAGCAGCGCGAACTTGGCGAGCGGCTTGCGAGCGGGCATCGCTGGCCTCGCGTCGGTCTCAGACCTGGACGCGACCCTTCACCCATGCGGCGATCTCGGCCGCTGGCACGCTGGTGGCGGCCTCGTCGCGACGGCCCTGCGCCTCGACCTTGCCGTCCTTCAGGCCGCGGTCGGAAATGACCACGCGGTGCGGCACGCCGATCAGCTCCCAGTCCGCGAACATCGCGCCCGGGCGCTCGCCGCGGTCGTCCAGCAGCACGTCGATGCCTGAGTCGCGCAGCTCGTCGTGCAAGGCATCGGCAGCGGCCTTGACCTCGGCCGAACGGTCGTAGCCGATCGGGCAGATCACGACGGTGAACGGCGCGATCGCTTCGGGCCAGATGATCCCGCGCGCATCGTGGTTCTGCTCGATCGCAGCACCCAGGATGCGGGTCACGCCGATGCCGTAGCAACCCATCTCCATCAGGCGCGGCTTGCCGGTCTCGTCGAGGTAGGTCGCGTTCATCGCCTGGCTGTACTTGGTGCCCAGGTAGAACACATGGCCAACCTCGATGCCGCGCTGGATCGCCAGCACGCCCTTGCCGTCGGGCGACGGGTCGCCTTCGACCACGTTGCGCAGGTCGACGACCAGATCAGGCTCGGGCAGATCACGGCCCCAGTTGACGCCGGTGTAGTGGAAGTCCACGTCGTTGGCGCCGCAGACGAAGTCGGCCATGGCCGCGACGGTGCGGTCGGCGATGACCTGGACCGGCTTCTTCAGGCCGATGGGCCCCAGGTAGCCGGGCTTGCAGCCGAAGTGCTCGTCGATCTCGGCCAGCGTGGCAAAGCGGAAGCCGCGCTTGAGGCCTTCGACCTTGCCGGCCTTGACCTCGTTGAGGTCGTGGTCGCCGCGAAGCAGCAGCAGCCAGACGGTGGCCTTGACGATGTCACCGGCCTCGTTGAGCTCGTCTGTCGCCATCACCAGCGACTTGACGGTCTGCGACAGCGGCAGGCCCAGCAACTCGGCGACGTCGGCACAGGTGGCCTTGCCGGGCGTGGGGGTCTTGACCATCGCCTGCGACGCGGCGGGACGCCCGCCCGCCGGCGCGACGCCTTCGGCCAGCTCCATGTTGGCCGCGTAGTCGCTGGTCGGGCAGTAGACGATGGCGTCCTCGCCGGTGTCGGCGATCACCTGGAACTCGTGCGACAGGTCGCCGCCGATCGCACCGGTGTCGGCCGCGACGGCCCGGTAGGCCAGCCCGAAGCGGTCGAAGATGCGCTTGTAGGCGGTGAACATCGCGTCATACGACTTCGCCGCACCGGCCGGATCACGGTCGAAGGAATACGCGTCCTTCATCGTGAATTCGCGCCCGCGCATGACGCCAAAACGCGGCCGGCGCTCGTCGCGGAACTTGGTCTGGATGTGATAGAAATTCTTCGGCAGCTGCTTGTAGCTGCGCAGTTCCTGGCGGGCGATGTCGGTGACAACTTCCTCGCTGGTGGGCTGGATGATGAAGTCGCGGTCGTGGCGATCCTTCACCCGCAGCAGCTCGGGGCCCATCTTGTCGAAGCGGCCGGTCTCCTGCCACAGCTCAGCGGGCTGCACCACCGGCATCAACAGCTCGACGGCGCCGGCGCGGTTCATCTCGTCGCGGATGATGGCCTCGACCTTGCGGATCACCCGCAGCCCCATCGGCATGTAGTTGTAGATGCCCGCGCCGAGCCGCTTGATCATGCCGGCGCGCATCATCAGCTGATGGCTCCTGACCTCGGCGTCGGCGGGCGCTTCCTTCAGCGTGGAGATGAAGAACTGGGTTGCTTTCATGCGGGGGGATCACCTGGAGATGCACCGCCCCGAGTGGGTATTTTCCGGGGTTGCGCCGTGAAGGCCGGTGCAATAATCAAACCAACTTGAAAATTGGGGTCTGATTATGCTCGACCGTGAAGGCTTCCGGCCCAACGTCGGCATCATCCTGCTCAACCAGCGGAGTCAGGTGTTCTGGGGCAAACGCATCCGGACACATTCCTGGCAATTCCCGCAGGGCGGCATCAAACATGGTGAATCGCCCGAGCAGGCGATGTTTCGCGAGCTCCACGAAGAAGTGGGCTTGCATCCCGAGCACGTGCGCATCATTGCCCGCACCCGTGACTGGCTGCGCTATGAGGTGCCCGACCACTACATCCGGCGCGATGCACGTGGGCACTACAAGGGCCAGAAGCAGATCTGGTTCCTGCTGCAGCTGCTCGGCCGCGACAGCGACATGAACCTGCGTGCGTCCGATCACCCGGAGTTCGACGCCTGGCGTTGGCACGACTACTGGGTGCCCCTGGAAGTCGTGATCGAGTTCAAGCGCAACGTCTACCAGATGGCGCTGACCGAGCTCGCCCGCTACGTGCCGCGTCCGAACCACCAGAACCGCTACCTGCGCAGCGGCATGCGTGGCCATCGGCGCGAGGACGGCAGCCTCGACAGCCATGGCGGCCACCCCGAACACGGCGCCCTGCCGGTCGACGGGCTGCGCGCCGAAGGGCCGGTGCCGGAGCACTTCCGCAGCGACCAGCCGGTGCCCGACGACTTCCACCCTGCCGTGGCCGATGTGCTCGCGCCGCGCGGACTGGAAGACCCGGGAACGCCGCACGACCGCTGACAGGCGGCCGGGTGGCCGGGTGGCCGGGCACGAGCGGGGTCGCGCCCCCGCTGTGCGATGCCGATTTCAGCCGCGCCGGTTCAGCAGGCTCAGGCCGATGCCGACGCCTGCGAGGCCCACCAGCAGCAGGATCGTCACCGGCTCGCCCAGCACCACCCCCGCGAACAGCGTGCCGAAGACCGGCGACAGAAAGACGAAGGCCTGCACCTTGGTCGTCGGGTAGCGCGTCAGCAGCCAGAACCACAGCAGGTAGCTGGCAAAGGTAACGATCACCGCCTGGTAGAACAGCGAGCCCCAGGCCAAGGCGCTCCACTGCGCGACATGATCCAGCGCGGCGGTCTGGCCGGTCCATATCGCCGCCACGACCGACAGCAGCGTGGCCATGCCCAGCTGGTAGGCCAGCGTCAGTTCCGATGCCGCCGTGCGCAGCGCCGACAGGCGGATCACCACCGTGGTCAGGCCCCACATCAGGCCAGCGCCCAACACCAGCAGGTCACCCAGCAGGCCACCGCCACTGCCCGAGTCCCCGAAAGCAAGCGCGATCGAGCCGAAGGCCAGCATCAGGCCGACAACCTGAAGCGGGCGCAGGCGCTCGCTGGGCACCAGCAGCGCCAGCACGATCGCGACGACAAAGGGCGAGGTGTTGATGAAGACCACCGACCGCGCCGCCGTCGTGTACTGCAGGCCCACGAAGATGCAGGCGAACTCGACAGCGAACAGCGTGCCCGAAAGCAGCCCTGGGCCCAAGGTGCCGTCGCGCGGCGACCAACGGATGCCGCGATGACGCATCCACAGCAGCACCAGCAAGAAGGCAATGCCGCTGCGGATCGCCAGTTGCAGCATGGCCGGCACCTCGGGCAGCACCAGCTTGATCGTGACCTGGTTGAGCCCCCACAGCGCGCAGCAAGCGATCAGGCAGACGACGGCGAACAGGTCGAGATGGGCATGGTGGACGGAAGGGGCCGTCGTGACCGGCGGCACCGTGTCGGCGGCCGCCGTGATGGGGTTCGAGCTCATCCGGTCGATGGTATCGGCCCCCATGGGACAATTGCGGCGTGAAGCAAGCCAGACCGTCGCTGGTGCCGGATCCGAAAGGTGGCACTGGAGGAAGGTCCGGACTGCACAGAGCGGCGTAGCAGCTAACGGCTGTCCACCGTGAGGTGAGGATCAGAGCAACAGAGACGAGCCGATTCAGTTCGGGTGAAACGGGCAATCTCTACGCGCAGCAACACCAAATAGGCCAGTGCAAGGCCGCTTCGGCGGCCCGGACGTGCGGCTCGCACGAGCTGGCGGGTAGGTGGCACCGAGCCGGTGGGGCGACCCCCGGCCCAGATGAATGGCGGTCACGGCCGACGACCCTTCGGGGGCGGCGGCTGCACAGAATCCGGCCTATCGGCTTGCTTCACACTTTTCTTGGCATGACCGCCCTGACGGCCGGCAAGGCCGTCCCGGGCGATGTAAGCCCGGCATGTGGCAGGTCTGCGGTGCCTAGCGTTCCTTGGTGTAGGGCCGGCCCAGCGCGGCGGGCGACTCGGCGCGGCCGAAGAAACCGGCCAGCAGCACCACCGTCAGCAGATAGGGCAAGGCCTGGATCAGCTCAACCGGGACGGCGCCGATGCCCGGCAAGCTCAGGCCCTGAAGCCGGATCGCGGTCGCGTCCAGCAGACCGAACAGCAGGCAGGCCCAGAAGGCGCGCACCGGGTGCCAGTGGCCGAAGACCATCGCTGCCAGCGCCATGAAGCCGCGCCCGGCACTCATGCCCGGCGTGAAGCTGGCGTTCTGGGCCAGTGTCAGGAAGGTGCCGGCGATGCCGCACAGCACGCCCGCCAGCATCACCGCGCGGTAGCGCAGCCAGGTCACCGAGATGCCGGCGGCGTCGACCATCGCCGGGTTCTCGCCGACCGCGCGCAGGCGCAGGCCGAAGCGGGTGCGGTAGAGGCCCCACCAGACCAGCGGCACGCTGGCAAAGGCGATCCAGGTCAGCAGGTTGTGGTTGAGCACGCCCTCGGCGATGAACGGCCCGATCAGCGGCCAGTCCTGCACCGTTCGGGCAGCCTCCGGGAACAAGGACGTGAACCGGCCCTCGGGCGGCACGTCGGGCGTGCGCCCGCCGCGCTGGAACCAGTGCAGGCCCAGCACCGCCGTCAGGCCCAGCGCGATGATGTTGAGCGCCACGCCCGAGACGATCTGGTCGCCCTTGAAGGTGACGCAGGCCAGTCCGTGCACCAGGCTCAGCAGCACCGCCACGCCGATCGCCGCGAGCAGCGCGACACCCGCCGGCGCACCCCAGGCGCCGGTCGCTGCCGCCGCGAAGGCCGCCGCCAGCAGCTTGCCTTCCAGGCCGATGTCGATGACCCCAGCCCGCTCGCTCAGCACACCGGCCATGGCGCAGAGGATCAGGGGCACGCTGATGCGCAGCGTCGCGCCAAGCATCGACGAGAGGATCAGCAGCGCGTCATCCATGGCCGGCTCCCGCACCTTGTCCAGCGGTGGCCGGCACGGCCTGCGGCCAGCGCTGCCACAGCGCCACGACCAGCGGCCGCAGCATCAGCGCCAGCGCGCCGCAGAACAGCACGACCAGGCCCTGCACCGCGATCACCATGTCGCGTGTGAAGGCCGGGATCTCGAAGGCCAGCTCCGATCCGCCCTGCGCCAGCGCGCCGAAGAGCAGCGCGGCCAGCACGATGCCGCCCGGGTGGTTGCGGCCCATCAGCGCCACCGCGATGCCGGTGAAGCCGGCGCCGGCGACGAAGTCCAGCAGCAGCCGGTGGTGCACGCCACTGACCTCGTTGACGCCGACCCCACCGGCCAGCGCGCCCGACAGCATCAGCGCAACCACCGTCAGCCGCTTCGGGCTGAAGCCGGCGTAGTGGGCCGCATGGGGCGCGTCACCCAGGGCACGCAGCGCATAGCCCAGGCGCGTGTGCCAGAGCATCAGCCAGACGCCCACCGCACAGGCCAGCGCCAGCAGCAGGCTGAGGTTCAGCGGCGTGACCGGCAGTGTCACGCCGACCCATGCAGCGACCTGCTGCGCGCTGGGCAAGTGGCCGGCGACCGCGAAGGCACGGGTCTCGACCGAGGGCGTGCCCGGCTCCTTGATGACGTTGACCAGCAGCCAGACGATCAGCGTGCTAGCCAGAAAATTGAACATGATGGTGGTGATGACGATGTGGCTGCCGCGCCGCGCCTGCAGCCAGGCCGGCACCGCCGCCCAGGCAGCCCCCGACAAGGCAGCGGCGAGGACGACCAGCGGCAACAGCACGACAGCCGGCAAGTAGGCGTCCAGCCCCAGCAGCAGCAAGGCCACGCCGATGCCGCCCAGCGTCGCCTGACCTTCACCGCCGATGTTGAAGTGCCCGGCCTGCGCGGCCACGGCCACCGCCAGCCCGGTGAAGATGAAGTTGGTGCTGTAGTAGAGCGTGTAGCCCCAGGCCAGCCGGCTGCCAAAGGCGCCATCGGCCAGCAGTTGCAGGGCCGACCAGGGGCTGTGACCAAGCAGCGCCACCAGCACGCCAGCCGCCAGCATCGCCAGCGTGACGTTGAGCAGGGGCAGCACGCCGATGTCGATCCAGCGCGGCAAGGGGCGCGGCGCGCTCATCGGGCCCGTCCTGGCCAGCGCCCGTTGTCGCGCGCAACCTGTGGCGGCGGCAGGAAGGGCACGTTGGCGGCATCGCCCGGCAGGGCGCTCGGGCTCTGGGTCGAATCAAAGGCCGAACTGCCGCCGACCTGACCCATGCACAGGCCGATGCGGGCCTCGTCGGCATCGGCGCGGTCGAAGCTGCCGGTGATGCGGCCCTGGCACATCACGACGATGCGGTCGGACAGGGCCAGGATCTCGTCAAGCTCGGTCGACACCAGCAGCACCGCGCAACCGGCATCGCGCAGCGCCAGGATCTCGCGGTGGATGGTCTCGATCGCGCCGATGTCGACGCCGCGGGTTGGCTGACCGATCAGCAGCACACGTGGCTGGCGGCCGAACTCGCGGGCAATGATCAGCTTCTGCTGGTTGCCGCCGGAGAACTTGGCGCAGCCCAGCTCGACATCGCGCGGGCGCACGTCGAACACCTCCATCATGCGGCGACAGCGTGCGCGCATGCGGCGATGGTCCATCAGGCCGGTCCAGCGGCTCCAGCGTGGACCGAGCTGAAGCTCGGCATCGTCGTGGTAGCCCAGCACCGCCGACTCCCAGGCCGGGAAGCGCAGCACCAGGCCCAGCTTGTGGCGGTCTTCCGGCACATGCGCCACGCCCAGCGTGCGCAGCAGGCGCGGATCGGGCGGGTGGTGGGCATCGCAGCGGTGCGCCGCCTCGCCCTCACGCGGGCTGGCGATGCGGATGCTGCCCTGCTGAACTGGCAGCAGGCCGGCCAACAAGGCCAGCAGTTCACTCTGGCCGTTGCCGGAGACGCCGGCCACGCCGACGATCTCGCCAGCATGCAGGCGCAGCTCGATGTCGCTCAGGCGGGCCACGCCCAGCGGGTCGCGCCAGGTCAGCGAGGTCGCCGCCAGCACCAGCGCACCCGGGCCGCGACCACCGCGCGGCGCCGTGCCCGTGTGGCCCACCGCGCGGCCGACCATCAGCTCGGCCAGCTCGGCCTCGGTGCAGCCGTCGGTCTCGCGGGTGGCCACGACCTGACCGGCACGCATGACCGTGACACGGTCGGTGATGGCCAGCACTTCCTTGAGCTTGTGGGTGATCAGCAAGATGGTCGTGCCGCGCGACTTCAGCGTCGCCAGCATGCGCATGAGCTGCTCGGTCTCCTGCGGCGTCAGCACGCCGGTGGGCTCATCGAGGATCAGCACCCTCGCGCCACGCACCAGCGCCTTCAGGATCTCGACCCGCTGCAGCACGCCCACCGGCAGGTCGCGCACGCGGGCGTCCGGGTTGACCGACAGGCCGTATTCGTCGGACAGCCGCAGCACCTCGCGCCGCACCCGCGCGAGGCTGGCGCCGAGCTGCCAGCTGTCCTCGGCGCCGAGCACGATGTTCTCCAGCACCGTGAAGCGGTCGACCAGCATGAAGTGCTGGTGGACCATGCCGATGCCGGCGGCGATGGCGTCGCGCGCATGGCCCAGCGTCAACACGCGGCCGTCGACCTCGATGCGGCCGGCGTCCGGCGCATGCAGGCCGTAGAGCACGCCCATCAGCGTGGACTTGCCCGCGCCGTTTTCGCCGATCAGGCCATGGATGCTGCCAGCCGCGACGTCGAAGCTGACGTCGCGGTTGGCCTGGACCGCACCGAAGCGCTTGTGGATGCCGATCAGGCGCACGGCCGGCGGCGCGGCCGGCGTGGAGACGGTGGCGATCAAGTCGGGACCGGTGCCGTTCAGTGTCAGTACTTGCAGGCGTTGTCGGCCATGTAGTCGGCGACCTTGATCTTGCCGGCGACGATGTCGGCCTCGGCCGCGGCCAGCTTCTTCTGCATGTCGGCGTTGACGAGCTTGGCGTTGTGGGTGTCCATCGCCACGGCCACACCCTTCTCCTTCAGGCCCAGCACGGAGATGCCCGGCTTGAAGGTGTTGTCCTTGACGGACTTGGCGATGTTGTAGACCGCCACGTCGACGCCCTTGGTCATGCTGGTCAGCATGGTGCCGGGGTGCAGGTGGTTCTGGTTGCTGTCCACGCCGATGGCCAGCTTGCCGGCGTCCTTGGCGGCCTGGTAGACGCCCACACCAGTGCCACCGGCAGCGGCGAAGACCACGTCCACGCCACGCGAGAACTGGTTGCGCGCCAGCTCGCCACCGCGGGTCGGATCGCTCCAGGCGGCCGGCGTCGTGCCGGTCATGTTGGCCAGCACCTCGACCTTCGGGTTGGCGTGCTTGGCGCCCTGCTCGTAGCCACACTGGAAGCGGCGGATCAGCGGCACGTCCATGCCGCCCACGAAGCCGACCTTGCCGGTCTTGCTGGCCATCGCGGCCATCATGCCGGCGAGGAAGGAGCCTTCCTGCTCCTTGAAGACCACCGACTGCACGTTGGGCAGGTTGACGACCATGTCGACGATCGCGAACTTGAGCTGCGGAAACTCCTTGGCCACCTTCTCGATCGCCGAGGCCTGGGTGAAGCCCACGCCGATGATCGGGTTGGCACCCTTCTGGGCCATGCGGCGGAAGGCCTGTTCGCGCTGCGTATCGTTGGCGATCTCGAAGTCGAGGTAGCTCTCGCCGGTCTCCTTCTTGTAGCGCTCGATGCCGTTGTAGGCGGCTTCGTTGAAGGACTTGTCGAACTTGCCGCCGGCGTCATAGACCACCGCCGGTTCGGCCTGGGCGGCTGGCAACGCGGCCACGCCGGCCACGGCGGCCGCGAGGGCCAGGATCAGACGACGGGAGGACAGGCGCTGGGTCATGGCTGGAAAGCTCCGTGCAGGTTGGAATCGCGTCGGAACGACGCCGACGCGGCGCATTCTGCAATAGCCGTACCCGGGGCGCGATCGGGTGTAAGCCCGGCCTTGTCAGCCGGCTTCAGATCGCCGCCTGAAGCTTCCTTGGCCGCGCCTTCACCGCACCTTCACCGGCGAGCCGCCTGCTTGAGGCATCCTTGCAGACCACCGCCCCGACGCACCCGGAGACCGCCCTTGAATCCCGTCGCATCCCAGCAGGACACCACCAGCGCCGCCGTACAAGCCGCCGTGCTGGTGGTCAACACCGGTTCGTCGTCGCTGAAGTTCGCGCTGTACCCCAAGGTCGACGCCACCCATCCGGGCGACGCCTTCGCTGCGCTCGCGCGTGGCCAGATCGACAACCTGCAGCCCGGCGGCACGGCCCGGCTGTGCATCGACGGCGAGACGCCGCGCGCCCTGGTCATGGACGGCGACGACAGCCACCGCCATGACCTCGCGCTGGCCGCCATGCAGGACCACCTGAGCGCGAGCGCGCCGACGGTGCAGGTGGTCGCCGTGGCGCACCGGATCGTGCACGGCGGCCCGCACTTCCGCGCCCCGGTGGTGCTTGACGACGCGGTTCTGGCCATGCTCGGCACGCTCGAACCGCTGGCCCCGCTGCACCAGCCGCACAACCTGGCCGGCGTGCGCGCGCTGCGCCGGGCCTGGCCCAAGCTGCCGCAGATCGGCTGCTTCGACACCGCCTTCCACGCCAGCCTGCCGCGCATCGAACAACGCTACGCGCTGCCGGCCGACCTGCATGAGCAAGGCCTGCGGCGCTACGGCTTCCATGGCCTGTCTTACCAGTTCGTGATGCAGGCCCTGCAGCGCCGCACCTCGGCCGCCAGCGGTCACGTCCTGATGGCCCACCTGGGCAGTGGCGCCAGCCTGTGCGCGGCATCGGGCGGGCTGAGCGTGGCCACCTCGATGGGCTTCTCGGCGCTCGATGGCCTGGTGATGGGCAGCCGCTGCGGTCAGCTCGATCCGGGCATCGTGCTGCACCTGTGGCGGCAGGGCTGGACGCTGGCCCAGGTCGAGAACCTGCTCTACCGCGAAAGCGGCCTGCGCGGCGTGTCGGGGCTCAGCGGCGACCTGCGCGAGCTGCGCCGCGCCGCCGCCAGCGGCCATGCCGCCGCGCAGACCGCGATCGACCTGTTCGACCACCGGCTGCGGCGCGAGGCCGGTGCGCTGGCCGCCGTGCTGGGCGGGCTGGACCTGGTCGCCTTCACCGGCGGCATCGGCGAACACGATGCCCAGACCCGCGCCGACCTGATCCACGGCCTGGCCCACCTGGACGTGCAACTCGACGCCGCCGCCAACGAAGCGGCCCGGGGCGACGCGGTGGCCGCCATCCACACGCCCGGCAGCCGGGTCGAGGTCTGGGTCGTGCCGACCGACGAGGGCCGCGTCGCCGCCGATGCCGCCTGGCAGTTGCTGGACCGTGCCGGCACCACGGCACCCCGTCGCGCGCCGACCTGACCCTGTCAACCGGCCCGCTGCGGCCCGGGTTATGGCGACATGCCCCGCGCACCACATCCCCTGGTCACCACCCGCCGCCGCGTCGGCGCCCTGCTGCTCACCGCCACGCTGGCCTTGGGGGGCTGCGGGGGTGGCATCTACATCGGGATCGACGGGAGCGGCGACAGCCCGCCCAACGTCAGCCTGGCGATTGCCACGAGCCGTGTCGGCAATGAGGTGACGATCGACATGTCCGCCTTTGCCACCGATGACTACCGCGTCACGAAGGTCGAGTTCTGGTTCATCGATGACCTGGGCAACCGGTCGATGATTGCCACCGACTTCACCTCGCCCTACAGCGCCAATGACTTCTTCCGGATCGTGCGGACCGGGTCGATCTTCTACCTGGCCCGTGCCTTCGATGACAACGGCCAGTACACCGACACGGGCTGGCAGGAAATCCGCTTGCTCTGAGCGTCGAGCCAGACGCCAGAATGCCGGTCCTCCCCTGATTCCAAGGGCGACGTCATCACGACGTCGCCCTGCGCTGTTTTCCTGCCCCCATGCCTGACCTCTTCTCGCGGCGCCTGTCCGGCCTGTGCGCGGCCTTCGCCTGTTGCGCCACCCTGCCCGCCCTCGCCCAGTCCGTGCCCGCCATTGAACAGGACGTGCTGCCCGAGCCGGTCATCACGCCGGCCGCGCCGGTCGCGGTTCCGGCACCGGCCCCACGACCGCCGGAACCCCCGACGGAACCACCGGGCGCACCAGTGGTGCGCAGCGCCACGAAGCCGGTACGCCAGGTCGACGGCCTGGGCATCGTCGACCTGTCCAGCCCGGCGCCCGAGGAACGTCACCCCGAGCCGCTGCCCGAGGCACCGGCGATCCGGCTCGATGCCGGTTTCACCTTTTCGACCACCAGCGGCGGGTCGACCACCCGGCGCTATGCCGGTGATGGCGAGGTCGAGTACCGCTACACCCGCACCGAGATCGCCGGTGCGCTGCGCTTCAACCGCGAATACGTGCGCGTCGCGGGCGGCGGCTCCAGCGTCGACGGCGACGAGTACGACGGCAACGTCGCCTGGCGCACCTGGCTGAGCGACAACCCCTTCTACGGCTTCATCTCGCCACGCTCGCGCTACAACCGCTACGGCTACTTCCGCTCGTCGCAGTCGCTGCGCATCGGCCTGGGCCGGCGCTGGGAGCCGCAGCCCGGCAACTCGTACACGCTGGAAGCCGGCCCCGGCCTGCGCTGGGCCCGCCAGCAAAACGGCGACAACGTCACCGAGGGCCTCTACACCTTGTCGGCCAAGGTCGACCTGGCCGTGTCCGAATCGCTGGGCTTCAAGTTCAGCGTGGTCGATGAACGCTCCACGCGCGAGAACTACCGCACCCTGGCCACCAGCCTGCGCAGCCGGCTGACCGAGCGGGTCTGGATCAAGCTGGAATACGCCTTCCGCCGCGCCTTCCCCTTCGACGCCGCACCCAGCAGCGCCGAGACCAGCCTTGATGCCGGCCTGACCTACCGGTTCTGACAGGTCCCTGGCCGGGCCGGGCTGCGGCTAGCGGGGTGCCAGCCAGGTCTGCGCGATGTCGACCGTGCCACGTTGGCCGACCGCGTCGCCGTGTTCGGCCAGCCAGCGCGTCGCCGCCGCGCGGCCGAGCGCGAACAAGGTCTCCAGCAGGCGGATGTCGGTGTTGAGCTTGCTGGAGGCATCGAAGGGCGCGAGGCCGGCCTCATCGGCCACACGGTGCAGGCGCAGGTCCTTGTAGTCGTCGGCCGACACGCGCTGCTCGCGCACCAGCTTCTGCACGAAGGCGATGGCGCGCATCTCGGCCACCAAGCTGGCGTTGAAGGTGATCTCGTTCATGCGGTCGGCGATCTCGGCCGCGCTGGTGGGCACGCCCGGGCGCACCAGCGGGTTGATCTGGACCAGCAGCACGTCGACCGCCTCGGTGCCATAGATCAGCGGCCAGATCGCCGGATTGCCCGAATAGCCGCCGTCCCAATAGGCCTCGCCGCCGATCTCCACCGAGCGGTAGAGCTGCGGCAGGCAGGCCGAGGCGAGCAAGGCATCGATGGACAGGCCGGCGCCCTGGAAGACCTTGGGCTGGCCGGTGCTGACCGCCGTGGCCGTCACCTGGACCTTGAGCGGACCGTCGCGCAACAGCGCCAGGTCGACGTGGCGCAGCAGGATGTCGCGCAGCGGGTTGAGGTTCAGCGGGTTGAGCTGGCTGGGCGACAGGCTTTTCAGCCACGCATCCCACAGACCGTAGAGCGGCCAGCTGGCGAGGTTGAAGGTCCAGGCCGGCAGGTTCGGGACGAAGGCCGGCGTGGCCGTCGCACCCAGGCATTCGGGCACGCCGGCGATGTCGCGCCAGAAGGCCCGCAAGGCGTCACGACCACCTTGTGCGCCCCCACGTGCCACGCCGCAGGCCAGCACGGCCGCGTTCATCGCCCCGGCGCTGGTGCCCGAGACACCGTCGAGCGTGTAGCGGTCGGCCTCCAGCAAGGCATCAAGCACGCCCCAGGTGAAGGCGCCGTGCGAGCCGCCGCCTTGCAGCGCCAGGTCGAGCCGGGGACGGACGTCGGGCGCCACGCGGTCGGCGGCCTTGCTGCGGCGGGACGGTCGACGGACCGGGGCGGGAGAGGTGGGAGGGGCGGGAGGGGCGGCGTTCGAGTCGGCAGTCATGTCGGTCCGGAGGTTCAGTTCCGGCCGATCTTGCCAGTTCGGGTTGACCCGGAGCCGACAAGCGAAGCGAGCCGTCGGCTGGCGGCCGATCAGCGCGTGCCCAACACCCTCAGGATCTCGCTGCCGTAGGCGTCGAGCTTCTTGGCGCCGACGCCGCCGATATCGGCCAGCGCCGACAGGCTGGCAGGCAGGCGGTGCGCCATCTCGGCCAGCGTGGCGTCGTTGAAGACGATGTAGGCCGGCAAGTTGTGCTCGCGTGCGACCTCGGAGCGCCATGCCCGCAGCGCCTCATAGCGCGCCTGGGCCTCGGCATCCAGCGCGATCGGCGCCGCCTTCGGGCCGGCCGCCTTGCCGCTGCGGGTGATGCGCCCGCGTCGACCCGGCGTCACCTCGCTCGGTGTCTTGAGCATCAGCGTGACCTCGCCCTTGAGCACCGCCCGGGCCTCGTCGGTCATCGCCAGCGTGTTGAACTCGCCCTCGGCCACGACCAGCCCCAGCGCCACCAGTTGGCGCAGCACCGCGCGCCACTGCGACTCGTCCAGGTCGGCGCCGATGCCGAACGTGCTGAGCGTGTCGTGGCCGTACTGCGTGACCTTGTCAGTGACCTTGCCGCGCAGCACGTCGATCAGCTGGCCGGCGCCAAAGCTGCGCGCACCAAAGCGCTGCTGGCCGTGCTGCTGGAAACGGTAGATGCAGCTGAGCAGCTTGCGCGCCGCCTCGGTCGCGTCCCAGACCTGGGGCGGGTTGAGGCAGTTGTCGCAGTTGCCACAGCGCTGGCTGTCCTCGCCGAAGTAGCTCAGCAGCCGCACGCGCCGGCAGTCGTGTGTCTCAGCCAGCGCCAGCAAGGCGTCGAGCTTGCCGCGCTGGACACGCTTGAACTCCTCGGCCGCCGGGCTCTCGTCGATCATGCGGCGCTGGTTGACGACGTCGGCCAGACCGTAGGCCATCCACGCATCGGCTGGCGCACCGTCGCGGCCGGCGCGGCCGGTCTCCTGGTAATAGCCCTCGATGTTCTTGGGCAGGTCCAGATGGGCGACGAAGCGCACGTCGGGCTTGTCGATGCCCATGCCGAAGGCGATGGTCGCCACCATCACCAGGCCGTCCTCGCGCAGGAAGCGGTCCTGGTGGCGGCGGCGCACGTCGGCGTCCAGGCCGGCGTGGTAGGGCAAGGCGGACACGTCCTGCGAGACCAGCCAGGCCGCCGTCTCCTCGACCTTCTTGCGGCTGCCGCAGTAGACGATGCCGGCCTCGCCCTCGTGTTCGTCGCGGATGAAGCGCAGCAGCTGGTCGCGCGGCTTGTCCTTCTCGACCAACGTGTAGCGGATGTTCGGGCGGTCGAAGCTGCTGATGAACAGCCGCGCGTCCTCGAGCTTCAGGCGCTCGACGATGTCGGCGCGGGTGTGGTCGTCGGCGGTCGCAGTCAGCGCGATGCGCGGCACGTCCGGGAACTGCTCGTGCAGCACCGACAGCTGCAGGTAGTCCTCGCGGAAGTCGTGACCCCACTGGCTGACGCAGTGCGCCTCGTCGATCGCGAACAGGCCGAGTTGGCCCCGTTCGTTGAGCGACGCCAGCATGCCCTGCAGGCGCGGCGTCATCAGCCGCTCGGGTGCGACGTAGAGCATCGTCAGCCGGCCGGCGATCACCTCGCGCTCGACCGCCTGCGCGGCGGCGAGGTCCAGCGTCGAGTTCAGGAAGGCGGCGTGCACGCCGACCTCCTCCAGCGCGCCGACCTGGTCGTGCATCAGCGCGATCAGCGGGCTGACGACCACCGTGATGCCCCGGCCCTGGCGCTGCCGCACGATGGCCGGCACCTGGTAGCACAGGCTCTTGCCACCGCCAGTGGGCATCAGCACCAAGGCATCACCGCCGTCGATGACGTGTTCGACGATGGCCGCCTGCTGACCCCTGAAGGCGCCGTAGCCGAACACGTCGGACAGCACCTGCAAGGCGGGGCTGGCGGCGCGGGGTTCGGTGGGCGTCATGGGGGGCGGGCGTGGGCGGGCGTCGGAAAGCGCGCGATGGTAGCGGCGCGCCTGCGGGCGCCCGCTCCCCCTGAAGCGGGATCGCCTCGACGGGGTCGGCTGGCACAATCCGGCGCTTCGTGACGCCCGTCGCGAAACCCATCCAAGACACGATCACTTCTCTTCAGGACACAGGAGCGCGCCCATGGCCTCGGTCAACAAAGTCATCCTCATCGGCAACCTCGGACGCGACCCGGAAGTCCGCTACACGCCCAACGGCGCGGCGGTCTGCAACGTCTCCGTGGCGACCACCCGGAACTGGAAAAGCAAGGAAGGCGACCGCCAGGAAGAGACCGAATGGCACCGCGTCGTCTTCTATGACCGCCTCGCCGAAATCGCTGGCGAGTACCTGCGCAAGGGCCGCCCGGTCTACGTCGAAGGCCGCCTGAAGACCCGCAAGTGGCAGGACAAGGAAGGCAAGGACGTCTACACCACCGAGATCATTGCCGACCAGATGCAGCTGCTCGGCGGCCGTGACGGCGGCGGCGGTGGCGGCATGGGCGGCGCCGAGGAACACGACATGGGCGCCCCGGGCGGCCAGGACATGGGTGGCCGCAGCGGCGGCGGCGGTGGCGGCGGTGCCAGCAGCTACCGCCGCGAGCCTTCCGGCGGCGGCGACCGCGCACTGGCCCGAGCGCCCGCACCGCGCGCCCCGGCCCCGGCCACGGCGCAGAAGTCGGCCACCGGCTTCGATGACATGGACGACGACATCCCGTTCTGACACGCGCCACATCCAGCATTTCCCGCAGGGCCCGTCATTCAACTGACGGGCCTTGCCACTTTCTGGGCCTCCAAACCCAGGCATCCCCCGGTTCGTCGGTCGACGACCACCCAAGCACAGAGAGGACTCACAACATGACCCGACACACCTTCCTTCGCGCCGTCCCCGCCCTCGGCGCGGGCTTGCTGATCGCCCTGTTGGCGGGCTGCGCCACCGAAAGCTCGCGCAGCGTCGCGATCCAGCAGGTCGACGCTGCCAGCCGGCCCTACGCAGGCGTGCGCGCCCCGATCGCCGTCGGCAAGTTCGACAACCGGTCCAGCTACGGCCGCGGCATGTTCTCGGACGGCGTCGACCGGCTCGGCGGACAGGCCAAGACGGTGCTGATCACGCACCTCCAGCAGACCAACCGCTTCAGCGTGCTGGACCGCGACAACCTCCAGGAAGCGCGCCAGGAAGCCGGCTTCAAGGGCACGGCCCAGGCCATCAAGGGCGCCGACTACGTCGTCACCGGCGACGTCACCGAATTCGGTCGCAAGGAGATCGGCGACAAGCAGCTGTTCGGCCTGCTCGGACGCGGCAAGGAGCAGATCGCCTACGCCAAGGTCAGCCTGAACGTCGTCAACATCACCACCTCCGAGGTGGTCTATTCGGCCCAGGGCGCGGGCGAGTACAGCCTGTCGAACCGGGAGATCCTGGGCACCGGCGGCACGGCGGGCTACGACGCGACGCTCAACGGCAAGGTGCTCGACCTGGCCATCCGCGAGGCCGTCAACCGCCTGACCGCCGGCATCGACTCCGGCGCCTGGCAGCCGGCACGCTGACGCAGGAGGTCGGTGATGACACCCAAGACCCACCGCCCGGCCATGGGCCTGCTGGTCGTCCTGGCCCTGCTGACCGGCTGCGCCCAGGCGCCCAAGCCGCTCTACGACTGGGGCAGCTACCCGACGCAGGTCTACAGCCACCTCAAGGGTGACGGCAGCGGCCCGGCCGCCCAGGTCGGCGAACTCGAAGCCGATGCCCGCAAGGCCGAGTCACGCGGCGGCAAGTTGCCGCCGGGCTTCCGCGCCCACCTGGGCATGCTCTACCTGTCGCTGGGTCAGGACGACCTGGCCCTGCAGCAATGGCAAGCCGAAATGGCGTCGTTCCCGGAAAGCGCGCATTTCGTGGAGTTCCTGCTCGCCAAGGGTCGCACCGGAGACAAGAAATGAGCGCTCACCTGATTCGCCTCACGCGCCTGGGCACGGTGCTCAGCGCCGCCGCCCTGCTGGGCGCTTGTGCCGCGCCCCAGCCCTACGACTACAGCGCCTACAAGTCGGCACGTCCCAAGTCGATCCTGGTGCTCCCGCCGCTGAACGACACCTCGGACGTCAACGCCACCGCCAGCGTGCTGGCCCAGACGACGCTGCCGCTGGCCGAATCGGGCTACTACGTGATCCCGGTGACGCTGATGGCCGAGGCCTTCCGGCAGAACGGCCTGTCGACCGCGGGTGAGATCCATGAGGTCTCGCCGAACAAGCTGCGCGAGGTGTTCGGTGCCGATGCAGCTCTCTACATCAAGGTCACGCGCTACGGTGCCACCTACACCTTGCTCGACAGCGCCGCCGTGGTCAGCGCCAACGCACGCCTGGTCGACCTGCAGACCGGCGCGGTGTTGTGGACCGGCGCGGCCTCGGCATCGAGTGCGGAACAGAACCAGCGCCAGAACAGCAGCTTGCTGGTCTTGCTGGTGACGGCCGTGGTCAAGCAGATCGTCAACGAGGTGACCGACGCCAGCCACCCGGTCGCAGGCATCGCCAGCCAGCGCCTGCTGGGTGCGGGCCGGCCGAACGGGCTGCTCTACGGGCCACGCTCGCCGAAGTACGGCACCGACTGATCGAGCGGTCATGACCCACACGCGGCGCCGGCCCAACCCCGGCGCCGCGTGCACTTGTGGCGTGCCAAGTTCCCGAAGCCCACCCGGACAGGGTTGCACGCCCGGCAGCGAACTAGGGTAAACACCTAGAATCGCCCACATGTCCTTCTTCCGCTCCCTTCTGACCGGCCGCACCGAGGCTCCCCGGCCGACCGTGCCCGCACGTCGACGTCGTCTGTGGCGTTTCGTGCCGATCCGGCGGCTGACCGAGCGGCATCGGCCGGGTGTGCTCAAGCACCTGCTGGCCTTGGATGGACACGACCGCTACCTGCGCTTCGGCTACACGGCCAGCGACGAACGCATCGTGGCCTTTGTCGGCGCGATCGACTTCCAGCGCAATGAGCTGTTCGGGATCTTCAACCGCCGCTTGCAGCTGGTGGCGACCTCGCAGCTGGCCCGTCTGGAGGCCGAGGCGCTCGGCTGGGACGTGCCGGCCGACGATGTCATGCCGCCCGCGCCCGAGCCGATGATCGAGTTCGCGGTGTCGGTCAGCCGCCATGTGCGTGGCCGCGGCTACGGCGAACGGCTGTTCGCACATGCCGCCCGGCACGCCCGCAACCAGGGCGTGCACCGCCTGATGATCCACGCGCTGAGCGAGAACACCGCGATGCTGTCGATCGCCCGCAAGGCCGGCGCCCGCGTCCAGCGCGAGGGCGGCGAGTCCGAAGCCTGGCTTGCCCTGCCGCCGCACAGCGTGGCCTCGCAGGTCGAGGAGCTGATCGCCGACCGGCTCTCGGCGCTCAACTACCGCCTGAAGCAGCAGGCCCGCCAGATCGGCTGGGCGCTGACGCTGGTGACAGAGGTGCGCCGGCTCTACGCCCGCCGCCGGGTCATCGCCAGCCAGTGAGCCACGGGCGGCCAGCCGCCAGGGGCCAGCACCGCAGCCCCCCGGTTCATGCGTCGGTTCTGGCGGACTTTTCGCGGCGGATTCGCGTGACTTGCGCATTCAAGGCGCACCCGGTCCTGGGATAGGGACGCGGGCGAGTGGCCCCTACCATCGGCCCAACGCCAGCCTCCACCGCCAGCCTCCCGCCAGCCCAACCCTGCCGCCATGCACCCGAACGTCTGGATCTCCGTCGCGATCGCCCTGTCAGCCGTCACCCTGTTGGTGCTGGCCGGCTTGCTGCTATGGCGTCGACCTGGCCAGGGCGCGCCGCGCAGCGCGCGCCAGCCCGACCTGCCGACCGAGTGGCCGCTGGTGCAGCGGCCGATCTTCACGACCGAGGAACGCGCGCTGTTCCGCCAGCTTCGCACCGCCTTGCCGCACCACACCGTGCTGGCCAAGGTGCCGCTGGTGCGCTTCAGCCAGCCGCACAACCGCGATGAGCTGTCCTACTGGTTCAAGCTGCTGGGCCCCATCCACGTCAGCTTCGTGGTCTGCGCCGAGAACGGCCGGGTGCTGGCCGCCCTGGATGTCGAACGGCCCGACCGGCCGGCGCCCAAGCGCCATGCGGTGATCAAGCAGGCCGTGCTCGAAGCCTGCCGGGTGCGCTACGTCAAGTGCCGCACCGACCACCTGCCCAGCGCCGCCGAGCTGCAGATGCTGGTGCCCAACCCGGCCGAGGCCAGCCGGCCGCTGGTGCCGCGTCACCTGTCGGACAACCCGGCCGCCCCGCGCACGACGCTGGCGCACACGCTGCGTTCGGGCAGTGGCGCGGCCGGCTCGGGAGGCTCGCAGTGGTACGAATCGGGCTTCTCGGGCGATTCCTTTTTCGCTCCGGAAAGCCAGCGTGACCCGCTGGCTGACGAGACGCCCGGCAGCTGGCACGGCGGCGGTGGCGGCACGGCCAGCGGCCTGGTGGGCGCTGCAGCCAGCGCCGACAGCGGCCCGGCCTCCGGTCAGGGCAGCTGGGCCGGCCGGCGACCGGAGGCGTCCCGCGCGCCGGGCGGCGCCAGCACCGCCGCATCGCCCACCGTGGCGTCACGCAGCGGCAGCGGCGGCCGGATCCGCCGCAGCGAGGACTTCGGCGCGAGCGCCAGCGACACGGCCGGCCACATCATCGGGCGTCGTTGACGCGCACCCCGCTGGCCTACGATGCCGGGATGCAGCCCCTTCCCGACCCCCTCCCCGCAACGGGCGAGACCCCCGCGCAGCCTTATGCCGGCCTGACCCCTGACGTGGTGATGGACGCGCTCGACGCGGCCGGCCTGCGCGGCGACGGCCGCATCTTGCAGCTCAATTCCTACGAGAACCGCGTCTTCCAGATCCACCTGGAAGACGGCCGCATCGTGGTGGCCAAGTTCTACCGGGCCGGGCGCTGGAGCGATGCGCAGATCCTGGAGGAACACACGTTCGCGCGCGAACTGGCCGAGGCCGAGGTGCCCGCCGTCGCACCGCTGGTGCTGGTCGCGCCCACCGCCGACATGACCACGCTGAGCCCGGCGACATTGCGGGGCACGCCGCCCACGCTGGCGCAGTGGACGACCACGGCGGGCTCGACGCCCTGGCGCTATGCCGTCACGCCACGCTGCGGCGGGCGTTCGCCCGAGCTGGAGGACCCGGCGGTGCTCGAATGGATCGGCCGTTTCCTGGCTCGCCTGCACGTCGTGGGCGAGCGCCGACCGTTCGAGCACCGGCTGCACTTTGACGGCACGCTGCGGGTCCGCGCCGCCGTCGCCAGCCTGGCCGACAGCCCGTGGATACCGATGGGCGCCTTCCAGCCCTGGCAGCGCACCGCCCTGCAGGCGCTCGATGCGGTCGATGACCGGCTGGCCGGGCTTGCGGACCTGACGCTGCTGCGGGTGCACGGTGACTGCCACGTCGGCAACCTGCTGTGGACGCCCACCGGCCCGCACTTCGTCGACCTGGACGACGCGGTCACCGGGCCGGCGGTGCAGGACCTCTGGATGCTGCTGGGCGGCAACCGCCACGAGATGCAGGCGCAGCTCGGGGCGCTGCTGGACGGCTACGAGACGCTGCGCGCGTTCGATCGCCGCGAGCTGGCGCTGATCGAGCCGCTGCGCACGCTGCGGCTGATCCTGCACAGCCACTGGATCGCCCGGCGCTGGGACGACCCGGCCTTCCCGATCGCCTTCCCGAACTTCGACAGCCCGTCCTACTGGGCCCAGCAGACCACCCAGCTGCAGGAGCAGCTGGAGGCGATGGCGGAGCCGCCGCTCATCGCCTGAGCCGTCGTCAGGCCAGCAGCAGGGCCTGGATGCGCCGCACGTGCGCGGCCGGGTCTTCCAGATGGCCGCCTTCGGCCAGCAAGGCGTTGTCGAACAGCACCTGCGACAGGTCGTCGAAACGGGCCTCGCCGTCGGGGATCGCCGCCAACTTGCGCACCAGCGCGTGTTCGGCGTTGATCTCCAGCACCGGCTGGCTGGCCGGCGCGCTCTGGCCGGCCTGCTTGAGCAGGCGGGCGAGGTGGCCGCTCATGTCGCCTTCCTCGGCGACCAGGCAGGCGGGCGAGTCGACCAGACGGGTGGTCACGCGGACCTCCTTGGCACGGCCTTCAAGCGCCTTCTGGATGCGTTCGAGCGTCGGCTTGAAGGACTCGGCGGCGGCCTCGGCCTGCTTCTTCTCGTCCTCGTCCTGCAGCTTGCCCAGGTCGACGGCGCCCTTGGCCACGCTCTGCAGTTCATGGCCGTCGAACTCGTGCAGGTGGCTGAGCATCCACTCGTCGACCCGGTCGGTCAGCAGCAGGACCTCGATGCCCTTCTTCTTGAAGATTTCGAGCTGCGGGCTGTTCTTCGCCGCCGCCAGCGTGTCGGCGGTGATGTAGTAGATGACCTCCTGGCCTTCCTTCATGCGGGCGACGTAGTCGGCAAAGGACACGCCCTCGTCGGCCTGGGTCGACGCAAACCGCAGCAGCTTGGCCAGCCGTTCCTGGTTGGCATGGTCCTCGCCGATGCCTTCCTTGAGGACCGAGCCGAACTCCTTCCAGAACGCGGCGTACCGGGCCTTGTCGTCGGCGGCGGTCTGCTCGTCGCTGCTGTCGGCCAGGCTCTCCAGCATGGACAGCACGCGCTTGGTCGAGCCCTCGCGGATCGCCTTGACGTCGCGGCTCTCCTGCAGCAACTCGCGGCTGACGTTGAGCGGCAGGTCGGCCGAGTCGATCACGCCCTTGACGAAGCGCAGGTAGACCGGCATCAGCGCCTCGGCGTCGTCCATGATGAAGACGCGCTTGACGTAGAGCTTGACGCCACCGCGCTTGTCGCGGTTCCACAGGTCGAACGGTGCCTTGGCGGGGATGTAGAGCAGCTGGGTGTACTCGCTGCGGCCCTCGACGCGGTTGTGGGTGTAGGACAGCGGCGGCGTGCTGTCGTAGGTCAGTTGCTCGTAGAAGGCCTTGTACTCGGCGTCGGTGACGTCGCTCTTGCTGCGCGACCACAGCGCGGCGGCCTTGTTGACGGTTTCCCACTCGTCCTTCTGGACGTGCTTGCCAGCCTCGCTGTCCCACTCTTCCTTGCGCATCAGGATGGGCAGCGAGATGTGGTCGGAGTACTTGCCAACGATGCTCTTGAGGCGCCACAGGCTGAGGAACTCGTCCTCGCCCTCGCGCAGGTGCAAGATGACATCGGTGCCGCGGCGCTCGCGGTGGATGCCCTCGACCTCGAAGTCGCCGGTGCCCTCGCTGCTCCAGCGCACGCCCTGGTCGGCGCCCAGGCCGGCACGGCGGCTTTCCACCGTGATGCGGTCGGCCACGATGTAGCCCGAGTAGAAGCCCACGCCGAACTGGCCGATCAGGTTGGCGTCACGGGCCTGCTCGCCGTCGAGCTTGCTCATGAACTCCTTGGTGCCGCTCTTGGCGATGGTGCCCAGGTGCTCGATCGCCTCGGTCTCGGACAGGCCGATGCCGTTGTCGCTGATGACGATGCGGCGCGCGTCCTTGTCGTAGGAGATGCGCACCTCCAGATTCGGCGCGTCCTCGTACAGCGCGGCGTTGTCCAGGGCCTCGAAGCGCAGCTTGTCGCAGGCATCGGAGGCGTTGGAGACCAGCTCGCGCAGGAAGATCTCCTTGTTGGAATACAGCGAATGTGTGACCAGGTGCAGCAGCTGCTTGACCTCGGCTTGGAACGACAGCGTCTTCTTGTCCATGGTGCCTCTTGCTCGGGAACAGGATCGGATACGGGTGGAGCGACGGGGCGGCCCGGGTGTCCTTGCCGCCGCCTGAGCGCTGAGACTTTGGGCGTGAGCGTCTTTTTCAAGAGCACGCCCGGCGTCCGGGCAGGCCCAAGCGGATTTACAGTCCGGGGCTGATCACGGATCATCGTTTCCAAGCCCACCCTGGCAACAGGGTCGTGCCCCCCGATCCGGCCCCGTCCGCGCCCCGCAACACGACCGAACCGACGTCCCCTCCGTGGCTGCTGAAACCCTGTCCGAAGCCCCGCAAAGCTCGCTCTCCGGCGTCGCGCGCATCCTGGTCAATGCCGGCAAGCTCAATGCCCGCACCGCCGAGGACATCGCCAAGCTTGCCCGTGACCAGCGCCGCAGCTTTGTGGCCGCCGCGATCGGCGCCAACGCGATGACGTCCTACGACCTGGCGCACACGCTGTCGCATGCGCTGGCCGTCCCGCTGGTCGACCTGGACGCGGTCGACTCCCAGAAGCTGCCGCAGAACCTGGTCGACGCCCGCACGCTCAGCCAGTACCAGGTGCTGGTGCTGGGCAAGCGCGGCAACCGGCTGTTCATCGGCGGGGCCGACCCGACCGACCAGGAGGCCGTCGACCGCATCAAGTTCGCCACCCAGCTGACGCCGGAATGGGTGCTGGTCGAATACGACAAGCTGCTGAAGATCGTCGACGCGAAGGCGACCACCGCGAGCGAGGCGCTCGAGAGCATCGTCTCGGGCGACTTCGAGTTCGACGTCGAGGAACAGGACCCGAACGCCAAGCCCGATGAGGACGTCGTCGCCGACGTCGAGGACGCGCCGGTCGTGCGCTTCCTGCAGAAGATGCTGATCGACGCGATCAACATGCGCGCCTCGGACCTGCACTTCGAGCCCTACGAGCAGACCTACCGGGTGCGCTTCCGCATCGACGGCGAGCTGCGCGAGATCACGCAGCCGCCGGTGGCCATCAAGGACAAGCTGGCCTCGCGCATCAAGGTCATCAGCCGGCTGGACATCGCCGAGAAGCGTGTGCCGCAGGACGGCCGCATGAAGCTCAAGTTCGGCAATCGCGCGATCGACTTCCGCATCAGCACGCTGCCCACGCTGTTCGGCGAGAAGATCGTGATCCGCATCCTGGACCCGTCCTCGGCCAAGCTCGGCGTCGACGCGCTGGGTTACGAGCGCGAGGAAAAGGACCGGCTGATGCTCGCCATCCGCCGGCCCTACGGGATGATCCTGGTCACCGGGCCGACCGGCTCGGGCAAGACGGTGTCGCTCTACACCTGCCTGAACATCCTGAACCAGCCCGGCGTCAACATCTCCACCGTCGAGGACCCGGCCGAAATCAACCTGCCGGGCATCAACCAGGTCAACGTCAACGACAAGGCCGGGATGAACTTCGCCACCGCGCTGAAGGCCTTCCTGCGGCAGGACCCGGACATCATCATGGTCGGCGAGATCCGAGACCTGGAGACCGCCGACATCGCGATCAAGGCGGCCCAGACCGGCCACCTGGTGCTGTCCACGCTGCACACCAACGACGCGCCGACGACGCTGACCCGGCTGCTCAACATGGGCGTGCCGCCGTTCAACATCGCCTCCAGCATCATCCTGATCTCGGCCCAGCGCCTGGCGCGCCGGCTGTGCGAGAACTGCAAGGCCCCGGCCGAATACCCGCGCGAGGCGCTGCTGCGCGCCGGCTACCGGCCCGAGGAGGTCGACGGCAGCTGGAAGCCCTACAAGGCGGTCGGCTGCTCGGCCTGCTCCAACGGCTACCGCGGCCGCGTCGGCATCTATCAGGTCATGCCGATCACCGAGGCGATCCAGCGCGCCATCCTGGCCGAAGGCACCGCGCTGGACATCGCCGAGCAGGCCCTGCGCGACGGCGTGCGCGACCTGCGCCAGTCCGGCCTGGTCAAGGTCCGGCACGGCCACACCACGCTCGAGGAAGTGATCTCGGTGACCAACCAGTGAGGCCTCAGGCCCGCTGACACCGAATCGCCCACCGACCCCATGACGACGCACCGCACGCACAGGCTCACGGAGTAACGATGGCCACAGCCGCCGCCACTGGCAAGAAGATCAAGGACTTCGTCTACGAGTGGGAAGGCCGCGACCGCAACGGCAAGGCCGTGCGTGGCGAGATGCGCGCCGGCGGCGAAGCCATGGTCAGCGCCAGCCTGCGTCGCCAAGGCATCCTGGTCACCAAGGTCAAGAAGCGCCGCATCTCCGGCGGCAAGTCGATCAAGGGCAAGGACATCGCCGTCTTCACCCGCCAGCTGGCCACCATGCTCAAGGCGGGCGTGCCGCTGCTGCAGGCCTTCGACATCGTCTCGCGCGGCAGCTCCAACCCGCGCCTGACCCGCATGCTGACCGACATCCGCAGCGACGTGGAGACCGGCACCAGCCTGTCGGGCGCCTTCCGCAAACACCCGCTGCAGTTCGACGGCCTGTACTGCAACCTGGTCGAGGCCGGCGAGCAGGCCGGCATCCTGGAGACGCTGCTCGAGCGTCTGGCGACATACCAGGAAAAGACCATCGAGCTGCAGAACAAGATCCGCTCGGCGCTGATCTACCCGATCGCCGTGCTGGTCGTGGCCTTCGTCGTGATCTCGGTGATCATGATTTTTGTGATCCCCTCGTTCAAGGACATCTTCAAGTCCTTCGGCGCCGACCTGCCCACGCCCACGCTGGTGGTGATCGCGATGTCGGAGTTCTTCGTGTCCTACTGGTGGGCGATCTTCGGCGGCATCGGCGGGGCGGTTTACATGACGGTGCAGAGCTGGCGCCGTTCGGAGCGTGTCCAGATGGCGGTCGACCGCGCCATGCTGAAGGTGCCGATCTTCGGCCCGCTGGTGCACAAGGCGGCGGTGGCGCGCTGGTCGCGCACACTGTCGACCATGTTCGCGGCGGGCGTGCCGCTGGTCGAGGCGCTCGATTCGGTCGGCGGCGCGGCCGGCAACGCGGTCTTCGCAGCGGCCACCGAGGACATCCAGCGTGACGTCGCCACCGGCGCGGCGTTGACCACCGCGATGCAGGCCACCCAGGTGTTCCCGAACATGGTGCTGCAGATGAGCTCGATCGGCGAGGAATCCGGCTCGCTCGACCAGATGCTCAGCAAGGTCGCCGACTTCTACGAGCAGGAGGTCGACGAGGCGGTCAAGGGCCTGTCCACGCTGATGGAGCCCATCATCATCGTCGTGCTGGGCACCGTCATCGGTGGCATCGTCGTGTCGATGTACCTGCCGATCTTCAAGCTCGGCCAGGTGGTCTGACGGCCGTCGTCGACCCGTCGGCGGCGCCGCGACTACCCTTGCGGGCATGACCTTCCCTCCGCTCGAACTCTGGCTCTCGGTGCCGGTGATGGCCGTCATCGGCCTGTGCATCGGCAGCTTCCTCAACGTCGTCGTGTACCGCCTGCCGGCCATGATGGAACGCCTCTGGCTGGCCGACGTGCAGGCCCTGCTGCAGGACCGCGCGACGCTCGAACGCACGCTCGGTGCGGCCGCCGACGAGGCCGCGCTGGCCCGCTGGGGCCAGTCCGGCGAGACGCTCGGCGCCGCGCTGGACGCCCTGCCTCCGCTGGCCCTGTCGCGGCCGCGCTCGCGCTGCCCCGCCTGCGGCACGACGCTGCGCTGGTTCCACAACATCCCGGTGCTCAGCTGGCTGATGCTGCGGGCGCGCTGTGCGGCCTGCAGCGCCCCGATCTCCGCGCGCTACCCGCTGGTCGAGGCCGGGACGGCGCTGGCCTTCGGGCTGATCGCCTGGACCTTCGGGCCGACGCCGCTGACGGCGGTCTATTGCGTCGCGGCGGCTTTGCTGATCGCGATGGCGCTGATCGACCTGGACACCACGCTGCTGCCCGACAGCCTGACCTATGCGCTGCTCGGCTGGGGCCTGCTGGCCGCCTGGCTGGGCTGGACGCCCTTGAGCCTGGCCGATGCCGCGCTGGGCGTGCTGTGGGGCTATGGCGCGCTGTGGGGCATCACCACGCTGTATGCCGCCCTGCGCGGCGTGCGCGGCATGGCCGAAGGCGACTTCAAACTGATGGCCGCGCTCGGCGCGCTGCTGGGTGTGGCGCAGCTGCTGCCCATCATCTTGCTGGCCTCGGCGGTTGGTGCGGCGGTTGGCGTCTTCCTGATCGTGGCCCGCAACCACCGCCGCGAGGTGCCGATTCCCTTCGGGCCCTATCTGGCCGGAGGCGGCTTCGCATCGATGTTCTTCGGTGCCCAGTTGCTGCGCTGGTGGCTGCCGCAGTGAGCCCGCAAGCGCCGCTGCGCATCGGCCTGACCGGTGGCATCGGCAGTGGCAAGAGCACCGTCGCGGCGATGCTGGCGGCGCACGGCGCATGGGTCGTCGACACCGATGCGCTGGCCCGCGAGCTGACCGCACCGGGCGGCGCCGCGCTGCCGGCCATCGCCGCACGCTTCGGCGCCGACATGATCGGCCCGGACGGTGCGCTGGACCGGGCTCGGATGCGCACACGAGTCTTCGCCGACCCGGCCGCCAAGGCCGCGCTGGAGGCCATCCTCCACCCGAAGATCGGCGCGCTGACCGAGGCCCGCGCGGCCGCCGGTGCGCCCGGTCAGGTGCGTGTGTTCGACGTGCCGTTGCTGGTCGAGTCCGGCCGCTGGCGCGAGCGGGTCGACCGTGTGCTGGTGGTCGACGCCAGCGTCGAGACCCAGCTCGCACGCGTGATGCAGCGCAGCGGCTGGCCCGAGTCCCAGGTGCGCGCGGTGATCGCCGCCCAGGCCAGCCGCGAGGCGCGCCGGGCCGTCGCCGACGCCGTCATCCTCAACGACGGCATCGACCTGGACACCTTGCGCGCCGAGGTCGCCGTCCTCTGGGAGCGCTGGACCCGTCAGGCCATCGCGTAAATCCTCGCCCGATCCCGCAAGACCGGAAAACCCAAGCACGAAATTGCCCGCCGAGACACGCGGATCAACCCGTAATCCTCTCGGTCCTGAGGGGCCCGTGTGGAACAATTCCGGCCGCTGTCCGGGCCGTCCGGCAGCGCCCCAGCGACGCCCGGAAGCCAGCGCACCTTGTCCACCTTCGAGTACCCGTTCAACGAGAGCGTGCGCACCTGGCTGCGCCTGGAACACCTGCTCGCGCGGCTGGCCGAACTGGTCCGGCGCGACAGCGTGATCGACCACCACTACGCGCTGGCCACGCTGTTCGAGGTGATGGACGTGACCTCGCGCGCCGACCTCAAGCTCGAACTGCTGCAGGACCTGGAACGCCAGCGCCAGACGCTGGCCAGCTACCGCGGCAACCCGGCGATCTCCGAGGCCGCGCTGGACCGCGCCATCCGCCGCATCGACCTGGCCCACCAGCGCCTGGGCCAGACCAGCGGCAAGGCCGGTCAGGCGCTGACCGCCAACGACTTCCTGATGAGCGTGCGCAGCCGCATCGGCATCCCCGGCGGCACCTGCGCCTTCGACCTGCCGGCCTATGCCGCCTGGCAGTCCGAAACGGCCGACACCCGGCGCGGCGACCTGCAGCGCTGGCTGTCGACGCTGGAGCCGCTGGCCCTGGCCTGTGGCGTCGCGCTGGACCTGCTGCGCGAGTCCGGCCTGCGCCAGACCCAACTGGCTCGAGGCGGTCACCTGCAGCAGAGCCTGCCGTCGGGACGCAACTTCCAGCTCGCCCGCGTCCACCTGCCCGATGAGCTGGGCATGGTCCCGGAGCTGAGCGGCAACCGGCTGATGCTGGTGGTGCGGCTGATGCGCGCGGATTCGGACTGCCGCCTGCGCGGCGTCGTCGAGGACGTGGCCCTTGAGGTCTCGCTGTGCGCCTGAGCCTGCGGCGCGGACCGAGAATGTCGGCCTGACGCCATGAACACGCCCAAGCCCTCCCCCACATCGACCCCGTCTGCCGCCAGCGGCCCGACCGTGCCCTGCCCGACCTGCCGCCGCCCGACGCTCTACCGGCGCGACAACCCGTTCCGGCCGTTCTGCGGCGAACGCTGCAAGCAGATCGACATGGGGGCGTGGGCAGCCGAGGACTACCGCGTCGAGGCGCCGCCGCCGAAGGCGGAAGACACGCCGGATTGAGCAGCGCTCGGCTGACATGGCGCACCCGGCTGCGGCGTACCGCACCCACCCGCCGAGCGGGTGTCAGCCGGCTTGGGGCGGCCCTGCGCTCGGCTGACATGGGGCACCCGGCTGCGGCGTACCGCAGCCACCCGCCGAGCGGGTGTCAGCCGGCTTGGGGCGGCCCTGCGCTCGGCTGACGGTGCGTCACCCCTTGGTGGCCACGCTCCTCGGCCAGCCACTGCAGCACGGGCACGGTGCCCGGCAGGACCGGTTCGACCTCGACCGGCAGGCGCTGCCAGGCCATGGTCTGGGCCTCGCGCATCTGGAACTCGCCGGTCCAGTCGAACACCTTGCAGAAGTGCAGCCGAACGCGGGCGTGCGGGTAGTCGACCTCGATCTCGCGCCAGGCATGGGCCGCGCCGATGTGGATGCCGATTTCCTCTTGCAGCTCGCGGCGCAGCGCCTGTTCGACGCTTTCACCCGCTTCGAGCTTGCCGCCAGGGAACTCCCAGTAGCCGGCGTAGACCTTGCCGGCCGGGCGTGAGGTCAGCAGGAAGCGGCTGTCGGCATGCTCGTGTCCATCGGCATCGCGCTCGATCAGCACACCGACGGCCACATGCACAGGCTCGCGCACCGGAAGGCCTTCGGCACCGGGCACGACCAGCGGTCCATCGTCCTGTGTCGATGCCGTCATGACGCTCAGGCCGGCGGGTTGCCGCGGATGTAGTCGCCGATCGGCGTGTGAGCCGGCGTCGCACCGTCACGCTCGCGGCCGGCGTGGTCGCGCGCAAACTGGAAGGCGACACGGCCCGAGCGCGAGCCCCGCTCCAGCGCCCAGACCAGGGCCTCGTGTTTCGCCGCCTCGATGCCGGCCTCGTCCAGCCCGAAATGGCGCAGCCACTGCGCCACGATGGCGAGGTACTCGCGCTGGCTGAAGGGGTAGAAGCTGATCCACAGGCCGAAGCGCTCGGACAGCGAGACCTTCTCCTCCACCGCCTCGCCCGGATGCAGCTCGCCGTCGTCGGTGTAGGTCGCGTCGAGGTTGTCCTTCATGCGCTCGGGCAACAGGTGGCGGCGGTTGCTGGTGGCGTAGATCAGCACGTTGTCGCTGGCCTGCGCGACGGTGCCGTCCAGGATGGACTTGAGCGCCTTGTAGCCCGGCTCGCCCTCGTCGAAGCTGAGGTCGTCGCAGTAGATGATGAAACGCTCGCTGCGCTCAGCCACCAGGTCAACGAGGTCGGGCAGGTCGGTCAGGTCGGCCTTGTCGACCTCGATCAGCCGCAGACCCTGGGCGGCGAACTCGTTGAGGCAGGCCTTGATCAGCGAGCTCTTGCCGGTGCCACGCGCGCCGGTCAGCAGCACGTTGTTGGCCGGCCGGCCGTGCACGAACTGCTCGGTGTTGCGGCGCAGCCGGTCCTTTTGGGTGTCGACCTCCTGCAGCGCGTCCAGCCGCATCGTGCCCACATGACGAACGGGCTCGATGACGCCGCTCGCGCCACGCTTGCGGTAGCGGAAGGCGATCGAGGCCGACCAGTCGGGCGCACGTGCCGGAGCCGGCAAGATGGCCTCAAGACGGCCGAGCAGGGCCTCGGCACGGGCGATCAGTTGGGTGACATCGGTCATGGGGGTTCCGGGCACCAGCAGGTGCGTTCAAGGCACCAGCAGGTGCATTCAAGGCACCAGCAGGTGCAGCGCCGCATCGAGGTGTTCGGTCGGGCTGCGCTTGAAGCCCGAGCGGGCGTAGCGCTGCAGCCGACCCAGCACGAAGGCCAGCAGGGCGGAGGCCTGCGCCGCCGCGTCGACGGTGGGCGTCGGCGAGCCGCGGGCATCGGCCGCCGCACGGAGGCTGGTGCGCAGTTGCGACTCGATGCGGTCGAAGAACTGGTTCATGCGCACGATCAGGCGCTCGTGTTCATAGACCAGCGCATCGCCCACCATCACCCGCGTCATGCCGGGATTCTTCTCGGCAAACTGCAGCAGCAGCGTCAGGCTGCGGGCGACCTGGGCGCGCGGGTCGCTCTCGCGTTCCTGGACCTGGTTGAGCAGCGTGAACATGCTCTGCTCGATGAACTCGATCAGGCCCTCGAACATCTGCGCCTTGCTGGCGAAGTGGCGGTAGAGCGCGGCCTCGCTGACGTCCAGCCGGGCGGCCAGAGACGCCGTCGTGATGCGCTCGGCCCCGGGCTGTTCCAGCATCGCCGCCAGCGTCTGCAGGATCTGAATGCGGCGCTCGCCGGGCTTGGGCCGCTTGCGCACCGGACTGGCCTCGACCGCCGGGTCGACCGGACCCTCGTCCTCGACCAGCAACGGCGCCTGGCCGTCGGGCTCGCCGTTCGGATCCACCATCGCTTGCAGGGGCCAGTGGGCACGCAGGAAGGGGGTCATCGTTGGGGGGATCTCGGTCGGTGGGAGGGCCCGGGCCGGACCCGGTGCAGGGCCGGCAGGGCGCGGATTCTGTCACACACAAATACAGGTTTTCGACGCAGCGCGAGGCCCGCTTCCGGCCCTTGTGCGGCCGCCGAACGGCCCAGCCAGCGCTGCATCCAGACCGTGTGCAGGCCGACCGCGCGGGCCGACTTCTGGTGCACCAGCGTGTCCTCCACCAGCACGCAGCGCGAGGGCCGCACGCGCAGCTTGACGCACAGCGCGCGGAACATGCGCGCATCGGGCTTGGGCCGCCAGTGGCCGAACATGCGCATCTGCTCGATGGCGATCACGCCGTCGAACAGGCGACGCATGCCCAGCGCGGCCAGCACCCGCTCGGCATAGGCCTGCGGCGAATTGGTCAGGATGTAGCGTCGACCCGGCAGGCGCGCCAGCGCGGCCAGGTCATGCGGGTGGGCGCGCAGCTGCGCCTCCAGACCGGGCAGGCGATGGGTGTCGTGCAGGAAGTGCGGCGCGCGCACGCCGTGGTGGCGGATCAGCCCCAGCATCGTCGCGCCGTAGCGGGCCCAGTAGTGGCCACGCAGCCGGTCGGCCTCGCTGCGGTCGACCGCCAGCTCGCGCTCGATGTAGGCGGTCATCGCGGCATTGATGCCGCGGAAGGCCGGACCGGCGTCGTGCAGCGTGTGGTCCAGGTCAAACAGCCAGACCGGCGCCGGGCGGGACGGCTTCACCGCGCCCGGATCATGGTGCCGAAGGCCTGGTCGGTCAGGATCTCCAGCAGCAGCACGTGGGGCACCCGGCCGTCGACGATGTGGACCGCGTTGACGCCGCTCTTGGCGGCATCGAGCGCACCGGCGATCTTGGGCAGCATGCCGCCGCTGATGGTGCCGTCGGCGAACAGCTCGTCGATGCGGCGCGCGCTCAGATCCGTGAGCAGCTCGCCGGACTTGTCCAGCACGCCCTTGATGTTGGTGAGCATCACCAGCTTCTCGGCCTTGAGCACCTCGGCCAGCTTGCTGGCGACCAGGTCGGCGTTGATGTTGTAGCTCTCGTTGTGCTCGCCAAAGCCGATCGGGCTGATGACCGGGATGAAGGCATCGTCCTGCAGCGCCTTGACCACGCTCGGGTCGATCGACTCGATCTCGCCGACCTGGCCGACGTCGTGTTCCTTGCTCGGGTCGTCGCGGTCGGCCAGCCGCATCTTGCGGGCCCGGATCATGGCGCCGTCGCGGCCGGTCAGACCGACCGCCTTGCCGCCGGCCGCGTTGATCAGGCCGACGATGTCTTGCTGGACCTCGCCGCCAAGCACCCACTCGACCACCTCCATGGTCTCCTCATCGGTCACCCGCATGCCCTGGATGAAGGTGCCCTTCTTGCCCAGGCGGTTGAGCGCCTCGTCGATCTGCGGACCGCCCCCGTGCACCACGATCGGGTTCATGCCGACCAGCTTGAGCAGCACGATGTCCTCGGCGAAATCGGCCTGCAGCGCCGGATCGGTCATGGCGTTGCCGCCGTACTTGATGACAAGCGTCTTGCCGTGGTACTTGCGGATGTAGGGCAGCGCCTGCGCAAGGATCTCGGCCTTGTCGCGCGAGGGCACGTGGCTCAGGTCGGGGGTCGACGGGGAGGATGCGGCGGGGGTCGTCATGGCGGGCTCCGGATGCAGCAGGAAAACGCCGGACCAGCCGGCAAACGTCGCGGATTCTAGGGATCGGCCTGGCACATGCCCGTGGTTGAATCCCGTCGAGCGCCCGCGCGTTCATCCACACCGTCGGAGACCGTCATGAGCTTGTCGCACACCCTGAGCCGACGCCTGCTGGCAGCCGTCCTGATGACCGGCATCGGCGGCCTGGCCATGGCACAGACCCACACCGGCGAGGTCGTGCGGGTCGACAAGGGACAGGCCAAAGTGACCCTCAAGCACGGCCCGATCGCCGATCTGGGCCTGCCGGCCATGGCCATGGCCTACCGCGTCAGCGACGCCCAGTGGCTGGACCAGCTCAAGGCCGGGGACCGGGTGCGCTTCGATGTCGACAAGGTCTCGGGCCTGTACACCATCACCCGGCTGACGTTGGCGCGCTGAGCGGTCCCGCCGGACCGCCAGCGTCTACATCTGAGCTTCATGTTCGGTCGGCACAGTCGCCCGACTGTGTGCCACCTCTCCCCTCCCGATCGCTGCCGCCTTCTGCGGCTGCGAGCCCTGGTCGCCGCGCTGGTGCTGAGCACCACCGCGTGCCTGGCGCAGACACCTGTCGACCCAGCGCTGCCGCGCGAGAAGCCGCGCGAGTTCCTCGACACGCTGTCGGACACCGCCCTGGTGGCCGATCGCGACGCCATCTACCGCCGCAACGGCCAGCGCCGCGAGGTCGACCTCGGACCCGGCCTGAGCGCCGCGCTCGACGTGGTGCCGCCGTCCTTCCTCGACAACCCGCGCGGCACCCCCGGTCAGGCCGGTGGCGACGGCCGCACCATCGTGTTGACCAGCCGCCAGCCGTCCTACGGCTTCGACCTCGGCTACGAGCGTCCACCCACCGGCCGCACCACCCGCATCGGCGGCCACGTCCGGCTCGGCCCGGGCCATGAGATTTACCTCTGGCAACGCGACCGCGCCCTGGAAGTCGCCGACCTGCCCGACACGCCCGAGACCGGCTTGCGCCGACGCGACCGCGAACTCGCCTGGCGCTGGCGTGCGGCCGACGCGGGTACCGCCGGCTGGCTGGCGAGCAGCGAACTGGGCCTGCACGACGCCCGCCTGACGCCCGAGCCCGACAGCCGCCTGGCACCGGCTGCGGCCGGCGCGATGGCGTTCTGGCGCGGCCGGCTCGAACCGGTCGACGGCCAGGGGCCCAGCCTGGTGGCCCGGGCCGGCTGGCCGGTGCATCAGGCCGAGACCGCCCTGCCCGAACACGCCGCCCGTGCGCTCGAACTCGGCGCCGACTGGCGCTGGACCACGCCCGACGGCTGGTTGCCTGCGGGCAGCCGGACCTCCTGGCGGGTTGCGCCACGCCTGGGGCTGGCCGGTGACGAGGAAGCCCTGACCCTGCCGGCGGCCTACCAGCAGCGGCTCGGCCTGGAAGTGCCCGACGGCAGCGGCCGCGGTGCCGTCTGGGGCCAGCTGCGCCGCCACAGCCTGGCCGACCCGGACGATGCGCTGGCCGTGCTGGGCTGGCGTCGCAGCTGGACCCCGGCGCCGCGCTGGGGCCTGGACACGCAGCTCGAACAGTCGGTGCCCGTGGCCGGCAGCACGCCCGTGCGGGCCACCCAGCTTGGCCTGCGGCTGTCGACCAGCCGCTTTCCACAAGGCTCGTTCTCGACCGCACTCAACGTCGTCAATGCCAGCACGACCGACAGCGCCTTCCACGAGACCCGCCTGACCCGACGTCTGGCAGACGACTGGCTGGGCGCCTTGCGCGTGACGGCCGAACGCAGCCAGCCGCATGGCTCGACCGGCCTGGGCACGACCGAGTTCAAGGGCGCCGGCTCGCTCGGCTGGCGCGAGCCGCACCAGCGGGCCTTGCACCTGCTGACCCGCCTGACCTGGGCCGGCCGCGAGGTCGACCCGGCCGCCGAGGACCTCGCCAGCGGCAAGACCGACCGCCGCGCGGGCATCTGGCTCGGCCATGCGTCCTATCTGGTCGATGCCCATCACAGCACGATGCTGCGCCTGTCGCGCCGGCTCGAACGCGACGAGCGGCGCATCGACCCGGCCAGCGGCGCCACGCCCTTGCGCCGGACCGACATCTGGCTCGCCCGCTGGACCTGGGAACAGGCCCGCACCGGCGACCGTCGCTGGAGCCTGAGCGGCCATGTCGCCGGCCGCGACGATGCCCTCGAGGGCCGGGCGCTGGGCTGGGGCGCCGAAGTCGGCTATCGCCTCAGCAGCCGCGCCACGCTGGCCATCGGCGTCAACCCGCGCGGCTGGTCCGACAACGAGATCACCGTCGAGGAACGCCCCCGCCGGGGCGTCTCCCTGCGCCTGCGCTTCGCCATCGAAGGCGCGCTGGCGCGTTGGCTGGATGCGGGGAGAGAGGACGCCCTCGATCAGCCCGCCGATCAGCTCGCCGATCAGCCCGGCAATCAGCCCGGCAGATAGCGCTGCGTCAGATGCGCCCGGTAATGCGCCGGGTTCAGCGCCTCGCCGCTGGCGCGCAGGGCCAGTTCGGGCGTCTCCCAGCGGGAGGCCTGCTGCCAGATGTTCTGGCGCAGCCAGTCGAACACCGGAACGAAGTCGCCGGCCGCGATGCGGGCATCCAGCTCGGGCGTAGCGCGGCGCATGGCGGCGAACCACTGGGCCGCGAACATCGCGCCGAGCGTGTAGCAGGGGAAATAGCCGAAGGCGCCGCTGGGCCAGTGCACGTCCTGCATGGCGCCGTCGCGGTGGTTGCCACGGGTGTCCTGGCCGAGGTAGGCGGCCATCTTCTCGTCCCACAGCGCGGGAATGTCCTCGACCGCCAGCCCCCCTTCGATCAGGGCCTGCTCGATCTCGAAGCGCAGGATCACATGGGCCGGGTAGGTCACCTCGTCGGCATCGACCCGGATCAGGCCGGGCTGCACGCGGGTGACCAGCCGGGCGAGGTTGTCGGGCGCGAAGGCCGGCTGGTCGCCGAAGTGCTGCACCAGCAGCGGCGCCATCTGGGCAACGAAGCCGGGGTGCGCGCCCAGCTGCATCTCGAAGGACAGACTCTGGCTCTCGTGGATGCCGTAGCTGCGGGCCCGCGCGATCGGCTGGCCCAGCCAGCGGCGCGGCAGGTTCTGCTCGTAGCGCGCATGGCCGGTCTCATGCACCGTGCCCATCAGAGCCTGCTGCAGGTCGTCGTCCTGGTAGCGGGTGGTCAGGCGCACGTCCTCGGGCACACCGCCGGAGAAGGGGTGCGTGCTCTCGTCGAGCCGGCCGCCCTCGAAGTCGAAGCCCAGCCGGGCCATGACATCCAGCGACAGCGCCTTCTGCACCCGCCGGTCGAAGGGGCCTTGCGGCTGCAGCACCGGCGGCTCGGCGGCCTGGCGGGCCTGCACGTCGCGGATCAGGCCGGGCAGCCAGGTCTTGAGGTCGCCGAAGACACGGCCCACCTCGGCGCTGGTCATGCCGGGTTCGTAGCGGTCCATCAGCGCGTCATAGGGCGACAGGCCGGTGGCGTCGGCGAGGTGCTGCGCCTCCTCTCGGGCGACTTGCAGCACCGGCCGGAAGTTCTCGACGAAGCCGGCCCAGTCATTGGCCGGGCGCTGCGCGCGCCAGGCGTGTTCGCAGCGCGCGGTGGCCAGCGTGCGGCGCTCGACCAGGCGGGCCGGCAGGGCGTTGCTGGCCCGCCAGTCGCGCCGCATCTCGCGCAGATTGGCGCGTTGCCAGTCGTCGAGCGGCTCCTGTTCGGCGCGTGAGAGCAGCGCGGTCAGGGCCGGGTCGGTGCGCTGGCTGTGCAACAGGCCGTCCAGCTCGGCCATGGCGGCGGCGCGGGCCTCGTTGCCCTTGGGTGGCATGTTGGCGGCCTGGTCCCAGCCGACGATGGACCCCAGGTGCTCGAAACGGTAGAGCCGCGCGTGGCGCTGTTCCAGCTCGGCATAGGCCGGCGTGTGCGCCGGGTCGGCGATCGGGGCGCTGGGGCCCTTCGGTGTCGTGTCGGAATCCGGGCGCGGCGTGCTCGTCATGGTCGGTGCGGTCAGTGGGCGATGGCAGCGATTCTGCGGCCCTCGGGCTGTCTGCGCAGGCGGCGCGGGCGGCGCGGGCGGCCCGGGCGGCGGGGACGTCAACCCGTCTGCCGCAGCATCTGCGCCTTGCTGCCGTCGAGCGCCTGCCAGAAGTTCAGCGCCCGCACCGTCTGCAGCAGGTCCGGCGGCAACACGCTGTCGCGCCGCTGGTAGCGCACCGACGGCAGCAGCTGATGCAGCTGCGGCGTGCCCAGGTTCTGGTCGAACTGGCGCACCCGCGCCAGCTCGGCCTCGGGCAGTGACAGACCGTCCAGCCGGTGGCCGTCCCAGGGTGTCAGACCCAGGAAGACGTAGACCTGTTCAAGCACCTGCAGCGGCGACTGCGCCAGCAGGTCGTAGTCGATCAGCAGCAGCTTGGCGGCGTGCTCGCTGTAGAGGCCCTCCTTGAGCGCGAGCCAAGGCCCGCCCACGACCCGGCCACGCTGCGTCAGCGCCTCGACGCGGGTGTAGACCGAGGACCACTCCTGCGGCCCGGCGAACAGCCGCGTCAGCATGAAAGGGTTGGCGCGGAAGATGCGCTCGAAGCTGTCGACCACCGCCGCCATGTCCCGCACGCAGACCAGCACCTTGCTGCCCGGTGACAGCGCATGCAGCAGGCCGAGCTGGGCGGTCCAGCCGCGGTTGGTGTCGAAGACGATGCGCCGGCCCTGGCGCCGCTGGCGGTAGTAGCCGTCGATCAGGTGGCCGTGCAACTCGCGCTGGTCCTCGTCGGGCACGAGGCTGGCCGCCGTCTGGTCGGCCATGTTGAAGTGGTCGCGCACCGCCTGGATGGCGCCCAGCAGCGGGCTGGAGATGCTGGCGTGCACCTCGGGGTTCTGCGCCAGCAGGGCCGACAGCAGCGTCGATCCTGCACGTGGCAGGCCGCTGATCACATGCAGGTCGAAGTCGCGTGCCGGTCGGCCATCGGCAGGGCTGGGCTCGGTCATCGGGACTCCCGGGTTTGGGTGCTCATCATGCCGTCGAGGCGGTGACAGCGGCAGCGACAGGGCCGTCAGAAGCGCAGCCGGGCGGACACGCCCAGCGTGTCGCGCGAACGGGTCTCGCCCGAGCCCAGGTGGATGTCCCGCTCGGCCCCGTCGACCTTGCGCACCAGACTCAGGTCGATCTCGGCGCGGCCGTCCGGCACGAAGCTGCGCAGACCCAGGCCGACCGATGCCAGCGTCGTCGCCAGTTCCTCGTTGCCACCGAGCTTGCGGCCCACATCGGCCAGCGCATAAGGACGCCACAGCAGGTCGCCGCCCGACAGCGGCGCCGCCAACAGTTCGGTGCGCTGCACCAGGGCCGAGTCCCCGCTGACCAGCGTGTCGACATGGCCCCGCACACCCGAGGTCCACGAGGCGAGCTGCATCTGGTGGGTCGGCGTGAGCTTGTTCTGGGTGTACTGGCCCAGCGTCTGCGACTGCAGTTGCAGCGGCCCGATCTGCCAGCGCGCGAGCAGCGAGCCCTTGAACCACACGGCCCCGCCCGCGCCGACCCGGGTCGCGGTGTAGGCCGCCTGCCCCGAGGTGCCCAACATGCCGACCTTGTAGCCGTGCAGCATCCCTCGCGCCAACATCAGGTTCTCGCCCTCGCCGGGCTTGAGCCATTCCAGGCCGGTGCCCAGCACCGCCGTCGAGCGCCGGTAGGTGGTCACCGTCTGGCCGAGGAAGTCGGTCTGGCTGGCGACCCGGCCGAGCGTGGCCTCGCCCAGCAGCTTCAGGCTCTCGCCCGCGCGCTGACCCGGCGTGGCCAGGAAGTGCGCCAGCGACAGGCTGGCCTCGTCATAGCGGCCTTGGCCGACCAGCAGGCCAGCGTTCGCCACGGCCGTCGTGGAGGCGCTGTCCGCATGGCTCAGGCCCAGCGTCAGGGCCAGATGTTCGGCCGGCATCGTCCGGCCATAGACCAGCCCGGCGATGCGCACCGCCTGTGGATGCTGCAGCGGCTGGCTCCAGGACAGGCTCAGCGTGTCATCGTCGCCCGTCAGATTGCCGTCGAGCCACTGGGCCGACAGCATCCAGCGCCCGACCGACTGACTGCCGCTGTTGTCGAGCCGAAGATCGCCCGCGCGCCGCCCGGCCGGCGCCTGGGCAATCACCTGAGCGCTGGGTCCGCGGTTGGAGCCGATCTCCGACAGGTAGCGCACCTGCGCCTGCTTGATCGGGTGCTCGCGCAGCAAGGCCCAGTCGCGCGGATCGACCGGATCGCCCTGCAGCGGCAGCACGATGCCCGGCCGCAGCGACGGCAGACCGGCGCGGGTCCGTGCGGCGTCGTAGCCGTCGGCGCCGATGCCCTCCACGGCCTGCAACACCGGCAGGACCTGCACCCGCAGCGCACCGTCGTCCAGCGCCTGGGCAGGGATGAGGGCGCGGAACTGACCGGGTGCCGAACGCTCCAGCACCTGTTGCAGGGCAACGGCCACGGCACGCAGCCGGGCCGTGCCGACCTGCACGCCGCGCGCCTGGGCGAGCACGTCCAGCAGTTCAGCTTGCAAGGGCTCGGCCAGCAGGTCGATGCGGCCTTCCAGCCGCACCTCGGTGACGGCAAAGGACAGCGGATCGCTGGCCGTTTCCTGGGCGTGCAGCCATTCCGGGGCGATCAGCAGCAGCATCCCCGAGATGCCGCACGCCACGGCGCGAACGGTGCAAAGACCTGCGCCCGGACCGATGTTGAGGTATCTGGAAGTCTTCATGGCTGCTCCTGGGACGTCACCGACGAGACGGTCTCGGTGGGTCGGGGGGCCGGCGTGGGCCGGTCGCTTCGGGGCGGCAGGCGTTGCATCAAGAAGTCAGGCGGCACGTGGTTGGCCTGCCGGACGGCCCAGACCACGCCAGCCTGGATCGCCGCCTCGGACGTCTGGAGGTTCAGCGCCTGGCGCAGCTGCCCGCCCTGCACGAGCCGCGCGCGCCCGTCCACCGGCAACGCGCCCAGCTGCCCGGCACTCGCCAGCACCTGGACCTGCCAAGCCGACAGCGCGGCCACCTGATCCGGCAACAGGACGCCCAGCTGCGCAGCCGAAAGTGCCCGCAGCTGCACAGGGGTCAAGGCCGCCACCGTGCGCCGCGACAAGGCCTGCAGCTGATCGGTCCGCAGCGACCGCATCACCAGCGGCGACGTGCTGGCGTCGATCGACGGCGGGACAGGCGCCGGAGCGGGGGTCGGTGCAGGCGTCGGAGCCGGAGCCGGAGCCGGAGCCGGAGCAGGCGTCGGTGCCGGCGCGGGTGTAGGAGCCGGCGCAGGCGTGGGAGCCGGTGTCGGTGCAGGCGACGGAGCCGGCGCGGGTGTGGGTGCCGGAGCAGGTGCAGGCGTTGGAGCCGGTGCGGGCGCAGGCGTCGGAGCAGGTGCTGGTGCAGGCTCCGGAGCTGGCGCGGGCGTAGGAGCCGGTGCGGGCGCGGGCGTGGGGGCCGGAGCAGGTGCAGGCGTCGGAGCAGGTGCCGGTGCGGGCGTGGGGGCCGGTGCCGGCGCAGGCTCTGGTGCGGGCGCAGGTGTAGGGGCGGGTGCTGGTGAAGGCTCAGGAGCCGGCGCGGGCGTGGGGGCCGGTGCAGGCGTCGGTGCCGGTGCGGGCGCAGGTGTAGGGGCGGGTGCCGGTGCAGGCTCAGGAGCCGGCGCGGGCGTGGGGGCCGGAGCAGGTGCAGGCGACGGAGCCGGCGCGGGCGTAGGAGCCGGTGCCGGTGCAGGCGACGGAGCTGGCGCGGGCGTAGGAGCCGGTGCCGGTGCAGGCGACGGTGCTGGCGCAGGCGTCGGAGCCGGCGCGGGGGCCGGTGCCGGTGCTGGCGCAGGCTCTGGTGCGGGCGCAGGTGCCGGTGCAGGCTCAGGAGCCGGAGCGGGCGTGGGAGCCGGCGCTGGTGCAGGCTCCGGAGCGGGTGCGGGCGTAGGAGCCGGTGCGGGTGCGGGCGTAGGAGCCGGTGCGGGGGCCGGTGCCGGTGCCGGTGCCGGTGCTGGCGCAGGCTCTGGTGCGGGCGCAGGTGCCGGTGCTGGCTCAGGAGCCGGCGCGGGCGTGGGAGCCGGAGCAGGTGCAGGCGACGGTGCTGGCGCAGGCGTAGGAGCCGGTGCCGGTGCTGGCTCAGGAGCCGGAGCGGGCGTGGGAGCCGGTGCTGGTGCAGGCTCCGGAGCGGGGGCGGGCGTAGGAGCCGGTGCCGGTGCGGGTTCTGGCGCTGGTGCAGGCGACGGCGTGGACCACACCACACCTGTCGGGTAGACGGCCGCTTGTGACGACGTGATGGCGACGGTCGTATCGATGACGGTGCTGCCGCCTTCCACACCCACAGACACGACACCCGTCGCCGCATCAAGAACGCCGGCCGACACCTGCGTGAGGCCGGTCCCGAACAGGCTCACGTTCCCTTGTTCGCTGATGACCGAACCGCTGCTGCGAACCTCGTTGGCGTCAACCTGGACGTTGCCGGTCCGGCTGCGCAAGACGCTGCCACTGGCCATCGTCACCACGCCCGTCGCCACGATGCCCAGCGATCCGGTGCTGTCCAGCGTGCCGGTGAGGTTCACCTCACCGCCCTGAATGGCCGTGGCCGCCGAGGTGATCGTCGCGTTGCCCACGGTGGTTGTGCCGCTGCCACCGACCGTGGTGGTGCCAGCGGCGCTGCTCAAGCTGCCGCCGGTGACGGTGGTGGCCGTCGTGCCGGCCACCGTGACATCGCCCGCCGTGCTGCTGACCTGGCCCGCGCTGGTGACGGTGGCGCCGTTGATGGCGACAGCGCCCGCGCTGCTCGACACCTGCGCGGTGCTTGCCACATCGGCCACGTTGACGGCGGTGACGGTCAGTCCGCCGGTGCTGGTCAGCGTGCCGGTGAGGTTCACCTCACCGCCCTGAATGGCCGTGGCCGCCGAGGTGATCGTCGCGTTGCCCACGGTGGTTGTGCCACTGCCACCGACCGTGGTGGTGCCAGCGGCGCTGCTCAAGCTGCCGCCGGTGACGGTGGTGGCCGTCGTGCCGGCCACGGTGACATCGCCGGCCATGCTGCTGACCTGGCCCGCGCTGGTGACGGTGGCGCCGTTGATGGCGACGGCGCCCGCGCTGCTCGACACCTGCGCGGTGCTCGCCACATCGGCC
>NZ_SGWV01000011.1 GCF_004216565.1 Sphaerotilus mobilis | reverse complement strand
CCGCGCACGGCGACTTTCAGCTTGGTCAGGCCATGGTCGCTGGTCTTGAAGTCCGAGGGCATGCCGCCGTGGACCTGGCCGTCCTGCTTGACGCCTCGCCGGAACGGCACGCCCTGCAGGTCGCCATTGAGGCCGTAGCTCCACTGGTGATAGGGGCAGACGAAGTCCTTCGCCTTGCCGTGGCGCTCGCGGCAGAAGCGCATGCCGCGGTGGGCGCAGACGTTCTCGACCACGTGGATCGCGCCGTCCGCATCGCGCACCAGGATGACCGAGCGCTCACCGACCACCGTGCGCTTGTAGTCGCCCGGCTCGGGGATCTCGGCCTCCAGGCCCACGTAGCACCAGTGGCCCTTGTAGAAGAAGCGCTCCAGTTCGCGCTGGTAGATCTGCGCGTCGGTGTAGGCCAGGAAGGGGATGCGGTGGGTGCCGTCGTCTTCCCAGACCGGGGTGATGGGGAAGACGGTCGAGGAAGCGCGCATGGTGTCTCCGGGTCCGGGTCGGAAAGCCGCGATGTTCGTGAGATCGCAAGGATCAGCCAATAGCATCGTCCATATGTTGAACATCACGCGCAGTGATAGGGTGCCACCATGGAACTCAAGGACATCGACCTGAACCAGCTGGTCGTCTTCCAGCAGCTGATCGTCGAGCGCCGGGTCTCCCGGGTGGCCGAGACGCTGGGCCTGACGCAGCCCGCCGTGAGCAACACGCTGGCCAAGATGCGCCGCCAGTTTGGCGACGACCTGTTCCTGCGCACACCAGCCGGCATGGTGCCCACGCCGTTCGCCGAGCAGCTGGCCGATTCGGTCGGTCAGGCGCTGGGCCTGATCCACAACGGCCTGAACCCGCAGACCCGCTTCGATCCTGCGTCCTGCAAGCGAGCGGTCACGATCGGCATGACCGACATCGGCGAAATCGTCTTCCTGCCCGCGCTGATGGACCGCTTGCGCCAGGAAGCGCCCGGCGTCACGCTCAGCACGGTGCGCCATGCGGTGGTCAAGCTGCGCGACGAGATGGAGGCCGGCCAGGTCGATCTGGCCATCGGCCTGCTGCCGCAGCTCAAGGCCGGCTTCTTCCAGCGACGGCTGTTCCAGCAGCGCTACGTCTGCCTGTTCCGCAAGGGCCACGCGCTGGACAAGGCCCGCATCACGCTGCAGGACTACAGCCGCGCCGAGCACCTGGTGGTGATCTCGCCGGGCACCGGGCACGGCAAGGTCGACGAGCTGATCAAGCGCGCGGGCGTGGACCGCAAGGTCCGCCTGACGGTGCCGCACTTCGTCAGCGTCGGCCACATCCTGCAGGGCTCGGACCTGGTCGCCACCGTGCCAGAACAGCTGGCCAAGCACCTGGCCGAGCCCTTCGGCCTGCGCTACGTGACCCACCCGGTCAAGCTGCCGGAAATCGCCATCAACCTGTTCTGGCACGCCAAGTCACACCGCTCGGCCGCCAGCCAGTGGCTGCGAGGCGTGGTGGTGGACCTCTACGCCGACGACGCGACCTGAGGGGCGCGGCAGACGGGCCGGCGTTCACGTCCCGCCGCAGTTCCGGGCCCTGGCGCTGGCCATGCACGCGCAAGCCCCCGCCCCGCCCGCCTTGTACGATCACCACAACAGCGCCAAGCTCTTGGAAGCACCCCTTCGCACCCGCCAGACCGCTGGGGCATGCAGGGGGCTGCCAACCGCAACGGGCCCAGCGCTCCTGTCTTCTTACAACCGCTCGGGACTGTCTTGAAACTCGCCACCTGGAACGTCAACTCGCTCGCCGTCCGACTGCCGCAATTGCTCGACTGGCTGGCCAGCGCGCTGCCGGATGTGCTGGTGCTGCAGGAGACCAAGCTCACCGATGACAAGTTTCCGGCCGCCGAGATCGAGGCGGCGGGGTATCGGGTCGTGTGGTTCGGGCAGAAGACCTACAACGGCGTGGCGCTGCTGGCGCGGGGGGATGCGGCGCCGCTGGACGTCGTGCGCAACATCCCTGGCTTTGCCGATGAGCAGGCCCGCGTGATCGCGGCGACCGTCGGTGGCGTGCGGGTCGTCGGGGGCTACTTCCCGAACGGTCAGGCGCCGGGCAGCGAGAAGTTCGCCTACAAGATGGCCTGGCTGGATGCCCTGCGGGCCTGGCTGGCCGACGAGTTGGCGCGCCATCCGCAGCTGGTGCTGATGGGCGACTTCAACATCGCGCCCACCGATGCCGATGTCTACGACCCGATCGGCTGGACCGGCCAGATCCACTGCACGGCCGAGGAACGGGCCCACTTCCAGGGTCTGGTCGGACTGGGTCTGGTCGATGCCTTCCGGCTGTTCGAACAACCCGCCAAGAGCTGGAGCTGGTGGGACTACCGCAACCTGGCCTTCCGCAAGAACCAGGGCCTGCGCATCGACCACGTGCTGGTCAGCACCGCGCTGCGCGGGGGCGTGAGCGCCTGCCAGATCGACAAGCTGCCGCGCAAGAACGAGCGGCCCAGCGACCACGCGCCGGTCTGGGTCGAGCTGGCCCTGACGTGATGGGACGCTGATCCAGCGACTTCCGTCACGCCCGCCGCACGCTCGGCGGCGGACGGGCTCCAGCGGCGCGGCGAGGCGCCGATGTCCACCTCATGTGGACCTGCCCTCGCCCCTCCGAACGTGGCCTGCGCCTGGCAGCCCTGTTGATCGCGACGGCCGGTCTGGCCGCTTGTTCGGGGGTGCTGCCACCGCAGTTGACACGCCCCGCCGAGCCCGCGATGCCCGAGCGCCAGATGGCCACCGATGCCCAGGCTGTGCGGCCGGCGCTGCCGGCGCCGGTCGACGCCAATGGCGCTGCGCCGCGCGGTCCACGCGTCCCACGCATCCCGCGCATCCCGCACATCCCGCGCTCATCGGCATCGACCCCGCTCTGGGACGGCCCGGACGGCCCGCATCCGAACCCGCCGCCCTGGCTCGGTCAGGTGCCGGACGCCGTGCCGCGCATCGAGTTCATCCGCGACGGCGCGCCCAACAAGCCCTATGTCGCGCGCGGTGAGAGCCATGTGCCGCTCAAGGCGGACGCGCCGCTGCGTCAGGTCGGGCTGGCGTCCTGGTACGGCCGCAAGTTCCACGGCCGGCGCACGGCCGGTGGCGAGGTCTACGACATGCACGCGATGACGGCCGCGCATCCCACGCTGCCGATCCCAAGCTATGCGCGGGTCCACAACCCGGCCAACGGCCGCACGGTGGTCGTGCGCATCAACGACCGCGGGCCGTTCCGATACGGCCGGATCATCGACCTGTCGTACACCGCCGCGCACCGGCTCGGCTTCGCCAAGGGCAAGGGCACCGCGCGGGTGATCGTCGAACGCATCACGCCGGACGCGATCCGCACCGGCAGCTGGCGCGACCGGGGCAACGAGCCCTCCTGACACGCGCCGTCTGCCCTGCAGACGCGCGACCACCCGGAGTCAGGGTCAAGGCCCGGGGTGTGACGGGTTTTGGGCGAACATCCGCGCCATGCACGCCTCACACGTCCTGACGACCGATCCCGCGCCGGCTCCTGGCCGCCCGATCGCCGCCGTGCTACTGGCCACCGTGCTGCTGGCCACTCTGGTGCTGGCCGCCTGCAGCAGCGCACCGGTGCGCAGCCCGTCCGGCGCGAGGGGTGCACAAGCCGTGCCGCCGATCGCGCCCTGGGACGGCAGCCGCGACGGCGCCGAAGCCAACCCACCGCCCGACCTGCACCGCGTGCCCGATGCCGAGCCACGGGTCGAGCCGCTGCGCCGGGGCGGGCCCAACAAGCCCTATGAGATCGACGGCACCCGCTACACGCCGATGACCGGCGACGACGCGGCGGTCGAGCGCGGCCTGGCGTCCTGGTATGGCCGCAAGTTCCACGGCCGTCAGACCGCCAGCGGCGAGCTCTACAACATGTACGCGATGACGGCGGCGCACCCCACCTTCGCCATCCCCAGCTATGCCCGCGTGCGCAACCCGGCCAACGGCCGCGAGGTGGTCGTGCGCATCAACGACCGCGGTCCGTTCAAGGCCGGCCGGGTGATCGACCTGTCCTACACCGCCGCGCTGAAGCTGGGCCTGCTCGGTGGCGTTGCGCCGGTCGAGGTCGAACGGCTGACCCACGAGGCCATCCGCACCGGCAGCTGGCGCCGCGACGGGGCCGGCAACTCGGCCACCGCTGCAGCGCCGGCCCGCGTCGTGGACGCGAACTCGGGCCCGTCGAACCCATCGGGCTCATCGGGCTCATCGATCTCATCGGGCTCATCGACCCCATCGAGCACGCCGGCTGCGGCGCCCCTGCTGGTGGCGCCGCCCGCGCCCGCCACGATCGGCCTGGTGCTGGCCCCGGCGGCCTCGCAGAGCCGGGATCTGGCGCCCGAGCCGGCGCCGGCCCTGATCCCTGCACCGGTGGCGACGGCTGCGCCGGCCGTGGCACCTGCCGCCTGGGAGACGCAGCCCAGCCCGGCCGCCCGCCAGGCCACGCCGGCCGAGGTGATGCCGCAGGAGCGCGCTGGCACCCAGGCCGCGCGCGGCTGGTGGCTGCAGCTCGGCGCCTTCAAGGCGGCCGAGGGTGCGGCCCAGTTCCAGCGCAAGCTCAGCGGCGAGGCCGACTGGCTGGCGCCGCTGATGACGCTGTTCCGCGAGCAATCGCTCAACAAGTTGCAGGCCGGTCCCTTCCCCAGCAAGGCCGAGGCCCAGGCCGCCGCCGAGCGCCTGCGCGGCCAGCTGCAGCTGGTGCCGATGCTGGTCGAGCGGCGTTGATGCCGTCCTGCCAGAACCGACCTGACCTGACCCGATCCCCTGCCCCTGCGATGCCCTCCACCTCCTCGAACGCCGCCCACACCGTCCAGATCGACGACACCACCGTGCACCGCCTGCCCAACGGCGTGCGCGCGGTGACCATCCACCAGCCCGCCGCCGCCGGTGCCAGCGTCAGCGTCTTCGTGCGCAGTGGCAGCCAGCATGAGCGGGCCACGCTCAACGGCATCAGCCATGTGATCGAACACATGGCCTTCAAGGGCACGGTCGCGCGCAACTGCCAGCAGATCAACCTGGACGCCGAGCGCCTGGGTGCCGAGGTCAACGCCCACACCGACCGCGACCACACCGCCTACCAGATGCGCGGGCTTGCGGCCGACACGCACGCCTTCATCGACATGCTGGCCGACCTGGTGCTCAAGCCGACCTTCCCGGCCGCCGAGCTGGAGCGCGAGCGTCAGGTCATCCTGCATGAGCTGACCGATCTGGAGGACGACGCCTACGCCGTCGCCTACCGCCTGTTCGATGGCGCCTGCTACGGCCTGCACCCCTTTGCCCGGCCGGTGATCGGCACGCGCCGCAACATCGAACGCTTCGACCGCGACACGCTGATCGCGCATGTGCAGGCGCGCTACACCGGCTGCAACCTGATCGTCGCGGTGGCCGGGCCGATGCCGCCCGAGGAGGTCCGCGCCGCCGTCGCAGCGGCCTTCGGCCACCTGCCCGAAGGCACGCCCAACACGGTCGAGCCGCCGACCTGGCGCGGCGGCATCCGCATCAAGCGCCACAGCGGCAGCAGCCAGAGCCAGCTGGTGATGGGCTGGCCGGCACCGGCACTGGCCACGCAGGACGCCACCGCCCAGGTCGCGGCGGCGGTGTTCGGCGAGGGCATGAGCTCGCCGCTGCTCGACGAGCTGCGCGAGCGCCGCGGGCTGGCCTACCACGTCAGCGCCAATGCCGACCCGCTGGAGCTGGGCAGCCAGTTCGTGATCGAGGCCGCCACGGGTTCGGACCAGCTGGCCGAGTTCCTGGCCGAGACGATGCGGCTGCTGCGCCTGCAGGCCACCCGCATCGAGCCGGTCGACCTGGAGCGCGCCCGCAAGCAGCTGGTGGTGCGCCAGTTGCACGCGCTGGAGCGGCCGCTGCGTCGGCTGGAGGACGCCGCCATCGACCTGTTCGTGCTGGGCCGCGTGCGCAGCGCGGCCGACACACGTGCGGCCATCGAGGCGGTCGATGCCGAGGCGGTGCGGGCCTGCTTCGCAGGGTTGCTGGCGCAGCCGGTCGCACTGGCCGTCACCGGCAAGGTGCCGACCGGTCTGCGCGAGCGCTGCGAGGCGCTGTTCAGCGCCTGATGCGCCTGATGCGCCTGAAGAGCCTGAAGAGCCGGACGGTGGACGGTGGACGGTGGACGAACTTGCATCCATCAGCATAGACTGATGAATCACCTCCGAAGCCACCCATGACCACGCCGAACCCGCAGCCCCGCCGTCGCACCTTGTTGATCCTGACCGCCACGCTGGGTTGGGGATTTGCCGCCTGCAGCCAGGCGGCCGACGACGCGAACCACGTCAGCCTGGAGACCGCGCGGGCCGAGTTCGAGGCGGGTCGCGCGGTGCTGATCGACATCCGCGAGCCGCAGGAACACGCCACCGGCGTGGCAGCCGGTGCGCAGCTGTTGCCGATGCGCCAACTCGGCCGTCGGCTGGCGGAGATCCCCAACGATCCGTCGAGACCGGTCCTGCTGATCTGCAACACCCAGAACCGCTCCAGCAGCGTGCTCAAGGCGCTGCGCGAGCGCGGTGGCTACGGCAACGTGCGCTACGTCGACGGCGGCATGAGCGGCTGGGCCCAGCGTGGCTGGCCGATGGTCAAGCCGACCCAGCCCTGAGACGCTTGCGCTTCAGCCCGGCAAGGCCCGCAACAGCGTGGCGCTGTCGGTGCTCCAGCCAACGATGGCGCCCTGGGCTGTGATCATCTCGATGGCGGCGCGCTTGTAGGCCGGGAAGTAGCTCTCGGTCGCGTCCTCGACGATGACGCTGTCGTAGCCCCGGTCGTTGGCCTCGCGCATCGAGGTCTGCACGCAGACCTCGGTCGTGACCCCCGTGAAGACGAGGTGCGTGATGCCGGCCGCCTGCAGCCGCTCATGCAGGCCGGTGGCCCAGAACATGCCCTTGCCCGGCTTGTCGATGACCCACTCGCCGGGCTGCGGGTACAGCGCCGGGATGATGTCCGCGCCGGGCTCACCGGCGATCAGCAGACGACCCATCGGTCCGGATTCGCCGATCCGCAGGCTGGGGTCGCCGCGGCCGAGCTTGGCGTCTGGGCAGTCGCTCAGGTCCGGGCGATGGCATTCGCGGGTGTGCACGATCGGCCAACCGCGCGAACGCCAGGCCGCCAGCAGGTCGGCGATGGGTTCGATGGCGGCGTGCAGCAGGCTCACGTCATTGCCCAGCGAGGCGCCAAAGCCGCCGGGCTCGACAAAGTCGCGCTGCATGTCGATGACGACCAGCGCGGTGCCACCGGCGCCGGCCAAGGTCATCGCAAAAGGACGTGCGGCCAGCTGGAAGGTGGTGCTGCTCATGTCGCCTCCGGATGTTCCGTGCCATGCCCGGCCGCATGTCCACCCATGTGCGCCCCGAGCGTGTGCCGGTCCGCATCCGCCGCCGCGCAGCCAAACACGATGCGGCCTTCGCTCATCACCACGATGCGGTCGGACAGGGCGAGCAGCTCATCAAGGTCCTCGCTGACCAGCAGCACGGCGGTGCCGCCGTCGCGGGCGGCGCGCAAGCGGGTGTGGATCTCGGCCACGGCCGCGAAGTCCAGCCCGAACACCGGGTTGGCCACCAGCAGCAGGTCGGCCAGCTCGCCCAGTTCACGCGCCAGCACGGCGCGCTGCACATTGCCGCCCGAGAGCGTGCGGATCGGCGCGTCCTCGCCCCGGGTCTTGACGCCGTACTCGGCGATCCAGGCGCGGGCCCGGGCCCTCAATCGGCCCCAGCGGACCCAGCCGCCACGGGCGTATTCGGGCGCGTCGAAGCTGCGCAGCGCCATGTTCTGCGCCACGCTGAGGTGACCGACGCAGGCATTGCGCAAGGGTTCCTCGGGCAGGCTGCGGACCTTCAACCGGCGGTTCTGCGCCCGCCGTGCGGCATAGGCCTCGCCCGAGACGGTGACGGTGCCGGCCGCACGCGGTCGCTGGCCGACCAGCGCCTCCATCAGCTCGCGCTGGCCATTGCCGGAAACCCCGGCCACGCCGACGATCTCGCCGGCATGGGCCTCCAGGTCGAAGTCCTGGACGGAGGGCTCGCCCCGGTCGCCCATGACCTTCAGGCCGCGGATCTGCAGGCGTGCCGGACCGCTCGGGACGGGAGACCCGGCAGCGGACGTCTGCGGGCTCATGTCGTGAGCCAGCTCCTCACGGATCTCGGCGGCGACCTCGGCCGCCAGCTCGTCGCTCGCCCCGCCACCCACCATGGCCTCGGCCAGCTTCTGCGGCGTCGTGTCGGCGACCGCACCGGTGTGGATCAGCCGGCCTCGCCGCAACACGCTGACGTCATCGGCATAGGCAATGACCTCGCGGAACTTGTGCGTGATCATGACGATGCTGCAGTCGCCCGCATGGGCCCGCTCGCGCAGCGCCCCCAGCACCTCATCGGCCTCCTGCGGCGTCAGCACCGAGGTCGGCTCGTCGAGGATCAGCAGGCGCGGCCGGAGGTAGAGCTGCTTGAGGATCTCCAGCTTCTGCTTCTCGCCGGCCGACAGGTCGGCCGGCGTGGCGTCCAGGTCCAGCCGGAAGGGCGTCGTCTCCAGAAAGGCCGACAGCTCGCGCTTGACGGCCTTCCAGTCGATCCAGGCTGGCAAGGTGCCACGGGCCAGCAGCAGGTTCTCGGCCACCGTCATGCCCGGCACGACGGTGAAGTGCTGGTAGACCATGCCGATGCCGAGCGCACGGGCCACCGTCGGCGAGGTGATGGCCTGCTCACGACCATCGATCAGCACGCTGCCAGCGCTCGGCAATTGATAGCCGACGACACACTTGACCAACGTGCTCTTGCCCGCGCCGTTCTCGCCCAGCAGGGCGTGCACGGTGCCGGGGCGCACGGTCAGCGTCACATCGTCCAGCGCGGTGAAGGCGCCGAAGCGGCGGGTCAACCGGTAGGTGTCGAGCGCAAGGGCACCGGTGGGCGCACGGGCCGGGTCGGGCGGGTCGAGCGGGGCGGTCATGTCGAGGCTCCCGCCATGACAGGCTCGGTCGATGAGCCTATCGGCAAGGACGGCCAATCGGCCATCACCTTCAGCAGGTCGTCCGATGCGGCCGTGGCGCCAAACACGCCGCCCTGCATGTGGATCATGCGGATCGCAGCCGCGTGATTGCCGGCATCGGTCGCGCCGGTGCAGTCGGTCAGCATGACGCATTCAAAGCCACGGTCGTTGGCCTCGCGCATCGTGGTGTGCACGCACACATCGGTCGTGATGCCGGTCAGCACCAGGTTGCGGATGCCGCGCAGGTTCAGGATCAGCTCCAGGTCGGTGGCGCAGAAGCTGCCCTTGCCGGGCTTGTCGATGATGACCTCGCCGGGCCAGGGCGCCAGCTCGGCAATGATGTCCCAGCCCGGCTCACCGCGCACCAGGATGCGGCCACACGGCCCCGCATCCCCGATGCCCGCGCCGATGCGCTGCGAGCGCCAGCGCTTGTTGGCCGGCAGGTCGGCCAGGTCGGGCCGATGGCCCTCGCGGGTGTGGATGACATGCAGGCCGGTGCGACGCGCCTCGGCCAGCAGCCGGGCGATCGGTGCGATCGGCGCGCGGGTCATGGCCAGGTCGTAGCCCATGGTGTCGACATAGCCGCCGACGCCGCAGAAGTCGGTCTGCATGTCGATGACCACCAGCGCCGTGTTGGCCGGGCTCAGCGCGCCGTCGAAGGGCCACGGGTAGGGCTGGGACGCAAGGTAGGACAGGCTCATCGGATGAGACTCCGGTTGGCGGGTCAACAGGACAGCGGGTCAGCGTCCCGGGGGATCAGCGGGTCGCGCCCAGTTCGGCCGGTGCGCCCCGGATGGCCCGGTGCGGCGAGCAGGTGGCCAGCAAGATGAGCAGCGTCAGCGCATAGGGCACCGCATTGAACAGGTGGTAATAGCCCGACACGCCAACCGACTGCAGCGCCGGCCCGAGGGCCCCGGCGCCACCAAACAGCAGCGCGGCACCCAGGCAGGCCAGCGGCCGCCAGCGGGCGAAGATGACCAGCGCCACCGCGATCAGGCCCTGGCCGCTGGACAGGCCCTCGTTCCAGCTGCCGGGGTAGTACAAGGACAGCGACGCGCCACCCAGCCCGGCGATGAAGCCGCCGGCCGTGGTCGCCGCGATGCGCACGCCGGACACCGACGCGCCCAGCGCCCGCGCCGCGTCGCTGGAGTCTCCCACCATGCGCACCAGCAAGCCCCAGCGGGTGCGCGCCAAGCCGATGTGCAGCAGCACCGCCAGCAGCACACCGAGCGGGAACAGCGCGTTGATGGTCAGGGCCGACTGCACCGCCGGCGAGTCGCTCCAGCCGCCCAGCGCAAAGGCCGGGATCTGCGGTGCCTGCGGCTGGATCAGCGGCTTGCCCAGGTAGAAGGCCAGGCCCGAGCCGAACAGCATCAACGCGATACCGGTGGCGATGTCGCTGACGCGGTCGAGCGAACACAGCAGGCCGTGCAACAGCGCCAACAGCGCACCGACGCAGCCGGCCAGCACGATGCCGATCCAGGCCGAGCCGCTCAGGTAGCTGCCGCCAAAGCCGGCCATGGCCGACAGCACCAGCACGCCTTCGAGGCCCAGGTTGATGCGGCCGGACTTCTCGGTCAGGCACTCGCCCAGACTGACGAAGAGGAAGGGCGTGCCGACACGGATCGCACCGCCCAGCACCGCCAGCGTGACGTCGATCCAGGCTTGTGCGTCCATGGGGGCTCCGATCGGAAGGGGTCTGGTGGCCTGAACCGGGATGTTCAGGTCGGGATGGCCGGCATCGCCACCGCCACAGGCTCATTCGATGAGCCTGTGGCCGGGGGCTGCGTGGCCTTGGCCTTGGCGGCGCGGGCCGCCAGCAGCCGGCCCCGACCCGCTTCCGCCGCCAGGATCAGCACAAAGGCAAAGCCCTGCAGCACCAGCACCGACGCATCGGGCAGGCCCAGCCGGCGCTGCAGCAAGCTGCCAGCCGCACCAAAGCCGCCAAACAAGATGGCGACCGGCGGGATGGCCCAGGGGTTGTGGCGCGCCACGAAGGCCACCAGGATGCCGGTGTAGCCCAGCCCGGCGATCAGCGAGGCATTGGCCGAGGTGTGCACCGCCATGACCTCGATGGCACCGGCCAGGCCGGCCGCCGCGCCGCCCAGGCCGCAGGCCAGCAGGATCAGCGCCAGCGCCGGCAGGCCGACGCCACGGGCGGTGCGCAAGTTGCCGCCGACGACGCGCATCGCAAAGCCCGATGCGGTGAAGCTCAGCCAGATGCCCGCCGCCACGCACAGGCCCACGCCCCAGGCCAGGCCCCAGTGCACATCGGTGGGCACGCCGTCCCAGGGCATGCCGCCGATGCGCAGCGTCTCGGCCACCGGCCGGGTCGACGGCTTGTTCAGGCTGGCCGGATCACGCAGCGGGCCTTCGACCAGGTGCTTGAACACGGCAATGGCCAGATAGGCCAGCAGCAGGCTGGAGATGGTCTCGTTGACGCCCCGACCCTGCCGCAGCCAACCCGCCAGCGCGACCCAGGCCGCGCCGGCCATCGCACCGACCAGCAGCATCACGGCGGTGCCGCCGGTGCCGGCCAGCGCGGGAAAGGCATAGGGCAAGGCTGCAGCGGCCAGGGCACCGAGCACGAGCGCGCCCTCGCCGCCGATCACCGTCAGGCCGGCCTGCGCCGGCAGGGCCACGGCCAATGCGGTCAGCATCAGCGGGGCGGCCCGCTGCAGCGTGTTCTGCCACGAGAAGCTGTCGCCGAAAGCCCCCAGGAACAGCAGCTTCCAGGCCTCCAGCGCGCTCTGGCCAGACAGCCAGACAAACACGCCGAAGGCCAGCAGGGCACCCAGCAGCGCCAGCACCGGCAGCAACACGGCCTCGGCCGGATCGCGCCAGCGACCGGATGATTCGACGGCAGGCATCGCAGCCCTCCTCGGCGTGGGTCAGGGACGTCGGTCGATCTCGGCGGTCGGCTCAGGCCTTGCCGATCACGCCTTCGACCAGGTAGTTCATGCCTTCGAGTTCCAGGTCGGTCTGCTTGTAGACCTTGCCCTTGGGGATGACGACCTTGCCGGTGTTGTCCTTGAGTTCGCCACCGAAGATGTCGAAGGCGCCGGACATCATCTTGGCCTTGACCGCATCGGCGTTCTTGCGTGCCGCCTCGCTGACCATCGACCCATAAGGCGAGGTCTTGACGAAGCCGTCCTTGAGGCCGCCACGCACGAAGTTCGGATGCGCCGCGCCGCTGCGGGCGGCTTCGATGATCTGCTTGTAGGCGGTGATCCAGTTCCACTCGGCGCCGGTCAGGTAGGCGTTCGGCGCGAGCTTGGCCTGGCTGGCGTGGTAGCCGCAGACCATGCGGCCCCGCTTGGCGGCGGTCTCAACGATGACCTTGGGACCGTCGACGTGCATGGTGAAGACGTCGATGCCCTGATCGGCCAGGCTGTTGGTGGCCTCGGCCTCCTTGACCGCCATCGACCAGTCGCCGGTGAAGATCACCGAGGTCGTGATCTTCGGGTCGACCGAGCGTGCGCCCATCGTGAAGGCGTTGATGTTGCGCAGCACCTGCGGGATGGGCTTGGCGGCCACGAAGCCGAGCTTCTTGCTCTTGCTCATGTGGCCGGCGATGACGCCGTTGAGGTACTGCGCCTCGTCGATGTAGCCGAAGAAGCTGCCGGTGTTGGCCGGGTGCTTGCCTGCGGTCCACATGCCGCCGCAATGGGCAAAGCGCACGCCGGTGTTCTTGGCCGCCATCGCCAGCATGTGCGGGTCGAAGTAGCCGAAGGAGGTCGGAAAGAGCAGCGCCGCACCGTCCTGCGAAATCATGCCCTGCATGGTCTTCTGGACCACGTTGGTCTCGGGCACGTTCTCTTCTTCGACCACCTTGATGCCCGCGAGCTTGCGGATCTCGGCGGCGGCCTCGGCATGGGCCTGGTTGTAGCCAAAGTCGTCCTTCGGGCCGACATAGATGTAGCCCACCGTCAGGGCCTTCTGGGCCAGCGCCCAGGGCGCCATGGCGGCAAGCGAGGCGGCGGACATCTGGGCAAGGGCGCGGCGGCGGGAGAGGTCGTGGTTCATGGCGGCTCCGTGTGGAAGGACATGGGCGCGGGTGCGTCCCGAGGCTCGACAGGTGCGTCGGCGTCGCCGCTGGCAAGCGGCGGCCGCCACGCGGCGACTGGCTGGACCGCACGCACGTTCCGGGCCGAGGCGGGCCTGGGTGGGCCGAGTCGGCTTGCGCCGCATCGGTGCACGTGTCGGTATACCAGTTGGTATTCAGCAAGAGCCGTGCCGACGCCGCCCGGCGCAAAACTCAGCGCCGGTTGCGCTGGCGGGCCTCGTGCAACGAGGCCAGCGAGATGCTGCGCACCTCCGCCTTGCTCTGTTCGATGTGGCTGCGCAGCAGCAACTGCGCCTGGTCGGCCTTGCGCTGCACGATGGCGCGCAGGATCTTGGCGTGTTCAGTCCAGGTCGCCTCGATGCGATCGGCGCGGGTGAAGTCCAGCCGCCGGATGATGCGGATGCGCTCGGTGACATCCCAGTGCACCCGCGCGATCTCGTCGTTGCCGGCCGCGCGCACCAGCGTGGCGTGGAAGGACTCGTCGAGTGCACCGACTTCGCGCCCGTCGAGGATGCGTTCGGCCGCCGGCACCAGCCAGACGGCCTTGAGCGCATCGAGCTCCGGCGCCGGTTCGCTGCGGCCGCACAGCCGCGCGACGCAGGCGCATTCGAGCAGCACACGCAGGTCGTAGAGCTGTTCGAGGCGGTCGAAGTCAATGGGGCGCACGAACCAGCCGCTCTTGGCCTCGACGTCCAGCAGGCCCTCGTTGCGAAGCCGGAACAGGGCCTCGCGCACCGGCGTGCGGCTGACCCCAAGACGGGCCGCGATCTCGGCCTCCGAGAAGCGGTCACCGGGCACCAGCTGGAAATCGTGCATCTGCGACTTCAGCGCCTGATAGACCTGGGTCGCAAGGTTGCCGGTCGGAACAAGAACGGGTGCGCTGGACATGCGGTCGATGCTAGCAAGCACCCTGGTTGGACAACGGTTGGCGATGGGCCCGGCCCTGCATGCGGCAACACATGCGGCAAGACATGCGGCATTCAGTCGGCCATCAGGCTCACATGCGCGGCCACCACCCGCCAGCCTTCGGGCAGGCGCACCCAGGTCTGGCTCTGCCGGCCGGTGCGGATGCTGCCCTTGCGGTGGAACTCGGTCATCGCGGTGCCACAGTCGTGTCCATAGGTCGTGATGACGGTGTTGGCCAGCGTGCGCGCCAGACCGACGGCCGGACGGGCGGCCCGAAAGGCCCGGATCGCCTCGATGCCGACGAGGTTCTCGGCGACGCCATAACGCACGGTGTGGGCGCTGGGCCAGAACAGCTCGTCGAGCACGTCGATGTCGTTGCGCACCAGCGCCTGCTCGTAGCGCTCGAACACGGCGAGCAGTTCGGCATGCACCTCGGGAATGTTGATCAACATGGCACGGCTCCTCGGGTCGATGTGCGTGGGGGCCAGGCGGCGACGGGCGCGTGCACCGTGCCCGCCAATTCGAGCAGGCGGGCCGCACGCAGCACACGGTCCTCGCGCCACGGCGCCGCGATCAGTTGCACGCCGATCGGCAGGTGCGCATGCACGCCCCAGACCGGCACCGCGCAGACCGGCAGGCCGATGCAGGAGACCGGCTGGGTCAGCACGCCGATGCTGGGTCGGGCGGGCAGGCGCTGGCCCTGCAGCGTGATCCATTCGCTGCCGATGGCCGGTGCCACGCAGGGCGTGGCCGGGGCGATGAAGAGATCGATGTCGGCCAAGGACGCCGCCACCTGGCGTGCGAACCAGCGCCGCACCCGCTGGGCCTGCACGACCCAGGTCGCGGGCAGCAGCGCACCGGCCAGGAAGCGGTCGCGTGACAAGGGCTCGAAGTCCTCGGGCCGGCGCCGCAGATCGTCGAGGTGCAGGTTGGCGCCTTCGACATTGGTGATCAGGAAGGCGGCGGCGCGGGCACGCTCGACCTCGGGCCAGTGGACCGGGCGCACCGAGGCCACGCCCGGTGCCATGCGCAAGGCCTCGGCGACGCGGGCGACGGCCGCACGCGCGTCCTCATCGGCCATGTCGTGGAACCAGCCGCCTAGCACGCCCACGCGCAGGCCGGCTTCGGGCGTCTCCAGCAAAGCGGCGACGGGCTCGACGGTTCGCTCGACACAGCCGGCGTCGTGGGCATCGTGGCCCTGCATGGCGTCGTAGGCGAGTGCCAGGTCGCGGGTGCTGCGGCCGAAGGGGCCGAGGTGGTCCAGGCTGGCGACGAAGGGGTAGCTGCCGGTGCGCGGCAGACGGCCGAAGGTCGGCTTGAGGCCGAAGACACCGCACAGCGACGAGGGCACGCGGATCGAGCCGTTGGTGTCCGAGCCCAGCGTCAACGGCACCTCGCCGGCCGCGATGGCCGCCGCCGATCCACCCGATGAGCCACCCGCCACAAGGCGGTGATCGTGCGGATTGCGGCAGGCACCCGCGTGGCTGTTCTCGGTCGTGAAGCCGTAGGCGTATTCATCCATGTTGAGCGCGGCCAGCAGCACCGCACCGGCGGCCTGCAGGCGCCGCAGCAGCAGACCGTCCTGCGCGGCGGGCGCGGCATCGCGCTCGATCTTCGAGCCCGCCAGCGTGGGGATGCCCGCCACGTCGAACAGGTTCTTGACGGCATAGGGCACGCCCAGCAGCGGCAACGCGGCGGTGGCCGCATCGCCTGCGGCGAGCCGGGCGTCGATCGCATCGGCCTCGCGGCGCGCACGCTCGTCCAGCACGGCGGTGCAGGCGTTGACGCCGCCGAGCGCGAGCGGATCGCGCTCGGCGATGCGGGCCAGCGCGGCATCGGTCAGGGTCCGGGCGCTGACATGGCCGCAGCGGACCGCGTCGGCCATGGCGTGGGCCGGGCCGTCGAGCAAGGCCTCGACGTCGATCGCGGGGATGTCCTTGTTCATCGGTCTTCTCCGCTGACCATCGAGACAGGGCCGATCGGCACGAAGGTCTCGGCCGGCTCGTCGCCGATGGCCAGTGGCAAGCCCATCACGAGGTCGGCCATGCCGGCGGCCAGGTCGAAATAACGTCGCACACCCGGCCGGTGGGCCTCGGCCAGCGGCAGGCCGATGCGCGCGGCGATGGCGTCGGCCGGATGCGGCGGCGAGGCGCTCGCGGGCCAGTCTTGCGGATCGGGCTCGGCCTCGCCGCACCAGGCCAGGCCGACACGCGCCAAGGCCGCATCCAGGCCGCCCGGGGCCACGAAGGTGACGCCAAACGGCAGCCCTGCACCGGTCGTGCCGGCCGGCAGCGCCAGCGCGCACCAGCCCAGCAGATTGACGAAGTTGGTGTAGGTGCCCAGCCGGGTGTTGACGCCGATGGGGTCGGCATCGACCTCGGCAAAGGTGGGGTGGGTCGGAGCGGTCGGCAGCATCAGCAGGTCGACGCCCTGCCACAGCTCGGCGGCGACGGCCTTGAGCGCCTGCAGGCGGTAGAGGCCCTCGAAGGCATCGGTGGCGCTCAAGGTCAAGGCCCGCTCGATGACACGTCGCACGGTCGCATCGAAGGCCAGCGGCTGACGCGCCAGCAGCTCGCGCACGACGGCATGGCGCTCGGCGACCCAGGGGCCGTCATAGAGCAAGGCCGCGACCGCCGCCAGCGGCGCCATGTCGACCTCGACGCGGCGGTGTCCCAGCGCCGACAGGCGAGCCTGTGCGCCGGCCCAGGCGCCGGTGTAGCCGATGGCGTCATCCAGGTCGGGCCGCTGCGGCACGCCGATGCGCAAGGACGTGGGAAGGCGGGCAGCACCGGGCTGGAAGTCGCTGTAGGCATCGCGCGGGTCCGGGCCTTCGATCAAGGCGAGCACCTGCGCCGCATCGGCCACCGTGTGGGCCAGCACCGCGACGCAGTCCAGCGTGCGGCAGGCCGGCAGCACGCCGCCATTGCCGACGCGCCCGGGTGTCGGCTTCAGGCCCACCAGGCCATTGAAGCCGGCCGGCACGCGGCCCGATCCCGCCGTGTCGGTGGCAAGCGCGAAGGGCACCTGACCTTGCGCCACGGCAACGGCCGAGCCGGAACTGGAGCCGCCGCTGATGCGCATCGGGTCGACCACGCTGGCGGGTCGACCATAGGGCGAGCGGGTGCCCACCAGGCCGGTCGCGAACTGGTCCAGATTGGTCTTGCCCACCCAAAGCGCACCGGCATCGAGCAGGCGCTGCACCGCGCTGGCGTGTTCGGTCGGCAGGCGCCGGAAGGCCGGACAGGCGGCGGTGGTCGGCACGCCGGCCACGTCGATGTTGTCCTTGATGCCAAAGGGCACGCCCAGCAGCGGCCAGCGGCGGCGGCGCTCGGACAAGTCGGCACCGGCGTCCAGCCGCTCGGCCAGCAGGTCGAGCTGGGCGACCCAGGCGGCGCGCGGGCACAGGCTGATCCAGATGCCAGCCGCGGCGCTGGCGTGCACGAGGTCCAGCGTGGCAGCCAGGGCGGCGTGCAGGTGGTCGGGACGATCTTGAAGCGACCGCCAGCCCGACAGCGTCAGCGGTGGCAGGTGGTTCGGTGGCGGGACGTTCTCGCGCATGGCCGGGCTCCCTGCTGCATGCAGCATCGGCGTTCCAGCGGCGGCGCACAGATCCGGTGCGCCAACTGGTATACCGACTGGTATCAGCAGATCCCGTGCCATGCCTGCGGCCCGGGACGGGGCTCAGCGCCCCGCCCGGCCGGGCTCAGCGGCCGTCGTCCTTGCCGTCGTCCGAAGCATCCCGATCGCCGATCCGCACCCGGAACAGCGAGGTCGAGTCGCTGACCTCGTTGGCGATGGCCAGGTAGTGGCGGCCCTTGACCTTGAAGACGCTCAGGCCTTCGGGCGACAGGTCGTCCGCGCTGACGATCAGGTCGAGAAAGCGGACCTTGCGCGGGTCGGTGATGTCGAACACGCCGATGGCCGAGGTGGTCGCGCGCTCCAGGCCGACAAAGGCCAGCGTGCGGTCCTCGATCTTCAGCAGCGCCAGACCCTCGGGCTCGACGCCCTTGTTGTCGCTGCGGCCGTCGTCGTAGATGCCGCGCGCGATGGCGGCCTCGTCCAGCGTGCGGCCGCTGTCGTAGACCACCGTGCCGTCGGTGTCGCGGATGGTCATCGAGTGGGCACCGAACTTCACCAGCGGGCCACCCTTGGCCGAGTCGACGTTGGAGAGCGTCAGCCGGGCCAGCTCGCTGCTGTCGCTCTCGTATTCGGCAGCGCCGCTGCCGGCGCCACCGCGGCGTTCGTCGGCCTCGTCCTCGCGGGCATCGCCCTCGTTGGCCATGACCAGATAGGTGCGGTCCTCATGGCGGTAGGTCGCGAGGCTGTCGGGCTGGTAGAGGCCGAAGACCGGCACGCTGCGCAGCGCGATGACGCCGTCCCGGTCGCCCGGATCGATCTCGTTGCCGGGCAGGCTGAAGTCCTTGAGGCCGAGGCTGAAGATGCGTTCGAAGGCCTGCTTGCGCAGATCCAGCACAGCGATGCCGTTGGCTTCCTGCAGCACCACATAGGCCTTGTGGCCTTCGCGATCGACGGCGATGTACTCGGGCTCCGGGTCCTGCGGCGTGAAGTTCGGACGGGTCGTGCCATTGCCCAGCGCCGGGAACTGGCGCAGCGCGGCGTAGCCGGGGATGCTGGCGCTGATCGGCAAGGTCACGACGCTGCGTTGACGCACGTCGACGATGCTGACGCTGCCGGCCGGATCGGTTGCGGCGCGGGCATTGGGCGTCGCCTCGTTGGCCACCAGCACGCGGCGGCCGTCGGGCGTGAAGGTCAGCATGTCCGGCAGCGAGCCGACCGGCACCGGCGCGCCGCTGATCGTGCGGCTGCGGGTGTCGACAAACAGCACCACGCCGGGCTCGGCGCGGTCGCTGGTGTTCTCGATGGCCAGCGCGGCGAGGCCGTCGTGGATGGCGACGCTGTTGACGGCGCCCCAGGGCTGGACGTCGATGTGCGCCAGCTTCGCGCCGCTGCGGCGGTCCAGCACGTCGACGCCGACGACGCCGGCGACCCAGAGCGTGTCGGTGCGCTCGTCATGGGCCACGATCTCGGACTTCTGGCCGACGACGCCGCCGTCGACATGGGCATGACGCCAGAGGCGCTCGAACGTCACCACCGGCGCGGGGTCGTCCTTGGCATGCGCCAGCGGCACGGTGAGGCACAGACCCGCCACGGCAGCGGCCATGGCACGGATCAACGGAGAGGTCACGGAGCGGAGCAACATGTCGGGATGGTTCGGAAGTGGCGGGAAGCGTTGAGGGTCGGCGAGGTGCGTGACATTCGCATGACAAACCCAGGCGACAACCCGTCAAGAACCACAGGTGCCATCCCGGCACCCGACCGCATCGTCAGACCACGACCGGTTCGGGCTCCAGCCGGATGCCAAAACGGCCGTAGACGCTTTCCTGGATCGCTCGGGCCAGCGTCATCACCTCGGCACCGCGGGCCCCGCCCCGGTTGACCAGCACCAGCGCCTGCTTCTCGTAGACGGCCGCCGCGCCCACGCTCTTGCCCTTCCAGCCACACGCGTCGATCAGCCAGCCGGCGGCGAGCTTGTAGTTGCCGTCGTCCATCGGGTAGTGCACCAGATGTGGATCGCGGGTGATGATGTCGCGGCACTGCTCGGGCGTGACCACCGGGTTCTTGAAGAAGCTGCCGGCATTGCCGATCACCGCCGGGTCCGGCAGCTTGGCGCGCCGGATCGCCACCACCCAGTCGAACAAGGTTCGGGCATCGGGCACCGGACCCAGGGCCGGATCGGCGCTGTGGCCGGTCTCGGCCATGCGGCGCTGCAGGTCGAGGTAGTCCAGCACCGGCCGCCAGGGCCGTGGCAGGCGCAGGCGCACCCGGGTGATGACGCTCTTGCCGGCCAGCGCCTGCTTGAAGACCGAATCGCGGTAGCCAAAGCGGCAGGCCGCCCGGTCCAGCGTGACGCTGCGCCCGGTCACCAGATCGACGGCATCGAGCGACTCGAAGCGGTCGGCCATCTCAAGCCCGTACGCGCCGATGTTCTGCACCGGCGCCGCACCGACGGTGCCGGGGATCAGCGCCATGTTCTCGAGCCCCGGCTCGCCCTGGTCCAGCGTCCAGGCGACCAGCTCGTGCCAACCCACGCCGGCACCGGCCTCGACGATCACCGCGTCCTCGCGCCGCTCGACGATGCGCAGGCCACCGACCTCGATCTTCAACACAACCGCCTCGATGTCGCGCGTCAGCACGACGTTGCTGCCGCCCCCCAGCACAAATTTCGGCGAGCGCCCCAGCGTCGGGTGATCGACCACCCGCCGGACATCCGCATCGCTGCCGATCCGCACCAGCGTGTGCGCCACCGCCGGCAGGCCGAAGGTGTTGTGGGCGAGGAGGCTGACGTCCTGTTCGATGTGCATGGACGGATTGTCTGCCAGGCCGCCGCACCGGTCGGCAGTCCGCTGGCCGCTCTCGCAACGCTTGGACACTGCTCGCAAGACAGACGACCAGCCGCCACACTTGATATCGCCTTCAGTATCATCAAACCCATGAGCAATGCGCAGAAACTGCTGGACGCGATGGCGAACAACCCGCGCGACTGGAGCATCGAGCAGGTGCTGACCGTTGCGCGACATGCCGGTCTGACGGTGCGCTGCCCAGGCGGTAGCCACCACATCCTTCGAAACGTGGCCGGCCGGAAAATCAGCGTGCCTGCGCACCGACCCATCAAGCCGGTCTACATCAAGGCACTGCTGCGACTGATCCAAGATGGGCAAGGAGATGACGAATGAGTGACCCAAAGAAGTACCCGATCGAAGTGCGCCCCCTGGCCGACGAAGACGGCGGTGGCTGGCTGGTCACCTTCCCTGACCTGCCCGGTTGCATGGGTGACGGCGATACACCGGAAAGCGCGATCGCGGACGGCTACGGCGCTGCTCAGGCATGGCTGGACGTGGCCACCGAACATGGCGACCCGATCCCCGCGCCGAGCACGGGTGGTGAGTCGGGCAAGTTCGTCGCACGCGTCCCCCGAAGCCTGCATACCCGCCTTGCTGCACGTGCCGAACAGGAAGGCGTCAGCATGAACACGCTCGTGGTGTCGATGCTGTCAGAAGGTGTGGGTGCCCGCGCGCGCCGTTGAACACGCCGGGATCCAGGCACACCCGCCCCCCATGAACGCGGTGCGAAACTGTCCGCCTGCCCTTTTCCAGATCAACCTCAGACACCCACCATGCCCAGCTTCGACACCGTCCTTGAACCGAACCTCGTCGAGGTGAAGAACGCCATCGACCAGAGCAACAAGGAGATCGGCACCCGCTTCGACTTCAAGGGCAGCGACGCCCGCGTCGAGCAAAAGGACAAGGAGATCACGCTGTATGCCGACAGCGATTTCCAGCTCCAGCAGGTGACCGACGTGCTGCTGGCCAAGATGAGCAAGCGCAGCGTCGACATCCGCTTCCTCGACACCACGGCCAAGCCCGAGAAGATGAGCCACGACAAGCTCAAGCAGAAGGTGCTGGTCAAGGCCGGCATCGAGGGCGACGTGGCCAAGCGCATCCAGAAGGCCATCAAGGACAGCAAGATCAAGGTCCAGGCCAGCATCCAGGGCGACACGGTGCGTGTCACCGGCGCCAAGCGCGACGACCTGCAGGCGGCCATGGCGCTGATCCGCAAGGACGTCGACGATGTGCCGCTGTCGTTCAACAACTTCCGCGACTGAGCGCGCGGTGACGTCGCGCCCGAGGGGTCGGCTCCTCAAGCCCCTGCTGCTGGCCTGCGCCGCGCTGCTGGCCTTGCCGGCCCCGCAGGCCTGGGCCCAGAACGTCAGCTACTCCGGCCGCATGGGCGACCGTGCCTTGCTGGTGATCGACGGCGCGCCGCGCACGCTCGCGCTCGGGCAGGAGGCCCAGGGCGTCAAGCTGCTGATGCTCGACGGCGACAACGCCACCGTGATGATCCGCAACCAGCGCCTGGCGCTGCGCATGGGTGCGCAGCCGGCCAGCGTGGGTGCGGCACCGGCGGCGGCCGAGGCCAGCGGCCCGGCCCGCGACAGTGGCCAGCGCATCGTGCTGGGCGCCGGTGCGGACGGCCACTTCCAGGTCAACGGCAGCATCGGCGGCCAGCCGGTGCGCTTCCTGGTCGACACCGGCGCGACGGCGGTGTCGATGTCGCAGCAAGAGGCTGAACGGCTGGGCCTGAACTGGCGTGCCGGCAAGCGCGTGGCCATGCAGACCGCCAACGGCGTGACGCCGGCCTGGCGCATCAGCATCGACCGGGTCCGCATTGGCGAGGTCGAACTGCACCAGGTCGATGCCGTCGTCGGCTCGCAGGACATGCCGGTCGTGCTGCTGGGCAACAGCTTCCTGAGCCGCTTCCGGATGCAGCGCGACGGCGAACAGATGGTGCTTGAACGGCGTTACTGAACGCCCGGCGCCGGGACGTTCCGGCGCCGCACCGCCCACTTGCGGACCTCTTCCACCCACAGCACCGAACTGGCCACGGCCAGGATGGCCAGCAAGGTCTCGCCCGACAGCGGCACGGCATGGAACAGCCCGGCCAGCGGCGGCCAGAACAGCACGCCGGCCTGCAGCACGACGCTGAGCAGCAGGCCGCCCAGCAGCCAGCGGTTGGACAGCAGCGAGACCTTCAGCGCCGAACGTGTCGCGCTGCGGCAGTTCAGCACGTTGAACCACTGCGCCAGCACGGTCAGCGTGAAGACCTCCGTGCGAACCTGCGCCAGCGGCAGGTCCAGCCCGACGCGCCAGGTGAACCAGGCCAGCGTGACGGCCGCCGAAGTCAGGCCCATCAGCAGCAGACGGCCAAGCATCTCGCGGTCGATCAGCGCGGCATTGCTGGCGGTCGGTGGGCGTCGCATCTCGTCGCCTTCGGCCGGGTCCATCACCAGGTTCACCGTCAGCGTGGCCTCGGTGACGATGTTGACCCACAGGATCTGCACCGCCTGCAGCGGCAGTGGCAGGCCGGCCAGCAGCGCGGCCATCAGCACCACGACCTCGTCCAGCGAGGTGGCGAACAGGTAGAGCAGCACCTTGCGCAGGTTGGCCCAGGTCAGCCGGCCCTGCTCGACCGCACGGACCAGCGTGGCGAAGTCGTCGTCGACCAGCACGATGCGGGCGGCGCCCTTGGCGACCTCGGTGCCGCTGCGGCCCATCGCCACACCGACATCGGCCCGCGCCAGTGCCGGCGCGTCGTTGACGCCGTCGCCGGTCATCGCGACCACGTCGCCGCGGGCCTGGAAGGCCTCAACGATGCGCAGCTTCTGCGCCGGCTGGACGCGGGCGAACACCGCGACATGCGGCAGGACGGCGCGCAACTCAGCCTCGCCCAGGCGCTCCAGCTCGACGCCGTCGATGGCCCGGTCGTCCGGCCCGGCGATGCCCAGCTGTCGGGCGATCGCCAGCCCGGTCAGCTTGTGGTCGCCGGTCACCATGACCGGCCGGATGCCGGCGGCGCGGCAGGCGGCCACCGCCGTGCGGACCTCATCGCGTGGCGGGTCGATCTGGCCAGCCAGCCCGAGCAGGCGCACGTGACCGGCCAGCGTGTCGACATCCAGCGCTGCCACCGCCAGCGCCGGGTCCAGCTCGACGGCACCGAAGGCCAGCACACGCAGTGCGCCCTGGGCCATGGCCTCGGCCTGTTCGCGCGCCGCCGCGAGGGTCTCCATCGAGGCCGGTCCGTGACACAGCCGCAGCAGGCGTTCGGGCGCGCCCTTCAGGTAGACGACAAGGTGGCCGTCGGGCGCGACATGGCGGGTTGCCATCAGCTGGGTGTCGGCATCGAAGGGCAGCTCGGCCTGGCGCGGCCAGTCGCGCCGCAGCGTGTCGGTCGGCAAGGCGAGGGCGGGACCGATCTTGCGGGCCAGCACGACCAGCGCGGCCTCGGTCGGATCGCCCAAGGCGGTCCATGCGCTGCGCTCGCCGTCGTCGGGGGCCAGCAAATCGGCGTCGTTGCACAGCAGGGCGGCACGCAGCAGGTCCGACAGCAGCGGGTCGCCGGGCTCAGGCAAGCGCTCGCCCAGCAACGCGCCGGTCGGCACGTAGCCGGTGCCATCGACGCCCCACTGCCGCCCATCGGCCAGCCACAGCCGCGTCACGGTCATCTCGTTGCGCGTCAGCGTGCCGGTCTTGTCCGAACAGATGACGGTGGTCGAACCCAGTGTCTCGACCGCCGACAGGCGCCGCACGATGGCGCCCTGGGCGGCCATGCGCTGCATGCCCACGGCCAGCGCGATGGTGATGGCCACCGGCAGGCCCTCGGGGACCATCGAGACCATCTGGCTGATCGCCACCATCAGCACCTCCGACAGCGGCAGGCCACGCAGCAGGCCCAGCGCCAGCACCAGCGCGAACAGCAGCAAGGCGGCGATCACCAGACCGCGGCCGAAGCGGTCCAGCCGCAGCTCCAGCGGCGTGTGAGGGTCGACGGCGCGGGTGGTCAGGTCGGCGATCTGGCCGACCTCGGTGTCCGGCCCGATGGCGACGACGACCGCGCGGGCGCGACCAGCCGTGATGTGGGTGCCCGAGTGCACCATGCCGTGCCGATCGGCCAGGCCGCAGGCCTCGTGCTGGGCGTCGACGGTCTTGGCCACCGGCACCGACTCGCCGGTCAGCGCGGCCTCGGCGGCCTGCAGCAGGGCCGCCTCGATCAGGCGTGCATCGGCGCCGACGGCATCACCGGCGGCCAGCAGCAGGATGTCGCCCGGCACCAGTTCATGCGCGGCGATGGCCTGCTCGGCCCCGTCGCGCCAGACCCGCACCTGCAGCGACGCAAGCTGGCGCAAGGCGGCCATCGAGCGGTCGGCCCGACCTTCCTGGTAGGCGCCGATCAGGGCGTTGACGAGCACCACCAGCGCGATCACCACCGCATCGCCGGCATGGCCCAGCACGATCGCCAGCAGAGCCGCCACGCCCAGGATCGCAATCAGCGGGCTGACGAACTGGCGCAGCAAACGCCGCAGCGCAGACGGCGGGGCGGCCTCGGGCAGGGCGTTGGGGCCGTGCAGGGACTGGCGTCGGCGGACCTCTTCGGTCGACAGGCCGGTGGTCGCATCCACCGTCTGCCGGCGCAAGGCTTCGGCGGCCGTGAGGACATGCCAGGGCGGACCGGCGGGTTCAGCGGGCGACGTCGCGGGGGCTTGCTTCATGCGCACCAGCATACGGTCGCACCCTCGCCGCGCGGATGACGTCGATCAGGCACCAGATAATCCCGCCCCATGCAAGTCATCCGCGGCCACCGACTCCTGGACCTTCGACGTCCGGTCCGTTCCTGCGCCGTCACCATCGGCAATTTCGACGGCGTCCACCGGGGCCACCAGGCCATGCTGGCGCTGCTGAAGAACGAGGCCCGGCACCGTGGTCTGCCCAGCTGCGTGCTGACCTTCGAGCCGCACCCGCGCGACTGGTTCGCCGCCCTCGCCGGCCAGCCGGAGAAGGCGCCGGCGCGCATCGCCACGCTGCGCGACAAGCTGGCCGAGCTGGAGCGTTGTGGCATTGACCAGGTCGTGCTGGTGCGCTTCGACGCCGCCTTCGCCAGCCAGTCGCCCCAGGCCTTCATCGACGATGTGCTGGTCGGTGCGCTGGGCGCGCGTTATGTGCTGGTCGGCGACGACTTCCGCTTCGGCGCGAAGCGGGCCGGCGACTACGCGATGCTGGACGCGGCCGGCTCGAGCGCCGGCTTCGACGTCGCCCGGATGCTGAGCTACGAGGTGCATGGCCTGCGCGTGTCCAGCTCCGCCGTGCGCGAGGCCCTCCAGGCCGGCGACATGACCCGCGCCGCGCAGCTGCTGGGTCGGCCCTACAGCATCAGCGGCCACGTCGTGCACGGCCAGAAGCTCGGCCGCACGCTGGGCGAGTCGCACAGCGGCGCGGCCGACGGGCTGCGCACGCTCAACGTGCGTTTCCCGCAGGGCCGCCCCGCCGCCGCCGGCATCTTCGTGGTCCGTGTGCATGGCCTGCATGACCAGCCTCTGGACGGCGTCGCCAGCCTGGGCGTGCGACCGACCGTCGAGGATGCCGGCCGGGTGCTGCTGGAGACCTACTGCCTGCACTGGCCCGCCAGCCTCGGCCGCGAGGGGGGCTACGGTAAAATCGTGCGTGTGGAACTGCTCGAAAAACTGCGCGACGAGGCCCGCTACGACGGCCTTGAAGCCCTGACCGCCGCCATCGATCACGATGTGGCGCAGGCCCGCGCATGGTTCGCCCGCGAGGCCGCCAGTGCCGTGGCCGCGTCCCATGCGGCCGATCGTCGCCAGACCACCCGCGACCGAATTTGACCGTCCCGGAGCCGGCCTCGATCTGCGCGATCCTGCCGGCTGCCGCACCCCGACCCGGGACGCTGCCCGAAGGCATCGCCCCCGCCGCCCTTCCCTCTTGTTCCCCTGACCAGGCGCGCCACCCGAGGTGGCGCGAGTCGCGATGACCTCATCTGCCCCGCAAGACGCCAACAAGCCCACCGCCGAGAAGGCCGATCGCAGCGAGAAATCTGCCGAACGAGGTGCCGAGCAAGGCGCCTACCGCGCCACGCTGAACATGCCCGACACGCCCTTCCCGATGCGGGGCGATCTGCCGAAGCGCGAGCCCGCCTGGGTCGCCGACTGGAACGCCGGTGGCCGCGACGGCGGGCTCTACATGCGACTGCGCGCGGCCCGCAAGGGCGCACCGCTGTTTGTGCTGCACGACGGCCCGCCCTACGCAAACGGCAAGCTGCACATCGGTCACGCGCTGAACAAGGTGCTCAAGGACATGATCGTCAAGAGCCGCCAGCTGGCCGGCTTCGACGCGCAGTACATCCCCGGCTGGGACTGCCACGGCCTGCCGATCGAGAACGCGATCGAGAAGCTGCACGGCCGCAACCTCGGCCGTGACGCGATGCAGGCCAAGTCGCGCGCCTATGCGAGCGAACAGATCGGCCAGCAGCGCGAGGACTTCAAGCGCCTGGGCGTGCTGGGCGACTGGGAGATGCCCTATCGCACGATGGACCCGGCCAACGAGGCCGGCCAGATCCGCGCCTTCAAGCGCGTGATCGAGCGCGGCTTCGTCTACCGCGGCCTCAAGCCGGTCTACTGGTGCTTCGACTGCGGCTCCTCGCTGGCCGAGTTCGAGATCGAATACGCCGACAAGAAGTCCGACACGCTGGACGTCGCCTTCGAGGCCGATGACCCCGCTGCGCTGGCCCGTGCCTTCGGCCTGGCGGCACTTCCGGGCGACGGCAACAAGAAGGCCTTTGCCGTCATCTGGACCACGACCGCCTGGACGATCCCCGCCAACCAGGCGCTCAATGCCCATCCGGAACTGGACTACGCCCTGGTCGACACGCCGCGTGGCCTGCTGCTGCTGGCCGCCAGCCTGGTCGAGGCCTGCCTGACGCGTTACGGCCTGGCCGGCACGGTGGTCGCCACGGCCCAGGGCGAGGCGCTGCGCGGTCTGGTCTTCCGGCACCCGCTGCACGACACCGTCAGCGCCGAACAAGGTGGCAAGTACAGCTACCACCGCACCGCGCCGCTTTACCTGGCCGACTACGTCACGGCCGCCGACGGCACCGGCATCGTGCATTCGGCGCCAGCCTATGGCGTGGACGACTTCAACTCCTGCGTCGCCCATGGCCTGGCCTACGACGACATCCTCAACCCGGTGCAGGGCAACGGCGTCTATGCCGAGGAACTGCCCTTCTTCGGCGGCGAGCACATCTGGAAGGCCGTCCCGCGAATCCTGGAGGTGCTGGGCCAGAGCGACCGGCTGATGGCCACGCAGCCCATCACCCACAGCTACCCGCACTGCTGGCGCCACAAGACGCCGGTGATCTACCGCGCCGCCGCGCAGTGGTTCATCCGCATGGACGAGGGCGAGGGCGTGTTCACGCAGGACAAGGCCCCGAAGACGCTGCGCCAGCTCGCGCTTGACGCCATCGACCACACCGCCTTCTACCCGGAGAACGGCCGCAGCCGGCTGCGCGACATGATCGCCAACCGGCCCGACTGGTGCATCAGCCGCCAGCGCAGCTGGGGCGTGCCGGTGCCCTTCTTCCTGCACGTCGATTCGGGCGAGCTGCACCCGCGCACCATGGCCATCCTCGATCAGGCCGCCGACATCGTCGAGGCCGGCGGCATCGAAGCCTGGAGCCGTGTCACGACCGAAGACATCCTGGGTGCCGAGGACGCCGCGCGCTACACCAAGAGCACCGACATCCTGGAGGTCTGGTTCGACTCCGGATCGACCTTCCAGCACGTGCTGCGCGGCAGCCATGCCCATGCCTACCCCGGGGCCAGCCACCACGACAGCGGCCCGGAAGCCGATCTCTACCTCGAAGGCCATGACCAGCACCGCGGCTGGTTCCACAGCTCCTTGCTGCTGGGCTGCGCGCTGCATGACCGGGCGCCGTACCGGGGCCTGCTGACCCACGGCTTCGCCACCGACGGCCAGGGCCGCAAGATGAGCAAGAGCCTGGGCAACACGGTCGAGCCGCAGAGCGTGACGAACAAGCTCGGCGCGGAGATCGTGCGCCTGTGGGTGGCGTCGACCGACTACTCGGGCGACCTCAACATCGACGACAAGATCCTCGCCCGCGTGGTCGATGCCTACCGCCGCATCCGCAACACGCTGCGTTTCCTGATGGCCAACACCAGCGACTTCGACCCCGCCCGGCACAGCGTGCCGGCGGCCGAGCTGCTGGAGATGGACCGCTATGCGCTGACCCGCGCGTCCGCCTTGCAGGCCGAGATCCTCGGCCACTTCGAGCGCTACGAGTTCCACCCGGTCGTGGCCAAGCTGCAGGTCTATTGCTCGGAAGACCTGGGCGCCTTCTACCTCGACGTGCTCAAGGACCGCCTCTACACCAGCGCGGCCGACAGCCACGCGCGGCGCTCGGCCCAGACGGTGCTCTGGCGCATCACCGACGCGATGCTGCGCTGGATGGCGCCCTTCCTGAGCTTCACCGCCGAAGAGGCCTGGGCCATCTTCGCGGCCGGCAAGACGAGCGGATCGATCTTCACCGAGACCTACGCCGACCTCGGCCCGGTCGACGCCGCGCTGCTGGCCAAGTGGGGCCGCATCCGCGAGATCCGCGACATCGCCAACAAGGAGATCGAGGCGGTGCGCACCACCGGCGCGGTCGGTGCCTCGCTGCAGGCGGTGCTGGCGATCGAGGCCGGCCCGGAGGACGCGGCGCTGCTGCGTTCGCTGCGCGAGGACCTGCGCTACGTCACCATCACCTCGGCTGCCACCGTGGTCGACGCCGAGGCGCTGGCCGTGCGCGTCAGCCCGAGCAGCGCCGTCAAGTGCGAACGCTGCTGGCACTACCGCGACGATGTCGGAGCCCACGCCGCGCACCCGACGATCTGCGGGCGCTGCGTCAGCAACCTCGAAGGCCCGGGCGACGTCCGGACCTTCGCCTGAGGCGGCCGCGCACCGCCCCATCACGCCACAGGATCACCCGATGAGCCACCCTGCCGTTCAAGTCCCGCGTGTCACGCTGCACCCGAGCCTGCCGGCCTTCAGCCAGCTGGTCTACGGTGCCTGGCGGCTGGCCGATGACGCCGACACGTCCACGGCACACGTCGCGGCCAAGATCGACGCCTGCCTGGCCCAGGGCATCACGACCTTCGACCATGCCGACCTCTACGGCGGCCACCGCTGCGAGGCGCTGTTCGGCGACGCGCTGCGCGCCCGGCCGGACCTGAAGGCGCGCATCCAGTTGGTCAGCAAGTGCGACATCGTCATCCCCGGCGGCCTGCACGGCCAGCCCCGGCTGAAGTTCTACGACACCACGCCGGCACACATCCGCGCTTCGGTGTTGCGCTCGCTGGCGCTGCTGGGCGTCGAGCGCCTGGACCTGCTGCTGATCCACCGGCCCGATCCGCTGCTGGACGCCGATGCCACCGGCGCGGCGCTCGATGCGCTGGTCGACGAGGGCCTGATCGCGGCGGCGGGTGTGTCCAACTTCCTGCCGCACGACGTCGCGCTGCTGGCCTCGCGCATGAAACATCCGCTGGTCACCAACCAGATCGAGCTGAGCCTGGCCGCCCGTTCGCCCTGGACCGATGGCCAGCTGGCCTACGCGCAGCAGCAGCGCATCCGGCCGATGGCCTGGTCGCCACTCGGTGGCGGGGCCTTGCTGGACGCCAGCCAGCCGGTCGGCGCGCGGGTGCTGCCGGCGCTGCAGCGTATTGGCCGCGCCTTCGACGTCGGGCCGGATGCGGTGGCGCTGGCCTGGCTGCTGATGCACCCGGCCGGCATCCTGCCGGTGGCTGGCACCAACAGACTCGACCGCATCGCCCGCCTGTCCGATGCCTTCCGGGTCACGCTGGACCGGCAGGACTGGTTCGAGCTGTGGACCCTGGCCTGCGGGCATGAGGTTCCGTGACATCCCGCGATGTCCCATGGCACACGAGCGTCCGGCGGCGCTGCGATGATGCGCGCCCCGGCCCCGCAGCCCCTTTCCCATGGATCCCCGCATGAACCCCGCGCCGCCCGCTGACATTGCCCAGGCCGAACGCCTGCAAGCCCTCAAGGACGGCATGGCCTGCGTCAGTGCGGGCGTGGTCATCGTCACCGCCCACCACGACGGCCACGACTGGGGCATGACCTGCAGCTCCTTCACCACCGTCTCGCTGGAGCCGTCCTTGGTGCTGTGGTGCCTGCACCGCGGCTCGGCGAGCCATGCGGCCTTCACCCGACCGGCTGACTTGGGGGGTGGCTACTGCGTCAACGTGCTGGCGGCCGACCAGGCCCACCTGGCGCGCCACTTCGCCAAGGGCTCGCAAGCCGAGCGTTTTGCAGGGTCCCGGATCGAGCGCCTGCCCAGTGGCCGGGCCCGCCTGGCTGACACGGTGGCCTGGTTCGACTGCACGCTGCACGAGGTGCTGCGCGCCGGTGACCACGAGATCCTGATCGGCCGCATCGGCGATTTCGGCGCCCCCGGCGCCGCCGCCCAGGCCAGCAGCCTGGTCTACGCGCAGCGCCGCTTCGGCAGCGTCAGCCCGCAGGCCTGAGCCGCTCCCCTTCCCTGCTGGCGACGCCGTCCGTCGCCCCACGAACACGCTTGATCGCCATGCCGCCTGCCAAGAAGTCGACCACGACCACCCGCCGCCACGCCGCCTCCGGTCCCGGTCTGTGGACCTGGCTGGCGCTGGCCCTGCTGATCATCGTGCTCGACCAGTTCACCAAGGTGCTCATCGTCGGCCGCTTCGCGCATGGCGACAGCGTCGTCGTCACCAGCTGGTTCAACCTCGTGCGGGTGCACAACCCGGGCGCGGCCTTCAGCTTCCTGTCTGATGCCTCGGGCTGGCAGCGCTGGTTCTTCACCGGCATCGGCGTGCTGGCCTCCGGGCTCTTCATCTGGCTGTTGCGCGCCCATGCCAACCAGCGGCTGTTCGCGCTGGCGCTGACGCTGTTGCTGGGCGGGGCCATCGGCAATGTCATCGACCGGATGTGGCACGGCCACGTGATCGACTTCCTGCAGGTCCACTGGGACTTCCTCGCCGGCATCTTCCCCGGCGGCTATTTCCCGGCCTTCAACGTCGCCGACAGCGCCATTTCCGGCGGGGCGATCGCGCTGGTGCTCGACGAGCTGCGGCGGGTGCGGCGCAGCTGATCGGGCGGGGTGTTCGGGGTCGGTCTGGAGGGGCTAGACCCCCCGAAATGGAGTCTGTTGCAACTCCGAACAGCTCCTTAACATCGCTCACATCTGCAGCTTTCCACTGCCGTGGACAGGAAAGCACCATGAGCTTCACACCCCCCAATCCGGCCGGCAACAGCGGCTCCGCACCTTCAACGAACACGTCTGCCCGGGTCTTCAAGAACCCCACCGGCGCGCAGGCACAGGACGAGGAACAACGCCGCAAGCGCCGCCTGATGCTGCTGTGGCTGATCGCCGGCATGCTGGCCGCCGGCACGCTGGGCTACGGCCTGATGAACCGCAACAAGGGCATCAGCCCCGGACCGATCGCTGCCAGTGGCGCAGCGCCGGCCGGCGGTGGTGGCGTACAGGCCGGCACGCCGGTCATCGCCGGCCCCGCCGAACAGGTCAATCAGGTCGTTGCCGCCGCGCCGCGACAGGTCCGCCCTGCCGTCAAGCCTGCGGTCCGCAAGCGCGAGGCACCGGTGCGCGAGGACCGGGCCGCTGGCATCAAGCCGCCGCCGGTCGACCCCAATGAAGAGCTGGTGTTCGATCCGCCGGCCGCTGGCGAGCCGCAGGTCTTTGCCCAGCTCGACGACGGCAACAACGATCCGCTGGGCGGCGGCGGCGGTGACGCGTCGCCCCCGGGCACGGGCCTGGACCTGGACGGCGGCGAGGGCTTCGCGCGCCGCGCCGCCCTGCCCAACACGGGCACCGGCGGTCCGATCAACAGCGGCGGCGGTGGTGGCGGTGGCAATGGCGGCGGCGGTGGCACCACCGGCCCCGTGACGCCGGTGCCGGAACCGGAGACCTACGCCATGATGCTGGCCGGCCTGGCCGTCATCGGCTGGCAGGCCCGGCGGCGCAAGCGTCGCTGAGGTCGGCGAAGGGCCCGGGCGGACGATCCGAAGCGGACGTGTCGGTGTCAGCCCGGCTGGTCAAGTCGGGATGCTGCCCCTAAGGTGCAGCCATCCTGGCTGAGCCCGACCCCGACCGCATGACCTCGACCACCTCGACCACCTTGCCCGATGACCCCTCCCGCCGCGCCGCACCGATCCGGCTGCGCCAGCTGACCTGGTCCGATCCGCCACGCTGGCTGGCGCGCGGCTGGCGCGACTTCATCCGCCACCCCGGCATCGGCCTGTTCTTCGGCCTGTGCTTCGCCGCCATGGGCTGGGCGTTGATGAAGGTCTTCCAGCAGGCACCCGCCTGGACGCTGGCCCTGTCGGCTGGCTTCTTGCTGATGGGACCGTTCATCTGCATGGGCCTGTACCAGGTGAGCCGCCGGCTCGAACGCGGCGAACGCCCCGACTTCGGCGATGCCCTGACCGCCTGGGACGAACACATCGGGCAGATGGCGATCTTCGGCTTTGTGCTGCTGGTGCTGGAGATGATCTGGGGCCGTGCCTCACTGGTCATCTTCGCGGTCAGCTTCGACGGCATGCCCGACTTCAAGGGCTCGCTGCTGGCCTTGCTGGACCCGCAGAACCTTGAGTTCATCGTGGCCTACGTCGGCGTTGGCGCGCTGTTCGCCGGCCTGATCTTCGCGGTCAGCGTGGTCAGCATCCCGATGATGTTGGACCGCCGCGTCGACGCCATCACCGCCGGCCTGACCAGCCTGCGCCTGGTGCTGACCCAGCCCGGCGTGATGCTGTGGTGGGGCGCCCTGCTGGTGATCGCGGTGCTGGCCGCGCTGCTGCCCTGGTTCCTGGGGCTGCTGGTGATCGGCCCGGTGCTGGGTCATGCCAGCTGGCATGCCTACCGCGGTGCGGTCGAGGCGCCCGAGGCCCTCGACGCGCTGCCCGGCGTCGCCGTGCCGGACGACGCGGGCTGAGCCGGGCCGCCCTGCCACGGCCCCGGCCCCGTCAACCTTCAGATCGTCAAGATGCTGCACCCCGTCGTCGCGCGGGCTTCCAGGTCCCGGTGGGCCTGGGCGACCTGATCGAGCGAGTAGCGCTGGTCGATGCGGATGCGCACCGCGCCGCTGGTGACCATGCCGAACAGGTCGTCGGCCATGGCCTGGGTGCGCTCGCGTGTGGCGATGTGGGTGAACAGCGTCGGCCGGGTCACGTAGAGCGAGCCCTTGGCACCGAGCACGCCGAGGTTGAAGGCCGTCACCGGCCCGGAGGCATTGCCGAAGTTGACCATCAGGCCGAAGGGCGAGAGGCAGTCCAGCGAGCCCTCGAAGGTGTCCTTGCCGATCGAGTCGTAGACCACCTTGACGCCACGCCCGCCGGTGATCGCCTTGACCTGCTCGACGAAGTTGCCGCTGCGGTAGTTGATGGCGTGGCTGGCGCCCAGGTCCAGCGCCAGTTGGCACTTCTCGTCCGAGCCGGCCGTGCCGATCAGGTTCAGGCCCATGGCCTTGGCCCACTGGCAGGCGATCAGGCCCACGCCACCGGCCGCCGCATGGAAGAGCACGAAGTCGCCGGGCTGCAGGCCGCCCTGCGGCTGGGTGCTGCGCAGCAGGTACTGCACCGTCAGGCCCTTGAGCATCATGGCCGCGCCGGTCTCGAAGTCGATCGCATCGGGCAGTTGCACGACGCACTTGGCAGGCATCACGCGGGCTTCGCAGTAGCTGCCCGGCGGCTGGCTGGCATAGGCCACCCGGTCGCCGACCGACAGGTGCTCGACGCCCTCACCGACCGCCTCGACCAGGCCAGCGCCCTCCATGCCCAGCGACAGCGGCAAGGCGTTCGGATAGAGACCCGTGCGCTGGTAGACATCAATGAAGTTCAGGCCGGCAGCGTGGTGGCGGATGCGCACCTCGCCGGGGCCGGGCTGGCCGACGTCGACGTCGACGAGTTGCATCGCTTCAGGGCCGCCAAAGGCCAGGATCTGGATCGCACGGGACATGTTCTTCGGGCTCCTCGCAAGGTGGGACAGGACGGTGACGGCATCAGCATAGGTCAGGCGGGCCGCAGCCACACGTCACCGGCATGACGGCCTTGCGCCCCACCCGTCGCGCGGCGGTGCGGGCCCCTGCGCAAGCCTGCACCGCTACGATCCGCGCCCTTGCCACGTCGACCGGGACGCCACCCGCGCACGCCCATGAAGCTCACCCCGCGCCTGACCCTGATGCTGACGATGCCGCCGCTGCTGTGGGCCGGCAACGCCATCGCCGGTCGGCTGACCGTGCCGTTGGTACCGCCCCTGCTGCTCAACCTGTTGCGCTGGCTCACCGTGGCGATCGTCCTGCTGGTGATCGGCCGGCGCGCCATCGCCACCGCCAGCGCCCGCGCGGACATCCGGGCGCGCTGGCGCTACCTCGCGCTGGTCGGCCTGCTCGGCGTGGGCGCCTACAACTCGCTGCAGTACCTGGCGCTGACCACGTCCACGCCGATCAACGTGACGCTGATCGCATCGAGCATGCCGCTGTGGATGCTGCTGGTCGGCGGCGTCTTCTTTCACGAGAAGCCGCAGCTGCGGCAGATGATCGGCGCCGCCTTGTCGCTGGCCGGCGTCGCCACGGTGCTGGGGCGCGGCGACTGGTCCAAGCTGGCGCAGATCCACTTCGTGCAGGGCGACCTCTACATGCTGCTGGCGGCGGCCTGCTGGGCCGGCTACTCCTGGCTGCTGGTGCGTCCGCCCGAGTCCATGTTGCCGGCCAACCGGCCGCGTGTGATCGGCGCCGACGGCCAGCCGCGGACCTGGAACTGGGCCGAATACCTGCTGGTGCAGACGCTGTTCGGCCTGTTCTGGTCGAGCACCTCGGCCGGTCTGGAAGCCGTCATGGTCGACCTCGCCGCGCAGTGGACGCCGGCCGTCGCGGTGGCGCTGCTCTACATCACCATCGGCCCGTCGCTGCTGGCCTACAAGTTCTGGGGCGAGGCGGTCGCCCAGGCCGGCCCGACGACCGCCGGCATCTTCACCAACCTGACCCCGCTCTTCGCCGCCCTGATGTCCACCGCCATGCTGGGCGACGCGCCCCAGGGCTACCACGGCATCGCCTTCGGGCTGATCGTGGCGGGGATTGCGGTGTCGTCGCTGCGGCGTTGACGGGTCTGGCAACACACCGACGGGATGACGACGACCAAGAGCATGAGCGCGACAACGACCATGAGCACGACGATGAGCACGACACCCACCATCCCCACGCTCAACCTTGCAGAAGCCAGCGCACGGCTGGCCACCTTCCTGGCCCGGGGCAAGCGCACGCTGCTGGGCATCGTCGGCCCGCCGGGCGCGGGCAAGTCGACGCTGGCCGAGCAACTTCAAGCGCTGCACCCCGAGCGGTCGCAGATCGTGCCGATGGACGGCTACCACCTCGCCAACGTCGAACTGGCGCGGCTGGGACGGGCCGGCCGCAAGGGCGCGCCCGACACCTTCGACAGCCACGGCTATGTCGCGCTGCTGCACCGCCTGCGTGACCAGGGCGCCGACGAGATCGTCTATGCGCCGACCTTCCGGCGCGAGATCGAGGAGCCGATCGCCGGCGCCATCCCGATCCATCCCCATGCCGAGCTGCTGATCGCCGAAGGCAACTACCTCGCGCATGACGAGGGCGGCTGGCGGCATGTCGCCGCTCTCATGGACGAGATCTGGTTCGTCGACGTCGACCCGGCCTTGCGCCTGCAGCGTCTGGTCGCACGCCACATGCAGTTCGGCCGCAGCGAGCAGCAGGCACGCGACTGGGTCGCCGTGACCGACGAGCCCAACGCCCGCCTGATCGAGGCGACCGCATCCCGTGCCAGCTTCAAGGTGCGGGTGGACTGAGCGGTTCGACCTGCGCATCGCCAGCATCCATTCAGGGCGTGTGTAAGAAACCGTGCCCCTGGCACGTCCAAGCCTCGGGAGCCAGAAGCGGGCAGGGACACCCTCGGTGGACGCCACAACAAGGATCGAGATGAGCAAGGACAAGCAGGGACAGCGGTGGCGGCGGTGGCTCGTGGCCATGGCGCTGGCCGCGCTGGTCGCCGCCTACATCGGGCTGGATCTGGGTCGTTACCTGAGCCTGGACGCCATCCAGGCCAGCCAGGCCGAGCTGCAGGCGTGGCGCGAGGCCCGACCCGTGCTGGCCGGGCTGATCTACTTTGGCGCCTACGTGGTGGTCACGGCGCTGTCGCTGCCGGGTGCGGCGGTGATGACGCTGGCGGGCGGGGCGATGTTCGGGCTGGGCTGGGGCACGCTGATCGTGTCCTTCGCCTCGTCGATCGGGGCGACGCTGGCCTTTCTGGCCTCGCGCTGGCTGCTGGGTGGCTGGGTGCAGGCGCGCTTCGGCGATCGGCTGGCGACGCTGAACGCGGGCATCGCCCGCGACGGCGGCTTCTACCTGTTCACGCTGCGCCTGGTGCCAGTGCTGCCCTTCTTCGTCATCAACCTGGCGATGGGCGTGACGACGCTGCGCACCTGGACCTTCTACTGGGTCAGCCAGATCGGCATGTTTGCCGGCACCCTCGTCTACGTGAACGCCGGCACGCAGCTGGGCCAGATCCAGTCGCTCTCGGGAATCGTCTCGCCCGGCGTGCTGGGCTCGCTGGTGCTGCTGGGTGTCTTTCCGCTGATCGCCCGCAAGCTCATCGACCTGTTCAAGGCGCGCAAGGTCTACGCCCGGTTCAAGCAGCCCGCGCGCTTTGACCGCAACCTCGTCGTCATCGGCGGTGGCTCGGCCGGGCTGGTGACGGCCTACATCGCCGCGGCGATCAAGGCCCGGGTCACGCTGGTCGAGCAACACGCGCTCGGCGGTGATTGCCTGAACACCGGCTGCGTGCCGTCCAAGGCGCTGATCCGATCGGCCAAGTTCCTGTCGCACGTGCGGCGTGCCCCGGAGTTCGGCATGCGCAGCGCCAGCGCCGACTTCGACTTCGGCGAGGTCATGGAACGGGTCCAACGTGTCGTGCAGGCGATCGAGCCGCACGACTCGGTCGAGCGCTACACCGGCCTGGGCGTGGACGTGGCGCAAGGCCGGGCCCGCATCGTGTCGCCCTGGGCCGTCGAGATCACCCACCACGACGGCAGGGTCGAGACGCTGACCACCCGCGCCATCGTCATCGCCGCCGGTGCGCGGCCTTTTGTCCCGCCGATCCCGGGACTGGACCGGCTCGGCCCGACCGAGCTGCTGACCTCCGACAACGTCTGGCAACTGCGCCAGCGGCCGGCTCGCCTGGTGGTGCTCGGCGGCGGCCCGATCGGCAGCGAGCTGACGCAGGCCTTTGCGCGGCTGGGCTCGCAGGTCACGCAGGTCGAGATGGCCGCGCGCATCCTGGGTCGGGAGGACGAGGACGTCTCCGCCCTCGTCACGGCCCGCTTCCGCGCCGAAGGCATCACCGTGCTGACCGGCCACAAGGCGCTGCGTGTGGCGGTCGAAGGCTCGCAGAAGGTGCTGGTGGTCGAGGTCGAGGGCCAGGAGCGGTCGATCCCCTTCGATGCCCTGCTGGTCGCCGTCGGCCGCGTCGCCAACCTCAAGGGCTACGGCCTGGAGGAACTGGGCGTCACGACCGGCCGCACGGTCGAGGTCAACGGCTACCTGCAGACCAACATCCCGAACATCTTCGCGGCGGGCGACGTCGCCGGGCCCTACCAGTTCACCCATGTCGCGGCCCATCAGGCCTGGTATGCGGCGGTCAATGCGCTGTTCGATCCGTTCAAGAAGTTCAGCGCCGACTACCGCGTCATCCCCTGGGCCACCTTCGTCGAGCCAGAGGTCGCCCGTGTCGGCCTCAACGAGCTGGAAGCCAAGGAGAAGGGCATCCCGCACGAGGTCACGGTCTACGGCATCGACGACCTGGACCGCGCCATCGCCGACAGCGAGGCACACGGCTTCGTCAAGGTGCTGACGGTGCCGGGCAAGGACAAGATCCTCGGCGTCACCCTGGTCGGTGAACACGCCGCCGACCTGCTGGCCGAATACGTGCTGGCGATGAAACACGGCATCGGCCTGAACAAGATCCTCGGCACCATCCACACCTACCCGACGCTGGCCGAGGCCAACAAGTACGCCGCTGGCACCTGGAAGCGCGCCCACGCGCCGCAGGCGCTGCTGGCCTGGGTGGCACGCTTCCACGCCTGGCGGCGCGGATGACGCGGATGCAGCCAGAGCAGCCGATGCAGCAGACGCAGCCGATGCAGCCGATGCAGCCCGGCAAGCGCCTGCTGCTGCTGGGCGGCGGCCATGCCCATGTGCAGGTGCTGGCGGCCTTGGCCGAACAGCCGCTGGCCGGCTGGACGGTGCAGCTGGTCTCGCCCTGGCGGCGGCAGATCTACTCGGGCATGTTGCCGGGCTGGGTCGCCGGGCATTACCCGATCGAGGCCTGCGCGATCGACCTGGACCCCTTGTGCCGGCGTGCCGGGGTGGACTTCCAGCAGACCGCCGGCACCGGCCTGGACCTGGCACGGCAAGCCGTCCACGGCGCCGATGGCGTCGACCGGCCCTGGGACCTGCTGTCGATCGACACCGGCCCGGTCGCCGGCCTGGCCCGCCTGCCGGGCAGTGCGGACCACACCCTGCCGATCCGGCCGATCGAACGTTTCATCGCCGAGTGGCCGAGGCTGGTTGAGCGCATCCGCCACCACGCCGGGCGCTTCGAGCTGGTGATCCTCGGCGCGGGCGCCGGGGGCATCGAGCTGGCCTTCGCGATCGGGCACCGGGCCCGCGTCGAAGGCTGGTCGGCGCTGCGGCTGACGGTGGTCGGCAGCGAGGCCTTGCCACTGCCGGGTGCGCCGCCACGGGTGCGCCGGCAAGCCCTGGACCTGATGCGCGAGCGCGGCATCGTCTGGCATGCATCGAGCCGCGCACGCGCGGTCGCCGCCGGTCGGCTGCACCTGCAGGACGTGGCGGGCTCGGAAGGCGCAACCATGCTGAGCTTCGACGCCTGCCTGACGACCACCGGCGCGGCCGCCCCTGACTGGCCGTCCGCCAGCGGCCTGGCCACCGATGCCGGCGGCTTCATCCGCGTCGACCGCCGCTTGCGCAGCGTCTCGCACCCGACGGTGTTCGCCGCTGGCGATGTCGCGGCGCTGGCCGATGCACGGCCGCGCTCGGGCGTCTACGCGGTGCGTGCCGGTCCGGTGCTGGCCGACAACCTGCGCGCGGGCTGCCTCGGCCAGCCGCTGCGGGACTGGACGCCGCAGGCGCGCGCGCTCTACCTGATCAGCACCGGCGACCGCCACGCACTGGCCACCTGGGGCCGCTGGTCCTGGCGCGGGCACTGGGTCTGGCGCTGGAAGGACCACATCGACCGTGCCTTCATGCGCCGCTGGGCAGATCCCGCACCACGCACCGCCCTCGAACCGGAAACCCCGCCATGACCACAGCCAGCCACACCCATGACCTGCTGGTGATCGGCGCGGGCTCCGGTGGTGTCGCCGCCGCCCGCCGCGCCGCCGCCCACGGCGCCCGCGTCCTGATCGCCGAGGCTGACCGCGTCGGCGGCACCTGCGTGATCCGTGGCTGCGTGCCCAAGAAGCTGATGATGTACGCGGCCGGCTACGCCCAGGCCTTCGAGGAGGCCCGCGCTTATGGCTGGACCGACGTCAGCGGCCACTTCGACATGGCCCGCTGGGCAGCGGCCAAGGCGAGCGAGATCGACCGGCTCGAAGCCATCTACCGCCGCCTGCTGGCCGATTCCGGCGTCGAACTGGCACTGGGACATGCCCGGCTGCAGGGCGACGGCCGGGTCGTGATCGGCACGCGCGAGGTGCGGGCGCCGCGGGTGCTGATCGCCACCGGTGGCGCGCCGGCGCGCGACACGCTGCCCGGTCTGGCGCAGGCCATGACGTCCGACGAGGTGCTGAACCTGCGCGAACTGCCCGCGAGCCTGCTGGTGCTGGGCGGCGGCTACATCGCGGTCGAGTTCGCCAGCATCCTGGCCGGCCTGGGCACCGCCGTGACGCTGGCCATGCGCGACACACTGCCGCTGCGCGGCTTCGACGCCGACCTGCGCCGCCGCCTGGCCAGCGCCCTGAGCGCACGCGGCATCACGCTGGCCGGTGGACAGGCGATGCAGGCCTTCGAACACGGGCCTGACGGCGTCGCCCTGCACCGGGCGGACGGCTCGGTGCTGCGCGCGGCCGCCGCGTTGAATGCCACTGGCCGCCAGCCCAACACCGCCGGGCTGAGTCTGAGCGAGGCCGGCGTGGCGCTCGACAGCCGAGGCGCCATCGTGGTCGATGCCGACAGCCGCAGCACCGCGCCCGGCATCTGGGCGGTCGGCGATGTCACCCAGCGCGTCAACCTGACACCGGTGGCCATTGCCGAGGGCCGGGCCTTTGCCGACACCGAATTCGGCGGCCGGCCGATGCGGGTGGACCACCGCCAGGTCGCCAGCGCCGTCTTCACCGACCCGCCCATCGCGACCGTCGGCCTGAGCGAGGAAGCCGCCGTCCGTCTCGGCCCGGTCGACATCTACGAGGCGGACTTCCGTCCGATGAAGACGGCCTTTGCCGGCCATGAGGCGCGCACCTACATGAAGCTGGTGGTCGACGGCCTGGACGAACGCGTGCTGGGCGTGCACATGATCGGCGCCGACGCGCCCGAGATCGTCCAGAGCCTGGCCGTCGCGCTGAGCTGCGGCGCCACCAAGCGCGACCTCGACCGCACCGTGGCCGTGCACCCGACGGCGGCCGAGGAGTTCGTGCTGATGCGCACACCGGCGCGGCGCCTGCCTCACGACCGCACCGCGACCTGAGCTGCGACCTGAGCTGCGACCTGATCCCCACATCACCCATCCTCTGACACACCCGACCGCCATGCCTTCGTTGATGCACCGCCGCCACTTCGCCATCCTCGGCGCTTCTGCCCTCGCCACGCCCTGGGCCTTCGCGCAGGGCCAGGCTCCGTCCCGAACGCGACCGATCCCGCCCTGGACCGAGGTGCTCGCCAAGGCGCGCGGCCAGACGGTCTACTGGAACGCCTGGGCCGGTGACGAGAAGACCAACGACTTCATCGCCTGGGCCGGCCGGCAGTTGCAGACCCGCCACGGTGTGACGGTGCAGCATGTGCGCCTGAAGGACACGGCCGAGGCCGTCAACCGCGTCGTCGCCGAGAAGGCCGCCGGGCGCGACCGCGACGGCAGCGTCGACCTCATCTGGATCAACGGCCCCAACTTCCTGGCGATGAAGCAGCAGGGCCTGCTGCTCGGCCCGGTCACACAGGCCCTGCCCAACATGCGCTGGGTCGACACGGTGCGCAAGCGCTCCAACGTGGTCGACTTCACCACGCCGGTCGACGGCATGGCGGTGCCCTGGCGGCTGGCGCAGGTCGTGTTCGTGTACGACGGCGCGCGCATCCGCGATGCCGATGTGCCGCGCTCGGCCGCCGCCATGCTGGACTGGGCCCGCCGCCACCCCGGCCGGCTGACACATCCGGAGGTCAGCAACTTCCTCGGCTCGACCTTCCTCAAGCAGGCGCTGCTGGACCTGGTGAGCGACCCGGCCGGCTTGCAGCGCCCGGCCACGGACGCCAGCTTTGCCGCCGTCACCGCCCCGCTGTGGACCTGGTACGACCAGATCCGACCGAGCCTGTGGCGACGCGGCCAGCAGTTCCCCGACAGCGGGCCGGCCCAGCGCCAGTTGCTCAACGACGGCGAGATCGACATCACGCTGTCCTTCGACCCGGCCGAAGCGGCCGTCTCGATCGCCGCCGGCCTGATGCCGCCGAGCGTGCGGACTTTCACCTTCAGCAAGGGCACGATCGGCAACACCAGCTTCATCGCCATCCCCTACAACGCCGCCCACGCCGAAGGTGCGTTGGTGCTTGCCAACTTCCTGATCGAGCCCGCCACGCAGGCACGCGCCCAGGACATCCGCGAGATGGGCGCCTACAACGTGCTGGACCTGGCCCGGCTCGGCCCGGCCGAACGGGCGCCCTTCGACCAGATCACCGCCAGCCCGGCACTGCCCAGCGCGGCCGACCTTGGCGCGCCGCTGCTGGAGCCGCATGCGTCGTGGATGACCCGCATCACGGCCGAATGGCAGAAGCGCTACACCCGCTGACGCTGCTGACATCGCCAACGCCGCCACCGCCCCCACCACCAACGCCCATGACCCCGCCGGATGCGCCCACCCGGCGCCGCCCATGGTCCGTGCTGGCATGGGCCCGGCCGCTGACGCTGCTGGCCTTCACGGCGCCGATCGCCGCCGGCCTGCTGGGCACGCTGCTGCCGGCCTTCGGCTACTTGCCGGCGATCGGCGGATCGGGCGTCAGCCTGCAACCCTGGCGCGAGCTGCTGGCCGCGCCCGGTGTGGCGAGCGCGCTGGCCCTGACGCTCGCCACCGGCTGGTCCGCCACGCTGCTGTCGCTGCTGCTGGCGGTCGGCATCGTCGCGGCGCTGCACCCGCGCGGTCGCAGCACGCGCCTGGCCGAGTGGCTGGCACCCTTGCTGGCCATGCCACATGCGGCGCTCGCCATCGGCCTGGCCTTCCTGATCTCGCCCTCCGGCTGGCTGGTGCGCTGGGTCTCGCCAGCCTGGACCGGCTGGGACGTGCCGCCGGACGTCGCCACCATCGGCCACCCGTCGGGCTGGCCGGTCGTGCTGGCGCTGCTGATCAAGGAAGTGCCCTACCTCGTGCTGATGCTGCTGGCCGCGTTGAACCAGGTGCCGGCGCGGGCCCAGGTCGACGTCGCCCGCTCGATGGGCTACGGGCCGGCGCAGGCCTGGCTGGCCGTCGTGCTGCCGCCGCTCTGGCGGCAGATCCGCTGGCCGGTCTATGCGGTGCTGGCGTTCTCGCTGTCGGTGGTCGACGTCGCCCTGGTGCTGGGCCCCGGCAACCCGCCGACGCTGGCGGTGCTGGCGGTGCGCTGGTTCGCCGATCCGGACCCGGGCTGGATCTTCCCGGCCTCGGCCGCCGCGATGGTCCTGCTGGGCGTGGTCGCGGCCAGCCTCGCCGTGCTGCGCGGGGTCGAACACGGCATCGCCGCCTGGCATGTCCGCCACCTCGCCCGGGGTCGACGCGGTGGTGCGAGCGAGCCGCTGGCCCGGCTGGCCACCCGCCTGGGCGGGCTCTTGCTGGCCAGCGCGGTGCTGGCCGTCGTCGGCCTCGTGCTGTGGTCCTTCGCGGCCAGCTGGCGCTATCCGGCGGCCCTGCCGACCGCCTGGACCGCCGCGAACTGGACGCGACAGGCCGGCTCGCTGGCCTTGCCCGCGCTGACGACGCTGGTGATCGGCGCCGCGTCCACGCTGATCGCGCTGGTGCTGGTGCTGTCCGGTCTCGAACACGAGTCGCGTTCGAAGCGCCGCAGCCGCGCCGTGCCCTGGCTCTACCTGCCGCTGCTGGTGCCGCAGGTCGCCTTCCTGTTCGGGCTGCAGGTGCTGCTGGTGCGGCTGGGCGCCGATGGCCGGCTGCTTGCGGTGATCGCCTGCCACCTGGTCTTTGTGCTGCCCTACCTGCACCTGTCGCTGGCCGATCCGTGGCGTGCGCTCGACCCACGGCTGGCGCGCACGGCGGCCAGCCTGGGGGCGTCGCCGGCGCGCATCTTCTGGCGCGTCAAGCTGCCGGTGCTGCTGCGGCCGGTGCTGCTGGCCGCAGCCATCGGCTTCGCGGTCAGCGCCGGCCAGTACCTGCCAACGCTCTATGCCGGCGCCGGCCGCGTCGCCACGTTGACGACCGAGGCTGTCACGCTCGCCAGCGGTGCCGACCGCCGCGTCATCGGCACCTGGGCGCTCCTGCAGGCGCTGCTGCCGCTGCTGGCCTACCTGGCGGCGGCCACGCTGCCGCGCCTGCTCTACCGACATCGACGGGGACTTGCTTGAACGACGACCGAGCGCCACTGATCCTCGACCGGGTGCGCCTGCGCCTGGGGCCGCGCACCTTGCTCGGGCCGCTGGATGCCCACATCCCGCCGGGCCATTGCTGGACGCTGATGGGGCCGAGCGGCAGTGGCAAGTCCAGCCTGCTGGCCTGGCTGGCGGGCACGCTCGATGTGGCCTTCACGGCCGAAGGGCGCGTGTGCATCGGCGAACGCGACGTCACCACACTGCCCCCCGAACAGCGCCGCATCGGCATCCTGTTCCAGGACGACCTGCTGTTCCCGCATCTGAGCGTCGGCGGCAACCTCGCCTTCGCGCTGCCGGCGCGGATCCGCGACCGCCACGAACGGCGCGCACGCATCGAACAGGCGCTGGCCGACGCCGGCCTGGCCGGTCATGCCGAGCGCGACCCCGTCACGCTGTCGGGCGGCCAGCGCGCCCGCGTGGCCTTGTTGCGCACCCTGCTGGCCGAGCCGGATGCGCTGCTGCTCGACGAGCCCTTCGGCAAGCTCGACCACGCACGGCGCGAGGACATGCGCCGCTTCGTCTTCGCCCACGTCCGCGCGCGCGGCCTGCCGACCGTGCTGGTCACGCACGACGAGGACGATGCCCGCGCCGCGCTCGGGCCCGTCGTCAGCCTGGCGATGGCGGACACGGACCACACCGACGACAGGATCACCCGATGAGCCACCCCACCCAGAACCCGCAGCCGACCCGCCGCCAGCTCGCCGCCCTTGGCCTGGCCGCCTTGCTGCCATTCCCGCCCGGCGGCGTCCGGGCCAACACCACAGGCCCTGGCCGCACGACGGTGCCGCTGTTCTCCACCGCCCCGGTCGGCGCCTCGTCCGTCGACGGCTGGCAACACCAGCGCCTGCCCAAGGTGGCGCGTGCCAACGAGCACGAGGTCGTGGCCGACGAGGGCACGGCGGTGCTGCAGATCCGCTCGGCGGCATCGGCCTCGACCTGGCTGGCCCGGCTGGACGTGGACGCCAGCGAACGCCCCTGGCTGCGCTGGCGCTGGAAGGTCGACCGGGCACTGGCCGGGTCGGACCTGCGCGTGAAGACGGGCGACGACCATGCGGCCCGCCTCTACGTCATCTTTGACCTGCCGCTGGACCGCTTGTCGCTGGGTGACCGGCTGCGCATCTCCGCCGCCCGGGCCTTGTCCGGGGCCGACCTGCCGGCCGCCGCGCTGTGTTACGTCTGGGGCCATGCCCAGCCGGTGGGCAGCACCGCCTGGAACCCCTACACCGACCGGGTCCGCATGGTGGTGATGGACAGCGGCGACGCCCGCGCCGGCCGTTGGCAACGCCACCAGCGCAACCTGGCGCAAGACTGGGCCGAAGCCTTCGGCGGTCCAATGCCACGGGTGGCCGGGCTGGCCGTCGGGGCCGACACCGACAACACCAGCGACCGGGTCACGACCTGGTTCGGCGACCTGGAACTCTCCGCCACACCGGGATGAGCTGAGCGATGTTCGACGCCCGCCTCAACACCCTGCTCAAGCGACCGCTCGACTCATTCGCCCGCAGCCTGCTGCGCGCCGGTCTGCGGCCCGACACGGTCAGCTGGATCGGCTTCGTGATCGGCCTCGGCGCCGTGCCGCTGATCGCCACTGGCCGGTCTGACCTCGCGCTCGTGTGCATCTTGCTCAACCGCCTGGCCGACGGCCTGGACGGCGCGATGGCGCGGCAGAGCCAGCCGACCGACCGCGGTGCCTTCCTCGACATCTCGCTGGACTTCCTGTTCTATTCGGCCATCCCGCTGGCCTTCGCCCTGGCCGACCCGGCCCGCCACGGCCTGGCCGCCGCCGTGCTGATCTATGCCTTCATCGGCACCGGCTCGACCTTCCTGGCCTTTGCGGTGATCGCCGCCCAGCGTGGCCTGACCAGCACGACCTTCACCGGCAAGGGCTTCCACTACCTGGGCGGTCTGACCGAGAGCACCGAAACCATCGCGGTGTTCAGCCTGATGTGCCTGATGCCGGCCTGGTTCAACCCGCTGGCGTTTGGCTTCGCCGCGCTGTGTGGCGTGACGGTCGTGACGCGCATCGCGGCCGGACTGAAGGCCTTCAGTCCCTGAGTCCTGCGCCGGACCCCCGCGAGACGACGGGTCCGTTGGCGCAAGAGGCGAGCGCTGTGCGTGGACCGCCAGCCAGCGAGACCGACCTCGATGGTTCAAGGGCTCGAAGCACATGGGCCCCCCCCATGGATGTGCCTGCCATCGATGCCGGCGCGGGCACGGCACCACAGAGTCTGAAGCTCGGCCGCACCGACACGGGCGCGCGAAAACCGGTCATCGCTTGACACTACACCGACTGGTGAAGTAAATTCTTCACCAGTCGGTGTAGTTATGGCATCAGCCTGCCTCGCCAAGACCCATCGCCAAGACCCATGGCCCTTCACCCATCGCCATTCACCCATCCCAAGAGCAAGAAGCCCCACCCATGAGCCCGACCAAATCTGCACCGTCGACCCAGGCGGCGAAGCCCCGCGCACCACGTGCACCACGCACACAGCGCACCCATGACGCTGCCGCCACGATGCAGTGCATCCTGGACGCGGCCACCCGGCTGCTGGCCGAGAGTGGCTTCACGGCGCTGGGCATCAACGCGCTGTCGGCCGCTGCGGGCGTCGACAAGCAGCTCATCTACTACCACTTCGGCGGACTCGATGGCGTGGTGCGCAAGCTGGGTGAGCGGCTGGAGCTCTGGCTCGGCACGCCGTTGCAGCCCCGCGAGGGCGAACCCTATGGCGAGGCCGTGCACCGCTTGCTCACGGAGTACGGCTGCGCCTTGCGCGGCAATCCCTTGGTGCTGCGCTTGCTTGCCTGGGAACTGGTGGAGCCCACCGATGCGCTCAAGGAACTTGAGGTGACCCGCTCCGCGGCCATGGTGCCGTGGGTGCAGAACCTGCGCGCAGCCGCAGCACCCGTACCCGATGGCATCGATGCACCGGCGGTCAATGCGGTGTTGCTGGCCGGGCTGCACTACCTGGCACTGCGCGAACAGTCACTCGGCAGCTTTGCAGGCGTCGACTTGTCGACACCCGAGGGCGCAACACGCATCGCCACAGCGCTGCGGCTCATCACCGAGCGCACGTACGCCACCCAGCCGGCGACCCCACCCGCCGCTCACCCCACCACACCCCAAACCGGCAAGCCGGCACGCAAGAGGACAACGTCATGAGTTCCGTCATCACACACACGCCTCAGACGGCCGCAGCCATGCGCCAGCTGGCGCTGGCCCTGCTCGCCTTCCTGGTGGCTGCGACCCTGCCCTACGTCTGGCTGATCGAGAACTTTGGGTACGACGACATCCTGCGTGAGCCAGCGGCGGTCGTGCTGCAACGCTTCCATGAAGGCGGCTCGCCGCTGGTGCTGGCCTGGTTCGCCTTCGCCATGAGCGCGCTGTTGTTCATCGTGGTCGTCGACGCTTTCAGCCGGCTGTTCGATGCGCACTGGGTGAGTGACCGCGGCACCACCATGCTCGGCATCGGCTCGGCGCTGGCCCAGGCCATCGGGCTGCTCCGCTGGGTGCTGGTGATCCCCGGGCTCGCGGCCACCTATGTCGCCCCAGAGACGAGCCCGGCAGCACGCGACGCGACCCTGGTCGTGTTCGACGCGGTGCATCGCTACGGCGGCATGGTGCTGGGCGAAATGATCGGGCAGTTGCTGCTTGCGGCCTGGACCGGGCTCGTGGCGATCCGTCTGTTGCGCTCGCGCCTGGTACCTCGTTGGCTGGCGGCGGCGGGCCTGCTGACCCTGCCGTTCTGGCTGCTGGGCCAGACCGAACTGCTCCATGGCGTCGTGCCGGGCGTACCCGCCATCGAAGTGATCCCGCTGGCCTTCATGGGCTGGGAGGCCTGGCTCGCCGCGCTGGCCGTGACCCTGGGCATCCAGGGCTGGCGTGCCAGCGACGGACAAGCGTCCCAGAGGCCCGCCATGCCTGCCTGATCCGGCACCGCCAAGCCGGGCGACTCGTTCACGGGGCCGCCCTTTCCCCACCCCATCCCGCAGCACTGGCCTGCAACGGCAGGCCAGCCCCCGGCGTGTTCGATCGCGCCTTCCCGCTTTCCCGCCTTCCCGCCTTCTCGGCTTACTTTTCTCCGAACTGGAAACTTCATGACCCAACGACTTCCCCGCCTCCACCTGATCGCCCTGGTGGCCACCCTGTCTGCTGGCACCGGTGCCCAGGCACAGGCCTTCGATGCGGTGCGCCTCTTCGCAGCCCCACCCGGCAAGGATGGTGGGCTGATGGGCTCCGTGGTCCTTGCGAGCACCGAGTACCCCGGCTCCAAGGACCGCCGCACGCTCGTGCTGCCCGTGCTGGACTACCAATGGGCCAATGGCTGGTTCGCTGGCACCACCAACGGTTTGGGCTACAACTTCTCGGGCCAGCCGGACATGCAATACGGGTTGCGGATCACTGCGGATTTCGGTCGCAAGGAAAACCGGTCGACAGCCTTGCGCGGCATGGGTGACATCAAGGCCAAGGCCGAGCTTGGCGGCTTCTTCAACCACGCGCTGACCGAAGGTCTGTCGCTGACGAGTGCGGTGCGCTATGGCAGCGGCATCGATGGCCATGGCCTCGTGGCCAACGTCGGCATCGGCTACGCCATGCCCTTCGCGCAGCGCTGGCGCTTCAGCGTCGGTTCAAACATCACGGCGGCCAACGCCGAATCCATGCAGTCCGACTTCGGCGTCAGCCAGGCCCAGGCCGCCACCAGCGGCTACGGCGCCTACGCCCCGGGCGCCGGCCTGCGCGATGTGCGCACCAGCGCGACGCTGAGCCACCGCTTCAACGCACGCACGTCCGTGATGCTGGGGCTGGGCATCTCGACCTTGCTGGGCGATGCAGCCGACAGCCCCCTGGTGCAGAAGAAGACCAGCGCCTCTGGCCTGCTGGTCGCCACCTACGCGTTCTGAGTGTCCAGCGAGCCTGGCAGCCGCGCACCCTTCTCAACAGACAGCGACGGTTTGAAGGTTTCAAGATGACAGGGCGTGTGCTGCCCGACGGTGGTCTGGCCCGGCCCGGGCGGCGGGGCCTCACTCTTAGAATTCGCGCGCCCTGAAGGGCCCGGCTTGGCGATTGCCTCGCCGCTCCACACGAATCCTCCGAGGAAGACCCGATGCCCGCCTACCGTTCCAAGACCTCCACCGCCGGCCGCAACATGGCGGGCGCGCGCTCGCTGTGGCGCGCCACCGGGATGAAGGACGACGACTTCAGCAAGCCCATCATCGCGATCGCCAACTCCTTCACCCAGTTCGTGCCCGGCCATGTGCACCTGAAGGACCTGGGCCAGCTGGTCGCCCGCGAGATCGAGGCGGTCGGCGGTGTCGCCAAGGAGTTCAACACCATCGCCGTCGACGACGGCATCGCGATGGGCCACGACGGCATGCTGTATTCGCTGCCCAGCCGCGACATCATCGCGGACTCGGTCGAGTACATGGTCAACGCCCACTGTGCCGATGCGCTGGTGTGCATCTCCAACTGCGACAAGATCACCCCCGGGATGCTGATGGCGGCGATGCGCCTGAACATCCCCGTGGTCTTCGTCTCCGGCGGCCCGATGGAAGCCGGCAAGGTGCGCCTGGCGGTGCCGGGCACGCAGACCATCCAGATCAAGAAGCTGGACCTGATCGACGCCATGGTCATGGCTGCCGACAGCAAGGTCAGCGACGCCGACCTCGCCGAGGTCGAGCGTTCGGCCTGCCCGACCTGCGGCTCCTGCTCGGGCATGTTCACCGCCAACTCGATGAACTGCCTGACCGAGGCGCTGGGCCTCTCGCTGCCGGGCAATGGCACGGTGCTGGCCACCCATGCCGACCGCGAGGACCTGTTCAAGCGCGCCGGCCGCCTGGCCGTCGACCTGTGCAAGCGCCACTACGAGCAGGACGACCACAGCATCCTGCCGCGCTCGATCGGCAAGAAGGCCTTCGAGAACGCGATGACGCTGGACATCGCGATGGGCGGTTCGACCAACACCATCCTGCACATCCTGGCCGCCGCGCAGGAAGCCGGCATCGACTTCGACATGAACGACATCGACCGCCTGTCGCGCGACGTGCCGCAGCTGTGCAAGGTCGCCCCCAACACGAACAAGTACCACATCGAGGACGTGCACCGCGCGGGCGGGATCATGGCCATCCTGGGTGAGCTCGACCGCGCCGGCAAGCTGCACACCGACGTGCCGACCGTGCACGCGCCGACCATGAAGGACGCGCTCGACCAGTGGGACATCGCCCGCCAGCCGTCCGAGGCGGTGCAGACCTTCTTCAAGGCCGGCCCGGCCGGCATCCCGACCCAGGTCGCTTTCAGCCAGTCCACCCGCTGGCCCAGCCTGGACACCGACCGCGCCGAGGGCTGCATCCGCTCCCATGAACACGCCTTCTCCCAGCAGGGCGGCCTGGCCGTGCTGCGCGGCAACATCGCGCTGGACGGCTGCGTCGTCAAGACCGCCGGCGTCGACGACAGCCTGATGGTCTTCGAAGGCCCGGCCCATGTGGTCGAAAGCCAGGACGAAGCGGTCGAGCACATCCTGGCCGATCAGGTGAAGGCCGGCGACATCGTGGTCGTGCGCTACGAGGGCCCGAAGGGCGGCCCCGGCATGCAGGAGATGCTCTACCCGACCAGCTACATCAAGTCCAAGGGCCTGGGCAAGGCCTGCGCGCTGCTGACCGATGGCCGCTTCTCGGGCGGCACCTCGGGCCTGTCGATCGGCCACTGCTCGCCCGAGGCGGCGGCCGGCGGCGCGATCGGCCTGGTGCGCAACGGCGACCGCATCCGCATCGACATCGTCCAGCGCCGCATCGACGTGCTGCTGAGCGACGAGGAACTCGCCCGCCGCCGCACCGAGCAGGACGCGCTCGGCTGGAAGCCGGCCCAGCCGCGCCCGCGCAAGGTCTCGGCCGCCCTGAAGGCCTACGCCCTGCTGGCCACCAGCGCCGACAAGGGCGCCGTGCGGGACCTGTCCTTGCTGGGTGATTGAGCGGGGCTCGGCGGGCTCCGCGCGCCCGCCGCCCTGAAATGCGCAATCCTGCGCAGACCCCTCCATGAAACGGACGAGACAGCGCTGGTCCGCACAGTGGGCCTCGGCGCAAGATCAGGCCCCTTTCATGCAGGAGGTCGGTCATGCTCAGCATCAAGAACCACAGGCTTGTCGGCGACGGCTGTTCGTTCCAGGCCACGCCCAACATTGGCGGGCCTCTGAGCCCGCGCTACCTGGTGATGCACTACACGGCCGGGCGCTCGCTGGAGAGCTCGGTCGCCTCCTTGTGCACGAAGAAGCCCAGCGGCAACGCCTCGGCGCACCTCGTGCTCGGGCGTGACGGCCGCATCGTCCAGCTCGCGCCGTTCAACGTCGTGACCTGGCATGCCGGCATCAGCGCCTGGGATGGTCTGACCGGCCTCAATTCGCACAGCATCGGCATCGAGATGGACAACGCCGGGGCGCTGGACCGCGTCGGCGCCCAGTACATGAGCTGGTTCAAGCAGGCCTATCCGGAGGATCAGGTGCACGTCGGCGCCCATGCGCAAGGCGGGCCGGTGCGGGGCTGGCATGCCTACAGCGGCGTGCAGATCGAGCGGGCCATCGAGCTGGCCGAGCTGCTGGTGAGCACCTACGGCCTGCAGGAGGTGCTGGGCCACGAGGACATCGCCCCGGGCCGCAAGTCCGACCCCGGGCCCGCCTTCCCCATGGCCGCCCTGCGCAGCCAGGCCTTCGGCCGCGAGGACGACGCGCTGCCGCGCCGCTGGGTCAACGCCAGCACGCTCAACATCCGCAGCGCACCAGACGGCCTCGCTGCGGTGGTGGCGCCGCCGCTGGCGCGGGGCACCGAGCTGCTGCTGCTGGAAGTCGGCAGCCGCTGGAGCCGGGTCGAGGTGGCCGGCCCGACCGACCTGGAAGGCTGGGTCAACAACAGCTTCCTGGTCGATCAGCCGCCAGCCGGAACACGCGCCGCGCCGAAGAAGCTGGCCGCGAAGGCCGTGAAGTCCGCCATGAAGGTCGCGGGCAAGAAGACGACACGGGCACGCTGAGGCCTGCCCGCCGCGTCGAAACTTTCAGATACGGCTGCGCACTGGACAGCGTGCGAGGCCTTGCGCTGTACTCGTCGGCCGTTTCTTCCGGACACGCATGAACCCGGACATGACAACAAGCACCCAGGAGCAGGACATGGCACAAGAACCGATCGCAACCCCGCCGGCCGCCGTCGAGCGGGCCCCCGCCAAGAAGGGCACCGCCACCCTCAAGGGCCCCGTCAGGAAGGCCAGTGCGGGGAAGGTTGCCTCAAAGGTTGCCACGAAGGTCGCCACGAAGGTCGCTGGCAAGGTCGCCACCAAGACCCCCGCCAAGGTCACGCGCAAGCCGATCGGCCTGTCGCTGCACCTGGGCCTGAACTCGGTCAGCCCCAAGCACTACGGCGGCTGGACCGGTGACCTGGTCGCCTGCGAGGCCGATGCGCACGACATGGCCGCGATCGCCACCGCGCGCGGGCTCAAGCCCACCGTGCTGCTGACCAAGGCCGCCACCCGCGCCAAGGTGCTGGCCGCGCTGGACAAGGCGGCGCAGACGCTGGTCTCGGGCGACTACTTTCTGCTGACCTTTTCCGGACATGGCGGGCAGGTCGACGACGTCACCGGCGACGAGGACGACAAGCTCGACGAGACCTGGTGCCTCTACGACAGCCAGCTGATCGACGACGAGACCTACCTGGCTCTGAGCCGCTTCGCCGCCGGCGTGCGCATCCTGGTCCTGACCGACAGCTGCCACAGCGGCACCTCGGTGCGGGCCGCTCCGCCCCAGCCCGGCCTGGCATCGTTCGGCCCCCGGCCGCGCCAGATGCCCACCGCCATCGCGCGGCGCACCTACGCGGCCCACCAGGCCTTCTACGACCAGCTGCAGCGCAAGCTCGCCAAGACGGCGGCCGGCCGGGCTGCCAGCGCCGACCCGGATGCGGTCCTGGCCAGCCTGACCATCGCCCCGAACAGCAACCGGCTGACCGGCATCGTCAGCCGCTTCAAGGCCTCGGTCGTGCTGATCTCGGGTTGTCAGGACAACCAGACCTCGATGGACGGCGAGCACAACGGAGCCTTCACCGAGCAGGTGCTCAAGGTCTGGAACGGCGGCAAGTTCAAGGGCAACCACCGCCTGTTCCACAGCCGCGTGCGCGCCGGCCTGCCGCCGACGCAGTCGCCCAACCTCTACACGCTCGGCCCGGCGACGACCATGCTGACGCACACGCCCTTCCTGATCTGAGCCGCCCTGACGTGGTCCCTGGTCCCCACATGCCCCTGCATGCCCCGATCTGCCTGAGCCACCGTGGCGAGCAGGGTGCGCGTGCCGCCCAGCGTCTGCAGGCCGGCTTGCGCGAGCTGTTCGGCGAGCCGGTTGTCGATCTGGTGAAGCTGGCCGAGGACGAGGTCCCCAGCCAGCTCGGCCCCGGCAGCGTGCTGCTGGTGCTGCTGACGCCCGACTACGCCGACCTGCCCGCCGACCCCGATGCCGACGGTGCCGGCGCGCCGAGCGAGCCGGTGCGGCGTCACCTGCTGGCCGCCCTGGCCACCCGCGCCCATCTGCAGGTGCTGCGCATCGACCAGACGGCGCCGCTGCTGGCCCATGGCCTGTCGCCGGACCTGGTCACGCTGGCGACCCAGCCGTCCTTGCCGCTGCGACACAGCCACTGGGGCGCCGACCTGGCGGCCTTGTGCGCCGAACTCGCAACGCTCGGCTTCCTGACCGACGAACACGGCGCACCCGCGCTGGCCGGCGCGGCACCGGCGCGCCGAGGGTGGCGCACGCTGACGACCGTTGGCGTCTTGGCCTTGCTGCTTGCCGGCGCGACCCAGGTCGGCCTGGAGGCCCTCGACGAGCGCGAGGCCCAGGTGCAGATGACGCTGGCGCAACAGGCCCAGTTCTCGATCACGCCCGACCTGGTCGCTGCCCGGCAGGCCTATGAACGGGCCCTGGCGGCCCGGCCGGACATTGGCGTGGCGCACTTCCAGCTGGCCCACCTGCTGCTGCGCCAGCGCGAGTTCACGCGGGCACGCGAACACCTCTCGGCCGCCCTGCGAGACCACGACGGCCTGCCCACCGCGCGGCGGCAGGAAGCCTTGCGCCTGATGGCCATGCTGTCGGTCGACGACGAGCCGACGCCGGTCGAGCGACCGATCGACCACCTGGCGGTGGCCGCCAGCGCACCGGCCGTGACCGATGGCGGCCTGGAGATCCCCTCCGAGCCGACAGCGGCGGGCACCCGCCCGGGTGCGCGCCCCGTCCGTGGCAAGCCCGGCAAACGCGACATCGAGGCGATTGCCGCCCAGGCCGAACGGGCCGCCCTGGCCGCGATGCGCCCGCAGCCCTCGTCCGACCTGCTGTTCGGTGCCGACGCGCCCGAGCTGGCCCTGCTGGCGTCGCGCATCGCGCCCTCGTCCGAGCTGCAACGCGAGCTGGCCTTGCGGCTCGATGCCCTCTATGCCGTCGATCCGCAGGTGCGCTGGAGCGCGGCCAGCGAGCTGGACGTGTCCAGCCAGCTGCATTCGGACGTCTTACCACTGGCCGTCGAACGTGCCGAGGCCAACCTGCTGCACCGCGCCGGCACGGCGGCCGTCACCGAGGCAGCCCGCCACACGCTGACGTTGCTCGGCGAGGCCAGCCCGCTGACGCTGGCGCTGCACCGCCAGGCGGTGCTGCGCTTCGTCGATGCCGCCGCCGTGCTCGGTCCGGAGGCGCGCCAGCAAGGCGAACAAGTGCGCGAGCGCATCACCGGCTTCACGCGGGTGCCGCAGCCGGTCATCTACATCCAGCTCGCCGACGAGGTCCAGCGCCCGCTGGCCATGCGTCTGGCCACCCAGTTGGCCGAAGCCGGCTGGCGGGTGCCCGCGCTGGCCGTGGTCGGCGACCAGGCCCCCAGCCGCACCGAGCTGCGCAGCCAAGGCACCAGCCATCAGGGCCTGGCACGCTGGGTACGCCGGCTGGCCAGCGACCAGGTCGGCCAGACCGCAGACTTGGTCCACCTCCGGCAGGCTCGCCCGAGCGGCGACGTCTACGAACTCTGGCTGGACCAGGACCTGTGCCGCGCCGGGGCGCGACAGGTCAACGGCTGCCCGGGTTAACGCCCACCCGCCACCTCGACGATCGCGCCGGTCGTGTAGGACGACTGCGGGGCCAGCAGCCAGACGATGGTTTGGGCGATCTCCTCGGCGGTGCCGGGGCGCTGCTGCGGGATCTGGGGGGCGAGTTGCCAGGCGCGGTCGGGCTGGCCGCCGCTGGCGTGGATGTCGGTGTCGATCACGCCGGGGCGCACCGAGTTGACCCGCACGCCCTCGGCGGCGACCTCGCGTGCGAGGCCTTGGGTCCAGATGTCCAGCGCCGCCTTGGTGGCCGCGTAGTCGACGTATTGACCGGCCGCGCCCAGCCGCGCAGCGACCGAGGACAGGTTGACGATCGCGCCGCCCGCGCCGCCGTGGCGGGTGCTGAGTCGGCGCACCGCCTCGCGCGCCACGTACATCGCGCCCAGCAGGTTGATGCCGACCATGCGGCGCAGGCGTTCGCCGCTCATCTCGTCGCAACGCTGGGCCCGGTCGACCACCCCGGCGTTGTTGACCAGGCCACGCAGCGCCAGCCCCTGGGCGAGCGCCCAGGCGTCGACCTCGGCGCAGACGGCCAGCACCTGGGCCTCGTCGGCGACGTCGAGCCGCCAGGCGCGGGCCTGCCGGCCGCCCTGACGCAACTCGTCGACGACCGCGTCGGCGGCCGCGACGTCGCTGGCAAAGGTCAGCGCCACATGCCAGCCGGCGGCGGCGGCCAGCCGGGCCGTGGCCGCACCGATGCCGCGACTGCCGCCGGTGATCAGCAGCAGCGGCTGGCGACCGTCGGCGGCGGGCGCGGGCGGGCGCAGGGTCAAGGCGTCATCGGGCCAGCGGGCAAACGTGTCCTGGGTCATGGCGGGGGTCCTGGTGGTGAAGGAACGGCGGTGCAAGGTGGCCGACTTTGCCCGCCGTCATCACGGACAGGGTCGGCGCGGTTATGGTTTGGAGGTACGCGGCGAGCGCGTCGCGCCATCCACGGAGACTGCCATGTCCGGCCTGCACACCGCCTGGTTCGAGGGCTTCCATTCGCAACAGTTCGAGGTCGACGGCCAGCGCCTCTTTGCCCGCCTGGGCGGCCGGCCAGCCGACGATACGGGTGCGCCGGTGCTGCTGCTGTTGCACGGTTTCCCGCAGACCCATGCGATGTGGCACCGCGTCGCGCTGCGGCTGGCGCCGCACTTCCGGTTGGTCATCCCGGACCTGCGTGGCTATGGCGATTCCGACAAGCCGCCCGGCCTGCCCGACCATGCCAACTACAGCAAGCGGGTCATGGCGGCCGATCTGGTCGGCCTGATGGCCGCGCTGGGTCACCGCCGCTACAACGTCTGCGGCCATGACCGCGGCGCACGGGTCGCTCACCGCATGGCGCTGGACCATCCGGAGCGCGTCGACCGGCTCTGCGTCATCGACGTCGTGCCAACGCTGACCATGTACGAGCGCACCGACATGGCCTTCGCCTCGGCCTACTACCACTGGTTCCACCTGATCCAGAGCGCGCCACTGCCCGAACGCATGATCGGCGGCAACGCGACCTACTACCTGCACGCCAAGCTCGGTGGCTGGGGCGCCGATGGGCTGGACCATGTCGAGCCACCGGCCCTGCTGGACTACGAGCGCTGCTTCTGCAACGCCGCGGGCATCCACGCCGCCTGCGAGGACTACCGCGCCGCCGCCAGCATCGACCTGGTCCATGACCGGATGTCGCGAAGCGCCGGCCAGAAGGTGCAGGCACCGCTGCAAGTGCTGTGGGGCGAACGCGGCGTGGTGCATCGGCTGTTCGATCCGATCGCCGACTGGCAGGCCGTCTGCGAGGGCCCGGTGACCGGCCTGGCCATGCCCGCCGGCCACTTCATCCCCGAAGAACAACCTGAGGCTTGTGCGCTTGCCTTGAGCCGCTTCTTCCTGGGTGAGTGCTAGCATCAAAAACTGCTTTTCCACCGCTGTTTCCGGGGGGGCGCGAACGCCATGAAGACCTTGCGCATCGTGATCCTCGATGACGGCGGCGACATGCCTGCTCTCTTGCGCAGCGGCCAGCTCCCCGGCATCGACCTGCGGCAGCTCGAAGGGCTCAGCGGACACGACGTCGCTGCCCTGCTGCGCGAGCACTCGATGCCCGCGCCCTTCGTCGACACCAACCTCGACAGCCTCTCCGGCCCGCCTTCGGACTTCGCCCACAGCGACCTGGAGCAGGAACTGCGCAGCGCCTTGCAGACCCAGACAGGCCAAGCCGTCGCCTTGCTGCTGGGCCATGGCGAACCGGGGCATGACAGCCCCTTGCAGGCCGCCGGTGGTGGTCTGCCCTTCGAGCGCCTCAACGCCAGCCTGATGCGGGCCCTGCGCCGCCACGAACTGGAGGCGGCGCTGGCAGAGTCCGACACCCGGCTGCGGCGCATGGGCCTGTCAGACCGCCAGACCGGCCTGCCCAGCCGCGAGCTCTTCCTGGACCGGCTCGAACAGGCCACCGCCTCGGTCATGCGCGGCGGCAACGCCTTCGCGACGCTGGTGATCGGCTTCGAATGGCCGCAAGGCAGCACCGACACGCTCAGCCCGTCCGGTGCCGACACCCTGATCGAGGCCCTGGCCCGGCGCCTGCAACGGCTGGGCCGACGCTCGGACAGCTATGCCCGCATCGGTGGCCACACCTTCGCCGCGCTGCTGCTGGGCAACAACAGCGTCGCCGGCTCGACCGCGATGGCGCAAAAGATCACCGAACAGCTGGCCCGCCCGGTGATGGTCGACGGCCGTTCGCTGGACCCCAAGGTGCGCGTGGGCATCGCCCTGTGCCCGCAGCACGGCACCGATGCCCGCAGCGTGATGCTGCATGCCCAGGCCGCCATGGAACAGGCCCAGCACAGCCGCCGCGAGGTGGCGGTCTACGACGCCCGACTGGGCCTGCGCGCCGGCGCCGGCCTGGCCGGGGGCGCCAGCGCACCGACGATGCTGCGCGCCGACGCGATACGGCCGCCGCCGACCGAGGAGGCGATGGCCGCGCAGCTCAGCCACGCGATCGGCCACGACGAGCTGGGCCTGGTCTTCCAGCCGGTCGTCAACCTGCACCCCGGCGCCGACGGCAGCCTGGACTGGACGCTGCGGCGCCTGGAGGCGCTGACCCGCTGGCACAGCGCCAGCTGGGGTCCGATCGCACCGTCGACCTTCATCCCGATCGCCGAACACCATGCCCTGATCGCCCAGTTGACCGACCGCATGCTCGACCGCGCCCTCAAGGCCGCCGCACCCTGGCGCGAACAGGGCCTGGTGCCGGCGCTGTCGATCAATGTGTCGGCCCGGCTGCTGGACGATCCGGACCTGCCCGAGCGCCTGCAGACCCTGCTGCAGTCCCATCAATGGCCGGCTGATGCGCTGATGCTGGAACTGCCCGCCACGGCGTTGTCGCAACCCGGCACGGTGGCTCAGGACGTGATCCACCGGCTCGACCGGCTGGGGGTGCGGCTGATCGTCGATGACCTGGGCAGCGGCCTGTCGGCCTACCTGTCGCTGGCCGAGCTGGGCGCCTTTGCCGAACTCAAGGTCGATCTACGCAGCCTCGGTCGCAGCCCCGGTCACACGGCGCCCGCGCCATCACCAGAGCGCATGCACGGCGGCCTGGGTGGTCACACGCCGGACCGTGGAGCAGCGGTGCTCAGCTCGCTGCTGACGCTGGGCGCGGGCCTCGGCGCCCAGGTCGTCGTCTCCGGTGTGGAAGATGCCGAGACCGCCGCCTGGCTGCTCAAGGTCGGTTGCCATGCCGCCCAGGGCTATGCGTGGAGCCGCCCGCTGCCGCCCGAACAGGTCAAGGGCTGGTGCGCGGCGCAGGCGGCGACCCGAGGCCTGAAGCACTGAGCTTCGGCGTCGGTGCCGGGCCGTTCACCGCCCGTAGGTGGCCGTGAACGTGGCCTTGCCCAGCAGCTTGTCGCCCAGGCCCTTGTTCAGGACGAAGGACAGCAGCGCCGCGCTGCCGGTGCGCGGCACACCGGCGGCGGCGATGACGTCGTCGACGGCCAGGGCGTAGAGGGTGAAGTTGTAGCGGTGGGGCTTGTCACCTTCCGGCGGGCAGGGGCCGCCCCAGTTGCCGTTGGCGCCGGTCGCGCCGGTGTCCATGAAGTCGGTGTTGCCGCCGAAGGCCGGTGCCGGCAGGGTGGCGGCCGCGTTGCCGGCCCCGCGTGGCAGGCCGGTGGCGCTGGCCGGCAGGTTGTAGATCGCCCAGTGCCAGAAGCCGGCGCCGGTCGGCGCGTCCGGATCGTGCACCTGCAGCGCCAAGGACTTCGTGCCGGCCGGCACGTTGCGCCAGACCAGGGCCGGCGAGACGTTCATGCCCTTGCAGCCGAAGGCGCCCAGCACAAAGTCGTTGCCGAAACTGCCTGAGGCCAGGTCCGGGCTTTCGAGCGTGAAGGTGCCTTGCGCGGCGGCCGGCAACACGGCCGTGGCGAGGGCGAGGACGGCGGCTTGCGCCAAGCGTTGGTGCAAGGACGGGTGCAAGGACCGTTGCAAGGACGTATGCAGCAACTTGTTCAACGTCGGGATCATCAGGTTCCTCCTCCGGGCGATGCGCCGGGCGTCGGGCCGCACCTGCGGTCCGTGACGCCATCGGCTTGGCGTCGATGATGCCGAACTTTGCAGATTCCGGTTGGGTTCGACCGGCCGGTGCGATCCGGCTTCAAGCCGCCACGACGGCCGGCCCGACGTGACCCGCGCGCCACTGCCCCGGTGTGTCGCCATAGTGGCGCCGGAAACTCTGGATGAAATAACCCGGCGTGGCATAGCCGCAGGCCCAGGCGATTTCCTTGACAGCCATGTCGGTATCACCCAGCAGGCGCGCGGCGCGCTCCATGCGCTGGCGATTGATGTAGGCCACCAGGTGCTCGCCACTGGCCTGCCGGAAGCGGTGCGACAGGTAGTCGGCGCTCACCCCGCTCTGCTCGGCCAGCCGGCGCACGCTCAGTTCATGGTCGCCGAGCTGGTTCTGGATCAGCACGCGCAGCCGGGCAAGGCTGGCAGGCTCTGCCCGTGCGGCGGGCAGGCCGTCCATGTCGATGACTCGCCGCGCGCCGGCCACGGTCGCAATCACCAGCGCACGCACTTGCCAGTCATCGGCCTCGGCCACCTCGGTGGCATGGCTGAGCCACTCCAGCGCGCGGGCGGCCTGGGCGTCCTGGCGCGATTCGAGGTGGTGGATGCCCGGCGTGCCGGGTTCGTGCTCGTGTGCCAGATGGCAGGTCAGCACGCTGCCATCGGCATAGATCACCAGGTTGCAGAAGGCTTGCCCATCCGCACCGGCACCGACCTGTTCGTGGTGCAGCAGGCGGGCGGGCATCAGCAGGGCCTCGCCCGGGCCGACGGTCACCGCACCGCCCGGCAGGCCGAAGCGGGTCCAGCCGGAGACCTGCAGGAACAGCTCCGGCGCAAGGTGGAAATGGCCCTGGCCACGCGCGACGCCGGCCACCCCCGCCGAGGCCGGGCGGTGCAGCGGCCAACCGCCGCGCCCCAGGCCATCGGCAAAGACCCGCAATTGCTCGCGCAGCCGCGTGGCGAGCGCCGCGTCCTCGTCCGGATGGCGGTCGGCCGGGTCGACGAAGGGCGCGGGGCAGTCGGGTCGGTGATTCAGGTTTTTTGACATCGATCGCAGTTTTCTGGCTTTGCTTGCACTTGAGAGGGCCGGCCCGGCGAATCTATCCTGCCGGCTGCCCCTTGAGCAAGCGCGGATGTCCCGCAGCCCTGCAACCCCCACCGACCCGCCTGGGTCCCACCTGGAAGACCTTCCGATGAAGTCGAAGATTTCTGTCATCGTCTGGAACGAATACGAACACGAACAGGCCAACCCGGCGATCGCCGCGATCTACCCGGACGGCATCCACGGCGCCATCGCGGCCGGCCTGCGCGAGGTGCCCGGCCTGAACCCCGGCGCGTTGCCGGTCGAGGTCACGACCGCCACGCTGGACCAGCCCGAACACGGCCTGAGCGAAGCCCGCCTGGCCGAGTGCGATGTGCTGCTCTGGTGGGGTCACCGGGCCCATGGCAAGGTCGCCGACGCGATCGTCGACCGCGTGCAGAAACGCGTGCTCGAAGGCATGGGCCTGATCGTGCTGCACTCGGGTCACTTCTCGAAGATCTTCCGCCGCATGCTGGGCACCAACTGCTCGCTGAAGTGGCGCGAGGCCGACGAGAAGGAACGCCTGTGGGTGGTCGAGCCCTCGCACCCGATCGCGGCCGGCCTGGGCGAGTTCTTCGAGCTGCCCTATGAGGAGATGTACGGCGAGCGCTTCGACGTGCCGGCGCCCGACGAGACCGTCTTCATCTCCTGGTTCGAGGGCGGCGAGGTGTTCCGCTCCGGCCTGTGCTGGCAGCGTGGCCACGGCCGCATCTTCTACTTCCGCCCCGGCCATGAGGCCTACCCGACCTACTTCGACGCCAACGTCAAGCGCGTGCTCGCCAACGCGGTGCAATGGGCCAACCCGCGCGTGCAGATCGTCGACGTCTGCCCGATGAGCCCGGCGCTGGAGCCGATCGCGCCGAAGAACATCAGCTTCGCCAAGGCTGGCGTGGTGCAAGAGAAGAAGGACATCGAATGAGCGACTACCAGAAGCAGGCCGCCGCCAGCGGCAGCGCCGCCACCGCATCGACCGGCCGCAAGCTGCGCATCGGCGTGATCGGCCTGGGCATCGGCCGCATGCACATCGAGGGCTGGCGCCAGCACCCGGATGTCGAGGTCGTCGCCATCGCCGATCCGGACCCGGCCCGCCTGAACGCTGTCGGCGAACAGTTCGGCATCGCCGGCCGGCACGCCAGCGCCGAGGCCATGCTGGCCGCCGGCGGGCTGGATGTCGTCAGCGTCTGCACGCCCAACAAGTTCCACAAGGACCTGACGCTGGCCGCGCTGGCCGCCGGCTGCCATGTGCTGTGCGAGAAGCCGATGGCGATGAACGCGGACGAAGGCCGCGAGATGCTGGCCGCCGCCCAGGCCGCCGATCGCCGCCTGATGATCAACTTCAGCTACCGCTTCAGCGCGCCGTCGCGGGCCCTGAAGGCGCAGGTCGCAACCGGCCAGTTCGGCGAGTTCTACTTCGGCCGCACCGTCTGGCATCGCCGTCGCGGCATGCCGGGCTTCGGCGGCTGGTTCGGCAACAAGGCGCTGGCCGGCGGCGGTCCGCTGATCGACCTGGGCGTGCACCGGCTGGACCTGGCGCTGTGGCTGATGGGCTACCCCAAGCCGACCTGGGTGATGGGCGCGACCTACGACCCGATCGCCCGCGAAGCCGCCAAGGCCAGCGGCAAGACCTTCGATGTCGAGGACCTGGCTTCGGCCTACATCCGGTTCGAGAACGGCGCCTCGCTGGTGCTCGAAGCGTCCTGGGCGGCCCACATCCAGCAGGCCGAGCTGATGGAGACCCGCCTGCTCGGCACCCAGGCCGGTCTGCTGCAACGCAACGTCGGCGAGGGCTACGACTTCGAGGCCTTCATCTTCAGCGACGGCGGCGGTGCGCAGCTCGACACCCACATCCACGTCCCCAAGACGCCCGCCAAGTCCGCCATGCACGATTACGCCGAGGCCATCCTGACGGGCCAGCCTCACCCCGCTCCGGGCGAGGAAGGGCTGATCGTCATGGAACTGCTCGACGCGGTCTATGAAAGCGCGCGCACCGGCGCGCCCGTCAAGCTCTGAACCTATCGCCCTGTCGCCCCTGAAAGGCCGTTGATGACCACACCCGATCCGATGGTGAGCGCGCTGGACGCCGCGCTGGACCCGCCCGCCACAAACGCCACCGCACACCAGCGGCTTGGCGCCGCGCGCTGGGCCACCCGTGCGCTGTTCGCGACGCTGGGCCTGCTGGCCGGTGTGTGGGGTGCGCACATCCCGTCGATCAAGTCGCACTACGAGATCGACGAGGCGGTGCTGTCGGCGGTGCTGTTCAGCGCGGCGGTCGGGGCGGTCAGCTCGCTGTTTGTCGCCGGTCGCTTCATCGGCCACCTCGGCGCGCGCCGCGCCAGCCTGATCACCGGGCTGGTGTTGTGCGCCGCGCTGGGTTGCGCGCTGCTGTGGCCCAACGTGTACGTGCTGATGGCCGCCAACCTGCTGTTCGGCATGTCGATGAGCGTGTTCGACGTGACCATCAACGCCGAAGGCACGGCCCTGGAACGTGATGGCGGCAAGCCCGTCATGGGCAATCTGCACGGCTGCTTCAGCCTGGGTGCCATGGCCGGCGCCGGCATGGCCGCCGCGCTGCTGCGTGCATCGGTCGACCCTGCGGTGCAGCTGATCGGCTGCGGCCTGTTGTCGGCTGCGGTGATGGCCGTGGCCAACCGCTCGATGCTCGACGCCCGCCCGGCCCCGCCGGCACCGGGCGAGGAACAACGCCACTTCACCTGGCCGCACGGCCTGCTGCTGCTGATCGGCCTGCTGATCTTTGCGGGCATGACGGCCGAAGGCGTCATGTACGACTGGTGCGTGCTCTACCTGAAGCAGGAAGTCGGCCTGTCGCAGGACGTCGCCGCGATGGGCTACGCCGTCTTTGCCGGCGCCATGGCCGCCGCCCGCTTCGGGGGCGACTACCTGCGCGCCCATGTCAGCGAACAGGCCCTGCTGCGGCATTGCTCGACGTTGACGGCGGTGGCCATGGCAACGGTGCTGCTGACGGGCTCGCCGTGGGTCTCGATCGTCGGCTACGCCCTGGTCGGCATCGGGCTGGCACCCATTGTCCCGATCCTCTTCACAGCCGCCAGCCGCGTGCCCGGCACCAGCAGCGCCGCCTCGATCGCGGCGGTCTCGTCGATCGGCTACAGCGGCTTCCTGGTCGGCCCGCCACTGATCGGCGTGATCGCCCACAACCAATCCCTGACCGCCGCGATGTTCGTGGTGGTCGTGGCGGCCGGCGCCTTGGCGATCGGGGCGCGGAAGGTGGATTGAAGATTTGCGGGCAGGCTCGACGCCCGAGCCCCCTCCGATTTGACTTAAACAGGTCATCGCCTTCCAGCGCCGGCATCCAGAACATCCCCCACGCGACGAATCGGTCGTCGATGAAGGGAAGCTGGAATGCATCACATCAAGAATGCCTGTGCCACGAGCAGGTCAGGTCGATCGGTACGCCGCTTGGCAGTGGTCCTGATCGCCGCCACGCTGGCGGCCTGTGGCGGGGGCGGGGGCGGGGGCGGGGGCGGAAGCAACGAGGCCGCGCCGCCGCCCTGCCCCGCCTGGGACAACACCGGCAGCGGGGTCGACACCCGCGGGGTGACGGTCACGCAACTCGGTCCCGAACAGGCCTGGGTGAAATCGATGATGGAGGCCAACTACCTCTGGCCCGACGAGATCTCGAACATCGATGCCAACGCAAGCGCCTACGCCGATGCGGCCGAGCCCTATGCCTCGCTGGTGAACTACTTCAAGGCGCTGTTGAGCAACGTGACGGGGCGTGACCGCTACAGCTACGCGACGACCGCCCAGGCGTCCGATGCCTATTACGCCGGTGACCAGACCATCGGCTCGGGCATCTCCTGGCACTACGACGCCGTGAACGACACGCTTCAGGTCGAAAAGGTCGAGCCGGACTCGCCGGTCGGACGCCAAGGGCTGATCCGCCGAGGTGACATGCTGCTGAAGGTCGACGGCGTCCGCCTCTCGGACACACGCCAGGATGAGACGAGCACGCGCTTCTATCGTTTTGTCGGCGCGGTTGAAGCCAATACGACCTGTCGTTCAACGATGCAGATCTACAAGGCGGCCACCGGTGCCGTCGTGGACGTCTTGGTCGACAGCGCCAGCTACACGCCAAATCCGGTGCCGGCGGCCCGGGTGCTGAATCTGTCGGCCAGCGATCGTGTCGGCTACCTGCCCTTCGACCAGCACATCCTGTCGGCCGAAGCGCCGTTGACCGACGCCATCCGCAGCTTCCGGGCGGCCCAGGTCAAGGACGTCGTGGTGGACCTTCGCTACAACGGCGGCGGCTACCTCTTCATCGCCAATGGTCTGGCACATGCATTGGCAGGCGACGCCCGCACGAGTGGCCGGATGTTCACCCGCCTGCAGTTCAGCGCCCGACACGCGGCGGTGGCCGACGGTGAGCGAAACACCCCCTTCGTGACCACGTCGTGCCTGCCCAATCCGACAAGCTTTCGCTGCACCAACGACACGCCGCTGCCCACCCTGGGCCTGCGCCGCGTCTACGTGCTGGCGGGATCACGCACCTGCTCGGCCAGCGAAGCGCTGGTCAATGGTCTGCGTGGCATCGGCGTGCAAGTTATCTTGGTCGGCGAGACGACCTGCGGCAAGCCCTATGGCTTCAAGGGCCACCGCAGGAACGGCATCGTGTATTTCCCGATCGAATTCCAGATCGCCAACGACCTGGGCCATGGCGACTATGCCGACGGACTGCAACCGGACTGTGCCGCCGCTGATGACCGCTGGCACGAACGGGGCGACACCCGTGAAGCCCTGTTGTCCACCGCCTTGGCGCACCGCGCCACCGGCCGTTGCCCCGCCACGACGACGGCCAGCGCCGCCCGGGCCGGCGCCGCGTCCCTGAGCGAGGCTTGGCACGAGCAGACACCCGCCCAGGCGCGCCGGGTGTCACCGTTGCAGGAAAACGCGAACGCTCGGCCCGTCTGGCGTTGACAGCGGCAGCGGCGCGAGACCCTCACACCAGCTCGAACCGGATCATCCTTGCGATGCCTCGGCCGCTGGTCAGGGTGTTGGCGTGGCCCCATTGCACACGGCGCTCATCGCCGACCACGGCAGCGCCGGAGTGGCTGAGCAGGTCATCGGCCGGGTCGTCGCTCATCAGGCCGAGTGCGCGGGCGACCTGTTCGACGTGGGCGGGCTTGCCGGTCAGGAAGGTCCAGTCGCCGTCGCGGCCGTCGATGCCGTGGGCGCGGCGGTAGGCGGCCAGTTCGGCCGGTGTGTCGGTCAGCGGGGTCAGCGTCAGCGACACGAAGTGCATGTCGCGGGTGCGCGGGCCGAGGTGATGCCGGGCTTCGACCAGCTTGCGCGTGGCCGGGCTGCAGATGTTGCTGCAGCTGGTGTACATGACGTTGATCACCACCTGGCGGTCACGCACGATGTCGTCGTAGAAGCGCACGACGCGGCCTTCGTGGGTCAGCAGCGGGACGTTGGGCAGGCGGCGACGGCGCACCCGCTCGCGCGGGTCCTCGTCGCGGGCACGGGCCGGCTGGGCAGCGCCCATCAGGCCGGCACCCGCGGCCAGCAGACCGGCCCCCAGCAAGGCGCGGCCGAAGGTCGAGCGACGCTCGGTCAAGGTCTGGATCGGGTTCATGGTTTCACTCCGGAAGGCAGGCAGGCACACAGGTCAAGAACGGTCAGGACGGGAGCGTCCTCGCTCAGGGCCGCGTGTTGGTGTCGCCCACGTTGTCGACGGCGAACAGCAGCATCATTCCCTTGTCCTCGTGGACGACGTTGTGGCAGTGCATCGGGTAGACGCCGTCGTAGTCCTGGGCACGCACGAGGTACTCGACCTCGTCGCCCTCGCCCAGCCAGACCACGTCCTTGCGCGAGAACTCCGGCGAGTTCGGCCCGATCGCCTTGCCGTTGCGCTTGACGATGCGGCCTTCGACGAAGTGGTTGTGGATCGGATGGGCCCAGCCGCCACCGGTCTTGTGGATCCAACGCTCGACCGCGCCCTTCTTCATCGTGAAGCGGACCTCGTCGCAGTTGATCGGCTTGTCGTTGCAGACCCAGCCGCCATTGCCACGCCCCCAGTCAAAGGTGCGGGTGATGACCGGCGTGCCCAGCGGCGGCAGGCTGATCGGCGCGAAGCTGGCGATCTCCGTCGGGTGCACGCTCAGGTCCGTCACGACTTGGCCGATGCGGAACTCCATCAGCGCGTGGTCCGGGTTGCCGGCGGGCAGGATGTCCTCTTCGGGGCCCCGTCCCTTGTCCTGCAGCAGGCGGTTTTCCAGCCAGAGCCGGGTCGCGCCGGCCGCCGGGCCACCCGGCGCGGTCAGCTCGCGGAAGTCGACGATGACATCGGCCCGCTCGGCGCAGGACATCCGGAGATAGGGCACCTGCAGCGGCCGAGGCAGCAGGTTGCCGTCGTTGGCGATCAGCCAGAACGGGATGCGCTGTGACGGCTGGTCCGGGTTGACCAGGTAGAGCTGGTGGAAGCGCGAGGGGCCGACGTTGAGCAGCCGCAGGCGATAGCGGCGCTGGAACACGTCCATGTAGGGCTGCAGCCGGCCGTTGACCAGGTAGCGGTCGCCGATGTGGCCGTCATCGTCCTCGAGGTCGAACACGGGCTGCTCGGTGCGCGGGTCCAGGCGCAGGTCGCAAAACGAGATCGGCACGTCGTAGGCCGGATAGCTCGGCAGCCGGAAACCGGTGGTCTCGTCGCCCGTGTCGTGTTCGTTGAAGATCAGGTGGAAGCCGTACAGGCCCTTGTAGACGTTCTCGGCCGTGTGGGCCTCGCGGTGGTCGTGATACCAGAGCGTGCCGAGCGTTTCGCGCACATCGCCGTCGGGCATCCCCGCCTTGGTGAAGCCGGCCCGCTTCATGTTGTAGTAGTAGTCGTAGTACTGGCCGGGGAAGAAGAAGCGACCCTGGGTGAACGGGTCTTCGGACAGCCCCCCCAGTCGCGGATCACAGGGGCCGCCGTCGCTGTCGGGCGCGCTGTGGAAGTTGTGCAGGTGGGTGGAGATCGAGTTGCGGCCATAGCCACCGGCCGGCACGCCCTTGGGCAGGTCGTTGTAGCGCCGCACGAGGATGGCGGTGTTCGCGCCGGCCTGGTAGCGGCTGACGATGGTCGGCAAGGGCGAGGTCGGCGGGTCCAGCGTCAGGTCGCTGCCACCGAGGTTCGCACCCCAGAAGTTCACCTGCGCACGCAGCTGCGGGTGGATCGACACCGGCGGCACCGCGCCATAACGCTGGGCGTAGAAGAACTGCGGCGGGTTGAGGTTGCGCTTCTGGTGCGGCTCGCCACGCCCTTCGAACGGCAAACCGGTGGCCGGGTTCACGCGGCGGTTGGGCTGGACCGTCGGACGCAGCGCGAAGGCCGGATCGGTCAACGGACGCTGTGGCAGTTCGGGCGGGATGCGCAGCGGTTCCAGAAACGGCGTGATGCGCGGGCTCGGCTCTGGATCTGCCGCCCGGGCCGGCGTCGCTGCCGCAGCCAGCAGCGCTGCAGGCGCAGCGCCGAGGCTCATCTTGAACATCTGTCGACGCGTGGCGGTGGCCGTGGCGGGCTCCGCGCGGTCGTTCGCCGGCACATCGGCCAGCGCTTCGGGCTTGAGGGAGTCGGTCATCGTGGAACCTCGGGTCTGGGTCTTGGTTGCAGTTCAGTCAGCCGGCGCAAGAAGCAGTGGGCCCATAGCGGCGCTTCAGATCAGGTCAGGCAGGTCTGGATGAAGATCGGTGATCAGGCGGTTTGTTCTGGACAAGCGGTCGTCAAACGACGCCTGAAGCACTGAATTTGTCTTGAGGATTTCTTAATGGTCGCGATCCTAGTCACGATCGAATTGACTGATCTCACTACTTTTCACCCTAATGGGTGTGGTTATTGGGTCAATTCACGCAGTATTCGTCGATGGAAGGCAACAAAGTTCATTCCAGATGCGGCATCTGCAACAAGACACATCACGATCCGAGAAATCCGGAGGTTGGACAAAGCGAAAACAAGGGATCTTGTTCCATTCAGTTTCCGTACATGTTCGTGGAGCCCGGCTTACCAAGCTCCGCTGACAACCGGATGCACAGCCCGGAACCAGCGGAGGGGGACTAGCCTCTACAGTCATCGGCAGAAGACGGCGTGGAAGGATTCGCGCCGACCACAACGCCGCACCGGCTCGGTGCGGCGCACGAGGAGCTGAGATGGATTGGCTGGAAGACGTGGCACGCGTGCTGCACATCGAACCCTGGCCACCCGATCCGGGGGCGCTGTTCTGGGCCGTCCTGATGCTGCTGGCCGGCGGCCTGCTCGGTGAGCTGGTGGCGCGCTGGACCCGGCTGCCGCGGGTGATGGGCTACACCGCCGCCGGCATCGGCATGGCGCTGTCCGGCCAAGGCCTGACGGGCGCGGCCATGCCGGGCTCGCTCAAGCTGGTGATCGACCTGGCTCTGGCGCTGCTGCTGTTCGAGATCGGCGCGCGGGTGCGGCTGCGCTGGCTGCGCGACAACCCGGCCCTGCTCGCCACCAGCCTGGCCGAGGCCTTGCTGACGCTGGTCACCGTGCATGGCGCCCTGCGCTGGGCAGGCCTGGACCCGGCCGTGGCGCTGGGCTGCGCGGTGCTGGCGGTGCCGGCCTCGGCGGCGGTCGCCGGGCGGGTCTCGCTGGAACTGGGGGCCGCCGGTCAGGTCACCGAACGCATGATCCTGCTGACCGCCCTGAACACGCTCTATGCCGCGCTCGGCCTGACGCTGCTGCGGGGCTGGCTGAGCCTGGAGACGCTGGGCGACTGGCTGCCGGCACTGGCCCGGCTGGGCTACAACTTCCTCGGCTCGCTCCTGCTCGCGCTGGTGCTGGCCAAGCTGGTCGGCCTGGTCGCCCGCCGGCTTGACCTGCGCAACGACCATGCCGTGCTGCTGCTGCTCGGCCTGGTGCTCGTGGCCATCACCGTGGCGCGGGCACTGGCCCTGTCGACGCTGCTGGTGCCGCTGCTGGCCGGGCTGGCGCTGCGCAACCGCAGCGAGCGCCCCTGGGTCTGGCCGCGCCACTTCGGCACGGCCGGCGGCGTGCTGGTGCTGCTGCTGTTCGTGATCGTCGGCTCGGCCTGGACCCTGGAAGCGCTGGCCACCGGCCTGTTGCTGGGCGCCGTGCTGGTCGGTGCCCGCGGGCTGGCCAAGCTGCTGGCGGTGATGGGCCTTGCCCGCCTGAGCGGCCTGGCGCCACGCCAAGGCCTGGCGCTCGGCCTGACGCTGGCGCCTTTGTCCGCCACCGCGCTGGTGATGCTGGCCGAGCTGCACGCGATCCACCCGGACTACGGCCGCCAGATCGGCCCGATCGTGCTGAGCGCCATCGCCCTGCTGGAGCTGGCCGGCCCGCTGGCCGTCTGCGCGGCGCTGCGCCTGGCCGGCGAGGTCGCACCGGCCGCGTCGGCACCGAGCCGGGTGCCGGCGGAATCGGCACGACGCGGATCGACCACCGCGCCCGCAGCCACCCCCGCACAGACACCGACAACGGCGTCCACACCGGCCCCGACATCGGCATCCGCCACCAGCGCCAGCCCCGGCCCGCTGCACGGCGACATCGGCGGGGCGCTGTCGTGATCCGGCTCGAACCCTTCGCGCGCTCGCGCTCGTTGACGCTTGGCGTCGAGCTGGAGCTGCAGATCGTCAACACCCACGACTACGACCTGGCACCGTCGGCCAAGGACCTGCTGCGACTGGTCGACCGGCTCAAGGACAAGCTGCCCGGCAGCATCGTCCCGGAGATGACCGACAGCATGATCGAGCTGTCCACCGGCATCTGCGTCGACCATGCCGATGCCCTGTCGCAGCTGGGCCAGTTGCGCGATGCGCTGGTGAGCTGCGCCGACCAGCTCAACCTGGGGCTGTGCGGCGGTGGCACTCACCCCTTCCAGGACTGGAGCCAGCGCCGCATCTTCGACAAGCCGCGTTTCCAGGAGCTCTCGCAGCTCTACGGCTATCTGAGCAAGCAGTTCACGATCTTCGGCCAGCACGTGCACGTCGGCTGTCCCGGGCCGGACCAGGCGCTGGTGCTGCTTCACGGGCTGTCGCGCTTCATCCCGCACCTGATCGCCCTCAGCGCGTCCTCGCCCTATGTGCAGGGCACGGACACCGGCTTTGACTCGGCGCGCCTGAACTCGGTCTTCGCCTTCCCGATGTCGGGCCGGGCGCCCTTCGTGACCAGCTGGGACGACTTCCAGGTCTACTTCGAGAAGATGACCCGCACAGGGGTGGTCCGCAGCATGAAGGACTTCTACTGGGACATCCGCCCCAAGCCCGAATACGGGACCATCGAGGTGCGCGTGCTGGACACGCCGCTGACGATCGAGAAGGCCGCCGCGATGGCCGGCTTCATCCAGTGCCTGGCACGCTGGTTGCGCGTCGAGCGGCCCTACCCGCTGCACGAGGACGACTACTTGCCCTACACCTACAACCGCTTCCAGGCCTGCCGCTTCGGGCTGGACGGCCTGTTCGTGGACCCGCAGACCGGCGAGCACCGCACGCTGCGCGACGACATCGCCCTGACCTTCTCGGCGCTGGAGGTCCACGCGATGGAGCTGCGCGCCGAGGGCGCGATCGCCTACCTGCGTGGCGAGATGGGCCGCCAGGGCAACGACGCCGGCTGGATCCGGGTGGTGCAGTCGCGCGAGGGCCTGCTCGCCGAGGTAGTGCGCCAGCAATGTGAACGCTGGGCCGGCCGCGCGAGCTGATGGCCGAACGCCCCCTGCTGATCGGCCTGACGGCCCGGCTGATGCACCAGCCGCCCGCCGAGCTGGGCTTTCGCGGCAAGACGCTGCAGTACCTGGAGCAGTCGCTTGCCCACTGGATCATGGGCCACGGCGCGATGGCGGTGATGGTGCCGACGCTGGGCTTTGACGCCGAGGTGGCGCGCCGCAAGGTCGGTGTGCACCACTACGTCGAGCTGCTGGACGGCCTGATGCTGCAGGGCGGTGCGGACGTCAGCCCGCTGACCTACGGCCAGCAGCCGCTGCGCGACGCCTGGCGCGGCGACGCCGTGCGGGACCGCTACGAGATCGAGCTGATCGAGGGCTTCCTGGCCGCCGGCAAGCCGCTGCTGGGCATCTGCCGGGGCTGCCAGCTGCTCAACGTCGCGCTCGGCGGCACGCTCTACCAGGACATCGCGACCCAGCGCCCGCAGGCCATACGTCATGTCGACGCCGATCTTTACGACCAGCTGGACCACGGGCTGCGGATCGAACCCCACAGCCGCCTGGCCGACATCTACGGCACACCGGCCGGTGCGCGGGTCAACAGCATCCACCACCAGGCGGTCGACCGGCTCGGCGGCGATCTGCAGGTGGAGGCGCGTTCGGCAGACGACGGCATCGTCGAGGCCATCCGCGCGCGCGGCGACCTCTTCGTCACCGGCGTCCAGTGGCACCCGGAGTTCCACCCGTCCCGGCCGGACCTGCTGCCGGCCGAACCGCTGATGCAGGCCTTCCTCGCGGCGTTGCGGGTCAGACGCGGGGGGTGAGCGTGCCCGCCCCGCACGACGCCCGCACCACCAGTTCCGGCTCGGTCAGGTCCGGTCCGAAGGGCGGTCGCGGGACCTTGCGCAGCTGGGCCATCAGGCTGGTGACGGCTTCGCGGCCCTGCTCGATCGGGTGGGTGCGCACGGTGGTCAGCGGCGGGCTGGCGTAGGCCGCCAGCGGGATGTCGTCGTAGCCGACCACGGCGATGTCCTGCGGCACCCGCAGACCGGCTTCGGCGAGGGCGCGCATGGCGCCAAAGGCGATGGTGTCGTTGCCGGCAAACAAGGCGGTGATGCGGCGTTCTGCCGGCAGGCTCAGTTGCTGAGCCAGCAGCGCGCGGGTCGCCAGCAGGCCGCTGGCGGCGCTGATGTCGGCATGGGTCAGCCAGGCCGGATCGGGCGTGGTGCCTTCTGCTTCGAGCGCCTCGCGCCAGCTGCCGATGCGCTCATGGGACGCCAGGATCTCGGGCGGCGCAAAGGCGACGTGGCCGATGCGGCGGTGGCCCAGGCGCTGCAGGTGGTCCAGCAGGTCGGCGGTGGCGCGGTTGTTCTGGGTCGGCAGGGCCTGGATGTGTTCCAGCCCCCGGGGCGCACGACCCAGCACGACCAGCGGAATGCCGGCCTCGACGATGCGGTGCAGGTGGTCGTAGACGTCGCGGCGCGGGCTGACGATCAGCAGGCCGTCGATGCGCCGCGCCTTGACCAGGCCGATGAAGCCGCCGGGCTCGCGGCCCTCGCCCTCGGTCGATTCGATCAGCAGCTTGAGGCCCTCGCGGTGGCAGGCGTCGTTGACGCTGGCCACCATCTGCGAGAGGAAGACGTCGGTGTAGAGATGGGCCGCCTGCGGGATCACCAGACCGACGGTGCCGCTGCTGCCGCCCGCCAGTTGGCGCGCGGCGGCGTTGGGCGCGTAGCCCATCTGCTCGGCCACCGCCAGCACGCGCTGGCGGGTCGACTCGCTGATGCCGCGGTTCTCGACGCCATTGAGCACGAAGCTGACCGTCGTGCGCGAGACCCCCGCCTGGCGGGCGACCTCGGCGCTGGTGGTGGGCGTGCGCAGCGTATCGGTCACGTTCTCGGTCACGTTCTCGGTCTGGCCCACGGTCTCGGTCAGCCCGGCCGGATCAGCCGTGCAGGAAGTCCGGCAGGAAGGGCCGGTGCGCCGTCAGCAGTTCGTCGACCATGGCGCGGATCTGCGACAGGTCCAGTGTGGCGGCGGTGTGCGGGTCCAGCATCGCGGCATGGTAGACGTGCTCGCGGTTCTGCTTGAGCACTGCCGCAACCACCAGCTCCTGCACATTGACGTTGGTGCGCATCAATGCAGCAAGCTGCACCGGCAGTTCACCCACCCGCGTGGGCTGCACGCCGTTGTGGTCGACCACGCAAGGCACCTCGACCGCACAGCCCTGCGGCAGGTTGTCGATCAGCTGGTGGTTGAGCACATTGCCGTTGATGACGCAGGGCTTGCCGGTCACCACCGAGTGGATGATGGAGCTGCCGTATTCGACGCTGCGCACGACCTGACGCAGGCCTTCGAGCATGTGGGGCGCGTCCTCGATCGAACGTGGCATGACGTGGATGTCGGCCGCGCGCAATTGCGCCAGCAGCGCGGCCGGGTCCTGCGAGCCGGGCGTCTGCAGCTCGCGCTCGATGTAGGGCCACGCGTGTTCGAAGACCTGGCAGCGGCCGGGGTACTCGTCCAGCGGGATGTTGAACTTCTTGAGCAGGTCCTCGCGGCCCTGCTTGATGAACCAGGGCACGTACTCGCTGAAGTGCTCGCTGGACTCGGTGGGGAAGTAGCCCAGCTGGTGCAGCATCTCGTAGCGCACGCGGTTCCAGTCGGGCATCGCGCCGTCGCGGTGGATCTCGCGCAGGCGCGGGTAGAGGTCGCGCCCCTCGTGTTCGAAGCGCAGGTAGAAGGACATGTGGTTGATGCCGGCGCAGTGGTACTGGATCTCCTCGACGGGGATCTGCAGGTCACGCGCGAGTTCACCGGCGGTGTGCTGCACGCTGTGGCACAGGCCGATGGTCGGGATGCGCGTGGACGAGGCGTTCAGCGCCCACGTGATCATCGCCATCGGGTTGACGTAGTTGAGGTGGATGGCGCCACTGGCGCAGACCTCTTCCATGTCGCGCAGCATGTCGAGCATCACCGGCACGGTTCGCAGCCCGCGCATGATCCCGCCGATGCCCAGCGTGTCGCCAATGGTCTGTTCAAGGCCGTACTTCTTCGGGATGTCGAAGTCGGTCACGGTCGCCGGCTTGTAGCCGCCGACCTGGATGGTGTTGATGACGAAGTTCGCGTCGGCGAGCGCCGCGCGTCGGTCGATGCTGGCGGTGATGCGGGGCTGGGCGCCCAGCGCGTCGGCGATGCGGTGGGCGACCTGTTCGGACAGCGCAAGGCGGTGCGCGTCGATGTCGTGCAGCGCGATCTCGGCGCCTGCCAGTTCCGGGTAGGCGAGGATGTCGCCCAGCAGGTTGCGGGTGAACACGGTGCTGCCGGCACCGATCAGCGTGATCTTCAAGCGGCGATTCGAGGTGGCGGCGGTCATGTCGATGGGGTACGGCTGGAGGTGAACAAGGCGAGACGTGGAGAAGGAAAAAACGTGCCGGAGCCTGTCGCTCCGGCACGTGAACCTGCGCTGACAGAGTCCCTGCCGTCAGCGCCTCGGAGACATGCGGAAGGTCAGATCAGTGGCTCACTTGAAGAGCGCGTTGACCTGGGCATTGGCATCCTTCAGAGCAGGCGCAGCCTGGGCCTTGCCACGCAGCACCGAGTCGATGGCATTGGCCATCAGCTCATTGACCTGCGAGCCGTTGTCGGCGATGGGCGCGAGGAAGGTCTTGCCCTTGGCCATTTCCAGGAAGGCCGAGTCGTCGATGCCCTTGGCCTTGTGCACGGCGGTCACGGTGTCGGGCAGGCCCTTGATGGCCGGGAAGACCACGCCAGCCTTGGCGACCACGTTCTGGCAGGCCTCGGAGCCCAGGTACTTGACCCACTTCCAGGCCTCTTCCTTGACCTTGCTGCCAACCCAGATCGAATCGGCCAGGCCGTTGAACATGGTGGCACGCGAGCCGGTCGGGCCCTTGGGCAGCGGGACCCAGGCGTAGTTGAACTTCGTGTTGCTGGCGAAGTGGTTGATCATCCAGGAGCCCTCCGGAATGATCGCGGCCTTGCCGGCCATGAACATGCCGCCCGAGCCCAGCTTGCTGACGTCCTCGGCGGTGGCCGACACGCCCTTGCCCGGCAGGCTGGCGATGTACTGGATGGTCTCGGCCAGCTTGGCGTCGTCGTAGTAGAACTTGCCGGCCCACGGCTTGTCCTGGAACTTGAAGCCGTTGGAGACCGCGAAGTGGCTCCACTCGGTCTGGCCCATCATGCCGCCGGAACCGGGATTCTGGTAGCCGTAGGTCGCGACCTTGGTCTTGTCGAACTTCGGGCTCAGGGCGTTGTTGCCGTTGGCATCGATCGTCAGCTTCTTGACGACCTGCTCGAAGGAACCGCCGTCCTTCGGATTCCATGTCATGTTGTTGAGCTCAGCCAGCGTCACGCCGGCCTTCTTCGCCACGTCCATGTTGACGATGAAGGCGATGGTGTCCCAGTCCTTGGGCAGGCCGTATTGCTTGCCGTCGCGGCCCCAGATGTCGTAGAGGCCGTTGGAGTAGACGTCGGTCTTGACGCCGTCGCGCTTGACCAGCGGAGCCAGGTCGACGAGCTGGTTGTTCTTGGCGAACTCGGGGTACTTGGCCAGGTGGTTGGTGAACACGTCCGGCGCGGTGCCGGAGATGAAGCCGGTCGAGATGCCGGTCCAGTATTCGTCCCAGCCTTGCTGGCTGATCTTGATCGAGATGCCGGGGTTGGCCTTCTCGAAGTCGGTGGCGCACTGCTGGTAGGCCGGGCGCTGGCCGGAGTCCCACAGCACGTACTTGACGTCAACGGCGTGGGCGGCACCGGCGGCGGCGAGCAGCGCGGCGGCGGACAGGATGTGGCGGCGGATGGTCATGAACAGGTCTCCTCTGGGGTCATGAAAGGCGCTGGTGTGGCGCTGGGTGAAATGCAGGCCGGTGGCCGGCAATGCGGGGGTCTTGAAACGGCCGGAGTGGCAAACGCTCACTTGCTGCCGCTGAACTGGACCGACTCGACCACCTTGCGGCCGAAGGCCACCAGCAGCAGCAAGGTCGGCAGGATGGTCAGGGCGGTCGCGGCCATCAGGCCAGTCCAGTCGGGCTGGCCTTGCGGCGTCTGCGACTTGAAGCTCTGCAGGGCGACGGTCAGCACGCGCTTTTCCTCGTCCTTGGCGACGAGGAAGGGCCAGAAGAACTCGTTCCACATGTTGATGCCCTGCAGGATCGCGATGGTCGCGATCGGCGTCGTCGCCAGCGGCAGCACCACGGTCCAGAAGATGCGCAGCGGCGAGGCGCCTTCGAGCATCGCGGCCTCTTCCAGGTCACGCGGGATGGACATGAAGAACTGGCGTAGGAAGAAGATGCCGAAGGCCGAGAACAGGCAGAAGGGCGCGACCATGCCTGCCATCGTGTTGAGCCAGCCGAGGTCCCGGACCAGGATGAAGTTGGGAATGAAGGTGACGACGCCGGGCACCATCATCGAAGCGACAAAGAGCCCGAACAGCACATCGCGGCCCGGGAAGCGCAGGCGGGCAAAGGCATAGGCGGCCATCGCGCTGGTCAGCACCTGCATGACGACCACCGTGGCGGTGAACACGAGCGAGTTCAGCAGCGAGCCCAGGAAGTTGATCTGCGCGCCGGAGCCGCCGTGCGACATCGCCTCCTCGGGCGTGAGCAGGCCCAGCACGCGCAGGAAGTGCGCGACGGTGGGCTGGTCAGGCATCAGCTGCGCGCTCTGCGTGAACAGGTCGCCGGTGGGTGTGATCGCGGTCTTGAGGACCAGCCACAGCGGCGCCAGCGTGATGAAGAGCATCAGCCCCAGGATGCCCCAGGCGAGCCAGCGCGAGGCCGAGACACGGCGGGCGCGCACGCTGGCGGAGGGGACGACGGCGGTCGGAACGGCAACGGACATGGTGGCGAATTTCTCCGTGTTGATCGAGGTTCCCGCCGCTCAGGCCAGGTCGTTCTCGTTGGCCCGCAGGATGCGCATCTGCACCAGCGTGTAGGCGATCATGACCAGGCACAGCGTCATCGACATCGCCGAGGCATAGCCCATCTTGTAGAAGCTGAAGGCGTTCTGGACGATGTAGTGAACGATCACCCGGGTCGAGTCCAGCGGCCCGCCGTTGGTGGCCACGGCCACGGTGTCGAAGATCTGGAAGGAGCCGGTCACGCTGGTCACCAGCACGAACACCATCACCGGGCGCAGCAGCGGCAGCGTGATGCGGCGGAACATCTGCCATTCGCTGGCGCCTTCGAGCGCAGCGGCCTCGTAGAGGTAGCGCGGGATGTTCTGCAGGCCCGCCAGGAAGAGCAGCGCGATCAGGCCCATGTGGCGCCAGATGTTGACTGCTGCGACGGTCGCCAGCGACTGGTCCGGGCTGGCGAAGAAGGGCTGGCGGTCCAGGCCAGTGGCGGTGATCAGGTGGTTGACGCCGCCCAGCAGCGGATCGAGCAGCCAGACCCACATCAGCGCCACCAGCACGTTGGACAGCAGGTAGGGCAGCAGCACCACCGACTTGACGAACAGCGAGCGCGTCAGCCGGTCCATCGCCACCGCCAGGAACAGCCCCAGCACGGTCTGCAGCGGGATGTTGAGCGCCACGTAATAGAGCGACAGCTTCATGCCCTGCCAGAAGCGGCCGTCTTCGAGCATCTTGGCGTAGTTGGCCCAGCCGACCGGCTTGGGCGGACTCAGCAGGTTCCAGTCGGTGAAGCTGATCTCGAGCGCCCGCACCGCCGGCATCGCATAGAAGAGTGCGAAGCCGATCAGCGCGGGCAGCACCAGCATCAGGCCGGTGACGGTCTCCAGCCGGCGCAGCGGCGAGACGGCGGCACGCCAGCCGCGCAGCACCCGCGCCAGGCGGGACAGCGGTGCAGCTTGGGCCGCGGCCTGGGCAGGCGAGACCGGAGCAGGAGACGAAGCAGACATCGCGGCAGACCTTCTGGAGTGAATCGCGCCATGGACCGCCGGCTTCCGGTGGCCACCTAACGCGTGTTAGCCCGAAGGATACGCAGCACGCTCCGGCGCGATCATGGTGTTTCCACCAATATCAGCAAATTTATTAGCTATCAGCATCGTGTTCATGATCGACCTTGCGACCACACCGGATGCCCGCGCCGTGTCTGTTCCGCATGACGGAAACAGCGCCAATAATTCGCAGCTCCAGATTCCTGCCGAAACGGACCCGACCCTCGTGACGCCCCGCAAGCCCGCCAGCCCTCCCAGCCGCCGCCCGACCATGACCGACGTCGCCAAGGCGGCGGGGGTGTCGCAGTCCACCGTCTCCATGGCGCTCAACAACGTCAGCAGCGCCCGGCTATCGGATGCCACCCGCGCCAAGGTGCTGAGCGCGGCCGTCGAGCTGGGCTACCGCCTGCCGCGCCGCGAGGGCTCGGTCGACGAGGCCCTGCCGGCCGACGCCGCCGGACCGCGCCGCAACCTGATCGGCTACCTGGTTGACGAGATCTCCACCAGCCCGCACCCGGTCGTCAGCGTCGACGGCGCGCGCGACGCGGCCTGGGAGCACGGCTGTGTGCTGAGCGTGTTCGTGACCCGCAGCAACGCCGACCAGGAAGCCGCCGCGATCGCCGCGCTGCGGGCCCATCCGCAGCTGCTGGGCGTCATCTACTCGACCATCTTCACGCGCGCCGCGCAGGTGCCCGCCGCGCTGCACGAGGTGCCCACCGTGCTGCTGAATTGCCACGATGACAGCGGGCGTTTCCCGACCATCGTGCCGGGCGAGGTGGGCGGCGGCCATGCGGCCACCGACCACCTGATTGGCGCCGGTCACACCCGCATCGGCTTCATCAACGGCGAGCCCTGGATGGAAGCCGCCAAGGACCGCCTGAAGGGCTACCGGCGTGCACTGGCCACCGCCGACCTGCCCTTCGACCCTGCCCTGGTGCGCGACGGCGACTGGATGAACAGCGGCGGCTTCGACGGCACGATGGCGCTGATGGCGCTGGCGCGCCCACCCAGCGCGATCTTCTGTGCCAACGACCTGATGGCGATCGGTGCGCTGGAGGCGCTGGCCCAGCTCGGCAAGAAGGTGCCCGAGGACGTCTCGCTGATCGGCTACGACGACCAGGAGATCTCGCGCCACACCCACCCGCCGCTGACGACCATGGTGCTGCCCAACTACGAGATGGGCCGGGCGGCGGTCGAGCTGCTGCTGGCCGAAGGCGCTGGGGTTGAGACCACCAGCCGGGCGGCGGGCCACCGCCGCGCGCTGACCAAGATCGACTGCCCGCTGGTCGAGCGCGAGACGGTGCGCCGGCGCTGAAGTTCCGCTGACATCAGGGCGGGTTTTCACCAGTTATCGCTAATTTTATTAGCACCACAATCTGGCCATCGCCTCCCCGGCACCTCCAACAGGCAGCCCCACCCGCACCATGGCCAGCATCGAACTCAAGAACGTCTTCAAGGCCTACGGCGACCTGCCGCCGGTGATCCGCGAGGTTGACCTGCAGATCGCGCAGGGCGAGTTCTGCGTCTTCGTCGGGCCGTCTGGCTGCGGCAAGTCGACGCTGCTGCGCATGATTGCCGGGCTGGAGGACATCACCGCCGGCGAGCTGCGCATCGGCGGCGCGCTGATGAACGAGGTGCCGCCCGCGCACCGTGGCGTGGCGATGGTGTTCCAGACCTATGCGCTGTTCCCGCACATGTCGGTCTACGAGAACATGGCCTTCGGCCTGGGCCTGGCCAAGGTCGACAAGAAGGTGATCGACGAGAAGGTCCGCGCCGCCGCCAAGGTGCTGCAGCTCGACCACCTGCTGGAGCGCAAGCCCAAGGCACTGTCGGGCGGCCAGCGCCAGCGAGTGGCGATCGGCCGGGCCATCGTGCGCGAGCCGGGCGTCTTCCTGTTCGACGAGCCGCTGTCCAACCTCGATGCCGCGCTGCGGGTGCAGACCCGCTTCGAGATCGCCAAACTGCACCGCGACTTCGGCCGCGCGTCGACCGTCTACGTGACGCACGACCAGGTCGAGGCGATGACGCTGGCCGACCGCATCTTGCTGCTCAACACCGGTGAGGCGGTCGCCCGCGAAGGCTCGGTGGCGCAATGCGGCTCGCCGCTGGAGCTCTACCACCGGCCACGCAACCTGTTCGTCGCTGGCTTCATCGGCTCGCCCAAGATGAACTTCCTCAAGGCCACGCTGGTCAGCGCCGGCCCGGCCAGCGCGGTGGTGTCGGTCAACGGCACGAACGAGCGCCTCGAAGCCCATGTCGACGCCCGCGCCCTGCCGAGCGGCACGCCGGTGACGCTGGGCATCCGGCCCGAGCACACCGAGCTCGGCACGGCCACGCAGCACATCGTGCGGCCGGTGCAGTGGCAGGAAAGACTGGGCGAGTCGACCTTCCTCTACCTCGACGCCGGTGATGGCGAGCACAGCCTGGCCACCGGTGGCGACGCCCTGGTCGCCAAGGCGCCCGGCCACACCCACGCGGTCGCCGGCCACCGCATCACGCTCGCCATGCCGGCCGCCGCCATCCACCTGTTCGACCCGCAAGGCCACGCCCTGCCCCGCCTGATCGCCGACACCGATCTGCTGCTGCCGCAAGCGGCCTGAGCGCCATCCCCGACACGCTGCACAGGCTCACGCGCTGAGCCTGTCCGGCCCGACCTCACCCGGACGACACGCTCGCCGCCATCCTGACGACATCACGACCATGCAACTCGGCGTCTGCTACTACCCCGAACACTGGCCACGCGAGTGGTGGGCCGACGATGCCCGCCGGATGCGCGAGATGGGTATCACCTGGGTGCGCATCGCCGAGTTCGCCTGGAGCCGCATCGAGCCCTCGCCCGGCGTGTTCGACTGGTCCTGGCTGGACGAGGCGGTCGAGACCCTGCACGCGCAGGGCCTGAAGGTCGTGATGTGCACGCCGACCGCGACGCCGCCCAAGTGGCTGGTCGACCGCATGCCCGACATGCTGGCGGTGGACGCCAACGGCCACCCACGCGGCTATGGCTCGCGCCGCCACTACTGCTTCTCGCACGCCGGCTACCGGGCCGAGTCGCGCCGCATCAGCCGCGCGGTGGCCGAGCGCTATGGCCGCCATCCGGCGGTCGCAGCCTGGCAGACCGACAACGAATACGGCTGCCACGACACGGTGCTGAGCTACTCCGACGCTGCCAAGGCCGGCTTCCGGCGCTGGCTGGCCGAGCGCCATGGCTCGGTGCAGGCGCTCAACGAGGCCTGGGGCAATGTGTTCTGGAGCATGGAGGTCCGCAGCTTCGACGAGGTCGACGCGCCGGTCGGCACCGTCACCGAGGCGCATCCGGCCCACCGGCTGGACTGGCGCCGCTATGCCTCGTCCGAGGTGCGTGCCTTCAACCGCGAGCAGTGCGAGATCCTGCGCGAGCACTCGCCCGGCCGGCCGGTGTCCCACAACTACATGGGCTTCTTCACCGAGTTCGACCACCATGAGGTGGCGGCCGACCTCGACATCGCGACCTGGGACAGCTACCCGCTGGGCTTCACGCAGAACTTCTTCCTGCGCGCCGACGAGAAGGCCGCGCTGGCCCGCACCGGCCACCCCGACATCCCTGCCTTCCACCATGACCTTTACCGCGGCATGTGCGCCAGCGTGCGCCCGGGCGCACCGGCCCATGGCCGCTGGTGGGTGATGGAGCAGCAACCCGGCCCGGTCAACTGGGCGAGCTGGAACCCGGCGCCCCACAACGGCATGGTCAGGCTGTGGACCTGGCAAGCGCTCGCGCATGGCGCCGAGGTGGTCAGCTACTTCCGCTGGCGTCAGGCGCCGTGGGCGCAGGAACAGATGCACACCGGCCTGCACCGGCCCGACCGCAGCGTCGACCAGGGCGGGCTCGAAGCCAGCGCGGTCGGCGAGGAACTGCGCCGCCTGGGTGATCGGCTGGCCGAGCTGTCGGCGCCGGGCATCGTCAACCGCGTCGCGCTGGTGTTCGACTACGCCAGCGTCTGGATGGCGCAGATCCAGCCGCAAGGCGCGGACTACAACCCGGTCGAGCTGCACTTCCGCGTCTATGCCGCACTGCGCGGCCTGGGTCTGGACGTCGACATCGTCGCGCCCCATGCCGACATGAGCGGCTACCGGCTGATCGTGCTGCCGGTGCAACTGCATGTCGACGCCGCCCTGGCCGCATCGCTCGAACAGGCCGCGCATGCGGGCGCGCAGGTCGTGCTCGGTCCGCGCACCGGGTCAAAGACGGACCGGCTGTCCATCCCCGAAGGCCTGGCACCCGGACCGCTGCGCCACGCGGTCGGCGTGTCGGTGCAGCGGGTCGCCTCGTTGCCACCGGGTCTTGCGGCGACGTTGCTGCCAACGGCCGATCTGGCGGGCGGCTGGACCTCCACCGACGTCCAGCGCTGGCGCGAGGACCTCGCGGTCGATGCCGACGTGACGGTCGAGGCTGTCTTCGGCGACGACGGCCGCCCCGCCCTGACCCGCAAGCCCTGCGGCGCGGGCGCGCTGCGCTATGTCGCCGGCTGGCTGGACGAACCCGGCTGGCGCGCCACGCTGCAGCGCGCCGCCGAAGCTGCCGGGCTGACGGCCGAATCGCTGCACGAGGGCCTGCGCATCAGCCGCATCGGCGCGCTGACCCTGGCCTGCAACTTCTCCGACGCGACGCTGCACTGGCAGCCGAGCGCGCCGGACACCGAACCCGCGTCCTGCCTGCCGCTGATCGGCGGCGCGACGCTGGCGCCACGGGGCATCGCCCTGTGGCACACGCCGACGGCGCCGTCCCCATCGGGCGCCGATACCGCAGCGCAGGCTTGACGGCCTGCCACAACAGGAGACTGACGATGACGATGCGCAACAAGGCACGACTGAGTGCCCTGGCCCTGGCCGGCCTGGCCTGGGTCAGCGCCCAAGCCGGCACGCTGGTGATCAACACCGATGCGTCCGACCCGGCGCCCAAGGCCGCGTGGGATGCCATGGCCAAGGGCTTCATGGCCGCCAACCCGGACGTGACGGTCAAGATCAACACCTTCGACCATGAAGGCTTCAAGACCTCGATCCGCAACTTCCTGACCGCCGATCCCCCGGACATCGTCACCTGGTACGCCGGCAACCGCATGGCGCCCTTCGTCAACGCCAACCTGTTCGAGGACGTGTCCGACGTCTGGGCCAAGGAAGGTCTCAACGACAAGCTGAAGTCGGCCTCTGCGTCGATGACCATCGGTGGCAAGAAGTGGGGCGTGCCCTACACCTACTACCAGTGGGGCATCTACTACCGCAAGGACATCTTCGCCAAGAACGGCATCGCCGTGCCGACCGATTGGAAGCAATTGGTCGCGGCCAGCGCCAAGCTGAAGGCCGCCGGCGTCACGCCGTTTGCCATTGGCACCAAGGCCCTGTGGCCGACGGGCGGCTGGTTCGACTACCTCAACATGCGCGTCAACGGCTACGAGTTCCACATGGACCTCACGTCCGGCAAGGTGCCCTACACCGACAAGCGCGTCAACGAGGTCTTCGACCGCTGGGACGAGCTGACCAAGCCCGGCTACTTCCTCGCCAACCACGCCGGCATCGACTGGCAGGACGCCGTGCCCGCCTTCGTCAAGGGCGAGGCCGCGATGTACCTGATGGGCAACTTCGCGGTCGACCCGATGAAGAAGGCCGGCCTGACCGAGGCACAGCTGGGCTTCATGCAATTCCCGAAGATCAACAACGTGCCGATGGCCGAGGACGCCCCGACCGACACCATCCACATCCCCGCCAAGGCCAAGAACAAGGCCGACGCGCGGCGCTTCCTGGCCTATGCGGCGAGCGCCAAGGTGCAGACCGAGGTCAACGCCATCCTGGGCCAGCTGCCGGTCAACAAGGACGCCACGCGCCCGACCGACGTCTACCTCAAGGACGGTTTCGCGATGCTGTCGGGCGCCTATGCGCTGGGTCAGTTCTACGACCGCGACGCGCCCGCCGAAATGGCCAAGGCCGGCATGGAGGGCTTCCAGCGCTACATGATCAAGCCCGAGTCGCGCAAGGAAGTGCTGGAGCGACTGGAGCAGGTGCGCGCCCGCGTCTACAAGTGATCAGCAGCGACGACCTGAAGGGCGACACCTGAGTCGCCCGCGCCCGGACCGGTCCCCATGCCCGGTCCGGGCGCTGCCAGAAACGGACATGCCTTGCGGCCGTCCGGCAACCCCTCCGACGAGCATCCCGCCATGAGCCCGACCCCTGCGCCCCGGCAGTTTTCCTGGTGGACACGCCACCAGCGCGACATCGCGCCCTGGCTGTTCCTCGCGCCAGCCGCGTTGATGTTCACGATCTATGTGCTGGTGCCGATCGTCGAGTCGATCGCGCTGAGCTTCTACGACTGGGACGGCCTGGGCGAGGCACGCTGGATCGGTCTGGGCAACTACCAGGAGCTGGCGACCGACCCCGACTTCTTTGTCGCGCTCAAGAACAACCTGATCTGGCTGGTCGGCTTCCTGCTGGCCGTGCCCATCGGCCTCGGCCTCGCGCTGTTCCTGAACCAGACGGTGTTCGGCATCCGCGCGATCAAGTCGATGTTCTTCTTCCCCTTCGTGATCTCGCAGGGTGTCATCGGCCTGATCTTCACCTGGTTCTACAACCCGGCAAATGGCCTGGTCGGCGAGATCTTCGGCCTGTTCGGCATGGACCCGATCGCGGTGCTGGCCGACGAGGACTGGGTCACCTACGGCATCGTGGTGGCCGGCCTCTACCCGCAGATCGCCTACTGCATGATCCTGTACCTCACCGGCCTGAACAACCTGCGCCCCGACCTGATCGAGGCCGCGCGCCTTGAGGGCGCCAAGGGCTGGTCGATGCTGCGCCACGTCGTGCTGCCCCAGCTGCGTCCGGCCACCTTCATCGCGGTGGTCGTGACCATCATCGGCTCGCTGCGCAGCTTCGACATGATCTCCATCATGACCTCGGGCGGGCCCTACGGAAGCTCCCGCGTGCTCGCGTACTACATGTACGAAAAGGCGCTGTCCGAATACGGCTACCGCATGGGCTATGGCACCGCCATCGCCACCGTGCTGTTCGCGATCATGCTGGTCTACATCCTGTTCGTGCTGTGGCGCATCCATCAGCAAGAGAAGGAGACTGCCTGATGTTCCCGACCCCCATCGCCAAGACCTCGGCACCGACGCGCTGGCTCTACCAGGTCGCCCTGCCGATCGCACTGCTGGTCTGGCTGCTGCCCATCATCGCGGTCGCGCTGACCTCGCTGCGCGGCCAGGGCGACATCGCCAGCGGCAACTACTGGGGCCTGCCCACGCAGTGGCAGGTCATCGAGAACTACACCGCCGTGTTCACCAACACGCCGATCCTGCGCTACATCGGCAACAGCTTCCTGGTGACGCTGCCGACCGTGATCGGCGCGGTCTCGCTCGCGTGTCTGGCCGGCTATGCGCTGGGCGTCTACCGCTTCAAGCTCAACCTGCTGGTGTTCTTCATCTTCGTGGGCGGCAATTTCGTGCCCTTCCAGATCCTGATGGTGCCGGTGCGTGACCTGAGCCTGCGCCTGGGGCTGTACGACTCCATCACCGGCCTGGTGCTGTTCCACATCGCCTTCCAGACAGGCTTCTGCACCTTCTTCATGCGCAACTTCATCCGCGACCTGCCGATGGAGTTGGTCGAGGCCGCGCGCATCGAGGGCGCCAACGAGTTCCAGATCTTCTGGCGCGTCGTGCTGCCCCTTGTGCGTCCGGCGCTGGCAGCGCTGGCGGTGCTGGTCTTCACCTTCATCTGGAACGACTACTTCTGGTCGACCGTGCTGATCCAAGGCGACCACGCCATGCCGGTCACCGGCGGGCTGAAGTCGCTCAACGGCATGTGGGTGGCGCAGTGGCACCTGGTCTCGGCCGGCTCCATCGTCGCGGCGCTGCCGCCGGTGGCCATCTTCTTCCTGATGCAGAAGCAGTTCATCGCCGGCCTGACGCTGGGCGCATCGAAGGGCTGAACAAGGTCACCATGAACATCCTCGTCACCGGCGGCGCCGGCTACATCGGCAGCATCACGACGATCGCGCTGATCGCGGCCGGGCACCGGCCGGTCATCCTCGACAACCTGCACAACGCTTCGGCCGGCGTGATCGAGCGCATCGCCGAGGTGGCCGGCACGCGGCCTGCCTTCGTGCACGGCGACATCCGCGACCGCGCCCTGCTGGACGCGCTGCTGGTGCGCGAGCAGATCGACGCGGTCATCCACTTCGCCGGGCTGAAGGCGGTCGGCGAGTCGGTGGCTCAGCCGCTGAGCTACTTCGACAACAACGTGCACGGCACGCTGGTGCTGCTGGCGGCGATGCAGGCTGCGGGCGTGCGCACGCTGGTCTTCAGCTCGTCGGCGACGGTCTATGGCGACGCGCCGGAGCTGCCGTTGCGCGAGGACGCGCCAACCTCGGCCACCAACCCTTACGGCCGCAGCAAGCTGATGGTCGAGCAGGTGCTGGCCGACCTGGCACGCTCAGACCCGGCCTGGTCGCTGACGGCACTGCGCTACTTCAACCCGGTTGGCGCCCACCCCAGCGGCCGGCTCGGCGAGGACCCGCAAGGGGTGCCCAACAACCTGATGCCCTACATCGCCCAGGTCGCCGTTGGCCGGCGCGAGTTCCTGAGCATCTACGGCGACGACTACCCCACACCCGACGGCACCGGCGTGCGCGACTACATCCACGTGATGGACCTGGCCGACGGCCACCTGGCCGCGCTGGACCATGGCCACGGCCGGCCGGGTCTGCATGTCTTCAACCTCGGCACGGGCGCGGGCGTCAGCGTGCGGGAGATGCTGGCCGCCTTCGGTGCGGCCTGTGGCCATGCCTTGCCGCACCGCATCGTCGCGCGGCGTCCGGGCGACGTCGCAGCCTGCTGGGCCGACCCGACCCGCGCCCGTGAGGTGCTGGGCTGGCAGGCCAGCCGCGACCTGCGCACGATGTGCGAGGACAGCTGGCGCTGGCAGTCCAACAACCCGCGCGGCTACGCCGCCTGAACACCATGGCCGACCTCGCGTCACGGCTGCAGCAGCGCGTGCTGGCCTCGTTCACGGCCGCCTACGGCGCGGCACCCACGTCGCTGGTGCATGCACCCGGGCGCGTCAACCTGATCGGCGAACACACCGACTACAACGACGGCTTCGTGCTGCCCTGCGCGATCGATTTCCACACCCTGGTGGCGGCCCGTCCGCGCGACGACACCCGCGTGCGCGTGGTGGCGTCCGACTTTGGCGACCGGCAGGACAGCTTCTGGCTCGACGCCCCGATCGAGCGCTTGAGCGATGCCGAACAAGGCTGGGCCAACTATGTGCGCGGCATGGTGCAGGCCCTGCTGGCCGATGGCCTGCTGCTGCGCGGCTGTGACCTGGCGGTGGCCGGCAACGTGCCGCAGGGCGCGGGCCTGTCGTCCTCGGCGGCGCTGGAGGTGGCAATCGGTCAGGCCTTCAAGACCCTGCAGGGCCTGGACGTCGACGCGACCCGGCTGGCGCAGCTCGCGCAGCAGGCCGAGAACCGCTTCGTCGGCATCCAGTGCGGGATCATGGACCAGCTCATTTCAGCTCGCGGCGCGGCCGGCCATGCGCTGCTGATCGACTGCCGCAGCCTGGCCGCCCAAGCCGTGCACCTGCCCGACGACATCGCCGTGTTGATCGCGCATTCGCGCGTGCGCCGGGGCCTGGTCGACAGCGAATACAACACCCGGCGCCAACAATGCGAGGCCGCTGCGCGCCACTACGACGTGGCCGCGCTGCGCGACGTCGACACCGACCGGCTGCTGCGCGACCGTGCGGGTCTGGACGACCTGACGTTCCGGCGCGCCCGCCACATCGTCACCGAGAACCAGCGCACGCTGGACGCCGCTGCCGCGCTGGCGGTCGGCGACATGGCACGCATGGGCGCCCTGATGGCGGCGTCACACGCCTCGATGCGCGACGACTTCGAGATCACGGTGCCGGCGATCGACCATCTGGTCGAGATCCTGCAGGACGTCATCGGCCGCGACGGCGGCGCACGCATGACCGGCGGCGGCTTCGGCGGCTGTGTGGTCGCGCTGCTGCCGGAGTCCCGCGTCGAAGCGGCCCAGGCGGCCTTGACGGCTCGTTATCGGGCGCCGGGCGGCGAGTCCGCCACCGTCTACATCTGCCACCCCAGCGCGGGTGCCGGGCCCCTGCCCTTTCCCTAGCCTGAGGGCCGATCAGGACGAAAAAAAACCGACGCAGCCCTTGGCCTCGTCGGTTTTTCTGCCTGAGCACCGCCCGAAGACGGCGCCCGGTTGAAGGATCAGCTCACTGCGCAGCAGAAGCAGCGGCGGGCGCCTTCGGCTCCTCGAACGTGCCGCCGGCTGCGTTGGCCATGTAGACCACGGCGCGGGCGATCTCGTAGTCGCTGAAATCGCCACCGCCCTGGGCGCCCATCGCGCCCTTGCCCTTGAGGGCCGAGTTCACCAGCGCATCCAGGCCGGTCGACAGGCGGGCGGTCCAGGCAGCGGCGTCGCCAAACTTGGGCGCACCGGCAAGACCAGCGGTGTGGCAGGCACCGCACTGGCCCTTGAAGACGTCTTCGCCAGACTTGGCCGGGCCGCCTTCAAGCTTGATCGCGACCTGGCCGATCGGCTGGATGCGCGCGGCCGTGGCTTCCGCGCTCATCGCGTCGACACCGGCACCTTCTAGCGCATCGACGCCCACGTTCTTCACCAGCAGCACGATCACGAAGATCGGGACCACAAAGGCGGCGACGACAGCGGCGATCAGCTGGTTGGACGTCTTGATCGGGCCTTCGTGGGCTTCGCCGTGGTCTGCGTGTGCGTCGTGGGCGTGTTGAGCGTCGCTCATGGTGTCCTCATGGGTTGAATCCGCCGCGCGACCGTTCAACGGTGCGCAAAACCCCGGAATTATAGGGGGCCGGTCCGGCGCGCCGGTGTTGCGTGCAGACACCGGCCACAAGCCTGCTAGACTCGCCGTTTTGCGCCCGTAGCTCAGTGGATAGAGTATTGGCCTCCGAAGCCAAGGGTCGCTGGTTCGATCCCAGCCGGGCGCGCCAAACACGACGAAGCGGTGGTTCCACGGCCGCAGCGTCAACCGCCCGACAACAGAACGCCGACCCGCAAGGTCGGCGTTTTGCTTGGTGCGGGCGATCCGCCCGCTGCCCTCAGCGCTCCCTCACTTCCTCTCACGCACCTTCTCGACCGCCGCATAGGTCTCGGTCACGATCGGGCCGAGTTCGCGGGTGTACTTGTCGATGACCGGCTGCGCGCGCTCGCGCAGCTTGGCGATCTCGGCCGGCGGCAGTTCGTGCACCGTCATGCCGGCCGTCTTCAACGCGGACAGCACCTTGGCGGCCTCGTCGCGGGCGAACTTGCGCTGGAACACCGCCGTCTCGTTGGCGGCGTCGCGCAGGATCTTCTGCTCGACCGGCGAGAGCTTGTCCCAGAACTTCTTGCTCACCACCACCGCCTGCGGCGTGTACATGTGGTTGGTCAGCGTCAGGTGCTTGGAGACGTCGTTGAACTTGCCGTCCAGGATGTTCAGCAGCGGGTTGGTCATGCCGTCGATGGCACCCTGCTCCAGCGCCGCGTAGGTCTCGGTGAAGGGCATCGGCACCGGCGCAGCGCCCAGGGCCTTCATGAAGTCGACGTAGATCGGCGTCGGGATGACGCGCATCTTCACGCCCTTGAAGTCATCCGCCTTGGCGATGACGCGCTTCATCGTGTGGATCTGGCGGAAGCCGAGATCCCAGTAGGCCAAGCCGACCAGGCCGCGTTCCTGCAGCTTGTCGAGCAGCTTCTGGCCAACCGGGCCGTCGGCGACGGCATCGGCCTCGCGGGCGTTGTTGATCAAGAAGGGGAAGTCGAAAACCGCCATTTCCTTGACGTTGCCGGCCAGCAGGCTGGCATTCATCACCGTCATCTCGACAGTGCCGCCCTGCATGGCCGAGACCGTCTGCAGGTCCGGGCCGAGCGCGCCGCCCGGGAAGGCCTTCACGGCCAGTTTGCCGCCGCTCTTCTGCGCCACGATCTCGGCGAACTTCTCGACGCCGACCACCTGCGGGTGGCCCTTGTTGCTGGCCGAGGGGAACTTGATGGTGCGGCTCTCGATGTCGGCGGCCTGGCTCAGGCCGGCGGCCAGCAGGCTGGCGCTCAGCAGCGAAAGGGAAATGAGTCGGCGCAAGGTGTTCATGGTGAGTCTCCGGGGACTTGGGTGGGGGATGAAGATGGCGCTCAGCCGTTGTCAGCGGCGGGGTGTCATCACTGTAGGAATCGGGGCCCTGCGCCGATAGACTGGCCACGTCCGCACCGTCCGGTGATCGGACGATCTTGTCCGATGATCGGATCGAATCATGGTTTCCCCCAGTCCTGAGCGACCGCCCGGCGCCACCGCCCACCCCGCCCCGGCACTCTCAGAAGCCGCCGAGTTCGCGGTCGACGGCAACCTCCCCATCGACCCGGCCGACCTGATCGCCGGCCTCGGCCGAGGGCTGCGGGTGATCGAGTGCTTCGACGATGAACACGCCCGCCTGACCGCCGCCCAAGTCCACCAGCGCACCGGCATCCCGCGCACCGCCGCCCGGCGCCACCTGCTCAGCCTGTGCCACTTCGGCTATGCCGCGACCGACGGCAAGCACTTCTGGCTGACCCCCCGCGTTCTGCGCCTGGGCCAGAGCTATCTGGAAAGCGCCCGCCTGCCTCGGCTCGTCCAGCCCTTCCTGCAGCGGCTGTCGGCCGCCACCGGCGAGACGGTCAACGTCAGCGTGCTGGACGGCCATTCGGTCGTCTACGTGGCCCGCAGCAACACGCCGCGCGTGGTCTCGATCGGCTTCCACGCCGGTGCGCGCGTGCCGGCCCACGTCGTCAGCACCAGCCGTGTTCTGCTGGCCACGCTGTCGGATGCCGACCTGCAGAAGTGGGTGGCCGCCCACGAGTTCGCTGGCTTCACGGCCAGCACCGTGGTCACCGCGCAGGATTTCGTCGAGCAGGTCATGCAGGCCCGTCGGCAGGACCACTGGATCTCGGTCGGACAGCTCGACGTCGGCCTGACCGGCGTGGCGACCGCCCTGCGCGACCGCCACGGCGAGTGCAAGGGCGCCCTCAGCATGACGCTGCAGAGCGCCGCGTGGCCACCCGAGCAGGTCATCGCCCGGCTGGTGCCGGCCTTGCTGGAGACGGCGCAGACGCTGCGACCGGTGGTCTGAGGACGGGTCGATCCCGCCACCACGGCCCGTGCGCATTTGCGCGTCCAAATGCCACGCCCTGCGGTTTCCCTCACATGACCTGCGTCAACCCCGATGCGTTCGCGACGAAGATGGCGCCATGAACCTGCCGTCTCTCGTCGGTGCCATGTCCTTGCGCGCCAAGCTCGCCACGCTGAACGCGGCGGTCGCGGCCGCCTTGCTGCTGCTGGCGATGCTGGCCTGGCAGAGTTCGTCGGACCAGGACGTTGCCCAGGCCCGGCAGGTCCGTCTGGCCGAAGCGCTGCACCTCAACAAGCAGGCCGACATGGTCCATGACGCGCTGCGCTCGGACGTGCTGGCCTCGCTGCTGATCGGCCAGGTGCCGCAACTGGCGCAAGAGGACGTGCTGCGCCACGTCGCCGACGATGCCCAGGAGCTGGAGGACGCGCTGGACCGGCTGTCGACCTTCACCGAGCTGCCGGCCGAACTGATCGAGCAGGTGCGCCGCAACCGCAGCGCCGCGCGTGCCTATGGGCAGTCGGCGCTGGAGCTGGCCCGCCAGGCGCTCGACCGCCGCGAGGCGGCGCTGGCGGCACTGCCGGCTTTCGACGGCCAGTTCCGGCACCTCGTCGGCGAGCTGGAACAGCAGGGCGCGCAGATCGGCGAGGCCCTGCGCGAGGCGCAACTGATGGCGGCCCGCGAGGCCACGCGGGCCCGCCGTTCGCTGGTCTGGACCTGCGTGATCACCATCGGCGTGGCCAGCGCTATCGTCGCGCTGATGACGCTGGCGATCCGGCGCCGGCTGGGCGAGCTGTGCAGCGTCGCCCAGGCCATTGCCGATGGCGATCTGACGCGCCGCGCCAGCACCGGACGCTCCGATGAGCTGGGCGCCCTGGGCGCGGCGGTCGACCGCATGGCCGGCAGCCTCAACACCATGATCGACGACATGCGCCGCGAGGCCCGCCTGGCCGCCTTCGGGCAACGCCTGAGCGATGCGCTGGACATGGCCGACCGCGAGCACCAGGTCTGTACCGTCGCGGCCCGGGCGATGGGCGAGGTCTCTGCCGCGCACCCGATGGAGCTGCTGATCTCGGACTCCAGCCGGGCCCAGATGGAGCGGGTGGCCGAACACCCCGGCGCTGGCAGCCCGGGCTGCGGCGTGCGCTCGCCCTACGACTGCGTGGCGGTGCGGCGCGGCACCGCGGTCACCTTCGACAGCAGCGCCGACCTGCACGCCTGCGAGCACCTGCGTGGGCGCGCCTGCGGCACCGCGTCGGCGGTCTGCGTGCCCGTGACGTTCATGGGCCGCGCCTTGGGCGTGCTGCATGCCGCTGGCACGCCGGAGCGGCCGCTCAGTCCGGCCCAGGCGCAGCAGATCACGGTCATGGGCGGCCAGTTGGGCATGCGCATCGGCACGGTGCGGGCCTTCGAGCGGACCCAGATCCAGGCCGCCACCGACACCCTCACCGGCCTGCCCAACCGCCGCACCCTTGAACAGCGGCTGCGCGCGCTGGTCGCCAGCGGCCAGCCGCATGCGGTGGTGATGTGCGACCTGGACCACTTCAAGCTGCTCAATGACCGCTACGGCCATGCCACCGGCGACGCTGCGCTGCGGGTCTTCTCCGAGGTCCTGCGTGACACGCTGGGTGACGGCGACCTGGCGGGTCGCTGGGGCGGCGAGGAGTTCACGCTGCTGCTGGCCCAGGCCGATGCGCTGGCCGCCCAACGGACGGTCGACGCGATCCGCCACCAGCTCGCGGCGGCCCTGCGGGGTGGCCGGGTGCCGCTCTACACCGCCAGCTTCGGCATCGCCGACGCCAGCATGTCCAGCCGACCCGAGGAACTGGTGCAGCTGGCCGACATGGCGCTCTACCAGGCCAAGGCAGCCGGCCGGGACTGCGCCCGCATCGCCGATCCGGCGACGCTGGCGATGCTGGGCAAGGACGCTCGGCGCCGCGACGACCCGACGGGCGACACCGGCATCGACACCAGCATCGACACCGTCACCGCCGAAGCCTGGTGAGGCGGCCGGCCCCGGCTCAGGCCGCGGCCACCGGCGGCGGATGGCCGTCGTGCGTCGCCATATAGCCCTCGATCTCGGCTTCCAGTTCGGCCATGGCCTCGCCGCCGGCCATCAGGTCGGTGATCTCCTCGCGGGTCTTCTCGCCCTTGCGGAAATCGGCTGCCTTGGCACCCCGGATCAGCACCGCGAAGTGGTCGCCCACCGTCATCGCATGGGTCACGTTGTGGGTGATGAAGATCACCGCGATGCCCTTTTTGCGGGCCTGCAAGACGATGCGCAGCACATGCGCGGCTTCCTTGACGCCCAGCGCAGCGGTCGGCTCGTCGAGGATCAGCACGCTGGCGCCGAAGTGCACCGCGCGGGCGATCGCCAGCGCCTGACGCTCGCCACCGGACAGGCCGCCAACCAGGCGGTTGCCATCGTCGATGCGGGTGATGCCCAGCTCGCGCATCTCGCGCACCGCGATCTCGTTGGCGGTCTTGCGGTCGAACACCTCGAACGGCCCGAAGCGCTTGGTGGGCTCGGCGCCGACGAAGAAGGAGCGGCCGATGCTCATCAGCGGGAAGGTGCCGCCGAACTGGTGCACCGTGGAGATGCCGTGGTCGCTGGCCACGCGCGGCGAGGTGAAGGCCACCGGCTGGCCATTCATCATCATCGTGCCGCGGGTGGGCTGGTGCACACCCGAGAGGATGCGAATCAGCGTGGACTTGCCCGCGCCGTTGTCGCCCAGCAGGCAGAGGACCTCGCCGGCATGGACCTCCAGCGAGATGTCGTGCAGGACATCGACCGGGCCGAAGGACTTGTTGATGCCGTCGAGCTTGAGCAGGGGGGTGGTCATGGTCAGGCCTTCTTGACGGCGGTCTTGGCGGTGGACTTCGAGTGCGACAACGCCTTGGTCCGGAAGCTGTTGTTGAGCAGCACGGCAGCCAGCAGCAGCACGCCGATGATCAGGCTGGCCCAGTTGGCGTCGAAGCCGGTGTAGTAGATGCCCTGGTTCACGATCGCGAACGTCATGGTGCCCAGCACGATGCCCAGCACCGAGCCGTAGCCGCCGGTCAGGATCACGCCGCCGATCACCACCGCGATGATCGAGTTGAAGATGAAGGACTGGCCAGCCGAGACCTGCGCGCTGTTGTAGAGGATGGCCTGGCACATGCCCACGAAGGCCGCGCAAAAGCCGCTGCCCATGTAGAGCGCGATGTTGAGCCGATCGGTCGGGATGCCGGCATTGCGGGCGCTGACCTTGTCGCCGCCGAGGGCCAGGATCCAGTTGCCGTAGCGGGTGCGGCTGAGGATGAAGCCCACCAGCAGCGCGGCGGCGATCCACCACAGCAGCACGATCTGGAACTTGCCGTCGATGTAGTCGCCGAAGATGGCCTTGGTGATCGGGTCGGCCTTGAGCGCGACGCTGGTGCTGCCCGCGATGATGACCGACAGGCCCAGCGTCAGGCCGGCGACCGCGAACAGCGTGGCCAGCGTGACCACGAAGGACGGCAGGTCGGTGCGCACGATCAGGTAGCCGTTGATGAAGCCGATCGCCAGGCCCAGGGCCAGCGAGGCGGCGATGCCCAAGGGCATCGGCAGGCCGAAATGGCCCGAGACGATGGCCACCGTCATCGAGCTGGCCGGGATCACGCTGCCGACCGACAGGTCGAGGTGGCCGGCGATCATCAAGAGGCCCACCGGCAAGGCGATGATGCCCAGCTCGGCGGCGATGTTGAGCCAGCTGGCCGCGCCGCTGGCCGACAGGAAGGTCTCGCCGCCAAAGACCGCGAAAAAGATGAAGACCGAGACAAGGCCGATGAAGGAGCCGGTCTCGGGCCGTCGCATGAGGTTGCCAAGTGAGAAGGTGGGCATGCGCGGACTCTGTTCAGATGTGGCCCCGGTAAGCGGGGCGCTGGTGATGGACGGGTTCATGTTCCAGGCGTCGGTGTCACGGCGGAGGGACAACAGGGGCCGCCAGCCGCCGTGAAGACGACCGACCCCGCCGGTCAGGCCCGGGATGGGGCCCGGACCCGACCGGCGAACGACGTGAAGATCAGGCTTCGATCAGCGCGCGCCGGCCTTGGCACCAGCCAGCGTGGCCGCGACGTTGGACGCGTCGACGATGCCAGGGCCCGTCAGCAGCGGTGCGGCCGGCACCTTCAGGCCGTACTGCACGAAGCTGTTGAGCATGGACACCGCCAGATAGCCCTGCAGATAGGGTTGCTGGTCGATGCAGAACAGCTGCGTGCCGTCCTGGATGCGCGCGAGGTTGGTCGGGTCGATGTCGAAGGTGCCGAGCTTGACCTGCTTGACCAGACCGGCCTGGGCGATGCCGGTGGCCGCGCTGGTCGCGTCACCGGCGCTGATGGTGATGATCCCGTCGACCGTCTTGTCCTTCTGCAGCGCGGCCTTGACGGCCTGCGCCACCGCCGTCGGGTTGCCGAAGGCCGATGCCGGCAGCGGCAGCTGGGACGACTTGCCACCGGCCTTGGCCATGCCATCGGCCACGCCCTTGCAACGCGATTCCTGGTTGGTCGAGCCCGGCTGCGTGTTCACGCACAGCACGTTCTTGGCACCACTCTTGGTGAAGTACTCGCCACCGCCCATGCCGGCGACGTATTCCTCGCTGCCCACGTAGTTCATCGCGCCCAGGCGCTTGGCGGCTTCCATGCCACCGGCGTTGTAGATGATCAGTGGCACGCCAGCAGCCACCACTTCCTTGAAGGCGGCGTCCATCGCCTCGGGCACCCAGTCCGGACCAACGATGGCATCGGGCTTCTGGCTCAGCGCGGTGCGGATCAGCTTGGCGGCGTCCGGGCCGAGGTTGTCATAGGTCTGCGGACCGAGCCAGGTCACGCTGCCACCGGCGGCCTTGACCACCAGACCGGCATCGTCTGCACCCTTCTTGACACGCGACCAGAACGGGTCGTCAGCCTTGCCGCCGATCACGAAGATGCGTGGACCAGCGGCCATGGCGCTGGTGGCGGCCACGATCGCGGCAGTGGCGGCGATCAGCTTGAAGGTCTTGCTGAGGAAGGTCATGGTGGTCTCCTGATGTTGGAAGGAACGGTGGGTCCGTGCAGCACGGACGTGACGAGGCCGCCCGCGCATGGCGGCCATCCGGGTGGAATCAGCGCGTAGGAATCGGAGGTTCGAGGCGAGCGCAGCGGCGCGCGCCTCGTGCGGCTCAGCTCGCCTTGCCCGCATTCATGCGGGCCAGCTTGCGTTCGTAGCGGGCCTGCATCTGGCGTTCGCCGTCCTTGCTGCCGTCATGCCAGGTGCCCAGCCAGAGGTCCAGCGGCACCAGGCCGTCGCCGCCGAAGTTCACCTCGAAGTGCTTGTGGTGCAGGTGGTGCAAGAAGGCGTGGCTCTGCATCGTCTGCTCGCCGCCCAGCTCGATGCGGTCGAAGCCGATGTGGCCGTTGACGGCACCGAAGCCGGCCGCGTGCAGCTGGAACATCGCCACGACCGGGTTGGACGGGATCACCAGGTGCCACAGCGCGACCGCGTGGTACAGGAAGGCCTCGACCGGGTGCATGCTCAGCGACGAGATCGGGCTCGGGTTGACCGAGTTGTGGTGGATCGAGTGGATCCACTTGTAAAGCGTCGGCGTGTGGATCAGCCGGTGGATGGCGTAGAAGTGGACCTCGTGGAGGGCCGGCGACAACAGCACCAGCAGCGTCAGCCAGAGCGCGTGCTCGTCCCACGTCAGCCAGGCGCCGATGCCGTTCGCCCAACACCACAGGAAGATCACCTGCACCAGCGTCCACAGCGGGATCGAGATCAGGAAGCTGCGCAGGAAGTTGTCGAGGTTCTGGCTCTTGAACCAGAACACGTCCGAGGGCGACTCGGACGGGAACTTGTGGTGGTACTTGAAGCGCGAGCCCTGCGCCCGTTGGCGGTAAAGCCGCCATTCGAAGGCGCCGTACCAGATCAGGCAGCCGACCCAGTTGGCCGCCAGCAGCAGCGCCGGCCAGCCCCAGTCCAGCGTCTGGAGCGTGTCGACGTCGGGCACGACGAAGAACCACCACAGCAGCGCGGTGGTCATGTGGAAGGCGTTCCACGGCCAGACGTAGCCGGGCAGCCACTTCAGCACCTTGATCAGCTGCGGCGGCCAGGCCCAGAAGGGGGCGACCTCGCGACGGCCGTTCGGGGCCCAGTCACCACGCTTGTTGCGCACGCCAAAGTGCGAGTCATCCATGATCTGCTGCGTCCTGTTGGAGGGCGGTTCTTGCAACCGAGTGCAATAGACTTTATCTGTCACTTGAAAAAATACTTCTACGTACTTTCCCGGACGAAATCGGGATTGCAGAGAGCAAGAAGCCCTGCGGCAACGAGAGGGAACCTTGAACAACCCCGTCATCTGCACCCTGGCTGGCCAGCGCCACTCGTGAGAACCTATCGTTTTCCCGAGATCCAGCCGGTCGGAAGAGAAAATTCTTTCTGTTCTTGTTGCACCCGATTGCAACGCTTTCTACACTGCACCCCGAACCCACCGAAGGAACCCTGCCGTGAACCCTCCTTTTGTCCTGGCCGCCTGCGCCGAAATGCTCTGGAACGACCGGCCGATGGCCTGGCGCCTGTCCCGCCTGACCGAGCTGGGCTACCAGGTCGGCATCTGGGGCTGGCAGAACCATGAGCTGGCGATGCTGGAACAGGCCGCTGCTGCGGGCACACGCTTCTCGTCGATGACCGGCTACCTGCGCGGCCGGCTGGCCGACGATGCCGGCGCCGACGAGCTGCTGGCCACCGCCACCGAGGCCATCGCCATCGGCAAGCGGCTGAACGTCGACCGCCTGAACCTGCACGGCACCGGCCTGGGCGACCGCGGTCTGCCGGTCACCCCCTGCGAGACCGTGACCGGCGCGATGTGGCTCAAGGCCCGCGACACGCTCATGCGCATCGCCGATCTGGCCGAACGTGAAGGCGTGACCTTCATGATCGAGAACCTCAACCTGCCGGTCGATCACCCGGGCGTGCCCTTCGCGCTGGCCCGCGACACGCTGGCGCTGGTCTCGTCGATCAACCGCCCGGGCCTGCGGCTGAACCTGGACCTCTATCACGCGCAGATCGGCGAGGGCAACCTGGTCGAACTCTGCCGCGCCTGCCTGCCGTGGATCGGCGAGGTGCAGGTCGCCGACGTGCCCGGCCGCATGGAGCCCGGCACGGGCGAGGTCAACTACGCCGGCGTGGCGCGTGCTCTCAAGGCCATGGGCTACAGCGGTGCGGTCTGCATGGAGGCGTTTGCCTCCGGCGACGCGGATGCCGCGCTGGAAGCCTTCCGCAGCGCCTTCACGGTCTGACCCGGGACGCCCCCATGAGCCTCACCACGAACACCGCCCGCACCCGCCGCCCGACCGTGGCCGACATGCGCGCCCTGAAGGGCAAGCGCCAGATCTCGATGCTCTACGTCACCACGCCCGAGGAGGCCGCTGCTGCCGATGCGGCCGGCGTGGACATGCTGTCCATCGAAGGCCGCTTCTTCACCGCCGACATGCGCGCCGCCGCCGGCACCTGCTTCGTGCAGGTCGGCCTGCCCTACGGCCCCTACGGCCAGCTGATCACCGCCGAGGACTACCTGCGCGAGGCCTTCAAGTTCATGGCCCTGGGCGGCGACTGCTTCTATTGCGCCGCCTCGCTGGCGGTGCAGAAGCGGCTGTGCGAGGAGGCCGTGCCGGTCGTCGGCCATGTCGGCCTGATCCCGTCGCAAGCGACCTGGACGGGCGGCTTCAAGGCCGTCGGCAAGACCGCCGCCAGCGCGCTCGCGGTCTGGGAACACGTGCAGCGACTCGAAGCCATCGGCGTCTTCGCGGCCGAGTTGGAGGTCGTGCCCGATCGGGTCGCCGCCGAGATCTCGCGCCGCACCTCGGTGCTGATGCTGGGCATGGGCGCCGGTGCCGGTGCCGATGCGCAATACCTCTTCACCGAGGACGTGCTGGGCCACACCCGTGGCCACAAGCCGCGCCACGCCAAGACCTACCGCAACTTTGCGGCCGAGTTCGAGCGCCTGCAGCGAGAACGTGTCGCCGCCTTCCAGGAGTTCGTCGCCGATGTGCAGACCGGCGCCTACCCAGCGCCCGAACACGTCGTGCCGATCGCCGACGCAGAATTCGAACAGTTCCTCGGCAGGCTCACCGACTGAGCCAGGGTCCAAGCCCGCGCGCCTTCGTGTTGGCCTTGGCCTACGCTTGTTTGTTCCAACCCACTGCGGCGCGCCGTGCGCGCCCGCCCTCACCTTTGGAGTTCCCATCATGATCAAGGTCGGATTGCTCGGCGCAGGCCGCATCGGCAACGTGCACGCCAAGAGCATCGCAGCCAACGCGGACAGCCAGCTGGTCGCCGTGTCGGACGTCAACCAGGCCGCGGCCGAGAAGCTCGCCGCCGCCTACGGTGCGCAGGCGCGCAGCTCGCAAGACATCATCAACGACCGCTCGATCGACGCGGTGCTGATCGCCACCTCGACCGACACCCACGCCGGCCTGATCGAGGCCGCTGCCGCCGCTGGCAAGGCCGTGCTGTGCGAGAAGCCGGTCGATCTGAGCCTCGAACGTGCGCTGGCCTGCCAGGCGGCCGTGGCCGCGTCGGGCAAGCCCGTGATGATCGGCTTCAACCGCCGCTTCGACCCCAACTTCGCGGCGGTCAAGCGCGCGCTCGATGCCGGCGAGATCGGCAAGGGCGAGCTGCTGTCGATCACCTCCTTTGACCCGGCCCCGCCGCCGGTCAGCTACATCCAGGTCTCGGGCGGCTTGTTCCGCGACATGGCCATCCACGACTTCGACATGGCCTGCTGGATCTTCGGTGGTGCACCCGAGACGGTCACCGCCATCGGCTCGTCCATCGTCGACCCCGCCATCGGCGAGGCCGGTGACGTCGACACCGCCGTGATCACGCTGCACTACGCCGACGGCCGCATCGCCGTCATCAAGAACAGCCGCCGTGCCGTATACGGCTACGACCAGCGCCTGGAACTGCTGGGTTCGACCGGCCTGCTGCAGGCGGGCAACGTGCTCGAGAACACGGTCAACAAGGTGACCACGGCCGGTGCCACCAGCGCCAAGCCGGAGTACTTCTTCCTGGAGCGCTACATGCGCGCCTACGAGGCCGAATGGCGCGCCTTCATCGACGCCATCCAGGCCGGCACCGGCTACCCGGTCACGTTGCAGGACGGCGTCAACGCGCTGGCCGTGGCCGAAGCCGCGACGCTGTCGTGCAAGACCGGCAAGACCGTGCGCCTGAAGGACGGTCGCCCGGTCCTCGAAGGCTGAAGGCGCGTCGCACCGCCGTCAGGCCAGACGGCGATGTGACGACCGCAGCACCAGCGTGCCCGGTGCCATCAGCGAACCGGCGTCGACGGCATCGGCATCGAGGATGCGCCGGATCGCCTCGCCCACCAGATAGGCCGTCGGCTGGCGGAAGGTGGTCAGCTCGTAGGGCGGTGCCGACGCGATCTCGATGTCGTCGAAGCCGACCACCGCGATGCGGTGCGGGTTGCCGCTCAGGTGCAGGGCATCGAGCGCGCCGATGGCCAGGATGTCGCTCTCGCAGAACAGCGCCTCGATGCGCTGGTCGCGGGGGGTCGACTCCAGGTACTTCAGCAAGGACTGCATGCCCTGCTCACGGCGGTAGTGGTCAGAGGTCAGGATGCAGGTGAGCGGCACGCCGCACGCCTGCAGCCGGTCACGAAAGCCGTCGAGCCGGCGCAGTTCGGTGCGCGCTGAGGGCGGGCCGGCCATGTGGCCGATGCGGCGATGGCCCTGGGCCAGGAACAGGTCGGCGATCTCGGCACCGGCCGCGTAGCCGTCGGTGGTGACGTAGGGGATGTTCGACAGCGAGCTGTTGCGGCTGACCACGACCAGTGGCACGCGGCGGATCTTCTGCGCCAGCTCGATGAGTTCCTCGTCCAGCGAGGTGCCCATGAACATGATCCCGTCGACCTGGAACTGGTCGGCCAGCCGCAGCGCTGCGGCCGGGCCGTATTCGGGGCTGAGGTTGAGCAGCAGCGAGCTGAAGCCGCGGGCTTGAAGCTGGCGGGTCGCCTCGTTGATCAGGAACAGCTGGTTGGGGTTGCCGAGTTCATCGACCACCACGGCTACCAGTCGCGTGCTGCGGGTCGACAGGCTGCGTGCCAGCAGGTTGGGCGAGTAGCCCATTTCGGCGGCGGCCTGCAGGACACGTTCGCGCACATCGGGCGCGATGGAGGCGCCGTCGGTGAAGGCGCGCGAGACCGTCCACTTGGACACGCCCACCCGTTCGGCGACGTCGCTGGCGGTGATCTTTCGGGTGCTGGAAGGGTCGCGGGCCATGGTGGATGTGGGGAGCAGACAGGTGCTGACGGGCGCAGCGACAAGGACTGGGGTCGCGGCATTTTGGCCGCAGGAGTCACGGACCATGGAGAACGTTTCCCTTGACCTGCGCGGCGGACATCCGCCGTCGCGGCTGCTGCTGGCGATGCAGCGCGAACTGCCCGCGCTGAGTCCCAAGCTCGGCCACGTCGCGCGCTTCTGCATCGAACACGCGGCCACGCTGCACCACCACCGCATCCAGGATGTCGCGCGCGCCAGCGGGACGATTCCGGCCTCGGTCGTGCGGCTGGCCAAGCGTTTCGGGCTGAGCGGCTTCCAGGAGCTGAAGTACGCGCTGGTCGAACGTGCCGAGCGCGAGAAGCCCGATCTCGTCGAGCCTGCGGACGATGGTCTGCACCCGGACAGCGCCTGTGCGCTGGAGGACATCGAGGCCAGCGCGCTCGGCCTGGGCAGCCTCAAGGGCCTGGTCGCGCGGCCCGAGTTCCGCCTGGCGGTACAGGCGCTGCGCGGCGCGCGCCGCATCCACGTCATCGCCGCCGGCCCGACCGACGAGACCATCGCCACGCACCTGCGCGGCGGCCTGCAGGTGGTGCGACCCGACCCCGGATCGCCGGCCCAGCCGGGCGACTGGCTGGTGCAGGTCGCCGTCTGGCAGGACCTCACACCCGAGACCCGGCCGCGCGAACCGCAGTCCTACGGCCCTCGCGTGCTGAGTCTGGCGCGCGGCCGCATGAACCGCTTCACCGGCGGCGGGCCCGACGGCATCGTCATGCGCCTGGGCACCGACTCGCGCCGCCTGCTCAACGCCCTCGCGCTGAGCGAGGCCCTGACGCACGCGCTGCATCCGGACCGCAGGGCCCACGACTGAATCGCGTCTGCGAACCCATTCATCCACCTTCCCTCACCTTCCCTCACCTTCCGCCGCGAAAGGAAACCGCCATGTCCAACTGGATCCCCACCGTCTCCTTCGACGCCATCGACGACGAGGACGTCACCCGCTTCGACCACGCCGGCCGCACCTTCGCGATCTACCGCGTCGAAGACCGCGCCTATGCCAGCGACGGGCTGTGCACGCACGAGCGCGTCCACCTGTGCGACGGCCTGGTGATGGACCACGTCATCGAGTGCCCGAAGCACAACGGCCGCTTCGACATCCGCGATGGCCGCCCGCTCGGCGCACCGGTCTGCGTGGCGCTGAAGACCTATCCCACCAAGGTCGAGGACGGCGTCGTCCACATCGAGATCTGAGTCCCCCGAACCCGAGCCTGCCAAGGAACCCCGCCATGCGAGCCGCCTTCATCCTGACCCTGTCCTGCCCCGACAAGCCCGGCATCGTGCATGCCGTCTCTGGCACCTTGTTGCGCCACGGAGCCAACATCGAGGAAGCCGCCCAGCATCAGGACGTCCGCACCGGACAGTTCTTCATGCGCGTCCAGTTCAGCTGCGAGGCCGAGGCCAAGGAAGCCCTGACCACCGACCTGCACGCGATGGCTTCGGGCTGGTCCATGGGCATCGGCCTCTACGCGCACCACGCGCCGGTGCCCACCGTGATCCTGGTGAGCCAGCACGGCCATTGCCTCAACGACCTGCTGTTCCGCTGGAAGTCCGGCCTGCTGCCGATCGCGCCCAAGGCGATCGTCTCCAACCACCGCGACTTCTACCGCCTGGCGGCCAGCCACGACGTGCCCTTCCACCACATCCCAGTGACGGCGGCGACCAAGCCCGAGGCCGAAGCACGACAGCTGGAGATCATCGAGCGCGAGGGCGCCGAACTGGTCGTGCTGGCCCGCTACATGCAGGTGCTGTCGGACGACATGTGCCGCCAGCTCGCCGGCCGCGCGATCAACATCCACCACAGCTTCCTGCCCAGCTTCAAGGGCGCCAGGCCCTACTACCAAGCCCACGACCGGGGCGTGAAGCTGATCGGCGCGACCGCGCACTATGTGACCGCCGACCTCGACGAGGGCCCGATCATCGAGCAGGACGTCGCACGGGTGGATCACGCGATGAGCCCGGAGGACCTGACCGCCCGCGGCCGCGACACCGAAAGCCAGGTGCTGGCCCGCGCCGTCAAGTGGCACACCGAGCGGCGGGTGCTGCTCAACGGCCACAGCACGGTGGTCTTCAACTGAGGGCAGGCCTGCGATGACTGCCCAACTGATCGACGGCAACGCCCTTTCCCGCCAGCTCCGCGCCGATGTCGCGCAACGGGCCGCCGCCTTGGGCGCGCGTGGCATCACGCCCGGCCTGGCCGTGATCCTGGTCGGCGACAACCCGGCCAGCGCGGTCTATGTGCGCAACAAGGTCAAGGCCTGCGCCGAGAGCGGCCTGCATTCGGTGCTGGAGCGCCATGAGGCCTCGATGACCCAGGCCGAGCTGCTCGCACGCATCGATGCCCTGAACAAGGACCCGAGCATCCACGGCATCCTGGTCCAGCTGCCGTTGCCCGGACACATCGACGACCACGCGGTGATCGAGGCCATCGCGCCGGACAAGGACGTCGACGGCTTCCACGTCGCCAGCGCCGGCGCCCTGATGGTTGGCGAGCAGGGCTTCAAGGCCTGCACGCCCTATGGCTGCATGAAGATGCTCGAATCCATCGGCCGGAAAGACCTGCGCGGCCAGCATGCGGTGGTGATCGGCCGCAGCAACATCGTCGGCAAGCCCATGGCGATGATGCTGCTGGCCGCCAACGCCACCGTGACGGTCTGCCACAGCGGCACCGCCGACCTGGCCCACCACACCCGTGAGGCCGACATCGTGGTCGCGGCGGTGGGCAAGCGCAACGTGCTGACGGCCGACATGGTCAAGCCCGGCGCCGTCGTCATCGACGTCGGCATGAACCGCAACGACGAGGGCAAGCTCTGCGGTGACGTCAACTTCGAGGCCGTCAAGCACATCGCCGGCTGGATCACCCCGGTGCCCGGCGGCGTCGGCCCGATGACGATCACGATGCTGCTGGTCAACACGATCGAGGCGGCCGAGCGGGGCTGAGGGCGCTCAAGCGTCTCGTTCCCTTGTTCCCGCGTTCCGTCTTTGCCTCATCCGACACCGGCGCGGGATGACGCGGTGTCGGGCCCCAGGTCGGTGCGGTGCGGGTCCGTCGTCACACCTGCGTCATCGAATCGTCATACGCTGGCGGGATGAAGAGCTCGAAGACGATGACGATGACCGCCCATCAGGACGCCGCGCCGGATCTGCCAGGCGCCGCCAGCACCGCCGCCGCGCCACGCGCCTTGCTGCTCAACCGGGAGCGCTCCATCCTCGCCTTCAACCGGCGTGTGCTGGCCCAGGCGCGGCGCGCCGATGTGCCGCTGCTGGAGCGGCTGCGCTATGTCTGCATCGTGTCGTCCAACATGGACGAGTTCTTCGAGGTCCGCTTCGCCGACGCGATCGAGGCGGCGTCCGACTCGGACAGCGGCACGATCCATGGCGAGCTGGCGCGGGCTGCCGAAGAGGCCCATGCGCTGATCGACGAGCAGTACGCACTGTTCAACGACGAGCTGATGCCGGCGCTGGCGCGCGAGGGCATCGTGCTGCTCAACCACGCCGAGCGCAACGAGGCGCAGCGGGCCTGGGTGGCGCAGTACTTCCACCGAGAGGTGCAGCCGCTGCTGGTGCCGCTCGGGCTGGACCCGTCCCACCCCTTCCCCCAGGTGGCCAACAAGTCGCTGAACTTCATCGTGCAGCTCGGCGGCCTCGATGCCTACGGACGCGAGAACGGCATCGCCATCGTCAAGGTGCCGCGGGTGCTGCCGCGCATCATCCGTCTGCCCGACCGCATCAGCGAAGGCCAGCAGGCCTTTGTGCAGCTGACCAGCGTGATCCGCGCCCACCTGAGCGAGCTGTTTCCGAGCCGAACGGTCGAGGCGTTCTCGCAGTTCCGTGTCACCCGCGACTCGGACCTGGACGTCGACGAAGAAGAGGTCAAGAACCTGCGAACCGCCCTGCGCAGCGAACTGAGCGCACGCCACTACGGCGAGGCGATCCGCCTGGAAGTGGTGCGCAGCTGTCCGGAGGACCTGAGCCGGTTCCTGCTGGCGCAGTTCGATCTGCCCGAAGTGGCGCTCTACCGCGTCAACGGACCGGTCAACCTGGTGCGCATGAACACCATGATCGACCAGGTGCGCAGCAAGGCCCACCGCTTCAAGCCGCATGAGCCGTCGTGGCCGAAGTCCTTGCCACGCAACCGCTCGATCATCCAGAGCATCGCCGAACGCGACGTGCTGCTGCACCACCCCTTCGAGTCCTTCGAGCCGGTGGTGCAGTTCCTGCGCGAGGCGGTCGAGGACCCGAACGTGCTGGCCATCAAGCAGACCATCTACCGCACCGGCAGCGAGTCGGTGCTGATGGAGTTGCTGCTGGAGGCGGCGCGGCGCGGCAAGGAGGTGCTGGCCGTGGTCGAGCTCAAGGCCCGCTTCGACGAGGAAGCCAACATCAACTGGGCCGAGCGCCTCGAAGCCGTCGGCGCCCAGGTGGTCTACGGCATCGTGGGCCTGAAGACCCACGCCAAGCTGCTGCTGGTGACGCGCCGGCAAGGCCAGCGCATGGTCCGCCACGCCCACCTGTCGACCGGCAACTACAACCCCAAGACCGCGCGGCTCTACACCGACCTGGGCTACTTCACCAGCGACCCCGAGATCACCACCGACATCGAGGCGGTGTTCCAGCACCTCGCCAGCCTGAATCCCATGGCCGTCACGAAGCGGCTGCTGGTGGCGCCGACCTCCTTGCAGTCAGAGATGGTGGCCTTGTTGGAGAAGGTCGGCGAGGCCGCCCGCAAGGGCAAGACCGCCCGCGTGGTCGCCAAGTTCAATTCACTGACCGACCCGGTGCTGATCGACGCCCTCGTGCGCTGCGGCCAGGCCGGCGCCACCGTCGACCTGATCGTGCGCGGCGCCTGCATGCTGGCGCCAGGCGTGGCTGGCGTGACCGACCACATCCGGGTGCGCTCGGTCGTCGGCCGCTTCCTCGAACACAGCCGGGTCTTCCACTTCCGCTGGGGCGACGGGCCGACCCAGGAGGCGCTCTACCTCGGCAGCGCCGACTGGATGAGCCGCAACATGGAACGCCGCATCGAGGTCGCCTGGCCGGTGCGCGACCCGGAACTGCGCCAGCGTGTCATCGACGAAACCCTGGTGCCCTACCTGCACGACGACGTCGATGCCTGGACGCTGTCGAGCGACGGCAGCTACCAGCCGGTCAAAGACAGCGACGGCTCCGGTCGTCACAGCGCCCAGCGGGCGCTGGCGCACAAGCACCGCTGAGGGACCGCAGCAGCCGTCCTGTCAGGTCGTGGGATCGAGCGCGCCGATCGAGCCCCATTGCGACTCGGTCGGGGCGCCTTCGTCCGCCACCACCGCCTCGATCCAGCCTTGTGCCAGCAGCTCGTCGAGCGCGGCGAGCGCCTGCGTTTGTTCATCGCCTCTCACCAGCATCGCCAGCGGCGAATAGCCGTTGAAGCGCATCAGCAGGTGCTGCGCCAGCGTCGTCACACGTTCGGTGCGCAGCACCTGGACCTGACCGGACCGGGTGCGGGCAAAGACCTGTTCGAGGCGGTTTGGCGTCATCTGAACTCCTGTTCGAGGGAGGTTGGGATCGACTGACCCAGGCGGGTTCCGCAGGGAACCGAAGCGAGACAAATCTACGACACCGGCGCGCTTCTGTCGAGGCCGCCAACACCCTGTCATACGCCCATCGCAGACTCGTCACCGGCTGCGGCAGGTCCGGACGGTGAACCGGATGCCGGTCGGCCCGAGGACGCCGCGATGAAGAGCAAACCCCCCAACGGTCTGAACCTGGCCATCGGCGCAGCCGCGCGTGGCGCCATGCAGGTGATGCGCTCGCTGTCTCCCGGTGAACTGGTGGCCCTGCCCGGCAAGGGCCTGGACAAGCTGCGTGCGGCCAAGGCCGCGCGCCGGCGCGGTCATGCGCCCGACTGGCAGATGCGCTGCGCCAGCGTCGATGACCTGCCCCGGCTGCGCCAGTTGCAGGCCGCTGCGCTGGGCCGCGAGCCCATGGCCGAGGACGAGGCCGGCGCGCTCTGGCAAGGCCTGGTCGAGGCCGGTGGCCAGGTCTGGTTGCTCGAATCTGGCGCGGACCTCGCCGGTGCCGCCACGCTCTACCTCCTGCCCGGCCTGGGCCATGGCGGTCAGCCATTGGCCGTGCTGCAGGACCTGCTGGTCGACCCGGCGGCGCGCGATCGTGGCGTCGCCCGCCTGCTGATCACCGAACTGAGCCTGCGCGCCCAGGCCGTCGGCGCCCGTCGCCTGGCCCTCTCGGTCGAACCCGGAGAACGCAACGGCCGCGCCAGCCGGGAAGGCCGCGACTACATCGAGAAGCTGACGCCGGTGCGCCCGCCGGCCGGGGTGGGCGAACCGGCCTGAACAAGGCCGGGGTGGGCTCAGGCCACCAGCACCAGATCCAGATCGCCGACGCGGGCCCAGACTTGCTGCTCTTCGCGCAGCAGGTGCATGCAGCGCGGCTGGGCGCGGGACCAGTCGGGGTCAAGCGTCAAGGTGGCGATGCCTTCCTTGAGTTCGATCTGCGGAACCTCGATCAGCAGGTCGGCGCGGGCGTGGAAGAACAGCACGGCCAGACGCAGCGCAAGCACCTGGGCGGCGCGTTGCGGGTCGGCCAGCAGGACCTCGATCTTGCGCAGGCCGCCACGCTGGCCCAGCACCAGATCGGCCAGTCGGCGCTGCTGGCTTTGCGAGAAGCCGGGCGCGTCGATGTGGGCCAGCAGGTAGGCGCTGTGGCGGTGGTGGTCGTGGTGCGAGACGCTCATGCCGATCTCGTGCAGCGCCGCCGCCCAGGCCAGTTCCTGGCGGGCCTCGTGCGGCGGGCTGGGCACCATGCGGTCGTAGAGCGCCAGCGTCAGCTCGCGCACCCGCTGGGCCTGGCCGAGATCGGCCGCGAAGCGGCGCTGCAGCTCGCGCACGGTCTCGTCGCGCCACGTCGCGCCGTCATGGGCGCGCGACGCGGCGATGCGCTCGGACAGGTCGAAGATGACGCCCTGGCGCAGCGCGGCACGGGTCGGGCGGATCTCGTCGATGCCGAACTGGTTGAACAGCGCAGCGAGGATCGCGAGGCCGCCGGGCAGCACGGCGCGGCGCTCCTCGCGCAGGCCTTCGAGCTGCAGCAGTTGGACCGAGCTGGACCGCACGCAGGCCTTCATGCACCAGCGCAGGCCGGCCTCGGTGATGGTGCCGTCGCTCTGGCCGTTGGCTTCGAGCAGGTCGGCCACCGCGCCGGCCGTGCCCGACGAGCCCAGCACCTCCTTCCAGCGGAAGCGGGCGAAGGCCTGGGTGGCTTCCTCGAAGGCGGCACCGGCGGCGACCTGGGCCTCGCGGAATGCGGCCTCGGTGCAGCGGCCATCGCCGAAGTAGCGCTCAGACAGGCTGACGCTGCCGATCTGGAAGGACTCGGCCAGCCGCGCGGCTTCGCCCTCGCCGACGATCAGCTCGGTCGAACGCCCGCCGATGTCGATCACCAGCCGGGCGTGGGTGGCCGGCTCCAGGCGCGACACGCCGGTGTAGATCAGGCGGGCCTCCTCGCGGCCGGAGATGACCTCGATCGGGTAGCCCAGCACCTGCTCGGCCTGGAACAGGAACTCGTCGCGGTTGCTGGCCTCGCGCAGCGTCTGCGTGGCGACCGCGCGCAACTGCACCGCCGGCAGGCCGCCCAGTCGCTGGCGAAAGCGCGCCAGGCAGGCGAGCGCACGTTCGACCGCATCACGCGCCAGCCGGCCATCGGCACCCAGGCCACCGCCCAGTCGCACGGTTTCCTTGAGGTAGGCGATGCGGCGGTAGCCGCCATCGCGGATCTGGGCCAGTTCGAGCCGGAAGCTGTTGGAGCCCATGTCGATCGCAGCAAGCACGCCGCGCCACTGCTGGCCATGGGCTGGCGCGCTGCGCTCGGTCTCGGCCGGACGGACGTCGGGGATCACCTCAGGCATGGGCCACCTCGGCACGGTGGCGGGCGGCGACATCGGTCACGCGGACCGCGATGGCTATCGATCGCTTCATGGAATACGATGCATACGGTTTTTGACAGGCCCTTCGGCCGCGACGATGGCATCGTCTCACGACCCGAGGCCAACAGCCATCCGGCCCAAGGCCGACGGTAGCGAGCAACGATGACAAGTTCGTGGCATTCGACCTGGAAGCGCTGGACCTCCCCCGGGGGCTGGCCAAGGCCGGCCTTGTTGGCGGACGGTGGCGGCGGCCTGCCGCAAGCGCCGGCGGAATGGCGTGAACTGGAGGCCCTGATCGCGCTGGGTGGCGAGCGGCTCACCACCCACACGCTGGGCGAGGTCTGCTTCGATGACCCGTCCATGCCGGCCGCCGGGACTCAGCGCCTGCCGCTGCTGGCACTCAGCCTGGGCTGCGAGCGGCCCGACGCACCGGCGGTGGCCTTCTTCGGCGGCGTGCACGGGCTCGAACGCATCGGTGCCCAGGTCGTGCTGGCGCACCTGCGCAGCCTGCTGATGCGGCTGCGCTGGGACGAGGCCCTGCAGCGCCAGCTCGAAGGCCTGCGGCTGGTCTTCATGCCCATCGTCAATCCCGGTGGCCTGTGGCTGGGCAGCCGCTGCAACCCCGAGGGCATCGACCTGATGCGCAGCGCGCCGGTCGAGGCGATCGACCCGGTCGCGCCGCTGGTCGGCGGCCACCGGCTTGGCAGTTTCCTGCCCTGGTACCGCGGCAAGGCCGACGCGCCGATGCCGGTCGAGAGCGCCGCGCTGTGCACGCTGGTCGAGCAGGAACTGCTGGGCCGGCCCTTCGTGCTGTCACTGGACTGTCATTCCGGCTTCGGCCTGGACGACCGGCTGTGGTTCCCCTGGGCCGGCAGCCGCCAGCCCTATCCGCACCTGGCCGAGCTGCAGGCGCTGGGCGACATCCTCGACCAGAGCCTGCTGCACCACCGCTACCACTTCGAGCCGCAGAGTCGCCAGTACCTGACCCATGGCGACCTGTGGGACCACCTGGCGCAGCGCGCCGTGCAACGTCCGGGTGGCGGGGTCTTCCTGCCGCTGACGCTGGAGATGGGCTCCTGGCGCTGGGTGCGCAAGAACCCGCGCCAGCTGCTGCGCCGTGACGGCCTGTTCAACCCGCTGCTGGAACACCGCCGCGAACGGGTGTTGCGGCGTCACCTGGTCGGCCTGGACTTCATGACCCGCGCGGCCGCGAGCTGGCAGCACTGGATACCCGTCGGCGAGGCCGAACGTGCGGCCTTGCAGCAGCGTGCGCGGACACGCTGGTTTGACGCCGCTGGCCGGTGAGCGCCGTCCCCGTCTGGCTGCTGCTGCGTGGCCTGAGCCGCTCGGCGGCGCACTGGGGCGAGCTGCCGATGACCTGGCAGGCCGCGTTGCGGCGCGCGGTGCATCCGCAGGCCCGCGTGGTCTGTCTGGACCTGCCCGGCAACGGCCGGCGCTGGCGCGAGCGCAGCCCCGTCCGCGTCGAGGCCCTGGCCGATGACCTGCGCCAGCAGTGGCAGGCACTGAGGCCGACCTTGCACGACGACGCCGGTCAGCCGTTGGCCGATGTGGCGCTGCACCTGCTGGCGTTGTCGATGGGCGGCATGGTGGCGCTGGCCTGGGCGCGTCGCTGGCCTGACGAGCTGAGCCGCATCGTGCTGGTCAACAGCAGCCTGGGCGGCCTGGCGCCGCTGCACTGGCGCATGCGGCCATCGGCCTGGCCGACGCTGATCCGACTGCTGGCGCTGCCGGCGAGCGACCGGGCTTGCGAAGAGGCACTCTTCACGCTGACCAGCCAACGACCGGCGCTGCGCACGTCTGCGGTCAACGCCTGGATCACGCTGCGCCGCGCGGAACCCGTCAGCCGCGCCAACGTGCTGCGACAGCTGATCGCGGCGGCACGCTTTCGGCTGGGCGAGACGGCAGACTTGAGCGCCTCGCGTGTGCCGCTGCAGGTGATCTGCAGCGCGGCCGACGCGCTGGTCGACCCACGCAGTTCGCGGCGCCTGGCCGATGCGGCCGGAGCGCCGCTGCTGCGTCACCCGGACGCTGGCCACGACCTGGCGCTGGACGACCCGGCCTGGTTGATCGAGGCGCTGCTGGCGTCGATCAGGCCTTCGGGGCCGCCACACGACGCGCGGCCGGCTTGGCCGGCACCGCCTGCTTGACGACTTGGCCGGCGGCCTTCTTGCCGACCCGGACCACGGCCTGGGGCACCACTGCCTCGGCCTTGACCTCGGGCTTCAACTCGGCCTTCACCTCGGCCTTGACCTCGGCGGCCACCTTGGCCTTGACCGGCTTGGCGGACTTGGCGGGCTTTTCGGCTGATTCGGCCTTCACAGCCTTCACCGCCTTCTCGGGCTTGGCGACCTTCTCGACTTTCTCGGCCTTCAAGACCTTGTCCACTTTCGCGACCTTCGGCGCCTTGGCCGGCTTGGCGACCTCGGCGACCGGTGCGTCAACCTCGGCCTTGCTGCCCTTGGGCCGACCGGTCTTCAGCGGCGGCACGGCCTGCACGGCGGCCAGCAGCACGTCGTCGGCCATGGCCACAAGCGCGGCGACGCCGGCTCGCAGCAGCTCGCTCTTCTTGACCGGATGGCCCAGCGCCAGCGCGCGGCGCTTGAGCGCGTCGAGCTGGGCGTATTCCTGCTCGGGCATGGTGTAGCTGTCGCGCACCAGGGCGATCTTGGCGTCCGGGGCTGCGGCGGGGGTGTTGCTCATGTCGATCTCCAAGGAACGGTATAAACCGTATAAACAGTATATTCCGTTCGATGGAGACCCCGTCAACGGTCGTCGTCGCGACGCCGGATGACGGTGATGAGGCCGGCCAGCACGGTCAGGCCGAGGATCAGGCCGACGATGACCCAGAAGCCGTGGTCGTTGCCGGCCAGCGGGATGCCCCCGACGTTCATGCCCAGCAGGCCGGCGATGATGTTGATGGGCAGTGCCAGCACGGTCACGATGGTCAGCACGAACAGGCTGCGGCTGGTTTCCTCGCTGATGCGCGCGGCGACCTCTTCCTGCAGCAGCTTGACGCGTTCTTGCAGCGCCACCATGTCGCGCAGCACGACCGAGAACTCCTCGGTGGCGTCGCGCAGGTCCTGCGTGTCGCGCCCGTCCATCCAGGTCGGCGGGTGCTGCAGCAGGCGGAACAGCGCCGCCGGTTCGGGCAGCAGCAGGCGTTGCAGCCGCACCAGCAGGCGCCGCAGCGCGCCAAGACGGGCGCGCTTGTGGTCAAGCCGGCCGGCCAGGAAGCGGTCCTCGATGTCGTCGACCCGGGCGGTGATCTGGCGCACCAGATCGACCAGCATGTCGGCCTGATGGCGCAGCAACTGGGCCAGCAGGTCGGGGCTGGATCGCACCGGCTCGCCGCCCCGCACGGCGCGGCGCAGCTGATCGATCGAGCGCAGCGGCTTGCGCCGGCCGGTGACGATCAGCCGGCGTTCCAGGCAGATCAGCAGCGTGGCGGTGTCCGAGGGCTCGAAGCCGAAGTCGAACTGCAGGTCGTTGACGACCGCCAGCAGCACATCGTCGACACGTTCAAGGCGGGTCGAGTTCAGGCCGCCACGCAGGCTGTCGTAGAAGGCATCGGGCAGACCGGCATGTGCCACGAGCCAGGGCTGGGCCTGGTTGTGGGCGAAGTTGAAGTGCAGCCAGAGCAGACCGGGCGACGGCGCGTCGTCATCGAGCGTTGCGGTCGCGCTCAGCCAGTGCGCCGCCTCGCGGGCGTCGATGGGCACGCCGGCCGCACCCTGCCAGTCCTCGTCATCGGCCGGACCGGGTTGGAAGCGGTAAGCGCAGATCAGGCCGGCATCGTCGGCGGCGGGGTTCAGGCCGGAGGCTTCGGGCAGGGGCAGCATGGCCGGGATTGTCGTGCTGGCCGGTCTTGCGGGCACAGCGTCGCCCCCCTGCCACGTCATCAAACCGTCACCGCGACATCAAGCCGGCGTCACGCGCGCGGCCGAGGATGTCCCGCATGACGCCGACCCACACCCCCCTGATGCGCACGTCACTGCCCACGGCCCTGACCGGGGGCACCCTGCCCGCAGGTCATCCGGCAGGCTGGGGCGGTTTCCTGCCCCCGGATGAACCCGCCGGCCACGACGGCACGGACGGGTCGGACGGACTGCCCGAGCGCGCACGCCGCCTGAAGGTGCGCAGCGTCTTCATCTCGGACGTTCACCTGGGCACGCCCGGCTGCCAGGCCGATGCGCTGCTGGACTTCCTGCGGTGCGTGCAGTGCGAGCGGCTCTACCTGGTCGGCGACATCGTCGACGGCTGGCAGCTGCGGCGGCGCTGGTACTGGCCGCAGGCCCACAACGACGTGGTGCAGAAGCTGCTGCGGCGGGTCCGCAAGGGCTCACAGGTGATCTTCGTGCCGGGCAACCACGACGAGTTCGCGCGGCGCTACATCGGTCATCACTTCGGTGGCATCGAGGTGGTCGAGGACTGCATCCACCGCACCGCCGACGGCCGCCAGTTCTGGGTCACGCACGGTGACCTGTTCGACGGCGTGGTGCAGTGCGCGCGCTGGCTGGCGCTGGTCGGCGATCGGCTCTACGAGGCCGCCCTCAAGCTCAACCGCCACCTCAACTCGCTGCGGGCGCGCATGGGGCTGCCCTACTGGTCGCTGTCGCGCTACCTCAAGCTCAAGGTCAAGCGCGCGGTGAGCTTCATCGGCGACTTCGAGACCGCGGTCGCCCGCGAGGCCCGCAGGCGCGGTGTCGACGGCGTGATCTGCGGCCACATCCACCATGCCGAGCTGCGCGAGATCGACGGCGTGGTCTACGCCAACGACGGCGACTGGGTCGAGAGCCTGACGGCGCTGGTCGAACACGCCGACGGCCGGCTGGAGATCATCGACTGGTCGGAGGAACTGCGCCAGCGGGCCACCCGTCCGGCCACCGCACTGGCGGCGGCCTGAACGGGCGGCATCGGCTTACTTCAGCAGGCCTTCGGCCTTGAGGGCCGCCTGCACCGCCGGCCGGGCGGCCATGCGCGCACGCAGCGCGCCAAGGTTGGCCAGACCCGAGATGTCGACGCCGACGTACTGGCCCCAGCCCGACACCACGAACAGGTAGATGTCGGCCACGCTGTAGCCCGAGGCCATGAGGTAGTCACGGCCGGCCAGCTGCTGGTCGACCCAGGCGAGGCGATCGGACAGGCGCGCACGCGCCATGGTCTTGAACTCGTCGGGCGTGCCCGGCGTGAACAGCGGCGAAAAACCCTTGTGCAGTTCGCTGGTGATGAAGTTCAGCCACTCCATCAGCTGGTAGCGCTCGAAGGTGCCGGCCGCCGGGGCCAGCTGGGCGGCCGGGGCCAGGTCGGCGATGTACTGGACGATGGCCGGGCCTTCGGTCAGTCGCGCGCCGTTGTCGAGTTCCAGCACGGGCACCTGACCCTTGGGGTTGATCGCCAGGAAGTCGCTGCCATCGGCGAGCTTCTTGGTCTTGGTGCTGGCCAGCACGGCCTCGAAGGACAGGCCGGCTTCGTGCAGGGCGATGTGGGGCGACAGCGAGCAGGCACCGGGGCTGTAATAGAGCTTCATGCAGGATCTCCTGAGGGGTTCTTGACGACAACGACGACGCACGGACCGGACCGCAGAAGGCTCGGTCGCGTGCGACGGGTGCACACGCTACACGTTCCGCAGGCCGGCGTCAGCGCTGCGACCTTTGCCGCAGCGTTCAAACGGCTGCAACGCAGGCGCCCTGCCGACATGCCAGCAAGGCGGGCCCACCCCAGCGATCATCGGACCATGGCCATCAGCGTCTTCGACCTCTTCAAGATCGGCATCGGGCCGAGCAGCTCCCACACCGTCGGGCCGATGCGGGCCGCGCGGATGTTCGTCGAGCGGCTTGCCGCCGACGGCCTGCTGGTGGCGGTCGCCCGCATCGAGTGCCGGCTCTACGGCTCGCTGGGTGCCACCGGCAAGGGCCACGGCAGCGACAAGGCCGTCCTGCTGGGCCTGATGGGCGAGCGGCCCGAGCAGGTCGAGATCGACACCATCCCGGCCCGGCTGGCCCAGGTCCGCAGCGCCGGCCAGTTGAGCCTGGCGGGCGGCCACACCATCGCCTTCGACGAGGCCGCCGACCTGCTGTTCCTGCGCCGCGAGCAGCTGCCGCTGCACACCAACGGCATGCGCCTGAGCGCGTGGGACGCCCAGGGCTCGGCGCTGGCCAGCCGCGTCTACTACTCGGTCGGGGGTGGCTTTGTGGTCAGCGACACGCTGGCGGCCGATGGCGAACGCCACGCCACCATCGCACCCGACACCACCGTGCTGCCACTGCCCTTCCACAGCGGCGCCGAGTTGCTGGCGCAGTGCCGCACCCACGGCCTGTCGATCGCCGCACTGATGCGCCGCAACGAGCGCCACTGGCGCGATGACGCCGCGATCGACGCCGGCCTGCTGCAGATCTGGCAGGTCATGCAGGCCTGCGTGCAGCGCGGCTGCGCCACCGAAGGCGTGCTGCCCGGCGGCTTCAAGGTCAGACGCCGTGCCGCCGAATGGCACCGCAAGCTGCTGGCCCACCCGGAAGCCGCCCTGCGTGACCCGCTGCAGGTGCTGGACTGGGTCAACCTCTACGCGCTGGCGGTCAACGAGGAAAACGCTGCGGGCGGCCGGGTCGTGACCGCGCCGACGAACGGCGCGGCCGGCATCGTGCCGGCCGTCCTGCACTACCACGTGCGCTTCATGCCGGGCACGCACGGCGCCAGTGACGCCAGCGTGATCGACTTCCTGCTGACCGCCGCCGCGATCGGCATCCTCTACAAGGAAAACGCCAGCATCAGCGGCGCCGAGGTCGGCTGTCAGGGGGAGGTCGGCGTGGCCTGCTCGATGGCCGCAGCCGCCTTGTGCGCGGTGATGGGCGGCACGCCCGAGCAGGTCGAAAACGCCGCCGAGATCGGCATGGAGCACCACCTCGGCCTGACCTGCGACCCGGTCGGCGGGCTGGTGCAGATCCCTTGCATCGAGCGCAACGCGATCGCCTCGGTGCAGGCGATCAATGCCGCGCGCATGGCGCTGCGCGGCGATGGCACCCACCACGTCAGCCTCGACAAGGTCATCAAGACCATGCGCGAAACCGGCGCAGACATGATGAGCAAGTACAAGGAAACCGCCCGTGGCGGGCTCGCGGTCAACATCGTCGAATGCTGAACCGCCCACGCCAGAACCGCACGAGATGATGAACGACACCGATCTGCAAGGCTGCCTGGCCTTCATCCGCGAGGCCGAGCGCCTCAAGAGCGTGCTGCGCAGCGCGCACACCTCCACCGGGCGGCACGAGAGCACGGCCGAGCACACCTGGCGCCTGTGCCTGATGGCGATGGTGTTCGCGCCCCATCTGCATGCCGAAGGCGAGCCGCCGCTGGACCTGGCGCGGGTGCTGCAGCTGTGTGTGATCCACGACCTGGGCGAGGCGATCTCCGGCGACATCCCGGCGGTCGAGCAAGCGCAGGTGCCCGACAAGTCCGCGCGCGAGCGGGCTGACCTGCTGACGCTGATGGCGCCGCTGCCCGAGGACGTGCGCGAGCGCTACCTGGCGCTTTGGGAAGACTATGAACACGCCCGCACGCCCGAGGCCCGGGTGGTCAAGGCGCTGGACAAGCTCGAGACCATCCTGCAGCACAACCAGGGCGCCAATCCGGCCTCGTTCGACTACGCCTTCAACCTGGTCTACGGTGCCAAGGTCACCCGCGGGCATCCGCTGATCGAGCGCATCCGCGCGGCGGTCGATGCCGACACACGTCGCCATGCGCTGGAACGGGGTCAGATCGACGGCTCGATCACCGCACCGGCCGGTCCGGCCTGAGCGACGACCCCGGCGAGCAACACGACAACGCCGTCCTTGTCGTCGTCACCGCAACGACCGCATCGCCTCAGCAGCTCAACGCCGTCAGAAGGTTTCCCAGCTGTCGTCGACACCGGCCGATGCGGTGGCCGCGGCCGGCGCTGGCGCTGGCGGGGTCGACTCGACCGCCGGGGCCTTGCGCGCTGCCGCAGCCTTGGCGGGCGCGGGTGATCTGGCGGGTGACTTGACGGCCGGCCGCAAGACCGGCGTCGCATGGGCCTTCGCGGCTGCCGACGCAGGTGCTGACGCGTGTGCCGACGCGGTCACATGTTCCGCCCCTGCGCCATGGCCGCCGAGCTGGAACACCGACACCGTCTGCACCAGCGCCTGGGCCTGGGACTTCAGGCTCTCGGCCGCTGCCGCGCTTTCCTCGACCAGCGCGGCGTTCTGCTGCGTGACCTGGTCCATCTGCGTGACGGCCTGGCCAACCTGGCTGACACCGCTGCTCTGCTCGCTGGAGGCAGCGCTGATCTCGGCCACGATGTCGGTGACGCGGCGGATCGCGCCGACGATCTCGTCCATGGTCTGACCGGCCTGGTCGACCAGTGAGGTGCCCTGCTCGACCTGTTCGACGCTGGCGGTGATCAGCGACTTGATCTCGCGCGCCGCACCGGCGCTGCGCTGAGCCAGCGTGCGGACCTCGGCGGCCACGACGGCAAAGCCACGGCCCTGCTCGCCCGCGCGGGCGGCTTCCACCGCCGCATTGAGCGCCAGGATGTTGGTCTGGAAGGCGATGCCGTCGATGACCGAGATGATGTCGGCGATCTTCTTGGAGCTGTCGTTGATCGACTTCATCGTGTCGACCACCCGACCGACCACCTCGCCGCCCCGGCCGGCGACATCGGAAGCGCCCTGCGCCAGCTGGTTGGCCTGACGGGCGTTGTCGGCGTTGCTGCGCACCGTCGTGCCAAGTTCTTCCATGGTGGCTGCGGTCTGCTGCAGCGCGCTGGCCTGTTGCTCGGTGCGCTGGCTCAGGTCGGCATTGCCCTGGGCGATCTGCGAGCTGGCGGTGGCCACGCTTTCGGCATTGCCCCGCACGGTGGCGACGACGCCGCTGAGCGAGGCCTGCATGCGCGCCAGACCGGCCATCACGCTGTGCTGGTCGCCCGCACGGACGCGGATGCTGCGGCTGAGGTCCGAGTTGGCCACGGCATGCAGCGCATCGGCCACCTCGGCCGGCTCGGCGCCCAGTTCGTCGACGACACCGCGCACCACCAGCGTGGCCAGCACGCCGGCCGTCAGCAGCGACACCAGCGCGGCGCCGATCAGCAGGTTGCGGGCGAAGGCATAGGCGGCGAGCGCCTCGGCGTATTGCTCCTGGTTGCGCGCTTCCTGGAAAGCGAGGTTCTCGGAAATCGCCTCCTGCCAGCGCTGGGTCGACTTGCCACCCTCGTTGAGCAGCAGGTTGATGGCCTCGCCCACATCCGCCTTGATGGCCAGGTCGATGATCTTGTCGTTGAGCGGGCGGGCGACGGCGCGGGCATCGTCGATCGCCTGGCGCTTGGCCACGCCTTCCGCGGACGCCGGCATGGCCGCCAGCGCGTCGTGGGCCTGGTCATAGCGCGCCCGGGCGGCGTGGATCTTCTGGCGTTCCAGACCGCGCTTGAACGGGTCGTAGAGCAACATCATCGAACGCATGCCACGGTCGACCACGCCGACCGCTTCGGTCATCTGGGCGTTCAGCGACAGCTTGACGTTGTTGTCCTTGACGATGTCGTCGAGGTTGGCCTGGATCGCCCGCAGTTGGAAGAGCGCCAGGGCGCTGGCCACGATCGACATCAGCACGATCGTGCCGAAGGCAAGGAACAGTCGCGTCGACAGTCGGAGGTTGGTGCGTTTCACGGTTCGTGTCCGGTATGTAAGTGTTGCGAGGATCGACGTGGCGCCGACCCGGCATCCGGCGACGTGAGCAGGTCGCTGATCAGGATCGTAGGAAGGGGACCCGCAGCGCCAACGCCGGAACAGCGCGGCCTTGTGGGCCCAGTTCCGCACCGCAGCCCGATACAGCCGTGAACGCCTGCGCTGGCGGGCGTTGCCAAGATGCCGCAACCGTCTGCACCGGCCGCGCGGCCACGCCCAAAATGAACAAGCCCGTCCCACACCTTCTGCCGAGTCCGACCGTGATCGCCCTGCCCTTCCTCGCCGCCCGTGGTGCAGGTCTGTTGTGTGCCCTGGCGTTGGTCGCCTGTGGCGGCAACAACGGAGGGGGCGGAGGAGGCAGTGGCGGTGGCAGCGGCGTCGGCGGTGGCGACGGTGGCGCTGGTGATGGCGCAGCATTCCCGCTCAGCGTCACGTTCCAAGGCGACGGCACCTTCTACGACTACAGCGCCGGCGCGGTTGCCAACCCCGACACCGCCGGCGCCTGCAGCCTGGGCGCCGTCAACGACCGGATGATTGCGGCGATGAACGCTGCGGACTACGCCGGCAGCGCGGCCTGCGGGGCCCAACTGGTGGTGCGCGGCCCGAACGGTTCGGTCACCGTGCGGGTCGTCGACAAGTGTCCCGAATGCGCCCCGGGCGACGTCGACCTGAGCGCCGAGGCCTTCGAACGCATCGCCGCCCCGATCGACGGGCGCGTGGACGTGAGCTGGCAGGCCGAACCGGCCAGCGTCGCCGGCCCGGTCAGCTACCGCTACAAGGAAGGCAGCAGCCGCTTCTGGACGGCGATCCAGGTGCGCAACCACCGCCTGCCGATCGCGAAGCTGGAGATCCGCCCGGTCGGCTCAACCGGCTGGGTGACGGTCGGCCGCACCGACTACAACTACTTCGTGCATGCGCAGACGGTGCCGGACGGCGCGCTGGAGGTGCGCGTCACCGCCAGCGACGGCTCGACGCTGCAGGACACGCTGCCGGCGCCGCAGGGCGGCCTGTCCGTCAGCGGTCGCGGCCAGTTCCCCTGAGCGGGTCGAGAAAGACGCACGGCTCAGGGTGTTCCTGGACGCAGATCAAGTTCGCAAGGGCCGGCAAGCAGGCACCATCGCGCCTTCGCTTGGCGGATCTTGCCGAGCCGTGCCGCGAGCCTTCCCGCGAGTCATCAGCGTTCAATCTGCAACGTGTCCAACGCCTCGCTCACCCGACAAACCCTCGACACCCCGCCCACCGTGCCTCCCGCCACGACCTTGTCCCCGGCCCGCTGGGTGCCGGCCGCCTGGCGTCCCTGGCTGTCGGCGCTGCTGGCCACGCTGGCAGTCGGCCTGTTGCTGGCGATGGTCGACCGCACCGAACGCGCCCACCTGGAACACGATCAACGCGCCATGGTGCTGGAGCGCCTGTCGCTGGTGCGGGTCCGGCTGGAGAGCCATCTCAACGAGGTCATCGCCTCGGCGCGCAGCCTGGCGCTGGTCTATGCCACCCGGCCCGACTTCAGCGAGGACGAGTTCGTGGCCATGGCGCGGGTCGCCTCGGAGGGCCGGACCAGCCTGGTCAACATCGGCCTGATCCGCGGCACGGTGCTGCGCCATGTGCATCCGCTGCCCGGCAGTGAAAAAGCGATCGGCCTGGACATCCGCAAGACACCGTCGATGTGGCCGGCCTTCCAGCGCATGATGGCCACGCGGGCCACCATCATTGCGGGCCCGGTGGCGCTGGTGCAGGGCGGCACCGGGATCATCGTGCGCATCCCCGTTCACCGCCTCGGTCCGCCCGACACACCCGGCCTGGGCGACTTCCTCGGCGCGATCAGCATCCCGCTCGACGCCGAGAAGGTCTTTGCCGAATCGGGCCTGCCCGAGTTGGAAGAAGAGTTCGTGGTGGCGCTGCGCGGTCGCGACGGCCAGGGCGCTCGGGGCGATGTCTTCATGGGCCTGCCGTCAACCTTCGACCAGGCGCTGGCGCAGCAGGAGATCGTGCTGCCGGGCGGCGCGTGGCAGATCGCCGCCTACCCGCGCGACGAAGGGCTGCCGGCCAGCGTCCAGCGGCTGCGTCTGGTCGGCGTGCTGATGTGCGCCATGGCCGGTCTGCTGGCCTTCAACCTGACACGCCAGGCGCAGCGCCGGGCCGAATCCGATGCCCGCTTGAATGCCGCCAACCTGCGTCTGCAGACCGTGCTGCAGACCATCCCCGACCTGATGTTCGAGATGGACAGCGACGGCCGCTACCTCGACATCTGGCCGGGCCGGGATGCCGACCTGCTGGCGTTCCGGCGCGAGGACCTGATCGGCCGCACCGTGGACCAGATGCTGCCGCCCGAAGCGGTCACCCAGGTGATGCTGACCTTGGCCGAGGCGAAGGCGTCCGGCAGCGCGCGGGGTCGGCGGATCACGCTGACGCTGCCTCATGGCGAGTCCCATTTCGAGCTGTCGGCGGCCGTCAACGACGACCCGGTCGCCCCGCGCTTTGTGCTGATGTCGCGCGACGTGACCCACCGCCAGCAGGTCGAGCAGGAGATCGAGCGGCTGGCCTTCCACGACCCGCTGACCGGCCTGCCCAATCGCCGCTTGCTGACCGACCGCCTGCACCATGCGCTGTCGGCCTGCGCCCGCAACCACCGGCGCGCGGCCTTGCTGTTCATCGACCTGGACAACTTCAAGAGCCTCAACGACACCCAAGGCCATGACGTCGGCGACCTGCTGCTGGTCGAGGTGGCGCGGCGGCTGACGGGCATCGTGCGCGAGATCGACACCGTCGCGCGCCTGGGCGGCGACGAGTTCGTCGTGCTGATCGAGGATCTGGAGCCCTCGGGCGACAACGCCGCTGCCGCTGCTCGCGGCGTCGGCGAGAAGATCGGCGCGGCGGTCGCCCAGCCTCACGCCCTGCGCGACGTCGTGCATGTGGCGACCTGCAGCGTCGGCATCCGCGTGTTCGAACACGGCGCACGGGTCGAGGACCTGCTCAAGCACGCCGACACGGCGATGTACGCGGCCAAGACCGCCGGACGCAACACGGTGCGTTTCTTCGATCCGGCGATGGAGGCTGCCCTGCAGCACCGCAGCCAGACCGAGTCGGGCCTGCGCCTGGCCCTGCAGCGCCATGAGTTCGACCTGCACGCCCAGATCCAGGTCGACACCCAGGACCGGCCGATCGGCGCCGAGGTCCTGCTGCGCTGGCACCACCCCGAACGGGGATTGGTGGGACCGGCCGAGTTCATCGGCCTGGCCGAGGATGTCGGCCTGATCGTGCCCATCGGCCGCTGGGTGCTCGAACGCGCCGCCGCGCAGCTCCGGTCCTGGCAGGGCCGGCCCGTGCTGGGACGGCTGTCGCTGGCCGTCAACGTGAGCCCGCGCCAGTTGCACGAACCCGGCTTTGTCGAGATGGTCCGGCAGATCGTCGCCGATCACGGCATCGATCCGGCGCTGCTCAAGCTGGAGATCACCGAGAGCGCGGTGCTCGATGACGTGGATCAGGTCGTCGCGCTGATGCAGTCGCTCGGCCTGTCGGGCGTGCGCTTCTCGATGGACGACTTCGGCACCGGCTACTCGTCGCTGCAATACCTCAAGCGCCTGCCGCTGTCGCAGCTCAAGATCGACCGCTCCTTCGTGCGTGACCTGGCCAGCGACCACAACGATCAGGCCATCGTGCGCACGATCATCGCCATGGCCCACACCATGAACCTGGACGTGATCGCCGAAGGCGTCGAGACGACCTTGCAGCGCAGCCTGCTGACGGCCGCCGGCTGTTCGCGCTTCCAGGGCTACCTGATCGGCCGCCCGGTGCCGATGCCCGAGTTCGAGGCGCTCGTCGACCGGCTGGGACAGACGGCCACCCCGATGGCCTGATCGGCTTGTGTAGGGGTTTGTGTAGGGGTTTGTGTAGGGGCTTGTGCAAGGGCTGTGGCCCGGCCCGGGCGACGCATCCAGGCCGCCGGACCCCGTCGATATACTGGCCCGCCGCCTCTGCAGCACGCCTGCACAGGCCCTGCAGCGCCCCACCGAACGACCCTCGCGGAAGCCCCATGACCGTCCCCAAGTTCACCGGTTCGGACCAGTACGTCGCCACGCCCGACCTGATGCTCGCGGTCAACGCCGCGATCACGCTGCAGCGTCCGCTGCTGATCAAGGGCGAGCCCGGCACCGGCAAGACCATGCTGGCCGAGGAGGTCGCCCGGGCCCTGGACATGCCGCTGCTGCAGTGGCACATCAAGAGCACCACCAAGGCCCAGCAGGGCCTCTATGAATACGACGCGGTGAGCCGCCTGCGCGACTCGCAGCTGGCCCAGGGCAGCGATTCGGAGCGGGTCAAGGACATCCGCAACTACATCGTCAAGGGCACGCTCTGGCAGGCCTTCGCGGCCGAGCGCCCGGTGGCCCTGCTGATCGACGAGATCGACAAGGCCGACATCGAGTTCCCCAACGACCTGCTGCGCGAACTCGACCGCATGGAGTTCCATGTCTACGAGACCCGCGAGCTGATCAAGGCCAAGCACCGGCCGCTGCTGTTCATCACCAGCAACAACGAGAAGGAACTGCCCGACGCCTTCCTGCGCCGCTGCTTCTTCCACTACATCAAGTTCCCGGAAGCCGACACGATGCGCCGCATCGTCGACGTGCATTTCCCGACCCTCAAGCAGGACCTGCTGGCCGCCGCGCTGAAGAACTTTTACGACGTGCGCAACCTGCCCGGCCTGAAGAAGAAGCCCAGCACCAGCGAGCTGATCGACTGGCTCAAGCTGCTGGTCGCCGAGGACATCCCCGCCGCTGCGCTGCACAGCGGCGACGACAAGGTCCAGATTCCGCCGCTGGTGGGCGCGCTGCTGAAGAACGAACAGGACCTGACGCTGTTCGAGAAGCTCGTGTTCATGCAAAGCCGCAACCGCTGACCCGAACACCCGAACACCCGAACCAAGAACCAAGAACCAAGAGCCGAGAACAACACGATGGACACACAGATCAAGAACGCATTGGGTGAAGGCCTGGTCGATGCGCTGGGCTTCGTCGGCGGCGCTCTGGCCGGCGGCCTGCTGGCCCGCTGGCTGGGCTTCGACTTCCTGACCAACACGACCTGGGACGCCAAGGCCATGGGCGGCATCGCGCTGGTCGGCCTGGGCGCCGGACTGGGCAAGGCGGCGGCGCGCAAGCTGCTCAAGCGCGAGACGGTGGCTGACGCGGCCGCACCGGCCAGCAAGGCGTCCGCCAAGTCCGCCAAGGCGGGCAAGACCGGCAAGCGCTGAACAGCGGATCGCATCCCCATGAGCACCCTGCCGTCGACGACGCCGGCCTGGCCCGAGCACACCGCCCTGCGCGGCCAGCGTGTCTCGCTGGTGCCGCTGTCGCTTGACCATGGCCCGGCACTGGCCGACGAGGTCCGCGCTGCCGGGCTGGAGCGGCTCTGGTACACGGTCGTGCCCTCGGCCGAGACCATGGACCGCGAGATCACGCGCCGGCTTGGCCTGCAAGCCAGCGGCTCGATGCGGCCCTACACCGTGCTGGACGCCGATGGCCGCCCGGCCGGCATGAGCACCTACATGAACATCGACGCAGTGCAGCGCCGGGTCGAGATCGGGTCGACCTGGCTGGCGCCCCGGGTGCAGCGCAGCGGCCTGAACACCGAGGCCAAGTGGCTGATGCTGCGGCATGCCTTCGAGACGCTCGGCTGCATCGCCGTCGAGTTCCGCACCCACCGGCTCAACCAGCAGAGCCGCCGCGCCATCGAGCGCCTGGGTGCCCAGCTCGACGGCATCCTGCGCCACCACCAGCGCAGCGCCGATGGCCTGCTGCGCGACACCTGCGTCTACAGCATCGTCGCGCCCGAGTGGCCGACCATCGACACGCACCTGCGCTGGCTGATGGAACGCCCGCGAACGGCCTGAGCCCCGCGCCTGACCCTCGCCAGCGCGGCGCCACGACCGGAGATCCGCATGGCCCGCAACGCCCCCTACACGGTCGACACGCTCTGGCAACTGCAGCGTCTGGGCACGCCCAGCCTGAGCCCGGACGGCCGCTGCGCGGTCGCCGCCGTCGCCCGGCCCGACATGGCGCATGACCACCTGGCCTCCAGCCTGTGGCTGTTCCCGATCGCGAGCCGCAACGACCCATCGGGCGCCACCACCGCCCAGCCCCGCGCCCTGACCCAGTGTGGCGATGGCGACAGCCGACCGGCCTGGAGCCCGCGCGGCGACCTGATCGCCTTCATCGCCCGGCGCGAGCAACAGGGCCTGCGCGACGACGAGCCGCAGCTCTACCTGATCGCCCCCGACGGCGGCGAGGCCCGCCGCGCGGTGCAGGTGCCGACCGGCGTGGTGGCCTTGCGCTGGTTCCCGGACGGCCGCCGGATCGCGCTGGTTTCCTGGGTCTGGCCGGACCTCGCCGGCAGCAAGGCCCAGGCGCAGCGCATGCAGGCCCGCCGCGAACAAGGCCCCTCGGCGCTGGTGACCGAGGAATCGCTCTACCGCTGGTGGGACCGCAACCTGCCGATGGGCCGGGTGCCCCACCTGCTGGTGCTGGACCTCGCCAGCGGCCGGCTGCGTGACCTGTTCGAGGGTACGGCCCGCGAGCTGCCACGTTTCGACCTCAACGAGAACGCCTTCGACATCTCGCCCGACGGTCGCCACATCGTGTACGTGCATGACCCGGCGCCGCACAAGCACCACGGCCACCCGCTCGCGCTGGCCCGCGTCGACGTCGCCAGCGGCGCGGTGCAAGAGATCGCCCAGAACCCCGACTGGCACCTGGACGCGCCACGTCACAGCCCGGACGGCCAGCGCATCGCCTTCCTGGCCAGCCACCGCGGCCTGAAGCACACGATGCCGGCCCAGCTGGCGGTCTGGCAGGCCCACGACAGCCGCTGGCAGGTCGAGTCCGGCCAGTGGGACCACGCGGTCAACGCCCCGCTGCAGTGGGACGAGGACGGCCTGTCGGTCCTGCTGACCGCCCAGGACCGCGGCGAGCAGCCGCTTTGGCGCTTCGACCTGGCCGACCGCCGGGCCGAACGACTGGTCGCCTCGGGCTGGGTCGCCGGCTGGGACAAGAAGGCCGGCACGCTGGCCGTGGCGCTCGAAGGCGCCAGCCAGCCACCGCAGCTCTGGGCCCAGTTGCCGGGCCAGCCGCTGCGCCGGATCGAGCGCCTCAACGACGAGCTGCTGCGCCGCCACCGGCTGGCGCGCAGCGAGGTCGTGAGCGTGACCGGCGCGCTCGGCGATCCGGTCTCGGTGCGCCTGTTCTACCCGCCCGACTTCGACCCGACACGGGCACGGCCCTGGCCGGTGCTGCACCTGCTGCACGGCGGGCCGCATTCGGTCTACGGCGACAACTGGCACTGGCGCTGGAATGCTCACGTCTTCGCCGCCGCCGGCCACGTCGTCGCCTGCGTCAACTACCACGGGTCCAGCGGCTGGGGCTACGCCTTCCTTGACAGCATCACCCACCGCTGGGGTCAGCTGGAGGTTGACGACATCGAGGCCGCCAGCGACTGGCTGCTGGCCCAGCCCTGGGCCGACCGCCGGCGCCTGCACGCGGCCGGCGGCAGCTACGGCGGCTGTCTGGCTGCCTGGCTGAACGGCAGGGCCGAGCCGGGCCGCTACGCCGCACTGGTCTGCCATGCCGGCTGCTGGGACTGGCAGGCGATGTACGCGGACGACGCCTACGACACCCACGCCCGCGAGCTGGGCGCGGACTACTGGGACAACGCCGAGCTGATCGCCCGGCAGAGCCCCTCCAGCCTGGCCGGCCAGATGCAGGTGCCCACGCTGGTCTCGCACGGCGCCCGCGACGCCCGCGTGCCCGACGCCCAGGGCCTCGCCCACTACAACACCCTCAAGGCCCGCGGCGTGCCAGCCCGGCTGCTGTGGTTCCCTACCGAGCACCACTGGATCGACGGCCCGCGCAACAGCCGGCTCTGGTATCGCGAGGTGCTGGACTGGCTGGCGCGCCATCCCTCATCGGACTGACGACGCGCACACGCGGCAAGCCGACACTGGCGCGCTCCAACGTGCGCCCCAAGAGACATGACCCAGCCTCACCCCATGATGGACGCCAGCCGCTCGAATGACCCGGTGGACCCGGACACTCCGAAGACCCCGAGCGGTCTTCTCGACCCGTCCGATGCCGTGCCGGCCACGCGTCCCGGCTGGACCGAGCCGGTGCCGATCACCTTCACCGGGACGGGCAGCGAGTACTTCCGCATCTGGATCGTCAACCTGCTGCTGATGCTGGTGACGGCGGGCATCTACTACCCATGGGCCAAGGCCCGGCGGCTGCGCTACTTCCATGCCAACACCCGCATCGGCGAGCACGCCTTCAGCTTCCATGGCGAAGGCCGTTCGATGGTGCGCGGCTTCATCGTGATGGCCGTGCTGCTGCTGGCGGTGTCGTTCAGCGGCGAGTTGTCACCGGCGGTCGGCCTCTTGGCGACCCTGCTGCTGGTGGCGGCCGCGCCGATGCTGCTGCGGCTGTCGCTGCAGTTCCGCATGACGCAGACCCGCTGGCGCGGGCTGCGCTTCTCGTTCGACGGCACGCTGCGCGAGGCCTGGCGGGCGGCGGCGCTGATGCTGCTGTTCGGCGGCGCCATCATGGCCAATCCCTTGCTGAAGCTGTGGGCCACGGGTTCGCCGTGGCCCCCCCTCGTGATGCTGTCCGTCGGCCTCGACATCGCGGTGCTGTGCCTGCTGCCCCTGCTGCCGCTGGCCCACCGCAAGCTGCTGGCTTACCGGCAAGGCCACATCCGCCATGCCGGTGAACGCAGCAGCTTTTCGGCACCGTTGCTGCCCTTCTATGCGCCCATCTTCAAGGCCCTGGTCCTGAGCCTGGTGGTCGGCATGCTGACGCTGGCAACATCGTCACCCTGGCTGTTGGTGCCGCTGGGCCTCGTCACCTGGCTGCTGAGCATGGCGATCTGGCAAGCCGGCATCCAGAACGTGGTCTGGTCGAACACACGGCTGCCACAGGTCGAACTGCACAGCCGATTGGCCAGCGAGCAACTGGCGCTGCGCTATGCCGCCAACGCCATCGGCATGGTCTTCACGCTCGGCCTGTACTGGCCCTTCGCCGCGATCGCCACCGCGCGGCTGCGGCTGTCAGCGGTCAGCGTGTCGTTCGGACCGGACTTCGAACAGGCCATGGCCGAGCCGGTGCGGGCGGTCGACGATGCCCGTGGCGACGCGGCGGCCGACCTGGCGGGTTTCGACCTCGGCCTTTGAACCAGCGGACCATGGACCAAGCCCCCGCGCTGCTCTACGACGGCCGCAGCCCGCGCGCCCGTGCGGTGCGGCTGCGCATCGATGGTGACCGGCTGCATGCCGAAGCCGCCGACGCCATCGACGCGCACGACACCCCGTCGCTCAATTGGCCGCTCGCCGGCTTGCGCTGGCCGGAGCGTCAGCGCCACGGTCCGCGCCAGATGGACCTGCCCGACGGCGCCAGCCTGCAGTCCGTCGACCCGCAGGCCTGGGACGCGCTGGCGCGGCAGGCCGGCCAGCGCGACAGCCGGGTCGTGCGGCTGCAACAGAGCTGGCGTGGCACCTGTGTGGCGCTCTTGCTGGTGCTGCTGGCCGTCGCCGGCCTGCAGCGCTGGGGCGTGCCGGCGGCGGCCAGCGGCATCACCGCGCTGCTGCCGCCATCGATCGACCGCACGCTGGGCGAACGCACGCTGGCCGCGCTGGACGGCCAGATGTTCCAGCCCAGCCGGGTCGACGCCGCCGCGCAGGCCCGCCTCCAACGGGTCATGGCCGAGGTGCTGGCCCGCCTGCCGCCAGGTCGCGCCTCAGCTGATGCGCCCGCCGGCCGGCTGCTGCTGCGCGACGCCGGCCGCGAGGCCAATGCCTGGGCCTTGCCGGACGGCAGCATCGTGGTGTCGGACGCGATGGTGGCGTTGATCCTCCAGGACACCGCCCCGGCGGATGTCGACGCGATGCTGGTCGGCCTGCTCGGCCATGAGCTGGGCCACGTCCACCGGCGCCATGGTCTGACGATGCTGGTGCAGGCCAGCCTGACCACCGCCTTCGGCACGCTGGTGTTTGGCGACGCCAGCGGGCTGCTGGCCAGCGCACCCTTGCTGCTGGGCCAGCTGGCCTGGTCGCGCGAGGCCGAACGCGAGGCCGATCTCGACGCGCTGGCCCAGCTGCGCGCCCACGGCCTGAGCGGCGAGCCGATGGCCGTCCTGCTCGAACGGCTGCACGGCCCGGCCAGCGCCGCCGGGCGGGCCGACGCCGGCCTGCTGTCCAGCCACCCGGACCACGCCGAGCGCATCGCCGGCTTCCGTCAAGCACGCTGACAGCCGGCGCAAGGCCCTGCCTGGGTGGGCGATCGCGCGGCCCGTCGTATCCTTCCACCCATGCTGATCGACTTCTTCTACACGCTGCGCAGCGCGAAGCTGAAGGTCTCGGTGACCGAGTTCCTGGCGCTGCTCGAAGCCCTGCAAGCCGGCGTGCTCGATGACGACGGCGGGCCGACGGTGGACCAGTTCTATCACCTCGCCCGCACCGTGCTGGTCAAGGACGAGACCCAGTTCGACAAGTTCGACCGGGCCTTCGGCGCCTACTTCAAGGGCGTCGAGATGCTGACCGACTTCCGAGCCGAGATCCCGCTGGACTGGCTGCGCCAGACGCTGGAGCGCGAGCTGAGCCCCGAGGAGCGCGCCAAGATCCAGACCCTCGGCTGGGACGAGCTGATGGCCACGCTCAAGCAGCGCTTCGAGGAACAGCAGGGCCGCCACGAGGGCGGCAGCAAGTGGATCGGGACCGGCGGCACCAGCCCGTTTGGCCACGGCGGCACCAACCCGCAGGGCATCCGCATCGGCGGGCCGGGCGGCAAGCGCAGCTCCGTCAAGGTCTGGGAACAGCGCGCTTACCGCGACTACGACGACACGGTCGAGCTGGGCACCCGCAACATCAAGGTCGCGCTGCGCCGCCTGCGCCGCTTCGCCCGCGAGGGCGAGGCCACCGAGCTGGACCTGGACGGCACCATCCACAAGACCGCCGCCAACGCCGGGATGCTGGACATCCAGATGGTTCCCGAGCGCCACAACCGCATCAAGGTGCTGCTGCTGATGGACGTCGGCGGCACGATGGACGACCACATCCAGCGTGTCGAGGAGCTGTTCTCGGCCGCCAAGAGCGAGTTCAAGCACCTCGAACTCTTCTACTTCCACAACTGCGTCTACGACCACCTGTGGCGCAACAACCGGCGTCGACACGCCGAGAAGACGCCCACCTGGGACGTGATCCGCAAGTTCAACAAGGACTGGAAGCTGGTCTTCGTCGGCGACGCCACCATGAGCCCCTACGAGATCCTGCAGGTCGGCGGAAGCGTCGAATACCACAACCCCGAGCCCGGCGCCGAGTGGCTGCAGCGCCTGACACATGCCTTCCCGAACCATGCCTGGATCAACCCGGAGCCGCAGGGTGTCTGGGACTACCGCCAGAGCATCTCGATCGTGCAGCAACTGGTCCGCCAGCGCATGTACCCGCTGACGCTGGCCGGCCTCGAACAGGCGATGCGCCAGTTGTCGAAGTGAGTCTTCCGATCCGTCGCCGTCCCTCGCCCCTGTCCCTGCTGCTGGCGGTCCTGCCAGCCGCGTTGTCGGCTGCGTTGCCAGTCGGTTTGCCGCTCCTGTTGCCCGCCTTCCTGCTGCCTGCAGCGGCGAGGGCCCAGGAGTCCGCGGTCGAGACCGATCCCGGCCCGGCCGACCCTGCCGATCCGGCACAGGCCGACGAGACCGATCCCACCGTCGAGGACACGCTCGGTGCCGAGCAGCGGGCCCAGGAGCAGCGCTACGTCACCTGGCAGCTCGACATCCGCGGCGTCGACGCCGGCCTGCGTGCGCTGCTGCGCCGTCACCTGGACCTGGCCCGCTACGAGGAGCTGGCCGAGGCCGAGCGCATCACCCGCATCGAGCTGACCCGCCTGATGGCCGCCGCGCCCGCTCAGGCCCGCAAGCTGCTGGAGACCGAAGGTCACTTCAACGCCCGCATCAGCACCCAGGTCGTCGAACCGGCACAACCGGCGGCCGCGCCGGTCAACGTCACCGCGCCGAACCAGCCGCTGGCGCTGCAGGTCGTGATCGACATCGAGCCCGGCCCGCGCACCCGGGTCGGCGAGTTCCGGCTGGAGGTGCAGGGCCCGCTGGCCGTGGCCGCCGAGGCCGGGGATGCCGAGGCCCGCGATCTGGTCGAGCGCCTGCGACAGAGCTGGTCACTGCCGCGCGACGGCGCCTACACCCAGCGCGCCTGGGCCGATGCCAAGGCTGGCCTGATCGCGACCGGCCGCACGCAGGCCTATGCCGCGATCCAGATCAGCGGCAGCGTCGCCCAGATCGACACGGCGGGCGAACGCGCCGACCTGTTCGTGGTGCTCGACAGCGGCCCGCGCTTCCGCTTTGGCGAGCTGCGCTACGAAGGTCTGGACCATGTCCGCCCGGACGCCGTGCAGGCGCTGGTCAACTTCGAGGCCGGTGAGCCGCTCAAGGAACAGACCCTGCTCGACTTCCAGGACCGCTTGGTCAAATCCGGCCTGTTCGACAACGTCAGCGTGCTCTACGAGCCCGACCCCGAACAGGCCGACGCGATGCCGGTGACGGTGCGGGTCAGCGAACAGTCGCTGCAGCAGGCCACCTTCGGCGTCGGTGCCTCGGACCTGAGCGGCCCGCGCATCACGCTGGAACACCTGCACCAGCGCATCGCCGGCTATGGCTGGCAGGCCAAGACCCGGCTGCAGCTCGGCCGCAGCGCCCAGTCGCTGTCGCTGGACCTGACCTCGCACCCACAACCCGGCCCCTACCGCAACCTGATGGGCGCGGCGCTCACCCGCACCGACGCCAGCGGGCTGCGCGTCACCAACGAACGCCTGCGGCTGGGCCGCACGCAGGACACCGAACGCATCGAACGGCTCTACTTCGTCGAATGGCAGCGCGCGATGACGCGCGACCTGGACTCGGGCCTGATGACCGATGACACCAAGGCCGCGACCGTCAACTACCACTGGGTCTGGCGCGACCTGGACCACCCCATCCTGCCCACCCGCGGCTTCAGCCTGTCGGCCGAAACCGCCGCCGGCCGGTCCTACGCCAGCACCGACAACAGCGGCTTCTTCGGCCGCCTGACCGGGCGCCTGACCGGCTACTGGCCCCTCGGCGCGTCCTGGTATGGCCAGGGCCGCGTGCAGCTGGGCCAGGTGTTTGCACGCGACGCCGTCGCCGTGCCCTTCACGCTGCTGTTCCGCGCCGGTGGCGACGATTCGGTGCGCGGCTACAGCTACCAGACCCTCGGCCCGACCGATGCCAACGGCAGCGCGGTCGGCGGTCGTGTGCTGGGTGCCGGCAGCATCGAGCTGGCGCGGCCGTTCTCGGCCAGCACACCGGCCTGGTGGGGGGCCGTCTTCGTCGACGCCGGCAACGCCGCCGAGCGCTGGTCGGACTTCAAGAACGCCTACGGCGCGGGCATCGGTGTGCGCTGGCGCAGCCCCGTCGGCCCGCTGCGCATCGACCTCGCCTGGGGCGACCAGAGCCAACGCTGGCGCCTGCACTTCAACGTCGGCGTGACGTTCTGACCGGCCGTTCTCCGTCCATGCCGATCCAAGATCCCAGCCCCGAGCACCCAGAGCCCCCGCCCGCGCGGACCCGGCCCTTGCCCGCGCGCCGCTGGTGGGGCCGCAGCCACCAGCTGATCGGCGCGCTGCTGGCCCTCGGGGTGGCCGTCGTCGCGCTGCTCGTCAGCCTGCCCTATGGCACGGCCGGCACACGCTGGTTGCTGACCTGGGTCGCCCCGGTGCTGGGCCTGCAGGCCGAGGCGCCCGACGGTGCCCTGATGGACCCGGACTTCGCGCTCGAGCGCCTCGTCATCGAGCTGCAGCCCGGCCTGACGCTCGACCTCGAACAGCCGCGCTGGCAGGGCCTGCGCTGGCGCTGGCAACCGCGCGAGCAAGGTCTGGCCGGCCACGTCGCGCTGCGGGCAGAACGGGTGTCGGCCCAGCGCGCGACGCTGCGCGACAGCCGCCCGCGCCGTCCCGAACCCCTCACGCTGCCCATCAGCCTGGTGCTGCCCTTCGCGCTCGACATCGAACGGGTCGACCTCGCCGAACTCGCCCTGCCCGACCACCTGAGCCCGTCGCTGAGCGCGCTCTCCGGCCGACTTCATTTGGCGCCCGGGCGTCAGGCCGTGCACCGGGCCGACCGGCTGCAGGCCCGCTGGGACCGACTGCAGCTCGACGACGCCAGCCTGGCCCTGCAGGCCGACGCGCCGATGACGCTCAGCGCCCATGTGGACCTGCGCCCGGCGCCTGCGGATGCCAGCGGCGCGGCATCTGCGCCGGTCGTCACGCCGGCCTTGTCCGACTGGCAGCTGCAGGCCAGCGCCGACGGCCCGCTGGCCGACTTCCGCATCACGGCCCAGCTGCGCGCGGCCGGGCAGTCGCTGGACGCCCACGCCCGCATCCAGCCCACCCTGCCCCTGCCGCTGACCCAGCTCAGCGCCGACCTCGCCGGGCTGGATCTCGGCGCGCTGGCCAGCGCCCTGCCACGCACCGCGCTGAGCGGTCGCATCGACCTGCAGCTCGATCCCGACCCCGCCGGCCGCGCCAGCGAGCCGCTCCACCTGCAAGCCCGGCTCGACAACCCCCAGGCCGGCGACTGGAACGAGCGCCGCCTGCCCATCCACCGCCTGCTGCTGGACGCCCGTGGTGACCTTCGTCAGGTCGACCAGGGCCGCGTCAGCGCGCTGCAACTGGGCCTGGGCACCCCGAAGGCGCCCGCCGGCACGCTGTCGGCCACCGGCCGCTGGGCGCTGATCGGTCAGGGCCGCGAGCGCCGCATCGACCTTGAACTCGAAGCCACGCTCGCCAACCTGCAGCCGCAGCGACTGGCGCCCGCCAGCCCGGCCCTGCAGATCGGCGGCCCGCTGGCCCTGCAGCTTGGCCTGCCCTGGCCCACCGAGGGCGCCGCGCCACGCGGCTTCCAGGCCCATGTGCAGACCCGCCTGACCGGCCAGTTGACCGGGGAGCAGACCGCAGCCGGCCTGCCGGCCGTCACCCTGGCGCTGGAGGCCGACGCCAACGACCAGCAGCTGCGCATCGACAGCCTGCAGGCCGATGCCGGCGGCGCCCGCCTGACCGCCAGCGGCACGCTCGCGCGTCGGCCCGCCCAGGTCGCGCTGCAGTGGCGCAGCACCCTGCACGACTTCGACCCTGCGCTGTGGTGGCCCCGTTCGGCGCTGCGCAACCCGGTCGACGCGGTCGACCGCCTGGTCGCCGCCGGCCCGCACCGGCTCAACGGCACGCTGGACGCCGACCTCGCCCTGCCAACACGGGCCGGACGCGATCTGGCCGGGCTGGGCCAGCTGCGCGGTCAGGCCCGGCTGACGCTGCAACCCAGCCTATGGGCCGGCGTGCCGCTGGCCGGCGCGCTCGAACTCGACGGAACGCCGCAGGCCGCCTCGGCGCTGTCGCAGGCGCACATGCGCCTGAACCTCGAACTCGGCGCCCCGGAACACGCCACCCGGCTGGCGCTCAGCGGCGACATCGACCCGGTCGGCACCCGTGACCACTGGCAGTTCACGACCGACAGCAGCGACCTTGCCGTCTTCAACCCCTGGCTGCGCCTGCTCGACCCGGCCCGGGCCCTCGTGCTGGCCGGTCGTGGCGACGTCGACCTGAGCCTGGACGGCCGCTGGCCGCAACTGAGCAGCCGCGGCCGGGTGCAGGTGCCAGAGCTGTCGGGCAGCGGCATCGGCCGGCTGAACGGTCTGAAGGGCCAGTGGCAGGTCGGCACCGGCGCCGACGACCCGGTCGAGATCGACGGCGGCATCGACGAGGCCGAGCTCGCCGGCTGGCGACTGCGCCGGGCCACCCTCAAGACCACAGGCCGCGGCGAGGCCCACCAGCTGCGCGCCGGCATCGACGAGCTGACCCGGAGGCTGGTGACCGAGCCGGGTGCCCCGTCCAACGGGAACGGGAACGGGAGCGGGAACGCGGCCCTGCCTACCAACGGCCTCACCGCCCTGGCCACCGAACTGGACACCGCCGGCGGCTGGCTGATCGACCTGCGCAGCGCCCGTCTGGTCTGGCAGGGCCGCATCGAACGCTACGAGCTGCGCGAACGCGAGGCGCCGCGCAGCGCCAGTGCCGCCAGCCTGACCGGCAACAGCGGCCTGCTGCCGCGCCCGCTGCGGCTCACGCTCGACCCGACCCGCATCACGCTGGACCAGTCGCCCGAGCGCACCGAGCTGACGCTGGGCGAGACCCGTGCGCACCTGGGCGACATCCACCTGGCGCTGCGCCAGTTCGCCTGGCAACAAGACCGCAGCGGGCCGCAGCCGGTCGAACGCCTGAGCCTGCGCAGCCAGCTCGACGCGATCGAGGTCGCGCCCATCCTGCAGCGCATGCAGCCCGGCTTTGGCTGGGGCGGCGACCTGCGCATCGGAGGCCACATCGACCTGCAGGCCGCGCCCGAACGTTTCAGCCTGGACGCCAGCGTGCACCGCGAGTCCGGCGACCTGCGCGTGACCGATCCCGACAACCCCAAGAACCCGCAGCGCCTGGGCCTGGCCGACCTGCGCCTGGCCCTGAGCGCTCAGGAAGGCCGCTGGCGGCTGACCCAGCGCATCAGCGGCGGCAACCTCGGCCGGCTGGACGGCGAACAGAGCCTGCAGACCCGCAGCACCGCCTGGTGGCCCGATCGGCAGGCCTTCATCGACGGCCGCATGGACCTGCAGATCGCCCAGCTCGGCAACTGGGGCCGCTGGCTGCCGGCGGGCTGGCGACTGTCTGGCCGGCTGGGCGGCAATGCCCGCATCGGCGGCCGGCTCGGTCAGCCCGAACTGAGCGGCGAGCTGGTCGGCCAGCGCATCGCCGTGCGCAACCTGCTGCAGGGCGTGGACTGGAACGACGCGCAGATGCAGGTCCGCTTCGACGGCTCCCGCGCCCGCATCGACACCCTCAGCCTGCGCGCTGGCGAAGGCCGCGCGACGGCCACCGGCGAGCTGACGCTGGGCGAGTCGCCGCGCCTGACCTTGCAGGCCAAGGCCGAGAAGTTCGCCGCGCTGCAGCGGGTCGACCGCCGCCTGGTCGTCAGCGGCGACGCGCTGCTCAAGCTCGACGCCCGCAGCACCGCGCTGACCGGCAGCCTGCGCGCCGACGAGGGCCGCATCGACTTCAGCAACGAAGACGCGCCCAGCTTGGCCGAAGACGTCGACGTCCAGCGCCCCGAAGAAGCAGCCGCCCGCGCCGCCGCCCAGCAGCGCGACCCGCGCCTGAACCAGATCGACCTGAAGCTCGACCTCGGGCCGTCCTTCATGCTCAAGGGCCGGGGCCTGAACACCCGCCTGTCCGGCGACCTGCGCCTGACCAGCCCGGGCAACAAGCAGGCCCTGACCGGCGTCATCCGCACCGATGAAGGCACCTACGCCGCCTACGGCCAGAAGCTCAGCGTCGACCGCGGCGTCATCACCTTCATCGGCGCACCCGAGAACCCGCGGCTGGACATCGAGGCCACCCGGTCAGACCTGGAAGACGTACGCGTGGGCGTGCTGATCACCGGCACCGCCCAGGCCCCGCGCGTGCGCCTGTTCAGCAGCCCGACGATGACCGACACCGACAAGCTCTCCTGGCTGCTGCTGGGTCGTGCCTCGGACGGCCTGGGCCGCACCGACCTGGCCCTGCTGCAACGCGCCGCCTTCGCGCTGCTGACGGGCGAGCAGGACTCGCCCTCGCTGATCGAACGCATCGGCCTGGACGAACTCTCGGTCCGCCAGGCCGAGGCCGGCGACACCCGCGAGACCGTCGTCACCCTCGGCAAGCAACTCAGCCGCCGCTGGTTCGTCGGCTACGAACGCAGCCTCAACGCAGCGGCCGGCAACTGGCAGCTGATCTACCGCGCCGCCCAGCGCTTCACGCTGCGCGCCCTGTCGGGCAACGAAAACGCGCTCGACCTGATCTGGACCTGGAAGTGGGGCGACGCCGTCCTGCCGCCCGACATCACCGAGCTGCCGACCACCCTCCTGCCCACCCGCGCAGGCCGCCGCCAGTCCCCCACCGACGCCAACCCGGACCCCGCCACAGGCGCGACCTCCAGCCCCACGCCCTGACACCCAAGCGCCGTTGTTCAGGGGCCTGGGTTCGGACGTGCCGAGTCCTTGCGTTGGATCGTGGGGAACAGGTCAGGCACAAGGCTCACCGTCGAGCGACTTGCCGAGGTCCTGGCATCAGCAAGCGCTGACGCGTGATGCGGACCTGGCCTCCAGCCTTGGCATGGTGGCCCCGCCAGGAATCGAACCTGGATCTGCCCCTTAGGAGGGGGCTGTTCTATCCATTGAACCACGGAGCCTGCGCCGATATTGTGCCGCAGGCCCTTGGCGCTTCGAGGCGGCTTGCTGGGCGGGGCAACGGTAAGCCAAGGGTGCAGGTCCTCAGACCAGAGCCTCCTTCGGCTCGGTAGCGGCCGGCCCGGCGTCACGGATGCTGAACGGGGTCGCGGACTGCGTCGGCCACCTGCTCAGCCGCCGCGTACGCAGCGAAAGCCGATGTAGAGCACGGCGGTGTCCGGTGGCTTGCTCTGCAGGTGGTCCTCGCGCATCTGCGCAGCGCCGTACCACCACGAGCCGCCGCGGGTGCGGCGTTCTGTGTGGTCGGCGGCGCTGGGGGGGTCGTCGACCCATTCCCAGGCGTTGGCGGCCATGTCGTGCAGGCCGTTGACGCCGGCTGGCGTGCTGCCCGCTCGGGCGTGGCCGTGACCTCGGAGCAGCCGGGCGCCGTGCGCGATGGCGCGCTCGTGTGGGACGTCACCGCAATCGCCCAGGCATTGCGCGCCCTGCGGGCTCGCGCCGCTGGGATAGGGATAGCGTTCGCCGCGCCGGAAAGGCGCCGGGGGCTGTTCGCGTTGTTCGAGATAGGCCGCCGACACCCATTCGGCGTCGGTCGGCAAGCGCGCGCCCGCCCAGCGGCAAAAGGACTGCGCGTCGACAAAGGAGACATGCACGGCCGGCTCGTCGTCGGATGACGTCGTCCCCGGACCGAAGGGCGTCGCCCACGTCCAGCCGGGCTTGCGCACCCAGCCGAGTTCGTAGACCTCGCCACCGCCCGCACGCTCGGCCTGCGTGACGGCGCCGGTGGCCTGGACGTAGCGGCGGAACTGGCCGATGGTGGTCTCGGTCCGGGCAATCTCGATGGGGCCGACACGCACCCAATCGATGCCGGGCGGCGGGCCCGCAGGCTTCGCGGCGAGGACCAGGGCGGGTGCGAGCAGCAGGCACGCAAGCAGGCGAGGCAGATCGGGCATGGCGCATTTGTAGCGCAGCCTGTTTGCCCGCGCTGCCGACCCGGCGCTGGCGTCCCCTTGCTCAGCCTTCGCGGCGCGAGAAGACCAGTTTCGCGGCCAGGCCGAGCATGACCATGCCGCTGGAGCGGTAGAGCCACAGCAGCGCCTGCGGGCGGGCCTGGAACCAGGATGACAAGCGCCCTGCGAACACGGCCACCGGCCCCTTGACCAGGAAGGTGAGCAAGGCAAACAGCGCCCCCAGAACGAAGATCGTGACCGTGGGATGGGTCGCCTCCGGCGCGACAAACTGCGGCAGGAAGGCAAAGAAGAAGACGGCGATCTTGGGGTTGCTGATGTTGGACGTGGCGCCCGTCATGAACAACTGCCGTGGCGAGTACCGGGCAGAGGCGGCAGCCGTGAGCGCGGTGCTGCGTGTCAGCACGAGCTGAATGCCGAGGTGGATCAGGTAGGCCGCACCCACGAACTTCAATGCGACAAAGAGCCATTCCGACGTTCGCAGGAGCGCCCCCAGGCCCAAGGTCGCCAGCAGCGTGTGACCCAGCAGCCCGACGCTCACGCCGGCGGCCGTCGTCACGCCGGCACGTGTGCCCTGGCTGAGTGCCTTGGACATGACCAGGATCATGTCCTGCCCCGGCGTGGCGATGACGACGAGGGAGGAGACGAAGAACAGGAGCCAGTTCGCTTCAATCATGGTGCGCAGGAGTGGGTGATTCGGAGGGTGGCTGCGTGGTTGGCCGCATGGATCGCAACGCGTTTGGCCCGCCAGCTTAGCGACGCGCGTGTGCATCCACGCGCGCGGCGGCGGGCAGGTCTTCAGGCGATCACGCCCGGCGCGGTGTCCACCACCGGCCTGGCCAGTTCGACGCGGTTGCGGCCCTTCTCCTTGGCCACGTAGAGGGCTGCATCGGCCGCGCGGGTCAGCGTGGCGACGTCATCGCCGCAGTCCGGGGCGCTGGCCAGTCCGACGGTGAAGGTGATGGTCTCGTGCGGAAGCCCGGCGCTGCCGGCCTCTTCGGCGATGCGGCTCAGGGCCAGCTCGAAGCGCGCGGCGGCGTCGGCGGCGCTCATGCCGGGCAGCAGGCAGATGAACTCGTCGCCACCGTAGCGGCAGGCCATGTCGTCGGCCCGGATGCAGCCGGCCAGTGTGCGGGCGACCAGGCACAGCACGCGGTCGCCGGCATCGTGGCCGTAGCGGTCGTTGAAGCGCTTGAAGTGGTCCACATCGACCATCGCCAGGGTGAGTGGCTGGCCGGCACGCAGGCAGCGGGTCAGTTCGCGGGGCAGGGCCTCGTCGAACAAGCGGCGGTTGGGCAGGCCGGTCAACACGTCGCGCAAGGCCTGCTCGCGCAGGCTGTCGCGCAGACGCAGGTTGGACAGGCCGAGCTTGACCACCTCGCCGAAGACCTCCAGGCGCTGCTGAACCACGCTGCCGAAGGCCTCGCGCTTGTGATCCGCCTCATGACCCTGCAGGTGCAGCACGCCGATCAGCTCGCCCTCGACATACAGGGGCGTGCACAGCATGGCGCCCATCGACCCGTGCGATCGATGGCGACAACGGATGCCCTCCTGCCCGGCCTGCAGGTGCGGGCCACCCCGGCGGATCGCCCAGCAGGCCGTGCGCGGGTAGCTGGCGGGCAGGCTGCCGGGCTCGCCCCAGTTGCCGACGATCCGCATCTCCTCGCCCGGCCCCGCCACGGCAAAGCCGCCGTCGCAGTCGGCGAACAGCACGGCGGCCGCGGCACGGACGACGTCGAAGGCCTCGGACTCGGTGCGAGCGGACTGCAGCAGTTCGTTGAGCTCGGCGATGCGCGCCATGTCGGACTTGTGCCGTTCCAGGTCCGCCACCATCGAGATCAGCCGACCGTTGGTGGCACGCAGCTCCTCGTCGCGGCGGCGTCGCTCGGTGGCATTGGTGACCATGGCCAGCGTGCCGATCGGCCGGCCGTCGGCATCGGCGATCGGGCAGGACGCGACCTCGGTCCAGACGTCATGGCCGTCGACGCGCAGAAAGCGGATCTCGCTGCGTTCGCTCTCCTGCCCCGCCCGAGCGCGCAGCATCGCCTGCACGGCCGGTCGGTCGGACGGGTCGACAAAATCGAACATCGAGCGGCCGACCAGCAGTTCGGGCGCGGCACCGAGCATGCGTGCCATGGCCTCGTTGGCCAGCGTGGTGCGGCCGGCCTCGTCGACCTGCCAGACGCCTTCGCCGGCGGTCTCGACGATGCGGCGGTAGCGCACCTCGCTGGCGGCCAGCGCACGGGCGGCCGACTCCAGGCTGCGGGCGCGTTCGCCGGCCTCGCGTTCATAACGCTCGAAGGCGGTGGCGATCTCGCCGATCTCGTCACTGCGGAACGATTCGACCAGCGGCTCCAGGCCGGCCTGCGTCGACGGCCCGTGACCGATGCGCCGCGCGATCGCCGTCAGCGGTCGGGTCAGGGTGATGAAGGACAGCACACCCAGCGCCAGCGCGACCGTGACGCTGCGCAGCACGTTCAGTCCCATGTCCTGCCAGGCGGCGCGGAAGAAGCGCTCGACGCGTGGCGCCTGGGCTGTCACCACCTTCAGCTCGCCCACCCGCTGGCGCGCCGGCCCGAACGTCAGCGGCAGGCTGTAGTCCTGCGTCGGCGCGATCAGGCGGGTCCACCAGGCGCCGTTGGCGTCGGCCAGGATCTTGTCATTGACACCCCGGGCCAGCGTCTCGCCGAAGTCGCTGACCAGCATGGCCTGTTGCACCGGCATGTAGGACAGCGCCCCCTGCACCACGACCTTGGCCGCCGCCTCGTTGAGGTTGTAGCAAGCCTGCGCAGCGGGGTCGCGCATGACCGCCATCATCTGCAGGATCTCGCGCCGCTCGGATTCGACCGACTCGCGGTAGTCCGCACCCACCTGCAGCAGGCTGAAGACCGCCCCGAGGACCACGCCGAGCAGCCCCGCCAGCAGCGCATGCCGGATCGCCAGCCGGCCGATGCCGCGACGGTCGTTCGCGTTCGCACCCTGGATGGCTGCGCTCATGGTCGCTGGGCGCCCGCCTGGCTGCGCTGCCACTGCTGCAAGGCCTCTTCGAGCAGGCGGCGTTGCAGGCCATCGCGCTGCGCCGTTGCCAGCCGCTGGTTGACGGCCTCGACCAGCGCCGCACACGGACTGCGGCGCGAGAAGCCATGGTGGATGTCGCCCTCGTTGACCGGTCGTGGCAGCGGCACGATGCGGTCGGACATGCCCATGCGCAGCAGCTGGGCCCGGCCGGTGTACAGCCCGGTAACGACGTAGTCGATGCGGCCGGCGGCGAGCTTGACGAAGTTGACGCTCAGGCTGTCGGCGTCTTCGAGCGTCAGCGACTGTTCGGCATAGCGGTCGAAGGCATCGCCGAAGCGGTCACCGGCGGTGCGCCCGCCGAGCTTGCCGACCAGGTCCTGCGGGCTGTCGAACCGGACCGGCCGCGCCTTGGCCGAGAACACCGCCATCGGGTTCGGAAAGGCCGGCGCGTGGGTGAAGACGAGATAGGCCTCGCGCTCGGGCGTCGCCTTCAGGCTCACGATCAGGTCGATCTGGCCGTGTTCGGCCGACTTCAGCACACGCGGCCAGGGTCCGACGTGGCGGGCCTCCCAGGCCACGCCCAGCTCGTCGAAGATGCGCCCGGTCAGCGCGACGCTGGCACCGACGATGCGGTCCCCCTCGGCCCAGTGGTAGGGCGGGTAGTCGGGGTTGGCCGAAAAGACCACCCGGCTGCACTGCGCCGAAGCCGCGTGGGTCAGGAGCCAAGCGCCCGTCAGCGCGCACACCGTTCGCCAGAAGCTGCGTCTCATGGTCGTCCTGCAGGTGGTGCGTGGCCGTCGTGGCGGGCCCCGCAGAACCCATTCTGCGCGCAGGCCGATGCAAACTGCAGCTTCCCCGATCAAGAGAGCGCCACGCGTGAAGGAGCCAACGTGCAAGGCCTGACATCGCACCCCTATGCCTACCCGGCGCTGGAGGTGCTGCACATCGTGGGCATCGCGCTGCTGCTGGGCAGTCTGGTGCTGCTGGAGCTGCGGGTCTGGGGCCTGGCCCGCGACCTGCCGCTGTGCCCGCTGGCCCGGCTGGCCCTGCCGGTCACGCTCGCCGGCTTCGGCCTGATCGTCGCCAGCGGCCTGCTGATGTTTGCCAGCCAGCCCGCCGAGTTGTTGGCCAACCGGGCCTTTCTGATCAAGCTGGGCCTGGTGCAGCTGGCCGGGCTGAACGCGGTCTGGTTCCATGGCCGGGACAGTCTCGACCGCTGCGACGGTCTGGCCCGCGCGCAGACCGTGCTGTCGACGGGGCTATGGCTGGCCGCCATCGCCAGCGGTCGATGGATCGCCTACCTTTGATCCTCGGAGGCTCCCACGATGCATCGACGTCTTTTCATCACCTCGCCACTCCTGTTGGCCCTGCCCGCCGGGGCCCACCACGGCTGGAGCAGCTTCGACCAGAACCGCCCGATCTACCTGGAGGGCAAGGTCGCCCAGGTCGCCTGGCGCAACCCGCATGTCGAGCTGACGCTGGAACTGCCGGTCGACGGCCTGACGATGCCGGCCGACCTCGCCACGCGCAGCCTGCCGGCGCAGTCCGCCCCGGTCGACGGCCCGGCCCTGCTCAAGGCCGCGCAGCTGCCCACCCGCAAGGACCGGCGCTGGGAGATCGAGCTGGCGCCGCTGTCGCGGGTGCAGGCCTGGGGTCTGCCCGAGATCAAGGCCGGCGACGCGCTGGCGATGCTCGGCTTCACCTTCGCCGGAGAGAAGGGGCAGGCGATTCTGCGGGTCGAGTACCTGTTCGCCGCCGGCAAGGCCTACGGCATGCGTTCGTCGCCAGCATGAAGGGCGCACCAACGATCGGCCCGCTGCGACGCCGGCTGCTGTTAGGTGCTGCGGCGGTCTGGGCCCTGCCGCTCAGGGCCGCTCCGGGCAACGATCTGGAACCCGCCTTGCGACGCGCCATGTCCGGCGAGCGCGGTGCCGGGGTCGTGCTGATGCTGCGACACGCGCTGGCGCCCGGCACCTTCGACCCGCCCGGCTTCCGTCTGGGCGACTGTTCGACGCAACGCAACCTGAGCGATGAAGGACGCCGCCAGTCCCGCCAGCTCGGTGCCTGGTTCGCGGCCCGCGACTTGCGGCCGTCTCGGGTGCGCAGCAGCCCCTGGTGTCGCTGCCTGGAGACGGCCCGGCTCGCGTTCGCGGGGTCGGCGTCGGCCAGCGACCCAGTTGAAGCCTGGCCCGCCCTCGGCTCACCACATGGCAGCGACACGCAAGCCCAGGCGCAGGCCCTCGCGGCTTTGCGCGCCGGTCTGGTCGACGTCGTCCGGCAGGGCCGCGGCTTCGAGGTCTGGGTCACCCACAACTTCGTCTTCAGCGCCTTCCTGGGCGAGAGCAGCAACGTCGGCGACGGCGTGCTGCTGGGCCAAGACGGCGCCGGCACACCGCGTGTGATCGCCCGCGTCGCCGGCCTGGGCGACTAGAAGGTGCCCGGGTAGGCGCCGCCGTCGATCAGCAGGTTCTGGCCGTTGATGTAGCCCGCCAGCGGGCTGCACAGGAAGGCGCACAGGGCGCCGAACTCGGCCGGCACGCCGAAGCGACCGGCGGGGATGCCGGCGCGGCGGGCGCCGGCCACGGCCTCGACGTCGCGACCGCTTTGGGCGGCCGCCTTTGCCAGCGTGAGCTGCAGCCGGTCGGTGTCGAAGGCGCCCGGCAGCAGGTTGTTGAGCGTCACGCCCCGTCCGGCCAAGGCCTTCTGCCGAGCCAGTCCGGCGACGAAGCCGGTCAGGCCACTGCGGGCACCGTTGGACAGGCCCAGGATGTCGATCGGCGCCTTGACCGCACCGGAGGTGATGTTGAGCACCCGGCCGTAGCCGCGCGCGGCCATGGCATCGACGGTGGCCTTCATCAGCTCGATGGGGGTCAGCATGTTGGCGTCGATGGCGCGCAGCCAGGTCTCGCGGTCCCAGTCACGGAAGTCGCCGGTCGGCGGTCCGCCCGCGTTGTTGACCAGGATGTCAACCTGGGGCGCCGCCGCCAGCGCTGCCGCGCGGCCTTCGGCTGTGCCGATGTCGCCGACCACCGTGCGCACCTCGACGCCTGGATGACGCGCACGCAACTCGGCCGCCGCCGCGAGCAAGTTGGCCTCGCCGCGCGCGGTGATCACCACATGCACGCCCTCGGCGGCCAGCGCCTGCGCGCAGCCGAGTCCAAGTCCCTTGCTGGCGCCGCACACCAGCGCCCACTTGCCCGAGATGCCGAGATCCATCGTCGTGTTGTCCTTGAAGGTCGTTGAAGGTCGTTGAAGGTCGAAAGAGATCGTTGAAGGTCGTTGCGGTTTCAGCGGGCGCGGGCCAGCAGCCAGACACCCACCAGCACCAGCACGGTGCCCACCGCCAGCATCGGCGTGAAGGGTTCGCCCAGCAGCACGATGCCCATCAGGATCGTGCTCATTGGCCCGACCAGGCCGCACTGGGCCGCCAGGGCGGCGCCGAGCCGCTCGATGCCCAGCATCACCAGGATGACCGGCGCAAAGGTGCAGGCGGTGGCATTGAGCAGCGACAGGCTGATGACCTCAGGCGCGATCGTGGCGACGCTGTCGAGCGGTCGCAGAAGCAGGAACTGGCCGATGCACAGACCGCAGGCCACCGTCGAGGCCAGACCGGTCAGCCGCAGCGGGCCGAGCCGGCGGACTTCCTCGCCGCTGAAGAACATGTAGCAGGCATAGCTCACCGCACTGCCAAAGACCAGCGCGGCGCCAAGCGCCACATGGTCGCCTTGGAGGTTCAGTTCGCTGCCGAAGACACACAGCACGCCGGCATAGCTGACCGCCAGCGCCAACCATTGGCGGCCCTTAGGGCGTCTGCCGTGCAGGACCAGGCCGAGCAGCAGCACGAGGGTCGGATTGAGGTAGAGGATCAGCCGCTCCAGGCTGGCGCTGATGTAGGCCAGTCCGGCGAAATCGAGGTAACTGGCGAGGTAGTAGCCCGAGAAGCCCAGGCCGACAACGACGCGCCAGTCGCGCGCGGTGAGGGCCGGCTTGCCCCGCCCGGCCCACCAGGCCAGACCGAGGAACAGCGGCAGCGCGAACAGCATGCGCAGCATCAGCAAGGTGACCGCGTCGACGCCATGCCGGTAGGCCAGCTTGACGATGATGGCCTTGCCGGAGAACGCGATCGAGCCGATCAACGCGAAGGCCAGGCCTGGCCAGAGGCGCACGACCGGGCGGGGAAGCGGCGGGGCACTGAGCGCGCCGGGGGTCGTCTGCATGCGGTCGATTCTAGGCAGTGAGGTCCCCGGCGCAGGGCACAGGAAAAAGGGCCGCCGTCTCGCGACGGCGGCCCTTGTCGGGTCAGACCGGTGGGTTCAGCCCGCCAGCATCAGAACTTCTGCGATTGCATGAAGTCGTCAAAGCCGGCTTCGGCGAAGCGGAACCACAGGGTTTCGTCGGCGCGGAACTTGGCGTAGTCGGCGTAGACCTTCTTCCAGTTCGGGTTCTTGGCCGAGATGTCCTCGTACAGCGCCATCGATTCCTTGAAGGCCGTCTCCATGACGTCCTTGGGGAAGCGGAACAGCTTGGTGCCACCGGCCACCAGCTGCTTGAGCGCCAGCGGGTTGCGGGCGTCATACTTGGCCTGCATGTCGACGTGGGCCACGGCGGCAGCGGCTTCGACGATGGCCTTGTACTCGGGCGTCAGGGCCGCGAAGGCCTTCGTGCCGATGAAGAAGTCCAGCTGCGGACCACCTTCCCACCAGCCGGGGAAGGCGTAGTTCGGCGCGACCTTGTTGAAGCCGAGCTTCTGGTCGTCGTAAGGACCGACCCATTCAGCCGCGTCGATCGTGCCCTTTTCCAGCGACTGGTAGATCTCGCCGCCGGGGATGTTCTGGGGCACGCCGCCCATGCGTTCGACGACCTTGCCGGCGAAGCCGCCGACGCGGAACTTCAGGCCCTTCATGTCGGCCATCGAGTTGATCGGCTTGCGGTACCAGCCGCCCATCTGGGCACCGGTGTTGCCACCCATGAAGTTGATGATGTTGAAGTTCGCGTAGAACTCGCGCATCAGTTTCAGGCCGTTGCCTTCGATCATCCAGGCCGTCATCTGGCGGCTGTTCAGGCCGAAGGGAATCGCACAGCCGAGCGCGAAGGTCTCGTCCTTGCCGAAGAAGTAGTAGGGCGCCGTGTGGGCCACCTCGACGGTGCCGTTCTGCACGCCGTCGACCACGCCGAAGGCCGGCAGCAGTTCACCGGCCGAGTGGACCGAGATCTGGAACTTGCCACCGGACATCTCGCCGACCTTCTTGGCGAAGACGTCGGCCGCGCCGTAGATGGTGTCGAGCGACTTCGGGAAGCTCGAGGCCAAGCGCCAGCGGATGTTGGCCTGGGCATTCACCACCGCAGGGGCGGCGCCAGCAGCCAGGATGCCGGCCAGACCGGCTTGACGGACAAAGGAACGACGTTCCATGCGGGATCTCCTGATCGTGTCGAGGGATGGGTAAAGGGTCGGTGGATTCTAGGAAGCCGCCTCGCCACATCGCCGGGGGCTTTCCCCTGCGCAAGATTGCGTAGTGGACCGCTGCGGACTCAGTGTCCGGCGATCGTCATGCGCTCGACCAGGACCGATCCGAGGGTCTTGTTGCCGCCGTTGTAGACATCGGCGCCGACCGCGACGATGCCCTTGAGCATGTCGCGCAGGTTGCCGGCGATGGTGATTTCGTCGACCGGGTAGGCGATCTCGCCGTTCTCGACCCAGAAACCGGCCGCGCCGCGCGAGTAGTCGCCGGTCACGTAGTTGACGCCCTGGCCCATCAGTTCGACCACCAGCAGGCCGCGATGCAGCTTGCGGACCATGGCGGCGAGGTCATCCCCGCGACGGGTCAGGCGGCTGCTCAGTGTCATGTTCTGCGGGCCGCCGGCATGGCCGGTCGTGCGCATGCCGAGCTTGCGGGCCGAATAGCTCGACAGGAAGTAGCCCTGCGTGATGCCGGCCGACACCACCGTGCGGGCTGCCGTGCGCACACCCTCGTCGTCAAAGGGCGCGCTGGCCTTGCCCTTGGGCAGGTGCGGGTCCTCGCGCACGTCGATGTGCTCCGGGAAGATCGCCTGGCCCAGGCTGTCCATCAGGAAGCTGGCCTTGCGGTAGAGCGAGCCGCCGCTGGTGGCGTGCACGTAGGCCCCCAGCAGGCCACCGGCGATCGGGGCCTCGAACAGCACGGGCACCTCGCAGGTCTTGATCTTGCGGGACTTCAGCCGCGACAGCGCCCGCTCGGCGGCGTAGCGGCCCACCGCTTCCGGCTCGGCCAGGTCGGCGGCATCGCGCATGGAGCTGTACCAGGAGTCGCGCTGCATGTCGCGGCCCCGGCCAGCGATCGGCGAGACCGACATCGAGTGGCGCGAGCTCGCATAGCCGCCGCGAAAGCCTCGGCTGTTGCCGGCGAAGAAGTGCGACTGCTGAGCCGACACTGCCGCGCCTTCGGAGTTGGTGATGCGCTTGTCGACCGACAGGGCCGCGCCTTCGCAACGCAGTGCGATGGCCGCCGCCGTCTCGGCGTCGATCGGCCAGGGGTGGCACAGGCCCAGGTCCAGCTCGGCGGCGGCACCGAGTGCGAGGTCGGCCTCGTCGGGCAGGCCGGCCATGGCGTCCTCGGCGGTGAAGCGGGCGATGTCGTAGGCCGCCTGCACGGTCTGGCGCAAGGCGGTCGGCGAGAAGTCGGAGGTGCTGGCATTGCCGCGCCGCTGGCCGAGGTAGACGCTCACGCCGATCGACTTGTCGCGGTTGCGCTCGACGTTCTCGATCTCGCCCTTGCGCACCGAGACCGACAGGCCGGCGCCTTCGGACACCTCGACCCCTGCATCGCTGGCACCCACGTCGCGGGCCATCTGCAGGGTGTCCTCGACCAGCTGACGGAACTGCTCGCGGGTGTAGGCAAAACCGTGGGTGGCGCGGGCGTCGGCAGCTTGGGAGTCGGTCATGGGATCCATCTTCTATGGGGGACTTCGAAGGGCCTCGGAAGGCGCGGAACTATCATAGCGGCCGCTCTTTCAGCCCCTTTCCATGGCACCCCGCAAACCCTTCAAGTTCAGCCCGCCCAACGCTGCGGAGATCGAGGCCGAGGCGATCCGCCAAGCCCGTGACGCGGCCCAGATCGCGGCCGTCGCGCTCAACCCCGAGCTGCGCCTGCCGCGTTCGGCCCGGCCCAGCAAGACCCAGATGAAGAAGGAGTCGCACGACCTCCAGGAGCTGGGCGAGGCGCTGCTGGCGCTTCCCCGCGCCAAGCTCGATGCGCTAGACCTGCCCGAAGGCCTGCGGGATGCGCTCGACGAACTGGCCCGCACGCGCTCCTTCGAAGGCAAACGGCGCCAGTGGCAATACGTCGGCAAGCTGATGCGCGGCATCGACCCGGAGCCACTGCGCGAGGCGGTCGCCGCCCAGCGCGTGCCCTCGGCGCGCGACACGCTGGCGCTGCATGAAGCCGAAGCCTGGCGCGATCAGCTGATCGCCTCGGACGACGCGCTGACCCGCTGGATGGCCGCCCATCCGGACACCGACGCACAAGCCCTGCGCAGCCTGATCCGCAGCGCCCGCAAGGACGTGCAGGCCGCCGCCGCCGCGCAGGCCCACGACGGCGCGGTCGAACGCAAGGGCCGCTCCTACCGCGACATCTTCCAGCTCGTGCGCGAGGCCCTGGCCGGCGCCGAACGGGCCGCCCGCGACGACGACGACGGCCTGGCCTCGACCCACGATGTCTGACGCGCCCATCACCGCCGACCTGCCGCCGCCCGAGCCGGTGCGCATCGGCCTGGTCTCGATCAGCGACCGCGCCAGCAGCGGCGTCTACGAGGACCAAGGCATCCCGGCCCTGCGTGGTTGGCTCGAACGGGCGCTGCACAACCCGGTCGACTGGGTCACACGGCTGATCCCCGACGAGCAGGACGGCATCAGCGCCACCTTGCGCGAGCTGGTGGACATCGAGCGCTGCGACCTGGTGCTGACCACCGGCGGCACCGGCCCGGCACCGCGTGATGTCACCCCAGAGGCGACGCTGGCGGTGGCCGACAAGGTCATGCCCGGCTTTGGCGAGCAGATGCGCCAGATCAGCCTGCGCTTTGTGCCGACCGCGATCCTGTCGCGCCAGGAAGCGGTGATCCGCGGCCGAGCCCTGATCATCAACTTGCCGGGTCAGCCCAAGGCGATCGCCGAGACGCTCGAAGGCCTGCCCGGCGCGACGCCGCCCTGCCCCGGCATCTTCGCGGCCGTGCCCTACTGCGTCGACCTGATCGGCGGGCCCTACCTGGAAACGCGCGAGGCGGTCATCGCGGCCTTCCGACCCAAGACCGCCCGGCGACCCTCGCGGGGCTGAGCGGGACGGCTCAGGCGCTGTCCATCGGCCGGGCGACCTCGATGCGGTCACGCCCGGCCGCCTTGGCAAGGTAGAGCGCCGCATCGGCCGAGGCCATCAGCGTGGGCACGTCCTCGCCATGGTCCGGATAGACCGCCACGCCGATGCTGGCCGAGATGGTCGACAAGCCCAGCGCCGCACCGTCGATGGCGAGCAGCGCGGCACGCACCTTCTCGGCCACCTGCCGCAGCTCGGGCAGACCGGTGTCCGGACAGACCACCACAAACTCGTCGCCGCCCCAGCGGTAGGCCAGATCCGAGCGCCGCAGCTCGCCGGCCATGGCCTGCGCCACGGCCCGCAACACGCGGTCGCCCAGCAGGTGGCCGTGCAGGTCGTTGACGACCTTGAAGTGATCGATGTCGACCAGGCACAGTCCCAGCGGCATGCCAACCCGGGCACACAGCGCCAGCTGACTGTCGAGGAAGGCCTCACCGTGGCGGCGGTTGGACAGCCCGGTCAACGTGTCGTTGGCAGCGAGTTCCTCCAGCTTGAACTGGAGCATCTTCTGGTCGGTGATGTCCTGCACCATGCCGACGACGCGGGTCGGTGCACCCGACACATCGCGCTCGCAAACCCGACCGCGGTCGCTCACCCACAGGTAATGGCCGTTGCGGTTGCGAAGCCGGTATTCGGCCTCGTAGCGGGACCGCCGGCCTTCGAGGTGATCGGTCAGCACGCGCATGACCTGGGCCGCGTCGTCCGGGTGGACGTTGCCCGACCAGGTCGACAGCACCGGCGCCATCTCATCCGGCCCGTAGCCCAGCATGCGTTTGAGCTGCGGGCTGAAGTAGAGCTCGCCGCTGGCCATGTCCCAGTCCCACAGGCCGTCGATCGCCTCGTTGAGCGCGAAGGACAGCTGGTGTTGGCGTTCACGCACCTCGCGTTCGAGCGACAGCCGCAGGGTCACGTCGCGGGCGACCGACAGGAAGTACTCGCGGCCGTCGAGCATGAAGCAGGTCGTGACGACCTCCACCGGCACCTCATGGCCCTCGCGGTGGCGGTGCCGGCCGATGAACACGTAGGGTGGCTGACGGCGGATCACCTCGGCGATCTCGGTCCACTGCGGCATGCCGATCACGTCCATCTGCAGACTCAGCACCGAGTGGTCGAGCACCTGCTCGGCCGTCAGTCCCAGGACCTCCCAGGCGGCCCGATTGGCCCAGACCACGTGGGATGACTGCGGGTCGAGCAGGTAGACCGCATCGGCCATCTGGTCGAACAACGCAGCAGCGGCTGGCAGATCCCGCATCCGGGCGCCTTCACCTGCGACATGGCCCATCAGCGCACCAGCCGGTTCAGACGCTCCGCGTCGAAGTCCTCGGTCGTGTGTGCGTCCGCCGGCACACAGGCCTCGGCGGGCAGTTCACGGGCCCGGCTCGACAGCTTCTCGATGGCCTGCCACAGCAGCGCGATCTGGTGCTCCTGCCCGGAGGCGTTGTCGATCAATCCCTTCATCGCCTGCGCCACCGGGTCATCGCCCTGGGTCACGCCATAGGCCGAGAAGCCCATCTTGGCGGCCGCTTCCTCGCGTTGGGCGTCGGCGCTGGCCGCGATGATGCGGGCCGGGTTGCCGACCGCCGTCGCGCCGGCCGGCACCGGCTTGGTGACGACCGCGCCGGAGCCGATGCGCGCGCCCTGCCCGACCGTGAAGCCGCCCAGCACGCAGGCGTGCGCGCCGACGATCACGCCCGACTCCAGCGTCGGATGGCGCTTGGCGCCCTTGACCAGCGAGGTGCCGCCCAGGGTCACGCCCTGGTAGATCGTGACGTCGTCACCAACCTCGGCCATTTCGCCGATCACGACGCCCATGCCGTGGTCGATGAAGACGCGTCGCCCGAAGGTGGCGCCCGGGTGGATCTCGATGCCGGTGAACCAGCGGCCCAGGTGCGAGATGAAGCGCCCCAGCCAACGCAGGCCGCGCTTCCAGCAGGCGTGGGCCATGTGGTGCATCCACAGCGCATGCAGGCCGGGATAGCAGGTCAGGACCTCGAAGCGCGACTTGGCCGCTGGGTCACGTTCCAGGATGCATTCGATGTCTTCTCGGAGCCGGCTGAACATGGGGGTCTCGCGTCCTTCTGCTGGGCGTCAACGAGTGTAGGGTCAGGATTCCCGCCGGTTTTCAGCCAGGATGAGAACGACCCCACACCCGGCGCGACTGCGTCACATCGGAGCGGACGGGGTGCGGCCGGCGACGGCTCGGGCGATGCCGCGCAGGATGTGGACCTCCTCGCGCGTCAGCCCGGCGCGGTCGAGCAGCAATTGCAGGCGCGGCATCAGCTTCTTCGGCGCGGCCGGATCGAGGTAGCCGATCTGTTCGAGCACGCCGCGCCAGTGCTCGAGCGCGCCATGGACCTCGTCGAGCGTGGCCCGCTCCGGCGCCTTCGTGCGCTCGACCACCGGGTAGCCGCCCAGCGCGAGGCGCCATTCGTAGGCGATCAGCTGGACCGCCTGCGCAAGATTGAGCGAGCCGTAGTCCGGCTGGGTCGGGATGGACAGGCAGACCTGGCAGCGCCGGACCTCGTCGTTGCTCATGCCGAAACGCTCGCTGCCGAACACAAACGCGACGCGCTGACCCGCAGCGGCGGCGGGTGCCAGCAGGGGCAGGTGCTCGCGCGGCGCGGCGGTCGGCGGGCCAAAGTCGCGCGGCGTCATCGCCGTGGCGCAAGCAGTGTGCACACCCTCGAGCGCAGCGTCGAGGCTGTCGACGATGCGGGCGCGCACCAGGATATCGGCCGCGCCGCTGGCCATCGCGACGGTGTCCTCCTGCACCAGCACATCCGGGAAACGCGGTTGCACCAGCACCAGCTCGCGCAGGCCCATCACCTTCATCGCCCGCGCGGCGGCGCCCACGTTGCCTGGGTGGCTGGTGCGGATCAGCACGATGCGGGTCGGGTCGCAGGGGACAGGATCGGGATCGGCAACGGACATGGGCTGATTCAAGTGCAAGGAAGACCGGACGTGGGTGCGAACCCTTAGCCGCTTGGCTAGAATCGCGGGCTTGATCTTAGGTGGGCCGCTTTGCCGTCCACCCGCAGACCACCCGCTCTTTGTCCCCGCCAGCCCCTTGTCGCCCGCCGCCACGCTTTCTGCGTCCGCGGCAGCCATCCCACCCGAGACGCCCGCCGCCATGTCGCAAACGAACCTGCACCCGATGCTCAACATTGCCGTCAAGGCGGCACGCGCCGGAGGCGCGGTGATCAGCAGGGCCAGCCAGGACGTCGACCGGCTCACCGTCACCAGCAAGGGGCACAACGACTTCGTCACCGAGGTCGACCAGGCGGCCGAGGCAGCGGTCATCGACGTCATCCTGCAGGCCTACCCGAACCACGCCATCCTGGCCGAGGAATCGGGCCGCGAGCACGGCTCCAAGCACAGCGACTACACCTGGATCATCGATCCGCTGGACGGCACGACCAACTTCATCCACGGCTACCCGCAGTACGCCGTGTCGATCGCGCTGGCCTACAAGGGCAAGGTCGAGCAGGCGGTGGTCTATGACCCGAACCGCAACGACCTCTTCTACGCCACCAAGGGCCGCGGCGCCTTCCTCAACGACAAGCGCCTGCGCGTGTCCAAGCGCATCCGCATGATGGAAGCGCTGATCGGCACCGGCTTCCCCTTCCGCAAGGGCGACAACTTCAAGCGCTACATGCGGATGTTCGAGGACGTCATGACCTCCTGCGCCGGCCTGCGCCGCCCGGGCGCTGCCGCGCTGGACCTGTGCTACGTCGCGGCCGGCTGGCTGGACGGCTTCTTCGAGACCGGCCTGAGCCCCTGGGACGTCGCCGCCGGCTCGCTGATCATCACCGAGGCCGGGGGACTGGTCGGCAACTTCACCGGTGAGGCCGACTTCCTGTACCAGAAGGAACTGGTCTGCGGCTCGCCCAAGATCTACGCCCAGCTGGTGCAGATCCTCAAGCCCTACACCCGCGTGATCGCCGACGAGAAGCCCGAGGTCGGCGCCGCCACGTCCGGCAAGCCCTACACCGGCGTGGGCGGCATCGAGACCGACGCGACCGAGACCTTCATCGCCACCGCCGGCGTGCCCCCTGGCGCCTACCAGGGTGCCGATGCGACGACGGAAACGGCGGCGCCGGCCGACGACGCCACGGCAGCGGACGACGCACCGGCCGCCGAGGAACTGCCGTACGCCTTCGCGACCTCCAGCACCGCCGCCTCGCGCCCCTACGAGCCCAAGCTGTCGCCGGCCCAGGCGCTCGCCGCCGCCTTCGAACCCACGCCCGTGACCGATGCACCCGCCCCGGTCGTGACCGTGCGCAAGGCCACCCGCATCCGCAAGGAAGACCTGCCGCCGCCGCCCCCGGCCGCCCCGGACGCCGCCCCGCGTGCCCGCGCCGGCGGCCCGGCGCCCAAGCGCCCGGGCATGCGCGCCAGCCCGGAATCGTCCGGCGGCCCGAGTGGCGGCCACAGCGGCCCTGGCGGCAACCGCGCCGGTGGCCCGCCGCGTGGCCGCAAGCGCAACGACGACGCCCCGTTCTGATCGGGCCTGCGCCCCCATCCCGATGAAGGCCGGCCTGCGCCTGACCGACCTGACGCTGCGACGCGGCCAGACCACCGTCTTCGAACGCCTGGACCTGGCGCTGACCGAACCGCGTGTCGGCCTGATCGGCGACAACGGCGCCGGCAAGAGCAGCCTGCTGCGCCTGTTGTGCGGCCTGGAGCAACCGCAAGGCGGACGGGTCGAGGTCGACGGCACGGTGGTCGACGGCACGCCGCCACCGCCTGGCCGCATCGGGCTGATGTTCCAGAACCCCGACGAGCAGATCATCTTCCCGACCGTCGAGGAAGAGCTCGCGCTCGGCCCGCAGGCCGCCGGTGCCAGCCGCCGCGACGCGAAGGCTGCCGCCCACGAGGCCCTGCGCCGACGCGGTCTGGCCGACTGGGCGCCCCGCGCCATCGCCAGCCTGAGCCACGGCCAGCGCCAGTTCGTCTGCTGGCTGGCGCTCGACCTGGCCGCCCCGCGGGTGCGCCTGCTCGACGAGCCCTACGCCAGCCTCGACCTGCCCGGACAAGCCTGGCTGCGCGAGGAGATCCGCCGCGCGCCGGCCCAGGTGCTGGTCTCCAGCCACCTGCTCGGCCCCCTGCGCGACTTCGACCGGGTGATCTGGCTCGAACGTGGCGCCGTGCGCGCCGACGGCGCTGGCGCCGAGGTCTGCGCGGCCTACGAGGCCGACGTGGCCCGGCGCATCGCCGATCGCCCGCCATGCTGAGCCTCTACGCCGACACACCCAGCTGGCTGCACCGCGTGCCCGCTGGCGCCAAGCTGCTGGCGCTGGCGACGGCCGGCGTCGCGCTGGCCCTGACGACCACGCTGCCCCTGCTGACCGCTGCCATGCTGCTGGCCTTGGCCCTGCTGCTGTCGCTGCGCCAAGCCGGGCTCGGCGCGCGCCGGCCGATGGCGGTCACGGCGGTCGTCGCGCTGCTGCTGGTCGGCCTGCATGCCCTGCTGGGCACGACCGCGCTGGGACTGGTCGCTGCGCTGCGGTTGGTCTGCACCACCGCGCTGGGCCTGGCACTGACACTCACCACCCGGCCGGCCGACCTGGTCGACGTGATCGAGCGGGCCCTGTCGCCACTGCGCCGGCTGGGCCTGGACCCATCCCGCTTCGCGCTGCACATCGCCCTGATGCTGCGCTACACCGAACATTTCTTCGCCCGCTGGCAACAGCTCGACGAGGCCCACCGCCTGCGCACCGGCCGGCCGGGCCGGCTGCGGCTGCTGGCCCCGCTGACGATCCAGATGCTGCTGGCCGCGCGACGCGTGGCCGATACTTTGCACGTCCGCCTGGGTCGATGAACAGCCGTTGATCGCCCCCCACACAAGCTGTCCCACATGAACACGTCCTCCCGCCAGATCGCCACCGTCTCGCTGTTCGCCGCGCTGATCGCCGTCTTCGGCCTGATCCCCAAGATCGACCTGCCACTGGGCGTGCCCATCACGCTGCAGACCCTGGGCGTGATGCTGGCCGGTGCGCTGTTGCGGCCGCGCCTGGCCTTTCTGTCGGTGGCCCTGCTGCTGGCGGCGGTCGCGCTGGGCATGCCCCTGCTTTCGGGCGGCCGGGGCGGTCCTGCCGTGTTCTTCGCGCCCTCCGCCGGCTACCTGATCGGCTGGCCGCTGGGTGCCTGGGTCACCGCGCTGGTGATGCAGGCCTTGCCGACCGCGACGCCCCGCCGCGCCGCCGTCAGCGCCTTCTGCGCCGCCGTCGTCGGCGGCCTGCTGATGGTGCATGCGTGCGGCGTGCTGGGCCTCATGCTGATCGCGCAGCTGCCGGCCGCCAAGGCGCTGCTGGGCACGCTGCTGTTCGTGCCGGGTGACCTGATCAAGGCGGTGGTGACCGCTGGCGTCGTGCACACCGTTGCACGCGGCCTGCCGGACTGGCAGCTGGGACGGCGCGAGCACTGACAAGCGCGCGCGCACCCGCCGTCATGCCGCCACTGCCGGCCTTCGAGCGGGTCCACGCCCCGCTGACCCACTGGGCCGCGCAACGCCCGCAGGCGCTCGCGCTGGCCGATGAACACGGTGCGCTCGACTTCGCGACGCTGCAGGCCCGCGTCCGCGACGGCGCCGCGATGCTCGATGCCATCGGCGCTCCCGGCCATCGCCTGATCAACCCGGACGCCTCGACGCGCGAGCAGCTGGTCGACGTGCTTGCCACGATCGCCAGCGGACGCTGTGCCGCCGTCGGCGACCCGGACTGGCCGACCGCCGTGCGCGATGCCGTCGTGCAACAGCTCGCCGCCCTGCCCGCCGCGCCATCCGGGGACGGCGCCTTCTCGCCCTTCTACATCGGCTACACCTCCGGCAGCACCGGCCAGCCCAAGGGCTTCCGGCGCCACCACCGGTCCTGGACCGAGAGCTTCCGTGCCTGCGTCGACACCTTCGGGCCCGACGTCTGCGGCACCGTGCTGGCGCCCGGGCGCGTCTCGCATTCGCTGTTCCTGTTCGGCATGTTGCTGGGCCTGTGGACCGGCGCCGGCAGCCTCGTGCAGCAGCGCCATTCAGCGGCCCGCACGCTGGCGTCCTTGGCCGACGGCGCGGCCACCGTGCTGGTCGCCGTGCCCAGCCAGTTGCTGATGCTGTTGAACCTGGCGCAGCGCCGCGCCCTCGCGCCGATCACCGCCACCCGGATGGTGCTGATCAGCGGCGCGCCCTGGGCCCGTTCCCACACGCCGGCCTTGCAGGCGCTGTTCCCAAATGCCCGCCTGATCGAGTTCTACGGCGCCTCCGAAACCAGCTTCATCGCCTGGCAGGTGGCCGATGTGGCCGTGCCCGCCGCCGTGGTCGGCCGGCCCTTCGACGGCGTCGAGATCGAGATCCGCGACCGCCTGCAAGCTGACGACCCGACCTCGCCGGGCCGCATCCATGTGCGCAGCGCGATGCTGTTCAGCGACTACGTCGGCACGCCCGATCCGGTCACTGCAGCGGTGCGCACGACGGATGCGGGCGGCGACTGGCTGTCGGTGCGCGATCAAGGCAGGCTCGATGAACACGGGCGACTCTGGCTGCACGGCCGCGAGAACCGCATGCTCGTCACCCAAGGCAAGAACCTCTTTCCCGAAGAGGTTGAAGCCGTGCTGGAGGCCCAGCCCGGCGTCGCCGCCGCGTCCGTGCTGGGCCTGCCTGATGCCGTGCGCGGCAAGCGTGTCGTCGCCGTGCTGATGCTCGACGAGACGCGCGGCGCGAGCGACCGCGCCGCGCTGATCGCCCGCCTGAGCGCCGCCTGCCGCGACACGCTCGAAGGCTACAAGCGACCGCGCCGCTGGTGGATCGCCGATGCGCCGCACTGGCCGCAGACCCGCAGCGGCAAGACCGACCACGCCGCGCTGACCCGCGCACTCGATGTGGCCGAAGGATCGGAGCCGCCGTGGCTGCACGCGACGTCCTGATCGTCGCGGCCTGCCGCAGCGCCGTCGCGCCGGTTGGCGGCGCCTTTGCGGCGCTGTCGGCCCATGAACTCGGCGCACCGGTGCTGCGCGCCTTGCTCGCGCAGGCGGGTGTCGACGCCGCTGCCATCGACCAGGTGCTGATCGGCAACGCGCTGGGTGCTGGCGGCAACCCGGCTCGACTGCTGGCGTTGGCCGCCGGCCTGCCCGACCGGGTCGGCGCCCTCAGCCTCGACAGCCAGTGCAACGCCGGGCTGGATGCCATCACGCTCGGCGCCAGCCTGATCGCCAGCGGTCAGGCCGAGGTCGTCATCACCGGGGGCGTCGAAGCCTGGAGCCGCGCGCCGATGCGCGCACACCGCCCGATCAGGCCGGATGCCGCACCGCAGCCCTACGAACGCCCCGCCTTCGCGCCCGATCCCGAACGCGACCCCGACCTGCTGGCCGCCGCCACGGCCTGGGCACGCGAGGCCCGCATCAACCGCGTCAGGCAGGACGCCTGGGCCGCCGAAAGCCACCGCCGTGCCCTGGCCTGCCGCGCCGACCTGGCCGATGAGATCGTGCCCGTCGCCGGTCTGGCCCACGATGCCTGCCCCCGCGCCACCAACGCGGCCCGCGCCGGCCGCATGCCACCCGCCTGGCGCAGCGCCACCGGGCTGGGCACGGCGGCCACCACGACGCCCGACACAGACCTCGAACACGCCCCCGGCCTGCTCGGCGTCGCCCCCCGGGCCGATGGCGCCGCACTGGTTCTGCTGGCGAGCGACACGGCCTGTGCCCGCCTCGGCCTGACCCCACAAGCCCGCTGGCGCGCGGGTGTCATGACCGGCGGCGCGCCCGAATGCCCCATGCGCAGCGCCGCGCCCGCCGCACGCGCGGCCCTGGCGCAGGCCGGCATCGCCGACATCGGCCACGTCGACGTCATCGAGCTGCACGACGCCTTCGCCGTGCAAGCGATCGCCACGGCGCAAACGCTGGGCCTCGATCCCCTGGCCTTGAACCGCCACGGCGGTGGCCTCGCCCGAGGTCATCCCATCGGCGCCTCGGGCGCGATCGCGCTGGTGCGTGTCCTGGCGGACCTGCGCCGCGACGGTCGCGTGGGATCGACTGGTCTGGCCGTGATCGCGGCGGCGGGCGGGCTGGGCGCGGCGGCGCTGGTCGAGCGGGTCTGAGCCGGCTCAGCCGATTCAGCCGATGCTGCGGAAGTAGCTCTCCAGCGGCTCGCGCACCGTCACCGTCCGGTTCACCGCCGCGTCCGGGTCGGCGTGGCCGATGGCCATGCCGCAGACGATGGCGCAGGACGCCGGCAGGTCCAGCTCGGCACGGATCAGGTCCGGCCATGAGGCCATGGCGCCGATGGCGCAGCTGGCCAGACCGTAAGCCTGCGCGGCCTGCATCAGCGCGTGCAGGGCCATGCCGAGATCCATGTAGCAGCCGGTGCCAAGACCGCGCTCGATCGTGACGATGAGCGCCACCGGCGCGTCGAAGAAGCGGAAGTTGCGACCGAACTGGGCATCGCGCCCGACCCGGTCCTCACGACCGACGCCGATCGCGCCATAGAGCGCCTGCGCCGCAGCAACCTGGCGACGGCGCAAGGCCTTGGGCATGGGCTGCGGGAAATAGCTGTAGTCCTCCCGCGCCGGCTCAGCGTCTCGCCAAGCCTGGGTCAGGCGCTCGCTCAAGCGCTCTCGCACCGCCCCGCGCACCGCGATGAACTCGCCCGGCTGCAGGTTGGCGCCACTGGGCGCCTGACGGGCCAGCCGCAGCAAGGCATGCAGGGTCTCGTCGGGGACGGCGGTGGGCAAGAAAGCGCGGATGGAGCGGCGCGAGCGCAACAGGTCGAGGGCGGGGGTGACCGTCATGGGCGGCGATTCTAGGAAGGCGGTCCTGTCTAATAGCGGGCTTTCCCCGCCACGGCCCGCCGATGTCCGCCGATTCCCGTCCACCTTCTGCCGTCAGCCCACCCGCCACGGGTGCTGTTACGACGGACTTCTCCGGCCACACGCCCATGATGGCGCAGTACCTGCGCATCAAGGCCGAGTTCCCGGACACGCTGGTGCTCTACCGGATGGGCGATTTCTACGAGGTGTTCTACGAGGACGCCCGCAGCGCGCACCGCCTGCTGGACATCACGCTGACGACGCGCGGGCAGAGCAATGGCGAGCCGGTGGTCATGGCCGGTGTGCCGGTGCATGCGCTGGAGAGCTATCTCGCCAAGCTGATCCGGCTGGGCGTGTCGGTGGCGATCGCCGAGCAGGTTGGCGAGGTCGGCGCGGCCAAGGGGCCGGTCGAGCGCAAGGTGGTACGGGTGGTCACGCCGGGCACCGTCACCGACACGGAGTTGCTGGCCGAACGCGAGGAGAACCGGCTGCTGGCGCTGGCGCCTGCCAAGGGCACGGGCGGACAAGCGGTCTACGGCCTGGCCTGGCTGGCGCTCGCCAGTGGGCAACTGGGCCTGACCGAATGCAGTGCGGCCGAGTTGCCCGCCTGGCTGGCGCGGCTGCGGCCGGCCGAGGTGCTGGTGAGCGCCGACCGCGACGCGGAATCCGACGGCGGCAAGCTGCCGGCCGCGCTGCTGAACGCGGGCGTGCCGCTGACGCGCCGGCCGGGCTGGCAGTTCGACACGGCCCTGGGCGCGCGCAAGCTGCGCGAGCAGCTCAAGGTCGCGCACCTGGCCGGTGTCAACGCGCAGGACCTGGACCATGCCCACGCCGCCGCCGCCGCGCTGCTGAGCTTTGCCGAGCACACGCAAGGACGCGCGCTGGCCCACGTCAACCGGCTGGTGGTCGAACGGGCCAGCGAGCTGCTGGAACTGCCGCCGGCCACGCACCGCAACCTGGAGCTGACCGAGACGCTGCGCGGCGAGCGCGCGCCGACGCTCTTGTCCTTGCTGGACAGCTGTCACACCGGCATGGGCAGCCGGCTGCTGCGCGAGTGGCTGACCCACCCGAAGCGCGACCGGCGCGACGCGCGCGAGCGCCTGGCCGCGCTGGCCGTGCTGATCGAGGCGCGCGCCGCCGAGCCGCTGCGCGATGCCCTGCGCGAGGTCAGCGATGTGCAGCGCATCGCCGCCCGGCTGGCCTTGCGCCAGATCCGCCCGCGCGAGCTCGCCGGCCTGCGCGAGACGCTGCAGCGCCTGCCCGCCCTGCGCGCGGTGGTGCCCGATGGGGCTCCGCTGCTGGCCGCCCTGCACGAGGCATTGCAACCGGATGCGGCGATCGCCGCGCAGCTGGCCGCCGCCATCGCCGAGGAGCCTGCCGTGCTGCTGCGCGACGGGGGCGTGATCGCGCCCGGCCTCGATGCCGATCTGGACGAGCTGCGCGCCATCAGCACCAACTGCGACGCCTTCCTGATCGACCTGGAGGTGCGCGAGCGCGCCGCCACCGGTATCGGCAACCTGCGGGTGCAGTTCAACAAGGTGCATGGCTTCTACATCGAGGTCACGCAAGGCCAGATCGACAAGGTGCCCACGCGCTACCAGCGCCGCCAGACGCTGAAGAACGCCGAGCGCTACATCACGCCCGAGCTGAAGGCCTTCGAGGACAAGGCGCTGTCGGCCCAGGAACGGGCGCTGGCGCGCGAGAAGTGGCTCTACGAGCAACTGCTCGATCAGCTGATGCCGCATCTGGTGGCGCTGTCCGAGCTGGGTCGGGCGCTGGCGACGCTGGACGTGCTGGCCGCGCTGGCCGAGCGCTCCACGACGCTGGGCTGGTGCGCGCCGGAGTTCGTCACGCACCCTTGCATCGAGATCACGCAAGGCCGCCATCCGGTGGTCGAGGCGCGGCTGGCGCAGACCGGTGGCGGCAACTTCATCGCCAACGACTGCCGGCTCGACAGCAGCCGGCGCATGCTGGTCGTGACCGGCCCGAACATGGGCGGCAAGAGCACCTTCATGCGCCAGGTCGCGGTGATCGCGCTGCTCGCGGCGATCGGCTCGCATGTGCCGGCCTCGCGTTGCCGGCTCGGGCCGATCGATGCGATCCACACCCGCATCGGCGCGGCCGACGACCTGGCCAATGCCCAGTCGACCTTCATGCTGGAGATGACCGAGGCCAGCGCCATCCTGCATGCCGCCACCGAACACTCGCTCGTGCTGATGGACGAGATCGGCCGCGGCACGTCAACCTTCGACGGCCTCGCACTGGCCGGCGCGATCGCCAGCCACCTGCATGACCGCAACCGCTCCTTCACGCTGTTTGCGACCCACTACTTCGAGCTGACCGAGTTCCCGACCCGGCACCGCCACGCGCTGAACTGCCACGTCTCGGCGGTCGAGAGCGGCGAGGACATCGTCTTCCTGCACGCCATCGAGGCCGGCCCGGCCAGCCGCAGCTACGGCGTGCAGGTCGCGCGCCTGGCCGGCATGCCCGGCGCGGTGCTGCGGCAGGCGCGCGCGGCGCTGGAGCAGCTCGAATCGCAGCAGCAGGCCGGGGAGGCCCAGATCGACCTGTTCACCGCACCCGTCGCAGCGGCGCCCGATGAGGTCGACGACATCGACGAGGACGTGGATGCCGCACCCGCCCGATCCGATCCGCCCCTGGACCCACCGCTGGCCCGGCTGCTGGCCGCGCTGGACCAGACCGACCCCGACCAGATGAGCCCGCGCGAGGCGCTGGCCCGTCTCTACGAGCTGCGCCAGCTGCGTGCCGATGCACGGGCCACCACGCACCCCTGATCACCGAACCTCAGCCACACTGACGCCATGACCTATTGCATCGGACTCCGGCTCAACGCCGGCCTCGTCTTCCTGTCGGACTCGCGCACCAACGCGGGCCTGGACGCGATCTCCACCTTCCGCAAGATGATCGTCTACGAGAAGCCGGGCGACCGCTTCATGTGCCTGCTGTCGGCGGGCAACCTGAGCATCTCGCAGTCGGTGCGCGAGATCCTGCAGGTCGAGAAGATCCCCGGCGCCGAGGGCGAGGAGCCCATCAGCATCTGGAACGCCAAGAGCATGTTCGACGTCGCCCGTGTGCTCGGCTCGGCCGTGCGGCGGGTCTACCAGCAGGACGGCCCGTCGCTCAAGCAAGCTGGCATCGACTTCGTGGCCAGCTTCATCCTGGGCGGCCAGATCGGCGACGAAGCGATGCGGCTGTTCCTGGTCTATTCGGCCGGCAACTTCATCGAGGCCACGCGCGAGACCTGCTTCTTCCAGATCGGCGAGAGCAAATACGGCAAGCCCATCCTGGACCGCGTGCTGACGCCGCACACGCCGCTGGACGAGGCGGCCAAGTGCGCGCTGGTGTCGATGGATTCGACGCTCAAGTCCAACCTCAGCGTGGGCCTGCCGCTGGACCTGCTGGTCTACCGCGCCAACAGCCTGCAGGCCGATCAGGTCGTCTGCATCGACGAGCGCAACCCCTATTTCAAGATGATCCACGAGACCTGGGGCCAGCGCCTGCGCGAGGTGTTCGAGGGCATCGACGACCCGGTCTGGGATGGTGGTGACGCCAACCACCCGCTGATGGTTGGCTCCGACCGCCACGAGCCGATGAAGAAGATCGGCCACGCGGGCGAGAAGATCGTCTGAGATGGACACGCCGGTCGACACGCTGGTCTTCAGCCACGGCAACGGCTTTCCCGGAGGCACCTACCGCGCCTTGTTCGGCCCATGGCGGGCGGCTGGCTGGCAGGTCGATGCGGTCGACCGCTACGGCCACGACCCGCGTCACCCGGTCACCAGCAACTGGCCGCACCTGCGCGATCAGCTGATCGAGCACATCGCGGCGCTGCAGGCGGCCCGACCCAAGGCCGAGCGCGCGCCGGTCGTGCTGGTCGGCCATTCACTGGGCGGCTTCGTCAGCCTGATGGCGGCCTCGCGCCGGCCCGAGCTGGTGCGGGCGCTGGTGCTGCTGGACTCGCCGCTGCTGACCGGCTGGCGCGCCCACAGCGTGCAGGTGGCCAAGGCAACGCGGCTGATCTCGCGGGTGTCGCCAGGCAAGGTCTCGGCCCGGCGGCGCCAGCACTGGCCGTCGAGCGAGGCGTGCCTCGAACACTTCGCCGCCAAGCACACCTTCGCCCGCTGGGCGCCGGGTGTGCTGCAGGACTACGTCGACGCCGGCACCGAGCCCGCGCCGGCCGGCGATCCGCACGGACCGGGCGTCGTGCTGCGTTTCGACCGGCGGGTCGAGACCCGCATCTACGACACCCTGCCGCACCAGTTCGCGACGATGCTGCGGCGCCACCCGCTGCGCTGCCCGGCGGCCTTCATCGCCGGCACCCAGTCGACCGAGGTGCGCCAGGTCGGCCTGAGCGCCACCCGCGCGCTGGTCCACGAGCGCCTGCGCTGGATCGAGGGAAGCCACCTCTATCCGATGGAAAAACCGCTTGAGACTGCGCAGACGGTGCTTGAACTCCTGCACGATCTGGGTGTCGAAGCGGGTCGCTGAAGGCCGTCTCGAAGGCGTTGCCGCAGACGCCGACCGGCGGGGTTTCCGCACTGCAACATGAACCCGGGCGATGGCTAGAATCCGCCGCGCCCGACGCCCCAAGAGAGGGCACCCACCGACCGAGGAGCCCCCGCGCGGTCCCGCACCGCCGGCAGGAGAACACCATGAGCGTCCACGCCCTCCCCACCGCCAACGCGGGTTCGCGCAAGCCGATGACCTTGCACAGCCTGCGCGCGATGCAGGCCCGCAGCGAGAAGATCGCCATGCTGACGGCCTATGACGCGACCTATGCGCGGCTGGCCGACGAGGCCGGCGTCGACGCCGTGCTGGTGGGCGATTCGCTGGGCATGGTGGTGCAGGGCCACACCAGCACGCTGCCAACCACGCTCGACGAGATGGCTTACCACACGCGTTGCGTCGCCCGCGGCCTGCAGGGTGGCGCCGCCTGGCTGATCGCCGATCTGCCGTTTGCCAGCTACCAGCAGGGCACGGCCCAGGCCATGGCCGCCAGCGCCGCGCTGATGCAGGCCGGCGCGCAGATGGTCAAGCTCGAAGGCGGTGGCTGGACGCCCGAGACGGTGCGCTTCCTGGTCGAACGCGGCGTGCCGGTCTGCGCCCACCTCGGCCTGACGCCGCAGAGCGTGCACGCGCTGGGCGGCTACCGCATCCAGGGCCGTGACGCCGCCAGCGCCACCACGCTGCGGGCCCATGCCCGCGAACTGGCCGAAGCCGGCGCCGCGATGATGGTGCTGGAGCTGATGCCCTCGGACGTCGCCAGCGCGGTGCAGTCCGACAACCCGCAGATGATGACCATCGGCATCGGCGCTGGCCCCGGCACCGCCGGGCAGGTGCTGGTGCTGCACGACATGCTGGGTCTGACACGCGGCAAGCTGCCCCGCTTCGTGCGCAACTTCGCCCGCGACGAGCAGACCGGCGCGGCGGTGGCCACCGACGTGGCCCTCGCGGCCTATGTGGCGGCGGTCAAGGCGGGCCAGTTCCCCGATCCGGTCGCCCATGCCTACGGCAGCGCGGCCTGAGCGCCCGGCCTCATCCGTCCAGAAGTACCCCATGCAGATCGTCCACACCATCGCCGAGTTGCGGCAAGTCCTGAAGGCCCGGGCGCTGCCCAACGACGTGGCGCTGGTCCCCACCATGGGCAACTTGCACGACGGCCACCTGGCGCTGGTCCGTCAGGCCCGCGAGCGGGTCGGCGCGGCCGGCACGGTGGCCGCGAGCATCTTCGTCAACCGGCTGCAGTTCGCGCCGCACGAGGACTTCGACCGCTACCCGCGCACGCTGGCGCGCGATGCCGAGTTGCTGGCTGGCGTGGGCTGCGACCTGGTCTTCGCGCCTGACGAACGCGAGATGTACCCGCAGCCGCAGACCTACCAGGTCCTGCCCGATCCGGCCCTGGCCGAGTTGCTCGAAGGCCGTTTCCGGCCCGGCTTCTTCACGGGGGTCTGCACCATCGTCATGAAGCTCTTCACCATCGTGCAGCCGCAGCTGGCGATCTTTGGCAAGAAGGACTACCAGCAGCTGATGGTGCTGCGCCGGATGGTCGAGCAGTTCGCGCTGCCCATCGAGGTGATCGCCGGCGAGACCCGCCGCAGCGAACAGGGCCTGGCGCTGTCCTCGCGCAACGGCTACCTGAGCGATGCCGAACGCACCCAGGCGCTGCAGCTGTCCGCTGCGCTGCGTGGCCTGCTCGAACGGGTGCGGCGCGACGGCGCGGCGGCCGACCTCGCGGTGATCGAGGCCGAAGCCCACGCCGCGCTGGCCGTGCAGGGCTGGGCGCCCGACTACCTCACCGTGCGCCGCCGCACCGACCTGCAGGCGCCGGACGCCGCCGAACGGGCTGCCGGCATCCCGCTGGTGGCCCTGGGCGCGGCGCGTTTGGGGGCGACCCGACTGATCGACAACGTCGAAGGCTGACGCCCCGCAGCCGACGCAGTCCCTCGGCCGACAGGCCGCTTCGGAACGGCCCACGCAGGTCGTCCCACCTATAATCTCGCTTTACCACCACGGCCCTCCTGTCCGCCCCGCCACCCGCTTTCCGGGTGGTGCGCGAGCGCCAAGGGAGGGCCGCTCCACATGACCAAGTTTGTCTTCGTCACCGGCGGTGTGGTGTCTTCGCTCGGCAAGGGCATCGCGGCAGCTTCGCTGGCCGCGATCCTCGAAAGCCGCGGCTTGAAGGTCACCCTCATCAAGCTCGATCCCTACCTCAACGTCGACCCGGGCACGATGAGCCCGTTCCAGCATGGCGAGGTGTTCGTCACCGACGACGGCGCCGAAACCGACCTCGACCTCGGCCACTACGAACGCTTCATCACCACGCGGATGAAGAAGTCGAACAACTTCACGACCGGGCAGATCTACAAGTCCGTGCTCGAGAAGGAACGCCGTGGCGACTACCTCGGCAAGACGGTGCAGGTCATTCCGCACGTCACCAACGAGATCCAGGACTTCCTTAAGCGCGGTGCCGGCATCGGCAGCGACGACGCGGTCGACGTGGCCATCGTCGAGATTGGCGGCACGGTCGGCGACATCGAGTCGCTGCCCTTCCTTGAAGCCGTGCGCCAGCTCAGCCTGAAGGCCGGCCCGAACAACGCCGCCTTCGTGCACCTGACCTATGTGCCGTGGATCGCGGCAGCCGGTGAGCTCAAGACCAAGCCGACCCAGCACACGGTGCAGAAGATGCGCGAGATCGGCATCCAGCCCGACGCGCTGCTGTGCCGCGCCGATCGGCCCATTCCCGACGATGAGCGCGACAAGATCTCGCTGTTCACCAACGTGGCGCGCCATGGCGTGATCTCGGTGTGGGACGCCGACACGATCTACAAGGTGCCGCGCATGCTGCACGAGCAGGGCCTGGACGAGCTGATCTGCATGAAGCTGCAGCTGTTCACCCGCCCGGCCAACCTGACCCGCTGGGACCGCCTGGTCCACGAGGTCGAGCACCCGAAGACCGAGGTCACGATCGCGATGGCCGGCAAGTACACCGAGCTGTCGGACTCCTACAAGTCGCTCAACGAGGCGCTGCGCCACGCCGGCATCCACCACCACGCCAAGGTCAACATCGAGTACGTCGACTCCGAGACCCTGACGCCCGACACGGTCGGTGACCTGGCCCGCTTCGACGCCATCCTGGTGCCCGGCGGCTTCGGCAAGCGTGGCATCGAAGGCAAGATCGAGGCCGCCCGCTATGCCCGCGAGCACGGCATCCCCTACCTGGGCATCTGCCTGGGCATGCAGGTGGCGACGATCGAATACGCCCGCCACAAGGCCGGCCTGACCGGCGCCAACTCGACCGAGTTCGAGCCCGAGGGCCCGCACCCGGTGATCGCCCTGATCGACGAGTGGCAGGACGCCGATGGCTCGATCCAGAGGCGCGACGCCAACTCCGACCTCGGCGGCACGATGCGTCTGGGCTCGCAGAGTTCGGACGTCAAGCCCGGCACGCTGGCCCACGAGATCTACGGCCCGGTCGTGACCGAGCGCCACCGCCACCGCTACGAGGCCAACGAGAAGTACCTGCAGCGCCTGCAGGACGCCGGCCTGGTGATCTCGGCCATCACCCAGCGCGAAAAGCTCACCGAGATGGTCGAGCTACCGCGCAGCGTCCACCCCTGGTATGTCGGCGTGCAGTTCCACCCCGAGTTCAAGTCGACGCCCTGGGACGGCCACCCGCTGTTCATCAGCTACATCGAAGCCGCGCTGACGCACCACGTCCAGCGCCAGCAGCAGCACAAGGAGACCACGGCATGAAGCTCTGCGGTTTCGAGGCCGGCCTGGACCAGCCCTTCTTCCTGATCGCCGGCACCTGCTCGATCGAGGGCCTGCAGATGTCGCTGGACGTCGCCGGCCTGCTGCAGGAGGCCTGCGCGCCCCTGGGCATCCCGTTGATCTACAAGGGCTCCTTCGACAAGGCCAACCGCTCGTCGGGCACCAGCCTGCGCGGGGTGGGCATGGACGCGGGCTTGAAGATCCTCGACGAGGTGCGCCGCCAGACCGGCCTGCCGGTGCTGACCGACGTGCACGACGAGGCTCAGGTCGCCGAGGTCGCCAGCGTCGTCGACGTGCTGCAGACGCCGGCTTTCCTGTGCCGCCAGACCGACTTCATCCGCGCCGTCGCCCAGTGCGGCAAGCCGGTGAACATCAAGAAGGGCCAGTTCCTCGCGCCCTGGGACATGAAGAACGTGATCGACAAGGCCCGCGCCGCCGCACGCGACGCCGGCCTGTCCGAGGACCGCTTCCTGGCCTGCGAGCGTGGCGTGAGCTTTGGCTACAACAACCTCGTGGCCGACATGACCAGCCTGGCCGAGATGCGCAACTCCGGCGCGCCGGTGGTCTTCGACGTCACCCACTCGGTGCAAAAGCCCGGCGGCCTGGGCAACGTCAGCGGTGGCGCCCGCGAGATGGTGCCGGTGCTGGCCCGCGCTGGCGTCGGTGTGGGCGTCGCGGGCCTCTTCATGGAGACCCACCCGGATCCCGCCAAGGCCTTCAGCGACGGCCCGAATGCCGTGCCGCTCAAGCACATGAAGGCGCTGCTGGAACAGCTCGTCGCGCTCGACCGCGTGGTCAAGGCGCAACCGCTGCTCGAGAACGACTTCAGCTGCTGAGACATCTGCCGCGCGCACCCGCAGCTTGAGACCCCCGCGAAACCGGATTGCGGCATGCTGCGCGCGCATCCCGAACGTCCCGACCCACCCCTGATTCACGGAGAAAACCCATGAGTGCCATCGTCGACATCGTCGGCCGCGAGATTCTCGACAGCCGCGGCAACCCCACCGTCGAATGCGACGTTCTGCTGGAAAGCGGCGTGATGGGCCGCGCTGCCGTCCCGAGCGGCGCCTCGACCGGCAGCCGCGAAGCCATCGAGCTGCGCGACGGCGACAAGAGCCGCTACCTCGGCAAGGGCGTGCTCAAGGCAGTCCAGAACATCAACACCGAGATCAGCGAAGCCGTGCTGGGCCTGGACGCTGCCGAGCAGAGCTTCCTCGACAAGACCCTGATCGACCTCGACGGCACCGACAACAAGGGCCGCCTGGGCGCCAACGCGATGCTGGCCGTCTCGATGGCCGTGGCGCGCGCCGCCGCCGAAGAATCCGGCCTGCCGCTCTACCGCTACTTCGGCGGCATGGCGGCGGTGCAACTGCCCGTGCCGATGATGAACGTCATCAACGGTGGCGCGCACGCCAACAACACGCTGGACCTGCAGGAGATGATGATCATCCCGGTGGGCGCGCCGAGCTTCCGCGAAGCCGTGCGCTGGGGCGCCGAGGTCTTCCACGCGCTCAAGAAGATCCTGCACGACAAGGGCATCAGCACCGCCGTGGGCGACGAGGGCGGCTTCGCCCCGAGCGTGGCCAGCCACGAGGCCGCGATCCAGCTGATCCTCGAAGCCATCGACAAGGCCGGCTACCGCGCCGGCGAGCAGATCGCGCTGGGCCTGGACTGCGCCGCCAGCGAGTTCTACAAGGACGGCAAGTACCACCTGGAAGGCGAAGGCATGTCGCTGACGGCCCAGGAATGGACCGACATGCTGGCGACCTGGGTCGACAAGTACCCGATCATCTCGATCGAGGACGGCATGGCCGAGGGTGACTGGGACGGCTGGAAGCTGCTGACCGACCGCCTGGGCAAGAACGTCCAGATCGTTGGCGACGACCTGTTCGTCACCAACACCAAGATCCTGAAGGAAGGCATCGACAAGGGCATCGCCAACTCGATCCTCATCAAGATCAACCAGATCGGCACGCTCAGCGAGACCTTCGCCGCCATCGAAATGGCCAAGCGCGCGGGCTACACCGCCGTCATCAGCCACCGCTCGGGCGAGACCGAGGACAGCACGATCTCCGACATCGCCGTGGCGACCAATGCCGGCCAGATCAAGACCGGCTCGATGAGCCGCAGCGACCGCATGGCCAAGTACAACCAGCTGCTGCGCATCGAGGAAGACCTGGGCGACGTGGCCGTCTACCCGGGCCGCGCGGCCTTCTACAACCTGCGCTGAGGTCGAGGCGGCCATGACCCGTCCGGAGCGGCTCGGCATGCGGGGCGTCACGCTGGTGCTGGTGGTCCTGCTGGGACTCGTCCACCTGGAACTCTGGTTCGGCCGCAGCGGCATGCCGCGCGTGCGCGAACTGGGTCGCCTGGTGGCCGAACAGCATGACCGCAACACCGACGCCCGCCTGCGCAACGAGCGCCTCTCGGCCGAGGTCGCCGACCTGCGCGACGGCCTCGAGACCATCGAGGAACGCGCCCGTCTGGAGCACGGCATGATCCGGCCAGACGAGCTGCTGGTGCAGTACCGGCATGCGGTGAACCGCTGAGCATCCCCCGCGCTCGCACAGGAAGGACGTCCAAGTTAGGGCGTCCTTTTTTTCGTCGGTGCCACCCGCCAGGCTGGGGTTCGGCGGCCCATCGGCGCCAGGCCTGTTGACGGCGGACAGCGCCCTGCTGCCCTATTCCGACCTCGTCCTGATGGTCTGAACCCTTCCCTTGCAAGTCTTCCCCCTCTGCGAAGACACCCTTGTTTTCACTCGTTTTTTTCAGCTTGGCCACGCCGGACCTGAACGCAACATGCCTCCTGTCATCACTGGGAGTTCGTCATGTTCCGTCGATCCGTCAGGCGCCAGCAGCCAGGTTGGCTGGCCGTTGCGCCAGCGGGTGAGGCGGCGCGTGCAGCGCATGTGGTGTGGCCGACCGGGGAGCTGCGGCCGCAGCTGCGCTGGGCCGGCAGTGCCGCCTGGCAGGAGCCGGCCGCTGGCTTGAGCCAGCTGCGCAAGGCGCCGGAGCTGCGCGGGCTGCGCAGCGTCGCGCTGCTGCAGCGTGAGCACTACCAGCTGCTGCCGCTGGACGCGCCGGACGTGCCGCGCGAGTCCTGGCGCGATGCCATGCGCTGGCGGCTCAAGGACATGGTCGATTTCCCGGTCGAGGACGCCGGCATCGACCTGCTGGAGATCCCCGCCGACGCCAGCCAGCGTGGCCGCGCCAGCCTGCTGGTGGCCGTCGCGCCGCGCCGCGCCCTGGAGGCGCTGGTGCAGTGTGGCGACGAGGCCCGCATGCCCTGGCAGGCGATCGACCTGCCCGACACCGCCTTGCGCAACCTCTGCACGCTGAGCGAGGAAGGCCAGCGCGGCGTCGCCTTGTTGTGGCTGGGCGAACGCCACGGCTCGCTGGTCATCACCGCGATGGGCGAGCTGCTGGTGGCGCGTCCGATCGAGCTGACGCTGGCCCAGGTCGAGCCCGACCGCACCGCGTCGAGCGAACCTGGCCTGGCCCACACGCCCGAGGCCACCGCCGCCTGGGACCGTGCCGCGCTGGAGATCCTGCGCACCCTGGACCATTGCGAACGTCTCTTCAACCGCGTCGGCATCGGCCGGCTGCAGGTCTGCCCGGGCCATGCGGCCGGCTTCATCGCCCACCTCGGCGGCCTGGTCGACCTGCCGGTGCTGCCCTACGACCTGGCCGCTCAGGTCGACATCGCCGCCGTGCCGGCCCTGGCCGAACCGGCCGAGCAGGCGCGCTACCTGTGCGCCATCGGCGCGGCGCTGCGTCCCGACTGAGCGTTCGGGCGTCCGAGCATGAGCACCCAGCACCTCAACCTCCTCAGCGCTGACCTGCGCCGCCAGCGCCCCTGGGCGACGCTGCAGCAGGGCGTCGTCCTGCTGGGCGCGATCGCCGTGTTGTGCCTGGCTGCGGTGCCAGCGCTGAAGCTGGCCGGCCGCCATGAACGCGCCGAGATGGCACGCCTGCAGACCGAGCTGGCGCAGCAGCGCGAGCAGATCCAGCAACGCCTGGCCGCCGTGCCGCCCGACAGCGCCGACGCCCATGACGCACTGACCCGTCGCTGGCAGGCCCTGCGCCAGCAGGCGGCCTCACGGGTGCAGGTCCGCCAGATCCTGGACGGCGGCAGTGCCGGCCGCACCGACGGCCATGCCGCGTTGTTGCTCGCGCTGGCCCGGCAGGCCGACCCCGCCGTCTGGCTGACCGGCGTGACCGTGGGCCCGGACGGCCGCTCGCTGGAACTGACCGGCCGCATGGCCGATCCGGCCGCGATGCCAGGCTACCTGGAACGGCTGCGCCGCGAGCCGCTGCTGCAAGGCCGCACCTTCGCCCAGTTGCAGCTGCGCCGGCTCGGCGCCGACGGGAGCGAGCCGGAGGCCGCCGGTCTGACCGAATTTGTGCTGCGCAGCAGCTTGCTGCCCATCGCCACCGGCAGTGCCGGCGTGGCGCCACCGGCCACCCGAGCGACGCCATGACGGCTACCACCCCATCCCCCAAGCTGGCGGCCTTGTGGCGACACGTCGCCCGCGCCTTCGACGCCCGCGCGCCGCGCGAACGCCTGCTGCTGATCGCCAGCGCCACCGTGCTGCTGGTCGGCCTGGCCGACGTGATGTGGCTGCAGGACGGCTGGCAGTCCTGGCAGACGCTGCGCCAACAGCGGCAAGGCCTGGAGACCGGTCTGCAGCGCCTGAAGGCGGACCAGGCCGCGCTGGTCGACCGCCATGCCGCCGACGTCCAGCGCATGCAGGCCGAGGTTGCCGCGCTGGAGCAGCGCCTGTCCCGGCCGTCCGACGGCGCCAGCCACGACCTCGTCAGCGCCGAACAGATGCCCACGCTGCTGGGCGAGCTGATCGGGCGCCGCCACGGCCTGCGCATCCGCGCGCTGCAGTCGCTGGGCCAGACACCGGTCGGCGCCAACGAGCCGCCCGCCGGCAAGGCGGCGGCCAGCGCCTCGTCCACCTCGTCCGCCACGCTGGCCAGCCCGCCCACGACGCTCTACCGCCACGGCGTCGAGGTGCGTGTCGAAGGCAGCTACCCCGAGCTGCTGGCCTACCTGCAGGCGCTGGAGTCCCTGCCGCAGAAGCTACTGTGGGGCAGCCTGCAGCTGCAGGTCGAACAACACCCCCGGGCCGTGCTGACACTGCGCGTCTACACGCTGAGCCCGCAAGCCGGATGGGTGCAGCTGTGAAGCGCGTCATCGTCCTGCTCCCGCTCGCGCTGGCAGGCCTGGCCTCGGCCCAGCCCCAGTCCCAGCTCCAGCCCCAACACTTGCCCGACCCGACCCGGCCGCTGGGCGCAACGGCCGTCGCCCGGCCCGGCACGCCGACAGCGCCCGCCGCCGCCCGCCCTGCGGCCGCAGCGGCCAGCGCCGCACGCCCGGCCGCCCCCGCCGTGCGCAGCGTCCCCACGCCGCGTCTGCAGGCCCTGATGACGCCGCAGGACGGCCCGCGCAGCGCCCTGCTGGACGGCCAGCTGCTGCGTGCCGGCCAGACGCTGGGCGGCGACTGGCGGCTCGAACGCATCGGCGACGACGGCGTGCTGCTGCGCCGCCTCAGCGCCGCTGCAACGGCCCCCGACACCGCCACGCTGTGGCTGCCCTTGCTGGCCGATCCGCGCCTGCACAAGGAACCGTGATGCACCGACCGACATCCCCGACCTCACGCGTGACCACGCCGCTGGTGGCCCTTGCGATGGCCCTGCTGCCCTTGCTCGCGGCCCTGCCGTCGCGGGCCGCCGAGCCCCGCTTCGACCTGGCGCTGAACCAGGCGCCGGCCGCGCAGGTCTTCATGCAGCTGGGCCTGGGCAGTGACTGGCAAATGATGGTCAGCCCGGACGTCGCCGGCAGCATCACCCTCAACCTGCGCGCCACCACCGTGCCGGAGGCGCTGGAGACCTTGCGCGAGCTGTACGGCTACGAGGTCCGCATCAGCGGCAAGCGTGTGCATGTGCTGCCCAACAGCGTGCAGACCCGCTTGTTCCGCATCAACTACCTGCCCGGCCGGCGTCAGGGCACCAGCGATCTGCGGGTCAGCTCGGCGTCGATCAGCGGCACCGGATCGGGCCAGAGCGGCGGCGGTTCCGGCTCGAACAGCCAGAACGGTCAGGGCAGCCAGAACAACCCGGGCGGTCAGGGCGGCCTGTCGACCCGCAACGACGACAGCGCCTATGTGCGCACCAGCTCGGACGCCGACTTCTGGCGCGACGTGAAGGCCTCGCTGCAAGCCCTGCTGGGGCTGGACGAGAGCGGCGCCGACACCTCTGGCGGCGCGGCCATGCCCGCCACGCCGGGCACACCGGGCACGCCCGCGCTGCGCCGCAGCCTGGTGCTCAACCCGGCGGCCGGCGTGGTGGTGGTGCGGGCGACGCCGACCGAGCTGCGTCAGGTCGCGTCCTACCTGCAGGCGGTGCAGGTCAGCATCGAGCGGCAGGTCATGCTCGAAGCCAAGATCCTGGAGGTCGAACTCGGCGAGAGCAGCCAGACCGGCATCAACTGGTCCGCCTTCGGCCGTGCGCTGGGCGGTGCGGTCAGCGTCGGGCTGGCGCAACCGGGCGTGGCACTCGCCGCCAGCGGTGCGCTCAACCTCAACGGCACCGCCATCACGCCGGGCAACAACCTGGCCTCGGGCAGTGCCACCGCGCCGTTCTACGGACTGGCCTTCCAGTCGACCCATTTCGCCGCGCTGCTGAGCTTCCTGGAAGGTCAGGGCAAGGTGCAGGTGCTGTCGAGTCCGCGCATCGCCACGCTGAACAACCAGAAGGCCGTGCTCAAGGTCGGCAGCGACGAGCTCTACGTCACCGGCGTCTCGTCGACCACGACCAGCAGCGGCAGCACCAGCACGTCGACGCCGTCGGTCGTGCTGCAGCCCTTCTTCTCGGGCATCTCGCTGGACGTCACGCCGCAGATCGGCGAGGACGGTCAGGTGATGCTGCATGTGCACCCGGCCATCAGCACGGTGACCGAGAAGCAGAAGGCCATCAACCTCGGCTCGCTGGGCAGCTACCAGCTGCCGCTGGCCAGCAGCGCGATCAACGAGACCGACAGCATCGTGCGGCTGCGCGACGGCGAGATCGCGGCCATCGGCGGCCTGATGAGTCAGGAGCGCCGCGAGGACAGCACCGCCATCCCCGGCCTGGGCGAGCTGCCCGTGGTCGGTGGCCTGTTCCGCCAGAAGTCGACCTCGATGCGCAAGCGCGAGCTGGTCATCTTGCTCAAGCCCACCATCGTGCGCGACGGCAGTCCCTGGCCGGAGGCCGACACGCGCCAGCCGACCTCGCAGCTGCAGCCCTGGCCGGACGCGAGCCCCGCTGCGGCGGTCGACACCCAAGCCGCCACCCCGCCCGCGCCGAGCCGCGCCGCGCTGGTGATCGACGGCACGGCACGCTGAGGTCGCCCGCACCATGGCCCGTCCCGAACGCATCCGCCTGGGTGACCTGCTGGTCCAGCAGGGCCTGATCACGCCCGGCCAGCTCGACCTGGCGCTGGCCGCGCAGAAATCCACCGGGCGCAAGCTCGGCCGTGTCTTCATCGACAACGGCTGGGTCAACGAAGGCCAGATCGCCCGCGCCCTGGCCGGCCAGTTGCGTGTGCCCTTTGTCGACCTGGGCCAGCGCTCGATCCGGCCGGAAGTCGCCCGGCTGCTGCCCGAGGTGCAAGCCCGCCGGCTGCGCGCCCTGGTGATCGAGGAAAACGCAGGCGCGCTGCGGGTGGCCATGGCCGATCCGACCGACATGGCTGCCTATGACGAGGTGGCGCGGCTGCTGAAGCTGTCCGCCAACCGGGACTTCGAGCTGGTCGTCGTCGCCGAAGGGCAGCTCATCGCCGCCGTCGAGCGCAGCTACCGCAACACCGAGGCGATTGCCGGCCTGGCGCGCGAGCTGACCACCGAGCTGGACAGCGTCGAGAACGGCCTGGCGGGCAACCTCGGCGAGCTGCTCGGCCTGGGCACCGCCAGCACCGAGGACGCGCCGGTCGTGCGCCTTCTGTATTCGGTCTTTGACGAGGCCCTGCGGGTGCGGGCCTCGGACATCCACATCGAGCCGCAGGCCGGTGCGCTGCGCATCCGCTTCCGCATCGACGGCGTGCTGCATGTGCAGACCGAGGCCGATGCCCGCATCGCCGGTGCGGTGGCGCTGCGCCTGAAGCTGATGTCGGGCCTGGACATCTCCGAGAAGCGCCTGCCGCAAGACGGCCGCTTCGCCGTCACGCTGCGCGGTGGCGCGCTGGATGTGCGCATCTCCACCATGCCGACCCAGCATGGCGAGTCGGTCGTGATGCGGCTGCTCAACCCGTCCAACGGCCTGTTGTCGATGGAATCGATGGGCATGCCCGAACGGGTGGTCAAGGCGCTGCGCCGCTCGATCGCCCGGCCACACGGCATGCTGCTGGTGACCGGCCCGACCGGCAGCGGCAAGACCACCACGCTGTACGCGGCGCTCAACGCGCTCAACAGCAGCGAACGCAAGATCATCACCGTCGAGGACCCGGTCGAATACCGCCTGCCCGGCCTCAATCAGGTGCAGGTGCACGACAAGATCGAGCTGGGCTTCGACCGTGTGCTGCGCGCCGCGCTGCGGCAAGACCCGGACGTGATCCTGGTCGGCGAGATGCGTGACCAGACCACCGCCGAGATCGGCATGCGCGCCGCACTGACTGGCCACCTGGTGCTGTCCACGCTGCACACCAACGACGCGCTGTCCACGCCGCTGCGACTGATCGACATGGGCGTGCCGCGCTACATGGTCGCGCTGTCGCTGCAGATGGTGCTGGCGCAACGCCTGGTGCGCACCGTCTGCCCGCACTGCGCCGAGCCGCATGCGCCGGACGCGCAGGAAGCCGCCTGGCTGGCCTCGCACCTGAGCGCCGGCCAGCGCCTGGACAACGCCCAGGTGCGTCAGGGCCGCGGCTGCAACGAGTGCAGCCACACCGGCTACAGCGGCCGCACCGGCGTGCACGAGTTCATCGAGATGACGCCCGAGCTGGTCGAGGCGATCAACCACGGCGATCCGGCCGCCTTCAGCGCCGCCGGTCGTCGCCAGATGGCCGGCCACACGCTGGGCCGCGCCGCCGCCGAACTGGTGCTGGCCGGTCGCACCACGCTGACCGAGGCCATGCGGGTGAGCCACCTGCAGGGCGAATGAGGCTCGGCGCATGTCCAACGCCACGCCCCGCTATGCCTGGACCGGCCACGCCAGCAGCGGCGCCACGGCCGGCGTGATCGAGGCCGCCAGCCCGACCGCTGCGGCCGACCTGCTGCGCGGGCGTGGCATCACGCCGCTGACGATCCGGCCCCAGGGCAACGGCTTGGTCGCCGGCACGCCGCTCGGCTGGCTGACCCGCCTGCGTGCAGGACCGCAACGCCCGGCCGAGTCGGACAAGCGCAGCGGCCTGTTTGCGCCCAAGGTCCGGCCGGTCGACCTGATGCTGTTCGCCCGCCAGTTGCACACCCTGCTGCGATCGGGCGTGCCCATCCTGCGCGCGCTCGCCGGGCTGCAGGAGTCCGCCGTCAACCCGGCCGTCAAGGACGTGTTGCTGGAGGTCCGCAAGAGCCTTGAATCCGGCATCGCGCTGTCAATGGCGCTGGCCCGGCATGACCGGGTCTTCGACCCGATCTTCGTCGCGCTGGTGCGGGTGGGCGAGATGACCGGCCGGCTCGACGAGGTCTTCCTGCGGCTGTTCCACCACCTCGAGTTCGAGAACACGCTGCGCCAGCAGGTCAAGTCCGCCATGCGCTACCCGACCTTCGTGGTCGCGGCCATGGTGGTGGCGCTGGGCGTCATCAACCTGATGGTGATCCCGGCCTTCGCCAGCGTCTTCGCCGCCGCCGGGGCCAGCCTGCCGCTGCCCACGCGCATCCTGATGGCCACCTCGCAATTCACCATCGACTGGGGCTGGGCCATGGGCCTGGCCTCGGTCGCCGGCTGGTTCGGCCTGCGGGCCTGGCGCCGCACGCCGCAGGGCCGGCTGCGCATCGACGCGGCGCTGCTGCACATGCCGGTCGCCGGCAAGATCGTGCGCAAGGCCATGCTGGCCCGCTTCGCCCGCAGCTTCGCGCTGGCGCTGCGCAGCGGTGTGCCGATCGAGCAGGCCCTCAGCGTGGTCGCACAGACGGTCGACAACCAGCACATCGCCCGGCGCCTGGACGGCATGCGCGGCGCGGTCGAACGCGGCGACTCGATCCTGCGGGCAGCGGCGGCGGCGGCGGTCTTCACGCCGGTCGTGCTGCAGATGGTCGCCGTCGGCGAAGAGACCGGCGCGGTCGACGAGCTGATGGACGAGGTTGCCGGCTTCTACGCCAGCGAGGTCGAGTACGAGCTCAAGACCCTCAGCCAGCAGATCGAGCCCATCCTGATCGTGATGCTGGGCGTGCTGGTGCTGATGCTGGCACTGGGCGTCTTCCTGCCCGTGTGGGACCTCGGCAGCACGGCGATGAAGCATTGACGGGGGCGTGACACATGCCCGCATCGAAGCGCTCAAGCCCGTCGACAGAAGGCCGAAAACACAAATGAACGATCCGATTCCTCAGTTCCAGCCGGCCCGGCAGTTCCGCCCGTCCGGACCGATCCAACCCCGTTCCCGACCTTCGGAGTGCACCCCATGAAACTGCGTCAACAAGGCTTCACGATGATCGAGCTGATCGTCGTCATCGTCATCCTCGGCGTGCTGGCCGCCACCGCCCTGCCCAAGTTCATCGACATGCGCGGCGATGCCGAGCAGGCCGCCGTCGACAGCGTCGCCGGTGCAGCTGGCGCGGCCATGAACCTGAACTACAGCGGCTGCGCGCTGACCGGCAACGTCGCCACCACCGGCAAGTGCTCGACGGTCGACGCCTGTGCCGATGTCGGCACCCTGATGCAGGGCGGCCTGCCGGCGTCCTATGCCGCCTCCGCCGTCGCGGCCGACATCGGCGCCACCAACGGCGACACGGCGTCCTGCTCGATCAGCAAGACCGTCGGCACGACGACCTACAGCCAGACCTTCATCGGCGTGGCCGCCGGCAACTGATCGGACCGGTGATGACGGCCTGGCTGATCCGCCTGTTCGGCCGTCTCGCGCAGGGGCTGCTGCTGGCCGGGCTCGGCCTGGCCGGGGCGGCCCATGCGGCCACCTACAGCTACCGCAGCGACAGCTTTGTGTGGGAGACCGCCACGCAGGCGGTCAGATGGACGGGTGGTTGCACCAGCTACGCGGGTGACGATGACCAGTCCACGATCACCTTCACCGGCGGCTTCACCTTCCCCTTCGCCGGCACCGCCTACGGCTCGGTGCGGGTGCTGAGCAACGGCGGCCTGCAGTTCGGTGCCGACACCGGCTTCTTCCGCAGCTACTCGAACACCGCCTTCCCGATCGGCAAGCCCGGCTCGGCGGGTGGTGGCTGTCCCGCGACCGACACGACCCGCGTCCTGATGGCCTACTGGGCCGACCTGGACCCGGGCCGCAGCGGCAGTGGGGGCGTGACCTGGGAACAGAAGGGCACGGCGCCCCAGCGCTATGTGGTGGTGAGCTGGAACAACGTCTTCCAGTACAACACCAGCACGCCCTACACCTTCCAGATCATCCTGTTCGAGAACGGCGAGTTCAAGTTCCAGTACGGCAACGCCAACGCCTCGGGCTCGAACGCGACCATCGGCGTGCAGGTCGACACGAGCGACTACACCCAGTACTCCTACAACAGCGGCTACAACGCCAACGGCACGGCGATCCGCTGGTATGTGCCCAGCGACACGCCCGACCGGGTGGCCGAATACCGCTTCGACGAGACCAGCGCCTGGAGCGGCACGATCGGCGAGGTGCGCGATTCGTCCGGCAACCGCAACCACGGCCTGCGCGTGGGCTCGGCCAGCGTGCAGGACAGCGGCCGGGTCTGCCGGCGCGCCAACATCCCGCTCAACACGACGACGGCCATCTCGGCGGTCGACACCTCGCTGGATGTCGACACGGCCATCGGCAGCAGCGGCACGCTGTCGTTCTGGTACCGCGCCAACACGGTCTGGGCCAGCGGCACGGCTGGCATGTTGATGAGCGCGACAACGCTCGCCGGCCGGCCCTTCCACCTGCAACGCACAGCCACCGGAGCGCTGCAGTTCGTGGTCAGCGACAGCAACGGCACGCAGCTGCAGGCGACCACGTCTGCCCAGGTCGTGCTTGCAGGCGCCTGGACCCATGTCGCGGTGACCTGGTCCCTGCTGTCGGGCACCAACAACACCCAGAGCACCACCCGCATCTACCTCAACGGCCTGCAGGCGGCGGTGGCCTCCAACAAGACCAATGGCCAGCTCGACCCGAGCCTGGCCTCGCTCTACGTCGGCGACAACCGCAGCGCCGTCACGCCCTCCGGTGCCACGGCCAACTCGGCCAACGGCCAGATCGACGAGCTGCGCGTGTCCAACTACGAACTCGGCGTGGCCGAGATCGCGCTGGACCTGGTCCAGACCCACCTCTGCACGCCGCCGCTGCACCACCTGGAACTGCGCCATGCCAGCGGCACTGGCCTGACCTGCGCGGCCGACTCGATCGAGGTGGTCGCCTGCGAGGACGCCGCCTGCGCGCGGCCCTACACGGCCGGGCTGATCGGCACGCTCTCGTCCAGCCATGTGGCGACGGTCTGGTCCGATGGCGCCAGCTTCTCGATCGCGCCGGGTGCCAGCAGCACCCGCGTGGCGATGCAGTTGCCGGTCGCAGGCACCACGACGCTGGGCATGGCGTCCAGCCTGCCCGAGGCGCAAAGCGCGGCAACCTGCAACTTCGGCAGTCCCACCTGTGCCTACAGCGCCGCCGATGTCGGCCTGCAAGTGAGCCTCACGAACCATGTGGCCGGCGTCGATGCACCCGTCACGCTGCGGGCGGTGCGCCGCGCCGACAACGCCAGCGTCTGCGTGGCTGCGCTGGCCAACACGGTGCGCTCGCTGACCACCCGCTGCCGCTACGTCAACCCGCCCAGCGGCACGCTGGCCGCCCGCGTCAACGACCAGCCCTTGAACGCCAGCGGCAACGCCAGCGCGGCCTGCGATGGCAACGGCCAGTTGCTGAACCTGCGCTTCGATGCCCAGGGTGTCGCGACGGCCAGACTGAGCTACCCCGATGCCGGCCAGATCGAGCTGCTGTTCGGTCTGACCGGCGCGGCGGGCGACGCACTGGCCGCCGCTGGCCTGAGCGGCTCGGCAAACGTGATCGCCGCGCCGTCGGTGCTGGCGATCGACAACCTGCCCAGCGGCCCGATCGTCGCCGGTGCGGCCTTCCCGGCGCGCGTGCGGGCGCTCAATGCGGCCGGAGCGGTGATGCCCAACTTCGGCCGCGAAGCGCCAGCCCCGTCGGTCGCCCTGTCGGCGGTGCGGGCTGCGCCGACTGGCAGCGGCGCGGTCGACGGCGTCTTCAGCGGCAGCCTGGGCGCCTTCAGCGGCGGCATCGCCAGCGCGAGCAACCTGAGCTGGAGCGAGGTCGGCCGCATCGACCTGAACGTCGCGCTGGACAACTACCTCGGCAGCGGCCTGGATGTGCTGGGCAGCACCGGCACGGCCGGCACGATCGGGCGCTTCGTCCCCCAGCGCCTGGCGCTGAGCGCCACGCCGTCCTGCGGTGCCTGGAGCTATGCCGGCCAGCCCTTCGCGGTGACGGTGCAGGCCCTCAACGCCGCCGGTGCGCTGACCCGCAACTACGACGGCAGCAGCCTGACCACGCCGAACCTGGCTCAGCGGGTGAGCCTGTCCGAAGTCGGCGGACTCGGGGGCGGCCACCTCGTCAACGGCAGCATTGCCGCGAGCAGCTTCCGCGCCGGCATCGCCACGGTCAGCGGCAGCGCGGCCCCGGCCTATGCCTACACCGACAAGCTCACCGCCCCGCGCAGCGTGGTGCTGCGGGGCAGCGACGCCGACGGCGTCAGCAGCGCACCGGTCGGCGGTGTCGGCAGCGATCCGGTGATGGCGCTGCGCAGCGGCCGGCTGCGCATCAGCAACGCCTACGGCAGCGACCGCCAGCCGCTGGAACTGACCCTCCAGGTCGACCACTGGAGCGGCCGCAGCTGGGTGCCCTCCAGCGACGATCACTGCACGGTCATGCCCACGGCAGCCATCGCCCGCAGCACACCGCGCAGCCACCGCGGCGGCAGCGCCAACTGGACCGCTGCGGTGCAATCGATCAGCCTGAGCGGCGGACAAGGCAAGCTGCGCCTGGCACCGCCCAGTCCCCGGGGCACCGGCACGGTCGACATCGCGATCAACCTCGGCCACAGCACCAGCGACGCAAGCTGCGTGGCCAGCCCCGGCGGCAGTTTCGGCGCCATCGCCAGCAGCACTGGCGCCGGCCTGCCCTGGCTGCGCTCACGCACCGGCTCCTGCAGCTCCGGCTTCGACCGCGACCCCTCCGCCCGCGCCAGCTTCGGCGTCTACAGCCCGGAATCGCGGCTGACGACGCAGGTGCGGGAGGTGGATTGACCGGAACACACGTCCCTATCGTGCGTTCAACACGGCCGGTGTTGGCGCGGTGGTCACCGTTCTGGATCGGTGGCTGCGGGCAACAGCCCGTCGGACACGGGGTGTCCGACCTACCGGTTGGCGTGCGGGGTGTCGCGGGTGGGTGACGCGTGCGGGTGACGTGAATCGGTGCGGTGAACACCGTTCCCCGGTTGATCGGGCATGCGCCGGTCGATCGGGTCATCGCCGGTCCATTGGCAAATGCCGGCCGATCGGGCACCGCCCCGGTAGGTCGGACACCCTGTGTCCGACGGGCTGGTGCCGATGGGCCTCCAACCTGCAACCGCGTTCAACGCGCTGGGCGCGCCCGACACGGCCGGTGTTGGCGCGGTGGTCAACGTTCTGGATCGGTGGCTGCGGGCAACAGGACGTCGGACACGGGGTGTCCCACCTACCGGTTGGCGTGCGGGGTGTCCGACCTACCGATGGCATGCGGGTTGACGCATGCGGGTGATGTGAATCGGTGCGATGAACACCGTTCTCCGGTTGATCGGGCACGCGCCGGTTGATCATCGTCCCCGCTAGAGGACGGCCGCCGCGCCGGGAGGCGGTGGCGACAAGCCGGTGCGGCCCCCTCTTTTCCGCCCTTGCCCGGCCGCCCCCTGCGGCACGATCGGCGTGACCATGGCCTTGTCACGACCCGCGCCCACGCATCCGCACCACGCCCACCCGGGCGGGCGTGGCTACACGCTGGTCGAGCTGATCGCCGTGTTGGTGATGGTCGGCGTGATGGCCGTCGTGGCACTGCCGCGCTGGTCGTCGACCACGCAGGTGCAGGGTCAGGCCTGGCGTGATGGTGTCGTCGCCACGCTGCGACAAGGCCATGCGCTGGCCCGTGGGCATCGGCGTGTGGTGTGCGCCAGCTTCGACAACGCCAGCCCGCCGGTGCTGCGCCTGCGCATCGCCAGCGCCTTCGGTGCGAGCGACTGCAGCGCCGACCTGATCGGGCCGGACGGCCAGCCCATCGCGCTGGTCGCGCCGCGCGGCTGGACGGTCACGGCGAGCCCGTCCCGCACGCTCTACTTCCTGCCCTCGGGCGGCGTCGGCGAGAGCGCCACGGCGACCACCACGAGCCGCTACACCTTCGACGCGGGCGACGTCGCCACGATCACGGTGGAGGGCCTGCATGGCCGCGTCCAGTAGCCGCAACGGACGGTCCGCCGGCCGGCGCGCCCGGCAAGGCCTGACGCTGGTCGAGCTGGTGCTGGCCATGGTCGTCATCGGTGTCGGCCTGGCCGGCGTGATGCTGGCCTATTCGACCGTGGGGCGCGGCTCGGCCGACCCGCTCGTGCAGCGCCAGATGCAGGCGATCGCCGAGGAGCTGATCGAGGAGATCGCCCTCAAGCCCTATGCCGCCAGCGCGAACGACGCCCCGACGACCGACTGCGCGCGCGACACCTGGAACGACATCGGCGACTACGCCGGCTACGCCACGACCGGCCGCATCTGCGGCATCGACGGCGTGCCGATCGCGGCGCTGGCGGGCTATTCGGTGCGGGTGGCGATCGAGCCGGTCGCGCTGGGTGGCATCTCCGCAGCCCGGCGCATCAGCGTCACCGTCAGCCGCAGCGGCAGCGCCGACCTGACGCTGCGCACCTGGCGCACGGACTACGCGTCATGAGCCTGCTGCACACACCACGTCGGCCGATGCCGGGCTTCACCCTGGTCGAGATGATCGTCGTGATGGTGGTGGCCGGCGTGCTGGCCGCGACGCTGACGGTCTTCCTGCGCCCGGCCATCGACGGCTACCTCGTCACGCGCGAACGTGCGGCCTTGCAGGTCGAGGCCGAGAACAGCCTGGCGACGATGGTGCGCGAGGTCCGGCGCGCCGTGCCCAACTCGATCCGCACGCCCGGCAACCAGTGCGTCGAGCTGCTGCCCGCCAGCGGCGGCGGGCGCTACCGCAGCGGGCCGGACACCGTCAACGACAGCGGCGTGGGCTGCACACCGGGCGCCAACTGCAGCGCCTGGGTCGACACCGGCACCACCACGACCACCTTCGACGTGCTCAGCGCCAGCGGCACACCAGCGGCCGTGGGCGACACCGTCGTCATCAACAACCAGAACGGCAACGATGTCTACGAAGGCCTGAACCGCAGCCGCATCACCGCCGTCGAGACACCCGCCGCCGTCTACGGCGTGGTGCGGCTGACGATCGAGCCGCTGCAGGTCTCGCCCGGCTACGACGGCGGCCGCTACAGCATCGTCCCGCAGGACCAGCAGGCGGTGTTCTACAGCTGCGTCGGCGCGGACGGCACGCTCGATGCGCAGGGCAATGGCCGGGGCCAGTTGCTGCGCCTGTCCGGCTATGGCTACGACGCTGCCGCGCCCACGACCTGCCCGGTCAGCGGCGGCGTGGTGGTTGCCAGCGGCGTGCGCGCCTGCAACTTCGTGCACGACCCCAACCAGGGCGCCACCCAGCAGAGCGGCTTCGTCTGGATCGAGTTCGAGATCACCCGCCACGGCGAGAGCGCCCACCTCAGCATGGGCGCGCATGTACCCAACGTGCCATGAGACCCGCATTGCCCCGTTCCGCTCAGACCGGCTTTGGCGCCATCGCCGCCATCGCCGTGCTGGTGGTGCTGGCCGGTCTGGCCGCCGCACTGGTCCGGCTGGGCGTCGGTCAGCAGATCACGGCCAGCCAGAGCCTGCTGGCCGCGCGGGCCGGTCTGGCGGCACGTGCCGGCATCGAGTGGGGCCTGCACGAGGCCCTGAAGGGCAGCTGGACCAGCTGCGCGGACGGCGCGCGCCAGACCCTGGACCTGAGCGCCGACACCGGCACGTGGGTCAGCGTGAGTTGCAGCCGCAGCACCTACCACGAGGGCGAGACCAGCCCCGGCGTGCCGCGTGTGCTGACGGTCTGGCGCATCCAGGCGACGGCCTGCAACAGCAGCGCCGGCTGTCCGGATGCGAGCCGCGCGGTCGGGCTGAACCATGTCGAGCGGCAGCGCGAAGTGACCCTGGCACGGTGAGTCGCCGGGGCCCACCGGACACACGCATGGGCCACATGCATGGGACACACGCAACGGACACGAGAATCGACCCCGCCTTTCGGCCCGCCGTGACCACACCCATGACCCCAGCGCCCACCGCAAACGTTCCCGCCCACGACAACCCCTGCCTGCGCTGCGGTGCCTGCTGCGCCAGCTTCCGGGTCGACTTCGCGGTCGATGAACTGCAGTCGCATGGCGGCTGCGTGCCCGATGGCCTGGCGGTCGAGATCACCGCTCACAGCGCCCGCATGCGCGGCACCGACCACGCCCGGCCACGTTGCGCGGCCCTGGTCGGCACGGTGGGCGAGAAGGCCTGCTGCGGCATCCATGAATGGCGGCCGGGGCCCTGCCGCGAGTTCGGCATGCTCGCGCCGCTCGGGCGTGGCGACGAGGCCTGCAACCGGGCCCGCGCGCGCCACGGTCTGCCGCCGCTGGACTGACCGGACCAGCCAGCCGCAGCCCTTGCGCAGGACCTGCAACACAGTGTCCCGAAAGTGATGACGCCACAGCCTTCGGCGCGACAGGTTGCCGTGCGGCGACGGTCTTCCGGGCGACCTGAACGGTGGTCGGGCCGGACCACCGGATCAGGACTTTCCCTGAACCCTGATCGCCGCGAAGGCCCTTGAACACGGCCATCCAGCCCATCCGCATGCTTTGAAGGCCGTCGACGCGGGGATGCCCGGCCTGGTTTCAAGGGTTAACGCGAAAGGTGATGGCGGACCGCGTCGCATGTTGCACCGCACCGCGAAGAACACGCGATGTGTGGCGTGCATCACGGGCACGGGAGTTGCGGAAGTGAGGGGGCAGTTCCGCTCGCCCCGGACACAGGTGGTTTCCGGCGAGCCCGTCCTACCCCCCCGTCCGTCCACCACCGAAAGAGCAAGGAGACAGATCCATGACTTCAACTGGCAACACTGCCGGCAAGACTGGCCAATGGCTGATCCGCGGGGCCTGCGTCGCCCTGCTGGGCATGCCGGCCCTGACGATGGCCAACGCCGACGTCGAGAAGCACATCGCCAACCCCAAGAACTGGGCGATGCAGGCGGGCGACATGTACAACCAGCGCTACAGCCAGCTCAAGCAGATCAACAAGAGCAACGTCGGCAAGATGCAGGTCGCCTGGACCTTCTCGACCGGCGTGCTGCGCGGCCATGAAGGCTCGCCGCTGGTTGTTGACGGCACGATGTACCTGCACTCGCCGTTCCCGAACAAGGTCTTCGCGATCGACCTCGACACCCAGAAGATCCTCTGGAAGTACGAGCCGAAGCAAGACCCGGCGGTGATTCCGCAGATGTGCTGCGACACCGTCAACCGCGGCCTGGCGTATGCCGAAGGCAAGGTCTTCCTGCAGCAGGCCGACTCCAACCTGATCGCCCTGGACGCCAAGTCCGGCAAGCTGGTCTGGACCGTCAAGAACGGCGATCCGAAGCTGGGCGCGGTCAACACCAACGCACCGCACGTCTTCAAGGACAAGGTCATCACCGGCATCTCCGGCGGTGAGTGGGGCGTGCGCGGCTTCCTGGCCGCCTACGACATCAAGACCGGCAAGCAGGTCTGGAAGGGCTATTCGGTCGGCCCCGACAGCGAGATGCTGATGGACCCGGACAAGACGACGACGTGGGCGGACGGCAAGGTCACGCCGGTCGGCCGCGACTCGTCGCTGAAGACCTGGCAAGGCGACCAGTGGAAGATCGGCGGCGGCACCACCTGGGGCTGGTACAGCTACGACAAGGCGACCAACGCGGTCTACTACGGCACCGGCAACCCGTCGACCTGGAACCCGGCGCAACGCCCGGGCGACAACAAGTGGACGATGTCGATCTGGTCGCGTGACGTCGACTCGGGCAAGGTCAACTGGGTCTACCAGATGACCCCGTACGACGAGTGGGACTTCGACGGCATCAACGAGATGATCCTGGCGGACATCAACGTCAAGGGCAAGCTGACCAAGGCACTGGTGCACTTCGACCGCAACGGCTTTGCCTACACCCTGGACCGCGTCAGCGGTGCGCTGCTGGTGGCCGAGAAGTACGACCCGAAGGTGAACTGGGCCACGCACGTCGACATGAAGAGCGGCCGTCCGCAGGTCGTCTCCAAGTACTCGACCGCGCAGAACGGACCTGACGTCAACACCAAGGGCATCTGCCCGGCGGCGCTGGGTTCCAAGGACCAGCAACCGGCGTCCTACGACCCCGAGACCAAGCTGTTCTACGTGCCGACCAACCACGTCTGCATGGACTACGAGCCGTTCAAGGTCGAGTACACCGCCGGCCAGCCGTACGTCGGCGCGACGCTGTCGATGTTCCCGGCCCCGGGCAGCCACGGTGGCATGGGCAACTACATCACCTGGGATGCCGGCACCGGCAAGATCGTGCAGTCCAAGGCCGAGAAGTTCTCGGTCTGGTCCGGCTCGCTCAACACCGCTGGCGGTCTGTCCTGCTACGGCACGCTCGAGGGCTACCTGAAGTGCGTCGACAAGAACGACATCAACAAGGAGTTGTTCAAGTTCAAGACGCCCTCCGGGATCATCGGCAACGTGTTCACCTATGAGCACAAGGGCAAGCAGTACCTGGGCGTGTTCTCTGGCATCGGTGGCTGGGCCGGCATCGGCATGGCCGCAGGTCTCGAGAAGGACACCGACGGCCTGGGTGCCGTGGGTGGCTACCGTGAGCTGAATCAGTACACCGAACTCGGCGGCTCGCTGACCGTGTTCGCGCTGCCCAACTGATCTGGCCATGTGCTGAAAGAGAAGGTCGGCGCGCCTCCCGGGCGCGCCGGCCTTCTGTCCCGATGAACACCTGATCCCGAGATGTCATGAGAACTGGAAAAGCCGCTCCCCTCCTTGCCCTCGCACTGACCGCGCTGGCCACCCTCGTCACCAGCCCGGCCGCATCGGCGCAGGACAAGGTCGAGACGCCGCTCTACACCGTCGTTGACGGCTACAAGGTCGATGCCAACACGATGAAGGGCTTCCGCGCCTGGCGTCAGGCTGCCTGTGACCGCTGCCACGGCGCCAACCAGGAAGGCATGGTGGGCCCCTCGCTGCTCGCCAGCCTGAAGGTGCTCACCAAGGAAGAGTTCATCAAGACCGTGCGCGACGGCCGGCTCGAGAAGGGCATGCAGAGCTTCGGCACCAGCAAGGTGGTGATGGACAACATCGACCAGCTCTACGCCTACCTCAAGGGCCGCTCTGACGGCGCCATCACCCGTTCCAAGGTGGAAGAAGCCAAATGAACGACACCCGCCCGGCCCGCACCGCGTCCCTGAGCCGCCTGGCCGCCGGGCTGGTCGCCCTGGCCGCCGTCGCCCTGCCCGCCCTCGCGCAAGCCCAGGACGAGCCCGAGCGCAAGGCCCTGAAGGTCTGTCAGGACCCGAACAACCTGCCCTTCTCCAACGTCGCCGCCGAGGGCATCGAGAACCGGCTGGCCGACCTGTTCGGCAAGGCCATGGGCCTGCCGGTGCAGTACTACTCCTTCCCCGCCCGGCTGGCCTTCATCCGCAACACGCTGCGCTACAAGCTGCCCGGCGAGGACTTCCGCTGCGACATCGTGATGGGCGTGCCGGTCGGCTTCGACCAGGTCTCCGTCACCAAGCCCTACTACCGCTCGACCTACGCCATGGTCTATGCACAAGGACGCGGGCTGGACGACGTGAAGTCGGTGCAGGACTTCCTGGCCCTGCCGCCCGAGCGCCGCCAGAAGGTCCGCATCGGCCTGTACGACCGCACCCCGGCGGCCGCCTGGCTCAACAAGCACGGCCTGGTCGACCAAGGCGTGCCCTACCAGATGATGAGCCCCGACCCGGCCCAGTACCCCGGCGAGCTGCTGGAGAAGGAACTGAGCGCCGGCAAGGTCGATGTGGCGATCGTCTGGGGACCGATCGCGGGCTTCTTCGCCAAGCGGGTCGCAGAGCCCCGGCTGACGGTGCTGCCGATGCAGTCCGAACCCGGCGTGCGCTTCGACTTCGAGATGGCGATGGGCGTGCGCCACGGCGAGCGCGAATGGAAGCAGCAGGTCGAGAAGGTGATCGAGACGCAGCGCGCCGAGATCACCGCCATCCTGCGCGACTTCCGCGTGCCGCTGGTCGCCGAAGGAGGCACGCTGCTGCCATGACCCGCACGACGATGTTCCGCCTGTTTGCGCTGCTGTCGACCTCGTTCGCGCTGGCGGGTCTGGCCTGGTCACAGGCGCCCGTCGCGGCTTCGGGCAACGCGCAGGACTTCTCGCAGGCCGAGCGCCTGCTGCTGATGTCGCCGCAATTCGCCGGCATCAAGCCGCCGATGAAGATCGGCTACCAGTTCCACCTCACCAGCACGCTCAAGGACGAGATCGCCTTCGACGACCGCGTGACGCTGACGCTGAGCCCGCTGGCCAAGGGCCGCTGCTGCAAGGCCAGTGGCGAGTTCCTGACCGGCGCGCGCCGGCTGGCCCTGCCCGAGGTCGAGCAGGTCGAGGGCAACCCGGTGACGCTGTTCTTCCTGGAGCGCGACATCCGCGAGATGAACCGCCGCACCAAGGGCTCGGCCAGCTACTTCCGCAAGCGCCTGCGCATGGCGCTCTACGAGGCTGCGACGGTCAGTGACCTGCAGGTCAGCTACCGGGGCAAGATGGTGGCGGCCCGGCAGATCGTGATCCGCCCCTATGCGGACGATCCCAACAAGGACCGCTTCAGCCAGCTCGCGGCCAAGCAGTACGTCTTTGTGCTGTCAGACGCTGTGCCCGGCACCATCGTCTCGATCCGCAGCGGCGTGGCCGGCGCCGATGGCGCACCCGCCGTGCTGGACGAGGAACTGCTGATCGACGGCGCCCGCTCGCCCGCCTGGCCGGCGCCGGGTTGACCATCGCCTGCCACGACCACGACGACCACGACGACCTCACCCACCATGCCCTCCCACCCCATGCGCATTGCCCTCCCCCAGCGCTCGCCCCGGCCGTCGACCTGGCTGCCGGTCGCGGCCATGACCCTGGCGGCGCTGTTCGCCGCACCCGTGTCGGCCGAGCTGTCCGAATACCCGACGTCCGAACGGTTCAACTGGGTCCAGGCCTGCTTGCGCGACCACCCGGGCGGTCACTACGAGATGGTCAACAAGTGCGCCTGCGCCTTCGACCAGATGGCCACCGAGCTGAAGTTCGAGGACTACATCGAGATGTCCACGGCGCTGAACGCCAACTCCATCGGCGGTGAACGCGGCAGCTACATCCGCGACGTCGAGAAGCTGCAAGACGAGATCCGGCGCTACCGGGCGCTCCTGACCAAGTCCAAGAAGGCTTGCTACGTGATTCGCTGAACGACCCGGCAGCCTGCCGAGCCGCTGAGCGACCCAACACCCGCCCCAGCCCAAGCTGCAGCCATGCCGTCCTTGCCTTCCTTGCCATCAGCCACCGACCGACGTCACCTCCTGCTCGGCGGACTGGGTGGCCTTGCGCTGGCTGCAGCCGGACCGCTCAGGGCCGCCGAACCCGCCAGCGGCATCTACCGCGACGCCGACAACCCCGAGGCCAGCCCGCGCTGGCGGCAGGTGCGGGCCTCGCTGTGGGGTGACCGGCCGATCCGCACCATCGAGCCGGCCGCAGCGGGCGGCGCCTCTGAGCTGAGCGTGAGCGCGCCGCGCCGCGCCGACGACCCGGCCTTCGTGCCAGTGGCCTGGCGCAGCGCCCTGGCCAGCGCCGGTGCACCGGGCATCCGCCGCATCACGCTGGTGATCGACAACAACCCCTCGCCGATCGCGGCGGTGTTCGACCTGCCGGCCGATGGCGTGCTGCCGCAGATCGAGACCCGCGTGCGGGTCGACGACTACAGCTTCGTGCGCGTCATCGCCGAATCGGCCGATGGCACGCTGCGCATGGCGCTGCGGCACGTCAAGTCATCCGGCGGCTGTTCGGCCCCGCCCGGTGGCGACGAGGCGGCGATGCGCGCGGCCATGGGCCGCATGCAGTTCCGCGCGTCCGAGCCGGCCGTCGACGGCCAGCCGCTGGCGCTGCAGTGGATGGTCAGCCACCCCAACCACTCGGGCATGGCGATGGACCAGCTGACGCGCCACTTCACCCCCGCGCACTACCTGCGCAGCGCGCGGCTCTGGCAAGGCGACCGCTTGCTGCTCACCGCCGACCTGGACTTCGCGATCAGCGAGAACCCGACGCTGCGGCTGGTCTTCGTGCCACGCGGCACGGCACCGCTGCGTGCCGAGGTCAGCGACACCCAGGGCCTGAGCTGGCAGGGCTCGACCCCGCTGGCCGCGCTGGCCACGCCGCGCTGAGTGGCACCGCAGGCGCGCGATGCCACACCCTGTCACGCCGCCGCTGCCGCAGCGGGCGCCTGCACGGTCGGCTTCACAGGCCGTAGCGGGGTTGGCGCTCGCGCCGCTCGACCATGTCGCGCAGCATGAAGCCGACGCCCCGCCGCCAGGACTCGTCGTTGTCGCCGCGGATGTCGACCGACTTGGTCAGCACCATGCGGTCTGCGTTCGGATCACTGACGTCCCAGATCCCCAGGTTGATGTTGAGGATCAGGTTGCTGACCCGCTGCACCCAGCCCACCCCCACCAGCCGGGCACCGGCCGCCGCGCCGATCTCGCTCAGGCAGGCGTTGCAGCGGTGCAGGAACTCGTTCGCATCGCGGGTGCGCTGCAGCGCGTCCTCCGCCGGCGCCAGGTCACGCACCTCGTAGAGCCCACGGGCCTGCAGCCCCTCGGCCATCTGCAGGCCGATGCGTTCGGCCCGCCCGCGCAAGGCCGGCCAGCGGCTGGCATCGGGCTGTTCGTCGATGACTTCGAAGCCGATGAAGGCGAGCGTGGCAGGTGCGGCTGGCGTGACGACAGCGGTGGCTTCGGCCGCTGCCACACCCGCGTTCAAGCCGGCCAGCAGGACCAGCGTGGCCAGGCGGAGCCTGAGGGGTCGTTTGTCGGACATGGTGTTCTTTCGGCTCGTGACGGGACCAGGATGGCGCACTCTGTGACACGCGGAACGCGCCGGGCGCGCACATGCAGCGTCCGTGCCGTGTTGCTGGCGGCCTCGCTGGCCGGGGCGGCGTCGATGGGCCTGCCGGCCGTCGCCGCGCCGTTTGCCTACATCACCAACCAGGGCAGCCACGATGTCAGCGTGGTCGACCTCGCCAGCCGGCGTGTCATCGCCACGCTGAAGGTCGACAAGTCACCGGCCGGCGTGGTGGCCGCCAGCGCGACCGCCCGGGCCTATGTCGGTCATCCGGAAGCGGGCACGGTCTCGGTCATCGACATGCGCAGCCAGCGGGTGCTGGGCCGGCTCGCCGCCGGCACCGCAGGTGGCGGGCCGATGGGGCTGGACGTCACGCCCGATGGCCGGCGCGTGCTGGCCGCCGACTGGTCGCGCAACCGCCTGCTGGTGCTTGACCCCGAGGCCATCGACCGGCCCGATGCCGCGCCGCTGCGCAGCATCCCGACCGGTCGCTACCCGGCCGGCGTGCTGGCCCATCCGGACGCCCGCCGGGTCTTCGTCGCCGAACGCGACGACGACACCGTCGCGGTGCTGGACCTCGATCGCGGCGAGGTCATCGCCCGCTGGCCGACCGGCGCCCATCCCTTCGCGCTGATGCTGGACGCGGCCCGCGAGCGGCTGTTCGTGCTGAACGTCTACAGCGACGACCTGAGCGTGTTCGACCTCAAGACCAGCCAGCCGCTGGCGCGTGTGGCCGTGGGCAAGGCACCCTACGGCGCGGCGCTGACCCGTGACGGCCGGCTGATCTACGTCACCAACCAGCGCGCCGACAGCGTCAGCGTGATCGACGCCGAGACGCTCGCACCGCTGCGCACGCTCGATGGTTTCGCCTACCCCGAAGGCATCGCCGCGCACGGTGATCAGGTCCACGTCGTCAACTGGATGGACGACAACCTGGTCGTGCTCGATGCCAGCAGCGGCCGCGTGCTGTCGACCGTGCCGACCGGCTCGAACAGCCGCGGTTTCGGGCGCTTCATCGGCCAGTTGCCGGACTGAACACCACCCAAGATTGCCCACCCCCGAAGGAGACCCCGACATGCCCGCACGTCCGTGCCCACCCCGTCGCCTGAAGCGTCGCCCGCTGATGCTGGCTGGCCTGCTGGCCGCCAGCCTGGCATGGTCCGGCACCGCGATGGCCCACGGCCCGACCCGCCAGAAGGTGACCGAGAAGGTCGAGATCGACGCGCCAGCGGCCAAGGTCTGGGGCCTGATCCGCAACTTCGACGCGCTCAAGGACTGGCACCCGGCCGTCGCCAGCAGTCCGGCCGACCAGGGCAACACGGTCGGCTCGGTGCGCACGCTGACGCTCAAGGGCGGCGGCGGCCTGATCGAGACGCTGGAGCGCTACGACGACGGCCAGATGCGCTACGCCTACCGCGCCAAGGACGGCGGCGCGCTGCCGGTCACCAACTACACCTCGCAGATCCAGGTCAGCGATGCGGGTGGCGGCAAGTCCAGCGTCGAGTGGCGCGGGGCCTTCTACCGTGGCTACCCCAACAACGACCCGCCGCCGGACCAGAACGACGAGGCCGCCGTGGCTGCCATCACCGCCGTCTACCAGGCCGGCCTGAAGCAGCTCAAGACCCTGGCCGAGGGCCGCTGAGTGGCCGACGCGCCGACACGCCGTCGCCAGCTGCTGGCCCTGCTCGGGCTGCCCTGGCTGGCCGCGTGTGCGGCGCTGGACGAGGGCGCTCCGCTGGCGGTCTCGCCCGCCGAACGCCCGCCACCGCAGGCCGTCGCCGACGGCGTCTGGCTGCTGCGCGGCCATGCCGGGGATGTCGAGCCCGTCAACCGCGGCCGCATCGGCAATGCCGCGCTGCTGGTCGGCGACCGGGGCGCGCTGGTGGTCAACGCGGGCGTGTCCCGGCGCGATGGCGAGGCCTTGCTGGCGAGCGTGCGCCAGCTCACCGACCGGCCGGTGCGTGGCCTGCTGCTGACCCACGCGATGCAGGAATTCATCTTTGGCGCGACCGCCTTCCAGGACGCCGACGTGCCGGTCTGGATGCACCGCGACGCCGCCCGCCTGATGGGCGCGCGCTGCGGGACCTGCCTGAAGTCGCTTCAGCGCCAGCTCGGCGAGGACGAGATGACCGGCACCCGCGTGCCGCTCCCGGATCACCTGTTTGACGCCCGCGATGCCGACGCCAGCCTGGCCCCGCTGCCCGACATCGGCCGGCCACTGCGCCTGCTCGCCCCGATCAGCGGCGACCTGGCCGCCAGCCCCGGCGACACCGCCCTGTGGGACGCCCGCAGCGCCAGCCTGGTGACCGGCGCGCTGCTGGACGCGCAGACCATCCCCGACGTCCAGGACGCCGACCTGGCCGGCTGGCGGCGCGCCCTGGCGGCGCTGGTCCAGCTGGGTCCACACCGTGCCCTGCCCGGCCACGGCCCGGCCGGCGACGCGCTGGACGTGATCGCCCAGGAGCGCCGCTACCTCGACCAGCTCGAAGCCCGCACCGCCGACCTGCTGCGCAAGGGCACGGCGCTCAGCGACGTCGCCGAGGCCAGCACCCTGAGCGAGTTCGCCGGCTGGTCACGCCACGACACCACCCACCGGCGCAACGCCTCCATCGTCTACCTGCGGCAGGAGCGACAGCTCATGCTCGGTCGATGAGTCGGCCCGAAGGACACACCATGACCGCACACCGCCCGTTCGAGCCACTGACGACAACGACTCCCGCCGATCCCGCCCGCCGCCGTCGGCTGGCGCAAGGCCTGGCGCTCGGCGTGGCCAGCGTCGCCGGCCCGGCGCTGGGCGCCATCGGCGGTCTGCCCACCAACGTGGGCCATGCCGACAGCTCGCCGCAGTGGGAAACGCTGCGCGAGCGCCTGTTCGGCACCCAGACGATCGCTTCCGGCGCGGCCAGCCAGGTCCAGCTGATCGTGCCGCTGCGGGCGGCCTACGGCGCCTCGGTGCCGGTGCGCATCGTCTCCAAGCTGGCCAACAGCGACGGCCGGCGTGTGCGCCGGATGACGCTGCTGGTCGACAAGAACCCGTCGCCGGTGGCCGCCACGCTGACGCTGGGCGAGGCGCTCGGTCCGGCGCACTTCGAGACCCGGCTGCGGGTCGACGAATACAGCCACATCCGCGTCATCCAGCAGCTCGACGACGGCTCGCTGCACATGGACTCGCGCTACGTGAAGGTCTCCGGCGGCTGCAGCGCACCGCCCAACCGCGAGTCGCCGCACCTGATCGGCAAGACCTTGCTGCGCCTGCCGGACGGCCTGACACGCGAGGCTGGCAACACCGCCGTCGACGTGACCGTGCTGCACCCCAACGACACCGGCTTCGAGCTCAACCAGGTGACGGTGATGTTCATCCCGCCACACTTCGTGCGCAGCATCCGGGTCCGGCTGGGCGAGCGGCCGGTGTTTGACGCCGACATGGACTTCTCGGTCAGCGAGAACCCGACCTGGCGCTTCCAGCTGGCCGTGCCAGCCCAAGGACAGGTCGGCCTGCTGAGCGCCGAGGTCGAGGACAGCAAGGAGCTGCGCACCCGCGGCGAGCTTGACCTCGACCGCGCCGGGGTGGCGTGATGCGCGCCCGACCGCAGCGCAGCCTGCGCGCCATCCTCGTCAGCACCTTGGCCGCCATGCTCGTGGCCATCGGCCTGCCAGCGCACGCCGCCTTGCCGGCGGCCTATGACGCCATCGTCGTCCAGCCGGTCCAGCAAGACGGCAACAAGCTCGAATTCGACCTGCGCCCGGCACTCGCCCAGGCGCGCGCCCAACGCAAGTCGCTCTACGTTTACCTGGGCGCCAGCGACTGCCCCTACTGCCGCCGCTACGAGGCCTTCCTGGCCACCAACACCAACGCGCTGCTGCCGCATTTCCGCGAGAAATACCTCCTGGTCGACCTGCGCAGCGCGCTGGACGTCACGGCCCCGCGCATGATCCTGCGCAGCGACCGCCACCGCCTGCCCTACGCCGACTTCCAGCGCGCCATCGGCGACCAGCGCGCCCGCCTGCTGGTCTACCCCAGCGTCTGGCTGCTCGACCCCGACGGCCAGCCCCTGATGCAGATGCCCGCCGGAGCGGGCACCTTCGAGACGGTGCCGGAGCAGCTGGAAATCCTGAGGTTGGAGAACTGAAGGGGCGTGGGCGGTCGGTGTTGGTGTTCAGCCGGGAGCCGAGTCATATGACGTCGTCATGTCACACCAAGGTCGCCACATGAGCATCACTGCGAGGATCTTCATGAGCGGGCGCAGCCAGGCCCTGCGCCTGCCGGCCAAGTTGCGGCTACAGGCCAAGGAGGTGCGGGTCGAACAGATCGGCACGGCGCTTTGGCTGCAGCCACAGGTGCCACCGGAGCAGGACATGGGCGCGTGGCTGTCAGGCTTCGAACTGCATCCCTGGCCGTTGGAGGCCACCCACCACTGCGCCAGCGTTCGCACGGCCCTGGAGCAAGCCGGTCGGCCGATTGGGGGCATGGACCTGATGATCGCGGCGCATGCCCTGGCCGAAGACAGCGTGCTGATCACCAACAACGCCCGCGAATTCCACCGAGTGCCCGGCCTGGCGGTGGAGGAATGGGCTCTGCCCTAGAGGCGCACCGCCCCGGCTACGCCACCACGATCCGCCAGCCGCGTGCCAGCGCGATCTCCTGCAGGCGCGCATCGGGCCGCACGGCCACCGGTTCGCGCACGGCTTCGAGCAGCGGCAGATCGCTGACCGAGTCGGAGTAGAAGACGCTGTGGCCGGCCTCGGCCAGCGACGGCGCGCCGATCTGGGTCAGCCAGCGTTCGACGTGGGTGATCTTGTGTTCGCGGTAGCAGGGCTCGCCAATGATCTGGGGTTCGATCCAGTCGGTGCCGTCGGCGTCGGTGCGCTGGCCGGCTTCGGTGCAGAGCAGGTGGCGCACGCCGAACAGGCGGGCCAGCGGTTCGGCGATCAGCCGGGTGGTCGCGGTGACGATGGCGCAGTGGTGGCCGGCCGCGATGTGGCTGCGCACCAGGGCGCGCATGGCCGGCGGGATGCGGCTGGCCATGTCGACCTCGAAGGCGCCCTGCCAGCGCCGCAATTCGGCCAGTGGGTGGTGCAGCAGCGGGGCCAGGTTGCTGGCGTGCATCTCGTGGATGTCCAGCGTGCCGGCGACGTACTGGCCGGCGTAGCCCAGGTAGCGCCGCTCGGCCTCGGCCGGCAGCAGGCCACGTCCGATCAGGAAGCGGGTCCAGGCCATGCCGCTGTCGAAGGGGATCAGCGTGTGGTCAAGGTCGAACAGGGCAAGCACAGGGCCCTGTGCAGGTGGATGCAGGCTCATGTCGGACCGCGCCGGGCGCGCTCTACAGCAGGTGCGGCGAGCTTAGCGGCCCGGCCCGGGCGCGCGCTCAGCTCCAGTCGTCCATGTCGTGCCGGATCGTGCTGCGGTTGGCAATCAGCTCGTCGATCGACGGCTCGTTGCGCAGCGCACGGCGGATCGCCAGCTTGGTGGCCTCGTAGTTGGTGCGGTACATGTCCTTCTTGTCGAGGTTCGGGTCCTTGGCGCAGCGCGGGTCGATCCAGACCAGGCTGATGATGCAGAGCTGGTCGACCAGGTCCTTGGGGATGACACCCTCGATGACGCAGTCCAGCACCGCGTCGGCCGTGGCGCTCTGGACCACGCCGCCGAACAGGTCGATGTTGGCGCTGTCCTTGAGCGTCACCTTGGGCACGGTGATGGTGGCCGGGCGGACCATCTGGTTGCAGGCGCGGATCGCGAACATCGCGGTGTGGCCCTTGCTCTGCGCCAGCATGTTGGCGAAGGCCTGGCCGACCGGGCCGTCGACGCGCCCGATCAGGATCTCGGGCATCGCGTCGGTGGCTTGGCCCTCGGCGGCCAGCACGGTCGCCTCGCCGGCGTGGAAGGTGTAGGGCGGCACGGCAGTGCTCATCGGGAAATCTCCAAGGTTCCAGGGGTTGGGGAAAGAAAAAGACAGGGCGCGCTCAGCCCGATGGCAGCAGCCATTCACCCCGGCCGTCGACGCCGATGTCGCCCAGCAGACGGGGCGGCGCGGGCAAGGACGGCAAGGCCGCCAGCCGGGCGGCGAGGGTGGACCAGCCAGGCGCGACATCGGCCGATGCGGCCACCTCGGCGCCGAGGCGGCGCAGGTCACGCGCCAGCAGCGCCCAGGCCACCGGCGCATCGGCCTGCGCGGCGACATAGCCGGTGGGCGGTGAGTCCTGCCAGCGCCCGGCCTGATCGGCATCGAGCCAGATCACGCTGCCCCGCCGCTGGCCCCAGCCGGCATGACGGCCGCGCAGCGCGCCGCCGATCACCAGCGTGCCGGCCACCAGGCGCGAGGCGGCGTGTTCACCGACATCGCCGGCGACGATCAGCGTGCCGCGCCGCATCCGGTCGGCCAGCCGCTCGCCCGCCGAGCCGCCGACCAGCAGCAGGCCGCCGCGCATGCCGTCGAGCTGGCCGGGCCGTGGCGAGCCACAGGCCGCGCCGACGTCGCCGTCGATGCGCAACAGGCCGCCGGCCAGCTCGCAGCCGGCCAGGTCGCGGGCACTGCCGAGCACACGCAGTTCACCGCCGCCCATGCCGCTGCCGACATGGTCGCCGGCATCGCCATGCACCATCAGCAGACCGCCGCCCATGCCCTCGCCGATGTGGTCACAGCGGGCCAGCGCGGCGGCGTCGCCGTGCAGGTGCAAGGTCGGCGCGTCGGCTTCGAAGGGCTCGATGCGGAACCAGTCGCCCAGGGCTTGCAAGCTGCGGCCATGACCGACGGGCAGGTGGGCGATCTCATCGGGCGACAAGGCCGCGAGCGCCATCGGCAGCACGCCGCGCAGGTCCAGCCGCAGGGCCGGCACGGCCTTCAAGTCCAGACGATGACCCTTCATGACCGAGCTTCCGCAGGTTCGCCGAGCAGCCGGCGCAGGTGGAAATGGAAGGGCCCGAGCTTGCCGCCGTAGTTGCCCGCCGAGATGCGCAGCAGGCCACCCGCCAGACCTGGCCCGATGCCGGGCGTGCTGGCCGCGAGCATGCCCACGCGCATGGCCTCGCCGACGGCCGACTCGGTCAGGCCGTCGATGACGATCTCCATCACGCAGCGCACGCCGGCATCGAGTTCGGTGTGGCGCACCAGGCCGACCAGGGTCGGGCAGAAGGCGTCGTTGGTCGAGGCCCCCAGCGCCGGGTATTTGCTGCCCACCTTGGAGCCCGAGCGCACCACGCCGCCCGGGAAGGGCATGACGACGCCGGGCACCGCACGCATCGCGGCGACGGCGCTTTCGGCCGCCGCCAGCGCGCTGTCGGTGTCGCGTGCCAGCAGCAGCAGGTTGCCGCCGCCAACGGCCTTGAGCATCGGCGTCGACTCCTGCGCGACGAACTCGCCGTCCATCACCGGCACGCGCCAGTAGCGCTCGCCGGCGATCACCTTGCCGCTCTGCCAGCCGTCGCCGAAGAAGCGCAGGTTGCGGCCCAGCGCGACACGCTCGGGCGTGGCTTCGGGCGGCAGGCCGGCGTAGATGGCGGTGGTCGGGCAGGTCAGCACGCACTGGCCAACGCGGCGCTCGATCTGCTTGCCCAGCTCCTTGCTGCTCATCGCAAACAGCAGCAGGGCGAGACCGGGCCGGCCGTCCGGGGTCTCGTCGGGGCTCAGCTCGCGTTCGATGCCGGCCTCGCAGCCGCAGGCGATCACCGAGGTCGCAAAGCCGGTCGCCGCCACCGCCGCGTGGCGGGCCCAGGTGAGGTTGTGGGCGGTCACGATCAGGCGGGTCGCCCGCATCGGGAAGGCTTCGGCGAACGAGGCATCGATGCGCACGCCGTGGAGCGCGCCGTCGACCAGCGTGGCTTCGTTCAACGGGGTCAGGCTGGGACTCATGCGCGGGCTCCCGCCAGGCAGGCCGTCGGCAGCAGCGTGCCGCCGTTGCAGCAGCTGCACAGCTCGTCGCGGCCGATCACGGCATGGTCGGGGTGGACGCTGCCGTGGCGGCGCAGGCGCTCGCGCATGACGCGGTCGAAGCTGCGGTCGTAGTCGGGCTCGACGAAGTGCGTGCCGCCCACCGGCACGGCCGTGATGCGGCCCTCGCGGGCCACCAGGCGGCCGTCCTTGTAGACCCGCTCGGGGGTGGTGAACATGCGCTCGCGGTCGGCGTGCTCGCGGTAGATCGCCAGGTCGGCCGCCGCACCCACGCCCAGCTGGCCGCGGTCGTGCAGCCCCAGCAGGCGGGCGGGCGCGGCGCGGGTCATGACGGCGATCTCCTGCAGCGTCAGCTCGCGCGTGATGTCCTTGAGCGCGCTCTGCGCGGCCACGTCCGGATGCAGCTTGGCGAGCTGTTCGAGGCGGAAGGACCGGTCCATCAGCAAGCGGATCAGGTGCGGGTAGCTGGTGAAGGGGCCGCCGTTGGGATGGTCGGTCGTCAGCACCACCTGCCAGGGGTTGCGCACCAGCAGGAACAGCTCCAGCCCGATGGCCCACTGCAGCGCGTTGACATAGCTCTGCTCGCGGTAGCGGAAGGGCACGACGCCGCAGCCGGCGTCGCATTCGATGTCCGAGCCGATCCATTTGCGTGGGCTGGCCAGACCGGCGTTGGCGTGCTGGCGCATGGTGTCGCCCGATGCGGTGACGGTCTGGCCGAACATGATCTGGCCGACGTCGATGCTGATTTCCGGGTGGGCGTTGACCGCCTCGGCCAGTTGCAGCGCGGCCGACGAGAACTTGCGCGGACCTTCGTTGCCGTAGGCATGGAACTGGACATGGGTCAGGTGCGCCGGCAGGCCTTCGAGCGCGTCGATGATGGCCAGCGTCGAGCCGATGTTGCCGGCCACGCCCAGGTTGCTGCCATGGATGTGCAGCGGGTGCGGCACCCCCAGCGTGTGCAGGCCCTGCGCCAGCGCATGCACGACCTGGCGCGGGGTGACGCCCCAGTGGGTGTGGCCCTCGTCGACATCGAGCTTGCGCTGGTTGAACTTGAAGGCCGAGATGCCCGCCGGGTTGACGACCTTCACGCCCATGGCCTTGGTGGCGTGCAGGGTCCAGCCGATCAGGTCGCGCAGCTCGTCCGGGTGGGCGCCTTCGGCGAGCCGCTGCAGGAACAGCTCGTCATTGCCCAGCATCACGTAGGCGCCGTGGTCGAGGATGGGTGTGTCGCCCATCTCCATGTGGGCGTGGCGCGCATTGGCCGCCACCATGGCCGGCTCGAAGGCCGCCGTGTAGCCCATCTGGACGTAGCGGTAGCCGGTGGCCAGCGTGCCCGGCGTGACATGGCCGCACGCGTCCAGCTCCAGCGGGTTGTCGCTGCGCGCGCAGGGTTGACCACGCGCGTCTCGGTGGTCCTCGGGCAGCAGCAGCCGCGCCAGGTTGACCTTGCCGCCGCCGATGTGGGTGTGCAGGTCGATGCCGCCGGCCATGGCGATGCAGCCGCTGGCGTCGATCGTCTCGCCGGCCGGCTCACCGGGCTGAGGGGTCACGCAGCGGCCGTCGCGGATGGCGAGGTCGCGCACCTCGCCGTCCAGCCCATGCACCGGGTCGTGCACGCGGACGTTGCGGATCAGGGTCTGCAGCGGTGTCGTGGCGCCGTTCATCGGGCGTGCTCCAGCAAGGCCAGCAGGTCGCCGACGACCCGCGCCACCGACGGCAGGCCGGCGAGCCCGATCGGCGCGGTCGGTGACGGGTGCAAGGGCATCAGCACGACGGTGTCGGTGCGGAACAGGTGGCCGCCGTGCTGGACGCCCGGGCTGGCCACCGGGATGACGATGGCGGCCGCTTCATCACCGCAGGCACCGGGCGTCGCGGCGACGTCGGCCGAGACCAGCAGCAGGCGCGGCAAGACTGTGTCTGGCGCGGGCATGGCCGGGAAGGCACCGGTCCAGACCAGCGCATCGACGCTGCCGTCGTCCAGCAAGCGACCCAGCCCGTAGCGCAGCGGGTCATGTTCAAGGCCACGCGGCCCGACCCGGCTGCGCAGCGGAAGGCCGCTGAGCCAGGCGTGGACCTGTTGCGCCGTCAACATGCCCTGCGCCCCGCCGATCGGCAGCGCGGCGGCGCGGGTCGTCGCGTTCAGGCGGGCGATGACCTGCTGCAGGCGCTCGATCACCAGCGCCGCATGGGGCCCGAGCCGGCCGGGCTCCCAGACCAGCACCGCATAGGGCGAGGCCAGCAGCTCGCCGGCCAGCGTCGCCAGCATCGGATCGGCACCGGGGCGGCGGTCGATGGCGAGCTTGAGCGACAGGGCCAGATCGGCCAGATCGGCCAGATCGGCCAGATTGGCGGGATGGGCTGGCTGGGCGTCTGGCACGGCAAAGACCCGCCGTTCGACCGGCACACAAAAGCCGTCGCCCGCGACCTCAGCGGGCACCGCGTCGTCGCCACCCGCCAGTCCCAGGTGGACCAGCCGGGGCGGCCGGTCGGCGCGGCCTTGCAAGGCACGTTCGAGCAGGCGCGGCGCACGATCGGGTGCCCAGCTGCCGATGAAGACGATCAGCTCGGCGCGCTCGCGCAGCTCGGCCAGCGTGGTGGTGTAGCCGCCACGGTCCTGAAGCGCTCGCAGGGCCTCGCTCTGGGCATCGCTGGCGGCGGCGTCCGGGCCGGCATCGCTGATGGCGCCGCTCGCACAGGCCAGCCGGTAGAGCGCGCGGGCGCCGGCCACGTCGGTGCCCCAGCCGGCGATCAGCGGCTGGCCTGCGTCGCGCAACAGCGTGGTCGCGGCCGCCAGCGCCTCGGCCAGCGTCACCGGCTGGCCGGCGACGCGTGGCGTGGCGGCCTCGGGCCGGTCGGCCACCGCATCGAGCAGCGCCAGCCGCTGGCGCGACACCGCGCAGGTCGGGCCGTCGTCGCACAGCAGCGGACAGAAGGGACAGGTCCAGGTTGAAACTGATGCGTCGACGAAACCGTCGCTCGGCAGAATTTGACTCATGTGCTGGCTCATCTACGGGCTTTCAGGCGTCGCCCACCGGAACCCCGGGTCGGGAGGCAAAGCCCATGCCACCACGCACAGGTCGTCCAGACGCGTGTTTGTCGCCCCCTTCGCGCACCCTTCGTGCACCCTTTGCGTCCCTACGGAGACAGGCTGTCCCCAGCGACAGCCCCGCCAGCCCGGCGCCACGCAACACTGTGTGCCGTCGCCGCAGCAGCCAAGGCCGGCAGAACCACCCGCCGGCGGGTGGCACGGTTCCTGTTTGTCGCGTCCTCATGCTGATGTCAACCTGCGCTGACCTGCCCGTCACCCGTCGACGCCGACGCGGCCGCGCTGCGCAGGCGACCCGCGTGCAGGGCGCTGGCCACCAGCCAGCCGGACGCACCGGCCCGGCCCGCCGCCTGCAGATCGGCGTCATTGCGCACGCCGCCAGCCCCGATCAACACGGTGCCGGCCGCCGCCCGGGCCGCCACCTCGGCCAGCGTGTCGAGGTCCGGCCCGGCATCGGCGCCGACCCGCTCCAGCGTCATCACGATGACCCGCGCCGGCCACTGCGCCGGGCGGTCCCAGCAGCCGGCCGGATCGAGCCGCCGGCCGTCGCGGCGGTCCAGCGACAGCAGGGTGCGCGCGCCGATCGTGTCCCCGCCCGGGCCGACCTGGTCGCTCAGCACACCCTGGTCGCCCAGGCCATCCAGCGCATGTGGCCGCAAGGCCTCGCTGGCCAGCACCGGGTCGACCGCCACGGCCAGCTCAGGGCCCAGCGCGGCGAGCGTGGCGCGCATCGCCCCGACATCGCACCAACCGCCGTCCAGCCACAGCCTGGCGTTCGGGCGCTCGCGGCGCAGCGCGCGCAGCAGGCCTGCCAGCGCATCGACCTGGACCGTGCCGCCCATCAGGGCATCGAGGTCGGCGACGTAGAGCACGTTGCTGTCTGCCGCCCGCAGCAAGGCCGGACCGACCTGCTCGGGCGCGGCGCCCTCGCACAGCGGCGTGCGGATCGGCCGGTAGTTCGCCCGCTCGCCCCGCACGGCATGCACAACCTGGCCGCCCAGCAGGTCCAGAACAGGGATCAGCTCACAGCGCATCGGTCGGGTCCTCGGCAGGTTCGGGGGGGCGAAGGATGAGCCGTCGCGCCGCCCGGATTCTGGTTCACGAACACGTCACCGCCGGTGGCCTGCACGGCTGGGCGCCGGCCGCCACCGAGGCCGAGTTGTGGCCCATGGGCGCGGCGATGCGCGAGGCTGTCGCCGCCGACCTGCTGGCCCTGCCGGCCGATCGGGTGGCCGCCGTCACCGTGATCGACGCGCGGGCAGACGCCACCGAGCCGGACGGACCGGCGCGCCGCCAGACCGTGCGGCCGCGAGCCGGCGAATCGGCGCTGGACGCCCTGGCGCGGCTGGCCAGATCGCACGACCACGTCTGGGCGATCGCGCCCGAGACCGACGGCCTGATGCAGGCCTGCCTCGAACGGGTCGGCCCGGCCCGCTGGCTGGGCAGCGACGCCCGCACGCTGCGCTTGAGCGCCAGCAAGACCCGCACGCTCGCCGCCCTGGCCGAAGCCGGTGCCCGCACGCCCTTCGATCCGGCACTGGCTCGCTCGGTGAGCCACTGGGTCGTCAAGCCGGACGACGGCGCTGGCGCGACCGACACCCGCCGCCACAAGGACCTGGTGGCCGCGCAGGCCGATGCCGCCGGGCGCAGCGGTCCGGTCACGCTGCAACCGTGGATCGACGGCGAGCCGCTGAGCCTGACGCTGCTGGGCCATGCCGAGCAACTGGAAGCGCTCAGCCTGAACCGCCAGCACATCGTGGTCGATGACGCCGGCGAGGTGCGCTTCGACGGCGTCACGGCCGTCGCCCGGCCGGGCGACGGCGATGCGCGCTGGCCCGCCTTGCTGGCCCTGGTCGAGCAGTTGCACAGGGCCGCGCCAGGGCTGCGCGGACTGGTCGGGCTGGACCTGGTCTGGCACCCGCAGGCCGGTCCGGTGGCGATCGAGCTGAACGCGCGCACCTCCTGCGCCTACATCGGCCTGTCGCACTGGCTGGGGCGCTCGCTGGCGGACGAGGTTCTGGGTCTGAGGATGGGTCAGTCAACGGAGAACACCCATGGTTGATCGGCGTCACGTCTTCGGCTGGGACATTGGCGGCGCCCACGTCAAGGCCTGCCGCTGGTCCGATGGCGCGCTGGAGGACGTCGCCCAGTGGCCCTGCCCGCTCTGGCAGGGCGAACACCACCTCGACCGCGTGCTGGACCTGGCCATCCAACGCTGGGGCGACGGCCTGGCCGCGCACCATGCCGTGACGATGACCGGCGAGATGGTCGACCTCTATGCCGACCGGGCCGACGGCGTGCAGCGCATCGCCGCCCGTCTGGCGGCCGCCCTGCCCGGCCCGGTGGCGCTGTACGCGCGGGGCTGGGACAACGGGGATGACGGGGACGACGGGGGCGACGGTGCGCACTGGGTCGCCGCGCACGAGGCCGCCTTGCACTGGCCGCGCATCGCCTCGGCCAACTGGCGCGCCACGGCCTGGCATGCGGCTCAGGCCTTGCGACGCGGCTGGGGCCGCGAGGCCGAAGGCCTGCTGGTCGACATCGGCAGCACCACCACCGACCTCATCGCGCTGGCCGATGGCCGGCCCCAGGGCCGCAGCCTGAGCGACCGCGACCGGCTGGCGACCGGTGAGCTGGTCTACCACGGTGTCGTCCGCACGCCGCTGTGCGCGCTGGCCCCGCGCATCACCTTCCAGGGCCAGACCCTCAACGTGATGCACGAGTTCTTCGCCACCACCGCCGACGTCTACCGGCTGACCGGCGAACTCGACCCTGCGCACGACCAGCAGCCCAGCGCCGACGGCGCCGCCAAGACGGTGCCGGCCAGCCGCGCCCGCCTGGCCCGCATGATCGGCTGCGACGTGCGCGACGGCAGCGACGCCGACTGGCTGGACCTCGCCCTGGCCTGGCGCGAGGCCCAGGTGCGCGAGATCGCCGGCCAGGCCCTGCGGGTCGGTCGTGCGCACAACCTGGACCTGGCGGCCATGGTCGTGGTGGCCGCCGGTTGTGGCGCCTTCCTCTTGCCCGACGTGCTGACGCGTCTGCGTGATCTGGCGCAGCGTCCGGGCGCCCCGCCACGCCTGCTCGACTACGGCCGCGACATCGCCTGCCCGGCCGATCCGGAAGGCAGCCACGGGCTGATCGACATCACCGCCGCACCGCGCGCGCACGACGCCCATGCGGCCTGGGCGCGGGTCTGCGCGCCCTGCGTCGCGGTGGCTGCGCTGTGGGACCAGCGCACCTGCGTGGGAGGCCGCTGATGTGGGTGGTCAAGATCGGGGGCAGCCTGTGCGGCGACCCGCTGCTGCCCGCCTGGTTGACGCTGCTGGGCCAGCTCGGCGGTGGCCGCATCGCGCTGGTCTGCGGCGGTGGCACGCTGGCCGATGAGGTCCGCCAGCTGCAGGAACGCTGGGACACCGACGACCTCAGCGCCCACAACATGGCGGTGCTGACCATGGTCCAGAACGCCTACCTGCTCAACAGCCTGAACCCGGCCCTGCGCCTGGTCAGCCGCGAGGCCGACATCACCCCGACCTTGCGCCGTGGCGGCGTCGCCCTGTGGCAGCCGCTGGAGCTGCTGCGCCACCAGCCCGATCCGCTGACCAACTGGCGGCACACCTCCGACAGCATCGCGCTGGCCCTGGCGCGGCGCCTGAACGCCGAACGCCTGGTGCTGGTCAAGAGCTGCACCATCGACGCCAGCCTCGATGTCGACCAGCTGGTCCAGGCCGCCGTGCTCGACGACGGCTTCGGCCCTCTGGCCCGCCAGGCCGGCCTGCCCATCGACATCCTCAGCCGCGACCAGGGCGAAGGCCTGCGCGAACTGCTGCTGTTCGGGCAGCGCACGGCGGGCGCGGATCACGGCTGAACGCCGGTCTCCTTCACCCCAGCGCGACCAGCAAGGCCGCCAGCCTGCCCGCATCCAGCCCCAGCCGCCGATCGCCGGCACAGACCGCCGAGCGGAAGCCGGCGTAGTCGGGCGACAGGGCACGCAAGGCGGGGATGTCGGCCGGCATCAGCGCGCCGGCCAGGCCGACCCGCATGCCGGGGCCGCGCAAGGCCTCGACCCACGCCGCCAGTTCGGCCGCCGGGCGGCGCTGCAGCAACGAGCCACCGCGCTTGTCGGCGGTGTCGAGCATCACGGCCGCAAAGCCGCCGCGCCGCACCGCCGCGATGCAGGCCGATGCGATGCCGTCGTCGGCGATCAGGACCGGAACGATCGCGATGCCGGTGGACCTCGCATGCGCGGCCAGCGCGTCGATCAGCGCGACGGCGGCATCGACGTCGTGCATCGATGTGCCGACCTTGACCTGGTCGACGCCGCAGGCCGCGACACGGTCAACCCGGCGCAGGATCGCCGCGCGGGCCGCTGCCGGCCAGTCGCCGACCGTCGCGCTGATGGAGATGGCATTGACAGACATGTCGCCCGCCCAGCCCCGCAAGGCCGCGACGATGGCCGCGATCACCGGCAGCGGCAAGCCGCCGAGGGCGCCGTCGGACGGGTCCTTCAGGTCGATGGTGTCGACGCCGGCCGCCGCCGCCTGCAGGGCCTCGGCGACGTCGCGCACGCTGACCAGCGCATGCAGGCGGGTGGCCAGCGGCAGCGGGTCGATGGCCGCAAGCCCCGTGTTCATCGGCCCTCCGGCGCAGCAGCCTCGGTCGGCGTCAAGGTCTGCCGATGGCGCTCGACGGCCTCCAGCAACCAGCCCCAGGCCTCGTGTTCACAGGCGCTGGCGGTCTTGTCGATGGCGACCTGCAGCGGCGCCAGTTCCCGCTCGATGCGCGCGAGCGGCAGCAGCTTCAGCCGGCTGATCAGCACCGCCCCTTCGATGACGGCCGCCTGGGCGCGGTTGAAGCCGAGGAAGGGCGCGTGCTCGACCTGCTCGGTCACGCGCAGCGTCAGCACCGGTCGCTGAACGTCGTCATGGTCATCGACCAGTTCGAGCGCCAGATGGCGCAGACCGCAGGCCAGGCGCAGGCCGTCGTTGGCGGGCACAGGCTCGCAAGCCCAGTCGCGCCGGCCGGTGACGCAGCCGGCGAAGACCCGCGTGTCGGTGACGACGTTGAGCACCGCGCCACGTCGGGCGCGGATGTTGTCCAGCGTGGTCGAGGGCTTGAAGGGCATGACGACGACCTGGTCGACGCCCGCCTCGCGGCGGTAGCGCACGCCCATCGGCGCGATGTGCAGCGCACCCAGCGCCGAGCGGGTGGTCAGCACGACCTCGTAGATGACGTCGTTGGCGGGGCTGGGGCTCATGGCGATGTCGCGGGTCTTGAGGGTGTCGATGCGGGCGAGCCGGTCGCCGCAGCGGCAGACACGGCCTGAGCGGGTCCGCAGGCGGCGGCGTTGTCCTGGGTCAGCCCGGAAACATCGTCAGGCGTGTCGGCCGCCACGCCCCAGCGCAGCGGCTGGTCCTGCACATAGCGCTTGCCGAGCTGCCAGGCGATCTGCGCGCGGGCCAGTTCGACGCCCATGTAGAACGCATGGCCGGCATCGCCCTGCAGGCCCAGCTGCGGCCACAGCGTGTACGGGTCCTGAGCCAGGCGCAGGCCGTCGCGGTTGTAGACGTGCAGGCCGCGTTCGGAGACCTGGATGCGGAAGTTCGGATCGCGCACCTGGACGGCGGTGGCGGCGATCTCGTCGGGCGTGTCGGGCCAGGGCTGCTTGGAATGGGTCGTCAGCAGCGCATCGCCCAGGCCCTTGGGCAAGGTGCGCAGGGTCTGAGCCACATGCATGACACGCCGGGCGACGTCGGCCTCGCGCACGGCGCGGCGGGCGTGGGCGCTGACTTGCGTGGTCAGGATGGCGGCCACATCCAGCTCGGCGCAGATGCCCAGCAGCAGCGCGTGGATGCCGCTGGTGTCGGCCTCGGTCAGCTCGGTCAGGTTGCCCACGCCCATCAGGATGGGCGCCTCGGGAAAGCGGTCGCGCAGGCGCTGGTAGCGCACGATGGAGCGGGTCAGGCCGAAGGGAATCGGGTCGAGGATGGCGTCGGCCAGGAAGGCCCGGCCGCGGCGCTGCAAGGCCTCGATGCTGCTGGCCAGGCCTTCCTCGTCGGCCGGCTCGCGGCCGATCAGCACCGGGGTGGACGGCACCTCGTCGGCGATCCACAGCAGGGACGGCGGCAGGCTCAGCAGGTAGTCGGCGCCGGCCCGGCCGCCGCGTAGCAGTTCTTCGGGCTGGAGCGAGTCCACGCTGACCTGGAAACCGGCGTCCTTCAAGGCGCGCACGCTGTCGTCGAGCTGCGGGTAGGCCGTGCCCGGCAGGCAGCCCAGGTCGATGACGTCGGCGCCCTCGGCCCGCAAGGCGGCAGCGCGTGCGAGCGTGGCCTCGACGGTCAGCTGCGGCGCGTCGACGATCTCCGCAAAGATGCGGGTGCGCCAGCGGCTCAGGTCGACCGCACGGGCGGCCAGCTTGAAGTGCTGCGGCAGGTCCTTGAGCTCCTCCGGGCCGCGCTCGACCGGCAGGCCGTAGTGGGCGCTCAGTTCGCTCAGGTCGCCCCGGCAACGGCCCGGCACGATGAGCTTGGTGGCAGCCAGCGGGCGCGGCACACGTCGCTGGATCAGCGTGGGCGTCATCAGCGCAGCGACCTGCACGCCGATCTCGCGGACCTCCCAGCTGAAGGGCAGCGCGCCGCCCTCGGCCATGTCGCCGAGCACGCGCCGCAGCGCCGGTTCGGCCAGACGGCCGGTCAGGAAGACGAGGTGATCCACGACAGCGACAGTTCATGCAGGCGCAGCGTCAGCGCCTGTTCCAGCTCGTCGACCGAGGCGACGACGCGGGCGTGGTCGATGGCGCGCAGACGCTCGACGTTGTCCAGCTCGATGCGGCGCGGTCGCAGCGTCACCCAGCCATGCGGTGCCTGCGTGACGACCACCGGCTCGGTGTCGCACGCGAACACGATGCCCGGGATGCCCAGCTTGCCGGCCTGCGCAAACATGTTGGTCGGCAGCGTGTCGCTGAAGCCGTAGGCGCACTTGGCCACCGTGTTGCTGGTGGCCGGCGCGACGATCACCGTGTGATACACGTCGGTGTAGAGCCGCCCGACCGGCACCGAACTGGCGGTCTTGTCACGCAGCACGCGAAAGCGCTGGCGCAGCGATTCGAGGGTGATCTCGTAGATGCCCAGCACCTCCTCGCCAGCGGCCGACAGGAACAGGTCGACCTGCGGCAGGCGGGCCGCGAGTTCGAGCGATTCATGCAGGCCGTGGCCCGAGCCGGTCAGGCACCAGGCGAAACGGGACCGGACCGGGCCCAGCGTGGACCCGTCGTCGTCATCGCCCGGCAGGCGGGCTGCAGGGGGCGAGACGGGCGTGGGCTCACTCGGGGTGGGAGAGCCGGATGTGCAACTTGTGCAGTCGTCGGTACAGGGTGTTGCGGCTGACATCGAAGGCCTTGGCCACGCTGCTGACGTTCCAGCGGTGCTGTTCGAGCATCTTGAGCAGCATTTGCCGCTCGTTGGCTTGGATCGGGTTGAGCTTCTGGACCGCCTCGTCGTCGGCGGCCTCGTCGATGGGCGAGACAGGCAAGTTCGATGCCGGCTCATCGACGGGCAGGTCGCGTGGCGCGTCGGCCATCGGCAAGGTGACCATCGGACTGCCCGCCTCGATCGAGGCGCGTTGCAGCGCCAGCGGCAGGTGCTCCAGGCGCACCGGCGCGCCGTCGGCCAGCGCGCAGGCCGAGCGCAGCGCGTGGCGCAGCTGGCGCACGTTGCCGGGCCAGGCATAGGCCATCAACAGGTGATCGGCCTCGCTGGACAGGCGGGCATCGCCGCCGCCTTCGGCCTGCAGCAGGCTGCGGATCAGCTCGGCGCGGTCGCTGCGCTCGCGCAAGGCGGGCAGGCGCACTTCGACACCGGCGAGGCGGTAGTACAGGTCTTCGCGGAAGCGGCCGGCCTCGACCAGCTCCATCAGGTTGCGGTGGCTGGCACTGAGCAGCTGGAAGTCGACCGAGACGGTCTCCTCGGAGCCCAGCGGCGTGACCTGCCGCTCTTCCAGCACGCGCAGCAGCCGGGCCTGCAGTTCGAGCGGCATGTCGCCGATCTCGTCGAGGAAGAGCGTGCCGCCGTCGGCCTGCAGGATCTTGCCGCGCCGGCCATTGCGCTGTGCGCCGGTGAAGGCGCCGGCCCGATAGCCGAACAGCTCGGACTCGATCAGGCTCTCGGGCAGGCTGGCGCAGTTGACGGCCACAAAGGCCCCGCTGCTGCGCGGGCTGCCCTCGTGCACGGCACGGGCAAAGACCTCCTTGCCCGAACCCGTCTCGCCGCACAGCAGCACCGGCGTCTGGCGGGCGATGACGCGCCGGGCGACGTCGAGCTGACGGGCCAGCGTCGGATCGGTCAGGGTCGGCCCGACCGGCGCGGCCGGCTGGGTCAGCGGACGCGGCAGCGGCGTGCGGGTGGGCGTCAAGACACGGCCGGGCATGGCGGCCTGGCCGGCGAGCGCGCCGACCTGCAGCGCACTGGCCTCCACCGCCGGGCGCCGCATGACCGCAAAGAAGCGGTGCGAGGCGTGGGCACGGTAGGTCACGACCGGGTGGAAGGACGACAGCGTGCTGCGATGCAGCAGGTCTTCCTGCGAGGTCTGGAAGATGTCCTCGATGCGGCGCGAGCGGATGTCGGCCACCGACTGCAGGCCGAGCTGGAACAGCGCGCTGCGGTTGGCCGCCAGGATGTGGCCGTCATCGGAGACCGCCAGCCGGCCTTCATGCAGCGTGTAGACGAACTCCGGCCGGCTGTGGAAGTGGACCGGGTGGGCATGGCGGAAGCACTGGTCGATCAGGCGGTTCTCGATCATGCGGGCCGTCATGCCCAGCAGCACCAGCAGGTGCTGCTGCATCAGCGAGGAGCGGCTGGAGACGTCGAGCACCGCGGCCATTTCGCCAGCGGGGTTGTAGACCGGCACGGCCGAGCAGGTCAGGCCGGTGTACTGGGTGTAGAAGTGGTCCTCGCGTCGCACCGCGACCGGCGCGGCCGCCGCCAGGCAGGTGCCCATGCCATTGGTGCCGGCCTCGGTCTCGCTCCAGAACACGCCCGGGCGCAGGCCCAGCGGCGCGACCTCTTCGGCGAACTCCGGCGAGGCGACCATGTGCAGGATGACGCCGTCGGTGTCGGTCAACACGACTGCCGCCTCCTGGTCCGCGAGCTGCTGGAACAGCGTGGCCATTTCGTGGCGGGCGCAGTCGACCAGGGTGGCCATGCGACCGAGCCGCTCGTGCAGCGCCGGGGCTTCCAGCGCCCGCAGCTCGCGCGGGCGGTCCGGATGCAGCAGGTACTCGTCAAGGCAACGCCGCCAGGACCGTGCGACGACGTCGTTGTTCTCCTCGCCGAAGCCGCTGCGAACGACGTCAAAGACACGCTCGGCGTGTCGGCCAGTGTTGAGAACGGTGATGGCCATCGGGGACTCCTGCGGCCCTGGATGGCCGCGTTGATGCAGGGTCTTCCCAGGCGGTCCGGATCGAACCGCCATCAAGACAGGATCGGGATTTTTTCCCGTCACCCCGGGAAAGGAAGCGGTGTTTGTCCCGAGCCTGACGAAACCGGCACGACACCTTGACCGCAGCGTTCGCGGGCATGGTTGCTGCATGGCCGCGCCCTGGTGACACATCGAACACACGCCGACCGCGATCCCGAGGAGACCTTCCCTTGCTGCAAGCCGCCCCGTCCATGACGACCCACCCTTCACCGACCGCCGACACCGGCACCGATGCGCTCGACCTGATCTTCATCGAGGGCTACACCGGCGAGACCGTCATCGGCATCCATCCCTCGGAGTTCCACCGCACCCAGCCGCTGGTGATCGACGTGCATGCCGGCGTGCCTCATGCCGATGCCTGCGACAGCGACCAGATCGTCGACACCATCGACTACGGCGTGGTCCGCGACCGCCTCGATGCCTTGATGCTGGACCACGGCGTGACCCTGCTCGAAGCGCTGGCCGAACGCATCGCGCAGATGCTGCTGGTCGACTTCGGCGCGGCCTGGGTGCGCGTCAAGGTGGTCAAGCCGCGCAAGTTCGACAACGTGCAGGCGGTGGGCGTGATGATCGAGCGGCGCCGCCACACCAGCCGTCCACAGGGCACGGCCAGCGCCGGCACGCAGACGGGCGCCCAGGTGCTGCGCTGGATCGGCGCGGGCACGGTGCCACAAGGTCACTGACCGTCACTGACACGACAGCGGGCCACTCACCCGACAGCGGGGCGGCCCGCTGAGATCGACCTCCCTGAAGCGCCGCTAAAAACGCCGCTGAACAAACGACTTCGGGCCGGTCTGGCCGGCCCGATTCGTCGAAGGGTTCTGTCGCTGGCTCAGCCTTTGAGCCAGCCGATGCCCAGGCCAGAGGCAGCCACACGGGCCGCCTCTGTCGCCACCTCAATGGGCGGCGAACGGGTGCGAGGCGCTGCCCTTGCGAGCGACAACTTCCGCAGCGGTCGGCGAGTTGGCCACGGCGCGTGCCAGGGCTTCCTTGGTCGCGGCGTAGTTGTAGTCCTGGATCTTGCGGTCGTCTTCAGCGGCCCAGTGGATGAACACGCCCACCGAGATGAAGACGTTGTCGGCTTCATCGGCCGGGATGGTGCCGTCCTCGACCGAGTCGGCCACGGCCATGGCCACGCCGCGCTGGGCCGGGCCGAACATCTGCACGGCCTGCTTGGCACCCTTGATGGTGACCTTGTTGAACATCACGGTCGCGGGCTTGCACAGCAGGTTGGGCGCCACCACCGCCAGCAGCGAGGTGAAGCCGTCCTTGTTGTTGGTCAGGCAGTTCGCGAAGGCAGTCTCAGCGGCACTGCCGCGCGGGCCGATGATGAGGTCGATGTGGGCCACCTCGTTGCCGTCGCCGACGAGCGACTCACCCACCAGCATGCGATCGATCTTTGCCATGATGTTTCCGTCTCCAATTGAAGGTTCTGTGGTGTGACGGCCCGCCCCCTGGACGGCGTCCCCAGCCTCTACCTAATCACGTTCCGTGCCACATCGGGTGTCACCTGGGGACGGTCCCGATGCCGGACGCGGCAAGGGCGATCAGGCGCCCAGCAAGGCCAACATCAGCGTGGCCACGGTGAGGTCGGCGCTGGTGCCGGGGTTGATCCGGCGCGACTTCAGCGTGTGGTCCCAAGCAGCCCAGGCCGGATCGGCATCGAGCGGCTCGCCGGCCTCGGCGCGACGCAGCCAGACCCTGCCGTCGTTGAGGACACTGTGTGCCACCGCCTCGCCGTGCTTGCGAACAATGTGTGAATCGAGATCGCTGGCCAACCAGCCCAGGTAGAGCCGCTGGACCGCCGCGGTGGACACGGCATCCTCGGGCACCGCCCAGGCCTCATCGCCCGGGGCCAGCGGGCCGATCGCACCGGCCAGCGCGGGCAGGCCCCGGTCGAACAGCTCGGCCAGGCCATCGCGGTACTGGCGGGCGATGCGGTCGCGGTCGGCGGCCAGCGTCATGGCGGCCCGCAAGCTCAGGCTCGGCGCGCTGCGCACGTCCTGCTCAGCCGCATCACCGAGACCGCCCGGATTGGCCTGCACGATGGCGCGAAAGGCCGCCTCTGCGTCGGCCACGTCGAGGTGCCTGATCACCTCGACAACGGCCCCTCGCCAGTCGCTGGGCGCATCGACCCGTTCGGCCGCTGCGGCGATCGGCGCACACAGCAGCACGATCCCGAGGTTGGTGTTGCAGCCCACCCGGGCCCAGCTCGCGGCTGTGGCCGACTCGATGCGCGCCCCCACCCGCGCGCCGGGCATGCAGAGTCCGTCGACCGACGCGGCCGCGCTGTCCAGAAAGGTCTGCGCCTGCATGCCATGGCCGTCCGAGGCCCGGCTGACGTTGCCGGGCTTGCGGACGGCAACGTCCCAGGCGCAGGCGCGCAGGAAGGCGCGGCCGGGGGTGGGGTCGGGCACGGCGGCATCCACGGGCGTGTCCTCGGGTGTGTCCTTGGGCGTTTGGGGGTGCACGCCCTCAGGCCCGCCGGGTCGGCACGACCTGCAGGTGAGCGGCTTCGCGTTCGCTCGGCCGCCAGGGCGCCAGGCCGGCCATCTTGCGGTCGACCAGGTCATCGACCAGCGCCTGGGCGATGTTGAAGGACGTGACCTGCTGCAGGCCGCGCCAGGCGGCGACGCCATTGACCTCCAGCACCTGCAGCGGCTGCGGACCGGCGCTGGGCATGACGTCCACGCCCGCGTAGTCCAGGCCCAGCGCGGCGCTGGCGGCCTCGGCAATGCAGCCCAGTTCGGGCGTCAGCGCGGCGGCCTCGCAGCGTGCGCCCTGGGCGACGTTGTGGACCCAGTGCGCGCTGACGCGCCGCATCGCGGCCACGGCGCGCCCGCCGATCACCAGCACCCGCCAGTCATGACCCGGCTGGGCCAGCGGCGGCAGGAAGCGCTGCAGGTAGTGGTGGCCGTTCGGCGCCTCGGGCAGGTCGACCCAGCCATCGGGCGTCGCGCCAACCAGCATCAGGCCCTTGCCCTGCGAGCCGAACAGCGGCTTGCGCACGACCGCATGGCCGGACGCCGCCTCGCGCACGAGCACGCGGCGGGCCCGCGCCATCGACTCGGTGGCCCAGGTCGGCGGCGTGGCGATGCCAGCGGCGTGCAGCAGCAGGCTGGTCATGCCCTTGTCGACGCTGCGTTCGATCGCACGCGCCTCGTTCCAGACCGGCACGCCCAACGCCTGCAGCGCATGCAGCACGCCCAGTCGCTGGGTGACCTGCTCGAAGCTGCCGGCGGCGATGCCGCGCACGATCACCGCGTCGGGCAGGGTCCGGCCGAAACCTGGCAGCAACAGGCCATGCGGGCCGGTCGAGGTGTCGACCTCGCAGTCGGCCAGGTCGATGCAGCGGCCGATCCCCCCGCGTGCGCGCAAGGCGCGTTGCAGCTGGCGCGTGTGCCAGCCGATCTCGTCGCTCATGATCGCGACGCGCAGGCGACGCGGCTCGGGCAGGCTCATCGCGTGAGCCCCTCAGGCCGGCACGACCGCAGCGCCAGAGGTCGCCTCTTGCAACCAGTCCGGCAGCAGCAGCGACAGGTCGGTGCGGCCGGCGTGGAAGGTCAGGCCGCTGTCGAGGTGGCTGACCCAGACCTCGGCCGGCGCAAACAGCATCGGATCGATCTTGTAGAAGTCGTGGCCGGCGGCCTTGAACAGCTCGGCAAAGGGCTTGCCATGGTCGGGCGAGTTGAGCGCGGGCAGCTGGCGGGCCAGCGCGCAGGCGGCGTCGACCGAACCCCGCACGGCCAGGCGCACCTGACCGCCATAGAGGATGGCGTCGTTGCTGCGCCCCATCGCGGCGACGCCGTCGGTGACCGGCGCGGGCAGTGGCGCGCTGGCACTGCCGTCGACGATGTGGGCCAGCTCAAAGTGCAGCGCATGGGCCTTGTGCAGCGCCACCTCCAGCACCCGGGCCACCACCTGGGTCAGTCCGGCGAGGCTGCGCGTGGGCGTCAGGATCACCGTCAGGCCCTCGGGCGGCAGGTGGCAGTCGCGCAGTACCTTGGCCAGCACCACCGGCGGCGGCACGCGGTCGACCTCCAGCACGATCACGCCCAGGTCACCGCCATCGACATAGCCCAGCTCGGCGTACAGCGGCTCCCGCCGCGCGAGCGCCCGGGCCGGGCCGGAGCCGAGCGCGAAGAACTTCTTCGCGCCGGTTTCCTCGGCGCTCGCGGCCAGGCTCCAGCCGGCGTACTGGCTGCCCAGGCAGGCCAGCACCGGCTGGGCGCTGGCGACGTCCAGCCAGTGCGGCCAGCCGGCCTGCGGCGCGAGGCGTTGCGTGACTCGGCCGAGCCCGCCCAGGCAGATCTCGGCGATGCGCAAGCCGGCCTCGACGCTGCCGGGCACCGCGATGCCGGCGTCGACCAGGCAGACCCCATCGGCGCTGCGGCTGACGGCGACGCCCAACGCGTCGGCCCGCTCGATCAGCTCACGCACGATGGGCGCGGCCAGCCGGTTGACCGACAGCGGCGAGCCGGCCAGCGGGCTGGCGTTCGGAGGGGTGGCGGGGCTCGTCATGCGGCGATCTCGGTCGAGGATTCGGGGGATTCGGATGGGCGGGTCGGCTCGGGCGCGTCAAACAGCAGGGCCTGCGCGGCGGCGACGCGGCGTTCGAGCAGACGCCGCACCAGCGCCACGTCGGCCTGGGCCGAGGCTGCCACGACCTGCACGCTGCAGACAGGCGCACCGGCCTGCAGATCTTGCGGCAAGGCGGGCAGGTCATGTAGGCCGAGTGTCGCGGCCTGGGCCTGCAGGCGGGCGACGCCAGCGGCGCTCAAGGTGCCGCTGCGCGGGCTACGCACCAGCTCGCAGCCACGCAGGCGAAGGCTGTTGCTGCCGCGCCAGTCGGCCAGCATGCGGGCGTCGGGCGAGCGGTCGTCGCGCACGGCCTGCAGGTGCGCCCGGACCAGGCCGGCGCCCGGTCCGTCCCAGGTGCCGCCGGCCAGGTCGGCCTGCAGTGCGCCGTAGAGCACCAGGCTGGCGGTCGGACGTGGGTTGACCTCGAGCACCTGCCAGCGGCCGGCCACCAGCAGCAGGTCGATCCCGACCAGGCCGCGCAACCGGAACCGTCGCACCAGCCGGTCAGCCAGCGCCTGCAACGGGGCCTGTTGGCCGCCGACCCAGGGCAGCGGGCCGATCACGCCGCCGTGGCCGTGGGCATGGGCAGCGCCGCTGCGGCGGTCGACCGCGTCGGCATGGGTCAGCAGGCGGTTGAGTCCGAGCAGGGCCGCGTGGCCGCCGTCCTCGGCGTGGTCGCTCGCGCAGCCGATCAGCGTCAAGGACATCGACTCGCCCAGCAGCCGCTGCTGCCAGTAGACCGAGGCAGCGGCCGGTTTGGCGTCGACACCCGCCTGTTCGGCCGGCATCACATGCGCGCCGCCGCAGGCCGCCAGGTCCTTGCGCAGCCAGCCGGGCGCCGTCACCGGCCGCAACGAGACCGGCGGGTGTTCAACGCCCAGCGCCTTCAGGGCGCCGAAGAAGCGGGCCGGGTCGCGCAGCACCGCGATGTCGGACGCGGCGGTGCCCAGCAGCGGCAGGTCGCCCAGCTCGGCACCTTCGCGGGCAAAGCCGCTGGCCAGCCACAGGCCCAGCGGCGCGCCGAGACCTTGTGCGGCGGCCCAGCGACAGGCCTGTTGCCAGGCCGCGCGCAGGCTGGCTGCGTCAACCTGCCAGACGCCCGGCGCCGTGCCCTCGGCCAGCGCCAGCGGCAACCAGTGGCGGCAGGCGCTGCGGGTGTCGGCATCGCCGAACAGGTCCAGGCCGATGACGTCGTAGCCGTCGCGCCGGGCCGCCTGCGCCAGCGCACGCACCGACAGGCCGGCGACCACCAGCAGGCCGGACGCGGGGGCCGTCATCCCTGGACGGACGCGAGATGGGCCCGCGCCGTCTCGAAGGCCTGGGCATGGCCCAGCACCTGCGGGCTGCCGGCCTCGTGCATGCGCCGCATCAGTTGCTGCTGGGTCTGGTACTTGACGTTGCCGATCGCGAGCGCGCCGATGCCGGTGGCCACATGGCCGGCGATCGGCGCGTGGCTGGCCATCACGTCGACCCCGGCGACACCGGCCGGCGGCACCGCGTTGACGTCGGCGGCCACGCGCAGCGCACGGGCCAGCGCCAGGTCCTCGGCCGACACCACCTGCACGCCAGCGGCGGCGCAGGCCAGGATCACGTCGGCGTCGGCGATCGAGGACCGCACGGCGGCCCGGTCGCCACCGCTGATGCCTTCAAGCGTCACGCCAAAGCGCTTGGCGGTGTCCTGTGCGGCCTCGTCGGCCGCGTCGATGCCGTTGCGGCTGGACAGCGCCACCGAAGCCCCTGCCGTGGCCGCAAGCACGCCGGCGATGCGCCCGACTGGCCCGGTGCCGCCCAGCACCACCACGCGCCGGCCGGCCAAGCCGTCGACCAGGCCTTGGCGCTGCAGGCCCTGCTCGACACACGCCACCATCGCGGCGGCGGTTGTGTAGGCGCCGCTGGGGTCGGCCATGAGCGAGACCGCGAACGGGCCGACCAGCGCGGCCCGCGCCGCGTCCAGCATGTCGGCGGCCAGCAGGGCGTCGCGCCCGCCAATGAAGATGCCGGTGCGCGCCAGGCCCTTGGGGCTGCGCGAAAAGATGGCGTCCTGCGTCAGCCCCCGGATGCCCGCCAGCGCCACGCCGCAATAAGGCGTGATGACCTGCCAGCCGGCGTCGGCGGCCATGTTGATGTCGAAGGGGCTCATCTGCGAGCCCGGCGTGAACATGTGGAGGACGTAGGGGCGTTCCATGGCGGTGCCTGCTCGGAAGTCGTGGGAAGAAGGTTCAGGCCAGGCAGCGCGCCGCATCACCGGGTTGCGCAGCAGCGATGCGATCGCTCAGCCGGGCGCCCCGGTTCAAGGGCGTCGCGACGCGCCACTGAAGGCCGGGTGCGACGACACCGGCGGCCTGCGCGGCGCCCATCAGCGCCTGGGCCCGCGCGGCCGATGGCAGCAAGGCAAAGCCGGTCGGGCCCCAGGAGCTCTGGCCGATGCCCGCACCCTGCTCGTCCGGACCGGCGCCGGTGGCAGCGGCCTGCCGCAGCCAGCGCATCAGGCGGCCAACCGCCGGGCTGGTGTAGGGCTCGCCGTCCTGGGCCGGCGCGAAATGCTGGCCCAGCACGTCCTGGATGGCGCTCAAGCCGGCGGCGGCGACCGCGAAGCCGGCGCCGGCACAGCCCGGCAACAGGCGCATCAGGGTCTCGTGGCAGATCGCGGCGGCCTGCTCGCGCGACAGCGGCGGCAACTGCGCCAGCGCGGCCCTTTCGGCATCGCCCGACAGGCCGCGTGTGGCCGGATCGGTCACGACCAGCACACGCCAGTCGGCCGGCACCTCGATGCGCGCCAGCAGCGGCGCGGGCGCGCCATGGGCCAGCGGTCCACCGTCCAGCAGCAGCCCGCCGGCATCGAAGCCGGCGATGCCGACGCCCGACCGCAGACCGCGGCCCAGCCAGGCCGCCAGCGTCGCCGTGGGCAGGTCCAGGCCATGCCAGCCACAAAAGGCCCGGCCCACCGCCAGCGCCAGCTGGGTGCCCGAGCCCAGCCCGGCGTGCGCCGGCAAGGTCTCGTGCAGCCTCAGGTGCAGGGCCTTGTCGGCCAGGCCGGTGCGCTGCTGCATCGTCAACAGGTGACGCGCGGCCCTCTCGACCTCGGCGGCGGGCACGCCCGGGTCGGCACTGACAGGGCCCGCATCAGCACGGCTGGAGGCCCGCAGGCTCAGCCGCGTCTGCGGCGCATCGACCGTCAGGCCCAGGCTGCCGAAGGGCCGACCGAGCGTGCCGGCAGGATCGAGGAAGCCCAGGTGCAGGCGCGCAGGCGCTTCCACCTCGACGGTGCGCACGCCGGTCATGAGGTCTGGATGGTTGGGGAGACTGCTTGGCATCGTGGAGCCAGTTAGCAAGCGATATTCCACATGTGGTTTACCCGCAGAACAGGCCTCGGACACAGGCTGCGGGCCCAGCCTGACGGGCGGCTTGATGCGGCTGCGGCACACACTGTCACGCCGGGCGGGCCCATCATCGCCCCTGACTCGTTCCCACCATGCCATGCGCCCTGCCCTGCCCAGCTTCCTGATCCGCCCCGGCGCCGAACGCGACGCCCCTGCGCTGGCGGCGATCCTGAACCATCACATCGCGCACACCACCTCGACCTTCATGACGGAGCCGGTCAGTGTCGCCAGCCGCGTCGCCTTCATCGGCGAACGCAGTGCCGACCTGCCGATCTGGGTCGCCGAACTCGACGGCCAATGCATCGGCTGGGCCGCCCTGTCCCTGCACCAGCCCCGCAGCGCCTACGGCCACACGGCCGAAAGCTCGATCTACCTGCACCCCGAGCACCTCGGCCGCGGCTACGGCACCGCCTTGATGACCCAACTGATCGCCAGCGCCAAACAGATCGGCCACCACAGCCTGATCGCCGGCGCCTGCACCGAACAACTCGCCAGCATCCGCCTGCACGAACGCGTCGGCTACACCCGCTGCGCCCACTTCCACGAGGTCGCCCGCAAGTTCGACCGCTGGCTGGACGTGGTGTATCTGGAGCGGGTGATCGGGCGGGAGTGACCATGACGCGCCCACTTCTTCTGCCCCCCTCCAACCACCCGCGATGACCATGACCGACAAGATGCCTGCCCCACCACCCCCCATCGCCTTGCTCGCCACCGACGCCCCGCTGCGCAGCAAGCCGTCGAACTACCCGCAGCCTTATGCCGCGCGCATGTCGGGGCGGCAGAAGCGGGTGTTGGGCGAGTTGTTCGGGCTGAGCAACTTCGGGGTCAACCTGACGCGGCTGGCGCCGGGTGCGGTGTCGTCGCTGCGGCATGCGCACAGCCGGCAGGACGAGTTCGTCTACATCCTCGAAGGCCGGCCGACGCTGCTGACCGATGCCGGGCGCACGCTGCTGTCGCCGGGCATGTGTGCTGGCTTCCGGGCTGGCAGTGGCGACGGGCATTGCCTGGTCAACGAGTCGGATGCGGACGTGCTCTACCTGGAGGTCGGTGACCGCACGCCCGGCGACGAGGGCAGCTACCCGGATGACGACCTGCAGGCCGTGATGGTCGACGGCCGCTGGGTCTTCGCCCACAAGGACGGTTCACCCTACTGAGGACGACGCGATGCCCCGCCAGCTCATCTCCTCCGGCTCCCCCTTCGAGGCCGACATCGGCTACTCGCGCGCCGTCGTCGTCGGCGACTGGGTGTTCGTCTCGGGCACCACCGGCTTCGACTACGCCACCATGGCCATCAGCGACGACGTGGCCGAGCAGGCCGCGCAGTGCCTGCGCAACATCGCCCACGCGCTCGACCAGGCCGGCAGCAGCCTGCGCGAGGTTGTGCGGGTGACCTATGTGCTGCCCGACGGTGGCGACTTCCCGGCCTGCTGGCCGGCCTTGCGCACGGCCTTTGGCGAGGTCAGGCCGGCGGCGATGATGGTCAGCGCCGGGCTGGCCGACCCGCGCATGAAGATCGAGATCGAGGTGACCGCGCTGAAGGGCTCGGCACCGCGATAGATCACGGCCATCCCCACGGCCACCGCCACGCCCACATCCACCAACCTCAACCCCAACCCGAGTCACACGAAGCCATGAACTGGATCGACCTGGTCGCCACCCTCGCGGTGCTGCAATTCATCGCCTTTGGCGTGCTGGTGGGCAAAGCCCGCGCCCGCTACGGCGTGCACGCGCCGGCCGTCACCGGCGACCCGATGTTCGAACGCAACTACCGTGTCCAGATGAACACGCTGGAGCTGCTGGTGGCCTTGCTGCCGGCGCTCTACCTGGCCGCGCGCTACTGGCCCGCCGACGTCGTCGCGGGCGTGGGTGCGGTCTACCTGGTCGGGCGCCTCATCTATCGGCAGGCCTACCTGCGTGCGCCGGGCAGCCGCTCGCTGGGCTTCGCGCTGAGCGCCTTGCCGATCCTGGCGCTGCTGGGCGCGACGCTGGTCGGGATCGCGATGGGGCGCTGACACGAACGCTTGCATCGGCAACATCGGCAGGCCAGCCACGACGGGCGCGGACCGGAGACTGCGCTCAGGCCGTGAATTCCTCACGGTACCCAACCTTCCATCTGCCGGAGCCTTCACCATGACCCTGCCACGCCGCGTCTTCCTGATCACCACCGCCGCCACCTGCGCCACCGTCGCCCTGGGCGCGCGCGCCCAGACCATGGTCGACGAGAAGGACGCCCAGGCCGCCGCGCTGGGTTATGTGGCCGATGCCACCCGAGCCGATGCGGCGAAGTTCCCGAAGTACGCCGCCGGTCAGTCCTGCGGCAACTGCGCCGTCTTCCAGGGCAAGGCGGGCGACAAGGCCGGCAACTGCGCGTTGTTTGCCGGCAAGCAGGTCGCTGGCGCGGGCTGGTGCAGCGCCTGGGCCAAGAAGGCGTGACCTCAGCCTGACCCAGTCCTCAACCGAGCGCCGGTGGCTGCATCGGCAAGGTCAGCGTGAAACGCGCGCCCTCGCCGGGCGCCGAGGCCAGCGTCAGCGTGCCGCCCATCAACTCGGCCAGCGCACGCGCCAGCGCCAGACCCAGGCCGGTGCCGCCGTGCTGGTGGCTGACGCGGGCGTCGGCCTGGCGGAAGCGCTCGAAGATCAGCTCATGCAGCTCGGGGGCGATGCCCGGTCCGGTGTCGGCAACATGCACCCGGATCTGGTCCACGCCCGGCACCGTCTCGACCTCGACCGAGACGCTGCCCGCCACGGTGAACTTCAGCGCGTTGGACATCAGGTTGTTGAGGATCTGCTTGAGCCTCAGCTCGTCGCAGTCCAGCGTCGCTGGCAGGCCGTCGGCCAGCCGCACGTTCAGCGCCAGCCCCTTCTCGTTGGCGGTCACCGCAAACAGCTCGGTGACCCCGCGGATCAGCGCGGTCAGATCGACCGGCGCGCTGCGCAAGGGCATCGCACCGGCTTCCACCCGGGCCAGGTCCAGGATCTCGTTGAGCAGCGCATTGAGGTGCTCGGCCGACTTGCGGATCAGCCCGGCCTGCTCACGGAAACGCGGCTCGGGCAGTCGCAGCTCCATCAGCTCGGCAAAGCCGCGGATGCTGGTCAGCGGCGTGCGCAATTCATGCGAGATGGCGGCGAGGAACTCCGACTTCGCCTGGTTGGCCGACTGCGCCCGGGCCTCGCTTTCGGCCAGTTCACGGTTGCTGGCCTCCAGCCGCCGCAAGCCCTGCGTGAACACGCGCAGCCCCACGGCGACCGCCACGCTCAACAGCGCCACCAAGGCCATCAGCACGTTGCGCATGACCACCCAGTCGGCCAGAGCGACCGACGTGGCCGAACCCACCAGCACGAACAGCGGAAAGCCGCTGACGCGCTGGAAGGCGAACAGCCGGTCGACGCCGTCGACGCCGCTGGGGGCGATGTAGCTGCCGCTCTCGGGCACGACCGACTGCGCCAGCGGACCCCGCGTGCTGATGCGCTGGCCCATGCCCACGCTCTGACCATCGACCACGCGGGCGCGCACCGTCAGGTCCTCGCCCAGCAGCGTCACCACGCCGGCACCGCCCAGGTTGACGCTGCGGTAGACCGACTCGAAGTAGCTCGGATCGACCGAGGCCACGACCACGCCGAGCGCACGGCCGTCGGGCCCATCGATGCGGCGCGACAGCTGGATCGTCCAGCGCCCGGAGACCTTGCCCAGCACCGGCTTGCCGATGAACAGGCCCTGCGCGAACAAGCCCTGCGCGGCGCTGTCGACCAGCCCAGGTGCGAGGTGCACGCGGATGTGCTCGCGCTCGCTCAGGTCGACATGACCGGTGCGGCTGCCGTCTGGATCCAGGTTGCTGCCCATGAAGCGGCCGTCCGGGCCGACCAGCGAGAGCTGCACCAGGATGCCCGGCGTCAGGCCGGTTTCCTTGGCGAACTGACCGAGCTGGCGCAAGGGTTCGTCGCCAGCAAGCACCGCCTGACTGACCCGCCGGGTTGCCTGATCGACGGTGGCCAGCACCCGAACGCTGGTTTCCTCCAGCGCACGGGCGAGGTTCATGTTCTCGCGCGAGCGGCTGTCGATGGCTTCGCGCCGCTCGTACTGCAAGAACAGGCCGGTGGCGATCCAAATCAGCAGCAGCAGCACCAGACCGGCCATGCCTGCGGTGCGGCTGAGGGTGCGTTGCGCCTGGCCCGGGGGCGTGCGGTCGACGGCAGTGGCTGGCGGGACGAGGGTCAGGTTCACGGTCAGGTTTCCGCCAAGGCGAAAACCCAGGCGAGGAGATGGTAGCGCCGGCGGCCTGTCACGGCCTTGCGGCATGCTTGATGCAAGCACCGACGCCACCCCAGCTTCCAGAACGGACACCCAGCATGCCCCGCATCCTGAACGCCCGCCTGCGCGACCGCGCTGGCCTGCACACCCTGCGCTTTTCGGCCGGCCGCATCGCCGCGATCGAGGCGCAGCCCGATCCGGCCCCCATCAGCGCCGGCCTGGCCGACATCGACGCGGCCGGCCACCTGGTCGTCGCACCCTTCATCGAGCCGCACATCCACCTGGACGCGGTGATGACCGCCGGCCAGCCGGCCTGGAACATGAGCGGCACCCTGTTCGAGGGCATCGAGCGCTGGTCCGAGCGCAAGGCGATGGTCACGCACGAGGACACCAAGTCGCGCGCCCATGTCGCCCTGCAGATGCTGGCCCGCCACGGCATCCAGCATGTGCGCACCCATGTCGACGTGACGGACCCGAGCCTGGCCGCCCTGCACGCGCTGGTCGAGGTGCGCGACGAGATCCGCCACCTGATCGACCTGCAGATCGTGGCCTTTCCGCAGGAGGGCATCGAGTCCTTCCCGAACGGCCGCCAGCTGATGACCGAGGCGCTCGCGGTCGGCGCGGACGTGGTCGGCGGCATTCCGCACTTCGAGAACACGCGCGACCAGGGCGTCTCCTCGATCCACTTCCTGATGGACCTGGCCGAGCGCAGCGGCTGCCTGATCGACGTGCATTGCGACGAGACCGACGACCCGCAGTCGCGCTTCCTCGAAGTGCTGGCCGAATCCGCCCGCCAGCGCGGCCTGGGCGCGCGCGTGACCGCCAGCCACACCACCGCGATGGGCTCCTACGACAACGCCTACTGCGCCAAGCTGTTCCGGCTGCTGAAGCTGTCGGGCATCGGCTTCATCTGCTGCCCGACCGAGAGCATCCACCTGCAGGGCCGCTTCGACAGCTACCCCAAGCGCCGCGGCCTGACCCGCGTGCCCGAACTGGACCGCGCCGGCATGACGGTCGCCTTCGCGCAGGACTCGATTCAGGACCCCTGGTATCCGCTGGGCAACGGCAACATCCTGCGCATCCTCGAAGCCGGCCTGCACATCTGCCACATGCTGGGCTACGACGACCTGCAGCGCTGCCTGGACTTCGTCATCGACCATCCGGCCCGGCTGCTGGGCCTGGGCGAGCGCCACGGCCTCGCGGTGGGCCGCCCGGCCAATCTGCTGATCCTGTCGGCCGACAGCGACGTCGAGCTGCTGCGCACCCAGGGCCATGCGCTGCTGTCGATGCGGGAAGGCCGCGTGGTGATGCGCCGCACGCCCGCCGAGGTCACGCTGGCGACGTCCTGAAGCGCCGCCACCCACATCCTGTCGGATCGATGAACGGCCCGGTCGGCACCGGTTCAGCGCACATCGGGAATCATCGGGGGATGAACACGACGCCCAACCCCTCCCCCGCAGCCCACACCGCCCCGGTAGACAGGACCGTCCCGGCCGATGGTCCGATCCTGATCGTCGGCGCGGGTCAGGCCGCCACCTTCACCGCCGAGGCGCTGCGCAGCGGCGGCCACAGCGGCGACATCACCTTGCTGGGCGACGAGTCCGTAGGCCCCTACCACCGGCCGCCGCTGTCCAAGGCCTGGCTGGCGGGCGAGCTGGCCGGCACGGCCGAACCCATCGCGCTGGCCTTGCGCACGCCCGAGATGCTGGCCAAGAAGCAGATCACGTTGCGCACCGGCGCCCGGGTCGAGGCCATCGACCGCGAACGCGCCACGCTCACGCTCGCCAACGGCGAGACCCTGCCCTGGGCTGGCCTGGTGCTGGCCACCGGCGCCAGCCCGCGCAGCCTGCCCATCCCCGGCATCGACGCGGCCGGCGTGCTGCCATTGCGCAGCCATGCGGATGCGGCGGCGCTGGCCGCCGGCCTGGCCGACTGCCGCAAACGGGGCTTGCCGCTGGTGGTCATCGGCGGCGGCTTCATCGGCCTGGAAGTGGCCGCCACCGCCCGCCAGCACGGTGTGGCGGTGACGGTGATGGAGGCCGCGCCGCGCCTGCTCGGCCGGGTGCTGACGCCGCAGCTGTCGGCCTGGTTTGCCACGCTGCACCGCCAGCACGGCGTCGAGCTGGTGCTGGATGCCCGCATCGTGGCGATCGAGGCGGACGCGGCCGGACAGGTCAGCGCCGTGTCTCTGGCCGATGGCCGCTCGCTGCCCTGCGCCTGCGTGCTGCTGGGTGTGGGGGTGGCCGCCAACGACGCGCTGGCCCGCGCGGCGGGCCTGGCCTGCGACCGCGGCATCGTGGTCGACGCCTGCGGCCGCACCGACGACCCGCGCATCGTCGCGGCCGGCGACTGCACCGCCCGGCGGCTGGACGACGGTTCGCTGTTGCGGCTGGAGTCGGTCCAGAACGCCACCGAACAGGCCCGCAGCGCGGCGGCGGCGCTGCTGGGTCAGGACCGGCCTTTCACCGCGACGCCCTGGTTCTGGTCGGACCAGTACGACCGCAAGCTGCAGATGGCCGGGCTGTCCCAGGCGGCCGATGACGCCGTCCTGCGCGGCGACATGGCCAGCGGCGCGCCCTTCTCGCTCTGGCATTTCCGCGCCGGCCGTCTGATCGGTGTCGACACCGTCAACGACCCGCGCACCCACCTGCTGGCGCGCCAGTGGCTCGACGCCGGCCGCTCGCCCTCCCCGGCCCAGGTGGGCGATGCGGCGCTGGATCTGAAGAGCCTGGCGACGGACTGAGTCGCCGTCGTCCGAGCCTCCAGCGCCGCCGGCGCCGGGCCCGCTCGCGTCAGCGCCCGACCGGCTCGCGCCAGTCGGCCAACAGACGAACCGTGGCCCGCTGGTGGATGCGGGCGGAGCTGCTGCCCACCCGGATCTCGAAGTCACCCGCTTCGGCCCACCAGGCGGCGCGGTCGACGTCGTAGGCGGCAAAGGCGCGCATGTCCAGCGTGAGGCGGACGGTGCGCGATTCGCCGGGCTGCAGGCTGAGCTTGGCAAAGGCCTTCAGCTCCTGCGGCGGACGGGCCAGCGTGCTGGCGGCGTCGTGCACGTAGAGCTGCACCACCTCGCTGCCCGCACGCGTGCCGGTGTTGCGCACGGTGACGCTGGCGCTCAGCACCTCGCCGGGCTGCAACACGGTGCGATCGAGCGTCAGGCCGGTCTGCTCGAAGCTCGTGTAGCCCAGGCCATGGCCGAAGGGGAACAACACGGCATGGCCGCGTGCCTCATGGTGGCGGTAGCCGATGAAGACGTCCTCGCCGTAGCGCACATGGCCGTCGACACCGGGGTATTGCGCCGGGTCGCCAAAGGCGACGGTGTCGTCCAGGCGCAGCGGCCAGGTCTGCGGCAGGCGGCCGCCGGGCGCGACCGCGCCGGTCAGCACGTCGGCGATGGCGTTGCCACATTCCTGTCCGGGATACCAGGCCTGCAGCACGGCGGGCACCGCGTCCAGCCACGGCAGCAGCAGCGGCGAGCCGCTTTGCAGCACGACGACGGTGCGCGGGTTGGCGGCAACGACGCGGGCGATCAGCTCGTTCTGGGCATGCGGCAAGGCGATGCCGGGGCGGTCCAGGCCTTCGTTGTCCCATTCGGCGTTCAGGCCGGCGAAGACGATGGCGACGTCGGCCGCGCGGGCCGCGTCGACGGCGGCGGCGATGTCGGCCTCGCCCATGAGGCGGCTGGCACCGACCCGCAGCGCGTGCACGCCGAAGCCGCCTCCCGCGACGGCGGTGCTGAACTCGACCTGCAGGTCGACCACATCGCCGGCCTTCAGTGCGCGGTGGTGCACGACCTCGTCGCAGCCGAAGGTGAAGTAGGTGTCGCCGCGTTGCCAGTTCGTCCAGGCATCGAGCACCGCCTCGCCGTTGAGCGTGGCGCGCGCCAGGCCGGTCGAGATCAGCGAGAAGGCGTGCTGGCCGTCGGCCTCGGCGACGAAGCGCAGCGTCGTGCGGGCCGAGAAGTTGTAGGGGTCGAGCCCGGCCGGCAGGCTGCCGAACCACATGATCTCGGTGTTGGGCGAGGTCTGGGTGGCGACGATCTCGCCGTCGAAGTGGTCATTGGCCCAGAACGACACCGTCATCGGCACCGGCATCAGCGGCGTGTAGCGGTGGTTGTCGGCGCCCGGCCGGTGCACGAGCTTCACGCCCGGGCAGGCGGCCTGCAAGCCGGCCAGGGGCGAGACGCGGTAGTGCGCGTTCACGTTGGCGCTGCCGCCACCCATGATCTGCGGCGTCACGGCGGCATGGCCGATCAGCGCGACGGTCTGGCCGGCCTGCGGCGCCAGCGGAAGGGCGTTGGCATCGTTCTTCAGCAGCACGGCGCCCTCGGCGCCGAGGCGGCGGATCAGCGCGCGGTGGGCCGGCAGGTCGTCGTCGCGTTCGGCCGGGATCACCGGGTCGGCGAAGCTGCCGACACGCTCGGCCAGCTGCAGCACGCGGCGGGCGCAGGCGCGGATCGCGTCGGCCGACAGGCGGCCCTCGCGCACGGCGGCGACCAGCTTGTCGCCACGCTCGCGGGCCGGGCCGGGCATCTCCAGGTCGCAGCCGGCCAGCACGCTCTGGACGGTGTCGTGGTGGGCCATCCAGTCGGTCATCACCAGGCCGTCAAAGCCCCACTCGTCACGCAGCACCTGGGTGACCAGGCGGTGGTGGTCGGCCATGAAGGTGCCGTCGACGCGGTTGTAGCCGGTCATGACGCACTGGACCTTGGCTTCCTTGACGGCACGCTCGAAAGGCAGGAGGTAGAGCTCGCGCAGCGGCCGCTCGGGGATGTCCGAGCTGACCGACATGCGCTGAAACTCGCTCTCGTTGCCGACGTAGTGCTTGATGGTCGCGGCCACGCCGGTCGACTGCAGGCCGTTGATGTAGGCCACGGCCATCTCGGAGGACAGCCACGGATCCTCCGAATGGCATTCGAAGTTGCGGCCGTTGTAGACCGTGCGCTGCAGGTTGACGGTCGGTGCCAGCAGCACCCGCGCGCCCTTCAGGCGAGCCTCGGTGCCGAGCGCGGCGCCGGCGTCGGCGATCAGCTCAGGATGCCAGGTCGCGGCCAGCGCGATGCCGACCGGGAAGCAGGCGGTGCTGGGGCCGTCCTTGAAGATGCCGCCCCGCGCGCCGTTGGGGCCGTCGGTGACCTTGACGGCGGGCACGCCCAGGCGCGGAATGGCGACGGTGGACCAGAAGTCGGCGCCGGACAGCAGGCTGGCCTGCTCGTCCAGCGTCATGGCGTCGAGCAGGGCGTCGAGGTCGATCGGTTCGGTCATGGTGGATTCGGTATCGGTGGAGTGAAGGGTGTTCTGACAGGTGTTCAGGCCGGCACGGACAGCGTCGTCCAGGCGGCGTTGGCGCGGCTGCTGGCCAGCACGGCTTCGACGAAGGCAAGGCTGCGCACGCCGTCGTCCAGGCCCGGCACCCGGGCGGGCGTGAGGCGACCGGCGCGGGCGTCGCGCAGGTCTTCGGCGAAGTCGCGGTAGAGGTTGCCGAAGGCTTCGAGGTAGCCCTCCGGATGGCCCGGTGGCGTGCGGGTCGCGGCGGCGGCGACATCGGGCAGGCTGGCCATGCCGCGTGTCAGGCGACGCGCCGGCTCGCCGGCCGGGTGCCAGGTCAGTTCGTTGGGCAGGTCCTGGTCCCAGTGGATCGCGGCCTGGGTGCCGTAGACCCGCAAGCGCAGGTGGTTCTCTTCGCCACAGGCGACCTGGCTGGCCCACAGCAGGCCGCGCGCGCCCTGGGCATAGCGCAGCTGGACCTGGACATGGTCATCGACCCGGCGGCCGGGCACGAAGGTCGTGCAGTCGGCGCTGATCTCGGCCGGACTCAGGCCGCTGACGTATTCGGCCAACTGGGCCGCATGCGTGCCGATGTCGCCGAGACAGCCGGCCGGGCCGGCCAGCGCCGGGTCGGTGCGCCAGGCGGCCTGTTTGTGTCCGTTGACATGGCCGGTGGCTTCGAGGTCGGCCGCCAGCCAGTCCTGCGCGTATTCGACCTGCACGATGCGCACGCTGCCGAGCTGGCCGGCCGCGACCATCGCGCGGGCCGCGCGGATCAGCGGGTAGGCGCTGTAGTTGTGCGTCAGCGCAAAGCGCACGCCGCGTGCGGCGGCGCGCTGGCGCAGGTCCAGCGCATCGGCCAGCGTGGTGGTCAGCGGCTTGTCGCAGATGACGTGGATGCCCGCATCGATGAAGGCGCAGGCAACCGGGTGGTGCAGGTGGTTGGGCGTGACGATGGCGACGGCCTCGATGCCATCGGGCCGCGCCGCCTCGGCACGCGCCATGTCCCGGTAGTCGCTGTAGCAGCGCGCCGCGCCGATGCCGAGTTCGGCACCGCTGGCCAAGGCCCGTGCGGCGTCCGAGGACAAGGCGCCAGCGACAAGCTCGTACTGCCCATCGAGCCGGGCCGCGATGCGGTGCACCGCGCCGATGAAGGCCCCCTGGCCCCCACCGACCATGCCCAGACGGATCGGGCGAAGCTCGCCGCGCGGATCGCTTGACTGGCTCATCGCGTGATCCTCCTCAGCCGATGCCGAGCATGCGGCGGTTGGCGGCCTCGTCGGTGCCTGCCGCCGCGAAGTCGTCGAAGGACTTCTCGGCCACGCGGATCAGGTGGTCGCGGATGAAGGGCGCGCCTTCGGCCGCGCCTTGCTCCGGGTGCTTGATGCAGCACTCCCACTCCAACACCGCCCAGCCCTTGTAGCCGTGTTGCGTGAGCTTGCTGAAGATGGCGGTGAAGTCGACCTGGCCATCGCCGAGGGAGCGGAAGCGCCCGGCGCGGTCCTTCCAGCCCTGGAAGCCGCCGTAGACGCCTTGCCGGCCGGTCGGGTTGAACTCGGCATCCTTGACGTGCACGGCCTTGATGCGCTCGTGGTAGCAATCGATGTAGGCGAGGTAGTCGAGCTGCTGCAGCACGAAGTGGCTGGGGTCGTAGAGCAGGTTGGCGCGCGGATGGTTGCCCACACGTTCGAGGAACATCTCATAGCTCGCGCCGTCGCACAGGTCCTCGCCGGGGTGGACCTCGTAGCAGACGTCGACGCCGGCCGCGTCGAAGGCATCGAGGATGGGCCGCCAGCGCCGCGCCAGCTCGTCAAAGGCGGTCTCGATCAGGCCCGCCGGCCGCTGCGGCCACGGGTAGAGGTAGGGCCAGGCCAGTGCGCCGGAGAAGGTCGCGTGCGCGCTCAGGCCCAGGCGCTGCGAGGCCTTCGCCGCCAGCTTGAGCTGCTCGACCGCCCAGGCCGTGCGCTCGGCCGGCTTGCCACGCAGCGCTTCGGGCGCAAAGCCGTCCATCGGCAGGTCATAGGCCGGGTGCACCGCCACCAGCTGGCCCTGCAGGTGGGTCGACAGCTCGGTGACCTGCAGGCCGTGTTGGGCCAGCGTGCCACGCACCTCGTCGCAATAGGTCTGGCTCTCGGCGGCCAACGCCAGGTTGAACAGCCGCGCGTCCCAGCTGGGGATCTGCACGCCGACATAGCCGAGCGAGGCGACCCAGCGGCCGATGCTGTCCAGCGAGTTGAACGGCGCGGCATCGCCGGCAAACTGGGCCAGGAAGATGCCGGGGCCGCGGATCGGGCTCAGGGCCGAATGGTTCGTGTTCATCGGGTCTCTCCTCGATGCAGGTCGTCAAGGAACAGGTCGGCGTCAGACACCCAGGTGCTCGCGCAGGCAGGCGCGGCTGCCACGCAAGGTGGCCTCGAAGTCGACCGGCTTGTCGTGCTCGAACACGAACAGGTCGACCTTGGACTTCAGCGCGGCGAACAGCGCCGGCCAGCCGACGATGCCCTGACCCAGCACCGTCCAGCCGTCTTCAGCGACCGCCGTGCCGTGCGCGGCGATGTCCTTGGCATGGACCGCCAGCAGGCGCTCGCCGTGCCGGGTGGCCCATTCGAGCGGGTCGGCACCGGCGCGGCGCACCCAGCCGAGGTCGGCTTCCCAGCCCAGTTGTGCGGGCGTGGCGGCCGAGAAGATCCAGTCCAGCGCCGGGCGGCCGTCGTAGCTCAGCAGCTCCCACTCATGGTTGTGATAGGCCACGCGCAGGTCGGGCAGCGCCGCGCGCAGCAGGTCCGACAGGCCGGCCAGGCGCTGGCCCAGCGCGACCCAGCCGGCACCCGTGGCCGGGCGTTCGCCCATCGGCAGCCACGGCATGATGATCAGGCGGCAGCCGGTCAGGCGGCAGGCCTCGATCAGGCGGGCGCGTTCGTCGGCGCTCTCCAGCAGGGCCAGTCCAACGTGCATCGACGAGAGTTTCAGCCCGTGCTGATCGAGCTTGGCGGCGAAGTCGACGGCCGACAGGCCGTGCGTGGCGACGCTCTCGACCCAGTCGAAACCGGTCTTGCGCAGCAGCGCCAACTGTTGGTCGAGGTCACCGGATTCACGGATGGAATAGATCTGGACGGAAGCCTTCATGGAACGTCTCCTGGGCTATGCGGGTGGGAATGAAGCGGGGCGTGAACGCCCGGCTCAGAACAGCTTGGTGTCCAGCGGGGCCGGACGATCGCAGGTGGTGGACAGCGTGACGGCGCCGCCCTGGTCGGCCGCCTTCAAGGTGCTCTCCATGACCTCCAGCACATGCAGGGCCAGCTCGGCGCTGCAGCGGTGCGGGCGCTGCTCGGAGATGGCGCGGATCATGTCGACCAGACCCAGGCCACGCGCATTGGCGTGGTAGGGGCGCTTGTCGGTGGCGCGTTGCCAGTCGCCGGTCTGGACGTTCCAGCGCACCTTGCCGCCGAACTTGTTCGGGTCCGGGCCGAGCAGCGTGCCGTCGTCGCCATAGAACTCGAAGGGCTCGTGGTCGTGCTTCCAGACGTCGAAGCTGCTGGTCAGCACGATCTGCGGACCGCTGGCGAAGTCGAGGTGGGCGATGACGTGGGTGGCGACGTCCACCGGCAGCTTCTGGCCTGCCCGTTCACCCAGCGGGATGGTGCGCACGGCATGGGTCTTGTGGGCGATGGCACGCACCGCCTGCACCGGGCCGAAATGGTTGACCAGGTGGGTCAGGTGGTAGACACCGACGTCGAACAGCGGGCCCGCGCCGGGCTGGTAGAAGAAGGCCGGGTTCGGGTGCCAGTGGTCCGGGCCGTGGTTCATGAAGAAGCCGTAGCCATGCCGCACCGGACCGATCGTGCCGGCGTCCAGCAGGGCCCGCACGGTCTGCGCGCCGGCACCCAGGAAGGTGTCGGGCGCGCAGCCCAGTCGCAGGCCGGCCTTGCGGGCGGTCTCGACCAGTTCCAGGCCCTGCGCGAAAGTCGCGGCCATGGGCTTCTCGGAGAACAGGTGCTTGCCGGCGCCGAGCACCTTCATGCCGATGGCGTGGTGGGCCAGCGGCGGGGTCAGGTTGAGGATGACCTGGGCCTCGCTGGCGAGCAGCTCGTCGACCGTCATCGCGACGATGCCGAACTCGGCCGCGCGGCGCTCGGCTGCCGCCATGTCGCCATCGGCCACGCCGACGAGTCGCAGCTTGCCGCTGCGCTGGGCGCGCAGGATGTTGCGCAGATAGGCCGGGAAGATGTTCCCGGTGCCAATGATGCCGAGGGTGGTGGTCATGAGGGCGGTCCGAAGGGGACGGTGGTGGGGAGACCTGGGGCAGGTCGTGAACGGGGTGTCAGGTGACGTGCAAGGACGGGGCGCGCGGCGTCAGGGCCTCACGCCGGTCGGAGGGTGAGGCCCGGCCGCCACGGTGCCGCGCCAGACCACCTCGGCGAGGTGGCCGCGCTGCACCGGCAGGCGGGCGTCGTAGCACTCGTTGAGCAGCATGCGGCAGCCATCGGCGCTGACGACGGTGATGGGCACGCGCACGGTGGTCAGCGGCGGCGAGGTGTAGCGGGCAAAGGCCGAATCGTCGTAGCCGAGCACCGAGACGTCCTCGGGCACGCGCAGCCCGGCCTGGGTCAAGCAGCTGATCGAGGCCATGGCCATGAGGTCGTTGGCGATGAAGATGGCGGTGACGCGGGCGGCGCCTGGCACCTCGCCACACAGGGCGGGCAGCAGGCGCCGGGTGGCCTGGTCGCCGGTGGCGAACATGAAGGTGCCGCCGCCCTGGTGCTCGGGCCGCACGAGGATGTCGTGGCGGGCCAGCTCGGCATAGAAGCCGCGCATGCGGGCGACGTTGTCGGGCGCATCGTCCGGGCCGGCGATGGTGGCGATCTCGCGGTGGCCCTGGCTCATCAGCGTGCGTGCGGCCAGCACGCCAGCCTGCTCGTGGTCGACCGAGAAGCAGCGGTCCTCATGGCCGGCGACCATGCGGTTGACGACGACGGTGCGGGGGCGGCGCTGCAACAGCCCGGCCAGGTCGTCATCGGTCAGGCTGTGGCTGGCGATCAGCAGGCCGTCGCAGTCGCGTTCGAGCAGGAAGTCGATGCCGTCGAGCGCCTCCTGGCGCAGCGAGCCATGGCCGCAGCCGTTGGAGGCAATCATGTGGCGGCCGGCGGCGCGCAGCACCTCGTCGACGCTGCTCAGGATGGACGAGTAGAACGCCGCATCGAAGCTCGGCACATAGACGCCGATGGCGCCGGAGCGCCGCAGCGACAGCGCCCGCGCGATGCTCGATGGCCGGTAGTCCAGCCGCTCAGCGGCGTCGCGCACCCGCAGGATGGTGTCCTCGGCGACCGATCCGTTGCCCGACAGTGCGCGGCTGGCGGTGGCCACGCCCACGCCGGCGAGCCTGGCCACGTCGCGGATGGTGCTCATGGCGTCAAGCCGCAGCCTGCAGGTCGAACAGGCTGACGACACGCAGGTCGTCGATGGGGCCTTCGACGCGGATCTCGCGCGATTCGCCGGCCAGCAGGTCGATGAAGTTGTCGGCGAAGGTGGCGCCTGGCGCATCGAGCCAGATGCCCTTGGCGGGGCGACTCGCGCTGACCGTCACAAACCCATCAGACGACTGGACAACTTCGACGTGGGGATCCCTGAGCGTGTGCCAGCGCAACGGCTCGGGCCATGACGTGGCACCCACCTCATGCCCAGCATGGTTCAGGCGCAAGCCAGCGATCAGTGGCACGTCAAGCCCGTCGCACCACCGCTTGGGTGGACTCAGTTCGGTGGTTCCGTTCGGAGCCAAGCGGACGAGTTCGTCGTGCTCACCCAAAGGCAATCCATTCAATCGCTGGATCACCCAGGTGGCCTGAACCTCAATCTCAACGTCCAGCGACGACATCGCCCAGGCGCTCACCCCGGCCGCATCGCGCCGCACCGCACAAGCCAGTGGCGCCAGCGCCCGGCGGATCACATGCCAGGCGGGCTTGCGCTGGCCGGCGCTGTCGACGATGGCCCAGCTGGAGACCGGCCAGCAGTCGTTGAGCTGCCAGACCAGCGCCCCGCCACAGGCACGAGCGCCCGGGCGCTGCCAGCGGCGCCGGAAGGCCTCGTAGGCATGGCGCATCGCCTCGGCCTGGATGAACTGGGTGGCCTGCACCTCGGCGGCCAGCGTCGTCACCGGCGGCAGGTTGTCGGCCAGGTAGACGGCCAGGCGGCGATGGCCGTCCGCGCCGACCACCGACGAGGCCTTGTTGTGCCACTGCAGCGTGCGGCTGCCCGGTCGACGCTCGGCCTCATCGGGGATCGCTGCATGCAGCACCGCCAGCGAGGGATGCGACTGCAGGCCGAACTCGCTGACAAAGCGCGCGCCGACCTCGGCATAACGCTGGTAGGGCAGCATCAGCTGGTGCCAGACCTCCCAGCTGTGACGGTCGCCGGCGGTCTTGTCCTGCGAGTTCTGCAAGCCGTCGACACCGGGCGTGTAGGGGCTGCCGGGCCAGTAGGGCCGCAGCGGGTCGAGCTCGGCGCACAGCGTGGGCAGCAGCTGTTCGTAGATGCGGCGGGCTTCGAAGCGCACCGTGTCGCTGCCGGGGCCGTGTGCGCCGACCGATTCGGCCAGCGTGTAGTCCTCGTTGTTGCCACACCAGATCGCCAGGCTGGCGCGGTGGCGCAGCCGGGTGATGGCGGCACGCGCCTCGGCCTCGACGCTGGCCAGGTAGGCGTCATGCGCCGGGTAGAGGCCGCAGGCGAACAGGAAGTCTTGCCAGACCAGCACGCCGAGTTCATCGCAGGCGTCGTAGAAGGCCTCGTCCTCGTAGATGCCGCCGCCCCAGACACGCAGCATCGTGTGGCCACCGTCGACGGCGGTCAGCACGCGGTCGCGGTAGCGCGCCGGGCTGACACGTTCGAGCAGCAGGTCGTCCGGAATCCAGTTGGCGCCGCCGCAGAAGAAGGCGCGGCCGTTGACCTCGAAGTAGAAGCTCAGGCCAGCCTCGCCAGCGACAGGCTCCTGCACCAGCCGGATGCGGCGCAGGCCGATGCGACGTTGCTCACGCCGGAGTTCGACCTCGCCGCGCCACAAGCGCGTCGTCAAGGTGTAGAGCGGCTGGCCGCCCTGCCCTGCCGGCCACCACAGGCGCGGCTGGGCGATGGCCAGACCGGCTTGGTGCGAGCCACTGGCCGGGCTGCGCTGGCGTGCCACCTCGGCACCGTCGGCATCGACCAGCACATGTTCGACCTCGATGCCATCGAGCATCCCGGCCAGTTCGAGCGCCACGTCGATGCGGGCGCGGCCCAGGTCGTCGGCCAGCCAGACGGGGCTGTGCAGCGACACCAGACGGACGTCGTCGGCCTGCAGCCGCACCGGCTTCCAGGGGCCGGCCGTCAACAGTGTCGGACCCCAGTCCCAGCCGTAGTGGTAGGGCGCCTTGCGCACATAGAGGCGGCTGCTGTCACCGTTCCAGAGCGGGCGCGTGCCCAGCCGGGCTTGCAGCATGCGGCCGTGGTTCAGGGCGCTGTCGCAGCGGATCAACAGCCGGTGCGGGCCGGGGGTGAGGTCACGGGCCGGGTCGAGGTCGACCTGCAGCGGCACGAACATGTTCTCGCTGCGGGCGATCAGCCGGCCGTCCAGCCAGACCTGCGCGATGGTGTCCAGACCGTCGAAACACAAGGCCATGTGGCGGCGGACCTCGCTGGCATCGACCTGGAAGTCGAGCCGCCAGAGCCAGTCGCGTTCGGCCACCCATTGCACCTCGGCCTCGTGGCGAGCGATGTAGGGATCGGGGATGCGGCCGGCGTCCTGCAGGTCGCGGTAGACGGTGCCGGGCACCTGCGCCGCGATCCAGCCCTCGCCGGACGCGGCCTGCGTGGCGAGATCCTGGGCGGGATCGACCTCACGCAGCTGCCAGCCCTGGTGCAGGCAACGGGCGATCGATGGGGATGCCTGGTCGTGCATGTCCGTCCTCCCAGGTCCGCGCGGGGCGGACAGTGGAACCGGTTTCGTCGGCGTTCCAAGAAAACCCCCGTCGACGTCGCCAGCGGGCGCCGTCGCGGGGGCGGGCTCCGTTCAGAGCCGGTCTTCGCTGCCCGCGTCGAACATCGACGCACGCGGCAGGTCAAAGCCGAAGTACACCGTGTCGTCGGGCTCGCCCTGCCACTGGTCGTCGACGATGGCCGACAGCGTGTTCTCGCCGACCGTGAACCAGATGATCTTCTGCGGGCCGAGCGGCTCGACCACCGAGATCGTGCCGGCGTGCGGCGTCTCCGGGCTCACCGCGTGAGCCAGGCGGACCTGCTCGGGACGCACGCCCAGCACGACATCGCCAGCCACCGCCGCCTTCTGGAAGGGGTAGGCCGACACGTCGGTGCTGAAGGCCTTGCTCTCGAAGCGCAGGCCACCGCTGGTGTTGAGCTTGCCGCGCAGCACGTTCATCGTCGGCGAGCCGAGGAAGCCGGCCACGAACAGGTTGACCGGGCGGCTGTAGATCTCGTCGGGCGCGCCGATCTGCTGGATCACGCCGGCCTTCATCACCGCGATGCGGTCGGCCAGCGTCATGGCCTCGACCTGGTCGTGGGTCACGTAGATCATGGTCGCGTCGAGCGTGCGGTGCAGCTGCTTCAACTCGCGGCGCAGCTCGGCGCGCAGCTTGGCGTCGAGGTTGGACAGCGGCTCGTCGAACAGGTAGACCTTGGCATCGCGCACCACCGCACGGCCGATCGCCACGCGCTGACGCTGACCGCCCGAGAGCTGGGCCGGACGGCGCTTGAGCAGCGGCGTGAGGTGCAGCATCTCGGCGGCCTTGTTGACGCGGCGCTCGATCTCGTCCTTGGGGATGCCGGCCACGCGCGGACCGAAAGACATGTTCTTCTCGACGTTCATCGTCGGGTAGAGCGCGTAGGACTGGAACACCATGCCGATCTCGCGGTCCTTCGGGTCGGCCCAGGTGACGTCGCGGTCGCCGATGCGGATGCTGCCCTCGGCAACCTCGTTGAAGCCGGCGATGGTGTGCAGCAGCGTGGACTTGCCGCAGCCCGAAGGCCCGAGCAGGACCAGGAACTCGCCGTGCGCGATGTCCAGGTTCATGCCCTTGAGGATGGTGTTGCCCCCGAGCACGATGTCGAGGTTGTCGATGGTGACGCTGGCCATGATGTGTAGGTGCTAGAGGTTTGGAGGGTTCAGCCTTTGACCGCGCCTGCGGCGATGCCGCGCACGAACCAGCGACCGGAGAAGAAGTACACCGCCAGCGGCACCAGCGAGGTCAGGATGGTGGCGGCCATGTCGATGTTGTAGCGACGCTCGCCCAGGGTCGTGTTGACCAGGTTGTTGAGCTGCACCGTCATCGGGTAGTTGTCCTTGCCGGCAAAGATCAGGCCGAACATGAAGTCGTTCCAGATGCCGGTCACTTGCAGGATCACCGCGACGATCAGCATCGGCGTGGCCATGGGCAGCATCAGCTGGAAGAAGATGCGCCAGAAGCCGCCGCCGTCGATGCGCGCGGCCTTGAACAGCTCCTGCGGCACGGCGACGTAGTAGTTGCGGAACAGGATGGTCAGCACCGGCATGCCGAAGATGCAGTGCGTCAGCACGATGGCCCAGTAGGTGTTGTAGAAGCCGCCCATGCGGAACCACGTCACCAGCGGGAAGATCATGATCTGGAAGGGCACGAAGGCACCCAGCAGGATGATCCCGAACAGCAGGTCACCCCACTTGTTGCGCCAGAAACTCAACGCGTAGCCGTTGAGCGCGCCCAGCAGCACCGAGATGAGGGTGGCCGGCACGACGATGCGCACCGAGTTCCAGAAGCCGCCCTGGATGCCCTCGCAGGCGATCGAGATGCAGGCAGTCGACCAGGCCTCGACCCAGTTGCCGAACTGCGGGATGGCCGGCCAGCCGAACAGCATGGCCTGGCGCACCTCGTCCGTGGTCTTCAGCGACGTGATCAGCATCACGTAGAGCGGCAGCAGGAAGAAGGCCGAGACGCTGATCAGGAAGGCGTAGATGCCGATGCGCGCCGGCGTGAACAGCGGCTTGCGCGGCCGCTGGGCCACCGCCGGCTTGGCGGCGGGGGACGACAGGTTCTGATGGGTGGTCATGGGGAACCCTTTCAATGGCCGGCGTTCTGGCGAGCCTCGACCCGCGAGCGCCAGTACAGCAGCGGTGCCAGCACCGAGAACACGGTCAGCAGCAGCACCACCGAGGCGGCCGAGGCCAGGCCGATGTTGTTGCGTCCAAAGAGGTGGTCGATGATGAATTTCGCCGGCACCTCGCTGGCATCACCGGGGCCGCCGCTGGTCATGATCAGCACGATGTCATAGGTGCGCACCAGCGCCACGGCCAGCAGCACCAGCGCGGTCGCATAGGCCGGGCCGAGCTGGGGCAGCACGACGTTGAAGTAATAGCGCGGCTTGGAGACACCGTCCAGGCGGGCGGCCTTCCACTGCTCTTCATCGACGCCACGCAGCGCCGCGAGGATGATCGCCATGGTGGTGCCACTGCCCTGCCACACCATGGCCAGGCCGATGGCGTAGATCGCGGTCTCGGGTCTCACCGTCCAGTCCAGCCGGAAGCTCTCGAAGCCCAGGCCGACGACCACGTTCTGCAGGCCCATGGTCGGGTTGAACAGCCACTGCCAGATCAGGCCGGTGACCACGAAGCTCATCGCGTAGGGGTAGAGGAAGATGGTGCGGAACCAGCTCTCGGCCTTGACCTGCTGGTCGATGAAGATCGCCATCAGGGTGCCCAGCACGATCACCGCGACGATGTAGACAAACACCAGCACGCCCATGTTCTGCACGGCCGCCGTCCAGCGGTCGGTCTCCCACAGGCGGGTGTACTGGGCCATGCCGACGAAGTCGGATGACGTGAACATCTTCGACGAGGTGAAGGAGATGCGGATGCTCCACAGCACCGAGCCGACATAGGCCAGCAGGGCCGTGATCGCCATCGGCAGCAGGGCCATGTGCACGGCCAGGTTCAACCGTCGGGGTCGCTTGTTCGCCGCCATCGTTGGGCACTCCATCGGCAACACGATGTCCGCAGGCTGGCCCGCTTGGGCGCCTGAGGGCAGAAATCGGGGAAGAGAAAGAGGACGGCGCGCACGCGGCGCGCCGTCCGGTGCGACGGACCGGTTCGTGGGCTGGGCGAGACGCCCAGCCTCAAACGATCCGCCGCGCAGCGCCTCAGCGCTTCACAGCGACCTGCATGGCCTTCAGCGCGTCGTCAACCGACTGGTCAGAGTTCCAGAACTTGCTGATGGCATCGTTCATCGCGCCGTTGGCGTCCGGCGACATCAGCTGGTCCTGGCTTTCCAGCAGACGGCGCTCCTTCAGCGCCTTCACGCCGATGGCTGCGCAGGCGTCGACCTTGGTCAGGTCCACGTCGGTGCGGATGGGGATGGAGCCCTTCTTGTTGTTGAAGGCGACCTGGCCGTCCTTCGAATACATCATGGCTGCCAGCTTGGCCTGAGCTTCCTTCACGCCAGGCTTGTCGCTCTTCGGGAAGACGAACACGTCGCCGCCGATGATGTAAGGCGTGTTCGGGCCGGCCACCAGGGCGCAACCGAAGTCCTTGCCCTGCACCTTGCCGGCGTTGATGAACTCGCCCTTGGCCCAGTCACCCATGTACTGGAAAGCAGCCTTGCCTTCGATGACCATGCCGGTGGCCAGGTTCCAGTCGCGGCCCGGCGAGCCGGCGTCGACATAGCCCTTGAGCTTGCGGAAGTCTTCCAGCGTCTTGCGGAATTCCTTGCTCGACAGGTCCTTGTCCTTGAAGACCTTCAGCCACAGGTCCTTGCCGCCGTTGGCCAGCAGCACGTCCTGGAACAGGATGGCTTCCTGCCAGCCTTGACCACCCAGGGCCAGCGGCACGACGCCAGGCAACTTGGCCTTGACCTGGTCCATCGCAGCCATGACTTCGGCCAGGTTCTGCGGATCCTTGGTCACGCCAGCCTTGGCCAGCACAGCCTTGTTGGACCACACCCAGTGCGGCATGTGCAGGTTCACCGGCACGGCGTAGTAGCTGCCGTTGACCTTGATCGAGGTCTTGATCGACTCGGGCAGCGCGGCGTCCCAGTTTTCCTTCTTGGCCAGGTCGTCCAGGTTGTTCAGCAGGCCGGCCGTGATCGCTTCGCGATACTGGTTCGAGTAGTTGAACTGGGCCGCCGTCGGGGCGTCGCCACCCTGCATGCGGTTGATGATCACGGTGCGGGCAGCGCCACCGCCGCCACCGGCGACGGGGTTGTCCTGCCAGGAACCGCCCATCTTGTTGTACATGTTGGCGAATTCCTTGATCGCGGCAGCTTCGCCACCGGAGGTCCACCAGTGGATGACCTCGGCCTTCTGCGCCTGAGCGGCGCCGACCATGGCAAAGCCCGCGATGAGCGCGGCGACAAGTTGAGTGGGTCGAACGATCATGGAGTCTCCTGTTGGATGGGAACGGAACTGCGGGATGCAGGTTTGCAGATTTGCAGGACGTGCAGCGGTGGGGTCGTGGCCCCGTTGAGCCTGCCGCTGCGTCAGGCGGGGAAAACCGGTGTCTGGATCAGCCTGGCGCTCAGCCCTCGCGGCGTCGGTGCAGGAAGTCCCGGAAGTGCCGGGCGCTGTCCTTGAGGGTGCGGACCTGGGTCGTGTAGTCGACGTGCACCAGACCGAAGCGGCGCTCGTAGCCAAAGGCCCATTCGAAGTTGTCCATCAGCGACCAGACGTAGTAGCCACGCACATCGACACCGGCGCGGATGGCGCGGTCGATGGCCTCGAAGTGGCGACGCAGGTAGGCGGTGCGCTGGACATCGTGGACACGCGGGCCATCGGCCTCGATGACCACCTGGTCGTCGCTGGCCATGCCGTTTTCGGTGATGTGGATGGGCGGCAGGTTGGCGTAGCGGGCCTTGAAGCCGACCAGCAGCTCGTCCAGCCCTTGCGGATGCACTTCCCAGCCCATCTGCGTGCGCTCGATGCCAGGCCGCTCAACCATGTCAAAGCCGCCGCGGCCATCGGCCTTCACGGTGCTGCGGAAGTAGTAGTTGATGCCCAGGAAGTCGATCGGGCGCGAGATCACCGCCAGGTCGCCGTCGTGCATGACCGGCGCACTGCCCGGCCACAGGCGGTCGAACAGCTCTTGCGGATAGCTGCCTTGCAGCAGCGGCTGCAGCACCCAGTCGTTGTGCTGCATCTCGAACAGCCTGACCGCATCGAGGTCCTCGGCCGAGCCGCTCGTGCCGCCGCCCGGGCCTTCGCCGGGCGTGCCGCCACGGCCGATGTTGGCGACGATGCCGCGCTGGGCGCCGGGGTCGTTGGCTTCGAGGTGCGCCAGCGCGAGGCCATGGCCCAGCAGCAGGTGATGCATCGCCTGGGTCGCCAGCTTCGGGTCGGACAGGCCCGGCGCGTGGTGGCCATTGCCATAGCCCAGGAAGGCCGAGCACCACGGCTCGTTGAGGGTCGCCCACGCATGGACCTTGCCCGCCAGGCGGCGGCTCATCAGGTCGGCGTAGTCGGCGAAGCGGTAGGCGGTGTCGCGGTTGAGCCAGCCACCAGCGTCTTCCAGATGCTGCGGCAGGTCCCAGTGGTAGAGCGTGACCATGGCCTTGACGCCGCGCGCCGCCATGCCGTCGAGCAGGCGCACGTAGAAGGCGATGCCGGCCTCGTTGGGCGTGCCGTCGGCATGCATGACACGCGGCCAGGCGATCGACAGGCGGTAGGCGTCAACACCGAGATCGGCGATCAGGTCGAGGTCCGCGTCGGCGCGCCGGTAGTGGTCGCAGCCGGGCTCGCCGGTGTCGCCACCGAGGACCTTGCCGGGCGTCGCGCAGAACGTGTCCCAGATGCTGGGCAGGCGGCCATCGGCCTGGGTCGAACCTTCGATCTGGAACGAGGCCGTGGCCACGCCCCAGGTGAAACCGGGCTGCGACATCACGGAGTCGGCAGGCGGCGCGATCGGGTTCGGAACAGCGGGCGAAGTCACGTCGGGTCGGTCTCGGGCTGTGTCGGGGGCCGGAAGTGACCCAAAGCGGCCACCTCACTGAAGCGTTGTTGGAACCGGTTCAACGCTCACGATGGAACAAATGGAACCGTTTCCATTGGCTGAATTTAATCAGTCTTTAAACGTTCAGACATCCGAGCAAACCCGAGGTCCCGCCCGCTTCCGGGGTTAACACCGTCGCCAGTCAACGCAGCGTTGACAACAGATTACGCACCGTTTCAGGGATCGCCACCGGCCGTTGTGTGGCCCTGTCGACGTAGACATGCACGAACTCGCCGACCGCCGAGGCCAGCGGGGCGTCCTCGCGGAACAAACCGATTTCATAACGCACGCTGGCGCCGCCCAGGTGCACGACCCGCAAACCGGCGTGCACGGTGTCCGGGAAGGCGATCGACGAGAAGTAGTTGCAGCGTGTCTCGACCACCAGGCCAATGACCGGGCTGGCGACGACATCGAGCACGCCCGCCTCGATCAGGTGCTGGTTCACCGCCGTGTCGAACCAGGCGTAATAGACGACGTTGTTGACATGCCCGTAGGCATCGTTGTCGGCCCAGCGCGTAGGGATGGCGCTGAAGTGGCGGTAGCGGCTGCGTTCGGTGGGCTGGGGGCGGGCGTCAGCGGTCACGGCAAGGCTTGGGCAGTGGCGGGGCCACCATCTTCACCACATCCGGACATCAACGCATCGGCGGCTTCGTCAATGCAGCGCCGACAGGAACTGCCGCAGCTCCGGTGTCTGCGGCGCGCCGAACAGGTCGGCGGGCGGGCCCATCTCGTGGATGCGGCCGGCGTGCATGAAGACAACCCGGTCGGCGACCTTGCGGGCGAAGTTCATCTCGTGCGTGACCATCAGCAGCGTCATGCCCTCGTCGGCCAGCGATTCAACGACCTTGAGCACCTCGCCGACCAGTTCGGGGTCGAGCGCCGAGGTGATCTCGTCGCACAGCAGCACGGCCGGGTCCATCGCCAGCGCGCGGGCGATGGCCACGCGCTGCTGCTGTCCGCCGGAGAGCTGGTCCGGCCAGGCCTGGAACTTCTCGCCCAGACCGACCCGTTCGAGCAGCTCACGCGCACGCGCCTCGGCCGGCGCGCCGCGACGGCCCTTGACCAGTGCCGGGGCCAGCATGACGTTGTGACCGACGTCGAGGTGCGGGAACAGGTTGAAGCTCTGGAAGATCATGCCGACCTGCTGGCGCAGCGCGCGCAAGGCGGCCGCGTTGCCGTGGCGCAGCGCCTGTCCTGCGACCTGCAGCGTGCCTTCCTGGAATTCCTCCAGGCCGTTGATGCAGCGCAGCAGCGTGCTCTTGCCCGAGCCGCTCTTGCCGATGATGGCGATGACCTCGCCGGGCTGTACGACGAGGTCGATGCCCTTGAGCACCTCATGCTCGCCATAACGCTTGCGCAGCGCGTGGATCTCGACGATCGGGCCTGCGGCAACGGGTGCAACGGGTGCAACGGCTGCAACGGGAGCCACGGAGAGGACAGGGGCGGACTGCGCCGACGGGTCAGTGAGCACGGGCCATCCTTCTTTCAAGCACCCGGCTCCAGGCCGAGATCGGGTAGCACAACACGAAGTACATCAGCGCCACGCAGGCATAGACGGTGAAGGGCTGGAAGGTCGCGTTGGTGATCATGGTGCCGGCCTTGGTCAGCTCGATGAAGCCGATCACCGAGGCCAGCGCCGTGCCCTTGACCACCTGCACCAGAAAGCCGACGGTGGGCGGCACGGCGATGCGCAGCGCCTGCGGGGCGATGACGTGGCGCAGCTGCTCGCCCAGGGTCAGCGCCAGGCTGGCAGCGGCCTCCCACTGGCCCTTCGGGATCGCCAGCACGCAGCCGCGCCAGATCTCGACCAGGAAGGCGCTGGTGTAGAGCGTCAGCGCCAGCGCCGCCGACAGCCAGGCCGACACGTCCAGCCCCAGCAGCGCCAGGCCGAAGTAGGCGAGGAAGAGCTGCATCAGCAGCGGCGTGCCCTGGAAGACCTGCACATAGAGGCCCACGCCCCGTTCGGCGCCCCGCACCCGGGCGATGCGCGCCAGCAGCAAGGCCAGCGCCACGACGCCGCCGCCGATGAAGGCGATCAAGGACAGCGCCACCGTCCAGCGCGCGGCCAGCAGCAGGTTGCGCACGATGTCCCAGAGGCTGAAATCGACCATGGTCGGCGGGCTTTGCGTTGGAAGGGATCGGCGTCGCTCAACGACCGAACAGGAAGCGCGGGCCGACCCAGCGCAGCAACGCGCGCAGACCCACCGCCAGCGCGAGGTAGAGCGCGGTGACGACGATGTAGGCCTCGAAGGCGCGGAAGTTGCGGCTCTGGATCAGGTTGGCGTAGTACGACAGCTCCTGCGTGGCGATCTGGCCGCAGACCGCCGAGCCCAGCATCACGATGACGATCTGGCTGACCATCGCCGGCCAGACCCGCGACAGCGACGGCGGCAACACCACGCGCAGAAAGACCTGTGTGCGGCTCAGCGCCAGGCTCAGGCCGGCCTCGATCTGGCCCTTGGGCGTGGCCTGCACGCCGGCCCGCACGATCTCGGCCGCGTAGGCGCCCAGGTTGATCACCATGGCCAGCACCGACGCCGCCTCCGGACTCAGGCGCAGCCCCAGGCTGGGCAGGCCGAAGAACAGGAAAAAGAGCTGGACGATGAAGGGCGTGTTGCGGATCAGCTCGACATAGGCCGACACCAGCATGCCCAGCGGCCGCGGGCCCCAGGTGCGGGCCCAGGCGCAGGCCACGCCCAGCGCCATGCCGGCCACCGCCGCGATGGCGGTCAGCACGACGGTCGCGCCGATGCCGCGCAGCAGCAGCGGCCATTCGACCAGGACGGCCGCGAAGTCCAGGCTCAGGCTCAGCATCTGAGCCACCCCGCGTCAGGCATGGCGTCGTCCCCGTGCGCGTGTCAGTTGGGCAGCTCGCCAGCGGGGCGGCCGAGCCACTTGAGCGCCAGCTTGTCGATCTCGCCCGAGGCCTTGGCCGCCGCGATCACCTCGTTGACCTTCAGGCGCAGCTTGTCTTCGCCCTTGGCCACGCCGATGAAGTTGGGCGAGTCCTTGATCAGCAGCTTGTATTCGGCGCCCAGCTGCGGGTTGCGCTGCATCATGTTGCCGGCCACCGAGGCACCGGTGGCGATGACCTGGACCTGGCCGGCGACAAAGGCCGAGACGGTCGCGTTGTTGTCCTCGAAGCGCTTGATGTCGGCCGTCGCGGGCGCGAGCTTGGTCAGCTCCATGTCCTCGATCGCGCCGCGGGTCACGCCCACGCTCTTGCCGGCCAGATCGGCAAAGGACTTGAGCGGCAGCGACTTGGCGGCGAACACCGCCTGGAAGAAGGGCGAATAGGCGGCGGTGAAGTCGATCACCTTCTCGCGCTCCGGGTTCTTGCCCAGCGTGGAGATCACCAGATGCGCCTTCTTGGTCTGCAGGTAGGGAATGCGGTTGGCGCTCGTCACCGGCACCAGTTCAACCTTGACACCCAGCTTGGCCGCGATCAGCCGGGCCATGTCGACATCCAGACCCTGCGGCTGCAGGTCGATGCCGACAAAGCCATACGGCGGGAAGTCGGTCGGCACGGCGATGTTGATGACCTTGCGGGCCATGACCTCATCAAGCGCGGCCTGGGCTTGCGCGCCGGTCGAGAACAGGGTGGCGACGGCCAGCGTCAGGCCGATGAGTGAACGACGTTGCATGGGCAGGGCTCCGGGTGGGTGCGTGGCGGTGCGGGTGGCAAGGAATCGACGGCGGTCTGCACCGCATCGGTGCTGAAGCGCTTGTATGCAACGTTTGTACGCACGAGCCATGCCAGCCCGGGACAGGCTCGCCGCCCGCCTCGACAATCCGCCGATGCCGTCCTTGTCACCGCCCTCGTCACCGCCCTTGCCCCAGCCGTCCGCCCAGCCCTTGCCCACCCCAGGCATCAGCCCCTGGCCCACCGCGTTGGCCGGCCTGCTCTGCCTGGCCACGGCCATGGGGATCGGCCGTTTTGCCTTCACCCCCCTGCTGCCGATGATGCTGGCCGATGGCCTGGTCGACCTGCGCGGTGGCAGCCTGCTGGCCACCGCCAACTACCTGGGCTACTGGTTGGGCGCGCTGGCGTGTGCCCTGCAGCCCTGGCTGTGGCGCCGGCTGGGCTGGCAAGGGCCGGTGGTGCCCACCCGGGCGATCCGCTTCGGGCTGGTCGCCACCTTGCTGCTGACCGCCGGCATGGCCCTGCCCTGGCCGGCGGCCTGGCCCTGGTGGCGCTTTCTGGCCGGGCTGGCCAGCGCGCTGGTGTTTGTCTACACCTCGGGCTGGTGCCTGGCCCGGCTGACGGCGCTGGGTGCGCCCGCGCTGGCCGGGGTGATCTACATCGGGCCGGGCCTGGGCATCAGCGTCAGCGGCCTGGCCGCCAGTGCCATGGTGGCGCACAGCTGGCGCGCGGCACAGGGCTGGCTGGCGATGGCGGCGCTGGCCGTCGTGCTGATGGCGCTGGCCTGGCCGCGCCTGCAGGGCAGCGTCGGCGTGACCGGCGGCGCCGCGCAGGCCGACGACCCGCCCCGGCGCGGCGCGCTGGCCGCCTTCGCGCTGGCCTACGGACTGGCCGGCTACGGCTACATCGTCACGGCCACCTTTCTGCCGGTGATCGCGCGGCAGGCCCTGCCGGGATCCGTCTGGCTGGACCTGTTCTGGCCGCTGTTCGGCCTGGGCGTGTCGCTGGGCGCCTTGCTGACGCTGCGCCTGCCGATGGCCTGGGACCGCCGTCACCTGCTGGCCAGCTGCTATGCCCTGCAGGCGCTCGGTGTGGCGCTGAGCGTGCTGCTGCCGACGCTGGCGGGCTTCGCGTTTGGCAGCCTGTTGCTGGGCCTGCCCTTCACCGCCATCACGCTGTTCGCGCTGCAGGAGGCGCGCCGGCTGCGCCCGCACGGCGCCTCGGCCTTCATCGGTCTGCTGACCGCCAGCTATGGCCTGGGCCAGATCGCCGGTCCGCTGGTGGTCGCCGCCGTGCTGGCCCGCAGCGCGACGCCGCATGACGGCTTCACCGTGTCCCTGCTGAGCGCGATCGCCGCCCTGCTGACGGGGCTGCTGATCTACCTGCTGCTGGCACGGCGTGCCGCGCCAGAACGGTCAGCCCTGGGCAGGCCCTGATCCGCACCCGCACGAGCGGCCGATAGCATCGAACCCAAGCAGGGGCGACGGGCGCCGCCTGCATCGATGCAAGGTGGAGCAAACCTCATGGCCGGTTGGTATGAACTCAGCAAGAACGACAAGGGACAGTTCTCGTTTGTGCTCAAGGCGGGCAACGCCGAAACGATCCTGCGCAGCGAGCAGTACGACAGCAAGGCGTCGGCCAGCAATGGCATCGCCTCGGTGCAGAAGAACAGCCCGGACGAGGCCCGCTACGAGCGCAAGACCGCCAGCGACGGCCGCTTCCACTTCAACCTGAAGGCCGGCAACCACCAGGTCATCGGCAGCAGCCAGCTCTACAAGTCCGAGGACGGGCGCGACAACGGCATCGCTTCGGTGCAGACCAACGGGCCGACCACCAGCGTCAAGGACCTCACCTGATCACGCCAGCAAGGCGACCCGGCGCAAGGGGCGCACGGGCCGCGCTGGCCACCCTGGGCCTCACCGGGCTGGCCGCGTTGGCCCCTGCGCATGCCGCTTTCGAACCGCAAGGTGAGCGCACGCTGACGGCTCATCCGCGCGCTGGCGAAGGCGAGCCGGTCGTGCTCGGCCGGGTCCGCTTCGAGCCGCAAGGCGACGGCAGTGCGCGCTTCACGCTGACACTGGAACCTGCCGTCTTCACCGACCATTTCCTGTCGATGAAGGAGTTCAAGTGCATCGGCGGCGCGGTCGAGCTGGCCTGCCATGTGCCCTACCCCTATGCCCAGCCAGCCAGCGTCAAGCCGGGCGACTGGCGGTGGCTGGAGCACAGCCTGCTGTTCCTCTACAAGCAGCCGCGCGAGTTCGGGGCCAAGTTGTGGAACGGGCTGTACTACCGCTTCGAGGTCGATGGCGACCGGCTGGTCGGCAAGCCTCAGGCCGTCGACCTCAACCGCATCAGCGCACCGCCGGATCGGCCCGGCGAGCCACCGTACCGGCCGGCGCTGCGCGACGACATCGCGCCGGGCGTGCGCTGGCTGGATCGGCTCGTGATCGAGTGAGCCCGGGCGACCGGCTCAGCGCTCGAGCGCCTCGTCCAGCACCTCGACCCAGTGGCGCACCGGCGTGTCGGTGCCGGTCTGCAGGTGCTGGATGCAGCCCACGTTGGCGCTGATGATGGCCTGCGGCCGGTGCGCATCGAGCGTGCCGACCTTGCGGTCGCGCAGCTGGTAGGCGATCTCCGGCTGCAGCACCGAGTAGGTGCCGGCCGAGCCGCAGCACAGGTGCGGGTCCTGGGTGGCGAGGTGGACCTCATAGCCCAGTTCGGTGAAGGCCGTCTCGACGCCGCCGCGCAGCTTCTGACCGTGCTGCAGCGTGCACGGCGGGTGGTAGGCCAGCTTGCCGCGGCTGGGCGAGCCGGCCGGGCGCAGGCCCAGGCGCGACTTCAGTGCCGGCAGCAGGTCGACCAGCAGCTCCGACAGGTCGCGCGCCACCGCGCTGATGCGCGCGGCCTTGTCGGCATAGGCCGGGTCGTGGCGCAGCGCGTGGCCGTATTCCTTGACGGTGACGCCGCAGCCGGACGCGTTGAAGACGATGGCCTCGACCGGCTGGTTGTCGCCAATGCCCTCGACCAGCGGCCACCAGGCGTCGATGTTGCGGCGCATGTCGACCAGCGCGCCGTCGTGGTCGTTCAGGTGGGCGCGGATCGCGCCGCAGCAGCCGGCCTCGTCGGACACCAGGGTCTGGATGCCGCAGGCATCGAGCACACGCGCAGTCGCCGCGTTGATGTTGGGCGCCAGCGCCGGCTGCACGCAGCCCATCAGCATCAGCACACGGCGCGGATGGCTGCGGGTCGGCCAGCGGTGGGCGCGGGCCTGCTGGTCGTCCGACGGCTTGGGCGGCACCTTGTTGCGCAGCGACGGCGGCAGCAGCGGCCTGACCATCTGGCCGAGCTTGAGGGCCGGCGCGAACAGGGCCGAGGTCATGCCCTCGCGCAAGGCGCTGCGCACCAGGCGCTCGGCGGCCGGTCGTTCGACCTTGGCCTCGACCACCGCGCGGCCGATCTCGACCAGCTGGCCGTACTGCACGCCTGATGGGCAGGTGGTCTCGCAGTTGCGGCAGGTCAGGCAGCGGTCCAGGTGCTGCTGGGTCTTGCGGGTCGGCGTCTCGCCTTCAAGCACCTGCTTGATCAGGTAGATGCGGCCACGCGGCCCATCCAGCTCGTCGCCCAGCAGCTGGTAGGTCGGGCAGGTGGCGGTGCAGAAGCCGCAGTGCACGCATTTGCGCAGGATGGCCTGCGCGGCCTCGCCTTCGGGCGTGCCGGCGTATTCGGGGGCGAGATGGGTTTGCATGGGATCGGGAAGCGGTTCGGAGGTCGGGTTCAGAGGTCCGGGTAGAGGCGCCCGGGGTTGAACACGCGGTCGGGGTCGAAGCTGGTCTTGAGTTCCCGATGGATGCGGTCCAGCGGTGCCTGCAGCGGCTCGAACACGCTGGCACCGGCCAGCAGCGCAGCCTTGTCGCGGGCCCGGTAGAGCGTGGCATGGCCTCCGGCGCGGGCCGCGATGGCGCGGATGTGCGCGGCCGGCTCGCGGCTGACCCACCAGCGCTGCGCGCCATGCCACTCGATCAGCTGCTCGCCTTGCAAGGCCAGCGGTGCGGCACCGGCCGGCAGGCTGATGCGCCAGAGTCCGGCCGCACCGTCCAGCAGGCTGCGGCGGGCCTGGTCGAAGAACTCGTCGGTCTGGTCACGCAGGCCACCCCAGAAGCGTTGCGCCAGCGTGGCCTCGATGACATCGCCGCCCTGTGCCTGGAAGGCCGCCACGGCCGCGTCGACCGCTGCCTTGGCCCCACCCAGCCGCAGCACCAGCGCGCCCTGCCACCACGCGCTCGCCTGCAGCGGCAGCGGCTGGCCGCCCCAGGCCTGAAGGCGCTCGATGGCGTCGGCCTCGCTGCACTCGAAACGCAAAGTGGCGCTGGCGGGCGCCACGGGCAGGACCTTGAGCGAAACCTCGCAGATCACGCCCAGCATGCCCATCGAGCCGGCCAGCAGGCGCGAGACGTCGTAGCCGGCGACGTTCTTCATGACCTGGCCACCGAAGCTCAGGACCTCGGCCCGGCCATTGAGCAGCGTCGCACCCAGCACGTAGTCGCGCACGCCGCCCACGCTGGCCCGGCTCGGCCCGGCCAAGCCGCTGGCGACCATGCCGCCGACCGTGCCGCCGCGCTGGCCGGGCCGGTCCGGATCGGGGAAGCGAGGGGGCTCGAAAGGCAGGCACTGGCCCCGTTCGGCCAGCGCAGCTTCGACGTCAGCCAGCGGCGTGCCGGCACGCGCGGTCAGCACCAGCTCGCTGGGCTCGTAGCTGCTGATGCCCGACAGCTCGCGCGTGTCGAGCCGGTCGCCGTGCACGGCCTCGCCGTAAAAGGCCTTGCTGCCAGCGCCCTGGATGGCCAGCGTGCGGCCGTCGGACCGGGCGGCGCGCACGCGCTCGACCAGGCTGTTCAATGCCTTGCTCATCGTGATGTGTGGACCGGAATCGGTTGAAGGGGGACACGCTGCAGCGGGGACGGCTTCACGGCGGAAGCGTCAGAACCGCGGCAGCTCGGCGAAGGGCAGCAGGCCCTTCTTGACGTGCATGCGGCCGTATTCGGCACAGCGGTGCAGCGTCGGGATGACCTTGCCGGGGTTGAGCAGCCCGCGCGCGTCAAAGGCCCGCTTGACGGCGAACATCTGCTCGCGTTCCTCGGGCGTGAACTGCACGCACATCGAGTTGAGCTTCTCGACGCCAACGCCGTGTTCGCCGGTGACGGTGCCGCCCAGCATCACGCTGGTCTCGAGGATGTCGGCGCCGAACTGCTCGGCCCGGTGCAGCTGGTCCGGGTCGTTGGCATCGAACAGGATCAGCGGGTGCAGGTTGCCATCACCGGCATGAAAGACGTTGCAGCAGCCGAGTTGGTACTGCTTCTCCATCTCGGCGATGGCCAGCAGGATCTCGGCCAGCTTCTTGCGCGGGATGGTCGAGTCCATGCACATGTAGTCCGGGCTGATGCGGCCAGACGCCGGGAAGGCGTTCTTGCGGCCGCTCCAGAAGCGCAGGCGCTGGGCCTCGTCACGGCTGACCTCCAGCCGGGTCGCGCCACAGGACGACAGCACGGCCTGCATGCGGCCGATCTCTTCCTCGACCTCCTCGGGCGTGCCGTCGCTCTCGCACAGCAAGATGGCGGCGGCATCGAGGTCGTAGCCGGCGTGCACGAAGTCCTCGACCGCTGCGGTCATGGGCTTGTCCATCATCTCCAGACCGGCCGGGATGATGCCGTTGGCGATGATCTGCGCGACCGCCTCGCCGGCCGTCTGCACCGTCGGAAAGCTGGCCATGATGCAGCGCGCCAGGCGCGGCTTGGGCACCAGCTTGACGGTCACCTCGGTGGTGACGGCCAGCATGCCTTCGCTGCCGACGACGATGCTCAGCAGGTCCAGCCCAGGGGCGTCCAGCGCCAGGCTGCCGAAGGTGACGGGCTCGCCCTCGATGGTGTAGCCGCGCACCTGCAGCACGTTGTGCAGCGTCAGGCCGTATTTCAGGCAGTGCACGCCACCGGAGTTCTCGGCCACGTTGCCGCCGATGGTGCAGGCGATCTGGCTGGACGGATCGGGCGCGTAGTAGAGGCCGAGGGGCGCAGCGGCTTCGCTGATGGCGAGGTTGCGAACGCCGCATTGCACGACCGCCGTGCGGCTGCGCTTGTCCATCGAGACGATGCGGTTGAACTTGGCCAGCGACAGCGTCACGCCGAGCGCATTGGGCATCGCCCCGCCGGACAGGCCGGTGCCGGCGCCGCGAGCGACCACCGGCACATTGAGTCGGTGACAGGCCTTGAGCACGGCGGCGACCTGGGCCTCGGTTTCGGGCAGCGCGACAACCAGCGGGCGCTCGCGGTAGGCGGTCAGGCCGTCGCACTCGTAGGGCACGGTGTCCTCGGACGTCCACAGCAACGCATGGCTGGGCAGCAGCGGTGCGAGCGCGTTGACGACCTCGGTCTGGCGACGCGCACGGGCGGCGGCGTCGGGCTGCAGCAGAACCTCGGTCGGCGCGAATTCGTTGGCCGCGTCTCGCGACAGGGGGGCGTTCATCGGTGCAGGCACTCCACTCGAAGGCAGGCACAGGCCAGGGGGCCTGCAGGGTCGGGCCGCCACTGTAAACCGGCCCGCTGGTCGCAGGGTAGGCGGGCGTCGGCCGGGCGGCGTGAAAGCTGCTGCGGGCTGGCGTGAAAAGGTTTCAGGCGCCGGCCGGGCCGGTGTCCAGGCTGGCCGTCAGCCAGTCGACGAAGGCCGCACATTCCCAGCGTGCCAGCGCCCCCGGTGCCCAGCACAGGTGGTGGCCGTTGGGCGAGGCCACGCTGCGCGGCGACAGGCGGACCAGCCGGCCGCTGTCCAGCCACGCCGCGCCCAGTTGCAGCCGCAGCAGCGCGACGCCGAACCCGGCGGCGGCCGCGTCCAGCACCAGGCCGACGTCGTTGAACTGCGCGCCCACCACCGGCTCGGCCCGGTCGAGGCCGACGGCGCGGAACCAGGTCGACCAGGGCTCCAGCGGGCTGCGGATCAGCCGCGCCCGGTCGATGTCCGCCGCCCGCTCGAAGCCGTCGAAAGGGCCGTGCTCATGCAGGTAGTCGGGGCTGCAGACGGGGGTGACCGCGTCGCCCATCAGGCAGACCTGCTCGACGCCGGCATAGCCGCCGGGGCCGTAGCGGATCTCGAGGTCGGCCTGCTCGGCGGTGACGTCGGCCAGCGGGATGGCGACCTGCAGGATCAGCTCGATGTCCGGGTAGGCGTGGCGGAACATCGGCAGGCGCGGCATCAGCACCTGGCGCGAGAAGGTCGGCGTGACCGCCAGCCGCAGCCGCGTCGGCGACGGTGCCGCCGCCGGCAGTGGGGCGAGCTGCTGCAGCGCGCGCAGGCCTTCGCGCACGGGAACCAGCGCGGCCTGGCCTTCTGCGGTCAGGCTGAAGTCACGCCGGAACAGCTGGCGGCCCAACAGGCCTTCGAGCTGGCGGATGCGGTGGCTGACCGCACTCGGGGTGATGTGCAGCGCCTCGCCAGCGGCGGTCACGCTGCGCAGCCGGGCCAGCGTCTCGAAGGCCAGCAGGCAGTGGATCGGCGGGATCACGGCGTGCGCGTGAACACGGTCAGCACGCCGGTGTAGCCGTAGAGGTGATGGCGGGCGATCTCGCCGCCGGCGAAGAAGCCGACCAGCGGCACGTCGCCCAGGGCATGGCGGATCAGCTGCAGCTCGGCCGACGGCGCGCCGAAGTGCGCCCCGCCCCGGCCGTTGCAGCTGACGTAGATCGCCCCGGCGATGTGAGCGGCCGGGTCGGCCGGGTCGGCCGGTGCGGACAGCGTGTCCGGGTCGTCCGGGCAGAGCTCCTCGCGGATCTCGGCGCAGATGCGCACCAGGTCGCGACGGGCGGCCTCGACATGGCGCTGGCAGAAGGCCAGCCGCATGCCGGCCTCGACCCGGTCGGCGACCGCAAAGCCGAGCCGGCCCGGGTCCAGCCCGATCAGGTGGCGCACGCGGGTGTCGGCACCGAACTGGCCGCCGCGCGACAGGCTCTCATCGGCCGCGTCGCTCAGGCCGGCCAGCGTCTGGCGCAAGACCGGCAGCGCCAGGCGCGGCTCGTCCAGCGTGATGCCCAGCTCGCGCAGCAGCACGTCCAGCGCCGGCTCGCCGTCCAGCATCAGCACGATGTTCTGTTCGGCCTTTGTGATGCGATGGCTGGGCCCGATCGGCTGGCAGCCCTGGGTCACGCGCGAGATCAGCCCGAGCTCCGGCCCGAAGGCGACGCCAGAGACACCGCCTTCGTAGACGCCGCCGCCCCAGGACGAGCCGGGTGCCGGGGCGCACAGCTGGACGGCGCGGGTGCGCGAGGACGTCAGCCCGCCAAACAGGTAGCCGCTCGCCGTCCGGCCGGCCAGTTCATGGATCAGCTCGCCAAGCTCGGGCGTGTGGCCGTCGGCATGGACCAGCGCGGCGTGGACCGAGCCATCGCCCGCGCCAGACGGCAGGCCGTGTTCGCCGCTGTAGAGCGTGAAGCTGCCCGGTGGCAGCGCCGCCAGCATCAGCGCCAGCGCGGGCTCGTCGCTGTATTCGACCCCGCTGGCGCAGATCGCCACCCCGACCGTGCCGACCCAGGCCACCGTCGGCCAGCGTTGCCGCAGCTCGGCCAGCAGGCCTTCGGCATGGGGCGCGTAACGGTCGCTGAAGTAGAGCCAGCCGAGCGTCGCCCGGCCGCGTTCGGCGCCAGCCTGGGCGTCGATCTGCGCGGCCGCCAGCGCCAGCGCCATGTGCGGATCCGGATGTGTTGCATGGGCATGCCAGAAGGCCGGTACCACGCAGGGTTTCGTGGTGCTCATGGCAGGACGCCTGGCTGCATGGCGGACCTCAACCGGCGGTCCGCCGTGTGGCCTTGCGGGGCGCAGCGGCGGCCTTCGCCGCCTTCTTCGCGGGCGCCTTCTTAACGGCAGACTTGGACGCGGCGGAAGAGGTCGCCTTGGCGCTGGCCTTGGGGGCCGTTGTGGACGTGGTCTTGCCTGGCACCGGCGCGGTGGCCTGGCGCACCGCGTCAGCCATCGGCTTGGCGACCTCGGCCGCCGCTTCGGCCGCCGCTTCGGCCGCTGCCTGTGCGGCCTGCACCGCTTGCGCGGTGGCGTCGCTGGTTGCCTCCGAGGCCTGACGTGCCGCCTCGGTGGCCTGGCGAGCGGCCTCGCTGGTGGCCTGCATGGCCTGACCGGCCAAAGCGGTGAACTGCTGGGTCAAGGCGCCCCACCACTGCATCGGATCAACTGCCGGCGAAGCGTCATCCGCCCCGGCACTGCCGGCCGGGGGAGCGTCATCGCTGTGGGCGTCGTCGATCGGTGCAGCGGCTTTTCGGGCCGTTTTCGTCGCAGGTGCGGGCGCAGGCGCGGGCGCCGCAGCGGCTTCTGCAGCCGCCGTGAAGATGTCCGGCACCTTGACCTTGAGCGCCTCGGTGAGGTCGCCCATCGAGACGTTCATGCCCTTGAGCGCTCCGAGCGTCATGCGCTGGACCTCCAGTGCCTGCACGGTCGCGCCGATCATCCGGGCGTTCTGTTCGAGCCAGAACTGGACCGTCTTGAGCTCCTCGATGCGGCGTTCGAGTTCCTCGGGATCGAGGGTCGGCGCGATCCACTGGCCCATCGAGGGCATGGACTTGCCGGCGTTCTTGACGAGTCCCTGCAGGAACTCGAAGCCGGGCACGAACTTGCCGAAAGCCTCGCTGGCCTGCTGGTAGGCCTGGGCGTAGCCGCTGGTGTCGGTCATGGTGTCTCCGTCGATGTCTTCGGGTGGCCGCCTTCGTCGTGGCGGAGCGCATTCATCGTAGCGGCGCCCCGCGCGCTTGTGTCGACCTCATCCACCGCTGCCGCGACGCTCGGGCGGGCGGCGTGGATAGGAGGCCCACTGGATCAGGTAGCCCTGGGCCTCCAGCATCGCGATCACGCCGCCGCTGCCGGTCAGCTGCAGCGCGCCGATGGCGGCGAACACGGCGCTGCCGCGCTGGTGGATGCCGGCGATCTGCTCGGCCAGTGCGGCATTGCGGACCTCAAGATCGCGCCACAGCCTTTGCTCCAGGGCCGTCTGGCGGCAGTTGCAGCGCCGTTCGAACAGGCGCAGGTCGCCCAGCACGGCGCTGTCGTAGCCCTCCTGCAAACGCGCCAGCGCGGCCAGGGTCTCCGGTCGTGTGGCGGCATCGAGCACGAGGCGGACACGCTCGGCGACGTCATCCTGACCTTCGCCCAGCAGCGGCGCGAGCTGGCGCTCGGGCGTCTCCAGGCCGGCCGTCGGCTTGCCCATGGCGACGGCCAGATCGGCCAGCGAGCCAGCGATCGAATACGCCGGCTCATGACCGTCACGCCGCATCAGGCCCGTCAGCAAGGCCAGCGCGCGGATCTCGGGTCGCCAATCGGTGGGCGGATCCAGGCAGGCTGCCGACAGGGCCTGCTGCAGTTGCAGCGCCAGCTCATCGGGCAGGCGCGGCAAGGCCGTCCGGCTGCCGTCCGCTGCCACGAGCGGCCGGCGCGCCATCGCGTCCATGCTGTCGAACACCGCCGCATCGGCCAGGTCCAGTTCGAACACGACCCGGTCGACCGAGGCCATCGCGGCCTGCACCTCCGGACCCGGCACGAGCCAGGCCTGCAGCGCGATCGGCGGCAGGGCGTAGAGGTAGGACTCGCGCATCGGGGCATCGTCCGGATCGACGACAGGCGGCTCGCCAGCCTCCGCATCGGCGTCGGCGTCGACCTCCGTGGCCACCGGGACCGGCGCCAGGCGCTGATCCGGATGGGTGATGCGCAGCAGCACGCCACGGCTGGGCGTGCTGGCCAGCAAGGCCTCGTAGGCCTCGTCGCTGAGCGCGGCGGGCAGGGACGGGCAGCCCTCGCGGGGGTTGCCGCTGGCGTCCCGGGCGGCCACGTCGGCGTGCAACAGCGACAAGGCCTGCGGCAACAGCGGCGAAGCGCTGGCACCGACGTGTCCCACGCCGAAGGCCAGCGCCAGCAGGCAGGCCCGGAAGCGGCTGGCGCGCCGCCGTTGACGCTCAAGCACGCAGCACCACCGACTGGTCGAGGGTCCCGAAGACCGGGTGGCCCTGGGCATCGACCGCGTCGACCTCGACCCGCACGCCATCGTCGAGCCAACGCGCGGCGACATCGCCCGCCGCATGGACCTGCTCGGCCCGGCTGGCGACGCCACCCGACACGTCCGCCGCACCGATCGGGCCGCAGCTCAGCACGCTGCCGCAGGCGATTGGCCGCTCGCGGGCCAGCAGGGCGAGCAGCTGGCCGACATGCCAGTGCTGGCCTTCGCCACTGGCCAGCCGGGCCACCCGCCGGCCGTCGAGCTTCAGGTCGATGCGCAGGCCCAGCCGGCCACGCATCCAGGCACCGTCCAGCTCATCGAGCGTGACCAGCGTTGGCGCCCAGCCCGGCGGCAGGCAGGCCGACGCGTCATCGCTCACCGCGCGCAACGCCCAGGCATTCATCAGGCCGACCAGGCGCACGCCTTCGAGGGCCTGTTCGGGCGTGGCCGCGCAGGCGATGTCGCCGGTCACCACCGCCCATTGCACCTCGTGGTCGACACCGCCGGCCAAGGTGCGCACGGCCAGATCCTGGCGTGCGCCCAGGCCCAGGTCGGCCGGCCGTTCTCGCAGCACGGGCTGGCTGCGCAAGTTCTCGGGCACGGGCAGGCCCAGACCGCCGCATTGCCGCTCGCGCGCAGCCGGGTAGGCCCAGGCCTCGATGCGCCGCGACGCCCGCGGCAGGGGCGCGAGGCACATCGCCGGGTCGAAGGCGAAGGCGTGGCGGGCCTTGCCGTGGTTGAGCGTGTGGGACAGGTCCTGCAACTGCGGGGCGAGGAAGTTCCAGTCGTCGAGGACATCGCGCAGTCGACTGGCCACGCCGGTGGCGTACAGGGCCTGGGTCAGGTCGCGCGAGACAACCACCAGCTGGCCGTCGCGCGAGCCGTCCTTGTAGCTTGCAAGTTTCATGAATTCGGGCAGGTTCCGGAGCGGCCAAAGGGCACCGGTCATTGTAGATTTCGGGTTCACCCGGACCCTCCCCACGTGAGCTCGAAGATTCCCGTTTCCCCCTCGAACCTGGCCCTGCGACGCCCGCGTCGTGCGCCCTGGCTGTGCCTGCTGGCGGTGCTGGGCCTGCATGGCCTGGCGCTGCGCGAGGCGCCGTCCTGGCTGGCCCGACCGGCCCAGGCCGCGAGCGAGGTGCCCGCATCGCCCCGCAGCGTGTCGACGCGAACGATGTCGGTGCCGACCGAACATGTCGCACCTGCCGCACCCGCCCCCATAGCCACCGTCGCCGACGTCACGCCAACCCGCGCAGTCGCCCCGGCCCGGCGCCCGGCCGCACCGACCCCGTCGATCCACCACGTCGTGGCCTTGAACGACGCAGCAGCCAGCGCAGCCACATCGGCCGCGCCCGCCCCCGAACAGGCGAGCGTGCCCGCTGACCCGTCCAGCCACCGGCCGCCGGTCACCGCGCCAGCACCGATCCGGCTGGACTACAAGCTGCAGCGCGGCGCCATCGGCGGCGAGGCCCGGCTGGACTGGCGCCACGACGGCCGTCGCTACACGCTGGACCTGGACGGCCAGCTGCCGCTGATCGGCACGCTGATGCACCAGCACAGCGAGGGCGGCTTCGACGCCGCCGGACTGGCGCCGCTGCGCTACACCGAGCGGCGATTGCGGCGCAGCGAGCGCGCCGTCAACTTCAACCGGCCAGCCGACGGCCAAGGCGGGCGCATCACCTTCTCGGCCACGACCGGCGAGGCGCCCTTGCGCAGCGGCGCGCAGGATCGTGTCAGCTGGATGGTCCAACTGGCCGCGCGCCTCGCGGGCCACAGCGCCCTGCCCGCCGTCGGCAGCCGCATCGAGATGGACGTGGCCAGCGCCGGTGGCGACGTGCAGGACTGGCACTTCGTGCTTCAAGGCCGCGCCACCGACGGCAGCTGGCACTGGCGGCGCGACACCGGCGAGCCCGACGCGACGCAGGCCGAGGTCTGGACCGATCCGACGGCCGGCCACTGGCCGCGCCGGGTCCGCCTGACCGAGCGGCAGGGCGAACCGATCGAGCTGGTGCTGCGCAAGCGCTGAACGAGCGTCGTCTGCGCGGCGGCAGGAAGTCACGAACGCCGCACACCGGCCTACAGATCGCCGACCGGGGGCCGATGACGTTGGCAAGCAGCAGGACCTGCACAACGCCTCGACAGGCGTCGCACCTGCCCCTGACCAGACACCAGCCACCCATCGGAACCGGAGAACACGCCATGCAGATGCTCTACAACTCGGAGAACTATGCGGTCGTCCACTTCGAGGTCGACGTCAACGAGCCGACCGGTTTCCCGATGCGCCCCGACGTCGCCGAAGGCATCTCGCTGACCCGCGCGGGCTACGAGATCGTCGACAAGCACGCGCGCCGCGAGATCTTCATCGAGGGCGCCCTCGCCGAGCATTTCAAGGAAGGCGTGCAGGCGCTGATCTCGGCCTCGCCCAACGACGACGACGTCGACGAGTACCTGGCCGGCTACACCGTGCTGGCCCAGCAACCCGTCGTGCTGCACTGATCGTTCCACGCGGTGGACGGGGACCGGCGAGGCCATCGGTGCCTCCCTAGAATCGCGGGATGACCGCTGCCCCCTCCGCGCCTGCCCGCGCCCCCGACATCGTCCCGGCCATCACCCCGGCCATCGCCTACACCCGTGGTGGCGCCCTGCCCGCGCTGCTCGCCCGTCGCATCCTGGTGCTCGACGGCGCGATGGGCACGATGATCCAGCGCTACAAGCTCGATGAGGCCGCCTTCCGCAGCACCCGCTTCGCCGATCACCCGAGCGACCTCAAGGGCAACAACGACCTGCTGGTGCTGACCCGGCCGGACGTGATCGCCGAGATCCACGACCAGTACCTGGCCGCCGGTGCCGACCTGATCGAGACCAACACCTTCGGCGCCACCTCGATCGCGCAGGAAGACTACGGCCTGGGTCACATCGCCTACGAGATGAACGTGGCCGCAGCCCGACTGGCGCGCACATGCTGCGATCGCCACGGCACGCCCGACCGGCCGCGCTTCGTGGCCGGCGCCCTCGGCCCCACACCCAAGACCGCCAGCATCAGCCCGGACGTCAACGACCCGGGTGCCCGCAACGTCGACTTCGACGCGCTGCGGGCTGCCTACCTCGAACAGGCCCGCGGCCTGCTCGATGGCGGCGTCGACCTGTTCCTGGTCGAGACCATCTTCGACACCCTCAATGCCAAGGCTGCGATCTTCGCGCTCGACGAGCTGATGGAGTCCACCGGCGAACGCTTGCCGGTGATCGTCAGCGGTACCGTCACGGACGCCTCCGGGCGCATCCTGTCGGGCCAGACGGTCGGCGCCTTCTGGCACAGCGTGCGCCACGCGCGCCCGCTCGCCATCGGCTTGAACTGCGCCCTGGGCGCGACGCTGATGCGGCCCTACATCGAGGAGCTGTCCCGCATCGCCGGCGAGACCTTTGTCTCCTGCTACCCGAATGCCGGCCTGCCCAACCCGATGAGCGACACCGGCTTCGACGAGACCCCCGAGGTCACCGGCCGGCTGGTCGAGGAGTTCGCGGCGGCTGGCTTCCTCAACATCGCCGGCGGCTGCTGCGGCACCACCCCCGCCCACATCGCGGAGATCGCGCAGCGCGTGGGCCGCTACCAGCCCCGCTGCGCACAGCACGCGCCCTTCAGCACGTTGATCAACGCGTGACCTTCAGCCCATGCCCGCGAACCCCATGACCGCCACTGTCCCCACCGACCGCCCTGCCCCGCCGCCGATGCGCCTGTCCGGCCTGGAGCCGGTCGAGATCGGCACCGGCACGCTGTTCGTCAACATCGGCGAACGCACCAACGTGACCGGCTCCAAGGCCTTCGCCCGCATGATCCTGGAAGGCCGCTTCGAAGACGCGCTGAGCGTCGCGCGCCAACAGGTCGAGAACGGCGCCCAGGTCATCGACATCAACATGGACGAGGCCATGCTCGACAGCAAGGCCGCGATGGTGAGGTTCCTCAACCTGATCGCGGGCGAGCCCGAGATCGCCAAGGTGCCGATCATGATCGACTCGTCCAAGTGGGACGTGATCGAGGCCGGCCTGAAGTGCATCCAGGGCAAGGGCATCGTCAACTCGATCTCGCTCAAGGAAGGCGAGGCCGAGTTCATGCGACAGGCCCGTCTGGTGCGGCGCTACGGCGCGGCCGCCGTCGTCATGGCCTTCGACGAGAAGGGGCAGGCCGACACCTTCCAGCGCAAGACCGAGATCTGCGCGCGCGCCTACCGGGTGCTGGTCGAGCAGGTCGGCTTCCCGCCCGAGGACATCATCTTCGACCCGAACATCTTCGCGATCGCCACCGGCATCGAGGAGCATGACAACTACGCGGTCGACTTCATCGAGGCCACGCGCTGGATCAAGGCCCACCTGCCCGGCGCCAAAGTCTCGGGCGGCGTGTCCAACGTCAGCTTTTCCTTCCGCGGCAACGAGCCGGTGCGCGAGGCCATCCACACCGTCTTCCTGTACCACGCGATCCGCGCCGGCATGGACATGGGCATCGTCAATGCCGGCATGGTCGGCGTGTACGACGATCTGGACGCGCAGCTGCGCGAACGGGTCGAGGACGTGGTGCTCAACCGCCGCCCCGATGCCGGCGAACGCCTGATCGAGATTGCCGAGAGCGCCAAGGGCGCCGCCCGCGACGAGTCGACCCGGCTTGCCTGGCGCGGCACGCCCGAGCAGCCGGTCACGGTGGCTCAACGACTGAGCCATGCGCTGGTGCATGGCATCACCGACTTCATCAGCGTCGACACCGAAGAAGCCTGGCGCGCGATCGAGGCCGGCGGCGGCCGGCCGCTGCACGTCATCGAAGGCCCGCTGATGGCGGGCATGAACATCGTCGGCGACCTGTTCGGCGCGGGCAAGATGTTCCTGCCGCAGGTGGTCAAGAGCGCCCGCGTGATGAAGCAGGCCGTTGCGCATCTGCTGCCCTACATCGAGGCCGAGAAGAAGGCCCTCGCGGACGCCGGTGGCGACGTCAAGCCCAAGGGCAAGATCGTCATCGCCACCGTCAAGGGCGACGTGCACGACATCGGCAAGAACATCGTCACCGTCGTGCTCCAGTGCAACAACTTCGAGGTCGTCAACATGGGCGTGATGGTGCCCTGCCAGGACATCCTGGCGCGCGCCAAGGCCGAAGGCGCCGACATCATCGGCCTGTCCGGCCTGATCACGCCGAGCCTCGAAGAGATGCAGCACGTCGCCGCCGAGATGCAGCGCGACAGCTGGTTCCGCGACCGCGCCACGCCGCTGCTGATCGGCGGCGCGACCTGCAGCCGCGTGCACACCGCCGTCAAGATCGCCCCGCACTACGAGGGCCCGGTGGTCTACGTGCCCGATGCCTCGCGCAGCGTCGGCGTGTGCTCGGACCTGCTGAGCGACGAGCGTGCGACGCGCTACATCGACGAGCTGAAGGCCGACTATGAACAGGTCCGCATCCTGCACGCGAACAAGAAGGCCACGCCGCTGGTGACGCTGGCCCAGGCGCGCGCCAACAAGCACGCGATCGACTGGTCGGCCCACATGCCGCCCGCGCCGAAGTTCATCGGCCGGCGCGTGTTCCGCAACCTCGACCTGGCCGAACTGGCCCAGTGCATCGACTGGACGCCCTTCTTCCAGACCTGGGACCTGGCCGGCAAGTACCCCGAGATCCTGCGCGACGAGATCGTCGGCGCCGAGGCTGTGCGTGTGTTCAGCGACGGCAAGCGCATGCTGCAGCGGATCATCGAGGGCCGCTGGCTGCAGGCCAACGGCGTGATCGCGCTGCTGCCGGCCAACACGGTCGACGACGACGTCATCGAGGTCTACGCCGACGAGCGCCGCACCGAGGTCCTGCTGCGCTGGCAGCCGCTGCGACTGCAGACCGAGCGTCCGGTGATCGACGGCATCAAGCGGCCGAACCGCTCACTGGCCGACTTCATCGCACCCAAGGGCGTCAAGGCCGACCACATCGGCCTGTTCGCCGTCACCGCCGGCCTGAACATCGAGAAGAAGGAAGCGCAGTTCCTGGCCGATCACGACGACTACAGCGCCATCATGCTCAAGGCCCTGGCCGACCGTCTGGCCGAGGCCTGCGCCGAGCGCCTGCACCAGCGCGTGCGCACCGAGCTGTGGGGTTATGCGCCAGACGAGGCCCTGAGCAACGAACAGTTGATCGCAGAGGCCTACCGCGGCATCCGCCCCGCACCGGGCTATCCGGCCTGCCCGGACCACGCGGTCAAGCGCGCGATGTTCGAGGTGTTGGCGGCCCCCGAGATCGGCATGGCCCTGACCGACAGCCTGGCGATGACACCGGCGGCCAGCGTCAGCGGCTTCTACCTGGCCCATCCAGAGGCGACCTACTTCAACGTTGGCCGCATCGGCGAGGACCAGCTGGCCGACTACGCCGCGCGTCAGCAGGTGGCGCTGGACGAGGCCCGTCGCCGGCTGGCGCCACAGCTGGGCTGACACGGCGTCATGGCGGACCGGCCCAGTTGCCGGTCCGTGCCTGCTTCAGGTCACGCGAGGACGAGGTTGTCGCGGTGGATCAGCTCGGACTCGTTCGCATAGCCCAGCAAGCCCTCGATCTGTGAGGAAGGCTTGCGCATGATCAGGCGGGTCTCGTTGGCCGCGTAGTTGGCCAGGCCGCGGGCGACCTCGGCACCGGCGCTGGAGCGCACCGCGATGACGTCGCCGCGCACGAAGTCGCCGTGCACCTCCACCACGCCGATGGGCAGGAGGCTCTTGCCCTCCTCGCGCAGCTTGAGGACGGCGCCATCGTCGACCACCACCGAGCCCTTGAGTTGCAGGTGATCGGCCATCCACTGCTTGCGAGCGGCGACCTTGGCGGTGGTGGCCACCAGCAGCGTGCCGATCGACTCACCGTCGACCAGGCGCAGCAGTGCGCTGGGCTCGCGGCCCCAGGCAATCACGGTGGACGCACCGCTGCCGGCCGCCCGCTTGGCCGCGAGGATCTTGGTGATCATCCCGCCCTTGCCGATGCTGGAGCCCGCGCCGCCGGCCATCTGCTCCAGCTCGGGCGTGCCGGCCACGGCTTCGTGGATGAAGCGCGCGTCGGGGTCCTTGCGCGGGTCGGCCGAATACAGGCCCTTCTGGTCGGTCAGGATGATCAGCGCATCGGCGTCGACCAGGTTGGCCACCAGCGCGCCGAGCGTGTCGTTGTCGCCGACCTTGATCTCGTCGGTCACGACGGTGTCGTTCTCGTTGATGACCGGCACCACGCCCAGGCCCAGCAGCGTCAGCAGGGTCGAGCGGGCGTTGAGGTAGCGCTCACGGTCGGCCAGGTCAGCGTGCGTGAGCAGCACCTGTGCGCTGCCCAGGCCCTGCTGGCTCAGCGAGGTCTCGTAGATCTGCGCCAGCCCCATCTGCCCGACAGCGGCGGCGGCCTGCAACTCGTGCAGCTCCTTCGGGCGTGTCGCCCAGCCCAGTCGCTTCATGCCTTCGGCAATGGCGCCGGACGAGACCATCACGACCTCGCGACCCTGCCTGACGAGCGCGGCCAGCTGCACGCACCAGGCGTTGATCGCCTCGGCATCCAGGCCGCGGCCCTCGTTGGTGACCAGGCTGGAGCCGACCTTGACGACGATGCGGCGGGCGTTCTTCAGGACATCGCTCATGGCAGGGCTCGGGTGTTCAGCGGTTCAGCAGGTCAACGGAAGCGGGGATCGTCGGCATCGGGCCGGGGTGCCGCCTCGCTCAGGTCTTCGGTCGGCAGGAAGCGCACGTCGACGTCCTCAGGGGGGTGATCCTGCAGCGAGGCCACATGCTGGTAGATCGCCCGGATCAGCGGCTCGCAGCCTTCGCGGGTCAGCGCCGAGATCTCGAAGACCGGGCCCTTCCACTTCATGCGCTTGACGAAGTCCTTGATGCGGGCGGCGCGCTCCTCGGCCGGCACCATGTCCAGCTTGTTGAGCACCAGCCAGCGGGTCTTGGCGTGCAGCGACTCGTCGTACTTCTTCAGTTCCTTGACGATGGCCTTGGCCTGCGCGACCGGGTCAACGTTCTCGTCGAAGGGCGCGAAGTCGATCACGTGCAGCAGCAAGCGCGTGCGCTGCAGATGCCGCAGGAAGAGGTGGCCCAGTCCGGCGCCTTCGGAGGCGCCCTCGATCAGGCCGGGGATGTCGGCCACCACGAAACTCTGGCTCGGACCCACGCGCACCACGCCGAGGTTGGGGTGCAAGGTCGTGAACGGGTAGTCGGCGATCTTGGGCCGAGCGTTCGAGATCGCGGCGATCAGCGTCGACTTGCCGGCGTTGGGCATGCCCAGCAGGCCAACGTCGGCCAACACACGCAGTTCAAGCCGCAGCGACTTGATCTCGCCGGGCCAGCCCGGTGTCTTCTGGCGCGGCGCGCGGTTGGTGCTGGTCTTGAAATGCAGGTTGCCAAAGCCGCCGTCGCCGCCCTTGGCGATCAGCACGCGCTCACCGTGCACCAGCAGCTCGGCCAGCTTCTCGCCGGTTTCGGCATCCAGGATCATCGTGCCCACGGGCATGCGCAGCACGACGTCCTCGCCAGCGGCGCCGAACTGGTCGGAGCCGCGACCGGCCTCGCCGTTGCGGGCCTCGTGGCGACGGGTGTAGCGAAAGTCCACCAGCGTGTTCAGGTTGCGGTCACCGACCGCATACACGTGGCCGCCGCGGCCGCCATTGCCGCCGTCGGGACCGCCGAAGGGGATGAACTTCTCTCGCCGGAAGCTGGCGCAGCCGGCACCGCCATTGCCGGCCGTCACGTCGATGGTGACTTCGTCGACGAATTTCATGGATACCCCTTCGTTGGATGGCGCCACGCCGATGCGCCCCGGGTGGGGCGTGTCGCCGTCACGCGCTCTGCTGCTCGCGCCGCTTGCGTCGAACAAGCAAAAAAGCCCCGGCAGGCCGGGGCTCTTGTCGGGCGAGAGCGTTCGCTCAGGCCGGCGTCACCGACACCGTCTTGCGGTTCAGCGCGCCCTTCACGTCAAACGTGATGGTGCCGTCGACCAGCGCGAACAGCGTGTGGTCACGGCCCATGCCGACATTGGTGCCAGCGTGGAAACGCGTGCCGCGTTGGCGCACGATGATCGAACCAGCGTTGACAGCCTGGCCGCCAAACGCCTTGACGCCCAGCATCTTGGGCTGCGAGTCACGGCCGTTCCGAGTGGAACCGCCGCCTTTTTTCTGTGCCATTTATCAGCTCCTGGTGAGGTGCAACGTCTGCTTCAGCCCTGCACCGCGCTGATTTGCAGCTCGGTGTAAGTCTGGCGATGACCCTGGCGCTTCTGGTAGTGCTTGCGACGACGCATCTTGAAGATGCGCACCTTGTCGTGCTTGCCCTGTGCCACGACCGTGGCGGTGACCGTTGCGCCTTCAACCAAGGGCGTGCCCACCTTCAGTTCTGCGCCGCTTCCGAGCGCGAGAACTTCGTTGATCACGATCTCTTGGCCAACTTCCGCAGCAATCTGTTCTACCTTGATCTTCTCGCCGGCAGCAACCTTGTATTGCTTGCCACCGGTTTTTATGACCGCGTACATATCAGCCCTTTCAAATACAAAGAACACCTTCGCGCGGCCCGCCAGCGTTTGCAGGATGCTCGCTGGACAACCATGGCGTTCGTCGAACACCCGCAGGGCACACCCAAAAAGGCACACACCCGCTCCACGCGAAGCCCGCGAGTCTAGCACACGCCCTGTCGCGCAGATGTGGCACAGCGCACGGTGAGTCCACAAGGTCAAGGAGGCGCTTCTTATAATCGACGGTTGCTGCGCCACGCTGGCCGCGTCCCGGGACGCCACGACTGGCGGCGATCCGACTGTCCAACCCGCCCCCCCGTGAGCCTCGCCACCGCACCGAATCCGACCCTGCCTGCGGCCCTGATGGCCGACGAGATGGCCCAGGTCGACGCCGTGATCCACCGCCGCCTCGCCTCCGAGGTCGTGCTGATCAACCAGATCTCGAACTACATCGTCAGCGCCGGAGGCAAGCGCATCCGGCCGCTGCTGGTGCTGCTGTTTGCCCGCGCGCTGGGTTTCCAGGGCCACGAGCGATTCGAGATGGCCGCCACTGTGGAGTTCATCCACACCGCGACGCTTCTGCACGACGACGTGGTCGACGAGTCCGACCTGCGTCGCGGACGCAAGACGGCCAATGCGATCTTCGGCAATGCCGCGAGCGTGCTGGTCGGCGACTTCCTCTATTCGCGCTCCTTCCAGATGATGGTGTCGGTCAATCGCATGCGCGTGCTCGACGTGCTGGCCGAAGCGACCAACGTGATCGCCGAGGGCGAGGTCCTGCAGCTGCTGAACATGCACGACCCCGACATCACGCTGGACGCCTACCTGCGCGTGATCCGATACAAGACCGCCAAGCTGTTCGAGGCCAGCGCCCGCCTGGGCGCCGTGTTGGCCGGCGTCAACGAGTCGAGCGAGGAAAGCTGCGCCGCCTACGGTCGCTGCCTGGGAACCGCCTTCCAGCTGGTCGATGACCTGCTGGACTACGAAGGTGCCACCGCACAGCTGGGCAAGAACGTCGGCGACGATCTACGCGAAGGCAAGCCAACGATGCCGCTGCTGCTGGCCATGCAGGCCGGTACCGAGGATCAGCGCCAGATCATTCGCCATGCCATCGAGCACGGCGAGGTTGAACGCCTGGACGAGATCGTCGAGATCGTGCGCAGCACGGGCGCCATCGAGGCCACCCGCCGGGCCGCGCAAGATGAGGCGCGAAAGGCACAGGACCACATTTCTTCACTCCCCCCTTCCCAATTCAAGGAAGCCCTCCTATACTTATGTGTTCAGGCTGTTGAGCGAAATTCTTGAGGTCCAAATGACTCAAAGAAGTCGCTGAGCAGCAGAAATCGGGGTGTAGCTTAGCCTGGTAGAGCGCTACGTTCGGGACGTAGAGGCCGGAGGTTCGAATCCTCTCACCCCGACCAGGATTGCTGGGATCACATCCCAAAGACGAGAAAAAGCCGCACGTGTTGCGGCTTTTTTCTTTTGTGCGTTCTTTTATGCGTCCGATTCAGGTGGCAGACCTGTCGGCCAACCGGTCAAGGTTCGGCGTGACGCACCCAGGTGCTCGAACGCCCGAGCCAGCGCAGGCCCAGGTAGCCGTGCAGCACGGCCTTGTCATCGTCTTGCAAGCTCAGATCGCAGTTGGCCAGGGCGCCTTGCAAGGCGCCTGGGCGCAGATCGATGACCGAACCACCGGTCCAGCCCTTGCTGGTCGGCTTGAGGTCGCGGATGAACTCGATCTCGGTGTAGCGCTTGCCCTTGAGATCGCCGACACAGCGCTCGCATACCGGCGACAGCTCGCGTCCCTGCGCGTCCAGCGTGCGCACGATGCGGCCGTAAAGCCGGCCATTGCGGCGGTAGATGTGGACGACCGAGCGCGTCGACAGCTCGCCGTCCGGGTCGCTCGCCAGCCAGTGGCCTTCGAGCGGGTCGACTGCCGGCCGCGCACCCAGCGCGCGCAGCCGGTCGATTTCTTGCGCCGATGCAGCCCCGGCCAATCCCGCCGTCAGGGCAACAGCGGTCAGGAGAGCCCTCATGTAGAGACCTCCTCGTTCGATGGGCTGTGCGCCTCGGCGTGACCACGCGTCAGCGGCAGGCTCAGTCGCACCCGCGTGCCGGGCGACGCATTGCCCACGACGCACTGCCCGCCGATCGCCGCCGCGCGGCTGGCCAGCCCGGGCATGCCCTTGCCGTTGCCGCCGGCATGACGCTCAGGCCGCACCGACAGGCCGCGGCCGTTGTCGAGCACGTCGAGCACGAGCTCGTCGGTGTCGATCTTGAGGCTAACCTCCAGCGTCGAAGCGCCCGCATGCTTGATGCAGTTGGTGACCGCCTCCTGCAGGATGCGCAACACGTTGATGCGCACCTCCGGGGCCAGGAGCAAGGGCTCGCCGTCGGCGATGTCGTAGGCCAGTTGCAGGCCGCTGCCCTCGAGCTGGGCCTCCAGCTTCAGGCAGTAGTCGAAGACGCAGGACTGGATGTCGCTGTCCTCGTCCTGATGGGCATAGAGCACCAGCCGCATGTCGTCGATGCAGGCCTGCAGTTGGGCCTCGATGTCCATAGCGCCTCGGGTCGATGCACGCACGCTGTAGAGCGTCGTGATCAGACGCGAGCCGATGCCGTCGTGCATGTCCTGATAGATGCGGTCGCGTTCGAGCCGGGCCGCTTCGACCTGCGCCAGCCGGCGCTGTTCCTCGTAGCTTGCGGCCAGCTCGGCCTCGCGCTCGGCCAGCGTGCGCTTGAGCACCGCGTTGGCGTTGTTGACGCCCTCGACGCTGCCCTGGTGCTGCACCAGCAGGATGTAGCCGACCACCAGCAAGAGCAGCGGCAGACCGAGGTGGCTGAGGTAGATGGGCTCGAAGGCCAGCGCGTACCAGTGCCAACCGGGGGCCTCAGGCATCAGCCGGACCAGGAAGCCGGTCAGCACGCCATAGTCGTGGAAGGCCAGCACGATGCAGAACACCGACTGCAACAGCAGCGCCTTGGCCGCGCCCTGCCCTGGCCGAATGGCCAGGCGAGCCAGCCTGGCGCTGGCGTAGACATAGACGACCAGCATCGGCCCGGTCCACAGCCGGTCCAGCAGGTTCTCGGTCGGGCTGCCGCCGATCAGGTAGACGACCGGGGCCACTGCCGCGAAGCCGATGAAGACGCGGGTCGAACGACGACCCATCGGCTCGCCCGCAAAGGACAGCACGAACATCGACATCAGCGCGATCAACCCGCCTTCGGCCGCGTAGAGCAAGGTGCGCCAGAGCCGGTACATGTCCATCGGGACGTGCGACCACAGCGCCAGCGTGAACAACATGCCCCAGAGCACCATCGCCGCGCCGGCCAGCGCAAAGATGCGCTCGCGCGGCGAAGCCACCCAGGCGCCGATCATGAACAGGCCAGCCACCAGGCAGAACAGGTTCGAGGCATGGGCCAGCGTGCCGCTGAGGAAGGCGATCACGCCCTCGACATGGGCGAGATCGCCGGTGCGGCCGACCAGCACGGGCGACACCAGGATGTAGGGCTCATGGGTCGATTGCTCGACCGTCAACACGTCAGGCCGACCATCGTGGTTCAGCAGCCGCGGCGGCAAGGGGATCAGCAAGGGCCGGTACCAGACGTAGCGGTCCTGCGCGGTCGATCGAGGCAGGCCGGCGATCCAGTGGCCGTTGAGGTAGAAGTCGCCGCCGTTGATCACCTGCGTGAACAGGACCGCATGACGCGGCACGTCGCCGGCCGCGCCCGATGTGGCGGTCGACGCCAGCATCGACCCCGCCTCGCCATCCAGCGTCAGGGCATAGGCGATGGAGGCAGCCTCGCGGCGTTCGCTGCGCACGGTGAAGTGCGGCAGCTCGACGGTCACCCCCGGCTCGCCATAAGCGGCGCGGCCTTGTTGATCGGGTGTCAGCTGTGCCGTGCGAACGGCAACCATCTGCGGACCTTGGGCCGTCCAGAGCCAGGCCAGGACCCCTGCCATCAACACCGCCAGCAGCAAGGCTGGCAGGGCCGGACGCAGACGATCAGTCATCGAGCAGGCCCTGGGCACGGGCGACGTGCACGGCCATCGCGCGCGATCGCACCGACAGCTTGCGGTAGACCCCACGCAGGTGCTGGTTGACGGTGTGGGTCGAGATGGACAGCCGGTCCGCGATCGTCACGATCGGCAGGCCCTCGCCGAGCAGGCCGAGCACCTCGACCTCACGCGGCACCAGTCGGTAGCGGGCCAGCGCCTCAGCCCGGTCGGCGTCGTTGCGGGTGTCGATCGGCTGACCGGCCATGCCCTGAACCAGCACCTTGGCAACCTGCGGGCTGACCGGCGAATAGCCGTTGTGCAAGGCCACGATCTTGTCGATCAGCGTCGGTCCGCGCTCGTCCTTGAGCAGGTAGCCGGTCGCCCCGGCCTTCAGGCTGCGGCTGATGTGCTTGGCGTCGCCGAAGGTCGACAGCACCATGCTCTGCGCCTGCGGGCAGTTCGACTTGATGTTGGCGATCAGGTCGACGCCATCGACGTCGGGCAGACCCAGGTCGACCAGGTAGACGTCGGCCCGGTCGTCGGCGATCAGCGCCATGGCCTCCGACTTGTTGCGCGCGGTGCCCGCCAGCGTGCAGTGGATCGACCGGAGGATCAGGTCGGACACGTGCTGGCTGACGAGCGGGTCGTCTTCGATGATGGCTACGGAGATGGACATCGCTGGGACTCGGTCGTTGACGAGGTCTCGCCGTTGGACAAAGGCTGCCGACATGACCCCGAAGGTCGGACAGGTGGTTGGATGCGCTATCGACCAGGGCAGCGGCGACTTGAGGGTCGCCCGCCGTCGGCCCGATCAAATCGTCAGGGACGCGTTGTAGAACGCTTGCAACTGGCTCAGGCTGGCAACCTCGTACCCTGTATTCGCCGTGTTGGCGACGGACGTCCAGAAGGCTTCGAACTGTTCTTTTTTGCCCAGCTCGTCGGTACTGACCGACAAGCCAAGGAGGCGGAGGTCGGCTCCGGTCAATTGCCTCGTGTACCCGTCCAGGTTGGTGAGCGCAGCCAAAGCCATGACGTGATCGACGGCCTTGGCGATGTCATTGATCTCCTTGACCGTGTCGACCCCCGCAGCGAACCTGTAGCCGACCGATTCATTGAGCAGACGCAGGGCGTTGTCGGCCAGGGTCGCGTCCTTGCCCAGGGCACCCGTCGCAGCCAGGCCGATGTCCGCACAGACAGACACATAGTCGCTCGCCTGCGGCCCGGCCGCAGGCTGGTTGGTCACGCTCGGCCCGTCGGCATAGGAGAGGATCTTCTCGTAGCCACTGACGATCGCCTGCAATTCGCCAATGGTGTCGATGGCTGCGTCACCAGTCTTCGGGGCCGCCCTCAGCGAGGACTGGATGGCTGCCACATTGAAGTTCGCCGTCGACGCGGTCACGACATTGCCTGCGCTGTCGGTCATCCCCAGCGTGGCGTAGTCGGCCACGGTGAGGCTCAGGCCCAGACGCCCGCCATCAATCGTGTCGATCAGCCGCTCGACCGATGCCACGATGCCGTTGAGGCCGGCCGCGTCGACCGAATCCACCGCCGACTGCGGGCGGTTCTCGATCACGTCGTTGAGCAGGGCCAAGCCCCGCGGAGTTTCGAGCGAGCGCAGAGCGGTGCCGACCGCCTGGTAGTCGTTCACGGTCAGATCCACGTCGGGCGTGCTGTCCGGCAACGGGCCGTTGGCCTTGTCCAGGATGCGCGCATAGGCCTGCACCACCTTGTTGATGCCATCGACGCTGTTGACGGCAACCGGCTCCAGCGCCTGGACCGCCGAGTTGATGGCGTCGACGTTGCTTGACGACACCCCCGCCACACCGGCCGCTTCATACGTCTTGTACGACGGCGGGGTACCACCGGTGGTGGTCCAGACCCGGATGGCCTCCAGCGCCTCGCTGGCACTGAGGCCGGACACCGCATCGGTGACGAGGTTGCGGATCTGGGTCCGCGTGTTGACGCCCGATCCGTTGTCAACGGTCTCGGCGATCGCCGCCCAGACCTTGGGCAGCTTGGCGGGATCGATGCTGGGCATGTCCTTGTCGCCCAGCAACAGCTTGAGGTCGTCGATCGTCAAGTCGGGCGAGCTTGTGGGCGCGGCCGCCATGCCCGCCAGCGCCATGAGGTGATCGATGGCGGCACCGATCTTGACAAGTTCGTCGACCGAATCGACATCCGTTGCTGACTTCACGCCGACCACCTCGCCGAGCAGCTTCAGCGCGTTGTCCGCCGCCGTGGCGCTGGCGCCGGCGACGCCGCCCTTGGCGATGCCGATGTCGGCACGCACGTCTGCATAGTCCTGCACCGTGGGCAGCGTGCCCGTCGAGGTGGTGGCGCTGCCGTCGGCGAACTTGATGATCTTGTCGTAGGCCGTGACGATGGTCTGGATCTCGCTGACGTGGTCGATGCGGGCATCGCCGACGGCGTCCTTCGACGCCAGCAGCGCAGACTTCACGCCGGGCAGGTTCGCGGTCGTCACGGCGATCGAACCCTCCTTGGCGCCGACCGCGAGGTTGCCGAAATCCGCCACGGTCAGCGTGCTGCTGGTGCCGTTGATCGTCTCCTGGACCTTGTCGACGGCGGTGACGATGTCGTTGAGTTCCTTGATGGTGTCGACGAAGCTGGCGGTGCGCACATCGACCACGTCGTTGAGCAGCGCGATGGCCAGCTCGGACTTCTCCAGCAGGTGAACCTTCACCCCCAGGGTCGCGTAGTCCGCCGCCACCAGCGCCTCCTGGGCTGGGTCCGCGCTGGCGATGCCATCGGCCTGGGCGAGGATCTTGTTGTAGGCGGTGACGACCTTGCGCAGCGCGTCGACATCCGGAATGCCGCTGGACTTGAGCGTCGACACCGCGCTGTTGATGGCCTCCAGGTTGGACGACGTGACGCCCTGCACCCCTGCCTTTTCATAGGTCGACACCGTCGGCGCCGTCGCCAGGGGGCTGTCGGCATAGGCCTTGATCGTGTCGATGGGCGGCGTGTCGTCGCTGCCACTGCCCGACACCGACTGGTAGATCAGCAGGCCGCCCACCGCCGCACCACCCCACATCAGGGCCGTGTCGGACAGGCCGTCGATCAGCGAGGCGGCCGCCTTGCCGCCCAAGTACAGGCCGTCGTCGCTCGGCGGCGGACCGCCCTCGGTCAGGCCGTGCAGCGAGGCCAGCGGCGACACATCGGCGAGGCGGTAGGTCTGGACCTCACCGGCCGCATCCAGACCCAGCAGGGTCGGTGGGGTCGGCTGGTCGTAGTAGCCCCGGATGACGACGTCGGGCTGGTTCGGATCGGTGCCGTCGACGCTGATCCACAGGTCAGCACCCTCGCGGCGGGTGCGAATCTTTGTCGGCCCCTGGTTGCTGCTGGTCAGGGCGAGCTGGTAGCTGGCACCGGGCTGCGCGGGCAATGTCACCGCCTCGCCCTTGCCACCGGCCTGCGGTGGCACCGCCAGGCGGCTGACCGTCATGCCGCCCTTGATCACTCGAATCGTGTATGCGCTGTTGCTCATTGAGCCTTGCTCCGGTGGGATGAGGACCTACAACAATCTTGATTACCTACCCAAAGATTGCCGAGGCATGAAGCCAGTATAAAAGTGGGACTCTTTTAAACCACTACCTAAATATGTAGTCAAACCCATTAAAGCTACCTATAAACCCATAGGAATCCGATTTTCAGATCGAGTTTTGGAAAAAACAGCCGCCGATCTACTTATTAATGTTGGCAAACCAACATGTTTATGTAATTGCCGCTCCACAGGTGAGCAGGAAGACTGCCGGACATCCACCCAAACCGAGGTCCCGTGTCTCACTCAACCCAAGGTCCGCATCACCCACGATGCCCACGCCCGTCAGCCCGGGGACTGACCTGGATGTGCAGCCGCTCGCTGACCGATCTGTGCGCCGGCATCGCTTTGGCCTTGGTAACCGGCCAGGCCTTGGCGGCCCCTCCGGCATCGGCGGGCGAGGTGGCCGGCGGCGGCGTGGCGGTGCCGGCGCCGGGCCAGCGGCAGGTGCTGCGCCTGTCCGACGTGCTGGGTTCGGATGCGCCCGCTACCGCGCCGCGCGACTCCTCGGCCTGGGGCCTGGCCCTGGGCCAGCACATCGCCCGGGGCACGACCGGCCATCCATCCATCCTGGAAGCCCGCAGCTCGGTGACGGGCGCGCTGGCCGGCGCCGACGCGGCGCGCTGGCAGCGGGCGCCGACGGCGACCTTCTCGCGTGAATATGCGGGCAAGTACGCCAGCCAGACCTACTCGAATCTGTTGCGTGTCCAGCAACCTTTGTGGACCGGCGGGCAGATCACCGCTGGCATCGACCTGGCCCAGCATCAGGCCACCCGGGCTCGCCACGCGCTGCGCGAGGCGCAACGCAACCTGGCGCTGAAGATCACCGCGAACTGGTCGGACTGGGCCCGCGCCAGCCTGCGGGTCGAGCGCCTGGGCAAGCTGGTCGAACAGCAGGCCGCCTTGCTGGAGATGATCAGCCGCCGCTATGCGCAAGGCTCGGCGACGGTGTCCGACGAGGCCCTCGCCCGGGCCCGGCTGGAAGGCGCGCTGGGCGAACAGGCCCAGGCCCGCATCGACCTGGCCTGGAGCCGCACCCAGCTTGAACGCAACACCGCCGGCACGGTCGACGACGCGCTCCTGCGCGACCTCGATGGCGCGCTTCCGGACGTGCCGACGCTGGCCGAGGTGATCGACGCGATCGAGTCGGCGCCGGCGCTCAACCGGGCGGCCGTCGAGATCGAGATCGCCCGGGCCGAACTGGCCCAGCGCCGCGCAGGCCTGCACCCGCAGGTCTATCTGCGGCTCGACCGCCAGTGGGGCGCCATCAAGGACGAGCGGGTGACGATCGCGCTGCAGGGTTCGACCGGCGCCGGGCTCGGCGGGCTGGCCGCGCTGGACGTGCAGGAGGCCCGCATCCAGTCGGCCCGCCTGGCGGTGGAGACGCTGCGCAACGAGCTGCGCGACCAGTACACCCAGGAGCACATCCGCCATGCCTCGGCCGACCAGCGTGCCCGCCTGACCCAGGCCTATGCGCAGACCAGTTCGACGGTGCTGGCGTCCTACCGGCGTCAGTTCGACGCCGGACGGCGCAGCTGGATGGAACTGCTCAACATGGTTCGTGAGGTCCACCAGGCCGACCTGGACGCCGCCGTCGCACTGGTCGACCAGCGCGTGGCCGCCTACCGGGTGCTGCTGCTGGTGCGCGCACCCGATCTCAACAACGACTTCAGCTTCGGCCAGGAACTCCCGCGATGACGACAGAACATGAGGCGCTGGGCGCCACGCTCGGCCGCTGGCTGCAGCTCAAGGGCCACGCCCTGCCCCGTGGCCAGATCAAGAACGTGCTGGGTCGGCTGGCCATTCCCCTTCCGGGATCGACCGATGACTGGACGGCGCTGGTCGCCGAGGCCGCCATCGAACTGGATCCTGGCGCCCACTTCGTCAAGCTGGACGGACCGGACGTGGCCGCCCTGCCGCTGTTGAGCCGCCATGACGAACACGGCTGGCTGGTCGTGCTGTCGCGGGCCTCGCAGGGCCTGTGGCTGGCCCAGGACGCCAGCGGCAAACGTCTGGACCTGCCGCTGGACGGCCAGCCCTGCCTGCACCGCATCGTCATGGATGAAGGCCGTGAGGGCCATGCCAGCGCCGCGCAACTGGTGCGTGAACAGTTCAGGAACAACCGCAGCGTGTTCATCGAGGCCGGCCTGACCTCGCTGCTGCTGACCATCGTCGGCCTGCTGGTGTCGTTCTACAGCATGCAGGTCTACGACCGTGTGATCCCGTCGCAGGGCTATCAGACGCTGTGGGTGCTGAGCGTGGGCGTGATCTTCAGCATCGTGCTGGAGTGGTTCATCAAGGTCGCCCGGGCCCACCTGATCGAACCACGCCTGAAAGAGATGGACCTGAACCTGTCCAAGGCCATCTTCGCCCGCATGGGCGCGGTGCGTCTGGACCAACGCCCGCCCATCGTCGGAACGCTGGCCTCGCAGCTGCAAGGCTACGAGATGATCCGTGGCGTCTTGTCGGCGTCGACGCTCTTCTTGCTGTTCGACCTGCCGATGGCGCTGATCTTCGTGACCGTGATCGCCTTTATCGCGGGGCCGATGATGGCGGCGGTGCCGCTGGTGCTGTTCCCGCTGGCCACCTTTGCCGGCCTGCTGCAGCGGCGGCGCATGAACCGCTTGGTCGCTTCCAGCGTCGACACGGGCAACCGCAAGACCGGCCTGCTGGTCGAGTCCATCGAGGGTGCGGAAACCATCAAGGGCCTGGGCGCAGGCTGGCGTTTCGAGGGCCGCTGGGCCGGACTGGTCGAGACCAATGCCAGCCAGACCCTGCAGATCAAGCACCTGACCGATGCCACGGGCTACCTGGCCGCTGCCTTCCAGCAGATCGGCTACGTGGCGATGGTCGCGCTCGGGGCAACCCTGACGATCCAGGGTCACATCACGCAGGGTGCGCTGATCGCCTGCTCGATCCTGTCGGGCCGGGTGATGGGTCCGTCGGCCATGATCCCGGGCCTGCTGGTGCAACTCGCCCACGCCGCCGCCGCCATGAAGGGCCTGGACGCCGTCTTCAAGCTCAAGCGCGACAACGACGGTGTCGAACGCCCGATCGTGCCCGGCGCGGTGCGCGGCGAGCTGCGCTTCGAAGGCGTCGAATTCGCCTATCCCGGCCGCAACAGCGTGCTCAACCTGGCGCAGCTCCATCTGAAGGCGGGCGAGCGGGTGGCCGTGATCGGCCCGATCGGTGCGGGCAAGAGCACGCTGCTGGGTCTGGCCAGCGGGCAGTTCAAGCCGAGCAAGGGCACGGTCTACCTCGACGGCATGGACATCGCGCAGTTGCACGCCGGCTGGGTCGCGTCCCACATCGCCTACATGCCGCAGACCTCCTGGCTGAGTTCGGGCACCTTGCGCGACAACCTGCTGCTGGGCCAACCGGACCTGGGCGACGAGGCGGTCATCGATGCCTGCCGCAAGACCGGTCTCTGGCGCCTGATCGGTCAGAACGCCAAGGGCCTGGAGCTGCCCATCTCCGAAGGCGGTCGCGGACTCTCCGGTGGCCAGCGCCAGCTCGTCGCGCTGACACGGCATCTGGTGGCCGACAAGCGCATCTGGCTGCTCGACGAGCCGACCTCCGGCATGGACGAGGGCATGGAGCAGCACTGCGTCGGCATCCTGGCCGAAGCGCTGAAGGCCGGGCAGACGATGCTGCTGGTGACGCACCGTCCGGCTTTGCTGGCCCTGGTCGAACGCATCGTCGTGATCGACCCGAACAGCGGCGGCGTGCTGCTGGACGGCCCGCGGGACCAGGTCCTTGCCCATCTCGCACGGGCCCGGGCACCGGCGGCGAACGCACAAAGCGCCCAGTCCCAACAAGCTTCCCAGGCTCCGCAGGTCGCCGCCGGCTCGGTGCCGGCCTGAGCCCGGCCACGCCGATTCCCTACACCCCTGAACCAGAAATCGAGCCCCCATGGCTTCCAGCAAACGACTCGGCGGCGGCGTGGCCCGTCCCCGCTACGCCCTGATCGGCACGGCGCTGTTTGGCGCCCTGTTCATCGCCTGGTCCTCCCAGGCCGAACTCGAACAGGTCACGCGTGCGCCCGGCAAGGTGATCGCGCTGTCGCGCACGCAGAGCGTGCAGGCGCCCGACGGCGGCGTGGTGCGCGAGATCCTGGCGCGCGAAGGCCAGAGCGTCACCCGCAACCAGCTGCTGGTGCGGCTGGACGAGGCCAAGGCCCGAGCCGCGCTGACCGAGACCCAAGGCCGCGCCGCCGCGCTGCGCGCCGCCCTGGCGCGGCTGCGCGCGGAGGTCTACGGCACGCCGCTGGTCTTCCCGCCCGAGGTGGAGAAATACACCGCCTTCACGACCAACCAGCGCCAGCTCTACAACCGCCGGCGCGAGGCGCTGGAGTCCGAGATCCGCGCGCTGTCCGAGAGCGAGCGCCTGGCCGCGCGCGAGCTGGCCCTGGTCCTGCCGCTGGAACAGAGCGGCGACATCAGCGCCTCCGAGGTGCTGCGCCTGCGCCGCGCCGTCAACGAGGCGCAGGCCATGGTCACCAAGCTGCGCAACAAGTACTTCCAGGATGCCCAGGCCGAGATGGCCAAGGCCGAAGAAGACCTGACCTCGGTCGAGCAGGTCCTGGCCGATCGCAGCGCGCAACTCGAACACACCGAGCTGCGCGCGCCCACCGACGGCGTGGTCAACCTGATCAACCAGACCACCATCGGCGCGGTGCTGCGCCCGGGCGACGAGATCATGCAGGTGCTGCCCACCGGAGACGATCTGATCGTCGAGGCCAAGGTGCGCAGCGCCGACATCGGCTTCGTGCGCACCGGCCTGCCCGCCTCGATCAAGCTCGATGCCTACGACTACAGCATCTACGGCTCGATGGACGGCCGGGTCCACTACATCAGCCCGGACGCGCTGGTCGAGAAGACGCCGCAGGGCGATCAGGCCTACTACCGCGCCCACATCCTGATCACCGCCAAGCGCTTCAAGGGCGACAAGGCCCGCGAGGTCGAGATCCAGCCCGGCATGACCGCCACGGTCGAGGTCATCACCGGCACCAACACCGTGCTGGGCTACCTGGTCAAGCCGGTGTTCAAGACGCTGTCGGAGTCGCTGGTCGAGCGCTGAGTAGCTGAGGTGCTGCGGCTCAGGCCAGCGTTGATGCCAACGTTAATGCCTGCGTTTATGCCTGTGTGTAGGCCGTCTTGACCGTGGTGTAGAACTCCGCCGCGTAGCGGCCCTGCTCGCGCGGGCCGTGGCTGCTGCCCTTGCGACCGCCGAAGGGCACGTGGTAGTCCACTCCGGCGGTGGGCAGGTTGACCATCACCATGCCGGCCTGGGCGTGGCGCTTGAAGTGGGTGGCGTGCTTCAGGCTGGTCGTGGCGATGCCGGCGGCCAGACCGAAGGGCGTGTCGTTGGCCAGCGCCAGCGCCTCGTCGTAGTCGCGCACGGCGATCACGCTGACGACCGGGCCGAAGATCTCCTCGCGGTTGATGCGCATCTCCGGCGTGGTGTCGACGAACAGCGCCGGGCGCAGGTAGTGGCCGGGGGCGCCGTCGCTGCTCTGGGCGATGACCTCGCCGCCAACGACACGCCGGGCGCCCTCGGCCTCGCCGATGGCGATGTAGGCGAGGTCCTGCTCCAGCTGGCTGGCGTCGACCACCGGGCCGATCTCGGTGCCGGCCTTGCGGGCGTCGTCGACCTTGATCGAGCGCAGACGCTCGGTCAGCGCGGCGACGAAGCGGTCGTGGATGCCACGGGTGACGATCAGCCGGCTCGATGCCGTGCAGCGCTGGCCGGTGCTGAAGTAGCCCGAGTTGACGGCGGCGGCCACCGCCACGTCCAGGTCGGCATCATCGAGCACCACCATCGGGTTCTTGCCGCCCATCTCCAGCTGGAACTTCGCCATGCGGGCGACGCAGGCCTGGGCGATCTTCTGGCCGGTGGCCACGCTGCCGGTGAAGCTGATGGCGTCGACCCGGCGGTCGTCCAGCAGCACCGCGCCGACCTCCGAGCCACGGCCCATCACCAGGTTGAAGACGCCCTTGGGACAGCCGTGGCGATGCAGGATGTCGGCCAGCGCCCAGGCGGAGGCCGGCACCAGTTCGGCCGGCTTCATCACCACCGTGTTGCCAAAGGCCAGCGCGGGCGCCAGCTTCCAGGCCGGGATGGCGATGGGGAAGTTCCACGGCGTGATCAGGCCGACCACGCCGAGCGGCTCGCGCGTGACCTCCACGCCGATGCCGGGCCGCACCGACGGGATCGATTCGCCGCCCACGCGCAAGGCCTCGCCGGCGAAGAACTTGAAGATGTTGCCGGCGCGGGCGACCTCGCCGATGGCCTCGGGCAGGGTCTTGCCCTCCTCGCGTGCCAGCAGGTCGCCCAGCTCGGCGCGGCGCGCCAGGATCTCGCTGCCGGCCGCATCGAGCAGGTCAAAGCGTTGCTGCGGCGTGCTCTGTGACCAGGCGGGGAAGGCCGCGCGGGCGGCAGCCACGGCCTCGCGGGCCTGGGCGGCGTCGGCCTGGGCGTATTCGCCGATCACGTCACGCGTGTCCGACGGGTTGATGTTGCGGCTGGCGCGCGGGCCTTCGACCCACTCGCCGGCAATGAGGTTCTGGATCATCGGGACGGTCCTGCTGAATGTCGTGGCGCTGCAATCACGGCGATCACTGCGGGCCAAGCCGGGCCATCAGCGCGGCCAGTTGCTCGACCTCGGCCGGCTTCAGGTCCGACAGCGGCGGGCGCACGGGACCGGCGCCGTGGCCGGCCAGCGTCGCGCCGGCCTTGACGATGGACACGGCATAGCCCTCGCCCTGGTTGCGCAGCGCGATGTAGGGCAGGAAGAAGTCGCGGATCAGCCGGTTGCAGGTGGCGTCATCCCCGGCGGCATGGGCGTTGTAGAAGTCCATGGCCGTGCGCGGGATGAAGTTGAAGACCGCCGACGAATAGACCGGGCAGCCCATCGCCTTGTAGGCACCGGCGAAGACCTCGGCCGTGGGCAGACCGCCCAGGTAGGCAAACCGGTCGCCGAGCGTCTGGCGGATCGAGACGAAGCGCTCGATGTCGCCCAGCCCGTCCTTGAAGCCGACCAGGTTCGGGCAGCGCTCGGCCAGCGTCAACAGGCTGGCCGGCGTCAGGCGGCAGGCGCCGCGGTTGTAGACGATGACGCCGATCTTCACGCTGGCGCAGACCGCCTCGACGTGTGCCACCAGACCCTCCTGGCTGGCCTCGGTCAGGTAGTGCGGCAGCAGCAGCACGCCCTGTGCGCCCAGGCGCTCGGCCTCCTGCGCGTACTGGATCGCCAGCGTCGTGCCACCACCGGCCCCGCCGACGATGGGGGTGCGGCCCCGGCAGGTGTCGAGCGCGACCTTCATGACCTCGCTGTATTCGGCCGGCGTCAGCGAGAAGAACTCGCCCGTGCCCCCGGCCGCGAACAGCACCGTCGCGCCATAGGGCTGCAGCCACTCCAGCCGCTCGGCATAGGGCCGCGGCGCGAAGCGCAACTGGGCATCGAAGTCGGTCAGCGGGAAAGACAGCAGGCCAGCCTGCATGACGTGCTTGAGCTCTTGGGGCGACATGGATCGGGTCTCCTGGCGTGGGTGGGGCGTGAAGGTCAGCAGCGGATCGACCCGTGGGTCATCGCCGTTATGTTGTAGGTCATCGTACAACCAAACGGATGCCCAACGCAACCGCCTCCGCGCCGGACGCCCGGCCCTCGCGACGTCCCCGCGCCGCCTCAGCCGGCCTCGGCCTGGGCCCGTCGACGCCGCTCGCGGCTGTTGGCCAGGTGGGTGCGCATCGCCGCGCGGGCCGCGTCCGCATCCTGGTTGACGATGGCGTCGTAGATGCTCTCGTGCTCGCCATTGACCCGCCGCAGATACTGCCGGCGCTCGTCGTCCAGCGACTCGACGGCCTCCAGCCGGGCGCGCGGAATGATGCCGCTGCCGAGCGTGCCCATCAGCTCGGTGTAGTGGCTGTTCTGGGTCGCGCGGGCGATTTCGAGGTGGAACTGGAAGTCGGCGGCGACCGCATCGCGGCCCTGCTCGACGGCCAGCGCAACGGCGTCCAGCGCCAGCCGCATCTGGGCCAGATTGCCGTCGCTGCGGCGCATCGCGGCCAGCGCGGCGGCTTCGGTCTCGATGCCGATGCGCAACTCCAGCACCGCGATGACGTCGCGCAGGGTGTTGAACTGCTCGGGCGCGATGCGGAAACCGGGCGCCTCGCCCACACCGGTCACGAAGGTGCCGATGCCGTGCCGCGTCTCGACCAGCCCGGCGGCCTGCAGCTTGGAGATGGCCTCGCGCACGACGGTCCGGCTGACGGCGAACTCCGCCATGATGGCCGCCTCGGTCGGCAGCTTGTCGCCGGTCGCCAGGCGGCCTTCGCGGATGCGGTCGCCGAGCGACTCGACCAGTTCCAGCGCCAGCGAACGGGGCTTGCGCCGGCGCGCCAGATCGGTGCTGGCGGGGGTGAGGTCGGTGGGCATGGTCTTGGTGGTTTCCCTAGGTCATCGCGGCAAGCCTGGGGCTACATTCCGCTCCATGTTGTACGACAACCGATGACGCACAAGCAATGAGCTCGGACTTTATCAAGTCCAGCCCCTCGGCTCCAGCCCCCACGACGTCCCCGTCGCGACGTCCAGAAGCACCGACCCGCACCATGCCCGCACACCCGACCCCTCTGCGTTTTGGCCGCCTGCTGCTCACCGGCGCTGCCGGTGGCCTCGGCCAGGCGCTGCGCCCGCGCCTGAAAGCCTATTGCGACACGCTGCGGCTGTCGGACGTCGCCGATCTCGGCACCGCCGCCGCCGGTGAGGAACTGCAGCGCGCCGCGCTGGAGGACGCCGCCGCCGTGCATGCGCTGCTGGCCGGGGTCGACGCGGTCGTGCACCTCGGCGGCGTGTCGACCGAGCAGCCGTGGCAGCCCATCCTGCAGGCCAACATCGTCGGCGCCTACAACCTCTACGAAGCGGCCCGCCGCCACGGCGTGCGCCGCATCGTCTTCGCCAGCTCCAACCACGTCACCGGCTTCTACCGGCAGGACGAGGTGATTTCGCCGAAGGACCCGGTCCGCCCGGACGGCCTCTACGGCCTGTCCAAGGCCTTTGGCGAAAACCTGGCCCAGCTCTACTTCGACCGCCACGGCATCGAGACCGTCAGCGTGCGCATCGGCTCGTCGTTTCCCGCACCGAAGAACCGCCGCATGCTGGCCACCTGGATGAGCTTCGACGACCTCGAACGCCTGGTGATGGCCAGCCTGACCGCACCGGTGGTCGGCCACACCGTCGTCTACGGCATGGGCGACAACACCACCACCTGGTGGGACAACACCTCGGCGCGCCATCTGGGCTGGCGGCCGCAGGACAGTTCCGAGCCCTTCCGCCCGGCCGTCGAGGCGGCCGAAGCGGTGCTCGATCGCAACGACCCGGCCGTCCTCTACCAAGGCGGCCCCTTCGTGCGCACCGGGCCGTTCGACTGACGGCCCGATCCCCCACCCGTCCGTCCACGTCCCCACACCCCTTCCGTCCCTTTACCCCTTTCCTTGACCGCCCCCCAGACCCACACCCAGGAGACACCGACATGACACGCCTCAGCATCCCGACCCGCACCCTGACCCGCCTGGCCGCCGCCGCGCTGCTGGCCGCCACCGGCCTGTCGGCCCAGGCGACCGAATTCCGCTCGTCGGACATCCACCCCGATGACTACCCGACCGTGCAGGCGGTGCGCCACATGGGCGAGCTGTTGGCCAAGAGCAGTGGCGGCAAGCACAGCATCAAGGTGTTCTCCAAGTCGGCCCTGGGCGGCGAGAAGGACACCATCGAGCAGACCAAGCTCGGCGCGCTGGCGATGACCCGCGTCAACGTCGCGCCGATGAACAACATCTGCCCGGCCACCATGGTGCCGACCATGCCCTTCCTGTTCCGCTCGACCGAGCACATGCGCAAGGTGCTGGACGGCGCGATCGGCGACGAGATCCTCAAGGACTGCGAAGCCCAGGGCTTCATCGGCCTGGCCTTCTACGACTCCGGAGCGCGCTCGATCTACTCGGTCAAGAAGCCTGTCAAGACCGTGGCCGACACCAAGGGCATGAAGATCCGCGTGCAGCAGTCGGACCTGTGGGTCTCGCTGATGGAGGCGATGGGCGCCAACGCCACGCCGATGCCCTTCGGCGAGGTCTACACCGCGCTGAAGACCGGCCTGGTTGATGCCGCCGAGAACAACTACCCGAGTTACGAGAGCACCCGCCACTTCGAGGTCGCCAAGTACTACAACAAGACCGAACATTCGATGGCACCGGAGATCCTGCTGTTCTCCAAGCGCACCTGGGACACGCTGTCGGCCGACGAGCAGAAGCAGATCCGCGCCGCCGCCAAGGAGAGCGTGGTCTACATGCGCAAGCTGTGGGACGAGCGCGAGGAAAAGTCGCTGGCCCTGGTCAAGGCCGGTGGCGCGCAGGTGATCGACGTCGACAAGGCCAGCTTCCAGGCCGCTGCCCGGCCGGTCTACGACAAGTTCCTGAAGGACCCGAAGCTGCAGGACATGGTCCGCCGCATCGGCGAGGTCAAGTAAGCCGACGGCCCGGACAACCACGTGCGCAATCCCACGATGTACACACGCTTTTGCGCCGCCCTCGCGCGGCTGTGCATGGGCTTCGGCGTGGCCGGGCTGGTGCTGCTGATCGTCGCCGTGCTCTACCAAGTCATCGGCCGCTACGTCTTCAACGACACGCCGACCTGGGCCGAGAGCGGCGCGGTGCTGCTGGTCCTCTACGTGACCATGCTCGGCATGGCCGTGGGCGTGCGCGATGCGGGCCACATCGGCCTGGAGTCGATGCTGGTGCTGGTGCCCGAGCGGGTGCGCCTGCGCATGGAACTGCTGATCCATGCGCTGGTGCTGCTCTTCGGCTTGGTGATGGCCTGGAACTGCAGCCTGCTGGCGCTCAGCGTGTGGGACTACAAGATCCCCACGCTGGGCCTGTCCGAGGCCTTCAAGTACGCGCCGCCGGCCGTCGCCGGCGCCCTGGTGGCGCTGTTTTCCTTCGAGCACATCCTGGCCCTGCTGCGCGGCACCGAGGTCGAGCCCGCCTGGCATTGACGCCTCGCCGCCGCCGCCGACGACGACGACCAAGAGACACACGACACCATGGCCCTGACCATCCTTTGCGTGAGCTTCACGCTCCTCCTGCTGCTGGGCGTCCCGGTGGCGTTCTCGATTGGCCTGTCCTCGCTGGCCACGCTGCTCTACGAAGGCCTGCCGCTGGCGGTGGGCTTCCAGCAGATGATTTCCGGGATGAACCCGTTCTCTTTCCTGGCGATCCCCTTCTTCATCTTTGCCGGCGAGATCATGATGTACGGCGGCATCGCCGACCGCATCGTCGCCTTCGCCAAGGCCCTGGCCGGCCATGTGCGCGGGGGACTGGGCATGAGCAACGTGCTGGCCTGCACGCTGTTCGGCGGCGTCTCCGGCTCGCCGGTGGCCGACGTCTCGGCGATGGGCGCGGTGCTGATCCCGCAGATGAAGAAGGAGGGCTATCACGCTGACTACGCGGTCAACGTGACGACCCACGCCTCGCTCGTCGGTGCGCTGATGCCGACCTCGCACAACCTCATCATCTTCACGCTGGCCGCCAGCGGCAAGGTCAGCATCGCCGCGCTGATCCTCGCCGGCCTGGTGCCGGCGGCCATCCTGACGGTCTGCAACCTGGTCGCCGCCTATGCCGTGGCGGTCAAGCGCGGCTACCCAGCCGGCACCTTCCCGGGCTGGGCCATCGTCGGCCAGAGCTTCCTGCAGTCGCTGCCGGGCCTGGCCATCGTGGCCATCATCGTCGTGGGCATCCTGTCGGGCGCCTTCACGGCGACCGAGTCGGCCTCGGTGGCGGTGCTGTGGGCGCTGTTCCTGTCGGCCGTGGTCTACCGCCGGCTGACGCGCGAGCAGTTCCTGAAGGCCGCCGCCAAGGCGGTCAAGACGACCGGCACGGTGCTGCTGTTGATCGGCATCAGCTCGATGTTCGGCTACCTCATCGGCCTGTACGGCGTGGCTGAGTTGACCGGCAAGATGCTGTCGGGCCTGAGCAGTGAACCGTGGGTGATCTTCCTGTGGGTCAACATCATCCTGTTCGTGCTGGGCACCTTTCTGGACATGGCCGCGACCATCCTGATCTGCACGCCCATCTTCCTGCCCATCTGCCAGCAGTACGGCATGAGCACCGAGCAGTTCGGCATCGTCATGCTGATCAACTGCGCGCTGGGCCTGAACACGCCGCCGGTCGGCACAACACAGTTCGTCGGCTGCACCATCGGCGAGATTTCGGTTGGCGAGGTCATGAAGACCATCTGGCCCTTCTACGGCGCCCTGGTCGCCGCGCTGATGCTGGTGACCTATGTGCCCGGCTTCGCGATGTGGCTGCCCAACCTGCTGCTGAAGTGAACCGACACGAATCGACCTGAAGTGACCTGACATGCCAGCAACCACCGGCCCGGCCATCCCCTTCCAGCCCAGCGCGCGCTACCCCGATCCGGCCATCGAGATCCTCGATCCACGCATGCGACCGCTGCGGCTGTTCAGTGCCGGCGTCGAGCAACTGGCCAGCGGGCTGCGCTGGGCCGAAGGCCCGGTGTGGTTCGGCGACGGGCGCTACCTGCTGCTCAGCGACATCCCCAACGACCGCATCCTGCGCTGGGACGAGACCACCGGCGGCACCAGCGTGTTCCGCCAACCGGCCGGCCATGCCAATGGCCATGCGCGGGACCGTCAAGGCCGGCTCGTCAGCTGCGAACACCTGGGCCGGCGCATCACCCGCACCGAACACGACGGCCGCATCAGCGTGCTGGCCGAGCGTTTCGAGGGCGCGCGGCTGAACTCGCCCAACGACATCACCGTGGCCCGCGACAGCAGCATCTGGTTCACCGATCCGAGCTTTGGCATCGAGAGCGACTGGGAAGGCGAACGCGCCACGCCCGAGCGGCCGCATGCGGTCTACCGCATCGACCCGCAGACGGGGGCGCTGCGCTGCGTCATCGACGACCTGGCGGCGCCCAACGGCCTGGCCTTCTCGCCGGACGAATCGCTGCTCTACGTGATCGAGAGCCGGGCCACGCCACGCCGCATCTGGGCCTATGCGCACCAGGCCGACGGCACGCTCGGCCCGCGTCACCTGCTGATCGAGGCGAGCGATCACGGCGCGCTGGACGGCATGGCGGTCGACCGCGACGGCAACCTCTGGTGCGGCTACGGCAGCACCGGCGCGCCGGCCTCGGATGCCACCACGCTGGACGGCGTGCGGGTCTACGCCAGCGATGGCACGGCCATCGGCCACATCCACCTGCCCGAACGCTGCGCCAACGTCTGCTTCGGCGGCGCGCGCCACAACCGCCTGTTCATGGCGGCCAGCCATTCGCTCTACGCCCTTTACGTGAACACCGCTGGCGCCGTCTGAGGCCGCCCAGGAAGTCCCCGCCATGACCGAGACCCGCGCGCCGCTGACCCTGCGCATCCACCCGGACGACGACGTCGCCATCGTCGCCAACGACGGCGGCCTGCGCGCCGGCACCGTCCTGCCTGCGGGTGTGCCCGGCGCGGGCCTGACGCTCAAGGACACCGTGCCGCAGGGCCACAAGGTGGCGCTGGTCGACCTCGCCGAAGGTGCGGCGGTGCGTCGCTACGGCGTGGCGATCGGCTACGCGCTGCGCGACATCGCCGCTGGCAGCTGGGTCCATGAGCGCCTGCTGCGCATGCCCGAGGCCCGCGGCTTTGACGGCCTGCCCTTGGCCAGCGCACCGCGGCCCGACATGCCGCCGCTGGAAGGCCGCAGCTTCGAGGGCTATGTCAACGCCGATGGCAGCGTCGGCACCCGCAACCTGCTGGCGGTGACGACGACGGTGCAGTGCGTCGCCGGTGTGGTCAGCCATGCGGTGCGGCGCATCGAGGCCGAGTTGCTGCCGCTCTACCCGAACGTCGACGGCGTCGTCGGCCTGGAGCACAGCTACGGCTGCGGCGTCGCGATCGACGCGCCCGATGCCGTCATCCCCATCCGCACGCTGCGCCACATCAGCCTGAACCCGAACTTCGGCGGCGAGGTGCTGGTCGTCAGCCTCGGTTGCGAGAAGCTGCAGCCCGATCGCCTGCTGCCGCCGGGCTCCTTCGGCATCCAGCCCGAAGGCCTGCCGGCCAGCGGCCCCGACACCGTCTGCCTGCAGGATGCTGCCCACGTCGGCTACATGAGCATGGTCGACGCCATCGTGGCGCGCGCCCGGCCGCATCTCGAACGGCTGAACCAGCGCCGCCGCCAGACCGTGCCGGCCAGTGCGCTGGTGGTCGGCGTGCAGTGCGGCGGCAGCGACGCGTTTTCCGGTGTCACCGCCAACCCGGCGGTCGGCCATGCCGCCGACCTGCTGGTGCGTGCCGGTGCGACGGTCATGTTCAGCGAGAACACCGAGGTGCGCGACGCCGTCGAGCAGCTGACCGCCCGCGCCGCCACGACGCAGGTGGCCGAGGCCATCGTGCGCGAGCTGTCCTGGTACGACCGCTACCTCGATCGCGGCCGGGTCGACCGCAGCGCCAACACCACGCCGGGCAACAAGGCCGGCGGGCTGTCCAACATCGTCGAGAAGGCCATGGGCTCGGTGATCAAGAGCGGGCGCGCGCCAATCTCGTCGGTGCTCGCACCCGGCGAGAAGCTGGCCGCCGACCAGCGCGGCCTGGTCTACGCCGCCACGCCAGCCAGCGACTTCATCTGCGGCACGCTGCAACTGGCCGCCGGCATGAACGTGCACGTCTTCACCACCGGCCGCGGCACGCCCTACGGCCTGGCGGCCTGCCCGGTCATCAAGGTGGCGACCCGCAGCGAGCTGGCACGCCGCTGGCACGACCTGATGGACCTGGACGCCGGCGCCATCGCCAGCGGCGAGGCCACCGTCGAGTCGACCGGCGAGGCGCTGTTCGAGCAGATCCTCGCCACCGCCAGCGGCCGCCCCACCTGGGCCGAGCGCTGGAAGCTGCACAACGCGCTGGTGTTGTTCAACCCGGCGCCCGTGACCTGAGCCAAGGACCGGCACCGACGCGTCGTCGCTCCGATCTCCCCCCGAAAGGGCCGCATCTGCGGCCCTTTCCCATTTCAGGCCTCGCCCTGGGCCTTGCCCACGCCTCGACCCTGAAGGTTCACACCCAATTCAGCCATCAGAACTTTTCCTGAAGAAGGCTTCACAAGCCTGAAGACCTCTCTATACTTCAACACATGGGAAACGTTCCCATCTCTAACGGAGAAACACCATGACCATGACCACCCGCCACCTGCCCATCGCCCTTGCCCTGGCCGCCCTCGGCTTCGCCAGTTCCGTCGCCCAAGCGGCCCACCTGCCGGCCGGCCCGCTGAGCTTCAGCGCCGCCCCGGTCGTCGTCGGCAGCGCCGATGCCGAGCGTCCGGTCATGCTGCTGGCCAGCAAGAGCGGCACTTCCTCGTCGGGCGGCTCGTCCAAGAGCTCGTCGTCGAACAGCGGTTCGTCGTCCAGCGGCAAGTCGTCGGGTTCGTCGTCGTCGGGCTCTTCGTCGAGCGGTTCCAGCTCCTCGTCGAGCGGCTCCAGCTCGTCGTCGGGCAGCTCGTCGTCGAGCGGCTCGTCCTCCAGCAGTTCCTCGTCCAGCAGCGACGACAGCGCCGGCCGCACGAGCAAGGGCCGTGGTTCGGACGACGCTCCCGGCCATGTCCGCCAAGGTCGTGGCACCGATGACGCCCCGGGCCACGTTCGCCAAGGTCGCGGCACCGATGACGCCCCGGGCCATGTCCGCCAGGGTCGTGGCACCGACGACGCCCCGGGCCATGTCCGTCAAGGTCGCGGCACCGATGACGCCGCAGGCGACGACAAGGGCGGTCAGCGCCCGAACGGCAGCGCCGACGACACGCCCAGCACCACCGAAGACGACCTGCTGCGCCGCAACCGCGGCCGTGGCACGGACGACGTCCAGCGCGGCTGATCGGTTCGGCGGTCGCACGACCGCCGACCTCGCCCAACCGGCCCGGCCGGACGGCGGCGACCTTCGGGTGGCCTGCCTGTCCGGCCGGGCTTTTTTGCGCGCCCCCTCAAACATGGGGGAATTTACCCACTTGTGACGAATGTGATGGGCAGACCGTGCCATCTGCACGGCGACCGCACCTTGCCGATCCTTAGACTGGTTTCGCGCCATCCGGAATCAGCCGCAGCGCATGTCACCACCCACCCGTCGAGCCAGGAGCCTTGCAGATGACCCGTCACCACCCCGCCCAACCGAACCACCGCCTGATCGACACCGCTCATCGCACCTGGACGGGACGTGGCCGTGCCACCGTGTTGGCCATCGGGCTGGGCGTGGCGATGTTCGGTCTGACCGGGCAGGCGTCGGCCCAAACGGCGATCAACTACAACGAGCTTGGCGCATCCACCGGTGGAACGCCGATGCCGTCGCCCCACGCGGGCCTGTCGTACGCCAACAGCAACTGGCACTTCATGACGCTGGCCAGCGCGCCGAGCGAGGTCTTCCTGGCCCTGTCGGGCGGTGCCGCCACGCTGCGCAAGGCCGACGGCAGCGCCTTCCTGTTTGACGGCGCCGATTTCTGGAGCCGCCGTGGCGTCGATGCCGGCGGAACCTTCCACTACGTGCTGCAACTCAAGGGCAAGGTGGTCTACGACGGCCGCACCGACAAGCGCGGCAAGATGCGATTCAGCGGCGCGAAGACGCTGATCCGCCCGAGCTACACCGGCCCGGTCGACTATGTCGCGATCGTGTTCGCCAAAACCGGCAAGGGTGGCGACTGGGACCAGCTGGCGATGGACAACGTGCGCGTGCGCCCGGCGCTCTGAGCAGCCGCGTCACGGCCAAGCACAAGGCCTGGGCCTGGGCCTGGACCAGGTTCAGCGTGACGGAGCCGGCCAGCGCAGCCGCAAGATGCCGGTGGCCAGCGCGGTGCCCAGCAGGATCACCGCACCGCCTCGCCACATCGCGCCGGTCACCGACTCGCCCAGGAACAGCGCGCCCCACAGGCTGCCGAACACCGGGATCATGAAGGTGACGGTGACCGTCCGCGACGCCCCGAGCCGGCCCAGCAACCTGAAGAACAGCAGGTTGGCTGCGGCGGTGCACAGCAAGGCGAGCGACACCGCCGCGCCCCAGGCACTGGTCGGCGGCGGCGTCTCGGGCCACAGCCACCAGGCCAGCGGTGCCAGCAGCACCCCCGAGACCGCCTGCGTGCCACCGGCGCCGACCCGCGCGCTGACGCCGGCCAGGTGACGCTTGGCGATGTTGGCCGCGAAGCCGTAACACAGCGCAGCCGACATCAGCGCCACCACCGCCCAGCCACTGCCACCAGGACGGAAGTCGGCCTTGTCGGCCGACAGCATCAACACCCCGCCAAAGCCGATCGCCAGACCCAGGCTGCGGCTGCGGTCCAGCCGGTCGCCCAGCCAGAGCGCCCCGACCAGCGCGGTGAAGATGGGCGTCGACGCATTGACGATGGCCGCGAAGCCGGCCGTCACCGACAGCGTCGCCCAGGCGATCAGCACGAAGGGCAGGCCCGAGTTGAGGATGCCGACGACGGCCACCGGCCGGATCTCGCGCCGCAGCTCGGCCCATTCGCCATGCCAGCACAGCAGCGGCACCAGCACCAACGCGGCCAGCGTCACCCGCAGCCAGATCAGCGGCACCGCGCCGAAGGCCGGCGCGGCATGGCGCATGAACAGGTAGGACGCGCCCCAGAGCGCCGCCAGCAGCACCATCTCGGCGATGTCGCGCGGCGTCATGCGCGCCACCGCCGTCATGCCGGCACCGCCTGGCCCGCCACCTCGTCCAACGGATCGAGCAGCAGGTCGGCCTGCCCGGCCTCGAAGGCCAGCAGCGCGACCTTGCGGTGCAGCCCGCCGGCATAGCCGGTCAGCGCGCCCTGGCCGCCGACCAGGCGATGGCAGGGGATCACCAGCGAGATCGGGTTGCGCCCGGTCGCCGCGCCGACCGCCCGCGAGGCCTGCGGCTTGCCCAGCCGCGCCGCCAGCTCGCCATAGCTCAGGCGCTGGCCATGGTCGATCTCGCACAGACCACGCCAGACGGCGCGCTGGAAAGGGGTGCCGACAGGGGCCAGCGGCAGCGCGAAATCGCGTCTCCGGCCGGCACACCAGGCGTCGAGCTGGCGGGCGGTCTCATGCAGCAGGGCGTCTGCATCGTCGCGCCGCCAGCCGGCCAAGGGGCCGTCGAAATGGCGCTGGCCCTCGAACCAGATGCCGGCCAGCCCGGCCTCGTTGGCGGCCAGCACCAACGGACCCAGCGCGATCTCGTGACGGGTCCAGCGGACGGCTGACGTGGCGGCCACGTCGAGGAATTCATGCGTGTTCATCGGGTGTCCTGAGCATCGGGTGATGCGGTCGGTTCGCTCGGCGGGGCACTGCGGGAAGCCAGCGCCTGTCGCCAGAGGTGCAAGGTGGCGTAGCCGCGCCAGGGTCGCCAGGCCTCGGCCCGGGCGTCGGCGGCGCGCACATCGCGGGGGCTGAACCGCGCCGGGTCTTCGGGCTGCAGGTCGCCGCGCTGCGCCAGCGCCTGCAACAGCACCCGGTCGCCGCTGGGCCAGGCATCCGGCCAGCCGAGCGCCTGCAGCGCGATGGTCTGTGCCGTCCAGGCGCCGATGCCGGGCAAGGCCTGCAGGGCGGCGAGTGTCGCCGCAAGGTCGGCGCTCGGCGCCAGGCTGATGCGCTCATCGGCCACGGCCTGGGCCAGCGCCAGCACGGCGCGTGCACGCTGGGCCACGATGCCCAGCCCGGCGATGTCGTCGAGCGTGCAGGCCGCCAGCCGCTGTGCCGACGGGAAGACCCGGTCCAGCGCCGGCCAGGGCGTCTCGATCGCATCGCCGAAGGCCCGTGCCAGCCGGGACGCGACGGTGCGCGCCGCCGCCACGCTGACCTGCTGGCCCAGCACCGCGCGCACGGCCATCTCGAACGGATCGGCCGCGCCGGGCAGGCGCAAGCCGGGCGCGGCGGCGCACAGGTCGCCCAGCACGGCGGCCACCGCCCGCGGGTCGCCGCCCAGATCGGCCAGCCGGCGCGCAGCGGCCAGCGCCTGCGGCAAGGCGCCGGCCAGGCTGGGCGACAGCGTCAGGCGCAGCGCCTCACGGTCCGGCGCGGCGCGCTGCAGGGCGATCCAGCCGAGGTGTTCACCACCCCGCGCCGTCAGGCGCAGCGTGCGGGCATAGACACGGCGATCGCCTGCAGCCAGCGCCGGGCGCTCGCCGTCCAGCCATTCCAGCCCCGGCACCGCGCGCAGCGCCTGGTCGTCCAGCCAGCCGGACCAGTCACACGGCGGACGCCAGGCCAGTTCGAAGCTCCAGCGGCCGGGGGTGTCGCGTGGGCCGTCGTGTGGGCCGTCGTGTGGGGTGTCGACCTCAACGTCGCGGGCAGCACGGTCACGGCGCTTGCGCAGGTCCTGCGGCGCGAGGCGGTAGCGCTGTCGGAACAGGTCATTGAAGCGCCGCAGGCTGCCAAAGCCCGCCGCCAGCGCGACCTCGCCGATCGGCAGGTCGGTGTCGGCCAGCAGGCGCTTGGCATGAAGCAGGCGCTGCGTCTGGGCATAGTCGATCGGGCTGACGCCCCAGGTCGCCTGGAAGACCCGCCGCAGATGCCGGTCGGTGATGCCCAGCCGGGCGGCGAGCTGCGGCAGGTCGCCGTCATCCAGTTCACCGGCCTCGATGCGCCGGGCTGCGGCCCAGGCCAGCTGCGACGGCATGTCCAGCGCGGCCAGCCCCGGCGCCAGTTCCGGCCGGCAGCGCAGACAGGGTCGGAAGCCGGCCGCCTCTGCCGCAGCCGCATGGCGGTAGTAGCGGCAGTTCTCAGGCCGTGGCGAGCGGACCCGGCAGACCGGTCGGCAATAGATGCCGGTCGATCGCACCGCGACGAAGAACTGCCCGTCGAAGCGCGCATCACGCGCCAGCAAGGCGGCGTGACAGGCCTCGGGATCGAGCCGATCGATGGCTTGGGCGCGTTGAGGTGGCTCGATCCGGGGGTCCATGCGACACGATCATACTCAGCGCCCAGCCGCAGGCTCGCCGTTTTCGGACCTGGAAATCGCGTCCCACCCTGGCCGCTGCGCTCGCATCGCGAGCGGCTTGCGGACCTGCGAGCGTGACCGATCTGGCAAGGCCGCCGGCTCCGCACCAACTGGATCGATGTCAAGGTTCAGGTCGACACGACGCGGCCGATAAGCACAGGTCAACCACAGCCTGCGCAAGGTCTCCACGGCCTTCCACCCCGTCACGTGTCGCCCGTCGAGCCCCTCCTCATCCGCCAGATCCGGCGCATCCCCATTGCCGCACGCCTGGGCGCGGCATTCGCGCTCGTGCTGCTGGTGCTGGGCATCGTGCTGGCGCAGGCGCTGGCGCAGACCACCGCCACGCAGCGGGCGGTCGACACCATCACCCAGGACACGCTGCACCAGGTCATGCTGGCCCAGCGGACCCAGAACACCGCGCAGATCGGCGCCGAGCACCTCTACGCGCTCTTTGTCGTCGACCAGCCTGAGGCCCGCGCCGCGCTGCGTCAGCATGTCGACGCGAGTGCCCGCGCCCAACAGGTCGCCTATGACGCACTGCTCGACGGCAGCCTCGCCAGTGGCCTGCAGGGCGATGGGCTCGGCCGTGTCGTGCAGGCCCGCAGCCACTACATCGAGGCCTTCGACGAGGCGCTCGCCAGCCTGGCGGTCGACACCGCCCATGCCCGCCCGGTGATGGTCCACCGGACCATGCCGGCGCTACACGAACTGCAACTCGCGCTGGAGGACCTGATCGAGCAGCGCGCCCGCCGCGCCGGGGACGACATCGCCCGGCTGCGCGCGCTGCACGAGGCCGTGCGGCTGCGCCTGCTGGCGATCGGCGCGGCGGCCGTGCTGCTCGCGCTGGCCTCGGCCTTGTTGATCACCCGCTCGATCGCCCGGCCGCTGCGCGAGGTCGTCGCGCTGGCCGATGCGATCTCGGCCGGTCGGCTCGACACCGCCTTGCCGCCAGCGGCCGATGACGAGGTCGGTCGCCTGACCGCCGCGATGGACCAGATGCGCCTGAGCCTGGCGCGCCGCGAGGCCCGCATCGCCGAGCTGGCCTTCCGCGACGAGCTGACCGGCCTGGCCAACCGCACGCTGTTCAGCAACCGGCTGGAGACCGCCCTGCAGCAGTCCAGCCAGCAGGGCAATGCGCTGTCGGTGCTGGTGCTCAACCTCGACCGCTTCAAGCAGGTCAATGAGGTGCTGGGCCACCGGCTTGGCGACGAGGTGCTCGCGGAGGTTGCCATCCGGCTGCGCGACACGCTCTCGCGCACCACCGACGCGATCGCCCGCCTCGGCGGCGACGAGTTCGGCGTGCTGCTGCCCACCCGCGACCCGCAGGCCGCCCTGGCGCTGGGCCGTCGTGTGCTGGCCGCGCTGGAGGCGCCCGTGCCGGTCCAGGGCCAGCGCGTCGATGTCAGCGCCAGCATCGGCATCGCCTGTGCCGACCGCGAGGGGCTCAACCCGGCCCAGTTGATGGCGCGCGCCGACCTGGCCATGAACGAGGCCAAGTCGGCCAACCATGGCGTGCGTCTGTTCGAGCCCGGCATGGAGCGCCACATCGAACACGGTCTGACGCTGTTGAGCGACCTGCGCCGGGCGGCCGAGGCCGACGAGTTCTTCCTGCTCTTCCAGCCCAAGCTGCGCCTGGACGATGGCCGTTGCGACGCCGCCGAGGTGCTGGTGCGCTGGCGTCATCCGCAGCGCGGCATCGTGCCGCCGGACCGCTTCATCCCGTTTGCCGAACAGACCGGCGCGATCAAGGCCATCACCCGCTGGGTGCTGGGCCATGCCTTGCTGCAACTGGCGCAGTGGCACCGCGAGGGCTGGGCGGGCCTGTCGCTGAACGTCAACGTGTCGACCCGTGACCTGATGCAGCCGGACTTCCCGGCCCAGGTCGAACGCGCCTTGCGCCATGCCGGCGTGGCGGCCGGCCACCTCTGCCTGGAGGTCACGGAGAGCGCCATCATGGACGACCCGCTGCTGGCGATGGACTGCCTGCAGGCCCTGAACCGCCTGGGCGTGCGCCTGGCGATCGACGACTTCGGCACCGGCTATTCCTCGCTGGCCTACCTGAAGAAGCTGCCGGTGCAGGAGCTGAAGATCGACCGCTCCTTCATCAGCAGCCTGGACCGCGACGAGGCCGACGTCACCATCGTGCGCTCGACCATCGACATGGCCCATCACATGGGCCTGAGCGTGGTCGCCGAGGGCATCGAGACCGAGGCCGTCAGCCAGCGCCTGCGCGCCTTCGGCTGCGACCAGGCCCAGGGCTATCTCTACAGCCGACCGCTGTCGTCGACCGACTTCGTCGACTGGCTGCGCCAGCATCGCAGCGGCGTGGCTCGTCTGACGGCGCCGGTCGCCGCCTGATCAACTGCCCCGATAGGTGCTGTAGCTCCACGGGCTCGCCAGCAGCGGCACGTGGTAGTGCGCCGCCGTGTCGGCGATGCCGAAGTCCAGCGGGACCTCGCCGAGGAAGGGCGGATCGGCCTGCACCGTGCCGCGCGCGGCGAAGTAGGCCGAGACGGCGAAGACCAGGCGGTAGCGGCCGACCTGCAGCGTGTCGCCTTCGAGCAGCGGGCCGTCGGCACGGCCGTCGTGGTTCAGCGTGATGGCCTTGAGCGGCTGCGCCCGGCCGTCATCGTCCAGGCGGAAGAGCGTCACGGCCATGCCGGCGGCGGGGCAGCCGTGGGCGGTGTCGAGCACGTGGGTGGTGAGTTTTCCCATCGGGTGTCCTGTCGGGTTGGAACGCTTGCGCGGTGTACAAAAGTGTATACACTTGAGCACACACGTCAACCCACCAGACCCCGGAAGCCACGTCGATGCCCGCCGTCCGCAAGCCCCGCAGCAGCAGCGCCGCCGAGGTCGACGAGGGCCTCGCCGAAGCAGCCCAGACCGATGGGAAGCCAGGCTCGGCCAGCGTCACCGACCGCATCGTCGAGTCCATCACCACGGCCATCATCGAGCGCCGCCTGATGCCCGGCACCAAGCTGGCCGAACAGCAGATCGCCGACATCTTCCAGGTCTCGCGCACCCTTGTGCGCCAGGCCCTCAACCAGCTCAGCCGCGACCATCTGGTGACGCTCGAGCCGGCGCGCGGTGCGCACGTCGCCCAGCCCAGCGTCGAGGAGGCCCAGCAGGTCTTCGCGGTGCGCGGCATGCTGGAAGCGGCGATGGTGCGCGAGCTGTGCGCCGTCATCACCGACGCCCAGATCGCCGAGCTGCGCCGCCACCTGCGCGACGAGGCGAATGCGGTCGTGCGCACCGACGTCTCCGGCCGCACCCGGCTGCTGGCCGACTTCCACGTCAAGCTGGCCCGGCTGCTCGGCAACGAGGTGCTGGCCCAGTTGCTGGCCGACCTGCTGTCGCGCTCCTCGCTGATCTCGCTGATGTACCAGAGCGCCCATTCGGCCGAGCACTCGCAGGCCGAGCACGTCGAGATCGTCGATGCGCTCGAGAAGCGCGACGTCCGCGCCGCCGTGCGCCTGATGCAGCAGCACCTGGGCAACGTCGAGCGCAACCTGCGCCTGAACCCGCGCGTGCCCGATCTGGCCAGCGCCTTGCGCCCCCCTTCCCTCCCAACCCCGCCGACACCATGACCGAACCGACCCCCGCCAGCCTCCCGCGCTATCCCCGCGACCTGCGCGGCCACGGCCGCCACCCGCCCCATGCGCAATGGCCGGGCCAGGCCCGCGTGGCCGTCCAGTTCGTCCTGAACTACGAGGAAGGTGGCGAGAACAGCGTGCTGCACGGCGACGCCGGCAGCGAGCAGTTCCTCTCCGAGATGTTCAACCCGCCAGCCTTCCCGGACCGTCACCTGTCGATGGAGGGCATCTACGAATACGGCTCGCGCGTGGGCGTCTGGCGCATCCTGCGCGAGTTCGAGCGGCGTGGCCTGCCGCTGACCATCTTCGGCGTGTCGATGGCGCTGGAACGCTGCCCCGACGTGACCCAGGCCTTCGTCGAACTCGGCCACGAGATCGCCTGCCACGGCTGGCGCTGGATCCACTACCAGAACGTCGACGCCGAGACCGAACGCGCCCACCTGCGCACCGGCATGGACATCATCGAGCGCCTGACCGGCGAGCGTCCGCTGGGCTGGTACACCGGCCGCGACAGCCCCCGCACCCGCCGCCTGGTGGCCGATCACGGCGGCTTCGCCTACGACAGCGACTACTACGGCGACGACCTGCCCTTCTGGCTGCAGGTGCGCAAGACCGACGGCGCGCTGGCCCCGCACCTGGTCGTGCCCTACACGCTGGACTGCAACGACATGCGCTTCGCGCTGCCGCAGGGCTATTCGCATGGCGACGAGTTCTTCCAATACCTCAAGGACGCCTTCGACGTGCACTGGGCCGAAGGCGACGAACGGCCGTCGATGATGTCGATCGGCATGCACTGCCGCCTGCTGGGCCGGCCCGGCCGCATGAAAGCGCTGCAGCGCTTCTTGGACCATGTGCAGGCGCACGACCGCGTCTGGGTCACGCGCCGCATCGACATCGCCAATCACTGGCGCCAGACCCACCCTTTCGACGCGTCCACCGCGTTCATCTGGGAATGAGGACCGCTTCGACATGCTGACCCTCGATCACCTCAACGGCCTGTCGCAGGCCGACTTCACGCAGGCACTGGACGGCACCTACGAACACTCGCCCTGGATCGCCGAAGCGGCCTGGGCGCAGCGGCCCTTCGTGTCGCTGGGGGCCCTCAAGCACGCCATGGTCACGGTGCTCGCACAAGCCGGCGTCGAGGCCCAGTTGCGGCTGATCCGAGCCCACCCGGAGCTCGCCGGCAAGGCCATGGTCAGCAAGAGCCTGACGGCCGAGTCGACGAACGAACAGGGCAAGGCCGGCCTGACCGACTGCACGCCGGCCGAGTTCGCCCACATCCAGCAGCTCAATGCCGACTACAACGCGAGGTTCGGCTTTCCCTTCATCCTCGCGGTGCGCGGTCCGCGTGGCCTGGGGCTGAACCGCCACGAGATCATCGCGACCTTCGAGCGCCGCCTGCGCCACCCGGTCGACATCGAACGTGCCGAGGCGCTGCGCAACATCCACCGCATCGCCGAGATCCGCCTGAACGACAAGTTCGGCGTCGAGCCCACGCTGGGCAACCTGGTGTGGGACTGGGCCGAGAAGCTGGCACAGCACAGCGACGTCGACGGCGCCCTGACCGTCACCTACCTGACCGATGCCCACCGCGCCTGCGCCCAGCGCCTGGCGCACGGCATGCGCGAGGACTGCGGCTTCGACGAGGTCTCGATCGATGCGGTCGGCAACGTCGTCGGCATCTACCACGGCAGCGATCCTTCAGCGCCACGCCTGCTGACCGGCAGCCACTACGACACCGTGCGCAACGGCGGCAAGTACGACGGCCGGCTCGGCATCCTGGTGGCCATGGCCTGCGTGCGCGAGCTGCACCGCGCCGGTCGGCGCCTGCCCCACGGGCTCGAAGTGATCGGCTTCGCCGAAGAGGAAGGCCAGCGCTACAAGGCCACCTTCCTGGGCTCCAGCGCCGTCACCGGCCACTTCGACAGCACATGGCTGGACCAGACCGATGCCGACGGCATCACGATGCGCCAGGCCATGCAGCACGCCGGCCTGTGCGTCGACGACATCGGCAAGGTGGCGCGCGACCCGACGCGCTACCTCGGCTTCGTCGAGGTCCACATCGAGCAGGGCCCGGTGCTCAGCGAGCTGGACCTGCCGCTGGGCATCGTGCGCTCGATCAACGGCAGCGTGCGCTACACCGGCGAGGTCATCGGCATGGCCAGCCACGCCGGCACCACGCCGATGGACCGGCGCCGCGACGCCGCCGTGGCGGTCGCCGAACTGGCGCTCTATGTCGAGCGCCGCGCCGCCTCGGTCCCCGACGTGGTCGGCACCATCGGCATGCTGGCCGTGCCGGCAGGCTCGATCAACGTCGTGCCCGGTCGCTGCGCGTTCAGCCTGGACCTGCGCGCCACCACCAACGCCGCCCGCGACGCGCTGGCCGACGACGTGCGCGCCGAACTGGCCCGCATCTGCGAGCGACGTGGCCTGCAGTTCACGCTGGAAGAAACCATGCGCGCCTCGGCCGCCCCGAGCGCACCGGCGTGGCAGGCGCGCTGGGAAGCCGCCGTTGCCGCCCTCGGCCTGCCGCTGCACCGCATGCCCAGCGGGGCCGGCCACGACGCGATGAAGCTGCACGAGGTCATGCCACAGGCCATGTTGTTCGTGCGCGGCCTGAACGCGGGCATCAGCCACAACCCGCTCGAATCGAGCACCAACGACGACATCGATCTGAGCGTGCGGGCCTTCTTGCACCTGCTCGAACACCTCGCCTGAGATCGAACCACATCCCCCCGCCTCAACCGACCGCCTCAACCGCCCGGAAAGCCCGACATGAGCGACTCGCCTGACCACGCTGTTCCCACCGCCAGCGCCACCCCTTCCTACGCCGCCCTCGACCGCTGGATCGACGAGCACTTCGACGAGCAGGTGCGCTTCCTGCAGGAACTCGTGCGCGTGCCGACCGACACGCCGCCCGGCAACAACGCGCCCCACGCGGAACGCACCGCCGAGCTGCTCGCCGCCATGGGCCTGGTCGCCGAGAAACACGCCGTGCCGGCCGAGGCCGTGCGCGCCGCCGGGCTCGAATCCATCACCAACCTGATCGTGCGCCGCCGCTATGCCGAGGGCGGCCCGGTGATCGCCCTGAACGCCCACGGCGACGTGGTCCCGCCGGGCGAAGGCTGGACACATGGCCCCTACAGCGGCGACGTCGCCGACGGCAAGCTCTATGGCCGCGCCGCAGCGGTCAGCAAGTGCGACTTCTCGACCTTCACCTACGCGGTGCGGGCGGTCGAGGCACTGGCTCAGTCGATGAGCCCGTCGAGCCAGAACCCGCTCAAGGGCGGCGTAGAGCTGCACTTCACCTACGACGAGGAATTCGGCGGCGAGCTGGGCCCCGGCTGGCTGCTGGACCACGGCCTCACCAAGCCCGACTTCGAGATCGCCGCCGGCTTCAGCTACCAGGTCGTGACGGCCCACAACGGCTGTCTGCAGATGGAGGTGACGGTGCACGGCGTGATGGCCCATGCCGCCATTCCCGACAGCGGCGTCGACGCGCTGCAGGGCGCCACCGCCGTGCTCAACGCGCTGTATGCGCAGAACGTGCTCTACAAGCAGGTGCGCTCGTCGGTCAAGGGCATCACCCACCCCTACCTCAACGTCGGCCTGATCCAGGGCGGCACCAACACCAACGTGATCCCCGGCAAGGTCGTGATCAAGCTCGATCGCCGCATGATCCCCGAGGAGAACCCGCACGAGGTCGAGGCCACGCTGCACGCCGTCATCCGCGCGGCAGCGGCCACGGTGCCCGGCGTCACGGTCGACATCAAGCGCATGCTGATGGCGCACGCGCTCAAGCCGCTGGCCGGCAACCGGCCGCTGGTCGAGGCCCTGCAGCGCCACGGCGAGGAGGTCTTCGGCGAGCCCATCCCCGAGTCCGGCACGCCGCTCTACACCGATGTGCGGCTGTACTGCGAGCGCGGCATCCCGGCGGTGATCTACGGCGCCGGCCCGCGCACCGTGCGCGAGTCCAACGCCAAGCGGGCCGATGAGCACATCGTGCTGGACGACCTGCGACGTGCCACGAAGGTCGTCGCGCGCACCTTGCTGGACCTGCTGCGCTGATCTGGCGCGGGGCGTGCCTCAAGGCACGCCCAGACGCACCGCTTTGGCGCGTCGACCGTGCGCATGGTTCTTGCACCCTGGACTGGGCTCACTCCAAACCCCCAGCCAGGACGCCACCATGCACCACGATGACCGCTCGCAAGCCCTGCCCCGCCGCCGCGCACTGGACCTGTCCATCCGCCTGATCTGCAGCCTCGCCGCCGGCGCATCGATGGCACTGGCCGCCGTCAGCCCGGCGCTGGCGCAAGAGACCGCCATCAAGTTCCAGCTCGACTGGCGCTTCGAGGGTCCGGCCGCACTGTTCCTGGTGCCGGCCACCAAGGGCTATTACAAGGCCGAGAAGCTCACCGTCACCGTCGACGCCGGCAACGGCTCGGGCGGCACCGTCACCCGCGTGGCCTCGGGTGCCTATGACATGGGCTTTGCGGACCTGGCCGCATTGATGGAGTTCCACGCCAACAACCCGACGGTGCCCAACAAGCCGGTCGCCGTCATGATGGTCTACAACAACACGCCGGCGGCGGTGCTGGCCCTGAAGAAGAGCGGCATCAGCAAGCCCTCGGACCTCAGCGGCAAGAAGCTCGGTGCGCCGGTCTTCGACGCCGGCCGCAAGGCCTGGCCGATCTTCGCGGCCGAGAACAAGATCACCAACGTGGCCTGGACCGCGATGGACCCGCCGCTGCGCGAGACCATGCTGGTGCGCGGCGACATCGACGCGATCACCGGCTTTTCCTTCACCTCGCTGCTCAACCTCGAAGCCCGCGGCGTCAAGACCGAGGACATCGTGGTGCTGCCCTACCCGCAGCACGGCGTGAAGCTCTACGGCAACGCGATCATCGTCGGCGAGGACTTCCTCAAGAAGAACCCGGACGCGGTGAAGGCCTTCCTGCGCGCCTTCACCAAGGGCCTGAAGGACGTCATCGCCGACCCGGCTGCAGCGGTCGCCACCGTCAAGGAACGCGATGGCATCGTCAATGCCGCGCTGGAGACCCGCCGCTTGCAGCTGGCGCTGGACGCCACCGTGCTGACGCCGGACGCGCGCGCCGAAGGCTTCGGCGAGGTCAAGGGCCCGCGCCTGGCGCTGATGGCCAGTCAGGTCTCGGACGCGTTTGCCACCAAGGAACGGGTCAACGTTGCCGCGATCTGGAACGGCAGTTTCCTGCCGAGCGCGGCCGAGCGCGACATCTTCGGGGCCAAGAAGAAGTGAGCGCCTTCGTCGACTTTGATGGCGTCTGGCTCGCCTACAACGACGAGTTGGAAGCCGCCGGCCACTACGCCGTCGAGGACATCAACCTGAAGGTCCACGAGGGCGAGTTCATCGCCATCGTCGGCCCGTCGGGCTGTGGCAAGTCGACCTTCATGAAGCTGGCGACGGGCCTCAGGCGGCCCAGTCGCGGCACGGTCGTGATCGACGGCCGCGAGGTCGACGGTCCGCTGAAGATCACCGGCATGTCCTTCCAGGCGCCCAGCCTGCTGCCCTGGCGCACGACGGTGGCCAACGTCATGCTGCCGCTGGAGATCGTCGAACCCTGGCGCAGCTCGTTTCGCCAGAAGCGCGATGAATACGAGCAAAAAGCCCGCGCGCTGCTGCAGCGCGTCGGCCTGGGCGGCTATGAGGACAAGTTCCCGTGGCAGCTCTCCGGCGGCATGCAGCAGCGCGCGTCGATCTGCCGCGCGCTGATCCACGAGCCCAAGATGCTGCTGCTCGACGAGCCCTTCGGCGCGCTCGATGCCTTCACCCGCGAAGAGCTGTGGTGCGTGCTGCGCGACCTGCAGGCGACGCAGAAGTTCAACGTCATCCTGGTCACGCACGACCTGCGCGAGAGCGTCTTCCTCGCCGACACGGTCTACGTCATGAGCAAGAGCCCCGGCCGCTTCGTGGTCCGCCGCGAGATCGACCTGCCGCGTCCGCGTGACCTGGAGCTGACCTACACACCCGAGTTCACCGCCATCGTGCATGAGCTGCGCGGCCACATCGGCGCGATCCGCCAGAACCGCACGGAGGCCACGCCATGAGCAGCCTGCAGACGACACGCGCACGCCGCCTCGAACAAGCCTCGCCCTGGCTCCTGCTGGTCGCCACGCTGCTGATCTGGCAGCTGCTGTGCAGCGGCCTGGGCGTGTCGGAGTTCATCTTCCCCAGCCCCTGGGCGATCGCGCAGGCGATCGCCGAACACGGCAAGACCATCGCCGGCCACGCCTGGCGCACCTTCTGGGTGACGATGGCCGGCTTCGGCCTGTCCATCGTCGTGGGCGTGCTGTTGGGCTTCCTGATCGGCAGCTCGCGCATGGCCTACACCGCCGTCTACCCGTTGATGACGGCCTTCAACGCCCTGCCCAAGGCCGCCTTCGTGCCCATCCTGGTGGTGTGGTTCGGCATCGGGGTTGGCCCGGCCGTGCTGACCGCCTTCCTGATCAGCTTCTTCCCCATCATGGTCAACATCGCCACCGGTCTGGCAACGCTGGAGCCCGAGTTGGAAGACGTGCTGCGCGTGCTGGGCGCCAAGCGCTGGGACGTGCTGATCAAGGTCGGCCTGCCGCGCTCGATGCCCTACTTCTACGGCTCGCTGAAGGTCGCCATCACGCTCGCCTTCGTCGGCACCACGGTCTCGGAGATGACCGCTGCCAACGAGGGCATCGGCTACCTCCTGATCAGCGCCGGCAGTTCCATGCAGATGGGCCTGGCCTTCGCCGGCCTGGTGGTGGTCGGTGCCATGGCCATGGCCATGTACGAGCTGTTCTCGGTGGTCGAGCGCCGCACGACGGGCTGGGCACATCGGGGGTCGCAGGGGCATTGAAGCGCGACGAGCGAGACGGCAGACTGTTGCCATGACGACACCCGACGACCCTACTGCCGCCCCTACGCCCGCTCCTACTCCAGCCCAGCTGGCGCGCTGGCTGCGCGCCGCCAACGACATCGCCGCACAGGCACTGGCACAAGGCCATCACCCCTTCGGTGCGCTGTTGATCGGGCCGGACGGCGAGACGGTGCTGCTCACGCAGGGCAACGTCGACAGCGTCAACCATGCCGAGGCGGTGCTGGCGCGCGAGGCGGCCCGCCGCTTCGATGCCCACACGCTCTGGCGCAGCACGCTGGTGACCACCGTCGAGCCCTGCTGCATGTGTGCCGGCACGCAGTACTGGGCCCACATCGGCCGGCTGGTCTACGGCATGTCCGAGGCCCGCCTGCTCCACCTGACCGGCAACCACGCCGAGAACCCGACGCTGGACCTGCCCTGCCGCGATGTCTTCGCACGCGGCCAGAAGGCCATCGGCGTCTGGGGCCCGGTGCCCGAGGTCGAAGACGAGATCGCCGCGCTGCACCGTGATTTCTGGCGCCTGCGCTGAGGCCGCATCACCCACTGATGTGTGCTCGCCATAAATAAATGGGTGCTACCCCGCACAAACAGGCTATCCTGCAGCCACAGACATGCACCAAGGCCGTTTCTTCAAGGTCTTGCTCCTCTTCCGCAGTGGTTCACAACCTCTCGCAGGTTGCACCGATCACCGCCGGCCAAGTCTTCCAACTCCCGGTTTGACGTTTCTTGAGTGTTGCTGTCCCCGCAGGCGTTTGCCGGCGGGTGTTTTTGTTTTTTCCGACACACACAAAGGAAACTCCCATGAGCACGACTCAACAAGGCACGGTCAAGTGGTTCGACGACGGCAAGGGCTTCGGCTTCATCACGCCGGCTGACGGCTCCAAGGACCTGTTCGCCCACCACAGCGAAATCCGCAACGGCGGCGGCTTCCGCAGCCTGCAGGAAAACCAGAAGGTCGAGTTCGAAGTCAAGCAAGGCCCGAAGGGCCTGCAAGCCGCGAACATCAAGCCGATGTAATCAGCCCACGACCAGCCGCCCGCGCTGCGGGTGGCTCAGTCGATGAGCCTGATGCGAAAGCCGCCCCTTCGGGCGGCTTTTTTCATGCCTGGCACGCGACCTGCAAAGACCGCTGCACGTCGAGTAGAAGCGTTCACCCCCGCACCTGGCCCGAGGCCGGTGCTGCGTGCGGCCGGAAATTGCTCGGTTCCCTTCACCACGCTGGTCCACCCGACCGGAAGGAGACCCCATGCTGACCGCGCAACAAGCCGTCTTCCGCCGCTTCTGGCACGCCGTGATGCCCTTGACCGACCTGGCCGACGGACCGCGTCCGTTCACGCTGCTGGGCGAGGCGATCGTGCTCTTCCTCGATGAACACGGCCAACCCGCCGCGCTGAAGGACCGCTGCTGCCACCGCACCGCCAAGCTGTCCCTGGGCTGGTGCAAGGGCGGCACGATCCAGTGCGGCTATCACGGCTGGCGCTATGACCGCAGCGGTCGTGTCATCGAGATCCCGCAGTACCCGCCCGAGCGGGCCATCCCGCCCGACTACTGCACGCCCGCGTATCGCTGCGTGGCCCGCCACGGCTATGCCTGGGTCGCGCTGGTCGGCCCGGACGAGGCGCCGCTGGCCGACATCCCCGACATCCCCGAGTTCGGCGCGCCGGGCTGGCGCACCATCTTCCAGTTCCACGAGACCTGGGCCTGCAGCCCGCTGCGGGCGCTGGAGAACAGCTTCGACAACTCGCACTTCAGCTTCGTGCACCGCGCGACCTTCGGCGTCGCGGCCCAGCCGGCGCCGAGCCGCTACGAGCTGGTGACGACCGAGGCCGGCTTCCATGCCGAGACGGTGATCGCCGCCGTCAACCCGCCCGCCTTTCAGCGCATCAGCGGCGTGAGCGAGCCCATCACCACGCGCCACATGCGCAATGCCTACTACCTGCCCTTCTCGCGCCGGCTGGACATCGAGTACCCCGGCGGGGTGCGCCACGTCATCATCAACTGCTTCACGCCCATCGACGACGGCCACATCCAGCTCTGCCAATGGCTGTTCCGCAACGACACCGAGGAAGACTGCCCGGCGCAACTGCTGATCGACTTCGATGCCGAGATCACGCGCGAGGACAAGGCCATCCTGGAGTCGACCGATCCGGACGCGCTGGTCGACACACGCCGGCGCGGCGTCGAGTTCTCGATGGACAGCGACCGGCCCGGCATGCTGATCCGCAAGCACCTGATGGAACTGCTGGCGCGCCACGGCGAGTCCGAGGTGCACCGCTGAGGTTGGTCGCGGCGATGTGTCCCGGTGCACCGCGCCTGTCGCCGGTGCATGAAGGCCACGATCCCCGCGATACACGGCTGGCACGGCCCATGCATTGATCTCGCACAAGAGTAGAAGCGTTCAGCCACCCGCCTCGGGTGGCAGGAAATTGCTCTTGACCAGCCGGTGTGGCTCATCGCGTGAGCCACGCCAAGTTCTGGTGTTGCACCCGGCGTGACCCGTCGCGGCAGTGGCCGCGCAGCGCGCGGGTGCGGCATCGACCTGATCAAGAACCGACGCACGTCCACCGTGAAGATCCTGCTGCTCTGGTGCCACCCCGATCCAAACAGCTACAGCGCCGCGCTGCGGCAGACGGCAGCGGACGCCCTGCGCGAGGCTGGCCACGAGCTGCGCGAGGTCGACCTCTACGCCCTGCATGCGCAAGGCCAGTTCGACCCGGTGCTGAGCCCGGATGAGAAGCGCAGCTACCTGGTCGACACCGACCGCAACATCGCGGCGGTGCAGCCCCATGTGGACGCGCTGCGTTGGGCCGAGGGCTGGGTGGTCGTCTACCCGACCTGGATGTACGGCCCGCCGGCCCTGCTCAAGGGCTGGCTGGACCGGGTCTTCCTGCCGGGCGTGAGCTTCGGCCTGGGCGGCTCGCGGCACCGGCCGATCGTCGGCGCGCTGACCAACATCCGCTGGTTCTGCGGCATCACGACCTCGGGCTCGCCGTGGTGGTGGCTGCGCTGGATCGGCGACCCGGGCCGGCGCCTGTTCCTGCGCGGCCTGAAGCCGCTGTATGCCCGTGGCTGCCGCACCACCTGGCTGCAGCTGCATGCGATGAACTATGCCAGTCACGCGGACCGCAGCCGTTTCCTGGCGCGTGTGCGCCACACGCTGTCGCGGGTGCGCGCCTGAGGAGGATGCCGATGAACACGCAGGACATCGCCCAACCCTTGGCCCGCTACAGCGCCTATCGGCGTTGTGGCGACTGGCTGCTGCTGTCGGGCGTGATCGCGGTCGATCCGGCCGCCGGCCGCATCGTGCGCGGCTATGACGACATCCCGCCCGAGGCCCAGGCGCTGCTCGGGCGCAGCCACGAGTTTTCGACCGACTGGCGCGAGGGGCCGATCCTGGCGCAGAGTTGGTATGTGCTGGACCGCATCCGCGCCACGGTGGAGAGCGCCGGTGCGCGCATGGACCAGGTCGTCAAGCTGGTGCAGTACTTCCGCGACCTGGACCACTTCCCGAACTACAGCCGCGTGCGCAAGCTCTTCTTCCCCGGCCTGCCGCCCGCGTCGACCGTGGTGGAGGTCAGCGCGATGCTGCCGTCGCCGGACATCCTGGTCGAGGTCGAGGCCACCGTCTGGCTCGGCACGCCCGATGCATAGCCCCACCCAGGAGTGACCCGATGCTGCATGGCGACATCCCCCCGCACCGCTTCCTGCCCTATCTGAGCTGGACGGCCATCGAGGCCCTGCCCGACCGTGCCAACACGGTGATCGTGCTGGCCGCGGGCACCATCGAGCAGCATGGCCCGCACCTGCCCTGCGCGGTCGATGCGCTGATCGCCGCCGGTGTCGTTGGCGCGGCGCTGCAGCGGCTGGATGCGGCCGTGCCGGCCTATGCGCTGCCCCCGCTGACCTACGGCAAGTCCGATGAACACACACACTTCCCGGGCACGCTGACGACCAGTGGCGCGACGCTGCAGGCCCTGGTCGAGGACATCGGCGAGTCGGTCTGGCGGGCGGGCTTTCGCAAGCTGCTGATCGTCAATGCCCACGGCGGCCAGCCGCAGGTGATGGACATGGCAGCCCGTGCGCTGCGGCTGCGCCACGGCGACTTCGTGGTCGTGCCGCACTTCACCTGGCGCGTGCCGAATGTGGCCCACCGCTACCTCGATGAACGCGAGCGCCGCCTGGCCATGCACGCTGGCCATGCCGAGACCGCGCTGATCCTGGCGCTGGCGCCCGAGACGGTCCACATGGACCGGGCGGTGGCGCACTACCCGCGCGAGTTCCCGCGTTCGCTGTCACCCGACGGCCGGCCCACCGCCGCCTGGGTCGCCCGCGACTTCGGCCCGAGCGGCGTCATCGGCGACCCGCACCCGGCCACGCGCGAGCAGGGCCTCGCCATCCTCGACTCGCTGGCCGACAGCTGGGCCGCTGCCATCACCGACCTGCACCGGCTGGACTGGCCAGCGCGGGAGGTCGATTGATGCGCGCTCCCCCAGAACACGCTCACGCACACATCCCCGCAGACCCACACATTCACCGTCCCCAACCTCAACCCCGGAGCCTCGCCATGCCCACGTTCCTTCGTTCGTCGCGCACCCTCGGCCGTCTCATGCTGATCGGTGCTGTGGCCCTTGCCACGCACACGCAAGCCCAGGCGCAGGAGAAGTTCACCTACCTGACCAACTGGTACGCACAGGCCGAACACGGCGGCTTCTACCAGGCACTCGCCACCGGCCTCTACAAGAAGGCCGGCCTGGACGTGACCGTGAAGATGGGCGGCCCGCAGGTCAACGGCCTGCAGCTGATCGCCGCCGGCGCGGCCGATTGCTACATGGGCTACGACACGCAGACCATGAAGGCGCGCGAGCAGGGCGTGCCGGCCATGACGGTCGCGGCCTCGTTCCAGAAGGACCCGCAGGTGCTGCTGGCGCACCCCCATGTCAAGAAGCTGGAGGACCTCAAGGGCAAGACGGTGCTGATCTCCTCGTCGGCCCATTCGACCTTCTGGCCGTGGCTGAAGACCACCTACGGCTACACCGACGACATGGCCAAGCCCTACACCTTCAACGTGCAGCCCTTCATGGCCGACAAGGAGATCGCGCAGCAGGGCTACCTCTCCAGCGAGCCCTTCAAGATCGAGAAGGAAGGCAAGTTCAAGCCCAGCGTCTTCCTGCTGTCGGACTTCGGCTGGCCGCCCTACTCGACCTCGGTGGTCTGCATGGAGAAGACCGTCAAGGAGCGCAAGGCCGTGGTGGCCGCCTTCGTCAAGGCGACGATGGAAGGCTGGAAGTCCTACCTCACGGGGGACCCGTCACCGGCCAATGCGCTGATCAAGAAGGACAACCCGAACATGACCGACGACGTCATCGCCAACGGCATCGCCAAGATGAAGGAGACCGGCATGGTCATGGGCGGGGACGCCGCCAAGCTCGGCATCGGCATCATGACCGACGAGCGCATGAAAAAGACCTACGACATGATGGTCGCCAACAAGCTGCTGGATGCCTCGAAGGTCGACCTCAAGACGGTCTACACCACCGAGTTCGTCAAGGACCTGAAGATCATGCCCTGAGGTCGCCATGCCCTATCAGCCTGGGCGCCTGCGACCTCCCCGAGAAGCCGCGCGCCCAGGCCACACGGAGACCCGCATGCAAGCCAACCTGCCCGTCATCGACCTTGCGCCGAGCTTCGGCACCGATCCCGACGGCCCGCGCGCCGTGGCCCGCCAGATCGACGCGGCCTGCCGCCGCCACGGCTTCTTCTACGTGGTCGGCCACGGCGTGCCGCTGGCCCTGATCAGCCACCTGTTCATGGTCAATCGGCGCTACTTCGAGCTGCCCGAGGCCATCAAGAACGCCTGCCACATCGAACGCTCCGGCGGCCTCAAGCGCGGCTATGACCCGATCGGCTGGCAGGCGCTCGAAGCCGGTCGGCCCGCCGATCTCAAGGAGAGCTATTACCTCGGCGCCGAACGTGGCCTGGACGACCCGCTGGTGCGCGCCGGCACGCCCAACCACGGCCCCAACCTGTGGCCGGACGAGGCCCATGCGCCCGGCTTTCGGCAGGCCTGCGAGACCTATGCGGCCGCGATGGAGCGGCTGGGCCGTCACCTGATGGGCCTGATCGCCCTCGGCCTGGGCCTGCCGCGCACGCATTTCGAGCCCTTCCTGCACGACCCCATGCCGATCCTGCGGCTGCTGCACTACCCGCCGCAGCAGGCCAGCCAGCTCGATGACCAGATCGGCTCGGGCGCACACACCGACTGGGGCGGCATCACGCTGCTGGCGCAAGACGATGCCGGCGGCCTGCAGGTGCGCGACGAACTCGGCCGCTGGCTGGACGCGCGGCCGATCGAGGGCAGCTTCGTCGTCAACCTGGGCGACCTGATGCAGCGCTGGACCAACGACGCCTACCGCTCCACGCTGCACCGGGTGGTCAACGCCCAGAGCGGCCGGGACCGGCACTCGATCGCCTACTTCTTCGACATCGACTACCACGCCCGCGTCGAGGTGCTGCCGACCTGCTGCAGCGCCGACAACCCGGCGCGCCATGCCCCCATCACCGCTGGCGAGCACATCGTCGAGATGTACCGCCGCACCACGCTCACGGAGAACACCGCATGACCGCCACCGACGCGGACCCGCCCACGGTCCCGGCCATCGACATCATGTCGGCCGAGCAGGTCTACCCCAATGGCACGCGGGCGCTGTTGCCGGTTGACCTGTCGATCCGCGAAGGCGAGTTCGTCACGCTGCTGGGCCCTTCAGGCTGCGGCAAGAGCACGCTGCTGAAGATGATCGCCGGCCTGCTGGCGCCCACCGATGGCCGCATCCAGTTGTGGCACCGGCCGGTCGAGCAGCTCGCCAGCGTCGGCAAGCGCCTGGCCTTCGTGTTCCAGGAGGCCACGCTGATGCCCTGGACGACGGTCGCCCGCAATGTGCGCCTGCCGCTGGACCTGCAGGGCGTGGCGCCGGCGGAGGCCGACCCCAAGGTGGCTCAGGCGCTGAGCCTGGTCGGCTTGACACGCTTTGCCGGCCAACGCCCGCGCGAGCTGTCCGGCGGCATGCAGATGCGGGTGTCGATCGCGCGCGGCCTTGTCACCGAACCGCAGCTGCTGTTGATGGACGAGCCCTTCGGCGCGCTCGACGAGATCACCCGCAATCGGCTGGACGGCGACCTGCTCGAACTCTGGCAACGCCAGAAGCTGACCGTCGTGTTCGTGACCCACTCGATCCACGAGGCGGTCTTCCTGTCCAGCCGGGTGGTGGTGATGGCCGCGCGGCCCGGGCGTGTGGTCGAACAGGTCGAGATCGACCAGCCCTACCCGCGCGGCCCCGCCTGGCGGGTCAGCCAGCGCTACGCCCAGATCGCGGCCCACCTGCAAGACAGCCTGCTGCGAGCCAGTCAGGACGAGGACCGTCTCGCCACCGAAGGACGCCCCGCATGAACACCGCCACCGCCCACATCGACATGAAGGACCTGGGCACGGTCGAGGCGCCGCCCACCCCGATCCGCACCACCGGCTTCGTCACCGCCCCGAAGCGCCGTCCGCGCCCGACCCGCCGCACGCCTTGGCTGGCGCTGCCGGCGGTGCAGCGCGCGCTGCTGCCGCTGCTGGTCGCGCTGGTGCTGCTGGCGCTGTGGCAGGCCTGGGTGGTGATGGCCAACGTACCGGCCTACCTGGTGCCCTCGCCGACCCGCATCGCGGCCACGCTGGTCGAGGACTTCGCCTTGCTGACCGGCGCGCTGTGGACCACGCTGAAGATCACGCTGCTGGCCTTCCTGGCGTCCTGCGTGGTGGGGGTCGCGGTGGCCTTCCTGTTCGTGCAGAGCCGCTGGATCGAGACGGCGCTGTTTCCCTATGCGGTGCTGCTGCAGGTCACGCCCATCGTGGCGATCGCGCCGCTGATCATCATCTGGGTCAAGGACCCGACCGCCTCGCTGGTGATCTGCGCCACGCTGGTCGCCCTGTTCCCGGTCATCGCCAACACCACGCTGGGCCTGCGCAGCGTCAACCCGGGGCTGGCGGCCTATTTCCAGCTCAACCGGGCCAGCCGCTGGCAGACGCTGGTGCGCCTGCGCATCCCGAGCGCGCTGCCCTACTTCTTCGCCGGGCTGCGCATCAGCGCCGGCCTGGCGCTGATCGGTGCGGTGGTGGCCGAGTTCGTCGCCGGCACCGGCGGCACCGGCACGGGTCTGGCCTACCAGATCCTGCAGTCGGGCTACCAGCTCAACATCCCGCGCATGTTCGCCGCGCTCTTCCTGATCAGCGTGACCGGCGTGCTGCTCTTCGTCGCGCTGGCCCTGCTGACCCGCGCGGTGCTGGGCGGCTGGCACGAGAGCGAACAGGGGCAGACATGACCGCCGGTCACGACCTGCTCATCACCGGCGCCTGCGCCGTCTGGACCGGCCTGCGCGGCGCCGAGGCGCGTCTGGCAGGCGGGCAGGACATCCGCATCCGCGCCGGCCGCATCGCCGCCACCGGGCATCTGTCGCCCGAGCCCGGTGAGCGGGTGCTGGACGCCCGCGGCGGCGTCGTCATGCCCGGCTGGGTCAACACCCACCACCACCTGTTCCAGAGCCTGCTCAAGGGCATCCCCGAGGGTCTGGACCTGGACCTGATGGGCTGGCTCAGCGCCGTGCCGGTGCGCTGGCGGCGCGGCTTCGACCAAGAACACACGCTGCGGTTGGCCGCGCGGGTCGGCCTGGTCGAGCTGCTGCTGTCGGGCTGCACCACCGTCTCGGACCACCAGTACCACCTCTGGCCGGGCATGCCCTGGGACCCGAGCGCGGCGGTGTTCGACGAGGCCGAACGCCTGGGCGTGCGGATGGTGCTGGCACGCGGCGGGCAGACCGTCAGCCGCATGGTCGACACCACGCCGTCACCGCAGGTCCAACCCGAGACGCTGGACCAGCTGCTGACCGGCCTGGCGCGTGACGTGCAACGCTTCCACGACCCGGCCCCGGACGCGATGCGGCGGGTGGTCTGCGCCCCCACCACGCCGACCTGGTCGGTGCTGCCCGACGAGCTGGACGTGATCGCCCGCGAGGCCCGTGCGCTGGGCGTGCAGCTGCACAGCCACCTGTCGGAGACGGTTGACTACGTGCGCTACTGCCGCGAGGTGCACGCCTGCACGCCGCTTGAGTTCGTCGAGCGCCACGGCTGGGTCGGACCGGACGTCTGGTATGCCCACATGGTCCACCTCAGCCCGGCCGAGGTGCAGCGCTGCGCCGAGACCGGCACCGGCATCGCCCATTGCCCGCAGAGCAACGGCCGGCTGGGCTCCGGCGTCGCACCGCTGGTGGCGGCGTTGGCGGCCGGCGTGCCGGTCTCGCTGGCGGTCGACGGCGCGGCCTCCAACGAGGCGGCCGACATGCTCAGCGAGGCCCATGCCTGCTGGCTGATCCACCGCGCCCTGCACGGCGCGGGCGCGCTGCCGGTGGCCGACGTCATCCACGTCGGCACGGCCGGCGGTGCGCGGGTGCTGGGCCTGGACGCGGTCGGCACGCTGCGGCCGGGGCAGGCCGCCGACCTGGTCATCTACGACCTTGACGAGCCCGCCCACTTCGGCCTGCACGACCCGGCCGTCGCGCCGGTCGTCAGCGGCCGGGGCCGTGCCCGCGCGGTGCTGGTCGGCGGTCGGGTGGTGGTCGAGGACGGCGCCATCCCTGGCCTGGACCTGGCCGAGCTGCGCGCGCAGGCCGCCGCCGAAGTCGCCGCGCTCAAGACACGGCTGGCTTGAACCGGCCGACATGAAACGCCAAGGACACGCACCCATGAACGAGCTTGCCACCGACCTCCCCGCCGCGCTGTCGGCCGTCATCGCCGAAACCCCCGGCATCGACTGGGTGACCGACGCCGGCCGGCGCGAGCGCCTGTCGCGTGACTTCGCCTGGTTCAGCCCGGTGCTGACGCGCGAGCTGGCCGGCAAGACCGCAGAAGCCGTCGCCCGACCGACCGACGAGGCGGGCGTGGTCGCCGTGGTCGCTGCCTGTGCCCGCCACGGCGTGGCCCTGACGCCGCGCGGCAGCGCGACGGGCAACTACGGCCAGTGCACGCCGGTGCGTGGCGGCGTGCTGCTGGACCTCTCGGGCTTCAACGCCCTGCTGTGGCAGCGCGGCGGCGTCGCCCGGGCCCAGGCCGGCATCCGCATGGGGGCGATGGACGACCAGCTGCGGCCGTCCGGCTGGGAGCTGCGCTGCGTGCCCAGCACCTTCCGCTCGGCCACGCTGGGCGGGCTCTACGGCGGCGGCTTCGGCGGTGTCGGCTCGATCAACCACGGCCCGCTGGCGGCCACCGGCAACGTGCTGGGTGTGCGCACACTCACCATCGAGCCCACGCCGCGCCTGATCGAGCTGCGCGCCCCCGAGGCCCTGCTGCTGCACCACGTCTACGGCACCAACGGCATCGTGCTGGAGCTGGAGGTGGCGCTGGCGCCGGCTCACCCGTGGCTGGAGGCCATCGTCAGCTTCGACGACTTCGACGCCGCGCTGGTCTTCGCCGACACCTTCGCGGCCCAGCCGGGCATCGTCAAGAAGAGCGTCACGCTGTTCGACAGCGCCGTCTGCGCCCTGCTGGCCCAGGCCCTGCCCTACCTGTCCAGCGCCCTGCCGGCCGGCTGCCATGCCGTACCGGTGCTGGTGGCCGAGTGGGGTGAGCAGGCCTTGCAGGAACTGGCCGCCGCGCACGGTGGCGTCATCCGCTGGCGCCAGAGCGCCGCTGAGGTTGTCGCCAGCAAGCGCACGCTGGTCGAAACGACCTGGAACCACACCACGCTGCATGCGCTGAAGGTCGACAAGGCCATCACCTACATCCAGAGCGGCTTCCCGGCCGGCGGGCATCTGGACCAAGTGCGGGCGCTGCGGCGCCACTTCGGCGACGAGCTGCTGGTGCACCTGGAGTTCATCCGCAACCGCGACGGCCTGCCGACCTGCTCGGGCCTGCAGATGCTGCGCTACCGCGACGACGCGCAGCTCGATGCCGTCATGCAGGTCCACCGCGACCACGGCGTGGGCATCGCCAACCCGCATGTCTGGCGGGTCGAGGACGGCAAGCAGGGGGCGATCAACGCCGAGATCGTCGCCACCAAGGCGCGCTTCGATCCGCAGGGCCTTCTCAACCCCGGCAAGCTGCGCGGCTGGGATGAACGTGAGCGCCTGCTGAGCGTTGATCTGCCCGACACCACGGTGCCGGTGCTGGCGACGCTGCCGACGTTCTGAAGGCCGTGAAGGCCGGTTGACCGGCGGCCGACACGCTTGACTTTTGCCGCATTTGCAGATTTTCGCGGTGCGGTGCCGGACCTGCCTCTTTCCCGGGCAACCCAGGGAAAACCCATGCCGGACAAGCACTTGCACGCGCCACCCTGCGCTTGTCCCCAGGCTTGTCCCTGCCCGGTGTGGAGGGCGGATCGGCCTCGGGCCGGCCCGTCGGTCGTCCACAGGCCCACGGGTTTCAATCGCTCGAACTGACTTGTGCAAGTCATTGACAAATGGACGCATACCGTTTTTTCAGCGCCCTCGGCGGGTGCTGCTCAAAACGGAGGCAATCCGTTATCGGCCCCGTGTTGATCGGCCTTCCCGCACGCTGTACCGGGTGCTGTCCACATGCTTGTCCCTGTCCGATGGGGATACACACAGCCTGTGGACAAGTTTGATCCACAGGCCTGGAACGGGGCTTGTCCACAGGCCCTTGTAACCATGACGTCATGAGTTCCGTAACTCGATTACAGACCCGCGACCGCTCACCGGCTGCCTACACTGCCGGCCCGCGCGGCCACCCGGCGTGCGCCGTCCTGTGAAAGTCTTCCGATGAGCTGGCATGGCCACCTGAGGCTCGATTACCGCCTCGACCCCCACGCGAGCGCCCCGCGCACGATGGCCCACGACCGCCACGACGGCCCGCTGCGGGTGCTGCAGCGGCTCTATCCCGAGGGCGACGCCGTCTGCCACCACGTGCTGGTCCACCCGCCCGGTGGCCTGGTCGGTGGCGACACGCTGGACGTCGCCCTGGACCTGGCCGAAGGCAGCCACGCGCTGATCACCACGCCCGGCGCGACCCGCTACTACCGCAGCGGCGGCGAGCCGGCGACCCAGCGTGTGGTGGCCCGGCTGGCCGACGGCGCCCGGCTGGAATGGTTGCCGCTCGAAACCATCGCCTACGACGCCTGCATCGCCCACAACCAGATGCGCTTCGAACTGGCCCCCGGCGCCCAGATGATGGGCTGGGACCTGCTCGCCCTGGGCCTGCCGGCCGCTGACCTGGCCTGGCGACGCGGCAGTTATGAGCAGCGCATCGAGTTGCCCGGCGTCTGGCTGGAACAGGCCCGCCTGTCGGCCGACGACCACGCGCTGCTGGACAGCCCCCTGGGCTGGGCCGGCCAGCGGGTGCTGGGCACCTTCTGGCTGGCGTCTGGCACGGCCTTCCCGAAGGCGCTGATCGATCAGGCGCTGGACGCCGCCCGCACCCGTCTGGCCGAGTGGCCGGACGAGCCCGGCCTGGCGCTGCAAGCGGGCGTCAGCGCTGCCCAGCCGTCCTGCCTGGTCTTGCGGGTGCTCGCACCCAGGGTCGAGCCGGCGATGAAGCGGCTGGCAGCCGTCTGGGCGATCTGGCGCGAGCTGGCCTGGGGTCGCGTCGCCAGCCCGCCACGGGTGTGGTCCACCTGAATCTGTGCTGAAAGTCGCAATCGGGGGATTTGCCCCGCACGCTCGGTGCTGATCCCCCACCCCCCCGGCCCCTACGGGCGAGTAGCCCCATTGCGGGTTTCGGGTTCATTAAGCATTCATTTTGCTGTCTGACCACCCCTTAAAAATGGGAAATCACCCCCGTAATCAGGTGTATCGTTGCTTCACGGTGGCAGGCAATCTCGGGGACCAGGAAGTGTTCCGACAGCCCGACCGGCCACCCGACCTCTTCCGATGCAGGGCCGAAACAAGACCGACCGGCACTTGCAAATGACCTGCAGAACCACGAGAACACCATGATCGCCACCACCCCGCACACCACCCGCCGGATGTCCACGGCCCTGCAGCGCGCCGGCGCCGGACTTCTGATCGCCGGGGCCTTGTTCGGTGCGGGTGCCAGCCAGGCTGCCACGGTGTCGGCCGAGACCTTTGCGACCGGGGTGGTCAGCCAGGCCATCGTCGATCAGGTGTTTTTTGGCAGCTTCAACAACCCGAACTGGCACGCCGTCCAAGCCACGACGAGCGCGCCGCGCCGTTTCGTGCTGGGAACGGGTGAAGCGGACAACGGCACTTACGCCTTCCTCTACTCGCGTGACAGCTTCGTGCTCAGCTCGGTCACCGTCGTCTTCAACGGTGGCCAGAGCGACTCGCAGGACGGCTGGCTGGAGTTCTACAACGGCAACAGCGCCACGCCCGTCGCCACGGGCAATGACAAGGCCAAGGACGGCACCTATGTGGGGAGCATGAGCTTCAACATCGGCGGCACGCAGAGCTCGTTGCCGCGATCCTTCACGATGACGGCCAATCCGGCCTTGACGGGCCTGACCTACAACCGGGTGTTGCTGGTCTATGGCCGCGAGAGCGCGGCGGCGCAGAGCGTCGCGGTGTCCACCTTGCAGGTGCAGGGCCAGACCGCACCCGTGCCCGAGCCCAGCACCTACGCCATGATGCTGGCTGGCATCGGCGCGATCGGCTTCATGACCCGCCGCCGCAAGCAGTCGCACGACTGATCGGAGGCCCGGCGCGACACGCGCCACCTGATCCAAGCTGAACGGCGCCTGAGGCGCCGTTTTTCATGGTGTGTCCGGTGCCCAGGAAGTCTCGTTTTCCGGCCACCTCGGCCGGCGCACACCCTGTTCAGGTGATGGTCGGTCCAGACCTGCCTTCCTACGATGACCTTCAGTTTCTTCAGGAACCTGTCGACAACCCGACAGGCCGGTCCCCGCGGACCGACTCCAACAGCAATCAAGGATCATCAACATGGCAGTTCACATCAAGCACCGCGCGCTGGCCCTGGCCATTGCGCTGATCGGTTTGGCTTCGTCGGCCACGACGGCATCGGCACAGGTCGTCGTCAACCAGAACCAGGAAGTCGGTAACCGCACGTTCGCGCCGAGCACCACCAACTCGGACCCGCTGCGCGGCTGGAACGACAGCAACATCTCGGTCTTCAATCGCAGCGCGACCAACTTAGCCGCCCGCTTCGACGTCGGCACGGCTGGCACCGGCACCGGCGTCAGCTTCCTCTCGCAGAACCTGGGCACCTTCGCCTTGGGCACCTTGCTCGACCTGGACTTCGTCTACGGCATCGACCGCACGCTGCGTACCGGCGCCGTCGGCAACGTCGAACTGCTGAAGTTCGGCTTCCAGACCTTCACCCAGGGCATCGGCTGGGACTGGGCCGTCTCCGACACCTTGTGGTCCAACTCTGCCCCCGGCCTGCTGAGCGGCAACGGCGGTCAGGCGATCTACAGCTTCGACGCCAACGGCGCCCGCGTCCGCGTCGCCTTCGAAGGCATGGCCGGCATCGAATACAAGGGCTTCAACCCCTGGGTCGACAACGTCAGCGTGATGTCCAACACCATCACCACCGCCGTCCCGGAACCCGAGTCCTACGCCATGCTGCTGGCCGGCCTGGGTGCCATCGGCTTCATGTCGCGTCGCCGCCGCGCCCGCACGGCCTGATCGACACCGGTCCCCGCGTGGTGAAAGGCCTCCTTCGGGAGGCCTTTCTCATTGGGGGAGGTCAGGGCGCAGGCGACTGGCGTTGCGCCAGGCGTTGCGACAGATGCGTGGCAGCCCAGCGGCCGCTGGCGAGGCAGGCGCTCAGCAGGTAGCCGCCGGTGGGCGCTTCCCAGTCGAGCATCTCGCCGGCCACGTAGACGCCGGGCAGCGCGCGCAGCATCAGGGTGGGATCGGCGCCGTGGTCGGCATCGGGCCCCACCCGCACGCCACCGGCCGTGCTGATGGCCTCGTCGATCGGGCGGGTCGCCACGGCCCGCAGCGGCAGGCGCTTGATGCGCTGTGCCACCGCCGCCGGGTCGGCGCACAGCGCGGCCCAGCCGGCCGCGTCCAGGCCCTCGCGCAGCAAGGCGGCAGGGGCGCCACTCAGGCCCGTCTGTTCCTTGAGGTGGTTGGGCCAGGAGCGGCTGCCCCGCCCCTTGGCCAGCGCCTGGGCCAGGTCGGCCTCGCGGCGGTGTGGCAGCAGGTCCAGGTTGAAGTCGCCATGGCCGTGGGCACCGATGCGATCGCGCAGCAGGCTGCTGGCGGCGTACACCAGCGAGCCTTCGAGGCCGGTGGCCGAGATGACCGCCTCGCCCATCCGCTCGAAGGCCGGGCTGTCGTCGTCCGGACCGGGCACACGCAGCACCACGTTCTTCAGCGGCGTGCCGGCATGGCGTTCGGCCAGGTGGGCGCTCCAGCCGATGTCGAAGCCGCAGTTGGACGGCAGCAGCGGTGCGCAGGCCACGCCGGACGCCTGCAGCCACGGCAGCCAGGCGCCGTCGCTGCCGAGCCGTGCCCAGCTCGCGCCGCCCAGGGCGAGCAGGACGGCATCCGCGTCGACGGTGGTGAGGGCGTCCGGGCCCTGGAAGGCCAGCGTCCAGCCGCCGCCAGCTTGTGGCTCACGTGCCTTCAGCTCGCCCTGCCAGCGTTGCCGCATGTGGAAGCGCACACCCGCCAGGCGCAACCGGTGCAGCCAGGCGCGCAGCAGCGGCGCGGCCTTCATCTCCGCCGGGAAGACCTTGCCGGAGCTGCCCACGAAGGTCTTGATGCCCAGGCCGGCGGCCCAGGCGCGGATGGCGTCGGCATCGAAGGCCTGCAGCCAGGGCTCGACCTGGTCGGCGTGGGCGCCGTAGCGGGCGATGAAGTGAGCGGCCGGTTCGGCGTGGGTCAGGTTGAGACCGCCCTTGCCGGCCAGCAGGAACTTGCGGCCAACCGAGGGCATGGCGTCGTAGACGTCAACCTGCAGGCCGGCGGCGGCCAGGACCTCGGCGGCCATCAGGCCGGCCGGGCCAGCGCCGACGACGATCACGCGGGGCGCCAGGGCAGCAGGTGCCGGGGCGGTGGAAGGGGGTGCTGTCGCTGGGCTCATGAGGCGCGCGAGTCTACGCGCCGCCTGTCAGCTGACACACCCCGAACGCGCAGGAAGGCCGATCGGATCGACGTCAAAGCGACGTCAAAGGGACGTCAGATCGACATCAGCTGGCGCACACCCTTGGCTTCCATCTCGTGGCCACGGCCGCTGGCGATGATCTCGCCGCGTTCCATCACCAGGTACTGGTCGGCCAGTTCGGCGGCGAAGTCGTAGAACTGTTCGACCAGCACGATGGCCATGGTTTTACGGTCGGCCAGCATGCGGATGACGCGGCCGATGTCCTTGATGATGCTGGGCTGGATGCCCTCGGTCGGCTCGTCGAGGATCAGCAGCTTGGGCCCCGCCGCCAGCGCCCGCGCAATGGCCAGCTGCTGCTGCTGGCCGCCCGACAGGTCACCGCCACGGCGGTGGATCATCTGCTTGAGCACGGGAAACAGCTCGAACAGCTCGGCCGGGATCGGCGTGCTGCCGCTCTTGTAGGCCAGGCCCATGCGCAGGTTGTCTTCGACCGTCAGCCGGCCGAAGATCTCGCGGCCTTGCGGCACGTAGCCAACGCCCTTGCGCACCCGCTCGTAGGGCGTGTCGCGCGAGATGTCGGCGCCGTCGAGCGACACCGAGCCCGTCTTGATCGGCACGACGCCCATCAGGCTCTTGAGCAAGGTCGTCTTGCCGACACCGTTGCGGCCGAGCACGACGGTGACCTCGCCCAGCTTCGCCTCGAAGCCCAGCCCGCGCAGGATGTGCGAGCCGCCGTAGTACTGGTTGAGTCCTTCGACCTTCAGCATGTGTGTTCTCTCATCGGCCGAGGTAGACCTCGACGACCTTCTCATTGGCCTGCACGTCCGCCAACTTGCCCTCGGCCAGCACGCTGCCCTCATGCAGCACCGTCACCGTCTTGCGACCTTCGGTGAGCTGGTCGACGAACTTCATGTCGTGTTCGACCACCACCAGCGAATGCTGGCCTTCGAGCGACAGGAAGAGCTCGGCGGTGCGCTCGGTCTCCTCGTCGGTCATGCCAGCGACCGGCTCGTCGAGCAGCAGCAGCTTGGGGTCCTGCATCAGCAGCATGCCGATCTCCAGCCACTGCTTCTGGCCGTGGCTCAACAGGCCGGCGGTGCGCTGGGCCTCGGTCTTCAGGTGGATCAGCGTGATGACCTCGCCGATGCGGTCGAGCTGCTCGCCGCTCAGGCGGTGGAACAGGCTGGCGCGGGCGCGACGGTCTGCGGCCAGGGCGAGTTCGAGGTTCTCGAACACGCTGAGCTCCTCGTAGACCGTGGGCTTCTGGAACTTGCGGCCGATGCCGATCTGGGCGATTTCGTTCTCGCGCAGACGCAGCAGGTCGATGGTCGAGCCAAAGGACGCGCGGCCCGCGTCCGGCCGGGTCTTGCCGGTGATGACGTCCATCATGGTCGTCTTGCCCGCGCCGTTCGGGCCGATGATGCAGCGCAGCTCGCCGACGTTGATGCTCAGGCTCAGGTTGTTGAGGGCCTTGAAGCCGTCGAAGCTGACCGTGATGTCGTCCAGGTAGAGCGCCACGCCGTGCGTGAAGTCCACCGAGCCGGCGCGGTGCAGACGACCATACGAGGCACTGCGGCCACCGGACTCGGTCTTGCCGCTGGTCGAGGCGAGCTTGGCCGCGTGTTCGACACGCGCCAGCGCGCGGTCCTCCATCAGGTCCGGCGTCATGCGCGGCGCTCCTTGATCTTGTTGAACAGGCCGACGATGCCCTGTGGCAGGAACAGCGTCACCGCGATGAACAGCGCGCCCAGGAAGTAGAGCCAGAACTCGGGGAAGACCTGCGTGAACCAGCTCTTCGCGCCGTTGACGAAGAAGGCGCCGACGATCGGGCCGATCAGCGTCGCGCGGCCACCGACCGCCGCCCAGATCGCGATCTCGATCGATGCGGCCGGGCTCATCTCGCCGGGGTTGATGATGCCGACCTGCGGCACATAGAGCGCACCGGCCACCGCGCACATCACCGCGCTCAAGGTCCAGATGCCCAGCTTGTAGGCCAGCGGGTCGTAGCCGGTGAACATCACCCGCGACTCGGCGTCGCGGATGGCCTGCAGCACCCGGCCGTACTTGCTGTTGACGATGGCGCGCGCCATCAGGAAGAAGCCGATCAGCGTCAGCCCCGTCAGCACGAACAGGAAGACCCGCGTGCCCGGCAGCGCGATGGGCACGCCCAGGATGCGCTTGAAGTCGGTGAAGCCGTTGTTGCCACCGAAGCCGGTCTCGTTGCGGAAGAACAGCAGCATCGCGGCGAAGGTCATCGCCTGCGTGATGATCGAGAAGTACACGCCCTTGATGCGCGAGCGGAAGGCGAAGAAGCCGAACACGAAGGCCAGCAGGCCCGGCACCAGCAGCAGCAAGATGAGCTGGGCGAGGAAGCTGTCGCTGAAGGTCCAGTGCCAGGGCAGCGCCTTCCAGTCGAGGAAGACCATGAAGTCCGGCAGGTCGCTCTGGTAGTTGCCGTCGCGGCCGATCTGGCGCATCAGGTACATGCCCATGCCGTAGCCGCCGAGCGCGAAGAACAGGCCATGGCCCAGCGACAGGATGCCGGTGTAGCCCCAGATCAGGTCCATCGCCAGCGCGCAGATGGCGTAGCACATGATCTTGCCGACCAGCTGGACGTGGAACTCGCTCAGGTGGAACAGGCTGCCTTCGGGCACCACCAGATTGAGCAGCGGCACCAGCACGACCACGACGATCAGCGCGGTCAGCACGGCGGTCCAGCCGCGCACGCCCAGCAGCAGGCCGCGTCGCGGGCTGGGCAATCCCAAAGTCATCGTCGTCACGTCATTCACTCCGTCTCGCATGGCCGATCCCGGCTCACAGTCCTCGTTCTTGTCCAGCAACCACCGTGGATCCGGCTTCGCCGGGCCACCGGTGGTGCCCCCTTGAGGGGGCGCGCGCGGCGCGTAGGGGGTGGGTCATGTCACGCCTCGGCCGACCGCCCCTTCATCGCGAACAGGCCTTGCGGACGCTTCTGGATGAACACCACGATGCACACCAGCACCATGATCTTGGCCAGCACCGCGCCGGCAAATCCTTCGAGGAACTTGTTGAGCACACCCAGGCCCAGGGCCGCATAGACCGTGCCGGCGAGCTGGCCGACACCGCCGGTGACGACCACCATGAAGGCGTCGACGATGTAGCCCTGACCCAGGTCCGGGCCGACGTTGCCGACCTGGCTCAGCGCGCAGCCGGCCAGACCGGCGATGCCCGCGCCGAGCGAGAAGGCATAGGTGTCGATGCGGGCGGTGTTGACGCCCATGCAGGACGCCATGCGGCGGTTCTGCGTCACGCCGCGCACGAACAGGCCGAGCCGGGTGCGCGAGATCATCAGCGCCACGCCGCCCAGCACCAGGAACGCGAAGGCGACGATGGCCAGGCGGTTGAAGGGCAGGATCAGGTTGGACGCCACCTGCACGCCGCCCGACAGCCAGGCCGGGTTCTCGACCGCGACGTTCTGCGCCCCGAACAGCGAACGCACCGCCTGCATCAGCATCAGGCTGATGCCCCAGGTCGCCAGCAGTGTCTCCAGCGGCCGGCCATATAGCCAGCGGATGACGCTGCGCTCGAGCACCGCACCGACCAGCGCGGCGCTCAGGAAGGACACCGGAATGGCGACCAGCACATAGGCATCGAAGAGATCGGGCAGCCAGGCCCGGAAGGCGTTCTGCACCACATAGGTGGCATAGGCGCCGATCATCATCAGCTCGCCGTGGGCCATGTTGATGACGCCCATCAGGCCATAGGTGATGGCCAGACCCAGGGCCACCAGCAGCAGGATCGAGCCCAGGCTGATGCCAGTGAAGACGACGCCCAGCCGTTCGCCCCAGGCCAGCCGGGACTCGACCGATGCGAGCGACTTCAGCAGCGCCACACGCACGGCGGGATCGGTCTCGACCCCGGCGGCCAGGCGTTCCTGCAACAGGCTCTTGACGCCCGACTCGGCGCTGGCACCCAGCGCGGTCGCGGCCTCCAGCCGGCGGGCCGGATCGGCGACGCTGACCAGCAGCGTCGCACGCAGGTTCTCCAGACGGGCCTTCAGCGCCGCATCGGTCTCGGCCGCATAGGCCTTCTCGATCATCGGCAGCTGCGCCTCGTCCAGCGGGTTGCGGGCCAGTTCCGTCAGCGCAGCGGCGCGCACCGTCACGTCCGGCGAGACCAGCTTGAGCACGCCCAGCGCCGCTTCCAGCGCGCCACGCATGCGGTTGTTGTTGACGACATCCTCGGCATCGACCGGCGGCGTCGCCTCGGTGTCGGTGCCAGCCACGAAGGTCTTGCCCTCGCGCACGACATAGGCCTGCTGCGCATCGACCTTGACGCCATCGTCCAGCATCGCTTGCACAAACGCCGCCAGCGCCGGATCACCCTCGCCAGCCGCCGCATTCAGTGCCGCGATCCGCTCATCGGTCTCCCCCGCCGCGATCGTCAAAGCCTGCTGCGCCGTCAAGGCATGCGAGCCTCCCGACAGCACCAGCCACAGGCTCAGCACCTGAGCCACCGACAACAGCTTGCGCAGCACCATGAATCAACCTTGAGCGCCATCCACCCAGCGCAAAATCGAACAACCGAAAAAAGGCGCCGGGCCCAAAGGCCCTGGCGCTCCACCAGCGGGGATGGTGGATCCGGCTCCGCCGGTCCACTCATCCCGCCCCCCCTTGGGGGGGCCGCAGCTGCGCTGCGGTAGGGGGGGTTACTTCTTTTCCGGCACGTTCTTCTTGCCCTTGTTCTCGGCAATGAAGTCGCTCCACGGATCGGCCTGGACCGGGCCCTTGGTCTTCCACACGACGTTGAACTGGCCGTCGGCCTTCACCTCGCCGATGAACACCGGCTTGTGCAGGTGGTGGTTTTCCTTGTCCATCGTCGAGACGAAGCCGCCCGGCGCCTGGAAGGTCTGGCCAGCCATCGCGGCGATGACCTTGTCGGTGTCGGTCGTCTTGGCCTTGGCGACGGCCTGGGCCCACATGTGCAGGCCGATGTAGGTGGCCTCCATCGGGTCATTGGTCAGCGGCTTGTCTTTGTGGCCGGCGATGCCCTTGGCCTTGGCGTACTCGCTCCACTTCTTGACGAACTCGGTGTTGGCCGGGCTCTTGACGCTCATGAAGTAGTTCCAGGCGGCCAGGTGGCCGACCAGCGGCTTGGTGTCGACGCCGCGCAGCTCTTCCTCACCCACCGAGAAGGCCACCACCGGCACGTCGGTCGCCTTCAGGCCCTGGTTGCCCAGTTCCTTGTAGAAGGGCACGTTCGAGTCGCCGTTGATGGTCGAGACGACGGCGGTCTTCTTGCCTTCGGAGGCGAACTTCTTGATCTTGGCGATGATCGACTGGTAGTCGGCATGGCCGAAGGGGGTGTACTCCTCGATGATGTCGGACTCGGGGATGCCCTTGGCCTTCAGGAAGGCGCGCAGGATCTTGTTGGTCGTGCGCGGGTAGACGTAGTCGGTGCCCAGCAGCACGAAGCGCTTGGCCGAACCGCCGTCCTTGCTCATCAGGTATTCGACCGCCGGAATGGCCTGCTGGTTGGGCGCGGCACCGGTGTAGAACACGTTCTTGGACAGCTCTTCACCTTCGTACTGGACGGGGTAGAACAGCAGCGAGTTCTTCTCTTCGAAGACCGGCAGCACCGACTTGCGCGACACCGAGGTCCAGCAGCCGAACACGGCGGCGACCTTGTCCTGGTCGATCAGCTGCTTGGCCTTCTCGGCGAACAGCGGCCAGTTCGAGGCCGGGTCGACGATGACGGGTTCGAGCTTCTTGCCGAGCACGCCACCCTTGGCGTTGATCTCGTCGATGGTCATCAGGGCGACGTCCTTGAGGACCGTCTCGGAAATGGCCATCGTGCCCGACAGCGAGTGCAGGATGCCGACCTTGATGGTGTCGGCGGCCTGCGCGAACAGCGGCAGGCTCAGGGCGGCGACGCCGAGCGACACAGCGCTGAGCGTCTTGGCGAACGTGCGACGGGTGGTTTGCATGGGAGTAGCTCCGGGTCGTTGAGGGCGTTGAGGGCTGGGGAAGGAATCCGTGCACCGAGGTCTTCGGCGACTGAGATGAAGTGTGCTCAGCGTCACGCTTGGCGCCCATACGCCGGATGGCGTAGGTGGGCGCATCCCGACACGCCGCCCGACACGCCGCCAAACACGCCGCACAGCCCGGCGCAAAGCCTCGCGGCGGGTGAGTGGGTGAGTGGGTGAGTGGGTGAGTGGGTGAGTGGGTGAGTGGGTGAGCGGGTGAGCGGGTGATCCGTCGCCATCGGGCGACGGCCGTTCACCGCCCCAGCTGCGGCACCTTGCCGATCGCCACCGCCGCTGCGGCGTTGCGGGTCTCCACGCCCAGCTTCTCGTAGACGTGTTCCAGGTGCTTCTTCACCGTCGCCGCGCTGGCGCCGAGGATCTCGCCGATGTCGCGGTTGGTCTTGCCCCGGCAGAGCCACAGCAGCACCTCGGCCTCGCGCCGGGTGACGCGAAAGGCCAGCACCAGCGCCTCCAGCGCGGCGGCGTCGTCGGACTCGCGCAGCACCACCAGCCACTCGCCGTCGCCGGTGGCCTCCTGCAGGCTGCAGCGCAGCCGTCGGGCACCGAGTTCAAGATCCAGCGGGAGGGCCTGCGGGACGTTGCCGGCCGCATCGGTCTGGCTCACCCGATGAGCCTCGCGCTGCAGCCAGGCCAGCAGGTCGACGGGTGCACGGCGCGCCTCGCCGCTGGCGGGATCGGCCACATCGGCCGCATCGGCCAGCATCTGCCGCGCCAGCGCGGTCTGCCAGAGGATGCGGCCGTCGACCAGGCGCACCACCAGGCTGGCATGACCGAAGGCATCGAGCGCATTGCGCGCCAGCCGCTGTTCGCGCGCAGTGTGCAGGTGGGCGGCGATGCGGGCCAGCACCTCGCGGGCTCGAATCGGCTTGGTGACGTAGTCGCAGCCACCGGCCGCAAACGCGGCCACCACATGTTCGGTCTCGGTCAGACCGGTCATGAAGACGATGGGGATGTGGGCGGTCGCCGCATCGGCCTTGAGGCGGCGGGCGACCTCGAAGCCGTCCATGCCAGGCATGACCGCATCGAGCAGCACGACATGCGGACGCGCCTGCACGGCGCGCGCGATGGCGTCCGCGCCATTGGTCGCCACCAGCACGGTGTAGCCGGACTCGTCAAGCGCATCGTGCAGCACGGCGAGGTTGTCGGGCACGTCGTCGACGATCAGCACGATGTCGCTGGCGTTGCGGTCAAGCACGGCGGGCGTCTTCCAGGTTGGGGGTGGTGGACGACACCTCTCGCACCAGCGTGTCGAGCTGGAAGCTGCGGGTCAGGCTGCGCCAGCGCTCGATCAGCGGCGCGGCCTGCGGCTGGGCCTGCTGCAGGGCATCGAGCGCGCGCAGCACGCCACGCTGGTAGCCCAGCGTCAAGGCTTCACGCAAGGTGCTCAGGTCGGCGTCGGGCGCCAAGGCCGGCGCAGCGGCAGCGGGCTCTGTCGATGAGCCAGCCAAGACCGGTGTGCCGGTCGGCTTGGGTGCGTCGACCCAGTCGATCGCCAGCTGGCGACCCAGCCAGTCGAGCAGCTCGTGCAGGCGCACCGGCTTGACGAAGAAGTCGGCCGGCGTGATGCCCACGTCGTTGTCCAGCGCCTGGTCAAAGGCATTGGCCGAGACGATGGCGCGAGCCGGCAGCGGCGTGCCCACCGGCCAGTCGCGCTGCAGCCGGCGCAGCGTCTCCCAGCCGTCGATGCCAGGCATGGCGAGGTCCATGAAAACGGCCTCGGGCCGCTCATGCGGCGCCAGCGTGGCCAGCAGCGCCAGCGCGTCCTCGCCACTGGCGGCCTGGCGCAGATCGAAGCCCAGCGGCGCCAGCATCGACAGCAGCAGGCCGCGGTCGGCCTCCTCGTTGTCGACCACCAGGATGCGGCGCGGCCGGCCGCGCTGGCCGATGCGCTGTGGCACCTGCTCGCGCGGCAGCGCGGCATCGTCGGCCAGCGCCGGCAGGAACAGGGTCAGCCGGAAGGTGGTGCCCACGCCGGGTGTGCTCTGCACCGTCATCTCGCCGCCCATCAAGGCGGTCAGCATGCGGCTGATGGTCAGGCCCAGGCCGGTGCCACTGCCCGAGGTGGCACCCGCCGCCGAGCCACGCTCGAAGGGCTCGAAGACCCGCTCCAGCTCGGCCGCGTCCATGCCGGGGCCGGAGTCGATGATCTCGAAGCGGGCGATCTCGCGGGCATGCTGGACCCGCAGCACGACCTGGCCGCGGCTCGTGAACTTGACGGCATTGCCGACCAGGTTGATGAGGATCTGGCGCAGCCGTCGCTCGTCGGCCCGCACGACGGCCGGCAGGTGGGCGTCGAACTCGCTGCGGAAGGCGATGCCCTTGGAGGCGGCCTGCAGCTCGAACAGCCGGGCGATCTCGCCCAGCGTGTCGGCAAAGCGCATCGGCCGGGACTGCAGCGCGAGCTTGCCGCCTTCGATGCGGGCGAGGTCCAGCGTGCCCTCGATCAGCGACAGCAGATGGTCGCCACCACGCCGGATCACGCCCACCGCCTGACGCCGGTGCGCCGGCATGGCCTCGTCCTCTTCGAGCAACTGGGCATAGCCGAGGATGGAGTTCAGCGGCGTGCGCAGCTCATGGCTGATGGCGGTGATGTAGCGGGTCTTGGCACCGTTGGCGGCCTCGGCCTGGGCGCGCGCCGCATCGGCCACGGCCTTGGCGTCCTGCAAGGCCAGATCGGTCTGGCGGTGCGAGGCGATCTCGCGCTGCAGCGCCACGGTCTGCTGGTGCAGGGCCTCGGTCTGGCGGTTCGATTCTTCCTGCGCCACCACGCGGCTCTGGTGCGCCAGCACCAGCCACCAGGCCACCACGCCAGCGGCCAGCAGCAGGGCGGCATAGGCCTTGACGTAGCCGGCCCGCAGACCGTCGCGCAGACCCGTCCAGAGGTCGGTCGACAGGCTCAGGCCCTGAGCCTCCAGCGAGCGCAGCTCCTGGTGGTACAGCACGCCGAACATCAGCCCGAGCAGCGGCACGACGACCACCATCAGCAGCACGAAATGGCCCAGGCCTTTGTCCAGATAGGGCCAGATGCTGCGCGGCAGCAGGCGCCGCAGGGCCGCGCTCCATTGCACCGACAGGCGGGCGTGGGGCTTGCACAGGTCGTTGCAGCGCGCGTCCAGCGTGCAGCACAGCGAGCAGATCGGCCCGCCATAGGCCGGGCAGGCGGCCATGTCGTCGCCCTCGTATTCACGCTCGCAAATGCTGCAGCGGGCGATGCTGGCGAGTCGCTGGTAAGACCCGGCCGGACAGGCCTCGCCGCCGCAGGCCCCGGCACACGAGGCGGGCTGCGGCCGGGCGATGTAATAACGACCGCCGGTCGCCCAGGCGATCAGCGGTGAGGCGAGGCAGGCGGTCACCAGCGCGATCGCCGCCGACCAGGCCTGCGCCCAGGGCCCGAAAAGACCCAGGTAGGCCGCCACCGACAGCAGCGAGGCCAGCACCATCGCACCGACGCCCACCGGGTTGATGTCGTAGAGGTAGGCCCGCCGGAACTCGATGCCGCGCGGCGACAGGCCCAGCGGCTTGTTGATGACGAGGTCGGCGACCACCGCCATCAGCCAGCTGATGGCGAGGTTGCTGTAGAGCCCCAGCACGCCGCCGAGCGCCTGGAAGACGTCCAGCTCCATCAGCACCAGCGCGATCAGGATGTTGAACAGCATCCAGACCACCCGCCCCGGGTGGCTGTGCGCCACGCGCGAGAAGAAGTTGCTCCAGGCCAGCGAGCCGGCATAGGCGTTGGTGACGTTGATCTTGAGCTGCGACACCACCACGAACAGCGCCGTGGCGGCCACCGCCCAGGCGTAGTTCGGGAAGACGTATTCATAGGCCGCCAGGTACATCTGGTTGGGGTCGACCGCCCGTTCGGTCGGCACCGAATGGCCGATCGCCAGGCTGGCCAGCAGCGCACCGCCCAGCATCTTGAGCACGCCCGGCACGATCCAGCCGATGCCGCCGACCAGCGTGCCGGCCCACCAGCGGACGCGGTTCTCGCGCGTGCGCTCGGGCATGAAGCGCAGGTAGTCGGCCTGCTCGCCCATCTGCGTGATCAGCGCGATGCCCACCGTCATGGCCGAGCCGAAGGCCAGGCCGTCGAAGTGGGTCAGGCCGCGCTCTCCGCCGTAGGCGCGCAGCTCGTCAAGCAGGCCGGGGTTGCGCGCGAACACGTAGGCATAGGGCAGCAGCAGCATCAGCAACCAGATCGGCTGGCTCCAGACCTGCAGCCGGCTGATCAGCGTGACGCCGTGCGTGACCAGCGGGATCACCACCAGCGCGCAGATCAGGTAGCCCCAGGCCGGCGGGATGTCGAAGGCCAGTTCGAGCGCATAGGCCATGACGGCCGCTTCGAGCGCAAAGAAGATGAAGGTGAAGCTCGCATAGATCAACGAGGTCAACGTCGAGCCGATGTAGCCAAAGCCCGCGCCGCGGGTCAGCAGGTCCATGTCCAGGCCGTGGCGGGCGGCGTAGACGCTGATGGGGATGCCGGCCAGCGCGATCACCAGCGCGGTCGCCAGGATGGCCAGCGCCGCGTTGACGAAGCCGTGCTGCACCAGCAGGGTCGCGCCGACCGCCTCCAGCACCAGAAAGGATGACGCGCCCCCGAAGGCGGTGTTGGCGACCCGGCCGATGCCCCAGCGCCGGGCGCTGCGCGGCGTGAAGCGCAGCGCGTAGTCCTCCAGCGTCTCGCTGGCGACCCAGCTGTTGTAGTCGCGCCGGACCTTGATGACGCGCTGCGGCGGGGCGGCGGCGTCATCCAGGTCGGCAAGGGGCGGTGCGGACATCGGCGGCGGCAGGGCTGGCGGGCGGGCGGGATCGGATCGACGGGGCGGATCGATGACCTTTGCAATTTCCGCACCAGCAGCGGGCATTCAGGTCCGACAAATCTGCTTGCACATCGCCCGAGCAAGGCCGGAATTGCGCCCTTCCTTCACACGACAGCCTCGGCCCGGCTTCGTAGAGTGCCGGCCATCCCCCCCGAACCTGGAGCTTCCTGCATGACCCGTCCCCAACTGCGCCCGCTGGCCCTGTCACTCCTGCTCGCCTTCGGGCTCGCCGCCTGTGGCGGCGGTGGTGGCATCGGCACCGGCGGGACCGGCGCGTCCGCCCAGGGTGTGCTGATCGACGACCTGGTGATCGGCGCCACGGTGTTCTGCGACCTCGACGGCGACAGCCAGCTCGACAGCGGCGAGGCCAGCGCGACGACCGACGACAACGGCCGCTACGACATCGCCGGCTGCAGCAGCGGCACGCTGACCTCGGTGGCCGGCACCGGCTACGACCGCACCACGCTGCGCGCGCCCAAGGGCTCGTTCAAGGCCCGCCGCGGCGGCTCGGTGGTCTCGCCCTTCACGACCCTGCAACTCGCCAGCGGCCTGGACGACACCGCCTTCCCCGCCGTGCTGGCCAAGCTCGGCCTGTCCGGCGTGGACGCCCACAGCTTCGAGCCCACCGACAACACACGCGGCCCCAAGGCCGCCGCCATCGCCAAGATCCTCAACGAGATCGCCGATGCGGTGGAGTCGCTGGGCGGTGACCCCGCCACGGCCTTCAGTGCCGCTGTGAGTGCCCTGGTCGCGAATGTGCAGGACACGCCGGCCGGCACGGACCTCGCCACTGACGCGGTGGCCCGCAACGCCGCCATCCGCGCGGCCGCCGTCGCCGCGCTGGACACGCTGCCCGTCGGCACGCTGACCGGCACCGCGAAGACACGCGCGGCCGACCTGCTGGCCGAAGGCCTGCAGCGCATCACCGCGCGCATCGCCGCCAAGACCCGCTACGACGACATCCGCGACGACTTCAACAACGGCGTCGTGACGTCCATCGTCAGCGGCACCGACCTGGACGACGACGCCGCCTACGACGGCGCCCGCAACGAGTGCCGCGACGACGACGGCATGGGCCGGGCCCGCCACATCGCCGCACGGGACGACACCTTCGAGCTGGTCGGCCCGACGCTCGAAGGCGGCTCGCGCAGCATCACGCTGAGCCAGTTCGCCAGCGGCGTCGACCTGCGCGGCCTGCGCCTTGCAGACCTGACCGCCCTGCGCCTGCCGCTGACGGCCGACGTGCGCGCCCTGCCCGGCAATGGCCGCAAGGTCGCGGTCGGCCTGTCGGTGCGCGACGTCGCGGCACCCAATGGCCGCACGCTGCAGTTCCTGCTGGACGACCTGCGCCTGAGCCGCGACGCCGGCACCGGCCAGGTCCGCCTGACGCTGTCGCGCAACTCCGAGCTGTACTTCTACGCCCGCTCGTCCAGCGGGGTCGAATTTGGCACCGGCCGCAACGGTTTCGAGGACATGGACACCAGCCTGCTGAGCAACCCCGAGGGCGGCGCCTCGCTGGACCTGAGCCGGCTGGCCGCCGGCATGAAGGGCAAGTTCCCGGCCAACACCGCCCTGATCGACCAGATGCTCTCGGGCACCGGCACCTTCGAGGTCACGCTGGTGGTCAGCGAGGTCGACCTGCGCCTGGCCGATGGCACGCCCTTCCCGCGCGGCAATGTCGCCGTGTCCATCCCGGGCGCCAGCGGCATCGCCGAGCGTGTGCGCGGCACGGCGGTCACCGGCCGCCTGACGTTCTGAACGCCCGCCTGCGCACGGTCGGCGCGGTCCTGGCGGCTGTCTCGACCTGTGTGACCTGTGCGACCTGTGCGACCTTGGCGTCGTTCGCGCTCAGCGGCGCGGCCCAAGCCGCACCGCTGGACGCGCTCGTCAGCGCCGACAACGGCCCGGCGGGCCTGCGCGCCGCCGGATCGACCGGCCTGACCTTCACGCTGGCCCGCGACGCGGCCAACGGCGGCCTGGACGTGCTGGGCTGGCGTCAGCAGGCCGGCAAGGCTGGCACGAGCGTGGGCAACTACGGCGGCTGGCAGGCCGGCGCCTTGTGGCAGGCCGGCCGCCTCAAGCTCGACGGCAGCGCCTGGCAACGCCACATCGACGACGGCGCGCTGACCCAGTCGCTGCGCAGCTGGAAGCTGGGTGGCCAGTGGCGGCTGAACGGGCCCGACCGTCTGGACGCCGGCCTGACCCGGCCCGCCACGCTGTGGGCCTTGCGCGCCTCGGCCTGGGGCAGCGATGCCCGCCGGCTGACGCGCCAGACCCGCGCCGCGCTGGTCGCCGGCACGCTCGATTCCCGCCTGAGCACGCTCAGCCTCGAACGCCCGCGTGACCGACAAACCCAGTTCGACCTGCTGATGAGTCGCGCGCTGACGCCGGCCTGGTCGCTGCATGCCGCCCTCGGCGCTGGCCGCAGCCGCGTGGGCAACCAAGCTGTCCAAGGCACGGCCGACGTCGCCGGCTGCCCCTACACGCTGGACTTCGGCGCCGAACGTCTGGTCGCCACACCGGCCGACAGCTGCGGCAACGCGCTGATCGTCGCCGTGCCCAACACCCTGCTGCCCTCGGCCGCCCAGCCCGAGACCAACTACCGCGCCCGCCTGGGCCATCTCGCGCTGGCCCTGCGCCTGGACCAGCCCGGCTGGTCGGCCACGATGGGCTACGAGCGCACGGCTTGGCGGCGCGAACGCATCGACGCGCTGATCGACGCGCGTGGCGGCACCGCGCTGCGCGCCAGCCAGTCGCTGATCGCCGAGCTGCAGCTCGACCTCGCGCCGGGCCTGGCCGCCCTGCTGCGCGCGCAGGCCATGGACCATGCCTTCCTGGCCGAGCTGCCGCTGGCCTACAACACCCAGACGACGGGCCAGTTCTCGCACCGCTACGGCCTGGTCAGCGCCGGGCTGGTGGCCCGCTTCTGAGGCGCGTGTTCGGGTGATTCCCGGGTGGCACGCGCCTTGCGCGGCTGCGACCCTGGCCGACCTCCCCGGCCCACCTGACCCGAGCACGACATGGAACTGACCCCGCGCGAGAAGGACAAGCTCCTGATCTTCACCGCCGCCCTGCTGGCCGAACGCCGCAAGGCGCGTGGCCTCAAGCTCAACTACCCCGAGTCTGTCGCGCTGATCTGCGCGGCCATCATGGAAGGGGCGCGCGACGGCAAGACGGTTGCCGAGCTGATGAGCGACGGCAAGCTGGTGCTGTCGCGCCAGGACGTCATGGACGGCGTCGCCGAAATGATCCCGGAGATCCAGGTCGAGGCCACCTTTCCGGACGGCACCAAGTTGGTGACGGTGCACCAGCCCATTGCATGACCCGCCACACGCGACCCGCCTTGGTGCACCACGCACCGGCCGGCGCGGCACGACCCCGTCCTTCTCCTCTTGAACTTCCCCTCTTCACCTTCCCAGGAGCCGCGCATGAAGCCGCTGATCCCCGCCCTGATTGCCCTGACCGCCCTGAGCGCCGTCAACGCCCAGGCCCACGACGGCCACGGCATGCCCGGCCTGAGCCATTGGCATGCCGGCGACACGACGCTCTGGCTGGTCGGCGCAGCCATCGCCGTCGGCCTGTGGCTGGCCCGTCGCGGCCGTTGAACGCAGCGCACAAGGCAAACCGATGATCCCCGGCGAACTCTTCACCGACGGTCCCGACCACCCGATCAACACCGGCCGCCGCACGATCACGCTGGTGGTCGAGAACGCGAGCGACCGGCCGATCCAGGTCGGCTCGCACTACCACTTCGCGGAGACGAACGCTGGCCTGAGCTTCGACCGCGCCGCCGCACACGGCATGCGCCTGAACATCGCCAGCGGCACCGCCGTGCGCTTTGAGCCCGGCCAGCAGCGCACGGTCGAGCTGGTCGACTACGCCGGCGACCGGCAGGTCTGGGGCTTCAGGGGGCTCGTGCAAGGAGCCCTGACTTGAGACCCCCACGTTCACTTCGTTCACTGCCCCCCGAGGGGGCGCAGGAGTCCTGATGGCAACCGTCCCGAGAAGAGCCTATGCCGAGATGTTCGGCCCCACCGTCGGCGACCGGCTGCGGTTGGCCGACACCGACCTGATCCTGGAGGTCGAGCACGACCTGACGCTGCGCGCCGGCCACTACGGCGAGGAAGTGAAGTTCGGCGGCGGCAAGACCATCCGCGACGGCATGGGCCAGAGCCAGCGGCCGAACGGCCCGGGGCCCGGTGACGCGGTCGACTGCGTCATCACCAACGCGGTCATCCTGGACCACTGGGGCATCGTCAAGGCCGACATCGGCCTGAAGGGCAACCGCATCGCCGCCATCGGCAAGGCCGGCAACCCGGACGTGCAACCGGGCGTGGACATCGTCATCGGCCCGGGCACCGAGGTGATCGCGGCCGAAGGGCTGATCGTCACCGCCGGCGCGATCGACACCCACATCCACTGGATCTGCCCGCAGCAGATCGACGAGGCGCTGGCCTCGGGCGTCACCACCATGATCGGCGGCGGTACAGGCCCGGCCACCGGCACCTTTGCCACCACCTGCACGCCGGGGCCGGAGAACATCGCCCGCATGCTGCAGGCGGCCGATGCCTTCCCGATGAACCTCGGCTTCCTGGGCAAGGGCAACGCCAGCCGTCCCGAGGCGCTGCGCCAGCAGGTCGAGGCCGGCGCGATCGGCCTGAAGCTGCACGAGGACTGGGGCACGACGCCAGCGGCCATCGACAACTGCCTGAACGTGGCCGAGGAAAGCGACATCCAGGTCGCCATCCACACCGACACGCTCAACGAGTCCGGCTTCGTGGAAGACACGGTGGCCGCCTTCAAGGGCCGCACCATCCACAGCTTCCACACCGAAGGCGCGGGTGGCGGCCATGCGCCCGACATCATGAAGGTGGTCGGCGAGGCCAATGTGCTGCCAAGTTCGACCAACCCGACGCGGCCCTACACGGTCAACACGCTCGACGAACACCTGGACATGCTGATGGTCTGCCATCACCTGGACGCGGGCATCGCCGAGGACCTGGCCTTCGCCGAGAGCCGCATCCGGCGCGAGACCATCGCCGCCGAGGACATCCTGCACGACCTCGGCGCGATCAGCATGTTCTCGTCGGACTCGCAGGCCATGGGTCGGGTCGGCGAGGTGGTGATCCGCTGCTGGCAGACGGCCCACAAGATGAAGGTCCAGCGCGGCAAGTTGCCGAGCGACAGCGACCGCCACGACAACGAACGCATCAAGCGCTACCTCGCCAAGCTGACCATCAACCCGGCGCTGGCTCACGGCGTGAGCCACGAGGTCGGCTCGGTCGAGGTCGGCAAGTGGGCCGATCTGGTGTTCTGGAAGCCGGCCTTCTTCGGCGTCAAGCCCAGCCTGGTCCTCAAGGGCGGCTTCATCGCCCTGGCCGCGATGGGCGACCCCAACGCCAGCATCCCGACGCCGCAGCCGGTCCACTACCGACCGATGTTCGGAAGCTTCGGCGGCGCCATTGCCAAGACCTCGCTGACCTTCCTGTCCCAATCGGCCCTGGCCGACAACGTGGCCACCCGCTACGGCCTGCACAAGCACCTGTCGGCGGTGCGCGGCTGCCGCAGCATCAAGAAGGCCGGCATGGTCCACAACAGCTACACGCCGGTGATGGAGATCGACGCCCAGACCTACACCGTCCGCGCCGACGGCCAGCTGCTGACCTGCGAACCGGCCAAGGTGCTGCCGATGGCGCAGAGGTATTTCCTGTTCTGACCGGTTGATGGAAAGCTCATCACGGATGGCTCATCACATGAGCCATCCGTGATGTCATCGATCAACACGCGTTAAACGCCCACACCCCTTGTGGGAGACCGTGGCTTGATGGGTTCCGTTCCAGCGCACAGAACCCGCATCAGGACACTGCCGATGTCGGTCTTGAACGTGCCCCCGGGCGCATCCAACACGGTCAAGGTATGGCGGCCCATCGGCACCAGCCCGTCGGACACGGGGTGTCCGACCTACCGGTTGGCCAAGGCCTTCGTGTTTTCACACACCGCCCACGACGGCGCGCGCCGATCCAAAACCGTGTTGGACGCACCCGGCGCCTGCCCACGGTCGTCTCCGGCGCCTCAGCCACCGATCGAGTCCGCCCCCCGGTAGGTCGGACACCCCGTGTCCGACGGGCTGATGCCGATGCGCGCCGATCCAAAACCGCGTTGGACGCTCCAATCGCTTGCCCACCGTCGTCTCCGGCGCCTCAGCCACCGATCGGGTCCGCCCCCCGGTAGGTCGGACACCCCGTGTCCGACGGGCTGATGCCGACGCGCGCCGATCCAAAACCGCGTTGGACGCTCCAATCGCTTGCCCACCGTCGTCTCCGGCGCCTCTGCCACCGATTCGGTCCGGAGGCCCATCGGCACCAGCCCGTCGGACACGGGGTGTCCCACCTACCGGTTGGCCAAGGCCTTCGTGTATTCACACACCCCCCACGCCGGCGCGCGCCGATCCAAAACCATGCTGGACGCGCCCGGCGCTTCGCCACGGTCGTCTCCGCCGCCTTGGTCACCAATCCGGTCAGGCCCCCCGGTCGGGCGGAGAAGTGCCGGGCTGATCGCTAGCCTGGGCGGCGACGGCGTCGCGGCTGACAAGGCTGCTTTCCGTGCCAAGGCCAGACAACGACGCAGGCCATGAGCACGCGCCGCCCTGCAACACTGGTGTGATCGTCGGCCTGTTGGAACGCCAGGATCCGCGGCAGCACGGGTACAACGCCAGCAGCCCGCCGATCTTCTGACGTGAAAGATGCGGACTGACTCCGGCTTGACCGCCCAGCCGCCAAGCGCCACAACACCGTGGTACACCTCGCGCGTTCCACCTGAAACGCCCTGACCCGAGAGGAAACCGCCGATGCTGCGCCGACTGCTTGCCGCCCTGACCGCCACCCTGGCCCTGCTGGGCTTGACCGGTTGTGGCTACAACGAGTTCCAGCGCCTGGACGAGCAGGTCAAGGCCGGCTGGGCCGAGGTGCTGAGCCAGTACCAGCGGCGTGCCGATCTGATCCCGAACATCGTCAACACCGTCAAAGGCGAGGCCAACTTCGAGCAGGAGACGCTGACGAAGGTGATCGAGGCGCGCTCGCGGGCCACGGCCATCCAGGTCACGCCCGAGCTGCTCAACAACCCCGAGGCGCTGCAGAAGTTCCAGGCCGCGCAAGGTGAGTTGTCCGGCGCCTTGAGCCGGCTGCTGGTGGTGACCGAGAACTACCCCAACCTGAAGGCCAATCAGGGCTTCCAGGACCTGCGCGTGCAGCTTGAAGGCACCGAGAACCGGATCACGGTGGCGCGCAATCGCTACATCAAGGCGGTGACCGACTACAACGTGCTGGCGCGCAGCTTCCCGAGCAACCTCACCGCGATGGTGATGGGCTATGCCGTCAAGCCGAGCTTCACGGTCGCCAACGAGGCCGCGATCTCGACCGCGCCGGTGGTGGACTTCGGCGGCACGGCCGCGTCGAAATGAGCATCGCCCGGCTAGGTCACGGGCTGCGCGTCGCGCTGTTGGCGATGCTGATGCCGATGCTGGCGCTGTGCGCGGTCGGCCCGGCACAGGCCCAGCAGGACGTGCCGGCCTTGAGCGACCGGGTGATCGACGCGGCCGGCTGGCTGCCGGCCGATCAGCACGATGCGCTGGTGACACAACTGGCCGGGCTGGAGCAGCGGCTGGGCACACAGATGGTCATCCTGATCGTGCCGACGACGGCGCCCGAGGACATCGCCGCCTATGCGCAGCGGGTCGGCGAGCGCTGGAAGATCGGCCGGCGCGAGGTCGGTGACGGCCTGCTGCTGGTGGTCGCGACGCAAGACCGCAAGCTGCGCATCGAGGTGGCCAAGGCGCTCGAAGGGGCCATCCCTGACCTGGCCGCCAAACGCATCATCGACCAGGCGATCACGCCGGCCTTCCGGCGCGGTGAACCGGCGGCAGGACTGGCCGATGCGATCACGCGGGTCGAGGCGCTGGTCAAGGGCGAAGGCCTGCCGACGCCTGATGAAGGCGCCACCGGCCATGCGAACGGCGACACCGACTGGACCGGCCTGGGCATGATCGCGCTGGTCGGTGTGCCCCTGATCGCCCGCGTGCTGACGCAGGTCGCCGGGCGCGGCTTCGGTGCGCTGGCGACGGCGGCAGCGGCCGGCTGGATCGTCTGGGACTTCAGCGCCAGCCTGGCCTTCGCTGGCATCGCCGCCGGGCTGGGTCTGGTGGTCGCGCTGGTGATCGGCGCGATGGGTGCGCTGGGCCTGTTGCGCGACGCCGTCTCGTCGGGCCGTGGCCGTGGCCGTGGCCATCACGGTGGCTGGGGCGGCGGGGGTGGTGGCGGGGGTGGCGGCGGGGGTGGCTTCAGCGCCGGTGGCGGCGGCGATTTCGGCGGCGGTGGCGCCTCGGGGAACTGGTGATGTCGACGACGCTGTTGCAGCGCACCTGGCGGGTCCTGCGCCACCTGCTGGCCGATCCGCGCCAAGTCCCGCGCACCTTGGGCGACGGGGCGCTCGAACGCCTGACCGCGCGTGTGCAGGCCAGCGAGGCCCGCCATGCCGGCGAGCTGCGCCTGTGCATCGAGGCTGGCCTGCCGCTGTCCTACCTGCGGCGCGGCGCACCGGCCCGCGAACGCGCGGTGATGATGTTCGGCAAGCTGCGCGTCTGGGACACCGAGGCCAACAGCGGCGTGCTGGTCTACCTGCTGCTGGCCGACCACGCGATCGAGATCGTGGCCGACCGCGGCCTGAACCCGCACGTCAGCCCGGCGCAGTGGCAGGCCATCGTCGACGCGATGGGACCGGCCTTGGCGGCCGGGCGCTTTGAGGAAGGCCTGGCCATCGCCATCGACCGGGTCGGCGACCTGCTGCAGGCGCACTGCCCGCGCATCGCCGGACAGGCCGATCGCAACGAGCTGGGCGACGCACCGGCGCTGCACTGAGACCGCCGGCACGGGCATGCGTCCTGCGGGAGAATTCCGCCTTTCCCGAACCTGCGGCGACCTGCCCCGCCGCCTGCCGTCATGCTCACCGTCAACAAGCTGATCCCCCAGGGCCGCGGCCTTGCCAACGTGCTGCTCAAGCGTGCCGCCAGCGTCGAGCTGGACTGGGACACCCGCCAGAAAAGCCGCTTCGATGCCCATGACAGCGCGGGTCGCCACATCGGCGTCTTCCTCGCGCGTGGTCAGGTGGTGCGCGGCGGCGACGTGCTGGTGGTCGAGGACGGCAGCCTGGTGCGCGTCATCGCCGCGCCGCAGGACGTGCTGGTGGTGCGCGCCTGCGCCGAACACGGCAGCCCCTTTGACCTGCTGCGTGCGGCCTACCACCTGGGCAACCGCCATGTGCAGTTGGAGCTGCAAGCCGATCACCTCAAGCTCGAACCCGACCACGTGCTGGCGGACATGCTGCGGCAGATGCACCTGATCGTCAGCAGCGAGGCCAGCGCCTTCGAGCCCGAAGGCGGCGCGTATGCGGCGGGAGGGCATGGCCATGCGCATGGCCCTGCACACGACCATTCACACGACCATGCGAACGGCCACGCGCACGACCACCCGCATGACCACGGCCACGCTCACGCCCACACGCCCGCAGCCGCGCCGTCGCGCGGCAAGCCACTGGGCATCGCCGTGCAGGCGGCGGCCGTGCCGCATGTGCACGGCCCGGGTTGCGGGCACGATCATGGGCCGGCACATGGCCATGATCACGGGCACGACCATGGGCATGACCACGACCACGGGCACGATCATGGGCACGGTCACGGCCACAAGCACACATGACCGCATCTCCTGCGTCTCCCGCGCCACTCGATGCCACGGCGCTGCTCAAGCTGATCTGGCTTGCCTCGCCGGTGCTGCCCGTCGGTGGCTTCAGCTACTCCGAAGGGCTGGAGGCGGCCGTCGACGCGGGCCTGGTGCGTGACGAAGCAGCGGCCCGGCGCTGGCTGGTCGACCAGTTGCGGCTCGGGCTGGCCCGATCAGACCTGCCGGTGGTGGCCGACGCGATCCGCGCCTGGCGTGGCGGCAACGACAACCGGGAGTCGCCGCAAGACGGCCATGCCGACCTGACCCGCATCGAAGCCCTCAACACCTGGGTGCGGACGACCCGCGAGACCCAGGAGCTGCGCCAGCAGACCGAGCAGATGGGCCGCTCGCTGCATGAATGGCTGCGCATCCAGCAGGCCGGGGCGCCCGGGATGGCCGATGAACACGATCATCCCGCCGACCCCCGCATCGCCCAGCTCGGTGCCCTCAAGCCTGCGCCGACCTGGCCCGTCGCCCACGCACTGGCGCTGGCCCGCAGCGGCGCGCCGCTGCAGCAGGCCTTGCTGGCGCACGGCTTTGGCTGGGCCGAGAACATGGTCCAGGCCGCGCTGAAGGCCGTGCCACTGGGCCAGAGCGCCGGCCAGCGCATCCTGGCCGCGCTGGTGGACGCCCTGCCCGCCGCCATCGACCACGCGATGACGCTGGACGACCAGACCCGGCAGGCTCACACACCGATGCTGGCCATCCTGTCGGCCCGCCACGAAGCGCAGTACTCGCGCTTGTTCAGGTCGTGAGCGACGCGGCGCCGGGCGGCCTCGCCGGCCTCTGGGCCATCCGCGCCTACCGCCGTTTCTGGCTCACCCGCGTCACCACCCAGACCGCCAGCCAGATGATGATGGTGGCGCTGGGCTGGCAGATGTACGAGCTGACCAACAGCGCCTGGGACCTCGGCCTGGTCGGTCTGGCGCAGTTCGCGCCGGCGCTGGTCTTCACCTTGCCGGCCGGTGCCATGGCCGATCGGCACCGGCGCTCGCGCATCCTGCAGGCGACCACGGTGATGCAGACCTTGATCGCGCTGGCGCTGGTGTTGGGCAGCCTGGCCGGCGGTCAGCTCGGCGGGTTCGGTGGCTGGCTGGACCGCGACGCGGTGCTGGCGTTGTCGGTGCTGCTGGGCGTCGCGCGCGCCTTCCAGACCCCGGCCACGCAGGCCCTGCCGGCCCTGCTGGTGCCCGCCGACATGCTGGCTCGCGCGGTGGCGCTGAGTTCCAGCGGCATGCAGATCGCGGTGATCGGCGGGCCGGCGCTCGGCGGTCTGCTCTATGCGTTCGGCCCGGCCGTCGTGCACGGTGTCTGCACCGGCCTGCTGGTGATCGCCTTCGGCTGCGCCCTGGGTGTCGTGCATGCCCGGCCGCAGCCCGATCCGGACAACAAGGGCTGGTCAGCAGTCTGGGCCGGCGTGCACTTCCTGCGCGGCCAGCCGGTGCTGCTGGGCGCCATCTCGCTGGACCTGTTCGCGGTGCTGCTGGGCGGCGCCACGGCGCTGCTGCCGATCTTCGCCAAGGACATCCTGCACGTCGGCCCCTGGGGCCTGGGCCTGCTGCGGGCCGCACCGGCCGTCGGCGCGCTGGCCATGTCGATCTGGCTGGCCCGCCGCCCCAGCCTGCAGCACGCCGGCCCGGTGCTGTTCGGCGCGGTCGCCTTCTACGGCCTGTGCATGGTCGGCTTCGCGCTGTCGACCTGGCTGTGGCTGTCGATGCTGGTGCTGGCCCTGTCCGGCGCCGCCGACATGATCAGCGTGGTGGTGCGCCAGACGCTGGTGCAACTCGAAACCCCGGACGCCATGCGCGGCCGCGTCAGCGCGGTCAACTCGGTCTTCATCGGCGCGAGCAACCAGCTCGGCGAGTTCGAATCCGGCGCCACCGCCGCCGCCCTCGGCCCGGTCGGCTCGGTGCTGCTGGGCGGCGTCGGCGTGCTGGCGGTGGCGGGGCTGTGGACCCGGCTGTTTCCGGCGCTGTGGCGGCGGGGGGCGCTGGAGCGGCGGGCTGCATAGGCCGCTCGGCGACCTCCCCTTCCCTCCCGCCGGCTCACCTTCACGCTGAACGCGCAGCGCTGGCGCGGCTGGCCCTTGCCGCGCTCGGCCGGCACTCACCCTCGCCCGCTCTGGCCCACATCCACGAGCGTCTCCAGCAGCCTCTGCCCGCGCCGTGTCCACTGCAGCTGGATGAGCCGGCTGCCGACCCGGAAGCGGCAGGTGCCGCGTTCGATGCCGCCGCGCACGTCGTCGACGTAGCGGTCGAAGTCGGCGAGTGTGTCGGGTTGGACCCGCGTTCGCAGGTCCCGCCAGTCCGGTGTCGCCTGGTCGGTGCCCAGGCCGAACAGGGACAGGGCGTTGGCGTCGCCCAGGCCGGTGCCGGTGATGGCGTCGCGTTCGACGAAGCCGATCTGGCCGAGTGAACGGACGTCCTGCAAACGCTGGCGCAGATCGCTCAGTTCGCGCTGTTGGCGACGCAGTTCGCTGACCTCGGTCTGCACGCTCACGAACTGCACGATGCGGCCGTCGGCATCGCGCACCGGCTCGATGTCGATCAGCGTGTCGAAGGCCGTGCCGTCCTTGCGGTAGTTGACGATCTCGACGCCGATGCAGCCCGCGCCCGTGCGCAGCGCGTCGCGCAGTCGGCGCACGGACGCCGTGTCCGCATCGGCACGCTGCAGCACCGATCCCGGCGTGCGTCCGAGCATCTCGCTCAGCGTGTAGCCGGTGTTGATGCTGAAAGCGGTGTTGACGTGCACCGTCAGCCCCTGCGGGTCGGTCACGACGACCTGGAAGCCGCGGTGGGCAACCACCGGAACGTCCTGGTCCGAGGACGGCGGATTGAGCACCCGCAGCCCCGCCGCGCTCAGCAGCGCGGGGACGGCGTCGGCTTCAAGCGCCCGGGCGTAGAGCCAGCCCTGCGCGCGCGGGCAACCCAGCTCGGCCAGCATGCGGGCCTGGCCCAGGGTTTCGACGCCTTCGGCGACCACGTCCAGGCTCAGTGAATGAGCCACCTTGACGACCGCCTGCACCAGCGCGCGGTGGTAGGCGCTGTGTTCGATGTCGCTGACGAAGGCCCGGTCGATCTTGACCTGCTGCACCGGCAGTTGCTGCAGCGACGCCAGCGAGGAATGGCCGGTCCCGAAGTCGTCCAGCGCCAGCCGGATGCCCTGCGCGCGCAGCATCGCCAGCGAGCGCTCGACGGTCGGGCCGCTGGTCGCCAGGCTCTCGGTGATCTCCAGCTGCAGGGCGCTGCCCGGCAGCTCGATGTCCTCGAGCATCTGCCGGATGCGCTCGGGCAGGCCAAGGTCGGCCAGCTGTGCGCTGCTCAGGTTGACCGACAGGCGAGGCGGCACGGCCAAGCCGTGGCGTTGCCAGTCGGCAAACTGCTGGCAGGCGGTGACGAGGATGAACTCGCCCAGCTCAGCGATCAGCCCGGTCGACTCGGCCACCGGGATGAAGGTGGCGGGCGAGATCTCGCCCTTGAGCGGATGGCGCCAGCGCGCCAGGGCCTCCATGCCCACCACGCGGCCGGTCGCGATCTCGACGATCGGCTGGTAGGCCACCCGCAGCTGGCGCGTGCGCAGGGCGGTGCGCAGATCGCTTTCCAGCGCCAGTGCCGCAACCGCGCGGGCATGCATGGCGGGCTCGAACATCACCCAATGCCCGCGCGCACGTCCCTTGGCCTCGTACATCGCCGTGTCGGCATTGCGCAGCAGGTCTTCGGCCGTGTTGCCGGGCTGAGCCAGCACGACGCCCACGCTGACGGTGGCGACCAGCTCCATCTCGCGCAGCTTGTACGGCTTGGCCATCAGCTGCACCAGCCGGTCGGCCAGCGCCGCCACGGCCTGGGTGCTGGCGATGCCGTCGGCCAGCACCACGAACTCGTCGCCGCCCAGGCGCGCGGCGACGGCGCCCGGCGGGTTGGCGACGGGGCCGGCTTCCGAGCCGGAGGTGCCTGCGGCAACGGCCGGGTTGGCCAGCTTGGCCAGGTCGTCGATCGGTCGCAGGCCTTGCCGCAGCCGCCGCGCCATCTGGCGCAGCAGGTCGTCACCGGCGTCGTGGCCGAGGCTGTCGTTGACCTGCTTGAAGCGGTCGCAGTCCATGAACAGCACCGCGAAGGGCTGACCGGCTTGCAGCCGGCTGCGCATCAGGGCCATCAGCGCGGGCCGGTTCGCCAGCCGGGTCAGCGGATCGGTCTCGGCCTGCTCGCGCAGTTCGGTCTGCAGCTGCTCGCGCTCGCTCACGTCGGTGACCAGGCCATGCCAGACCAGGTCGGCGGGTGAACGACGTGCGACCAGTTCGAGCCGCCGCCGAGGCTGGCGCTGCAGCGTCAGGATCACCTTCCAGGTCGACGCGCCGGCCGTGGTCGCTTCCAGCAGCGCCTCGACCAGCCGGCCTTGGCTGTCGGGCGTGAAGACCTTGAACATCAGCTGCGAGTTCGACGCCACCTGCGTCGGCGTGACGCCGAACAGTTCGAGCAGGGTGCTGCTGGCATAGGGAAACCTCAGCGAGCGGTCGGGCTGCAGCTCGATCTGCAGCAGCGCCCCGGGAATGGCATCCAGGCTGCTGCGCGCACGCTTGAGGTCGGCCATCAGGCGCTGGCGCTCGTGGCCGGGCGTCAACAGGCCGATGAAGGACGGCGGCGTGCGTCCCGGCTCGACGCACCAGGTCGAGGTCACCGGCCACGGCGATCGGTCCGGTCCGGCACCGGCCAGCTCCAGCAGGGTTTCCTGCAGGACGCCCTGGCGCTTCAGGGTCGGCCATTGCTGGACGGCCCAGATCAGTTGCGAGGCCGGTACCAGGGCTGCCGCGAAGGGCTGGCCGATCACCGGCGCCACGCTGGCCGCGTCGGCAGCCAGCGCCGGCGACAGCGCCAGGACATGGCCGTTGGCATCGAGCCTCAACCAATGCCGCGCCAGCGGGGCCAGATCGGGCGCGTCGACGGTCGCGATGCGACCGGTGTCAGCCACGCCAGCCCATCCAGTGGCTCAACACGTGCGCGACCTCGGCCGGTGCGCTGACATGCGGGCAATGGCCGGTGGCCTGCAGGCTGACCTGCCGGCTCACCGGCAGGTGGGCGGCCAACCAGTCCCCGACCGCCATCGGTGCCAGCGCGTCGGACTGGCACTGCAGCACCAAGCAAGGCACGTTCACGCGCGGCACGAGGGCGCGGATGTCGGTCAGGAAGGTGGCCCGGGCCCAGCGCAGGGCGATCGCCGGGTCCATCGCACAGAAGCTGTCGGCCAGCTGGTCCGACAGCTCTGGGCGGTCCGGGTTGCCCATCACGACCGGCGCCACGGCGCGCGACCAGGCGGCCTGACCGTCGGCCAGCGCGTCGATCAGCGCTTCCAGCTGCGGGCGGTCGAAACCGCCTTCGTAGCCGGGCGGATCGTTGATGAAACACGGCGACGGCGCCACCATCACCAGTTGCCCGAAGCGCCCCGGCTCACGCGCCGCTGCGATCGCCGCGATGGTCCCGGCCACCGAATGGCCCACCACGACGGCATCGTGCAGGTCCAGCGCCGCCATCAGCGCCAGCAGGTCGTCGGCATAGCCGTCCAGGCTGGCATGACGGCCGGCGTCGTAGGCATCCGGATCGGACCCGCCAGCGCCCGGCCAGTCAAACAGCACCCGGCGCGCCTGCGGCAAGGCCTGCGCGACCTCACGCCACAGCGACTGGTCGCAGCCATAGCCATGCGCCAACAACACGGTCTGCGCCGGCCCGGAGCCCTCGGCGGGCAGGATGTGGACATTCAGTTCTCGCAGCATCGTCGGCCTGTTCCACATCGGGGCAGAAGTGCAGAGCGTAGTCCAGGCCCGCGCGGCGGCGCCGTGCAATTTCCACGCGCAGAGGATTGCCATTCGCTGGCATCGCCGCGTTGCCGCGTCGCCGCAGGGCGACTGCGGCCGGTGCAGTCGACAAAGAATCGACAACGCGATGCATCGCTCGGGTCGATGGGCGGGTGATGCCTTCAAGGTGCCACCTGGGCTGGCTACGATCGGGCCAACAGCCTCAGGGAGCCGTCCGAACATGTCGCCCAACCGTCTCACAGCGCCGCCCTCGCCTGATTCACCAACGGAGGGCCGCCGCCGTTCCGGGCCTGGGTGGATAGCCCTCGGCGTCGCCCTCGGACTCACGCTGGCGCTGGGTGCTTGCGGCGGTTCGGGCAAGAGCACGCACGACCTGTCCGGCCGGATCAGCGTGGCGGCGAACGCGGCGGTTGATTCGGACCTCAACGACGTTGGCCAGCTGACGCAGCGCGCCTACACCGTCAATGACCTTCCAGATCAGGCACAGCCCGTGACAGCGCCGCTGTTGCTGGTCGGCACCGTCAACGTGGTGGGCACTGGCCCGGCCGGCAACAACTTCGAGCCGGGCGATGCGGACGACTGGTTTCAGGTCGACTTGGTGGCCGGTCAGGTGGTCGAGCTGGAATCGGCGGCCGATCCGCTCGATGCCGACCTGGATCTCTATGTCTTGTCGGCGACCGGACCGGAGCAGGGCAGCTCGATCGGCGTCGACACCCGCCATGAATGTGTACGGGTGACGACCGGTGGCACCTACCGCGTCAACGTCTACGCCTTCTCGGGCGCGGCGATCTACAACCTGCGCATCGGCGCACCGGACACGGCGTCGGCCTGCCCCGCATCGACCGCTGCGGTGGCGACGGTGCCGGGGCAACTGGTCGCGCAGCCTCGTTCCACCGGGCCTGTGGGCACGCTGGCGACGTCCGCACGCGCCAACCTGGACGCGCGGCTGGCGACCAGCGGCATCCTGGGTCTGCCGGCATCGGGCGATGCGGGCCGACCGCATCTGCTGCGCCTGCCCGCCTCGCCGGCAGGTCGTGCACAGGCGCAACAGGTCTTGCGGGGGACGAACGCCGCCGTTTCATCCAGCAAGTCCGCCACATCCACCACCGCCCAGGTCACTGCGGCCGTCCAGGCCGACAGCCCGGCGCGTGCGCTGACCGACACCCTCAAGCTCGCCAAGGCCCTGCAGGCCACGGGCGCCTACGACTACGTGCAGCCCAACCACATCCACCAGCGCCTGCAGGTGCGCCAACTGGTGGGCACCTACCCGCCCAATGACCGCAGCTACGTCTACCAGCGCTGGCACTACGAGCAGATCCAGCTGCCCGCCGCGATGGAGCGCATCGCCGGCTTGCCGACCCAGCCGACGCTGCGGCCGATCGTCGCGGTGATCGATGACGGGGTGATGCTCAACCACCCGGATCTGGCGCCGCAGCTGGCGTCCAGCGGCCGGGCCTTTCTCTCCAACGTGAGGTCCGGAGATGGCAACCTGGCCAGCGGCGACAACACCGCCGGGCCGGCCGACCAGCCCGTCTTCCACGGCACCCATGTCGCCGGCACGGTGGCTGCGTCGACCTTCGACGGCATCGGCGGCGCGGGGGTGGCACCGATGGCCTTGATCCTGCCGCTGCGGGTGTTTCCGGCGTCCGGCGGGGCGACCACGAACGACATCGTCAACGCGATGCGTTATGCCGCTGGCCTGAGCAACAACACCGGCCTGCTGCCGGCGCGCAAGGCCGACGTCATCAACATGAGCCTGGGCAGCGACGGCGCCTGTGAGCCGGCCTTCCGCGATGCCATCGCGGCGGTGCGTGCGGCCGGCGTGGCGGTGGTGGTGGCGGCGGGCAACTCGGCCGCGCCGGTCGGCTCGCCGGCCAACTGCGCCGGTGCGATCGCGGTCAGCGCGCTCGATGCCCAGGCGCAGAAGGCGCCGTATTCCAATGTTGGCGAACAGATCGCCCTGGCCGCGCCCGGCGGTGACACGCGCCGCTCGACCACCGGCACCGGTGTCGCCGACGCGGTCTACAGCGACATCGCCACCTTCGACGCCAATGGTGTGCGCCAGCCGGCCTTCGGCGGCATGCAGGGCACCTCGATGGCCGCGCCGCACGTGGCCGGCGTGCTGGCCTTGATGCGCTATGTGCACCCGGGCCTGACGGTCGACCAGATCGACGCGTTGCTGGTCAACGGCTCACTCGGTGACGACCTTGGCGCCACCGGTCACGACACCACCTACGGCCACGGCCGGGTCAACGCCCGCAAGGCGGTGGATGCCGCGCTGGCGCTGGCCGGTGGCGCACCCGCGCCAGAAGGCCGCGTGATCGCGACCCCCTCGCGGCTCGATCTCGGCAGCATCGCCACGCTCGCCACGCTCGACCTGGGCGTGACGGCCACCACCTCCGAGCGGGTCGTCTCGGTGACCAGCGACAACCCGGCGATCACGGCCGTGGCGCCCACATCGTCGACGGCCGGGCTCGGTCGTTACACCGTGCAGGTCAACCGCGCCGCACTGGCCGTCGGCACCTTCTATGCAAACCTGAGCTTCACCGTGTCGACGGCCGGCCCGCCGTCCTCGTCCCGCACGCTGGTCGTGCCGGTGTCGGTGCGCAAGCTCGCCGCCGGGGCCAGCGTCAACGGCGACCTCGGTCCGATCTACGTGCTGCTGATCGACCCGGACAGCGGCAACACCGTCGCCTTCACGCTGGCCAACCGAGCCAGCGACGGCACGCTGAGTTGGCGCCATGCTGGCTACGCCGGCAAGACGGTTTCGGTCGTGGCGGGCAGCGATCTCGACAACGACGACTTCATCTGCCAGCGCGGCGAAGCCTGTGGCGCCTACCCGCTGTTGTCGGCCAACGCCGATCTCGCGGTGATCACGTTGAACGGCGATCGCAGCGACCTGGACCTGCAGGTGGCGCCGCTGTCGGGCATCGCGATCCAGGCCGCCAGTGCCGGCGGCAAGGCCGGTCCGCGTGGCGGCTGGTCGCTGCAGCCCGCCGTGCCGCTCAAGCAGGCGTTCGGGACGCGGTGAGGGGCGCCGTCGCGCCGTAGCCGCCACCGCCGGGCGTCTCCAGCACCAGCCGGTCGCCCGGCGCGACCTCAACCTGGCCGATGTGGCCGAGCACCTCGATGCGGCCATCGGCGCGCACGACGTGGTTGCGCCCAGGCTCACCGGCTGAGCCACCTTGCAGGCCGAAGGCCGGATGGACGCGGCCGTTGGCAAGCACCGACAGCGTCATCGGCGCGTCGAAGCGAATCACGCGGGTGGCGCCGTTGCCACCGTGCCAGCGGCCGGCGCCGCCCGAGCCCGTGCGGATCTCGAAGCGTTCGAGGCGCACCGGGTAGCGCCACTCCAGCACCTCCGGGTCGGTCAGGCGCGAGTTGGTCATGTGGGTCTGGACGACGTCGCAGCCGTCGAATCCGGCGTCGTCCGGCCACGGTGCCGGACCGGCGCCGAGCCGGATGCCCGCGCCCGAGCCGCCCGCGACGGTCTCGTAGTACTGGACCTGGGCATTGCCGAAGGTGATGTTGTTCATCGTCGGCTGGGCGCTGGCCTGCAGTCCCAGGGCGCCGTAAAGCGCATGGGTCACGGCGGTCGAGGTCTCGACGTTGCCGGCCACCACGGCGGCCGGCGGCTGCGGGTCCAGCAGGCAGCCTGCGGGCATGACGAGCTCCAGCGGCTGGAGGCAGCCGGCATTGAGCGGGATGTCGTCGTCCACCAGGGTGCGAAAGACGTAGAGCAGCGCCGACAGCGTCACCGAACGCGGCGCGTTGAAGTTGTGGTCCTGCTGCGGCGAGGTGCCGCTGAAGTCGATGCGGGCACTGCCGGCGACGCGGTCCAGCGTGATGGCCACGGCCACCACCGCGCCGTTGTCCAGCGTGACCGCGAAGCGCCCGCCTTCGGGCGCCAGGGCCGGATCGAGCCGGCGGATGGCCTGCCGCACGCAGGCCTCGGCATGGTCCTGCACATGGCCCATGTAGGCGCGCACGGTGGCCAGTCCGACCTGCCGCACCAGGGCATGCAGTTCCTGCACGCCACGTTCGTTGGCCGCCATCTGGGCCCGCAGATCGGCCAGGTTCTGCGCCGGGTTGCGGGCCGGGTGCGGGCCGCTGGCCAGCGCGGCACGCAGGGCGTCTTCGCGCAGCTCGCCCCGCGAGACAAGGCGGAAGTTGTCGATGCGCACGCCCTCCTCGTCGATGCGGCGCGAGAACGGCGGCATCGAGCCCGGCGTGATCCCGCCGATGTCGGCGTGGTGCCCGCGCGAGGCAACGAAGAACAGCGCATCGGCGGTGCTCAGGCGCTCGGCGTCGGCCCCTTGCGCGAACACGGGCGTCACCACCGTCACGTCGGGCAGGTGGGTGCCGCCGTGGTAAGGGTCGTTGAGCATGACGACCTCGCCAGGACGCAGGTCGGGGTTGCGCGCGATGACGTGGCGCACCGCATCGCTCATCGCACCGAGATGCACGGGGATGTGCGGCGCATTGGCGATCAGCGCGCCGTTGCCGTCGAACAGGGCGCAGGAAAAGTCCAGCCGCTCCTTGATGTTCACGGAGGTCGCTGTGTTCTGCAGCCGCAGCCCCATCTGTTCGGCAATGGCCATGAAGCGCTGGTTGAAGATCTCCAGCTGCACCGGGTCGACCGATGTGGCGTTCTTCCCGTGTTCATCGGCCTTCTCGCGAGGCAGGGCCGCGACGCGCCGCAGCAGCAGGTGGGCACGCCCGTCCAGCTCGGCCTGCCAGCCGGGCTCGACCACCGTGGTCGCGTTGCGTTCGGCGATGACGGCCGGACCGTCGATGCGGGCACCGCGCTGAAGGTCCTCCCGGCGGTGCAGGCCGGCGTCCTGCCAGCGACCTTGGGCATGCAGGCGGATCGGCGCGGCGGGCGCGGGGCGGTGTGGTGTCGCGGGCAAGCAAGGCTCGTCGACCGGCTCGGCGCGGGCGGTGGCTTCGACCGAGACCGACTCGATCACGCGCGCCCGGCCCGGCATCAGGAAGGCGTAGCGCTGCCGGTAGGCGGCATCGAAGGCGGATTCGACCGCGCCCAGGTCGGCCAGTGGCACGGCCAGCGTCGTGTCGGTGCCGTCGTAGCGCAGGTGAAGTTGTGCGGCATGGCCGATGGCGGCGGGATCGACATGCTGGGCGATGAGCTCGTCGCGGGCCAGGCCGGTCAAGCGCTCGGCCAGCTCGCGTGCGGCGGCCAGGCCGGCCGCGTCCAGCCGCGCTTCCAGCGCCGCCTGCCGCGTGGCGGTCTGATCGGCCAGGCCCATGCCGTAGGCCGACAACACGCCGGCCAGTGGGTGGATCAGCACGGTGGACATGCCCAGCGCATCGGCCACCGCGCAGGCGTGCTGGCCGCCGGCACCGCCGAAACATTGCAGCGTGTAGCCGCTGACATCGTGGCCACGGGCGACCGAAATCTTCTTGACCGCATGGGCCATGTGCGCCACGGCTATCGCCAGACAGCCTTCGGCGATGGACTCGGCCGTGGCGGGCTGGCCGGTCGAGGCGCTCACGTCGGCGGCCAGCGCTTCAAAACGGTCTTGCACGACGGCGCGGTCGAGCCACTGTCGGCCGTCATGGCCGAACACAGCTGGCAGGTGCTCGGGCTGAAGCCGGCCGAGCAGCACGTTGGCATCGGTCACGGCCAGCGGCCCGCCCCGGCCGTAGCTGGCCGGCCCTGGATCGGCGCCAGCCGAGGCCGGACCGACGCGCAGCCGGGCGCCGTCGTAGCCGATGACCGAGCCGCCACCGGCCGCGACCGTGTGGATGCTCAGCATCGGCGCGCGCAGGCGAACGCCGGCCACCTCGGTGTCGAAGGCCCGTTCGTGTTCACCGGCGAAGTGCGACACGTCGGTCGACGTGCCGCCCATGTCAAAGCCGATCACCCGTTCATGGCCGCCGGCCTGGGCCGTGCGCACCATGCCGACGATGCCGCCGGCCGGCCCGGACAGCACGGCGTCCTTGCCGGCGAAATGGCTGGCCTCGGTCAAGCCGCCGGAGGACTGCATGAACAGCAACGGCACGCCGTGCAGCTGCGCGGCCAGCTGGTCAACGTAACGACGCAGCACCGGCGACAGGTAGGCGTCGACCACGCTGGTGTCGCCACGCGGGATCAGCTTCATCAGCGGGCTGACGCGGTGCGAGACCGACACCTGCGTGTAGCCCTGCGCGGCGGCGATCTCGGCCGCGCGGGCCTCGTGCTGCGGATGGCGCCAGCCATGCACGAAGACGATGGCGCAAGCCCGCAGCCCGGCCGCATGTTGCTGCGCCAGGTCGGCGCGCAGGGCGGCTTCGTCCAGGGGCATGACGACACGGCCGTCGGCGCCGATGCGCTCGTGGGCCTCGACCACCGCCGCCGCCAGCGGCCCGGTCCGCACGATCTGACGCGCAAACAGCTTCGGCCGGTGCTGCGTGCCGATGCGCAAGGCATCGCGAAAGCCGGCAGTCGTCACCAGCAGCGTCGGCTCGCCCCGGCGCTCCAGCAGCGCATTGGTCGCCACCGTCGTGCCCATCTTGACGACGGCCACCCGTGCCGGCGTGATGGCCTCATCCGGCCCCAACCCCAGCAAACGGCGCATGCCTTCGACCGCCGCATCGGCGTACTGCCCCGGCGCCTCGGACAACAGCTTGGCGGTATGCAACCGCCCGTCCGGCGCCCGCCCCACCACATCCGTGAAGGTGCCGCCGCGGTCGATCCAGAACTGCCAGCGGGGGCTCACCGCTGCACATCCACCACCGTCCGCCCACGCACCTTGCCGTCGATCACGTTGGGCGCGAAGGCGATGGCCTCGCTCAGCGCGATCTCCTGGGTCATGCGGGCGAGCTGGTCGCGCGAGACGTGGTCGGCCAGCAGTTGCCAGGCGCGCTGGCGCTCGTCGTTGGGGGTCAGCACGCTGTTGATGCCGTAGAGCGTCACGCCGCGCAGGATGAAGGGCATGACGGTCGACGGGAAGTCGCCGCCCTGAGCCAGGCCGCAGGCCGCGACGGCGCCGTGGAAGCGGGTCTGCGCGCAGGCATTGGCCAGCGTGTGGCTGCCCACGGTGTCGACCACAGCGGCCCAGCGCTCGGCCTGCAGCGGCTTGCCGGCGGCGCTCAGCGTGTTCCTGTCGAGGATGTCGGCGGCGCCGAGTTCGACCAGGTAGTCGCGTTCCTGCGGCCGGCCGGTCGAGGCGATGACGCGGTAGCCCAGGCTGCCCAGCAGCGCGATGGCGATCGAGCCGACGCCACCGGCCGAGCCGGTCACCAGCACCTCGCCATCACCGGGCTTGAGGCCGTGCTTGTCGCGCAGCGCCATGACGCACAGCGCGGCGGTGAAGCCGGCGGTGCCGAGCGACATCGCGTCGCGGGTGCTCATCGAGGCCGGCAGTTCGAGCGCCCATCCGGCGTCGACACGGGCCTGTTCGGACAGGCCGCCCCAGTAGGACTCGCCCAGTCCCCAACCGGTCACGACGACCCGCTGTCCAGGCTGCCAACGCGGGTCGCGGCTGGCGGTCACGGTGCCGGCCAGATCGATGCCGGGTACCAGCGGCCATTGCCGCACGACGGCGCCTCGGCCGGTCAGGGCCAGGCCGTCCTTGAAGTTCAGGGTGGACCACTCGACGGCGATGCTCACATCGCGGTCGGGCAGCTGGGCCTCGTCCAGCGTGTCAAGGCTGGCCAGCGTGGACTTGTCTTCGGCTCGTTGCAGCAGGATGGCGCGGAACATCGTTGGGGTCTCCTCGGTTCGTCGGAGCAACGATGCTAAGGGCCCTGGCTCAGGGCTGCAGCCACCTGCGGGACGGTGGGGCGAGGTCAGGCAGTCAGGCCGTCAAACCAGCTGCCCGGGCCGCTCACAGCTCGCGGGCATTGCCCTCGATCACGCCGGCATCGGCCGGATGGCCGCTGCGGCGCCAGCCCGGCATCGGGCTGGATGCGCTGGCGCGCGAGCCCGGCCGGTTGCCGGGGAAGCCGGTGCCGTGGCGGCGCATGTGGCGCAGCGGGCCCATGAAGATCGTCGGCCACTGCGGGCGACGGCCCTGCACCAGGCACCACAGCGCATAGCCCAGCGCCAGGATCGCCCCGGCGACGGCCAGGCTGGCCATGAAGACGGTGGCCGCCAGGACCAGGACAAGTCGGAACAGGATGCGCATGGAGGTGAACATGGTGAATCCGTGGATGAATCCAGATTAGCGCAATTCGGCCGGTTTCAAGTCATGCGGATGTCACGACCGCGTCGGCGTGTTGCCCGGATCGGTTTCGGGTTCAGGTCGCGCTCAACCGGCGGCGCCACGCATGCGCATGGCCATGATCAGCTGGTTGCGCATGGCCTTGAGCTGCGTCAATTCCGCATCACCGACCTGCAGCGAGTGGGCCCGCGTGCGGTCGCCATAGATCAGGCCGAGTGGCTTGTCGCCGAGCTTGAGCGGCAGCAGCAAGAAGGTGGGCGCCTGCACCTGCCGCGCATACCAGGCCGGCAGGCGCTGGGCGATGACCGGATCAGCGGCGTCAGAGATCAAGGTGTCGGCGTTCTTGGCGCACAGCAGCCCGAACAGACAGCTCGGCGGGTTCAGCGCGATGCGGAACTGCGGCGCCAGTGTGCTGGCCCGGTCGCCCAGGCCGATGCGCCCGACCAGGTCGCCGCTGGCCGGCTCGCGCAGGCAGACCACGATGCGCTGCAGCTGCAGGGCTTGCTGGATCTGCGTCATCAGCGCCTGCAGCACGGCGCCCAGCGGGGCGTCGGACATGGCCAGTTCGCTGACGGCCTCCAGCGCCCGGCCCAGCGCCTGGCCCACGGCAGCCGGCACGACCACCGGGGGCGGGGCTGGACGCGCCGCGCCGGCACCGGTCGCCGCCGTCTTCGGCTTGATCAGTTCGGGGCCGTTGCCCGCACTGGATGCCACCTTGGCAGGCACTGCCTTGCCGCTCTTGCCACCCTTGCCAGCAACGCCCGGCGGCACCGGCAGACCCAGCAGCGTCGCCATCTCGATCCATTCGCCCCGCGCCCGTTCGACCATGCCGGCGAGCATCTCGTCGGTGATGCCCAGCGGCACGGCCCAGGCGGGCAGGAAGTCGGCCAGACAGGCTTCGATCTGCTCCGGGTCGTGCAGGTTCTCCAGCCTGGCCGCCAGCAGGTTGGCGGCCGTGCAGGCCACCCGCAGGCGCTCGTCGCTGCTGGCGGGTTGTTCAGGGTCACGCGGATGAAGGCGGCGCAGCGCCAGCTGCAGGTCTTCGGGCCAGCCCCATTGGCGCGCCACCTCGACGCCCAGGTCTTCGAAGCCGATGCCCAGCACCTCGCGGGCGGTCTGCTGCACGGTGCTGTGGTGCGGATCGGGGTGGGCGTCCTCCTGGGCAGCGGTCGCGCCGGCTTCGGCCTCCTCGGCGGCAGCGGCCGCGCGCAGGTCGACCAGCTTGGCCTCGATCTCGGCCGCCTCGTCCTTGAAGTGCATCCAGCCCAGCATCGTGCCGAGGTTCTGGAACAGCGCGCTCAGATAGGCCAGCTCCTGGTGCTTGAAGCCTGGACACATCTCGCTGGCCAGCATGCCGGCCAGCAACGCGCGCCGGAACTCGGCCCGCACCCGTTCGCCATCGGGGCCCTTGGGCAGCTTCTCGAACAGCGCCAGCGAGGCCGCCAGCATGCCGATGGACTGGAAGCCCATCAGCGCAATTGCCCGCTTGATGCTGGTGATGCCGCCGCCGCCGACCGAGCTGTAGAAGGCCGTGTTGATCAGACGCAGCAGCTTGTTGGTCAGCCCGACATCGCCCAGCACCTCGTCGCTGAGCGCGCGCAGATGGGCGGTGTCCGAGCGCGAGATCTTCTGGATGCCGCGGATCGAGTCCTTCAGCGCCGGGAAGTCGGCCGTCTTCTGCATGCGCTGCATCAGCCGCGCCAGCTGCGCCTCCCGCTCAGCCGCTTCCAGCGCCGCCGCCGCCACGGCCGGATCCACCGGCGGCGCCTCGGCCACGCCGTCGACACCGTCGGGCGGTGCCAGAGGTGGGTCGGACGGTGGCTGAGGAGCAGCAAGGGCGGTCATGGCGGCTGATTCTGGGAACAGCGCTGCGCCGCGAGGTCCGGAATAGCGGCGTGAAGCCGGGCCAGTCCGGGGGCTGGCTCAGGCCGTCCTGAGCGGGACTGGGGTCAGCCCTCAGCCCTCACCCCTTCATCGCCCTCGCACATTCCGGCACCAGCGCCGGACCGCGGTAGATCAGGCCGGTGTAGACCTGCACCAGGTCCGCGCCGGCCGCCCGCTTGGCGCGGGCGTCGGCGCCGGACAGCACGCCGCCCACGCCGATGATGGGATAGGCGCTGCCGAGGGCGGCGCGCAGCTGGGCGATGACGCGGTTGCTGGCCGCGAAGACCGGGGCGCCCGAGAGGCCGCCGGTCTCGTCGGCATGGGGCAGGCCGGCGACGGCATCGCGGGCCAGCGTGGTGTTGGTGGCGATGACACCGTCGATGCCGTTGGCGCGCAGCGTCGCGGCGATCACGCCGACCTGGGCCTCGTCGAGGTCGGGCGCGATCTTGACGAACATGGGCACATGACGGCCGTGTTCGGCGGCCAGTTGCTGGCGCCGCGCCTGCAGCGCGCCGAGCAAGGCGTCGAGCGCCGCGTCGCTTTGCAGCGCGCGCAGGTTCTGGGTGTTGGGGCTGGAGATGTTGACCGTCACGTAGTCGGCATGCGGGTAGACGCCGGCCAGCGCGGCCAGGTAGTCGTCTGCCGCACGCTCGATCGGCGTGGCGGCGTTCTTGCCGATGTTCAAGCCGAGCACCCCGCCGGCGCGGCGGAAGGACGTGGCGCGCTGCACGTTGGCCAGGAAGCTGGCGAGGCCTTCGTTGTTGAAGCCCAGGCGGTTGATCAGCGCGTTCTTCGCCGGCAGGCGGAACATGCGCGGCTTCGGATTGCCGGGCTGGCCCAGCGGGGTCACGGTGCCGACCTCGATGAAGCCGAAGCCCATGGCGCCGAGGCCGTCGATGCAGCGGCCGTTCTTGTCGAGACCGGCCGCCAGGCCGATGCGGTTGGGGAAACGCAAGCCGGCGATCGTCACCGGATCGGCCACACGGGCCTGGGCCCAAAGGCATTGCAGCGGCGTGTTCTGCAGCCGGGCGATGCCGTCGAGCGTGAGTTCATGGGCCGCTTCCGGATCGAGTCCGAACAGGAAGGGACGGGTGAGTGCGTAGGGGACCAAGGCCATAATTTCGGATTGTCCCCGAAGCCCTTTCGGCGACTTTTGCAACGCTCCTGAACCCGCTGCCATGACGACCTCGCCCGCCGCCCCGATGACGCAAGACCAACTCAAGGCCGTTGTTGGCCAGGCCGCGTTGGCCTACGTGCCCGAGGGCGCCATCGTCGGCGTGGGGACCGGTTCGACGGTGAACTGCTTCATCGACGCCCTGGGCACCATGCGCGACCACATCCGCGGCGCGGTCTCCAGTTCGATCCGCAGCACCGAGCGGCTGCAGGCGCTGGGCATCGAGGTCTTCGATGCGGCCGACGTTGACCGCATCCCCGTCTACATCGACGGTGCCGACGAGATCGACCACGGCGGCCACATGATCAAGGGCGGCGGTGCCGCGCTGACACGCGAGAAGATCGTCGCCGACCTGGCCGAACGCTTCGTCTGCATCGCCGACGCGAGCAAGCTGGTCGACGTGATGGGCACCTTCCCGCTGCCGGTGGAGGTCATCCCGATGGCCGCCGCCCAGGTCGCCCGCCGCTTCAACGCCATGCCGGGCGTGCAGGCCACGGTCCGGGCCGGCGTGACGACCGACAACGGCAACCCGATCCTCGATGTGCGCGGCCTGAAGATCACCGACCCGCTGGCCATGGAGACCGAGGTCAACCAGTGGCCCGGCGTCGTCTGCGTGGGCATCTTCGCGCGCCACAAGGCGGCGGTCTGCCTGCTGGGGACAGCCGAAGGCGTGAAGACGTTGACGTTCTGAACCTGCTGGTTCAGCGCGCGTCTTCCGCCGTGTCGTCCGGTGTCTTGACGTCGCCGAAATCGATGCACCCATGCACCGTCGCGTGCAGCGAGGCGTAGAAGGCTGCCGACATCAGCATGGCCAGCGGCACAGCGATCAGCAGCACGAGTTGCGGATTGCCCAGCAAGAGCAGCACGCCGACCATCAAGGCGGAAATCGCCAGCCACGAGGCGCCGTAGACCACAAAGGCGCTGGCATTGCGCAGCGAGGCCAGGGCGCTGGCGAAGATGGCCTTGCCCAGGCCCATGCCGTCGCGGTGCACCAGCACCGGCGCGTGCCAGAAGATCATCGAGATCGGCACGACGATGACCTGACGCCACAACATGCCGACCTGCAGCGACTGCATCGCGCGGGCCTGCGCTTCCTCGTTCGAGGCATCGCCCATGTCGTTCCAGGCCTGTCCGAAGGATGGATCGAGCAGGTCGACCAGCGCCAGCAGCACCAGCACGCACAGGCCGTGGGCCAGGCCGACCTTGAGCAGCGTGATGCGGTTGGGGCCAGCCTGCAGCAGCGGCGCGAACAGCAGGCCGGGCGTGGCCTTGGTGTCGTGGCGACGCATCTGCTCGATGGCATGGACCCAGCCGGCGGTCATGGCCGGCAGCAGCGTCGTGACCAGCACCGCGCCGATCACCGGCAGGCGCGACAGCAGCGCGAGGCTGAACAGCATCACGCCGAACAGACCCGTCAGGTGCAAGGGCTGGCGGCGCAAGCAGCGCAGGCCGTCCAGGGTCCAGGCCAGCCCGTCGCGGGCGCGGGCGTTGCGCAGTTTCATGGGGTGGGGGTCTCTGGCGCGGGGCAGGTTCAGTCGGGGCGACCGTCGTCGCGCAGCCAGTGCCACGGGTTGTCGACCCGTTCACGCAGCACACGCTCGAAGTGGGCGGGGTCGTGCGGCTTGAGCATCGAGGCCTCGCGCGGCAGGTGGTAGTCCCACAGGCGCGAGGTCCAGAAGCGCAGCGCGCCGGCTCGCAGCAGGGCAGGCAACAAGCGGATCTCGTCGTGGCCGAGCGCACGTTCGCGGTCGTAGGCGGTGACGAAGGCCTGCGCACGTTCCTCGTCGAGCCGGCCGGTGTCCAGCGCGATGCACCAGTCGTTGAGGCAGACCGCGAGGTCGAACAGCCAGGTGTCGACACCAGCGAAATAGAAATCGAAGAAGCCGGTCAGCTTCTCGTGGCCGGGCAGGCCGTCGAACATGACGTTGTCGCGGAACAGGTCGGCATGGACCGGCCCGCGGGGCAGCGCGGCATAGGCGGCGCTGTGGGCCAGGTCGGTCTGGAAGGCCAGTTCCTGCTCGATCAGCGCACGCTGCGGCGCGGTCATGAAGGGCAGCACCACCGGCACCGTCTCCTGCCACCACGGCAGGCCGCGCAGGTTGGGCTGGTGCCGGTCGAAGTCGCGGCCCGCCAGGTGCATGCGCGCCAGCATCTGGCCGACCTGCTGGCAGTGCCAGACCGAGGGCGCGAGCTGGTGACCGCCCGAGAGCTTGTCGACCACCGCCGCCGGCTTGCCGCACAGCGCGTGCAGGATCTCGCCCGTGGCATCGGCCTGCGGGTCCGGCACGGGAATGCCGTGCCCGGCCAGGTGCTTCATCAGGTGCAGATAGAAGGGCAGCTGCTCGGCCGTCAGGCGCTCGAACAAGGTCAGCACCCACTGCTGCTCGCCGTTGCCATCACCCTTGTCGGTGGTCAGGAAGTAGTTGGTGTTCTCGATGCCAGACGTGATGCCGCGCAGCGCGACGACATGGCCCAGGCCCAGGCGGGCGCTCAGCTGGCCGGCCTCGTCGGCCGTCACCTCGGTGAAGACTGCCATCGCCGCCTCAGAAGCTCAGCACCGACCACAGCCGCTGGCCGACCACACCACGCGTGAGCGTGTCGGAGGGGTTGCGGCCACCGTTGGCGGACATGATCTCGTAGCCCTTGCGGACGACGCCACGCGGTTGCACATGGATGCTGCGGACCTCGCCGCGGACGTGCTCTTCCTCGATCCGGGTGGCGTTGCCGCCCTCGTCGATGACCACCCGCTCGACGCGGGGTTCGGGGCGTGCGGCCGGGGCGTCGCCAGCGTCAGGACGCAGGGCGGCAGTCTGGGCGGCGACCGGCTGCAACAAGGCGCAGAGCGCCAGGGCAGCGAGGGCGGTGGCAGGGCGGGATGACATGCCGGAGATTCTAGGCGGGGCCTGCCGAAGGGCCGCTCCCGGGCGGGCTGCGAACCGGGGCTCCCGAAGCACAATGCCCGGATGAGCGAGACCCCGGACCACGACAACCCCGCCGCCAGCCCGGCGCAGCGCCCGCTGCTGCTGCTGGTCGACGGCTCCAGCTACCTCTACCGCGCCTACCACGCGATGCCCGACCTGCGCGGCCCTGAGGGCCAGCCGACCGGGGCGGTTCACGGCCTGGTGGCCATGCTGACCCAGCTGCGCGGCCAGTTCGCCGCCGAACACGCAGCCTGCGTCTTCGATGCCAAGGGCCCGACCTTCCGCGACGAGTGGTACCCCGAGTACAAGGCCCAGCGTGCGCCGATGCCCGAGGATCTGCGCGCCCAGATCGAGCCCATCCACGAGGTCGTGCGCCTGCTCGGCTGGCCCGTGCTGGAGGTGCCCGGGATTGAGGCCGACGACGCCATCGGCACCCTCGCGCGGGTCGCCGAGGCCAGCGGCCACCGGGTGCTGATCTCCACCGGCGACAAGGACCTGGCGCAGCTGGTCACGCCCCACGTCACGCTGATCAACACCATGAGCCGCGAGTCGCTGGACGTCGACGGCGTGATGGCCAAGTTCGGCGTGCCGCCGGACCGCATCGTCGACTACCTGACCCTGATGGGCGACACCGTCGACAACGTGCCCGGCGTCGACAAGGTCGGCCCGAAGACCGCCGCCAAGTGGATCGCAGAACACGGCTCGCTCGACGGCGTGGTGGCCAATGCCGCGTCGATCAAGGGTGTGGCTGGCGAGAACCTGCGCCGCGCGCTGGACTGGCTGCCGACCGGCCGCCGGCTGGTCACCGTCAGGTGCGACTGCGACCTCGCCGACCATGTCGACGGCTGGCCCGGGCTCGAAGCCCTGGCGCTGCGCGAGGCCGACCGCGAGGCGCTCCTGGCCTTCTACACCCGCCACGGTTTCAGGACCTGGAAACGCGACCTGGAGGCGCAGATAGGGGCGCAGATCGGTGCGCAGATGGGTGCGGCCAATGCGCCAGCTCCGGCAGGTGGCTCAGTCGCTGAGCCAGTGCCACGCATGGCATCGGATGCGACGGCGCCGGCTGCCGCACCCGCGCCCGACCAGCGCTACGACTGCATCACCACCTTCGAGGCCCTCGACGCCTGGATCGCCCGCTTGTGCGCCGCGCCGCTGTCGGCTCTCGACACCGAGACCGACTCGCTCGACGCGATGCGCGCCCGCATCGTCGGCATCAGCTTCGCGGTCCAGCCCTACGAAGCCGCCTACGTGCCCGTCGGCCACGACTATCCCGGCGCGCCCGAACAGTTGCCACTCGAGGAGGTGCTGGCGCGGCTGCGGCCGTGGCTGGAAGACGCGGGCGCGGCCAAGGTCGGCCAGAACATCAAGTACGACCGCCACGTGCTGGCCAACCACGGCATCACGGTGCGCGGCCTGGTCCACGACACGATGCTGCAGAGCTATGTGCTCGAAGCCCACAAGCCGCATGGTCTGGCCAGCCTGGCCGAGCGCCACCTCGGCCGCAGCGGCATCGCCTACGAGGACCTGTGCGGCAAGGGCGTCAACCAGATCCCCTTCAGCCACGTCGCGGTCGACCAGGCGACGACCTATTCCGGCGAGGACAGCGAGATGACGCTGCAGGTCCACGCGACGCTGTGGCCGCAGCTCGAAGCCGAACCCCGCTTGCGCGAGCTCTACGAGCGCATCGAGCTGCCGGCCTGCGAGGTGCTCGCGCGCATCGAGCGCATCGGCGTGCGCATCGATGCCGGCGTGCTGGCGCGCCAGAGCCAGCAACTGGCCCAGCGCATGATGGCGCTGGAGCAGGAGGCCCACGCCATCGCCGGCCAGCCCTTCAACATGGGCAGTCCCAAGCAGATCGGCGAGATCCTGTTCGTCAAGCTCGGCCTGCCGGTGCGCAAGAAGACCGCCACCGGCGCGCCCAGCACGGACGAGGACGTGCTGCAGGAACTCGCCGCCGACTACCCGCTGCCGGCGCGCATCCTCGAACACCGCAGCCTCGCCAAGCTCAAGGGCACCTACACCGACAAGCTGCCGCAGATGGTCAACCCGGCCACCGGCCGCGTGCACACGAACTACGCGCAGGCGGTGGCGATCACCGGGCGGTTGTCCAGCAACGACCCCAATCTGCAGAACATCCCCATCCGCACGACCGAGGGCCGGCGCGTGCGCGAGGCCTTCGTGCCACCCGAGGGCTGGTCCATGGTCAGCGCCGACTATTCGCAGATCGAGCTGCGACTGATGGCCCACATCAGCGGCGATGCCAACCTGCTCAAGGCCTTTGCCGACGGCCTGGACGTGCACCGCGCGACGGCGGCCGAGGTCTTCGGGATCGCGCTGGAGCAGGTCACGACCGAGCAGCGGCGTTATGCCAAGACCATCAACTTCGGCCTGATCTACGGCATGGGCGCCTTCGGGCTGGCGCAGAGCCTGGGCATCGAACAGAAGGCCGCGCGCGACTACATCGACCGCTACTTCGCCCGCTACCCGGACGTGCGCCGCTACATGGACGACACCAAGGCCTCGGCCAAGGCGCTCGGCTACGTCGAGACGCTCTTCGGCCGGCGCATCTACCTGCCCGAGATCAACGGCGGCAACGGCCCGCGCAAGGCCGGTGCCGAACGTCAGGCCATCAACGCGCCGATGCAGGGCACGGCGGCAGACCTGATCAAGCTGGCGATGGTGGCGGTGCAGGAGACCCTGGACCGCGAAGGCCGCGCCAGCCGCATGATCATGCAGGTGCACGACGAACTCGTGCTGGAAGTGCCGCCAGACGAACTCGACTGGGCCCGCGAGGCCTTGCCGCGCCTGATGGCCGGAGTGGCCGCGCTGCGCGTGCCGCTGGTGGCCGAGGTCGGTGTCGGCCACAACTGGGATGAAGCCCACTGAAGACATCCACGGCATTCAGGAGCCCCACGATGAGCGCCGATCTGCACCTGTCCAAGTCCGACCGCGACCTGCTGGCCCTGTTTGTTGGACGCCATGTGGCCTCGCTCGGCACGCTCGACGAGGCCGGCCTGCCGGCGCTGTCGATGGTGCCGTTTGCAGTGCTGATCGAGGCTGTCGGCGATTCGGCTGGCGATTCGACCGGTGATTCGGCCGGTGAGGTGGCCCTGGTCCTGCACGTGAGCGAACTCGCCGCCCACACCCGCCAGATGCGTCGCGAGCCGCGGGTCGCCCTGCTGGTCGTGGCCGGTGACGATGCGGCCGACACGCCACAGGCGCTGCCGCGGGTCAGCCTGTCGGCGACGGCCGTGTTCCTCGACGCCGGCACCGTCGGCCATGCGCAGGCCCGTGCGAGCTACCTGGCGCGCTTCCCGCAGTCCGAGCTGATGACGCAGCTGCCCGACTTCCAGTTCGTCGCGCTGCGGCCGACCGCCGTGCGGCATGTCGCGGGCTTCGGCGCGGCCCTCTCGGTCGACCCGGCCGACTTGGCGCGTGTGCTGCGCGCGGCGGCCTGAACCCGTCGAACCCGATCCACCACGAGAGAGACCACACCATGCGCAAGATCGTCTGGGGCGTGCTGAGCACCGCCCGCATCGGCACCACCAAGGTCCTGCCGGGCATGCAGAAAAGCGACCAGCTGGAGATCCGCGCCTTGGCGTCGCGCCATCTCGCGACCGCCCAGTCCGAGGCCGCCAAGCTCGGCATCCCGGTGGCCTACGGCAGCTACGAGGAACTGCTGGCCGACCCGGCCATCGAGGCGGTCTACAACCCGCTGCCCAACCACCTGCACGTGCCGATGACGTTGGCCGCTGCACGCGCCGGCAAGCATGTGCTGTGCGAGAAGCCGATCGCGCTGAATGCCGACGAGGCCGCGCAGTTGCGCGAGGTGGCCGGCCATGTCCACATCATGGAAGCCTTCATGGTGCGCTTCCACCCGCAGTGGATCCGCGCCCGCGACCTCGTGCGCAGCGGCCGCATCGGCCGGCTGGTCGGCATCCAGGTCTGGTTCTCCTACTTCAACAACGACCCGGGCAACATCCGCAACCAGGCCGACATCGGCGGCGGTGCGCTCTACGACATCGGTTGCTACCCGGTCGTCGCCGGCCGCTGGTTCTTCGAGAGCGAACCGCTGCGCGTGGTCGCGCTCGCCGACCGTGACCCGGCCTTCGGCACCGACCGCCTCTTCAGCGCGATGCTGGACTTCGGCGCCGGCCGCCAGCTGAACTTCAGCGTCGCGATGCAGACGGTGCCCTACCAGCGCATCCAGTTGGTCGGCGAACACGGCCGCATCGAGATCGTCATCCCCTTCAACGCCCCGCAGGGTGCGAGCACCCAGATCCGGCTGGACGATGGCCGGGCGCTGGACGGTGCCGGCATCAACACCCAGACCGTCGCGGAGAGCGACCAGTACCAGCTGCAGGGCGAGGCCTTCTCGGCGGCGGTGCGTGGCGACGGGCCGCTGCCCTATGGCGTCGAGGATGCCGTGCAGAACATGCGCATCATCGACGCGCTCTACGCCAGCGAGCGCCAGGGCGGCTGGGTCAGCCTGTGAGCCACCCGCAGCGTCGGGCGCAAGCGTTGCTCGCATGACGACCCTTGTCACGGGCAGTGCAGGCCACCTCGGCGAGGCGCTGATGCGCACGCTGCGCGCCGAAGGCGTGCCGGTCCTCGGCATCGACCGCCTGCCCTCGCCATGGACCGACCGCGTCGGCGACATCGCCGATGCGGCCTTCGTGCGTGAGTCGATGGCCGGCGTCACGCAGGTCCTGCACACCGCCACGCTGCACAAGCCGCATGTCCAGACCCATGCGCGCCAGGCCTTCATCGACACCAATGTCACCGGCACGCTGAACCTGCTGGAAGCCGCCGCCACCGAGGGCGTGTCAGGCGTCGTCTTCACCAGCACGACCAGCGCCTTCGGTGCCGCCCTGCGCCCGCCGCCAGGCGCTCCGGCGGTGTGGGTGGACGAGACGCTGGCGCCGGTCGTGCGCAACATCTACGGTGCGACCAAGATCGCTGCCGAAGACCTGTGCGAGCTGATGCACCGTCTGACGCGCCTGCCGGTGCTCGTGCTGCGAACCAGCCGCTTCTTCCCCGAGGACGATGACGACCCGACCGCGCTTCTGCGGCGCACGCAGGACAACCTCCAGGCCAACGAGTTCCTGCACCGGCGTGTCGACATCGAGGACGTGGTCGAGGCCCACCGCGTTGCCTTGCGCGAGGCGCCGCGCATCGGCTTCGGCCGCTTCATCGTCAGCGCGACAACGCCCTTCCGGCGCGAGGACTGTGCCGCCCTGGGCCGCGATGCCGTCACCGTGTTGCACCAGCGTCTGCCCGGCTGGGAAGCCGTCTATGCCCGAGAGGGCTGGACGCCGCCCGAGACGCTGGACCGCGTGTACGACAACCGCGCCGCACGCGAGGTGCTGGGCTGGCAACCCAAGGTCGACATCGCCGCCGCGCTGGCCCGGCTGGAGGCCACTGGCGACATCCGCAGCCCGCTGGCGCAGCGCATCGGCAAGAAGGGCTACCACCGGCAGGCCTGAGGGCCGACGGCGCGGCGCTGGGGGGCCTCAGCCCTTCAGGCCGTCGTGCAGCGCGACGTATTCCTGCGTCAGCTTGTGCCGCGCATCAAGGTGGATCATGGGCCGCGACAGCTCATGCGATTCCTTGATCTTGACCGAGGCCGACAGGTAGGGCTGCAGGACGGGCAAGCCTTCGTCGATCAGTTCCTGCACGACCTTCTGCGGCAGGCTGGCACGCGGCTGGAACTGGTTGACCACGATGCCTTCGACCTGCAGGCCAGGGTTGTGGTCGGCCTGGATTTCCTTGACGTTGTCGAGCAGCGCGTAGAGCGCGCGGCGCGAGAAGTCGTCGCAGTCGAACGGGATCAGGCAACGCTGCGCGGCGATCAAGGCACTGCGCGTGTAGAAGTTCAGCGCCGGCGGCGTGTCGATGTAGATGCGGTCGTAGTCTTCGGCCAAGGCATCCAGCGCGTCGCGCAGCTTGTAGATCTTGTAGCGCGACTCCAGCTTGCCGTGCAGTTCCTCCAGCGCGGGGCTGGACGGCATCAGGTGCAGGTTCTCGAACGGCGTCTCGTAGATGTAGCCGGCCGACTTCTTCGGGTCGAAGGCGAAGCTCAGGGTCTGGTTGAAGAACTCGGCCACCGAGGTCTCCAGCGCATCCGCCCCATCCCCCAGCAGGTAGCGCGTGGTGTTGCCCTGCGCGTCCAGGTCGAGCACGAGGGTGCGCAGGCCCTGGCTGGCGCTGATGGCGGCCAGGTTGCTGGTGATCGTGGACTTGCCCACGCCACCCTTCTGGTTGAACACGACACGGCGCATCGGAGGTCTTTCGGTCGGAAGGAGATCGGGTGAACGAGCCGGCAGCGACGAGGCAGGCGCCGGCAAGGCCGGTGGGGATTGTGCCTTGGATGGTGCAGTGCAACATCACCAGATGACCCGCCGGATGCGCCTGACACATCGGGCACCGGCGATTGGCGGACGCACCGACGGCAGGCTTGTGACACCGCTGGGCACGGTTGCGGTCACAGCGGGCGGCTTCTCGGCGCTGAAGGGCGCATCAAGGCCTGGGAAATGGACCGCCAGAAGAGAAAAAGCCCCGTAAATCAATGACTTACGGGGCTTATCCTGGTGGGCGGTGCAGGGTTCGAACCTGCGACCCCTGCCGTGTGAAGGCAGTGCTCTACCGCTGAGCTAACCGCCCGAAACTGGGGGCGCCGGGGTGGCCGGCTGGCCGTTTTCGGGTTTTCTTGGCATGGCTGCCGCGAAGACCGCAATTATGCCAATGAAGAGACTGGGTGCGCCAGCCCTCGGCGTGACTTTTTTGCCTCAGGCGGTGGCTTCGGTTGCCGGAGCCGTGGCTGGGTTGAGGTCGGGGTGGGTGCGCCAGACCGTCTTGCCGCCGCTGGCCTTGTCGAGTTCGGTGAGGACGCTGGCGTGAGCGCTGGCTTCGGACTCGCTGGCGCGGATGACGGGAAGCGCGAAGGTGGAGAGGTCGACCTGCATCAGCGCCTCGTCGACGCCGTGGCCGTCGGAGGCGCCGTCCTCGCCGCCAGCGTCGATGCCCAGCGCGTTCTGGCCACGGGTCAGGCGGATGTAGACCTCCGCCAGCAGTTCGGCATCCATCAGCGCGCCGTGCAGCGTGCGGTGGGTGTTGTCGACCTCCAGGCGCTTGCACAGCGCATCCAGCGAGTTGGCCTTGCCGGGGTACTGCTCGCGCGCCATCAACAAGGTGTCGACGACACCGCTGACGAGCGTGGACATCGGCGGCAGGCCGATGCGCTTCAGTTCGGCATTGAGGAAGCCGATGTCGAAGGCCGCGTTGTGGATGATGACCTCGGCCCCGCGCACGTAGTCGACGAAGGCTTGCGAGACGGCCCGGAAGACGGGCTTGTCGGCCAAGAAGGCGTCGGTCAAGCCGTGGATCTTGATGGCTTCCTCATTGCCCGGCCGTTCGGGGTTGAGGTATTCGTGGAAGTGGCGGCCGGTCAGGCGGCGGTTGACCATCTCGACGCAGCCGATCTCGACGATGCGGTCGCCGGTCTCGGGGTTCAGGCCGGTGGTTTCGGTGTCGAGGAAGATCTGGCGCATCGAGGCTCTCCGGCAGTCGTCGGTCAGTGATTCTCGCGGGCGTGGTTGATGGTGTAGCGCGGGATCTCCACGACCAGATCGGCGCGGGCGACGATGGCCTGGCAGCTCAGGCGCGAGTCGGCTTCGAGACCCCACGCGCGGTCGAGCAGGTCTTCCTCGGTCTCGTCCATCTCGTTGAGCGAGCCGAAGCCCTGGCGCACGATGACGTGGCAGGTGGTGCAGGCGGCACTCATGTCGCAGGCGTGTTCGATCTCGATGCCGTTTTCGAGCAAGGCCTCGCAGACCGAGGTACCGGGCGCGGCGTCGATGGTCTTGCCTGCGGGGCAGAGGGCGGCGTGGGGCAGGATCTTGATGGTGGGCATCGTGTGTGGCTCAGACGTCTTCGATGCGGCGGCCGGTCAGGGCTTGCCGGATGCCGCGGTTCATGCGGGCCGCGGCGAAGGCCTCGGTGCCTTCGGTGAGGGCGCGGGTGGCGGCCTCGATGGCGGCGCTGTCCTCGCCCCGGCTGGCGTGGCGAACACCGGCCACCAGCGCCTCGATGGCGACCCGTTCGGCGGCGCTCAGCAGGTCGGCGTCGGCGGCCAGGGCGCTGTCGGTGGCCAGCGCGAGGCGCTCGCCTTCGGCGCGGGCCTCGTGCAGCGCGCGGCGGGCGATGTCGGCCTCGGCCTCGGTGAAGCCTTCCTTGAGCATGTTGGCGACCTGGTCGTCGCTCAGGCCATAGCTGGGCTTGACGGTGATGGCGGCCTCGACGCCGGAGGTCAGCTCGCGGGCGCTGACCGAGAGCAGCCCGTCGGCGTCGACCTGGAAGGTGACGCGGATGCGCGCCGCTCCGGCGACCAGCGGCGGCAGGCCACGCAGCTCGAAGCGGGCCAGCGAGCGGCAGTCGGCGACCAGTTCGCGCTCGCCCTGCACCACGTGGATGGCCATGGCGGTCTGGCCGTCCTTGTAGGTGGTGAAGTCCTGCGCCTTGGCCACCGGCAGGGTCGAGTTGCGCTCGATGACACGTTCGACCAGTCCGCCCATGGTCTCGATGCCGAGCGAGAGCGGCGTGACGTCGAGCAGCAGCATGTCGCCGTCGCGGGCGTTGCCGGCCAGCGCATGGGCCTGCACGGCGGCACCGAGGGCCACGACCTCGTCGGGGTTGAGGTTGACCAGCGGCTCGCGCCCGCTGAATGCGGCCACCGCCGCACGCACGGCCGGCATGCGGGTCGAGCCGCCGACCATGACGGTGCCCTGCACCTCGTCGGCCTTGACCTTGGCGTCGCGCAGCACGCGCTTCATCAGCGTGATGGTGCGGGCGGTCAGTTCGGCGGTGGCGGCCTCGAAGTCGGCGCGGCTGACCGACAGGGCGACGTCACCCGAAGGCAGCGGCACGGTGACGTCGGCCACGTTGGCGCTGGACAGCAGTTCCTTGACGCGGCGGGCCTGGACCAGCACGGCCCGCTGCGGCTGGCCGGCGAGCGACTGGAGGCCGCCGGCATGGCCGGCGCGTTCGAGCAGCAGGTTGGCGAGGCGGGCGTCGTAGTCGTCACCACCCAGGGCCGAATCACCGCCCACGGCGACGACCTCGAAGACGCCCTTGGACAGGCGCAGCAGCGAGATGTCGAAGGTCCCGCCGCCCAGGTCGTAGACGGCGTAGAGGCCTTCGACGGCATTGTCCAGACCGTAGGCGATGGCAGCGGCGGTCGGCTCGTTGAGCAGGCGCAGCACCTGCAGGCCGGCCAGCTCGGCGGCGTCCTTGGTGGCCTGGCGCTGAGCGTCGTCGAAGTAGGCCGGCACGGTGATGACGGCGCCGTGCAACTCGTCGGTGTCGAAGCTGTCCTCGGCACGCTGGCGCAGCGTGGCGAGGATCTCGGCGGAGACCTCGACCGGCGATTTGATGCCCGCGCGGGTCTCGATGGCGACCATGCCGGGCTGGTCAATGAAGCGATAGGGCAGCTCGGCGGCTCCGGCCAGGTCGGCCAGGCTGCGGCCGATGAAGCGCTTGACCGACACCAGCGTGTTGAGCGGGTCCTCCGCCTGAGCGGCCAGCGCGGCCGCACCGATGGCGCGGCGGCCGCCGTCGAGGTAGCGCACGGCCGAAGGCAGGATGACGCGGCCGGCGCTGTCGGGCAGGCACTCGGGCACGCCGTGGCGGATGGCGGCGACCAGCGAATGGGTGGTGCCCAGGTCGATGCCGACCGCGATGCGGCGCTGGTGCGGGTCCGGGGTCTGGCCGGGTTCGGAAATCTGCAGGAGGGCCATGTCAGCTCGGATGTCGGGGGCGGTCGGCAGGAGGGACGGCGGATGTCGCCGGGTGTCGCGGGGGCGTCATGGTTCCAGCGCGTCGAGGCGCCGGTCGACGTCGGCGGCAAAGCGCGCGACGAACATCAGGGCGCGGACCCGCGCGGCGGCGCCAGGCCAGTCGGCGTGCAGGTCGATGCGCTCGGCCAGGTCGGCATGCAGGCGGGCGTCCTCGGCGGCGACCTCGTCGGCCAGGGTCTGGACATCGGCCAGCGTCACGGCCTCATCGAGGGCCTCGCGCCACGCCATCTGGCGCATCAGGAAGTCGGCCGGCATGGCCGTGTTGTTCTCGGCCTCGATCGGCGCGCCGTGCAGCTCGCACAGGTAGGCCGCGCGGCTCAGCGGCTGCTTCAGGCGCCGGTAGGCCTCGTTGACGCGCACGGCCCACTGCATCGCCACGCGCAGCGCGGCAGCACCCTGGGCGACAAAGCGGTCGGGATGCACCTCGCCCTGCAGCGCCTTCCAGCGCTGGTCGAGCGCGGCCACATCCAGCGCCTGGCGGCGGGGCAGGTCGAACAGCGTGAAGTCGTCGTCGTGGAGGTTCATGCGCAAGATGAACAAACGCGGCCGGAGCCGCGCTTGGTGGGCATCGCGGGCGCCGGTCGACGCCCGCCGAGGTTCAGACCCGGAAGGATTCGCCGCAGCCGCAGCGGTCCTTCTCGCGCGGGTTGTGGAACTTGAAGCCCTCGTTGAGGCCTTCTCGAACGAAGTCCAGCTCGGTGCCGTCGAGGTAGGGCAGGCTCTTGGGGTCGATCAGGACCTTGACGCCGCGATCCTCGAAGACATGGTCCTCGGGGGCGATGTCATCGGCGTATTCGAGCTTGTAGGCCAGGCCGGAACAGCCGGTGGTCTTGACGCCCAGGCGCACGCCCACGCCCTTGCCGCGACGGGCCAGGTATCGGGTGACGTGCCGCGCGGCGGCTTCGCTGAGGGTGACGGACATGGGGATGGGCTCGAGGGCGGCTTGCGGCTTACTGGGTCTGGCCGTGACGGGCCTTGTAGTCGTCGACGGCGGCCTTGATGGCGTCCTCGGCCAGGATCGAGCAATGGATCTTGACCGGTGGCAGCGCCAGCTCCTCGGCGATGTGGGTGTTCTTGATGGTCAGCGCCTCATCGAGCGTCTTGCCCTTGACCCATTCGGTCACGAGCGAGCTGGAGGCGATGGCCGAGCCGCAGCCGTAGGTCTTGAAGCGCGCGTCCTCGATCTTTCCGGTGGTCGGATCGACCTTGATCTGCAGCTTCATGACGTCGCCGCAGGCCGGCGCGCCGACCATGCCGGTGCCGACGTCATCGTCGCCCTTGTCAAAGGCGCCGACGTTGCGGGGGTTTTCGTAGTGGTCGATGACCTTGTCGCTGTATGCCATGGCTATCTCCTGTTTCGTTGCCTACACCGGGGGTCAGCGCCGAGCCGCACCCAGCGGCCCCGCACCCCTCGGGGGGTGGCTGCGGATCACCGCAGCCGGGGGCTCCATCAATGAGCCGCCCACTGGATGGTGCTGATGTCGATGCCGTCCTTGTACATGTCCCACAGCGGCGAAAGCTCGCGCAGCTTGGCAACCCGGTCCTTCAGGGTGCTGACGGCGTAGTCGATCTCCTCGCCCGTGGTGAAGCGGCCGATGGTCATGCGCAGGCTCGAATGCGCGAGTTCGTCGCTGCGGCCGAGGGCGCGCAGCACATAGCTGGGCTCCAGGCTGGCCGAGGTGCAGGCCGAGCCGGACGACACCGCGATGCCCTTGACGCCCATGATCAGCGACTCGCCTTCGACAAAATTGAAGGACGCGTTGATGTTGTGCGGCACGCGGCGTTCGAGGTCGCCGTTGAAGAAGACCTGCTCGATGTCCTTCAAGCCGTTGACCAGGCGATGCTGCAGGCTGCGGATGCGCTCGAGTTCGTCGGCCATCTCGACGCGGGCGATGCGGAAGGCCTCGCCCATGCCGACGCACTGGTGGGTCGGCAAGGTGCCTGAGCGCATGCCGCGCTCGTGGCCACCACCGTGCATCTGTGCTTCGAGGCGGATGCGCGGCTTGCGACGCACATAGAGCGCGCCGATGCCCTTGGGGCCATAGGTCTTGTGCGAGGCCAAGCTCAGCAGGTCGACCGGCAGCGTGGCCATGTCCAGCGGCATCTTGCCGGTGGCCTGGGCGGCGTCGACGTGGAAGACGATGCCACGTTCGCGGCACAGGTTGCCGATGGTGACGAGGTCCTGGATGACGCCGATCTCGTTGTTGACGGCCATGACCGACACCAGGATGGTGTCCGGGCGCATCGCGTCCTTGAGCCGATCGAGATCGAGCAGGCCGTTCTCCTGCACGTCGAGGTAGGTGGCGTCGAAGCCCTGGCGTTCGAGTTCGCGCACCGTGTCAAGCACGGCCTTGTGCTCCGTCTTGACGGTGATGATGTGCTTGCCGCGGGTCTTGTAGAACTGTGCCGCGCCCTTGATGGCGAGGTTGTTCGACTCGGTCGCGCCGGAGGTCCAGACGATCTCGCGCGGGTCAGCGCCGATCAGCTCAGCGACCTGGACGCGGGCCTTCTCGACGGCCTCTTCAGCTTCCCAGCCCCACGCATGGCTGCGCGACGCGGGGTTGCCGAAGTGCTCCCGCAGCCACGGAACCATCGCGTCGACCACGCGCGGGTCGCACGGCGTGGTGGCGCCGTAGTCCATGTAGATCGGGAAGTGAGGGGTCATGTCCATGATGCGGGCCGGAAGTCTGGCGAAGGTGCAAACGGGTTCGTCATGCGGCGAGCGGACGGGTCCGGCCTGTGGTGGCCGGCCCGGTCCGACGTCCGTCGAAGGGCTTACTTGGAGAGTGCGTTGCCGAGGGCGAAGACCGAATTCGGCGCGGTGATCTTGATCGGCTTGACCACCGGCACGCTCGAGATCGCGCGCTTGATCGGCGCTTCCTCGACCGAGATGCCCTTGGCAAGCTGATCCTCGACCAAGCTGCGCAGCGAGATCGAGTGCAGGTACTCGAGCATCTTCGCGTTCAGGCTGGTCCACAGGTCGTGCGTCATGCAGCGCCCGGTGTCGTCGCCCATGCAGTTCTCGCCGCCGCCGCAGCCGGTGGCGTCGATCGCCTCATCGACCGCGACGATGATGTCGGCGACGGTGATGTCCTCGGCCTTGCGGCCCAGCGAATAACCGCCGCCGGGACCGCGGGTGCTCTCGACCAGTTCGTGACGGCGCAGCTTGCCGAACAGCTGCTCAAGGTAAGACAACGAGATCTGCTGACGCGAACTGATGGCTGCCAGGGCCACCGGCCCGGTGTGCTCACGCAGCGCCAGATCAATCATGGCGGTTACTGCAAAACGGCCTTTGGTAGTCAATCGCATGGTGGTGTGCTCCTGGAACTCGCGACATCGGGAACGCCGGGTTGGCGCACCCGGGGCTGCAAGCTGGTTGACCCTCGCCCTCTATCCCGAGTGTTTTACTCGATTATAGAGGCGCCGACGGAAGTCCGCAGCTTGCGTACGGATACCGCCGGGTCACGTGCCAGCTGGCCGCCCAGCCCTGGGATCACCCTGGGGCACTTCCAGTTCCACCGTTCTGCATGCGCTGAACCAGGCCTGCGCAAGCGGCCTCGACCAGATCGAGGACCCACTCGAAGTTGGCCGCGCTGCCGTAATACGGGTCGGGCACGACGCGGGTGACGCCCGCAGGCGCGAAGCTCATGAGCAGGCGGATGCGGCCCGCACGCTCGGGCGGGCAGATGCTGCGCAGGTTGTCGAGGTTGTCCTCATCCATCGCCAGGATCAGGTCGAAGCGCTCGAAATCGGCCTCGCGGACCTTGCGCGATTGCAGGCTCGACACGTCATAGCCCCGTCGGGCGGCGTGGGCGATCGAGCGCGGGTCGGACGGCCGCCGATCGTTTGGGTGGGCATGTGTGCCGGCGGAGTCGACCACCAGCCGGCTCGACAGCCCGGCCATGTCGGCCTGGTGGCGCAAGACCGCCTCGGCGGTCGGCGACCGGCACACATTGCCCATGCAGACCATCAGCACGCGCAGCGGCAGGCCGGGTTCCACGGCAGGCAAGGTCGAGTCGTCGGCCAGCGGGTCGGGCATCGGGCGCTTCATGCCGCCCCCTTGCCAGACGCGGCGCTCGGCGGCACCACGGGGTGATCGGCCACGGCAGCGCCGAAGGCCTGTTCACGCAGGTGGGCGAGCTGGTCACGCAGGCGGGCGGCCTGCTCGAATTCAAGGTTGCGGGCGTGTTCGAGCATCTGTTTCTCGAGCTGCTTGATGCGCTTGCCCAGGTCCTTCTCGGACAGCGCCTCGACCTCGGCGGTCTGGCGCTCGACCTGGATGGCGTCACGGCCAGATTTTTCGCCATACACGCCGTCGATCAGCTCCTTGATCTGCTTGCGGATGCCGCGCGGCGTGATGCCGTGCTCGGCATTGAAGGCGATCTGGCGGGCCCGTCGACGCTCGGTCTCGCCGATGGCCTTGCGCATCGACTCGGTGACACGGTCCGCATAGAGGATGGCCCGGCCGTTGACGTTGCGCGCGGCCCGGCCAATGGTCTGGATCAGGCTGCGCTCGGCACGCAGGAAGCCTTCCTTGTCGGCATCGAGGATGGCCACCAGCGAGACCTCGGGGATGTCCAGCCCCTCTCGAAGCAGGTTGATGCCCACCAGCACATCGAAGGTGCCCAGGCGCAGGTCACGCAGGATCTCGACCCGCTCGACGGTGTCGATGTCCGAGTGCAGGTAACGCACCTTGACGCCGTTCTCGGACAGATAGTCGGTCAGCTGCTCGGCCATGCGCTTGGTCAGCGTGGTGATCAGCACCCGCTCGTGGACGGCCACACGCAGGTGGATCTCCTGCAGCACGTCGTCGACCTGGTGCGTGGCCGGGCGGACCTCAACGGTCGGGTCGACCAGGCCCGTCGGCCGCACCACCTGTTCGACCACCTGGCCGGCATGGCGGTTCTCGTAATCGGCCGGCGTGGCCGAGACGAACACGGCCTGGCGCATCTTGCGTTCGAACTCCTCGAAGCGCAGCGGCCGGTTGTCCATCGCGCTGGGCAGCCGGAAGCCGTATTCGACCAGCGTGGTCTTGCGGGCCCGGTCGCCGTTGTACATGCCGCCAAGCTGGCCGATCAGCACATGGCTCTCGTCGAGGAACATCAGCGCGTCAGGCGGCATGTAGTCGACCAGCGTCGGCGGCGGATCGCCCGGCTTGGCGCCCGACAGGTGTCGGCTGTAGTTCTCGATGCCCTTGCAGTGGCCGACCTCCTGGAGCATCTCCAGGTCGAAGCGGGTGCGCTGCTCGATGCGCTGGGCCTCGACCAGCTTGCCGGCGGCGACGAACTCGGCCAGGCGCTCGCGCAGCTCGATCTTGATGCCGTCGATCGCGGCCAGCACGCGCTCGCGGGGCGTCACGTAGTGGCTGGAGGGGTAGACGGTGAAGCGCGGCACCTTCTGGCGGATCTTGCCGGTCAGCGGGTCGAACAGCTGCAGGCCCTCGACCTCGTCGTCGAACATCTCGATGCGCACGGCCAGCTCGGAGTGTTCGGCCGGGAAGATGTCGATGGTGTCGCCGCGCACGCGGAAGGAGCCGCGCGAGAAGTCGGTGTCGTTGCGCGTGTACTGCATGCGGATCAGCTGCGCGATGGCGTCGCGCTGGCCAATGCGGTCGCCCACGCGCACGATGAAGCGCATCTGGGTGTAGTCCTCGGGCTTGCCGATGCCGTAGATGGCGCTGACGGTGGCGACGATGACCGTGTCGCGGCGCTCCAGCACGCTCTTGGTGGCCGACAGGCGCATCTGCTCGATGTGCTCGTTGATCGAGCTGTCCTTTTCGATGAACAGGTCGCGCTGAGGCACGTAGGCCTCGGGCTGGTAGTAGTCGTAGTAGCTGACGAAGTACTCGATCGCGTTGCGCGGGAAGAACTCGCGGAACTCGGCGTAGAGCTGCGCGGCCAGCGTCTTGTTGGGCGCGAACACGATGGCCGGACGACCCATGCGGGCGATGGTGTTGGCCATCGTGAAGGTCTTGCCCGAGCCGGTCACGCCCAGCAGTGTCTGGAAGGTCAGGCCGTCCTGGATGCCCTCGCACAGCGCGTCGATCGCGGCAGGCTGGTCGCCGGCCGGCGGATAGGGCTGGTAGAGCTCGAAGGGAGAGCCCTCGAAGGTCAGCCAGGTGCCCTGCCCCGGCGGCGCGTCGGTGGCATCGGTGGCCGTGGCGGCGGGCGCTCCGGCGCTGTTGGCAAGCTCGGCACGAACCGCTTCCGGCAGGCCTGTACGCTGGCGTTCACTCATGCTGACCCTGTCCTCACCGCTAAAATTTGTGCAACCGCTCAGGGTAACTCAGGGCGGTTTCCCACTCCATCACCAGCCGACAGGCCAGAACATGTCCCTCTTCACCTCCGTCGAGATGGCGCCGCGTGACCCGATCCTCGGGTTGAACGAGCAATTCGGTGCCGACACCAACCCCGCCAAGGTCAACCTGGGCGTGGGCGTCTACTTCGACGAGAACGGCAAGCTGCCGCTGCTCCAGTGCGTCATCGCGGCCGAGCGCCAGATGATGGAAGCGCCCAAGGCGCGCGGCTACCTGCCGATCGACGGCATCGCCGCCTACGACAAGGCCGTGCAGGGCCTCGTGTTTGGCGCCGACAGCGAGGTGGTCAAGGGCGGGCGCGTCGCCACGGTGCAGGCCATCGGCGGTACCGGCGGCCTGAAGATCGGCGCGGACTTCCTCAAGCGCGTCAACCCGGGCGCCACGGTGCTGATCTCCGACCCGAGCTGGGAGAACCACCGCGCGCTGTTCACCAACGCGGGCTTCAACGTCGGCACCTACCCGTACTACGACGCGGCGGCAAAGGGCGTGAACTTCGACGCCATGATCCGCGCCTTGCGCGCCGCCGCTCCTGGCACCGTGGTCGTGCTGCACGCTTGCTGCCACAACCCGACCGGCTACGACATCACCCCGGCGCAGTGGGACGAGGTCGTCGAGGCGGTCAAGGGGCAAGGCCTGGTCGCCTTCCTGGACATGGCCTACCAAGGCTTTGGCGACGGCATCACCGAGGACGGCGCCGCGGTCCAGAAGTTCCTGGCCGCCGGCATCGAGTTCTTCGTCTCGACCTCGTTCTCGAAGAGTTTCTCGCTCTATGGCGAGCGCGTCGGCGCCCTCAGCGTGGTCTGTGACAGCCAGCAAGACACGGCCCGTGTGCTGTCGCAGCTGAAGATCGTCATCCGCACCAACTACTCCAACCCGCCGACCCACGGCGCACAGGTCGTCGCCACCGTGCTGACGACGCCGGAACTGCGCCAGATGTGGGAGAGCGAACTGGCCGGCATGCGCAGTCGCATCCGCCTGATGCGCAGCGCGCTGGTGGAGCGCCTGAAGGCTGCGGGCGTGTCGCGCGACTTCGGCTTCATCGCCCAGCAGAAGGGCATGTTCAGCTACTCGGGCCTGAACAAGGACCAGATGGTCCGCCTGCGCGACGAGTTCGGCGTCTACGGCGTCGATTCCGGCCGCATCTGCGTGGCGGCGCTGAACGACAAGAACCTCGGCTACGTGGTCGACTCGATCGCCAAGGTGCTGTGATCGGCTGAACGGCCCTGCCCTCCCTCTCCCCAGAAAGCCCGGCACCGCCGGGCTTCTTTTTGTCCGCCGCGTCACACCGCATCCGGACACCCCAGAGTGGGCCGCCCAAACGGAAACGGGGCCTACCTTTCGGTAGGCCCCGTCACGGGTGGTGCGGCTGGCAGGATTCGAACCCACGACCCCTTGGTTCGTAGCCAAGTACTCTATCCAACTGAGCTACAGCCGCACTGCAATCAAGACCGCTACTATAACAACTCGAATTCCCAGGCGTCAAGCTTCCTCAGGAAATTTGTGCGGCTTCACGGTAGCAGCGCTGGGCTTGTGCCTCGTCGCCCTCGCGGTCGGCAATGCGACCCAGCCAGCGCCAAGCATCCTGGCGCTGGGCCGGTTCGGCACTGGCACTTTGTGCCACTGATTCGAGCAGCCGGCGCGCGCGGCCCCAGAGCTGGCGTTCGGCCATGGCGCGGCCGACGGCATGGGCCAGCGGCATGTCGCCCGGCTGGGCTGCGACCGAGTCTTCCAGCAAAGGCAGCCAGTCGACGGGCAAGCCGGGCAGCACGTCGATGAAAGCTTTCAGCACGGAAGAGCGTTCGCGCTCGCCCAGCTTGGACAGCTCGGCTAGATGTGGACGCAGCCAGCCGCGACCGTCGGCGATGCAGTCGAGTTCGACCGAGCGGCTGGCAGCGCGCGCGGTGACGACCGGATCACGCCGATCGGCCGCTTCGAGCTGCAGCCAGATCCGGCGCAGCTGATCGGCATCACGGGCGGTATCGAGCACCTCGATGGCCAGCGAACGCAGGATGCCGTGCGCCGCCACCGGCGCGATGCCCTGGTGCTTGGCCAGCAGACGCGCGGTGCGCAGCGCTTCCAGCGGTTGACGAGCCAAACGCGCCGCCTGCAGGCGCAGCCGCAGCGCCTGGGTGCGGCGGGCCACACCGGCGGGCAGCTGCGCGAGCTGTTCCAGTGCACGATCAGCCTCGCGGTCGTCAATGGCCCATTCGGCAGCCAGCAGGCGAGCGCCTTCAGCCACCGGCAGGTGCGCCGACTTCGGGCCCAGCGCCGTCAAGGCCCGAGCCAGCTGATCGTCCCGCCGGCCGCGGTCCTGAAGCCGATGCAGGCTGCTGGCCGCCAGCAGGTGGGCCAGCGTCGCGAACTCGCCGTCGGCCGTCAGCTCGGGCGTCAGGGCCTGGATCTCCAGCGCCCGTTGTGCCGCCTTGTGGGCCCGGCTGTAACGGCCGGCATACAGCAGGCCGATGGCCTCGCGCAGGGCGCCCTGCGCGGTGCGCTCGCGGCGCTGCAGGCGCCACGCGCGGGCCCGCTCGGGCAGGCCGATCAGGCGGTTCAGCGTGCCGACCGCGACATAGGACAAGGCCCCGGTGACGACGATGGCGAGCAGAAACAGGTTGAGCGACAGGTCGACCCGCCACGGCGACCAGTAAATCGAGACGACACCGTCGTTGTTGCCCAGCGTGCCGGCGGCCAGCGCGGCAACGACGAAGAGGATGACCAGCCAGATGACCCAGCGCATGCCAGCCGTCCGTCAGCGACCGGCCACGGCGGCAGCCGTGGCGGCAAGGGTCTCGTCCGGACGCGGCACGCCGATCAGGCGGCTTTGCTGGCCGACCTGCCGGAGCAGGTCCAGGGCCAGCTGCGTCTTGCGCGACTGCAGGTCGAAGTAGCGTCGGATCGCTTGCTCGGAGCCTTGCAGGTCCGAACCGGCCGATTCGAGCTGACGCGACAGCACCGACAGCCGCGCATTGAGCAGCCGCAGCTTGAGGTTCTCGCGCAGCAGCACGCCCTGTTCCGGCGACAACAGCATGGCCTCGGGCTGATCGATCCGGGTGACGCGCACCAGGCTGCGCAGTTCCTCGGCCACCAGACCGACCGATGAGGCCCACGCCAGTTTCAGGCGCGGCAGCACGGTGGCGCCCACACCTTCAGCCACGCCGGACGCGGCACTCGCAGGCGTCGGGGCGGCCGATGCACCCGCTGCGGCGCCAGAGGCGACACGCGCCGCGGTCGCGGCCTTGTCCGCCGCACCGGCCGGACGGGCCGCTTCGGCGGTCAGCGGCATCTCGTCGGCCAGACGGACGGTCTCGTCGAGCTTGATCAGCAGCGCCCCGATGTCGGGCACGCTGACGGCCCGAACGCGATCGAGGTCACGCGCGATGGCCCGGCGCAGTCGCTCCAGGCGCGGCTGGTTGATGCGCGCCAGCCGTTCATCGGCCGAGCGCAGGGCCAGCACCAGCGGCTCGGCACTGCCGGTCAGGGTGCTTTGCTGCAGGGCAACGCGGATGGCGGCATCGATGTCGGCGATGGCGTTCTCGTCGCGCGAGCGGGACAGCGACTGCAGCAGGTCATCCAGCTGGCCGCGTTGCATCGCGACCTCGGCGAGCTTGGCGTCGAGCAGCGCGGTCTTGGCGGCGGTATCGCGCGAGACATCGCGCGCCTCGGTGGCCAGCACGCGGGCTTCGGCCGCTTGGTCGGCGCTCGTTTGCTGGCGGCGCACCAGCTCACGCTCCAGGTCAGCCAGCTGGCCTCGGGTGTTCCAGGCCAGGGTGCCGGCGACCAGCGCCAGCGCCACGCCGACCAGCCCCAGCGTCACGCCGATGCGCGAGCCGGCCAGCGGCGACGGCCGGTCAGCGACGGCCTCTTGGGGCGCGTCGAGCAGGCCGATCTCCGGCAAGGGTTCGGGGGGCGTCGGTGACGCGGCGACCTCGGGAGGCAGGGCCGCATCAGCGGGAGGGGTGGCAGCCGGATCGGCGCCGCGCTCGGGGGGTAATGCTGAAGACACGATGAGGCGTTGCGCACCGGGAAGAAGGGTCGAAACCATTGTATCGACCGGACCTCCGGCGACGGGGTTCAAGCAGGGGACGACGCGCGCGGGCCTTCCACCCACGCGCGCAGGCAGGCCAGCATCTGCGACGCGTCAGGCGTCACGTCGAGCACCCGGGTCCAGCCACAGGCCCGGGCGGTCTCGGCGATGCGGGGGTGCGTGGCCAGCGCAGGCGCTTGGAGCAAGCCGGGATGCGGCATCGGCTGCGCGGCGATCCAGGCCGCGAGGTGGCGAACGGCCTCCGAGCTGCTGAACTGCCAGGCGTGTTGTGCCGGTGCCGCCTCGATGCGCGACAGCAGCGAGAGGCTGGTAGCGTCCCAGGCCGGACCGACGCGACGGTAGGCCGCCAGCAGGTCGACCTGGGCGCCGGCCTCCCGCAGCGTCGACGCCAGCCAGTCGCGCCCGTCTTCGCCACGCACGATCAGGACCTTCTGGCCGCGCCAGTCGCGGTCGGCCAGCCGCTGCTGCCAGAGCGTCTCGGCATCGAACTGGTCCGCGTCGGGCGACGGGCTCAGGATCTGCGCCGCGTCCAGGCCCTGCTCCCGCAACGCGGCGACGGTGCCAGGGCCGGTGGCCGCTGCCCAGGTGGTCATCGGCCAACGCTGGCCGGACGGCGCCTGGGCGAAGAACTGCAACGCGGCGTTCGGGCTCACGAACATGACCAACCGGTGCTCGGCCAAGGACAACCAGGCCTGCGACACGGCGGGCACAAACGCCGCTTGTGGCTCGATCACCAGCAGCGGCAAGGCGACGGCCGGACAGCCCAGCGCCACCAAGCGTTCAACCCATGCATCCGCCTGCGGCTGCGGACGGGTGACCACCAGGGTCGGCCAGGTGAAGGACATGGGCGCCGCGCCCGGTCCGGTCAGACCTCGGCCAGCGCCGCCAACAGCGCTTCGCCGCCGTTGTCGCGCAACTGGGCGACAACCTGCAGGCCCAGCGCCTCGGCGGCGGTGGTCGCGTCGAGCGTGCGCGGCAAGTCAGCTTGCGCCCGCGCGCAGACCAGAGGCTGGTCGGCGTCCAGGGGATGGCCCAGGCGCGCCTCGATCACCAGGTGGTCGCCTTGCCACTGGGCGTAGGCAGCCAACGGCATGCTGCAGCTGCCGCCCAGGGCGCGCGAGACCGCGCGTTCGGCATGCACCGCCAGCCACGTCGCCACGTCGATGTGGTCGGCCAGCAAGGCGCGCAGCGCGGTGGCGTCCTCGCGGACCTCGATGCCCAGCGCGCCTTGTCCGGCTGCCGGCAGCATCACCGTCGGGTCGATGACGGCCCGGATGCGCTCGGCCAGGCCCAGCCGCTTGAGGCCCGCCGCCGCCAGCACGATGCCGTCGTACTGGCCTTCGTCGAGCTTGCGCAGGCGGGTGTCGAGGTTGCCGCGCAGCGGCTGGATGTCGAGGTCGGGTCGCAGCGCCTTCAGCTGCACCACCCGGCGCAGGCTGGACGTCCCCACCCGCGCGCCCTGCGGCAGTGCATGGATGTCGGCGTGGTGCGGCGACACCCAGGCGTCGCGCGGGTCCTCGCGTTCGAGCACGGCGGCCAGCACGAAGCCTTCGGGCAGGACCATCGGGACGTCCTTGAGCGAGTGCACCGCGAGATGGGCACGGCCCTCTTCGAGCGCGACTTCCAGCTCCTTGACGAACAGCCCCTTGCCGCCGACCTTGGACAGCGCGCGGTCAAGGATCTGGTCGCCTCGGGTCGTCATGCCGAGCAGTTCGACGGCCAGGCCATGTCGATGGCTCAGCAGGTCTCGGACATGTTCGGCCTGCCAGAGGGCGAGCCGGCTTTCGCGCGTGGCGATGATGCAGGGGGTGGTCAGCGTGGCGGTCATGCGCGGATTGTCGACCAAGCGAGGGGCTCATTTCTTGTCGCTCGTCCGTCGTTCCGGCGCCGCACCGCAACAGGGCGCAAACGATTTGGCCCCGTTCTTGCGTCCGGCCGCATGAAGGCCGGTGATACCATCGTCTTGTAACTTTGTTACCACTTTTTGAACACCGAGGTTTCAATGCCGCGCGACGCCGCAAACTCCCGCCCCGCCCGAGCCGCCCGTACGTCGAAGAAGGCCGCCACGGCCAGCGCCGGCACCCGTTCGACGCGACCGAAGGTCGTCGACGCCGCCGATGCCGCCGAGAAGAACCGGCCGCTGGTCGAGGACATCCGCCTGCTGGGCCGCATCCTCGGCGACACGATCCGCGAGCAGGAAGGTCAGGATGCCTTCGACCTGATCGAGCGTGTGCGCCAGCTTTCGGTGGCCTTCCGCTTGAAACAGGACGCGACCGCCGGCAAGGCACTGGACCGGCTGCTGAAGAACCTGACGGTGGATCAGACCGTCAGCGTGATCCGCGCCTTCAGCTACTTCTCGCACCTGGCCAACATCGCCGAGGACCGCCACCACGTGCGTCGCCGCGAGGTCCATGAACGCGCCGGCCACCTTCAGGAAGGTTCGCTGGCGATGACCTTCGACCGCCTGGCCGATGCCGACATCCGCGCCGACCAGATCGCCCGCACGCTGCAGCAGGCCTACATCTCGCCGGTGTTGACCGCTCACCCGACCGAGGTCCAGCGCAAGAGCATCCTGGACGCCGAGCGCGCCGTGGCCGAGCTGATCGGCGCCCGTGACGACCTGCACACCGACCACCAGCGCGCCGAGAACGAGGCGCTGCTGCGCGCCCGCGTCACCCAGCTCTGGCAAACGCGCATGCTGCGCTACACCAAGCTGACCGTGGCCGACGAGATCGAGAACGCGCTCAGCTACTACCACAGCACCTTCCTGCGCCAGATCCCGCGCATGTACCGCGCGGTCGAGCAGGCCCTGCCGGGCCACGACATCGCCAGCTTCTTCCGCATGGGCAACTGGATCGGCGGTGACCGCGACGGCAACCCCTTCGTGACCGCCGAGACCCTGCGCCGCGCCCTGTCGCGCCAGAGCGAGACGGTGCTGCGCCACTACCTGACCGAGGTGCACGCGCTCGGCGGCGAGCTGTCGATGTCCAACCTGCTCGCGCCGGTGACGGAAGGCATGCAGGCACTCGCCGCACGTTCGCCCGACCAGAGCGCGCATCGCGAAGACGAGCCCTATCGCCGCGCCCTGATCGGCATGTACGCCCGCCTGGCCGCGACGCTGCACGAGTTCACCGGCACCGAGGCGCTGCGCCACGCCGTGCCGCCGCAGAACGCCTACACCGACGCCAGCCAGTTCATGGCCGATCTGCAGGTGATCGAGGCCTCACTGCGCCACCACCACGCCCAGGCGCTGATCGCCCCGCGTCTGGCCCCGCTGATGCGAGCGGTGCAGGTCTTCGGCTTCCACCTCGCCACGGTCGACCTGCGCCAGAGTTCGGACAAGCACGAGGCGGTGGTCGCCGAGCTGCTTCAAGTCGCCCGCGTCGAGGCCGACTACAGCGCGCTGGACGAAGCCGCCCGGCGCGAGCTGCTGGTCGGTCTGCTCAACGAGACCCGGCCGCTGCGTGTCACCGGCCACGGCTATTCGGAGCATGCGAGCAGCGAGCTGGCGATCTTCGAGACCGCCCGCGAGATGCTCGGCCGCTACGGCCGCAACGCGATCCGCCACTACATCATTTCGCACACCGAGGACGTCAGCGACCTGCTCGAAGTCCTGCTGCTGCAGAAGGAAACCGGTCTGCTGCGTGGCACGCTGGACGAGGACGCCACCAACGCGCTGATCGTCGTGCCGCTGTTCGAGACCATTGGCGACCTGCGCAATGCCGCGCCGATCATGCGGGCCTTCTACGCGCTGCCCGGCATCACCGGCATGGTCGTGCGCTCCGGCCTGGAAGGCCCGGGCGAGCAGGACATCATGCTGGGCTACAGCGACAGCAACAAGGACGGTGGCTTCTTCACCAGCAACTGGGAGCTCTACGACGCCGAGCTGGCGCTGGTCGACCTGTTCGAGCAGCTCGGCCGCGAGCACGGCATCAAGCTGCGGCTGTTCCACGGCCGCGGCGGCACCGTCGGTCGTGGCGGCGGCCCGAGCTACCAGGCGATCCTGGCGCAGCCCCCCGGCACCGTGAACGGCCAGATCCGCCTGACCGAACAGGGCGAGGTGATCGCCTCGAAGTACGCGCACCCGGAGATCGGCCTGCGCAACCTCGAGACCCTGGTCGCCGCGACGCTGGAGGCAACGCTGCTGCACCCGACGCAGAGCGCGCCACGCAGCTTCCTCGATGCAGCTGCAGAACTGTCCAACGCCAGCATGGCGGCCTATCGCAAGCTGGTCTACGAGACCGACGGCTTCACCGACTACTTCTTCAGCGCCACGCCGATCCGCGAGATCGCCGAGCTGAACATCGGCTCACGCCCGGCGTCGCGCAAGGCCACCCGTGCGATCGAGGACCTGCGCGCCATCCCCTGGGGCTTCAGCTGGGGCCAGTGCCGCGTTGCGCTGCCGGGCTGGTGCGGCTTCGGCTCGGCCGTCGAGACCTTCCTGAACGCCCAGGGCGAGGACAAGCGCAAGACCCGCCTGCTGCTGCTGCAGCGCATGTTCAAGCAGTGGCCCTTCTTCCGCACGCTGATGTCCAACCTGGACATGGTGCTGGCCAAGACCGACTTGGCCATTGCCGCGCGCTACGTCGACCTGGTCGAGGACAAGAAGCTGGGCAAGCGCATCTTCGCGGCCATCGAGGCCGAGTGGACCCGCACGCAGCAGGCGCTCACCGCCATCACCGGCGAACAGCAGCGCCTGGCCAGCAACCCGACGCTGGCGCGTTCGATCGAGCACCGCTTCCCCTACCTCGATCCGCTCAACCACCTGCAGGTCGAGTTGATGCGACGCTACCGCAACCGCAAGGACGGCGATGCCGCCAACGCGCGTCTGCAGCGTGGCATCCACATCTCGATCAACGGTGTCGCTGCCGGCTTGCGCAACACCGGCTGATGGTGTTCGACGCCGCATGAAAAACGCCGGCTCGCAAGCCGGCGTTCTTTCTTGTGGACCGGCCCGGAAGGCCGATCAACACGGTCGCATCAGGCGTTCGTCACTCGCCCAGATAGGCGGCGCGGACCTTGGGATCGTCCAGCAGATCGCGTCCGTTGCCGCTCATCGTGACCTCGCCCGACTCCATCACGTAGCCGCGGTCAGCGATGGCCAGCGCGCGGCTGGCGTTCTGTTCGACCAGCAGCATCGTGACGCCCTGCTTGTGGATGTCGCCAACGACCTCGAAGATCTTGTCGACCATGATCGGCGACAGACCCATCGACGGTTCGTCGAGCAACAGCACCTTGGGACGCGCCATCAGCGCGCGGCCCATCGCGAGCATCTGCTGCTCACCGCCTGACATCGTGCCGGCGAGTTGGTCGCGGCGTTCCTTCAGGCGCGGGAAGATGCCGAAGACCTTCTCGATGTCGGCGTCGATCTCCTTGTCGTTGCGCGTGTAGGCGCCCATCTGGAGGTTCTCGGTGATGGTCATGCGCGTGAAGGTGCCGCGCCCTTCCGGGATCATCACCAGGCCCTGCTTGGCCAGGTCCCAGGCGCCCTGGCCACGGATGCTGCGGCCCAGGTAGTGCACCTCGCCGTCGGCGATCGGCTGGATGCCGGTGACCGCCTTGAGCGTGGTCGTCTTGCCCGCGCCGTTGGCACCGATCAGGCTGACCAGCTCGCCCTCGCGGACCTCGATGGTCGCGCCCTTGACGGCCTGGATGCCGCCGTAGGCGACCTTGAGGCCGCGCACTTCGAGCAGCACCTGCTTGTTGTCTTGCGTCATGTGGCTGTGCTCCGCTCGCTCAATGTGCCTTGTGACCGGCGCCCAGGTAGGCCTCGATCACCTTCTCGTTGCGCTGCACGTCGTGCGGCGTGCCTTCGGCGATCTGCTTGCCGTAGTCGAGCACGGTGACGCGGTCGCACAGGCCCATCACCAGCTTCACGTCGTGCTCGATCAGCAGGATGGTCCGGCCGTCGTTGCGGATGCGGTCGATCAGCTCGCGCAGCACGACCTTCTCGGTCGCGTTCATGCCGGCGGCCGGTTCGTCCAGCGCGATCAGCTTGGGCTCGGTCGCCAGCGCGCGGGCGATCTCCAGACGACGCTGGTCGCCGTAGCTCAGCGTACGGGCCTTGAACTCGGCGTACTTGCCGATGCCGACATAGTCCAGCAGCTCCTGAGCGCGCTGGGCGATCGCCGCTTCTTCGGCCTTGAAGCTGGCGGTGCGAAAGATCGCGCCAAACAGCCCGGAGCCGGTGCGCACATGGCGTCCGACCATGACGTTCTCCAGCGCCGTCATCTCGGGGAAGAGACGAATATTCTGGAAGGTGCGGGCGATGCCGGCCGCCGCCACCTGGTGCACGGCCTGCGGCGTGTAGGTCGCCCCGCCCAGCTCGAAGGTGCCGCCGTCGGGCGTGTAGAGCCCGGTGATGACGTTGAAGAAGGTGGTCTTGCCGGCGCCGTTGGGGCCGATCAAGCCATAGACCTGGCCCTTGCGGATGGTGATGCCCACATCGCTGAGGGCCTGCAGGCCGCCGAAGCGCTTGGAGACGCCCTTGACCTCGAGAACGGTGTCATTCATGTGCGTGCTCCTCACTTCACGACGGCCGGAGCCGCCTTGCCATGTTCCGGCGCGGGCCACAGGCCACGCGGACGCAACAGCATCACCGCGATCATCGCCAGCGCGATCAGCAGCTGGCGCAGGATGGCCGCGTCGATGCGCCCACCCGTCATGGACTGCACGTCACCGGCGACGTAGCGCAGCACCTCCGGCAGCGCCGAGAGCATCACCGCACCCAGGATCACGCCAGGGATGTGACCAATGCCGCCCAGCACGACCATCGCGACGATCATGACCGACTCCATCAGCGTGAAGGACTCGGGCGAGATGAAGCCCTGGAAGGCCGCGAACATCGCGCCCGAGACGCCGCCGAAGGTGGCGCCCATGCCGAAGGCGAGCAGCTTGAGGTTGCGGGTGTTCAGGCCCATCGCCTTGGCGGCGATCTCGTCCTCGCGGATGGCCATCCAGGCGCGGCCGATGCGGGAGGTTTCAAGCCGGTGGCAGATCACCACGCTGCCCACCACCAGGGCAAGGAACAGGTAGTAGTACAGCGCGACCGACGGGATCGAATAGGTCCCGATCACCAGCGGCTTGCCGAAGCTGAAGCCGAAGAAGGTCATCGGGTCGATCTGGCTGATGCCACGCGGACCGTTGGTGATGTTGAGCGGATGCTCCAGGTTGTTCATGAACACCCGGATGATTTCGCCGAAGCCCAGCGTGACGATGGCGAGGTAGTCGCCGCGCAGCTTGAGCGTGGGCGCGCCCAGCAACATGCCGGCCAGCGCCGCAACGATGGCCGCGATCGGGATCACCATCCAGATCGGGAAGTGCAGCCCAGTCGGAAATGCGGCCTTGAACGCCGCGAAGTTCATCGACAGGTGCGGCGACGCCACCAGCGCGAACAGGTAGGCCCCGATCGCATAGAAGGCCACATAGCCCAGATCCAGCAGGCCGGCATAGCCCACCACGATGTTCAGGCCCAGCGCGAGCAGCACGTACAGCAGCGCGAGCGCCATGATGCGCACCCAGCCTTGGCCGAACTGCGCGGCGATCAGCGGCATCGCCAGCAAGGCGATGGCCGCGATCAGGATGACGAGGAGTCGGTTCTTCGGATTCATCACGAGGTCTCCGGGTTCAGGCGCGGTCGGCCACGCGTTCGCCCATCAGGCCGCTCGGTCGCAGCGTGAGGACCAGGATCAGCACCAGGAAGGCGAAGATCTCGACGTAGTGACTGCCGAAGACGCCGCCGGTCAGGTCACCCAGGTAGCCCGCACCGATCGCCTCGATCAGGCCCAGCAGCACGCCACCGACCATCGCGCCGGTGAGGTTGCCGATACCCCCGAACACCGCAGCGGTGAAGGCCTTCAGGCCGGGCATGAAGCCCATGCTGTGCTGCAGGGTGCCGTAGTTCGCCGCCCACATGATCCCGGCGATGGCCGCCAGGGCCGCGCCGATGATGAAGGTGGCGCTGATGATGTGGTCGGGGCGCACGCCCATCAGGCCGGCCACACGCGGGTTCTCTGCGGTGGCACGCATCGCGCGGCCAAGCTTGGTCTTGTTGACCAGCCACAGCAGCAGGCTGAGCACCACGCCAGTCACGATCAGGATCAGGATCTGGGTCAGCGTGATCACCGGGCCGTCCTCCCACAGGAAGTAGACCTCGGCGGGAATCAGTTGCGGGTAGGGCTTGGGGTTGGGCTTCCAGATGATCATCGCCAGCGTCTGCAGCAGCAGGCTCATGCCCATGGCGGTGATCAGCGGCGCCAGCCGTGGCGCGTTGCGCAGCGGCCGGTAGGCGATCTTCTCGATCGAGTAGTTCAGCAGCGAGCAGACGACGATGGCGGCCACCATCGAGATCAGCAAGATGACCCAGCCCGGCCACATGATGCCGGCGGACTGGAAGGCCGACGCCACGGTCCAGCTGACCATGGCGCCAACCATCAGGACCTCGCCGTGGGCGAAGTTGATGAGGCTGATGATGCCGTAGACCATCGTGTAGCCCAGTGCCACGAGCGCATACATGCTGCCCAGCACCAGACCGTTGATGATCTGCTGTACGAAGGTGTCCATCGAAAAGTCTCCTGGATGCGGTGCCCTTAGCCCGCTTGTCGTTCTTGATGCGGCGGGTTCATGGCCTGCCGCTCGTTCACGCAACGACCGTGCCCGGTGTATCGGGCTGGCCCGTTCGAAGGCTTCGAACCGGGGCCTGGTCGGCGTCAAGCGGCGCGGATTGTATGGCTGGGCCATCCCGCGAAAGATTCGTGTTTTCCGCAGACCTCACCGCCTTGGATGCGGTGTTGACGGGGCTTCAGCGAGCTTTCTTCGCCTGCTCGTCCAGCTCGCGCAATCGAGCCAGTTTCTCGGCGATCTTGCCTTCGAGTCCGCGTGCGACCGGCTGGTAGAAGGCCGGTGGCGGATCGAGGGCCTCGGGGAAGTAGTGCTCGCCGGCCGCGTAGCCATCGGCTTCGTCATGGGCGTAGCGGTAGTCGCGGCCGAAGTCGAGCTTCTTCATCAGCGCGGTCGGCGCATTGCGCAGGTGCAGCGGCACCGGCCGTGTGCCGTCTTGCTGCACGAAGGCCTTGGCCGCCTTGTAGGCGGTGTAGACGGCGTTGGACTTGGCCGCCACGGCGAGGTAGATCACCGCATTGGCCAGCGCCAGCTCGCCCTCGGGCGAGCCGAGCCGCTCGTAGGTCTCGCTGGCATCGAGGCACAGGCGCAAGGCCCGCGGGTCGGCCAGGCCGATGTCCTCGCTGGCCATGCGGATCAGCCGGCGTGCGATGTAGCGTGCATCAACCCCGCCGTCGAGCATGCGCACGAACCAATACAGGGCGGCATCGGGGTTGCTGCCGCGCACCGATTTGTGCAACGCCGAGATGGTGTCGTAGAACTGGTCGCCGCCCTTGTCGTAGCGACGCAGCTGCGCGCCCAGGCAGCGTTCGAGCACGGCCTCGTCGATGACGGTCTGCACGCCCACCATGCGCACGACGTTCTCGAAGGTGTTGAGCAGCCGACGCGCGTCGCCATCGGCATAGGCGATCAGACGGGTCGCGGCAGACGGCTCCGGCGCGACGGCACCAAGGGCCTCGCAGGCGCGTGTCAGCAGGGCCTGCTGGTCGGCCTCATGGATGGGCTTGAGCACATGCACGGTGGCACGCGAGAGCAACGCCGAGTTGACCTCGAAGGACGGGTTCTCGGTGGTCGCGCCGATGAAGGTGAACAGGCCCGATTCGACGTGCGGCAGGAAGGCGTCCTGCTGGGACTTGTTGAAGCGGTGCACCTCGTCGACGAAGACGATGCAGCGCCTCCCCTGGGCCTGTGCGACGCGGGCCTGCTCGACCGCCTCGCGGATCTCCTTGACGCCACCGAGCACGGCCGAGATCTGCACGAAGACCGCCTCGAAGGCATCGGCCATCAGCCGCGCCAGCGTGGTCTTGCCCACCCCCGGTGGCCCCCACAGGATCATCGAATGGGGCTGCCCCGACTCGAAGGCCACACGCAAGGGCTTGCCGGCATCGAGCAGGTCATGCTGGCCGATGACCTCGTCGAGCGTGCGCGGGCGCAGGCGCTCAGCCAGCGGGATCGAGCCGGGCGCCGCCGACCGTTCGGTGCGCGGCGGCACGATGGGCTGCGGCTCGGCGCCGTCGAACAGGTCGCTCACGAGGCTGTTGACTCAGTGGTGCCGCGTCACGGCTGCAGCATCACTGTTGCAGCACGTCCGCGCCGGCCGGTGGCACGAAGCGGAAACGGGTCGCTGGGATGGCCGGGTTGGCCTCGACGCGGCTGAAGTCCAGGCGCGAGCGCTGACCGAAGGCGTCGGTGATCTCGAAGGCGGCGAGTTCCTTGCCCTTGAACGCCACCCGCACCTTGCGGATGCTGCCCTCGGCGTTCTTCGGCTCGGCCAGCACCCATTGCAGGCCGGCCTCGTCAGGCTGATTGGCGAGCGTGAAGTCGCGCTCGATCGATCCTCCCGCCAGCAGTGCCGCCGGCGTGCTGCCCAGGGCCTGGTCGTAAGGTCGAACGGTGACCTGGTTGAGGTCCTGGTCGTGCAGCCAGACCTTGGTGCCGTCCGACACGATCAGCTGCTCGTAGGGCTTGACGTAGTCGAAGCGGAAGCGGTTCGGGCGCAGGAACTCGAAGGTGCCGGTCGACGGCTTCTTGCGCGCGCCGTCGTTGCCGGTCACGACCTGGGTGAAGCTGGCGCGGCCGGACTGGACCTCACGCACGAAATCGCGCAGAGCCCCGATGGCATCGGCCTTCGCGGCGATCGGCCAGAGTGGCAGCAGCATCGACAGGGCCAGCGTGGCGAGCCAGCGACGGCGGAACTTGGAGCAGGTCTGAGACATGGATTCGATGCGCCCGGAGGCCGGTCGGGGAGAGGTTTCAGTCAACCTGGCGCGGTGGCACCAGGATGTCGCGGTTGCCGTTGGTCGCCATGCTGGAGACCACGCCGGACTGCTCCATCTGTTCGAGCAGGCGGGCCGCGCGGTTGTAGCCGATGCGCAGGTGGCGCTGCACCAGCGAGATCGAGGCGCGGCGGTGCTGCAGCACGATGGCGACGGCCTGGTCGTACATCGGATCGGCTTCGCCGGTGGCACCGCCAGCCGGATCGCCGGGCTCGCCGCCTTCGCCGTCCAGCACGCCACCTTCGAGGATGCCTTCGATGTAGTCCGGCTCGCCCTGGGTCTTGAGGTAGCTGACCACGCGGTGCACCTCGTCGTCGCTGACGAAGGCGCCGTGCACCCGTACCGGCAAGCCACCGCCGGGCGTCAGATAGAGCATGTCACCCTGACCCAGCAGGGCCTCGGCGCCCATCTGGTCGAGGATGGTGCGGCTGTCGATCTTGCTGGAGACCTGGAAGGCGATGCGGGTCGGGATGTTGGCCTTGATCAGGCCGGTGATGACGTCCACGCTGGGCCGTTGCGTGGCGAGGATCAGGTGGATGCCCGAGGCCCGTGCCTTCTGCGCCAGACGGGCGATCAGCTCCTCGATCTTCTTGCCCACCACCATCATCAGGTCGGCCAGTTCATCGATCACCACGACGATGTGCGGCAAGCGGGCGAGTGGCTCGGGCGCATCGGGCGTCAGGCTGAAGGGGTTGGGGATCAGCTCGCCGCGCTCGGTCGCCTCGTTGATCTTCTTGTTGTAGCCCGCCAGGTTGCGCACGCCCATCTTGCTGAGCACCTTGTAGCGGCGCTCCATCTCGGCCACGCACCAGTTGAGCGCGTTGCCGGCCTGCTTCATGTCGGTGACGACCGGGGCGAGCAGGTGCGGGATGCCCTCGTAGACGCTCATCTCGAGCATCTTCGGGTCGATCAGGATGAGCCGCACATCGCGCGCCTCGGCCTTGTAGAGCAGGCTCAGGATCATCGCGTTGATGCCCACCGACTTGCCCGAGCCGGTGGTGCCCGCGACCAGCACGTGGGGCATCTTGGCCAGGTCGGCGACGACCGGCGTGCCGATGATGTCCATGCCCAGGCCGATGGTCAGCTGCGAGGCCGCGCCGTTGTAGACCTGCGAGCCGAGGATCTCGGCCAGCCGGATCGTCAGGCGCCGCGCATTGGGCAACTCCAGCGCCATGTAGGTCTTGCCAGGGATGGTCTCGACCACGCGGATCGAGACCAGGCTCAGTGAGCGAGCCAGGTCCTTGGCCAGGTTGACGACCTGCGAGCCCTTGACGCCGGTGGCCGGCTCGATCTCGTAGCGGGTGATGACGGGGCCCGGCTGCGCGGCCACGACACGGACCTCGACGCCGAAGTCCTTGAGCTTCTTCTCGATCAGCCGGCTGGTCATCTCCAGCGTCTCGGGCGTGACGGTCTCGACGCGGGTCGACGGGGCGGCATCGAGCAGGTCGACCTGCGGCAGGTTGCCGTTGTCCAGCTCCTGGAAGAGCGGCTGCTGGCGTTCCTTGACGACCCGCTCGGACGGCGGCACGGCCGGCGGCGGGACCTCGATCACCAGCGGCGGCTGGACCTCCTCGATCTGGCGCTCGACCTCGACGAGGTGCTCGCGCTCACGCTGGGCGCGCTGGCCGATGCGCTCGTCCTCGGCGCGTTCGCGGCGTTCTTCGCGGCGCTCGCGCAGGCCTTCGGCCGCCGCGCCGATGCGCTCGGCCAGCACGCTCCACGAGAAACGGAAGGCCCAGGACAGGCCCACCAGCATCACCACGATCCATGCCACGCCACTGCCGGCGAAGCCCAGCAGGCGCATGCTCAGAGGCCCGAGCGTCGCGCCCAGCATGCCGCCGGCCTGCGCGCCAGCCAGGGCATCTTCATGTCGGTAGAGACGGGTCCATTCGAGCGAGCAACTCGCGGCGAGAAGCAGCAGCAGCCCGACCCAGGCGAGCCACTTCGGACGCCAGGGCACGGCGTCGGCGCCGCCACGTCCATCCACATCGGTGCGCAAGGCACTGGCCACCAGCGACAGCCAGCCACGCGCGAGGAACAGCAGGCACCACCACACCGACAGACCGAACGTCACCAGTGACAGATCGGCCCACCAGGCGCCGAAGGCACCGACCCAGTTGCGGGTCGCCGCGCCGTCACCGGAGGTCGAGAAGGCATGGTCGCCCGGATGCTGGCTCAGCAGCGCCAGCAGCCACAGCAGCAGCACGATCGCGCCGAGCGCAATGGCCGCCTGCAGGCGCCACGAGGATGCGGCACGCCCGATCTGGGCAGACGTGGGGGAGGAGGAAGCCGCGTCGCCGGAGGACGACGCGCGCAACGAACCGAGCGGATACGACATGCGCCGGATTGTCGGCGATCAGCCCGTGAAAGCCGCACGGCCGGCCGGCCGCGCGGCGTGCCGCATCACTGCGTCACTGCGTCGTCAGGCGGTCGGTCAGCACGACCCAGCCGTTTTCCTGGGTCTCGATCAGGCCGCGCTCTTCCAGGTCCTTCATGACCCGGCTGACCATCTCGCGCGAGGCGCCGACGACCTTGGCCAGATCCTGACGCGACACCTTGCTGCGGATCATGCGCTGGCCATCCTCGTCGGTGGCCATGTCGAGCAAGGCACGCGCGACGCGGCCATAGACGTCCAGCAACGCGAGCGACTCGATCTGGCGATCGGCGTTGCGCAGGCGGCCGACCAGGCCGCGCAGGATGGCGTAGGACAGGCTCGAGTTCTCCGGCAGACAGGCAGCAAACTCGCCACGGCCCAACACCAGCACGTCGGTCTGGACCTCGGCACGCACGGTGGCCGAATGGGGCTCGTTGTCGATCAGGCTCATCTCGCCGAGGTAGTCGCCCGGCTCCAGCACCGCGAGGATGACCTCCCGTCCGCGAGAGTCGGAGGTCACGACCCGCGCCCGGCCGCTCAGCAGGATGAACAGCGCATCGGACTTGCGGCCTTGCTCGACGATGATCTCGCCACGGCGGTAACGACGCTTGATCACCCCGTCGGCCACCGTCTGGGCCTGTTCATTGGTGAGCATCGAGAAAAGGGGGACGCGCCGGATCAGATCGAGATTCGAGAGCATGGCCATCGAGGCACTCCTGCTTGAGTTGGTTCTATCGTGTTCAGAGTCGGCCCACCGGCGCGCCACAGCAGGTCGTTCATACAATCCCTCGATCCTCCTGCGACGTCCGGGACCGGCGTCATCGGGCAAAGCAGGGCTCGCCGATGGCCAGTTAATTCACGCATGTGTGACGCCTCTCTCACTCTAACCCATGCGTTGACGGATTGAACAGCGCGGGCACCCCGAATTGATAACCGGTTGCAGCTGCGGCCCTTGAACGTCAACCCTTCGACGCCACGTCAGAAACCCATGAGCACACCCATCTTGCACGCCCAAGTCCTGATCCTCGGTTCGGGCCCCGCCGGCTATACCGCCGCCATTTACGCCGCGCGAGCCAACCTCAAGCCCGTCCTGATCACCGGCATGGCCCAGGGCGGCCAGCTGATGACGACGACCGAAGTCGACAACTGGCCGGCAGACGTGGCGGGCGTGCTCGGGCCGGATCTGATGCAGCGTTTCCAGCAGCATGCCGAGCGCTTCAATACCCAGATGGTGTTCGACCACATCAACAAGGTCGACTTCACGCAGCGGCCACTGAAACTCACCGGTGATGCAGGCACTTACACCTGCGACACATTGATCATCGCCACCGGCGCCAGCGCGAAATACCTGGGACTGCCGTCCGAACAGGCCTTCATGGGCCGCGGCGTCAGCGGCTGCGCCACCTGCGACGGTTTCTTCTACCGTGGCGACGAGGTCTGCGTGGTCGGCGGCGGCAACACCGCGGTCGAGGAAGCGCTCTACCTGTCGAACATTGCCAGCAAGGTCCACCTCATCCACCGCCGAGACAAGTTCCGCGCCGAGGCCATCATGGTCGACAAGCTGCACGAGAAGGTCGCCGCCGGCAAGATGGAACTGCATGTGTTCCAGACCCTTGACGAGGTGCTCGGCGATGCCTCAGGCGTGACCGGCGTGCGCCTGCGCAGCACCACCGACGACAGCACGCGTGATCTGGCCGTGCGCGGCTGCTTCATCGCCATCGGCCATCACCCGAACACCGACATCTTCCAGGGCCAGTTGGAGATGAAGGACGGGTACATCGTCACCCGCACCGGCCTGAACGGCTTCGCGACGATGACCAGCGTGCCCGGCGTGTTTGCCGCCGGCGACGTGCAGGACCACGTCTATCGCCAGGCCATCACCAGCGCCGGCACCGGCTGCATGGCAGCGCTGGACGCCCAGCGCTTCCTTGAGCAAGGCGGCGCGCACTGAGGCTCTGGCGGGCACCCCTCAGGTTTGTCTATAATCTTCGTTTTGCCGTCATGAGACCCGGCCTTCAAGAGGCCGGAGGGGCAAACATCAAGCCGGGGCCCGGCGCCGAGCTGGCAGGTCGTTACAGCGATCCGCGAGCCGCCCGAGCCTCCAGAGCCGCCGCCCGGTGTGTCCGCACCCGGTCGTTCGGCCCAGCGGCTGGCTTGCGCTGTTTGCCGTGTTGAAACACAGTCTGGAGAAGCGTCATGGCACGCGTCTGTCAAGTCACGGGCAAGCGCCCGATGGTGGGGAACAACGTGTCCCACGCCAACAACAAAACCAAGCGTCGCTTCCTGCCGAACCTGCAGTACCGCCGCTTCTGGCTCGAAACCGAAAACCGTTGGGTGCGCCTGCGCATCAGCAACGCAGCGCTGCGTCTGATCGACAAGGTGGGCATCGAACAGGTCGTCGCTGACCTGCGTGCCCGCGGCGAACTCTGAACCGCGAGGTAAGACACCATGGCATCCAAAGGCGGACGCGAAAAGATCAAGCTGGAATCCACTGCGGGTACCGGCCACTTCTACACCACGGCCAAGAACAAGAAGACGACGCCCGAAAAGCTCGAATTCATGAAGTTCGACCCGAAGGCACGCAAGCACGTGCTGTACAAGGAAGTGAAGCTCAAGTGAGCCCTGGCCCGTCGGTCTGACCGACCGGCCCATCTCCAGATCGCCAGACTGGCGATCCCCAGCCCGCCCGGATCCGTCCCGGCGGGTTTTGTTTTTGGTGCATCCCCCTCGTCACCCCCCTGCCCCCCGAAGGTAGGCACCCGTCGTCACGATGGCCGGGCATCGCCTCGCCGCCTAGATTGGCCCGATCCCCACGCGCCCGTCGACGGAGGTCTCGATGCCCCACTGCCCCTTGTGCCGCCATGCCTGCGGCTTGATCCGGGCCTTGCCGTTGGCCATGGTCTGGCTGGCGCTCACAACGGCGCCCTCATCGGCCCAGACTTTGATCCCCGGTGACCACCACCTGCGCCTGGGCGAGCCGCCGTTGCTGAGCCTGCGGGTCAGGTTGTCCGACGGCCAGGAGCCCGCCGGCCTGCTGCCGCAGCGCTGCCTGAGCGCCAGCCTGCAGCCCCTCGACCCGCGCGACGGTGTGGCCGTGACGCTGGACTGGCAGGACGCCGAACGCAACGCCGACGGCAGCACCTGGGTCACGCTGACGCACCCTGCGCCGCTGCGGCTGCTGCGCATGTTGTTGAGGACGACGTTGCACTGTGGCCCGTCCTACACGCGTGTGCAGCGATTGCAGGCCGAGTTGGATGAGGACAGCGTCGTGCCTGTCGTCGCGGCTGTCGTTGCGCCTGTCGTTGCGGCCGAAGCATCGACCCCGCTGGCGTCCCTGCCCAGCCCGGTGCCGGTGCCGGTGCCGGTTCGCACGCCCAGCCCCCGGCCGACACGCCCGCCCCCGCCAGCCGGACCAGTCCCGCCAGCCCCGCCGGTCCAGCGCCTGGCAGATGCCCCGCCGTCGCAGATCGCGGCACCGTCAGCCCACCTTGCAGCTTCCGTTTCCGCCAGCCCGCTGACCGACGCCTTCATGCAGGTCTGGCAACAGGACCTGCGCCAGCTGAAGGACGAGTTGCAACCGCTGCGGCGACAGGTCGCGGCGCAGGAACAGCGCCTGAGCGCCCAGGAAGACCTGCGACGCGACGCCCTTGGCGGCCTGTTGGCGGCCGGCGCTGGTGCGACGGCGCTGTGGATGGCCACACGGGCCTGGCGGGAGCGGCGACTGCGGCGCTTCCTCACAGAAGGCCTCACGGCAGCGAGCTACCCCGAGCCAAGTTCGGTCGAGGACGACGCACGCGTCGGGCCGTCTGCCGCGTTCGACACACCCAGCGTCGTCGAACTGACCGTGCCGCGCGCTGTTGCCACCGCGTCCTCAACCCGCGCGCGCGCCACGCTGGATGAATCCCGCCATCAGGCCTTGCACGACGAGGTCGACAAGCTGCGTGGCACCGGCCACCTCGGACCTGCTGCAGCGCTCCTGGAAGCGGCCTTGCAAGGCGAAGACGAACCACCACCCGGCCTGCTGCTGCGCCTGCTGGACATCTACCGACGGCTGGACCAGCCGGCATCACAGACCCCGATCGCCCACATGCTGAACAGCTTGTACGCGATCGACCTGCCGCCTCTGGCGACCTGCGTGCTGGTCGACGAGTTCGACCCGGACGGCGCGCGGCGCGACCTGCTTGCAGCCTGGCCCATGCTGGCCGGCCGCTCGGACGCCGATACGCGCCAGCGCCTGGCCGGCGCGCTGTTGGCCGACGGCGCCGACCGGCGGCTGGGCTGGCGGGACTTCCAGACCGCGCTGGCCTGGCATGCGGCGCTGGGCCGCAGCGATCAGACCAGCACGCGCTCGATGCCGCCGGTGTTGGCCTGCTGCACGTAGTCGGGCATCCAGTTCTCGCCCAGGATCTGGCGGGCCATCTCGACGACGATGTAGTCGGCTTCGAGCAGGCCGTTGCTCAGGTCGTCCTGGTAGCGGCTCAGGCCCTGGAGGCAGGCCGGGCAGGAGGTCAGGATCTTCATGTCGCCCTGGTGGCCCGATGCTCGCAGCTGGGCCTCGCCCTTGCGGATCTCCTCTTCCTTGCGGAAGCGGATCTGGGTCGAGATGTCGGGGCGGTTCAGCGCCAGCGTGCCGGCCTCGCCGCAGCAGCGATCGCTCTTGACCACACCGTCGCCGAGCAGCGCCTTGACCGTCTTCATCGGGTCCTGCAGCTTCATCGGCGTGTGGCAGGGGTCGTGGTACAGGAAGCCACCCTGGCCGGACAGCGTGATGCCCTTCTCCAGCAGGAACTCGTGGATGTCGATGATCCGGCAGCCCGGGAAGATCTTGTCGAACTGGTAGCCCTGCAATTGGTCGTAGCAGGTGCCGCAGCTGACCACGACGGTCTTGATGTCAAGGTAGTTCAACGTGTTGGCGACGCGGTGGAAGAGCACCCGGTTGTCGGTGATCATCTTCTCGGCCTTGTCGAACTGGCCGCTGCCACGCTGCGGGTAGCCGCAGCACAGATAGCCCGGCGGCAGCACGGTCTGCACGCCGGCATGCCAGAGCATGGCCTGGGTGGCCAGGCCGACCTGGCTGAACAGGCGCTCCGAGCCGCAGCCCGGAAAATAGAACACTGCCTCGCTGTCGACCGTGGTCGCCTTCGGGTTGCGGATGATCGGGACGTAGTTCTTGTCCTCGATGTCCAGCAGCGCCCGCGCCGTCTTCTTGGGCAGGCCACCCGGGAGCTTCTTGTTGATGAAGTGGATGACCTGTTCCTTGATCGGCGCCGCGCCGACCGAGGCCGGTGGTGCGCTGGTCTGCTTGCGGGCCACGACCTTGAGCAGGTCATTGGCGACGCGCTGCATCCTCATGCCCACGCCGACCATCGCGCCGCGGACCAGCTTGATGGTCTCGGGGTTGGTGGCATTGAGCATGAACATCGCCGCCGAACCGGCCGGGCGGAAGCTCTTCTGGCCCATCTTGCGCAGCAGGTTGCGCATGGCCATGGAGACGTCACCGAAGTCGATCTTGACCGGGCAGGGGCTCAGGCACTTGTGGCAGACCGTGCAGTGGTCGGCCACGTCCTCGAACTCCTCCCAGTGCTTGATGCTGACGCCGCGCCGGGTCTGCTCCTCATAGAGGAAGGCCTCGATCAGCAGCGACGTGGCGAGGATCTTGTTGCGCGGCGAATAGAGCAGGTTGGCACGCGGCACGTGGGTGGCGCAGACCGGCTTGCACTTGCCGCAACGAAGGCAGTCCTTGATCGACGCGCTGATGTCGCCAATGTCGCTGCGCTGCATGATCAGCGACTCGTGGCCCATCAGCCCGAAGCTGGGCGTGTAGGCCTCGCTCAGGTCGGCGGCGCGGGTCTCGTCACCCAGCGCGGCGGTGCGGTCCTTGGTCCGCAGCAGCTTGCCCTTGTTGAAGCGGCCTTCGGGGTCGATGCGGGCCTTGTAGGCCGCGAAGCCGCCGATCTCCTCGTCGGTCAGGAACTCGAGCTTGGTGATGCCGATGCCGTGTTCGCCGGAGATCACGCCGTCGAGGCTGCGTGCCAGCGTCATGATGCGGGCGACCGCCTCGTGCGCGGTCTGCAGCATCGCGTAGTTGTCGCTGTTGACGGGGATGTTGGTGTGGACATTGCCGTCGCCGGCATGCATGTGCAGGGCCACCCAGACGCGCCCGCGCAGCACCGTCTGGTGGATCTTGCGGCAGGCCTCGACGATGGGCTCAAAGGCCGCACCCGCAAGGATCTGCTGCTGGAAGGGCTTGAGGATCTGCGCGCGCCACGAGGCCCGCAGGCTGTGGTCCTGCAACTGTTCGAAGAAGGTCCGGCCGGCGCTCAGCTCGTCGTGCTGGGCCACGTCCAGGCCGTCCTTCCAGCCTTGCCACAAGGCGCGCACCTCGGCCAGCAGCGCGAGGGCCTGCTGGACGCGGTCGCCGAGCAGTTCGGCGCTCGGGATCTCGCTGGCGTCGTCGGTCTTGCCCAGCGGCAGCGAGCCGGTGCTGAAGAAGGCTTCGAGCTGGTCGACCAGTTCGAGCTTGTTGCGCAGCGACAGCTCGATGTTGATGCGCTCGATGCCGAGCGTGTACTCGCCCATGCGTTCGAGCGGGATCACCACGTCCTCGTTGACCTTGAAGGCGTTGGTGTGACGGCTGATCGCCGCGGTGCGCTTGCGGTCGAGCCAGAAGGTCTTGCGCGCATCGGCGCTGACGGCCACGAAGCCTTCGCCCGATCGGCCGTTGGCCAGCCGGATGACCTCGCTGGTGGCGCGCGCCACGGCGTTCTCGTCATCACCGACGATGTCGCCGACCAGCACCATCTTGGGCAGGCCGCCTCGCTTGCTCTTGGTCGTGTAGCCGACGGCCTTGAGGTAGCGGTCATCCAGATGCTCCAGGCCCGCCAGGATGGCGCCGCCGGGGCGCTTCATCTCGTCGAACATGAAGTCCTTGATGTCGACGATGGACGGCACGCAGTCCTTCGGATTGCCGAAGAACTCCAGGCAGACCGTGCGCACGTGCTTGGGCATGCGGTGCACGACCCAGCGGGCGCTGGTGATCAGGCCGTCGCAGCCTTCCTTCTGGATGCCCGGCAGGCCGGCGAGGAACTTGTCGGTGACATCCTTGCCCAGGCCTTCCTTGCGGAACACGCGGCCGGGAATGTCCAGGCGTTCGGTGCGCTCCAATGTCTTGCCGCTCGCGTCGAAGTAGCGCAGCTCGAAGCTGGCGGTCTCGACGTCATGGATCTTGCCCAGGTTGTGACCGATGCGGACCACCTCCAGCCATTTGGCCTCGGGCGTGACCATGCGCCAGCTGGCGAGGTTGTCCAGCGCGGTGCCCCACAGCACGGCCTTCTTGCCACCCGCGTTCATCGCGATGTTGCCGCCGATGCAGCTGGCCTCGGCCGAGGTCGGGTCGACCGCGAAGACGAAGCCGGCACGCTCGGCCGCATCGGCCACGCGCTGCGTGACCACGCCGGCTCCGGTCCAGATCGTCGCCACCGGCGAGGACAGGCCGGGCAAGGAGACGTGCTCGACCTCGGTCATCTGTTCGAGCTTCTCGGTGTTGATGACCGCACTGCGCCAGGTCAGCGGCACGGCGCCGCCGGTGTAGCCGGTGCCGCCGCCGCGCGGGATGATGGTCAGGCCCAGTTCGACGCAACCGGCCACCAGCGCGGCCATCTCGGCCTCGGTGTCGGGGGTCAGCACAACGAAGGGGTACTCGACCCGCCAGTCGGTCGCGTCGGTGACGTGCGAGACCCGCGACAAGCCGTCGAACTTGATGTTGTCGCGCTCGGTGTGGCGACCCAGCACCTTGCGGGTCCGTGCGCGCAGGTCGTGAACGGTGCGGAAGCGGGCGGAGAACTGCTCGACCGCCACGCGCGCCGCCGCCAGCAGCTCGCCGACCGCCGCGTCGCGCTCGCCGTCCTCGGACGGGCGACGACGCTTCTCGATCTCGTGCAGGCGATGGTTCAAGGCATCGACCAGCAGCTGGCGCCGCTTCGGGTTGTCGATCAGATCGTCTTCGAGATAGGGATTGCGCTGAACCACCCAGATGTCGCCGAGGACCTCGTAGAGCATCCGCGCGGAGCGGCCGGTGCGGCGTTCGGCGCGCAGGCGTTCGAGCAGGCTCCAGGCATGCTGACCCAGCAGGCGCTGGACGATCTCGCGGTCGGACAGCGAGGTGTAGTTGTAGGGAATCTCGCGCAGGCGCGGGGTGTCGCCGGACACATGGGCATCGGCCGACAGGTCATCGCCGGCCGGCAGGTCGACGGGCGTCAGGGGGAGCGGAGCGTTCATGAGGCCGCGGCGCAGGCAGCGCGCGAGGAAGGCGCGGCAGGCGGGTTTCCCGCCGCTGGAAACGGGGCCTGAGAGGCCCGGGCGGGCAGGCTCAAGCGCGATCGCAGATGGTAGCGCAGGGGCGTATTTTCCCTGGGGGGCAGGCCCTTGCCGGACCACGGGGGACGCGCTGCCGAACGACCGCACGACGGCGCCCGCGCGGTGTCACTGACCGGCTCCGCCCGCAAGCAGACTTGCCCGATTGCCCGAGCCCGGGCTTCGTGACAAAACCATGACGTCCGTCACGGTGCCATGAAGCGGTCACACGCCTGACCGAAGCTGGCGGCCCATCCCCTGATCACCCGGAGAGCCCACCCGATGAAACCGTCCGTCGTCCGCCTGAGCCTGGCCCTGGCCAGCCTCGCCGCCAGCTTCGCCAGCCACGCTCAGACCGAGATCCAGTGGTGGCACTCGATGACCGCCGTCAACGGCGAGTGGGTCAGCGACCTGGCCACGCAGTTCAACGCCAGCCAGTCCGAGTTCAAGATCATCCCGACCTACAAGGGCAGCTACGACGAGTCGATGACCGCCGCGATCGCCGCCTTCCGTGCTGGCAACGCGCCGCACGTGCTGCAGGTCTTCGAGGTCGGGACCGCGACGATGATGGCCAGCAAGGGCGCCATCGTGCCGGTCGGTCAGGTCATGACCGATGCGGGCTACAAGTTCGACCCGGGCGTCTACGTGCCGGCAGTGGCGGGCTACTACACCGCTCCGAGCGGCCAGATGCTGAGCTTCCCGTTCAACAGCTCGACGACGGTCTTCTACGTCAACAAGGACGCCTTCAAGGCCGCCGGCCTCGACCCCGAGAAGCTGCCGACGACCTGGGCCGACGTCGCCAATGCCGCGAACAAGCTCAAGGCCGCTGGTCACAAGTGCCCGCTGTCGACGGCCTGGCAAGGTTGGACCCAGCTCGAGAGCTTCTCGGCCTGGCACAACACGGAGTTCGCCAGCAAGGGCAACGGTTTCGGTGGCCTGGACGCGCGGCTGACCTTCAACTCGCCGCTGCACGTGCGCCACATCGACAACCTGGCCAAGATGGCCAAGGACGGCACCTTCGTCTACAAGGGCCGCGGCAACGTGCCGGAAGCCTCGTTCATCTCGGGTGAGTGCGCCATGATGCCGACCTCCTCGGCCTTCTACGGCAACGTCAAGAAGAACGCCAAGTTCGCCTTTGGCATGGCCCCCCTGCCGCACTACAACGACGTGGCCGGCGCGCCGCAGAACACCGTCATCGGCGGCGCCAGCCTGTGGGTCATGTCGGGCAAGAAGGCCGCCGAGTACAAGGGCGTCGCGGCCTTCTTCAACTTCCTGTCCGATGCCAAGGTGCAGGCGGCCAGCCACCAGCGCACCGGCTACCTGCCGATCACGCTGGAGTCCTTCAAGCTGACCGACCAGTCGGGCTTCTACAAGCAGAACCCGGGCACCGACATCGCCGTCAACCAGATGATCCGCAAGGTGACCGACAAGTCGCGCGGCATCCGTCTGGGCAACTACCTGCAGATCCGCACCATTGAGGACGAGGAACTCGAACAGGTCTGGGCCGGCAAGAAGACCGCCAAGGAAGCGCTGGACAGCGCCGTGCAGCGCGGCAACGAGCTGCTCGAACGCTTCGAGAAGGCCAACCGCTGAGCCCCGCCTGACGCCACACGCCCGATCCGTCACGTGTCCGCCGACAAGCGCGTCGTCTTCCGATCCCGCTGGCTGCCCTGGCTGCTGCTGGCGCCGCAGCTGGCGGTGATCGGGGCGTTCTTTTTCTGGCCGGCGGCGCAGGCGCTGTTGCAGTCGCTGCAGCAAAGCGATGCCTTCGGCACCTCGGTCGAGTGGGTCGGGCTGGAGAACTTCCGCAACCTCTGGGGCGACCCGCTCTACCTGGCGTCCTTCCAGACCACGGCGGTGTTCTCGGTGCTGGTGGCGGGGCTGGGCATCGGCCTGTCGCTGCTGCTGGCCGTGTTCGCCGACCGGGTCGTGCGCGGCGCGACCTTCTACCGCACCTTGCTGATCTGGCCCTATGCCGTGGCGCCGGCCATCGCCGGCGTGCTGTGGCTCTTCCTGTTCTCGCCCGGCATGGGGGTGGTCTCGCATGCGCTGCAGGCCCTGGGCGTCAACTGGAACCACCTGCTGCGCGGTGACCACGCGATGACGCTGATCGTCATCGCGGCGGTCTGGAAGCAGATCTCCTACAACGTGCTGTTCTTCGTCGCCGGGCTGCAGTCCATCCCGGCCTCGCTGATCGAGGCCGCCGCGATCGACGGTGCGCGGCCCTGGCGGCGCTTCTGGACGATCCAGTTGCCGCTGCTGTCGCCGACGACCTTTTTCCTGCTGGTCGTCAACATCGTCTACGCCTTCTTCGACACCTTCGCCATCGTCGACGCGGCCACGCAGGGCGGACCCGGCAAGGACACCTCGATCCTGGTCTACAAGGTCTACCACGACGGCTTCAAGGCCCTGGACCTGGGCGGCTCGGCCGCGCAGTCGGTCGTGCTGATGGTGATCGTGGTCGGCCTGACGGTGCTGCAGTTCCGCTTCGTCGAGAAGAAGGTGACCTACTGATGTCGATGACGAACAGGCCCGCGCCGTGATGGTCGAACGCCGCCCCTGGCTGGACCTGCTGGCCCATGCCGTGCTGCTGCTGGGTGTGCTGGTGGTGGCCTTCCCGGTCTATGTGACCTTCGTGGCATCGACCCACACCGCGCAGGACATCGTGCAGGCACCGATGCCGCTGCTGCCCGGCGCCCACCTGGTCGACAACTACCTGACCGCCTTGATGGGCACCCGCGAGGGCAACGGCTCCAAGGCCGCTGTCGGCCACATGATGCTGGTCAGCCTCGTGATGGCGCTGGGCATCGCGCTGGGCAAGATCGCGATCTCGCTGCTGTCGGCCTTTGCCATCGTCTACTTCCGCTTCCCGCTGCGCCGGCTGTGCTTCTGGGCGATCTTCGTCACGCTGATGCTGCCGGTGGAGGTCCGCATCGCGCCGACCTACAAGGTGGTCGCCGACCTCGGCATGCTCAACAGCTATGCCGGTCTGACCATCCCGCTGATCGCCTCGGCCACCGCGACCTTCCTGTTCCGGCAGTTCTTCCTGAGCGTGCCCGACGAACTCGCCGAAGCCGCCCGCATCGACGGTGCCGGGCCGATGCGCTTCTTCAAGGACGTGCTGCTGCCGCTGTCGGCCACCAGCATCGCCGCGCTCTTCGTCATCCAGTTCATCTACGGCTGGAACCAGTACCTCTGGCCGCTGCTGGTGACCACCGACGAGCGCATGTACCCCGTCGTCATCGGCATCAAGCGGATGATCGCCGGCGGCGACGCGCAGAACGAATGGAACATCGTCATGGCCACCGCGATCCTGGCGATGTTGCCGCCCGCGCTGGTCGTGATCGCGATGCAGAAGTGGTTCGTCAAGGGCCTGGTCGACACCGAAAAATAAGTTCGAGGACACACCCAACGTGGCAGCTCTCTCCTTGCGCGGCGTGGTCAAGCGATATGGCCACGGCAAGTTCGCGCAGCAGGTCGTGCACGGCGTCGATGCCGAGATCGCGGACGGCGAGTTCATCGTCATCGTCGGCCCTTCGGGCTGCGGCAAGAGCACGCTGCTGCGCATGGTCGCGGGGCTGGAGGAGATCAGCGCCGGCCAGATCGCCTTCCGCAACGCGTCGGGCGAACGCATCGTCAACAACCTCGAACCAGCCGAGCGCGACATCGCGATGGTCTTCCAGAACTACGCGCTCTACCCGCACATGAGCGTGTTCGACAACATGGCCTACGGCCTGAAGATCGCCGGTCTGGACAAGGCCGAGATCCGCCGCCGGGTCGACAAGGCCGCCGCCATCCTCGAACTCGGCACGCTGCTGGAGCGCCGGCCGCGCCAGCTGTCCGGCGGCCAGCGCCAGCGGGTTGCGATGGGCCGGGCCATCGTGCGCCAGCCACAGGTCTTCCTGTTCGACGAGCCGCTGTCCAACCTCGATGCCAAGCTGCGGGCGCAGACCCGGCTGGAGATCCGCCGGCTGCATGCCGAGCTGGGCATCACTTCGCTGTTTGTCACGCACGACCAGGTCGAGGCGATGACGCTGGCCCAGCGCATGGTCGTGATGAACGCCGGTCGCATCGAGCAGATCGGCACGCCCGAGGCGGTCTATGCCGAGCCGGCCACGCCCTTTGTCGCCACCTTCATCGGCTCGCCGCCGATGAACCTCGTCGACACCCGCGTCGAAGCCGGTCGTCTCGCGCGCTGTGCCGGCCTGGCGCTGGCCCTGCCGGGTGATCTGCCCTTCGCCTGTCCCGAACCCGGCGCGCCGCTGCTGCTGGGTGTGCGGCCAGAACACCTGAGCCTGGGTCCGGCCGACGCCAACAGCGGCTGGCCGGCCGTCGTCGAGATGGTCGAGATGCTGGGCGCCGAACGGCTGGTGCACGCCCGCCTGGCGGCGCCCGGGCCGCCGGCCTCGCCCCTGCTGACCGCCCGCATCGATGCCAGCCTGCCGGCGCCGGCCATCGGCGCCCGGCTGACGCTGCAAAGTACTGCCGAGCAGCTGCACGGCTACGACCCGACGACCCAGAAGCGTCTGCCCCGGGCCTGAAAATCGGTGCACCCCTGAGCATGGCCGTGCGGCCTGCCCCCCACCGAACCACCCGGAACCCCGATGACCGCTCCCCGCCTGAGCCCCTGGCCCTACCCGCGCTGGATCGCGCACCGTGGCGCCGGCAAGCGCGCGCCCGAAAACACGCTCGCCGCCTTCCGCCACGGCGCCGCGCTGGGCTGGACCAGCTATGAGTGCGACGTCAAGCTGAGTGCCGACGGCGAGTTGTTCCTGCTGCACGACGACACCCTGCAGCGCACCAGCAACGGCCACGGCGTGGCCGGGTTGCAGGACTGGCCGGCCTTGTCGCGGCTGGACGCCGGCAGCTGGCTCGGCAGCGCCTGGGCCGGCGAGCCGCTGCCTCGCCTGGAAGCCATCGCCCGCCACTGCCTGGCACACGGCCACACGCTCAACATCGAGATCAAGCCGACGACCGGCACCGACGCGCCGACCGGCCGCGCGGTGGCACGGGCGGCGCACGAACTCTGGCGCGACGCGGTCGAGGCTGGTCGCAGTCCCTGGCCCCTGCTGAGCAGCTTCCAGCCCGACGCGCTGGCCGCCGCCCGGGTCGCGGCGCCCGAGCTGCCGCGGGCGCTGCTGCTCGCATCCCTGAAGGCCGACAGCTGGCAACGCGCCGATGAGCTGGACTGCGTCGCCGTCGTGCTGGACCACCGCCTGATCGACGGCCCCGAGCTGATCGCACAACGTCAGGCCAACGGCTTGCGGGTGCTGGTCTACACCGTCAACGACCCGGCACGTGCGCGCCAGCTGTTCGATTGGGGGCTGGACGGCGTCATCAGCGATGCGGTCGACGGCATCCGCGAGGCGGTCGGCCCGCTGGCGGAGATCAAGGGATGACGGCGGCGGCGCAGGGCCCGCTGGCGACGCTGAAGATCGTCGAGTTCGAAGGCCTGGGGCCTGGTCCGCTGGCCGGCTGGATGCTGGCCGGGCTGGGCGCCCAGGTCACGCTGGTGCGTCGCCCGGGCGGCAACCCGATGGCCGAGCAGTTGGGCGGGCCACACGGCACGCGCCTGGTCGACGGCAAGGCCCATGTCGTGCTGGACCTCAAAAGCAAGGCCGGCCTGGCAGACGCGCGCGAGCTGATCGCCACGCACGATGCGCTGATCGAGGGCAACCGGCCGGGCGTGATGGAACGGCTGGGCCTGGGCCCGAACGACGTGGCGACGCTGAACTCGAAGCTGGTCTACGGCCGCATGACCGGCTGGGGCCAGACCGGCCCCCTGGCGCAGGCCGCCGGGCATGACCTGAACTACGTCGCCTTGAGCGGCATGTTGTCCTTGGGCGCGCGGCGCGGCGGCGAGCCACCGATCGTGCCGCCGACCGTGCTGGGCGATGCCGGCGGTGCGCTGGCGCTGGCGCTGGGCCTTGTCAGCGGCGTGCTGGCGGCGCGCCAGCCGGGTGGGCGCGGCTGCGTGGTCGATGCGGCCATCGTTGACGTGGTCGCCATGCTCGGCACGCTGGCCCTTTGGATCCACGGCGGCGGCCAACTGGCCGGGCCGCGCGCGGACAGCCCCTTCCACGACTCGCCCTTCTACGAGGTCTACCGCTGCGCCGACGGCGGCTGCCTCAGCCTGGGTGCGCTCGAACCCGCCTTCTGGGCGCTTGCACTGCAGCGGCTCGGGCTGGATGACATCGCCCCCGACAGCCAATACGACGTGCGAACCTGGCCCGCGCTGAAGGCCCGCCTCGCCGGCCTGTTCGCCAGCCAGCCACGTGCGCACTGGGACGCCCTGCTCGAAGGCAGCGACGCCTGCTACGCGCCGGTGCTGTCGCTGGCCGAAGCCGCCGCCCACCCCCACAACACTGCGCGCGGCACGCTGCGGGTTGATGTGGCCACCGGCCAGATCCACGCGGCCGTCGCGCCCCGGTTTGCGCCGCTCTGACGTGACAACGCCCCGCTGGACGGGGCGTTGTGGCGCGAGGCAAGGGGTCGATCAGGAGCGGTAGTCGGCGTTGATCTTCACGTAGTCGTAGGACAGGTCGCAGGTCCAGACGGTGGCGTGGCTGTTGCCACGGTTCAGGTCCACCCTCACGGTGATTTCGGCCTGCTTCATGACCCTGGCTCCGTCTTCCTCACGGTAGTCGGGATGGCGGCCGCCCTGGCGAGCGACGTGCACATCGTCAAGGTGCAGGTCGATCAGCGACTGATCCAGGTCGGCAATGCCGGCATAGCCCACCGCCGCCAAGATGCGGCCGAGGTTGGGGTCGCTGGCGAAGAAGGCCGTCTTGACCAACGGTGAGTGCGCGATGGCATAGGCCACCTGGCGGCACTCTTCCTTCGTCTGGCCGCCGTCAACGCGCACCGTGATGAACTTGGTCGCGCCTTCGCCGTCACGCACGATGGCCTGGGCCAATTGCTGCGAGACCTCGATCACCGCCTGGCGCAGCACCGCGCCGTCGGGCGATTCCAGCTGCGTGATCTGGGCGTGGCCGGCCTGATGCGTGGCGATCAGCAGGAAGCTGTCGTTGGTCGAGGTGTCGCCATCGATCGTGATGCGGTTGAAACTGCGGTCGGCGGCCTCGCGCACCAGTTCCTGCATCAGGTGCGGCGCGATGACCGCATCGGTCGCCACGAAGCCCAGCATCGTCGCCATGTTGGGGCGGATCATGCCGGCGCCCTTGCTGATGCCGGTGACCGTCACCGTGCGCCCGCCGATCTGCACCTGCCGCGAGGCGGCCTTGGGCAGCGTGTCGGTGGTCATGATGGCCTCGGCCGCCGCCGCCCAGTTGTCGGCCTTGCGGTCGGCCAGCGCCGCCGGCAGACCGGCCTGGATGCGGTCGTTGGGCAGTGTCTCCATGATCACGCCGGTCGAGAACGGCAGGATGTCCTCGGGCGCCAGATCCAGCGCCTGGGCCAGCGCGATGCAGACCGCACGGGCCCGCACCAGGCCGTCGGCGCCAGTGCCGGCGTTGGCGTTGCCGGTGTTGATCACGATGGCGCGACGCGCCGGACCGCAGGCCAGGTGCTCGCGGCAGATCTGCACCGGCGCGGCACAGAAGCGGTTGCTGGTGAAGACCCCGGCCACGCTGCTGCCCGGCACCAGCGTGACGACGGTCAGGTCACGTCGGTTGGCCTTGCGAACACCGGCCATGGCCACGCCCAGCTCGACGCCGGCGACCGGATGGAGTTCTTCGGGCAGAGGGGCACGCAGGTTCACGGGCATGGCAAGGGCTCTCGGCGGATCGGTCGGTGTGTGGGGAACGGGCGCTGCTCAGCTCAGCTTGCCGTGGCACTGCTTGAACTTCTTGCCGCTGCCACACGGGCACGGGTCGTTGCGGCCAGCACGCATGGCCATCGCGAGCGGCTGGCCGTCGCCGGCCGGCGCAGCGTCCTGCGAGACGCTGCCATCCTCGTTCGGGTGCGTGTAAGTGACGTTCTCGATGTGCTCGGCGCGCGCCTCGATCGCCTCGGCGGCCTGCTCGGCCTCCTCGCGGGTCTGGATGCGCACGGTCATCAGCACACGCGTGACCTCCAGCTTGGTGCGGTCCAGCAGCTGGCTGAACAGCTCGAAGGCCTCGCGCTTGTACTCCTGCTTCGGGTTCTTCTGCGCGTAGCCGCGCAGGTGGATGCCCTGGCGCAGGTAGTCCAGCGCGGCCAGGTGCTCGCGCCAGTGCGAGTCGATGTGCTGCAGCAGCACCATGCGCTCGAAGCCGGCGAACTGCTCACGGCCGACTTGCTCGACCTTGGCATCAAAGGCCGCGTCGGCGGCCTGGACGACGGCCTCGACGATCTCCTCGTCGGTGACCGCATCGCTCTTCTCGACCATCGCGCGCAGCGCCACGTCGATGTGCCATTCGTCCTTCAGGACCTGTTCGAGCGCGGCCAGCTCCCACTGCTCCTCGACCGTCTCGGGCGGCACGTGCAGGCGGGCGATGTCGGTCATCGCGCCGCGGCGCAGGTGGGCGATCTGGGCGTGGATGTCGGTCTGTTCGAGCAGCTCGTTGCGCTGCGCGTAGATGACCTTGCGCTGGTCGTTGGAGACGTCGTCGTACTCCAGCAGCTGCTTGCGCATGTCGAAGTTGCGGGCCTCGACCTTGCGCTGCGCACTCTCGATGCTGCGGGTGACGATCCCCGCTTCGATGGCCTCGCCATCGGGCATCTTCAGGCGCTCCATGATCGCCTTGACGCGGTCGCCCGCGAAGATGCGCATCAGCGAGTCTTCCAGCGACAGATAGAAACGCGAGCTGCCCGGGTCGCCCTGGCGACCGGCACGGCCGCGCAGCTGGTTGTCGATGCGACGGCTCTCGTGGCGCTCGGTGGCGATGATGCGCAAGCCGCCCAGCGACTTGACCTGCTCATGCAGGCCCTGCCATTCGCCCTTGAGCTGGGCGATGCGGCGGGCCTTCTCGTCCTCGGCCAGCGATTCGTCGGCCTCGACGAACTGGACCTGCTTCTCGACGTTGCCACCCAGCACGATGTCGGTGCCACGACCGGCCATGTTGGTGGCGATGGTGACCATCCCGGGCCGACCGGCCTGGGCAATGATCTCGGCCTCGCGGGCATGCTGCTTGGCGTTGAGCACCTGGTGTGGCAGGCCGGCGACCTCCAGCAGCTGCGAGACACGCTCGGAGTTCTCGATCGAGGTCGTGCCCACCAGCACCGGCTGACCACGCTCGTGGCACTCGCGGATGTCGGCGACCACCGCGTCGTACTTCTCGCGGTCGGTCTTGTAGACCAGATCCAGCTCGTCCTTGCGAATGGTCGGCCGGTTCGGCGGGATCACCACGGTCTCGAGGCCGTAGATCTCCTGGAACTCGTAGGCCTCGGTGTCGGCCGTGCCGGTCATGCCGCCGAGCTTGCCGTACATCCGGAAGTAGTTCTGGAAGGTGATCGAGGCGAGCGTCTGGTTCTCGGCCTGGATCTGCACGCCTTCCTTGGCCTCGACGGCCTGGTGCAGGCCGTCGCTCCAACGCCGGCCGGTCATCAGGCGGCCGGTGAACTCGTCAACGATCGTGACCTCGCCGTTCTGCACCACGTAATGCTGGTCGCGGTGAAACAGGTGGTGCGCGCGCAGCGAGGCGTAGAGGTGGTGGACCAAGGTGATGTTGGCGGCGTCGTAGAGCGACGCGCCCTCGGCCAGCAAGCCGGCCTGGGCCAGCAGCGCCTCGGCCTTCTCATGGCCGTCCTCGGTCAGGAAGACCTGGTGCGACTTCTCGTCGGCGGTGAAGTCCCCCGGCTCGATGACGCCTTCGCCGGTGCGCGGATCGGCCTCGCCGATCTGCTTCTTCATGTGCGGCACCACGGCATTGATCGCCAGGTACATCGAGGTCTGGTCCTCGGCCTGACCGCTGATGATCAGCGGCGTGCGGGCCTCGTCGATCAGGATCGAGTCGACCTCGTCGACGATGGCGTACTGCAGCGGCCGTTGCACGCGGTCGACCACCTCGTAGACCATGTTGTCGCGCAGGTAGTCGAAGCCGTATTCGTTGTTGGTGCCGTAGGTGATGTCGGCGGCGTAGGCGGCTTGCTTCTGCTCGCGCGGCATGTTGGGCAGGTTGATGCCGGTCTGCATCCCGAGGAAGGCGTAGAGCCGCCCCATCCACTCGGCGTCGCGGCGGGCGAGGTAGTCGTTGACCGTCACGACGTGCACGCCCTTGCCCGGCAGTGCATTGAGGTAGACCGGCAAGGTCGCCATCAGCGTCTTGCCTTCGCCGGTGCGCATCTCGGCGATCTTGCCGTCGTGCAGGACCATCCCGCCGATCAGCTGGACGTCGAAGTGGCGCATCTTCAGCACCCGCTTGCTGCCCTCGCGCACGGTGGCGAAGGCTTCGGGCAGCAGGTCGTCGAGGCTCGTTCCCTGAGCCAGTCGCTGGCGGAACTCGGCGGTCTTGCCGCGCAGCTCGTCGTCGGTGAGCTTCTCGAACTGAGGCTCAAGCGCATTGATGCGCTCGACCACGCGTCGGTATTGCTTGAGCAGGCGCTCGTTGCGACTGCCAAAAATGGACGTGAGGAGCTTGGGCAACATGGACGGGACAAACGTGACGGCCCTGGCGCGAGGGCACCCGCCAGGGCCGGTGTGATGGGCTTCGTCGTCGACGTGTCGGGCGACGGGGATGTGTGCAGATCAGGCCGGAAGGCGTGCTTGCAAGAGCCTTCGCAGAGACCTTACCCCGTGCCGCCGACGGTGCGGGTCGACGCAGAAAAATCGCGTGAGTCTATCACCGGGCCCTGCGGGCTCCGGGCTCGACGCCAGCCCTGGCCTCTTGCCGATCGGCCTTCAGGGACAGGCTTTCGCCGCGGGCGAGAAAACGTGCCGGGTTCTGCGGCACGCCATTGAGCAACACCTCGAAGTGCAGGTGCGAACCGGTCGAGCGGCCGGTGCTGCCCATGTGCGCGATGACCTGTCCACGCCGCACCAGTTCACCCGGACGGACCAGCATGCGCGAGGTGTGGGCGTAGCGCGTGACCAGGCCGTTGCCATGGTCGACCTCGACCATCTGGCCGTAGGCACCTGCGCCTTCCGCGCTCAGCACCACGCCACCGGCGGCCGAACGGATTGGCGTGCCCGACGGCCCAGCGAAATCAAGCCCCGTGTGCAAGGCCGGTCGGCTGGTGAAGGGATCGATGCGGAAGCCGAAGCCCGATCCGACCGGCCCCAGCACCGGCGGCGCGCTTGGCACCATCAGCATTTCCAGACGGCGCTCCAGCAGGCGCGACTCGATCAGCGTGAAGACGTCGCCGCTGCGGGCGGCCTGATCGTCCAGCGTGTCGACCAGCTCATTGAGATGGGCCAGCGAAGGCGTTTCGCCCGATGCGGACATCGGGATGTAGGGACCACCGGCCGCCCCCTTGGGCACCGGCAGATGGCGGGTGTCGGCAGCTTCGGCGGCGCGGATCTCCTCGGGCTTGATGCCCGCCAGACCGGCGATGCGCTCGCCCATGGCTTCCAGGCGCACGACCTTGGCCTGCATCTCCCCGACCTTCTGCGCCATGGCGTCGAGGTTCTCGCGCAGGAAACGGTCTCGCTGCTCGGTGTCCTCGGGCACGACCAGCCCGGCGATGTCACCCAGGATGGGCCAGCCCGCACGAACCGCCTTGAGCACCACCAGGTGGTAGATCGCGCCCGACAGCAGCATCAGCGCCAACAGCAGGGCGACGATGGCGGTCACCAGAGTAGCGGGGCTCACGTGAAACGAGCGCGTGCGAGCCAGGCCGCCGTGGGTGATCAGAATGTCCATCGTCACTAAACTCCAGATGTGAAACACAACCCGCCCGCCGTTCCCGACGCACTGGTCATGGGCCAGGCGCTCGCGCGCTGCGAGCCCCTGTTGAACCTTCAGCGCCGCCTGGCCGAAGCCGATGCGCGCATGAAGGTCATCCGTCCCCTGCTCCCCTCCGGTATGTGGGTGTCCGTGTCGTCGGGCCCGTCCGAAGCCGACGGCTCGGGTTGGACCCTGCTGGCCGCCAATCCTGGTGTGGCGGCCAAGTTGCGGCAGTTGCTGCCGCGCTTCGAGGCGGCTTTGCAAGATCGAGGCCTGCAGGCTAGCCCAATCCGCATACGCGTTCAATCGACCCGCAGGGCTTGAACGAGGGGCCATCCCCTGCCCGCAGGGGCCTGCGCGAGGCCTCCGGACAGCTGCGATTCAGGCCTGTTTCACCGATCGTGACTTCGACCACGCGAGCCCCGATCCAGGTGTGAACAGGTGTAGTCAGGCTTTCGCGGCCCGCAAGGTGCGCGCGACGTCCTGCAGGGCGGCGATGCCGCTTTCTTCGGCTCGGCGACACCAGGCTTGCAGCTCGCCGACGAGCTGGTCGGCCGAGACGTTGGTGCGGGTCCAGAGTGCGCGCAGTTCCTCTCGCATGGCCACCAGCTTGGCCAGTGCGGCACTTTCGCGACAGGCCAGCGCGACGTCGCCCGCCAGCTCGGCCGGGATCTTGTCGGCGTCGCGATGCAGCCAGCGAGAGGCCAGTCGCATGCGTTTCCAGGCCTCGGTGCCCTGCTTGCCCTGGGCACGCAGGCGGTCCAGCTCTTCGGCGACCACGCTGCGCAGGCCCCCGGCGTAGCGCGCCATGACCTCGTAGCGGTTGGCGATCAGCGCTTCAAGCGTCTGGTTGTCGGCCACCGGCTTGACGGTGCCGAGCTTGAGTTGCGGCGGCGTTTTGCGGACCTTGGCCAGACCGACCAGCTCCATCGCGCGGATGTAGCCCCAGGCGATGTCGAACTCGTAAGGCTTGACCGACAGCTTGGCCGACGTGGGGTAGGTGTGGTGGTTGTTGTGCAGCTCTTCGCCGCCGATCAGGATGCCCCACGGCGACACATTGGTTGACGCGTCGACCGCCTCGAAATTTCGGTAGCCCCACCAGTGGCCGATGCCGTTGATGATGCCGGCGGCGGTGATCGGGATCCACAACATCTGGACCGCCCAGACCGTCGCGCCGATGGCGCCGAACAGCAGCAGGTCGATCACCAGCATCAGACTGACGCCCAGCGCGCTGTGACGGGTGTAGATGTGGCGCTCGATCCAGTCGTCCGGCGTGTTGTGGCCGTACTTGCGCACCGTGTCGAGGTTCTTGGCTTCGCTGCGGTACAGCTCCGAGCCGGTCAGCAGCACGGTGCGGATGCCGCGGGTGACCGGGCTGTGCGGGTCGTCGACCGTCTCGCACTTGGCGTGGTGCTTGCGGTGGATGGCGACCCATTCCTTGGTGACCATGCCAGTGGTCATCCAGAGCCAGAAACGGAAAAAGTGCGAAGGAATCGCGTGCAGGTCGAGCGACCGGTGCGCCTGGCTGCGGTGCAAGAAGATCGTGACGGCGGCGATCGTGATGTGGGTGGCGATCAGCGTGAACGCCAGGATCTGCCAACCACTGGCGTCCAGCAGGCCATCGGAAAAGAGGTCGAGCAAGGCGCTCGGCAACAGGGAAACATCAAACATCGGGATCCTTCAGGGTCGCCAGCGGCAAGGACGCTGGCCCGGCGACAGGCGGGCCCGGGCATGACGCTCGGGCAGCGGGAGATTGTATGAGTCGCCCCTCGCTTGGCCGTTCCCGGGCCATCCCCATTCAAGGGATACCCCGAAGCCAACACGACGCCTTTGCCTCGCCTGACTGCGCCAGATCAAGCCAGCGCGCGGCGATGAACCTTCAGCGTCGCTGCCAGACCGCCGCGAAGAAACCATCGGTGCCGTGCCGGTAGGGCCACAGGCGCAGGTTGCCGGCGTCGACCAGCTCGGCCGCGTTGGCCACGCCCTGGCGGGCCAGCACCTCGGTCACGTCGACCTGGACGAAGTCCGGGTGCGCGGCGCTGAAGGCGTCGGCGATCTCCTCGTTCTCGGCCCGCAGCAGGCTGCAGGTGGCATAGACCAGCCGGCCGCCAGACTTCACCAGCCGCGACGCGCTGGCCAGGATCGCGCCCTGCTTGACGGTCATCTCGGCGATGGCCTCGGGGCCTTGGCGCCACTTCAGGTCGGGGTTGCGGCGCAGCGTGCCGAGACCCGAACACGGCGCGTCGACCAGCACCCGGTCGATCTTGCCGGCCAGACGCTTGACGCGCTCATCACGCTCATGGGCGATGCCAGCCGGGTAGACGTTGGACAGACCACTGCGCGCCAGGCGCGGCTTGAGCGCGGCCAGCCGGTGGGCCGAGACGTCGAAGGCATAGAGCCGGCCGGTGTTGCGCATCATGGCGCCGAGCGCCAGCGTCTTGCCGCCGGCGCCGGCGCAGAAGTCGACCACCATCTCGCCACGCTTGGACTCGGTCAGCAGGGCGAGCAGCTGGCTGCCCTCGTCCTGCACCTCCATGTCGCCGCGCAGGAAGGCATTGCTGCGGTTCAGCGGCGGCTTGCCCAGCGCGCGCAGGCCCCAGGGCGACCAGGGCGTCGGCGTGGTGTGGATGTTTTCTTCGGCCAGCGCAGCCTGGGCGAGTTCGCGCTTGGACTTCAGCAGGTTGACGCGCAGGTCCAGACCGGCGGGCTGGCGCAGGCTCTCGACCAGCGGCCAGAAGCCGTCGCCCACCTGGGCCTTGAGCGGCTCGGCCAGCCACTCCGGCAGGTTGTGGCGCAGGTTGTCGGGCTGCTTGTCCAGGCTCAGCAGGCGCGCCGTCGTCAGCCACTTGAGCTCCTCGGGCGTCGCAGCCGCGCGCAAGAAGGCCTCGGTGCCCTGCCAGGCCAGCAGGCTCAGGCGGCGTTCGAGCGAGCCCTTGCCCGACTTGGCCAGGTACTGCAGGCGGATCTTGTCGCGCAGCACCGCATAGACCGTCTCGGCCAGCGCATGGCGTTCACGCATGCCGAGCGACTTCTCGCGCCGGAAGAAGGACGAGACGACCGAGTCGGCCGGCTGGCTGAAGCGCAGCACCTCGTGCAGCAGTTCGTCGCAGAGGGCAAACAGGGCTTTGGGATTCATGTCGTGTCCTTGCTGCCAGCCGCATCGGCCAGCAGGTGTTGAGCGGCGGCGCCGGTGTGGCGCACGCGCAGGCCGTCGAGCGCCAGTTCGTCGAACACGAACCAGCGCACCGCCATCGGGTAGAGCCGGTGCTCCTGGGCGAGCACGCGGCGGGCCAGGGTCGGCGCGTCATCGCTGTCGAGCACCGGCACGACCGCCTGGGCGACGATCGGTCCGTGGTCGAGTTCGGCAGTGACGAAGTGGACCGTCGCGCCGGCCACGCGACAGCCCGCGTTGATCGCGCGCTGGTGCGTGTGCAGGCCGGAGAAGGCCGGCAGCAGCGACGGGTGGATGTTGATCATGCGGCCCTCGTAGCGCGCCACGAAGGCCGGCGTGAGGATGCGCATGAAGCCCGCCAGCACGACCAGGTCGGGCTGCTGGCGGTCGATCTCGGCGGACAAGGCGGCGTCGAAGGCCGCCCGGTCGGCATGGACGCGGTGATCCAGGCCGACCGCCTCGATGCCTTGCGCACGGGCCCAGTCCAGACCGTCCGCGTCGGGCTTGTTGCTCAGCACCGCGACGATCCGGGCCGGCCAGCCTTCAGCCTGGCAGGCGTGGTGGATCGCCTGCAGGTTGGAGCCGGTGCCGGAAATCAGGACGACGATGCGTTTCATGAGGGGGGCGAGTGTAGCGAGGGCCACCCCGGCGACTGGCTGCCACAGGTCGGCTGCCTACAATCTGCCCTCTTCGCGACAGGCCCGATCAGCACGGGCCTCGTGGCCCGCACGCAGCGTCCGCCGCCGCCCCGACACCCTCCCTGGAAACGACCCCGCCACCATGGCCCATCTGTCCACCCGCGTCCTCACCGGCATCACCACCACCGGCACCCCGCACCTGGGCAACTACGTCGGCGCGATCCGGCCGGCCATCGCCGCCAGCCGCGAAACCGGCGTCGAGAGCTTCTTTTTCCTGGCCGACTATCACGCGTTGATCAAGTGCGACGACCCGGCCCGCATCGAGCGCTCGCGCCTGGAGATCGCCGCCGCCTGGCTGGCCGCCGGGCTGGACGTCGAACGTGTCACCTTCTATCGCCAGAGCGACGTGCCCGAAATCCCCGAGCTGACCTGGCTGCTCACCTGCGTCACCGCCAAGGGCCAGATGAACCGGGCGCACGCCTACAAGGCCGCGGCCGACGCCAATGTCGCGGCCGGCGAGGATGTGGACGCCGGCATCACGATGGGCCTGTACAGCTACCCCATCCTGATGGCCGCCGACATCCTGATGTTCAACGCCCACCGCGTGCCGGTCGGCCGCGACCAGATCCAGCACATCGAGATGGCGCGCGACGTCGCGCAGCGCTTCAACCACCTGTTCGGCGCCGGCCGCGAGCTGTTCGTGCTGCCGCAGGCCGAGGTCGAGGAAGACGTCGCCACCTTGCCGGGCCTGGACGGCCGCAAGATGTCCAAGAGCTACGACAACACCATCCCGCTGTTCGACGGCGGCGCCAAGGCGCTGCGCGAGGCAGTCGCCCGCATCGTCACCGACTCGCGTCTGCCCGGCGAGCCCAAGGAGCCAGAAGGCACGGCGCTGGTGACGATCTTCGACGCCTTCGCCGATGCCACCGAGCGGGCCGCCTTCCGCACCGCGCTGGTCAACGGCCTGGGCTGGGGCGAGGCCAAGCAGCGCCTGGTCGAGCAGATCGAACGCAGCGTCGCACCGATGCGCGAGCGCTATGAGGCGCTGATCGCCCACCCCGATCGCATCGAAGCCACCTTGCAGGCCGGCGCCGCCAAGGCCCGCGCGATCGCTCGACCGCTGCTCGATGAACTGCGCCATGCCGTCGGCCTGCGCCGCATGCAGGCCCATCCGGTCGCCGCCGTCGAGGTCAAGGCCGGTGCCAAGACGAGCGCCGCGCTGGCCCAGTTCAAGCAGTACCGCGAAGCCGATGGCCGTTTCCACTTCAAGCTCGTCGGCGCCGATGGTCAGGTGCTGATCCAGAGTGCCGGCCTGGCCGAAGGCCGCGAGGCCGGCCGCTGGGTCCAGCAGCTCAAGGCCGGTGACGCCACCGCGCTGGACGCCGCGCCGATCGAACGCGGCGCCGCTTCGGGCTATGACCGCGCCGCCGCGCTGGCAGCGATCCAAGCCATCGCCGAACAGGCTGCGGCACAGGCCGCTGAAGCCTCCAGCAAGGGCTGACCAGCCACTCGACACCATCCAAACGACACCATCGACCGTGCCCGCGCTGCACCTGATCGACCTCGAAGCCGCCATCAACTGGTGGCGTGAACGCCGGCCGACGCCCGACGGCGAACCGCTGTGCGCCGAGCTGACCGCGCTGGCCGAGGTCTATGCATTGATGGTCTACCACCGCGAGCGGCTCTGCGACGAGGCCACCCTGCCCGCCGCCGCCCGCGAGGCCTGGCTGGCCTGGTACGCCACCACGCCGGACGCTCCTTGCATCGCGATCTGCTCGACCACACAAGGTGACGCGGTGTGCAAGGGCTGCGGCCGGACCTGGGCCGAGGTGCGGCACTGGCCGGAGATGAGCCCCGCCGCCAAGCGCGAGGTCTGGCACCGCATCACCGCAGAAGGAACGGCTTGGCGCTTCAACCGCTATGCCGAGCGTGCGCGGGGCAGCAGCGGTTTCGGATCGGGCAACAACAAGGCCGCCCCGGACGAACCGGCGGCGGCCTGAATCGGACGCGGCGTCCAGCGCCGCTGGCTGAGCTCAGTCGGACGGAATCTGGGCGACCATGGCCTCAACCCGGTCGATCAGCTCCAGCGGGCTGAAGGGCTTGACGAGGTAGGCGTCGGCGCCGGACTGTTCGCCCGCGCTGACATCGCTGCTCTGGCCGCGGGCGGTCAGCATGACCACCAGCGTCGAGCGCATGTCGGGATCGGCCTTGATGGACCGGCAGACCTGGAAGCCGTCCAGACGGCCCGGCATCATGACGTCGAGCAGCATCAGGTGCGGACGCACCGTGCGGGCCTGCTCAAGGCCGGTCTCGCCGTCGGCGGCTTCATGCAGCTCGAAGTCGCTGAATTCCAGCGTCATGCGGATCAGCTTGCGGATGTCCGCCTGGTCTTCAACGATGAGGATGCGGTGGGTCATGGCGAGTCTGACCTGTTCGGGTAGGGGCGCGGCGCATCGACACGCGGGTGTCACGCGGGGTGACGCTTGGGATATGCCTGGAGGCACTGTAACGGCAGCCGGCTTGCCGGTCATCCGCCGCGAGCAATGCCCGACCAAGGTCCACTCAGGCCTGCAGGTCCCGGTGGGGCGACCGACCCAGGCGAGCCAGCTCGCTCTCGGCCCAGGTGCGCACGGCCATGCCCGGCACCGGCTGGTGCATCACGCGAACCCGGTCAGGCAGGCCGCCGCGCTCGGCGATCTGCTGCGGCGTCTGGGCCGTGATGGCGAGCACGCGCAGGCTGGCGTAGTCGTGCAGGCCGGCCAGCGTCAGCAGCATCGCGTAGCCGTCGATGTCGGGCATCGACAGGTCGGTGATCAGCAGGTCTGGCGTTTTTCGTCCGAGCTGAAGTAACCCGGTGTAACCATTGTTAGCCCCGCGCAGCGTGATGCTGCCGTAGAGCGGCTGCAGCGCCTCCTGCCAGACCTGCAGTTGGTCGACGCTGGCGGCCACCAGCAGGACGTCCAGCGGCGTCATCGCCGGCTGCAACATCTGCGTGGTCTGGACGGCGGCGCGCAGGCCGCTGCGCTGTGCCAGGGCCTCGACGGCCGACAGGCGGATGCGGCGGTGGCCGCCGGGCGTACGCCCGGCTGGCAGGGTTCCGGCTTCGACCCAGAGCTGGACAGTGCGCAGGGACACGCCCAGGCGCATGGCCGCCTCACGGGTCGTCAGCAAGGGGTCGAGGGGGTCGGGCGCAAAATGCGGACGGGACATGGCGGGGGTCCTCAAAGAGGTGGCGGGCAAGCTCAGGACGTTCAAGATCGCGTGACTCCGGTGCTTGATCAGAAGTGCGGGTTCTTGTGTCTTCGGCCGCCTGGTCCCGGAACTGAAGTGCCGAGTTTACAAAATGTGACATTCGCCACAACCTGAGCACGAAATCTGCAGTTCAGCGCCCGGTTACCGCCTCTCCTCCAACGGTGCCGGCCTGCTGCAGGCTGACCGCTGACTGCTGACGGAACAACCCGATGAGCAAGGCCTTCACGAAAGAGAACGACGATGCCGACGATGAGGAGCAGGCCGGTGGTCTGCCGCCGTTGCCAGCGGGGACACGCAACTACCTGACACCGCAGGGATATCGACGCCTGCGCGATGAACTGTTGGGCCTGATCGATGTCGAGCGACCGCGGGTCGTCGAGGTCGTGTCATGGGCGGCGAAGAACGGCGATCGCTCGGAGAACGGCGACTACCTCTACGGGAAAAAGCGGCTGCGCGAGATCGACCGCCGCATCCGCTTCCTGACCAAGCGGCTGGACATCGCCGAGGTGGTCGACCCGTCGGCCCACCACGGCAGCGACCAGGTCTACTTCGGCGCGACCGTGACCTACGCCGCCGCAGATGGCAGCGAACGCACGATCACGATCAAGGGCGTCGACGAAGCCGACAACCTGGCCGGCGACGTCAGCTGGGTCTCGCCCATCGCCCGCGCGCTGATCAAGTCACGCGAGGGCGACGAGGTCACGTTGATGACCCCGGGCGGCCTGACGAAGCTGGACGTGTTGGAGGTGCGCTACCCCGCACCGGGCGAGGAGCCGCTCAGCCCTTGATGCGGGCGACCCGCTCGACCGCCGGCGCGCGCCGCACGACGCGCAGCACGTCGGCCAGGTGCTGGCGATCGCGCACCGCGAGCAGCAGGCGCAGTTCGGAAGTCTCGCCCGACTGGGCCGGGTCCATCTCGATGTGGGCGATGTCGGCCTCGGCCCGGCTGACCGCCTGCGCCACTTCGGCCAGCACGCCCTTGCCGTTGTTGACCAGCACGGCCACCGCGCTCTGGAACAGGCGTTTGGGCTGCTCGGACCACTCGACCGCGAGCCAGCGCTCCGGGTCGCGCTCGAACAGCTTGCGGCCCACGGCGCAGTCGGCCGTGTGCACCGTCAGGCCCTCCCCGCGGCCCAGGTAGCCGACGATGTCGTCGCCAGGGATCGGGTGACAGCAGGCGCCCAGCTGCACCGTGGCGTTCTCGCTGCCGTCGATCACGACGGTGCCCTGCGAGGGCGCGTCGCTGTCGCTCGAATAGCGACCCAGGCTGAGCGTGACGGCATCGGGCCGGCGACCGGCCTCGGCCATCTGGCTGGCCAGCCGCTTGGCGACGATGGTGGCGATCTTGCGGCCCAGACCGATGTCGACCAGCAGCTCGCGGCGGTGCCGGTTGCCGCTCCAGCGCACCAGCGACTGCCACAGCGCGCCATCGGCCTCGGCCGCGTCGTCGCCATGGGCGGGCATCTGCAGGCCTTCGGCGCGCAGCGCCTGGGCCAGCAGCTTGTGGCCGAGCTCGTAGGACTCGTCCGCCTCCATGTTCTTCAGGAAATGCCGGATCTTCGAGCGCGCCTTGCCGGTGCGCACGAAGTTCAGCCAGGCCGGGTTGGGCCGCGCCGATGCGGCGGTGACGATCTCGACCACGTCGCCCGACCGCAGCTCGGTGCGCAAGGCCACCGCCTCACCGTTGACCTTGGCCGCGACGCAGTGGTCGCCCACCCGGGAATGGATCGCGTAGGCGAAGTCGATCGCGGTCGCGCCACGCGGCAGCGCCAGGATCTTGCTCTTGGGCGTGAAGATGTAGACCGACTCGGGGAAGAGGTCGATCTTGACGTGTTCGAGGAACTCGGCCGAGTCGCGCGTCTCGCTCTGGATGTCGATCAGCGACTGCAGCCACATCGTGCCGAGGTTCTCCGCCTCGGGCATGTCGGTGCCCGACTTGACCTTGTAGATCCAGTGCGCCGCGACGCCGGCCTCGGCCACGGCGTGCATGGTTTCGGTGCGGATCTGGAACTCGACCGCCGTACCGACCGGGCTGACCACCGTCGTGTGCAGGCTCTTGTAGCCGTTCGCCTTGGGGATGGCGATGTAGTCCTTGAAGCGACCTGGCACCGGCTTGTAGAGCTGGTGCAGCACACCCAGCGCAAGGTAGCACTCGGGCAGGGTCGCCACGACGATGCGGAAGCCGAAGATGTCGCTGACCTGGGCGAAGCTCAGGTGCTTCTCCTGCATCTTCGAGTAGATCGAGTGGATCGTCTTCTCGCGCCCATAGACCTGCGCCGGCACGGTCGCCTGCGCCATCGCGTCCTCGACCTCCTGGCGCACCCGGTCGACCACATCGCGTCGGTTGCCGCGGGCCTTGCCCACCGCCTTGGACAGCACGCCGTGACGCCACGGCCGCAGGTACTGGAAGGACAGTTCCTGCAACTCGCGGTAGGTCTGGTTCAGACCCAGACGATGGGCGATGGGGGCGTAGATCTCAAGGGTCTCGCGGGCGATGCGGCCACGCTTGGACGAGGCCATGGAGTCCATCGTCCGCATGTTGTGCAAGCGGTCGGCGAGCTTGATGAGGATGACGCGCAGGTCACGCGCCATCGCCAGCAGCATCTTGCGGAAGGACTCGGCCTGCGACTCCTCGCGGGTCGAGAACTGCAGCTTGTCGAGCTTGGTCAGACCATCGACCAATTCGGCGGTCTGGGCGCCGAAGCGCTCGACCAGCTCGGTCTTGGTGATGCCACAGTCCTCCATCGCATCGTGCATGAGCGCGGCCATGATGGCCTGCGCATCGAGACGCCAGTCGGCACACAGGCCGGCCACCGCGATGGGGTGCGTGATGTAGGGCTCGCCGCTGGCGCGAAACTGGCCAAGGTGGGCTTCGTCGGCAAAGCGGTAGGCCTCGCGAACGCGCTTGAGGTCGGCAGCGTCGAGGTAGTCGAGCTTCTCGGTCAGGGTCGCAAACGACGAGGCACTGACCCCATGCGCGCCGGGCGTCGGCCCGCGCACAGGAGCGGCCAAGGCGGTGTCGCCGCCGTCGTCGGGCGCAAGCCGCGCCGCCCCACGTCCGACCCAGGGGGTGAAGAACACACGTCGCAGGACATCGGCAGCACGAGACACCATGCTGTCACTCTACCCTGCTTGTCCGGAAACTGGCAGGCAGTCGGGCTTGCCTGCACCGCCTGGGTGCGTGTGCATGCGGCGCATCGGCGACGCCGCCAACGAAAAATCCGGCGCGAGGCCGGATCTTTCAGGGGATCGGAGGGAAGGAGCCGATCAGCCAGGCACCTTGCGCAGCATCTCGAGGCCGACTTCACCGGCGGCGATCTCGCGCAGCGCGGTCACGCCGGGCTTGTTCTTGGTCTCGACCTTGGGCGCATGACCCTGGCTCAGCATGCGGGCGCGGTAGGTCGCGGCAAGCACCAGCTGGAAGCGGTTCGGGATCTTGTTCAGGCAGTCTTCGACGGTGATGCGGGCCATGTGTTTCCATCCAGCGGCATGAGGAGCCAGCCCGGGTAGGCTGCCTCCTGTGGCGGCGTCAGTTCAGTTGAAGGGCGTCAAACACAGCCGACCGGCTGCGACGCTGAGCCGCCCATTTTAGCCGCTGTGCGTGGACGATCGCCTTGAGGTCGAAGAGGGCGGTCTCGAACAGGGCATTGACCACCACGTAGTCGAAGTGCCGCGCCTGCGCGACCTCGTGACGGGCGTTGACCATGCGCTGCTCGATCACCTCGCCGGCATCCTCGCCGCGACGCAGCAGGCGCTGGCGCAGTTCGTCCCAAGACGGCGGCAGGATGAAGATGAGCACCGCCGTCGGGAAGATCTGCTTGATCTGCAGCGCGCCCTGGTAGTCGATCTCCAGCACAACGTCCTCGCCCTGGCTCAGCCGGGCCTCCATCGCTGCCCGCGAGGTGCCATAGAGGTTGCCGTGCACCTCGGCCCACTCGAAGAAGTCGCCGCGATCGATCATGGCGCGGAACTCGTCCTGGCCGATGAACCAGTACTCGCGCCCGTGTCGCTCCTGGCCACGCGGTGCGCGGGTGGTGTGGGAGACCGACACCATCAGCCGCGAGTCCAGCTCCAGCAGCGCCTTGACCAGGCTGGACTTGCCGGCACCTGAGGGAGCGGCGACGACGTAGAGGTTGCCGGGGTAGTCCATTTCCATGTTCACGCTCACTCCACGTTCTGCACCTGCTCGCGCAGTTGCTCGATCGCGACCTTCATCTCCACCGAGATCTGGGTCAGCTCCAGCGCCGCCGACTTTGAGCCCAGTGTGTTGGCCTCGCGGTGCAGTTCCTGGATCAGGAAGTCGAGCCGCTTACCGACCTCGCCACCTGCCTTGAGCAGGCGTTCGATCTCATCGAGATGAGCGCCCAGGCGCGAGAGCTCCTCGGCGACGTCGATGCGAAGCGCGTAGGCGGTGGCTTCGGCCAGCGCCCGCTCGGCCAGCGTCTGGGTCGGCAAGTTGGCGGCCGTGCCGGCGGCTTGCAAGGCTTCGTTCCAGCGGTCGATGAAGCGCTGCTGCTGTCGCGCCACGACCTGCGGCACCAGCGGCACGGCCTGGGTCGCCAGACGGCGCAATGTGTCGATGCGCTCGGCCATGATCTTGACCAGCCGCTCGCCTTCACGGGCACGGGCCTCGCGCAAGAGTTCGATGCAGGTCTGGGCCGCCGCCAGTACCTCGGCGTCGTCGGGCGCCGCATCGACTTGGCCACGACACCAGTGCAGGACCTCTTGCACCGACAGCGCAGCGGCCTGCGGCAACTGGTCACGAACGAAGCGGTCGACCTGGGCCAGTTGCTCGAGTTGCTCGCGCCTGGGCATCGGCGCGATGCCTTCGGACTGACGCTCGCTGCTCAAGCGCAACTCGATCTTGCCGCGCTTGAAGGCGGCCCCGACACGTTCGCGCAACTGAGGTTCAAGGCCGCGCCATTCGTCGGGCAGACGCAGCGCCAGATCGAGGAAGCGGCTGTTCACCGAACGCAGCTCCACCCCGATGGATACGGACGTTCCGGCCGTCTGCCCCCCCGACTGTGGCGCCTGTGCCGACAGGCCGGCTGCAACGCTTGCAAAGCCGGTCATGCTGTAAACTGCCATGGCGGATACCGCTAACCAAAACACGATTATGTCAAAGCTAAAACCTGCCCCGTTGCCCGCTGGCACAGTGGTAGGCGGCTATCAAATCGTTCGCAAACTGGCGGCAGGGGGTTTCGGCGTGGTTTACCTCGCGGAAGACGCCGAGCGACGATTGGTGGCCCTCAAGGAATACCTGCCTTCGTCGCTGGCCGAACGGGCCGTCGGCGAGCTGATCCCGATCGTCAAGGCCGAGAAGCAACCGCTCTACCGGCTCGGCCTCAAGAGTTTTTTCGAGGAAGGCCGCTCACTCGCCCAGATTTCGCACCCGAGCGTCGTCTCAGTGCTGAATTTTTTCCGCGAGAACGAGACCGTCTACATGGTGATGAACTACCTGCAGGGCGACACGCTGCAGGACTTCATCGTCACCGCGCGAGACCTCAAGCGCGACAAGGTGTTCCGCGAGAGCACGATCCGATCGCTGTTCGACGAGATCCTGCGTGGCTTGCGCATCGTGCATCAGCACAAGATGCTGCACCTGGACATCAAGCCAGCCAACATCTTCATCACCAACGACAACAAGGCGGTGATGCTCGATTTCGGCGCGGCCCGCGAGGTGCTGTCCAAGGAAGGCAACTTCATCCGCCCGATGTACACGCCCGGCTTCGCTGCGCCGGAGATGTACCGGCGCGACGGCACGCTGGGCCCCTGGACGGACATCTACGCGATCGGTGCCTGCATCTACGCCTGCATGCAGGGCTATCCGCCCAACGACGCGCCGCAGCGCATCGAGAAGGACCGCCTCAGCCTGTCCCTGTCGCGGCTGCGCAATGTCTACTCGGACAACCTCATCGAGGTGACCGAGTGGTGCATGTCGCTGGACCCGCTGGCGCGGCCGCAGAGCGTGTTCGCGCTGCAGAAGGAACTGGCGCGCGAGACCGAGCGGCGCTACACCAAGCTGAGCTTCAGCGAGCGCCTGAAGCTCCAGCTCGAGAACATCAAGAGCGGCGCCAAGGCCTGACCCGCCCGTCCGTCACGGCCTTCCACTTCCTTCAGCGCCCCGCTGCCCTCTCCCCATGCGTTTCTCGGTTTACCAGATCAGCCGCCGCGGCGGCCGCGAGAAGAACGAAGACCGCATGGGCTATTGCTACACCCGCGAGTCGGGCCTGTTCGCCCTGGCTGACGGCATGGGGGGGCATCCCGAGGGCGAGGTCGCCTCGCAGCTGTCGCTGCAGACGCTGGCGGTGATGTTCCAGCGCGATGCCAAGCCGACCCTGAAGGACCCGCGCCGCTTCCTGACCGAAGGCATCCTGGCTGGCCACCACCAGCTGATCCGCTATGCGACCGAGCGTGCGCTGCTGGACACCCCGCGCACGACCATCGTCGCGGCCATCCTGCAGGGCCGCGAGGCCTATTGGGCCCACTGCGGCGATTCGCGGCTCTACCTGGTGCGCGGCGGCAAGCTGCAGGCCCGCACCCGTGACCATTCCTACTCCGAATTGCAGGAGACGCTGGCCGGCGTCGTGCCGATCGGCGAGCGGGTCAACCGCAACGTGCTGTTCACCTGCCTGGGCAGCCCGGGCAAGCCGGTGATCGACCTGATCGGCCCGCTGACGCTGCAGCCGGGCGACAAGATCCTGCTGTGCTCGGACGGCCTGTGGGGCGCCATCGACGACGACACCATCACCGACCACCTGACCCGCAGCCCGATCACCGATGCCGTGCCCGACCTGGTCGAGCTGGCGTTGCGGGTGGCCGGCGAGAAGAGCGACAACGTCACCGTGATCGCGGTCGAGTGGGAGTCGGCCGAAGACGAAGAAACGCCCTCTGGCATCGAGACCGACGACCTCGGCAGCGACGTCTTTGCGTCGACCATCCAGGCCAGCGTCGGACCTGGCAACCCGGACGATCTGCTGGACGAGGCCGAGATCGAGCGCTCGATCCGCGAGATCAACGAAGCCATCAAGCGCAGCGCCCAGAAACGCGGTTGACCGCAGCGGCGCGCTGTTCCCTTCAGCGGCCGCTGGGCTGCTCACTCCCGAGAATCACGACATGACCTCCACCCGTCCGAACGGCCGCGCGGCCGACGCGCTACGCCCGGTGCGCATCACCCGTGGCTACACGAAACACGCCGAGGGCTCGGTGCTGATCGAGTTCGGCGACACCCGCGTGCTGTGCACCGCCAGCGTCGAGGAGCGGGTGCCGCCGCACAAGAAGGGCAGCGGCGAAGGCTGGGTCACAGCCGAATACGGCATGTTGCCGCGCGCCACCCACACCCGCAGCCAGCGCGAGGCGGCCAAGGGCAAGCAGACCGGCCGCACGCAGGAGATCCAGCGCCTGATCGGTCGCTCGCTGCGCGCGGTGTTCGACCTCGCCGCCCTGGGCGAACGCACGATCACGCTGGACTGCGACGTGCTGCAGGCCGACGGCGGCACGCGCACGGCAGCCATCACCGGCGCCTTCGTTGCGGCGCACGATGCGGTCGAGAGCCTGCTGGCCGCCGGCAAGCTGAGCGCCAGCCCCATCCGCGAACACGTCGCGGCGATCTCGGTGGGCCTGCTGGACGGCGTCGCGCTGCTGGACCTGGAATACGTCGAGGACTCGGCCTGCGACACCGACATGAACGTCGTGATGACCGGGGCCGGCGGCTTCGTCGAGCTGCAGGGCACCGCCGAAGGGGCGCCCTTCACCCGCGAGCAGATGGACACGCTGGTCGAGCTGGCGCGCCAAGGCATCGTCGACCTGGTGCAGGCGCAGAAGCGCGCGCTGGGGCTCTGATGAGGCTGAAGGTCGTGCTGGCGTCCAACAACGCCAAGAAGCTCAAGGAACTGGGCGCGCTGCTGGCGCCGGCCGGCGTCGAACTGGTGACGCAGGGCTCGCTGGGCATCGCCGAGGCCGAAGAGCCGCACCACACCTTCCTGGAAAACGCCCTGGCCAAGGCCCGTCACGCGGCCGCCGCCAGCGGCCTGCCGGCGTTGGCCGACGACTCGGGGCTGTGCGTGGACGCGCTGGGCGGCGCGCCCGGCGTCTATTCGGCGCACTACGCAGAACTGGCGGCCGACCTGGCGAACGTCGTCGCCGTCGACGATCGCGAAGCCCTGCGCGCCCGTCAGGACGCCGCCAACAACGCCAAGCTGCTGACCGCGCTGGCGGACCGCCACGAGCCCGCCGCGCGCAGCGCCCGTTTTGTCTGCACGCTGGTCGCGGTCCGCAGCGCCGACGACCCGGAGCCGCTGGTCGCCTTCGGCCGCTGGCCCGGCCAGATCCTGACCGGTGCGCGCGGCGCGGGGGGCTTTGGCTACGACCCGCTGATGTGGATCCCGGCGCTCGGTGCCAGTGCGGCCGAACTCGACAGCGCCGTCAAGAACGCCCACAGCCACCGCGCGCTGGCCGCCGCCGAGATGCTGCGTCAGCTCGATGCGGCCTGGTCCCACCTGCTGCATCCACGGGGCTGACCATGGCCGATCCCGACCGCCCGCGCGCGGCCTTGCCGCCGCTGGTTGCCGCGCCGCAGGACATCACCGGGTCCACCGGGTCCACCGGTCCGGCCGCCCTGAATGCCGCCGTCGCCGACCACTTCCTGCGCGCGGGCACGCTCAACTTGACGGCGCAGCCGCCCCTGGCGCTCTATGTGCACCTGCCCTGGTGCCTGCAGAAGTGCCCCTACTGCGACTTCAACTCGCATGAGCTGGCCGCTGGCGCCGGCCTGCCCGAACAGCGCTACCTCGACGCGCTGGTGGCCGACCTGGAGGCCGCGCTGCCACTGGTCTGGGGCCGGCCGGTCGTCTCGGTCTTCATTGGCGGGGGCACGCCCAGTCTGTTCTCGCCCGACGCCGTGGGCCGACTGGTCAGCGACATCCGCGCCCGCCTGCCGCTGATCCCGGATGCCGAGATCACGCTGGAGGCCAACCCCGGCACCTTCGAGCGCGAACGCTTCCGCGCCTACCGGGCCGCCGGCGTGACCCGGCTGTCGATCGGCGTGCAGAGCTTCAATGACCGCCACCTGCAGGCGCTGGGCCGGGTCCATGACCGGGCCCAGGCGCTGGCGGCGGCCGAAGAAGCCGCTGCTTCCTTCGAGACCTTCAACCTCGACCTGATGTATGCCCTGCCCGGTCAGACGCTGGCCGAGCAGGCCGAGGACCTGGCGACCGCGCTGGCGTTGCAGCCGCCGCACCTGTCGGTCTATCACCTGACGATCGAGCCGAACACGCGCTTCGCGATCGCGCCTCCGAGCGTGCCCGACGACGACCTGGCCGCCGAGATGCTCGACCAGATCGCCGCGATGACCGGCGCAGCCGGGCTGCAGCGCTACGAGGTCTCGGCCTATGCGAAGGCCGGTCACCGCTGCGCCCACAACCTGAACTACTGGTCCTTCGGCGACTACCTGGGCATCGGCGCGGGCGCGCACGGCAAGCTGAGCTTCCCGCACCGGGTGCTGCGACAGGTGAAATGGCGCGAGCCCGCCCGCTACATGGACGAGGCGCTGCGCGGCACGGCGACGTCCAACGAGCACGAGGTCGCACGCGCCGACCTGCCCTTCGAGTTCATGCTCAACGTGCTGCGCCTGCGCGACGGCTTCCCACTGTCGCTGCTGGCCGAACGCACGGGCTTGCCGATGTCGGCGATCGAAGCCGGCCTGGCCAAGGCCGAGCAGCACGGCCTGATCACGCGGGACTGGTCAAGCGTCACGCCGACCGCCCGCGGCTTCGACTTCCTGAGCGATCTGCAGGAGATGTTCCTGGCCTGATCGCGGTGGCCCGCCGCCTGGGCCTCAGACCCGCGACAGCGCCACGCCCGAGGTCGAGCGCAGGTGCTCGATCAGGTGGGTGCCGATGCGCTTGAGCGGCAGCACCTCGTGGCAGGCGCCGGCCGCGATGGCCTCGCGCGGCATGCCGAAGACGACGCAGCTGGCCTCGTCCTGGGCGACGTTGTAGGCGCCGGCATCGCGCATGACCTTCATCGCGCGGGCGCCGTCCGCCCCCATGCCGGTCAACATGACGCCGATGGCGTTGCGCCCAGCCACACGGGCGGCCGACAGGAACAGCACCTCGACGCTGGGCCGGTGGCGGTTGACCGGCTCCTCGCTGGTGACGCGGGCGATGTAGTTCGCGCCCGAACGCTCGATGGACAGGTGAAAGCCGCCCGGCGCGAGGTAGGCGTGGCCGGGCAAGACCCGTTCGCCGTCGACCGCTTCCTTGACCGCGATGCGGCACAGGCTGTCCAGCCGGGCCGCATAGCTCTTGGTGAAGCCCGGCGGCATGTGCTGGGTGATCAGCACCGCCGGCGCGTCGGCCGGCATGGCCATCAGCACCTCGCGGGTGGCCTCGGTGCCGCCGGTGGAGGCGCCGATGAAGATCAGTTTTTCGGTCGACAAGCGCCCCAGCGCGCTCACCGGGGCAGGTGGCGTCGCAAAGCCTTCGCTGGCGTTTGTCGCGTTGCCATCGGGGTTCGGCAAGGCGCTGGGCGGCGCGCTGAGGTGGCGCGCCACACGGGCCTTGGCGGCGATGCGGATCTTGTCGGTGATCTCCTGGGCCAGCTGGCGTATGCCGTCACTGATGCCGATCTTGGGCTTGGCGACGAAGTCGACCGCACCGAGTTCCAGCGCCCGCAGCGTGACCTCGGCGCCGCGCTCGGTCAGGGTCGAGACCATCACCACCGGCATGGGCCGCAGTCGCATCAGCTTGGAGAGGAAGTCCAGGCCGTCCATGCGGGGCATCTCGATGTCCAGCGTGATCACGTCCGGATCCAGGTTGCGGATCATCTCGCGCGCCGCATAGGGGTCGGCAGCGGCACCGACACAGCTCATGTCGGGCTGGCGGTTGATGATCTCCGTCAGGATGCTGCGGACCAGGGCCGAATCGTCGACCACCACCACGCGCGTCTTGGGCATGGCCACTCCTTTGTCGTTCGTTGTTCGAGGGGTCGTCGGGCCGGTTCAGAACAGGTCCACGCTGCCGCCCACCGTGGTCGCCGAGCGGGCCTTCTGGGCCGCGTCGCGTTCGGTCGCCACGACGGCGTCGACGCTGGTCGGCGCCAGCCGCTTGACCATCGCCTTGCCGCTGGCCGGAAAGAAGCAGACCTTGCGCGGGTAGATGTCGAGGACGTCCTTGGAGACCACCGGGATGCGCTCGGTGGCCAGATAGTCGAGCACGAAGGCGGTGTTGCGCTCGCCAACGTTGAGGCTGGTCATGCCGCTCATCACCGCGCCGCCACCGAACACCTTGGCCTCCAGCGTGCCGCGCGTGGCACCGCGCTTGAGCAGTTCGTTGATCAGCAGTTCCATCGCATAGGAGCCGTAGCGCCCGCCGTCGGTCGCGCCCTGGCCGGCATCGGGCAGCATGAAGTGGTTCATGCCACCGACCCGCGCGTTGCGGTCCCACAGGCAGGCGGCGATGCACGAGCCGAGCGTGGTCAGGATCAGCAGGTCCTCGTCGTGCACGAAGTATTCGCCCGGCAAGACCTTGACCGCGTCAGCCTTGAAGAAGGCGTCGTAGAAGAAGAACGACGCCTCGCCTGGCTTGCGAGACTGGTGGCGCAGCTGCTCGATGCGGCTGCTGCGGGGCGGCGAGGGGCGAGCCGGGGCGGAAAAGTTGCTCATCGAAGGCCCTGCGACAAAAGGAGGATGGGGTGTGGCGAACGAGGCGCCGGCGAGTGAAGCCATGGTGCTCAGGCCCTCTGATAGACCGTCTTGCCGCGCAGCTGGAACAGGTCGCGCGAGTCGGTGAAGTTCTCGGAATGGCCGACAAACAGGTGGCCGCGTGGCTTCATCACCGCATGCATGCGTTCAAGCACGCGGCGCTGGGTCGGGGCGTCGAAATAGATCATCACGTTGCGGCAGAACACGATGTCGTAGGGCTCGCCCAGCGCCCAGTTCGGGCTCATCAGGTTGAAGGGGCGGAAGTCGATCAGCTTGTTCAACTCGGGTCGCACGCGGATGTAGCCGGCGTTGTTGCCGGTGCCGCGCATGAAGTGGCGCTTGAGGCGCTCCGGACTCAGGCCACGTGCGTCGTGGGCGTAGACGCCACGCTGCGCCGTCGTCAGCACCTGGGTGTCGATGTCGCTGGCCATGATGCTGACCGCCGGGTTGTTGCCCAGCGCCTCCAGCACGCACATCGCGATCGAATAGGGCTCCTCGCCGGTCGAGGCCGCACTGCACCAGATGCGGATCGGCGTGCGCCCGCCCGGGCCAGCCAGGTTGCGCAGCACCTCGGTCAGCACCGGGAAATGGTGTTCCTCGCGGAAGAAGGACGTCAGGTTGGTGGTCAGGCAGTTGACGAACTGCTGCCATTCGCGGTCACCGCTGTCGCCCGCCGCAGCTTCGAGCCATTGCAGGTAGGACGAGAAGCTGCGGTGGCCGGTCTCGCGCAAGCGGCGCGACAGGCGGCTGTAGACCATCGCCTGCTTGTGCTCGTGCAGGCTGATGCCGGCGCGCTGGTGGATCAGTTCGCGCACGCGCTGGAAATCCCGGCTGTCAAAGGTGAACTCACGCGCCTGGGCGTCGAGCGACAGGTCCGGAGCGGCGGTCAGATCGGAGATGGACATGGACGGCGGGCGGGCTGGCAGGCGTGGAGGAAGGCAGACGGCATACGGCAGGCGACAAACGGCAGACGGGCAGCGGCAGCTGGCGCCATGGCCGCATCGCCACGCAACCAGTGTGTCGGCCGTGACCGGCGCACCACGGCCGGAGTTGAGGCGTGAAACGTGCCCATTTCCAGTTCGGGTGCGAAATGGGCCTGTCGTAGACTGAACCCAAGCAATGCAGGTGCGAGGCAGGACCCCAACAGCCGCCCGCCACGCATCACCCGCCCTCCAGCCGACGTCCACGTGAACGCCAAGAACACGTCCCCCGGATACCTCGACAGCCGAGGCCCCGCCTTCGAAGGCGGCGGCGGCGACAGCGTCGTCGGCGCCTTCGACTACCCGACCGGCTACGGCGACTTCGACGCCCACACCAGCCCGCTGTCCACGCCGCCGATCGCGGTGGCGAGCGGCACGCTGCAGCTCGACCTCGCGCTGCGCCTGCTCGAACGCAGCGGTCATCGCTTCCCAGTCGACGCGAAGGTGGGTTCGCCAACCTGGATGCAGAGCCTGGTCGACGGGCTGTGCAACCTCTCCAGCCGCGACCCGCTGACCGGCCTGCCCAACCGGCGCGAGTTCGAGTCCGCGCTGGAGCAGCAGGTCGACCGCGTCGCCCGTTCCGGCGAGCCTGCCGTGCTGCTGCTGTTCGACATCGACCACTTCAAGCGCATCAACGACACCTGGGGCCATGCCGTGGGCGACCTGGTGATCCAGGCCATCGCGCATGGCCTGCAGGACAGCGTGCGGCCGATGGACAGCGTGGCCCGGCTCGGCGGCGAGGAATTCGGCGCCGTGCTGCCCAACTGCCCGCCGGCCTTCGGCCACATGGTCGCCGAGCGGGTGCGCCGCAACATCGAGGCCATGGCCATCCCGATCGGCCAGGGCCGTCACGTGCAGGTCACCGTCAGCGTGGGAGGTGCCTACGCACCGCAATGGGTGCGCTCGTCGCGCACGATCTGGCTCGAACGGGCCGACCAGCAGCTCTACCGGGCCAAGGACGAGGGCCGCAACCGGACCTGTCTGGAAACCCCCATGCAGACCGATGTGAGCGCAGCCGAACGCGGCATGTTGCTGGGCGCGTCGCCGTCAACCTACCCGCCCGAATCCGAGACTTCCGCGCCATGACCGCCCCGATCCCGACCTCGACACCCTCGCCGCTGGCCGCCGCAGCCGCCTCCGCCAACGCCGCCAGCCGCACGCAGGCGCGCATCACCGCCGTCACCAGCGGCAAGGGCGGCGTCGGCAAGACGATGGTCTCGGCCAACCTGGCCGCCGCCCTGGCACGCCGTGGCGAACGGGTGCTCGTCATCGACGCCGACCTGGGCCTGGCCAACCTGGACGTGGTGCTCAACCTGCAACCGCGCGCGACGCTGCACGATGTCTTCACCGGCAAGGTCGCGCTCGAAGCCGCGCTGGTCGAGGCGCCCGGCGGCTTCCATGTGCTGCTGGCCGGCTCCGGCCTGGTCGAATATTCACACCTGACGCCGGAGGTGCGCGAGCAGCTGGTGGCTGTGCTGGCCAAGGTCAGGCCGCGCTACGACCGGGTCCTGCTCGACACCGGCGCGGGCATCTCGGACGTGGTGCTGTTCGCGGTCTCGCTGGCCGACGAGGTGCTGGTCATCGCCACCCCCGAGCCGACCGCGATGGCCGATGCCTACGCCACGATCAAGGTGCTGGCGATCCAGCAGGGGCGCGAGGCGATCCAGCTGGTCGTCAACCAGACCCAGCGCCTGGGCGAAGGCCGCAACGTCGCCCAGCAGCTGCAGAGCGTGATCGACCGCTTCGTGCAGCGGCCCGAGGGCCATGCGGTGCGGCTGAACTACGTCGGCGAGATCCCGTCGGACAACTCGGTGCGCCAGTCGGTCCAGCGCCGCCAGCTGATGGTCATGAACTACCCGGGTTGCCCGGCGGCGCTCGCGATCGCCCAGCTTGCGGGCAAACTGCCGGCCCTCGCGACGCGCTGAACCTCCGCACCGATGAACGACGACGACACGAACCCCAACCCCAACCCCAACACCAACACGGACACGACGGACACGAGCACCGACAAGTCCAAGCCCGCCACCGCCTTCGAATGGGTCGGCGGCGAGGCCCAGGTTCGCGCCCTGGTCGACCGCTTCTACGACCTGATGGACCTGGAGCCCGGCTACCGCGAACTGCGCGCGGTGCACGGCAGCACGCTGGACGTCGCGCGCGACAAGCTGTTCATGTTCCTGTGCGGCTGGCTGGGTGGCCCGCAACACTACGTCGAACGTTACGGCCACCCGCGCCTGCGGGCCCGCCACCTGCCCTTCCCCATCGGCATCCGTGAACGCGACCAGTGGCTGGCCTGCATGCACCAGGCGATGACCGAGACGGCCCTGGACCCGACCCTGATCGCCCGGCTGGACGAGAGCTTCTTCAACACGGCGGACTGGATGCGGAACAAGGGCGGCTGAAGCCGGGGACGTGGACGCCTGGGAAGAGGGCGCCTGGGAAGAGAACGCCTGCCGCCGCGTCAACCGGACGCCCGCTCACCCCGCGCCGCCTCGGCCCGCCGCCGCTGCTGGCGCTGGGCGCGCCCCAGCGATCCGGCCAGCAGCACGATCAACGCGCCGGCCCCGCCGTCCGGTCCACGGGCCTGCGTGAAGGCCAGCACCTCCTGGCGCTGCACCAGCCAGCTGCGCACCTTGCCCTTGAGCACCGGCTCGCGCCCCGGTGAGCCCAGTCCCTTGCCATGGACCACGCGAACGCAGCGCCAGCCGCGCTTGCCGGCGTCGGCCAGGAACTGCGCCAGCGCCTCGCGGGCGTGGTCGCGCGTCAGGCCATGCAGGTCGATCTGGCCCTGCACCGTCCAGCGGCCCAGCCGCAGCTTCTTGAGCACGTCCGGCCCGAGCTCCAGACGTCGGAACGACAGCTGGTCGTCGGTCTCCATCAGCGTCTCGGGGTCGAACTCGTCGGACAGCGAGGCCTTCAGCACCAGCCGGTCGTCGCGCTCGCGCTGCAGTGGCTCGGGTGCCGGGCGCGGCCGCGCCAGGTCCGCCAGCCCGGTCGGCGGCATGGGTGTGACCGTGCCCAGCGTCTCGCGCAGCGTGTGCAGGAACAGCGCCTGCTCGCGGCGGCGGGCTTCCTCTTGCTGGCGGGCGAGTTCGGCGGCGCGCTCTTCGGCCTCGCGGCGCGCCTGGGCCTCTTTCATCAGGGCCTTCAGGTCGGCCAGATCGCACCAGCCCCGGCCCCCCTGACGGCTCACAGCAAGCCCCGCTCGGCGAAGCTCGTGACCTGTCGGCCACCGACGATCAGGTGGTCCAGCACGCGCACGTCGACCAGCGCCAGCGCATCGATCAGACGGCGCGTCAGCACCTCGTCGGCCGTCGAGGGCTCGCAGCGACCGGACGGGTGGTTGTGCGCCAGGATCACCGCCGACGCGTTCAGTGCGAGCGAGCGCCGGGCCACCTCGCGCGGATAGACGCTGGCCTGCGAGACGCTGCCGCGGAACATCGGCTCATAGGCCAGCAGGCGATGGCCGATGTCGAGGAACATCACGCCGAAGACCTCATGGTCGAGGTGGCCCAGATGCAGGCGCAGGAAGTCACGGACCTTGTCAGGACTGTCGAACACCGGTTCGCTGACCAGGTCGGCACGCATGGCCCGACGCGCAAGCTCCAGCACCGCCTGCAGCTCCGCCCGCTTGGCCGGGCCCAGGCCCTTGACGCCCTTGAGCGCCACGCTGTCGGTGCCCAGCAGGCCGGCCAGTCCGCCGAACCGTGTCATCAGCTCGTGGGACCACTCCAGCACGCCCTTGCCCGGCAGGCCGGTGCGCAGCAGCAGGGCCAGCAACTCCGTGTCGCCCAGAGCAGCGGGGCCGAAGGCCAGGAGCTTTTCGCGCGGTCGCAGCGCGGCGGGCAGGTCTTTCATCGGGGCTTCCAGTCCGTCGGCGCGGGCGGCGCACCTAAAATCACGGTCAGTCTACCGAACACAGGAACACACGCGTGCCTCAGGTCCAACCGGGTTCTTTCCTGACCCTGCATTACCGTCTGGCCGGCCCCGACGGCGCCGACATCGTCAACACCTTCGACGAAAAGCCCGCGACGCTGTCGCTCGGCACCGGCGAGCTGGCGCCCGCCATCGAGGCCCAGCTCCTCGGTCTGGAAGAAGGCACCCACACCACGCTGACGCTGGCCCCGGGCATCGCCTTCGGCCAGCGCAACCCCGAGCTGCTGCAGCGGGTCAAGCTGGCCATGCTGCGCGAGCTGGGTGACCCGGACGCCGAGTACCACGTCGGCGACGTCGTCCAGTTCCCCACGCCGGATGGTCAAGGCAGTTACGCCGGCGTGGTGCGCGAGGTCAGCCCGCCCGAGGACGACTGGGCCCTGTTCGACTTCAACCATCCGCTGGCCGGCCAGGCCGTGACCTTCGAGGTCCGGCTGATCGGGGTGCTGTGATGACCGCGCCGGCCTCGCCCGTCCAGACCGTCGCGCTGCAGGAGGTCGTGCTGGCGCAGCCGCGCGGCTTCTGTGCCGGCGTCGACCGTGCCATCGAGATCGTCGAGCGCGCCCTGACCCGCTTCGGCGCGCCGATCTACGTGCGCCACGAGATCGTGCACAACACCTACGTCGTCGCCGACCTGAAGGCCAAGGGCGCCATCTTCATCGAGGATCTGGCCGATGTGCCGGCCGGCGCCACGCTGGTCTTCAGCGCCCATGGCGTCAGCCAGGCCGTGCGGCAGGAAGCGGCGCAACGCGGCTTCCAGATCTTCGACGCCACCTGCCCGCTGGTGACCAAAGTCCACGTCGAGGTCGCCAAGCTGCGCCGCGAGGGCTACGAATTCATCATGATCGGCCACAAGGGCCACCCCGAGGTCGAAGGCACGATGGGCCAGCTCGACGACGGCATCTACCTGGTCGAGGACGTCGAGGACGTCGCGCGTGTCCAGGTGCGACAGCCCGAACGGCTGGCGGTGGTGACACAAACCACGCTGAGCGTGGACGACGCCTCCAGCATCCTGGCCGCCGTCAAGGCCCGCTTCCCGCTGGTGCGCGAGCCCAAGAAGCAGGACATCTGCTACGCCACCCAGAACCGGCAGGACGCGGTCAAGCTGATGACCTCCGAGGTCGACGTGCTGATCGTCGTCGGCAGCCCGACCAGTTCGAACAGCAACCGCCTGCGCGAGGTCGCCGAGCGGCGCGAGACCGCCGCCTACATGGTCGACAACGCCAGCGAGCTCAAGGCTGAATGGTTCGAGGGCCGCCAGCGCGTCGGCCTGACCGCCGGTGCCTCGGCGCCCGAGCTGCTGGTGCAGCAGGTGATCGAGCGCCTGCGCGCGCTCGGTGCCACCAGCGTGCGCACCATGCCCGGCGTCGAGGAGACGATCGAGTTCCCGCTGCCGCTGGGCCTGGGCGACCGGTCGATGGCCGAGGCCGCCGCTGCCGCATCGTCCCGATCCTGACGCTGCACCGCACCCGCCTGTCCTCGCCTGCGGCCGCAACGGCCGATCCCCGACACGACGGCACGCGACGCCACGACGGCGCGCGTGCCGTGCCGATCCAGAAAGACCTCCCATGCTCGACATCACCCTGCTGCGCCGCGACCTCGACGCCGTGCTCGAACGCCTGGCCACGCGCAAGAACCCGCAACCTTTCCTAGACGCCGAGCGCTTCCGCGCGCTCGAGGGCGAACGCAAGACCATCCAGACCCGCACCGAGGAGCTACAGGCCCGCCGCAACGCGCTGAGCAAGCAGATCGGTGCCCTCAAGGGCAAGGGCGGCGACGCCAGCGCGCTGATGGCCGAGGTCGGCGGCCTGGCCGACGAGCTCAAGACCGGCGCCGAGCGGCTTGACCAGATCCAGGCCGAGCTGTCGGACATGCTGATGCACGTGCCCAACCTGCCGCAAGCCGGCGTGCCGATCGGTCATGACGAGGCCGCCAACCAGGAGGTTCGACGCATCGGCACGCCGCGCGCCTTCGACTTCGCGGTCAAGGACCACGTCGACCTGGGCGCGCCACTGGGCCTGGACTTCGAGACCGGCACCAAGCTGGCCGGCTCGCGCTTCTCGTTCCTCAAAGGCCCGGTCGCGCGGCTGCACCGCGCGCTCGCGCAGTTCATGCTGGACGTGCAATCGGGCCGACACGGCTACACCGAGTGCTACACGCCCTACATCGTCAACCGCGAGGTGCTCGAAGGCACCGGCCAGCTGCCCAAGTTCAAGGAAGACATGTTCTGGGTCTCGCGCGGCGGTGACGAAAGCCAGCCCGAGCAGTACCTGATCTCGACCTCGGAGATCTCGCTGACCAACAGCGTGCGCGAGCAGGTCCTGGCGGCCGACATGTTGCCGATCAAGCTGACCGCCCACAGCCCCTGCTTCCGCTCGGAAGCCGGCTCGGCCGGCCGCGACACCCGCGGCATGATCCGCCAGCACCAGTTCGACAAGGTCGAGATGGTCCAGATCACCACCGCCGAACAGAGCGACGCCGCGCTCGAAGAGATGGTCGGCCACGCCGAGGCCATCCTGCAGGCGCTGGAGCTGCCCTACCGCGTCATGCTGCTGTCGACCGGCGACATGGGCTTCGGCGCGGCCCGCACCTACGACCTCGAGGTCTGGCTGCCGGCCCAGGACACCTACCGCGAGATCAGTTCGTGCAGCAACTGCGAGGCCTTCCAGGCCCGCCGCATGCAGACCCGCTACAAGAACGCGCAGGGCAAGAACGAGTTCGTGCACACCCTCAATGGCTCGGGCCTGGCGGTCGGCCGCGCCCTCGTGGCCGTGCTGGAGAACCACCAGAACGCCGACGGCAGCATCACCATCCCGGCCGCCCTGCGCCCCTACCTCGGCGGCCTGGAGCGCCTCGCCGCCGCCTGAACCCGGCGCCGGAGCGGTTGATCGACGCCGAATTCGTCGTCTATACTCCGGCCTCTTTGCGGTAGAGACCCGCCGCAAGGGGACGATCGAAGCCCTGCCCCGCAGGACAACGATCGGCGCAGACACCAGGAGAGGTGGCAGAGTGGTCGAATGCGCCGGACTCGAAATCCGGTATACGGTACCCCCGTATCGAGGGTTCGAATCCCTCCTTCTCCGCCAAGATGAAGCCCAAGTGATTGATTCACTTGGGCTTTTTTCTTGGGCGTTGTTCTTGGGCACTCCTCCAGCTGGCTGGCACGGCCGTGCCGGGTCCGGCGGTCACCGTTCCCTGGTCGACGCTGCGGGTGGCCGTTCAATCAACGGCAGACCCTTGCCCTAACCCCAGATCAAACCGATCCAGCGCCATGACCTTCCCCCAGGCCGCCACGAAGTCGCTGACGAACTTGGTGTGGTTGTCGTCACTGGCGTAGACCTCGGCCAGGGCGCGCAGCTCCGAATTCGAGCCGAAGACCAGGTCGACGCGGGTCGCCGTCCAGCGCGGGGTGCCGCTGCTGCGGTCCACGCCTTCGTAGAGGCCGACCTCGGCCGTCGGGCGCCAGGCGGTGGCGGGGTCGAGCAGGTGGACGAAGAAGTCGTTGGTCAAGGTGCCCGGCCGGGTCGTCAGCACGCCGTGGCGGGAGGCGCCGGTGTTGGCGTCGAGCGCACGCAGGCCGCCGACCAGCACGGTCATCTCGGGTGCGCTCAGCGTCAGCAGCTGGGCGCGGTCGAGCAGGTGGTGTTCGGCGACGGCGGCGAGGTCGGCACTGGCGTGGTTGCGGAAGCCGTCGGCCTGCGGTTCCAGCACGGCGAAGGAGGCGGCGTCGGTCTGCTCGGGCGTGGCGTCGGTGCGGCCCGGCGTGAAGGGAACCGTCACGGCGTGACCGGCGCGGCGTGCGGCGTCCTCGATGGCTGCGGCGCCGCCCAGCACGATCAGATCGGCCAGAGAGACCCGCTTGCCGCCGCTCGCAGCGCCGTCGAACGTGGCCTTGACCTGGCCAAGGTGCGTCAGCACCTGCGCGAGTTCAACCGGGTCGTTGACGGCCCAGTCCTTCTGCGGCGCCAGCCGGATGCGCGCGCCGTTCGCCCCGCCGCGCTTGTCCGATCCGCGGAAGGTCGAGGCACTGGCCCACGCCGCGCGCACCAGCGCCGACACGCCCAGGCCGGTCGCCAGGATGTCGCGCTTGAGGGCCTCGACGTCGGCGGCATCGACCTGTGCATGGTCGACCGGCGGCACCGGGTCCTGCCAGATCAGCACCTCGGCCGGCACGTCCGGGCCGAGGTAGCGGGCGCGCGGGCCCATGTCGCGGTGGGTGAGCTTGAACCAGGCGCGGGCGAAAGCATCGGCGAAGGCCTGCGGGTCCTGGTGGAAGCGGCGCGAGATCGGCTCGTAGACCGGGTCGAAGCGCAGCGACAGGTCGGCCGTGGTCATCATCGGACGGTGCCGGAGCGAGGGGTCATGGGCATCGCGGATCAGGTGTTCCTCGCGCACGTCCTTGGCCAGCCATTGCCAGGCGCCGGCGGGGCTCTTCACCAGTTCCCACTCATAGCCGAACAGCATGTCGAAATAACCCGAATCCCAGCGCGTCGGGTTGGGCTTCCAGGCGCCCTCGATGCCGCTGGTGGTGGTGTGCAGGCCCTTGCCGGTGCCGTAGGCGTTCCTCCAGCCGAGGCCCATTTCCTCGATCGGCGCGCCTTCGGGCTCAGGGCCGACCAGCTTGGCGTCGCCCGCGCCGTGGGCCTTGCCAAAGGTGTGGCCGCCGGCCACCAGCGCAACGGTTTCTTCGTCGTTCATCGCCATGCGGGCGAAGGTCTCGCGCACATCGCGGCCGGATGCGAGCGGGTCAGGCCGGCCGTTCGGGCCTTCCGGGTTCACGTAGATCAGGCCCATCTGGACGGCGCCCAACGGGTTTTCGAGCTGGCGCTCGCCGCTGTGGCGCTGGTCGCCCATCCATTCGGCCTCGCGGCCCCAGTAGATGTCTTCCTCGGGCGCCCAGATGTCGGGCCGGCCACCGGCGAAGCCGAAGGTCTTGAAACCCATCGATTCGAGCGCGACGTTGCCGGCCAAGATCATCAGGTCGGCCCAGGAGAGCTTGTTGCCGTACTTCTGCTTGATCGGCCAGAGCAGCCGGCGTGCCTTGTCGAGGTTGCCGTTGTCGGGCCAGCTGTTGAGCGGCGCGAAGCGCTGGCTGCCATTGCCGGCGCCGCCACGGCCGTCGCTGATGCGGTAGGTGCCGGCGCTGTGCCAGGCCATGCGGATGAACAGGCCGCCGTAGTGGCCCCAGTCGGCCGGCCACCAGTCCTGCGAGTCGGTCATCAGGGCGGTCAGGTCACGCTTGACGGCGGCGAGGTCGAGCGTGCGGAAGGCTGCGGCGTAGTCGAAGCCGGCGTCCATTGGATTGGCCGAGGTCGGGTGCTGGCGCAGGATCCTCAGGTTCAGGCCTTGCGGCCACCAATCGCGATTGGACTGGGCACCGGCGCTGGTGCGGGCGCCGTGCGCGGCGGCAAAGGGGCATTTGGAAGCGTCGGTCATGGCGAACTCCTGGGCGGTGGTGACATCAGGCGACCAGCTTAGTTCGATCTCGGCTATCAAGTCATTCTCATAATTGATCGAGACTATAGAAGCGACGCCTTTGCCGCCGACCACCGCTCAGCGTGCCGCCAACAAAAAGGCCCGATGGCGGTGTCGCCATCGGGCCTTCAAACATGCGGCGGGTCGGGATCAGGGGCCGACCCGGCTGGCGGGCCGCAGCCCGCAGCGATCAGCCGCCCAGGTACTCGACCTCGAACACCAGCGTGGCGTTCGGCGGGATCACGCCACCGGCGCCACGGGCGCCATAGCCCAGCTCGGCGGGGATCTGCAGCACACGGGTGCCGCCCACCTGCATGCCGGCGACGCCTTCGTCCCAGCCACGGATCACCATGCCGGCGCCGAGGTTGAAGCGGAAGGGCTGGCCGCGGTCCTTGCTGGAGTCGAACTTGCGGCCACGGCCGTCGGCCTTGGTCGGGTCGTGCAGCCAGCCGGTGTAGTGCACGGTCACTTGCTGACCGGCGGTCGCGGTGCTGCCGCTGCCGACGACGGTGTCTTCGTACTGCAGGCCACTGGCGGTGGTGATCATGGGGCGCCCTTCATCGCTGAAAAAAGAGGGCGCGATGATGCCACCGTGCCCGGCTGTAACTCGCCGCCGGACGACATCGGATGCGCAAGTTTCAGTCGGGCCAGCGCCGGGCACGCCAAGCCGCGCACGCAGCGGCGAGCGTGTCGCCCAGGCTCGCCGATGGCGCGAGGTCCAGTTGAAGGCCCAGCACGCCCGCCGCAGCGCGCAATGCCTGCGCAGGGTCGGCAAGATCCAGCGCGGCCGCGCCGTTCTGCTTGGACAGCTTGGCGCCGTCGGCCGCCAGCACCAGCGGCGTGTGCAGGTAGCGCGGCGTGGCCAGGCCCAACGCACGCTGCAGCAGGATCTGGCGGGCGGTGTTGTCGGCCAGATCCTCGCCCCGCACGACGTCGGTGATGCCCTGCTCGGCGTCGTCGACCACGACCGCCAGCTGGTAGGCCCACAGCCCGTCGGCACGGCGCAGCACGACGTCGCCCACGGTGGCCTGGACATCCTGCCGTTGCGGGCCGAGCCGGCGGTCGGTCCAGTCGACCGCCTCGGCGCCAGCGGCCCGGCCGGTGTGCAGACGCCAGGCTCGCTCCGGACGCCCCGCCAGACCGCCGCGTTCCGGCCGGCAGGTGCCGGGATAGGGACGATCGCCGTGTCGAGCATGAACCCAGCCGGCCTGCGCAGCCGCCTGTTCGATGTCCTTGCGGGTGCAGGCGCAGGGATAGGCAAGACCGTTGTCGACGAGGCGCTCCAGGGCTGCTGCATAGGCCAGGTCGCGCCGCGATTGCCACCAGGGCGGCTCGTCGCTGACCAGGCCACAGCTGGCCAGCTGGCGCAGGATCTCGTCGGCCGCTGCGGGGCTGCAGCGTGGCAGGTCGACGTCCTCGATGCGGACCAGCCAGACGCCGCCGCGAGTGCGAACGTCCAACCAGGAAGCCAGCGCGGCGACCAGCGAGCCGGCGTGCAGGGGCCCGGTCGGCGACGGCGCAAAACGGCCGCGCACCTGACCCGCCAGGCTCACAGGACCAGGCCGGCGTGCTGTTCGAGCAGCGCCTTGCGCGTCGCCGGTCGTTCGAGCTGGGCCAGCCACCAGGACAGGCCGCGGCCCTGGGCGGCGCTGCGCCGCCAGGCGTAGTGCAGCTGGATCTCGCGGGTGCTCTCCTCGGTCTGCAGCACGACCAGCCGGCCGGCCTCGGCATGGCGGCGCACGAGGTTCTCGGGCAGGCGGCCACAACCCAGGCCGCGCAGCTGGGCCTCGACCTTGGCGGCCAGCGAAGGCACGGTCAGCACGTCCTGCCCGGCCTGCACACCGACGGTGACCGGCTCGAAGCGCTGGGCGGTGTCGGCGATGGCGACGATGCGGTGGCGGGCGATGGTTTCGGAGCTGATCGGCTGCGTCTCGCGCGCCAGCGGGTGATGCGGCGCGACGGCCAGCACCATGTGCAGATCCCCGAGCGAGGCGGTCTGGATGTCGTCCAGCGCCGTGGCCTTGGGCGCGACGCCGATGGCGAGGTCGACCTGGCCGGTCACCAGCGCCTCCCAGGTCCCGGCCAGCACCTCGCTGCGCAGCTTCATGCGGGTGGGTGGACAGGTCGACAGCGGCGAGGCGCCGGCGCCGGCCTGCGTGCCCACACGTTCGGGCACGGCATCGCGGATCGGCTCGATGGTCTGGGCGTAGAAGGCGTCGATCAGGTCGAACAGTGCGGCCGGCGCGATGATGTTGTCGACCGCGATGGCCAGCTCGGCCTCCCAGCCGGTGGCCACGCGCTGAACCCGGTTGGCGACCGCGTCGATCTGCTGCAGCAGGCGGCGGCCTTCGCGCAGCAGCTCGTGGCCGGCGGGGGTGAGCTGGGCCTGGCGCGAGCGGCGATCGAACAGCAGCGCGTCGAGCGCTTCTTCGAGCTGGCGCACGCTGTAGGTCAGTGCCGACGGCACCTTGCCGAGTTCCCGGGCGGCGGCGGCAAAGCTGCCGGTGCGCGCGATGGTGTCCATCATCTCGAGGGCTTCGGGCGTCAGGGCCAAGCGGCGTTGGGGCGCGGTCACGGTGATGGCGTTGGGGTCTGGTCGGGCGGAAGGACGGGTGCTGAAGGGGCTCCCTTCAAGCCGCTTGAATGATGCCATCACGCCCGTTCAGACCTGAGCGCGGCCCGCCTTGTCATGATCGACGCCTCACTGGAGAGCCCCATGTTCGCCCTGCATCGATCCGAACAACGTGGCCTGGCCGACCACGGCTGGCTGCGCAGCCAGCACAGCTTCTCGTTTGCCGACTACTTCGACCCGGCCCGCATGGGCTGGGGCAACCTGCGCGTCATCAACGAGGACCGCATCGCCCCGGGCACCGGCTTCGGCACCCACGGCCACCGGGACATGGAGATCGTCAGCTACGTGCTGTCGGGCGAGCTGGCGCACAAGGACAGCATGGGCAACGGCGCCTCGATCCGCCCGGGCGAGGTCCAGCGCATGACCGCTGGCACGGGAGTGCGCCACAGCGAGTTCAACCACGCGCATCAGGCGTGCACGCACTTCCTGCAGATCTGGCTGCTGCCGGACCGGCCCAACCATGCGCCGGGCTACGAGCAACGCGACTTCCCAGTCGAGCAGCGACGCGGCCACCTGCGCCTGGCTGCCGCGCCGGCTGACAGTGCCGACGCGGCCGGCGACGGCGTCATCAGCCTGCACGCCGATGCGCGGCTGTGGATCGGCCTGTTCGACGGTGACGAGACGGCCGAACTTGCGCTCGATCCGGCCCGCAAGGGCTACGTCTTCCTGGCACGCGGCGAGATCGAGGTGAGCGGCCACTCGCTGCGCGCGGGCGATGCGCTGGCGATCGATGGTGAAACCGCGCTGCAACTCTCCGGCGGCCATGACGCGGAAGTGCTCGTGTTCGACCTCGCGCCCTGAGCGCGACAGGCAGGCACGGGTCTGGCGCATGGCCCTTGCTAGAGTGAGCGCATGCCCCACGCTGCCGACTTCCTTGCCCTCTTGCCGCTGACCGACTGGTTGGCGCTTGCCTGGTTCTTCGCCTGCTGGCTCGGATACGTGCAGTTCGCGCGTCGCCGGGCCCAGATCGACGGCTCGCTCCTGGCTGCCTCCGATGCGTTCCGGCATCGCTGGATGTACCAGACCGCCGTGCGCGAGAACCGCGTCTTCGATGGCGTGGTGCTGCAGAACCTGTCGAGCTCGCCGGCCTTCTTCGCGTCAACAACGATCTTCATCATCGGCGGCCTGATCGCGGCGCTGGGCACCTCCGACAAGGCCAGCGACCTGGTGCGCGAGCTGCCGTTTGCGGCACGCACGACCGCGCTGGTGTTCGAGCTCAAGCTGTTGCTGCTGACGGGCATCTTCGTCAGCGCCTTCTTTCGCTTCACCTGGTCGATGCGGCAATACGGCTTCGTCGCGCTGGTGATCGCCGCCGCGGCCGACCGCGATCTCTACCTGGCCGATGACGCCCGGCGCAAGCAGTTCGCCGACCGCGCCGGACGCATCGTCGCGTTGGCGGCGGAGACCTTCAACAACGGCCTGCGGGCGATCTACCTGAGCTTCGCGGCGGTGCTGTGGTTCGTCTCGCCGCTGGCGTTTGCGCTGGGCAGCGCAACGGTGATCTGGGTGCTCTACCAGCGCGAGTTCCACTCCGACATCCGCGCCCTGCTGAAGGACGCCGCACAAGCGCCTTGAGCCGTTGCGCAGCCGGCTGGGTCAGCCCAGCAGGTTGGCCAGCGACATCAGCGCCAGCAGCAGCATCCACAACACGACCGAGCGCCAGACCAGGCCGACGACCGAGCGCAGGTGCGGGAACTGCGGCGTCGCGCCGGGCGTGCTGCCTTCGGCGATGACCTGTTCGGCGCCCGCCTCGAGCGTGCGAGCGGTCTCGGCCGTCTGTCCCCCGGTGCCGGGTGCCGGCCCACCCAGCGACAAGCCGACCGCGCCAGCGGCGGCGGCCAGCAGCACACCATCGTTGCCCTGCTGCCAGAGGCGGGCATGGCGGCGCCAACAATCGACGGCGTCCTCGAAGTTGCCGACCACCGCAAAACCCGCAGCGGTCAAGCGGGTCGGCACATGGTCGATGACCGCGAACGCCTGTTGCGAACGCAGCGCCAAGCGCTCGTTGGTCGGCGCGCCGAGCACGCGGCTCTTGTAGGCCCAGTAGCGCGCGCAGAAGGCCGACATCCGATAGAGCACCGCGCCCATCGGCCCCAGCCCCAGGGCCGAACCGAGCACGAACCAGAAGAACACGCCGAAGACATGGCGGTGGGCCGCGATCAGCGCATGTTCGATGACGTGGCGCAGCAGCTCGGTGCGTGGCAGCTCGCTGGCATCGAGGTGTCGCCACGCCTGCAGCAGCTCACGCGCGCGGTCTTCCTGGCCAGCCTCGAGGGCGTCGCGGATGTCGGTGAAGTAGTGGCTGAACTGGCGGAAGCCCAGTGTCAGATAGAGCACCAGCAGGTCCCAGGCCAGCGCAAGCAGCAGGCTGAATTCCGAGAGGCCCCAATGCACCAGGAAGACCAGCAAGGCGGGCACGGAAACCGTCACGGCCCAGACGACCCAGGCGTGGTGTTCACGGCCAGCATCGAAGTTGCGACCGGTCCAGCGTGACCAGGCCACCAGACCTTCATGGACCGGATTGCCCTGTGGCAACGGTCGCAGTTGTTCGATCACGAGGGCGAGCAGGACCGAGAGGAAACTCATCCGGCAATGATACCGGCGGCCTCCGGCAGGTCTCAGGCCGACAACAGGTGGTAGAGGTTGCGGAGCATGGCTGCGGTCGCACCCCAGATGAAGTACTCGCGCACCTCGCCCTGGGCATCCCGCCCTTGCCACGGCATGGACAGGAACTGGCGCGACAGGCCATCAGCCTCATGGCGATGACGGCGGTGATGGGCCGGCGTCATCAGGAAGGCCAGCGGCACCTCGAAGGCCTCCGCCACTTCCTGCGGGTCGATCTGCAAGGTGAAGGTCGGTCGCACCAGCGCGATCACCGGCGTGACGATGAAGGACGTGACCGTGCGGTAGACCGGCATGCGGCCGATCACCTCGATGTGTCGCGCTTGCAGGCCGACTTCTTCTTCGGCTTCACGCAAAGCGGTCTCGACGGCATCGCGCTCGCCGGGCTCGGTGCGGCCACCGGGGAAGCTGATCTGGCCGGCGTGGTCCTTGAGGTGATCGGTGCGACGCGTCAGGAGCACATGCAGGCCGTCGTCACGCTCGACCAGCGCGACCAGCACGGCGGCATGGGCAGGTTCGCGCGTCAGGCCGATGCGGGCTGCATCGCCGGCGAAGGCGGGGGTCCAAGCCGGCGGGGAAGCAAGGCGACGGCGCAGCGCATCGGCGCTGAGGCGGTCTGCAGGAACCGGCGGCAGGTGGTCGTCATGGCCGATGACGGGAATGCCGCGCGGGTCGCGGATCAGTCCGGGGGGCTGGGAAGACATCCGGGAAGCTTAGGCCAGATGTGACAAGACCGCCCGTGGGCGGTCTTGGAGGGGGTCGATGCCACGTGAGCATGGCACGTGCACATCGCACGCCGACCCACGGGCCGGCGTGGGCGGCATCAGGCCAGCTTTTCCTTGATGCGTGCCGACTTGCCGCTGCGCTGGCGCAGGTAGTACAGCTTGGCGCGACGGACGTCACCGCGGCGCTTCACTTCGATCGAGGCGATCAGCGGGCTGTAGAGCTGGAAGGTCCGCTCGACGCCTTCACCGCTCGACACCTTGCGGACGATGAAGTTGCTGTTCAGGCCACGGTTGCGGCGGCCGATCACGACACCTTCGTAGGCCTGCAGGCGCTTGCGCGTGCCTTCGACGACGTTGACGCTGACGATCACCGTGTCGCCCGGGGCGAAGTCGGGGATGTTCTTGTTCAGGCGAGCAATCTCTTCTTGCTCAAGTTGTTGGATCAGATCCATGGGTTCACTCCAGAAGATCATGCCGACACAAGGGGCCGCAGCGTGCCGGCCCACACTTTCGGAACCGGCCCACCTTCGAGCGGCGCGTCCCGGAATCGGGACGGAAAGCTCGGCAGAGGATCAAAGCCAAAAATTATAACCCGTTCTCGCGCAACCAGCGCTCATCCGCCGCACTCAAGCCGCCAGCGGCCCGCGCGGCGGTGATCAGGTCGGGGCGACGGCGCGCGGTGACCAGCAGCTGCTGCTCCCGCCGCCAACGGGCGATGCGGCCGTGGTGGCCCGACATCAGCACCTCGGGCACGGCATCCGCGGCGGCCGCGCCCAGCTTCTCGGGACGGCTGTAGTGCGGGCAGTCGAGCAAGCCGTCGGAGAAGCTGTCCTGCTGGTGCGAGGCGGCGTCGTTGAGGACGCCCGGCTGCAGCCGCGTGACGGCATCCAGCAAGGCCAGTGCCGGCAGTTCGCCACCCGACAGCACGAAGTCACCGAGGCTGATCTCTTCGTCGACGTGGCGTTCGATGAAGCGGTGATCGATGCCTTCGTAGCGACCGCAGAGCAGCACCGCGCCCGGCCCTTCGGCCAGCTCGCGCACACGGGCCTGCGTCATCGGCGCGCCAGCCGGGCTGAAGTGGATGACGGGCAGACGCTCGGCCTGGTCGACGCGGACGGCCGCGAGCGCGCGCTCCAGCGGCTCGACCAACATCACCATGCCAGGTCCACCACCGTAGGGCCGGTCATCGACGCGCCGGTAGTTGTCCTCGGCAAAGTCGCGCAATGGCCACAGCCGCACGTCGACCTGACGGCTCTCGTAGGCGCGACGCGTCACGCCGCTGTGCAGGAAGGGCTCGAAAAGTTCGGGGAACAGCGTCAGGACGTCGAAGCGCATGGCGGTGGATGTGGCGCCTTGAGGCGGCGTCACGCGTCCTGCGTCAGTAGTCCAGGCCCCAGTCGACCACGATGCGCCTGTTGGCGATCTCGACGGCATCGACATAGGCGGCCACGAAGGGAATCAGGCGCTCGCCGTCGACCGGCTCGCCCTTCTCGTCGATGGACGGGTAGCGCAGCCGCAGCACGCTGTGCGGACCGGTGTCGAGCAGGTCGGCGACGGTGCCGAGCGACTCGCCCTGGCGGTTCACGACGTCCAGGCCGATCAGGTCGATCCAGTAGTACTCGCCCTCGCGGGCGGCGGGAAAGCTCGAACGCGAGACGAAGATGCGCGCCCCCTTGAGGGCTTCGGCCGCGCTGCGGTCGGGCACTTCCTGTGCGCTGGCGACCACGCCTTCGCCGTGCTCGCGGGCCTGCGTGATCTTCAGCAGGCGGGGCAGCGGCGGGCCATCGCGGCGGGCCGGCTTGCCTTCGGGCGGTTCGAGGAACCAGCGGCGCGAGGCAAACACCGCCTCCGGATCCGCTGCATAAGTCTGGACGCGGAAAGCGCCCTTGATGCCCCAGGCATCAATCACCCGGGCGACCTCGATGAGGTCGTCCGGGCGGGTGCTGTCGTCGTCCTGCGTCACGGGTTCAGCAAGGCTGGCGTGCAACGGCTCAGGACAGCGGCGACAGCGGACCGATCAGGCCGCCGGAGCGGCCTTGGCCTTGGCTTCCTTGACCAGGCGGGCAACCGTGGGCGACAGCTGAGCGCCGTGGGCCACCCAGTGGTCGACACGGTCCAGCGCCACGCGCAGGGCCTCGGTGCCTTCGGGGGCGACCGGGTTGTAGAAACCCACGCGCTCCAGGAAGCGGCCGTCACGGCGGTTGGCGCTGTTGGCGGCGACGAGGTTGTAGAACGGGCGACGCTTGGAGCCGCCGCGAGAGAGTCGAATCACGACCATGGTGTAGTCCAGACTGTCAGTGACCGGCTGCAGGCTTCGGAGCGACAAGGGCTGCACAGGCAGCCTGCAGGGTCTACATGGGGTGATCCGCTCGACCGGGAGACACGCGGGCCAGCAGATCATCGATCGGGCTCGGCGGGCGGTTACCCGTCGCGCGTCACCCGTGCGTTCGTGCGTCTCGTTTCCGGCCCCGTCAGATACGTGCTGCGTGGACCATGTCTGCACGACACGAACCGATCAGCCGTCACCGGAAAACCCAAGATTATAAACTGACGGACCTTCTGCTGGAACCACCGAGCCGTGCATCCGACCATGATCCCCACCAAGTCCAAGACCCTTGCCACCTGGATTGCCCTCATCGGTGGCCCGCTCGGGCTGCACCGCTTCTACCTCGGCAGCCTGCGCGACAGCTGGGGCTGGGTCCACGCCCTGCTGACGTTCCTGGGCGTGCTGGGCGTGCAGCGTGTGATGGAACTCGGTCAGGATGACCGCCTCGCCTGGGTGCTGATGCCGCTGGGCGGTCTGTCGCTGGTGGTGGCGATGGGCACCGCGATCTTCCACGGCCTGCGCGCCGACGAGGCCTGGAACGCGACCTACAACGCCGACGCGGGAAGCAGCCGCCCCACCGGCTGGCTGGCGGTGATGGGCGTCGTTGCTGCGCTGCTGATCGGCGCGACCGCCATGCTGTCGGTGATCAGCTTCAGCCTGCAGCGCTACTTCGAACTGGAGCGCGAGGCGACCCGCGCCACCGAGCAGGCCACCGCCGACCTCCAGTGAGGCGGCAGGAGGCTCGGCGGGCTGGGCCTACTCAGAAGAACTTGAAGCTGACGAGGTAGGCGCCGGCCGCCACCGCCGCCGAGGCGGGGATGGTGAAGATCCAGGCCCAGACGATGTTGCCGGCCACGCCCCAGCGCACCGCCGAGGCGCGTTGTGTCGAGCCGACACCGACGATGGCGCCGGTGATCGTGTGGGTGGTCGACACCGGCACGCCCATCGCGGTGGCGATGAACAGCGTCATCGCGCCGCCCGTCTCGGCACAGAAACCGCCGACCGGCTTGAGCTTGGTGATCTTCTGGCCCATGGTCTTGACGATGCGCCAGCCGCCAAACATGGTGCCCGCGCCGATCGCGAGATAACACGACCAGATCACCCAGGACGGCGGCATCGCGTCGCTCGCCGACGCATAACCGGTCGCCAGCAGCAGCATCCAGATGATGCCGATGGTCTTCTGCGCATCGTTGCCACCGTGACCCAGGCTGTACAGGCCGGCCGAGACCAGCTGCAGCCGGCGAAACCACTTGTCGATGCGTTTGGGCGGCATGCGCCTGAAGATCCACGACACCGCCACCATCAGCAGCGAGCCGAGCAGGAAGCCAAGCGTGGGCGAGACGAAGATGAACAGCACCGTCTTCCAGATGCCCGCACCGATCAACGCCGTCGCGCCCGCCTTGGCGATCACGGCGCCGACGATGCCGCCGATCAGCGCGTGCGACGAGCTCGACGGGATGCCGTACCACCAGGTCACGATGTTCCAGACGATCGCACCGACCAGCGCGCCGAAGACCACGTGCTGGTCAACGATGCCCGGTTCGACGATGCCCTTGCCGACGGTCGCCGCGACCTTGAGCTGGAACACCATGATCGCCATGACGTTGAAGAAGGCCGCGAACAGCACCGCCTGCTGGGGCTTGAGCACCCCCGTGGACACGACGGTGGCGATCGAGTTCGCCGCGTCGTGGAAGCCGTTCATGAAGTCGAACGCGATGGCCAGCAGCACCAGCATCGCGACGACCCAGAACCCGGTCTGGACAGCATCCATGGCGTGCCGCCGCTCAGGAGTTCTCGAGGACGATGCCCTCGATCAGGTTGGCGACGTCCTCGCACTTGTCGGAGATCGATTCGAGCTGCTCGTAGATCGCCTTGAGCTTGATCAGCTCGCGGATGTCCTGCTCCTCGCGGAACAGCTTGGACATGGCCGCGCGCATCACCCGGTCGGCGTCCGACTCCAGGCGGTCGATCTCTTCGCAGGTCTTGATCGTGGCCTCGGCCACGCCGTTCTTGGAGAGCTGCGGCAGCAGGCTGACCGCATGGGCGACGCGCTCGCAGCACTTGGCCGAGATGTCGCCCAGGCGGATCACTTCCTCGGTGATGCGGCGCACGTCATAGAGCGACAACGTCTCGGTCGTGTCCTGCAGCAGGTCGAGGATGTCGTCCATCGTGTTGATCAGCGTGTGGATCTGCTCGCGGTCGATCGGCGTGATGAAGGTCTTGTGCAGCAGCCGGTTGACCTCGGCCGTGATCTTGTCGGCCGCATGCTCGGCACCGTCGACCTCGGCGGCAAACTTCTCGCGCAGGATCGGGTCGGCGTAGTCGTTGAGCATGGCCTGGAAGGAGCGGGCGCCCGAGACGATGGCCCGGCCGTGCTCGTTGAACATCTCGAAGAAATTGCCCTCTCGGGGCAGCAATTTGCCGAACAGCATGGACGCTCCGTGGTTCCGGCCCGTGCTGTCCGGCTCCGACGGGTTGTCGGTGGAAACAGTCACGAACGAGTCATATTTCTGGCGGGCGGGAGTGTATCCGGCCCCTGTCGGCAGGCAGAAACAATCCAGCCTCAGGGCAGCATGACAAACGCGTGACGAAAAGGCGTGACGGAAAGAAGGCGGTCGCGGGACCCGCGCCGCCGGACGGCCTCAGGCCAAGCGCTCGATCGCCTGGTTGGCCACCGCGTCGAGGTGGTCCCGCGCGCGACCCAGGCCCGGCAGGACGAGATCCGGCGCCAGGTCCAGCAGCGGCCTGAGCACGAAGGCCCGCAGGTGCAGGCGCGGGTGCGGCACGGTCAGCACGGCATCGTCGATGACACGGTCGCCCCACAGCAGCAGGTCGAGGTCGAGCGTGCGCGGCGCGTTGCGGTAGGGGCGCTCGCGGCCGTGTCGCGCCTCGATCGCCTGCAGCGCGGCCAGCAGGTGCCAGGGCGCGCGGGCGTCGTCGTCGCGCACGTCCAGCGCGACGACCGAGTTCAGGTATTCGGGTCCGGACGAGTCGATCGGCGCGCTGCGATAGCGCGCCGACTCGCCGATCCAGCGGCAGCCGGGCTGTTCGCGCAAGGCCGCGCAAGCGGCATCGAGCGTGGCGTGCAGGTCACCCAGGTTGGCACCCAGGGCGACGTGGCAGCGCACGGTCGTGTCCATCCGCGCCAGGGACTCAGGCGTCCGGTCCGGCGTCGCTCGCGGTCGACACGCCTTCGCCGGACGCTCCTGCGCCATTGGACTTGCGGCGGCGACGGCGCTTGCGGGCCGGCGCGCCAGCGGCCGCAGGGCTGGCCGAGCCTCCGGCAGCCACGGCGCCGCTGCGGCGGGCCTGGTCTTCCTGGCGGGCCTGGTCGAGCAACTCGCCGCGCTCGGCGTCATCGGCCAGCGAGTAGTCCTCCCACCAGCCGGCCAGCGCGTCGTCGACCTCGCCGGCATCGGCCCGCAGGCGCAGGAAGTCGAAGCCGGCGCGGAAGCGCGGCTGGGCGATCAGGCCGGCGGCGGTCGACGGCGTGCGGCGCTCGAAGCGCGGCTGCATCAGCCAGATCTCGCGCATGTCGGCGGCCAGCTTGCCGCGCCCGGAGATGTCGCCGATGCGGGCATCGAAGACCGCGTCGATGGCCTGCTGCAGCGCCGGCAGCGGCCCTTCGCCACGATGGCGCAACGCGTCGGCGCGCTTGACCACCTCATGCCACAGCATGCAGGCCAGCATGAAACTGGGCGCCACCGGCTTGCCCTCGCCGACCCGGCGGTCGGTGTCGGACAGGGCCATGTGGATGAACTTCTCGTGGCCGTCGTGGCGGTGTGCGTCATCGAGCACCGCATCGAGGATCGGGAAGACGCCGCGATGCAGTCCCTGCTTGCGCAGCTCTTCCAGACTGGCCAGCGCGTGGCCGGTCTGCAGCAGCTTGATCATCTCGTCGAACAAGCGCGACGCCGGCACGTTGGCCAGCAGGTCGGCCATGCGCAGGATGGGCGTGCGGGTGGCCGGCTCGATCTCGAAGCCCAGCTTGGCGGCAAAACGCACCACACGCACGATGCGCACCGGGTCCTCGCGGTAGCGTGTCTCCGGGTCGCCGATCATGCGCAGCACGCGGCGACGGGCGTCGGCGATGCCGTCGTGGTAGTCGACCACCACCTCGCGGCGCGGGTCGTAATACAGCGCGTTGACGGTGAAGTCGCGCCGCGCAGCGTCTTCGGTCTGCGAGCCCCAGACGTTGTCGCGCAGCACCCGCCCGCTGGCGTCAACCGCGTGACTGCGCCCTTGCAGTTCGGCGCGCGAGGTCTTCTCGTTGCCTTCGACCGCCTCGGACGCGTTGGCTTCGACCAGGGCGCGGAAGGTCGAGACCTCGATCACCTCGTGCTCACGGCCGCGGCCATGCACCACATGCACGATGCGAAAGCGCCGGCCGATGATGAAGGCGCGCTTGAACTGCGACTTGACCTGTTCGGGCGTGGCGTTGGTGGCGACGTCGAAGTCCTTGGGCCGATGCCCCAGCAGCAGGTCGCGCACCGCACCGCCGACGATGTAGGCCTCGTAGCCGGCGTCCTGCAGCGTCGTCACGACCTTGACGGCCCGGGCGTCGATCAGGCTCGGGTCGATCTGGTGCTCGGCACGGCCGACCTCCGTGCGCTGGCCCGCCGGGACGGCCGCCGCAGCCGGGCGCTGCTGCTCGCGTTCGCTCTTGCCGAGCAGCTTCTGGATGAGGTTCTTGATCATGGAAAGAGCCGCAGGATGCGCCAGCCGCGTTCGACGGCGATGGCTTCGAGCGCGGGACTCGGGTTGGTGGCCACCGCTTCGGTGGCGATCTCGAGCAGCGCGAGGTCGTTGGGTGAGTCGCTGTAGACGCTGACGCTGGCGAATTCCCCGAGCGTCAGGCCCTGCGAGGCGAGCCAGTCATGCACACGCACGACCTTGCCCTCTCGGAAGGTGGGTGTACCACGGATGCAGCCGAGCCAATCGCCCGAGCTGCTGCGCTCCAGATCGACCGCCAGCAGGTGATCGACGCCAAAGGCGCGTGCGATCGGCGTCGTCACGAAGGCATTGGTCGCGGTGACGATGGCCACCAGGTCACCGCGCTGCTGGTGGAACTGCACCAGCTCGCGCGCGGCCGGCCGGATCTGCGGCGTGATGACCTCGGCCATGTAGCGCGCATGGGCCGCCTCGGCCTCGGCCAGCGGGCGGTGGCGCCAGGCCGACGTGGCGAAGTCGATGTAGGCCGGCAGGTCCAGCGTGCCGGCCTGGTACTGGGCAAAGAAGGCGTCGTTGCGGCGCTTGAACTCGTCGCCGTCGGTCCAGCCGATGGCGACCATGAACTCGCCAAAGGCGTGGTCCGAGTCGATCGGCAACAACGTGCCGTCAAGGTCGAAGAGGCAGAGGTGGCGGCGCCCGTCCGGGGTCGGCGCTGCGTCGGTCGTGGCTGGGGTCAAGCGGTCTCCGGTTCATTCAGGACCTGACGCAGCAGCGGCAGCGTGACCGCGCGCTGGGTCGACAGGGCGTGGCGGTCGATGCGGTCAAGCAGGTGCATCAGGTGGCTCAGGTCGCGCGCACAGCGCTTGAGCAGGTAGTCGATCACGTCGTCGTTGAGCAGCACGCCGCGCCGGTCGCCCTCGCGGCGCAGCAGCGCGCGGACCTGTTCCTCGCTGGGCGGCACCAGCTCGTAGACGAGGCCCCAGCCCAGGCGGGTGCGCAGGTCCTCGCGCAAGGTCAGGTCGACCGGCGGCAAGCGGCCGGCGGCCAGCACCGGCACGCCGTAGGTGCTGGCCTGGACGAACAGCGCGAAGGCGGCACGCTGACGTTCGGCGTCGTAGCGGTCGCAGTCGTCGAGCAGCAGCAGGCCGCATTGCTCGTCGAACTCCCAGGGCAGCGGCGACAGCAGGTCGTGCGCCGAGACGCTCAGGCCCTGCTCCTGAGCCAGCGACGCTGCTGCGCGCAGCAGGTGGCTCTTGCCGCAGCCGGCCGGCCCCCACAGGTACAAGGGCGTGGCTGGCTGCGGCGTCAGCAAGGCGGCCTGGACCTGCGGCCACTGGGTGTTGGCGCCCGGCACGAAGGTGTCGAGCCGCCAAGCGGGCTCCGGCACCAGGGCCAGCGGCACCTGGCGCATCGGGAGGGTGGATCGCGGATCGATCATGAGCAGGAGCAGGAAGACGCGGGCATCGGTCGCGTCAGCGCAGGTAGAGCGGGCTGGCCAGGTAGGCGACACGCGCCCGCCGCAAGGCCACCAACGTCAAGGCGCCCGCCGGCAGCGCGATCAGCACGCCCACGAAGCCGAACAGATGTCCGAAGGCCAGCAGCGCAAAGATGACCGCGATCGGGTGCAGGCCGATGCGTTCGCCGACCAGCCGCGGCGTCAGCACGAAGCTCTCGAGCAACTGGCCGATGCCGTAGATCAGCAGCACCGCCATCAGGCCGTAGAGGTTGGCGAACTGCAGCAAGGCCGCCAGCGTGGCCAGCAGCGCCCCCAGACCGAAGCCGAGGTAGGGCACGAAGATGCCCAGCCCGGTGAAGACGCCGATCGGCAAGGCCAGGTCGAAACCGGCAAGCGCCAGCGCCACGGTGTAGTAGGCCGCCAGCACGGCCATCACCAGCATCTGGCCGCGCAGGTACTGGCCCAGGACCTCGTCGCATTCGCTCAGGAAACCCTGGACCCGATCCTGCTGGCGCAGCGGCACCAGCTCGCGCAGCCAGGCGATCAGGCGCGGCCAGTCCAGCAGCAGGTAGAACAGCACGACCGGCAGCAGGACCAGATTGCCCAGCAGGGCCAGCACGAAGCTGCCACCGATGCGCGCCGAGCTGATCAAGGTGGCCAGGCTGTCGTCGACGTTGGCATTGAGGTACTTGACGACGAAGGCCTTGACGCTGGCGATGTCCAGGCTGACCTGGATGCCCCAGCCGCGCAGCAGCGGCACCACGCTCTCGTTGATGCGTGCGGCCAGCAGCGGGATCTGCTCGCGCAGCAGCGGCAGCTCGCGCGACAGGATGGGCACGATCAGCAGCAGCACGCCGGTCACCAGCGCCAGGGCGATCAGCTCGACGACGATCACCGACAGCAGGCGCGGCCAGCGCCGTCGGGTCAGGCGCTCGACCGCTGGCGCCAGCGCGTAGGCCAGCACCGACGCGGTCACGAAGGGCATCAGCACCGGCGCCAGCAGCCACACGAAGCCCAGGCAGCCCAGCGCCAGGCCGAGCCAGGCCAGTGCCAGACGTTGAGCGGGGTGGAGGTTCATGTCGGTGCGATCACGCCAGCCGCAACGCGGCAAAAACCCGCGATTCTAGGAAAAGCGCACGCAAGGCAGCGCGCCGCCTCAATGCCAGCGCGGCGGGCCGGATTCGCGCAGCGCCTCCAGCTGCGCCTGCACATGGGCCCGGTCGCGGCCACCGCGCTGGTGGCGCAGATAGCAGCTCAGGTCCTCGATGGCAGCGGCGTTCTGGCCCAGCCGGGCCAGCGTCTGGCCGCGCTCGCGCCGCCAGCTCCAGTCATCGGGCAGCAGGGTCACGAGGCGCTGCTGGACCTGCAGCAGGCGCGACCAGTCCTCGGCGGTGCGGTGCAGCGCTTCGAGGTTGCGCAACATGCGCGAGACGATCTCGCGCGGCTCGGTCGGCTCGATGAACGGCGCCAGCCAGTCGGCCGGCAGGCCCCCACCCTCCATGCCCCAGTCGCGGTGTTCGCGGCTGCGTTGCGCATAGGGTTCGACCAGCGATTCCAGCTCCTGGCGCGACAGCGACTGGCCGTTCAGCGGGTCGATCAGCGCATCGCCCAACGGCAGCCGCAGGCGGATCAGGAAGTGGCCCGGGAAGGACACGCCACGCGCGTCCAGGCCGATCTGGCCGGCCAGCTCCAGGTAGATCACCGCCAATGAGATCGGGATGCCGCGGCGCGTGCGCAGCACCTCGTGCAGAAAGCTGTTGGCCGGGCTGTAGAAGTCGTTGACGTTGCCGGCCAGGCCCATTTCGACATAGAGGTACTGGTGCAGCGCGCGGACCCGTTCCAGCGGCTCGGCGCTGGCCGACAAGCGCTTGCGGGCGGCTTGCGCGTGGGCATCCAGCGTCGCCAGCACGGCCTGGGTGTCCAGCGCCGGGTCATCGTCCTGAGCCAGCGACACGGCGGCTTCGGTCAGCGCGAACTGGTCGTCGTCCGCCACCAGCGAGGCGAAGTAGTCGAGGGGCGTGGGCGCGGTCCAGAGCATGCAAACAGTGTATCGATCACGCCTCTCGGCTGGGTTCCCGTGTGGATCAGGCGCGCCGCGCGAACTGCTTCAGGTCGACGCCAGCCAGCCGCAGCACGCCAAAGTAGACCAGCGCGGCCGACCCCAGCACACCGGCCAGCAGGGCGACGCGCAGGCCGGGCGTCGCGCCCAGCCCGACCCAGTCCCAGCGCCGTGCGGCGGCCAGCAGCAAGGCCGTCATCGCCATGCAACCCGCCAGCACCTGCAGCGAGAAGCCGCGCCAGCCGGCCGAGGGCACGTAGCTGCCGCGCCGGCGCAGGCCGATCAGCAGCCAGGTCGCGTTGACCATCGCCGCCAGGCCGATCGACAGGGCCAGCCCGGCATGGCCAAGCAGCGGCACAAGCGCGAGGTTGAACAACTGCGTCAGCGCCAGCACCGTGATGGCGATGCGAACCGGCGTGCGGATGTCCTGACGGGCATAGAAACCCGGCGCCAGCACCTTGATGGCAATCAGGCCGAGCAGGCCGACGCCGTATCCCATCAGGGCGATCACGGTCTGGCGCACGTCGACGGGCTGGAACTGGCCGTAGTGATACAGCACCGTCACCAGCGGCTCGGCGAACACCAGCAGCGCCAGCGCGCAGGGCAGCGCCAGCATCACCACCAGGCGCAGACCCCAGTCGAGCAGGGCCGAATAGCGTTCGGTCTCGCCCCCGGCCTGGGCGGCCGACAGCTGCGGCAGCAGCACGACGCCGAGTGCGACACCCAGCAGGGCGGTCGGGAACTCCATCAGCCGGTCGGCATAGGTCAGCCAGGACACCGAACCAGCCTGCAGGTGCGAAGCGATCTGGGTGTTGACCAGCAAGGACAGCTGCGCGACCGACACGCCCAGCAGCGCCGGCGCCATCTGCCGCAGGATGCGTCGCACGCCGTCGTGGTGCCAGGCCGCACGCAGGGCAGCCAGGCCGACGCCGATGCGCGGCAACAGGCCGAGCCGGTGCAGCGCCGGCACCTGAATCAGCAGCTGCAGCACCCCACCGACCATCACGCCAACCGCCAACGCCTGGATCGGCGGCCAGCCCGCCCGCCCGAACACCGGCGCGAGCCACCAAGCCGCGCCGATGACGCTGAGGTTGAGCAGCACCGGCGTGGCCGCCGGCACCGCAAACCGCTTCCATGTGTTGAGGATGCCGGCCGACAGCGCCACCAGTGACATGCAGCCGATGTAGGGAAACATCCAGCGCGTCATCACCACCGCCTCGGCCTGTGCGGCATCGGGCAGACCGGCCGCCATCAACCAGACCAGCACTGGCGCGCCCAGCACGCCCAGCGCACACACCCCCACCAGCACCCAGGCCAGCACGGTGGCGACGGCATCGACCAGCGTGTGCGTGGCCGCATCGCCGTGGGTCGCCCGGCTGGCCGCCAGGATGGGCACGAAGGCCTGCGAGAACGCACCTTCGGCAAACAGCCGCCGCAGCAGGTTGGGGATGCGGAAGGCGACCTGGTAGGCGTCGGTCGAGCTGCTGGCCCCGAAGGAAGCGGCGATCAGCTGCTCGCGGACCAGCCCGGTGATGCGCGACAGCAGCGTGAAGGCCGAGACAACGGAGGCGGAGCGCAGCAAGCTCATGGGCGGCAGACAAGGGTCATGTGGAAGCCGCAGCGGCGACCGAGCGCCGGATTATCAGGGCCGCTGCCGGCGTCCCGACCGATGTTTGCCGCCCCAGGCATGGACGACCCGGAATGCCAGTGCTATACTTTGAGGCTTTCCACCCGGACTCCAAACACCATGGCCACCGCTTCCAAAGCCAAGAAAAAGACGGTCCGCATCGCGTCGGGCCGCAAGCGCGCCCGTCAGGACGTCAAGCTCAACGCCGCCAACACCGCCCTGCGCTCGCGCTTTCGCACCGCCGTCAAGAGCGTGCTGAAGGCCGTTGCCACCGGTGACAAGGCCAAGGCCGGCGACACTTTCAAGACGGCTCAGGGCGTGATCGACTCGATCGCCGACAAGGGCATCTTCCACAAGAACAAGGCCGCTCGCCTGAAGAGCCGCCTGTCCGCCAAGGTCAAGGCCCTGGCCCCCGCGGCCTGAAGCCATTCCGGGTGGACGTCGAAAGGCCCGCGCGAGCGGGCCTTTTGTCTTTGCATGATCGACGACGAAGGGCTCGCGACGGCGGGCCCTTCGTCGTTTGCGGGCCTGATCAGGCCACGTGCTTGTCGGCCTCGCTGGTGAAGGCATCGGCGTAGAAGGCCTCCTCAGGCAGGCCGGCTTGCGAAACAAAATCGCGCCGGGCCGACTCAACCATGATCGGCACGCCGCAGGCGTAGACCTCGTGCCCCGACAGGTCCGGCAGGTCGGCCAGCACCGAGCGGTGCACGAAGCCGGTCCGACCGGGCCAGCCATCTTCGGACGTGACGTCCGACAAGACAGGCACATAGCGCAACCACGGCAGTTCGGCGGCGGCCTGCTCGGCCCAGCCGTGCAGGTAGAGATCGGCCGGCCGGCGCGCGCCCCAGTACAGCGTCGTCGGACGGTGCTCGATGCCCTTGGCGCGCATGTGCTCGATCAGCGCCTTGATCGGCGCAAAGCCGGTGCCCGAGGCCAGCAGCACGATCGGTCGGTCGTTGTCCTCGCGCAGGAAGAAGCTGCCGTAGGGGCCTTCGAGCCGCAGGATCTCCTTCTCCTTCATCGCCCCGAAGACGTGGTCGGTGAACTTGCCGCCAGGCATGTGGCGGATGTGCAGTTCCATCGACGTCGGCAGGTCGTCTGGCGCATTGGCCATCGAGTAACTGCGCCGCGCACCGTCGCGCAGGATGAACTCGACGTACTGCCCAGCGTGGTAGCGGAAGACCTGGTTGGCCGGCAGTTGCAGCGTCACCACCATCACGTCGGGCGCCATGCGCTGCAAGGTCGACACGCGCGCCGGCATCTTGACGATCGGGAACTGGCCCACGGCGGTGACCTGGCGCTGCTCGATCGCGCAGTCGGTCTGCGGCGTCGCGCAGCAGGTCAGGATGTAGCCGGCATCCTCTTCGGCGACGCTCAGGGCCTTGAGCTGGTGCGCACCGTGGATCACCCTGCCTTCGAGCAGCCGGCTCTTGCAGGACCCGCAGGCGCCGTCCTTGCAGCCATAGGGCAGTCCGATGCCCTGGCGGATCGCGGCGGGCAGGATGGCCTCGTCGCGCGCCACCTCGAAGGAACGGCCGGCGGGCTGCACGGTCACGGTCAGGTTCATCTCGCTATCCTCGGCTGACAGGTCGTCAAAAAGGGCGGAATTGTGCCCCGCGACGGCAGACCGACCCACCTGGCCACCGCTCGATGCCCCTCCTGAACTGCCCTGCCCGCGCCCCGCTGGGCGCCCTGCCCCGCCGGCTGCGCCGGACCCGTCTGCTGATCATTGGCTGCGGCGATGTCGGCCTGCGCGTGGCGCGCCAGAGCTCGCGCGGCGACGCTGGCACGCGCCTCTATGCGCTGACGTCTCAAGCCAGCCGGTGCGAGGCGTTGCGGGCCCTCGGCATCACGCCCTTGATCGGCAACCTGGACGACGCCGCCAGCCTGCGCCGGCTGGCCGCACTGGCCCCGCGTGTGCTGCACCTGGCACCGCCGCCGCAGCACGGCGAGGGCGATCCGCGCACGCTCAACCTGTTGCGGACCTTGTCGCGCGCCCAGGCCGTGCAACGGCTGGTCTATGCGAGCACAACCGGCGTCTACGGCGATGCCGGCGGCGCGCGCTTCGACGAGACCCGGCCCACCGCACCCGCCAGTTCGCGGGGCCAGCGCCGGGTGGCGGCCGAACAGTCGATCCGCGCGTGGGCGCTGCGGCAAGGGGTCGTTGCCTCGGTGCTGCGCATCCCCGGCATCTACGCGCTCGACCGCCCCGGCGGCCATCCGCGCGAGCGCCTGCTACGCGGCACGCCGGTCCTGCGCGATGAGGACGACGTGCACACCAACCACATCCATGCCGACGACCTGGCGCGGATCTGCCGGGCCGCCCTCTGGCGCGGCGCGCCACAGCGCGTCTACCACGCCTGCGACGACTCGGCCCTGAAGATGGGCGCGTACTTCGACCTCGCTGCCGACCTGTGCGGTCTGCCTCGGCCACCGCGCATCAGCCGCGAACAGGCCCGCGTGCAGCTCTCGCCCATGTTGCTGAGCTTCATGTCCGAATCGCGCCAGCTCGACAACCGGCGGCTGAAGGACGAGCTGCGGGTCGCCTTGCGGCACCCGCATGTGCGCAGCGGCCTGGTCGCTTGACCTGGGCGCGGGCCGTCAGATCCCGGTCGCCCGCTTGAGCGTCATCTGCCGGTCGACCGTGTGCAGCATCAGGCGCACCACCTCGCCGCTGCGGTTGACCTCGATCTGCACGTCGCGTTCGGCCTGGCCGCCTTGCCAGATGTGGCGGTAGAAGCCCGGCAGGTCGTCAACACCTGCGCCATCGATGCGCAAAATGCGATCGCCCTGGCGCACACCCGCCCGCTCGGCCGGACTGTCGCGGCTGACGCGCAGCACCGTCAGGCGGCCATCGGACTCGGCGCAGCTCAGGCCCAGCCAGGCACGTTCGCTGGCCTGTGATCGACCGCGCTGGCGCAGTTCGTCGACGATGGGCTTGAACAGGTTGATCGGCACGAACAGGTTGCCCGGCAGACGCCCACCCGGCGCACCGTCCGGGCGCAGCCACGCACCGGGCTGGCGCAGGCTGGCGCGGGTGTCGTTGAGGACCAGCGAGCCGATGCCCACCAGCTCGCCGTGCCGGTTGTAGAGGCCGGCGCCGCTGTGATCCGGCCGGGCCGGTGCGGTGAACAGCGCGCCTTCGATCAGGTATTCCCAGTAGCCGGCGAACTGGCCGCGCGCCAGCAGCCGGGCCGGACTGACCGCCCCGCCCTGGCCACCGCTGACGAACATCAGCGTCTCGTCGGCGCTGATCGCCGCCGAATCGCCCAACGGCACCGGCCGCAGCGGCAGCGGGACCAGCGACTGAACCAACCCGAAGCCGGTCGCCACGTCATAGGCCAGCGGACGGGCCGGCACGATGCGTCCGTCGTCCAGCACCAGGTCGATCTGCTCGGCCTCGAGGATCAGGTAGCCGATCGTCAGCACGACGCCGTCCTCGCCGATCACCACGCCAGAACCCTTGCGGATCGCGCCGAGCGTTTCGGCCGACGCCGACCCGTCCACCACCCGCACCAGCACGCCGATCGAGGCATCGCTGGCCCGCTGCAGGGCCTCGCCCATCGTGCGGCGCTCCTCTTCGGAGACCGGCTGAGTCGACGCGCGTGGCGCCTCGGACGTCGCCGCCTCGGCCGGCGTCCACATCGCGGCCCCCAGGGACAAGGCGACCACCGCCAGCCAGACCCAGCGCCAGACCACGGGCGCGATGACGTCCGGCGAGAGCTGAGCGCGCCACCAGCGGCTCAAGGGATCGGAGCAGACGACCAGCTTCATGGTGCACCCCTTCCAGGTCCTGATGCCCGGGTAACCAAGCATGAACCGGACCCGTGGCCCCTGCTGGTCAGGGGACTTTTCAGGAGGTGGAAGCGCTCAGGTCGCGTACCGGCAAGACCCGGTGGCGGGCGCCAGCGCCAGCGTCAGCGCCAACGTCAACGCCGGCGGCGCGGCGGGAACGGCGGCTGTCCGCGCCAGAAACGCACCATCAGCCAGCCACCCAGCATGCCGCCGAGGTGCGCGAAGTGCGCCACGCCGCCGTAGGGGCTGAACACGCCCGACAGCAGCTCCAGGCCACCGAAGACCGCGACGAAGACCTTGGCCTTCATCGGGATGGGCGGGAAGAGCGGCATGATGGTCCGCTCCGGAAACATCATCCCGAAGGCCAGCAGCAGGCCAAACAGAGCCCCGGAAGCCCCGAGCGTCGGGCCGAACTGGCCGATCACGGCGGTGAACACCAGCTGCGTCAGGCCACCCGCGATCGAGCTGGCCGCGAGGTACTGCATGTAACGACGACGGCCCCAGATCATCTCGATCTCGGCACCGAACATGTACAGGCCGAACATGTTGAAGAACAGGTGCAGCGGCTCGCCGTGCAGGAAGGCATAGGTGAACAACTGCCACGGCATGAAGTGGCCGCTGGCCACCGGCCACAGCGCGAACCAGCCTTCCAGCCAAGGACCCAGCAGCAGCTGGACGCAGAACACGGCCGTGCAGATCAGCAGCAGCGCCTTGGTGACGGGAGGAAGCTGGGGCATCGCGGCGTCTGGGAGGGGGCTGTAAAAACAATGCCGCTCGAGGCGGCACGGGGGTGGGTCCGGAAGCGCGCCAGAACAGGCGCCGGATGGCATCGACCGCGGGCTGGTGCCGGAGGCCGGACTCGAACCGGCACACCTTGCGGCGGGGGATTTTGAGTCCCCTGCGTCTACCGATTTCGCCACTCCGGCTGCGTCGGTCGATGCGTCTTGAAGGGGCGGATTATGCACGCGCCCCTGACCCCATCGGCCCAGGTCGGCGCGCGGCGGCCCTGCAGCGCGCTGACCTTGGCAATCGGCCACAGACGGCCTGCGCGACCTGCTGCGACAATTTCCGCAGGAGACACCATGAGCCAGCCACATCCTTCGCCCGACTACCCGACCATCGAAGACGTCATCGGCCGCACGCCGCTGGTGAGGCTGCAGCGCGTGCCCGGCGCGGCCAACGCCGCGCGCGGCAACGTGATCCTGGGCAAGCTCGAAGGCAACAACCCGGCCGGCTCGGTCAAGGACCGCCCGGCGATCAGCATGATCCGGCGCGCCGAACAGCGCGGCGACATCCAGCCGGGCGACACCCTGATCGAGGCCACCTCCGGCAACACCGGCATCGCGCTGGCCATGGCCGCTGCCATCAAGGGCTACCGCATGGTGCTGATCATGCCGGAGGACCTGTCGATCGAGCGGGCCCAGACCATGAAGGCATTTGGCGCCGAACTGGTGCTGACGCCCAAGTCCGGCGGCATGGAATACGCCCGCGACCTGGCCGATCAGATGGCCCGCGAAGGCAAGGGCCGTGTGCTCGACCAGTTCGCCAACGCCGACAACCCGCGCATCCACTACGAGACCACCGGGCCGGAGATCTGGAACGACACCGCCGGCCGCGTCACCCACTTCGTCTCGGCGATGGGCACCACCGGCACCATCACCGGCGTGTCGCGCTACCTGAAGGAGCGCAACCCGGCGATCCGCATCGTCGGCGCGCAGCCGTCCGAGGGCTCACGCATCCCTGGCATCCGCAAGTGGCCGACCGAGTACCTGCCGCGCATCTATGACCCGGCCGGCGTCGACGAGCTGATCCTCGTCGGCCAGCCCGAGGCCGAGGACATGGCCCGCCGGCTGGCGCGCGAGGAAGGCCTGTTCGGTGGCATCTCGGCGGCCGGTGCCTGCTGGGTCGCGCTGCAGCTGGCCGAGCGGCTGGAGAACGCGACCATCGTCTTCATCGTCTGCGACCGCGGCGACCGCTATCTGTCGACCGGCGTGTTCCCGGCCTGATCGCGGCGACCCCTTGCGTCCATGAGCGCCGAGCCGCCCGTCTGGCGCCATTGCCCGCTGTGCGCCAGCGCGCTCGCGTGGCGCGTCGAACAGGAAGACGGCGGCCCGACACGCCGGCTTCGCTGCAGCGCCTGCGAGTTCGTGCACTGGAACAACCCGACCCCCGTGCTGGCCGCCATCGTCCAGTGCAGCGACCGCGACGACCGCATCCTGCTGGCTCGCAACGCCGCCTGGACGCGTCCCTTCCACGGCCTGATCACCGGCTTCATGGAAGCGGGCGAGTCGCCCGAAGAAGGCATCCGGCGTGAGATCGCCGAAGAGACCTCGCTGCAGGTCGAGTCGCTCGCGCTGGTCGGCGTGCACGACTTCCAGCGCATGAACCAGGTGCTGATCACTTATCACGCCCGCGCACACGGCGAGATCCGGCTGTCGCCGGAGCTGGTGGATGTCAAGCTGATCGCACCGGCCGACCTGCTGTGCTGGCCAGCCGGCACCGGCCAGGCGCTGGCGCTCTGGCTGCGCAGCCAGGGCATCGAGCCGCGCTGGCTCGAATAGGTCGCCAGCGACCGTCCCGACCGGGCCAGTGGCTCACTCGCTGAGCCTGTCCTTGGCAAGCGCCGCACAACATCGGTGCGCCACATGCACCAAGACGGACACGCGACGGCGCCGCGCTCAGCAGGGCGGCACAGGCTCAGCGCCTGAGCCTCGCACCGTCGATGACCGCGTGCACAACACGCTGGCAACGCGACGAAATCGACACCCGCCCCGTCTTCCGGTCGTTCATCCCCTTCAACCGAGGGGTGGTGCGCAGGTCCACTTCATTGACGTCGGTCGACCCCGCTGCCTACCGTGATCGCAGTGCCCACCACGGCCGCTGCGGCGATCGGGTGGCCTTCGATCACCTCACGTACCAACACCATGACCGACCTCATCAACCTTGCCTGGGTGGCCTTATGCACCGCTTTGGTGTTCTTCATGCAAGCCGGCTTCGCGCTGGTCGAGGGCGGCTTCGCGCGCGCCAAGAACTCGATCAACGTGATCATGAAGATCTACCTGGGTACCTGCTTCATCGGCCTGTGCTTCTGGCTGGTCGGCTACGGCCTGGCCTTCGGCAGCAGCGCCGGCGGCCTCTACGGCATGAGCGGCTTCATGCCGCTGCAACTCGAGAGCATGGCCGCCGTCAGCCTGCTCTATCAGATGATGTTCTGCACCACCGCCGTGACCATCGTCTCGGGCGCTGTGGCCGAGCGCATGCGCTATGGCGCCTACCTCGCCTTCGCGGTCGTGATGGCGCTGGTGATCTACCCGGTCTATGCCCACTGGGCCTGGAACCCCGACGGCTGGCTCAAGCAGATGGGCTTCGTCGACTTTGCCGGTGACGGCGCCGTGCACTCGATCGGCGCCTGGTGCTCGCTGGCCGGCCTGCTGGTGGTCGGTCCGCGCCTGGGCCGCTACAGCAAGCAGGGCGAGGTGCGCGACATCCCCGGCCACAACCTGCCGATGGTGGCGCTCGGTGGCTTCATCCTGTGGCTGGGCTGGTTCGGCTTCAACGGCGGCAGCATCAGCGGCCTGGACAGCGCCAACCTCGGCATCGTCCTGCTCAACACCTACCTCGGCGCCTGTGCCGGTGGACTGGGTGCGCTGGCCTTCATGAAGCTCGGCGGCAAGCCGGTGCTGATGAGCGCCTCGATCAACGGCAGCCTGTGCGGCCTGGTGTCCATCACCGGCGGCGCCAGCACGATGAACCCGGCCACCGCCGTGATCGCTGGCGCGGTCGGCGGCATCCTGTGCACCTGGGGTGCCGAGAAGATTCGCCAGTGGCGCGTCGACGATGCCGTCGATGCGATCGCCGTGCACGGCATCGGCGGTGTCTGGGGCCTGATCGCCGCCGGCCTGTTCTTCGAGGGCGACCTGTTCAACCTGCAGCGCGTGGGCGTGCAGCTGATCGGCGCCGGCGCGGCCTTCCTGTGGGCCTTCCCGATGGCCTGGGCAGCCTTCAAGCTGATCGACCGCCTGCTGGTGCTGCGCGCGCCGACGCTCAATGAGCAACGCGGCCTGGACCACACCGAGCACCACGAGATCGCCTACCCCGAGTTCCAGGACTCGCCCGGTCAGCTGAGCATGGGCGCACGCACGGAGGCCCGCGATGTCGCTTGATCCCGCCGCCCACCGCCGCCGCGCCGCGCTGGCAACCTTCACGCCCGTGCTGGGCGAAGACGCCCTGATGGACGCGCTGTGGATGCTGCAGGACAGCCTGCACGGCCACACCGCGCGCGAGATCATCTCGGCGGTCGACCGCGTCGCCGCTCGGCACGGCATCGACGCACCGACCTGCAAGCGCCTGTACGAGCAGTTCTACCGCGCCCTCAGCCTGGCCGACGACCAGTTGCCGCTGGACCCTTGGCCGGTGATGCAGTCGCTGCGCCCGGCGGCCGCACCGCAGCCGATGCGCCCCGCCGCCGGCCCGGCCTGGCCACCTGCCGCACCCGCATGGCCGGCCGCCACAGGCGCCACGCCCTGGGCCCCGGTGGCCAGCGCGATGGCCGCGCAGATGCAGCCGGCATTCCCTCAGGCGGTGCCGCCGGTCCCGATGCAAGCTCTCCCGGCCGCACCCGAACCCGTCGCCGCCCCGGCCCTGCCGGACGCGCCGCCGGCCGTGCTGGTCTTCGAGGCCCTGATCGCCGCCGCGCTGACCGAGGTCCGCCAACGTCACCCCGCCGAGCTGCACGACCTGCGTGACAGCGCAGTGGCCGGCCTCGACGGCTCACGCCTGGGCGCTACGCCGCGCAACCTGGTCCGCGCGGCCTGGCAACGCCACGCCGAGCCCGGGGCCTGGCGCTTGCCGCTGAACCCGTCGGAGCTGGGCGAGCTGGTCCACCTGTTCTACGTCGCCTTGTGCGAGGCCCTTGGCCCGGTCGACGCCGACCAGGTCCTGACCCGTTCGGTGCGCGAGGCCGAACAGATCCCGGCCGCCCAGCGACATTCGCCACGGCAGTTCCTCTGAGTGGCTCACGAACCGAGCCAGGCCTGCATAAAGATCCCGCGCCCGAGCCCAGGCCCGGGCCCGGGCATCACCCCACCAGCTGCGCCGCGTGGTGCCTCAGGTGGTCGTCGATGAAGCTGGCGATGAAGTAGTAGCCGTGGTCGTAGCCGGCATGGCGGCGCAGCGTCAGCGGCTGGCCGATGGCCGCGCAAGCGGCTTCAAGGGCTTCGGGGTGCAACTGCTCGGCCAGGAATTTGTCGGCTAGGCCCTGGTCGACCAGGATGCCGCCCGGGTAGGGCACCGCAGTTTGCGCGGCCATCAGCAGGCTCGCGTCGTGAGCCACCCAGGTCGACTCGTCCTGCCCCAGGTAGCCGGTGAAGGCCTTGCGGCCCCACGGGCAGCGGGTCGGCGCGCAGATCGGCGCGAAGGCCGACACGCTGGCGAACAGGCCGGGATGACGCAGCGCCAGCGTGAGCGCGCCGTGGCCGCCCATCGAGTGGCCGAACAGGCCGAGCCATTCGCCGTCCAGCCCGAACTCGGCCACCACGGCGGGGATGAGTTCGTCCACCAGGTAGCTCTCCATGCGCCAGTGACCGGCCCAGGGCGCGTGTTCGGCGTCGAGGTAGAAGCCCGCGCCGACGCCGAAGTCCCAGTGGTGGTCCTCGCCGTCGACGCCGGCCCCGCGCGGGCTGGTGTCGGGCATCAGCAGCGCCAGGCCCAGCTCGGCGGCCAGGCGTTGGGCGCCGGCCTTCATCGTCGCGGTCTCTTCGGTGCAGGTCAGGCCGGCCAGGAAGGTCAGCAGTGGCACGGCCTCGCCGGCAACGGCCTGCGGCGGCAGGTAGAGCGCGAACTTCATCGGCAGGCCGATGACGCCCGACGCATGTTTGTAGAAGCGCTGCACGCCGCCGAAGCAGCCGTGTTCGTTGACGAGTTCGAGTCGGTCGAAGGCCATGCTCATGCTCAGAACTCCACCACCGCGCGGATCGACTCGCCGCGCTTCATCAGCGCGAAGCCCTCGTTGATGTCGACCAGCTTGAGCTTGTGGGTGATCAGGTCGTCGATGTTGATCTTGCCGTCCATGTACCAGTCGACGATCTTGGGCACATCGGTGCGCCCGCGTGCGCCGCCGAAGGCCGAGCCTTCCCATTTGCGGCCGGTCACCAGCTGGAACGGCCGGGTGCTGATCTCCGCACCCGCCTCGGCCACGCCGATGATGATGCTGCGGCCCCAGCCCTTGTGCGTGCACTCCAGCGCGTCGCGCATGACCTTGGTGTTGCCGATGCACTCGAAGCTGTAGTCGGCTCCGCCATCGGTCATCTGCACGATGGCATCGACCAGCGAGCCGCCCGCTGCGGCCACGTCCTTGGGGTTGATGAAGTCGGTCATGCCGAACTGGCGCGCCATGGCCTCGCGGCCCGGGTTCAGGTCCACGCCGATGATCTTGCCGGCGCCGACCATCTTGGCGCCCTGGATCACGTTCAGGCCGATACCGCCAAGGCCGAAGACCACGACGTTCGCGCCCGCTTCCACCTTGGCGGTGAACAGCACCGCGCCGATGCCCGTGGTCACGCCGCAGCCGATGTAGCAGACCTTGTCGAAGGGCGCATCCGACCGGATCTTGGCCAGCGCGATCTCCGGCACCACCGTGTGGTTGGCGAAGGTGCTCGTGCCCATGTAGTGAAAGATCGGCTTGCCGTCGAGGCTGAAGCGACTCGTCGCATCGGGCATCAGGCCCTTGCCCTGCGTGCCGCGGATGAGCTGGCACAGATTGGTCTTGCGGCTCAGGCAGAACTTGCACTGCCGGCATTCCGGCGTGTAGAGCGGGATGACGTGGTCGCCCTTCTTCAGCGTCGTCACGCCAGGGCCCACATCGACCACCACGCCCGCACCCTCATGACCCAGGATGGCCGGGAAGATGCCTTCCGGGTCCGCGCCCGACAGCGTGTAGTAGTCGGTGTGGCAGATGCCCGTGGCCTTGATCTCCACCAGCACCTCGCCAAAGCGCGGCCCGTCCAGATCGACGGTCTCGATGGTCAGGGGTTCGCCGGCTTTCCAGGCGACAGCGGCTTGGGTCTTCATGGTGTCTTCCTCGTGGGTGTGGTTCGGTTTGCGCGGGATTGTGCACAGCCGGCATGGGGGATGACCATTGCGGGCTCCACAGCGCTAAGGTGACAGCCTGAACAACACGCCTGTCCAGGCCCCCGAACCCCATGACCCTCACCCGCATCGCCGTCGCCGGCGCTGGCTACATCGGACAGGCCCACCTTGACGCCGTGGGCCAGTGGCCGGACCGCGCCGTGCTGTCGGCCATCGTCGACCCGTCACCGGCCGCTCGGGCCGTGGCCGAAGCGCGCGGCGTGCCGCTGTATGCATCGCTGGACGAGCTGATCGTGCGCGATCGCCCCGACGGCATCGTGCTGGCCACACCCAACGCGCTGCATGTGCCGCAGGCGCTGAGCTGCCTCGCGGCCGGCCTGCCCATCCTGCTGGAGAAGCCGATCGCGCCGACCGTGGCCGAAGCCGCCGTGCTGGTCCGCGAGGTCGAGGCGCGCGCGGCCCGCGTGCTGATCGGCCATCACCGCGCGCACAGCCCCATCATGGCCAAGGCCCGCGAGGTGATCGCCGCCGGCCGGCTTGGCCGCGTGGTCGGCCTGACCGGCAGCGCCACCTTCTACAAGCCCGACGCGTACTTCGACGCCGGCCCCTGGCGGCGCGAAAAAGGCGGCGGGCCGATCCTGCTCAACCTGATCCACGAGGTCCACAACCTGCGGATGTTGTGCGGCGAGATCGTCGCGGTGCAGGCCTTCGCCTCCCATGCGGTGCGCGGCCATGTCGTCGAGGACACCGTGGCGATCAACCTGCGTTTCGCCAGCGGCGCGCTCGGCACCTTCCTGCTCAGCGACTGCGCCGCCAGCCCGCGCAGTTGGGAACAGACCAGCGCAGAGAACAAGGCCTACGACCACCACCCGGACGAGGACTGCTACGTCGTCAGCGGCACCGACGGCAGCCTGTCGGTGCCAACGATGCGGCTGAAGTCCTACCCGGGTGCCGAGGACCGCTCCTGGTGGAAACCTTTGCACAGCGACACGGTCGAGACGGTCCGCGAAGACCCGATCCGCCTGCAGATGGCCCACTACATCGAGGTCGTGCGCGGCACCACCGCCCCGCTGGTCAGCGCCCGCGACGGCCTGAACAACCTGCGCATCACCGAGGCGGTGGTCGAGGCGGCGGCGTCCGGGCGGATGGTGGCGGTGGCGCAGGACTGAGGCGGGCTCACGCGGCGCGCGTGCCTTCGGATCCGTCGTCGGACGCGTTCCCGAACACGCTCCCGAAGAACCCCAGCGCCTGACCCCAGGCCGCATCCGTGCAGGCCGGGTCGAAGCGCGGACCCTCGTCGCGCATGAAGGCATGTTCGGCCGGGTGCAGTCGCTGCTCGACGCGCACGCCAGCGGCGCGCAAGCCGGCTTCGACGGTGGCGCGGCCTTCGGGCGGGATGTGGGGGTCGTGTTCGCCCCAGACCAGCAGCAGCTGGCCGCCGATGCGCGGCATGGCCGCGAGCGTGCCGGCATCGTCGTCCTGACCGAGCTTGCCGTTGTGAACGCCGGTGGCGTAGAAGCAGACGGTGGCGCGGACCTCGGGCTGCAGCGCGGCGCGCATCGCCAGATGGCCGCCGATGCAGAAGCCGGCCGCGCCGATCTGCCCGGGCGCGACCGCGGGGTGGCGGCCCAGCCAGGACAGCGCGTCGCGGCAATCGGCGTCGAAGGCCGCGACCGGCGTGCGCAGCGCGTTGTCCAGCCCGCGTGTGCGGCCGGCGTCGTCGAAGGGGATGGCCGTGCCCGGGGCTTCGAGGCGGCGATAGATGTCCGGCGCCAGCACGGTGTAGCCGTGGCCCGCCAGCCGGGCGCAGGCGCGCTGCATCGGGCCGGTGACCTGGAAGATGTCCGAGTAGAAGACGATGCCGGGCCAGGGCCCCGGCGCGGCCGGGCGGGTCAGCAGGCCGCGCATCGCGGCGCCGTCGGCGGTCGGGATGTCGACGGCTTCGGTGGTGATGATCATGGGTGGGGATCCGGTTCGGGGTGAGGTGGCGTAAGCGTTGTCGGTGTGAAGTTTGCCGATCCAGCGGCCCATCGGCACCAGCCCGTCGCGGACGCGCCCCGCCCGCCCTACCGGGCGTCGTCCTGCACCTCGACCGGCGTGGCGTCGATGGCGACCGGGGCTTCGGGCGGCTCGGCGACCGGCTCGGCAAGCGGCTCGACAAGCTCCGCCGGCGGCGCGGCTTCGGCCGCCGCGTCTGCCGCTGCTTTTTCGGCCTGAGCCGCCGCTTCAGCCGCCTCCGCCCTCGCCTGGTCGACCAGATAGCGCACAGCGGCCATCACGAGGTTGGCGACGCGGTGGGGTGGGTTGGCGTAGAACTCGGTCCAGGCCTGGGCGCGGTGTTCGTTGTAGTCGGCGGCGACGTGGCCGATGCGGCGTTCTTGCCAGCCCAGGCGCACGGCGATGCCGATCAGCACGTCCATCACCAGCCAGCTGCCCAGCCGCAGCTCGGCGTTGGCGCGGAAGATGTCGCTCAAGGCCAGCAGGGCCTCGATCGTCAGCTGGCGGTATTCGGGCGCCTGGATCTTCTCCAGCAGCTCTTCGACCTGCAGCGCGAAGCCGCGTTCGCCGGGTGTGCTGTCGGCCCGGGCCAGCGTGCTGTCGAGCCGGTTGCGTGCGTCGAGCTGGTCGCCGATGACGAGGCCGGGCACCTGGCGCAGCAGGGCCCAGATGCGCTCGTGGAAGTCGCCCGGCACGCGGGTCAGCACGCCGCTGAGCTCGCGCCACGCCAGCCAGCCGGGCACGTCGTCGGGCAGTGCCGGGTCGTGCGAGGCCGAGAAGTCGACCGCCACCAGCGCGGTCTCGCCGTCGCCGGTCTCGTGCACCTGCAGCGACTGCAGGCGCACGAGGTCACGGCCCATTTCCTGTTCGCGGGCGATGACCTCGCGCAGCCGCGCCATCAGGGCTTGCGGGCTGCAGTCGAGCAGGTGGTCGAAGGCCTCGGCCTGGCTGATCGCGTGTTCCAGCGCCAGCCGGCCGGTGATCAGCAGCAGCAAGTACCACGGCCGCAAGGTCAGCGTGCCCTTGAACAGGCCAGGGTCGGCCTTGATCATGGTGCCCAGCAGCAGCACAAGCTCCTGGATCAGCAGGCGGGCGCGGGCATCGTCACCGCCGAAGCGGCGCAGACGCTCGAACAGCTCGGCGTTGCCCAGCGGCGAGGCGATGATGGCCTGGACGTCGTAGGCGCGGCCCAGCGAGACCTGCTTGCCGCGGCCGACGATCTGCGCGGCGGCTTCCTCCAGCGTCTGGTCCTGGATGTCGAGCACGGCCGCCGCGCGGCGCAGCACGCCCCAGCGGCGTTCGGCGCCCGCGCGGGCGTAGATGGCCTCGGCCAGTTCACGCACCGTGCCGCCCAGCGAGGACCGCGCATCCAGCCCCCAGCGCTGCGACAGCAGCGACAGCACCTCGATCTGCTCGTAGGGATTGCGGCTGCGGGCCAGCAGGCGCTGGTGGAAGGACGGGTCGTGCTCGCGCTCCAAGGTGGCCGCGCGCGCCGGGCTGAGCGCGCGGGTGGCCGCCTCTTCCCAGTGCAGGACGGCGGCGGCGACCGCGCCGGTGTCGGGCGCGGAACGCGGCTGGGCCGGCAAGGCCGGCAGGTGGTCGACGCTGCAGACCGCCGTCTGCGGCAGCAGCTCGGCCAGCGTGCCGACCCGCAGCGCGGCCGCTGCGGCGCGGCCCTGCTCGCTGTCTTCGACCGGCGCCTGCAGGCCACGCAGCCACGCCAGCAGGCCGTCGGCGCCGCGCGTGTCCAGCATCGGCTGGGTGACCAGCACAACCATCAGCGGCCGGGTCGGGCGCCGTTCGCGGCGGTAGACCAGCGCGGGCGTGGCATCGTCGGCGGCCACATGCAGGTCGACCGCCCACGGCAGGTGCCGGGCATGGCGACCGAGCCAGGCGATCTCGGCGCGCAGCTCGTCGATCAGCAGGCCGTTGTCCAACCCAAGGTAGAAGCCCTGCCGGTTGAACAGCGAAGGCAGGAAGACGGTCGTGCGCCCGCCCTGCCGGTAGACCCTGCTGGTGGCCAGCGCGCCCAGCCGCTGCGGCGGCCGGCCGCTCAGGCCCAGGTCGTTCCAGCGGCCCAGGTCGGTGAGCATCTGGTCGAGCTCGTCGGCGTAGCGGACCTCGGCCAGCGGGCGGACCTCGGCCAAGGTCTGGGCGGCGATGCCGTGCACCGCCAGCCGTGCCTGGACCAGCGGATCGGTCGCGAGCAACGCCAGCTGGACGGTGGCCTGCGGCGCCGTCGTCGCGGGGGCGTCGACCGCCACGGCCGGCGCCGGGCCCTTGAGCGCATCGAGCGCACGTTGCCGGTTCAGCGGGTCGAGCTGTTCGGGCCGCACCCAGCCTTCCTGCAGCAGGGCGCCAACGAGGTAGAGGCTCTGGGCCCAGACCAACGGCACGTTGTCGTTGGGGACGCGGTCCTGGCTGTGCGGCTGCTCGCGCTCGGCCTCAATGTGCTCGGCCGGCACGATATAGAGCTCGGGCAGCAGGCGCTGGCCGTCGCGTTCGACCATCAGCGCCTCCAGCCGCGCCCGGTAGTCGGCCGCCTGGGCCTGGTCCTCGCGCAGCCGGGCGTCGATCAGCAGGTAGGTGAAGAACAGCGGCCACTCGCTCTCGATGCGCCGAAAGCGCTGCAGCTCGCCCTGTTCGTAGTGCAGGCGGCTGTGGTCCTCGACCACCGTCTGGTGTCCGTCACGCAGGAAACGCTTGCAGCCGTAACGGCCCTGCAGCTTGGCGACGATGCGTTCGCGGGTGGCCGCGATGAGCGCCGGGTCGTCGACCGCGAAGGCCGGGTAGCCGATCACCGACAGCAGCGCGCCATCGGTCTCCTTGCTCTCGGACTCGCGCGGCAGCAGCGCGGCCAGCGTGCTGCGGGCGTGGGCGATGTCGTCGCCCTGGACGAGGATGCGCGGCGCCCGGCCGGGTAGCAGGTCGGCGTCGGCGATGGCCTCCAGCGCGGCCTTGGCCATGCCCACCGAACTGGCGTTGATCTCGGCGCGGCCCTGGTTCTGCTTGTGGCCACGCTCCCAGATGCCGTAGTCGGGCGTGCGGTGGGCGCGGGCGAGGTAGTGCACGAGGTTCTGCACGAAGGCCACCTCGTGCGGCTCGCGCACGATGGACAGGCCGCTCGCACTCATCTGCGCGAGCTGCAGCAGGAAGATCGCGGTCGCGTCGATCTGCAGGTGACCCCACTCGGCATCGCCCACCACCGGGTCGCCGGTGGTCGTCGCGTACTTGGCGTGCAGGGCGTCCAGCGGATGCTGGGTGTGCTTGAAGCGTTCGACCTTGTGGGCCTGCTTGAGCATGGCCGCCAGCAGGCCGCGCATCAGCGCCTCGACCCGCCCGCGCAGCTCGGCCGACAGGCCCGGATCGCGCTCGCGGTGGGCCAGTTCCAGGGCCCAGATGGCGAGGATGCTGTAGACGTTGTCGCGCACCCAGGCGTGGGTGTAGTCGCCGTGCACCGTGATGGCGGTGCTGGCCGGCAGCAGGCCGGTGTTCGGGTCCTGGCGCGACAGGATGATCTGACGGGCCTGTTCGACCCAGCCGGCCAAGGGATCGGCCGGGGCGGCCGGGGCGGCCGGGGCGGCCTGCGCGGCGATGGCCTTGGCGGTCTGGCGGTCTGCCTCGGCGCTGGCCTTGCGGCTGGCTGCCGCTTGTCTTGCCGTCATGGAAGTCTCCCGATGTTTAAGGGTTAACCCTCACCGCGGGAGTGTCACATCCTTCCAGTTACAGGCGGGGTTCGAATCTGCAAGCGCGTGAACGGTCGCAAACCCGGACCCATGCAAGCACTGGGCCCGGGCCGGGTCCTGGCCTCAGCCGGCCTCGACCACGAACATCACCGTCGCCAGCGGCGGGATGGTCAGCGAGAGGGACTGGGCGCAGCCATGGCAGGCGCTCGGCTCGGTCGCCCGCACGGGGTTGTGGACACCGCTGCCGCCGTAGACGGCCGCGTCGCTGTTGATCAGCTCGCGGTAGGCCCCGGCCTGCGGCACGCCGATGCGGTAGTTCTCGCGCACCACCGGGGTGAAGTTGCAGACGACGACCACATGCGTGCCGTCGTCGCCCCAGCGCACGAAGGACAGCACCGAGTTCTCGGCGTCGTCGTGGCTGAGCCACTGGAAGCCGTCCGGGCTGATGTCGCGCTGGTGCAGCGCGCCGTGGTGGCGGTAGACCCGGTTGAGGTCGCGCACCCAGCGCTGCACGCCCTGGTGCGCGGGGTGGTCGAGCATGTGCCACGGCAGCGAGGTGTTGGCGTTCCACTCGGTGCCCTGGCCGAACTCGCAGCCCATGAACAGCAGCTTCTTGCCGGGGTGGCCCCACATGAAGCCGTAGTAGGCGCGCAGGTTGGCAAAGCGCTGCCACTCGTCGCCGGGCATGCGGGCCAGGATCGAGCCCTTGCCGTGCACCACCTCGTCGTGCGAGAGCGGCAGCATGAAGTTCTCGCTGAAGGCGTAGACCAGGCCGAAGGTCATCTGGCCGTGGTGGTACTTGCGGTGCACCGGGTCCTGCTGCATGTAGCGCAGCGTGTCGTTCATCCAGCCCATGTTCCACTTGAAGTGGAAGCCCAGGCCGCCGGCCTGCAGGTCGGGGCTGGGCGGGCGCGACACGCCGGGGAAGGCGGTCGATTCCTCGGCCACGGTCATGGCCTCCTCGCGCTGGGTGCCGACGATGTGGTTCATGCGGCGCATGAAGTCGATCGCCTCCAGGTTCTCGCGGCCACCCCAGCGGTTGGGGATCCACTCGCCGTCCTTGCGGCTGTAGTCGCGGTAGAGCATCGAGGCCACCGCGTCGACGCGCAGGCCATCGACGCCGAAGCGCTCCAGCCAGTACAGGGCGTTGCCGACGAGGAAGTTGCGGACCTCCGTGCGGCCGTAGTTGTAGATCAGCGTCTGCCAGTCCTGGTGGAAGCCTTCGCGCGGGTCGGCGTGTTCGTAGAGGTGGCTGCCGTCGAACTTGCCCAGGCCGTGGGCATCGGTCGGGAAGTGGCCGGGGACCCAGTCGAGGATCACGCCGATGCCGGCCTCGTGCGCCTTGGCGACGAAGTAGCGGAAGTCCTCCGGTGAGCCGAAGCGCGAGGTCGGCGCGTACAGGCCGGTCGGCTGGTAGCCCCAGGAGCCGTCGAAGGGGTGCTCGTGCACCGGCAGCAGCTCCAGGTGGGTGAAGCCCATGTCCTGCGCATAGGGCACCAGCTGGTCGGCGATCTCGCGGTAGGTCAGCCACTCGCCACGCTCGTTGCTGCGCCAGGAACCCAGGTGGACCTCGTAGACCGAGATCGGCGCCTTGAGCGAGTTGGCCGCGCGGCGGGCCGGGTCGGACGGCACGACCGCCGGCAGGCCGTGGATCATCGAGGCGGTCTGCGGCCGCATCTCGGCGCGGAAGCCCATCGGGTCGGACTTGACGTGCAGCTGGCCGTCGGCGCCCTTGATCTCGACCTTGTAGAGGTCGCCCACGCCGGCATGCGGCACGAAGATCTCCCAGACGCCGCACTCGCGGCGCAGCCGCATCATGTGGCGGCGGCCGTCCCAGTTGTTGAAGGCCCCGACGATGGAGACGCGCCGAGCGCTCGGTGCCCAGACCGCGAAGCGCGTGCCGGCCACGCCGCCGATCTCGACCGGGTGCGCGCCGAGTTGTTCATAGGGCCGGTGGTGCGTGCCCTCGGCCAGCAGCCACAGGTCGGTGTCGCCCAGCAACGAGCCGAATCGGTAGGCGTCCTCCATCGTGTGGCGGTGGGTGCCCCAGTCGACGTCGAGCACGTAGACCTCGCGTTCGGCGCTCGGCGGCAAGGTCGCTTCGAAGACGTCCGAGCCGGGGATGCGCGGCAGTTCGGCCAGCAGCGCACCGCCCTCGCGGCGCAGCGCCCGCACGCCAGCGGCGCCGGGCAGCAGCACGCGCAGGACCCAGCCGGAGAGGGCCGGATCGGCGCCCAGCGGGTGCAGGCCGAGCACCGCGAACGGATCGCCGTGATCGCCCTGCATCAGGGCGGCAAGGGTGTCGGCATCGAGCATGTGGGTCTCCGGCGAGGGTCTGTGCGGGGCGCGCAGTATGGGCTCAGGGTACGGGCAGGTGGGGACAGGCGAGCAACAGGCGGTGGCCAGCGCCTCAGCCGCGCCGGCAGTCCAGCCAGACCATCTGGTAGGGCGCGAGGGTCAGGTCGCTGCGCAGGTCATGGCCGTTCTGCCCGATCAGGTCGGCGGCCGCACCGGGCATGCCCGAGAGCACCCGCGCGGCGACGACCTGTTCCTTCTCGCTGAAGTTGGCCAGCACGAGGATGTTGCCGCCACCGGTCTGACCCTCGCCATGGCGCAGGTAGCCGAGCACGGCCGGGTTGTCCGACCAGAACGGGGTCAGACGACCGCCGCCGAAGGACGGCAGGTGCTGGCGCAGGCGGATCAGGTGCGACAGGCCCGCGAAGATGCGGCCGGCGTCGGTGGCCGGGTCGAGCCGCTGCTCGAAGCGCACCGGGTCACGCGCCGGACGGTGGACCCAGCGGCTGTCGCCGGCCTTGCCCGGGTCCTGCAGGTAGCCCATGTCATTGAGCGCGCCGAACTCGTCGCCCAGGTAGATCAGCGGGATGCCGCCGGACGACAGCGCCACGCCGTAGAGCAGCAGCATGCGTGCGACCGCGTGCGGGTCGCCCTGCTCCAGCCCGCACAAGGAGGCCGCCGTGCCGCTGATGCGGCAGTCGCCCGTGGCCGGGTTGTCCTGGAAGGGCACGCCGCGGGCGAAGCTGCCGGGGTAGCGGTTGACGTAGAAGCGGTTCAGGAAGGTGCGGTGGTCAAAGCCGTGGATGCCCAGCTGGATGGCGTCCTCGTCGGCGAAGGTCCAGCCGATGTCGTCATGGCTGCGCACGTAGTTGACCCAGGCGGTGTGTGCCGGCAGGTGGTGGCGCTCGGCCAGCGCCTTCTGCAGCATGTTGACCTCGCGGGTCGCGAGCGTGTTCCACAACAGCGCCATTTGCAGCGGGTTGTAGGAGATCTGGCACTCGGCCGGGTCGATGTACTTGACGACGTCATCCGGGTGGACGATGGCCTCGCTCTTGAACAGCATGGCCGGCGCGGCGATGCGGGCGACCGCGTTGTAGGCCCGCAGCAGCTGGTGCGCCTCGGGCAGGTTCTCGCAGCTGGTGCCCAGGCGCTTCCAGATGAAGGCCACCGCGTCCATGCGCAGGAACTCCACGCCCAGGTTGGCGATGGCCAGCATCTCGCCGGCCATGGCGTCGAAGACGTCCGGGTTGGCGTAGTTCAGGTCCCACTGGTAGCTGTGGAAGGTGGTCCAGACCCAGCGGTTGTCGGGCAGCGGGCTGAAGGCGCCGGGGTGCTCGTCGGGGAATATCTCGCGCAGCGTGCGCTCGTAGGCGTCGGGCTGCTCGCGGCCTTCGAAGATGTAGAAGAAGTCCTTGTGGCGCGGGTCACCGGCCAGCGCCGCACGGGCCCATTCATGTTCGTCGCTGGTGTGGTTGAAGACGAAGTCCAGCACCAGCGAGATGCCCTCGTCGCGCAGCTTCTGCGCCAGCCGGCGCAGGTCGTCGATGTGGCCCAGGCTGGGCTTGACGTCGCGGTAGCTGCTGACCGCATAGCCGCCATCGTTGTGCGGCTCGGGGCACAGGAAGGGCGGCATCAGGTGCAGATAGGTCAGTCCCAGCGACTTGAAGTAGGGGATCTGGGCCTCGATGCCGCGCAGGTTGCCGCCATACAGATCGGCATAACAGACCCCACCGACCATGCGGTGCGACTGGAACCAGTCCGGCTCGGCCTCGCGCCGGGCGTCGAGCGAGCGCAGGTCGGCCGCACGGGCGTGCCAGGACGTCCAGCAGGTCAGCAGCAGGCGGCTCAGGAAGGCCTCGAAGTCGGGCCGGTGGCCGTACAGCGGCGCCAGCTCGCCCACCAGCGTGCCCAGGTGCTGTTGCAGGCGGCGGGCGAAGTCGGGCCACAGGGGATCGCGGGCATGGGCGGCGGCGACGGCGGCGTGGGCGCGCTGGACACGCACATCCGGGTGGTCGAAGGTGGCGACAGGAGCGGCGGCGGCCGGGACAGGGGCTGCGACGTTCAAGGTGGATGAGGTGTTCTTGGCCACGGTGGGTCCTTCCTACATCGAGGGGATCGGGGGTGTTCGGAGTCCGGGTCTGGGCCTGGGTCTGGGCGTGTGTCCCGCGCCGGGTCAGCCGAGCAGGCGGATCACACGGGCTTCCCATGGTCGCAGCGGCAGCGCATGCAGATCGACCCCGGCGGGCTCGTCGATGTTGGCGATGACGGTCTCCCAGCGCGCGGCGGGGATGTCGGCCGGCAGCTCGAAGACGGGGCTGGCGGCGCTGAAGTTGCAGACCACCAGCCAGCGCTCGGCGCCCAGCGTGCGGGTGTAGGCATAGATCTGCGGATGCTCGGCCAGCAGCAGGTCATGGCGGCCGTCGACCACGATGGGGTGTGCCTTGCGCAAGGCGATCAGGCGGCGGTAGTAATGGAACACCGAGCCTTCGTCGGCCAGCGCCTGCGCGGCGTTGACCGTCGGATAGGTCGGGTTGAGCTTGATCCAGGGCGTGCCGGTGGTGAAGCCGGCATGCGGCCCGTCCGACCACGGCATCGGCGTGCGGGCGTTGTCGCGGCCCTTGGCATGGATGGCGCGCATCAGCTCGGCGGGGTCCTCGCCGCGTTCGTTCGTCGCGACGCGGTACATGTTGAGCGTCTCGATGTCCTGGTAGTCCTCGATGCGCTCGAAGCGCACATTGCCCAGGCCCAGTTCCTCGCCCTGGTAGACATAGGGCGTGCCCTGGTGCAGGTGCAGCCAGGTGCCGAGCATCTGGGCCGAGCGCACGCGGTGTTCGCCGTCGTCGCCAAAGCGCGAGACCGGGCGCGGCTGGTCGTGGTTGCTCAGGTAGAGGCTGTTCCAGCCGCAGCCGTGCAGCTCGTCCTGCCAGCGCGCCATGGTGCGCTTGAGGTCGCGCAGGTCCAGCGTCTTCAGGGCCCACTTGCCGCGCGGATCGCCGGGCTGGCTGTCGAGGTCCATGTGCTCGAACTGGAACAGCATGTTGAGCGCACCGTCGACCGGGTCGGAGATCTCGCGGCCCTGTCGCGTGGTCGCCATCGGCGCTTCGCCCACCGTCAGGGTGTCGTAGTGGTCCAGCACCTCATGGCGCATCTCGCGCAGGAACTCCAGCAGGCGCGGGCCATTGCAGGTCAGGGCGAAGCCGGGCTGCAGGAAGCCCTCGCGCACCACCGGCGCGTCGGGCAGGCCGCCGTCGGCTTGCCACGGCTTGGAGATCATGTTGATGACGTCCATGCGGAAGCCGTCGACGCCGCGGTCGAGCCAGAAGCGCATCAGGCCGTAGACCTCCTGGCGCAGCGCCGGGTTCTCCCAGTTCAGGTCCGGCTGCTTGCGGCTGAACATGTGCAGGTAGTACTCGCCGGTCGCTTCGTTCCATTCCCAGACGGAGCCCGAGAACGCGGCTTCCCAGTTCGTCGGCGGCGAGCCATCGGCCTTCGGCTCACGCCAGATGTAGTGGTCGTGGAAGGGGTTGTCGCGGCTGCTGCGGGCCTGCTGGAACCAGGCGTGTTCGTCCGAGCTGTGGTTGACGACCAGGTCCATCACCAGCTTGATGCCGCGCGCGTGCATCGCCGCCAGCATCTCGTCGAAGTCAGCCAGCGTGCCGAACTCGGGCGCGATGTCGCGGTAGTCGCTGATGTCGTAGCCGTTGTCGTCCTGTGGCGAGCGGTAGACCGGCGAGAGCCAGACCACGTCGACGCCCAGCGCCTGCAGGTGGTCGAGCTTCGAGGTGATGCCCTTGAGGTCGCCGATGCCGTCGCCATTGCTGTCGCAAAAGCTGCGCGGGTAGATCTGATAGACGACGCTGGATTTCCACCAGGGGTTGCTCATGACGCGATTCCTGCTGCGGTGTGAGACGAGAAGCGGCGAGCCGCGTCCCCACGCGGCCCGGCTGGCGGACCGCGCGTGGACGGGGACGGCACAGGTGGGTCGACGCACCGGCCACCCGGGCCGGTGTGCCGAGGTTCAGGCCGGCAGTTGGACCGTGCGGCGGAAGGCCTGGCCGGCGGTGTCGAACAGGTGGCAGTGTTCGGCGCGCACGCGCAAGGTCAGGCGGTCGCCCGAGCTGGCGTGGGAATGGCCTTCGACCCGCAGCGTGGCCATGGGCGCGTCTGCGGCGATGTCGAGGTAGAGCATCGACGAGTCACCCAGCCGTTCGAGCTGGCGCACCGAGGCGTGCAGCGGCGCGCCGACGCTGTCGTCGCCCAGCATCAGGTGTTCCGGACGGATGCCCAGCGAGACCGCATCACCCGGCTTGGCGGCGCGGGCGTCGACGGCGGCGGTGATCTGCTCGCCATGCACCTCGACGACCGCGTGGTCGGCCTCGGCACGCACCAGCTTGCCGGGCAGCACGTTCATCTTCGGGCTGCCGATGAACTCGGCCACGAACAGGTTCTGCGGCCGGTGGTAGAGGTCCATCGGCGTGCCGAACTGGGCCACGCTGCCTTCTTCCTCGACCGACTTGCCCGCGCGCAGCAGCACGATCTTGTCGGCCAGCGTCATGGCCTCGACCTGGTCGTGGGTCACGTAGATCATGCTGGCCGTGCCGATGTCGTGGTGCAGCTTGGCGATCTCCAGCCGGGTCTGCACACGCAGGGCAGCATCCAGGTTGGACAGCGGCTCGTCGAACAGGAAGACCTCGGGCTCCTTGACGATGGCGCGGCCGATGGCCACGCGCTGGCGCTGGCCGCCCGACAGGGCCTTGGGCAGGCGGTCCAGCAGGTGCGTGAGCTGCAGGATCTCGGCTGCACGCTTGACCTTCTTCTCGATCGCGATCTTGTCGGAGCCCAGCACGCGCAGACCGAAGGCCATGTTCTCGGCCACCGTCATGTGCGGGTAGAGCGCATAGCTCTGGAAGACCATCGCGACGCCGCGCTTGGCGGGTTCGAGGTCGTTGACACGACGCCCGCCGATGGACAGGTCACCCGAGGTGATGTCCTCCAGGCCGGCAACCATGCGCAGCAGCGTCGACTTGCCGCAACCCGAAGGCCCGACGAAGACGCAGAACTCGCCCTTCTCGATGGTGAGGTTGGCGTTGTTGATGGTCAGCGGCAGGCCGGGGGCATAACGCTTGCAGATCTGCTTGAAGTCGATGCGTGACATGGCGAGCGTGGTGGGTTGAACGAGAGGTTGCGAAGGTCAGCCAGCCTTGGAGGCCAGTCGGGCGAAGAGCACGCCAAAGGGCTCGAAGGCCAGGGTCGCGCCCTGCAGCGACGCGCCACGCGCGCCGCTGTCGGACAGGATCTCGGCCACGGCCGTCGTGGCATCGAGCGCGAACGTGGCGGGCTGCGCGCTGAGGTTGAAGGCGCACAGCAGGCGCTCGCCGGCGTGCTCGCGCACAAAGGCCAGCACCTGGGCGTCCTCACCGACCAGCGTCAGCGTGCCCTGCAGCAGCGCCGGCTGGGTCTTGCGCCACGCCAACAGGCGGCGGTAGGCCTGCAGCGTCGAGGCCGGGTCGGCCTCCTGGACGTCGACCGCCAGGGCCTGATGGTCCGGGCTGACGGGCAGCCACGGCTTGACCGTCGTGCCGGCCGGGCTGAAGCCCAGGTCCTGAGCCGCCGCTTCCCACGGGAAGGGCGTGCGGCAGCCGTCGCGGCCCTTGAAGTCTGGCCACATCGTGATGCCGTAGGGGTCCTGCATGTCCTCGAAGGCGATGTCGGCTTCGGGCAGGCCCAGCTCGTCGCCCTGGTAGATGCAGACGCTGCCGCGCAGCGACAACTGCAGCGCGGCGGCGGCACGCACCATGGCGGTCTGCGCGGCGGCATCCAGGCCGGTGCTCCAGCGCGAGGCCAGGCGGGCGCAGTCGTGGTTGGACAGGGCCCAGCAAGCCCAGCCCTTGTCGGCGGTCGGGGCGACACGTTCGAACTTGGCGATCACGCCGCGCACATAGGTGGCGCTGCCATCGGGCGCGAGCAGGTCGAAGCAATAGCCCATGTGCAGCTTGTCGAAGTCGGCCGTGTACTGGGCCACCATCAACATGCCGGACTCGTCGCCGATCTCGCCGACCATGGTCGTGTCGGGGTACTGGTCGACCAGCGAGCGGACGCGCTGCAGGAAGCCCAGCGCGTCCGGACGGCTGCGGTCATAGATGTGCCGCTGCCAGGCGTAGGGATTGGTCGAGGCCACCGTCGGGTTGGACGCATCGGGCTCGCCGATGCCGGGGTTGCTGCGCAGCTCGGCGTCGTGGAAGCAGAAGTTGATCGCGTCGAGCCGGTAGCCGTCGACGCCGAACTCGAGCCAGAACTTCACGGAGGCCAGCAGCGCGTCCTGCACCTCGGGGTTGTGGAAGTTCAGGTCCGGCTGGCTGGCCAGGAAGTTGTGCAGGTAGTACTGGCGACGCCGGGTGTCCCATTGCCACGAGCTGCCACCGAACACGCTGAGCCAGTTGTTGGGCGGCGTGCCGTCGTCCTTGGCATCGGCCCAGACGAACCAGTCGGCCTTCGGGTTGTCGCGGCTGGAGCGGCTTTCCTTGAACCACGGGTGCTGGTCCGAGCAGTGCGACAGCACCTGGTCGATGATGACCTTCAGGCCCAGCTCATGGGCGCGGTCGACCAGCGCCTTGAAGTCGGCCAGCGTGCCAAACATCGGGTCGACGTCGTTGTAGTCGCTGACGTCGTAGCCGAAGTCCTTCATCGGGCTCTTGAAGATCGGCGACAGCCAGATCGCGTCGGCGCCGAGCTTGGCCACATGCGCCAGGCGACGCGTGATGCCCGGCAGGTCGCCGATGCCGTCGCCGTTGCTGTCCTGCCAGCTGCGCGGGTAGATCTGGTAGATGACGCCGCTGCGCCACCACTCGTTGTTCGGGGCCTTGGTGACCGAGGTCGACGGGTTCGAGAGACTGCTCATGGTGTGTCGAGGAGTGGGTTCAGGCCAGCGCGGCCCGGTTCAACCAAGGCGCGCAAACAGCACGCCCCAGGGTTCGAAGGCAACGCTGTTGCCCGACACGGCGGCGCCGTGCATGCCGCTGTCAGCAAGGACCGCGCCGAGGGTGCCGGCCGACCTGGATGACGCCTGGGGCGTCCACACCACGGCGGCATCGGACAGGTTGAAGGCACACAGCACGCGCTCGCCAGCGTGCTCGCGCACAAAGGCCAGCACCTGCGGATGCACGTCCAGCAAGGCCATCTCGCCATGGATCAGCGCCGGCACGCCGCGCCGCCAGGCCAGCAGCGCACGGTAGGTCTCGTAGACCGAGCCGGCCTGGCCGCGCTGGCGGTCAGCGGCGAGCGCGCGGTGTGACTCGGCCACCGGCAGCCAGGGCGCGGTCGACGCACCGGCGGCACCAAAGCCCAGGTCCGGGGCGGCCGACTCCCAGGCCATGGGCGTGCGGCAACCGTCGCGGCCCTTGAACTCGGGCCACATCGCGATGCCGTAGGGGTCCTGCAGGTCCTCGAAGGCGATGTCGGCCTCGGGCAGACCCAGCTCGTCGCCCTGGTAGAGACAGGCCGTACCGCGCAGGCTCAGTTGCAGCGCGGCGGCGGCCTTGAGCAGGCCGGCGGGCGGATTCGAGCCACCCCAGCGCGTGGCCACCCGCGGGATGTCGTGGTTGGTGATGGCCCAGCAGGGCCAGCCGCTGCCGACGATCTGGTTGAAGCGGGTGAACACGCCGTGCAGGTAGGTCGAGCCGTGCGGTTCGCCCAGCAGGTCGAAGCAGTAGGCCATGTGCAGCATCGGCAGGCCGTCCGGACCGGCGGCGGTGTACTGCGCGACGCGGGCCAGGCCGTCGTCGTCGCCGATCTCGCCAACCATGGTCGTGTCCGGATACTGGTCGACCAGCGCGCGCAGGCGCTGCAGGAAGGCCAGGTTCTCCGGCTGGCTCTTGTCGTGGTGGTGCCACTGCCAGGCATAGGGGTTGACCGGGCTGACCGCCGGGTCGCTGCCATCGGGCATGCCGCGACCGGGGTTGTCGCGCAGCTGCCGGTCGTGGAAGTAGAAGTTGACGACGTCGAGCCGGTAGCCGTCGACGCCGAAGTCGAGCCAGAACTTCACCGAGTCCAGCACGGCCTGCTGGACCTCGGGATGGTGGAAGTTGAGGTCCGGCTGGCTGGTCAGGAAGTTGTGCAGGAAGTACTGGCGCCGCCGCGTGTCCCACTGCCAGGCGCTGCCGCCGAAGATGCTGAGCCAGTTGTTGGGCGGGGTGCCGTCGTCCTTGGCATCGGCCCAGACGTACCAGTCCGCCTTCGGGTTGTCGCGGCTGGAGCGGCTTTCCTTGAACCACGGGTGCTGGTCGCTGGTGTGCGAATACACCTGGTCGATCATCACCTTCAGGCCCAGTTCGTGGGCCCGCTCCACCAGCGCCTTGAAGTCGGCCAGCGTGCCAAACATCGGGTCGACATCGCAGTAGTCGCTGATGTCGTAGCCGAAGTCCTTCATCGGCGACTTGAAGAAGGGCGACAGCCAGATGCCGTCCGCCCCCAGCGCGGCGATGTGATCCAGCCGGCGCGTGATGCCGGGCAGGTCGCCGATGCCGTCGCCGTTGCTGTCCTGGTAGCTGCGCGGGTAAATCTGGTAGATCACCCCGCCACGCCACCAGCCGCTGTTGCTTGCCTTCATGGCCTCAACCCTTGACGGCGCCAGCGGTCAGGCCCGAGACGATCTTCTGCTGGAAGATCAGCACAAGGATCACCAGCGGCACGGTCACGATGACCGAGGCCGCCATGATCGAGCCCCAGGGGATCTCATAGGCGGTCGCACCCGAGATCATCGAGATGCCCACCGGCACGGTGCGGCGGAAGTCGTCGGTCACGAAGGTCAGCGCGAACAGGAACTCGTTCCAGGCGCCGATGAAGGCCAGCAGGCCGGTCGACACCAGAGCCGGCGCGAGCAGCGGCATGAAGACCTCGAAGATGATCCGCATCGGGCCGCAGCCGTCCATGATCGCGGCCTCTTCCAGCTCCTTGGGCAGACCGCGCATGAAGGTGGTCAGCATCCAGACCGTGAAGGGCAGCGTGAAGACGGTGTAGGGCACGACCAGGCCGATCGCCCGGTTGTACAGGCCCAGCGACTGCATCAGCTCGAACATGCCCGACAGCACGGCCACCTGCGGGAACATCGACACCGCCAGGATCGCCAGCAGCAGAGTGCTCTTGCCCTTGAAATTGATGCGGCCCAGCGCGTAGGCCGCCGTGATCGCCATGAACATCGAGATCACCACCGTGATGGTGGCGACCATGATGGAGTTGCCCAGCTGGGTGCCGAAGGGCTGCTTGCCCTGGAACAGCGTGATGTAGTTCTGGATGGTCGGCGACTCAGGCAGCAGGCTGGTGCTGAACAGCGCGGTGCCGGTCTTGAGCGAGGTCGTGACGGTGTACAGGAAAGGGTAGACCGAGACGACGACAACGAGGAACGCGAAGAAGTAGATCGCGATCGAGCCCCACAGCGGACGCTTGTTCATCAGTTGGACTCCTCGTTGAGCTTGACCCGGGCGGCGCGCATGAAGAGCACGGCAGTCAGGAAGATGATCAGGGTCAGCGAGGTCGAGGCGGCCGAGCCGGAGCCCAGGTTGCCGTTGTCGACCATGTCGCGGCGCACGAAGCCCGACATGCTGATGGTGCTGCCGCTGTTGGACGTCAGCACGAAGATGAGGTCGAACACGCGCAGCGCGTCGAGCAGGCGGAAGATCACCGCAACCATCAGCGGATGCTTGATCAGCGGCAGCGTCACCTTCCAGAACAGGCGCAGCGGGTGCACGCCGTCGACGCGGGCGGCCTCGTAGCAGTCCTTAGGCAGGGTCTGCAGGGCGGCCAGGCACAACAGGGCCATGAACGGGGTGGTCTTCCAGACGTCGACCGCCACGACCGTCCACAGCGCATAGGCCGGATCGGCGGTGAACGCGATCTTGGTCGTGATGAAGCCGAAGTCGACCAGCAGCTGGTTGATCAGGCCGAACTGGTCATGCAGGATCCAGCCCCACATCTTGGCCGACACGATGGTCGGGATCGCCCAGGGCACCAGCACGGCGGTGCGCACCAGCGCACGACCCTTGAACTCCTGGTTCAGCAGCATCGCCACGCCCAGGCCCGCCAGCGTCTCCAGGACCACCGAGACGATCGAGAACTGAAAGGTGTTCTTGATCGAGATGCCCCAGTCGGTCTCCCAGAATTCCGCCGAGAACATCGACAAGCCAAACAGCCCGTACTCCGAGAAGTAGTTGTCGAAGCCGACATAGCTGTACTCGGCGATGTTGTTGATGTTCGTGTCCGTGAAGCTGAACCAGATCGAACGGGCAAGCGGCCAACCAGCCACCAGCACCATCAGGATCAGCATCGGGGTCAGGAAGGTCCAGGCGATGCGCGAGCGGTTTTTCATGGGAGGGTCCCGACTGCAAAGACAGGAACGGGGCGCAACCTGTGAAGGAAGGCGCCCCGTCGGAGCTGCACCCCGAAGGGTGCAACGTCACTCAACAGATCACCACTTGGCCTTCTTGATCTGCTTGAGCTTGGCTTCGAGCTTCTTGACGGACTCGGCGCCGGTCGACTTCTTCGACAGCACGTCGTGGGTCGCGTCCCAGAAAGCGTTCGAGACTTCCGGGTACTTCAGGCCGGTCGCGGTGGCCGGGCGGGCTGCGGCGTTGGTGAAGACGTCCAGCAGTTCGACCATGAACGGGTTCGCCTTGGCGATGTCGGCGTCCTTGTACAGGGCCGGGATCGTCGGGTTGTACGAACCACCGACGGCACGCTTCTTCTGGATCTCGGCGCTGGCCATGTACAAGGCCAGCGACGCGGCGGCGTCCACGTTCTTCGAGTACTTGTTGACAGCCAGCTGCCAGCCACCCAGCGTGGCGGCCTTCTTGGCGCCCGGGCCGGTGCCGGCGGGCAGTGCGGCCACGCCGATCTTGTCCTTGATCGGGCTGTCGGCGGCTTGGCCCAGCGACCAGGCGTACGGCCAGTTGCGCATGAACGCAGCCTTGCCGTTCTGCCACACGCCACGCGAGTCTTCCTCGCCGTAGTTCAGCACGCCGCTCGGGGCGATGGTGCCGATCCACGAAGCAGCGGCGTCGAGCGCCTTGGCAGCTTGCGGGTTGTTGATGGTGATGTTGCCCTTGCCGTCGATGATGGTGCCGCCGCCGTAGCTGACGACCCACTCGAGCGCGTCGCAGGTCAGGCCTTCATACGCCTTGGCCTGGAACACGAAGCCCTGGAAGTCCGGCGACGAAGCGCGCTCGGCGTCCTGGATCTTCTTGGCGCCAGCGGCCAGGTCTTCCCAGGTCTGGGGAACCTTCACGCCGTGCTTGGCCAGCAGGTCCTTGCGATAGAACAGCAGGCCAGCGTCGGTGAACCAGGGGATGCCCAGCAGCTTGCCGTCGACGGTGTTGTTGGCAACGATCGCCGGGAAGTGATCCTTCTCGACGCCCTTGCTGTACTTCTTCAGGTCGACCAGGTGGTCCTTGATGACGCCCGGCCAGACCACGTCAATCATGATGACGTCGAGGTCCGAGGACTTGGCAGCGAACTGCTGGCGCAGCAGGGCCAGGTTGTCGGTCGTGCTGGCCGGCGGCGTGTACATCTTGACCGTGTGGCCGTTCTTCTGACCCCACTCTTCGGCGAACTTGCCGCAGAACTCGACGTCAGCGGCGTTGTTGCCGCAAGAGATCGTCAGGGTGGCGGCTTGCGCGCTGGCGAGGCCGCCGAAAGCCAGGACGAGCCCGGCAGCGAGTTGCTTGTAGGTGATCGACATGGAAGTTGTCTCCGCTAAAGGGGTGGCAAAAGCCGCCACGTCGACAATGTAATTTCCATACATCGAAGTTCGAATCAGGGTAAACACTGAACTTTAGCTGACAGCATTCGGGACCTGAACACCAGTTTGTCCACGACAAGTTCAATTCGCAATCGATTGCGACATGACGACTCAGGCAAACACCGATTTCCAGATCCGTCAGCCAACATGAGAGTTACAACGTAATTTCATTACACTGGCTCCATGGACCCCCAAGCCTTGACCGCCGTCTATCCCGATGGCCTGCGCCTGCTGGCCGACGTCGGTGCGTCCAACGTGCGTTTCGCGCTCGAACGTGCCCCGGACGACCACAGCGCCAGCGACGTGCTGCCCTGCATCGCCCATGAGTCGCTGGAGGATGCGGTGCGCGTCTTCCTCGCCCGCCAGGGCAACCCGGTGGTGCATCACGCGGCCTTCTCCCTGCCCAACCCGATCGCGGGCGACCATGTGCAGCTGACCAACCACCCCTGGTCCTTCTCGGTCGAGGGCATGCGGCGGGCGCTGGGCTTCAAGACGCTGCTGGCGGTCAACGACTACAGCGCGCTGGCGATGGGCCTGACCCGGCTGGAGCCGTCCGAACGGGTGCAGGTCGGCGGCGGCGAGTCGGTGCCCGGCGGCGTGCAAGGCGTGATCGGCCCGGGCAGCGGCCTGGGCGTGTCAGCCCTGATCCCCGTGCAGGACCGCTACGTGACCCTGCCCAGCGAGGGCGGCCACGCCAGCTATGCGCCGCAGGATGCCCAGGAGGCGCTGGTGGTCGCCGCCGCGCAGACCCGCTATGGCCATGCGTCGGGCGAACGGCTGATCTCGGCCAGCGGCCTGGAACTGATCTACGAAACCCTCGCCGCCCGCACCGGCGGCAGCGTGCCGGCGATGCTGAGCGCGCCGGAGGTGTCGGCCCGGGCGCTGGGCGAACCCGCCTGCCCGGTCGCCCGCGAGGCGCTGGCGATGTTCTGCGCCATGCTGGGCACCGTGGCCGGCAACCTGGCGCTGACGCTGGGCAGCACCGGCGGCATCTATGTCGGCGGCGGCATCGTGCCCAAGATCCTGCCCTTCTTTCTGCAGTCCAGCTTCCGCGCCCGCTTCGAGCAGAAGGGCCGCTTCTCGCGCTGGCTGCAGGCCATCCCGACCTGGGTGGTGGTGGCCCCGCGATCGGCGCTGCGCGGCGCCTCGGCCTTTCTGGAGGATCACCTGACCGCCGACCATGGCGCCGAGCCCTTGCTCGACGACGTGCGCGCGGCGCTGCAGAAGCTGTCGACCTCGGAGCGTCTGGTGGCCGGCGACCTGCTGTCCGCGCCACGGGCCTGGATGAGCGACCCGATCGCCCGCATCGCCGAGCGCTGCGGCGTCAGCACGCCCACCGTGCTGCGCTTCTGCCGCTCGATGGGCTTCAAGGGCCTGGCCGACTTCAAGCTGCGCCTGGGCGCCGGCCTGTCGGGCACGACCAAGGTCACCCACCGCAGCGTGCGGCCAGAGGCACCCACCGCCGAGCGCATGGCAACCATCCTCAACAACTCGATCTCGGCGATGGTGGCGCTGCGCGACCGGCTGCATCCGGAGGCCTTCGAACAGGCCGTGCGGCTGCTGGCCAGCGCCCGCCACATCGAGGTCTACGGCGTCGGCACCGCCGCGCTGGTGGCCGAGGAGGCGCAGAACAAGTTCGGCCGCGTCGGCCTGCGTGCGGTGGCCCGCACCGATGCGCAGCTGCAGAGCATCACGGCGGCCTTTATCGGCGCCGAGGACGTGCTGCTGGTGATCTCCAACTCCGGTGCGATCGAGCCGATCAACGAGGCCGTGACACGGGCCCGGCGCGGCACGGCCAAGGTCATCGCCATGTGCCCGCAACGCAGCGACCTGGCTCGGCTGGCCGATGTCGTGCTGCCCGTCGATCACCCAGAGGACCGGCACGCGCTCGTGCCGATGGTCTCCCGGCTGATGCAGACGGTGATCCTGGACGTGCTGGTCTCGGACCTGGCCCTGCAACGCCGCGAGCTGATCGGCCGCCAGCTCGCGCAGCAGGACGACCTGCGCTACGAGACCCTCAGCTCGCACAGCGGCTGAGACCGCGCCGGAAAGACAGGCGGCCGCCGATGCGCGATGCATCGGCGGCCGTCTTCGTGACGACAGGCTCAGTCCCTGAGCCTGCCGATCACCGCCACATCACTTGGCGGTGGGCATCGTGAACTCGGCGCCCTTGGCGATGCTCGCCGGCCAGCGCTGCATGATCGACTTCTGCTTGGTGTAGAAGCGAACGCCCTCTTCGCCATAGGCGTGCATGTCGCCGAACAGGCTCTTCTTCCAGCCGCCGAAGCCGTGCCAGGCCATCGGCACGGGGATCGGCACATTGATGCCGACCATGCCGACCTGGATGTGGCGGGCGAACTCGCGCGCCACGTTGCCGTCGCTGGTGTAGCAGGCCACGCCGTTGCCGTACTCATGGCCATTGACCAGTTCAACCGCGCTGGCGAAGTCGGGTACGCGCACGCAGGCCAGCACCGGGCCGAAGATCTCTTCCTGGTAGATGCGCATCGCGGGCGTCACATGGTCGAACAGCGTGCCGCCGGTGAAGAAGCCGCCCTCGAAGCCGGGCACCGTGAAGTTGCGGCCGTCGACGATGAGCTGGGCGCCCTCTTCCACGCCGATGCCGATGTAGTTCTCGATGCGTTCCTTGGCCTGGGCCGTGACGATCGGGCCCATCTCGGCGTCGAGTTCCATGCCGTTCTTGACCTTGAGCGTGCGGGCGCGTTCGGCCACGCGCTGGACCACCTGATCGGCAATGTCGCCGACCAGCACGGCCACCGAGATCGCCATGCAGCGCTCACCGGCCGAGCCGTAGGCCGCGCCGATCAGCGCGTCGACGACCTGGTCGACGTCGGCATCGGGCATCACGACCATGTGGTTCTTGGCGCCACCCAGGGCCTGCACGCGCTTGCCGTGGTGGGCGCCGGTCTCGTAGATGTACTGCGCGATCGGGGTCGAGCCCACGAAGGACAGCGCCTTCACATCGACATGGGTCAGCAGCGTGTCGACCGCCACCTTGTCGCCCTGGACGACGTTGAACACGCCCGAAGGCAGGCCCGCCCGGGTCAGCAGGTCGGCCATGAACAGCGAAGCCGACGGGTCGCGTTCGCTGGGCTTGAGCACGAAGGTGTTGCCGCAGGCGATGGCCACCGGGAACATCCAGCACGGCACCATGCAGGGGAAGTTGAACGGCGTGATGCCGGCAACGACGCCAAGCGCCTGGCGCATCGTCCAGTTGTCGATGCCGGTGGAGACCTGCTCGGTGTAGTCGCCCTTGAGCAGCTGCGGAATGCCGCAGGCGAACTCGACGATCTCGATGCCGCGGGTGACCTCGCCCTGGGCGTCGGTGAAGACCTTGCCGTGCTCGGCCACGATGATGGCGGCCAGCGTGTCGCGGTGCTCGTTGAGCAGAGCGAGGAACTTGTCCATGATGCGGGCCCGCCGGATCGCCGGCATCGCCGACCAAGCCGGGAAAGCCGCCTTGGCGGACGCGACGGCGGCGTTGACCTCGTCGACCGAGGCCAGCGCGACCTGGCGGGCGACCTGGCCGGTGGCCGGGTTGTAGACGCCTTGCGTGCGGCCGCTGTGGCCAGCAACGACCTGGCCGCCGATGTAGTGGCCCACGTCGGTGGTGGAAGTGAATGCGTCGGGTGCGCCCATGTCGGTCTCCTGGAGGTGGGCAGGCTGCGACAGCGCGGTCTGCCAGGTTCATGTGCTGAACGTGTGCGCAGTCTAGGCAGCGGGGTCGGGCTGAAAAAGGGCCGCAGGCTGACTACACTGTTCACGAGGGAAAACAATCCCCCGTGGAAAACAAGAACAAAGCAGGAACCCTGCAACACCCACGCTGACGGACAGCCTTGAGGCGCCACCCCCATCGGGGCGATCGTCAGCCGGAGCCGACCATGGAAACACGCCGCGTCGACGGGCTCTGGGCCCACATCCACTGGCTGGGCGTGCTCGGCGCGCTGGGCAGCTACACGGCGGCGGCGCAGCGCCTGGGTGTCAGCAAGGCGGCCATGAGCCAGCGCATCGCCGAGCTGGAACGCGCCGCTGGCGTGCCGCTGGTGCGCCGCACCACCCGCAGCGTGCGCCTGACCGAAGCTGGCCAGCAGCTGGCCGACAGCACACGCGACGCCTACGCGCAGATCGAACGCGAGCTGGCCCAGGTCAAGGACCTGGCCGCCGCGCCGAGCGGCCTGTTGCGCCTGACCGCGCCGGTGGCGCTGGGTCGCCAGCAGATCGTGCCGCGACTGGCGGGCTTCCTGCGCGAGGTGCCCGAGGTGCGCATCGAGCTGGTGCTGACCGATCAGCTGCTGTCGCTGGCCCAGGAAGGCTTCGATCTGGCCATCCGCCACACCGCCCGGCCACCCGAGACCCACGTCGCCTGGACGCTGTGCGAGACCCGCTCCTGCCTGGTCGCCAGCGCCGACTACCTGGCACGGCGCGGCCGGCCGGCCCATCCCGGCGAGCTGGCGGCCGATCTTGGACGGCACGACTGCCTCTCCTACGCCCGGCCCGGCGAGACGCCGACCTGGCAGTTCGAAGCCACGCCGACGCCCGGCGACGAGCGCGCGTCCGCCCCGCTCACGGTCGCCATCCGCGGCCCATTCAGCGCCAACAACAGCGAGGCCCTGCGCGAAGCCGCCATCGACGGCCTGGGCATCGCTCTGCTGCCCGACTTCAGCGCCCAGGCCGCCCTGCGCGCCGGCACGCTGCAGGCCCTCCTGCCGGACTGGCGCCCGGTCGGCAGCTTCGGCGAATCGCTGTTCGCCATCCGCCCCTACAGCCCCTACGTGCCCCGCGCGGTGCACGCACTGGTCGAATTCCTGCGCGCCAGCCTGAAGGACGGCTTCCGGCCCTGATCCGGCACCCGCCAACCACCGTCAGGCTCAAAAAAAACGGGCCCACCGGTGAAGGTGGGCCCGCAGGCGTCCTGGAGGGAACGAGGTGGGTACCGGGCATCCGGACCGCGCAGTCTGTGGTTGTAGGTGATGTGACTGCTGCGATCGCTGGCGCCGGAACTCCGTGGCCGTGTGACAGCTGTTGGAGGGAACTGTAGGGGGGGGCCCCCCCCATCAGCATCCCCATAAAGGTGGAACCCAAGCGGTGAATAAGTCACAAGCTGTGGCCCGAAAGTGACGTAACTCCGAGGGATCAGCGCGTCTTCAGGCGACCACCGGTTCAGGCCATGGCGATGCGCGCACCCGACGTCGTCGCATCGACGCCCAGAAATCGGAAGGCCAGATCCGGCTGTCGACCGCCCATCAGCTCGGCCAAGGCCAGGCCCGATCCGGCGCCGTGGGTCCAGCCCAGCGTGCCGTGGCCGGCGTTGACCCAGAGTCCCGGCAGGCGGGTGCGGCCGATCAGCGGGATGTTGTCCGGCGTGCTGGGGCGCAGGCCGGTCCAGTAGCTCGGCTCGCTGGTGTCGACGACACCGGGGAACAGCTCCTCGACCCGCCGGGTGAGCGCCTGGCAGCGCGCCCGCGCGGTCGGCGAGTCCAGGCTCGTGTCGTAGCCGGCCAGCTCGGCGGTGCCCGCCACGCGCAGCCGGTCGCCCAGGCGCGAGATGGCGATCTTGCGGCTGTCGTCCAGCAGGCTGACGACGCTGGCGCGGGCCGGTTCACGCAGCGCATAGGTGGCTGAATAGCCCTTGGCCGGGTAGATGTTCAGGTGGATGCCGAGCGGGCGCAGCAGCGGCGCGCTGTAGGAGCCCATCGCAACGACGACCGCATCGGCGCGCAGCGTGCGGCGCTGTGCGGTGGCGAGGTCGCGCACCAGCACGCCGTTGACCGCCCCGTCCGATCCCTGTTCCAGTCCCAGCACCTCGTGTTTCCAATGCGCCTGCAGACCCTTGGCGATCGCCCGGCGGGCCAGCTCCTGGGTGAAGACGCGGGCATCGCCCGACTCGTCGCTGCGGGTGTAGGTGCCACCGAAGATGCGCTCGCCGTGGGCCGCCAAGGCCGGTTCCACCGCCAGCACACCGGCGCGGTCCAGCACCTGGCGGTCGACACCGTGGCGGCGCATCAGCGCGGCGGCGGCGGCGCCGGCGTCGAGGTCCGCCTGTGACGAGAAGAAGTGCAGGATGCCGCGTTCTTGCCGCTGGTATTCGATGCCGGTCGAGGCCACGACCTGCTTGAGCGCCTGGTGGCTGTAGCGCCCCAGTGCGACCAACTGAGCAACGTTGCGCTCGAAGGCGGCGTCGTTGCATTGCGTCAGGAAGGACAGGCCCCAGCGCCACTGGTGCGGGTCCAGCCGCGGGCGGAACAGCAGTGGCGAGTCGTCACGCAGCAGCCATTTGGCGACCTTGAACGGCGCGTCGGCGCTCGCCCAAGGCTCGCAGAAGCTGACCGAGATCTGCGCGCCGTTGGCGAACGAGGTCTCGAGCGCGGCGTCCTCCTGCCGGTCGACCATCGTGACCGTGTGGCCGCGCTCGATCAGGTGCCAGGCGGTGCTCACGCCGATGATGCCGGCGCCCAGGACGATCACGTGCATGAGGAACTCCTTGCGGGTTTCGTGGAATGGACGGCATCTTGCGATCGGCCGGCCGATTCGAGAAGCGCGATTAATATTCATCACGAATCATTAGTCGCTCTGATGAAGGAAACGCCGTGGAACCACTCGATCCCGCCGCCCTGGACGCCCTGATCGCGCTGGTCGACGAAGGCAGCTTCGATGCCGCCGCACGCCGGCTGGCGGTGACGCAAAGCGCCGTCTCGCAGCGCCTGCGTGCGCTGGAAACCCGGGTCGGGCAGCCGCTGGTCGTGCGCTCGCGGCCCCTGCGCCTGACCGCGTCCGGCCAGGTGCTGCTGCGCCACGCCCGCCAAGTGCAGGCGCTGCAGGCGGACCTGGACCGCGAGCTGGGCGAAACGGGCCGCACACATGAGCGCGTGCCGATCGCGGTCAACGCTGACAGCCTCGCCACCTGGGTCTTGCCGGCGCTGCAGCCGCTGGTCGACGAGGGCGTGTCGCTGGAGCTGATCGTCGACGACCAGGACTTCACCCACGAATGGCTGCGACAAGGCCAGGTGCTGGGCTGCGTGACGACGCTGGACGAGGCCCTGCGCGCCTGCCGCGTCAGCCCGTTGGGCGTGATGCACTACGTGGCGGTCGCCAGCCCGGCCTTTCTCGCCCGTCACCTGAGCGGCGGCCTGCACCGAGGCAACTTCGCGCAAGTGCCCTTCGTGGTCTTCAACCGCAAGGACGATGTGCAGGCGCAATGGGTCGCCAAGGCCTTCGGCGTGCGCCAGCCCCGGCTGGTGCAGCGCCATGTGCCGTCGGCCGAGGCCTATGTGCGCGCGGTGGCCGCCGGCTGGGGCGTCGGCGTGGCCGCCTGGTCGCTGGTGCAGGACGCGGTCGAGCGCGGCGCGCTCACCTTGCTGCACCCGCAGGTCAGCATCGAGATCACGCTGCACTGGCACCAGTGGAAGCTGTTGGGTGACGAGGCCGGGGCGGCCGGTTCCGGGCGGCCGTCGCTGCTGGACCGCATCGGTGCGGCGCTGGCGCACGGTGCGCCACGTGACGGAAGACCGCCGCCGGCGCTCGTCGCGGCGGCATCCGCGCCAGCTTGACGCCGTCGACGGGCCGACGAACGCCCAGCCACTAGCATCTGCCACCCCATGCACGCCCCCCGTCGTTCGACCCTGCAACGCCTGTCCGCGCTGGCCCTGCTGCTGGCCGCCGGCCGGCTGCGTTCGACGGAGGCGGCGCTGCCGCGCCTGCCGCACTGGCGTCCGCGCTTCGAGCACGACCCCTTCACGCTGGGCGTGGCCAGTGGCCAGCCGCGCCCGGATTCGGTCCTGCTGTGGACCCGGCTGGCGCCTCAGCCCCACGCGCCCGGCGGCGGCATGCCACCCCTGCCGGTGCGGCTGCGCTGGGAGGTGGCCGATGACGACAGTTTCAGGCGCATCGTGCGCGACGGCGAGGTGATCGCCCACCCGGATGTCGGCCACAGCGTGCGCGTGCCGGTGCGAGGTCTGGCGCCCGGCCGCACCTACCACTACCGCTTCTTGCTGGACGCGGCCACCAGCCCGATCGGCCGCACCCGCACCGCTCCGGCGGCAGACGCCCTGCCCGACCGGCTGCGGCTGGCACTGGCGTCCTGCCAGCACTATGAGCAGGGCCGCTTCATCGCCCACCGAGAGATCGCGGCCAGCGACATCGACCTGGTGCTCTTCGTCGGCGACTACATCTACGACTCGAGCAACCCGGCCTTCCTGCTGCGCGCACATGAAGGCCCGCCGCCGCAGACGCTGGACGAGTACCGCGCCCGCCACGCCACCTACAAGCTCGATGCCGACCTGCAAGCAGCACACGCGGCGCACCCGTGGCTGCTGTGCTGGGACGACCACGAGGTCCGCAACGACTACGCCAGCGAGCAGGGTGGCGAGGCCGACGAGGCCCGCACCTTCCTGGCGATCCGGCAAGCGGCTTATCAGGCCTACTTCGAACATCTGCCGCTGGCACTGGACCAGTTGCCCGGCCCGCAAGGCATGCGCATGCATGACCGCTGGACCTGGGGCCGGCTGGCCGAGATCTGGACGCTGGACGGCCGCCAGCACCGCAGCGCCCAGGTCGGCTCGGACCCGGCAGACCCCGGCGGCGGACTGGTCAGCGCACGCCGCGTCGCCCAGGCCGATCCACGCCGGACCGTGCTCGGCAGCGCCCAGGAACGTTGGCTGGCGGACGGTCTGGTCACCAGCCAGCGGCGCTGGAAGCTGATCGGCCAGGCCAGCCAGATGTCACCCAGCGGCATCGACCTGATGGGCCGCCGGCTGGTCTCCAGCGACGGCTGGGACGGCTACCCGAGCGCCCGCGAACGCTTGCTGGCGGGCATCGCCGAGCGGCGCATCAAGGACGTCGTGCTGCTCGGCGGCGATGTGCACCGGCATGTGGTCGCCAACCTGCGCGTGCGGCCGAACGATCCCCGGTCCGAGGTGGTCGCCAGCGAGCTGGTGACCACCTCGGTGACGACCCGAGGCTTGACGGGCCCGCTCAATGACCTGATTCGTGAAAGCAACACAGACATCCTGCACGCCTGCAGCGATGACAGGGGTTATGCGCAGATCGAGCTCGGTGACCGCTGGCTACACTTCGTTGCACGGGCGACATCATTCCCGTCACGCGATCAGGCGACACTGTCCGATCAGGTTCGGTTCACGATTGAATCAGGCCGGGCAGGACCTCAGAAGGACGGTTCAGACGAACCGGCTGCTGCGGCCCGAAGCGGGTGATGTGATGTCTTCCAGCCAGCCCGGTCGCGATTGAGAAGGACCGAGATCGTGTTCCGTGAGGCTCGACGCACAGGGCCAGGGAGAAAACGTCATGAGAACTTGGATGGCCTGGACCCGTTGGTTCAAACGCAAGGAAACCGTCACGACCGCCGCCGGCCGCAAGCGCCGCGTGCCGGACTTCGCGGACTACGGCACCGCCTTCGGGCTGGACCTGAGCATGACGCCCGAGACGCCGCCCTTGCGTCCGACGGCCGCTGAGGCGCCACCGCCCAAGGCCATCGTGCCGGCGGTGCCTGCCCCGGCCCGCTGACACGTCGCCATGAAAAAAGGCCCGCAGTCGCGGGCCTTGTCACATCTGGCGCTGCAATCGATTCAGCGCACGAAGGTCACCGCACGATGAGCAGCGGCACCTTGCAGCCCGCCAGCACCCGGGTCGCGACCGAGCCCATGACGAGGCCGGCCAGTTCCGAGTGGCCGTGCGAGCCCATCATCAGCAGGTCGAACTTGCCGTCCTCGGCGGTCTTGGCGATCACGTCGGCGACGTGGCCGGTCTTGCTCAGGAAGGTCGCCTGGATGCGCTGGCCGTCCAGGAAGGTGCGCAGCGGCTTGAACACCTTCTCGCCTTCATCGGCGTAGTAGGCATGCAGCAGTTCGCGGTCCAGCACGGCCGCCGCGCGCGGCGGGATCGTCGGCACCACGGTCAACACGGTGTAGTCGTGGCTGGGGCCGAGCCACTCTTCGTGGGCGGTCCAGTAGGCGACCATGCGGCGGGTGAACTCGCTGCCGTCGACGGCGACCAGGATCTTCATGAACGTGCTCCTTGCAGGCGGAAAGCGCCGGTGTGGCCCAGGTGCTCAGTGTGTCATCACCCCAAGCGGGTGTTCTGATGATCGTCAAGTTGAAGGGGGGCTCCGGATCCGTGGAACCCCGCATGGCCTGAACGCTCAGGTGCCGTCCTTGCCGTGGCAGACCTTGAACTTGCGGCCACTGCCGCAGGGGCACGGGTCATTGCGGCCGACCTTGGGCTGCTCGCGGCGCACCGTCTCGACCTTGACGCGCGCGGCGCGGGCCAGGTCGGCCAGTTCGACGACGTTGCCCACCAGGTCATCGATGGCGGCGTCCAGCGAGGTCAGCGGATGTTCCTGGTCCAGCGCCTGTGACTCGGCGCGCTCCTCGTCACTCTGCTCGGGCAGGTGCCGCCACAGGCAGGCCAGCAGGTCCGGCAGTTCGGGCGCATCGAGCGATTCGAGGTCGTGGAAATGCTCCAGCGCGTGTTCGAAGCCGATCACCCACGGCGCGAGCGCGGCGGTCATGGCTTCCTTGCCCTTGAGCGGGTTGCCGTCGTCGTCCAGCGGCTGCATCACCAGCGGGTCGAACCAGCCGTCGATCAGGCCTTGCGCGAGCGCATCGTGCCGGCGCATCACCAGTTGCAGCAGGCGCTCGTGCTTGGCGCTGTGCCAGCCGGCGGTGTCGGGCGTCAGCACGCTGCCGGCCGGCGCATCGGCAGCAGCGGCTTCCGCCGCACCGAGCAAGTTCCAGTCGAAGGCCGGCGGCTGCCACTGCGCCGGATCGATCACGCGGGGCTGGGCGAGCACGCCGCAGAGGTAGCCATCGAGCATGACCACGTCCAGCGCCTCCAGAGGCTCCGGGATCGCGGCCAGCAGGTCATCGAGTTCGCCGATCTCGGCGTCGGTCAAGTCGGCAATCGTGGCCATGGGTGCTCTCCAGCTCTCCAGAAAACGGGCATTGTGCCGGCGCTACGATGTCGGCCTATGGGACACCGACTCACACAGATCAGCACCCGCACGGGTGACGATGGCAGCACCGGCCTGGGCAACGGCCAGCGCGTGCCGAAGAACCACCTGCGCATCGCCGCGATGGGCGATGTCGACGAGCTGAACTCGCAGCTTGGCGTGCTGCTGGCCGAGCCCTTGCCGGCCGATGTGCGCGAGCTGCTGGTCGTCATCCAGCACGAGTTGTTCAACCTCGGCGGCGAGCTGTCCATCCCGGGCTACACGCTGCTGAAGGTCGAAGCCGTCGTCCGGCTGGACGAGGCTCTGGCGCTCTACAACGCCCAGTTGCCTCGGCTGAAGGAGTTCATCCTGCCGGCCGGCACCCGCAGCGCCGCGCTGGCCCATGTGGCCCGCACGATCGCCCGCAGGGCCGAACGCGCCGTCGTCGGTCTGGCCGGTGTCGAGGCCGTCAACGAGGCGCCGCGCCACTACCTCAACCGCCTGTCGGACCTGCTCTTCGTGCTGGCCCGCGTGCTCAACCGCGCCAACCTCGACGGGCTCGGCGGCGACGACGTCTACTGGCGCAGCGAGCGTCTGACGCGCAGCGAATCAGCGGACGCCGAGGGCCAAGACGGTCAGTAGCTGACCTTGCCAGTTGCGACGTCCACACGGACGGACTCACGCCCGGAAGCCGCGACCGCCGCGCGGGCGTACTGCGCCGCCCAGGCCGCGTCGGCGAACTGTTCCGGCCCACCGGTGGCCGCCAGCGCGAGCAGCTTGTCGGCCACCAGCACCTTGCCCGAGGCCCGCAGAGGCTCGCAGTCCAGCGCGACGAATTGCTCATCGAGCCAGCGACGTGCATCGATCGCATCAAGGCCGGCCTCGGCAGAAAGGCTGAGCTGCTCGCGTTCGGACCAGCTGACGGTGACGTGGGGCATGTCGTGTTCTCCGAGATCTTGGGGTTGGCGTCGATGCTAGCGGGGCTGCATCGACGCCTTCAAGCGCAGGATCAAGCGCGCTGCGCCTTCACCGCGTCGGACAAGGTCTGCAGCACGGCGGCCGAATCGTCCCAGCCGATGCAGGCGTCGGTGATGCTCTGGCCATAGGCCAGCGCCGCCGGGCTGTCCTGTCCCGGGTTGAACTTCTGCGCGCCGCCGACCAGGTGGCTTTCAACCATCACGCCGAAGATGGAGCGGCTGCCGGCGGCCATCTGCGCGGCGATGTCTTGCGCGACGTCGATCTGGCGCTGGTGCTGCTTGCTGCTGTTGGCATGGCTGCAGTCGACCATCAGGCGCTGTTCGAGCTTGGCCGCGCCCAGGTCGGCACAGGCCGCAGCGACATGGGACGCGTCATAGTTGGGCGCCTTGCCGCCGCGCAGGATGACGTGGCAGTCGGCGTTGCCGCGGGTTTCGACGATCGAGACCTGACCGTTCTTGTGCACCGACAGGAAGTGGTGCGGACGGGCTGCGGCCTGGATCGCGTCGGTGGCGATCTTGATGTTGCCGTCGGTGCCATTCTTGAAGCCGATCGGTGCCGACAGGCCCGAGGCCAGTTCGCGGTGCACCTGGCTTTCGGTGGTGCGTGCGCCGATGGCGCCCCAGCTGATCAGGTCGCCGATGTACTGCGGGCTGATGGTGTCGAGGAACTCGCTGCCGGCAGGCATGCCCAGGCGGTTGATGTCGACCAGCAACTGGCGCGCGATGCGCAGGCCCTCGTCGATGCGGAAGCTGCCGTCCAGGTAGGGGTCGTTGATCAGGCCCTTCCAGCCCACCGTGGTGCGCGGCTTCTCGAAGTAGACGCGCATGACGATCTCGAGCGTGTCGGCGAACTTCTCGCGCAACGGCAGCAAGCGGCGGGCGTAGTCGAGTGCGGCAACCGGGTCATGGATCGAGCAAGGTCCGATCACCACGAGCAGTCGGTCGTCACGGCCATGCAGGATGTCGCGGATCTTCTGGCGCGTGCCGCAGACCAGGCTTTCCACGGCGGTGCCGCGGATCGGGAAGAAGCGGATCAGGTGCTCGGGCGGCGGCAGCGGGGTCACGTCAACAATCCTTTCGTCATCGGTCTGCGAGGTCTTGTCGATCGGGGCCTGCCAGCGATGGGCGGCGTTGTCGTGCGGAGCGGTCATGGTCGGGTCCTGTGATGACGGAAAGGGGTAATGGGAAGGGGCAGGGGAAGGGCAGAGGAAGGAAAGAGAGAAGTCAAACGGGCAAAAAAAAACCGCCGGAGCATCCGGCGGTTCTTGATCGGTCTGTCGCTGCTTTGCGCGTGCGTTCAGGCCTCTCCTCCGCCGGTGCGGGGTGAGAACCAAAAGGTCGCAAAGAAAAACGAGTGCCGAGACATGCCAATGACTTTAGCACGCGGCCCCTGACGCCTGGCCTACGTGCTTTCCGCAGGAGCGCGCGTCAGCCGGTGCCGCCCACGGTGATGCCGTCGATGCGCAGGGTCGGCTGGCCAACGCCCACCGGCACGCTCTGGCCTTCCTTGCCGCAGGTGCCCACGCCAGGGTCCAGCGCCATGTCGTTGCCGATCATCGAGACGCGGTTCATAGCGTCCGGGCCATTGCCGATCAGCGTCGCGCCCTTGACCGGGTAGAGCAGCTTGCCCTTCTCGACCCACCAGGCTTCGCTCGCCGAGAACACGAACTTGCCGCTGGTGATGTCGACCTGGCCGCCGCCGAAGTTGCTCGCGTACAGGCCGCGATCGATGCTGGCGATGATCTCCTCGGGCGTCTTGTCACCCGGCAGCATGTAGGTGTTGGTCATGCGCGGCATCGGCACGTGGGCGTAGCTCTCGCGGCGGCCGTTGCCGGTCGGAGCGACCTTCATCAGACGGGCATTGGTGGCGTCCTGGATGTAGCCCTTGAGGATGCCGTCCTCGATCAGCACGTTGCGCTGCGAGGCATGGCCCTCGTCGTCGATGTTGAGCGAGCCGCGCCGGTCGGCCAGCGTGCCGTCATCGAGCACGGTCACGCCCTTGGCCGCCACGCGCTGGCCGATGCGGCCGGCGAAGGTGCTCGAACCCTTGCGGTTGAAGTCGCCTTCCAGCCCGTGGCCAACGGCCTCGTGCAGCAGGATGCCGGGCCAGCCCGAGCCCAGCACGACGGTCATCTCGCCAGCCGGCGCGGCCTGGCTGTCGAGGTTGGTCAGCGCCGCCTGCACGGCCTGGTCGACGTAGCGGGTGATGACGTCGTCCTGGAAGTGGCCCATGCCGAAGCGGCCACCACCACCGGCCGAGCCGATTTCGCGCCGACCGTTCTGCTCGGCGATCACCGTGACCGACAGCCGCACCAGCGGGCGCACATCAGCCGCCAGCGTGCCGTCGGCGCGGGCGATCAGCACGACGTCGTATTCACCGGCCAGGCCGGCCATGACCTGCACCACACGCGGGTCCTTGGCGCGCGCCATGCGCTCGACCCGTTCGAGCAGCGCAACCTTGGCGGCGCTGTCCAGCGTCGCGATCGGGTCCATGCCTGCGTAGAGGCTGCGGCTGGCCGCGACCTGCTGCGGCGTGTCGACCTTGACGCGCCTGCTCTGCCCGGCCGCCGCGATGCTGCGCACCGTGCGCGCGGCATCCAACAGCGCGGCTTCGGAGATGTCGTCCGAGTAGGCGAAGGCGGTCTTCTCGCCCGCCACCGCCCGCACGCCCACACCCTGGTCGATGCTGAAGCTGCCGCTCTTGACGATGCCCTCCTCCAGACTCCAGCCCTCGCTGCGGGTGTACTGGAAGTAGAGGTCGGCATCGTCGACCTTGTGCGCCGCGATCGTGTTGAGCGCCCGGCTGAGGTGCGCATCACTCAGGCCATAAGGCTCGAGCAGCAGCTGGCGGGCGATGACGAGGCGTTCGAGGGTGGGTTCGCGGGAGATCATGGAGCCATTCTAGGCAGGGGGTGAAAGGCCTTCGCACAAAGAAAAACCCCACGGCGGGGGGCCGTGGGGTCGTGTCGTGTCGAGACTCGGGTGGTGTCAGTCTTCGCGCTTGATGCGGGTGGCGATCAGGTTGCCGGTGGCGCGGTCGAGATTGCCCTTGATCTCGAGTTTCTGGGTGCCGAGACTGGCTTCACTCACTTCGAGCACGCCAGGGGTGGTATCGCTGTAAGTCACGGTGATGGGATCGGTGTTGCGCTTGGTGACGACGAAGGTGTTGGCAACGGTGTCCACGCGTCCGATCTCCGTGGCGAGGGCATAGAACTCGCGTTCATTCTCGTCTTCCAACTCAATCTTCGTGGCGATCAGGACGCCATTCACGTCAATGGTGCCCTTCACCTCGAGCAGCGCAGAGGTGGCCGCCAAAGCCGCGTAGTCCAAGCCGCTGCCTTCGAATTCCACGGCGCCCAACCTTCCCGAGACCTTGACATCAACGCCATTGATGACGAGGGTGGTGGTATTCGCTACGGCATCAACATCAGCCGACTCAACATAGCCCTGCACTTCGACACGCGAACGGTCACGGCGCTCCAGCGAACGGCTGCGCTGCGACTTGAGCTCCGCGACGTCCCAGCCGTTGGCGGGTCTAACGGCTGCCGGCGTGATGCGCACGCGCACGAACGGGTTTGTGCCGCTCGGCACGGTGATCCCGGTCAAGTCGACCGGCTCTCCGCCGATCTGGTAGTTACCAGCGGTGCCGGTCAGTGCACCGGCGAGGCGGAACTGGAAGCTGCTACTCAGCCCGGCGAGACCCGCATCGGTCGCGGCCTTGATCTCGATATAGGTGGCGACCCAGTCGGTGGCGGCGGCAGCCGCGGCGCGACGGCCGTGGACCTTGACGATCTGGCCAGTACCCAGACCCAGCGCGGATGACACGCCCGACGAGCGGTGGATGAAGGTGTTGTTCGTCACCGCGATGGTCTGTCCCAACACTTCGATCGTGCCGTTGCCATTCACGTCCAGCGTGTCGGCGGTCACTTCACCAGCCAGATCGCTGTGAATCTCGAAGGCCTTTGCGACGCAGACAGGCGTGGCGGCGGTGGTGCAGCTGCTGTCATCAAAAGAGACGTCCACCGACATGCCCAGACGCAGCTTGCTGTCGTCCGACGCGTCCTCGCCCGAGACCGAGATGCCGCTGTCGTCGTAGCGCACGCCACCGATGACCACCGAACCAAAGCCATTGACCGTGCCGGATGCCGTGGCGCCGGTGCCGCCCGCGCCCACACCGCCGCCGCCGCAGGCCGCGATCACGGCAGCGAACACGCCAGCCAGCGTCAGTTGCAAAACGCGCTTGGCCGGCGCAACGGTGTCTCGAGAGATCTGTGGTGACATGGTGTGACTCCTTGGTTTGCGGCGGCTGAGACGGGTGGTCTGTGTCTTCTGGCCTTCGATGTGGGAAATCATCCCATCTTCTGCGTCGGTTCGCAAGCCTCTCTTGTAAGTCAAACTTGCCAAGCTGAACGCGCGTCCGACGCAACAACCGTGACATCTCCCCTCCCCGATCGGCTGATCGCACACCTCGACATGGACGCGTTCTATGCATCGGTCGAATTGGCGCGTCGTCCCGGGTTGCGGGGCAAGGCGGTGGTGGTGGGTGGGCGGCGGTCGGCTCCGGCCGATGCGCTGGAGGGCGCGCCACTCACTGGCTACGTCGGTCGGGGCGTGGTGACGACCGCGACCTACGAAGCGCGCGCCTTCGGCGTCCACTCCGGCATGGGGCTGATGAAGGCCGCTGTGCTGGCGCCGCACGCCGTCCTGCTTCCGGCGGATTTCGACGAGTACCGGCGCATGTCGCGGCTGTTCAAGGCAGCGGTGGCCGAACTGGCGCCGACCATCGAGGACCGCGGCATCGACGAGATCTACATCGACCTGAGCGACCTGCCCGGCGCGCGTGAGGCGGTCGGACACGACCCGCTGGGTGGCTTGCGCGCGATCGCCCGGGAGCTGAAGAACAACGTGCGCGCCGCGACCGGCCTGAGCTGCTCGATCGGCCTGTCGCCCAACAAGCTGCTGTCCAAGATCGCCAGCGACCTGGACAAGCCCGACGGCCTGACGGTGGTCATGCCCGAGGACATCGCCACGCGGATCTGGCCGCTGCCGGTCGGGCGGATCCATGGCGTCGGTCCGAAGGCGAGCGCGCGTTTGATCGAGCTGGGTGTGCCAACCATCGGCGCACTCGCGCAACAGCCGCTGGCCTGGCTGGTTGAGCACTTCGGCGAACACCACGGCGCGTGGTTGCTGGAGGCTGCCCACGGCCGCGACGACCGGCCCGTGGTGCGCAACAGCGAACCGGTGTCGATGAGCCGCGAAACCACCTTCGATCGCGACCTGCACCCGCGCAACGACCGCAGCCGGCTGTCCGACATCTTCACGACGCTGTGCCAACGGGTCGGCGACGACCTCGCGCGCAAGGGCTATGTCGGGCGCACGGTGGGCATCAAGCTGCGCTTCGACGACTTCCGCACCGTCACCCGCGACCTGACGCTGCCCGGGCCCACAGACGACGGCGCGGTGATCCGCGCGGCGGCCGGGCAGTGCCTCAAGCGCATCACGCTGTCACGCCGGATCCGGCTGCTGGGCGTGCGGGTTGGCAACCTGAGCCGGCCGGGTGCGATCGTCCAGGAACCAGCGGCAACAGCGCCTCAGAAGGCCGCGACGGCGTCCGCAGCCAAGCCACGGGTGCCGAGCGGCAACGGCGGCGATGGCTACTCGATGTCCTTGTTCGAAGACGAGGCGGGCGCCTGAACCTCGGGCGGTGCGCTCGGACGTCGCCACATCCAGACCAGCACGGCCGCGCAGCACAGCGCAGGCAGCCAGGGCAGACTCGGCAGGCGGGTCCAGGCCCAGGCGCTGCCGGCGGCCATCATCACGGTGGCCATCTGCTTGGCCCGCAACGGAATGGCACGGTCACGGCGCCAGCCGATCACCATCGGGCCGAAGCGGGGATGGGCCAGCAGCCAGCGCTCCCAGCGCGCGCTGCCGCGTGACCAACAGGCGGCCGCGAGCAACACAAAGGGGGTGGTGGGCAACAGCGGCACCACGATCCCGACGATGCCGACGATCAGGCTGATCGCGCCGGCCAGCATCCACAGGGATCGTTTCATCGCGGTGTCGTGGGACGGGAGGTGGTTGACGCAGCGTTGGTGCCGGCTGTCCGAATCGAACGGACGACCTTCCGCTTACAAGGCGGGTGCTCTACCAGCTGAGCTAAGCCGGCTGCGTCGGTCAGACGTGAAACGAGGCGCGATTGTAGAGGGCGTCTCGTGGGGTCCTGCAGGGCTGCGAGAGCCGCCGGGCAGGCCTACTTGATGCGCTTGAGCGAGGGCCGGGGAGCCCCGCCCGATGTCGGCGGCACGGGGTCGTCATCGCCGCCGTTGGTGTCGGCCACGCCCTCGGCCGTCGAGGCATCCGTGCCCGGCACGCTGGCCAGACGCAGCCCGACCACCGGTGCCGGCGCGCCGTCCTGGGTCTGTGCCTGCGCGCCGTCGGACGGGCCGCCGACCTGGTCGCCACCGACGATCGGCGTCGATTCGGTCGGCACCGGGAAGGCCATGCCCTGGCCGTTCTCGCGGGCGTAGATGGCGATGACGTGGTCGACCGGCACGATGATGTCGCGCGCGACGCCGCCAAACCGGGCCTTGAACTCGACATAGTCGTTGCCGAGGCTCAGGCCATTGGTGGCGTCGATGCCGACGTTGAGCACGATCTCGTGGTTCTTCACGTACTCCATCGGCACCTGCACGCTCGCATCGACGTAGACGGCGATGTAGGGCGTGTAGCCGTTGTCGGTGCACCAGTCGTGCAAAGCCCGGATCAGGTAGGGCCGGGTCGAGGACGCCTGGGCGTCCGGTGCGGTCGGGATGGGCATCGTCGCAGCGCCTTCTTACTTGCGCATCACCTTCTCGGACGGCGTCAGTGCCTCGATGTAGGCCGGGCGCGAGAAGATGCGCTCGGCGTACTTCAGCAGCGGCGCCGCGTTCTTCGACAGGTCGATGCCGTAGTAGTCCAGGCGCCAGAGCAGCGGCGCGATGGCCACATCGAGCATCGAGAAGTCGTCGCCCAGCATGAACTTGTTCTTCAGGAAGATCGGCGCGAGCTGGGTCAGGCGGTCGCGGATCTGCGAACGGGCTTTCTCCAACTGCTTGTCGTTGCCCTTGGGCACGCCACGGCCTTCCAGCACGTTGACGTGGGCGAACAGTTCCTTCTCGAAGTTGAAGAGGAACAAGCGCACACGGGCACGTGCCACCGGGTCACCGGGCATCAGCTGCGGGTGCGGGAAGCGCTCGTCGATGTACTCGTTGATGATGTGCGATTCGTACAGGATCAGTTCGCGCTCAACCAGGATCGGAACCTCGTTGTACGGGTTCATCAGCGCGATGTCCTCGGGCTTGGCGAACAGGTCGACATCGCGGATCTCGAAATCCATGCCCTTCTCGAACAGGACGAAACGGCAACGATGCGAATAGGGGCAGGTGGTGCCGGAGTAGAGGACCATCATGGCTGGAGTCGCTCCCAAGAGGACGCACAAAAGGCGGGACACAAAAACAAAATCGCGCAGCAACGGTTGCCCGCCACTGCGCGCCCACGCCGAGGGCCTCTGAGGGGCCCCTGGCGGTCAGGCCGTCACTTCACGTCTTTCCAGAACGCCGCGTTCAGGCGCCAGGCAATCGTCGTGAAGATCGTCAGGAACAGCAGCACCCAGACACCCAGCTTGACGCGGGTGGTCTGTGCGGGCTCGCCCATCCATTGCAGGTAGGCCACCAGGTCGCCGACCGCGCTGTCATAGGCCAGCGCGTTCAGCTTGCCGGGGGTGACCTGCTCGAAGCCCTTGAAGACGTGGATCTTCTTGTTCGGATCGTGCGCGTCGACCTGATCCTCGTAGACCGCACGGCGCATGCCCTGCAGTTCCCACAGCACATGGGGCATGCCCACGCTCGGGAAGGCCAGGTTGTTCCAGCCGGTCGCCTTGGTGTCGTCGACGTAGTAGGTGCGCAGGTAGGTGTAGAGGTAGTCGGCGCCCGAGCCACCCGAACCAGCGCGCGAACGGGCGATCACGGTCAGGTCGGGCGGCGTGGCACCGAACCAGTCCTTGGCCTGACGCGGATCGAGGTTGACCTTCATGACGTCGCCGACCTTCTCGGTGGCGAACATCAGGTTGGCCTTGATCTGCTCTTCGCTCAAGCCGATGTCGCGCATGCGGTTGTAGCGCATGTAGGCGGCCGAGTGACAGTTCAGGCAGTAGTTGACGAACAGCTGGGCGCCGCGCTGGAGGGCGGCGGTGTCCTGCATCTTTTCGGCCGGGAACTTGTCCCAGGCGATGCCTCCGCCAGCGGCGTGCGCGGCCGGCGCGAGCAACGCGGCGCAGGCAACCAGGGAAGCGAGCAAGGCGGCAATACGCTTGATCATGATGGTGATGGCTCCGTGTGCCGACTCAGTGGGCTTCGAACGTGACGCGGTCCGGGACCGGCTTGAACTCGCCGATCTGGCTCCACCACGGCATCAGCAGGAAGAAGCCGAAATAGAACAGCGTGCCGACCTGGGCCACCAGCGTGCCGATGTCCGACGGCGGCTGGATGCCGAGGTAGCCCAGCACCAGGAAGAACACCACGAAGACGCCATACAGATAGCTGTGCCACGTCGGACGGTACCGGATCGACTTGACCGGGCTCTTGTCCAGCCAAGGCAGGAAGAACAGGATGATGACCGCACCGCCCATCACCACCACGCCCCAGAACTTCGCGTCGAAGGTCTTGAGCAGGGCGATGCCGACCAGCGCACCGATCAGCACGGCGCCCTTGGCCTTGCCGGACAGGCCGCCCTTGAGCACCGTCAGCACAGCGCCGAGCGCAACGATCACGCTCAGCACGTTGACCATCACGTCGGTGGTCGCACGCAGCATCGAATAGAACGGCGTGAAGTACCAGACCGGCGCGATGTGCGCAGGGGTCTTCAGCGGGTCGGCCGGAATGAAGTTGTTGTACTCCAGGAAATAGCCGCCCAGCTCGGGGCCGAAGAACACGATGGCGGTGAAGATCATCAGGAAGCCGCCCACACCCATGATGTCGTGCACCGAGTAGTAGGGGTGGAAGGGGATGCCATCCAGCGGGATCCCGCGCTCGTCCTTCTTGGCTTTGATCTCGACGCCATCGGGGTTGTTCGAACCCACCTCATGCAGCGCGATGATGTGCGCAACCACCAGACCCAGCAGCACCAGCGGCACGGCGATGACGTGGAAGCTGAAGAAGCGGTTGAGCGTCGCGTCGCTGACGACATAGTCACCGCGGATCAGCAGCGCCAGGTCCTCGCCCACGAAGGGCACGGCCGCGAACAGGTTGACGATCACCTGGGCGCCCCAGTAGGACATCTGGCCCCACGGCAGCAGGTAGCCCATGAAGGCTTCGGCCATCAGGCACAGGAAGATCGCACAGCCGAAGATCCAGACCAGTTCGCGCGGCTTGCGGTAGCTGCCGTAGATCAGGCCGCGGTACATGTGCAGGTAGACCACGACGAAGAAGGCCGAGGCGCCGGTTGAGTGCATGTAGCGCACCAGCCAGCCCCATGGGACATCTCGCATGATGTATTCGACCGATGCGAAGGCCAGCGCCGCATCCGGCTTGTAATGCATCACCAGGAAGATGCCGGTGACGATCTGGATGACCAGCACCAGCAGCGCCAGCGAACCGAAGAAGTACCAGAAGTTGAAGTTCTTCGGTGCGTAGTACTCCGACAGGTGCTCCTTGTAGAGCTTGGACGCCGGAAAGCGGTTGTCGACCCAGGTCAGGAGCTTGAGTGCCGCCGATGCGTCGGCGGGAGCCTCTTTGAATTCAGCCATGTTGTCCTCGATTCCTCGTCAGGCCTTCTTGTCTTCACCAATCAGCAGCTTGGTGTCGGACAGGTACATGTGCGGCGGCACCTCGAGGTTGTCCGGCGCGGGCTTGTTCTTGAACACGCGGCCAGCCAGGTCGAAGGTCGAACCGTGGCAGGGGCACAGGAAGCCACCGGTCCAGTCGTCGGGCAGCGAGGGCTGCGGGCCGGCCTGGAACTTGTCGCTGGGCGAGCAGCCCAGATGCGAGCAGATGCCGACGACGACGAGGTACTCGGGCTTGATCGAGCGGGCCGCGTTCTTGGCGTATTCGGGGGTGGGGTAGGCCTTGCGATCCGAGTTGGGATCGGCGAGCTGGCCATCCAGCTTCGACAGTTCAGCCAGTTGCTCGGGCGTGCGGCGCACGATCCAGACCGGCTTGCCACGCCATTCGACCGTGAGCTTCTCACCGGGCTGCAGGGCACCGATCTCGACCTCAACGGCCGCACCGGCCGCCTTGGCGCGCTCGGACGGAGCAAATGTGCTGACGAAGGGCACCGCAACGGCCGCGCCGCCGATCGCACCTGCGCAGCTCGACGCAATCAGCCATGTCCGCTTGGCCTGGTCGACTTGCTGGTCACTCATGTGAGTCCTCGTGGAAAAGTAAACCGGTCTGTTATGGGAGCAACCCGCGATTCTAGTCCACGCCCTGCGGGATTCCCTGACACCGGCAAGCCGGCCGCCACGGCGCTGCGCCCGATGGCTGTCAAAAAAACGACAGCGTCTGCGGCCCGGTTGCGCCGGATTGACAGCCCGGACTCCCCGGGAATACTGCACGCCTCGCCGGTACCCAGGAGGTACCGAATCCAAAGAACCGAACGACACACAGAGGATCGATGCCATGAGCGTGATGAGCGAATTCAAGGACTTTGCCGTCAAGGGCAATGTGGTCGACCTGGCGGTCGGCGTGATCATCGGCGGCGCTTTCGGCAAGATCGTCGACTCGCTGGTCGGCGACGTCATCATGCCCATCGTCGGCAAGATCTTCGGCGGGCTGGACTTCAGCAACCACTTCATCCCGCTGGCCGGTCAGACCGCCACGACGCTGGTCGAAGCCAAGAAGGCTGGCGCGGTGCTCGCCTACGGCAGCTTCATCACGGTGGCGCTGAACTTCGTGATCCTCGCCTTCATCATCTTCATGATGATCAAGCAGATCAACCGCCTGAAGGCCGAACCCGTCGCAGCCCCCGCCGCGCCGGCCGAGCCGCCGCCCCCGGCCGAGGACATCGTGCTGCTGCGCGAGATCCGCGACTCTCTGAAGCGCTGAGTGGGCCTCGCCCGCCGGGTTCGGCGGGCGATTGCCCGAGGGGATGACGGCCGGCTTGCGGCGGCCTGGTTGACGACGTCGCGGCGAGTCGTGACAAACCTCGTGGCCTGCGCGCCACGGGGCAGCAACCCGATACACACCTGACGTGCGCGCACCACAAGGTCGGGGGGTCGACTCCTAAGATGCAACGCACCTCGTCGGCGCTGCAACAACGTCGACCCACGGACCGCCGACGCAAGCCTGGCCCGAGGGTCGCAAGGACCCCGATTGGCCCCGACCCTGCCCACCAGCCTGCGCGCCCCTCTCCCCTTCGACCCGGCGCTGGTCTGCATCGCCGGCCAGTGGCGTCGGCCGCAGGGCCTGCACACGCTGCCGCTGATCGACCCCTCGACCGGTGTTGAACTGGGCCGGATCGCCCGCGCCGGTGCGCCAGAGATTGACGCCGCCGTGCAGGCCGCACGCTGTGCCTTGCGCGCGGACGAGCCGGGCAGCTGGGCCCAGGCCAGTCCACACGAACGCAGCCTGTGCCTGCAACGCATCGCCGCCCTGGTGCGTGAGCGGGTTGATGAGCTGGCACACCTGGAGGCGCTGGACGCCGGCCTGCCCGTGTCACGCGGCCGGGCCGATGCGACCGCACTGGCGCGTCGCCTCGAAGGCTGGGCGGCACAGATCGGCCAGACCTCGGGCAGTGCCCAAGCGGTCATGCCGGGCCAGACCCTGCTGAGCTGGCGCGAACCCCTGGGCATCGTCGGCCTGATGCTGCCCACACAAGGCAACCTGCCGCTGCTGGGCGACTGCGTCGGCGCGGCGCTGGCGGCGGGCAACGCCTGCATCGTCAAGCCGGCCGAGACGGTGGTGCTCAGCGTGCTGGCGTTCGCCCACATCTGCCACGAGGCCGGCGTGCCGGCGGGCACGCTCAATGTGGTGCCGGGCCTGAGTCAGGAGGCTGGTGCGGCGCTGGTCGAACACCCGGGCGTCGCGCACGTGACGGTGGCCGGATCGGCCCAGACCGCCGCTGCCGTCCGGGCCCTGGCCAGCCGCCATGGCAAGGACCTCACGGTGCTGCAGGTCGGCAGCCTTCCGCACCTCGTGTTCGAGGACGCCGACCTGGACCGCGCCGTGCCCGAGCTGGTTGCAGCGGCCGTGCACCGCTCGGGCCAGAGCCTGGCGCGACCGACCTGCATCCTGGTCCGGCGCGGCACCCAAGCTGAGCTGCTGGACCGCATGGCGCAGCGCTATCGCCAGCTGCGGGTCGGACCGGCGCTGGCCGATCGGGACCTGGGCCCGATGGCCTCGCCGCATCGGCGCGACCAGGTCGAGAGCCAGATCGCCTTTGCCGGCGAAAGCGGCCTGCGGCTGGTGGCGCAAGGCGAGATCGACACCGAGGCCGCCGGCCTGGGCGGCTACTGGGTCCGGCCGACCCTGCTGACCCCTTGGACCGCCGCCTGGACCCGGCGCATCGCGGTCGACCCTGCGGGGCCGGTGCAGGTCGTGATCCCCTTCGACGACGAGGACGAGGCCATCGCGCTGGTCCATGCCTGCGAACCGCTGCGCGGCGCCAGCATCTGGACCCGCGACGGGGCCCGTCAGTGGCGACTGGCGCATGGCCTGCGCGGCGAGCGCATCAGCATCAACGGCAGCGACGATCCGGGCACGTCCACCGCGGCCGGTCAGGCGCCGTCACTGGCCACCTGGGGCATGGACCTGCGCGAGCGCTACACCCGCATCAAGTCCATGCGCATCCAGCACGACGCCTGAATCCAGCCCAGCGCGGCTGCCGGCGCGCTTACTTCAGCACCGCCGCCATGGCGCGCGCCGTGGCCTCGACGTTGCCGGTGTTGAGGCCCGCCACGCACATCCGTCCGGAGCGCACAAGGTAGACGCCGTGAACCTCGCGCAGGGTGTCGACCTGAGCCGCGCTCAGACCGGTGTAGCTGAACATGCCGCGCTGGCTCAGGAAGTAGCCGAAGTCCCGGCCCGGCAGCATCTCGCCGAGCACCGCATGCAGGCGCTGGCGCATGGCCTGGATGCGCTGGCGCATGGCAGCCAGTTCGTCGGACCACTGCTGCTGCAATGCCGGCGTGCCCAGCACACGGGCGACGATGCGCGCACCGTGGGTCGGCGGGCTGGAGTAGTTCTTGCGCACGGCCATCTGCAACTGGCCCTCGACCAGACGGGCCTCGGCCGGCGTCGGGCAAACCACGCTGAGGCCGCCCACGCGTTCGCCGTAGAGCGAGAAGCTCTTGGAGAAGCTGTTGGCGACGAAGAAGGCGATGCCGGCATCGGCCAGCGCACGGATCGCATCGGCGTCCTCGGCGATGCCGTCGCCGAAGCCCTGGTAGGCGATGTCGACATAGGGCAGCAGCTCGCGTTCGACCAGCACGGGAATCAGCTCGCGCCACTGCGCCGGACTCAGGTCGACACCGGTCGGGTTGTGGCAGCAGGCATGCAGCAGCACGATGCTGTGACGCGGCAGGCCGCGCAGGGTCTCGAGCATCGCGTCGAAGCGCAGGCCACCGGTGGCGGCGTCGTAGTAGGGGTAGGTGTGGACCTGGAAACCGGCGCCCTCGAACATGGCGCGGTGGTTGTCCCAGGTCGGGTCGCTGACCCAGACGGCTGAGCCGGGGAAGTACTTCTTCAGGAAGTCGCCGCCGACCTTCAGGCCGCCCGAGCCACCCAGCGTCTGCAGCGTCACGACGCGGCCGTCGCGGATCGCCGGATGGTCGGCGCCGAACAGCAGTTGCTGGACCTGCGTGCGGTAGTCCGGCAGGCCGAGCATGGGCAGGTAGGAGCGCGCACCGATCGCCTGTGCCAGCTGCGTTTCAGCCTCGCGCACGGCGCCCATGACGGGCAGGCGACCGGCGTCGTCGAAGTAGATGCCGATGGACAGGTTGATCTTGTCGGCTCGCGGGTCCTTCTGGAAGTTCTCGTTGAGCGTCAGGATGGGATCGCCCGCGTAGGCGTCGACGTGTTCGAACATGGCTGGACTCCGTGGCGCGGCCGCAGGGCCGGTCGTTGAATGCGCAAAACGCCGGATTATCGGATCGCGTCCGCAGCCCGCACGCGTCACCGGAATCGGCAAATTTGCCGTCGGCAGATGCATCACGGCACCCGACACCCCCGTGGATGCGGGGTCATCCCTGCGCGTCGCCAAGGATGACCTTGACCCAAGGTGCCCGGCGTCAAAAGATGACCAACCGTTTCGACCTGTAACGGCAACCACCGGGAATCACGCATGACATCCACCCACCGGGTGGCCTTCGTGGGCTTCGCGCCCTTCGAGCGCAGCACGCTGGAAAGCTATTTCCGGCTGGCGGCTGCGCGCGACCCTGTCGGCTACGTGATCGGCCAGGACCTGCAGGACAGCGACCTCGTGGTGGCCAATGCCGAGCAGCCCGAGGCCTTGCTGGCGATCGGCCGGGCCGGACGCATGCGCGACACGGTTCTGGTGGGCGGCCCGAGCGCACCAGCCAGCGTCGGCGCCCACCTGGCCCGTCCGATCGACGCACTGCAGATCCGCCGCGCGCTCGATGCGCTGGCCCAGCGCCACCAGACGCAGCGGCCAAGCGGCCGGGCCCGCCAGCAGGCGGCGGACAGCACGGCGCAGGTCGGCGACTTTCACACCAGCGAGGGCTACAGCAACTCGGTGCTGGTGGAGGGCGAGCTGCGCCTGGACGAAGTGCTGGTGGTCAGCGCAAGCCCGGCCGAGCGGGGCCTGCTCGACGACATGCTCAGCCACTGCGGCTACGGCGTGACGCTGGCACGCAACCCAGAGCGGGCGATCGAGCTGTGCGAGTCCCAGAGCTACGGCTTTGTCTTCCTCGGCCTGGGTCAGGACGGCGTCGACAGCTACCAGATCTGCCGCAGCATCCGGCGTCGACCGACGGGCGGCGGCATCGCACCGGTGGTCGTGGCGCTGGCACACCACCACGGTGCCATCGACCGCATTCGCGCCACGTTCGCCGGCTGCGACGCATATCTGACGACGCCTTTGGACGAGTCCGAGCTGGTGCGTCTGCTGGCCCAGCACGACCGCGCCTTCGAACGGGTGTTCGAGCCGACCGCGCCGATCCAGCAGTGAGCTCGCCGTGAGGCAGGCTGGGCTCAGCGCCCCTGCCAGGCCGCCAGCAGCGTCGCCCCGAGGATCAGTGCGCCGCCGAGCAGCAGCATCGGCGTGAGGGTCTCGCCGGCCCACCACACAGCGGACAGCGAGGCGAACACGATCTCACACGGCATCACGACCGAGGTGACATTGGCCGGTAGCCGCGCCGCGCCGTATTGCAGCGCGAGGTTGGCCACGAGGAAGGCCGCCGCCAGGCCCAGCGCCGGCAACAGCCAGCTTGCCTGCAGCGGCGGCGGTGCCTGCAGGCCAAGGCCCGACAGCGCCGGCAGGCCGAGCGAGCCGGCCCCCACCACCAGCAGCGAGACCAGCGCGCCGCCGCCGAACATGGCCATGGCGCGGCCTTCCTCGGGCAGATCGGCCGAGCGCTTCAGCATCACGTTGTTGAGCGAGAAGAAGAAGCCCGCCGCCAGCGCCAGCGCATCGGCCAGCAAGGGCATGGCCGCCGCTCTCGGCGCCTGTGTCTCATGGCCGGCGGTGATCACCAGCGCCGCGCCGCCCAGCGCCATCGCCACCCTCAACCAGACCTGCGCATGGGCACGCTCGTGCAGCAGCCAGCGCGCCAGCACCACGGTCCACAAGGGGGTCAGGTAAAACAGCAGGACGACCCGGCTGACATCGCCGATGGTCACGCCCCAGTTGAAGCCGAGGTTGGTGCAACCGGATGCCAGGGCAATCGCCCACAAGCTTCGGTGACGTTGCACCTGTCGCCAGGCACCGGGCCGGACCAGGGTGACGACCAGGACCGCGCTGCCGTAGATCAGCGCGGTGCTCCAGAGGGCGTGCAGACCGGCGTCCTGCAGCTGCCGGAACGGCCACCACGACAGACCCCAGGTCAAGGCGTTGAACATCAGGGCCAGCACGGCCAAGCCGCTCACGCGGCTGACCGCACCGGCGGTGCGCGCGGCATCCACGTCGGTCGTTCAGTGACCGTCGCTGCGGGCCACGGCCAGCAGCCGGGCCAGTTCGTCGGGATGGTCGCGCAGGTTGCGCTGATGCCAGCGGCCGATCAGCCACATCGTGCCAGCCACCAGCAGACCGAAGATGGTGATCGCGCCGAAGGCGCTGAGACCCCCGCGGGTCATGCCGGTGTAGAAGGCCCCGAGGGCCAGGATGCAGGCCTGCTCGTTGAAGTTCTGCACGGCGATCGAACGGCCGGCACCCATCAGGTTGTGGCCGCGGTGCTGCAGCAGCGCGTTCATCGGCACGACCAGGAAACCGCCCAGCCCGCCCAGCAGGATCAGGAAGGGCGCGGCCACCCAGACGTTGTCGATCACGTTCATGCCGACGACCAGCAAGCCCATCGCGATGCCCAGCGAGATCACGCGGGTGGCCTGGTCGAGCTTCATCGCCACCGACGCGACGATGGCGCCGACCGCCGTGCCCACCGCCACCACCCCGACCAGCGAAGACGCCTGCGTGGTCGAGTAGCCAAGCGCCGCCGCCGCCCAGGCCAGCACGATGTAGCGCAGGTTGCCCGAGACGCCCCAGAACAGCGTCGTCGTCGCCAGCGAGATCTGGCCGAGCTTGTCGTTCCAGAGCTTGGCGTTGCAGTCGGAGAAGTCGCGCACCAGCGCCAGCGGCTGTGCCGGGAAAGGCTGCAGCGGCGCGTCGGTGCGCGGGATGTAGAGGTTGAACAGCGCCGCGATGATGTAGAGCGAGACCAGCGAGGTGATCGCCGCCTCCGGCGCGGTGTCGATGCCGGTCTCGATGCCGGGCAGGTCGAAGGACGTCAGCCACGGCGCGATGTGCGGGCCGACCAGCTGACCACCCAGCAGCACGCCCAAAATGATCGAGCCGATCGTCAGGCCCTCGATCCAGCCGTTGGCCTTGACCAGTTGGGACGGCGGCAACAGCTCGGTCAGGATGCCGTACTTGGCCGGCGAGTAGGCCGCAGCGCCCAGGCCCACCACCGCATAGGCGAGCAGCGGATGGGTGCCGAACAGCATCAGCAGGCAGCCGACCACCTTGATGCTGTTGGAGACGAACATGACCTTGCCCTTGGGCACGGCGTCCGCGAAGGCACCCACGAAAGGCGCGAGCACGACGTAGAACAGCGCAAACATCGGGACCAGCGCGGCCCGTTGCCATTCCCCGGCCCCGGAAGTGCGCAGCAGTTCGACGGCCGCGACGAACAGGGCGTTGTCTGCCAGCGAGCTGAAGAACTGCGCTGACATGATGGTGTAGAAACCTTTTTTCATCCGGCGCAGGTGGGTGAGCGATCCCTGTCGGACGGCGTCTCCCGCCAGGACGGGCGGAAGGGCCGGGATGCACCGAGGGTCGCGTGTGATCGCGGCGGGGTTATAGCACGGCACCTGACGCGCTTCGGCTCCTGTCATACCCGCCATTCCGGGGCTGCGAGCCCGCGTGACGGAGGCCTCGCAGACGGCTCTTTCAGCTCGGGGTCGGCTGGCAGAATCCCGCGCATGCCGCGTCCGATCGAAGCCCTGATCCACCCCGATGCCATCGCGCACAACCTCGGCATCGCACGACGCCGGGCCGGTGACGCGCGGCTCTGGGGCGTCATCAAGGCCAACGCCTATGGCCACGGCATCGAACGGGTGTGGCCGGCGCTGGCGGTGGCCGACGGGCTGGCGATGCTCGACCTGGACGAGGCCCGGCGCGTGCGTGACCTCGGCTGGCGCGGGCCCGTTCTGCTGCTCGAAGGCTGCTTCGAGGCGCGTGACCTTGAGCTTTGTTCGCGCCTGAACCTCTGGCACGTCATCCACCACGACGAGCAGATCGCCTGGCTGGCCGCACACAAGACCCACCAGCCGCACCGTGTCTTCCTGAAGATGAACAGCGGCATGAACCGCCTCGGCTACACGCCGCAAGCCTGGCGTGGCGCCTGGGTGCGGCTCAACGCGCTGCCGCAGGTCGACGAGATCTCGCTGATGACGCACTTCTCGGACGCCGATGGACCCCGGGGCATCGACGCCGCCGTGGACGCCTTCGTCGCCGCCACGCACGACCTGCCCGGCGAACGCAGCCTGGGCAACAGCGCGGCCATCCTGCGCCACGCGCACCGGCCCGAGGTGCGCGCCGACTGGGTCCGCAGCGGCATCCTGAGCTATGGCAGCGCGCCCGACTTCCCCGAGCACGACATCGACCACTGGCAGCTGATCCCGGCCATGACGCTGCGCAGCCGACTGATCGCGCTGCAGGACCTGCAGCCCGGCGACACCGTCGGCTACGGCAGCAGCTACCGGGCCGAGCGCGCCCAGCGCATCGGCATCGTCGCCTGCGGCTATGCCGACGGCTACCCGCGCCACGCGCCCACCGGCACGCCGGTGCTGGTGGACGGGGTGCGCTGCACGACGGTCGGGCGGGTGTCGATGGACATGCTGGCGGTCGACCTGACGCCCTTGCCACACGCCGCCGTCGGCGCCGAGGTGACGTTGTGGGGCCACGGCCCGCACGGCACGCGCCTGCCGATCGACGCGGTCGCGCACGCCGCCGGCACGATCGGCTACGAGCTGATGTGTGCGCTGGCGCCGCGCGTGCCGACACACGTCGCGCCATGAAGCCGCCGAGCATCTCGCCGCACGAGGTGCACATCAGCGCGATCCGGGCCCAGGGCGCCGGCGGGCAGAACGTCAACAAGGTCTCGAACGCGGTCCACCTGCGTTTCGACATCCGCGCCTCCAGCCTGCCCGACGAGGTCAAGGCGCGCATGGCCGCGCTGGCCGACCACCGCATCACGCGCGAGGGCGTGGTCGTCATCAAGGCCCAGGAATCGCGCAGCCTGGAGGCCAACCGGGCCGAGGCGCTGGCCCGTCTGGACGAGTTGCTGCAGCGTGCGCTGTTCGTGCCCAAGGACCGCAAGGCAACCCAGCCGACCTACGGCTCCAAGCAGCGGCGCCTGGAGGGCAAGTCGGTGCGCTCGGGCATCAAGGCGATGCGCGGCCGGGTGACCGACTGACCGGCGCGGCCGCGAGACGCTGCGCCGAACGCTGACAATCGCGCCCCTATGGCCCGCGACAAGACCCTCTACACCTGCCGCGACTGCGGCGGCACCAGCCCGAAGTGGCTGGGCCAGTGCCCGCATTGCCGGGCCTGGAACACGCTCGACGAGGGCCCGGCCGAACCCGCCGCCAGCGCCAGCCGCAACCGCTTCCAGGGACTCGCGCGCAGCCAGCCAGTGGCCACGCTGGCCGACATCGAGGCGGCCGAGGTGGCCCGCACCCCCACCGGCCAGGAAGAGCTGGACCGCGTGCTCGGCGGCGGCATCGTGGCCGGCGGCGTGGTGCTGATCGGCGGCGATCCGGGCATCGGCAAGAGCACGCTGCTGCTGCAGGCGGCCGAGGCGCTGTCGCGCCAGATGAAGGTGCTGTACGTGACCGGCGAGGAGTCCGGCGCCCAGGTGGCGCTGCGGGCCGGCCGGCTCGGGCTCGAAGGCAAGCACCTGCGCGTGCTGGCCGAGATCGGGCTGGAGCGCATCCTCGCCACGCTGGAGGCGGAGCAGCCCGACTTCTGCGTCATCGACTCGATCCAGACGCTGTATTCGGACCAGCTCACCTCCGCGCCCGGTTCGGTCGCCCAGGTGCGCGAATGTGCCGCCCATCTGACGCGCTCGGCCAAGGCCAGCGGCTGCACCACCGTGCTGGTCGGCCACGTGACCAAGGAAGGCGCCTTGGCCGGCCCGCGCGTGCTGGAGCACATCGTCGACACCGTGCTTTATTTCGAGGGCGACACGCACAGCAGCTTCCGGCTGGTGCGCGCCATCAAGAACCGCTTCGGCGCGGTCAACGAGATCGGCGTCTTCGCCATGACCGAACGGGGCCTGAAGGGCGTCGCCAACCCGAGCGCGATCTTCCTGTCGACCCACGGCGAGCCGGTGCCTGGCGCCTGCGTGCTGGTGACGCTCGAAGGCACCCGCCCGATGCTGGTCGAGGTGCAGGCCCTGGTCGACTCGGGCGGCCCCAGCCCGCGACGCCTGAGCGTCGGCCTGGACCGCGACCGGCTGGCGATGCTGCTGGCCGTGCTGCACCGCCATGCGGGCGTGGCCTGCGCCGATCAGGACGTGTTCGTCAACGCGGTCGGCGGCGTGCGCATCAGCGAGCCGGCGGCCGACCTGGCCGTGCTGCTGGCGATCCAGAGCTCGCTGCGCGGCCGGGCCCTGCCGCGCGGCTTCATCGCCTTCGGCGAGGTCGGCCTGGCCGGCGAGGTGCGACCCGCGCCGCGTGGCCAGGAACGCCTGAAGGAGGCCGCCAAGCTCGGCTTCTCGGTCGCGGTTGTGCCCAAGGCCAATGCGCCAAAGAAGCCGATCGAGGGCCTGACCGTGCACCCGGTCGAACGCATCGAGCAGGCCATCGAGCTGGCGCGGTCCTTGACCTGACGCTGCTGACATCTCACGTTCGAGCCACGTTCAAGCCACGTTCGAGCCACGTTCAAGCCGCCTCCAGACGGCATGCCCACCGCCTTCCATTCGCCGACTCCGGTCGTTCAACCATGAAGTTCCCCAAGTCCCGCATGCCCGTCAATGCCCTGCTGGCCGGTGCCGCCGTGATCGTCGGCACCTGGGTCTACGGTTGGCAGGGCCTGATCCTGGCGATCACCGTGATCGCCTTCTGGGCCGTGCTGCAGTTCAACCGCGCCACCCGCGTGCTGCGCAACGCCGGCCAGCGGCCCAAGGGTCAGGTCGACAGCGTCGTGATGACACAAGCGCGCTTGTCGCCCGGCCTGAGCCGGCTGGAAGTGCTGCAGATCACCGGCAGCCTGGGCGAGCCCTACAACGACCACGACGAGTGGCGCTGGCGCGATGCCGGCGGCAATGAACTGGTGCTGACCTTCCGGCGCGACGTGCTGGTGCGTTGGGCCATGGCCCGGGCCGAGAGCGACGACGACGCGCCACCGATCGGCTGATCCGCCGGGCCGCCCGGTGATCCGTTGGTGATCCGTCGGCGATCAACCAGTGATCAGCCCGCGATCCAGCCCATCCGGGCGCACAGGGCGCGGGCGGTCTCGAACTCTTCGACCAGACGCGCGGCCAGGGCCTCGCACTGCGCCGCGTCGAGCGTCTCGCCGCCCTGCTCGATCGTCTTGGCCGTCGCGGCCAGCTCACGCAGGCCCAGGTTGGCCGCTGCGCCCTTGAGCTTGTGGCCAGCGGCCTTCAGCCGCGACGCATCGGCCTGCCGCAGCACCATGAGCAGGTCGGCGAGCGTGCCGGACTCGTCGGACAGGAAGCCGCCCAGCAGATCGCCATAACCCTTGATCGACACGGCCACGCAGACCTCGCCGATGGCCTCGAGGTCGAGCACTCGGGCGGCGTCGCCACGTCGGAAGCGGCGCCTGGGCGCGGCCGGCGGTGTGGCCGCCGGGGGCGGCGGAACGGGGATGGGCGCCAGGGTCGTGGTCTCGGCGGATGCCGGCGTGGGTTCGGGGGCGGGTGTTGCGGCCGGTGCCGGTGCTTCAGCGGCCGGCGCCTCGATGCGCCCCCGCGCGCCGAAGTGGCGCTTGAACAACTGCTCGATTTCTTCGACCTGCACCGGCTTGGCGAGGAAGTCGTCCATGCCCGCGTCGAAGACACGCTGGCGTGATTCGGTGAAGGCATCGGCCGTCAGCGCGACGATGCGGGTGCGAGCCGCCTCGCCGCCCAGCGCGCGAATGGCGCGTGTCGCGGCGATGCCGTCCATCACCGGCATGTGCACGTCCATCAGCACGAGGTCGTAGCGGTGACGGCTGACCATGTCGAGCGCCTGCTGGCCGTCCTCGGCGAAGCTGACCTGGTGGCCCAGCTGGACCAGCAGCGCGTGGATGAACTTGCGGTTGACCGGGTGGTCGTCGGTCACCAGCACGTCCAGCGGCTGCAGCACCTGCGGCTCGCTGGCCTCCAGCGCAGCGGCCATGGACTCGCGCCAGCCCGAGTCGGGCACCACGTCGCTGCGGTCGATCGCTTCATCGGCCAGTCGCAGCGGCAGCACGAGGGTGAAGGCGCTGCCCTGGCCCGGTCGGCTCTCGACCTGGATGTCGCCGCCCATCATGCGGGCCAGCGAACGCGAGATCTCCAGGCCCAGACCGGTGCCGCCGTAGCGCCGGTTGATGGTCTCGTCACCCTGGCTGAAACGCTGGAACAGCCGCGTCATGGTTGGGCCGTCCATGCCGATGCCGGTGTCGCTGACACGCAGCCGCAGCAGCGGCTCCGAGCGGCCCTGGCGCAGGTCGGCGGACAGGCGGTCGACCACCAGGCTGACCTCGCCACGCTCGGTGAACTTCAGCGCGTTGCCCACGAGGTTGAACAGGATCTGCTTGAGCCGCTTGGCGTCGGTGTCGATGCAGACCGGCACGTCCTCGGCCAGCGTGACATGCCAGTGCAGGCCCTTGGCCTGGGCCTGCGGACTCATCACCGAGCGCACGTCCCCGAGCACGCGGTGCAACAAGGTCGGTGCGGTCGTGATCTCGAGCTTGCCGGACTCCAGCTTGGAGATGTCCAGCACGTCGTTGAGGATGCCCAGCAGGTGCTCGCCGGACTCGCGCGCGGTCAGCAGGTAGTCGGCCTGGGTGGCATCGAGGCGCGAGCGCTGCAGCAGCGACAGCATGCCGAGCAGGCCGTTGAAGGGGGTGCGCAGCTCATGGCTCATGTTGGCCAGGAAGGCGCTCTTGGCGCGGCTGGCCTGCTCGGCTTCGAGACGAGCTTCCTGCAGGCTGATCGCCAGGGCCTCCAGGTGGGCCCGGCGCTGCTGCAGGGCACTCAGCTGGCGCACCACGATGACGGCGAACAGCAGCGTCAACAGCGACTGGAACACCGTCAGACCGATGGCGATGCGGTTCTGCTGGCGCACCGCATCGTTGCGGGCAGCAACCTGTTCGGCGATGCCGCGGTTGGCCTGCAAGGACAACTCGTGGATGGCACCGGCCAGGGGCAGCAGGCGCGACTCCAGGTCGCGCCAGAACGCGGCATCCATGGGTGGCTTGCTGTCGAGGCCGATGACGCCATCGGCATGGGCGACGAAGGCATTCACGTCACGCAGCACCTGCTCCTGCAGCGGCAGTCGCACCAGCACCGCGTCGGTCCGCTCGGGGGCAATCAGGCTGAGTCGGCTGACAAACAGCTCGTAGCGGGTCTGCAGCGACTCGACCTTGTCGGGTGACGGGTCGAAGCTGAGCTCACGGGTCTGGCTGCGCAGCTTCTCGAACTCGGCCTCGACCTGGTAGAAGCTCCAGACCAGGTTGTCGCCCTGGTACTGGACGGTCGCATTGAGCAGCGCCAGCGACTGCGACTGCAACCAGGCGACACCGGCGAAAACCGCCAGCAGTACACCGGCCAGCAAGGTCAGCCAGCGCCCCACGCCGCCGCCGCCCACGTCACCGTGGCTGCGTCCAGCGGACAACGTCGAGGGCACCTCGACCGCTGAGGACACGTCCGGCACCGTCGCAGCCGTGTTTATTCGATTTCGAGGCTCTTGAGCTGCCAGGCCGAGCGGTTGTAGTAACGCTCGGAGCGCAGCGTCTCTTGGCTGTCGTAGGGATAGACGATGAACAGCGGACCCTTGTCACGCACGGGCATGGGCTTGTCGTCCATCAGGCGGGCCAGCACGACCGGAAAGCGGATGCTGTCATCGACTGGCAGTTCGGCCTTGTAGTCGTTGAGCGCCACCGCCTTGATGACCTTGCCCTGCACGCCAGCGGCGGCCAGGACATCCCGCAGCAGCGGGCCGGTGAACTTGCGCGGCTCCTTGTACCAAGGGGTCATGGTCGTGAAGCTGTGCTGCGGCAGGGCCGCGAGCATCTCCATGTCGAACTCGACCTTGCCGGCCGCATTGGCCTTGGAAATCTTGCCGCTGACCGTCAGCACGACGCGGCCCTTGGGCTGGTCCTGTGCATGAGCGGCGGGGGCGGCAGCCAGCGCCGTGGTGGCGGCAGCCAGGCAGGCGATCAGGTGGCGACGGGAGAGCAACATGTTTCACACCTCGTGGGGCGACGGGATGGCAATGGAACGGCCATCGGATGCAACCGACGCCGGACGTTTCAGCGCGCCAGATCCGGCGGGCTGTTTGCCAGTTTCGGCAGTCGGCGCATTTTCTTGAGGTGTGGGCCGCGCGGACTCGCCATCCCGGCTGCCAGACCGTCAGGTCCGGCAACCGGTCACGCCCAGATCACCCGAAGTGGCAAATATAGTGATACGGCGCGCCTTCGACGACGATGTCAAAGGACGAATTGCCCGGCACATCGAAGGATTGGCCCGGGCCGTAGGTGTGCCACTCGTTGGTGCCGGCCAGCTTGATGCGGCAGGAGCCGGCGACGGTTTCCATCACCTCCGGCGCGCCGGTGTTGAAGGTCAGCGAGGCCGGCAGGATCACGCCGACGCTTTTCTTCGTGCCATCGGCCAGCGTGATGCCGTGCGAGACACATTTGCCGTCGAAGTAGACGTTGGCCTGGGTGCCGACGCTGGCGACGGCGAGTTGCAGATTGCTCATGTCGTGGGTTCCGTGTCGATCGGGTTCAGGCGGCGGCCTTCTTGGCGGCCGCGCGCTTGGCGGGTGACTTGGCCGCAGCCTTCTTGGCAGGCGCCTTGTCGGCCACCGGCGCAGCGGCTGCCTGGCTGGCCTTGGCGGCGGTCTTGGCCGCCGACTTGCGCGCCGCCTTGGCGTTGGCCGCGATGCGCATGCGCAGCGCGTTGAGCTTGATGAAGCCACCCGCGTCGGCCTGGTTGTAGGCGCCGCCGTCGTCGTCGAAGGTCGAGATCTTCATGTCGAACAGGCTGTCGGTCGCCGATTCACGGCCGACACACATGATCGTGCCCTTGTAGAGCTTGAGCTTGACGTTGCCGTTGACGGTCTGCTGCGACGCATCGATCAGCACCTGCAGCAGTTCGCGCTCGGGCGCGAACCAGTAGCCGTTGTAGACCATGCGGGCGTAGCGCGGCATCAGGTCGTCCTTGAGCGCCAACACCTCGCGGTCGAGCGTGATCGACTCGATCGCGCGGTGGCCCGCCAGCATGATGGTGCCGCCAGGGGTCTCGTAGCAGCCGCGGCTCTTCATGCCCACGTAGCGGTTCTCGACCTTGTCGAGCCGGCCGATGCCGTGCTTGCCGCCGATCTTGTTGAGCGTCTCCAGCACGGTGGCCGGGCTCATCGCGACGCCGTCGATGGCGACGATGTCGCCCTTGACGTAACTCAGCTCGACGACCTGCGGCTTGGACGGTGCCTTCTCGGGGCTGACCGTCAGGCGCCACATGTTCTCCTCGGGCGCGAAGTTCGGATCTTCGAGGATGCCGCCCTCATAGCTGATGTGCAGCAGGTTGGCGTCCATCGAATACGGCGCGCCGCCCTTGCGCTTCTTGAAGTCGACCGGGATCTTGTGCTTGTCGGCATAGGCCAGCAGCTTCTCGCGCGACAGCAGGTCCCACTCGCGCCACGGTGCGATGACCTTGACGTTGGGCATCAGCGCGTAGGCACCCAGCTCGAAGCGGACCTGGTCGTTGCCCTTGCCGGTGGCACCGTGGCTGATGGCATCAGCCTTCGTCTTGCGGGCGATGTCGATCAGGCGCTTGGCGATCAGCGGACGCGCGATCGAGGTGCCCAGCAGGTACTCGCCCTCATACAGCGCGTTGGCGCGGAACATCGGGAAGACGAAGTCGCGGACGAATTCCTCGCGCAGGTCATCGATGAAGATGTTCTCGGGCTTGATGCCCATCTTCAGCGCCTTGGCGCGTGCCGGTTCGACCTCCTCGCCCTGGCCGATGTCGGCGGTGAAGGTCACCACCTCGCATTGGTACTGATCTTGCAGCCACTTCAGGATGACCGAGGTGTCGAGACCACCGGAATAGGCGAGGACAACGCGCTTGATGTCTTTGGACATGGTGTGGGGAGTGGGGCTAGGGTCGTTGAAAGAGCAAACCGACATTTTATTGGCATGCGTCCGGGCGAAGGTCGCCGGATGACCGGCTCCTACAATCGCGCCCCTGCGGCCGACCGGCCCGCACACCCGAAGACCTTCCAGAACACCATCCAGCGGAGCATCCCCTTGACCAGCCCGACCCCCTCCACCGACCCGTCCGTGATCGAGCGTGAGCTGGCCGACATCTTCGTCTCGGCCCTGAACCTGGAAGTCGCCGCCGCCGACATCGACCCGAGCGCGCCGCTCTATGGCGACGGCCTGGGGCTGGACTCGATCGACATCCTGGAAGTGGCCCTTGCGGTCTCGCAGCGCTACGGCTTCCAGCTGCGGTCGGACGACGAGAACAACCAGCGCATCTTCCAGTCGCTGCGCAGCCTGGCCGAGCACGTCGCCCGCCACCGCACGCAGTAAGACACGAGCAGACGGCCGATGTCGCGCTGGCGGACCGCCGCAATCGTTGCGGCCCTTGCAGGCTACGCGCTGTTGTCGCATGGCCTGATGACCTGGTGGCCCGAACAGCCCTGGTCGATCGCGGTGCTGTTCGGCCCCTTGCTGGGCGGCCTGCTGATCGCGGGCATCGCCAAGCGCCATGTGCCGTCCTTGCTCGGCGCGGCCGGGCTGGGCCTGGTGCTGGCGCTGGTCCAGCAGCACGACGGCGGCAGCCGCGTCGAGATGCTCTACGTGCTGCAGCACGCCGCCATGCATGCGGTCCTCGCCTACGGCTTCGGCATCACGCTGCGCGAGGGCTCGACGCCGCTGATCACGCAGATGGCCGCGCGCCTGCAGCGCAGCCTGCCCGATGCGCAACGCGCCTACACGCGCCGACTGACCGTGATCTGGTGCGCCTACTTCATCGCCATGATCGGCGTCTCGCTGCTGCTCTACCGCCTCGCACCCTGGGCCTGGTGGAGCTTCTACTGCAACGTGCTGACGCCGCTGGCCGCGATCGCGCTGTTCATCGGCGAGTACCTGCTGCGCTACCGCCTGCATCCCGAGTTCGAACGCGTCACGCTGGCCAGCGCCTGGCAGGCCTGGCGCGCGGTCGACGCGGCGCGCTGAGCCGGTGACGCCGTGAACCGCCGACGTGTCCTTGCGCTGTGGCTGCTGGCCATGGCGCTGTGCGCGGTCGTGATCGCCCGCACACCCTTTGTAGCCGACCTGTCGGCCTTCCTGCCGGCCAGTGCCGATGCCCGCCAGCAGGTGCTGATCGACCAGGTGCGCAGCGGCGCACCGGCCCGCACCTTGATGATGGGCATCACCGGTGGCGACGCGGCACAGCGTGCAGCCGCATCGAAGGCGCTTGCTGCCGCGCTGCGCAACAGCGGCCTGTTCGAGCAGGTCAGCAATGGCGAGAACGATGCCTGGGCCGACATCGGCCGCTGGGTCTTCGAACGCCGCTACACGCTCAGCCCGGCGATCACGCCCGAGCGCTTCCAGGCCGACGGCCTGCGCGAGGCCATCGACGAGACCTTGTCGCTGCTGGGCACGCCGGCCGGTGCGCTGGTCAAGCCCATCCTCGAACGTGACCCGACCGGCGAGACCCGCCGCATCGCCGAGGCCCTGATCCCGGCGGGTGCGCCGCGCACGCAGGACGGCGTCTGGATCGGCCGCAGCGAGCCGCGTGCGGTGCTGATGGCCAGCACACGCGCGCCGGGCGCCGACCTCGACGCGATGCAGCGCGCCATTGACCGCATCCGCGCCGACTTCGCCCCGCTGGCCGCGCAGGGCCTGGCGCTGCAACTGACCGGCGCGCCGGTGTTCGCGGTCGACAGCCGCGCCGGCATCGAGCGCGAGGTCCATCTGCTGGCTGCCGCCGGAACGGTGCTGATGAGCGCCCTGCTGCTGGTCGCCTTCGCCTCGCTGGCGGCGCTGGGCACGGCGCTGCTGCCGGTGGCCAGCGGCGTGGCGGCCGGCATCGCGGCGGTCGGGCTGGTGTTCGGCAACGTGCACGGCGTGACGCTGGGCTTTGGTTCGACCCTCATCGGCGAAGCGGTCGACTACGCCATCTACTACCTGATCCAGGCCCGTGGCCACGGCGGCCACGGTGACGGCTGGCGCCACTGGCTGCGCGAGAACTGGCCGACGGTGCGGCTCGGCCTGCTGACCTCGGTCTGCGGCTTCGCGGCGCTGCTGTTCTCGGGCTTTCCAGGTCTGCAGCAGCTGGGCGTGTTCTCGATCGCCGGCCTGCTGGCCGCCGTGGCCACGACCCGCTGGCTGATGCCGGTGCTGATGCCCGACGGCGCCCGCGGTCTGGGCCTGCGCCGCCAGCTCGGCCGGGGCGCGCGCCGTCTGTTCGGCTGGCTGCCGCGGACCCGGGCGATCTGGCTGGCGCTGGGCATCTTCGCGGTCGTCGCGATGGTCGCGCGCGGTGGCATCTGGGGCACCGAGCTGGCCTCGCTGAGTCCCATCAACCCGGCCTTGCTGGCCCTGGACGCCAGCCTGCGCGCCGACCTGGGTGCCGACGACGGCGGCGCGCTGGTCGCCGTGCAGGCGGCCGATGCCGAGGCCGTGTTGCAGCGCGCCGAAGCGGTCGGCACACGGCTGGATCGCCTGGTCGACGCCAATGTGCTGGCCGGCTACAGCAGCGTCGCACGCTTTCTGCCGAGCCTGGCGACCCAGCAGCAGCGCCGCGCCGCCCTGCCCGCGCCGGACGCCCTGAAGCAGGCGCTCGACGCCGCCAGCGTCGACAGCCCCTTGCCAGCCGCCCGCCTGCAGCCTTTCGCCGACGCCGTCGAACAGGCCCGCCAGCAGGCCGACGACACCCCCGCGCAGGCCGCCGCCGGTGCCCTGGCGCCGCTGGTCAATGCGCTGCTGCTACAAGGTCCGGACGGCCGCTGGACGGCCTTGATGCCGCTGACGCCGGCCGATCCGGCCAAGGGCGTCGACGCGAACCGGGTGCGTGCCGCGCTGGCGGGTCTGGATGGCGTGGAGATGATCGACATCGGCGTCGAGCTCAAGCGGGTCTACCAGCGCTACCTCGGCGAGGCGCAGGCCCAGGCGCTGATCGGCGCGGGGGTGGTGATCGGCCTGATCGCCCTGTCGCTGCGCTCGCCGCGCCGCTTCGTTGCGGTCTGCCAGCCGCTGCTGCTGGCCGTCCTGCTGACGATGGGCGCTTGTGCCGCAATCGGCGTGCCGCTGGGCATCCTGCACCTGATCGGGCTCTTGCTGGTGGTCGCCGTGGGCTCGAACTACGCGCTGTTCTTCGACCTGCTGCGCGAGCAGCCGCAGCCCGACGACGACACGCTGGCCTCGCTGGCGCTGGCCAACCTGACGCTGGTGCTGTCCTTCGCGCTGCTGGCCTTCTCGGCCATTCCGGCACTGTCGGCGATGGGCCGAGTGGTCGCGCCGGGCGCACTGCTGGCGCTGCTGCTGTCGGCGGCCTTCGCGCCGCGCCCGGCGGATCGTTCGGCATGACGCCGCCGATCCGCCCGATCCGCCCGATCGCGCCGGTGGCCGTCCGCGCCTGGACCGCCACCAGCGCTGCCGGGCAAGGCCGCAGCAGCCTGAGCAAGGCGCTGGCCGCATCGACCACCGCGCTGCAGCCGCTGGACGCCACACGCTGGCCGGCCTGGGCGCTGCCCACCTGGGTCGGCGCGGTCGACGCCCTGGACGAGGCGGCGCCGTCCGACTTTCCCGGCGACCGCACCGAGCGGACCTCGCGCGCCCTGCGCCTGGCCTGGCGCGGCCTGCAGGCCGACGGCTTCGTCGACGCCGCCCAGGACGCCGTGCAACGCTGGGGCGCCGACCGGGTCGGGCTGCTGCTGGGCAGTTCGGCATCGACCATCGGCGTCAGCGAACAGGCCTACCGCGACTGGCCCGCCGACACGCCGGTGCCCGCCTCGCTGCGCCACCCCAGCCTGAACACGCCGCACGCCATCACCGGCTTCGTGCAGCGCGCGCTGGGTGTGGCCGGGCCGGCGCTGACGGTGTCGACCGCCTGCTCGTCGAGCGCCAAGGTCTTTGCCAGCGCCGAACGCTGGCTGCGGCTGGGCTGGGTTGACGCGGTGGTCGTCGGCGGCGTCGACGCCCTCTGCGCCAGCGTGCTGTTCGGCTTCCGCGCGCTGGGCTTGGTGTCGACATCGCCGTGCCGGCCCTTCGACGCGGCACGCGACGGCATCAGCATCGGCGAGGCCGCCGGCTACGCCCTGCTCGAACGCTGGGAGCCCGGCGAGGACCCGGCCACGCCTTGCCTGATCGGCCACGGCGAGTCCAACGACGCCCACCACATGTCCAGCCCGCACCCACAAGGCCTGGGCGCCGAGCGGGCGCTGGACGAGGCCCTGGCCCGTGCCGCCCTGCGCGCCGACGCGATCGACCTGGTGCTGCTGCATGGCACCGCCAGCGCGCGCAACGACGAGGTCGAGGCCGCCCTGGTCGCCCGCCGCTACCGCGCCGACGTGCATGCCAGCGCCAGCAAGGGCCTGACCGGCCACACCATGGGCGCGGCCGGCATCGTGCAGGCGGTGGCCGGGCTGCAGGCGCTGGCCGGCGCGGGGCTGCCGGGCAGCATCGGCACGCACGTGGTGGATGCGGCCTTGCCGGCGCCTTTTGCGCAGCAGCTGCGGTTGGCCTGCGAGCGCGACGGGCAGGTCCGCCGTGTCGCCAGCCATGCCTTCGGCTTCGGTGGCAACAACTGCGTGCTGCTGTTCGGCCGCGCCGGGGGACGGTGATGAGCGCCGGTCAGATCCACATCGACGGCATCGCCTGCTGGACCGCCGCCTGGCCGGACTGGGCGACGGCCGCCAAGGCCTTGCGCGGCGAGCCCATGCCGGTCGACGACACCCCCGCCGCGACCCGCAAGCGCCCGGCTGCGGCGATGCTCGCGCCCAACGAACGCCGTCGCGCGCCCGATTCGGTGCTGCTGGCGCTGGAGGTGGCGCAGGCGGCCGTCGCCGCCGCCGGGCTGGGCGACGATCCGCCGGCCAGCGTCTTCACCTCGACACATGGCGACCTGGCCATCGTCGACGCCTTGTGCAGCACGCTGGCGGCCGATCCGCTGCTGCTCTCGCCCACGCGCTTCCACCATTCGGTGCACAACGCCGCCTCGGGCTACTGGGCCATCGCCAGCGGCTGCCAGAAGGGCAGCAGCGCGCTGGCGCAACAGCATGTCGGCTTTGCCGCCGGGCTGTTCGAGGCCGCCACGCTGTGCCTGGCCGACGAGGTGCCCGTGCTGCTGGTGGCGCTGGACACCGCCGCCAGCGGCCGGCTCGCCCAGGTCCATGTCGACCGCGGCCTGCTGGCCTTCGCGCTGGTGCTGAGTCCGCGCCGCACGCCCCGTTCAACAGTGGCGATGCGGCTGGCGCCCGGGCCGGTGGGCCTCGCGCCCGACCTGCGCAGCGCCGCCGCGCGGGCCCTGGCGGGACACGCCATGGCCGATGCCCTGCCGCTGGCCGAGGCATTGGCGACGCTGACGTCCGCCGACCGCGACCCAAGCGACCTGGCGCTGGACCTGCCACTGGATGCGCAGCCTGGCGGCACGGGCCTGGCCCTCCAGCTCGAACGTCTGGACACCGACACAGCCGTCCCCGCGCAAGACAACGCCAGAGGGGCTGAGGCATGATGCCCCGGCCATACCGCCCGCCTTCCAGGACCGCCCCCGCATGAGCACGAACGCCGCCCCGCACGACCTCGCGAGCGACACGACAGCCGCCACCACGCATGACATCGTCATCATGGGCGGCGGCCTGGCCGGACTGACGCTGGCCCTGCAGCTGCGCGAGCGCGACCCGACGCTGGACATCCTCGTGCTGGAGCGGCGCAGCCACCCGGTGCCGCTGGCCTGCCACAAGGTCGGCGAGTCCTCGGTCGAGATCGGTGCCCACTACTTCGAGCAGGTGCTGGGTCTGGGCGAACACCTGCGCAGCCAGCAACTGCGCAAGTTCGGCTTCCGCTTCTTTTTCTCCGAAGGCCGGCGCGACATCGACCAGGTCACCGAACTCGGTTCGAGCCGGCCACTGCCGGTGACCAGCTACCAGATCGATCGCGGCAGCTTCGAGAACTTCCTTGGCGAGGAATGCCTGCGCCGCGGCATCCGCTTCATCGATGGCGCACTGATCCGCAAGGTCACGCTGCATGAGGGCGCGGGCGACGGCCGGCATGAGATCGCCTGGCAGCGCGCCGGCGAGCCCCAGTCGCCCGTGCAAGCGCGCTGGGTGATCGACGCCTGCGGCCGTGCCGGGCTGATCAAGCGCCAGCTCGGCCTGGCGCGCGAGAACGCCCACCCGGCCCATGCAATCTGGTTTCGCGTCAAGGGCCACATCGAGATCGACCGCTGGAGCGACGACCCGGCCTGGCAGGCCCGCTGCGTCACGCCCACGCGCTGGCTGTCGACCAACCATCTGGTCGGGCGCGGCTACTGGGTCTGGCTGATCCCGCTGTCCTCGGGCTCGCATTCGGTGGGCATCGTGGCCGACCCGCGCATCCATCCGGTCGAGACCATGGACACCTTCGACAAGGCAATGGACTGGTTCGCCCAGTACCAGCCAGCCCTGTTCGACGAGCTCGACCCGCGCCGCGACGACCTGCAGGACTTCGCCTTCTTCCGCCGCTTCTCTTACGACTGCGCCCAGATCTTTTCGGCCGACCGCTGGGCCCTGGCCGGCGAGGCGGGGCGTTTCCTGGACCCCTTCTACTCGCCCGGCAGCGACTTCATCGGCATCGGCAACACCTACATCACCGAGCTGGTGATGCGTGACCGCGCCGGCCTGAAGCTGGAGGCGCACACCCAGGTCTTCGAGCAGATCTTCCGCTCCTTCTACGACAGCACGCTGGCGCTGTACGTCGATCAATACGAGCTGTTCGGCGATCCCGAGGTGCTGCCGGCCAAGGTGTTCTGGGACTACACCTACTACTGGAGCGTGCTGGCCCAGCTCTTCTTCCACGACAAGCTGGCCGACCTGGGTGCGCTCTCGCAGCTGCGCGACGAGCTGCAGCTGTGCCAGCGCCTCAACGTCGAGGTGCAGGCGCTGCTGCGCACCTGGGGCCAGCACAGCCAGCGTCGCAACCTGCCGGTGATGCTGGACCAGGCCTCGGTGCCGTGGTTCGTCGACCTCAACGGCAGCCTGAAGGACACGCTCGATGCGGACGGCTTCAAGGCCCGCATCCAGGAGGCCACACGACGCCTGAGTGCGATGGCGCTGGAGCTGCGCGAGCGGGTCCGCGCCGATCACCCGGCGCTCGCCTGCCCGGCCTTGGACGCGCTGCTGCCTGACGGCAGCGTGCATGCCTACGAGCCGATGCTGTTCGAGGCGCCCGAGCGCGTGCCGGCCTGAGCCGCGTCGCGCACACGATGCCCGACGGCTTCTACCCGGCGCTGTGGCGCTGCTGGCGCCGCCACCTGTGGGTCAAGGTGTTCGGCATCAGCGGTTTCATGTGGCTGTTCTTCATCGGCTACTTCCACCTGCTGCGGCATCCGGCCTACCCGGTGACGGTCATGCCGCTGACCTGGCTGGACCAGGCCATTCCCTTGCAGCCGGGCTGGCTGGCGGCCTATGTGTCGCTGTGGGTCTATGTCGGCATCTCGCCCGGCCTGTTCCTGACGCTGCGCCGCTTGATCGCCTACGGCGTATGGGCTGCGGCGATGTGCCTGACGGGCCTGGCCTGCTTCTACTTCTGGCCCAACGCGGTACCGCCGCACGGCGTCGACGTGTCCGGCCATGCCGGCTTCGCGCTGCTGCAGGGCGTCGACGCTGCGGGCAATGCCTGCCCGTCGCTGCATGTGGCATCTGCGGCCTACTCGGGGCTGTGGCTGAGGCGGCAATTGACGGTGCTCGGCTCGCCGCGTGTCTGGCATGTCGTCAACCTGGCGTGGTTCCTGGCGATCGCGTATTCGACCCTGGCGACCAAGCAGCACGTCGCCCTCGATGCCGTCGCCGGCACGCTTCTGGGCGGCCTGTTTGCCCTGGCCGCACTGCGCTGGGGGCCACGTGCCGAAGGGGGTCCGCAGGACATTCCCGCAGGGGGCCGCTGATATCATCGACCGCTTGCGGACGAGTCCGGAAACGGTGCACGGGAGGCCCTGCACCGGCCGCATGTCAAGCCGGGCTCCGACCGGTCGAACCTCGATGACATCGATGCGCCGACCGGCCAGCCGCCAGACCACGGAAACCATCACATGAGTTCGCTCCCTGAGCTTCAGGCCCTGATCCAGGAAAAGTACGGCCTCGATCCGTCCCAACTGGACCCCAACGCCTCCATGGCCCAGAGCGGCATCGACTCGCTCGCGCTGGTCGAGTTCCTGTTCGCGGTCGAGGACCACTACGGCATCAAGCTCCCGGAAGAGGACTCGCAGGTCGACTCCCTGGCCGCCCTGGCGCTGGTGGTCGACAAGGTCCGCGCCTCGCAGGCCGCCTGAATGCGACGCGGCTCGTGAGTTCCGGCGTCCTTGTCACCGGCCTGGGTCTCGTCGCCCCGCACGGTCATGACGCCGACAGCGTGTTCGACGCCATCGTGCAAGGCCGCTCGGCGGTGCACGAATTGGCGATGGACCTGGCCAAGCCGGCAGCGGCGGCCACCGTCGACATCGACCTGAGTCGCTGGTTCAACAAGCTCCAGACCGCCGGCGTCGACCGCGTCAGCCAGCTGGCCGTCGCGGCCGCCGACCTGGCGGTGCGCGATGCCGGTGGCCTTGCGCATGCCGCGCCCGAACGCATCGGCATCTACGTTGGCTGTGGCATGGGCGGCGCCTCGGCGCTGGAAGCGGCCTACCGTTCCAGCAACGGGCGCGTCTCGCCGCTGACCATCCCCGCCTTCATGCCCAACGCCCCAGCCGCCCATGTGGCGATGCGGCTGGGCGTGCGCGGACCGGTGCTGACCTATGCGGTGGCCTGCGCCTCGTCATCGGTCGCGATCGCCGAGGCGGCCAAGGCCGTGCGTTGCGGCGAGGTCGACATCGCCATCGCCGGCGGCACCGAAGCGCTGATCGTGCCTGGCGTCGTGCTGACCTGGCAGGCCATGCAGACGCTCGCCAGCTTCACGCCCGGCGGCGACGCGGCGGCGCGCTGCTGCCGGCCCTTCTCAGCCGATCGCAGCGGCTTCGTGCTCGGCGAGGGCGCGGCCTTCCTGGTGCTCGAAAGCGCCGAACGTGCCGCCGCCCGTCAGGCACCGACGCGCCACGCCGAGCTGGCCGGCTGGGGCCTGAGCTGCGACGCCACCCACCTGACCAAGCCCGATGCGCAGGGCCAGCAACGCGCGCTGCGGGCGGCCCTGCAGCTGGCCGGCCTGACGCCGTCGGACATCGGCTACGTCAACGCCCACGGCACGGCGACCAAGGCGGGCGACACGGTCGAGTGCGAAGCCATCCGCGGCGTCTGGGGCGAGGACTTGAGCGGCCTGCGCGTCAGCTCGACCAAGGCCTTGCATGGCCATCTGCTGGGCGCGGCCGGCGCGCTCGAAGCGGTCATCACCATCCAGGCGCTCAAGCGCCAGCAACTGCCGCCGCAGGCCCATTGCGACACGCCGGACCCGTTGTGCGACGTGCCGCTGGCACGAGCGGGAGAGGCGCTGGTCCGGCCGCTGGACGCGGCGCTGAGCAGCTCCTTCGCCTTCGGCGGGACCAACTCGTCGCTGGTCTTCAAGCGGGTCTGATCCCGCCTGGCGGCTCAGCCGCCGCGCCGCACCGCCGCCACGCTCAGCTGCAGCACCCGCGCATCGGCGCTGGCGCGGTGGCGCGGACTGGCGAGGTCGCGTCGCACACGCTCACGCACGGCGTCGAAGCGGTCCAGCTCATCCTGGACCAGCAGCTCGCGCAGGTCACACAGCCGGAAGGCGGGCGCCATGTCCGCCGCATCGAACAGCCGTGCCAGCCAGACGTAGTCGTGCGCCCAGGCGTCGCAGTAGACGACCTGGCCGGCCAGCTGCTCGTTGAGGAGCCGGGCCACCACGTCGACGGGCTTGCCGTGCATCAGCAGCAACTCGCGGGCGATGCCGTGGATGCGGGCGGCGGCGGGATCCCAGCTGGTCCAGTCCGTCTCGGGCTGGATCAACGTGCAGCCGACCTCGCCGGCCGGGCCGACAAAACCGACCTCGATGGGGTAGCTGCCGCGGCCGAAGCCGGAGGCCTCGACGTCCAGCACCCAAGGCAGTCCAGCGGGATCGGGCGGCCGGGCGTTGGCCATGTGCGACGGTGATCAGGCCGCGCCGGATTCGCGGCCGTCGGCGGCAACGCCTGCCTCGCCGGTCGACGCGCTCGGCACCCGCACGACCGTCACGGTGCATTCGGCCTGCGCCACCACCTCAGACGACACGCTGCCCAGGTAGCGCCGCAGCGCCGAGTTGCCGCGCGCCCCCATCACGATGTGGTCAACCTGGGTGCGGCGGGCGAACTCGATAATGGCGGTGGCCGCATCGGGCGCTTCGAGCACATGGAAGGTCAGCCGGTTGTCGGCCAGCCCGAGCGCCTGTGACAGCGGCCGGGCCCAGTGCTTGAGACCGACCAGTTGCTTGACGTGCAGGCTGTTGCCCTGCTTGTCGGTCAGCTCGTCCATGCCGATGCGGTTGGTCTTCATGACGCTGACACAAGCAAGCCGCGCGCCCTGTTCGGTGATGACGATGCGGCGCACCGTCTCGCGCAGCAGGTCGAGCAGGTCATCGGTCGCGCCGCTGACGTCGACCGCCGCCATGACGATGGGCGCGCGCTTGAGCTGCTCGGACACGCTGGGCCGCTCGACCGGCTCGGCGCCCAGTGCCTTGAACCAGCGACTCAGGCGCTGCAGCTGGGTGCCGGTGTCACGCTGTCGGGCCCGTTCGGTCAGCGGAACGCCCGTCGGGTTGGCCAGATCCTGGGCGAGGTGGGCGGCACTCGGGTGGCGCTTGTCGGCATGGACTTCGAGGCAGCGCAGGATGATCTCCTGCAGCCATGGCGGGCAGTCCGGCCGCAAGGTGATCGGCGGCACCGGACGCGCATAGAGCCGCTCGCGCAGGCCGCGCACGCTGGTGGGCGCACCAAAAGGGCGCGCGCCGGTCACCAGGTGGTAGAGCATCACGCCCAGCGCGAACAGGTCCGAGCGTGGCTCGCTGCGCACGAACTGCACCTGCTCGGGCGACATGTAGGGCCCGGTGCCCATGGGCAGGTTGAACTCCTCGTCGAGCAGGTCGGGCAGGTGGTCGTGGCGGCTCAGGCCGAAGTCGACCAGCACCGCCTCGCCGCTCGGCCGGAACAGGATGTTGCTGGGCTTGATGTCGAGGTGGATGACGTGCTGGCGGTGCAGGTCGTGCAGCGCGGTTGCCACCCGGATGCCGAGGCTGACGACCTCGTCGATCGGCAGTGGCGCCTGGTCCAGGCGCGGCCGCAGCGACTCGCCGGCGATCTGCTCCATCACGATGTAGGGCCGGGTGATGAAGTCGCCCCGGGCGATGAAGCGTGGCACGTGCACGCCGCGCAGCGTCGGCAAGATCATCTGCTCGACCTCGAAGCCCACGATGGTGGCCGGGTCCTCGCCGCCCTTGATGCGCGGCACCTTCATCAGCAACGCGCTGCCGTGTTCCGCATGGCTGACGCGCCAGAGGTTGGCCATGCCGCCCTGGTGCAGGCGCTCCATCAGCTCGAAGCCGTCGATGACGTCGCCAGCATTGAGCGGCGAGAGGCTGGCGGTGTCGTCGATCAAGGTCGCGTTCTCCCTCGGGATGTCCGGTCGGCGCTGTGCTCAGCGCTCGCGCTCAGGTGCCGTCAACCAGTCGTGTGGCCAGCGTGCGCGGCAGGCCGGCGGCGACGATCTTGGCGCCGGTGGTCTCGTGGTCATAGGGCACGCGGTGGAAGGTCAGCGTGGCGCGGGCGTTGTCGAACATGGCCCAGCAGGCGGCCGGGTTGCCGTCGCGCGGCTGGCCGGTCGAGCCGGGTATGGCCAGCCACTGGCGGTGGCCCGGCACCGGCACCGCCACGCCGGGCACCGGCTTGAAGTCGGCGATCTTGCCGGTGCTGGACATGTGATAGAGCGTGGGGTGGTGCACATGGCCGCAGAAGGTGTGGCGGCAGTCGGTCGCGTGCATGCTGCGCACCGCCTCGCTGCGGCCGGTGATGTATTCCCAGCCCGTCGGCGCATGGGCATTGGCATGCACGAAGAGGCAACCGCTGTCCTCGACCTTGTAGGGCAGGCTGGCGAGGAACTCGATCTGCGCCGGGCTGAGCTGCTCGCGTGTCCAGGCGATGGCGCGGCGGGCGTCCTCGACCAGGTTGGGGCTGGGGCCGAGCACGATGGCGTCGTCGTGGTTGCCACGCACCGCGATGGCGCCCTGCGCGACCAGGTCCTGCACCCGCTCGACCACCCAGGCCGGATCGGCGCCGTAGCCGACGAAGTCGCCCAGCAGCGCGATGCGCTCGGCGCCGTGGAGGTGGGCCTGTTCCAGCACGGCCTCGAAGGCCTCGCGGTTGGCGTGGATGTCGGTGATGAGGGCGAGCTTCATGGCGATGGGTGTGCGTGTCGGCCGGGTGGCGGGACAGCGGTCAAGGATAGCCTCGGGGCTGCGGCCGGCTGCCGTGGCAGGAAGCTTGAGGCGTGGCGCTGACGCCGCGCTGTCCGGCAAGCCCTGCGATGCCGCCCCGTAAGATTCAGGGTTCCTGCCGATGGCATCGACGCCACGCGCAACCCTGACGCCAGACGCCCTTCATGCCCGTGCCCCCTCCTGCCCCTGACAGCCTGCTGCCGATCCGGCAGGTCGGGGCACCCGAAGACGGCGCGCCGGCATCGCCCTTCTTGCTGGTTCATCGGGTGCATCAGCCGCAGTCCCCGGCGCGGCCGCCCCAGCCCGCCGCGCCATGCCTGATCTGGCCGGCAGCGCCGGTCACCGAACAATGGTGGAGCCCGCGCCCGGCGACCGTCGCGCAAGACCTCGACGGCGCCGCCGCGCTGCACTGGGCCTGTGACGGCGACTGGCTGTTTGCCCGCATCACGGTCGACGAGACCGCCACGCCGGACGGCCTGATCGGCGCCGCGCGCATCGCCTACACCCGGCTGTTCGGCTTGATGGCCCGCCACGGTCTGACGCAGCCGGCGCGCTTCTGGAACTACCTCGCCGACATCAACGCAGAGACCGACAGCCCGGCCGGTCGGCTGGAGCGCTACCGCCAGTTCAACATCGGCCGCCAGCAGGCCTTTGTCGCCGCTGGCCAGGCGGCCTTCGACGGCGCGCCGGCCGCCTGTGCGCTGGGCACCGAAGCCGGCGCGCTGAGCGTCGCGCTGCTGGCTGGCCGCATCGACCCGCGCGTGATCGAGAACCCGCGCCAGGTCAGCGCCTACCGCTACCCGAACGACCACGGCCCGGTCAGCCCGACCTTCTCGCGCGCGGCCGAGCTGCGCCTGTCCGAGCGGCGCAGCCTGCTGTTCATCTCCGGCACCGCCAGCATCGTCGGCCACCAGAGCGTTCACCCGGGCGACGTGGCCGAGCAGACGCGCGAGTCGCTGCGCAACATCGACGTGCTGCTGGCCCAGGTCGAGGGCGAGCCCAACACGCTGCGCCGCGCGCTGGACCTGACGGTCTACCTGCGCCACGCCGATGATCTGGCGAGCGTCCGCGCCGTCCTGGCCGCTTGGCTGCGGCACGATGTCGCCGCGCTGGACCGCACCGTCTGGCTGCGCGCCGATGTCTGCCGGGCCGAGCTGCTGGTCGAGATCGAGGCCCAGGCCGTCCTCAACCCCTCGTGCTGAACGTCAAGAAATACGCCACGGAGCCCACCCGCATGACCAGACTTTCCCGCCGCCAACTGGCCGCCGCGCTCGCCCCCGTCTTTTGCGCCCTTGGCGTGCAGGCGGCCGACAGCCCGGACGCGACGAGCGCCGGCCCGCGCACCCTGCCGGTCACCGACGGTGCTGCGATCACGCCGGACGCGCCGGCCCGTCCGGTCATGAAGGCGCTGCCGCTGTGGGAACTGGGCGTGGGCGCCAGCCTGCTGCGCCTGCCCGACTACCGGGGCGCCGACAGCTACCGCGGCTATGTGCTGCCCCTGCCCTTCGTGGTCTACCGCGGAAACTTCTTGCGGGCCGACCGCGAGGGCGCCCGTGCGGTGCTGCTCGACACGTCCTTCGCCGAACTGGAGGTCAGCCTCAACGCCAGCCCGCCGGTCTACACCGACGACAGCGGCGCCCGCGCCGGCATGCGGCGCGTGCCGGCCACTTTCGAGATCGGTCCCAAGCTGCGCAGCACGCTGCTGCGCACGCCCGGGCTGCGGCTCAACCTGGAGGTGCCGGTGCGCGCGGTGCTGACGCTGGAGTCCTCGCCACGCCATGTCGGCAATGTCTTCACGCCCAACCTGGACCTGTCGGTGAGCACGGGCACGCCCTGGCGGCTGGGCTTTGTGGCCGGACCGCTGTGGGCGTCGCAAGGGGTCAACCAGCGCATCTACGGCGTCAGCGCGGCCGAGGCCATCGCGGGCCGACCGGCCTACCAGGCGCGCGGCGGCTACGGCGGCTGGCAGGCGCTGGTCGGCACCTCGCGGCGCTTCGAGCGGCACTGGATTGGCGCCTTCCTGCGCTATGACCACGTCGGCGGCGCCGTGTTCGGCGACAGCCCGCTGGTGCGCTCGCGCAGCAACCTCAGTGGCGGCGTGGCGATGTCGTGGATCTTCGCGAACTCGTCCGAACAAGTCATGCGACCGGACTGATCGACTTGCTGCGCGCGCCGTCCTTGTCCCCCTCGCGCGGGCCGCTGCGCGCGGTGCTGGTCGCCTGGCTGTGGGTGCTGGTCGCCTGGCTGGGTGTCCTGTCGCTGAGCTGGTCCGTGCTGGCCATGCTGCTGCACCCGGTCTTGCCGGCCGCCTTCGGTCAGCGCCTGGGCCGGGCGGTGATCGCCTGGGGCTACCGCTTCTACTGGGTCTGCGGCCGGGCCAGCGGGCTGATGCGCATCGATGCCCGGGCGCTGGACGCGCTGGCCGACCAGCCGGGCGGCCTGATCGTCGCGGCCAACCACCCCTGCATGGCCGACGCGATGCTGATCGTCGCGCGCCTGCCGCGCAGCGTCTGCATCATGAAGGCGGGCCTGCAGCGCAACGTCTTCCTCGGCGCTGGTGCCCGGCTGGCGCGCTACATCGCCAACGACGTGCCGCACCTGCTGGTGCGCAGCGCCGTCGAGGAACTGCAAGCGGGCGCGCAGCTCGTGCTCTTCCCCGAAGGCACCCGCACCGAAGGCGATCGGCTGCAGCCGCTGCGCGGCGGCATCGCGCTGATCGCGCAACGCGCCCAGGTGCCCGTGCAGACGGTGATCATCGAGACCGACTCGCCCTTCCTCGCCAAGGGCTGGCCGATCTGGCGCCTGCCGCCCGTGCCGATGGTCTACCGGCTGCGGCTGGGCCAGCGTTTCGCAGCGCCGGCGGCCGATGATCCAGAGGCGCCCGGCGTGCTGATGGATGCCTTGCAGTCACACCTTGAACAAGAACTGGCCAAGCAGCCCCGTCGATGAGCCACCCCATGACGACGACCCAAAACGACGCCCGCGTCGACACGCCCCATCCCACCCACGCGCTGCTGATCCCCAGCTACAACACGGGCCCGAAGGTCTATGAGACGGTGCGTTCGGCCCGGGCCGAATGGGCGCCCGTCTGGGTCGTGGTCGACGGCAGCAGCGACGGCACCGCAGCAGGACTGCAGGCGATGGCCGCCGCCGACCCGCTGCTGCATGTGCTCGTGCTGCCTCACAACCAGGGCAAGGGCGCGGCCGTGCTGCACGGCCTGCAGGCCGCCCGCGCGGCCGGCCACACCCACGTGCTGGCGATGGACTCCGACGGCCAGCATCCGGCCGCGTTGATCCGCGCCTTCATGTCGGCCTCGCTCGAACATCCCGACGCGATGGTGCTGGGCGAGCCGGTGTTCGACGCCTCCGCGCCGCTGTTGCGGGTGCGCGGCCGGCGGGTCTCCAACGGCTGGACCAACCTGGAGACACTGGGCGCGGGCATCCACGATTCGCTCTACGGCTTTCGTGTCTACCCGATCGAGCCGCTGATGGCGGTGATGCGCCGCCAGCCCTGGATGCGCCGCTTCGACTTTGACACCGAGGCCGTCGTGCGCCTGGCCTGGCGCGGCGTCGCACCGATCAACCGCAAGGCGCCGGTGAAGTACCTGAGCGCGGCCGAAGGCGGCGTCTCGCACTTCCACTACCTGCGCGACAACGTCCTGCTGACGTGGATGCACACCCGCCTGATGATCGAGTTCGGCCTGCGCCTGCCGCTGCTGCTGGTCAAGCGCTGGTTGCGCCAGCCGCCGTTCCAGTACCTGGGACGGAACTCGGACTGAGCTCGCGGCCGGTCAGCACCGCATCGCCGCGCAGCGCCGGCAGCCAGCGCCGCAGCATCGGCGTCGTCACCAGGGTCGAGAAGACCGCCATCAGCACCAGCATCGTGAAGACCTCGCGGCCGATGACGCCCAGGTCGTAGCCGACGTTGATGATGATGAGTTCCATCAGCGCGCGCGTGTTCATCAGGATGCCGACCAGTCGCGCCGCCGGTGTAGACAGCCCCGCGAACCGAGCCGCCACCGAGCAGGCGCCGAACTTGCCCAGCGTGGCCAGGAAGATCAGCCCCGCGCACCAGCCCCAGGCACTGGCGCCCGACAGCGAGCCGATGTCGGTGCGCAGCCCCGTGTAGGTGAAGAAGATCGGCAGGAAAAAGACCTGCACAAAACCGCCGACGCGGGCCTGCCAGGCCTCGGCGAAGGCGTGCTGGCGGTGCAGCAGCACGCCGGCCATGAAGCCGCCGAAGATCGCGAAGATGCCGAGCTGGTAGGTGCACATGCCCATCGCGAAGACCAGCGCGATGGTCACGCCCATGGCGGTCGGGCCGATCTCGCCGCTGTCGGCCTTCAGGCGCCAGGCGATGAAGCGCTCCAGCGGCGGTCGCAGCAGGAACCAGCTGACGACGCCGAAGGCCAGCACGCCGGCGACCTCGCGGGCGAAAGCGCCGGCCGAAAAGGCCGCCGTCGACAGCGCGGTGACCAGCGCCAGCAGCAGCCAGCCGACCACATCGTTGATCGCCGCCGCGCTGATGGTGATGACGCCCAGCGGCGTGCGGGACAAGCCGAACTCCATCAGGATGCGCCCCAGGATGGGCAGCGCGGTGATCGAGAAAGCGGTGCCAACGAAGAGCGCGAAGGCGTAGCGCGGTGCGCTGGTCTGCAGGCTCTCGGGCATCACCCAGCCCAGGCCCCAACCCAGTCCGAAGGGAGCAACCAGCCCGGCCAGTGCAACCCACCAGACCGCGCGGCGATTGTGTCGTGCCGACAGGTGGCCGAAGTCGAAGGTCAGGCCGATCTGGAACATCAGCAGCAACAGGCCGATCTGCGACAGGATGGTCAGCGTCTGTGGCCCGGTCGAGCGGAACACCAGGGCAAACAGCTCCGGCGCCAGCGCACCGAACAGCGAGGGGCCGAGCAGCAGGCCGGTGACGATCTCGCCGACCGCCGTCGACTGGCCCAGACGCTGAGCCACCGCCCCGCCGAGGCGGCCCGCCAGCACGATCACCACGAGCTGCATCAGCACCGCGAACAGCAGCGCTTCGCCGGCATGCACGTTCGCGGCGGCCGTCGCTGCCGAGGCCGCAGAGGCCGCGTTCAAACCATGCCCCCGTTGACCGAGATGACCTGGCCGGTGATGTAGCCCGCCTCGTCGCCGCAGAGGAAGCCGACCAACGCGGCGACCTCGTCAGGCCGGCCGGCACGCTTGACCGGCACGAGGTTGGCGATCAGCTTGTCGTCGAAGACCGCGTCGGCCATGGCCGAGGCGATGATGCCCGGTGCAACGGCGTTGACCGTGACACCCCGGCTGGCCAGTTCCAGCGACAGGGCCTTGGTGGCGCTGTGCAGCGCGCCCTTGGCCGCCGCGTAGTTGACCTGGCCGCGGTTGCCGGTGATGCCGGCAACCGAGCCGATGTTGACGATGCGGCCCCAGCGGGTGCGCAGCATCGGCAGCGTCAGCGGCTGGGTCACGTTGAAGAAGCCGTTGACCGACACGTCCAGCACGCGGTCCCACTGCTCCGGCCGCAGGCCGGGGAAGACGGCGTCGTCATGGATGCCGGCGTTGTTGACCAGGATCTGGATCGGGCCAGCCTTGAGCAGCGCCTCAAGCGCCGCCGCGCTGGCCGACCGGTCGGTGACGTCAAAGGCGACGGGTTCGGCGCTCAGGCCTTCGGCGCACAAGGCATCGGCCAGCGCCTGGGCCGCTGACAGGCGGCTGTTGGCATGCACGATGACATGCACGCCGGCCTGCGCCAGCCGGCGCGCGATGGCCGAGCCAAGGTCGCCACTGGCGCCGGTCACCAGGGCCCGCCGGGCGGGGGTCTTCACGGATTCAGTCATGTCGGGTCCAGAGGGATTCAGGTCGATGCGGCGGGCGCGATCGGCGTGTTCAGCACCACCGCCGCGCGCCCGCAGGCCAGCATCAGCTCGCCGCAGCGGACGCTGAACTGGTAGAGGATCTGTTGCGCATCGCCGGCCTGGCGGACGGCCTCGATGCGCAAGGGGCCTTCGAGGTCGTCGAGCCGCCAGCGGCCGAAGTCGACGCCCCGGGCACTGGCGAGGAAGCCCGGCTTGGGTGGCTCAAGGTCTGAGCCACTTGCGGTCTGGGCCATGGACTCGCCCAGCAAGGCGCCATGCAGGGCCATGGCCTGCGCGGCGTATTCGATCGCGGCGCCGACCAGCAGGCCGCTGGCGCTGCGCAAGGGGTGGTCCAGCGCGCGGTGGCTGTCGGCCTCGCAGACGATGTGGGCCTCGTCCCAGCCGATCAGCCGGTCGAGCAGGCACATGGTGCCGGCATGCGGGATGCGCGCGGCGATGCCGGCGCGGTCGGTCTGGCGCGGCACGGCGCTCATGTCGGCTGCACCTCGATGCGCAGCGCCGGGCCGGCCGGCCAGGCGATGTCGACACCGGCGGGCTGGCCCCGCGCGATGGCCGCCAGCAAGGGCAAGGCGCGGGCGGCCGGCACCTGTGTGCGCAGGCCCTCCAGGCCGGCGTCGTCGCAGCGGGTGTCGGCCACGCCGTCGCCCGGCACCAGGTCCACGCTCAGCCGGGCCAGATCGCCCTGCCCTGCAACCGCCGCTTGGGGCGACAGGATCAGCGCGACGCCAACCACGTCGACCATCGGCCGACAGGCCTGCAGCGGCTCCGGGTAGGGGCTGTCGCTGGCCACCAGCAACACCGGCTGGCGGCGCGTGCGCACCAGGCCGATGGCCTCGATCAGGCCGGCGGCGAAGCTGTGGTCGTGGGCACACAGGCTGGTCGAGGCCTCGCGGCCGCTGACCGCGATGTGCCAATAGCCGGCTGGCGCGTTGTGGACCGAGTTGGTGAAGCGCGTCGGCGAAACCAGGCGCTGTGGCAGCGCCAGCGCCTCGCACAGCGCGTGGCAGTTGGCGCCGTCGCCGTTGGAAGAGGTGTAGACCGTCGTCAGCGTGGCCGGATCGATGCCCGCCTGGGCGACGACCTGCTCGGCCACCACCAGCGCGGCCTTGACCGCCGCACCGGCGCGTCGCCGTTCGGCCGGAGGCAGGCGCTGCGGCGCGGCCAGCGCGGTTGGTGCGTGGGCCCAGGACACGGCACCGGTCAGCACGGCCTGTGCAGCGGCCCAGTCGGGCAGCCCGGGGCCGACCAGCGCGACGGCGCGCACGAAGACGCTCAGCGCGGCGCTCATGGCTGGCCTCCGAACACCAGCGAGGCGTTGGACCCCCCGAAGCCGAAGGAATTGCTCAAGACCCGCCGCACCGGCGCGTGCCGGTTCTCGCCCAGGTAGGCGATGTGCAAATCAGGGTCGGGCGTCAGGCGGTGCAGGCCGCCGGGCATCAGGCCCTCGCGGATCGCCAGCAGGCTCAGGCTGGCCTCGACGCCACCGGCGGCGCCCAGCGTGTGGCCGGTCGCGCCCTTGGTGGAACTGCCGAGCACGCGGTCGCCAAAGACGGCGCCAACGGCACGGTCCTCGGAGGCGTCGTTGCCCGGCGTCGCGGTGCCGTGCAGGTTGATGTAGTCGATGGCCTCGGGCGCCACGCCGGCATCGGCCAGCGCCATGCGCATCGCGGCGATGGCGCCAACGCCTTCGGGATGGGGCGAACTCATGTGGTGACCGTCGCTGGTCTCGCCGCAGCCGAGCAGCCAGCCGGCCGGCGGCTCGCTGGCCTCGCGCTGCAACAGCCCGAAGGCGGCGGCTTCGCCCAGCGACAAGCCGCTGCGGTTGGCATCCCAGGGTCGGCAGATGTCGGGCGAGAACAGCTCCAGGGCGTTGAAGCCGTAGAGCGTCGTCAAGCACAGGCTGTCGACGCCACCGACCACCGCCGCGTCGATACAGCCGGCCTCGATCAGACGCTGCGCCGACGCGTAGACCTTGGCGCTGGACGAACAGGCCGTCGACACCACCCAGGTCGGGCCGGCCAGGCCCAGCGCCGCCGCGACGAAACGGCCCAGCGCGCCGGTGTTGTGGGTCTCGCCGTAGCGGAAATCGGCCGGCAATGCGCCGCTGTTCGGACCTGCCGGGCCGTCGTCGCGGCGCCGGTAGGCCAGTTCAGTCTCGTAGATGCCCGAGGTGCTGGTGCCCAGCAAGACAGCGACGCGGTGTGCGCCCCAGCGATCACGGGCCTGCGCGACGGCGTCGGCAAAGCCGTCCTGCTGCAGCCCGAGCCACGCCAGACGGTGGTTGCGACAGTTCCAGTCGCTCAGCGCGTCCGGCAGGCGCACGTCGTCCAGGCCGCGCACCACGCCGATCCAGCCGGGCAACGTGACGTCAGGGAAGTCGCAAGGCTGCAGGCCGCTGCGGCCGTCGTGCAGGGCTGCGGCGTGTTCGGCCAACCCCAGACCCAGCGCGGTGCTGAGCGTGTGGTGGGTGATGGGCAGGGGCGTCATGTCGAGGATCCTTCGGAAGGCTTGCGCGCGACCAGCAAGACATTCGCAAACGGCGTGCCCTGGCTCATCGGCCGGGCTTCGGCGACGAAGCCGAGCCGCGCCAGCGTCGCCAGCCAGTCGCGCAGCGGCCGGCCCCAGGTCGGCGGCACGCGGTGGCCGCGGGTCCAGGTCACCAGCCGGTCGACCCATTGACTGGCGACGAAGCCGGGCCGGCGGTCGGCATCGCCGATGCGCAGCAGCAGCACGCCGCCGGGCGTCAGCGCCGCATGCACCCGTGCCAGCACGGCGTCCTGCGCGGCGATGTCGACGTAGTGCAGGACATCGAGGATCACCACCGTGTCGCAGTCCGGGAAGGCGACCTCGCACATGTCGCCGCACAACACATGGGCCTGGTCGCCGCCCTCGCGGCCGGCCAGCGCGGCCTGGGCGCGGGCCACGTCGCGTGGCATCAGTTCGACGCCGGTGTAGTGCGACAAGCTCGGCGCGGTGGCCCAGTCCTGCGGCCATTGCCCGCTGGCAGCGGCCTGCTGGGCCGCCGGCACGAGGTGCGCCAGCAGCGCCTGGCCGCAACCGATGTCGAGGATGCGGGCTTGCGTGCGCAGCAGGCCGCTTTCCAGCAGGTGGCGGAAGACCGGGTCGCGGCCCAGCTTGCCGCGCGCGAAATGCCAGGCGAAGCGGCCGGCGCTGCGGTAGGGCACGGTGGCCTGTTCAAGCAGGCGACGCCAGGCGGCGTCGGGTCGGATCGGCGCGGGCGCGCGCTGGGTCTGGGTCGTCATGGGGCTTCAGCGGGTCGGCGGGTTCGGGTCGCGTTCAAGGCAGGCCTGCGACAGCGTCACCGCGCTCAGGCCCCGCTCGCGCAGCAGCGCCAACAGCGGTGGCAAGACCGCCAGCACGACGGGCGTCCCTTCGGCCGTGCGGGCGGCATGGCCGTCGTGCAGCAGCAGGATGTCGCCGCCGGCCAGACCACGGCTCAGGCGGGCCAAGACCCGGTGCGGGTCGCGCTCGCGGGTGTCAAAGCCGCGTCGGGTCCAGCTCGCCAGGGTCAGGCCCAGGCGGTGCAGCACCGGGTCGAGGAAGGGATTGCGCAAGCCGGCCGGGGCGCGGAAGTAGCGCGGCACCTGTCCGGTCAGGCGGGTCAGCACAGCCTGCGAGGCGGCCAGTTCGCGGGCGTAGCCACGCGGTCCCAGCAGCGAGAAGGTGTGCCGGTGGCGCAGGCTGTGGTTCTGCACGCTGTGGCCGCGCTGGATGATGTCGCGGACCAGCTCGGGGTGGCGCTCGGCCCGCTCGGCGATGCAGAAGAAGGTGGCCCGGGCACCGGCCGCATCCAGCAGGTCCAGCACGGCGGGGGTCAGCACCGGGTCGGGGCCGTCGTCGATCGTCAGCGCAACCTCGCCGCGCGCGGCCGCCGCTGCCGGCAGTCGCAGCAGGTTGGGGCCGAGCCAGTCGGCGCGTGGCCACAAGCCGCCAAGGACGATCACCGCATGGTTGGCCACCAGCAGCGCAAGCGCCCAGGGCCACAGCAACGGCCACACCAGCATCGTCAGCAAGACCAGCACATGCAGCACGACGCTGGCGCGCAGCAGCGGCGGCCAGGACCAGCGGGCGGCGGGGGTGATCGCGGCGGCGGTGTTCACGCGGGCACGACGCCGTTCAGCGCGAGACCATCGCCGGCTCGATCTTCATGACCGAGCGGTCGCCGTCGGCGAGGTCGAGCACGATCTCCTGCACCTCGGCCTGTCGACCGCTGACGCGGATCGTGGCGATGCTGCCGCGCAGCTTGGCGTCCAGCGGCTTGAGGTCCAGCGCCCAGCGCTCGGCCGCGCCGCTGACCTGGGTGCTGAAGTACTTCTGCAGCGCCGCCTGGTTGCCCGTCAGCGTGCCACGCACCGCCTCGACCATGATCTGCGCCTCGGGCACGGCATCGAGCGCCAGCGTGCGGCTGCGGCTGCCCTGGCTCATCGTCAGCGTGTTGCCGTTGACCTGCAGCGCCTCGCGGCGGGGCTTGAGGGTGACACGCTCGAAGCGGTCGGGCGCTGTGAAGCTGAGCCGCCCGGACGACAGCAGCGGCTGGTCCAGCGAGGACACGGTGCGCTTCTCGGTGAAGCTGGCCTCGCCCTCCTTGACGCTGGCCAGCGTGCGCATCAGGTCTTCGAGGCCGAAGGCGAAGGCGGGCGACAGAAGGCTGCTGGCCGCGAAGATGCTGGCGGCGAGCCAGGTCCGGACGGCGACGCGGTGCTCAGGTCTGCGGGGAGGTGTCGGCATCGTCGTCGGCCCAGAAGTCAAAGAAGTTGAACCAGTTGTGGGGTGTCTCATGGCAGATGCCTTCCAGGATCTCGACATAACGCTGCACCGCGCGCTGCAGGACGACCTCGGACGTGGCCCCGTCGGTCGGTCGCTGGCTGAAGTCGGCGATCTCCAGGAAGCGCAACTCGTAGCGGTGAGCGCCGTGGTACAGCCCGGCCATGAAGAGCAGCGGCCGTCGCAACATCATCGCCAGCCGGAACGGGCCATCGGAGAAGGACGCCGGCTGACCCAGGAAGTTCAGCCGATGCACGCCGCCGCGTTGCATCGCCGTGGTGCCGGGCGCGCGCAGCGTGCGGTCGGCCAGCAGGCCGGCCACCCCATTGCTGTCCAGCCACGCCCGCAACTCCAGCATCGCCGACATGCGGCCCAGGGCGATCACGTGCAGCGGTGTGTCGGGTGCAATGGCACGCAGCGTCGCGTTGATCTGGCGGGCGTTGTCCTCGAACATCAGCATGGCCACACGCAGGTCCTTCATGTCCTCGCCGAGCGAGCGCAGGACCTCGAAGCTGCCGATGTGAGCGCCCGCCAGCATCGCGCCACGGCCGGCCCGGACCTGATCCAGCAGCAGGTGGGGGTTGGTCACCGTGATCTCGAAGGCCTCGTAGCGGCGCTGCAGCAGGTAGACGCGGTCGAGGATGGTCGCGGCGAAGTGGTGCACATGGCGGTAGCGCTCGGCCCAGCGCGGCGGCCGGCCCAGCACCTGGGTCAGGTACTGGCGCGAGGCCCGGGAGGCCGCGCCGCCGGTCAGCAAGAAGTAGAGCGTGATCGGGTGCAGCACGCCGCGCGCCACGCGCCGGCCCAGCGCCATGGCGATCCAGCGCATCAGCGTCAGGGCCAGCAAGTTGCTGCGTTCGCGCTGGCGGGTCCATTCGGTCGACGGACCGGACTCAGCGGACATCGTTCGCTCCTGGGGCGGGTCGGGCGTCGAAGTGGCCACTCACGGCCGGGCGCTCAGCCGCGCCGGCGCTGTCCAGCAAGGTGACGTCAAACCTCACCCGCGTGGCCCCGCAGTCCCAGCCAATGCGCAGCCTTGCGCCCGGCCCGATCGGCGCAAGGAACTTCACGGCCCCCAGACGCGGCGCATCGCCGAGCAGGGTGGCCGCCTGCACATCCGCAAGCAGGCACTCGCTCACCTGCGCGAGCATCACCACGCCAGGCAGGATGGGATGGCCGGGGAAGTGGCCAGCAAAGCTCGGATGGTCAACAGGGACCGTGTGGTCGGCGGTGGGCATGGGGTGTCAGGTGCAGCGGCGGGCGTCTGAACGTCAGGCCAGACGTGCCGCGCGGTTCATCGCTTCAAGGAGGTCGCCAGTTCCGCCAGCCGGCCCGTGGGCAGCTTGCCGGTCGGGTCGCGCGGGAGGCTGTCGACGAACACGATCGGGCGCGGCAGGAAAGCCGCGTCGACACGTTCACGCAGCCGCGCCAGCAGGTGTTCACGGGTCAGGCCGGCTTCGGGCACGACAAAGGCGGTCAGGCGCTGGACCGCCTCGACACCGCCGGCCTCGTCATGTGGCGGCAGCCACACCGCGCCATCGCGCACGCCCTCGATGCTGTTGAGGTGGAAGTTCAGGTGCGACAGCGAACTGCGCTTGCCGGCGATGTTGATCAGGTCGTTGGAGCGGCCCAGCAATCGGAAACGCTGGGCATCGATCACCTCCAGCACGTCGGCCAGCGGCGTGGGTTGCTGGACATGGCCGCCTTGGACGACCGATTCGGCGCCATCCCCGCTCAACCAAAGGCCATCAAAGGTGGTCCATTCCGGGCCCGCCGTGCTGCGCCGGGTCGCCACCTGGCCAGCTTCGGTGCAGCCGTAGATCTCCATCAGCGGGCCTTGCAGCGCAGCCTCGGCGCGGGCGGCCATCTGCGGCGACAGCGGCGCGGTCGCACTGATGACCAGGTCGACCGGCGGCAGCGCGATGCTCGCGTCCAGAAGGTTCTTCAAATGGAAAGGCGTGGTCACCAGCACACGCGGACGCGGCAGGGCGGCCAGCACGTCGGCGATTTCCGCCGGGAAGAAAGGCCGCTCGGTGGCGAAAGAGGCGCCACCGCGCATCGCCAGCAGCACCGTCGACTCAAAACCGTACATGTGGTGCGGCGGCACGGTGCCCACCAGCACGACGCCGCGCAGGTCGGGCCGAGCCAGGTGTTCGGCGACGCGGCGGGCCTCGGCGGCGATGTTGAGCACCAGCCGGTCCCAGACCTTGGGATGCGGCATCGGCGCACCGGTCGAACCGGAGGTCAGAACCTGCGCGACGACGGTGTCGGCCTGCAGTTCGACCGCAGCCGGTGACGGCTCGTCGGCGTGCGAACCCAGCAGGTCGACAAAGTCCTGCGCCGGCATGCCGCCGATGCGGGCCTCGTCCAGCGCCAAGGTGTCGGCCAACGCACTTGCGCCCGGGAAAAGCCGCGTCAGCCGCGCCAGCATGTCCGGCGTGTGATTCGGCGGCAGCAGGCCAGGCTGGCCGTGCAGGAGGCTGGCGCCCAACGCCAGCGCGAATCGGTAGCGGTCGCCGGTCAAGGCCAGCGCCGGACCCTTGGGTTTCCAGCGGCGGGCCAGTTCGGCGACATCGGCCAGATACTGGCGCCGGCTGACCGGCTGTCCCGCCCGCCAGGCGAGTGGCGCCTCGAGCGTGTCACCCGCCAGCAGCGACCGGTCGGCGTCGACCGACCCCACCATCAGCCGATGCGGCCGAGGAGCAGGTACTCCATCAGCGCCTTCTGCACATGCATGCGGTTCTCGGCCTCGTCCCAGACCACGCTTTGTGGGCCATCGATGACGTCGGCGGTCACTTCCTCGCCCCGATGGGCGGGCAGGCAGTGCATGAACAGCGCGTCGGGCTTGGCGCGCGACATCATGTCGGCATCGACGCACCAGAGCGCAAAGGCCTTCTTGCGAGCCTCGTTCTCGGCCTCGTAGCCCATGCTGGTCCAGACGTCGGTCGTGACGAGGTCGGCACCGGCGCACGCCTCGCGCGGATCGTCGAAGACGCGATAGCACTTGCTGTCGCGCACGCCCGCCACCGCAGGGTCGACGCCATAGCCGCTGGGCGTGCTCACATGCACCGTGAAGCCCAACACCTCGGCGGCCTGCAGCCAGGTGTTGGCCATGTTGTTGCCATCGCCGACCCAGGCCACGACCCGGCCCTTGAGACCGCCCAGGTCGACCCCGGCGGCGCTGAGCGTGCCGCGGTGTTCCAGGAAGGTGTAGAGGTCGGCCAGGATCTGGCAGGGGTGGAACTCGTTGGTCAGGCCGTTGATGACCGGCACGCGCGAATGGGCGGCGAACGCCTCGATCTTGCTGTGCTCGAACGTGCGGATCATCACCAGATCGACCATGCGGCTGATGACACGCGCCGAGTCCTCGATCGGCTCGCTGCGACCGAGCTGGCTGTCGCCGGTCGTCAGATGCACGACCGAGCCGCCCATCTGGTACATGCCAGCCTCGAAGCTCACGCGGGTGCGCGTGCTGGCCTTCTCGAAGATCATGGCCAGCGTGCGATCAACCAGCGGCGTGTACTTCTCGTAGTTCTTGAAGCGGGTCTTGATCAGACGAGCGCGCTCGAAGAGGTAGACATACTCCTCGGCCCGCAGGTCCTTGAACTGGAGGTAGTGCTTCATGAGGCTCTGGCCCGGTTTCATGCGTCGGCGGCGGAGAGGAAGTGGCGGACCAGCGGCGCGAGCTTGGCGACGATCTCGTCGGCCTCGGCCACGGTGAGGATCAGCGGCGGCACCAACCGGATGACGCGGTCGGCTGTCACGCTGAGCAACAGGCCCGCTTCCATCGCGCGGCTGAGGATCTCGCCACAGGGCCGGTCCAGCTCGATGCCGATCATCAGGCCGGCGCCGCGGATCTCGACCACGCCAGCCAGGCCGGCGAGCACTTCAGCCAGTGACTTCTGCAGGTGAGCGCCGACACGCTCGGCGTTGTCCAGCAGGCCGTCCTCTTCCATGATCCGGATCGTTTCGACACCCGCCCGCATCGACAGCGGATTGCCGCCGAAGGTCGTGCCGTGGTTGCCCGGCTGAAAGATGTGCGCCGCACGCGGACCGCAGACCACCGCGCCGATCGGCACACCCGAGCCCAGTCCCTTGGCCAGCGGCATGACGTCGGGGACGATGCCGGCCCACTGGTGTGCGAACCACTTGCCGGTCCGGCCGATGCCGCACTGCACCTCGTCGAGCATCAGCAACCAGTCTTGGCGATCACACAGCGCGCGCAGGTCGCGCAGATAGTCCCAACGCGCCGGGTTGATGCCGCCTTCGCCCTGGATGGTCTCCAGGAACACGGCGACGACGTTGGGGTTGGTGCGGGCGACTTCCTCGACCGCAGCGAGGTCATTCAGCGGAATGCGCACGAAGCCCTCGACCAGCGGACCAAAACCCGCCTGCACCTTCGGATTGCCGGTCGCCGACAGCGTCGCGATCGAACGGCCATGAAAGGCCTTCTCGTAGACGATGACCTCCGGGCGCTCGATGCCCTTCTCATGCCCGAACTTGCGCGCCAGCTTCAGCGCTGCCTCGTTGGCTTCCAGACCAGTGCTGCAGAAGAAGGCGTTCGTCAGACCCGACAGTTCGGTCAACTTGGCGGCTAACGCCTCTTGCCCAGGCACGTGGTAGTAGTTGGAACAGTGGATCAGCTTGCTGACCTGGTCCTGGAGGGCTGCCACGAACTTCGGGTGAGCGTGCCCCAGGGTGTTGACAGCGATGCCACCGAGACCGTCGATGTATTCGCGACCGGCGGTGTCCCAGACGCGGCAGCCTCGGCCATGCGACATCGCGATCGGCAGGCGGCCATAGGTCTTCATCACATGCGGTTCGGACACGGGCACATCGGCAACGGCGGTCATCCCAGGATCTCCAGACGGAAGGCAGAAAAAAGAACGCACCGACTACAGCGGCGCGCTGCACGATTGTAGGCAAGGCCACGCACGCGCCGATGCTGTCGAACGGTGCGCCACCCGTCGCCCCCCATGCGCTCAAACGGCTGCCACGGCAAGCCCGGCGACAGGCGGATGCGGGAAGATGTCCGAAACCCGGTGTCGGCCTGTCATGGTCAGATTCCACGGCACGGCATCTGCTTGTGCGGTGCATCACAATACCGGGTTGGGCGCCATGGGGCACTTCCCTTGGGCGCGTAGAGGCCGCATGAGCACGACGAACAAATCCCGCGAGATCTTCATCCAAGGCCTCACCCGCGACGGCCGCACCTTCCGTCCAAGCGACTGGGCGGAGCGCCTGGCAGGCGCGATGTCGGCATTTCGTCCTGGCGGCATGGCCAACAGCCGTTTCGCTGCGATCGGCTACTCGCCCTATTGCGTCCCCATGGTGGTCGGTCAAGTGAAGTGCGTGGTGGTGAACGAAGCACTCCGAGACATCGAACCAATGGCTTGGGATTTCGTCATGAACTTCGCGCGCGACAACGATCTTCAGGTCAACGAAGCCTGTCTGCTTCCAGACACACCCAAGTCGTGCTGAACAGCGTGCAACGGCATATCGGCGAACAGGCCGCCGATATATCTACGCTTTTCATTTCCCCAAAAGAACAAACCCCCTGCAGTTTTCACTGAGGGGGTTTGGGGATAGTAGCCTGACGATGACCTACTTTCACACGCGAATGCGCACTATCAT
>NZ_SGWV01000010.1:482587-651810 GCF_004216565.1 Sphaerotilus mobilis | reverse complement strand
GTTGAATCGAAGACCTCGGCAGCGACGAGCGCCGTCGCAAACATCAACGACTTGCCTAGCGGCAGCGTCACGATCAGCGGCGAGGCGAAGCAAGGCCAGATGCTGACCGCAACCAACAACCTGACTGACGCCGACGGCCTGGGCAGCGTCAGCTACCAATGGTTCGCCAACGACGTCGCCATCGACGGCGCGATCGGTGACAGCTACACGCTCACGCAAGACCAAGTTGGCAAGGCCATCAAGGTCCGCGCGAGCTACACCGACGGTGGCGGCACCGTTGAGTCGAAGACCTCGGCCGTGACGAGCGTCGTCGCCAACCTCAACGACCTGCCCAGCGGCAGCGTGACGATCAGCGGCGAGGCGAAGCAAGGACAGACGCTGCGGGCGTCGAACAACCTTTCGGACCTCGACGGCCTCGGCACCATCAGCTACCAATGGCTCGCGAACGACATCGCCATCGACGGCGCGATCGGTGAGAGCTACACGCTCACGCAAGACCAAGTTGGCAAGGCCATCAAGGTCCGCGCGAGCTACACCGACGGTGGCGGCACCGTTGAGTCGAAGACCTCGACTGCGACGAGCGTCGTCGCCAACCTCAACGACCTGCCCAGCGGCAGCGTGACGATCAGCGGCACGGCCACGCAAGGCCAGATGCTGACGGCGTCGAACGATCTGTCGGATGCCGACGGCCTCGGCACGATCAGCTACCAATGGCTGGCGAACGACGTCGCCATCGATGGGGCGACCGGAGACAGCTACCGACTGACCCAAGACCAGGTCGGCAAGCTCATCTCAGTTCGTGCGAGTTACACCGATGTCGGGGGCACAACCGAGCTTGTGAGCAGCCTGGTCACAGCAGCGGTGGTGGATGTGAACGATGCTCCCACGGCGGTGACGCTGACCAGCGTGTTGCCAAACGCCAAACTGGCGCAAAACACGCCCAACACCGAGCGCATCAAACTGGCCGATGTGGCGGTGACAGATGACAGCCTGGGCACCAACACCTTCAGTTTGGAGGGTGCAGATAGTGCCAGTTTTGAGGTTGATGCGACCGGTTTGTATTTGAAGGCAAATGCTGGCTTAAACGCCGCGCTCAAGACCACCTACGCCGTCACGGTGAAGGTGAACGATGCAGGTTTGCCAGATGCGTCGCCCGTGAGTTCAGCATTCAGCTTGACGGTGACACCGCCCGTGCCGATGCCATCGTTTCGCTTGTTGAGCGATGCAGGCCAAAGCAATTTGGATGGACTGAGCACGCAAGGCACTGTGCTGGTGGCAGATGTTGCCGCTGGAAACACGTGGCAGTTTTCAATTGATGGTGGCGTGACTTGGCAAGACGGCACGGGTGATCGATTTGAGCTGCCCGAGGGTGATTGCGCCATAGACAGTATTCAAGTGCGGCAGATCGATGCGGCCACGGGTAACTTTGGGCCTGTTGCTAAAAACTCAAAACTCCCCGATGCCTTGCTGCTCTCCCTAAATGTGAACGGAGAAATTTTTGCATTTTGGGATAAGAGTGGGGACAAGAAGGTCGGAGCGAGCGGATCTCCCGATACATCGAACTTGACAGAGTTGGCGACCACGTTGGGCATTACTGGCGCCGTGAGTGATACCAATCGCACGGGTCTGCTGGATGGCAAATTGCTTGCTATTCCTACTCTTGGTAATGCATCGTTGCCAACCGCATCGGCAGCTGTGACCTTGGCGCCAGATTCTGTTTTGGGTACAGATGGTTTGGCTGGATTGTGGGACTTTGTGAATGGTGTCGGCAATACATCGAGGGGTGTGCCAGCGGGTTGGTTCAGCAGCAACTATGTGACGGTGACGAAAGTCGGTGACTCGTATGTCAAGCTGAATTTGGGTAGCGGTGAAGCCAGTGTGGGCAACTCTGGCTACGTGGCCTTGCAAGTGCGCACGCCGTCAGCGGTGTCGATCGACAAGACCGCGCCGGTGGTGAGTTCCGTGACGGTCGACAACGCATCGGGTGAAGCTGGGCCTTGGGCTGCTGGCGAAGTGGTGCGTGTGAGTGTGGCTTTGTCTGAGGTGGTTTATGTTTCAGGCTTGCCTAAGTTGACCTTGCGCATTGGTAGCCAAGATGTGGATGCGTTTTACGTGTCGGGCTCGGGCACCAAAACGCTGCAGTTTGAGATAGCCTTGCCCACGGGGCTGGCCGATTTGGATGGCATCAGCATTGCTGCGGATGCTTTGAAAAACTGGGGTGGCGATATTCAGGACAAGGCCGGTACATCGGCCAACTTGGCGCTGCCTGCCGTTGACAACAACTTGAGCTGGACGGTGGACTCCCGCGTGCCGGATGCACCGGTGTTGCGTTTGTTGTCAGACACGGGTGAGAGCAACGTGGATGGCGTTACCAGCAACGGCACGGTGAAGGTCTCGGGCTTGTTGGCAGATGGTCGATGGGAATATTCCACGAACGCTGGCACGAACTGGCAGACGGGTTCCGGCGATCAGTGGGTGCTGCCTGCGGGGACTTATGCAGCAGGCCAGATTCAGGCGCGTCAATACGACGCCAGCGGACGCGTGTCTGCGGTGCAGACGGCGTTTGAACGCGCACCGCTGAACTTGTCGATGGACCGCATTTCTGACGACGACGCCGTGCAGTGGACGCAGGCGACCACCATCAGTGGCCATGCCGCAGCGCATGCCCATGTGGCCCTGAGTTGGGGTTCTCTGAGTACCGAGGTGCAAGCCGACGAGACCGGGCGCTGGCAGTGGGACTTGTCTGCCGATCAGTTGCAGCTTGTGGGACAAGGTGTGCAAAGTGTCTTGGCCAACGTGGAGGGTTGGTCGGTTCACCGCGATGTGTGGGTGACGGGTGCGATGCCCAACCGCATCAATGAATGGGCGGGCGATGAGCTGCGGGTGCGGTTTTACACATCTGCCAGCATTGACAGCTTGATTTCCAAGTACGCCACTGAGTTGCAGTCCATGGATGGTGTGGGCCCGCGCTATGGCGGCACGATAGGTTTGAGTGACCAGAGTTGGCGTACTCTGGCCCAAAAAGGTTTGTCTTTGCCATTTTTGTTCCAGTTTTCTGGCGATGTGCGCACTGGTGGCAGCATGGCCGATGGCAGTGTGACCGACGCGTTCTTGGCCAAGCTCTACGACCAAATTTATACACAAGTGGAGTCGGTGCTGACCAATCCGCTGAAGAACAGTGTGGTCAGCAATTGGTACGCTTATGAGGAAGCGCGCGATTTCCGCACCGCCGATCTGCGTTCGGCTAACACGGTGCTGAAGGCTATACGTGATGCAGAGGAGGCCTACGGGGCTCCAGCCAGACCTTTTGAGCAGTATCAACCCAACCATGTCGAGATCGCACGCTTAGACGCCTTTGACGGCGTGTTTGATGTGATCGAGAAGGGCGCTTACGTACAGGTCGGTGATTCGACGATATATACCAAGATATTGGAAGCCAGTCGGATGTTGGTGCAGGCGTCTCGTTCAGACACGTCTGCGACAAGCAAGAACACAGGTGCAGTGGGCACAGAGTTCACGCCGCAGTTGTCTTTGGCCGCTTACGACCCGATGTCAGGTGTAGATGCGGCGCAGTATCAATCGGGTTTGCGGGTGGGCTATTACTTGGCTTTGTCGCAAGGTATCCAAGGGCTCAATATTTGGAGTTACGAGACTCGCGCGGCGACCTTCAAAACGGATGGGTCATTGAAAGAAGCGGGGTTGACCAACAGTTCGCCCAACCTTTGGCGTGACGAATTATTCAAGACCTATGCCTCGTTAGGTAAAGAGCTCAATGCGTACGAGCCCGAACTGGGCAAGGCCATTGCCCGAGGTTTGTGGATGGACCCCGCCGCTAGCACGGGCAAGCCGGTGAGCTTCAGCGCTGTTTCGGGCACGGTGGAAGGTGGTAGTTTTTTCATCAACGGTTCGCAGTATTTGATTTTGGTGAACACAAGCGCGGCTGACAGTGCATCGGTGCAGTTGACGCGCAACGATGCCGACTACACCTTGTGGCAAGAGGTGCTCAAGAGCGCCACGAGCGGTGTGCTCAGCGATGGAACAAAAGGCAGTTGGGCGAACTTGGGTGCGACACAAGAGTTGCAGCTGGCGGCCAACTCGGTGCGCATCATTCGGGTGACCGACCCCACTGGTTTGGGTGTTGCTGATGGCCTGCCTTTGGTCGTGGAGGACACCAACGCCGCGCCGCAGTTCATCAACCTGCCAACAGGTACCCAACAGGTCGTGGCGGGTGTGGCCACGGACTTGCGCGACGTTGGCGTCGCCGATGCGGACGGCGACGACGTGCCGTTGACCCTGACGCTGTCGGCCAGCAACGGGACACTGACTGGTTTGACGGATGCCGACGCCGGTGCGCCAGGCGTGCAGCTGCGGGGCACGGCCAGCCAGATCAGCGATGCGCTGGCGTTGGTTCGCTACACGGCTGACGCCGCAGGCGGTGCCGACGTGGTGCTCAGTTTGAGCGATGGGCGAGTCACCACGTCCAGCACCTACCGCGTGCAGGCGCTCAACGCCAGCTCGGGCTTGGCCTTGAGCGTGGCCTTGGCCAACGACACGTTTGCCACCGGCATCGACGGCTTGCCGGTGCGGGCCGATGACGGCCGCGACGGGATCACCCGCGGCCATGCCTGGGCCCTGCACGGCAAGGCCGATCCGGCGCTGGGCGTCGTGACGATCCTTGATGGCGAGACCGTGCTGGGCACGGCCACACCCCAGGCGGGCACGGGGGTGTGGAGCTTCTCGGCCAGCACGCTGACCGTGGCGGGCACCAGCAGGGCGGACGGCAGCTATCGGCAGATCAGTGACCCGGCGGTGTTGGCCAGCTTGGGCACCTCAGGCGTCTTGGCCGCCAACTTTGGCGGCGCGACGCTCGACAAGTCGCGCGCCATCTACAAGGCCACCCTGTCCGGGCAGGACTGGTATGTCTGGGCCAGCGTGCAGGGCGGCTACCGGATCACCGGCGTGTGGGACGCGAGCCAGTGGTATGCGGCGAGCGCGGTCGATGCCAGCGCGGCCAATCCGGACGATGTCACGGCCTGGACCTTGCGCACCAGCAACACGGCCAGTGGCGGTGCCAGCGTCACGTTGACGCTGTCGGCCAGCCACTCCTTTGCCGAAGGCGAACACGCCATCACCGTCACGCAGAAGACGGCCGATGACCCTGTTTATGCCCACCAGTCGCTGACGCTGACCCGTGACAGCACGCCGGACCAGCCTCCCCACATACAGCAGGCCCTGACGGACGATGGTGAGCTGTCGAGCGCGGGGCGCACCCGCGACCGGTCGGTCGTGCTGAACGGCACGGCGCCGGCCGACGTGATCGTCCGGGTCCATGACGGCGCCACCTTCATTGGCCAGACGCGCGCCGATGCCTCCGGGCACTGGGCGCTGGCACCCGCCGACTTCAGCGCGCGCACGCACACCTTGCGTGCCACCAGCGTGGATGCCGCCGGCAATGAGTCGGCCGCCGGGGCTGATTTCGAGCTCACGGTCGAGGGCAGCAACATCACTGGCATCAGCAGTGCGCAAGACCGGTCGCATGCCTATGTGCAAGGCGACAAGGTGCAGATCGTGCTGTGGCTGGACGATGCCATCACCTTGAACGGCCTGTCGTGGAGCACCCGCCCGTCGATCCAGCTGGAGATTGGTGGGCAGACACGCACCGCCCACCTCTTTGGCGTCGACCCCAACTTGGCCCGCCATTCATTGGCTTTCGAGTACACGCTGAGCGCCAGCGACGTTGATGCCGATGGCGTCCGGGTGGTGGCCGACAGCCTGGCGCTGAATGGTTCGACGCCCGTTCTTGTGAGTCAGGGCCAGACGGCCAACTTGCAGTTGCAGGGCAGCTGGCTCGATGACTTCATCGACGCATCGGCCGACGGGGCGCAACGGGCGGCCTTCGGCCCGACGGCCGTCGAGCCCACGGTGGGCGTGGCCCTGACGTCAGACCATGGCAATGCTTATCTCAACGGCATGTTGGGCCCGGCCAAATGGGGTGTGCCCGCCAACGGCACGCTGACCTACTACCTGGTCACCGGCTATGACCGGGGCTATGGCACCCGCCCCGTCGAATGGACCGACGAAGCCCGCGCGGCCTTGCGGGCGACCTTCCAGAACGTCACCGATGTCACCGGCATCCAGTTCCGCGAGGTTCACAACCAGGCCCAGGCCAATTTTGTCGAGACCTTGGTGCCCAGCAGCGTCTCGCCCACGGCGGCGATGCAGAGCAGCCTCGGCGTGGGCAACGGGCAAAGCACGGGCTTCTATTCGGAGTCCCGCGGCATCACCACCGCCTTGTCCAGCCTGCGGACCCTGGCCGATGTGTCGGGGCCGTCAGGCTATGCGGTGCTGGTCCACGAACTGGGTCACGGGCTGGGGCTGAAGCACCCCTTCGACACCAGCGAAGGCGACGCCTTCCCAGGTATCACGGCGAGCAACCCCAGCCAGGCCCACTTCGGCCTGAACAACCTGGCCTACTCGGTCGAGTCCTACACATCGCAGCTGCTGCTGGACGAGCTGGGGCTGGTGATCTGGTCGGTCAACCAGACGTCCTTCGCGGCCTTCGACATCGCGGCCCTGCAGCAGATGTACGGCCGCAACATGAGCACCCGCACTGGCGACGATGTCTACCTGCTGACCGATGCCAGCCTGACCAGCGTCTGGGACGCTGGCGGTCACGACACCTTCAGCGCGGCAGCGGCCACCAAGGGTGCCGTCATCGACCTGCGTGCGGCCACGCTGAGGGCGGAGGTGGGTGGCGGGGGCTACATCAGCACCGTGCGCGATGCAGCGCGCGAGTTTCGGGTCGGTGGCCAGCTCAAGACCTACGACCAGTCGCTCAACCCGGTCACGATTGCCCATGGCGTGGTGATCGAGTCCGCGATCGGCAGCGCTCATGACGACCGCATCACCGGCAACACGGCCGACAACACCCTGACCGGCGGCGCTGGCAACGACCGCTTCGTCTGGGTGGCCGGTGATGCGGGGCGCGATGGGGTGACCGACTTCTCCTTCGAACCGACCGCCACCGGCTTTGTCGGCGATCGGCTGGACGTGTCGGGCCTGCTGCAAGCGGTGACCGGTGTGGCGGCTGGCGGCGAGGTTGACCTGACGGCGCATCTGGCCCTCACGTCCACCGGCGCGGCCGGTGCGGATGCCTTGCTCACCGTGCGTCGGGCCGATGGCACTGCGGTGCAGGACATCGTGCTGAGCGATGCCTGGGACCGCCTGGCGGGCCTGGGCATCACGCAGCTGCACGACCTCGGCGTGCTGGTGACGGGGCTGGTCCATGTGCCGGCCGTCATCGAGCCGATCGACACGGCCTTGCCGGATTGGTTGACGGACGCGGCCTATGCGGTCGACGTCACGGGCCTGAGCGTCCTCCACCCCAGCATGGGCATGGCCAGCCTGATCAGCAACGATGCGATCGGCTCTGGCCTGCATCCGGCGCAGACCCAGGCGTCTTGGTTGCCGATGAACTCCGGCAACACCACCCGTTCGACCGCCAGCAGCGCCTCGCCCGCCCTGCAGCTGAGCTACGCCTTCCAGGGCCCCGGCGCGCGGTACAAGGACAACGAAGGCGTCGAACATGCCGTGCAGGCGGGCATGGCCTACACCGATGGCGAGAAGGACTTCGTGCGCTCGGTGTTCGCCAACTTCGCGTCGTTCACGAATGTCCAGTTCAGCGAGATCGCCTCCCAGGCCTACGCCACCGGCGGTGGCGGCGGGGCCGATCTGCGTCTGTTCAAGGGCACGGCGGACGAATACGGCGTGGACGCCAACGTCATGGGCTTTGCCGTCCAGCCCGCCCAGCTCGATGCCCGGCGGGTGGAGGCGTGTGGGGACTTCTTCCTCGTCACCGATTCATCGGCCTATCCCGCCCAGAACGCCTTCGGCTTCGCCTATGGATCCGAGAAGACCACGGTGTCGCACGAGCTGGGGCACGCCATGGGTCTGGACCATCCGTTTGCGAACTCGGCGGTCAGCCCGTTCGGCTGGTACGGCGACACCCGCGCCGATGTCGTGGCGGCCAATCAGCTGGGGGTGGTCACCGGCGGCAGCTACGACACGCCGTTGACGGACACGCCGCAGGAAACCCTGATGACGTACCACTCGCCGTTCACGCTGATCCGCGGCGTCTCCCATTCCTTGATCGCCGAACAGTGCGAGGTCTACACCCCCTGGAAGGCTGGCGTCCACGACATCGCCGCGTTGCAGCACCTGTACGGGGCCAACATGAGCCACCACGACGGCCCCACCACCTACCGCTACGACAGCGACACGCCGGTGTTCGACACGATCTGGGATGCCAAGGGTCAGGACACCTTGCAGCAGGTCGGCAACGAGCCGGCCGTGATCGACCTGCGCGGCGGCGAGCACATGAGCCGCATGGGCCTGTTCAGCGACGCCAAGTACGTCTTCTCGCAAGCGGTCATGGAGGCCGATGCCACGAGCAGCATCCGCGCCGCCTACCCCGGCTGGACCGCCCGGGTCGCGGACCTGCGGGCGGTCTACACGGACGAGAGCGGCGAACACGCGGTGGGGCGTCTGTCCTCGACCGCCGTCGACGGTGACACCCGCTGGACCTATCTGACCGACCCGACCATGCCGGCGGGGTCTGCGGTGGAACTGAAGGCCACCTTCCACTTCCTCGAAGAGGGCACCGCGGTCGCGGGTGCTCCTGCCACCCTGGCAAGGCTGTCGGGCATCGGCGTGCCCGATCCCTCCATGGCGTTCAACGTCGGCATCGCCTTCGGCGTGGTGATCGAGAACGCCATCGGCGGCGAGGGCAAGGACCTCGTCTGGGGCAACGAGGCCGCCAACCGCATCACGCTGGGCGGTGGCGCGGACACGCTGGCCTATGACCGCGTGGCGGCCATCCGTGGCGATGTCGTCACCGACTTCGGCAGCGAGGACAGGCTGGACCTGACGGCGCTGGGCCCCCTGGACCGCAGCCTGCTGGACTGGGATGCCACGACCCGCACGCTGCAGTTCACCGGTGCCGAACAAGCCTGGGCGCTGACCCTGCAGGGCAGCGGCGTGTTTCAGCTCGGTCAGGTGTTGACGGGCTGAGCGGCTGACCAGCTGACCGGCTGACCACTTGTTCGGCCGTCACCGGCTCACGCCTTGAACTCGTCCTTCAAGACCGCATAGAGCCGCTGGAACCGCGCATGCCGCGCCAGCAGCGCGGGCCGGGCGGCGGCATCGGGCGCGAACACGCGGGCGACCGGTGGGGCGGTGCAGACCTCGGCGACGCTGCCGCCGTCGGCCAGCCAGGCGAGCCTGGCGGCACCCAGCGCGCCGCCGGCTTCGCCGCCTTCGCGGGTGAGCATGGGCACGCCGATCGCGTCGGCCAGCAACTGGGCCCACAAGGGACTGCGGGCGCCGCCGCCGACCAGCGTCAGCGCCGTGACCTCGCCCGGCTGCACGCCCAGGCTGTGCCAGCCGTCGAGCAGGCCGAAGGTGACGCCTTCGAGCACCGACCAGGCCAGCACGGCCGCATCGGTCTCGTTGCCCAGGCCGAAGAACACGCCCTGCGCCTGCGGGTCGTTGTGCGGCGTGCGCTCGCCGTTGAGGTAGGGCAGGAAGATCGGCGCGCGCGCCCGCTGCTCGGCGTTCAGCCGGGCGACCGGCGCGAGCATGTCGCCGACGCTGGCCGCGCCGAGCAGCTTCTGCAGCCAGCTCAGGCCGTTGGCGGCGCTGAGCATCACGCTCATCTGGTGCCACTGGCCCGGCAGGGCGTGGCAGAACGCGTGCATGGCCTGGGCGGGGTTGGGTCGGAAACGGTCGCTGCTCAGGAAGATCACGCCCGAGGTGCCCAGCGAGACAAAGCCCTCGCCCGGCCGTACCGCGCCGATGCCGACCGCGCTGGCGGCGTTGTCGCCACCACCGCCAGCCACCGGGATGCCCGGCGTCAGGCCCCAGCGCGCCGCGAGTTCGGGCTTCAGGAAGGCCGACACGGCACTGCCTTCGACCAGCCGGGGCATGTGGCTGCGGTCCAGGCCGCAGGCCGCCAGCACGGTGTCGGACCAGTCGCGTGCGCCGACGTCCAGCCACAGCGTGCCGGCCGCGTCGCTCATCTCGCTGACCGCCTCGCCGGTCAGCTTCAGGCGCAGCCAGTCCTTGGGCAGCAGCACGCGGCGGGTCTGGTCGAAGGTCTCGCGCTCATGCTCGCGCACCCACAGCAGCTTCGGCGCCGTGAAGCCGGGCATGGCCAGGTTGCCGGTGATGGCGTGCAGATCCGGGCAGGCGGCTTCCAGCGCCGTGCACTGCGCGGCGCTGCGGCCGTCGTTCCAGAGGATGGCCGGGCGCAGCACCTCGTCATGGCCGTCGAGCAGCACCGCGCCGTGCATCTGGCCGGACAGGCCGATGGCGCGTACCGCCGCCATGGCCGGGCCGTGTTCGGCGGCCAGACGCTGCAGGGCGCGGTCGGTGGCGTCCCACCATTGCGACGGCGACTGTTCGCTCCACAGCGCTTGCGGCCGCTGCACGGTCAAGGCCTCGCCGGTGGTGGCGACGATCTGGTGCAGCGCGTCGAGCAGCAGCAGCTTGACTTCGGAGGTGCCGAGGTCGATGCCGAGGTACATGAAAACTCCGGGTGGGAATGCCAGGCTCAGGCTCAGACGGACGCGCCGCTGAAGCGCTTCTCCGACTGCTTGCGGAAATCGCTCGGCGTCATGCCCTTGATCTCCAGGAAGCGGCGGTTGAAGTTGGCGACGTTGTTGAAGCCGACCTCGTAGCAGATGTGCGTGATCAGCCGGTCGCTTTCCATCAGCAGCTGGCAGGCGCGGTTGATGCGCACACGGTTGACGAAGTCGGTGAAGGTGTTGCCGGTGGCGCGGCGGAAGAAGCGGCTGAAGCTGCTCTCGCTCATGCCCAGTTCGGTGGCGATGTCGGACGCACTGATGGGCTGGGCGAGGTTCTCGGTCAGGCGCATCACGACCGCGTCGATGCGGTCCAGCGAGGTGTCGTCGTCGTCGCTCTGCAGCTGCACGTTCGACAGCAGCCGGTAGTCGGTGCTGGCGGCCAGGTCACACAGGAACTCGCAGAAGGCGGTGAAGCGGCGCAGGCCGCGGGTGCCCTTGACGCGGTGCCAGTGCGCCGCGCCGCGCTCGCCCAGGCCGAAGAACTCGATGCCGTGCTTGGCGCGCTCCAGCAGCGGCAGCACCTCGCCGAGTTCGGGGATGGTCGCGGCGGCCTGCACCAGCGGGTCGTGGTTGAACTGGATGACCAGGTCACGCTCGGCCACACCGCCGTCGGGCATGTCCATCGAGACCCAGTTGTGCGGCAGGCGCGGGCCGGTCAGCACGAGGTGGCCGGGCTGGAACTGGCCGATCCAGTCGCCCACGAAGACCTTGCCCGAGGTCGAGGTGATCAGGTGCAGCTCGTACTCGTCGTGGTAGTGCCAGCGCGCCAGCGGCGTCGGGAAGCCGTGCGACAGGCAACGCACAAAACCCACGTCGGACGGGTGCTCATAGCCCAGTTCGGGCGAGCGGGCGTACTCGTGTTCCAGCTCGGGCTTGATCTGGCGAGGGCGGGCGGTCATGGGGCAGCTCCGGGATCGGTTCCTGGGCCGATGCGCCATCCGCATCGGCGACAGGCCCGAGCTTAGTGCCGGTGCGCGGCGACGAAGGCGTTGACGCGCGTGAAGGCTGCACGCAGCGCGTCGACCAGCCGCGCATCGCCGGCCAGGTCGCCCCACAGCACCGGGTCGGCCGCATAGGCTGCAACCGGGTCGTCGGCTGCGCAAATGGCGTGTGCCACCGCCGGGTCCATGGCCTGGTCCTGGTAGGTGTAGGCGATGCCGCCGCGGTGCCAGACCTGCAGATAGGCCAGGAACAGCGCCGGCAGCATGGCGACGCTGTCGAAGCGGCGGCCTCGTGCGAGGTTGTCGCGGATGGTGGGCGCGATCATCCCGGGGATCTTGCTGAAGGCGTCCATCGCGACACGCTGGTTGGTGTCGGCGATCGCCGGGTTGCCGAAGCGGTCGAGCACCACGTCGCGGTACTTGGGCAGGTCCAGCGGCGAAGGGGTCAGCACCGGGATCGCGTCATCGGTGACGTAGTCATGGGCCATCTGGCGGATCACCGGGTCCAGCGTGCCCTCGTGGATGAATGTGTAGCCCACCAGCGTGCCGGCCCAGGCGATGCAGCTGTGCGTGGCGTTGAGCAGGCGGATCTTGGCTTCCTCGTAGGCCTGCACCGAGGCCACCATCTCGCCGCCGACCCGTTCCCAGGCCGGCCGACCGGCGATGAACTGGTCCTCGATGACCCACTGGATGAAGCTCTCGCCCATCAGCGCCGCCGCGTCATCGACGCCGGTGGCGGCGAGCACGCGCTCGCGCACGGCCGCTGTCGGGCGTGGCGTGATGCGGTCGACCATGGCGTTCGGGCTGGTTGTGTGCGCCTGCACCCAGGCCAGCAGGGCGCTGTCGCCGACGTGTTCGATGAACTGCAGCAGGCCGCTGCGCGAACGGTCGCCGTTGTGGCGCAGGTTGTCGCAGTTCAGCAGCGTGACCGGCCCGGCCCCGCTGGCCATGCGTGCGCGCAGGATGGCGGTCAGCGCGCCGTAGATCGTCGCGCCCGGCTTGCCCTCGCGGGCCAGCGCCAGGTCGGTGCGCAGATCGGCATAGGTGTCGAGGTCGAGGCGGTTCTGCGCGTCGATGTAGTAGCCGGCCTCGGTGACCGTGAAGGAGATGACCTTCGTGGCCGGCGCGGCGCCTTGTGCGATCAGGCCGGACAGGTCGGCGCTGTAGGGGATGACCTGGCGGATGGACGAGATGCGCTCGTAGACATGTTCGCCCTGCGGCGAGATGGTCTCCAGCGTGTAGGCACCGCCGCTGGCCTGCAGCGCAGCGATGGTCTCGGCCATGTCGGGCCGGGTGTTGCCACCGGCCAGCACCCAGGTCGTGTCGCCCAGGTCATGCAGGCGCTGCAGATAGACGGCCTGGTGGGCGCGGTGGAAGGAACCGAGGCCGATGTGGAGGATGACGTTCATGGCAGTGTCCTGTCTGCAGATCTCGGGTGTCACAGGTGTCTCGGGGGTCTCAGGGGTCTCGGGGGTCTCACGGGTCTCAGAGGTCAAAATTCGTCGGCATCATGACCACGTCCCGGATCGTCATGCCACGCGGACGGGTCAGCATGAAGAGGATGACCTCGGCGACCTCGCTCGGGTCGAGCAGGCTGCCGCTGGCGCGGGCCTCGGCCAGCTTGTCGGCCGGCCAGTCGGCCAGCAGCGCGGTGATGACCGGGCCGGGCGAGATCGAGCCGACCCGCAGGCCGTGCTTGAAGACCTGCCGGCGCGTGGTCTGCACAAAGCAGTCGATGGCCCATTTCGAGGCCGCGTAGACGGGCTCCCACGGCGTCGGGTAGTGGGCGGCCAGCGAGCTGGTGACGATGACGTCGCCGCGACCGCGCTCGATCATCGGCAGCAGCGCGGCACGCACGTTCTTCATCACCACCGAGACGTTGAGCTGGATCATCCGGTCGATCGCGGCCGGGTCGGCATCGACCAGGTCACCGCCGACATAGGTGCCGGCGTTGGCATGCAGGATGTCCAGTTGCCCGCAGCGCGCGAGCACCTGCGGCACCAGCGTCTCGCAGGCGGCCGCATCGAGCAGGTCGATCACCAGTGGCAGGGCGGCCGGGCCGAGGCGCTCGCACAGGGGCGCGAGCGCACGCGCGTCGCGATCGGCCAGCACGACGGTGGCACCGGCGCGCAGCATCGCCTCGGTGCTGGCCAGGCCGATGCCGGAGGCGGCGCCGGTGACCAGCGCAATCTGGCCTTGGAGGGGCAGGGTCATGGACGGCTCCGGGTTCAAGGCAGGCGTGCGGCACGGCCCTGCGCATCGAAGCGATGGGCGTTGCCGGCGTTGATGGCGATGGCGACGCGGTCGCCGCTGTGCAGGGTGCTGCGGCTGGCCAGCCGCGAGACCAGCTGCGCGCCGGCATCGGTGGCGACGTAGATCAGCGTCTCCGCGCCGAGCGCCTCGACCAGGCGGACGGTGCCGGGCACGGTGCCCGGTGTGGCCTCGGCTGCGGGGGTCAGCGTGACGTCCTCGGGCCGCAAGCCGACGAAGCCACCGGCCGGCACGTGGGGAACGGTCGGCACCTGCGCGCCTTCGACCACGTTCATCTGCGGCGAGCCGATGAACTGCGCGACGAACTGGTTGGCCGGGCGGTCATAGAGCTCCAGCGGCGTGCCGACCTGCTCGATCAGGCCGTCGCGCAGCACGACGATGCGGTCGGCCAGCGTCATCGCCTCGACCTGATCGTGTGTCACGTAGATCGTGGTCGCGCCGAGGTCGCGGTGCAACTGGGCGATCTCGATGCGGGTCTGGCCGCGCAGCGCCGCGTCCAGGTTGGACAGCGGCTCGTCGAACAGGAAGACCTTGGGGGCGCGCACGATCGCGCGGCCGATGGCCACACGCTGACGCTGGCCGCCCGACAGCTCCTTGGGCGTGCGCTGCAGATAGGGCGTCAGGTTGAGGATCTTCGCGGCCCGATCGACCTTGTCGCGGATCGTGGCCTCGTCGACCTTGGCCAGCTTGAGCGCGAAGCTCATGTTCTCGTAGACGCTCATGTGCGGGTAGAGCGCGTAGCTCTGGAACACCATCGCGAGGTCGCGCTTGGAAGACGGCAGGTGCGTGATGTCGCGCCCGTCGAGCACCAGCTTGCCGCCGTCGATGTGTTCAAGCCCGGCGATCAGCCGCAGCAGCGTCGACTTGCCGCAGCCCGAAGGGCCGACGAACACGACGAACTCGCCCTGGTTGATCGTCAGGTCCACGCCCTTGATCGCGCGGTGGCTGCCGAAGAACTTCTCGATGCCCTGGAGTTGAAGGTAGGCCATGTGGGATGACTCCTGAATCGGTGTGTCTTGTGTGCGTGTATCAGGGCGGCAGTGCTTACTTGACTGCACCAAACGTGAGGCCCTGGACCAATTGCTTCTGGCTGAACCAGCCGAACACCACGATCGGTGCGATGGCCATGAGCGATGCGGCGGACAGCTTGGCCCAGAACAGGCCCTCGGGGCTGGAGTAGCTGGCGATCAGCGCGGCCAGCGTGCCGGCCTTGGCGGCCGACAGCGTGAGGCTCCAGAAGGCCTCGTTCCAGCTCAGCACCAGGCACAAGAGGCCGGTCGAGGCGAAGCTGCCCATCGACAGCGGCAGCAACACTTGGCGGGCTTCCTGCCACAGCGTCGCGCCGTCCATGCGGGCGGCCTCGAGGATGTCGCGCGGGATCTCCTTGAAGCCGGTGTAGAGCATCCACACCATGATCGGCAGGTTGCTGAGCGTGAAGACGATGGTCAGGCCCGTCAGCGTGTCCAGCAGCGCGCTCTGCTGGGCCAGCACGTAGATCGGCATCAGCGCGCCGACGGCCGGCATCATCTTCGTGGACAGCATCCACATCAGGATGTCCTTGGTGTGGCGGCTGCGGAAGAAGGCCATCGAATACGCAGCCGGCGCGGCCAGCGCCAGACCCAGGATGGTCGAGGCCACGCTGGTGATCAGCGAGTTGGTCGCATACAGCAGGTAGTCGCTGCGTTCCTGGACCTCGTGGAAGTTCTCCATCGTCGGCGGGAAGAACACCAGCGGCGGCACCGAGATCGCCTGCAGCTCCGTCTTGAAGGCGGTCAGTACGAGCCAGCCGAGCGGGAAGAACAGCGTCAGCGTGACGACCCAGGCGACCAGCGTGCGGGCCACCAGGGTCGGGGTGAGCGTGGAAGGACGTGACATCTTGGTTGTCCTCATCGACTTATTTGTCGAGGTTCTTGCCGACCAGGCGGATCAGGAAGGCGGCGGCGATGTTGGCCAGCAGCACCGCGAACAGGGCACCCGCAGAGGCCACGCCGGCATCGAAGTTCAGCAGCGCCTGCTTGAAGATCAGGAAGGCGACGTTGGTCGACGCATCACCCGGACCGCCACCGGTCGTGGTGTAGATCTCGGCAAACACCGACAGCAGGAAGATCAGCTCGATCATCACGACCACCGCGACCGAACGGGCCATGTGCGGCAGGTAGAGATAGCGCAGCTGCTGCAGGTAGGTCGCACCGTCCATGCGCGCGGCTTCGAGCTGCTCGCGGTCCATGCTCTGCAGCGAGGTGATGAAGATCAGCGTCGCAAACGGCAGCCATTGCCAGGCCACCATGATGATCACGCTCAACAGGGGCCAGTCCGTCAGCCAGTCCACCGGCGTGGCGCCGAAGAACTGCCAGACCTGCGCCAGCACCCCGTAGATGGGGTTCATCATCATGTGCTTCCACAGCAGCGCATTGACCGTGGGCATGACGAAGAAGGGCGAGATCAGCAGGATGCGCACCAGCCCGCGACCGGGGAAGGGGTCGTCGATCAGCAGCGCGATGCCCACGCCCATCAGCACCGTGATGAGGATGACGCTGCCCAGCAGCAGCAGCGTGTTGATCACCGCCACGCCGAAGGACGGGTCGGTGACGAAGTATTCGAAGTTCTCCAGCCCGATGAAGCCGGTGGCCTCGGGCTGCATGAGGTTGTAGCGGATGACGCTGAAGTAGATCGTCATCACCAGCGGCACGATCATCCACAGGAAGAGCGTGCTGACGGCCGGCAGCATCAGCAGGCGCGGCACCAGGCGCGAGATCTGGTGCGGGGCGGCCGGGGCGGCGGCGGGTGGCGTCGGGAGTGCGTCGGTCGACATGGTCTTGCCCTGCGGTGGACGGCGTCGCGGGAAGGCGAGGCGTGGACGTTGAAGTGCCGTGAGTGGCCGGGAGCCAGTGAAGCGTCGGAGAAGAGTCCGAGGAAAGCCCGAGGAAAGCCCGAGGAAAGCCCGAGAAGAGGCGGGTCGAGCCGGCCGGGATTCCCGTGTGGATCGGGGTTCCGGCCGTTCGACCCGCGGGCGTCGGTCCTTCAGGAGATCGGAGGCACCGGCATCGACGGCACGGCCGCCGTCGATGCCGGCTGGCTCGGCTTACTTGTAGTAGCCGGCCTTCTTCATCTCGCGGTCGGCCGCGTTCTGGCTGGCCTTGAGGGCCGCGTCGATCGAGGTCTTGCCGGCGAGCGCCGAGCTCATCTGCTGGCCCACCGCGATGCCGATGGCCTGGAACTCGGGAATGGCGGCGAACTGCACGCCCACATACGGCGACTTCGGCAGGGTCGAGTCGTTCGGGTTGGCGCTGTCGATCGCGGCCTTCTCGGCAGCGGCGAACTTGGCGGCCTTCTGGAACTCGGGGTTGGCGTAGGTCGACTTGCGGGTGCCGGTCGGGACCGCGCCCCAGCCGTTGGTCTTGGCGACCAGCTCGATGTAGTCCTTGGACGTCGCCCAGGTCACGAACTTCTGCGCCGCGTCACCCTTCTTGGTCGAGGCGGGGATGCCCAGGGCCCAGGCCCACAGCCAGTTGGCACCCTTGGGGGTGGCCATCGTCGGGGCTTGGGCGAAGGCGACCTTGTCGGCAACCTTCGACTGCTTCGGGTCGGTGATGAAGGACGCGGCGATCGTCGCGTCGATCCACATGCCGCACTTGCCTTCGTTGTACAGCGCCAGGATCTCGTTGAAGCTGTTGGCCGACGAGCCCGGAGGGCCGTAGTTCTTCAGCAGGTCGACGTAGAAGGTGATCGCGTCCTTCCAGGGCTTCGATTCGAGCTGGGGCTTCCAGCTCATGTCGAACCACTGGCCGCCGAAGGTGTTGACCAGCGTCGACAGGAAGGCCATGTTGTCGCCCCAGCCCGGCTTGCCGCGCAGGCAGATGCCGTACACGCCGTTCTTCGGGTCATGGATCTTGCTGGCCAGGGTCTTGATGTCGGCCCAGGTCGGGTTGGCGGCGACGGTGATGCCAGCCTTGTCGGCCAGGTCCTTGCGGTACATCAGCATCGAGCTCTCGCCGTAGAACGGCACCGAGTACATCTTGCCGTCGACCGACAGGCCGTTGCGCATGGCGGGCAGCAGGTCATCGACGTCGTAGCCGGCGGCCGGCTTGATTTCCTGCAGCCAGCCCTTCTTGCCCCAGATCGGGGTTTCGTACATGCCGATGGTCATGACGTCGAACTGGCCGCCCTTGGTGGCGATGTCCGTCGTCACGCGCTGGCGCAGCACGCCTTCTTCCAGCGTCACCCACTTCAGCTTGATGTCGGGGTTGGCGGCTTCGAAGTTCTTGCTGAGCTTCTGCATCTCGATCATGTGGCCGTTGTTCACGGTGGCGATGACGAGTTCGGTGGCGGCGTTGGCCATGCCGGCCATCAGGCCGAAAGCGAGCGCCAGGGATGCCTTGAGCTTCATGCGTGTCTCCTCAGAGGGATCAGGTCAGGGTGGTGTCAACCGGGTGCGATGCGTGGCTGCATCGACGGTCGCAACGATAGGTTTGCGCCCTCCTGCCCACCGATACTTCGCTTCCTGGTGCCTGTACGTTCTTGCGCATATGACTAGGTATTTTCTCTAGGATGGTGCGATAGCGTATAGGTTCGCTGCAATGCGGTACGCGAATCACCACGAGAGTTCAGGCCGCTGGAAGGCCTCGGGCGGGCGGCGACAATCCCGAGCCATGAAAACCATCCGATTGCGAGACGGCCGCGAGCGCTCGCTGCAGCGCCGCCACCCGTGGGTCTTCCAGGGCAGCATCGCCAGCGGCCGGGCCGACAGCGGCGAGACCGTGCGGGTCGAGGCCGCCGACGGCCGCTTCCTGGCCTGGGCCAGCTACAGCCCCGAATCGATGATCCGGGTGCGCGCCTGGAGCTGGGACGAGGCCGAGCGCATCGACGCCGCCTTCTTCGCCCGCCGCATCACCGCCGCCGTCGCGATGCGCGAGCGCCTGGCCATCGCCAGCAACGGCGTGCGCCTGCTGCACGGCGAGGCCGACGGCCTGCCCGGTCTGGTGGTCGACCGCTACGACGACATCCTGAGCGTGCAGTTCCTCAGCGCCGGGGTCGAACGCTGGAAAGCCGTCATCGCCGACGCCCTGCTGGCGGCCACCGGCTGCACCCGGCTCTATGAACGCTCCGACGCCAGCGTGCGCAGCCTTGAAGGCCTGCCCGCCGTCACCGGCTGGCTGCGCGGCGGTGGTGACACGGCGGTCACGCTGCACGAACACGGGCTGCGCCTGACGGTCGACGTCGCCGAGGGCCACAAGACCGGCTACTACCTCGACCAGCGCGAGAACCGCGCCCTGTTCGCCCGGCTGGTGCGCCAGTTCGGCAGCCAGCGGGTGCTGAACTGCTACAGCTACACCGGCGGCTTTTCGGTCGCGGCCCTGAACGGCGGCGCGAGCGAGGTGGTCAGCGTCGATTCCTCCGGTCCCTCGCTGGCCCGGGCCACGGCGCATGTGGCGCTCAACGGGCATGACCCTGCGCGCCATGTGTCCCTCGATGCCGATGTCAACGGCACGCTCCGGCAGATGCTGCAGGACGGCCGCAGCTTCGACGCCATCGTGCTGGACCCGCCCAAGTTCGCGCCCACGGCGTCACACGCCGAACGCGCCAGCCGGGCCTACAAGGACATCAACCGGCTGGCGCTCAAGCTGCTGTCGCCCGGTGGCCTGCTGCTGACCTTCAGCTGTTCGGGCGGCATCGGCGCGGATCTGTTCCACAAGATCGTCGCTGGCGCGGCCATGGACGCCGAGGTCGACGGCTACCTGCTGCAGCGCCTGGAAGCCGCGCCCGATCACCCGACCACGCTGTGCTTCCCCGAGGGCGAGTACCTCAAGGGGCTGGTGATCCTCAAGCGTTGACCGACGCCATGAATGACGCGATGAACGCCGCGATGAACGCCTCGCCCGACACCCTCGTCCACAGCGCCTTCTACCGCTACGCCGCGGTGCCCGATCCGGCCGCGATGGCCGATGCCTTGCGGCAACTCGGCGTACGCCTGGGCGCGCCGCAGGCCTTCGGCGGCAGCGTGATCGTGGCGGCAGAAGGCATCAACGCGGTCGTTGCCGGCACGCGGGCGGCGGTCGAGGCCTACGAGGCCGCGCTGTCGAAGGACGCCGCCTTCGCGCCCTTGCACGGCCTGGTCTTCAAGCGCAGCGCCTGCCACACCCTGCCGTTTGGCCGCTACAAGGTCGCGCACAAGGCCGAGCTGGTGGCCATCGACCTGCCCGAGGTGGCCGACGTCATCGACGAACACGACGACAGCCATGTCGCCCCGGCCGACTGGGACGCGTTGATCGCCCGGCCCGACGTCGTGCTGCTGGACAACCGCAACCACTTCGAGTTCCGGCTCGGCCGGTTTCGTGGCGCGGTCGACCCCGCCGTCGACCATTTCCGCGACTTCGCGGCCCATGTACTGGCCCATGCCGACACCTGGCGGGCCGCCGGCCAGACGGTGGCGATGTACTGCACCGGCGGCATCCGCTGCGACCGCACCGCGCCGTGGATGCGCAGCCTCGGGCTGGAGGTCCGGCAGCTGCAGGGCGGCATCCTGGGCTATCTGGCTGATCGGGCTGAGAGGGCCGAGCGGGCCGACCCGACCGCATCGACCGGCAAGGCCGATCAACACGCCTGGATCGGCGAGTGCTACGTCTTCGACCGGCGCATCGCGCTGGACGCCACGCTGGCCGAGACCGGCCGCAAGCCCGCGCAGGTCTATGACCCCTCGCGCCCCGACGAGGCCTGGCGCCTCGCGCGGGCCGAGCGGCTCGACGGCCAGATGCCGACTTGAGCCGCCCGCGTCCGGCCTGGACCCCGCCCGACCGCGACGGCATCGGCGCCAGCCGCGTCGCGCTGGCGCCGGGCCCTTGGGCCACGCTGATCGACTTCCTGCCGCGACGCCTGCCGGCGCTGGATGTGGCTGGCTGGCTCGCACGCATCGCCCGGGGCGAGGTGCTGGCCGCCGACGGCCGCGCGGTCAGCCCCCACGAGCCCTGCGCGGCCCACCGCATCCTCTGGTACTGGCGCACCCTCGATGCGCCCGAGCCGGTCGTGCCCTTCGAGGCCGACCTGCTGCACGTCGACGAGCACCTGGTCGTGGCCGACAAGCCGCATTTCCTGCCCATGACGCCCAAGGGCCGCCACCTGCACGAGACCCTGCTGACGCGCCTGAAGCGCCAGCTCGGCATCGCCACGCTGGCGCCGATGCACCGCCTGGACCGCGAGACCGCTGGCGTGGTCGTCTTCACCGTCCGGCCCGATGAACGCGATGCCTACCAGCGCCTGCTGCGCGAACGCGCTGTCCACAAGGTCTACGAGGCCATCGCCCCCTGGCGCGCCGACCTGGCCTTGCCACGCCTGCATGAAAGCCGCTTAGAGGAACGCGAGGGCGATGCCTTCATGCAGATGCATGAGGTCCCCGGCGAGCCCAATGCGCAGACCCGCATCGAGCTGATCGGCCGACTGCCGTCGACCGCGATGGCCGATGCACACGGGCATCCCGAAGGCCATGCGCACTACCGGCTGCACCCGCTGACCGGCCGCAAGCACCAGCTGCGCGCCCACCTGAGCGCCCTGGGCATGCCCATCGTCGGCGACCGCATCTACCCGGTCCTGCAGCCGATGGAGACGACGCCCGACTTCACCCGCCCGCTGCAACTGCTGGCGCGCGAGGTGGCGTTCGACGATCCGGTGACGGGGACACACCGGCGCTTCCTGAGCCGGCGGGGGCTGGGCGGCTGATGCCGTCATGCCGTGACGCCGTCACGCCGTCACGCCGTCACGCCGTCACGCCGTGACGCCGACCGGCGAGGTCGCCCGCAGCTCACGGCCTCGCCAACATCGCCTCGATCTCGCGATACCCCCGCGCCTGTGCCAGCTGCAGCGGCGTGCGGCCTTCGCGGTCGGTCAGGTCGCGGCGGGCGCCCGCATCGAGCAGGGCGCGGACGGTGGCCTGGTGGCGGGGCCCGCCCTGGCCCAGCACGACGGCCTCGATCAGCGCGGTCCAGTGCAGGTTGTTGACATGGTCCAGCGGCGCCTTCGCGGCGATGAGCTGGCGCACGACGCCGTCGTGGCCGAGGTGGGCCGCCGCGATCAGCGCGGTGCCGTCGTAGCGGCTGGTGACCTGGCTGGCGCTCGCGCCCAGGGCCAGCAGGGTGCGCAGCGTGGCCTCGTCATCGGCCACGGCGGCAATGGTGACGGCGTCGTAGCGGTCGTTCTCCAGCGCATCAAGTCCGATGCCGGCGCGCGCCAGACGTTCGATCGCGCCGCGCTGGCCGGCGTGGGCGGCCACATGCAGGGCGTTGCGGCCGTGGCCGTCGCGGGCCTTGAGCAGCGTGGCGGCGTCCGGGCCGGACAAGAGCGCGTCGAGCGCCGCCAGGTCGCCCCGGCCAGCGGCGTCGTGCAGGCGCAAGGCGCTCTGGCGGGCGTAGCCGGCGACGGTGGCCGCGTCCGGCGCGACCTGGGCCGAGGCGATCGGCGCGCTCAGGGCGACCAGCAGGCCAAGGCCGGCCAGCCGCAGGGTGTCGCGGACCGGCTTCACTTGAGTTCACCCGCCAGCTGATCGAGCGCGGCCTTGGCGCACTGCTCGTCCAGGTGACCGCCCGGCGCACCGCCGACGCCGATGGCGCCGATGACCTCGTCGCCCGACTTCACCGGCACGCCACCGCCCAGCAGCAGGTAGCCGGGGATGTGGACCAAGTTGGCGGCGGCCGGGTTCTGCTGCGCGGTCTGCATCATGGCCAGCGTGGTGTTCTTGGCCGAGGCAGAGGTGTAGGCCTTGAGCCGGCTGGCCTCCAGCGTGTGCGGACCGGCTTGGTCGGCGCGCTGGACGGCGCGCACGCCGCCGGCACGGTCGACCACGGTGGCGGTGACGGCAAAGCCGGCCGCCTGACAGCTGGCGACGGTCGTGCTGGCCAGCTCGTTGGCGAGCGCCAGGCTCATGTTGCGTTCGACGCGCACGCCGCCGCTGTTGCGAGCTTCGGCGGTCGGTGCGGCGAAAGCGAGCAGCGTGGCGCCGCTGGTGGCGAGGACGGCGGCGATCAGGGTGCGGGCGGTCAAGGAGCGGGTCGACATGGGGCGGTTTCCTTCGGGTTCGGTGGGCTGGCGCTCGGGGTGAGGCCATGGCGTGAAGGGTAGGAACCGGCCGGCGTGGGCGCTATTCGGCGGCCTACGTGCGGGGGTCCGTAGAAGTACGCAAGCACGTCGCAGGTGCGTCGATGGCGCGTCGATGGCGTCCGACCGAGCGACGTGGCCGCAGGTGGGTTCAGCCTTGTTCGTCGACCAGCGCGGCGTATTGGCGGATCAGCGTGGCGAGCGATTCGGCGCCGAGCTTGGCGAACAGGTTGGCGCGGTGGGTCTCGACGGTGCGGGGCGAGAGGCTCAGCGCGCGGCCGGCTTCCTTGTTGGTCAGACCGGCGACGATCAGGCCGAGCACCTCGCGCTCGCGCTCGCTCAGCTGGGCGTAGCGCTCACGCGCCTGCCGGTCGGCCTGGTGGCGCTGGCGGGTCTGCACGTGGCTGCGCACGGCCTGCTGCAGGGTCTCGATCAGCAGCTCGTCGTCGACCGGTTTCTCCAGGAATTCGGCCGCGCCGGACTTGAAGGCGCGCCGGCACAGCTCGACGGTGCCGTGGCCGGTCAGCATGACCACCGGCTGGTCGACGCCCTCGGCGCGCAGCCGGTCCAGCAGCGCCAGACCGCCCAGGCCGGGCATGCGCACGTCCAGCACGATGGCGCCGATGGCGTCGCGGTCGAACTGGCCGATGAACACGAGCGGATCGGCCCAGGTCCGCACGCGCAGCCCGACCGTGCCGATCAGCAGCGCGAGGCTGTCGCGCACCGCCTCGTCGTCGTCGACCAAGTGGATCAGCGGGGTGGTGTTCGGCGCGGTGCCCGAGGTGGCGTTCATGGCGTCGTTGATCGCGGCTGTGGCGCGGTCACGCTGGCCGGCAGGCGCAGCACGAAGACCGCGCCGCGCGGTTCGGCCGGTTCGAAGTGCAGGCTGCCTCCGGCGCTGGCGGCGAGCGTCTCGCACAGGCTCAAGCCCAGGCCGAGACCACCGTCGCGGGTGGTGAAGAAGGGCTCGAAGAGCTGCGCGCGCTGCGCCTCGGGCACGCCCAGGCCATGGTCGGTGACACGCAGCTCGATGGCGTCCGGCCCGCGTGCATGGGCCGAGATGACCAGCCGGCGTTCGGCCGGCGGCACCTGCGTCAGCGCCTGCAGCGCGTTGCTCAGCAGGTTGTGCAGGATCTGTTCGAGCGTGACGGCGTCGGCCTGCACCGCCAGCGGCTCCGGCAGGTCCAGCGCGGGTTGCACGGCCAGCCGGTCGAGGTCGCCCGCCAGCAGGTCCAGCGCGTGGCGCACGGCAGGGGCGAGCGCGACGGCGGCCGCCTCATCGGCCGCTGGCACGTCGCTGCCGGGACGGACCAGCGCGCGCAGGCGCTGCAGCACCTCGCTGGCGCGGCGGGCCTGGCGCACGGCCCGCTGCATGGCGCTGCGGGCGTCGTCCAGCTCGGGCGGGTCCTCGGCCAGCAGCCGTCCTGCCGCCTGGGTGCTGGCCAGCACGGCGGTCAGCGGCTGGTTCAGCTCATGGGCGATGCCGGCGGCGAGCTCGCCGAGCGCGTTCAGGCGGGCGACCTGGCCAAAGCGCAACTGCGCCTCGGCGCGGCGCTGGCGCTCGGCCTGGGCCTGCCAGTCGCGCCGCAGCCGCCACAGGCCGAACACGCTGCCCAGGCTCAGCACCCAGCTCGCCAGCAGGCCCCACCAGGGCCAGCCGGACCAGCCGCTGTGCCAGCGCACGACCAGGTCGAAGGGCTGGCTGGCGGCGGCCAGGTGCTTGCGGAATTCGAAGGACCAGCCGCCGCTGGGCAGGCTGTCGACGTGGGTGCCGGCCGGCAACGGCAGGGCCCAGGACGGCCCGCCGTCAACCTGCAGCGCCATGCGCAGCGGCGGCGCGTCGGGGCTGTCGCCGACCCGCTCGGGCCATTCGGCGCGCGGCACCATGCGCGCGAGGTCGATCTGCAGCGCATAGCTGGCGGGCTTGCCGGGCTGGACGAGGCGCAGCCGGCCGGCGTTGCTGAACGCGTCGGTGTCGGGCGTGACCGCCTCGGCATGGCCGCTGCGGGTGGCGCGGTCCTCGGCCTCGGCCCAGGCCGGATCGGGCCAGGCCTCGCCGGGCCCACGCCGGTCGACCGACAGGATCTGGGCGAACAGCGTCGACAGGCCTTGCCCGGCGGCCGCGTCGTGGTCGGCCTGCAGCAGCACCAGGGTGCCGAGGATGGCCTCGTGCTGCACCGCCTGCTGGCTCAGCAGCCGGTGGGCGATGCGGGCCTGGGTCTCGAAGGCTTCGCGCTGGACCGCGCGGTCGCGCAACAGCAGCAGGGCCGACACCAGCAGCGCCAGGGCCAGGCCCAGCAGCAGCGGCCGCCACAAGGGCTGCGGCCGGGCGTCCATCACACCGTTCCTCAGGCCAGGCTCTGGAAGTTGGTGTCGCTGTCGGCGTGGCCGGAACTGAGGTAGAGCCGAAGCACCGGCCCCTGGGCGTTGTTCTCCCAGACCCGGGCGGTGATCTCGAACTGGCGCCCGCCGATGCGCAGCACGTCGCCGCACAGCGGCTGGGTGGCGTGACCGTCCCAGAAGCGCGGCACCCGCACGTCGTTGCGGCGGATCCAGGCCTGATCCTCGTGGGTGAAGGTCAGCACGATCGAAACCTGCGTGGCGGACATCGTCTCGCTCCCTGGCACATGCCGGATGTGAAAGGGTCGAGATTAGCGCGGCCGGCCGGGCCTGCGCAGGCCCGCGCGTGACCGCTTGGCAAATCGGTCGGGATCGGCCGTGAAAGTGGCGGTATCCGCGGGGATGTCCGTGGGGAGATCGGCGGGGTGAGAAGGCCGGAACCGGCACCGCCGTGGTCGCGTGCGTCCGGGACGCTGTCGGCCCCACCGCCCACCGCTGATCGACTGAACCTGGCGCTCACTGCACCTCGGTCGATCGGCGCTGGGTCGACAAGGCGGACAGGCCCGGCGGCGACACGGAGCGGATCTTGGGGCCCTGTCACCCGCCACCGGTAAGCAAATGCTGCGGGGGTATCGGGTTACAACCCCCGAAGTTTTCGGCCCGGATCCCGAAAATCCCCCGTGCAGAACTGGAAAAATGGGATTGAAATCCATCTGAACCCAAGCTGGGTGCAACACCTGCTCACAGATGACACCGGCCTGACCGCGCCTAGCCCGGTTCCCTGACGGATCCCCGACACTGCTGCATGCCCGAACACCGCCTGGCCACCGACCCCGCCGCCCTGCCCGACCGCTGCCCGCGCTGCGGCGGTCCCTTCCGTTGCGGCATGAACGACCCCGGTCCCTGCGCCTGCACACGCGTCAGCCTCGACGCCGCCACGCTGGCGAGCCTGCGCAGCCAGTACACCGGCTGTCTTTGCCTGGACTGCCTGGCCGCGCTGTCCGGCACGGCGGCAGCGCCGAGCGGGCCTGACCCGCGTTAGCCGGGCCGGCGATCGCGCCGGTCGTCGTCCGGCTGGGCCTATGGCGCCGTGTCGACGGGCGCCCAGGCCGATGCACCGGCCTCACCGAGCACGCTGACGAAGCTCTCGGGCAAGGGGCGCGGTCGGGCGCGGGGTCGGGCGGTCCTGGCGGTGCCCAGGTTGATGCAGCAGACCGCCTGCTCGTCGTCCTGCAAGCCGAACAGCCGGCGCAACGGTGCCGCGTCCATGGCTTGACCGCTGGTCAGGCCGCTGCCGTAGCCCATGGCATGGGCCCCCAGCAGCAGGTTCTGGATCGCCGCGCCGAGCGACACCAACCGCTCGGCCGCCGGGATCTCGCGCACCGCGCCGTCGCGCTCGATCGGCCCGAGCCGCACGATCGCCAGCAGCAGCAGCGGCGCCCGCAAGGCCTTCTCGCGGGCATCGTCGATCTGGTGGGTCAGGGCCTGCGGATCGCGCGCGAGCAGGGCCTGCGCATAGGCCTCGCCCAGGCGGTGGCGCTGCGCCGTTGGCACGATCACGAAGCGCCACGGCGTCAGCTCGGCATGGTCGGGCGCATCGGCGGCCAGCGACAGCAGCCGCTGCAGCTGGGCTGCATCCGGACCCGGCTCGTGCAGGCGCTTGGGCGAGGTGTTGCGGCGCGTGGCGATCAGGGTGCTGGCGAGGTCGAACGGGTTCATGGCCCTGATCATGCCGCGCCGGGCTGCCTCACAACAGCGAGGCTTGCCCACCCATGCCCGACGTGCCCGCCATGCCTGCATCCCGCAGCGCCGCATCCGTCGCGCGCGTCACCGCCGTGTCGAAGACCGCGACCGGCGACGGCCGGATCAGCGTGCGCGCGGCGGCCTCGTCGCCGTGCAGCCAGGCGTCCCACTCGTGCGGCTCCAGGCTGACCACGGCACGCTTGTCCTGCGCGTCCGGCGGCAGGGCCGGATCGGGCTTGTGCAGCCGCCCCAGCAGCGGGTGGCCGTCGCAGTTGCAGGTCAGCATCGTGTAGCTGGCGACGATCTCGCCGCTGGCCGGATCGGTCCACTCGGACCACAGGCCGGCCAGTGCCCAGGGCGCGTCATCGGCCCGACGCAGCTGCCACCAGATGTTGCGGCCCGTCTCCCAGTTCGGCTCCTGGTACCAACTGGCGGGGATCAGGCAGCGCTGAGCGCGTCGCCAGGCCTCGCGGTAGGTCCACTTCTCGGCGACGGATTCGGCCCGTGCGTTGTTGGTCAGCACCGCGCGCGAGGCCGGTCGCCGGGTCGTGGCCTTCGGTGCGATGAGGCCCCACTGCGCCTCGGTCAGCGCCAGGCGGCCGTCTCGCACGCGCAAGAACGCGCCCTGCCCGAACGGCCCGACCGCACCGGCCCGGTAGCCGTCGCCGACGAGGGCGCGGAAGTGGCGTTCGATGTCCTCCTTGGGGACCATCTGGTAGAGGTTGCACATGGGTGCGACTCTAGCCCGATGGTCCCGCTGAAGGCTCAGTTTTGCGGCTGCGGCTGAGCTTGCGGCTCGGTCTGGCCGCGTGTCTTCCACAGCGACACCAGCACGCCACCGGCGATCAGGCCGAAGGTCACGCCCAGCGAGATCGGCGCCGGGATCTTGCCGATGAAGCCGACCAGGAAGATCTTCGAGCCGATGAAGACCAGCACCAGCGCAAGGGCGTACTTCAGGTAGGTGAAGCGATGGATCATCGCGGCCAGCGCGAAGTACAACGCCCGCAGGCCCAGGATCGCGAAGATGTTGCTGGTGTAGACGATGAACGGGTCGGTCGTGATGGCGAAGATCGCCGGCACCGAGTCGACCGCGAAGACCAGGTCAACGAACTCGATGATGATCAGCGCCAGCAGCAGCGGCGTGGCCCAGCGCACCGGACGGCCGGTGGCGGGATCCGGCTCGGTCACGACAAAGGCCTTGCCACGCAGGCCGTCGGTGACGCGCAGGTGACGACGCAGGAAACGCAGCAGCGGGTTGTTGGCGATGTCGGGCTGGTGGTCGGCCATCCACCACATCTTGATGCCGGTGACGACCAGGAAGGCGCCGAAGACATAGAGGATCCAGCTGAACTCACGCACCAGCGTGGCACCCAGGCCGATCATGATCGCGCGCAGCACGATCACGCCCAGGATGCCCCAGAACAGCACGCGGTGCTGGTACTGACGCGGGATCGCGAAGAAGCCGAAGATCAGCGCGATCACGAACACGTTGTCCATCGACAGCGACTTCTCGATCATGAAGCCGGTCAGGTACTCGATGCCACTTTGCGCGCCCAGCAGCCACCACACGCCAGCGCCGAACAGCAGCGCCACGCTGATGTAGCCGGCCGACAGCAGCAGGCTTTCGCGCACGCCGATCTCGTGATCGTCGTCCTTGTGCAGCACGCCCAGGTCGAAGGCGAGCAAGGTGATCACGATGCCGGCAAAGGCGAGCCAGAGCCAGGCAGGTTTGCCGAGCAGGTCGGCCATCAGGAAGGCGGGCAGGAAGTCCATGGCGGATCCAGGAGTCGTTGATGGGGGGCGACTGTGGGGCCGATGTGTCGACTGGAAAACCAGCGGCAATCGATGGCCAACTGCGGTTTTTACGAACCTCGAAGCAAACGCAGTCGAGCTGCGGTCCAGCCTGCTGGATGGCGCAGCGGCGTGCCGCTAACTTGGCGGCTCCCGCAACGCTCCGAGGAGACAAGCCATGCGCCCCTACCCCCGCAACAGCCCCGAAGCTGCCGCTCGCATCGTCTGCCTGGCCATGCTGGCCGACGGCGAACTGACCCGTCCGGAGATCGAGGTCATGGAATCGGTGGATCTGGAACGGCGCCTGCACCTGAGCCTGCCCGACTTCTACCGCGTGCTGGAGCACCTGTGCGACGACCTGAGCGTCGGCCTCGGCGACGAGTTGCTGACCGTCGACGACCTGACCGTCGCCCGCCTGATGGACGACATCGACGACCCGGCGCTGCGCCGCATCGTGCTCGACCTGTGCCGCGACGTGATCGAGTGCGACGCCTGGGTGAGCGACGGCGAGGCCTTGCTGCTGAATGCGGCGGTGGCGCAGTGGGGCCTGCATCGGGCCATGTTCGATGCGGCGGCCACGCGACCCCGGGCGGCGGGCTTGCCAGAATCGGCCTGATCGCCTGATCGCCTGATGCCCGCTCTTCCAGCCGTGACCCCATGAACCCGCTCAACTACCGCCACCTGCACTACTTCTGGGTTGTCGCCAAGGAAGGCGGCTTTGCCCGTGCGGCCGAGCGGCTGGACATGGCGGTGCAGACCGTCAGCGCGCAGGTCAAGGCGCTGGAGCTGTCGCTGGGCCATCAGCTCATCAAGTCCTCCGGTCGCAGCCTGGTGCTGACCGAGGCGGGTCAGGCGGCGCTGGCGCGGGCCGAGGAGATCTTCCGGCTTGGCCAGACCCTGCACGACGACGTCCGCCAGGCCGCCAGCGGGCCGGCCGTCCGGCTGGCGGTGGGCCTGTCCGACGGCATCAGCAAGCTGGCCGCACACGCCCTGCTGGCGCCGCTGCTGGACACGCCCTCGCTGCGGCTGGTCTGCCATGAGGGCGAGGTCGAGCAGCTGCTGGCCGAACTGGCCATGCACCAGCTCGACCTGGTGTTGGCCGGCCAGGCGGCACCGCACAACCCGAATCTGCGCCTGAGCAGCGACCGGTTGTTGAGCGCGCCGGTCGACTGGTACGGACCGGCGGCGCTGGTGCGCAAGTCGGCGGTCGATCGCTTCCCCGACTGTCTGGCCGACCTGCCGGTGCTGCTGCCCACCGGCCATTCGGCGCTGCGTCTGGCCATCGACCGCTGGTTCGACCAGCACGGCCTGCGCCCGCGTGTGGCCGGCGAGTTCGAGGACAGCGCCCTGATGGCGGTCTTCGCCGCCCGCGGCCTGGGCGTCTTCCCGGTCAGCCGCCTCGGCGCCGAGGACCTCGCCCTGATGCGCGGCCTGCGCCACCTCGGCGAGTGCCCCGACGTGCGCGAAGACATCCACGCGATCCGCTCGCGGCGCGGGCTGCATCACCCGCTGGTGCAGCGGCTGATGGCGGGGGCGCTGGCTTAGCTGCGTGCCGCTTCTGAAGCAATGTGCCCAGCAAATGACGCCACGAACGATCGCAAGCCTGTCATCGGCGACAACTCCGAATAGGTCCCGTCCACTGCCGCTGATCGAGGTGTGGCAATGACAGCGGCCGAAGAGTAAAGCTGTTCTTTCGCCAGTCGTTGGCACAGCAAGTCGTATCGCTGGAGATATGACGAGCCCGCGAACTCTTGGAACACGGGGAAGTGTGGCGACGACTCGCGCACCGAGACTCTGGATTTCGGGGTGTCTTCGACCACCATCAACCAGCCCACGAAGGGCCGCTCTTGTTGGCCAAATGCACCTTCACGATATGCCGTCCACAGATCGTGTGATGTGCCGATTGCTTCCTCGGCTCGATTGTTGAAGTTGTTCCCGAACGATGGCCCGACGTGACTCTTGAACTCTAAGGCAGCCACGAGTCGACGCCTGTCGATAATCAGTAAGTCCCAAAGCTTGGTTGGCCGAAAGTATCCCGGCAGCGTCAGCACAGCACGCTGCTGATGAATCTCTGCGTTCGGAAGGCCGTTTGCTTTGACCAGATCAATGACCAACTCAACAAAGCCGTCCAAATTCTTGCCTCCCGTGACTCCCGATCGCTCACCTTGGTCGGACTTTCCTGACTCCTTCTGCTTGCGTTTTGCGTCTTCGCGTGCATGCCAAAAAGTCTGTACCGCAGCTTGTGCCTTCTTCTCGAAGTCGCAGAGGTTTAATGCCATGGATCACGTTCTCCCGTGGTTGCAAATTCTCACCCGATCAGTGTATTGGCCTCGTCTTCAGTCAAGCCATAGAGTTCGCATGCCGCTTGATTGCACTCTTCAAGGTTTAATGACATGGCCGCCTGAACGAGTCGAACACGCATTTCTTCGGGCACAGTCGACCAGTTGGGTAGACGGATACGTCGAAGGTACTGTGCCTGGAAACGAAGGAAGCCTCCCCGCATAGTCGTGGAATACGCAGCTACGAACTGTCTCGCCACGCTGGATAACAACACGGCTTGCAGGGCGCGCAAGTTCCATTCTTCAGAGACGACGAAATAGAGGTTGTGGTGTGGATACAGCTTGCCTTCCTCGAACACCACGTGCGCTGATCCCTTGATGTCAGGAATGAGCAACTTCGGGCGATCGGCCAGAGAAGGCGTAATTCGGTCGATGGTCCGATACCAGTTGGCCGGAGCCTTTTGTGCCACGTGTCGGCCTGCGATGGCGGCACGGTGTCGGTCGAGATGCGCGCGAAGCTTTGGATATTTTGTAAGGTCTGCCAGCTTGCCGTCGTCCTCGAACGGATTGATAACACCCAGTCCGAGCCAATAAACGTGACCACTAACAATGTCCTTTGTCGTGGCGAGCGGCAGCTTGCGAGACGGCTCAACGTCCAGTTCTGCAATTGGCGCAATGAACGCCTTATCGGCTCCTGTCGCGACGCCAATTCCCACTTTGCATCCTGCTTCTTCGAGGGTGGGGAACCTGGCTTCCAGGCGCCTCAGGAGACTACGCTTGTCTGAAGAACTCAACACCCACGGCGCCGAACCGATGCCCGCTTGTTCAACGACCGCGACACCCCGTTCAGCGCTCGGCTTCCCTGATCGAAGGATGCGGGCGAGCTGCGCCAGATCCGTCGGCACCAGACCCGGTTGTTTGGCAACCAGGGTTGGTCCAGGATTCGCTCGTTCAATCAGGGTGATGGCGGGATAGGCAATTACGTCGGAGTTGAATGCGGGCGTGTCCACCATGTCGACATAGACCTTGAGGTGAAACGATTGGGTTACCTTCCCACGTAGTGGTCCACCGTACTTGTTCTTCGTCCACCTGTCCGCGCAGATGAACGTGAACTGCCCACCGTCCACCAACAGGTCTAGCGATCGTTCCATGAAGGGCACATAGAGGTCCGCCCGGTCATACATCGATGCGTAGCGCCGTCGATATTCGTTCAACAACGGGGCCGGGATCAGTTCTTGGCGCACGTAAGGTGGGTTGCCTACGACGAAGTCGAACTTTCCAGGAAGTTCCGAAAGCAGAAAGTCGCCGTGTAAGAGCCATGCCTCGGCGATTCGGCGGGATTCAATTGCAGAGAGCCCTGATTCTTCCAGCAAGCCAACCACCTTCGCGCGTGTCGCCGCGTAGGTGATGCCGTGCAGCTCAACGCCTCGTATGCAGTCTGCCAAGTCGCTGACACCGTCAACCGACTTGGCTGCTACCAGCAACCTCGCCGCAGCAGCCAAAAGGAACTCGCCGCCTCCAAACGAAGGCTCTAGGAGGCGCATTTGGTGCAATGGTCGATCAGAGGTGTACCCCGCCAAGTCCAGCATGAAGTCCACCACTTCGCGGCGGGTGAAGATAGCGCCGCGCTCGCTGTGATCCGAGCCATGCGCCAGCTTCTCCACCGCATCTGCAATGGGGCACATGCCCGGGAGCCCGGGTTGCTCGACTGACAGGGAGAGGGCCATGTTGTTCAGGATGAAAGGTGCGGTTGATCGGCCCGACGCTCATTCAATGACCGGGTCGTCAGCGCATTGTGCGCGGCGTGCGGGTGCGCCATTTGTGATTTGCGGCCTACTCATCGAACGCGCGGCAGCGTCGCACTTTGTACGTCAAGGTCACCCGCCACACCACCCGCAGCCTTGCGCCTCAGAAACCCCACATCGAAACAGCGCGCCGCGCCGCTGGCCTCGTCGTGCAGCCACAGCTCGGTGCCGTCCGGGCTGATGCGGGCGACCTCGCCGATGTGGCGGCCGATGCGCACGCGTTGGCCCACCGTCGAGCGGGGGAAGCCGCTGTCGCCTGCCAGCGCCTCGATGGGCTGCACCGCTCGTGCATCGTCGGCCAGGCGCAGGCGTTGCACGATCTGGCCGAGCACCGGGTTGGCTTGGGCATCGCTGTCGGCCAGGTAGACGATCAGCTTGGCCTGTGCGCGGCTCATCGCCACGTTGACCAGCCGGCGCGCGTCCTCGGTCTGCAGGAAGGGCTGGCGACCGTCGACCGGGTCGAACAGCACGAAGGGGGCCTCGCTGCCCTGGGCCTTGTGGACCGTGCTGACGCGCACCTGCGCCGTCAGGTGGCTCAGTTCATGAGCCTGCAGGGCCTGACGGATGACCGCGCGCTGGGCCCGGAACGGTGTCAGCACGACGATCTCGTGCGGCGCGGCCTCGCCAGCGGCCAGCGCCCGGCCGACACGCTCGGCCATCGCCTGCGCCGACATGTGTCGCACCGGCCCGCGATGCGTGGCCGACCAGCCGCCGCTGGCATTCACCGGCTCGATGCGCAGGTGCTCGTCCGGTCCGATGCCATCGAGGCTGCGCGCACGGCGAGCCTGCCACGCCGGGGCCTCGCGGGCGTCGTCGGCGACCCGCAAGAGGCCGTCGTAGAACAAGGCGCTGACCAGCTCGCCGATCGGCGCGGCCATGCGCGATTGCTCGTCCAGCAAGGCGACCGGGCCTTGCGGGTCGTCGAGCGCCACGCGCGCACGCGGCATCTCGCCGAAGGCCGATCGGCCCAGCCAGACCTTGGCCTCGCGGGCCTCGGCCCGCCGCACCGGCGCGAGCTGCTGCGGGTCACCGGCGTAGAGGCGCGAGCGACCCAGCGGGGCGAGCGCCAGCGCCTGGGCCAGGCTGACCTGACTCGCCTCGTCGAACACGACCAGGTCGAAGGGTGGACCGTCGTCGTCGCTCAGCTCGCGCAAGGTCTTCAGCGTGTAGGTGGCCCGGCTGGTCGTCATCGCCACCAGCCGGGCGCTGCGCAGTTCCGCCAGCGAGGCGCTGCGCAGCTGCCGGCGCAGGCCGTCGACGCGGTCTTGCCAGGCCTCCAGTGCGGCGAGGTCGTGGCGGCGTGGCCGGGCGGCCTCGGCCTTGGCGAGTTGCGCGACCAGGGCCGGATCGCGCAGCGCCAGCAGGTGCTCGCGGCCTTCGTAGGCCGCCGCCGAGAAGCGTGTGCCCAGCCGTCGCACGCGGGCGCGCAGGGCCTCGCGGCGCTTCTGCGCCAGCGCCTTGTCCAGCGCGATCACGGCCTGGTCGACGGCGGTGTGGGTGGTCGACAGCAGCAGCACGCGGGCCTCGGGACGCTGCTGCAGCAGCTCGGCCAGCAACACGCCCAGCGTGGTCGTCTTGCCGCTGCCGGGCGGGCCCCACAGGAAGCTCGTGGCGTGTTCGACCAGGCCGAAGGCGCGGCGCTGGGCCGGACGCAACCAGCCGTAGGTGTCGCGTGCCAGCGCGGCGCCCGGGAGGCGACGCGGTGTCGCCAGTTCGGCGCGTGTCGCCCAGGCGCGGGCGGCCCAGCCGTCATCGGCCCAGGCCTGGGCCAGCGCTTGCAGGAAACGAGGCGGGTAGACGCGGATCAGGCCGTCCAGCGCGGGCGGCGGCGCGGTGGCGTCCGACAGGATGAGCTGGTCGTCCTCCGGCACGACCGCGAGCACGGCCGCCTGGCCCTTGGGCGGGCCGCCCCACCAGACGCTGGCGCCGTCGAAGCTGTCGTCAAGCATCAGCTGCGGCGCCGGCTTGCCGCCCGACCAGGCCATGCCCGACTGCAGCGTGACGCGCCAGAGCGTGCCCTCGCGCTGCGAGGCTTCGACGCGGAAGTCGTGGAACTCGGGCGTCGCGGCCAGCTCCTGCTCGATGGCGGCGCGGATCTCGGCGATGCTCATGGCGACGGTTGGCGGGCGGCTGGGCGTGGTGGCCAGCTTGAAGGCAGCAAGGCGGGAAGGCTTGAAGGCCGGAAGGGCGCGCAGTGTAGGTTCCGGCGTTAGCCTTCGCGGGCCACCACGTCACCTTCCACGAGCCCCGCCATGCTGATCGTCCACAACCCCCTGCAGGCCAGCCACGCCGGTCGCCACGAGATGTTCCGCGGCCGCCTGGTGCCCTGCCACGAGACGCCCGAGCGTTTCGAGCAGGTCATGGCCGAACTCGCGCGCCGCCCGGTCGGCCCGATGCGCACGCCGCTGCCGGGCCACGAGGCTGCCGACGATGCCCGGCTGGCGCGCATCCATGACGCGGCCTATCTGGCCTTTCTGGCCGGTGCCTGGGACGAATGGCTGGCGCTGGATGCGGCCAACGCGGCGCTCGACATCCTGCCCTCGGTCTGGCCCAACCACGGGCTGCGACGCGACGTGTCGCCGCTGAATTTCTCGGCCCGTGTGGGCCTGTACGGCTTCGATGCCGGTACGCCCATCACCGCTGGCAGTTGGTCTGCCGCCCGGGCCGGTGCCGCCTGCGCGATGGACGCCGCCCGCGCGGTCGCCGCCGGCCAGGTCCGGGCCGCACTGGCGCTGACACGGCCGCCCGGCCACCATGCCGGGCCCGACTTCTTCGGCGGCTACTGCTTTCTCAACAACGCTGCGCTGGCCGCGCAGACGCTGCGTGACGCGGGCGCCGCGCGGGTGGCGGTGCTCGACATCGACTACCACCACGGCAACGGCACGCAGACGATCTTCGAGGCCCGGTCCGACGTGCTGACGGTCTCGCTGCACGGCGACCCGCGCACCGAATACCCGTTCTACCTCGGCCATGCCGATGAACGTGGCACCGGTGCGGGTCTGGGCTGCAACCTCAACCTGCCCTTGCCGGCGGGCACCGGCTTCGAGACCTGGTCAGATGCGCTGCAGACGGCGCTGGCGGCGGTGCGCGCCTTCGCTGCCGACGCGCTGGTCGTGCCGCTGGGCGTCGACACCTGGGAAGGCGACCCGATCTCGCGCTTCCGGCTGCGCAGCGACGACTACCTGCGCATCGGCGCGGCCCTGGGCGCCCTCGGCCTGCCCACGGTCTACACGCTGGAGGGTGGCTACGCGGCGGCGCAGATGGGGGTCAACGTCGTCAACGTGCTGGCCGGACACCTCGATCAGGCCGGCGGCGGCGCGTAACGGCGGGTCGGACGCGGCGCGCGTTCGTAGAGGCCGGTGACCTTGTTCAGGTTGGCCTCGATCTCCTGGATGCGGGTGTCGCTGGCCGGGTGGGTCGACAGGAACTGCGGCGGCGCGCCCTTGCTGGCCTGACCCATCTTCTGCCAGAGCGTGACACCGGCGCGCGGGTTGTAGCCGCCACGCGCGGCGAGTTCCATGCCGACCAGATCGGCCTCGGACTCGTCCTGACGGCCAAAGCGCAGCGTCAGCAACTGGCCGCCCACGTCGGCCACGGTTCTGCCCAGGTCGCCCAGGCCCAGCAGCGCCGAACCGAGGCCGATGAGCCCCTGCGTGGCGGTGGACTTGCCCATGCGCTCGCGGGCATGTTCACGCAGCGCGTGGGCCATTTCGTGGCCCATGATCATCGCGACCTCGTCGTCGTTGAGCTGCAGCTTCTGCAGGATGCCGGTGTAGAAGGCGATCTTGCCGCCGGGCATGCAGAAGGCGTTGATCTGGTCGCTGACGATCAGGCTGACCTCCCACTTCCAGGTGCGGGCGCGGTCGTTCCACTCGTAGGTGTGCGGCTTGAGCTGTTCGGCGATGGCACGCAGGCGGATCACCTGCGGGTGGTTGTCGGCAGCCAGCGCGCCCTTGCTGGTCGCCTCCTGCTGCAGCTGCAGGTAGTTTTGCTGGGCCGCCTGTTCGACCTGTGCGGCAGGCACCAGCTTGGCGAACTTGGACGTTCCGCCGACCTCCACGCCTTCGCGTGCCCAGGCTGGCAGGCCAGACAGCGCCGTGCCGCCCGCGACCAGGCCGGTGAACAGGCCGGTGAACTGTCGGCGCGAGGTGGGCGCGTGCCACGGGCAGGCGCAGCCGCCGCGATGCAGCTCGATCGGGGTGTGGATCTCGGCGGGGGTGACGAAGTCTCGGCTCATGGTGCTCGGGGCTTTCGGGTTGGGGCGTGACGCCCGGGGGGCTGCACGCCAGGTCAGTTCAGATCAGGGCGCCTCAGTCGTCCGTCAAGGGCGTGGCGGGATCGATCTCCAGCGCCCGGACGATGGCGCGCATCGTCCACAACAGCCACAACGCGGGCAGCGCCGCGAACGTGGACAGGATGAAGAAGCTGGGCCAGCCGATCGACTCGGCCAGCACACCCGCCAGCGGTCCGACCCAGACCCGGCCGACCGCCGCGAAGGCGCTGAGCATGGCGTACTGGGTGGCCGTGAAGCGCTGGCTGGTCAGGCTCATCAGGAAGGCGACGAAGGCGGCCGTGCCCATGCCGCCCGACAGGTTCTCGCCAGCGATCACCAGCAGCAGCGCGCCGTCGACCGGCGTGGCCTGGGCGAGCGACAAAAAGCCCCAGTCGAAGGCCGGCACGGTCAGACCGGGCAGGCTGCCCTTGCCGGCCACCGCCAGCCACCAGAAGCCGACGTTGCTGGCCATCTGCAGCACGCCGAACAGCATCAGCGAGCGCCACAGCCCGAGCCGCAACATCAGCGCGCCGCCCAGCAGCGCGCCGGCGATCGTCAGCCACAGGCCCAGCACCTTGTTGACCACGCCGACCTCGGCCGAGCCATAGGCCATGGCCTTGAGCAGGAAGGGCGTCATCAGCGAGCCGGCAAAGGCATCGCCCAGCTTGTAGAGCACGATGAAGCCGAGGAAGGCCCAGGCGCCGGGCTGGCTGAAGTAGTTGCCCAGGCCGCCCAGCAGGGTCTCGAAGCGTGCCCGGCGCGCCGCCCAGGCCGCCAGCGGCAGCGTGAAGCCGATGCCGACCAGCAGGGCGACCAGGTCGATCCAGCGCTGGCGCAGGGTGGGCGCCAGCGACGAGCCCTCGAACAGCGGCCCGAGCAGCGCCTGCAGCGCCGGCACGACGGCCTGCTGCGTCACGACATAGCCCAGCGCGACGGCCAGCACCACGGCCAGGAAGCCGACCAGGTCGTGCCGGGCCTCGCTGCGGGGTGCGTCCAGCGCTGGCAAGCGCGGCAGCACGAGCGCCGACAGCAGCGCCGCACCGACCATGATCGCGGCCATCAGGCGGTAGACCGCCGGCCAGCTCCAGCTCGGTCCACCAGCGGCCGCGGCGGCGGCGATGTTGGCCGGATCGGTCCAGATCATCGCAACGCCGCCCGACAGGATCATCGCCAGCCGGTAGCCCAGCACCGACAGCGACGAGCCCAGGCCGCGTTCGGCCACCGGCAGCAGGTCCGTGCGGTAGGCGTCGATGACGACGTCCTGCGAGGCCGACAGGAAGGCCACCGTGACCGCCAGCAGCGCGAAGACCTGCAAGGCACCCTGGGGCGATGTCGCCGACAGCGCCAGCAGGGCCAGCGCCAGCAACAGCTGCGTCAGCACCAGCCAGCCGCGTCGACGGCCCAGGCCGGGGACCTCGAAGCGGTCCATCAGCGGCGCCCACAGGAACTTGAAGGTGTAGGGCAGGCCGACCAGGCTGAGGAAGCCGATGGTGGCGACGTCGATGCCGTCCAGGCTCAGCCAGGCCTGCAGCGCCTGCCCGGTCAGCGCCAGCGGCAGGCCGGAGGCGAAGCCCAGCAGCGTGACCACCGCCAGACGCCAGGCCCGGCGTGCCCGCGCGGCGCCGCCAAGCGTCGGCGGGAGGGCCGCGGCGAGCGCGGGGTGGTCGGTGTCGGGACGGAGGGCGGGCATCGGCAAATTCTAGGAGCCGGGCCGTGGCGGATCTTCCGGTTCCACCGGGGCCTTGAAGCCTGGCCGGTCCTGCCCCATATCAGCCATGACTGATGGAGTGAACCATGCACATCGCCTGCGCCCAATGCGGCGCCACCAACCGCGTCCCGCCCGAACGCCGCGCCGAGGCACCCACCTGCGGCCGTTGCAGCCAAGAGCTGCTGCCCGCCGAGCCGGTGGTGCTGACCGACGCCCGCATCGACGCCGTGCTCGGCCGCACCGAACTGCCGGTGCTGATCGACATCTGGGCGCCCTGGTGCGGCCCTTGCCGCTCGATGGCACCGCACTTCGCCCAGTCGGCGCGGACCTGGCAGGGCCAGGTCCTGTTCGCCAAGCTCGACAGCGACGAGAACCCGCAGACCTCGGCCAAGCTGGGCATCCGCTCGATCCCGACGCTGGCGCTGTTCGTCGGCGGGCGCGAGGTGGCGCGCCAGAGCGGCGCGATGACCGCGCCGCAGCTCGACGCCTGGTTGCGGCAGGCGTTACGGGCTTGAAGGTGGGCGAAGCTCAGGCTTCGCGCGCTACGCCGCCATAGCGCAACAGCGATTCGACGTCAGTGGCTGCCACCAGCAGGGTCGGCACATGCGGTGTGAAGTGGTAGTCGCGGCCGGTTGTCTCACCGCGCAAGGTGAGGTCCAGCGGCCGGTCCAGACGCATGCGGATGTCTGAACCGGCCACCGGTCGAGGGACGGGCTCCGTGCCCGATCCGATGGCGAGGGAGGCGCGCTTGGCGCCGCAGCAATTGCTCATGTCGTTCTCCGGTTTCAGGGGCTAGGCTGCTGCCGGCCCGGCGACGAGCTGATGCGTTCGAGCAGACAGGCAGCACCAGACATGGCCAGCCAGAGCAGCAGGCTCTCAGGCAAAGTCACGTCGAAACTCCAGGTCAGTGGGATGGCGACCCACAAGCTCAGACAGAAGAAGCAGTCCATCATGGCGCCCAGCCAGGAATGGCCGAGCGAGGCCCTGAGCCGCACGACGAGGTCGCCAGGACCGTCTTCACGGGCGAGCAGATGGGTGAGTCGCCAGGTGGCCAGGACGCACAGGGCGAACAGCCAGCTCAGCTGGATATCGATGGTCATGACGGCTCTCCGGCTGGTTGGAGGTCAGGACGTCGGCGGACGGCGCCTGTCGCGCCGGCCGCCGCGTTCACCGTCACCGATCAGGAAAAGGTGAAGACATCACCCAGGCGGGCGAAACCGGCCAGACCGACCGGCTTGCTGTGGCAGTTGTCCAGCGCCACCACCGCCACGTAGAGCGAGTAGATGTTGCCGCAGGGTCCTTCGCCATCCTTGTCGAGCCAGTCCTCGGTGAGCTCCACGACGATGGTGTCGGCGGCGTCGTCGCAGTTGTTCATCGGCACGACGACATGCTTTTCCTTGTCGGCGCCGGCACCGATGCGCTCGGCGATCACCGAGACGCACCACTTGCCGCACAGGATGCGCTTGAGCTTGGCGCTCAGCTCGACCTTGATGACGACCTTGTAGCGGCTGCCAGGGGTCAGGATGCTGGTCGCCTCGTGCGCCGGCTCTTCGAACAGTTGCACGTTGAAGCTTTGGAACTGCAGCTTGTTGCAGACGGTCGCGGGGGATTCGATGGTCATTTTGCTCACCTCACTCAGTTGCTTGGACCCGCCCGGAGACATTCCGGGCGGCACCTGGCGGCGAGGGCTCCGACTGTCGGTGCGGATCGCCTTCCTCGGTGAACTCAGTGTGGCCAGCAGCACATGACGGGCACTGCCAAGGCACGGTATCGGGTGCTGTGCGCGGGCTTCATCCGCGACTCAACGGCGGGTGTCGACCGGTGTTCACGCCTGCTTAATCGCCACTGTCATTGGCGTCACCGACCGATGATCGGTCCGAGGCGGAGCGTGCCGCCTTGGGCGTTCAGCGCGCCGCGTTGAGCGTCGCCCGGGTGGCCAGCGCCACCCGCCGGGCCGCTTCGGCAAAGTCGTCGCCGTTGCTGGCGTAGAGGATGGCGCGCGAGCTGTTGACCACGATCGGGCCGGTGATCGCGCCGGCTGCGTCGCGCACCAGACCGGCCTGCACGGTGGCGACCGCATCGCCGCCCTGCGCGCCGACGCCGGGGATCAGCAGCGGCAGCGTGGGCGCGAGTTCGCGCACGCGGGCGATCTCCGCCGGGTAGGTGGCGCCGACCACCAGGCCGAGCTGGCCGTTGCGGTTCCACGCCGACTGCGCCAGCGCGGCCAGGTGTTCATACAGGCGCGGCTGGCCGGGCAGGTCGGCCAGGCGCTGCATCTGCCAGTCGTTGCCGCCCGGGTTGGAGGTGCGGCACAGCAGGATCGCGCCCTTGTCCGGGTGGCGCAGGTAGGGCTCGATCGAGTCGAAGCCCATGAAGGGCGACAGCGTCACCGCATCGGCCTGATAACGCTCGTAGGCCTCGCGGGCGTACTGCTCGGCGGTGCTGCCGATGTCGCCGCGCTTGGCGTCGAGGATCACCGGCACATCCGGCGCCACACGCTTGATGTGGGCCATCAGCCGCTCCAGCTGGTCCTCGGCGCGCTGGGCCGCGAAATAGGCGATCTGCGGCTTGAAGGCCACCACCAGGTCCTTGGTGGCGTCAACGATGCGGGCGCAGAAGTCATAGATGCGCGCGGCATCGCCCTTCCAGGCGCCCGGAAACTTGCCCGGCTCCGGATCGAGGCCGACACACAGCAGCGAGTCATGCAGGCGTTCGGCGCGGGCGAGCTGGTTGATGAAGTTCATGGTTGTGTATCGCTTGAGGAACTTGGGGACGCACGCGGGTAGTACGTGCTGGTGTGGCGCATCCAGTCGTCGCACAGTTTTCTGAAGGATCGGCTGCGTTGCCGAGCCTGGGCCATATCAAACTTTGCGGCGAACTTCGGCTGATCACTGGTGGCGTGATATCGGCTGTTGCCGAGTCGTCTCCCCAGCCAACCTTTGGCGTCTCTCGGGGTTTCGGCGTGCACGTTCTGGTCGCCGGGCTCCAGCTTCAGGCCGTGACAACCATTCAACGATTCGGCTGCGGCCATGAACCAGGCCTCGAACTCGCGATTTGCAAGGACAACGGCGACCGGACGATGCGGCACGACGCGTTGCGAGCGTTCCCTGAGGGTTGCAGCCAGCGCAACTGGGCGGTCATCGTCGGCATCCAGGAGGATCAAGATCCAGCCCTGTTCGCCACACTTGTTGGCAGCGAGTTGCAGATGCCGCTCGAACTCATGCTGGCGATTCAACAACGTCATTCGCGGTACGCGGATCGGACGATTGATCGTCACAGGACATGCCGGCGTCAACCAGGCGCACATTCGTCTGAGAAGATCGGTCAGATCCGCCGCGCCAGCTCCGCCGCCACGCCGACATAACTGGCCGGCGTCATGGCCAGCAGGCGGTCCTTTTCGGACTGCGGCAGGGCGAGGTTGGCGATGAAGCCCTGCATCAGTTGGCGCGTCATCGGCTGGCCGCGGGTGAAGGCCTTGAGCTGCTCATAGGGTTGCGGCAGGCCGTAGCGGCGCATGACGGTCTGGATCGGTTCGGCCAGCACCTCCCAGGCGCTGTCGAGGTCCTCGGCCAGCGCGGCCTCGTTGAGCTGCAGCTTGTCCAGGCCGCGCAGCAGGCTGTCGTAGCCCAGCTGCGCATAGCCCAGCGCCACGCCCATGTTGCGCAGCACGGTCGAGTCGGTCAGGTCACGCTGCCAGCGGCTGATCGGCAGCTTCTGCGCCAGGTGCGTCAGCAGCGCGCTGGACAGGCCGAAGTTGCCTTCGGCGTTTTCGAAGTCGATCGGGTTGACCTTGTGTGGCATGGTCGACGAGCCGACCTCGCCTTCCTTGGTCTTTTGCTTGAAGTAGCCCAGGCTGATGTAGCCCCAGACGTCGCGGCTCCAGTCGACCAGGATGGTGTTGGCGCGCGTCACCGCGTCGAACAGCTCGGCCATGTAGTCATGCGGCTCGATCTGGATGGTGTACGGGTTGAAGCTCAGGCCCAGCGCGCCTTCGACGACCTGGCGGCTGAAGGCCTCCCAGTCGTGCTCGGGGTAGGCGCTCAGGTGGGCGTTGTAGTTGCCGACCGCGCCGTTCATCTTGGCCAGCAGGGCCACACCCGCGATGCGGCTGCGGGCGTGCTGCAGGCGGGCGACGACGTTGGCGATCTCCTTGCCGACCGTCGTCGGGCTGGCGGTCTGGCCGTGCGTGCGGCTGAGCATCGGCACGGCGGCGAAGTCGTGCGACAGCGCGGTCAGCTTGGCGACGATGCGGTCCAGCGTCGGCAGCAGCACGGTCTCGCGGGCGGCCTGGAGCATCAGCGCGTGGCTGGTGTTGTTGATGTCTTCGCTGGTGCAGGCGAAGTGCACGAACTCGCCGGCGGCGACCAGCTCGGGCTGGTCGGCGAAGGTCGACTTGAGCCAGTACTCGACCGCCTTGACGTCGTGGTTGGTGGTCCGCTCGATGTCCTTGATGGCCTGGGCATCGGCCTCGCTGAACTGGGCAACCAGCGCGTTCAGGTGAGCCCGTGCGCCGTCCGACAGCGGCGCGAACTCGGCGAAGCCGGCGTCCGACAGCGCGATGAACCAGGCCACCTCGACCTGCACGCGGCGGTGCATCAGACCGAATTCGCTCAGCAGAGGGCGCAGCGCGCCGAGCTTGCCGGCGTAGCGGCCATCGAGGGGGGACAGGGCGGTCAGGGCGCTGAGGGAAGAGGCGGTGGACATGGCGCAGGGCCCGGGGACGGGCGCGTTCGAGGGAATCGGGAATTGTAGGTTTCGACCTGTTCCCCAAGCACCTGCCAGACGCCCCGCTCAGGGCAAGATGGCCCGGACCCGCCTGACCTTCTTTGACGGTTCGGCCCTTGCACCCGGCAGTGCTGGGCCAGGCGGCAGATTTTCCAGGTTGAGCGGCGATGGCGTTGCCTGGGCAGCGAGGGCTCCGCAGACATGGGCCGCAGCGATCGACGTTCCCCGCAGTTGCTGGCGTGTCCCGGTCGTGAAGCCGGGCCCGTGGAGCCGACCTGGGCCGTAGACCGGGTCGCCGCCCAGGATGGTCGAGGAATAGTCGGCCTCCTCGAACGGGTAGATTGCCCTGGGCATGCGCGCCGGTTCGACGGCGCCCACCACCACCACCTGGTGGGCATGGGCCAGGGTGGACCGTTGATCGGCGAGCTGCCCAGATGGCGCGTCCGCCTTGCTGAAACCGTACTGAGGTCGTTCGCCGGCCAGTTCGCCCGGCACGTCGCGCCGACGGATCCAGCCGTCGACATGGAGCGGCTCGCGCGCACGGTCCTGCGGCGACAGCTTGAGCGACCAGCGGCCCAGAGGGCCACATCGACGACCGAGCCAGTCGGTCGTGTGCGGCAAGGCGACCAGAATCAGGCTGGAACCGGTACCGCAGGCGCCCTCGGATGTGTGGGTGCCATTGAAGACCGCCGCCTGGACACCGGGTGCGTCCTGCCAGTCGCAGGTGGCATGCTCGCCCGGCCCGGCAGTGGCTTGCAGTGCGACAGCGCCGGGCGGCGGAATCAGGGTCGCCGTCATCCGGACCGGTGAGTCTCCTGTCGCTGGTACCCAGAACTCGAGGAAGGTTTCAGTGGCGTCGGGAACCTCGATGTCCCATGAGAACTCGATGCTGCCGTCCTCTTTACAGCCCTTGCGCAGATGGACCCGGCGCGGCTCCCCGGAGCCGTCATCGTCCACGTCGCCTGTGCCGATGTTGCCGGCGGCCACGACGACCTGCAGCCGCTGGATGCCGTCAGGCCCGTTCCAGCGGCGGATGCGCTCGTCGATGGCCTCCTCAAGCATCGACGTGCCGTTCTGCGGCCCGCCAAATCCGCCCAGGCTGAGGTTGATGACCACCCGTGCCTCGGGCGAACAGCGAGCCAGGATGTAGTCGATCCCGTCGCGCACATGCGAGGCCAGCCAGTTCGCGCTGGTGTCGTGCAGGGCAAGGTCCGGCAGTTGGACATGGATCAGCGCTGGCCCCACCGGTGGCGACGTGTTGCCTCTGGCATCGAGGTCGCGGTAAGCCTTCAGGGCTGTCGACAGCACATGGGTGCCGTGACTCCAGTCCGCCGCCTCGGGCAAGGCATAGCCGATGGCCCGATAGCTCGCCAGTTCGCGCTGCTCGCGCTGCCAGCCGGTCGCGCACGCGGCGAGCGACGCACCGAAGCGTTCTTCAAGGCGCGCACCGGTGACCTGTCGGCCGTATTGCATGTCGTCCGGTGTGCGCCAAAAGGCCGGATCTGCCGTGGCCGGGACACCCTGGTCCCAGAAATGCCGGATGAAGGTGCGCCCCTCGTCGGTCCAGAAGTCCTGGTGCAGGAAGCCGCAACGACCATCGATGACGCCGATCACCGTCGCAGCCTCGCAGGGCTGCACCTCCTCCGCGCCTGGTTTTTCTGGAAGAGGCGCCATGTCCACCAACCCGACGGACTTTCGACCCCCCACGGGCGCCATTCCGGGGTGCGCCAGACCGATGCGGTGGTGGTTCGAGCAGTCCAGCGCGACCGGCAGGTCATCGGCGTGCAGCCAGACCGTCCGGTGTCGAGCGGCCGGATCGACGAGCGACAACACCTGGTGCTGCGCCCTTTCCTGAAGGGCAGCGACCCCCTCAGGGGTGGTGATCAGACGCAGCCAGTCACCGTCCTGCGCGTCGCGCATCGGTTGCAGGTAGCGAAGCTGGGTGAGCTTGGCCCATTGCAGGTAGGGATCCGGGGCGGACATCAGTGCCACTCCGCAGACGCTTGCGTCCAGAGCCAGGCCAGCGGCTCGGAACGGCCGACGGGGACCGCCCCACGTGGGGCCGGGATCCGGCTCACGACCAAATCGACCACATCGGCCGCTGCGTCCACCCCTTTCTGCTTGCGCTTGACTTCTGGATTGAATGCGCGTGCCTCGACATCAACGGTTGCGTTCTCGTCTGCCGTGCAACGGGCGATCAGATAGTCCGCCATCACGGTGCCCAGCACCTGCCCCGCGATCGAGTCGATCTCGTAGTGCACGCCGGCGTACTCGCGGTTCTCGGCGATGCGGTACGCCAGGGCCAGTTGTGTTCGGGTCAAGGGAAGGAGCGCTCTGCGGTCCCCGTCCACCAATTGCGACAGCACCCAGGCGATCGTGAACGCTTCAGTGGCGTGGCCGCTGGGCAGGCTGCCATGGGCAGGCGTCAGGATCGCCGGCATCACCTGGTGGTTGATGCGATGGGGCCGCCTCACATCCAGCGCGTGCTTCAGGCGCTGCACGGCATGGTTGGCCAGACCGAGCGCGACCTGCATCAATTCGAGGGTGCGTGGCGTCCGGTCGGGGTGCAGCGGCAGGATCTGAGACCAGAAAGCAAAGGCCGGTGTGGTCTGGGTGGTGATCTCCAGCAGGCGCTCGCGCGAGGGATCCTGGGACTTCGGCATCGAGCGAAACCGGGTCTTTTCCGCGACCGCTTGGGCCTGGGCCATCAAGGTCGCATCCGATGGCGCAGTCAAGGTCAACAGGGCCTTGAATGTTGCCTTGACGCCGGCCGGGTTGGGGACCCAGAGGCCCAGGGTTGCGGAATCCTGCGACTCCGCTCTGAAGACCAGGTCCTGCGCGACCTCGAAGCCCCAGATCGCGCCTCGGACGTCAGGCTGCCACTGCCGGAGCCGATCCCCCTCGCCCTTGCTCGGGGTCGGGACCATTGCAGCCCCGGTGACACCGAGACGCCACAGCGCATGCTGCGACGACTCCAGGGCCTGCGTCAGCGCGGGGTTGACGATCGCGCCGGCATAGCCGGCGACGCCGTTCATCGATGCCGAGGATGCCGACGATGCGGAAGACGCTGACGAGGCAGACGAGGCCGAGGACGCCGAAGACGCGGACGATGCCGACGACGCGGACAGGATGCTCATGGGTTCACTCCCTGTGGATGGGCTGGGACAGGACCCCCGTCAGTTCTCCGGCAGACCGGCCTCGCGCAGGGCCTGCGCATAGCGGACGGCATGTGGCCTGTCGGCGCCGGGGTATCGCCGCAGGTACTGGGACACGCTGAAGCCGCGCTCGACCCGCAGCAGATCCTGGACGGTCTGGTGCGCCTCGTCGGCATGGCCACCCAGCGACTGCGCGATCGCCAGGATGCGCAGCGTCGATCCGTGGGTGCGGTTGGCACGCAGCGAGCGCTTGCCGTAGGAGATCGCGGTGTCGTAGTCACCGTGGGACAGCAGCGCCATCGAGGTGAAGTTGTCGTAGTAGTAGCGCATCGGATCGAGCGGTGACAGGCGTTGCGCCTGCAGCGCGCATCGGACCGCGTCCTGCCCATCGTTTGCATAGGCATGCAAGGCGGACTGGAACAGCCACGCCAGGCCTTCGTTCGGATTGATCTGGATCGCCTGCGAATACCGGTCCGAGGCCTGTTCCAGGTCCTTGCCCAGATAGGCGTGCACCAGCCCGTCGATCGCCAGTGCGAGGCTGAAGCCGCCGTCCAGATCGAGGGCTTGCGAGACCGCGAGACGCGCCATCTGGTGGTCGTCGTCCTCGCGTTCGGACCAACCCTGCGCGACGCGCAGCACATGCCATTTCGCCAGCCAGGCGCGCGGTGCCGGCGAACGGGGGTGTCGATCGCACAGGTAGCTCAGCATCTCGCGAGCCCGTCCAAACTCGCGCGGGGACAGCAGATGCATTTGCGAGATCGCGCCCAGCAAGATGGTGTAGCTGTCCAGCGTCGGCAGCGGAAGCCTGACCGCCCTGCGCACCTCGGCCCCGACCATGGCCGCGCCGATCTGCTCGCCGAGCCGCTCGACGACCGGGCTGCTGCCGTCGAGCGCTTCGGCGACACGGCCGTCGAGCCCCTCGGCCCAGATGACCTCGCCGAGCGGGCAGTTCACCAGTTGCACCCGCAGCCGGAAACGTTCGCCGACGAGCGTCAGCGTTCCCGTCACCGCGTAGTTGCACCCCAGCACCTCGTGCAGCACCTGCGCGTCGAAGGACCGGTCACGCAGGCGCGTCGTCGACAGTCGCGAGATCACGTTGAGCTGGGGCAGCCGTGCGAACTGGGCGATCAGGTCATCGGCCAGCACCTCTCCGAGCACGCTCTGGATACGCTCGGTCGCCAGCGGGTCCTCGAACGGGATGACCGCGATGCCGATGCGCTCGTCATGCCCGGCGCCTTGTGAGGCCCACATCGGCATACGTTCACCGATCGGGCCTGCACGGAAGGCCCTTTGTCGCTCGGAAAAATGCTTGAGGTTCACGAGGCCGAGGTCCTCGATCTCGAGGTCCAGCCGCACCGGGCGCGCGGTGGTGTCCGGCATGGGCAAGTCGGCATCACCGAGATCCTCGATGTCTGCATCGATGTCGGGAACGAGTGCCTGTCGGGCCTGCGGCGACAGGATGGTCTCTCCAGGCTGGGCGACTGAACACAGCCGGGCAGCCAAGTTGACGCCAGACCCGAAAACGTCATATTCCTCGACGACCAGGTCGGTTTCGTGCACCCCTGCTCGAAGGACGATGGAGGCGTCCTGCGGACGGCCCTGGTTGAATGCAGAGGCGAGCCTGTGCAGCTCGAAGGCGGCATCCACCGCCTGAGGCACGGACCGGAATTCGAGAAGCATGCCATCGCCCAGACTCTTGACCATGCGTCCGTTCCTGACGGGGAGCACGTCGCTACGTACCTGCTGGACAAACTGCCGCCAGCGCTGGATCACGTCGTTTTCATGCTCCCTCAGCAGCCGGACCGACTCGACCACGTCGACCACCACCACGGTTCGGCGCACCCGCACCAACTCGGGCCATGGATGCTTCCCCACTTCCGGTTGCGCCGCTTCCTCGGGTGCCATGGTGTGCTCTTGCTTGGGTTCAGGCATCCTCATTCTGATGGACAGTTCGGCGCCGTCGCAAGCGCCCGCTGGCCGGTTTCGCCTGGCATGCACGGCAGGGCGGCAAGCAGTGCCCGCGTGCAGGGATGCCCAGGCTGTTCGAGCAGATCGGCCGTTGTCCGGCACTCGACCACGCGGCCGGCCTGCATGACGGCCACGTGGTCGCTCACCTGTGCGACGGCCGCCAGGTCATGGCTGATGAACACCATGCCCAGGCCTTGTCGTCGCTGCAGGTCGACCAGCAGGTTCAGCACCTGAGCCTGCACCGAGACATCCAGCGCCGAAACCGCCTCGTCGCAAACGAGCAGGCGTGGCCGGACGGCCAGCGCCCGCGCGATGGCGATGCGCTGGCGCTGTCCTCCCGAGAACGCGTGCGGATGCCGCCGCAGGTGTTCGGTCCCGAGGCCGACCTGTGCGAGCAGCTCCACCACCTGCGCATCCCGTTCGGCGCGTCCCCGCACCAAGCCATGAAGAACGAGGCCCTCGCCGACGATGTCGGCAACGGTCATCAACGGATCGAGCGAGGTCTGCGGATCCTGGAAGATGATCTGGACGGCACGGGCCCACGCCAGCCGATCGGTTCGGCGCCGGCGATCGACCGGTCTTCCGTCGATCCGAACTTCCCCCGAGCTGGGTTCGATCAGGTTCAGGATGCAGCGTGCCAGCGTGCTCTTGCCGCATCCGGACTCTCCCACCACGCCCAGCGTCCGGCCGGCGGACAGCTCCAAGCTCACGCCGTCCAGCGCCCGCACGCCTTGGGCTGGTCCCCCCCACCAGGTTGACCGAACGGTCGGGTAGACCTTGACCAACTCGCGCACGGCCAGCAGAGGAGGGTTCATCGGACGTCGCCCTCAACGGCCCAGCAAGCCACCCGGTGAGACGGACCGACTTCACGCAGTGGCGGTGCCTCGGCGTGGCAGCGTGCATGGACCGATGCGCAGCGGTCAGCGTACCGGCAACCCCCGGCAGGCCCGATCAGCGACGGCGCCTGGCCAGCAATGCCCGTCATCTGAACCTGACGTGCCCGCCCGGGCTCAGGGCGTGGCACGGCCTCGATCATGGCGCGCGTGTACGGATGGCGGGCACCGAAGAACAGCCGCTGCGTGTCGGCCTCTTCAGCCACCCGTCCGGCATACAGGACGACGATGCGGTCGGACATCTGCGCGACGACCGGCAGGGCATGCGTGATCAGCAGCATCGAAAGTCCGAGGTCTCGACGCATGTCGCGCAGCAGTTCGAGAATTCCCGCTTGCACGCTGACGTCCAGCGTCGACGTGGGCTCATCGGCAATCAGCAGTTGCGGTCCACAGGCCAGGGCCGCTGCGATCAGGGCTCGCTGGCGCATGCCGCCAGAGAGCTGATGGGGGTAAGCATCGGCCAGTCTCTCTGGATCGGACAAGTGAACGCGCGCCAGCCATGACAGGGCCCGGGCACGCGTCTGCGACCTCGACAGTTGCAGGTGCCAGCGCGCGGCTTCTCCGACCTGATCGCCGATGCGCCGAACGGGGTTCAGCGCGGTGGCCGGATCCTGAAGGATCCAGGCGATCTCGCGCCCACGAACCGTGCGCAGGTCCTTGGGCCCCAGCTTGAGCAGGTCACGACCCTGCCAGAAGACTTCGCCGCTCACCACCCGTCCGGCTGGCCCTGCGACCATCCCGACGATGGCACTGGCGAGCGCGGACTTGCCGCTGCCGGACTCCCCGACCAGGCCCAACGTTTTCCCCGGCTCGATGTCCAGACTGACGTGGTCGAGTGCCTCGACCGTGCCCTCCGGGGTCTCGAAGTGGACTGACAAGCCGCGCACGGACAGACCACCCGCCGTCAGATCTCGGACGCTCATGTCGTTGAGGTCCTTTTGCGATGCGACAGGCGGGCGTGCGGGTCCTTGGCGTCCCGCCAGGCATCGCCTGCCAGATGCAGCGCCAGCACGGTCAACGCAATCGCCAGTCCGGGCGCGACGGCCACCCATGGTGCGATGTCCAGGTAGTCCTTGCCGTCATGCAGCATGCGGCCCCAGGTCGGCGTTTCGGGCGGAAAGCCCAGGCCGAGAAAGGAGAGGGTCGACTCCGTGAGGATCGCCGCCGCCGCGTCGAGCGAGCACATGACCACCACCGGACCCCTCGCATGTGGCAGCAGGTGATGCCACGCCAGCCAGCGACGCGACGCGCCCAGGGCCCGCGCCGCGTCGATGAACTCCCGCTGGCGTACCGTCACGAACTGCGCCCTGACCAGCCGCGCGACGGTCATCCAGCGGAAGCCGCCGATCACGGCCACGATCAGCACGAAGAGGCCCGGTCCTGAACCCAGACGGGCCTGCAAGGGGTCTCGGAACAGGTGAACGAGCAGCAGCAGCACGGGCAACTGGGGCAGGCACAGGAACAGGTCGGTGGCGGCCATCAGGACGGCGTCGCTGCGACCGCGTCTGGACAGCCCCGCCACAGCACCAACGGCTGTGCCGACCAGGGCCGACAACAGCATGGCAGCAGCACCGATCGCGAGGCTGATGCGACCACCGTGCAACAGCCTCGCCAACAGGTCACGGCCCATCTCGTCGGTGCCCAGTGGGTGCTGCGCACCGGGAGGCAACAGCCGGGACGAGAAATCGATCTCGTCGACCGTCGGCGTCCACAGCCACGGGCCGACGACTGCAAGCAGCACCAGCGAGACCAGACCGGCGATGCCCGCCGGCCTAGCGCGTGCCAATGCGGGGGTCGAGCCAACCATAGGTCACATCTGCCAGCGCGTTGGCCATGACCACCAGCACAGCGAGAAGAAGGGTGATGGCCAGCAGCACGGGCGTGTCATTTCTCAGGACCGACTCGACCAGCAGCGAGCCGATGCCCGGCACCCGGAAAATCTGTTCGGTCACGATCGCGCCGCTGAACACCGCCGGCAGTTGCAAGGCCAGCAGGGTCACCAGCGGAATCAGGGCGTTGGGCAGCACATGCCGCCAGACCACGAGGGTCTCTGGCAGGCCCTTGCTGCGAGCCAGCCGGACGTGGTCGAGGCAAGCGACATCCATCACCGCCGAACGCACATGACGCAACCAGATCGCGGACTGGAAGGACGCCAGGACCAGCACGGGCATCAGCGACTGTCGAGCCTGCTCCACCATCCAGGGCCAGCCGGTCTGCGACAGATCGGTGCGAAAAACGAACGGCAGCCAGCCGAGTTGAATCGAGAACAACAGGATGAGCAGCAGACCCGTGAAGAACGACGGCAGGGCATAGCCCAGATAGGCCAGGGCCGACACACAGCGGTCGAAGGCGCTCCCGGGATGCAGCCCGGCCTTCATCCCGATCGGCACGGCCAGCGCCAGCGCCAGCAGCAACGAGCCACCGACGATTGCCAAGGTGACGGGCAGACGCTGGAGGATCAGGTCGATCACGTCGAACCGACTGACGTGGGACCAGCCCCAGTCGCCGCGCAGCATGGCCCACAGCCAGTGGAAATAGCGCGCGATGGGCGGCTGGTCCAGACCGAACTGGTGTCGCAGTTGTCGACGGACCTCTGGCGGTACGTCGGGGTGCGTCACGAGCTCGCTCATAGGGTCGCCAGGAGCCATCTTCAGCACCGCGAACAACACCGCGCTGATGCCGAGCACGCTCAGCAAGGCCCGCAGCGCACGCCATCCGACGGAGTGGGCGCGCCGGTGCATGGGCTCAAGCCTTGAACCAGTCGGCGATCTGGGCCGTCTCGACGGTCCATCCGCTGATGGGCGCACGCAGCCGGCGGGTCAGTGCGGAGATGGCCGGTCGGTAGACGATGGGAACGATCGCGCCGTCCTCGCAGACCAGGTCGTTGAGCTCGATGAGCAGCGCGGCGCGCCGCACAGGATCGACCTCGACCTCAGCCGCGCGGAAGGTGCGGTCATAGCGCTCATGTCGCCAACGGATCACGTTGCGACCCTCCCACTTGTTCTCTCGCGATGCGATCTGCCAGGAACAGAACATCTCCATGAATCGCCCCGGATCTGGCCCGTTGCGGCCCTGCTGGTACATCTGGAGATCGGCCAGGAACTTGGTCGCTGTGTCTTGGCTGCCGGGATCGGAGGAGAAGAACACCGAGGCCGTCGTCGACTTCAGTTCCAGTTCGATTCCAACCCGCTGTGCGGCCTGTCGCAAAAGGCCCTGAACCTTCTGGCGGGTCGCGTTGACGGAGGTCTGGAACAAGAATTTCAGCCGCTTCCCATCACGCTGACGCACCCCGTCCGGCCCGCGTTTCCAGCCCGCGGCTTCCAGCAGTGCCTCGGCCCGTGCCGGATCGTGTCCGAGCCCTTTGCGCGTGGAGGTGTAGCGCGCCGGATTGACCAGGAAGTTGGCGGTGCCGACGCCTCCTCGTCCATACAGGAATCGCTGGATGCTGTCGCGATCGACCAGCAAAGCCAGCGCTTCTCGCACCGCCGGGTCCAGCAGCACCGGGTGGCGACTGGCCGGAGAAGCCCGCTCGCCATCGACCTCGCTCCAGGGGTCCGCGTGGTTGAGCATCAGGAACTCGACATGGCCCCCATGCGCGAAGTCCAACGTGCCGCGGCCGCCTTCTTCCAGCCGTCGCAGGATCTCATCCTCGATCTGGAGATTCCAGGCGAAGTCGTACTCGCCGGTCTGCAGCACCGCGCGGGCCGCGGACAGGGCATCGCCGCCGCCCTTGATCGTGACCGTGTCGAAATGCGGCTTGAGCGGTTGGTGGTACGTCGGGTTGAGCTCGCCTCGAACCAGGTCGCCCGGAACCATGTCGACGAAACGGTAGGGGCCCGTCCCGACCGGTCGCGAGTTGGCGGGGGCATCGCGCGACGTCGCTCCTCGGAAGGCTGCGAAGAGGTGTCGCGGCAGCACGCAATGCAAGGCGGCGTCAACCCAGAAGGGCGTCGGGCGATCAAATTCGTGGCGCACGGTCAGGGCATCGACCTTGCGGACCTGGATCGAGCGGAATGACCCGTGCGTGATGGCGGCGGTGGCCGGGTCTCGTGCGTACTCCCATGTCGCGACGACATCGTCGGCCGTGAAGGGCTTGCCGTCGTGCCAGGTGACGTCGGGCTTGAGTTTCCAGGTCACGGAACGCCCGTCCCGAGCGAGCCCCCCGTTCGCGAGCGAGGGCACCTCCTGAGCCAGCATGGGGTAGAGGTTGCCGTCCCTGTCCCAGTCGACCAGCGGCTCGTAGAACAGCCTGCAGGCCGCCTGGTCCTTGCTGCCACTGGCGAAGTGAGGATTCAGGAGCGTCGGTCCTTGCCAGAACAACATCCGGAGCGCCCCGCCCCCGCCGCGCCGAACCGGTTCGTAGAAGGGCTTGCCGGTTTGCGCGCCGGCAGCGTCGGACATCGGCAGCAAGGCCGCCGCCATGGGCCCCGGCAGCCCGACTGCCGTCAAGCGCGCGATGAAGGCGCGCCGTGACAAGGCGCCAGATCGAACCGCTTGGATCGCTGCCCTGATGTCCGCTTCTCTCATCGTGGATCCTTGCATGGTTCAGGTAGATCGGCTTCTTGATTCTGTTCGACAGCCCCGAGCCTGTACACCAGGGAACGGGCCGTTCTCCGCCTACGGCGAGGGATGCAGCGCGTGCCAAGCCGGTCGGGCCGTTGCGCCGTTCGCATGGATATCTGCCGCCGAAACCTCCCGCGAGGTCAGCAAGCGGTACAGGCGCGTCGTGACCTCTTGCGGTGCGACGCCGAGCGTCTCTCGCAGAACCCGCACGCAGGTGCGGTACTGGCGCTCGGCGAGCTGGGGTTGTCCCAACGCTGCATAGCAGCGCATCAAGCGACCATGGGCGGCCTCGTTGCAGGCATCCAGGCTCAGGTGGCGCAACGCCGTCCGCAAGCAGGCATGGAGATCGCCTGCAGCTTCATGCAGCTCGGCCAGTCGCTGCAGAACCTGGTTGTGGCGGTCGCGCAGCTGTTGCGCCAGACCTGACAGTGCCGCGTCCTGGCTGTCTTCGTCGATCTGGTCCAGACCGTGCAGCACCAAAGACGCCTCGTAGTGGGCGATCGCCTCGACATGCTTGCCACGGGCATCCAGAAGCGCGCCCATGTCGGAGCGCTGCAGGAACTGTTCGCTGTCGATCCACACCGGCCCGTTCGGCAGGAACTGGTAGCCCTCATCCTGATGCACGATCACCCCCGCCGGATCGAGCGCCCGGCGCACACGGTGCAGCGTCACGTGCAAGCTGTTGCGGGCGCTTCCAGCGTCGGCTTCAGGCCAGTAGAGGTTGCAAAGCCGCGTCCGTGACAGGGGACCATGCCGCCGCAACAGCAGCAGCTTGAGCAGTGAACGGGTCTTGCCGCGCGGCAGGTTCTCCACACGCATGTCGTCCAGCCACAGTTCGAAACCGCCGATGACCTTCATCGACAACAACGGGCCGTTCGACCTGGGTAGGCTGGTGCGCAGGCACGCTGGCATGTCGAGCAGGATGTCGGCCGGCGCAGCGCTGGCGCGGTTGACGCTCGCCATGGCTGTGTTCCGGGATGTCGTGTGTTCGTCGTTCAGCATGCTGCCTCCGGGCTGAGGGTCGCCGTGATTGAGAAATCGGAGAAATCGCGACTCAGTCTAGAAGTCGGCAGGCAACCTCGCCGGTGATCTCGCTCACATGCTTTCGACGGAAGTTCTGGGGGCAACCGAGCGCTTGGTCGCTTCGCACGGGGCCGTCGGCGAGCTGGTGGGCACATCCACGCGATCGGCCAGCCGCAAGAGGTCGACCACGACCCGTCCCCGCGTCGAGCACTCGATCACCCGGGCGCGGCGCAAGTCACCAAGCTCTCGTGTGACCTGCTCTCGCGTACAGCTGATGCGGCCTGCCAGTTCGCTGTGGCTGGGCGTGGGATCCAGCAGGCACCGTTGCGCTTTTGGCGATGCCGCGCTGGCGTGGCTCAGTCGGAGCAGTTCGGCGCACAAACGCTGGGACACGTTCAGGGCGCTCAACTCGTAGACCCGCTCGGTCAGACCGCGCGCAGCGCCAGCCAGATGCCTCAGCATGCGTTCGTTGACATCCCAATGGCGCCTGAGCAGCGCCAGGAGGTCATCTGGGCTCATCCGCGCCAACAGGGCATCCTGGACGGCCACGACCGTGGCCGAGCGTGGCAGCCGGTCGATCGCTGACATCTCGCCGATCAGTTCGCCAGGACCAGCGTCGCGGAAGCTGACTTCTTTGCCGCTGGGCGACAGCGCGACCACCCGCACCTTGCCGGACAGGATCAAGTAGCAGTCCCGATCTCTTTCGTCCCGCGACATCACGATCTGACGGGAACGAAACAGCTTGAACTGGCAGATCTGTCCGACTTCCGAGACGATTTCGTCGGGAAGATCGCGCAGCAGGTGCACCTGACGCAGGCCGCTCAGCGCACGTGCGTCGGTCGAGCGAAGCAGTGTCACGGTCTTGCTCCTTGCATCCGGGCAGTCCGGACACACGGAGTATGGGATCTCGGTTGGGTTACTGCATCATCCGCCTGAAGGAGCGGAGCGGCTGGCGAACCAGCTGGCCGATGGCTGGTGCCTGTCAACAAGAAGGCGCCGATGCAACTCGATCGTCTCCGCCTGCGGCGTCACGCCGAGCTGGCGGCGCAGCGTGTCGACACAGGTGCGGAACTGGCGTTCGGCCAGCTGGACCTGACCGAGCCGCGCGTAGCAGCGCATCAGGCGGCGGTGGGCCTGTTCGTTGCACGGGTCGATGCCCAGGTGACGCAGTGACACGCGCAGGCAGCCGTGCAGGTCCTCGCGCGATTCGCGCAGCCGGGCCAGCCGTTCCAGCGCCTGGTTGAAGCGGTCACGCAGGGCCTGGTCGTCGCAGGCCAGCGCGGGTTCGTGTTCGCCGTCGTCGAGCAGGTCGCTGCGGTAGAGCGCGATGGCCGATTCGTACTCGGTGATCGCTTCATCCAGGTTGCCGCGCAGGTCCTCCAGCGCGCCGACCTCGGCGTGCAGCACGAACTGCTCGGCATCGAGCCAGACCTCGCCCGGCGCGACGAGCTGGTAGCCCTCGTCGCCGTGGCGGATCAGGCCGCTGTCGCCGATCGCGCGGCGCAGCCGGTGCAAGGTGACGTGCAGGCTGTTGCGCGCGCCGGCCGGATCGGCCTCCGGCCACAACAGGCTGCACAGGCGCAGCCGTGACATCGGCCGGCGACGCTGCAGCAGCAGCACGCGCAGCAGCGCGCGCGCCTTGCCATGCGGCAGGTCCTGGATGCGCTGCCCGCCCAGGCTCAGCTGCAGGCCGTCGAGCATGTGCACCGTCAGCATCGGTTCGGCAAGCGCCGCCGGGCGGCTCGACACCGGCAGCGGTGCGGGTGCGATCGGGCGATCGAAGGGCAGCACCAGGGTTGGACCGGCCATGGCGGCCGGTCGGCTCAAGACATCGAGTTCCATCGTGTTGACTCCCAAGAGCGTCGACGCCGGTCCCGCACGGGCGGTCCGTGCGGCGCGACGTCGATGAGCCAGTCTAGGAAGTCACCCCCCGTGGGCGCAGTGCGCTGGCGCACCGCCCACATGCTGCAAATTGTTTCGGCGCCGGGGACGCGGTCGAGGCTCAGGTCGAGGTGCGCACCGCTTCAATGCGCTCGGCCAGACGCGACAGGTCCTCGATCACCAGCGCGCCGTCCTCGCGCCCGACCAGGCCGGCGCGACCCAGCTCGGCCAGCTCGCGCGTGACCTGCTCGCGGTAGCTGCTGATGCGTCCGGCCAGCTCGCTGTGACTGGGCGCCGGGCGCAGCACGATGCGGTTGTCGGCGCTGCGGTCGTGCACCGCCGCATCGGCCAGCGCCAGCCGCAGCAGCTCGGCACACAGGCGCTGCTGCACATTGAGCGTGCTGAGTTCGTAGACCCGGTCGGTCAGCCGGCGGGCAATGCTGGCGAGGTGGCCGAGCATGCGCTCGGTGATGACCCAATGGCGTTGCAGCAGCCGGCGCAGGTCATCTGGGCTCAGGCGCGCCAGCAGGGTGTCCTGCAGCGCGACGACGGTGGCCGAACGCGGCGCACCGTCGATCGCAGCCATCTCGCCGATGGTTTCGCCGGCGCCCGAGTCGCGGAAGCTGACCTCGCGACCGCTCGGCGACAAGGCCACCACACGGACCCGGCCGGAGACGATGAAGTAGCAGTCGCGGTCGAGGTCGTCGCGCGAGATCACGCCCTGGCGGGCGCGGTAGAGGCGGAAACGGCAGGCGGCGGCGACCTCGGCGAGCACCGGCTCGGGCAGGTCCTTGAGCAGGTGGACGGCGCGCAGGCCGCTCAGTGCGGGGGCGTCGGGTTCGGGCATCTGGCCAGTCTGTCACACCGCTTGGGTATGGCAAGACGGGCCGGGCGGTCCGACCTGATCGAGCTCAGGCCAAGCTCAGACGATGTGGCTCAGCGCCCGGTCCAGATGCTCGACGGTGCGGGCCACGTTGCCCAGCTTGTCCAGGCCGAACAGGCCGATGCGGAAGGTGCGGAAGTCGGTGCCTTCGTCGCACTGCAGCGGCACGCCGGCGGCGATCTGCAGGCCCTGGGCCTTGAGCTTGGCACCGCTCTGGATCTGCGCGTCGTCGGTGTAGCTGACGATCACGCCGGGCGCGCCGTAACCATCGGCGGCGACGCTCGGGAAGCCCTTGGACGCCAGCAGCGCGCGGGCCTGGCGGCCCAGCTCGATCTGCGCGTCCTTGAGCTGCGCGAAGCCGATCGCGCGGGTCTCGACCATGACGTCGCGCAGCGTCGCCAGCGCGTCGGTCGGCATGGTGGCGTGGTAGGCGATGCCGCCGCCTTCATAGGTCTCGGCGATGGCCAGCCACTTGCGCAGGTCGCAGGCGAAGCTGGTGCTGGTGGTCGTCTCGATGGCGGCGCGGGCGCGCTCGCTGAGCATCACCAGACCGCAGCACGGCGGGCCGCTCCAGCCCTTTTGTGGCGCGCTGACCAGCACGTCGACGCCCGTGGCCGCCATGTCGACCCAGACCGTGCCCGAGGCGATGCAGTCCAGCACGAACAGGCCGCCAACCGCATGCGTGGCGTCGGCCACGGCGCGCAGGTAGTCGTCGGGCAGGATCATCCCGGCGGAGGTCTCGACGTGCGGCGCGAACACGACCGCCGGACGTTCGGCCGCGATGCGCGCGACCACCTCATCGATCGGGGCCGGCGCGAACGGCGCCTTCGGGCCGCCGTCACCGGTGCGGCGGGCCTTCAGCACCGTCGACGACTTCGGGATCGCGCCCATGTCCAGGATCTGGGTCCAGCGGTAGCTGAACCAGCCGTTGCGGATCACCAGCACATGCTGGCCGGTGGCGAACTGGCGCGCGACCGCTTCCATCCCGAAGGTGCCGCTGCCCGGCACGATGGCGACAGCGCGGGCCGCATAGACCTCCTTGAGCGTCGCGGTGATGTCGGTCAGCACCTTCTGGAAGCGGGCCGACATGTGGTTGAGCGCCCGGTCGGTGTAGACGACCGAATATTCGAGCAGGCCATCGGGATCGACATCGGGGCGCAGTGCAGGCATCGTGGACTCCAGCGCCGGCCGCAGCCGGACGGCGTGTTCAAGGTGGGAAAGCGGTGAAACAGGGGCGGAATAAGGCGGTCGGCCAGCTTACACCGCAGCCCCTTTCCGACAGCCCGCCGGGTTGTGGGGCGCTCACCGGGTCTTACCCTGATGCGGCGGTCCTGGGTCCGCGCCTTGCTTCTCGCCTGGACCTGCGGTCCTGCCCGGTGCAGTCCCTGCCGCGCGGCGAGCCGTGGGCAACCCACACGAATCCGTGCCCGAACGGATCTCCTGGAGACGCCACCATGGTCCTGCTCGACAACCTTCCCACCGACTCCGTGCTGCGGCGGCACGCCACCACCGAGCGGCTGCGCGCCCTTGGGCTGCCCCCGACGGACGTGGTGCTGCGCCGTCACCACGACCAGCTGGTCGACTCGCTGCAGGCCCGTGCCGCAGCGTCCGAGGCCGCCCGCCGGGCCGCCAGCACGGTGGCCCGGCCGGCGCCAGCGCGGGTGTCCGCACCGGTCGCCGCACCCCGGCCAGCACCGGCCGCCGCACCGGCTGCCACGCCGTCCGGCGGTGGCCTGTTCGGCTGGCTGCGGCGCCTGCTGGGCGCGCGCTGAGGCCGGCCCGCCCGATCGGCGACGACCGTTCACGGAACACTCTGCGCCAGGGCTGGTGCAGAGAGTCACGCCCCGTCACGGCCCGTCACGCCCCGTCGCGGCCGGCGGCCTTCAGCCGGTCCCGAGCAGCGCGCGTGCTGCCTCGATGCGCAGCGGCAGCGGGACCGAGCCGTCGTTCATCACCGCCAGCAGGAAGCTGCGCGGTTCGGTGTGGGCGGTGTGGCCGAGGTGCGCGGTGGCTGCGGCGAGTGCCGTGCCCGCCGTGCTCGACATGCCTGCAGGGCTGGCCTCAGGTGCCGGCGCCGTCATTGCCGATGCCGTCGGGGCCGATGCCGCTTGCAAGGCCTGCGTCAACAGGGTCGTCGCGGTCGCCAGCACACCCGGCTGGATGCTGGCGAGCGCGCCCAGCACGCCGGCCTGGGCCTCGTCACCCGGCGGGATGTCCAGCCATGGCGTGTCGGCAAACAGCGGCGCGAGGTCCGGTGCGACAAAGGCTGACCAGTTGCCGGTCGCCTCGTTGAGCACCGGCACCGGCCGCAGGTGCCGGGCGACGTCGACGGCGCTGGCGGGCTGCGGCCACAGCGTCACCCGCCCCGCCGGCAGGTCGACCAGCCAGCGCCGCCGCAGCGCGTCGACGAAGGCGTGTGCGCTGTCCACCGACAGCGGCTCGGCCAGCGAGAACCAGAGCTGCAGCGCATCCGTGCCCGAGGCCGCGATGCCCGGCGCCGGCAAGCCCAGCTCGGTCTGCACGCCACGCCAGACCTGCCCCAGCCGCTCCCAGTCGGCCGGCCGGCCGAGTTCCAGCACGGCGGCCCGCACGTGGCCATGAGCGTCGATCAGGGCGTCGCCGGATGCTGTCTCGGGACGCTGGTAGAGGCGGCGGAACGCTTGCTGCAGGCGGCTCATGGCGGTGTCTGGACGTGGCGGCGCGTGGGGGAGCGGCGACTTTAGCGGGGTGACGGGCGGACCCGCGTCCTGCCGATTGGTCGGCATCCAGGTCGCGCCCAACTTGTGGGGCGGACAGTCCAGGCGCCGCCCGGACAAGGACACCTGCAAGCACCCCTCAACCGCGCACGGCGCTTTCGCTCGTGTCCATGCGCAGCGGCTGCCACTGCGACAGCCAGCGCGTCCGCCAGGCGATCAGGTCGCCGGCGGGCATGGGGCGGGCGATGCCGTAGCCCTGGGCGAGGTGGCAGCCCATCGCGAGCAGGGCCTTGCCGTGGGCGAGGGTTTCTACGCCTTCGGCGATGACCTCACGGTCAAAGGCGCGGGCCAGGTCGATGACGCCGCGCACGATGGCGTGGTCCTCGGGGTCGTCGAGCAGGTCGCTGACGAAGCTGCGGTCGATCTTGAGCGTGCGGGCCGGCAGCTTGCGCAGGTAGGTCAGCGACGAGTAGCCGGTGCCGAAGTCGTCCAGCGCGAAGTCGATGCCCAGGGCCATGCAGCGCTGCAGGATGTCGGCGGCTTGCTGCATGTCGGCGATGGCGGCGGTCTCCAGGACCTCCAGTTGGAAGTCCCGGGCGTCGACGCAGGGGTGACGCGCCAGTGCGCTGGCCAGGCGCTCAGCGAAGGCCGGCTGGATCAGGTGTCGCGGGCTGATGTTGACGCTGACCGGCAGGTGCAGGCCCTGGGCCTTCCAGGTGACGATCTGGGACAGCGCGCAGTCGATCACCCATTCACCGACCGCCGCCTCCAGGTCGCTGCCTTGCAGCACCGGCAGGAACTCGCCCGGCGCGATCAGGCCGCGTTCCGGGTGCAACCAGCGGATCAGGCCCTCCGCGCCGGTGACGCTGCCGTCGCGCAGATCGACCTTGGGTTGGTAGTACAGCTCGAACTCGCCGACGCGCAGGGCCTCGCGCAGACGGGTCAGCTGGTCACGACGCTGCTGGGCCACGCGGTCGACCTCCGGATCGAACAGCTGATAGCGGTTCTTGCCGGCCTGCTTGGCCAGGTACATGGTCTGGTCGGCGTGGCGCAGCAGCGTGTCGGGGTCGTCGTCATCGTTGGGGAACAGGCTCACGCCGATGCTGGCCGACAGGCTCAGCAGGTGATCCTCCGCCGCCACCGGCTGACGTGCGGCGTGCAGCACGCGGTCGAGGATCTGGGTGGTCTCCTTGATCGAACCCAGCTCGGTGAGCAGCAGCACGAACTCGTCGCCCCCGAGCCGCGACAGCGTGTCTTCGGGCCGCAGCACGGCCTTGATGTGTTCGCCGATGCCGATCAGCAACTGGTCGCCGGTGGCGTGGCCGTGCGCGTCGTTGACGGCCTTGAAGCCGTCCAGGTCGATGAAGCAGATGGCACCGTGCCGGCCACTGCGCGAGGCGCGCAGCACCGCCTGCGCGAGCCGGTCGGTCAGCAGGCGGCGGTTGGGCAGGCCGGTCAGGGCGTCGAAGTGGGCGACCCGGTCGAGTTCGGCCTCGTGCGCCTTGAGCCGGCTGATGTCGGTGAACACGCTGACGTGGTGCTGCACCCGTCCGCCGGCATCACGGACCGTCGTGATCGACTGCAGCACGGGAAAGACGTCGCCACTCTTGCGCCGGTTCCAGATCTCGCCGTTCCAGAAGCCGCGCTGTTGCAGCGCGGACCAGAAGGCCTCGTAGAAGGCCGCGTCGTGGCGGCCGGAGGACAGCAGGCCGGGCGAGCGGCCAATGACCTCGTGCGCCTCGTAGCCGGTGATGCGCGTGAAGGCCGGGTTGACCTGCGTGATCAGCCCGTCGGCGTCCGCGACCATGATCCCCTCATCGCTGTTGTCGAACACCGCCGCCGACTGGCGCTGCGCCAGCTCGGCGTGTTTGCGTTCGGTGATGTCGGTGTGGGTGCCCGACATGGTCAGTGCCGTGCCATCGCTCGCCCGTTCGACCACCCGGCCGCGGGTCAGGATCCAGCGCCAGCCGCCCTGCCGGTGGTGCACGCGCAACTCGACCTCGTGCCGGGGCGTGGCGCCATCAAGGTGTTGCTGGATCGATTCGAGCGCGACCGGCAGGTCGGACGGATGGACCAGCGCATGCCAGTTGTCGGGCGCGACGTTCATCTCGCCAGGCGCGTACCCCAGCATGGTTTCCCAGCGGGCGCTGACCCGGAAGTCGTTGCTCGGCAGGTCCCAGGTCCAGTAGCCCTGGTCCGAGCCTTCGAGCACGCGGGACAGTTCCTGCTGCTTGGCCTGCAGCTGCCGGGTGCGCTCGGCCACGCGCCGTTCGAGCTGCACCTCGTTGTCGGCCAGGGCCTGCCGGCTGACTTCCGTCCTGCGCAGCTGGCGCCGGATGATGCTGTAGCTGCCGCCCAGCAGCAGCAGCAGCGCCAGGGCGGTCAGCGCGCCGACAGCGACGAGGCGCTGGCCGGCGGACACCGCCTGTTCGGTGCGCCGCCTGAGCCGTTCGGTCTCGTCGGCCTCCATGCGATCGAGCACGCGCTGGAATCGGGCCCGGGTCTCGCCCAGTGGCGCGCTGGCGGCATAGGCGGTCGCGGCGGCGAGGCCGTCTTCCTTGCGCAGCTGCTCGACCCGGCGCGAGATCGCGATGCGCTGGTCGATCACCTCCCGCAGGGCCTGCCACTGCGCGAGCTGTGCCGGGTTGTCGACCAGTGCGTCGCGCAGGTGCTGCATGTCCGACTCGCGCGCGGCCATCGCGACGTTGCGGTCCTGCAGGCGGGCCGGCTCACCGCTGATGCGGTAGGCCTGGGTGTGCAGCTCGATCAGGTGGGTGCCGCCCTGCACCCGCGCGAGGTCACGCAGCACGCCCTGGGTGTGCTGCACCCAGACCTGGGCGGCCATCGCCTGCCGCCCCATCTGCCAGGCGATCACGGTCAATCCGATCACCACCAGGGAGGCGGCGAGGAAGGCGGACAGGACCTGAGATTCGAAGCGGGACGTCAAGGGCATGGCTTCGAGGGTGTGGGGATGAACCCGGGTCGACCGATTCTGCCCAAGGTTTGTCGAAGGTCGGTGCAGCCGGTCGATCGATCAACGGGGTTGTTCCGGCCTTGTTGCCCGCCCGCCGGGGTTCTGACTGACCCTGTTTGCAGCCAGGTCTTTTGAGCGTTGCGTCCGGCCCGGCCCGGTGGCCGTAAGGGGTTGCAGGTCGGCAGCGATGCGCACGTCGGCCACCCAACCCCGTTCCTTGTGAACCGCACCGGAGACCCGGCATGACCCGCAGCATCTTGAACGTCCGTCCCCACGCCCTGGCCCTGGCGGCGCTGGCCGCCTTCGCGCTGGCGCCGTCCGCGCAGGCATCCAGCCACCGTGAAGCCCCCTTCCTCACGACCGCGCCCAAGGTCGACGCCACCGACTTCTACCTGTTCAACAGCTACGAGACCGGCCGCAGCGGCTACGTCACGCTGATCGCCAACTACCAGCCGCTGCAGGACGCCTATGGCGGCCCGAACTACTTCTCGCTCGACCCGAACGCGCTTTACGAGATCCACCTCGACAACAGCGGCGACGGGCGCGAGGACCTGACCTTCCAGTTCCGTTTCCGGAACCAGCTCAACAAGGTTGCGCTCGACATCGGCGGCACCCGCGTGCCGATCCCGCTGATCCAGGCCGGTGCGGTGGCTAATGTGCGCGACGCCAGCCTCAACCTGCAGGAGACCTACACCGTCGATCTGGTGCGGGGCGACCGTCGCAAGGGCAGCAAGTCCGCGCTGACGAACGTGGTGGGCACATCGGCGGTCTTCGACAAGCCGGTCGACCACATCGGCGTGAAGACGATCGCCGACTACCCGGCCTATGCCGCCAAGCACGTCCACACCGTCAACATCCCTGGCTGCGCGATGCCGGGCAAGGTCTTTGTCGGCCAGCGCAAGGACCCTTTCGCGGTCAACCTCGGCACGATCTTCGACCTCGTCAACGCCCCGGCCAGCGTGCTGACCAACCCGGCGCTGATCAATGCCGCGCCCAACCCCCTGGCCGACAAGAACGTCACCACGCTGGCGCTGGAGGTGCACAAGTCCTGCCTGCTGGCCGGTTCCGGCAACGACCCGGTGATCGGCGGCTGGACCACCGCCAGCCTGCGCCAGGGGCGTTTGCTCAACGGCACGCCGGGCGCCGGCCACCAGGTCAGCGAGAAAGCCGGCGGCGCCTGGACGCAGGTCTCGCGGCTGGGCAACCCGCTGGTCAACGAGGTCGTCATCGGCCTGCCGGACAAGGACCGCTTCAACGCCTCCAAGCCCAAGGACGACCTGCAGTTCGCGGCCTACGTGACCAACCCCACCCTGCCGCGCCTGCTGGAGATCGCGCTGGACACCCCCGCAGGCGGCCTGGCGCCGTCCAACCTGCCGCGCACCGACCTGCTCAACACCTTCCTGACCGGCATCGCGGGTGTCAACCGGCCGGCCGGCACGGTCACGCCGGCCGAGATGCTGCGGCTGAACACGGCCATCGCGGCGGTGCCGCTGGCGCAGCAGAACCGGCTGGGCGTGGCCGGCGAGGTGATCCGGGTCGGCGGTGCCGGCAACCTGGGCGCAGCCACCGACCTGGCGGGCTTCCCGAATGGCCGGCGGCCCAATGACGACGTCGTCGACATCGCGCTGGTAGCCGTTGCCGGCGGCCTGTGTGTGCTCAACAGCGAGGCCACGCTGGGCGCCATCACGGCCGGCAGCAATGCCAACGTGCTGGGCCTCAACACCTTCGCCATCCCCGGCTCGGCCACCTTGAGTTCGGAATGCCGCATCGGCAAGGTGCCGCTGGGCGCCACCTCGGCGGCGCTGCACGACGCGGTCGACCAGGCTTCGGACGCCAACAAGGCCAGCTATCTGGCCGGCTTCCCCTACCTCGCCACGCCCATCGGCGGCACCCGCAACTGAGCCGGAGCACACGATGAACACGCACATCCTTCGATCTTGCGCTGCCGCCGCGCTGGCCTCGGCCTGCCTGCTGCTGAGCGCCTGCGGCGACTCGTCGACGCTGCCTGACGTGCCGGTGGCCACGGCCGAGACGTCCCCGGCTGTCGCCATCAACCTCGTGCAGGACGTGGCCGCCACGTCCGACGCCCAGAGCGACAGCAGCGAGCCCTTGGCGGTGCCCGACACGCTGGCCGTTGACGACAGCGGCGAGCCGCGCGCCGTCAACTGAGCGCGCCCCGGGCTGGCGGCTCCGAGCGGGGTCGCCAGCCCCTGCCTGAATCGAGACACGTCCGATGAACACGATCTTCCCGTCGATCCAGCGGCTGGCCGGTGCTTGCACGCTGGGCCTCGCGCTGAGTCTGTGGACGACCGCGCCCGCCGCCGCCGCGCCCTTCGTGCCGGCCAGCGATGACGTGGTGGTTGAAACCCTGCGCGGCGGCCTTGCCGGTGCGGCCCGACAGGCCGAGCGCGCCCGGCGCGCCCAGTTGATGCGCGAGCCGCGCAACCTGCTGCTGGCGCTGGCGACGGCGCGCGCCGCGATCGAAGGCTTCCGCCGCAGCGGTGACCCGCGCGAGCTGGGCCAGGCCCAGGCCGCCCTGTCGGCTTGGTGGACCGAGCCGACGCCGCCCGCTGTGGTGCGGCTGCTGCGTGGCACCGTGCGCCAGAGCCTGCATGACTTCAGCGGCGCGCTCGCCGACCTCGACGGCGTTCTGGCCGATCCGGCTGCGACGCCGGCCCTGCAGGCCCAGGCCGAGCTGACCCGCGCCAGCGTGCTGCAGGTGCAAGGCAGGATCGCTGAGGCGGATGCCGGCTGCGCGCGCCTGCAGGCCTCGAACGTCGCCCGACGGGGTGCGGCGGCCGATGGCGCGGGGCTGGCCGCGCAGGTCTGCCGCGCCGAGCTTGCCAGCCTGAGCGGGCGAGCCGCCGAGGGCGAGGCCACGCTGGCCCGTCTGGCCACGCAGGCGCCGCCCGCGCTGGCCGGCTGGCTCGCGCTGGTGCGGGCCGAAGGGGCCGAGCGCCGTGGCCGCACACAGGCCGGCGCGTTTTACCGGCAGGCCCTGTCGGCCCAGCAGGCCGACGGCGGCGAGGCCGATGTCTACACGCTGGCCGCGCTGGCCGACTGGCTGCTCGACCACGGCCAGCCGCGCGAGGTGCTGAGCCTGCTGGCCGGACGCGAGGAGGCCGACGCGCTGCTGCTGCGACTGGCACTGGCCCAGCAGGCGGTGGCCGACCCGCGCACCGCCGGCTCGATCGCCACCTTGCAGGCCCGCTTCGAGGCCGCCGCCGCACGGGGCGACCTGACCCACCGCCGCGAGCAAGCCCGCTTCGAGCTGCACCTGAAGGACCGGGCGGCCGAGGCGCTGCGGCTGGCCCAGCAGAACTGGTCGATCCAGAAGGAGCCCGCCGACGCGCGCCTGCTGGTCGACGCGGCCCGCGCCGCCGGTCGGCCTGAAGCCGCACGGCCAGTGTTGGAGCATGTGCGGGCGACCGGGCTGGTGGATGTGCGCCTGCGGTTGTCGGCTGACCGCACGGCTGACCGCCCAGCCGACCGCTCCTCTCTGCGTCTCTCCGACCCCCGGGCCGCACGCCCGCTTGCTCAGGACCCCCGATGAACACGAGGCAGATCGCCGCCGGCCTGTGTGCGGCATGGGCCCTGTGCCTGGCCGCACCGGCCTTCGCCCACAAGGCCAGCGACGCCTACCTGCGCTGGCAGGTCGACGGCGCCGCCGGCCAGGTCGCCGAGCGCTTGGACATCGCGCTGCGCGACCTCGACCGCGAGCTGGACCTCGACGCCGATGCCGACGGCCGCCTGAGCTGGGGCGAGGTGCGCCGCCGCTGGCCGGACATCCAGGCGCTGGCCGACGCCAACGTGCGTCTGGCGGCCGACGGCCGCGCCTGCCAGGCGGTGTCACACGGGCCGGCGCAACTCGACCAGCACAGCGACGGCCGACATGCCGTGCTGACCCGGCAATGGCGTTGCAGCGGACCGATCCGCCAGCTCCAGGCCCGCTACGCGCTGTTCGAGCGCAGCGACCCGCAGCACCGCGGCGTCGCACAGGTGGGCTGGGGCGAAGGGGCGGCGCTTGGCACCGCGGTGTTCGTGCCCGGTCCGGTGCCACAGAACTTCGACGCGCCCGGCTTGCCGTCGACCGCTCAGGCGGCCACTGGCTGGATCGGCTTCGTGGTGCAGGGCCTGCACCACATCCTGATCGGCACTGACCATGTGCTGTTCCTGCTCGCCTTGCTGCTGCCGGCGGTGCTGGTGTGGCGGCCGGCGCAGGCGGGCTGGACGCCGTCGCAGGACCGGCGCGGCATGACGCTGGATGTGTTCAAGGTCGTCAGCGCCTTCACGGTGGCGCACTCGATCACCCTGGCGCTGGCGGCTTTCGACCTGCTCAACCCGCCGTCGCGCTGGATCGAATCGCTGATCGCAGCCAGCGTCGTGCTGGTCGCCCTGAACAACCTGCGCCCGGTGGTGGCGCTGCACCGCTGGCCGCTGACCTTCGCCTTCGGGCTGGTGCACGGTTTTGGCTTCGCCGCTGTGCTCAAGGACCTCGGCCTGCAGGGCGACGGCTTGCTCGCGCCGCTGCTGGGCTTCAACCTGGGGGTGGAACTGGGCCAGCTGCTGATCGTCGCGCTGGTCCTGCCGCTGGCCTGGCGCTGGCGGGCCCATGCGGCCTACCGCCGGGTCGTGCTGCAGGCAGGCTCGCTGCTGATCGCCGCGCTGGCGCTGGTCTGGCTGGTCGAGCGGGCGTTCGACGTCGCCTTGATCGCACCCTGATCCTCTCAGGGCCCGGCGAACCACCAGAGTCCGACCCCCAACGCCGCCAGCAGCCACAGCACGACGATCACCCCGGCGGCGATGCGGCTGCGCGGCCGGGCCTCGCCCCGTGCCAGCCACGCCTCGGCCTCGCGCCGGCCGTGATCGCGCACATGGGGCGGCAGCAGGCGCACGGTCAGGCCGATCAGGACGGGCAGCAGGATCACGTCATCCAGCCAGCCCAGCACCGGGATGACGTCCGGAATCAGGTCGATCGGGCTGAAGGCATAGGCCACCACCAGCGCGGCCAGCAGCCGGGCGGTCCAGGGCGTGTCGGGATGGGCACGCACGAACCACAGCGTCAGCACGTCGCGCTTGACGCCCCGGGCCCAGGTCCGGGACCCCAGCAGCAACTGGCGGGCTCGACGCAGGATGGGGGGCATGGCGTGAGGCAAACGTGTCGGCTCAGACGGGCCGGGCAGTGTCGCTGCTGGCGATGTACCGGACGATGTCACGGGCATCCACCCCGACCAGCAGGCCGCTCATGCTGACGAGGACGATGGCGAAGACGATGTCGATGAGCTTCATGGCGGGCTTTCCGGTGGGGTGGATCGGTCGGGAAGGGATGCATGGACTGTAGGAATCCGCAAACCCAGGCGAATGCCCTGTGCAAGTCAACTTGACTACTCGAATGTGTAGGCGCCCTACCGAAATGAAAAAAACTCCGCCCCCGAAGGTGAGGTGTCGACTGACTTGAATCGGCGAATCGCCGTCCCATCTGCCCAGCATGAGCGCTGACACCCCCTTCGGCCCCTGGCCCCTGCTGGCGCTGGCCACCGCCAGCCTGGCCGCCATCGCCGCATTGGTCAGCCAGACCTGGCGGCGCGAGCGGCGCCGAGCGCGCCTGCGGGCCACGCCCTTTCCGGCCGCGTGGCGGCGCATCCTGCGGCGGCGGGTGCCGCTGGTTGCCCGGCTGCCGGCGGACCTGCAACTGCGCCTGAAGGGCCACATCCAGGTCTTTCTGGCCGAGAAGCCCTTCCTGGGCTGCGCCGGCCAGCCGATCACCGACGAGGTCCGCGTCACCATCGCCGCCCAGGCCTGCCTGCTGCTGCTGGGCGATGCGCGGGCGCAGGTCTACCCGAAGCTGCATCAGGTGCTGGTCTACCCGGCCGCCTTCGCGGTCGAGCGCGAACAGTCGCCCGACGGCACGCTGGTTCGGCAGCAGCGGGTGACGATGTCGGGCGAGTCCTGGGCCCACGGCCAGGTCGTGCTGTCGTGGCCCGACGTGCTGGCTGGCGCGGCCGATCCGGGCGACGGTCGCAACGTCGCGCTGCACGAGTTCGCCCACCAGATCGACCAGGACAAGGGCCATGCCGACGGCCAGCCGTGGCGACCCGGCAAGCGCCGCCGCCTGGCCTGGGCGCAAGCGATGGCGGCTGGCCTGTCCCGGCTGCGCAGCCAGCCGACCGGGCTGATCGACCCCTACGGCGCCAGCGACCCGGCCGAGTTCTTCGCCTGCGTCACCGAGACCTTCTTCGAGCGCGCGCGTGACCTGGCCGCCGAGGAGCCCGCCGTCTACCGCGAACTGTGCGGCCTGTACGGCGTGGCGCCGGCCGCGTGGTGACCTCGCCGGCAGCGTTCGCCCGCGTGACGGCTGCAACACATGGCCGTCGCCCAGACGCTTGAAAAGCCCCGTCGCCACCGCATGTGCCGGAGATCGATCCCGGTCTGCCATCCGAACAGGAGCCCCCCATGTCCGCACCGTCCACCGAGTCCGTCCGCAGCCGCGCCCAGGCCCTGCTGGTGCTCGCCGGCCTGCTGGAACGGCTCGAACGCAGCTCGGTCCCGGTCGACGCGGCGCAGTACCGCACCGTCGTCATCCGGCTGTCGCAAGCCCTGTCCGAGGACTGGCCGCAAGACCTGATCGACGCGTTGCTCAAGGCCCATCCGTCGACCGCCGAGCTCTACGAGAACCTGCACTACGCCCACGCGGGCCTGTCGCGCGCACCGCTGGATCGTTCGGTCGAATCCGAACAGGCCGCGCGTGCGCTGCTGCAGCAGGTCGCCCGCACCACGCCCTGACGGCGCCCCGCCGACTGGCGGCATGCCCCGCCGTGGGCCGTGGCGGGCACCAGTTCGATGCGCTGGACGGACTCTGCGGCCGGCCCTGACCGAACGCTCCCTGTGAAGACACGCACGGCGGCCTCAGGCACGCCGCTTGCGTAGTCCTGCCCGTGTCCGGCGGTATCGCAGCCCCCGGACGGATCACAGCCTCCGCTAATGACGGCGGAACCAGACCTCGCAACGCGCCCTCGCGGGCCGGCTTGCGGCGGTCGTTCCAGACCCGAATACATCCGTCAACCGCGGAGGGCGCTCGTCGCGCCCCCGTCCGGGTGGGCCGAGGCGCAGTGACCTGCACCGATGTCGGCGTCCGCCCGAACCTCAGCAGGATCACCCATGAAGATCATCGTCGTCGGCCACGGCATGGTGGGCCACAAGTTCCTCGAAAGCCTCGTCGAGGTTGCCGCGCAGGACGTGCAGGTGACGGTGCTGTGCGAGGAGCCGCGCGCCGCCTACGACCGCGTCCACCTGTCCGAGTTCTTCGCCGGCAAGTCGGCCGATGACCTGTCGCTGGTCGAGCCCGGCTTCTTCGAGCGCAGCGGCCACACGCTGCGGCTGGCGACCCGTGCAGCCCACATCGACCGCGCCGCGCACACGGTCACCACGCTGGACGGCGAGGTGCTGGCCTACGACAAGCTGGTGCTGGCAACCGGCTCCTACCCCTTCGTGCCGCCGCTGCCGGGCCGCGAGCGGTCCGACTGCTTCGTCTACCGGACCATCGAGGACCTGGAGGCCATGCAGGCCTGCGGTGCGCGCAGCAAGACCGGCGTCGTCATCGGCGGCGGCCTGCTGGGCCTGGAGTGCGGCAAGGCGCTGCTCGACATGGGCCTGACCACGCACGTGGTCGAGTTCGCGCCGCGCCTGATGGCCGTGCAGGTCGACGAGGGCGGTGGCCGCATGCTGCGCCACAAGATCGAGGCCCTCGGCGTGCAGGTCCACACCCAGAAGAACACCCAGCGCATCGTCGACGGCGAGGCCGCCACGCACCGCATGGAGTTCGCCGACGGCAGCGTGCTGGAGGCCGACATGATCGTGTTCTCCGCCGGCATCCGCCCGCGTGACGAGCTGGCCCGCGCGGCCGGCCTGGACATCGGCCCGCGCGGCGGCGTGGCGATCGACAGCGCCTGCCGCAGCAGCGACCCGGACATCTACGCGATCGGCGAATGCGCGGCCTGGAACGGCCAGGTCTTCGGGCTCGTCGCCCCCGGCTACGAGATGGCCCGCGTCGCCGCCCGCCACCTGGTCGGTCAGGACGACGCCGCCTTCGTGGGCGCCGACATGAGCACCAAGCTCAAGCTGATGGGCGTGGACGTGGCCAGCATCGGCGATGCCCACGGCACCACGCCGGGCGCCCGGGCCTTGCACTACACCGATGAGCGCCGGCAGACCTACAAGAAGATCGTGGTCAGCGAGGACGGCCAGCGCCTGCTGGGCGCCGTGCTGGTCGGCGATGCCGCCGAATACAACACGCTGCTGCAGATGGCGCGGGGTGGCATCACCCTGCCGGCCGAGCCGGAGTTCCTGATCCTGCCCAGCAGCGACGGCAAGGCCAAGCCGGGCCTGGGGGTCGATGCCTTGCCCGACAGCGCGCAGATCTGTTCGTGCAACAACGTCAGCAAGGGCCGCCTGTGCGCGGCGGTCGGCGAGGGCGCCACCACCGTCGCCGCGCTGAAGGCCTGCACCCAGGCCGGCGCGACCTGCGGCGGCTGCGTGCCGCTGGTCACGCAGGTCATGAAGGCGGAGATGTCCAAGCGCGGCATGGCCGTCAACAACCACGTCTGCGAGCACTTCCCGCATTCGCGCCAGGAGCTCTACCACCTGGTGCGTGTGGGCGAGATCCGGACCTTCGACGAGCTGCTGGCCCGCCACGGGCAAGGCCTGGGCTGCGACGTCTGCAAGCCGGTGGCCGCGAGCATCCTGGCCTCGGTCTGGAACGAGTTCGTGCTGAAGAAGGAACTCGCCGGCCTGCAGGACAGCAACGACTACTACCTGGGCAACATCCAGAAGGACGGCAGCTACTCGGTGGTGCCGCGCATGCCCGGTGGCGAGGTCACGCCCGAGGGCCTGATCGCGGTCGGCCAGGTCGCCAGGAAGTACGGCCTCTACACCAAGGTGACCGGCGGCCAGCGGGTCGACCTGTTCGGCGCACGCGTCGAGCAGCTGCCGCTGATCTGGGAAGAGCTGATCGCCGCCGGCTTCGAGAGCGGCCATGCCTACGGCAAGGCGCTGCGCACGGTCAAGAGCTGCGTCGGGTCGACCTGGTGCCGCTATGGCGTGGGCGACAGCGTGGGCCTCGCGGTCGAGCTGGAGAACCGCTACAAGGGCCTGCGCGCGCCGCACAAGATCAAGTTCGGCGTCTCGGGCTGCACCCGCGAATGCGCCGAGGCCCAGGGCAAGGACGTCGGCATCATCGCCACCGAGAAGGGCTGGAACCTCTACGTCTGCGGCAACGGCGGCATGAAGCCGCGCCACGCCGAGCTGCTCGCCAGCGACCTCAGCCGCGACGAGATGGTCCGCCTGATCGACCGCTTCCTGATGTTCTACGTGCGCACCGCCGACCGGCTGCAGCGCACCAGCACCTGGCGCGACAACCTCGAAGGCGGGCTGGACTACCTCAAGGGCGTGATCGTCGACGACCGCCTGGGCCTGGCCGCCGAGCTGGAGGCGCAGATGGCCCACGTCGTCTCGACCTACCAGTGCGAATGGAAGACCGCCGTGACCGACCCGGCCGTGCGCGCGCGCTTCCGCAGCTTCGTCAACAGCGAACGGCCTGACGAACACATCGTGTTCATCGAGGAACGCGGCCAGATCCGCCCGGCCCGGCCGGAAGAACGGCAAGCGCAGGCCGCGTCGGCGTGAGCCATCCCCGCAACCCCAGCAAGGAGTCCGCAGCATGAACCCACCCGTTGAAGACGCCACCGCCGTGGTCCCCACATCGGCCTGGACCGCCGTCTGCCACGTCGACGAGATCCTGCCCGGCACGGGGGTCTGCGCCCGCGTCGACGGCCGCCATGTGGCCGTCTTCCGTCTTGGCGACGACCGCTGCTACGCGATCGACAACGTCGACCCGCGCTCGCAGGCCAGCGTGCTGTCGCGCGGCCTGGTCGGCAACCTGGGCGAGCGCCTCGTCGTCGCCTCGCCGCTCTACAAGAACCACTTCGACCTGTTGTCGGGCGAATGCCTGGAAGCGCCCGAGCAGTCGGTGCGCGCGCACCGCGTTCAGATCCACGAAGGGCGCGTGCTCGTCGCCTTGACCTGAGCCCTGGGCGCGGGCCCGGGTCGTGCATGGGTTTTTACGGAGAATCGGCCTCTGTCCGAGATCCTGGAGTACCCCATGCCTGCAGCGACCGAGCCCTTGTCGGTGTCCGCCCTGGTGTTGCGCGCCAAGCAGCGCGACATCGACACGCTGCACCTGCTGGCCGCCCGCGCCGAGCTGGTCGACCTGACCGGCCAGCTGATCCATGCGCTGCAGCGTGAACGCGGCGCATCCAGCGTCTACCTGGCCTCGCGCGGGCTGCGTTATGCCGACGTGCGCCAGCAGGCGGTGGCCGAGGCCCTGCCGATGCAGGCGCGCCTGCGCGCACTGGCCTCCAAACAGCTGGCGCCCGGGCAGGAGGCCTCCTCGCGGCTGCTGTCGCTGATGGCCTGGGTGCTGCTGGGCCTGGAGTCGCTCGACGAGTTGCGCGCCCAGGTCGAGCAGCACGCCCTGAGCGCGCATGACGCGGTGGTGGCCTACAGCCGCGTCGTCGCCGGCCTGGTTGAGCTGATCGTGCTGGTGGCCGACGCCAGCGCCCACCCGGCCATCGCGCGCCGGCTGGTCGCGCTGGTCCATCTGGTGCAGGGCAACGAGGCGGCCGGCCAGGAACGTGCGGTGGGCGGCGAGCTGTTTGCCGGCGGCGTCTGCCACGAGGCCCCGCAGCAGCGCCTGGTGCACCTGATCGAGGCCCAGGACCGCAACCTGCAGACCTGGTCCGAGTTCACCGACGACACCTTGCGCGCGCGCTGGGAACAGCAGCAGCTCTCGCCCGGCGTGGCGCGGCTGGAACGCTTGCGCCGCACGCTCTGCGCCGCCCGGCCCGGCGCGGCGCTGGACAGCCAGCTCAGCGAGACCTGGTTCTCGGTCTGCAGCGAACGCATCACCGAACTCTGGCATCTGCAGGTCGAGCTGCTGCACGGCTTGCGCGCGGACTGCCAGGCCCAGATCGAGGCGGCCCGTCAGGACCTGCAGGACTCCGAACGGCTGCTGCGCGAGCTGCGCGCCAACCCGCCGGCCCAGCGCCAGGCGGTCGAACGCGAACTGGACCTGTCGGCCAGCGCCGGCCGGGTGGCCGACGGGCCGACCGAGCCAACCCCCGATGAACACGGGCTTCTGGCCCTGGTGCAGGAACAGTCGATGCGGCTGGCGCGGATGGAATCCGAGCTCGAAGCGGCCCGCCGCGCGCTGCACGAACGCAAGATCATCGAGCGCGCCAAGGGCATGCTGATGGCCCGTCTGGGCATGACCGAGGACGTCGCCTTCCGCGCCCTGCAGAAGACCGCGATGGACCAGAACCGCCGCCTGCTGCAGGTCGCAGAGGCCACGCTGTCCTTGCCGGACTTCGTGTTCACGCGCGAAGCGGGCGACAACAAGGGCTGATCGCCCGGCGGTGACGGGGCGAGCGCGACCTCAGCCGCTCACCACGCCCGTCATCTGCACGACCTCGAAGTCATTGCCCGTGACCTGCCCGAGCTGCGCGACCAGCGTACCGGGCCAGCGCTCGTCGGGCGCGCCGCTCAGGTACCAGTTGCTGCCGTTGTCGGCCAGCAGCATCCCGTAGGTCTTCAGCGCGGTCAGGATGGCGCGGGCCTCGGTGCTGAACGTCGACGGGATCACGTAGCTGGCCTTGAGCCGCACCCGCAGGCCCATCGGCGGCAGGCTGGTCGACGTGTTGCTCGACGCCCAGTGTGTGGCCGGCGCGACATAGGCCTTGCGCGTGCGGGCCGCCGTGAAGCGCAGCGCATGGCGGATGCCGCCGGGCCCGCGCGCGGCTTCCTCATACCGCGCCAGCCCCGGAAAGATCGGCAATCCGGCCGCATCCGCGCTGGTCCAGCCCGCCTGCCCGCCCGGCCGCACCGTGTTGCTGTCGAGGTGGAAGACCGCGCCGCAGTCCGCATTCCAGCTGCCATCGCCCTGCTGGAAGGCCCGCGCGAGTTCGTAGAGCCGGTGGTTGTCGCGGTCGATCACCAGCACATGCCGGTCCCCGGTGCTGCCGCTGCCACCCTCGATGGGCGCATAGGCCGGCACCGGGTAGGGGCCGGGATCGCTCTCGCTGCCATAGGCCACGAAGTTCATCCGCACCCGCGTCTGGTTGCCCGCCACGACCACATAGGGAATGCCGATCGGCGCGCCCTGCCAGGTTCCCGCACCGAAGTCCGGCCGCAGGCTGGTCCCCAGCCCGATGCTCGCCAGGATCGCCGCCGAGTTCGCATCAACCGCCGCCGCCGACACATCGGTGTTCCACGCATGGCCCGCCGGAAACGCGACGGCCCCGTTCAAAGCCGCGTTCACGCCCGTGCCCGCACCGCTGAAGTTGCCGAACACCGTGCTGCCATTGCCCGACCCCGCCGTCGGCGCCGGTGCCGGCGCGGGCGCCACACCGGTCGCGCCCGCCGCATCCCCACCACCCCCACAAGCCGCCAGCCACAGCGCCGACAAGCCCGCCAGCCCCAGGCGCCGCCGCTCGGGCGACCCAGGTTCGAAACACGATTCGGCAGGGCGTGGTGCGGGAACGATGGACGGCATCCGCGCAGTCTGGCGGGAAGGCGGGTGACGTGCTGTGTGGGGGGGTGACGAGGTGTGAGGTGAGCGAGCGCTACTGCAGGCTTGCCCGGAATGTGGCTGGATCGAGGTGGAAGTGGCGTTCGACCGGACCACGGACCTCGAAGAAGCGCGGGCCCTGACGGAAGTCGAAGACCCGACACAGCGCGAACCGGTCTGGCTCGGTGCGGGCGAAGTCCAGTTCGTTGGCGGTGACGAAGAAGGGCGTCAACTCGCTGAAGGCGGTGGTCTTGACCTCGATGTAGCGCTCGCTGCCATCGGACTCGAAGGACAGCACGTCGTAGCCGAGGCCGTCACCTTCGCTCACCGACTTGTGTTCGACCCGGTCGGCCAACTGGCCCAGCCCGCTTTTCAGCAAGCGCCAGCGCTCGTGGTCGACGATGAATTTTTCGCCGGCCAGACCGAGCGATCGGTTGCGCGTCTCGCGCTCCAGGTAGTCACGCCGGATCGCACGGCGGTGATAGGTCGTCACCGGCTCGGCCGCACGGAACTGCCGTGCTGGTGCGGCGGCCTTGGCATGGGCGTGGTCGACGGCCTCGACCTCGACCGCCAGCCGCTCGACCGCTTCATCGGCCGCCGCCGCCAGTTGCGGCATCAGGTCCATCTGTTGCGACACAACGCTGATGAGCATCTCGGCCTGCGTGTTCTCGGCCGGTAGGTAGCCGCGCACGTAAGGCAAGCCCAGCTGGCCCATGACGGCGCTGACGTTGCGTCGCTTGAACTCAATCGATGCCTCCGATCGCCCCTCCAGCAAAGGCAGCAAGGCCCGGCGTCGCGCCGCCTTGTTGTAGGTCTGGCCGGCTAGTTCGAGCGTGAGCATTTGCAGGTAGTCGGCCACCAGCAGCTCGACTTCCTCGCGTGACCAGGCTCGCGCCAGGTTGGATGATCTGACCGCAGGCTCGCCGGCCGATGCGTTGCTCAACTCGAAGCCCAGGTCGCGCAGCAACTTCGCGACGGTTGCCACGCCACCCGAGAAGTCCTTGGGTCCCAGCGGCCCTCGATCCGGAAACTGGATGCCGTGGGCGACCCCAACGATGGCCTTCGAGTCGCATGCCAGGCCGCTCACCGGATGCAGAACGAAATAGTCCCTCGCCTCGCCGAATCCGTACGTCCTCAGGAAGGTGCTGCGACCCAGGCGCTGGAACTCATCGAGCGCGACGAGGACGGCGTGGCGGGTCAGGGTCGACAGGGCAGCGGGCATGGCGAAGACGGCGTGCGAGAAACAGGGATAGTTTCCATGCTGCGCCGTTGAAATCGGCGCGGCGGATCACCGGACGGAGCCGCTCCTGCGGACCTTGGCCTTTGGTGGCCCGGTCAAACGCCCTGTGATTGGCTGCTGTTTGGGCAAGGGGACGCCTGAGCGCTCACAGGCGATGACGGGCAGCGGTCCAGCGGTGCAACGCGGCGCCCAGGCCTTGGATGCCGGCCTCGATCGCCTCGACCGTCAAGCTGGCGTAGCCGAGGACCAGTCCTGCAGGGCGGTTCGATCCGTCCGGTGGCGGACTTGCGTACAGCGGCGACAGCGGATAGACGCTCACCCCCGCTTCCAGGGCCGCAGCGATGACGGCGCCTTCCTCGCGGGCCTGCAGGCCGGTCAGCCACAGCACCGCATGCAGTCCGGCCGATGTGCCCACGACCTGGGTGTCCGCTGGCATGTGGCGCGCGACCGCCTCCAGAAGCGCGGACCGTCGCCGCTCGTTCTCGCGCCGCAGGCGTCGGACATGGCGCTCGTAGGTGCCATCGTCCATCAGTGCGGCCAGCACGCGTTGTTCCATGACCGGTGCGTGCCGGTCCGTCAGGCGCTTGGCCTGGCGGAAGACCGGCACCAGCTCGGGCGGCAGCACGAGGTAGCCCAGCCGCATCTGCGGCGACAAGGCCTTGGAGAAGGTGCCGACGTAGATGACCCTGCCGTCCGCATCCAGCGCCTGCAGCGCATCAATCGGACGCTGGCCGTAGCGGAACTCGCCGTCGTAGTCGTCCTCGATGACCCAGGCCTCCTGGCGCTGCGCCCATTGCAACAGCTGCTGTCGACGGCCAAAGGGCAGCACGCCACCCAGCGGGAACTGGTGCGACGGCGTCACGTAGGCCAGACGGACGCGGGCGTCTCGCGGCAGCGCGTCCGTGACCAAGCCATGCTCGTCGACGGGCGCAGGCCAACGTTGCGCGCCGGTGGCTTCGAAGCTGCGACGAGCCATCAGGTAGCCCGGGTCTTCGAAGACGAAGGCGTCCGAGGGGTTCAGCAACAGCCGGGCGCACAAGTCAATGGCCTGCTGTGAGCCGTGGACCACGAGCACCTGTTCGGCGTCGCAGACGACACCGCGCGCCCGCCGCAGGTAGCCCTGGATGGCCCGGCGCAGATCGGCCAGGCCCTCGGGTGCGGCGTAATAGAGGCTATCCGCTGGCCGCTGGAGCGCCAGCAGGTACTGACGTCGCCAGGCCAGGATCGGGAAGTCGCTGGCCGCCAGGGCGCCGTAGCGGAAGTCGACCGGTGCCAGGCCCTCGGCGGGCATCACCGGCATCGGCGCGGCGCTGATGCGCTGGGCGAAATCGGACAGGTGCCGTGTCGCACGGGCCCGCCGTTCGGTGCGGGGCCGGGGCGCATCGACGGGTGCCCGGGTTGACGCCAGGGGCGCTGTGACACGGGCCACGCGCCCCAAGGCGGTGGTGATGAAACCCTCGGCCGCCAGCTGTTCGTAGGCGGCGGTGACCGTCGTCCTCGAGACGCCGAACTCGGCCGCCAGGGCGCGCGTCGAGGGCACCCGCGCGCCAGCCGCGAGCGTGCCGTCGGTCATCTGCGCGCGCAGCAGCAGGTAGATGCGGCGACCGGGCCTTGCAGGCGCTGCGCCGAGGTCGTCAGAGGATGGCAACTGGTCCATCAAGATTCGTCAAAACTGGAACTTCTCATTGTGCCGGTTTGACGCGAAAGTCCGGCCGTCGCGCTTGTCACCTTTGCCGCCGGACGCCCCATGTACATCCCCCAACACTTCGCCGAGAACCGCCCCGAAGTCCTCCAGCGCATCATGCGCGAGCACCCGCTGGGCATGTTGGTCACGTCCGGCACGGCGGGCCTCGACGCCGACCACATCCCCTTCGAATACGAGCCCGGCGTCGGGGGTGGTCAGGGCGTCTTGAGTGCCCATGTCGCGCGTGCCAACCCGTTCTTGCAGCACTGCCCGACGGGCAGCCCGGTGCTGGTGGTCTTCCGCGGGGCGCAGGCCTACATCTCGCCCAACTGGTACCCCAGCAAGCACGAGGCGCATCGCCAGGTGCCGACCTGGAACTACGAAGTGGTCCACGTGCAGGGCATCTTGAATGTCCACGACGACGAGCGCTTCGTGCGTCGCCTGGTCGCCAGGTTGACCCGCACGCACGAGGCCACCGAGCCCAAGCCGTGGAAGATGGGCGACGCGCCGCCGGACTACCTTGACGAGATGCTGCGGCACATCGTCGGCATCGAGGTGGCCGTCACGTCCATCGTCGGCAAGGTCAAGGCCAGCCAGAACAAGGACGCGCGCGACCGCCAAGGCGTCGTCGAGAACCTCGATGTCAGGGGCCATGCCGCGATGGCGAACGTCGTGCGCCAGGCTTGACCCGCCCCCGAAGTCACCACCATGTACACCGCCACCTTCACCTTCGCCAAGAAGGACTTCGACGACGCGTTCCACGCCATCGACGGGGTCATCGCGTCCATCGCAAAAGCGACACCCGGCTACCTGGGCGAGGAAGCGTGGGAGAACCCGTCCAGCGGGCTCATCTGCAACGTCTACTACTGGGACTCGCTGGAAGCGCTGACGGCGCTGATGAACCATCCTTACCACCTGGCCGCGAAGCGCCAGCAAGGTCGCTGGCTGGACGGCTACCAGGTGGTCATCGCCGAAGTCATTGGCAACTATGGCGACCGCGGCATCCCGCATCCGCTGGCCGACCGGCCAGTCCCGATGGTCGGCAGTGCCCGTCCGCAAGCTTGAACGGAAGACCTGCCCCGTCGTTCGCTGCTGTTCTGCTGGCTGCGGGGTTCCCGCGTGGCTGCTGCAGGGCGTGCGGCGAGCCTTGTTCAAAGGCAGCGTCGTCGAGGCGCTGACGCACCAGCAACGCGGCGCAAGCGGTCTTGCATCGACCGCCAGGCCGCTCACTCCGCCTCGAACACCACGCCCTTGGTCAGGATGAAGCACCCGTACGGCCGCGACTCGGTGTTCTGGACGACCGCGAAGCAGCGTTTGGCGGCGTCGTAGAAATCGGCGCGGGGGATCACCCGGTGGGCGATCTCGCGGCCTTCGGCGGCAAGGCAGACCGCCAGCACGTCGGCATGGACCGACAGGACCTTGCCGGGCTCGTCGACCGGGTCCATCCAGGCTAGCGGCTGGTCCACGAAGGTGTCCAGCGGCAGCAGTTCCAGCAGGCCGGCCACCGTGCGCGGCGCATCCATGCCGCCCAGCGTCACGAGCTTGCCGCTGCGGGTCTGCTGCGCGATGGCGTGGGCCGGGAAGTTGCGGTCCACCACCGCGAGCTGGTCGCCATGTCCCATGGCCGCGAGGATCCACAGCAGGTCGGCGTCGATGAAGTCGGGGATGCGCTTGAGCATGGTGGGGCTCCGGGGTCTGAACGGTTGCTGGTTCGGGGGACGGCCTACGGCTGCCGCAGGGCGCCAGATTAGTTGCTCTGGCGCGCCAGCGCCGACAAGCACTTGGCGAGTGCCGCACCGCAGCTTCGGTCGAAGGTGTCCACGAGTCGTTGCGGCTGGCCTACGTGCGCGCCAAGTCTGATCGCGAGTCCCGCTCAGGAGGCGAGGGCCCTCATCTCAGCATACAGATCAGCCTTGCCTTCGAAGCCGATGCCCGGCAGGTCGGGCAGGGTGACGTGGCCGTTCTCGACCCGCACGCCGTCGGGGAAGCCGCCATAGGGCTGGAACAGATCGGGGTAGCTTTCATTGCCGCCCAGGCCCAAACCGGCGGCGATCGCCAGGCTCATCTGGTGGCCGCCGTGGGGAATGCATCGCGATGGGCTCCAGCCATGGGCCTGGATCATCTCCAGCGTGCGCAGGTATTCGACCAGGCCGTAGCTCAGGGCGCAGTCGAACTGCAGCCAGTCGCGGTCAGGCCGCATGCCGCCGTGGCGGATGAGGTTGCGCGCGTCCTGCATCGAGAACAGGTTCTCGCCCGTGGCCATTGCGCCGTCGTAGTGGGGCGAGAGTTCGGCTTGAAGCTGATAGTCGAGCGGGTCCCCGGCTTCCTCGTACCAGAACAGGTTGTAGTCCTTCAGCGCCTTGGCGTACTCAATCGCGGTCTTCAAATCGAAGCGGCCGTTGGCATCCACCGCCAGGCGCTGGCCGGGCTGCAGCAGCTTCAGCACGGCCTCGATGCGCTTGCAGTCTTCGCTGAGCGAGGCCCCGCCGATCTTCTTCTTTACCACGCTGTAGCCGCGGTCAAGGTAACTCTGCATTTCGCGTGTCAGGCCTTCCAGGCCCTGGCCCGGCCAGTAGTAGCCACCGGCGGCGTAGACAAACACCTTGGGGTTGGCTGGCTTGCCCTGGCCGTAGCGTTCGGCCAGCAGGCGAGACAGTGGCTTGCGCTCGATCTTCGCCACAGCGTCCCACACCGCCATGTCGATGGTGCCCACGGCCACGGAACGTTCACCGTGTCCACCGGGCTTTTCGTTCGTCATCATCGTGGCCCAGATCTTGTGCGGATCGAGGTTGTCGCGCTGCGTGTCGCGCAGGCTGTCTGGCTCGGCTTCCAGCACCCGGGGAATGAAGCGCTCGCGCATCAGCGCGCCCTGGCCATAGCGGCCGTTGGAGTTGAAGCCGTAGCCGATGACCGGCTTGCCATCGACGATCACATCGGTGACCACCGCCACCAGGCTCAGCGTCATCTTGCTGAAGTCAATGTAGGCGTTGCGGATGTTCGAACTGATGGGCCGCGTGCTTTCGCGGATCTCGACGATTTTCATGATGCGTGGTGAAGAAATTAGCGCGGCAATGAACTGCCGCCGCACAGGGCGATGTCCTGCCCGGTGATGGCTGCAGCTTCGGGGGAAAGCAGGTAGGTCACCAGCGCGGCCACTTCCTGCGGCTGGATGAGCCGGCCGATGGGTGGCAGCTTCGGCGCGGTGGCGGCGCGTGCCGGGTCACGCAGCATGGCGGTGTCGGTGGCGGCGGGCGAGACGATGTTCACCGTCACGCCCAGCGCCACCACCTCGGCTGCCCAACTGCGCGCCAGCGCCACCAGGGCCGCCTTGCTGGCCGCATACAGGCTGCGCCCAGGCATGCCCTGCGCCACCCGGCTGCCGATGAGCACCAGGCGGCCGGTGCCGGCCTGGGCCATGCGCGGCAGAAGGGCATCGGCCAGGCGCGTGGCGGCCTGCGCATGCAGTTGCCACATCAGGGTGGCGTCTTCAGCCGTCAGGCTGCCCAGGCTGCCGGTGCGCAGCACGCCAGCGGCGTGAACCACCGCCTGCGGCGTGGGCAGGCTGGCGCAAAGGGCGTCGATGGCCGGTGCATCGGTGAGGTCGATCACCTCATGCGTGTAGGAGGCGTGGGCGAGCGCGGGGCCCTGGGCGTCCAGGCCGAGCACCTTCCAGCCGCCGGCCAGCAGGCGCTCGGCCACGGCGTAGCCGATGCCCGAGCTGCTGCCGGTGACCAGCGCTCGCCGTGCGCCTTCGGGCCCGTCACTGGGCACGAATGTTCCCTTCGGTGATGATCTTCTGGCTCTTGGCCATGTCCTCGCTCTGGAACTTCACGATGTCGGCCACGCTGCCGCCGTTGACGATCAGGCCCTGGTCGACGAGCTTCTGCTTCATGTCGCTGGCCAGGGCCTTGTTGGCTTCGGCATTCAGCTTGGCCACCACGTCGGGCGCGGTGCCGGCCGGAGCCCACAAGCCATACCAGCTGTAGAACTCGTAGCCGGCCACGGTGTCGCCCACGGTGGGCACTTCGGGCAGGTTGGGCACGCGGTTCTTGGAGGTCAGCGCAATGATGCGCAGCTTGCCAGTCTTGTGGAAGTTCATCGCGCCCAGCAGGGGGTCGATGAAGCCCTGGATCTGGCCGCCCACCAGGTCCTGCATGGCCGGTGCCGTTCCCTTGTAGGGCACGATGGTGATGTCCAAGCCGCCGGCCCGCTTGAGCAGTTCGGTGGAAAGGTGACCGGCCGAGCCGGTGGAGCCGATGGCGAAGTTCAACTTGCCCGGGTTGGCCTTGGCGTAAGCGATGAGCCCGGCCACGTCCTTCACCGGCAGGTCGTTGTTCACGCTCAGGGCCAGCGGGGCTTGCGCCACCAGCACCACGGGGCTGAAGTCCTTCTGCACGTCATACGGCGCCTTGGCCACCATGGGGCCGGTGGTGAAGGTGCTGGCGTTGAAGAGCAGGGTGTAGCCGTCGTTCGGCGCCTTGGCCACGGCGTCGGCACCGATGAAGCCGTTTCCGCCCGGGCGGTTCTCCACGACGAAGGTCTGGCCGGTGGATTCGCTCATCTTCTGCGCCAAGCTTCGTCCGATGAAGTCGAGCGTGCCGCCGGGCGGGAAGGGAATGATCACCTTCACCGGCTTGTTGGGGTAAGCCTGGGCCGAGGCACTGCCAATGCAGGCGAACAGGGCGGCCGCGGCGGCGGCGCGCAGGAAGTTTGAACGGTTCATGGTTGTCGTCTCCTTCGGGGTGTTATGGGTGCGGGTGGGGGTTTAACGCTTCAGCAGCCCGGCCTGCGTCACGGCGGCGCGCAGGGTGGCCATCTCGGCCTCGGTGGGGGCCTCGGTGGGCGGGCGTACGGTGGGGGAGTCGATGACACCGGCCAGCCACATGCCGGCTTTCATGCGGGCATGCGCTTCGCCAGTGGGCTCGCCGCCGCCGTACACGGCATCCTTCAGCGGGGTAATCACAGCCTGAATGGCCATGGCGCGCTTCAGGTCGCCAGCCTTCACGGCTTCCCACAGGTCGGCAATCAGGTTCGGGATGAAGGTGGCGAAGCCCACCAGGGCCCCATCCACGCCCTGCACCATGCTGGCCAGCAGGTATTCATCGTGGCAGGTGAGGATGGCCTTGGCCGGGTTGGCAGCACGCACGGCGGCAATGTCGGCGGCGTACTTGTTCATGTCGCGCTGGCCCACCTTGAAGGCGGCCACGGCGGGGTGGCGGGCCAGGTCGGCCATCACCGCGGTGCTGTAGCTGGCGCGCGTCCAGGCCGGGTACACGTGGGCTATGAGGTCCAGCCCGCTCTCGGCAATGGCGTCGAAGTAGTGGCGCACATGGTCTGGCCGGTAACCGAAGCGCAGCCAGTGGTGCGGCGGCATCACGTCCAGGCCGCTGGCGCCGGCTTCCTTGGCCATGCGGGCGTGAACCTTCGCGTCCTCTATGCCCTCGCAGACGATGGAGCTGATCACGGGGATCCGGCCCCTCAATTCGTCTGCCACGATGCGAGTGACCTCGGCGCGTTCGTGCGGCTGCAGCGAGAACACCTCGCCGGTGTGGCCGTTGGTCATCACCGCCACGATGCCGCGCTGCTCGGCCAGCCAGCCGGCGAGACGGCGCAACGCGGGTTCGTCGATCCGATGGTTCTCGGTGAACGGGCAGGCGATGGCGGGAATGATGCCGCGGTAGTTGGCGATGGTGGGCATGGCGCGTCGTAGGGGTTGGTCGGTGGAGTGCTGTGAGCTTAGAGATTCCAAAATCAAAGACAATCTGCCGCCACTGAGATTTACTGATGCCAAATCGTGGATAAACATCCCGACCTGGGCGACCTTCGCCTGTTTTGCTGTGTTGCTCGTCGCGCCAGCTTCGCCGCCGGCGCGCGCGAGGCTGGCGTGGCGCCCACGCTGATGAGCAAGCGCATCGCACAACTGGAGGCCACGCTCGGCGTCACGCTGCTCAAGCGCACCACGCGCCGGGTCGACTTGACCGACGAGGGACGCAAGGTTCTGGCTTGGTCCCAGCGCATCCTCGACGACGTGGACGACATGCGCGAGGACGTGGCGCGCATCGCGGTCGAGCCCGAGGGTCCGATCCGCATCTGCAGCAGCCCGCGCCTGGGCCGCGAGGTGGTGGCACCGGCACTTTCGGCACTGAAGTCACGCCACCCGGCGATCGACGTGTGGCTTGAACTTCTGGACCGGCGGGTCGACCTGATCGGCGAATCCTTCCACCTCGATGTGCGGGTCGGCTCGGTGGCCGAGCCGCACCTGATCGGTCACCTGGTAGCACCCAACCAGCGCATCCTGTGTGCGGCGCCGGCCTACTTGGCACGGCGCGGGACGCCTCAGGTACTGGGCGACGTGGCAGAGCACCAGTGCGTGTTGCTGCGCGACCGCGAAGACCCGTTCGGCGCCTGGCGGCTGACAGGGCCAGAAGGTCCTGCAAGCGTCAAGCCTGCCAGTACCCTGGCCTCGAACGACATCGACGTTGTCCTGCGCTGGGCCTGCGACGGCCACGGCATCGTCATGAGCTCGCAGTGGCTGCTGGCGCCCAGCCTGGCCCGCGGGGCGCTGGTGCAGGTGTTGCCGCAGTGGGCGCAAGAGGCACCGCTGTATGCGGTGTCGACCGTGCGCTCGGCGCAGTCGGCCAAGGTTCGGCTGTGCGTGGAAGCGTTGCGGCTCCAGATGGCGCAATAGATCGCTCTGTGCAAGCCGAGGTCGACGTCGAAGTTTGCACCGGGGACTTAGAGCTTGGCGCCCGGATATTCCAATGAACCAATGGGCGCTCAGGCGGAGCCCACTGCTTCTGGGCTCACAGACCGCCGCGAACGTCTGCTTTCCGACCTTGAGGTTCAGGCGGTGGATGTCCGCTCCGGGTCGGTAGCACGCCGAGGCCAAGGCCGTTGGCTTGCCGCAATGCTGTCGTCGCTCGCGGCGCAGCTTCACAAGCAGGCAAGCTGAGGTGACGTCGGTGGGGTCACGCCCCACCTGGTTGCAGCCGCGCCCTTGGACTCCACCGGCATGCGTGGCGAGGCCGGTCGCAGGAACTGCCGCCCGCTGGTCGAAATCTTGTGGCGCGAGTCGCCACTACTTTGGCGACCTACGGCTGCCCACCCCTCACGCGTCGATGTTCGCCGCCCTCAACGCATTGCTCTCGATGAACTCGCGGCGGGGTTCGACCTCGTCGCCCATCAGCATGGTGAAGACGCGGTCGGCCTCGATGGCGTCTTCGACCTGGACGCGCAACAGGCGGCGCACGGTCGGGTCCATCGTGGTTTCCCAGAGCTGGGAGGGGTTCATCTCGCCCAGGCCCTTGTAGCGCTGGCGGCCGACGCTGGATTCGGCCTGCTGCATCAGCCAGGCCATGGCGACGCGGAAGTCGCCGGCCTTGGCGGTCTTCTGGCGTTCGCCTTCGCCGCGCTTGACAGTGGCGTCCTCGGCCAGCAGGCCCTTGAAGGTGAGGCCGGCGCGGCTCAGGGCGTCGTAGTCGCCGCCGTGCACGAAGTCCTGCGTGATCACGCTGCTCTTGATGTTGCCGTGGTGGCGACGGCTGATGCGCAGGTGGTGCTTGTCGGTGCGGGCGTCGTATTCGGCAGCGACCTCGGCCTGATGCAGCGCGCCTTGCAGGGCGATGGCGCTGGTCTCGGCCTTGGCGGCGTCGTCGAGGTCGAGCACGAGGCCGTCGCTGATGGCGCGCAGGGCTTCGATGTCCATCCAGTTGCTCAGGCGGGCGATGACGTTGCTGGCCTGCACGTACTGGCGCGCCAGGTCTTCGAGCGCCGGGCCGTCGATCGGCGCGCGGCCGGCGCCGGGTTCGATCACGGCGCCGTCGAGGGCGACGCGCATCAGGTAGGCGTCCAGCTCGGTGCCGTCCTTGAGGTACTGCTCCTGCTTGCCGTGCTTGACCTTGTAGAGCGGCGGCTGGGCGATGTAGATGTTGCCGCGCTCGACCAGGTCGGGCATCTGGCGGAAGAAGAAGGTCAGCAGCAGGGTGCGGATGTGGGCGCCGTCGACGTCCGCGTCGGTCATGATGATGATGCGGTGGTAGCGCAGCTTGTCGGGGTTGAAGTCGTCCCCGCCCATGCCCTTGCCGATGCCGGTGCCGAGCGCGGTGATCAGCGTGAGGATCTCGTTGCTGGTCAGCAGCTTCTCGTAGCGGGCCTTCTCGACGTTGAGGATCTTGCCGCGCAGCGGCAGGATGGCCTGGAACTTCCGGTCGCGACCTTGCTTGGCGGAGCCGCCGGCGGAGTCGCCCTCCACCAGGTAGATCTCGCACATCGCCGGGTCCTTCTCCTGGCAGTCGGCCAGCTTGCCCGGCAGGCCCATGCCGTCGAGCACGCCCTTGCGGCGCGTCATCTCGCGGGCCTTGCGCGCGGCGTCGCGGGCGCGGGCGGCGTCGACGATCTTGCCGCAGATGGTCTTGGCGTCGATCGGGTTCTCGAGCAGCCAGTCGGTCAGCAGGCGGCTGACGATGTCCTCGACCGGCGCGCGGACCTCGCTGGAGACGAGCTTGTCCTTGGTCTGGCTGCTGAACTTGGGCTCGGGCACCTTGACGCTGACGACGCAGGCGAGGCCCTCGCGCATGTCGTCGCCGGTGATCTCGACCTTGGCCTTCTTGGCGATGTCGTTGTCGTCGATGTACTTGTTGATGACCCGGGTCATCGCCGCACGCAGGCCCGTCAGGTGGGTGCCGCCGTCACGCTGCGGGATGTTGTTGGTGAAGCAGAGCACGTTCTCGTTGTAGCTCTCGTTCCACTGCATCGCGACCTCGACACCGACGTTGGTGTTGTTGTCGCTGAGCTTGTCGCCACGGGCGTGGAAGATGTTCGCGTGCAGGACCTTCTTGCCCTTGTTGACGAACTCGACGAAGCCCTTGACGCCGCCGGCGTAGGCGAAGTTGTCTTCCTTCTGGTTGCGTTCGTCGACCAGCCGGATCTTGACGCCGTTGTTCAGGAAGCTCAGCTCGCGCAGGCGCTTGGCCAGCACGTCGTAGTGGAAGTCGACGCTGCTGAAGATGGTCGGATCGGGCAGGAAGTGGACCTCGGTGCCGCGCTTGTCGGTCGGCCCGAGGACCTTCATCGGGCTGATGTCGTGGCCGTCACGCTGCTCGATCAGGCGGTCTTGCGGGATGCCCTGGCGGAACTCCATGAAGTGGGCCTGACCATCGCGGCGCACCGTCAGGCGCAGCCAGGTCGACAGACCGTTGACGCAGGACACGCCCACGCCGTGCAGGCCGCCCGAGACCTTGTAGCTGTTCTGGTTGAACTTGCCGCCGGCGTGCAGCTCGGTCAGCGCGATCTCGGCGGCCGAGCGCTTGGGCTCGTGCTTGTCGTCCATCTTGACGCCGGTGGGGATGCCGCGGCCGTTGTCGATGACGCTGATGGCGTTGTCGCTGTGGATGGTGACGATGATGTCGTCGCAGTGGCCGGCCAGGGCCTCGTCGATGGAGTTGTCGACCACCTCGAAGACGAGGTGGTGCAGGCCGGTCCCGTCGGACGTGTCGCCGATGTACATGCCCGGACGCTTGCGCACGGCCTCCAGGCCTTCGAGGATCTGGATGCTGTCCGAGCCGTAGGCGGCCGATGCTTCCGAACCGGTCGACACCTGCTCGCCTTCGGCGGAGGGCAGCTCGCGGCGGGTCACGCCATCGGCGCCCGGCTGGTTCGCCTGGGGGTCTTGCGGGGTCTTGTTCGGGTCGGTCATGGGGCTGGCTCGGTGGCATCGGCCGCTGGGGTCGACGCTGTACAGAAATGCTCAAGCGGGCCGGGGCCCGCTTGAAGGTGGAATGGCCGGGACGGCGCGCGGGGCGCGTCAGATCCTCATCGGCATCACGACATATTTGAAGCCGCTGCGCTCGGGCACGGTCACCAGGGCCGAGCTGCTGGCGTCCTGCAGCGAGAGGGTGACCATCTCCTCGGAGACGTTGGACAGCACGTCCATCAGATAGGTCACGTTGAAGCCGATCTCGATGGCGTCGCCGCCGTAGTCGATCTCGAGTTCTTCCTTGGCCTCTTCCTGCTCGGCGTTGGAGCTGGCGATGCGAAGGTTGCCGGGCTCGAAGTTGACCCGCACGCCCTTGAACTTCTCGCTCGTCAGGATGGCCGCGCGCTGCAGGCTGGCCAGCAGCGGGGCGCGACCCAGCGTGACGTGGTTCTTGTGGTTGCGCGGGATGACGCGGTTGTAGTCGGGGAACTTGCCCTCGACCAGCTTGGTCACGAACTCCATGCCGCCAAAGGAGAACTTGGCCTGGTTGTCGGCGAAGCGCATCTCGATGCGGGCTTCCTCGGCACCTTCGGGCGCGTTCTTGTCGTCCTTCTCGGACTTCAGCAGGCGCTGCAGTTCGAGCACGGTCTTGCGCGGCAGGATGACCTCCTGCTTGGGGATCTCGGTCTCTAGCGTGGCCTGGGCCAGCGCCAGTCGGTGGCCGTCGGTGGCGACCAGTGTGAGCGTCTTGCCCTCGGCGACGAACAGGATGCCGTTGAGGTAGTAGCGGATGTCGTGCACCGCCATCGCGAAGTGGACCTGGTCGATCAAGCCCTTGAGCGTCTTCTGCGGCACGCTGAAGGCAGGGCCGAATTCGGCCGCCTCCTGGACCAGCGGAAAGTCATCGGCTGGCAGCGTCTGCAGCGTGAAGCGGCTCTTGCCGCCCTGCAGCGTCAGCTTGTTCTGGGCCGCGCTCAGCGTCACGATCTGGTCGGACGGCAAGGTGCGCAGGATGTCGATCAGCTTGCGCGCACCGACGGTGGTGGCGAAGGCGTTGTCGTCACCGCCGAGGTCGGCGCTGGTGCGGACCTGGATTTCCAGGTCGCTGGTGGTGAGCTCGGTGCGGCCGCCCGACTTGCGGATCAGCACGTTGGCCAGGATCGGCAGCGTGTGGCGTCGCTCGACGATGCCGGAGACCGCTTGCAGGGCTCCCAATACCTGTTCCTGTGCTGCTTTCAGGACGATCATGTGCTGTCTCACCCGTGTCGTGATGGTGCGGAAGAGGTCCGCTGGTCGTGGCGTTTCGCGCGCGCGAAGCCGCCATTTTCGCCTGAATTCAGGGCGCTTCCGGCCTCCCCCACGAACCGGCCTGTATGCCGGTTCGCTTCGGCAGGCACGGCCCGGTCCTCAGGACCTGCCCGTGTCCGGCCTCAGCCCTTCAGGGTCTGCTCCAGCACGTGCAGTTGCTGGTTCAGCTCGGTGTTCTTCTGGCGCTCGCCCCCGATCTTGCGCACGGCGTGCAGCACCGTCGTGTGGTCACGACCGCCGAAGAGCTCGCCGATCTCGGGCAGGCTCTTCTGGGTCATTTCCTTGGCCAGGTACATCGCGATCTGGCGCGGCCGGGCGATCGAGACCGGGCGCTTCTTGCTGTACATGTCCGCGACCTTGATCTTGTAGAAGTCGGCCACGGTCTTCTGGATGTTCTCGACCGAGATCTGGCGGTTCTGGATCGACAGCAGGTCCTTGAGCGCCTCGCGTGCCAGCGTGATGCTGATGTCCTTGTGCGAGAACTTCGCGTAGGCCAGCACCTTGCGCAGCGCGCCTTCGAGCTCACGCACGTTGGCGCGCACGTTCTTGGCGATGAAGAAGGCGACGTCCTCGGGCATCGGGCTGCCTTCGGCGATGGCCTTCTTCATCAGGATGGCCACGCGCATCTCCAGCTCGGGCGGCTCGATGGCCACCGTCAGGCCGGCGTCGAAGCGGCTGGTCAGGCGCTCGTCGATGTCCACCAGCCCCTTGGGGTAGGTGTCGCTGGTCATGATGATGTGGGCGCGCTTGGCCAGCAGGGCCTCGAAGGCGTTGAAGAACTCCTCCTGCGTGCGGTCCTTGCCGGCGAAGAACTGGACGTCGTCGATCAGCAGCAGGTCCAGCGAGTGGTACTTGGCCTTGAGTTCATCGAAGGTCTTGCGCTGGTAGTTGCGCACCACGTCGCTGATGAACTGCTCGGCGTGCAGGTAGAGCACACGAGCGTCCGGGTTGTCGCGAATCAGGGCATTTCCCACCGCGTGGATCAGGTGGGTCTTGCCCAGGCCGACGCCGCCGTAGATGAACAAGGGGTTGTACATCTGGCCGGGCGCGCCGACGACATGCAGCGCGGCGGTGCGGGCCATCTGGTTGGCGCGGCCGGGCACGAGGGTGTCGAAGGTCAAGGCCGGGTTCAGGCGGCCGCGCTGGGCGACCGGGGCGCCGGGCAGTGTTCCGGTCGGGTTCGCGGGGCGCTCGCCACGCACCCCGATGACGGCCGGCGCCGCCGGGCGCAGGGCCTCGCGGGCGGTGGACGACTCGGGCGGGACGTCCTGGGCGGACGTCGCGTCGTCCGGGAGGCCGGGCAGGCCGCGCACCGGCACGGCGGCCACGGCGGCCGTGGAGGGCGCGCGCAGGTGCATCGCGCCGGCGCCGCTGCTGGACGAGGCCGTTGCCGGGCGGCCGCTGGCGTCGCGCTGGAGCACCGACAGTTCCAGGCGCACCGGCATGCCGGCCAGCTCGCTCAGCGTGGTTTCGATGCGGGCGCTGTACTGGGAGCGGATCCAGTCCAGCTTGAAACGGTTGGGGACGCGCAGGCCGACCAGCACGCGGTCACCGCCATCCGACACGTCGGCAGGCGGCAGCGGCTTGATCCAGGTGTTGAATTGCTGCTCCGGCATCTCGGCGGCCAGTCGCTCGCAACCTCGCTCCCACAGGTCTTTGTGCATCTTCTAGGAATGTGGATAACTCTCTTCGGGGGGCGCGATTGTAGACACAAGAGCGGCCCTGAAGGCGTGGTTATCCACAGTTTCCTGGCGAGGGTCAAGCCGGCGTTTTCGAGCCTCGATCTGGGGTGCGCATTGACGGTCCTTGGTGGATTTGTTGTAATGCCGGGTTTCCCGAGTCGGGGGTCTTGTCGTGGCCGAATGTGAGGAAGCCCTTGTGTGGGCATCCGGGCGTTGCGGGTTCCAGCGACAAACGATCCCGGTGTGGCGACCGCGGCGGGTCCGTTGGTTCCACCGGTGGTTCCACGGCGCCACGGCTCACCAGTCGCCCGGATCTCGCATCCGGTGCGCCGCTGCCGAACAACACTGTCCAAGCCTGACTGAGCGCCGTGTGCGCCGATGCGGGCACAACCGAGGATCCCATCATGAAGCGCACCTATCAGCCCTCGAAGGTCCGTCGTGCCCGTACGCACGGTTTCCTGGTCCGCATGAAGACCGCCGGTGGCCGCAAGGTCATTGCCAACCGCCGTTCCAAGGGCCGCAAGCGCCTGGGTCTCTGATCCCGTCGACGGCGCGACGCCGATCCGGCCACGGCCGCCGCGCCTGACGTCGCGTCATGCTCAGCAGCCTTGATGGTGCCGAACGCTTCCAGGCGGTGCTGGGCACGCGACCCTGTTCGCGCAGTGCACATTTCATGCTGCACTACCGAGCGGTGGACAAGTTGTCAACAGGCCGGATGGTTACGCAGGATCGGTCTGTGGATGAATCCGAAGACACCTCTCCGGCACAGCCTGTCGCGCCGCCCGAGTTCGGGGTCCACCTGGGTCTGGTTGTGCCCAAACGGCACGCGAAGCGGGCCGTCACGCGCAACCTGGTCCGCCGCGAGGCACGGGCCCAGATGGCGCGCAGCGTGACCATCCTGCCGCCAGGCGATTGGGTGTTGCGTCTGCGTGCGCCCTTTGATCGCACCCTCTACAGCAGCGCCGCTTCTGCCGCGCTGCTGTCGGTCGTGCGTGAAGAGATGTCGCGGCTGATCGCCGACGGCGTCCGCGTCGCCAGCAAGGTGGCTGGAGCGTCGCGGTGAGTGGCGTTCGGACCTCGCCGATGCAGCGCCTGCTGATCGTCATCGTGCGCGGCTACCGTTACCTGCTCAGCCCCTGGCTGGGCTCGGCCTGCCGGTTTGAGCCGACCTGTTCGGTCTACGCGCTCGACGCCCTGACCCGCCACGGTGCGGCGACCGGTGCGCGCCTGACGCTCGGCCGACTTGCGCGCTGTCACCCGTGGTGCGCCGGTGGCTGCGATCCGGTGCCGGAACGTCCGAGTCCGCTCTTTTCCTCGCTGCCGGGACTGTCCCGGCTGACTTCCGGTCCGCAGGCTGCCGTATCAGTGGCCGACGGATCCTCGCCAGTACGAAAGAACTCGCCATGACCGAACTGCGGCGTGCGCTGCTGTGGGGCATCTTCTCGGTGTCCCTCGTGATGTTGTGGGACGGCTGGAACCGGCACAACGGCCAGCCGTCGATGTTCGCGCCGCCGGCGGTGACGGCTCCTGCCGCGCCGGGTGCGGCCCAAGCGGGTGCCTCGTCGGTGCCGGCGCCGACCGCAGCGGCCAGCGCCGTCGCGCCGGGTGCCGTGCCAGCCACAGCCGCCGTGCCTCAAGCGGGCGAGCGACTGGTCGTCACGACCGACCTCGTCAAGGCCACCTTCGACACCCGCGGCGGCTCGCTGGTGCGGGTCGAACTGCTGGCGCACAAGGAAGGCGACGGTCATGTCGTGCTGCTGGACCAGTCGGCCCAGCGACTCTATGTGGCCGAGACTGGCCTGGTTGCCGCCGGCATGGCGGGCGCCGTGCCCGACCACACGACGGTGATGAAGCCGACCACAGAGGCGCGTGCGCTTGCCGACGGGCAGGACAAGCTGGTTCTGGGCTTCGAGGCCACCACGGCCGCTGGCATCAAGCTGGTCAAGACCTACACCTTCCAGCGCGGCAGCTACGCGGTGGACGTCAAGCACGAGGTCAGCAACGGTGGGTCTGCCGCCGTTCAGCCGCAGCTCTACCTGCAGCTGGTGCGCGATGGCAACCCGCTGCCCGACGCGTCGAGCTTCTACAGCACCTTCACGGGGCCGGCGATCTACTCCGAGGCCGGCAAGTACCAGAAGGTCGAGTTCAGCGACATCGAGAAGCGCAAGACTGGCGACAAGCCCGGCCACGAGGTCTCGGCCGACAACGGCTGGGTCGCGATGGTGCAGCACTACTTCGCCTCGGCCTGGCTGCCGACCGGCAACACGCCGCGCGAGTTCTACACCCGCAAGGTGTCGGACAACCTCTACGCCGTCGGCACGCTGATGACGCTTGGTGAACTCGCCCCGGCGGCCAGCCGCACGGTCGAGGCCCGCCTATTCGTCGGCCCGCAGCAGGAAAAGGTGCTGGAGGCGCTCGCGCCTGGCCTGGACCTGGTCAAGGACTATGGTTGGCTGACCATCCTGTCCAAGCCGCTGTTCTGGCTGCTCGATCGTCTGCATGGGCTGCTGGCCAACTGGGGCTGGTCGATCGTCGCGCTGGTCGTGCTGTTGAAGATCGCCTTCTACTGGCTCAATGCCAGCGCCTATCGCTCGATGGGCAAGATGAAGGCCATCAACCCGAAGATCATGGAGATGCGCGAGCGTCTCAAGGACAAGCCTCAGCAGATGCAGCAGGAGATGATGCGCATCTACCGCGAGGAGAAGGTCAACCCGATCGGCGGCTGCCTGCCGATCTTTGTGCAGATGCCCTTCTTCATCGCCTTGTACTGGGTGCTGCTGTCGAGCGTCGAGATGCGCGGTGCGCCGTGGCTGGGCTGGGTGACGGACCTGAGCGTCAAGGATCCCTACTTCATCCTGCCGCTGCTGATGACCGCCACCACGGTGCTGCAGACCTGGCTGAACCCGACGCCGCCGGACCCGGTCCAGGCCAAGCTGATGTGGATCATGCCGCTGGCCTTCAGCGTGATGTTCTTCTTCTTCCCGGCTGGCCTGGTGCTCTACTGGTTCGTCAACAACCTGTTGTCCATCGCGCAGCAATGGATGATCAACCGCTCGCTGGGCCTCAACAAGTGAGGCTGATCGGCTGATCTGGCGGGTGATTCGGGCGGTCTTCGGGCCGCCCGAATTGTTTCCACCGGTACGGGCGTGACGGCCGTGCAATGCTGCCGAGACATGCGCCACATCCCGTCACCAACCGCCACGTTTACGGGGTTGAGCGGCCAGGGCACCGATCGCACCATAGCAACGCGGGGCCGACCCGAGGTCGTCGCTGCAGGCTTCTGAAACCACGTGCATCAACGGGATGCCCGATGAACACGAGCCTGCAGCGACGCCCTTGGCTCAGGAGGCCTTCAGCCAGTCGGCCAGCCTCCCCCCGCTCGAACATCTCCACCTGACGGGCCGCATCAGCGCTGCGCCCTGCAGCGGCGGGCGACAATTCCGCCCATGCTTGCCCGTCTCGACCAGCCCATCGTCGCCATCGCCACCGCCGCCGGACGCGGTGCGGTCGGCATCGTGCGCGTCTCCGGTCGCGGCCTTGACCGCCTGATGCAAGCCTTGACCGGACGTGTCGGCACGCCCCGCGTCGCCCACTACGGGCCCTTCCTGAATGCCGATGGCAGCGCCATTGACCACGGCCTGGCCCTGCGTTTCCCGGCCCCGCACAGCTACACCGGTGAGGACGTGCTGGAGTTGCAGGCGCATGGCGGCCCGGTGGTCCTGCAACTGCTGCTGGCGCGTTGCCTGGAGGCCGCCGCCGAGCCCGATCCGCAAGCCAGCGGCCAGCAGCGTTTGCCCGGTCTGCGATTGGCGATGCCGGGCGAGTTCACCGAGCGGGCCTTTCACAACGACAAGCTCGACCTGGCCCAGGCCGAGGCCGTCGCCGACCTGATCGACGCCAGCACCGAGGCCGCCGCGCGCGGTGCCGCCCGGTCGCTGTCGGGTGCCTTGTCGCAGCCGGTTGGCCAGTTGCGCGAGGGCCTGATCGAGCTGCGCGCGCTGGTCGAGGCGACGCTCGATTTCCCGGAAGAGGAGATCGACTTCCTGCAGAAGGCCGATGCCATCGGTCGTCTGGACCGCTTGGCCGCACGGCTCGATGGCCTGCTGGCCACGGCGCGGCAAGGCGCCTTGCTGCGCGAAGGTCTGCAGGTCGTCATCGCCGGCCAACCGAACGCGGGCAAGAGTTCGCTGCTCAACGCGCTGGCCGGGGCCGAGCTGGCCATCGTCACCGCCATTCCGGGGACCACCCGCGACAAGGTCAGCCAGACCGTGCAGATCGAAGGCGTGCCGGTCCATGTCACCGACACCGCCGGGCTGCGCGAGGACGCGCAGGCCAGCGACGAGGTCGAGCGCATCGGCATCGCGCGCAGCTGGCAGGCCATCGCCGACGCCGATGCGGTGCTGCTCCTGCACGACCTGACCCGGCTGGACCAGGCCGACTACCGCCACACCGAGGCACAGATCGCCGCCCGCCTGCCGGCCGGGGCGCGGCTGCTGCACGTCTTCAACAAGGCCGATGCGATCGACCTTCCCGGCCTTGCCGATGCACGTCAGGACGCGCGCATCGCCGAGGTGGTGGCCACCATCGGCGCCAGCGCCGACGGCCTGGCACCGATCCGCCTGAGCGCCAAGACCGGCACCGGCCTGGACGCGCTGCGCCGTGCGCTGCTGCAACTGGCCGGCTGGCAGGCCGTGCCCGAAGGGGTCTTCATCGCCCGTGAACGGCACCTGCGGGCGATGCGCGCCGCTGCCGGCCATCTGGCCGCCGCGCGCGACTGGGCCGCCCAGGGCGACCATGCGCTCGACCTGCTGGCCGAGGAACTGCGCCTGTCGCATGACGTGCTCGGCGAGGTCATCGGCGCGTACAGCAGCGACGAGCTGCTGGGCGACATCTTCGGGCGCTTCTGCATCGGGAAGTGACACGACCCGGCACCCCCATGCGGGTGCCCGTCATCACGCCATGCGCGTCGGCGCCGATTCCGTCGCGTCTGGTCACGCTTGAGGGCTGGCACCCGGCGCGGGCCTGTTGGAACATCTGGCGAAATCGTTTTTGTGCGCGGTGCGGTGGCGCAATGACCCGCGATGGAGCCCACGATGGACCTTGAAGACCTGATCCAGGTGGTCAGATCACTGAAGACCGATGACGCGTTCCGGGTTCGACTGGATGGCTTCCAGTGGCGAACGCTGGGCTCCTATCTGGCCGCCTACGAGATGCGGGCCGGCGACATGCTGATTCGGCAAGGCGATGCCGATCGCACGGCGTATTTCATCGCCGCCGGCTCGCTGCAGGTCTTCCGCAGCGGGCCGAACGCCGGGCAGGCCCGCATCGCCTTGCTGCGACCGGGCGCGCTGGTGGGCGAGACGGGCCTGTTCAGCGACCAGCCGCATTCGGCCAACATCGAGGCGATGACGCCGACCCAGGTCTGGGCCATGCACCTGCCGCGCTTCGAGGAACTCTCCGCCCGCGCGCCGGGCATCGCCATCGAGTTCCTGCGCGCGGCCGGTGCGGTGATGGTGGCGCGGCTGCGCGCCAACATGGTCCATCAGATCGCGGTGGCCTGAGGCCACCGCCCGCCGCAAGGCCGTGACGGGTGTGCTGTCATCCGCCGCCTTGCGGCAAGACAGCGGCGGCTGCGGCAACCTCGGGTCCTTGTCATGGCCCGAAGGAGCCCCCGATGAAGCCCACCGATGCCGTCATCGATGAACAACAGATCCGCGCCCGCCTCGCGGCCGAACTGCCGCACTGGACGCTGGAGGACGGCCTGCTGCGACGCCGCTACCGCACGGGCGGCTGGAAGGCCACGCTGATGGTGGTCAACGTGATCGGCCACCTGGCCGAGGCCGGCTGGCACCACCCGGATCTGACGGTGACCTATGCGGTCGTGGGCGTGAAGCTGACAACCCATTCGGCCGGTGGCATCACCGAGAAGGACTTCGCGCTGGCGCGCAAGATCGAGGACGTGGTCACCTGGCGACCGCAGCATGAGCCCGGCAACCCGCTCGAAGGCACGCCGCTGGATGATCCGCGGCTTCGCTACATCAAGTTCGATGACGAAGCGTGAGCGCCTGACGCCTCAGCCGTGCAGGAGCTTGCCTTCGGCCAGCGCGAGCGCTTCGGGCAGGCCGCGCAGCACCAGCACGTCGCCGCCGCGCAGAGGGGTCTCGGCCGTGGCCTGTTCGACCTGACCGCTGGCACGCCGGATCGACATCACCGCCACGCCGATGGCGTCCAGCGCCAGATCGTCGAGCGTCTGGCCGATGGTCGGCGCGGCGGCCGGCACGCTGACGCTGCTCAGGCGTGCCTGTTCCAGCTCATGAACCGTGTCGTCGTCCACGCCGTGGAAGTAGCCGCGCAGCAGGCTGTAGCGCGCATCGCGGGCTTCCTGGGTGATGCGCAACACCCGCCGCATCGGCACGCCGACCAGCGCCAACGCGTGGTTGGCCAGCATCAGCGAGCCCTCGATGGCTTCGGGCACGACCTCGGTGGCGCCGGCCGCGCGCAGCTTCTCGAGGTCGGTGTCGTCGATGGTCCGCACGACCACCGGCACCTGCGGCGCGTGCTCGTGCACGTGGTGCAGCACCTTCAGCGACGAGGGCGTGTCGTGGTAGCTGATGACCACTGCGCTGGCCCGCGCCAGGCCGGCGGCCATCAGGCTCTGCAGCCGCGCGGCGTCGCCGAAGACGACGCTCTGGCCGGCTGCGGCGGCCTGCCGGACCCGGTCGGGATCGAGGTCCAGCGCCATGTAGGGGATGCGTTCCTTGTCGAGCAGACGGGCCAGGTTCTGGCCGGCCCGGCCGTAGCCGCAGATGATCACGTGGGCCTCGGTGCGGATCGCCTTCTTGGCGATGCTCGTCAGCGCGACCGACTGCAGCAGCCAGTCGCTGGCGGCCAGGCGCACGACGATGCGGTCGCTGTGCATGATCAGGAAGGGCGTGGCGAGCATCGACAGCACCATCGAGGCCAGCACCGGACTGAGCCAGCGGTCGGCGATCAACGCGTGTTCGGTGCCCAGGCTGAGCAGCACGAAACCGAACTCGCCAGCCTGCGCGAGGTACAGGCCGGTGCGGATGGCCACGCCCGCCGGTGCGCCGGTGATGCGGGCCAGGCCGGCGACCAGCAGGCCCTTGGCCAGCACCGGCGCCGTGCTCAGCATCAGCACCAGATGCCAGCGTTCGAGCACTGGCTGCAGATCCAGCTTCATGCCGATGGTGATGAAGAACAGGCCCAGCAGCACATCGTGGAAAGGCCGGATGTCGGTCTCGACCTGGTGCTTGTATTCGGTCTCGGCGATCAGCATGCCGGCCACGAAGGAGCCCAGCGCCAGCGACAGGCCGGCGTGCTCGGTCAGCCAGGCCAGGCCCAGCGTGATCAGCAGCAGGTTGAGGATGAACAGTTCCTCGCTCTTGCGCTTGGCCACCCGAGTGAGCCACCAGCGCATCAGGCGCTGGCCGCCCCAGAACAGCACCGCCAGCAGCACAGCGGCCTTCAGCACGGCAACGCCCAGCGTGCGGACGATGTTGTCGCCGCCTTGGGCCAGGGCCGGGATCAGCACCAGCAAGGGCACCACCGCAATGTCCTGGAACAGCAGCACGCCCATGACGCGCCGGCCGTGGTCGCTCTCCAGTTCGAGCCGCTCGGCCATCATCTTGGCGACGATCGCCGTGCTGGACATCGCCAACGCGGCGCCCAGGGCCATCGCGCCGGTCCAGTGCAGTTCCCAGGGGCGGGCGAACCAGGCGAAGACCGCCGTGAGGAAGATGTTGCCGAGCACCGCGCCGGCGATGGTCAGCACGACCTGGCCCATGCCCAGGCCGAACACCAGCCGCCACATGCTGCGCAGCTTGGGCAGGTTGAACTCCAGCCCGATCACGAACATCAGGAACACCACGCCGAACTCGGCCAGGTAGCGGATGCCGGCCGAGTCCTTGGCCAGTGCCAGGGCATGCGGTCCGATCAGCACGCCCACGATCAGGTAGCCCAGCATGGCCGGCAACTTGAGCAGCCGGCAGATCACCACGCCGGTGACGGCGGCCAGCAGGTAGAGCAGCGCAAGGTCGAGCGAGGTGGCCATCGGGGCGGGGTCGGACAGGCGCGCGAGGGGTGCCGCCTAGAATCGACCGATCGTAAGACATGAGGCCGGCAAGACCGGCGCACACGCCTGTGAACAGCCCCGCCTTCGACCCCGCACGCGCCATCGACATGGCCCGTCAGACCCTCCAGATCGAGGCCGACGCCCTGGTTGCGCTGCAGGCCCAGCAGGGCGAGTCCTTCGCTGAGGCGGTGCGTCGCACGCTGGCCTGCGGCGGACGTGTCGTGGTGATGGGCATGGGCAAGAGCGGCCATGTCGGTCGCAAGATCGCCGCGACGCTGGCCTCGACCGGCACGCCGGCCCTGTTCGTGCACCCGGCCGAAGCCAGCCACGGCGACCTCGGCATGGTCCAGCCCGGTGATGTCGTGCTGGCGATCTCCAACTCCGGCGAGAGCGATGAACTCGCCGCCATCCTGCCGGCGCTCAAGCGTGTGGGCATCACGTTGATCGCGATGACCGGTCGGGCCGAATCGACGCTGGCCGCGCATGCCGACCTGGTGCTGTCCAACCGGGTCGAGCAGGAGGCCTGCCCGCTCAACCTCGCACCAACCGCCAGCACCACCGCGCAGCTCGCGCTGGGCGATGCGTTCGCCGTCGCGCTGCTCGATGCCCGCGGCTTCAGGGCAGAGGACTTCGCCCGGTCGCACCCGGGTGGCGCACTGGGCCGCAAGCTGCTGACCCATGTGCGCGACATCATGCGCAAGGGCGATGCGGTGCCGCGCGTCGGGCCCGAGACGCCCTTCCTGGAGGTGATGCGCGAGATGAGCGGCAAGGGTCTGGGTGCCACCGCCATCGTCGATGCCGACGGCCGGGCGATCGGCATCTTCACCGACGGCGACCTGCGCCGCGCGATCGAGTCCGGCCTGGACCTGCGCGGCCTCGATGCCCGTTCGGTGATGCGCCCGAATCCGCGCAGCGTGCCGCAGGACGCCCTGGCCGTCGAGGCCGCCACGCGCATGGAAGACGCACGCGTCAACGCCCTGCTCGTCAGCGATGCCGACGGTCGGCTGGTCGGTGCGGTCAACACGCACGACCTGATGCGCGCCAAGGTGATCTGAGCATGTGCGCTGCGACGGTGGCTCATCCCGTGATCCCGCCGGGTCGGCCGGTCCGGCCGACGCTGGGCTTCGATGCGGCCTTGCTGCTGCAAGCCCAAGGCGTACGGCTGGCGATCTTCGACGTCGACGGCTGTCTGACCGACGGGCGCATCCTGATCGGCGCGGATGGCGAGGCCGAAAAGGCCTTCAACACACTGGACGGCCACGGCATCAAGTTGCTCGCGCGGGGTGGCATCACGCCGGTCGTGCTGACCGGCCGCGATTCGCCGGGCGTGCGCCGACGCTGCGCCGATCTGGGCGTGACCGAAGCCTTGTTCGGCGTGCATGACAAGTTGGCCGCCGCCGCCGCGTTGCTGGCTCGACTCGGCGTGGACTGGTCCGAGCTGGCCGTGATCGGCGACGACTGGCCTGACCTGCCGCTGATGACCCGCTGCGCCTTCGCCTGTGCGCCTGCTCAGGCACACGCCGAGGTCCGGGCCGTGGCCCACCACGTTACCGCCGTGCCGGGCGGCCAGGGTGCAGCGCGCGAGTTCTGCGACCTGCTGCTGATGGCCGCCGGGCGCTACGCCGGCTTGCTGCACGGTCATCTGACCACGCTGGACGGTGCGTCGGCCTGAGGCCGCTCGCACCGTCCCGATCTCGCATGGACGACGACTCCGGCCCGCTGCCGCTGCCCTTGCCACTGCCGCCGCTGATCGCGGCGATCGCGCCCGAACGCCAGTTGCCCTGGACCGTGCGGCTGCGCCACAAGCTGCCGCAGTACCTGCCGGTGTTGTTGCTGGGCGCCATCGCGGCGGCGACCGGCTGGCTCGTGCGCCAGACGCCGTCGGGCGACACCCTGCCCAGCGTCGCGATCTCGGCCAGTGAGCCCGACTACGAGATGCGCGGCTTTTCGGTCCAGCACTACACCCGCACCGGACCGGCACAGGGTGTCATCGAAGGCGATCGGGTGCGCCATTTCCCGGCCACCGACCAACTGGTGATCGACGGTGTGCGCGTGCGCTGGACCGACCCCGTCGGGCACCGGGTGCTGGCCGTGGCGCCACGTGCGGTGGCCGAGGGTGATGGCAGCCGGGTCCGACTCGAGGGCGGGGCACGGGTCGAGCGTGATCCGATCGCCGGTGAGCCCGGTGCGCTGGTCTTCACGGGCGAGGTGATGGACATCGACATCCGAACGGGTCGCATCCGCAGCGATCGACCGGTGCGCCTGAGTCTGGGAGGCAGCCGCTTCGATGCCGACAGCCTCGACTACGACCATGCCGGCCGGCTCATGGTGCTGAATGGTCGCGTGCGAGGCCTGATTGAACCGGTGGATGTCGCCACCCGCAGCCGTGGCGAACGCTGATCGCGTCGCGCCGCTGGTCGTCATCACCGGCGCCTCCAGTGGCATCGGGCTGGCGCTGGCCGACGCCTATGCCCAGCGGGGTTGGCGCCTGGCACTGATCGCCCGGCGGGTTGACGTGCTGCACGAGTGGGTGTCCGGCCATGCGCCACAAGCGGGCCGGGTGCTTTGCCTGTGTGCTGACGTGCGCCGGGTCGATGAGATCGTTGCGGCTGGTCATCGGGTGATGGCCGAGATGGGTGTTCCGGATGTCGTCATCGCCAATGCCGGCATCAGCGTCGGGGTCGACACGGCCGAAGCCAGCGATCTGGCGGTGCTGCAAGAGATCTACGCCACCAACGTCATCGGCATGGCGGCCACCTTTCAGCCTTATCTGGCGCCGATGCAGCAGGCCCGGCGTGGCGCGCTGGTGGGCATCGGGAGCGTCGGTGGCATCCGAGGCTTGCCGGGCCACGGTGGCTATTGCGCCAGCAAGGCCGCCGTCATCAGCTACTGCGAGAGCCTGCGCGTCGAGCAGCGGGCGCACGGCTTGCGGGTTGTCACGCTGCTGCCGGGCTTCGTCGCCACGCCGCTGACCCAGTCCAACCCCTATCCCATGCCTTTCCTGATGCGGCCGGATGCGTTCGCGGCCCAAGCGCTGAAGGCGATCGACCAGGGCGTGAGCCGACGGGTGATCCCCTGGCCGATGGGTCTGGTTGCGACGCTGTTGCGATGGCTGCCCGACGCCCTGTTCGACCGGCTGATGGCTGGACGCCCACGCAAACCCCGTCGCGCGCCCGCTGAGGAGTGAGCCCGCACGCCCACGGCCCGGTAGACGGCGTCTCGCGGGGAAAGCACAGACGTGAAAAAGCCGACCCGCAGGTCGGCTTTTCAATCTGGCGTGCAGTGATCTGAGGGGTTTCTCAGGCTGATCGAGGTAGCTGGCTACCGATCAGCCGGGTCCGGCCCAGGATCGCCGCAGCTTCCGGACCGGTTCAGTAGCCGTAGCCACCACCACCACCGTAGCCGCCGCCACCACCACCACCGCCGCCGTAGCCGCGGCCACCGCCGCCACCGCTGCGGCCACCACCGCCGCCGCCGCCGCCGTAGGGGCTGCGGAAACCACCGCCGCCACCGCCACCGCCGCCGCCGCCACCACTGTAGCCGCCACCGCCACCGCCGCCGCCGCCGCTGCGGCCACCACCGCCGCCGCCGCCACCGTAGGGGCTGCGGAAGCCGCCCGGCTTCTCTTCACGGGGGCGAGCCTCGTTCACGACGACCGCGCGGCCACTGATGGCCTGGCCGTTGAGACCGTTGATGGCTGCCTGGGCTTCGGCGTCCGAACCCATCTCCACAAAGCCGAAGCCCTTGGAGCGGCCGGTTTCGCGGTCCATCATCACCTTGGCGGACTGGACCGCACCGAACTGGGAGAACGCGTCGTTCAGATCTTCGTCGCGCACGCTGTAGGCGAGGTTGCCCACATAGAGTTTGTTGCCCATGGAAGAGCGCCTTTCAACAATCGAGTACCGGTCGAGCCGGGGAGCCAGTGGCGGAGCTACAGCCAGCACTCATTCCAGGGAACAGAGAAGGCGCACGCATCCAGACACGAAGAGCCATTATGCGCGACAGTCAAGAGCTTGAAAGGGGCGCGTGTCAACAAGTGTTGTGTCCAGGCCAGCGCGTGGCGCAATTCACGCCACGTCGACCCCGCGAGAATCGGGCCCCCATGGACCTCCTCAAGCCGCTGATCGCCTTGCTGGCGATCGTCAACCCGATCGGCGTCGTGCCGTTCTTCATCCACTTCACGCAAGGGCTGGATGCGGCACAGCGCCGCCACACCATCCGTGTGTCCAGCTTCACCGCCTTCTGTGTCATCTCGATCAGTGCCCTGGCCGGCCTGCAGGTGATCGAATTCTTCGGCATCTCGCTGGCCTCGTTCCAGGTCGGCGGCGGCACCTTGCTGCTGATCAGCGCGCTGCAAATGCTCAACGCTCAGCCGGCCGAGAGCCGACGCGGTGACGTCAGCGAGGGCGAGCAGAAGGTCGATGCCGGCGCCAGCATCGCCGTCGTGCCCCTGACCATCCCCCTGCTGACCGGGCCGGCGACCATCTCCACCATGGTCATCTATGCCGACCAAACCCGGCACTGGACCCAACTGGCGGCCCTGGTCGGCTATGGCGTGGTGGTCGGTCTAGCGACCTTCGCCAGCTTCTCCGCCGCTGGGCGCATCGCCCGCTGGCTGGGCACGACAGGCATCAACGTCATGACGCGCCTGATGGGGTTGATCCTGGCGGCGCTGGCCGTTGAGATCATGGCCGAGGGACTGACCAAGCTGTTCCCCGTGCTGGCGACCGGCGTGGCGCGCTGAATGGCATCCCAGACCTTCCTCTCCAACAAGAACCAGAACCCGGATCCGACCTCGACCCATGCCCACTTTCGATCACATCATCATCGGCGCCGGCACGGCCGGCAGCCTGCTGGCCAACCGTCTGTCCGCCGATCGGCAATGCCGCGTGCTGCTGCTTGAAGCCGGCGGACACGACGACTACCACTGGATCCACATTCCCGTCGGCTACCTGCATTGCATCGGCAACCCGCGCACCGACTGGCTCTACCGCACCGAACCGGAGGCCGGACTCAACGGCCGCTCGTTGCGTTACCCGAGAGGCAAGGTGCTGGGGGGCAGTTCCAGCATCAACGGCATGATCTACATGCGTGGCCAGGCGCGCGACTACGAGCAGTGGGCGGATCTGACCGGCGACGACGCCTGGCGCTGGGAGCATTGCCTGTCCGCCTTCAAGGCCCACGAGAACCACTGGCGACTCGACGAGGGCGCCACCGAGCCGCCCGATGCCGCCTTCGCCCGAGCCCACGGCCACGGTGGCGAGTGGCGGGTCGAGAAACAGCGCCTGAGCTGGGAGATCCTCGACGCGTTTGCGCAGGCCGCTGTCCAGGCGGGCATTCCGGCCACGAAGGACTTCAACCAGGGCGACAACACGGGGGTCGGCTACTTCGAGGTCAACCAACGCAAGGGCCTGCGCTGGAACACCGCCAAGGCCTTCCTGCGGCCGACCTGCTTTGGTCGGACCAACTTCGAGATGTGGACCGGCGTGCACGTCCAGCGCCTGCTGCTTGAGCGCCAGGCCGACGGCGCGATGCGCTGCACCGGTGTCGAAGTCCGCACGCCGCACGGCGTCGAGACCGTGCACGCCAGCGGCGAGGTGCTGTTGAGTGCCGGCAGCATCGGCAGCGTGCAGGTCCTGCAGTTGTCGGGGATCGGTGATGGTGCGCGACTGCATGGGCTGGGGGTGACGCCACAGCACGAATTGCCGGGCGTCGGCCAGAACCTGCAGGACCACCTGCAGATCCGCTCGGTCTACGGCGTGCAGGGCACGCGCACGCTCAACACCCTCTCGCGCAGTTGGTGGGGCAAGGCCAGGATTGGCCTGGAGTACGCATTGCGGCGCAGCGGTCCGATGAGCATGGCGCCCTCGCAGCTGGGTGCCTTCGCGCGCTCAGACCCGGATCGCGCCCACGCCAACCTCGAGTACCACGTCCAGCCGCTGTCGCTGGATGCCTTTGGCGAGCCCTTGCATCCCTTCGATGCGTTCACGGCCAGCGTCTGCAACCTCAACCCCAGTTCGCGTGGCGAGGTCCACATCCGCAGCCCGCGCATCGAGGATGCCCCGGCCATCGCGCCCAATTACCTGTCGACCGAGGAAGATCGGCGCGTCGCCGCGCAGTCGCTGCGCTTGACCCGGCGCATCGTCGGCCAGTCTGCGCTGGCGCCGTTCCGGCCGCAGGAAGTCAAGCCTGGGCCCGGCCCGGACAGCGACGAGGACCTGGCGCGCCTGGCCGGAGACATCGGCACGACGATCTTTCACCCGGTCGGCACCTGCCGCATGGGGACGGCCGACGATGCCGGTGCGGTGGTCGACAGCCGGCTGCGCGTGCGCGGCATTCGCGGCCTGCGCGTGGTGGATGCCAGCGTCATGCCCACCATCACGAGCGGCAACACCAATTCCCCGACGCTGATGCTGGCCGAGCGAGCGGCAGCCTGGATCCGGGCCGATGCGGGTGCGGGCACGGCCTGACACCTAGACGGTGCGCCGCGCCCGACAGCGGTGCGGGTTCTTCCTGATGCTGACGTGCGCGGCGGATCGATACAGTCCAGCGACTCGCAAGCGGGGCCCCAGCGGCACCTTGCCGGAGCGAGGTGCTGAGGAGACAAGACTCGCAAGATCGGACGGAATCCGCAGAACAACATCAGCGCGGAAACGTCCAGGAAAAGCAGCCGGCACAGGCTGTTCCAGGGCTCGATCCCGATGGGTGCAGGCGATGCCGCCTCATCACACAAGAGACAATTCGAAGGCGCCGGTCATGCCGGCGCCTTTTTCTTTGTCTGGACGTGACCGGGGGCCGGCGCGGGCACATGAAGCGCGGTCGACCGGCTCACGAGGGACACACGGGCATGACGGAATGGATCTGGGTGACGCTGGCGTCCGCACTGGCGGGCTTCGTCGACGCCATCGTCGGCGGTGGCGGGCTGGTGCTGGTACCGGCCCTGTTCGCGGCCTATCCGGGCGTGGCGCCGGCCACGCTGTTTGGCACCAACAAGAGCGCCTCTGTCTGGGGCACCGCCTGGGCAGCGCGGCTGTATGCGCGGCGTGTCACGCTGAACTGGTCTTCGCTGGGGCCGGCCATGGTGGCGGCCTTTGCGGGGGCGGCCTTTGGCGCCTGGCTGGTCACGCAGGTCAGTGCGGGCAGCCTGCGCAAGGCGCTGCCCTTCATCCTCGCGGCGGTGCTGGTCTACACCCTGAGCCGCAAGGACCTCGGGCGTGAGCACGCACCGCACCGCAGCGTCTCGGCCGAGCGCGGCATTGCCATCCTGATCGGCGGGGTGATCGGCTTCTACGACGGCTTCTTCGGCCCGGGCACAGGCAGCTTCTTCGTCTTCCTGCTGGTTCGTTCGCTGGGCTACGACTTCCTGCATGCCTCGGCCAGCGCCAAGCTGCTGAACGTGGCGACCAACGTCGCCGCACTGGCCTGGTTCGTGGCTGCCGGGCATGTGATGCCGCAGGTGGCCGCGACCATGGCGGTGGCCAATGTGGCGGGCAGCTACGTCGGCACGCACCTGGCCCTGAAGCGCGGCGCGGGCTTCGTGCGCGGCGTCTTCATCGTCGTCGTCAGCCTGCTGATCCTTCGCACTGGCTGGGACGCCTGGCGGCTCTGAACCGCCGTTGGTGTCTCAGAAGGTGAAGGTCTCGCCGCGTGCCAGCGGCGTGATCGTGCGGCCCAGGCCCATGGCGGCGAGCTGGCCAGTCACTGCCGCCATCTCGCCTGGCTTGACGTGGGTGATCGCCACGCGGGTGTGCTCTTCAAGCTGGCCCAGCTCGTCGGCCAGCATGCTGGGCGACAGATGCTTGCTGACCTCGGCCAGCGCGCGCTCGTCGTCGCTGAAGGCCGTCTCGATCACCAACTGGGCAATGCGACGACCCCGCAGCGTGCGCCACAGCGCGGGGTTTGGACCGGTGTCACCGGTGTAGATCCACCAGCCGCTGGGCGTGGCCACGCCGAAGCCGCAGGCCGGCACGGTGTGGGCGGCGGGCAGCACCTCGATGGGCAGGTCGGCGAGCGTCAGGCACTGGCCGATCTCGATCGGATGCAGCTCCAGGATGGGTTGCTGCGGCCGTGGCAGGCGGGTGAAGTCTGGCCAGATCACGTTGTTGAAGACATGCCGGCGCAGCGCTTCGAGCGTCTCGGGCAGGGCATGCACGCGGATCGGCTTGCACTGCTCGCCGGACATGCGCCGATGCATCACGCTGTCGGCGATCAGGGCGATGCCGAGCACGTGGTCGAGGTGCGAATGCGAGATCAGGATGTGATCGATGCGAGCCATCTCGTCGAGCGTGAGGTCGCCCACGCCGGTGCCCGCGTCGATCAGGATGCTGTCATTGAGCAGAAAGGAGGTGGTTCGGCAGTCCTGGGCAATCGAGCCCGAACAGCCGAGGACGCGCAAGTTCATTCGAATTCCAGGTCAGGCCCACCGCGCAACCGTCGGAGGGACGGCAGCACCAAGGGCGATCAAGGCACGAATGCTGCCCTCCGGCGCGGCCCCGGGCAAGCGCCCGGTTGCGTACAAACGCACTGGGCCCGCATGCGGTCGACCGCGAAATGTGTCGGACGTGAACAAGGGCACGCGGGTCGGTGCCGGAAGGGCGTCGGATGAGCCGCTGGCTTGGTCAGCGGCCGTTGCGCCCAGGCCCGGTCAGGGCTGGACGAACTGCATCTGCGTGCCGGCCAGCTCGATGACGTCGCCGTCCTTCAGGTGCACCGGGTCACCCTGCACGGCCGAGCCGTTGACGGTCGGTCGGGTGCCGCCTTCCACGTGCGCAAACACGTAGCCGCCCGGTCGCTTCGTGATGGATGCGACCTGCACGCCAGGTTTGCCAACGGTGGTCACGACCTTGGTCAGCGCGACCTCGCGTCCAGCCGCAGCGCCGGACAGCACCTTGATGGAAGCCTGCGTGACCGTCGAGATCCCCAGGCTGCCGAAGTTCGATGGCGGGGGCAGATGGCCGGGCGACGTCGGCATCTGCGGCCTCGCACCACCGATGCCCGGCGGCATCTGCCCAGGCTTGAGGATCATCGTCTTCTCGTAATCGGCGCTGTCCTCGACCAAATACTTGATCTTGTATTTGCCGATCTCGACTGTGTCGTTGTGCTGCAGCAGCTGCTTCTTGACGGCACGACCGTTGATGTAGGTGCCGTTGGTGCTGTTCTGATCCTCGATGTAGACGTCCTGACCGACCATCTGGAGGACCGCGTGCTCGCCGCTGACGGCGAGGTTGTCGATCACGATGTCGTTGTAGGGCCGACGACCCAGCGTCGTCTTGTCCTTGGTGAGTTGGACTTCCTTGATGACGACACCGTCCAACGAAACGACAAGCTTAGGCATGCACGACCTCTGAGCTGGGGGGTCTTTCTGGTTCCGGAGCCCTCACCGCCGGAAAGGCCACCACGCGCGTCCTGCTGAAGCAGCAGCTCGCACAGCCACCAGTATCACAGCGATGTTATCGCGTCCGCCTGCTTCATTGGCTGCTTCAACAAGGGCTTGTGCGGCATCTGCCACCTGCTCGTGGCCCCTGAGGACCTCGGCGATGCGGGCATCGTCGAGCATGTCCGACAGGCCGTCCGAACACATCAGGATCCAGTCGTCGGCCGCCAACGCATGATGGTGGACTTCAAGCAGCACGATGTCCTCGACGCCGACGGCTCGGGTGACGAGGTTCTTGTTGAGGCTCAAAGCGGCCTGTTCGGGCGACAGCAGGCCGGCGTCGATCTGTTCCTGCAGAAGGGAGTGGTCGCGCGTGAGCTGGACCAGCTGGCCTTCCCGCCAACGGTAAGCGCGCGAGTCGCCGATGTGGCCCAGCAGCAGCTGGGTGCCGCGCAGCACGGCCACCACCAGCGTGGTGCCCATCCCGGCGTACTGCGGATTGGCGTTGGCGGCGTTGAAGATGGCGCGGTTGGCGTTGTCGACGCAGACGTCCATCGCGCGGCGCACGTCGTGGTCGCTGACCTCGCCTGACGCCTCGACCAGCCAGCGCCCCAGTTCGGAGCTGATGAAGGCGGTGGCCATGCCGCTGGCTACCTCGCCGGCGTTGTAGCCGCCCATGCCGTCAGCCAGCACGGCCAGTGCGGCATCCTCGGCGATGGCCACCGAGTCTTCGTTATTGGTACGAACCCGGCCGCGATCGGTCACGGCCTGGAACTCGTAGCTGAGGTGCGCGGGGCTGGATCTGTCCATGTTCACGCAAACAATTGTGCCCGCATCGCCCTCAACCCGGGAGGGCATCCGCATCGTCGGAAGCGCCTTCGCCACGATCGGCTTGCAGGCGTTGCTGGCCGCCACTAACTGGCGACAGCGTGGCCTCGGCGGCTGCGTCGCTGCCCGCCCGCGGGCGCATCCTGGACGCCACCAGGCGCAGGTCGCCGGCAAGGCTGTGACCGTCGGCATATCGCAACTCCGGGCGTTTCTCCAGCAGGATGGAGACGACGTCGGCCAGCGCGTCCGGCAAGCCGGGCCGAAGTTCGCGGGCATCGGGCGCAGCTTGCTGGGCAACCGCCGCCATCAGTTCGCTCATGCTGGCGCCGCTGAAGGGCAGACGTGCGGTCAGCAACTGGAACAGCACGACGCCGAGCGAGTACAGGTCGCAGCGTCCATCGACCGCCCGACCGGCCAGCTGTTCGGGTGACATGTAGGAGGGCGAGCCCAGCACCAGACCGGTACGCGTGCGGCTCGCGTCGAGGAGCCGGGCCACGCCGAAGTCGGTCACCTTCACCTGGTCCTTGGCCGGATCGATCATCACGTTGGCCGGCTTGATGTCGCGGTGCACCACGCCGTGGTCATGTGCATGGGCCAGGGCATCGGCCACGCGGGCGCCGATGGCCAGCACTTGGCTGACCGGCAGAAGGGCAGCCGGTCGGGTGTGGGTGGTCAGGTCCCTGCCGGTCAACAGCTCCATCACGAGGTAGGCGAGCGTGCCGTTGTCTCCGCAGTCGAGCACGTCGACGATGTCGGGATGCCGCAGTCGCCGTGCCGCCTGGGCCTCGCGCTGGAAACGGGTTCGAGCCTCGTCGAGGGCGTAACCCTGGAACTCGCTGCCGAGCGACAAGGTCTTGATCGCCACGGGTCGCCCGTCGCGGCTGTCATGGGCCCGGTGGACGCGGCCCATGGTGCCGCGCCCGAGCTCCTGTTCCAGTTCGTAGGGGCCGATGCGCTCCTGCATTGGAGGTCAGCGGGAGTGCGACACCGGGTGGTCGTCAGCGCCCATCAGGCGGCTGGCGCAGCCGCCTTGCGCGAGACCATCCAGCGTCCCGCGCCGAGCACCAGCAACGCACCAAAGGCGCCGGCCGCGTAGCGCAGCAGGTCGGAGACCTCGACCCCATCGGTCAGCCAGCGACCGATCGCGGGATCGGTGACCGCCATCGTGCCGGCGATCCAGCCCAGCAACATGGCGCCGAGCGTGATGATCATCGGGAAGCGGTCCATCAGCTTGATCACCAGCTGGCTGCCCCAAACGATGATCGGGATGCTCACCAGCAGGCCGAAGATGACCAGCGGCATCTGGTGCCCTTCGCCAGCGGTCTCGGCCGCACCGGCAATCGCGATGACGTTGTCCAGGCTCATCACGAAGTCGGCCACGATCACGGTCTTGACCGCCGCCCACAGCTTGTCGCTGGCCTGGATGCCTTCGTGGCCGTCGTCATCTTCGGGCACCAGGAGCTTGATGCCGATCCACAGCAGCAGCAAGGCGCCAACGATCTTCAGGAAGGGCAGCTTGAGCAGGGTCAGCGCGAAGAAGATCAGCACCACGCGCAGCAGGATCGCGCCCGCCGTGCCCCAAAGGATGCCTGCCCGGCGCTGCGCGTCTGGCAACTTGCGGCAGGCCAGCGCGATCACGACCGCGTTGTCGCCGCCCAGCAGGATGTCGATCAGGATGATCTGGCCGACGGCGAGCCAGAACTCGGGGGTGAGGAACGTTTCCATGGGGGTCTGATGTCGGTGGGTGTCGGGCGGTGGCCAGCCGTTCGGCAAGGACGGCGGCACAGCGGGCTTGAAGTGTATGGGCCCGCTTCGCCCGGCTTCATGCGTAGCACCACGCACGACCACTGGTTCGGGGCGCTCCCCAGATCGATCGCTTGGGTCGGGGGATATGACCGGATCGGGCCCGATGCGGCCCGCGTCAAGGGGAAATCCAGGGTGTTTTCAGAGGGAAACCGTCCTGTCACGCCTTCTCAACGGCCCATTCGAGGCAGTACCATCCGCCGGCGCGATGCGAGTCGGAGTAAGCGTGCTCATGCGGCACGTGCCCGCCGCCGGCACATCACATACCTTGATGGAGAGAATACACATGGCAACTGCGAAGAAGGCGGCCGCGAAGAAGGCCCCGGCGAAGAAGGCCGTGGCGGCCAAGGCTCCGGCCACCACGCCGGCTGCGGCACCCGCCAAGAAGGCCGCTACCAAGACGGTCGCCGCCAAGCGCACGCCCAACGCGGCGTTCATGAAGGCGATGACGCCGTCGGCCGCGTTGGCCGCGGTCATCGGCGCCACCCCGGCACCCCGCACGGAGGTGACCAAGAAGGTCTGGGAATACATCAAGAAGCACAAGCTTCAGGATGCGGCGAACAAGCGCATGATCAATGCGGACGCCAAACTCAAGGCCATCTTCAAGAAGGATCAGGTCTCGATGTTCGAGATGACCAAGCTGATCAGCGACCAGCTTTCCTGACCTTCCCCACGTTCGGCATGTGCCGACGTCGAACAACCCGGCCCAGGCCGGGTTGTTTCGTTTCCGGGGTGCCAACGAACGTGTGACGGCTCAGAGACCCAGGCCTTCGTCGCAGCCCAGGTGCAGGTTCATGCACTGGACTGCCGCGCCGCTGGCTCCCTTGCCGAGGTTGTCCAGCCGGGCCATCAGCAGGGCCTGCTGGCCATTGCGGAAGACGAACAGGTCGACACGGTTGGTGTCGTTGCAGGCCTGCACGTCGAAGAAGCCGTCGGCCAGCGTGGCCGCGTCGTCCAGCGGCATGACGCGCACGAAGCGCTCGCCGTCGTAGCGCTTCTGGAAGGCGGCATGGATGCGCTCGGCATCGCCCGCATCGGCCAGCTGCAGCGGGATGGTGACCGCCAGGCCCTTGTAGAAGCTCGACACGATGGGCATGAAGACCGGCTTGGTGCGCAAGCCCGACTGCACCATCATTTCCGGGATGTGCTTGTGCGCCAGGCCCAGCGCGTAGGGGCGCGGCGACAGCAGTTTTGCGTCGCCGCCGGCCTCGTACTGCTCGATCATCTTCTTGCCGCCGCCGGAGTAGCCGGTGATCGACGTCGCGCTCAACGCCTGTTCGGGCGCGATCAGGCCGGCATCGACCAGCGGCCGGGCCAGCAAGATGAAGGCGCTGGCGTGGCAGCCGGGGTTGGCGATGCGCTTGCTCGTGCGCAGCGCCTCGCGCTGGCCGGCGGCCAGCTCGGGCAGGCCAAAGCGCCAGTCCGGGTGGATGCGGTGCGCGGTGCTGGCGTCGATCAGGCAGGTGCGCGGGTTGGTGACCAGCGCGGCCGCTTCGATCGCGGCAGCATCGGGCAGGCAGAGAAAGGCGACATCGGCGGCGTTGAGCAGGCGGGCGCGTTCGTTGGCGTCCTTGCGCAGCTCGGGCGCGATGCGCAGCACGTCGATGTCGGCGCGGGCGGCGAGGTATTCGTGGATGCGCAGGCCGGTCGTGCCTTCCTGGCCGTCGACGAAGACGGTGTGCTTCATGGGGGATCCGCAGCGGTTGGGGTCGGGGGGAGGAGGCGCAAGAATACGGCATGCACATGACCTCTAACCTGACCCCTGACCCCCTTGCGCCGGCCGCATCGACGGCCATCGAAAAGGCCCGCGTGCTGGTCCTGCCGGGCTGGCTCAACTCCGACGCCGCGCACTGGCAGAGCCGCTGGATCGCCCGCCATGGCTACCAACGCGTCGAACAGGATGACTGGACCTGGCCGCGTCGCGGCGACTGGATGGCGCGGCTCGACGAGGTGCTGCTCGCCACCCGCGAGCCGGTTGTGCTGGTGGCCCACAGCCTGGGCTGCCAGCTGGTTGCGGCCTGGGCCGAACACAGCCGGCTGACCGACCGTGTGCGTGCCGCGCTGATGGTGGCGCCGCCCGACACCGAGCGCGAGGACATGCCGCCGCAGCTGCACAACTGGCGTCCGGTGCGACGTGGCCGGCTGCCCTTCGCGGCGCTCGCGGTGGTCTCGACCGACGATCCCTACTGCAGCGTGGACCGTGCCGCTGCCTTCTGTGCCGATTGGGGTGCGCCGGTGCATCGGGCCGGCCCGCGCGGGCACCTCAACGGCGAATCCGGTCTGGGCGACTGGGACGACGGCCACGACCTGCTGCGTGCGCTGGCTGCGGGCGTGCGGCTGGCCCTGCCGGACTGACGCGACCTCCGGTGGCGCGGACGGATCGCCGACAATCGCCGCCATGGTCACCAAGAAGCCCAAAGGTCTCGGTCGTGGTCTGGAGGCCCTGCTCGGGCCCCAGGTCGGCGCCGACAGCGACAGCGCCGGGAGCGCGCCGCAACCCTCCGCCGTCAAGCTCGATCAGCTGCGACCCGGCAAGTACCAGCCGCGCACGCGCATGGACGAGGGCTCGCTGGTCGAGCTGGCCGACAGCATCCGCTCGCAAGGCGTGATGCAGCCGGTGCTGGTGCGGCCGGTGGCCGCCGCCGACGGCCTGCCGATGTACGAGATCATCGCCGGCGAGCGCCGCACCCGCGCCGCCCGCATGGCCGGTCTGGACGAGGTGCCGGTGCTGGTGCGCGAGGTGCCCGACCAGGCCGCCGCCGCGATGGCGCTGATCGAGAACATCCAGCGCGAGGACCTCAACCCGCTCGAAGAGGCCCAGGGCGTGCAGCGCCTGATTGCCGAGTTCGGCCTGACGCACGAGGAGGCCGCCCAAGCGATCGGCCGCAGCCGCAGCGCGACGTCCAACCTGCTTCGCCTGATCAACCTGGCCGAGCCGGTCCAGCAGCTGCTGATGGCCGGCGACCTGGACATGGGCCATGCCCGTGCGCTGCTGCCTCTGGACAAGGCGCACCAGATCACCCAGGCGCATGAGATCGTCGCGCGCAAGCTGTCGGTGCGCGAGGCCGAGAAGCTCGTCGCTCGCCACGAGGTCGGTCGACAGCAGCCGCTGCTGCGCGCCAAGGCCGAGAAGTCGCGCGACATCGCGCGCATCGAGGAACAGCTCGCCGACGCGCTGACCGCGGCCGTCGAGATCCGCGTCAAGAAGCGCGGCAAGCGCGGCGAACAGGGCGAGGTGGCGATCGCCTTCGGCTCGCTCGACGAGCTCAACGGCCTGCTCGACAAGCTCGGTCTGCGCGAGGCTTGAGCCTGGCCTGAACGGCCTGCATCCGCCCCGCCGTGCCGGCCCGCCCCGGCACAGCGCTTGCAACGTCAACCGCGTGGGTGTCTCGTCCGTGATGGACGCAGGACATTGTTGCAACCGTGACAGGTCCGACCGGTAAAGATCCCTGTCTTCTCCGGGTTTGTTCGATCGATGCCCTGCATCGATTTGAACGAAGCTGACATCATCGGGTCATACCCCAAGGCATGCGCAAGGACACGCGCAAGACGTCTGCAGAGCGACGGAAAGCTCTGATGGAGCCTCGCACCGTTCAACACGAAGGCGGTGCACGGACTCCATCAGATCTTCCCTGGACCGGCGGCCATGATCAGTCCGCCGGTTCCCCTGAACCTCAGGAGGCCTGCATGGACGTGATCAGCAAGTTTGCCGCGCGCTACGAGCGCACCCGCGAGGAGGAACTCTCGCTGGAGGACTACCTCGACGAGTGCAAGCGCAACCCGCTCGCCTACGCGACTGCACCGGAGCGCATGCTCAAGGCGATCGGCGAGCCCCAGATGATCGACACGCGCAACGACCCGCGCCTGTCACGGCTGTTCGCCAACAAGGTCATCAAGATCTACCCCGCCTTCGCCGAGTTCTACGGCATGGAGGACGCCATTGAGCAGGTGGTGTCCTACTTCCGCCATGCGGCGCAGGGGCTGGAGGAGAAGAAGCAGATCCTCTATCTGCTGGGTCCTGTCGGCGGCGGCAAGAGCTCGATCGCCGAGCGCCTGAAGCTGTTGATGCAAGACGTGCCGTTCTACGCCATCAAGGACTCGCCGGTGAACGAGTCACCGCTGGGCCTGTTCGATGCGGCCGAGGACGGGCCGATCCTCGAAGGCGAGTACGGCATCCCGAGGCGCTACCTCAACCGCATCATGAGCCCGTGGGCGGTGAAGCGGCTGGAGGAGTTCGGCGGCGACATCCGCCGCTTCAAGGTGGTCAAGCGCTACCCCAGCGTGCTCAAGCAGCTGGGCATCGCCAAGACCGAGCCGGGCGACGAGAACAACCAGGACATCAGCTCGCTGGTCGGCAAGGTCGACATCCGCAAGCTCGAGACCTATGCGCAGGACGACCCGGACGCCTACAGCTACTCCGGCGGCCTGTGCCTGGCCAATCAGGGCCTGCTCGAATTCGTCGAGATGTTCAAGGCGCCGATCAAGGTCCTGCACCCGCTGCTGACCGCCACGCAGGAAAGCAACTTCAAGGGCACCGAGGGCTTCGGCGCGATCCCCTTCGACGGCATCGTGCTGGCGCACAGCAACGAGAGTGAGTGGAAGGCCTTCCGCAACAACAAGAACAACGAGGCCTTCCTCGACCGCATCTATATCGTCAAGGTGCCCTACTGCCTGCGCGTCAGCGAGGAAGTGAAGATCTACGAGAAGCTGCTCAAGGGCAGTTCGCTGGCCGGTGCGACCTGCGCGCCGGGCACGCTGAAGATGATGAGCCAGTTCGCCATCCTGACCCGCCTGAAGGAGCCCGAGAACTCGAGCCTTTACAGCAAGATGATGGTCTACGACGGCGAGAACCTGAAGGACACCGACCCGCGCGCCAAGAGCTACCAGGAGTACCGCGACTACGCCGGCGTCGACGAGGGCATGAGCGGCATCAGCACGCGCTTCGCCTACAAGATCATCTCCAAGGTCTTCAACTTCGACAGCCAGGAGGTGGCCGCCAACCCGGTCCACCTGATGTACGTGCTGGAGCAGCAGATCGAGCGCGAGCAGTTCCCCGCCGAGGTCGAGCAGAAGTACGTCGCCTACATCAAGGAACTGCTGGCGCCGCGTTATGCGGAGTTCATCGGCAAGGAGATCCAGACCGCCTACCTCGAAAGCTACAGCGAGTACGGCCAGAACATCTTCGACCGCTACGTGACCTATGCCGACTACTGGATCCAGGACCAGGAGTACCGCGACACCGACACCGGCGAGGTCTTCGACCGGGCCAGCCTGAACGGCGAGCTCGAGAAAATCGAGAAGCCGGCGGGCATCGCCAACCCGAAGGACTTCCGCAACGAGATCGTCAACTTCGTGCTGCGCGCACGGGCCAACAACCAGGGCAAGAACCCGGTCTGGACCAGCTACGAGAAGCTGCGCGCGGTGATCGAGAAGAAGATGTTCTCGAACACCGAGGAACTGCTGCCGGTCATCAGCTTCAACGCCAAGGCCAGTGCCGACGAGGCCAAGAAGCACGAGGACTTCGTCAATCGCATGGTCAACAAGGGCTACACCGGCAAGCAAGTCCGCCTGCTGTGCGAGTGGTATCTGCGGGTTCGCAAGTCAAGCTGACCGAGCCCCGTCCACCGCGTCACTTCGAAGGGCGTCATGCAACAGATCATCGACCGCCGACTCGCCGGCAAGAACAAGTCGATCGGCAACCGCGAACGTTTTCTGCGCCGCTACAAGACGCAGATCAAGGACGCGGTGCGCCGGGCGATCGACGGCCGGGGCATCCGCGACATCGAGCGCGGCGAGGACGTGCACATCCCGAAGAAGGACATCAGCGAGCCGGTCTTCCACCATGGCACCGGCGGCAAGCGCGAGATGGTCCACCCGGGCAACCAGGAGTACCTGGCCGGTGACCGCATCAAGCGTCCGCCCAGTGGCGGCGGCGGCGGTGGTGGCAGCGGGCAAGGGCAGGCCAGCGATTCCGGCGAAGGCGAGGACGACTTTGTCTTCAGCCTGAGCAAGGAAGAGTTCATGCAGGTCTTCTTCGAGGACCTGGCCCTGCCGCACCTCGTGCGCACCCAGCTGGCCGAGACGCCGGAGTGGAAGAGCCACCGGGCCGGCTATGTCAGCGACGGCAACCCGAGCAACCTGCACGTCGTGCGCTCGATGCGCGGCGCGCTTGGCCGACGCATCGCGCTGGGCATGACCAGCCGGCGCGAGCTGCACGAGCTGGAGGCCGAGCTGGCGCAGGTCCAGGCCGATGCCAAGCCTGGCGACACCGTCGCGCTGGCCCGCATCGTCGAGCTGGAGGCGGCCATCCTGGCGCTGAAGAAGCGGCTCGGCGCCATCCCCTTCCTCGACCCGATCGACCTGCGCTTTCGCAACCGCGTGCGCGTGCCGGTGCCCAGCAGCAAGGCGGTGATGTTCTGCCTCATGGACGTCTCGGGCTCGATGGACGAGGGGCGCAAGGAGCTGTCCAAGCGCTTCTTCATCCTGCTCTACCTGTTCCTGACGCGGCACTACGAGAAGATCGAGATCGTCTTCATCCGCCACCACACGCAGGCCCAGGAGGTCGACGAGCAGGGCTTCTTCCACTCGACCGAGACCGGCGGCACGGTGGTCTCCAGCGCGCTGGTGCTGATGGAGGAAATCGTGCGGGCGCGCTATCCGTCGGACCAATGGAACATCTACGGCGCCCAGGCCAGTGACGGCGACAACTGGCACCACGACAGCGGCCGCTGCCGCGAGTTGCTGGAGCAGAAGATCCTGCCGCTGTGCCGCTACTACGCCTATGTCCAGGTGGCCGATCCGGAGCAGAACCTCTGGGAGGAATACAGCCGCCTGGCCGAGGTCTCCGGCCCGCACTTCGCGATGCGCAAGGTCACCGAGGCCTCGCAGATCTACCCGATCTTCCGCGACCTGTTCAAGAAGGAAGGCGCCAGCGCATGACTCAGCCTCTTGAATCGATGATGCCCGTGGCGCCCGACCCGGTGCTGCCCGGCCTCGCGCGCAGCGGCCCCTTGCGCCAGCCCCTGCCGGCACCGCCGCGTCCGGCCGAGCCGCTGCCGTCGCCGAGCGACTGGACCTTCGAGCTGGTCGAGCGTTACCACACGGTGATCCGCCAGACCGCCGACCGCTACGGGCTCGACACCTACCCGAACCAGCTCGAGATCATCACCGCCGAGCAGATGATGGACGCCTACGCCAGCGTCGGCATGCCGGTGAATTACCGCCACTGGAGCTACGGCAAGGAGTTCATCTCGACCGAGAAGAACTACAAGCGCGGCGCGATGGGGCTGGCCTACGAGATCGTCATCAACAGCAACCCCTGCATCAGCTACCTGATGGAGGAGAACACGCTGGCCATGCAGGCCCTCGTGATCGCCCATGCGGCCTATGGCCACAACAGCTTCTTCAAGGGCAACTACCTGTTCCGGATGTGGACCGATGCGTCGTCCATCATCGACTACCTCGTCTACGCCAAGAACTACGTGACGGCTTGCGAGGAGAAGTTCGGCCTGGACACCGTCGAAGCCTTCATCGACAGCTGCCACGCGCTGCAGAACCACGGCGTGGACCGCTACCGCCGGCCGAGCAAGAAGTCGCTCGCCCAGGAGCTGGCCGATCGCAAGGACCGCGAGGCCTATGCGCAGCGGCAGGTCAACGACCTCTGGCGCACGCTGCCCCGCCGGGCCGACAAGGCCGAGGCGGCGGCCGAGAACCGCCGCTTTCCCGAGGAGCCGCAGGAGAACCTGCTGTACTTCATCGAGAAGAACGCGCCGCTGCTGGAGCCCTGGCAGCGCGAGGTCGTGCGCATCGTGCGCAAGGTCGCGCAGTACTTCTACCCGCAGCGCCAGACGCAGGTGATGAACGAGGGCTGGGCCACCTTCTGGCATCACCGCCTGCTCAACACCATGTACGACGACGGCTACCTGAGCGACGGGATGATGATCGAGTGGCTCAAGTCGCACACCAACGTCGTCTTCCAGCCCAAGGTTGGCGAACGTGGCTACAGCGGCCTGAACCCGTATGCGCTGGGCTTTGCGATGTACACCGACATCCGGCGCATCTGCGAGTCGCCGACCGAGGAGGACCGGCGCTGGTTCCCCGACATCGCTGGCTCGGACTGGCTGCCCACGCTCGACCACGCGATGCGCAACTTCAAGGACGAAAGCTTCGTCGGCCAGTACCTCAGTCCCAAGCTGATGCGCGACCTGCGGCTGTTCCACATCGTCGACGACGACAAGCAGCCCGAGATCGAGGTGGCCGCCATCCACGACGACAGCGGCTACCGCAGCGTGCGCGAGGCCCTGTCGCGGCAGTACGACCTGGGCCAGCGCGAACCCAACATCCAGGTCTGGAACGTCAACCTGCGCGGCGACCGCTCGCTGACGCTGCGCCACTTCCAGCACAACGACCGGCCGCTGGCCGACAGCGCGCAGGAGGTGCTGCGCCACGTCGCCCGCCTGTGGGGCTTCGCGGTGCACTTGGAGAGCACCAACGGCCGCGGCGACATCACCAAGCGCTGGACGGTGCCCTCACCGGCGAACTAGGGCAACGCCCGCACGGGCGGGTCTTCACCAGCTGAAGATCTTGCCCGGGTTCATGATGTTGTCCGGGTCGAGCGCATGCTTGATCTGACGCATCAGGCCGACCGCCGCCGGGCCGGCCTCGTCGACCAGGAAGCCCATCTTGTGCAGGCCCACGCCGTGCTCGCCGCTGCAGGTGCCTTCCATCGCCAGCGCCCGCGCGACCAGCTTCTGGTTGAGGTCCTCGGCCAGCGCCCGTTCGGCCGGCAGTTGCGGGTCGATCAGGTAGCCGACGTGGAAGTTGCCGTCGCCGACGTGGCCGACGATGAAGTAGGGCAGGCCGGCCGCATCGGCCTCTTCGACGGTGGCGGTGATGCACTCGGCCAGGCGCGAGATCGGCACGCAGGTGTCGGTCGTGACCGCGCGACAGCCCGGCCGCGTCTGCAGCGCGGCGAAGTAGGCGTGGTGGCGGGCGGTCCACAGGCGGGTGCGCTCTTCGGGCGTGCTGGCCCATTCGAAGTCGAGACCGCCGTGATCGGCCGCCAGCTCCTGCACCGTGCGGGCCTGCTCGGCCACGCCCGCCGGACTGCCGTGGAACTCCATCAGCAACATCGGCACCTCGGCCAGCGTCAGCTTGTCGTGGCGGTTGACGGCGCGCACCGCATTGGCATCCAGCAACTCGCAGCGCGCGATCGGCACGCCCATCTGGATCAGCGCGATGGTGGTCTGCACGGCCGCATCGACGCTGGGGAACTGGCAGACGGCGGCCGAGACCGCCTCGGGCAGCGGGTAGAGCTTGAGCGTGATCTCGGTCATCACGCCCAGCGTGCCTTCGCTGCCGACGAACAGCCGCGTCAGGTCATAGCCGGCGCTGGACTTGCGCGCTCGGGTGCCGGTGCGCAGCCACTCGCCTTGGGCGTTGACGACGCCCAGCCCCAGTACGTTCTCGCGCATGGTGCCGTAGCGCACGGCATTGGTGCCTGACGCACGGGTCGCGCACATGCCGCCGAGGGTGGCGTCCGCGCCCGGGTCGATCGGGAAGAACAGGCCGCTGTGGCGGATCTCGTTGTTCAGCTGCGTGCGGGTGATGCCGGCCTGCACCGTCACGGTCAGGTCCTCCGGGTTGAGCCGCAGGATGCGGTTCATGCGGCCCAGGTCCAGGCTCAGGCCGCCCTGCACCGCCAGCAGATGGCCTTCGAGCGACGAGCCGACGCCGAAGGGGATCACCGGCACGCGGTGTGATGCGGCGATCTTCACCGCGTCCATCACGTCCTCGTTGGACTCGCAGAACACCACCGCATCGGGCGGCGGCGCGTCGAAGGGCGACTCGTCGCGGCCGTGCTGTTCGCGCACCGCGCGGGCGTTCGAGCATTGCGCGCCGAAGCGCGTGCGCAGCGCGTCCAGCATGGCTTCGGGCATCGGGCGCGGGGCGATCAAGGGGGCGCCGACGGGGCTGTGGGGTGCGTTCATGCGGGTCTCCGGATGGGCGGTCCCGATGCGGGCCGACCGGGTGAAATCCATTCTAGGCAGGCGTTCCAAGGCCCCGGATTGGGCGCAAGAATGCGGGGATGAATCCCGAAGCCGTTCCGATCGACCCGCTGGATGCGCTCGCTGCGCTCTACCCCGAGTTCATCGCGGCCGCGCCGCCGACCTGGCGCACCGACCTCGGGCCGGGCGCCGGCCCGATCGAGGTGCCGGCTGGCACGGTGCTGTTCGACGAGGGCTCGCCCTGCCGCGGCTTTCCGCTGGTGCTCGACGGCGCCGTTCGGGTCGCCCGTGGCGCGCCGCACGGCCGGGCGATCGAGCTCTACCGGGTCTCGCCGGGCGAGATCTGCATCGTCTCGTCGGCCTGCCTGTTCGGCGAGACGCCGCTGACCGCCCACGGCATCACGCTGGCCCCGACCCGCTTGCTGCTGTTGTCGCCACCGCTGTTCATGGCCTGGAGCGCCCACGAGCCCTTCCGCCGCCACGTCTTCGGCCAGTTCGCCGGCCGCATGAGCGACCTGATCCTGCTGGCCGAAGCCGTCGCCTTCCAGCGCCTGGACCAGCGCCTCGCAGGCACCTTGCTCGGCCGAGGCACGACGCTGCACGTCACCCACCAGCAACTCGCCGACGAACTCGGCACCGTGCGCGAGATGGTCACCCGCCTGCTCAAGCGCTTCGAACAATCCGGCTGGGTCACCCTCGGCCGCGAACGCGTCGTGATCGTCGACGCCGCCGCCTTGCGGCAAATGGCCGCCGCCCGCTAATCCGTCCCGGCGTACCCGGCGGGCGAGGGGCCAACCTCCCCGGGCCGAACGCCGGGCCGCCCCAAGTCGGCCCGATCCCCTCGGGGGATCGACCGGCGTACCCGGCGGGCGAGGGGCCAACCATGTTGTGTGACCGTGGTCACAGATCGTGACATCGTTCACGCGCACACTGCAACGCATGCCGGCACCGGGCCGGACTCAACCAAGGACCTCACACCATGTTCAAGACCAATGTTGGCGGCATCGACCGCATCCTTCGCATCGTGGCCGGCCTGGCGCTGATCGCGCTGACGCTGACGGGCATGATCGGCGTCTGGGGCTGGATCGGCGTCGTGCCGCTGGCCACCGGCCTGATGAGCAGCTGCCCGCTCTACAGCATCGTCGGCCTCAACACCTGCCCGATGAAGTCCTGAGCCGGCGAACAGCCCCGCTCGGTCGACGCCGCCCCTTGTGGGCGGCGTTGTCGTTTCAGGGCGGCGTATCCAGGTCGGTGGCGGCCGTGGCCGGATCACGGTAGGCCGCGAAGATGTCGCGCAGCGGTGTCTCGCGGCTCGGTGACGGGCTGATCAGCGAACGCTCCAGCTCCTGCAGGTGACGCCGCATCTCGCCGGCCGCTGCCGCACCGCTGCTGGCCGATAGGGCTTCGATCAGCTCGATGTGGCGGTGCGCCACGCAGGCCGGGTGACCGGGGCGCTGGTAGAGCGCCATCAGAATCGATGTGCTGGGCAGCAGCTCGTCGAGCAGGCGCACGAACACCGGGTTGCCACACATCTGCGCCAGCGCGCGGTGGAACTGGCCCGACAGGCGTATGGCGGCTGGCCGGTCGCCACGGGCATCGGCCTCGGACTCGGCCTGCACCAGCTCGCGCAGGTGTGTGACCTGTGCCGCATCGAGCCGGCCGGCCAGCCGGCGGGCGATCTCGCCCTCGACCACGCGGCGCGCGTCAAAGACATGGCCGGCCTCGTCGCGGCTGGGCTGCGGCACCTGGGCACCGCGGTTGTGGTGCAGCTCGATCACCTGATCCTGCGCCAGCCGGTTCAAGGCCTGGCGGATGACGGTGCGCGAGACCGCGAAGCTGGTCGCCAGTTCGGCCTCGCGCAAGCGCATGCCGGGTGTCAGCCGGTGTTCCAGGATGGCCGTGTAGATGCCGTCGTAGACCCGCTGCGTGGCGGTCGGCTCGGGCGGGGTGGTGATCGTGGCGGTGGGGCGGCGGACGGCGGGCATCGGGCCGGATGATGACCGAATCAGCCCGCCGCGCGACGCCGCCACAGCGCCACGACCGTCAGCGTCAGGCCCATCACCAGGAAGGACACCACGGTCGTGACCGTTCCGAGCGCATAGATCACCGGCGTGGTCACGGTGGTCGTCAGGCCCTGCAGTTCCAGCGGCAGCGTGTTGAGGTCGCCCATGGCCTGCGAGCTGCGGGCGATCTCGTCCCAGCTGAGCGTGAAGCCGAACATGCCCACGCCGACGAGGCTCGGGCCGATCAGCGGCAGCACCACATGTCGCAGGCTCTGCCAGGGCGTCGCGCCCAGGTCGCGGGCGGCTTCCTCGTAGGCCGGGTTGAAGCGGTTGAAGACCGCGAACATGATCAGCAGGCCGAAGGGCAGCGTCCACGTCAGTTGTGCGCCCAGGCCGGAGGTGTACATGCCCAGCAGCGTCGCGAAGGTCTCGGCCGCCTCGGGCGACCAGCGTTCCAGCGCGGCCTTGACGCCCGCGTCCATCAGCCGGAATTCCAGGCCGATGCCCAGCGAGACGATGATGGACGGCATGATCAGGCTGGCCACCACGACATAGAACAGCGGCGTGCCACCGGGCAGCTTCTTGCGGTAGGCCAGGCCGGCCAGCAGCGACAGCACGACGGTCAACACCATCACCGTGGTGCCCAGGCCGAGCGAGCGCCGGAAGGCCGAGCCGATGTCGACCACGCCGATGCCTTCCCACAGCTTCTGGAACCAGTGCAGCGACACGCCGCGCATCGGGAAGGTCAGGCCGCCTTCGGGGCCCTGGAAGCTCAGCACGAAGATCGCGAGCATCGGGCCGTAGAGGAAGACGACAAACAGCGCGAACACGGTCGCCAGCGCGTAGAAGCTCGCCGGCCTGGCTGCTTTGCGCACCTTGCGTGGGGCAAGCCGCACCTGCCGATCCGGCGTCGTCGGGCTGCTGGGTGCGTCCCCGTGAGGGGGAGCGCCGGAGGGGCCATGGGGGTGGGTCATAGTTCCTTGCGCAGGTTCACCAGCCGCATCAGCGTGGCGATCATCATCAGCACCACCGCCAGCAGGATCACCGCATTGGCCGCCGCGATCGGGAACTGCAGGTAGCTGGCCTGCACCTGGATCACCTTGCCGACCGAGGCGATCTGCTGGCCGCCCATCACGCCGACGGTGACGAAGTCGCCCATCACCAGGGCCAGCACGAAGATCGAGCCGATGATCAGACCGGTGCGCGACAGCGGCAGCACCACGTGCCAGATCGTCTGCCACGGCGTCGCGCCGTTGTCGCGGGCGGCCTCGATCAGGCTGCGGTCGATGCGCATCATGGTGTTGAAGACCGGCACGATCATGAACATCGTGTAGAGGTGCACGAAGGCGAGCACCACCGAGAAGTCGGAGAACAGCAGCCACTCGATCGGCTGCTCGATCAGGCCGGCGGCCTGCAGGCTCTGGTTGACCAGGCCGTTGCGTCCGAGCAGCGGCACCCACGAGATCATGCGGATCACGTTGCTGGTCCAGAACGGCACGGTGCAGACGATGAACAGCACCATCTGCATCGTCAGGCTGCGCACATGGAAGGCCAGGAAATAGGCCAGCGTGGTGCCCAGCACGCCGGTCACCAGCCAGGTCAGCACGCCGAACTTCAGCGTCGACAGGTAGGTCTTGAAGGTCACGCACAGGTCGCCGTCCTCGGTCACCGGGCAGCCGGTGAACACGTCGACATAGCTCTGCACCGTGAAGGCCGGGATCAGCTCGTACTCGGTCGCCTGCCAGAAGCTCACCATCAGGATGAGCGCCAGCGGCACGACGAAGAAGACCACGAACACCGCCGCCAGGGGCGCTGCCTGGAGCCAGGCGATCAGCGATCGGGTGGAGGGTGTTCGGGTCATCTCGTTCAAGCTGCTGCGTTCACGACCGCATCAAGCGGCGACGAACTCGTTCCACTTCTGGACCATGTACGCGTTCTCGTCCATGACCGCGTTCCAGCAGGCGATGCCGCCCATGCGCTGCTCGTAGCTGCCGCCGTCGCGCACCGAACCGGCCTTGGCCAGCAGGTCGCCGTTGGGGCTCTTGATGTCCTGCGAGGCCGGCTTGCCTTCCATCCAGTAGGCCCACTCGTAGGCTTCCATCTTGGCCTGGGCGGTCTCCAGCACGGCGCTGTAATAGCCCTGGCGGTTGAGGTAGGCACCGGCCCAGCCGTCGAGGAACCAGTTGATGAACTCGTAGACGCCATCGGCCTTGCGACCGCTGACGGTCTTGGGCACGCCGAAGCCGGCGGCCCAGGCGCGGTAGCCTTCCTTGAGCGGCTGGAAGGTGCAGGCGATGCCCTTGGTGCGCACGGCGGTGACGGCCGGCGACCACATCGACTGGATCACCACTTCGCCCGATGCCATCAGGTTGACCGACTCGTTGAAGTCCTTCCACAACGAGCGGAACTGGCCGGCCTTCTTGGCCTCGATCAGCGTCTTGATGGTGAGGTCGATTTCCTTCTTGGTCATGTTCCCCTTGTCGGGGTACTTGTAGAGGCCCATGGCCTCGACCACCATCGCCGCGTCCATGATGCCGATGGACGGGATGTTCAGGATCGCCGCCTTGCCCTTGAACTCGGGGTTCAGCAGCTCGGCCCAGGAGTTGATCGGGCGCTTGATCAGGTCCGGCCGGATGCCCAGCGTGTCGGCGTTGTAGACGGTCGGGATCAGCGTCATGAAGCCGGTCGGCGTGGCCGAGAACTTCGTGCTCTTGCCGCCTTCGAGGTACATGACCTTCTTGGGCGCGGTGCCCTGGTCACCCACCTTCTTGCCGGCGACCTCGCCCTTGGTGAACAGCGAGGTGATCTTGTCGGCGTTCTTGATGCGCTTTACGTCGATGCCCAGCAGGTTGCCGGTCGGCACGATCTTCTTGAGCGAGAAGTACTCGGTGTCGATCAGGTCGAAGCTGTTGGGCGCGGTGACGGCGCGCTTGGTCACGTCATCGGTCGTGACGGGGATGTACTGGATCTTGATGCCGGTGTCGGCCTCGAACTTCTCGGCAATGGCCTTGTCCTGGTTCACCGCCGTGCCCAGGTAGCGCAGGACGATCTTTTCCTGTGCGTGCACGAAGGGGAAGCCGGTGATGCCGGTGGCGGCAACGCCGGCCGCGCCGGCGGTCTTCAGGAAGCCACGACGGCTGGGGGCCGTCTCGGTCGTGTCGATCGTGTCGACGGCGGGCGTCGGGTCGAGAGCGGGATCGCGGTCAGCGTTCATCGGAAGTCTCCGGGTTGAGGACGGTCGGGGGAGGGAACGGGGGCGGGAGCAAGGGCAGGAACAGTGGCCAAGAATCAGGTGCGGCCGGGTGGCTCAGGCGATGAGCCCGTGTGCGTCCTGGGCCCACCAGCGCATGGCGACGCGCTGGCCGGGCTCGAAGGGGGCGCTGTGGAACTGGGTGTCGCCGAGCACCGCGACCCAGCGGGCCGGGTCGTCGGTTTCGGGGTCGTCGTTGGTGTGGGCGGCATCGGCCACGAGATGGACCTGCACCTGCGCGCCCTGGTACTCGATGGCCGCGACCGTCACGGCCGGCTCGCCGACATCGGGCGTGACGAGGTTGAGCCGATCGCAGCGCACCGCCACCTTGCCGGCGGGCGTCTCGATGATGTTGTGCGCGCCGATGAAGCGGGCCACGAACTCGGTGCGCGGGCGCTCGAACACGTCGCGGGCGGTGCCGGCCTGCTCGATGCGGCCCTGGTTCATCACCACCACCAGATCGGCCAGCGCCATTGCCTCTTCCTGGCTGTGCGTGACGTGCACGAAGCTCATCCCGAGTTCACGGTGCCAGCGCTTCAACTCCGCCCGCATCTTTACGCGCAGGAAGGGGTCCAGCGCCGACAGCGGCTCGTCGAGCAGCAGCACCTGCGGCTTGAGCATCAGCGCCCGCGCCAGTGCCACGCGCTGCTGCTGGCCACCGGACAGGGCGGCCGGCAGGCGTTGCGCATAGGGTTCCATGTGGACCAGCTTGAGCAGCTCCGTCGCACGGGCCTCCCGCTCGGCCTTGGGCGTGCCCTTCATGCGTTCGCTGAAGGCGACGTTGTCCAGCACGCTCAGGTGTGGGAACAGCGCATAGCTCTGGAACATCATGGCCGTGCCGCGTTCGGACGGTGACAGGTGCGTGATCTCGCGCCCGCCCAGCACGACCGAGCCTTCGGTCGGCTCCTCGTGGCCGGCAATCATGCGCAGCGTCGACGTCTTGCCGCAGCCCGAGGGGCCCAGCAGGCAGCAGTAGCTGCCAGCGGCGATCTTCAGGTCGATGCCGGCGACGGCCAGCGACTGGCCGTAGTCCTTGACCAGGTGGATCAGCTCCAGGTCGGTGCGTGTGCTCATGCTCGGCTTTGTATGCAATGCGTGTGCCAGTGCGGCAGATGGCGGGGCCGGACGGCGCAGCGGCCGGTCGGTCCGCCACGCTGTCGGCGTGCCTCTTGCAACGTTCGGGCCGGGCATGGCTCGTGAGGCCTGTCACACCCGATCGGGCCCGCAGTCGGTGCGCGACCGCCTCCGGATGTGGCGCGACGACCCAAGCTTGTGCATAGTTTGTATGCAATCCAAGCGCCACCGGAGACTGGAAAACCATGAAGCTGCTGATCGTCAATCCCAACACCTCGCGGCCGATGACCGAGGGCATCGCCGCCGCCGCACGCGCCGTGGCCGCTCACGGCACGCGCATCGAGGCGGTCTGCCCGAGCTTCGGCCCGCTGTCGATCGAGGGCCATTTCGACGAGACCGTGGCCGCTGCCGGCGTCGCCGAGCAGGTCAAGCGCCACGCCGGACCCGGCGCGGTCGAGCCGCCGGACGGCATCGTCATCGCCTGCTTCGGCGACCCGGGGCTGGACGCCGCGCGCGAGGTCTCCGGCGCACCGGTGCTGGGCATCGCCGAGGCGGCCTTCCACGCCGCCAGCTTCCTTGCCACCGGCTTCTCGGTCGTCACCACCATGACGCGCACCTGCGTCATCGCCGAGCATCTGGTCCAGAAATACGGCTTCGAGCCACGCTGCCGAGGCGTGCACGGCACCGACATCCCGGTGCTGGCGCTGGAAGACGGCGGCGCCGGCTGCGTCGACGCGATCGAGGCCGCTGCCCGCGAGGCCCTCGTGCGCGACCGCAGCGGCGCCATCGTGCTGGGCTGCGCCGGCATGGCCGCGCTGTGCGCCGAACTGAGCGCCCGGCTGGGCGTGCCGGTGATCGACGGCGTCGCCGCGGCCGTCAAGTTCAGCGAAGCCCTGATCGGCCTGGGCCTGCGCACCAGCGGCCACGGCGACTACGCCCGGCCTTTGCCCAAGACCTACCTCGGCTGGGCGGCACCGCTGGGTTGGTGAAAGGTCCGGGGCGGGCAGACATCCGGGCAAGTCCTGAGTCGGGAAAGGTGCGCGCTCACCATCCTTGTGCCATTCTTTTCGACCCGCGCAGAAGCGTGCCGCTTGCCTGCCATGGCATGACGGTTGCTCGCCGGGACCTGACGCAGTGAGGGCTGCCACCAGCGAGGAGGACCGCGATGCCATCGCATGACCTGAACCACGCGATCCATGAGACCCGCGACGTGCATGAGCACGCCGCCAGCCTGGCCCTGTGGGACCAGCATTACGAGCAGATCTCCGGCGGCCGTTTCGAGGGCCGCATCGAGGAACTTCGCATCGGCCCGGTGCAGGTCTTCCGCGAACAGACCTCGCGCGCGCTGGTCCAGCAGGGTCTGCCGCGACCGGGCACGCTGACGCTTGCGGTGGCCCTGACCGACGAGGCTGACAGCCGCATCTGCGGCCATGCGCTGCGCCCCGACGGCGGCTATGCGGTCATCGCCGATGGCGAGTTCGACCTGGTCACGCACGGCGCCTTCGACGTGCTGGCGCTGGACATCGACCGGCAGGCGCTGGCCGACCACGCCAGCCGCATCAGCGGCGTGGTCGTCGCGGTCGACGACCTGCCCGACCGCGGCCTGCATGGTCACGACCCGCAGCAGGCCGAGCTGCGCGCGCTGCTTCTCGACACCTTGCGCACCGCCCGCGAAAGCCCCGGCCTGCTGCAGCACATGGCCATGCGCCGGGCGCTGGTGCAGACCGCCTGCGACCTGCTGCTGTCGCGCATCCACCTGCCGCTGGCCGACCAGGAGCCACCGGCGACGGCCGCCAGCCGCGAGCGCATCGTGCGCGAGGCCCGCGCATGGATGCGCGCCCATGCGCATGAGCCCATCGACGTGCCGATGCTGTGTGACGCGCTGGGCGTCTCGCGCCGCACGCTGCAATACAGCTTCGAAGCCGTGCTGCAGCTCAGCCCCGTGAGCTACCTGCGCGCCCTGCGCCTGAACGGCGTGCGCCGCGAACTGATGCGCGGCAGCGCCGAGCCGGTGGCCGACTGCGCCGCCCGCTGGGGCTTCTGGCACCTCTCGCGCTTCGCGGCCGAGTACCGCGCGCTGTTTGGCGAGAAGCCGTCGGAGACGGTGGCCAGGACACGGCTCGCGCTGCACTGATCCGCCTGACATCCATCGATAGCCGGATTCGGCAAGCAGCGACCGCCGCCTGCGGGTAAGACCCGAGCCCGCCGCGCGGCAACGACCCCAGCGACGCCCTGCACGTCCCATCCGGTGGGACCACCGGCCGTTGCATCGCCGGCACCCTTGCCGAATCCGGCTCACGCCCGGTCCCCTTGCCTGACCAAGATGCGGTCCATGCCGGTTCGACCCTCATGTCGACCCCGGCGCGGACCGCCTCGTCAACGCATCTGGAACCTGGAGTCAGCCCATGACGACCTTCCTTTCGACCCGGCACTCGCCCGGGCGTCCCACCTGGCGCCATGTCGCCGCCATCGGCCTTCTCAGCCTGTTGGGCGTGACCGGTCTGGCGACCTCCTTCGGCGCGCTGGCGCAGGCCGGCAAGGCCCGGGCGGTGCCCGAGCCGCTGCCGCCCGATCCGCCGCTGACGACGCTGCCGCGCATCGACGCCCAGCACGGCAAGCGGGTCTACGTCATCGATCTGGCGATCAGCCACATCAGCGACGGCCGCATCCGCGTGCTCGACGCGATCAGCGGGCGCTTCCTCGGCATGGTCAGCACGGCCTACGTCGGCAACATGGCGCTGAGCCCGAAGCGCGACGAGATGTATGTCGCCACGACCCACCTGAGCCGCTCCTACCGCGGCGACCGGGCCGATGTGCTGGAGGTCTACGGCGCCGACGACCTCGCGTTCAAGTACGAGGTCGTGCTGCCGGCCAAGCGGGCCCAGGCGCTGAACTACCGCTGGCTGGTCTCGACCAGCGCGAATGGCCGCTTCGTGTTCGTGCAGAACGCCACCCCGGCCACCTCCGTCACCGTCGTCGACCTGCAGACCCGCAGCGTCGCGGCCGAGGTGCCGACGCCAGGCTGCTGGGGCGCACTGCCCTCGGCCAGCCACCCGAGCCGCTTCTCGACCCTGTGCGGCGACGGCACGATGGCGACGGTCACGCTCGACGAGTCCGGCAAGCCGGCCGACCGGCAGGTCAGCGCCAAGCTGTTCGATGCCGACGCCGATGCCTGGTTCCACAACGCCGAGCGTGTGGGTGACCGCTACTGGTACGTGTCCTTCCAGGGCAAGGTGACCGAGCTGAACCTCGGTGGCGCCGTGGCCAAGGTCAGCGCCACGCACGACCTGATCGCCACACCGGCCGAGCGCCGGGCGGGCTGGCGGCCGGGTGGCTACCAGGTGGCGGCGGTCGATCCGAGCGGGCGTTACCTCGTCGCCGGCATGCACCCCAAGGGCGGCGAAGGCTCGCACAAGCTGCCGGCCGACAAGCTCTTCGTGCTCGACCTGACGACCGGCAAGCGGCTGCCCTCGCTGCCCGGCAACATGGCCATTGCCATGACCTTCTCGGCCAGCGGCGAGCGCCTGCACGTGCTCGACGGTGCGACCAACACGCTGCATGTGCTGGGCTGGAAGGACGGCAAGGTCAGCAAGACGCTCGCCAAGCTGGCGGCGGTCGGCGAGACCATCACCCAGCTCGAATCGCACGACTGAGGAGGCGGCCATGCAAGCCTTGCTTCCCTTGTCGATCGGTCCGATCGACCCGCTCTGGCTGATGCTGGCCTGCGGCGCGCTGGTGATCCTGCTGGTGCATGCGGCGGCCGCCAAGCTGCTCGACCGCAGCCTGTTCGAGCAGCATCTGGCGGCCTACGGCGTGGCCGACACGCTCTTGCCCGTGGCCGCCATCGGCATGCCGGTGCTGGAGGCGCTCGCCGCCATCGGCCTGGTCACGCCCTGGCGGGCCGAGGCCGCCGTGCTGGCGGCCGCCTTGCTGGCGCTGTATGCCGGCGCCATGGCCTGGCACCGCCTGCACGGCCGCGTGCTGGACTGCGGTTGCGGTGGCACGCCGCTGCCGCTGTCCTGGGCCCTGGTCGCTCGCAATGCCGTGTTGATCGGCCTGTGCGCGATCGCTGCCCTGCCCGTGCTGCCGCGCGAGATCGGTCTGGCCGATGTCGCCACCGCCCTGGCCGGCCTGCTGCTGGCCTGTGTTCTCTACACCGCGCTGCACCAGTTGCTGCGCCACGCGGCTGCCGTGTCGGCCGCTGCCCAGTCACCCCTTTTCCGGAGCCACACATGAACGCACTCACCGTGTCCGTCGTCCTTCTCTGGGTTGCCGTCATCGCCCTGGCGGTGCTGACCTGGGCCCTGTCGCGCCAAGTTGGCGTGCTGTTCGAACGGGTCGCGCCGATGGGCGCCCTGGTCACCGACTCGGGCCCCGCCGTCGGTGCGGCCTCGCCGATGTTCGAGCTGACCGGCATCCAGTCCGAACGGGTCGAGGTCGGCATGCCCTCGGCCACGCCCTCGCTGGTGTTCTTCCTGTCGCCCACCTGCCCGGTCTGCAAGAAGCTGCTGCCGGTGCTGAAGTCGCTGCGGCGTGACGAGAAGAATCACCTGCGCGTCGTGCTGGCCAGCGACGGCGAGGCGGCCAGCCACCTGCAGTTCATCCGTGACCAGGGCCTGACCGACTTCCCCTACGTGCTCTCGCAGGAGCTGGGCATGGCCTACAAGGTCTCGCGCCTGCCCTATGCGGTCGTGCTCGACCCGCGCGGCACCGTCGTCGCCAAGGGCCTGGTCAACAACCGCGAGCAGCTCGACAGCCTGCTCAACGCCCACGACATGGGCCTGGCCTCGATCCAGCAGTTCCTCGGCGGCGACGAGGCGCTGGCGCGCGAGCAGGGCCATGCCGGGCACGCCCATGCCCATGCCCATGCCCACGCTCAAGCCCAGACCTGACCCCCGATCCGACCCCCACGAAGGAGCCCCGTGATGTCCCTCATCCTCGATTGGTTCGACCGCCTGAGCGAGCGCCGCATGCGCCGCGTCGCGCAGTCGCATGGCCGGCGCAGCCTGGTCGGCCGGCTCGGCGTCGCGCTGGTGGGCGGTGCCGTGCTGCCCATGCTGCCGTTTGACCGCAGCGGCCAGTTCGGCAGCGCCCAGGCCGCCACGCCCAAGCCCGATCCGAACAACCCGGAGAAGTGCGAGTACTGGCGCTACTGCGCCTTCGACGGCTACCTCTGCACCTGCTGCGGCGGCTCGCTGACGCAATGCCCGCCGGGCACCGAGGCGTCCAAGGTGTCCTGGGTCGGCACCTGCCTGAACCCCAACGACAACCGCCACTACCTCGTGTCCTACAACGACTGCTGCGGCAAGAGCGCCTGCGGCCAGTGCATCTGCAACAACAACGAGCGCGAGCGGCCGGGCTACCGCCTGGGCGTGCACAACGACATCAACTGGTGCATGGCCAACACCAGCCCGATGTTCCATTGCACGACGTCCGTGATCGTCGGCCTGGCCTCATGACGATGGCCCGGTGCGCGAGCGCCCGCGCGGCGGTTCTGGCCGGGCTCATGGCCCTGGCCGGAGCGGCTGCGGCCGCCGACGGCGCGGCGCTGTATGCGACCCACTGCGCCGCCTGCCACCAGGCCGATGGCAGCGGCACGCTGGGTCTGGCGCCGGCCATCAAGGGGCCGCACTGGGCCACGCTGGCGGCCCGGCGCGACTACCTGCCGACGGTGCTGCTCAAGGGCATGGCCGGCATGATCAAGGTCAATGGCCAGACCGTGGTGGGCTCGATGCCGGCGTTTGCCGCGCTCGACGACGCCACGCTGGCCGCCATCGCCAACCACCTCGCGACGCTGCAGGGTGACGCCGCCCGTTTGCCCTACGAGGCCGCCGAGTTCGCGCCGCTGCGCGCGGCGGCCGGCGATCCGGCCCGCACGCGCCAGTTGCGGCGCAGCGTGCTGGGCGATTGAATCGCGCCGTGCCCGTGCCCGTGCAGGAGATCCGCATGACATCCCGCCGCCTGAAGTCCTGGTCCGCCGCGCTGCTGATCGTCATGTCGACGCTGGCGGCCTCGGTGGCCGCACAGTCCGACCCGATCGGCACCTTCACGCCCAGCGTGCCGCACCGCCCGCTGGCGCTGGCCAATGGCATCCGCTTCGACGGACCGGCCACCGCGCCGGTGCAGGGCGCGCGCAACCTGTTCGTCGTGCACTGCGCCGGCTGCCACGGCTTTGACGGTGCCGGGCATCCGGACCAGGGCGTGCCCGACATGCGCGGCCCGCTCGGCCACTTCCTGCACCTGCCCGAGGGCCGCGGCTTCCTCGTCCAGGTGCCGGGCGCGAACAACGCCGGCCTGAACGACGCCCAGATCGCCGCCGTCACCACCTGGCTGCTCAGCCAGTTCTCGCCCGCCACCGCACCACCGGGCTGGCGGCCCTACACGGCCGAGGAAGTCGCCCAGTGGCGCAGCCAGCGCCCGGCCGACGTGGCCGCCCGCCGCGCCGAGATCGTGGCGCGGCTCAAGGCGCAGGGCATCTCGCTGTACTGAGCGCGCCGGCGCCGGCGCTCAGTCGTCGTCGCGCAACTGCCACCCCTTCATCAGCTCGGCCTGCACGGCCGGCGGCACCGGGTCGTGGTGGGCGTAGGTGAGGGTGTAGCGGCCGGCGCCGCGGGTCAGCGCGTTCAGGCGCAGCTGGTAGCCCGACAACTCGGACTGCGGCGCGCGGGCCCGCACGCAGGCCAGGCCAGCGCCCAGGGTGTCGGTGCCGCGGACCTCGCCACGGCGGCTGGCCAGGTCGCCGGTGATGTCGCCGATCAGCGCTTCGGGCGCGTGGATCTCCACGTCCACGACCGGCTCCAGCACCGCCGGGCCGGCCTCGCGCATGGCTGCGACGAAGGCCTTCTTCGCGGCCGTGACGAAGGCGATCTCCTTGCTGTCGACGCTGTGGTGCTTGCCGTCCAGCACGGTCACGCGCACGTCGACGACCGGGTGCCCGCTGATCACGCCGGCCTCCATCGCCAGCCGCACGCCTTTTTCGACCGCCGGGATGTAGACGCCCGGGATCGCCCCGCCCTTGACCAAGTCGACGAACTCGAAGCCCGCGCCGCGTGGCAGCGGGTCGACCTGCAGGTGGACCTCGCCAAACTGGCCGGCCCCGCCGGTCTGCTTCTTGTGGCGGAACTGCGCTTGCGCGGTGCGCGTCAGGGTCTCGCGGTAGGCGATGCGTGGCGGGGCGGTGTCGACCTCGACCCGGTAGGTCTCGCGCAGGCGTTCGAGCAGCACGCGCAGGTGCAACTCACCCAAGCCGTAGACGACGGTCTCGTGTGTGCTGGCGACCTGCTCGATGCGCAGGCAGGGGTCCTCGGCGGCCAGCTTGGCCAGCACCTCGGCCAGGCGCTGTTCGTCGCCATGGCGGCGCGGCTTGAGCGCCAGGCCATGCACCGGGTGCGGGAACGACAGCGGCTTGAGGTGGATGTGGTCATCCTCCGGCGCATCGTGCAGCACGGCGTCGAAGGCGATCTCATCGACCTTGGCGACCGCGACGATGTCGCCCGGCCCGGCGCGTTGCACCTCGACATGGTCCTTGCCCTGCAGCATGAAGAGGTGGCCGACCTTGAACGGCTTGCGTGCGTCGCCCACCACCAGCAGGCTGTTGGGCGTGATGCTGCCCTGGTGGATGCGCAAGATGCCGAGCTTGCCGACATAGGGGTCGATCGCGACCTTGAAGACATGCGCCAGCACATGGGCGGCCGGGTCGACCGCCGCGTGCATCAGCGTGGCCGACTCGCCCTCGCCACGCAGGAAGTCGGGCAGGTTGCCCTCGGTCGGGTCAGGCAGCAGCTGGGCGATCACGTCCAGCAACTGGGCCACGCCCGCGCCGGTCTTGGCTGACACGAACACGACCGGGATCAGATGCCCTTCGCGCAGCGCCTGTTCCAGCGGCGCGTGCAGCTCGCGGGCGTCGACATCGCCTTCTTCGAGGTAGCGCTCGACGAAGGCGGCGTCCACCTCGACGACCTGTTCGACCAGCGCCCGGTGCGCGGCCGCGACGCTGGAGAAGTCGGCCTCGTGGCCCGGTTCGGCCTCGGGCCGGAACCAGCAATCGACCACCTCGCGGCCCCCGTTGGCCGGCAGGTTCAGCGGCAGGCACTCGCGGCCGAATGCGGCCTGGATCTCGGCCAGCAGGTCGGCCGGCTTGACGCCGGGCGCGTCGATGCGGTTGACGATGACGAGGCGGTCCAGGCCACGCTCGCCGGCCCAGGCCATCATCTGGCGCGCCATCGGCTCGACGCCGGCCGTCGCGTTGACCAGCACGGCGGCGGTCTCGACCGCCTCCAGCGCCGGCAGCGACTGGCCGAGGAAGTCGGCATTGCCGGGCGTGTCCAGCAGGTGGACGCGCACGTCGCCATGCAGCAGGTTCATCACGCTGGTCTGCAGCGAATGCTGCATGCGGCGCTCGATGACATCCCAGTCGCTGACGGTGCTGCCACGCTCGACGTTGCCGGCCGCACCGATCGTGCCGCTGGCCTGCAGCAGCGCCTCGCTCAAGGTGGTCTTGCCCGAGGCGGCCGGACCGACCAGGGCCAGCGTGCGGATCCGGTGGATCGCTGCTTCGTCTGCGGCCTGCGGGGTCGACGACGACTGGGTGGAACTCGAAGGCTGGGCGGCGCGGCCGCCCTGTGCTGGGCTCGACATGAGTCAGTCTCCTTCGCACCCGGCCACCGTTTGCGGCGGGCGCCTTGTGGGGTGGATCGTCGGTCCAGCCTACGCCGATCAGGGGCGGGTCACAAGCTGTGGCCTTGCACGGATCGGTGGGCCCCGGGCGAGCGCGCGAGCCACGGCCGACGATCGTGTTCACAGATCCGGAAACCGTGTCGACCTGTGCCATTCAGCACAGAAAGTGAACGGCCGCTAGACTGCGCGGCTCGGGTTTGTCCCAGTTCTGTCCCGTCGCCAGCCGACCGGTTGCAGGTGGGTTCAGACCCCGGGGGCTGACCCCGATGGCGCGGTTCACCCAGCCAGCCGCAGCCTTCCCCACGATCCCGCCGACCGCCGCGCCAGCCGCCGCCAGCGTGCGCTCCCCGGGCAGAACCTGACGTTGATCGATCCTCTGCCATGACCGACCCCTTCCTGAGCCCCTTCCCTCTGCGCCGCACCGGCCTTGCCGCTGCGGCGCTGGCTTTTCTGCTGACCCTCGCCGCCTGTGGTGGCGGGTCCGCCGCCGGTCCGGGTGGGCCGGGTGGCATGCCGCCGCCGCCGTCGGTTGGCGTGGTGACGGTCGAGCCGGCCGATGTCGAGCTGCTGACCGAACTGCCCGGCCGGCTCGAAGCCTGGCGCACCGCGCAGGTCCGTGCCCGCATCCCCGGCATCGTCCAGAAACGCCTGTACACCGAAGGCAGCCTGGTGAAGGCCGGCCAGCCGCTGTTCGAGATCGATCCGGCGCCTTTCCGTGCGGCCGTCGAGAGCGCCCAGGCCAACGTCGCGCGGGCCGAGGCTGGCGTGGCGCAGGCCGAGTCGGTGGTCCAGCGCAACCGGCCGCTGGCCGCCGCCCAGGTCGTCAGCGATGCCGAATGGGTCGTCAACCAGAACGCGCTCAAGCTGGCCCAGGCCGATCTGGCCGCCGCCCGCGCGGCGCTGACCACCGCCCGCATCAACCTCGGCCACGCCTCGGTGCAGGCACCGATCGCGGGCTTCATCGGCCGCGCCCAGGTCAATGAGGGTGCGCTGGTCGGCCAGGGCGATGCGACGCTGCTGGCCACCATCCAGCAGACCCGCACGATGTACGTCAACTTCACCCAGTCAGCCAGCGAGGCGATGCGCCTGCGCCGCGCCTTCGAGGCCGGCCAGTTCAAGCGCGTCGGCGGTGCCGGTGCCGAGGTGAAGCTGGTGCTGGACGACGGCAGCGTCTACCCGCGACCGGGCAAGCTGCTGTTCTCCGACCTCAGCGTTGACGCCGGCACCGGTCAGGTCACGCTGCGCGCCGAGGTGCCCAACCCCGACGGCCTGCTCTTGCCCGGCCTGTACGTGAAGGTGCGGCTGGCCCAGGCCCGCGCCGACGGCGGCATCCTGGTGCCGCAGCAGGCGGTCACACGCGGTGGCTCTGGTGGGACCGACGTGCTGATGGTGGTCGGCGAGGGCAACATGCCCGCGCCACGGCCGGTCAAGATCGGTGGCGCGAACGGCCAGAACTGGGTCGTGCTGGACGGCCTGAAGGCCGGCGAGCAGGTCATCGTCGACGGCTTCCAGAAGATGCGCCCGAACACCCCGGTGACGCCGGTGCCGTGGACGCCCGGTGGCGCGCGGCCTGCTGCGGGCGCCCCGGCGGCTTCGGCCGCTGCCGCGCCGGCCTCGGCCGCTTCGGCCCGCTGACCCGAAAGCCGACGCATGAACTCGAAGTTCTTCATCGACCGACCCATCTTTGCGTGGGTCATCGCGCTGTTCATCCTGGTGCTGGGTGCGGCGGCGATCACCCGCCTGCCGGTGGCGCAGTACCCGACGGTGGCGCCGCCCGCCATCGTCATCAACACGGCCTACCCGGGCGCATCGGCCCAGGTGCTCGAAGACAGCGTGCTGGCCGTCATCGAGCAGGAGCTCAACGGCGCGCCCGGCCTGATCTACATGGAATCGAGCGCCGACGCCAACGGCAGCGGCCAGATCACCGTCACCTTCGAGCCCGGCACGGATGTCTCGATCGCCCAGATCGAGGTCCAGAACCGCCTCAGCCGCGCCACGCCACGCCTGCCCACCGCCGTGGTCCAGCAGGGCGTGCGGGTCGACAAGGCGCGGGCGAACTTCCTGCTGTTCGTCTCGCTGACGTCGACCAACCCGGCCTATGACCCGGCCGCGCTGGGCGACTACGCGGCGCGCAACATCCAGCCCGAGCTGCTGCGCATCGCCGGTGTCGGCCAGGCCCAGCTGTTCGGCACCGAACGCGCGATGCGCGTCTGGATCGACCCGCCCAAGCTGCTGTCCTATGGCCTGAGTTCGGCCGACGTGGTGGCCGCGATCCGCGCGCAGAACATCCAGGTCTCGGCCGGTTCGGTCGGTGGCACACCCAACCCGAAGGACCAGACGGTCTACGCCACCGTCTCGGTGGCCGGCCAGTTCACCTCGACGGCCGAGTTCGGCCAGGTGCTGCTGCGCGCCAATGCCGACGGCTCGACCGTGCGGCTCAAGGATGTCGCCCGCATCGAGCTGGGCGGCGCCAGCTACGCCACGTCCTCGCGCCTGAACGGCAAGCCGTCGACCGGCATCGGCATCCAGCTCTCGCCGACCGGCAACGCGGTGGCGACCGCTGCGGCCATCAAGGCCCGCATGGCCGAGCTGCAGAAGTTCTTCCCGCAGGGCGTGGCCTACGAGGTGCCCTACGACACGTCGAAGTTCGTCAGCATCTCGATCCAGCAGGTCGTGGTGACGCTGCTGGAAGCCGTCGCGCTGGTCTTCATCGTGATGTTCGTGTTCCTGCAGAACATCCGCTACACGCTGATCCCGACCATCGTCGTGCCGATCGCCCTGATGGGCACCTTCGCCGTCATGCTGACGATGGGCTACTCGATCAACGTGCTGACGCTGTTCGGCATGGTGCTGGCCATCGGCATCCTGGTCGACGACGCCATCGTGGTGGTCGAGAACGTCGAACGCATCATGGCCGAGGAAGGCCTCTCGCCGGTCGAGGCCACGCGCAAGGCGATGGGCCAGATCACCGGCGCGATCATCGGCATCACCGTGGTGCTGGTCAGCGTCTTCGTGCCCATGGCCTTCTTCGCCGGATCGGTGGGCAACATCTACCGCCAGTTCTCGGTGGCGATGGTGTCGTCGATGCTGTTCTCGGCGCTGATGGCACTGACGCTGACGCCGGCCCTGTGCGCGACGCTGCTCAAGCCGATTCCGAGCGGCCACCACGAGCGTCGCGGCCCGTTCGGCTGGTTCAACCGCGCCTTCAAGCGCACGACCCACGGCTACGAGGCGCTGGTCGCCCGCATCATCCGCAAGGCCGGCCGCTACCTGCTGATCTACGGTGCCGTGCTGCTGGGCGTGGCCTGGCTCTACAAGAGCCTGCCGACGTCCTTCCTGCCCAACGAGGACCAGGGCTACCTGATCGTCAACGTGCAACTGCCGCCAGGTGCGACGGTGCACCGGACCGAGGCGGTGATGAGCCAGGTCGAGGGTTTCTTCCTCGCCCAGCCGGAGGTCGACAAGGTCGTGGGCGTGGTCGGCTTCAGCTTCTCCGGTGCCGGCCAGAACGCGGCCATCGCCTTCGTGCCGCTGAAGGACTGGAAGGAACGCCAGGGCCCGCAGCACTCGGCCCAGGCGCTGGCCGGGCGCGCCTTCGGGGCGCTGATGGGCATCCGCGATGCCTTCATCTTCCCCTTGTCGCCGCCGCCCATCCCTGAGCTGGGCACCGCCACCGGCTTCAACTTCCGCCTGCAGGACCGCAGCGGACAGGGCCATGACGCCCTGGTCGCCGCGCGCAACCAGCTGCTGGGCATGGCGCGCCAGAGCAAGGTGCTGGCGGGCGTGCGGCCCGACGGGCTGGAGGACGCGCCGCAGGTCAAGCTCGACATCGACCGCGAACGTGCCGCCGCGCTGGGCGTGTCCTACGACAGCATCGCCAGCGTGCTGGCGACCGCCTTCGGCTCGGCCTATGTCAACGACTTCCCCAACGCCGGCCGCCTGCAGCGCGTGATCGTGCAGGCCGACGCGAAGTCCCGCATGCAGCCCGACGACCTGCTCAAGCTCAACGTGCCGAACAACCGCGGCCAGCAGGTGCCGATGGCCTCGTTCGCGTCGACCCGCTGGGTCACCGGACCGGTCCAGACGGTGCGCTACAACGGCTACCCGGCGATGAAGATGGGCGGCGACGCGGCGCCCGGCTACAGCACCGGCGAGGCCATGGCCGAGATGGAGCGCCTGGCCGGTCAGCTGCCGCCGGGCTTCGGCTACGAGTGGACCGGCCAGTCGCGCGAGGAGAAGCTCTCGGGCTCGCAGGCCATGATCCTGCTGGCCTTCTCGATGCTGGCGGTCTTCCTCTGCCTGTCGGCCCTCTACGAGAGCTGGAGCATCCCGGTGGCCGTGCTGCTGGTCGTGCCGCTGGGCGTGCTGGGTTCGCTGACCGGCGTGTGGCTGCGCGGCATGCCCAACGACGTCTACTTCAAGGTCGGCCTGATCACCATCATCGGCCTGTCGGCCAAGAACGCGATCCTGATCATCGAGTTCGCCAAGGACCTGCAGGCCGAGGGCAAGGGCCTGCTCGAAGCCACGCTGGAGGCCTGCCACCTGCGTTTCCGGCCGATCGTGATGACGTCCTTCGCCTTCATCCTGGGCGTGCTCCCGCTGGCGATCGCCAGCGGCGCGGGCTCGGCCAGCCAGCGTGCCATCGGCACCGGCGTGATGGGCGGCATGATCACGGCCACCGTGCTGGCGGTCTTCCTGGTGCCGGTGTTCTTCGTGGTCGTGCGCCGCCTGTTCCCGGGCGCGCGACTGGTCCACCTCGGTGGCACCATCGCCTCGCCCGCGTCTGACGCGGCCACCGCTGAAGCCCTGGGCGGGAAGCACTGACATGACCGCTCACCTCCGAACCCGCATGACGACGAAGACGACGATGCGTGAAGACTCCATCCTCCTGCTGCGCCCGCTGACACTGGCCGTGGCCGTCACCTTGCTGACCGGTTGCGCCGACCTGGCGCCGACCTACCAACGCCCGGCCGCGCCGGTGCCCGCGCAGTTCGTGCTGCCCACGGCGGCGGCGGCCTCCGATGCCGCTGCGGCGGCCGCCGCCTTGCCCGCATCGGCCCCGGCCGAGCCGCTGGCCTGGGGCGACTGGGTGCGCGACACCGGTCTGCGCCGTCAGGTCGAGGCCGCACTGGCCCACAACCGCGACCTGCGCGTGGCCGCCCTCAACGTCGAGCGTGCCCGGGCCCAGCTTGATGTCTCGCTGGCTGACCGCTACCCGACGATCGGTGCGGGCGTGACGGCCAATTCGTCGCCCAACCCGGCCACCGGCAACCAGGCCCAGAGTTACACCGCCGGCCTGCAGCTGGCGAGCTGGGAAATCGACTTCCTCGGCCGCATCCGCACCCTCAACGACGCAGCGCGCTCGCAGCTGCTGGCCACCGAAGCCGGCCGTCGCAGCGCCGAGCTGAGCATCGTCGCGGCCGTCACCCAGACCTGGCTGGCGCTGCTGGCCGACCGGCAGGCGATTGACCTGGCCCAGCGCAGCCTGGCCAGCCGCGAGCAGACCCTCGCGCTGACGCAGTTGCAGGTCAAGGCGGGCGCCACGTCCGTGCTGGCGCTGCAGGGCAACCTCAACCTCGTGTCGCAATCGCGTGTCGCCTTGCAGCAGGCCCTGCGCCAGCGGGCCCAGAACCTGTCGACGCTGTCCCTGCTGACCGGCAGCCAGCCGGCCGCCGATGCGGTCCCCGGCCTGCCGCCGCCACCGCCCGCCGCGACGGCCCCCAACGCCAACACGGCAGCCGTCGACACGACCGCCGCCGTGCTGGCCGACGATCCGCTGGCGGGCGTGCTGGCCGATGTCCCGGCCGGACTCGACGCCAGCGTGCTGCTGCGCCGCCCCGACGTGGTGCAGGCCGAACGCCAGCTCGAAGCCGCCAACGCCAACATCGGCGCAGCCCGCGCGGCGATGTTCCCGCGCATCACCCTGACCGGCAGCGCCGGCCAGGCGTCCAGCCAGTTCAGCGGCCTGTTCCAGGGCGGCAACTTCGCCTGGACGCTGGGTGCGCAGGCGCTGATGACGATCTTCGACGCCGGCCGCAACCAGGCCAATGTCAACGCCACGACCGTGGGCCGCGACATCGCGGTCGCCCAGTACGAGCGCGCCATCCAGGCCGCCTTCAAGGACACCGCCGACGCGCTCGACGGCCTGTCGACCTGGCGGGCCCAGCGCGAGGCCCAGGCCGAGCAGTCGGCCAGCGCCCGCGAGATCGCCCGCCTGACCGACCTGCGGGTGCGCGCCGGTGCCGCCAGCGAGCTGGACCGGCTGGACGCCCAGCGCAGCCTGCTGCAGGCCGAACAGGCGCTGCTGCAGACCCGGCTGGCCGAGCAGCTCAACCGGGTCGCGCTGTGGAAGGCCTTGGGCGGCTGATCGCCCGACGGGTTGACGCCGGCATAGCCCCAGTCTTGCTGCGTTACCCGGCGTGATGTCCGGCAAGGTTCTCGTGCGTAGTTGACGCGAGCCGCCCGGATGTCACGCCTCGGCGGTGCTGCGCAGCGGGTCTGGCTTCATGCTGGCACCTGCGGCTTCCGGGCCGTGGACCTGATCGCCCCATCCCTCGCCAGGAGCCCGACCATGCCGCACGTCATCCCCGCCGATCGCACCAGCCGCTGGCGGCTGACTGTGCAGGGCTTGCTGGCGCTGTGGCTGTCGCTGCTGTCCCTGACCCCGGTCGCGGCCGACCCGGCAGCGGGCGCGACGACCGGGGATCGTCCGCCCATCCGCGAGGTGCTGGACCGTTCGGCGCAGCAGCGTCTGGCCGAACTGTCCCGCCACCGGGTCGATGCCCACCTCAGCGCTGGCATCCAGGCCGATGTCGATCGCATCCTCGGCCAGATGGCGGTGAAGCCCGCCATCGACCTGCTGGTGGTCGACGGACCCTTCCATGCCGAGATCCTGGGCGGCCATGTGCTGGTCGTCAGCGCCAGCGTGGCGGTGTTGCCCGAGGGCGAACGGCTGTTCATCCTGGCCCACGAGATCGGCCATGCCGCCATGGGCCACTGGGGTGAGCTGTGCGAGCTTTACGGCCGCCTGATCCCCGGCGAGGTCCGCCAAGACCTGACCGACGCGATCGCGCCGCAACTTGGCCGCGAGGCCTCCGCCCTGGTGCACGGCCATGAATACGCCGCCGACGCCCACGCCTGGCAGATCCTGCGCAGCCTCGGCCACGGCATGGACAGCGTGCTCGCCGCCCTGCAGGTCGTCCCCAACCTGGGCGACACGCCCACCCACCCCTCCACCCGCAAGCGCTACGCCCGCCTGCGACTGGTCGGCGAAAACGAGCCGCGCAGCGCGGCGCTCAAGACGGCGGAGTGAGCCGGCGGCGGACGGCTCCGCCCTCGCGCAAGAAGGACGGGCTGCGGGCATTTTTCGCGTTCGGGAAACGCCGACCACTGCGAGAATTCCGCCGGCCACCATGACAACCGAACATCACCTCGACCGATCCCACGCGCGCCGCTGGCGTGTCTGGCTGGCGTGGGCGATGTGTGCCTGGGTCCTGGTGCTGGCGGCCAAGCCCTTGCTGATGCCGAAGGACCTCGTCGCGGCCTGCGTCGTGGGGGGGTCGGTCCTGGTGGATGTCGGCGACCCTTCCGGCGACGCGCCCGACCGGCACGCCTCGCTGGATTGCTGTCTGCTGCCGGTCATGCTGGTGGCCGCACCGCCCGCCATCCGTGCCACGGTCAGCCTGCAGGCGCCGGTCCCCTTCTTCTCGGGCCGGTTCGTCGCCGCCTTGTTGCCCGAGAGACCGCGTGTGCGCGGCCCTCCCCTGATCACCTGAGTTCCTGCAAGCGTTCAAGCCGACACACGCAGGCCAGCGCCTGCGCGTTCCGCTTCTTGTGACACATCCGGCCCAACGGGCCCATCGGCATGGCCCGGCCGGATCCTCAGGTGACAGACATGACGACGTTTTCCGTTCCCCGCCCCGCACGAGGGCGTGCCATCCTGGCCGTTGCCAGAAAGGCGGCCTTCGCGGCCTGCTTGATCCTTTCCGCGAGCCTGCCGACCTGGTCGCACGCCGCTCCGATCGAGGTCACCGACGCGATCGGCCGCAAGGTCCAACTCGCGGGACCCGCCCAACGCGTGGCGCTCAACTTCAACTTCGAGGAATTCACGGCGGTGGCCGGCAAGGACGGCTGGAGCCGGGTGGTCGGCATCTCCCGCACGCCCTGGGAGGGCTGGCGACCGGCCATCTTCCGCCGCTATGTCGACGTGATTCCCAACCTGCGGGCGATGCCCGACATCGGCCACAGCGACGACGGCACCTTCAGCGCCGAAAAGATCATCAGCCTGAAGCCCGATGTCGTGCTGATGGCCGAATGGACCTGGTCCTCGCAGAAGACCGTGCGCGACCAGCTGGGCGCTGCGGGCATCCCGATCGTGGTCATCGACTACAACGCCCAGATGCTCGATCGCCACCTGGCCTCGACCCGCGCCATCGGCAAGGTGATGGGCACGGAGTCACGCGCCGAGGAACTGGCACAGCTCTACGAGGGTTCCTACCGCCAGATCCTTGACCGCCTGCCTTCGGTGGCAACACAGCCGCGCAAGAAGGTCTACGTCGAACTGGCCCAAGCGGGTGCGGATACTGTGGGCAACAGCTACGCCGGCACGATGTGGGGCCGCATCGTCACGACGCTGGGCGCCGAGAACATTGCCGATGGCAAGTTGCCCGGTCCGTGGGGACCGCTCGCGGCAGAGGCGGTGCTGGCCGCCAATCCCGACATGATCGTGTTGGCGGGTTCGTCCTGGGTGAACCGGCCGAAGGCGGTTCCCACCGGACATGACGCGGCACCGGAAGCGACCCGTCGGGCCATGCAGCCCTATGTGCAGCGTCCGGGCTGGGACGGCATCAAGGCCGTGCGAACCGGAGAGGTCCACGCCATCGAGCACGGCCTGTGCCGGTCCCTGACCGACTTCGTCCCGATGCAGTACCTGGCCAAACGCCTGTATCCGGCCGTGTTCCGCGATCTCGATCCCGAGGCGGCGATGAAGTCGTTCCATGCGCGTTACCTGCCCGTGCCTTACTCCGGCACGTGGATGCTGCCGATCCAGCCGTGAACGAGGCACTCGCCGCGCGCGGCGCAGGTGTCCTGCCGGGCTGGCGAGACCGTCAGGCCCGGCGCCTGACGGTGGGCCTGGTCGTGGCCGTGTTGAGCCTGCTGAGCTTCGTGCTGGACGTCGCCACCGGTCCGGCGATGTTGCCGGTGGTGCAGGTCGGGCGATCGCTGGCCGGCCTGCCGACGGATGCCAGCGTCGACACCATCGTCTGGACCTTGCGACTGCCCATCGCCTTCACCGCACTCGCTGTCGGTGCCGCGCTCGGTCTGTCCGGCGCGGTCATGCAGACCCTGCTGAACAACCCGCTGGCATCGAGCTACACGCTGGGCATCTCGGCCGGTGCCGGATTCGGCGCGGCGGTCGTGATCGTGCTTGGCACACAACTCGGTGCCGTGGGTCTGGCCGGAGCCTGGCTGTCCAGCGATTGGGCCATCCCGCTGGCCGCGTTCCTGTTCGCGGGACTGGCCTGCGCCGGTGTCTGGTGGCTGGGCACCCTGCGCGGGGACAGCCCCGAACTGCTGGTGCTGGCGGGCATCGCCATGTTGTTCATGTTCCAGGCGCTGCAGTCCCTGCTTCAGTTCATCGCGTCTCCGGAGGCCCTGCAGCAGCTGGTGTTCTGGCTCTTTGGCAGCCTGCAGAAGGCCAGCTGGGCCAAGCTGGCGGTGATCGCCACCGTGTTGGGCCTGGGCGTGCTGGCGCTCTCCCGGGACGTCTGGGCACTCACGGCCCTGAGGCTCGGTGACGAGGCCGCCCGGGGCCTGGGGGTTTCCGTGCGCGGCCTGCGTCTGCGCTGCTTCGTCATCATCTCGGCGCTCACCGGCGTGGCCGTGGCCTTTGTCGGAACGATCGGTTTCGTCGGTCTGGTTGCGCCGCACGTGGCGCGCATGGCCGTTGGCGAGGACCAGCGCGCCTTTCTGCCGGTGTCGGCCCTGACGGGCGCCCTGCTGCTGTCGGCCGCCTCGGTCGGCTCCAAGTCGGTCATGCCCGGCGCGATCTTTCCGATCGGGATCGTGACCGCCCTGATCGGCGTGCCGTGTTTCATCCTGATCATCCTGCGGCACCGCCGCCCCATCGCATGAAGATCGACGTCGACGGACTCGCCGTCCGCCTGGGCCGACGCCCCGTCCTGGGTGACATCAGCTGCACGCTGCAGCCGGGCTGTCTGACCGCCCTGATCGGACCGAACGGTTCGGGCAAGTCCACCTTCATGCGCGCGCTGGCCGGGCTGCTGCCCCATGAGGGCTCGATCGGCTTCGGTGCGACAGGCACGAGGCGACGACCAGATCGTGTGGGCTACATGCCGCAGCTGTCGGCGGGCGCGGTCGGGCTCTCGGTCATCGAGGTCGTCCTGCTGGGACGGCTGTCCAGACTGGGTTGGCGGGTGCCGCCGGCCGACCTCGAGGCCTGCGCTGGCTGGCTGGCCCGACTGGGCCTGGACGCGCTCGCACACCGACCGTTCGATGCCCTCAGTGGCGGACAGCGCCAGAAGGTCATGCTGGCCCAGGCCCTGGCCAGCGAGTCTTCGCTGTTGCTGCTCGACGAGCCCACCAGTGCGCTGGACCTGCGCCACCAGCTCGACGTCCTGGAGTCGGTGCGGTCGCTGACCCACGAACGGCAACTGACGACCGTGGCGATCCTGCATGACCTCAATGCCGTGGCCCGTTATGCCGATCGTGTGCTGGTCCTGGCAAATGGCCAGCTGGTCGCCAGCGGCACGCCGACCGAGGTCCTGAAACCGGCGCTGCTGCAGGCCACCTTTGGCGTGCAGGCACGTTGCCAAGCCGACGTCGACGGTCTCATCCAGGTCATCGCCATCGCCGCCGCGCCCGAGACGGCTTGAGGCGGGGGCCGGCCGGCGCATCTTTTTGCGGCCGGTCCGGGCCTCAGGGCCTCACTGGAACGCCACCTCCGCAAAGCTGCGCAGCTTGCGGCTGTGCAGGTGGTCCAGCCCTTGGTGACGCAGGATCTCGATGGCGCGGATGCCGATGCGCAGGTGCTGGTCGACCCGTTCGCGGTAGAACTGGTTGGCCATGCCCGGCAGCTTGATCTCGCCGTGCAGCGGCTTGTCCGACACGCACAACAGCGTGCCGTAGGGGACGCGGAAGCGGAAGCCGTTGGCGGCGATGGTGGCGCTTTCCATGTCCAGCGCGACCGCGCGGCTCTGGCTGAAGCGGCGCTCGGGGCCCGGGTGCGGCAGCAGTTCCCAGTTGCGGTTGTCGGTGCTGGCGACCGTGCCGGTGCGCATGATCTTCTTGAGCTCGTAGCCCGACAGCTGGGTCACCTCGGCGACCGCTTCCTCCAGCGCCAGCTGGATCTCGGCCAGCGGCGGGATCGGCACCCACAGCGGTAGTTCCTCGTCCAGCACGTGGTCCTCGCGCACATAGCCGTGGGCCAGCACGTAGTCGCCCAGCTGCTGCGTGTTGCGCAGGCCGGCGCAGTGGCCGAGCATCAGCCAGGCGTGCGGGCGCAACACGGCGATGTGGTCGGTGATGGTCTTGGCGTTGCTCGGGCCCACGCCGATGTTGACCATCGTGATGCCGCTGTGGCCGTGGCGCTTGAGGTGATAGGCCGGCATCTGCGGCAGACGCGGCGGCGGTGCGCCGAGGTCGTCGCCCGCTTCGGCGGCCAGACCGGTGCGGCGCGTCACGACATTGCCTGGCTCGACGAAGGCAACGTACTCGCTGGTCTCATCGGCCATCAGCTCATGGCCCAGACGCACGAACTCGTCGATGTAGAACTGGTAGTTCGTGAACAGCACGTAGTTCTGGAAGTGCTCGGGCATCGTGCCGGTGTAGTGGCGCAGCCGGTGCAACGAGTAGTCCACCCGCGGCGCGGTGAACAGCGACAGCGGATGCCGCACGATGCCGTCGCTGCCGGGCTGCGGATCGAGCGTGCCGTTGGCGATGCCGTCGTCCATGGCGGCCAGATCGGGCAGGTCGAACAGGTCGCGCAGGCGCTGGCGGCGTTCGGGCGTCAAGGCGCCTTCGAGGTGGTCGTGTTCGGCCAGGCTGAAGTGGACCGGAATCGGCTGGGCCGACAGGCCGACTTCCAGCGCCACGCCGTGGTTCTTCAGCAGCAGGTCGAACTGCTCGCGGTAGTAGTGGCGGAACAGCTCCGGCCGCGTCAGCGTGGTCTCGTAGACACCCGGCCCGGCGACGAAGCCATAGGCCAGACGCGAGTCGGCCCGCGCCACCGTGTCGACCCGCACCCGCACAAAGGGGTAGCAGGCGCGCACATGGCCGCCGTCGTCGCGCCCGGCGATGAACTCGCGCAGGGCCTGCCGCAGGTGGGCGATGCCGCTGTCGTAGATGGTCCGCGCGTGGGCCAGCGCGGCGTTTGCGTCGGTGAACGACAAGGTCGTGAGGACGGTGGGGCTCATGGGGGAATCCTTCGCGGGCCTTTGCGGCCTCGGTGTCAGTTGCGGTTGAGCCAGAGGTCGACGATGACCGGCCGGTGTTCGCTGGCCTCGTCGCCGCCGACGGCCACTTCGGCCAGACCCAGCGTGGGGCTGACCAGCACATGGTCGATGCGCAGGAAGCTCAGGTGTGGGCGCAGCGAATGGCCATGTGTGTAGCCCCAGCCGGTGGCGGCCGATGACCAGGCATCGCGCAGGCCGAGTGCCAGCAGCGTCTGCACCACCGGCGAGGCCTCTGGCGCGTTCAGGTCGCCGGCGATCAGCAGCGGCAGCGGCCGCTTGTTTGCACCGGTGGCGCGTTGGCGGGCCAGGTCTTCGGCCAGGTGCCGGGCCTGCCCGAGCCGGTGGCCGAAGTTGATGCGCCAGTCGTCCAGCCCGCCCAGCCGTTCGCGCCGCGTCGCCACCAGGCCTTCACGCGGCGACAGCAGGTGCACGTTGACGATCTCCAGCCGCTGGCCCTCGACCTCGACGGTGCAGCGCAGGTAGTCGCCCAGGGCTGGATCGGCCGACAGCGGCGCGACCTTGCAGTTGCGCAAGGGGTGCTTGCTGGCGATGACGTACTGCCCGTGCATCTGGGTGTGGCGTGGCGTCAGCAGCTCCTTCATCACGAGCGGCATCGGCAGCCACTTGTCGGTCAGCTTCTGGGCGTCCTGCATCACGAGCACGTCCGGGTCGTGGCGACGGATCTCGCCGACGATGGCGTCGTAGCCCTCGGGCCGGTCGTCGGCCTTGTAGGACTTGATGTTGAAGCTCATCACCCGCAGCCGGGTGCTGCCGTTCTCGGGCTGGCCATGGGTCCAGCCCATGATCGGGAAGACGACCACCAGCACGGCGGCCAGCGCGGCGGCTCGCCAGGCCCAGCCGACTGCAATCGACAACGCCAGCGCCAGCAGCGCCGGCACCAGCAGCAGCAGGTAGGGGGTGTAGCGCAGCAGCTCGGCCCACCAGGCCAGCGGATCGGCCAGGGCCAGCACGGCCCACAGGCCGCCGATGACCAGCACCGTCAGGCTGATGACAAAGCGTGAGAGCGACTGCAGTGGGTGAGAGCCGACCTGCGCGAGGCGGGCATCGCGGGCGGCGCGGGCGTCCAGGGGTGTGCGGCGGCGTGAAGGCATGGGTGAGCGTCAGCCTACCTCAAGCCTCCAGCGCCCGCGTGACGACCCGTGCCACCGGCGTCGATTGGTGCACGGTCGCGACAGCCCCCGGGCTTGCCGGACCGGCGAGCCGACCTCAGTCGTCCGTGGCCAGCACCATCAGCCCGGCGGCCGTGTTCGAGATGGGGATGTGATAGTTGCGGCTCACCTCGTGAACCTGCTCGCCCAGCGCACCGCGCATCGCCAGCCACATCAGCAGCTCGACGCCTTGTGTGCCGGTCTTCTCGACCAGCTCGGGGATCGAGAACCGCGTCGCCCACGTCGGGTCGTCGATCAGGCTCTGCATGAAGGCGCGGTCGAAGTCGCGGTTGATGAAGCCGGCGCGCTGGCCGTCCAGCTGGTGCGACAGCCCGCCGGTGCCCAGCACCATCACCCGCGCGTCGCTGTCCCAGTGGCGCACCGCGCGGCCGACCGCCTCGCCCAGACGCCAGCACCGCGCGGCCGACGGCAGCGGGAACTGGACCGTGTTGATGCACACCGGCACCACCGTCACCGGCCAGCGCTGGTCCGGCCAGCACAGCGCCATCGGCAGCGTGAAGGCATGGTCGACCAGCATCTCCTGGCAGGTGGTCAGGTCGAAGTCCTCGGCCACCAGGCTGTTGATCAGGTGCCAGGACAGCTCGCGCTGACCGGTGAAGGGCGGCACCTCCGGGATGCCCCAGCCTTCGTCCGCGTTGCGGTAGGTCTCGGCCGCGCCGACCGCGAAGGTCGGCATCTTGTCCAAGAAGAAGTTCAGGCCATGGTCGTTGTAGAACACCACGACCACGTCCGGCCGGGCCTGCGCCAGCCAGCGGTGCAGCGGCGCATAGCCCTCGAAGAAGGGCGCCCAGTACGGGTCGGCCTGCAGTTCCTTGGCGATCGCCCGACCGATCGCGGGCACGTGGGATGTGGCGACGCCACCGATGATCTTCGCCATGGTGTTCAGCCCCGTGCGGCCAGCAGCCTGGCCTTGAATTCGTCCTTGCTCATGCCCGTCTGCTGGGCCCCGATGTCCTGCACGTCCAAGCCGAAGATGCCGGCGAACTTGGCGAGGTAGTAGACGTTGCCGCCGGCCGCCAGCAGCTGCAGCACGTTGCGCGCGCGGATCGCCTCGCGCTGCTGCGCGTTCAGGCCGTAGCGCGCGCAATAGCCGTCCTCGTCGGCCTGAAAGGCGGCGCGGTTGGCGGCGTCGTTGAAGGAATAGCACATCTTGTTGAGCGCATAGCCCTTCATCGCCTGCACCCCGTCGAACAGCGTCGTGCCGGGGATGTCGATGTGGCCGTGTCCCGGCCGTTTCGGATCGTTCATGGGTCTCCTCGTGCGGTGGATCGTCTGCACGCCGTTGCCGACGCGACGTCCGTCAGTATTCGCACCGAGGCGCGGTCAAACAACGCGCCGATACTCATGCGACCCATGAGCAAACCCGATCATTTGCACATCGACGGTCGCCTGCTGCAGCTGCTGGTGACCGTGCTCGACACCGGCAGCGTGACGGCGGCCGCCCAGCGCCTGGGCGTCACCCAATCGGCCGTCAGCCACGGCCTGGAGCGCCTGCGCGCCATCCTGGGCGACCCCTTGTTCGTCAAGTCCGGACGCGGCATCGCCCCGACCGAGCGGGCCCGCTCGCTGGCCCTTCAGGCCCGCGACCTGTTGGCCGGCCTGCAGCGCCTGGCCGAGCCCGAACACGTCGACCCGGCCAGCCTGCGCGGCGAGATCACCATCGCCGCCAACGAGCTGCAGTGCCACCTGCTGCTGCCCCCACTGCTGCTGCGCCTGCGTCAGGCGGCACCCGGGCTGACGCTGCGCATCCTGCCCTCACGCGTGCCCGGCCTTGAACTGCTGCGCGACGAAAGCTGCCAGCTCGTCATCTCGCCCCGTCCGCCCGACAGCCACGACGTCCTGCAAAAACGCCTGTTCGCCGACCGCTACCGCGTCTGGTACGACGCCCGCGAACGCGCCGCCCCGACGACGCTGGCCGACTACCTCGCGGCCGACCACGTCAGCGTCCGCTACGAAGACCGTCGCCGCCTCGACATCGACGAATGGTTCCTGCAGCACGCCATCGACCGCCACATCGTCGTCACCGTCCCCGGCTTCTCCGGCATCGCACCCTTCCTGCGCGGCACCACCCGCCTGGCCACCCTGCCCAGCCTGCTCGCCACCGAACTCCTGCGCGACCTCGCCCACGCCGACATCCCCCTGCCCGAGCCACTGCAAACCCCGCCGCTGCCGATGTACCTGCTGTGGCACCGGCGGCATCAGGACGATGCGGTGCAGCGGTGGGTGAGGGGGGAGGTGGAGGGGGTGGTTTTGGGAATGGGTATTGGTATTGGTTATGACGATCGGTGACGTGAAGCTGAATCTTCGTTCGACGCGGTTCAAACTGTTTGCCGAGTTGCCGAGCCAACTGACGGGTTTCGACCCAGAGCGGACAGTGCGTCAGCGAGCCCGTCATTGAGTGCTCTTCCAATCAAACACCATTTTCTGTCACTGCTCCCAACTAGATCGCTTCACGACCGCATTGTTTGAAGGGCCGATTAAATCTTGCTCGACGCGATCTTCTCTACTGCGTTGTTAGCCCCAAGCTTCAGCATCACACGGATGCACATGCGGTACTGAGGATCAAGGAACATGTATGCGTCGCCTTTAGGGGTCTTGCGAAGAACAGCGCCGGCGCCACCAGTCAAAGCAAGTTCGCTTAGGGCGTTTGGTACGCCGCCAATCGTGGCACTGGGCTCGTTAGGATAAAACAAGGTGCGCACCTTAGCCTCGACTTGAGCCGCCTTGAACTCCTCGCCGTCCATTCGCCCAAGCACGTACAGAACCTGATTGCGACGCTGAACCCGTGTGTCACGCTCGTTCAGTTGCCCTTCGACAACGGTATAGGCTGAACTCAGCGATGACTTGAGCCATACGTCGTCAGCCTGCTCCAGCATCACCTTGGTGACAGTGCGAGTTGCTTCTCCGACGAAAGCAAGCTGCAGGCAGTACTCCTGCATCGCCTGGGGGATTCGATCAGTCGCCCACTCGATATGCCTGATGATGTCGAAGCGGTCAACGGCTTCGATCTTGTACTCAAGCTCTCCCTCGAAGCCCCTCACGACAAGAGCCTCAGCTTCTTGCTGCGACATGCGCGACACCTCCTGCAGCTCAAGCAGGCGGTTTGAAACGGTTCGATGACTGGGCGTCCGAGCAAAGTACTCCCGAACACCCGAGGGGACACCAACGATCAGGAAGCGCACTTTGTGCTGCAGGAACGCGTCATCGTCGGCCAGCGTGATGATGTCGGCCAGTTCCTCCATCAAGGCTGGCTTCTCGAAGATGCGCTCAAGGTTGTCGAACACCAAGAACGCGGCACCTGCGCCAGCCTGTGCCCTGAAGAGGCTGATGGCAGCGCGCAGTGGGTCATCCGCGGGAACTATATACTTGTTGGTTTGTTCCAGAACAGCAGTGGCGACACCTGGCAATCCACCTCCTGCACTTTTCTTCGTGTCGTAGCCAGTTAGCTGCCCACCCGGCGCGGGATTTACCGCTCGAAGAATTTCAGGGGTGATCTTTCCATTGCGACTCGCGTCGGCAAGGTTCACGATCTTGAACATGACCGCGTTCTGAGAGAAAAAACTGCGGTACAGCCATGACTTGCCGCAGCCGCTCTCACCGTACAGCACTAGGTGGCTCGACTGACGCAGCTTGGTGCGGAAGTCGCTCTCCAGCGAGGTCCGAGGCGTGTACATCCTAGGGTTGAACTCTCCGCGAGGGGTGAAGACTTCTTCAGGCCGCCTCTTAGGCTCGGAAATCATCAGCACCATTGTGCCTCCTGAAATATGTTGGATGATAGCTGGACGACATTTCCCTATATCCCCGTGACAACCTCCGTCAGTAGCTAGATGTACACACGGCAGCCTGGAGCTTACGCGAGTGTCCAAGCGACCACCTCAGTCTGGACCGCAGCACACGACGATCAGCAAAAGCCGTGTGGTGACTGTTGCCAAATGGCATTTCCGCAATTCAGCGACTGCTCACTTGCAAAGTAGCCAGCGACCGCAAGTGGCCGGCAGCAGTCACCCTATCCCATGACCGATCAATCACCCGGCCAAAGCAATCAATAAGAATTACTCCCCGAAACCTCTTTCAGCAAAACCCCCAAGCCCAATACACGCCAGCGTCAACCCTCCCACCTGTCGCCGTTGAGAGTGGGCCTCGCCACCAAATTCCAGCAGCATCACGGCGCCAACCCGAAACGACCGGGCCACGCTGACCAGCAAGCTGCGGATGTGGTCGTCATCCCAGACCCAACCACGCTGGAAATTTGGCAACTGAATCTTGCCTTTGACGATGTCGGCCAGGATGTCTGGCAGCAGGCGTTTGGTGCTGTCAAAAGTGCTCATGATCAAATTTCCACGAGCGCTTCGGCCAGATGGCTCTGGGTTTTCTGAGTGGCCGACAGGCGCTGGCGCAGGTCGGCGCAGAGGCTGCGGAGTTGGGTGACGCGGGCGACGATGCGAGTTTGTTCGGCGAGCGGCGGAATCGGAACCAAAAACGCCGTCAGTGATTCTTGATTTAACTTTGGCATCTTGACTCGGTTTTCAGCAACACTTACTTGATTCAGGAATGGCTTGCTCAACATGTACAAATGCAAGAACGCCGCGTTCAACCTCGAATTAATTGGATACATATCTGCGCTACATAGACCGTCAAAATCCACCACCACAGCTTTTGACAGCGAGGGGCGAATCTTTGAGTAGAGAATTTGTCCAGGCTTGAATCGATGGTTCGGACTGGTGATCTCTGCTGCCGCGACAGTGCGCTTATGCAGCAATCGTCCCGTACCTTTTTCAATGCAATCAGGAGCCACCTGCCATGCAGATCCAAAGGTTACGGGCGAAACAAGATCTGATGCAATGTCCGCAATACTTCCAAATCTTGCCAAACACCAACCCGCCGGCGACTCAAAAAGCTGATCGTCATCCGTAATCGCCGGCTGCAGCTTATCCCGCTTGATCTCCCCCGCCGCAATCAACCGATCCTTCTCCTTCCGAATCTTCTCCAGCAACACACTCGCCGGTTCATCGTTCGGATCCTGCGGCACCAACAACCCACGCACGGCGAGTTGCAGGATGGTCTGTTCCAGGGCATCCACGGCTTCGGGGCGATCGAGCAGCAGATCGAAGTGGTCACTCACGCGCTGCCAGTTGGCGGCCAGTTCGTCGGGCGAGGTGCTGTCGGTCAGCGTGCCCAGCAGGGTGTTGAGCAGTTGGGCGTGCTGCGCGGTTTCAAGCCGGCGTTGGCTTTCGAGTGCATCGCACAGGCGCATCAGTTCTTCGACGCGGGTGACGATGCGGGCTTGTTCGGCGAGGGGTGGGAGCGGCGCGACAATCTTTTCCATCTTCTCTTTGGTCATATGAACCATCGAGACGCCATGACCCGAAGCCTTGATTTCTGCAGTTTTCTCAAGTAGATACGTATGCCAGTACCTTGCATCAAAGCAACTACGATCAAAAGGCGTGAGCTTCCAAATATGATAGTGATAAATGGCCTTTGGCCCATCCCATACAAATGGCCCAAAGGACGCCGACCATGCATACAGCAAGTCGCCCGGCAAGCAATACTTTGCTGGCTCCAAGACAAGGTCTGAATAGTACCAATGGCTAGAAGTAAAAAGATTTCCAACCCGAAGCACTGGCGTTCCTGCGCTAAGCAATTCTTGCTTAGCGTATGCCCGACCGTTCAAGACGCGGACAACGTCAGCTAGCCTTACCCATTCCCATGCACTTGGTAATTCAAAAGGTTTTTCTTCGTCGCAAATTTCTGCAAACGTCTTTTCTTTCTTGACCTCCCCCGCCGCAATCAATCGATCCTTCTCCGCCCGAATCTTCTGCAACAACACACTCGCCGGCTCATCACTCGGATCCTGCGGCACCAGCTTGCCCTGCACCGCCAGCGTCAGAATCAACTCGCGCAGCCGCGCCACGCCGCCGGGTGCGGTGGCCAGCAGGTCGAATTGGCGCACCAGGGGCGGCGGCGTCTGGACCGCCGCATCGGCCAGGTATTTCGCGCTGGGTTCTTGCGCCTGCCATGCCGCGTTCATGCCGGATCCTCAGGTTGCGCGAGTTCAAGCCGCGCGCGGTCGCGGGTCAGTTCGGCCTGCAATTCGGCCTCGGTGGGGAGCCAGGGCTGGTAGCGGCTGGCGAAGAGTTGGCGGCCTTCGGCCAGCAGCGAATAGCGGGCCACGGCCTCGTTGCGCAGGTGGCGCTGGCGGGCGACGAAGGCGAAACCCTTGCCGAGTTCGAGCAGGAATTTCTGCAACTGGTCGAGCAGCCCTTGTTCGAGGTCCTTCTCGTACAGGCTGGCCGCAGGACTGGCCTGCAGGAACTCCAGCACATAGGGGTCGCGGATGAAGTCGCGCGGATCGGGCGGCGCGTCGCGTGTGATGAGCGCCTGGGCTTCGGCCTGCACGCCGTCGCGGTCCTGGCTGGAGAGCAGGCGCTGGTAGTACAGGGTGCTGATCTGGCGGCTCAGCGCCGCCACGCTCCAGGTCTGGCTGACGGCTTCGCGGGCGTACCAGAGCCGAGCGGCAGGGTCGGCCACACGCATCAGCGCCCGCAGGTGGGACCAACCCAATTCGCTCCACGGCGTGGAGCGAATGTCGTCGCCCGGCAGCGTCAGGTAGAACTGGCGGTAGTTGCGCAGGCTCTGCACAGCAAACCCGGTGCCGAACTCGGCCGAGAGCCGTTCGGCCAATTGGTTCAACACACGCTCGCCGTAGGCGGCACGGGTCTGCCCCGCCTGTTCATGCGCCACGATCAGGCGACCGACCTGCCAGTAGGTCTGAACCATGGCCTGGTTGATGTTGCGGCGCACCTGCTGCCGGGCCTGGCTCAGGACATCCCGAATCTGCGTGTAGAGCGCCTGCGTCGAGTCGCCATCGACAGCGGCAGCGGCAGCGGCGGGATTGGCCTTGTTCGCGGGTGGCGTGGCCTTCTTGTTCATTGCAAGCCTCCCAGCGACTGCGCCAGGATGGCCTTGAGCTGGTCGCGCAGCGCCTGCGACTCGGCCTGCAGACGGGCGTAGTCAGCCAGCAGCTGGTCGGGGTCGTGGCTCACCGCATCCGGCGCGTGCGGGTTCTTCTGGTCGAGGTTGTAGTTGGCGGCCCGGATGGTGGCGATGTCGACCTTCCAGGCGCGTTCGTTCTCCACCCGCGCGGCGAAACCGTCGGCCTCGTGGCCCCACCAGGCCTTCTCGGCATCGAACTCCTCGATGCGGATGGGCTTGGTCTTGTTGTAGCTCTTGGCACCGGCCGGATAGGGGTGCTCGTAGTACCAGATGGCCTGCGTCGGCGCGCCCTTGGTGAAGAACAGCAGGTTGGTCTTGATGCCGGTGTAGGGCGCGAACACGCCATTGGGCAGGCGCACGATGGTGTGCAGGTTGCACTCGGCCAGCAGCTGTTCCTTGATGCGCGTCTTCACGCCCTCACCGAACAGCGTGCCATCGGGCAGCACCAGCGCGGCGCGTCCGTTGGGCTTGAGCAGGTGCTTGATCAGCACCAGGAACAGGTCAGCGGTCTCCTTGGTGCGCACGTCGGCCGGAAAGCCCTGCTCGATGCCGGGCTCCTCGATGCCGCCGAAGGGCGGATTGGTCAGCACCACGTCGATCCGGTCGGCAGCACCGTAATCCCGGAGCGGGCGGGCCAGCGTGTTGTCGTGGCGCACTTGGCTGGGCACCTCGATGCCGTGCAGCATCAGGTTGGTGACGCACAGCATGTGCGGCAGCTGCTTCTTCTCGACGCCCAGCACGCTGGTTTGCAGCAGCGCTTCCTGTTCGGTGTTGTGGACCTGGCGACGCAGGTGCTCGATGGCGCAGACCAGGAAGCCGCCGGTGCCGGTGGCCGGATCGAACACCTTCTCGCCCAGCTGCGGGTCGACCATGTCGACCATGAACTGCGTGACGGCGCGCGGCGTGTAGAACTCGCCGGCGTTGCCCGCGCTCTGCAGGTCCTTGAGGATCTTCTCGTACAGGTCGTTGAACTGGTGCCGCTCGCTCTGGCGGTTGAAGTCGATGGCGTTGAGCTTGTTGACCACCTGACGCAGCAGCTGGCCGCTCTTCATGTAGTTGTAGGCGTCCTCGAACACGCCGCGCACCACGTAGCCACGCGGGTTGCGCTGCGGGTCGGCGCTCAGGCTCTTGAGCGTGACGAAGAGCTCGTTGTCCACGAAGCTCAGCAGCTCCTCGCCGGTGATGCCCTCGGCATCAGCCGCCCAATTCCGCCAGCGCATGCGCTCGGGGATCGGGCTTCGGTAGTCGTCGCGGGTCAGTTCGAGTTCTTCTTCGAGCGCGTCGAACACCTTCAGGAACAGCAGCCAGGTGAGCTGCGAGATGCGCTGGGCGTCGCCGTCCAGGCCGCTGTCCTGGCGCATGACGTCCTGGATGGATTTGATGACCGCAGAGAGATTCGACATGAAGGATCGGGTACGGGAAACCGTGGGGCTCAGGCCTGGGTGGGCGCGTACAGCTCGCGCTCCAGCGTGCTCAAGGCCTGCAGGAATTGGGGCCGACCGCCAAAGCTCTTGATCAGCTCGGCGGGCCGGCCGATGGCGGTGAAGGGTTGCACGTTGAAGACCGACGGGCCCTCGATGGTGGCGATGCCTTCGTCGGCGTACTTGTCGAGCAGCGCGTCGATCACCTTGCGCGCCATCGGGCCGTACTCGGTGAAGACGTTGCGCTGCTTGACCCGGCGGGCGCGTTCGCGGCGGGTCAGCGGCGGTTGGTCGTAGGCCACGTGCAGCAGCAGGTCGAAGGGGTCGAGGTCCTTCATGCCCGCGCTCGCGACCTCGTCGGCCAGCGCATCGAGGAACACCCCCTGGGCTTCGAGTTCATCGATCAGCACGGCCTTGCGCTCGGCGCTGTTCCAGGTCTGCAGGAAAGCGTCCAGCGAATCGAAGCGCTTGGCCAGGTTGATGCGGGTGTAGTCGCGCAGGCTTTCGGTAACGAGCTTGCCGTCGGCGTTGAGGTACTGGACCCGCTCGCGCGCGACCATCACGGTGACGAGGTTGCCGAGCACGTACTTGCGCGGCGGTGCGTCGGCATCCGTGTCGCCGAAGGGGCCGAGCGGCGGGTCTTGAGAAGCATCGACAGGCGAGGGCGCATCGGCCCTGTCGTCCGCGCCGGGATCGCCATCAGGGCCGATGCCATCGACGTTCTCGGGCGGCACGACCGGCTCGTCACCCCTGGGCTCGTGGACCTGCACCGGCTCGCCATCGAAGTCCTTGTCGGCGAACAGTTCGGTGGCGCGCTTGAAATCGAGGATGGTGAACCAGGTCTTGCCCAGGTCCTCGCGCAGCCGGGTGCCGCGTCCGATGATCTGCTTGAACAGCGTCATCGACTGGATGTTCTGGTCCAGCACGATGAGCTTGCAGGTCTGTGCATCGACGCCGGTGCTCATCAACTTGGACGTGGTGGCGATGACCGGATACGGCTTCTCCGGGTCGATGAAGTTGTCGAGCTGGGCCTTGCCCTCGGCGTTGTCGCCGGTGATCTGCACCACGTAGCGCGGCTGGGTCTGGCAGATGTCGGCATTGGCATTGCTCAGGGCCGATCGCATGCGGGCCGCATGGTCGATGTCCTCGCAGAAGACGATGGTCTTGGCGTGGCGGTCGGTGGCCTTGAGGTACTCGGTGATCTTGGCGGCCACCACCTCGTCGCGGCGTTCGAGCACCAGCTTGCGGTTCATGTCGGGGCCGGTGTAGATGCGGTCCTCGATCAGGTTGCCATGCTTGTCGGTCATCCCCTCGGTCGGGCGCCAGCCGAAGGTGTCGCGGTCGAGGTCGATGCGCACGACCTTGTAGGGCGCGAGGTAGCCGTCTTCAATGCCCTGTCGCAGGCTGTAGGTGTAGATCGGCTCGCCGAAGTAGTCGGTGTTGGAGACGTCCTCGGTCTCCTTGGGCGTGGCGGTCAGGCCGACCTGGGTCGCGCTGCTGAAGTAGCTCAGGATCTCGCGCCACGACGAGTCTTCGGCCGCGCTGCCCCGGTGGCATTCGTCGACGATGATGAGGTCGAAGAAGTCGGGCGAGAACTGCTTGTAGATGTTCTGCTCTTCGCTGGTGCCGGTCACGGCCTGGTAGAGCGACAAGTAGATCTCGTAGCTCTTGTCGACCTGTTTGGTGGCCTTGTTGACCGCGAGCGTCACGTCCTCGACCGTCACCGAGCCCTGCGCATCGACACGCTCGACGCCCTTGGCATTGGGGCTCAGCTTGGCCATCGCGCCCTTGAAGGGGCGGAAGTCGTTGACCATGGTCTGGTCGATCAGGATGTTGCGGTCGGCCAGGAACAGGATGCGCTTCTTGGCCCCGCTCTTCCACAGCCGCCAGATGATCTGGAAGGCGGTGTAGGTCTTGCCGGTGCCGGTGGCCATGACCAGCAGCGCCCGCTGGCGCCCTTGCGCGATCGCCTCGACCGTGCGGTTGATGGCGTTGAGCTGGTAGTAGCGCGGCGTCTTGCTCGGCGCGTAGTCGAACTCGGCCACCTGGCGCACCTCCGGCGTCCAGCCCTTCCAGGCGCAGTACCGCGCCCACAGCTCGGCCGGCGACGGGAACTCATCGAGCGTCAGATGGCGCTCCAGCACGCCGTCGGCCAGCGTGGCGTCGCGGAAGATGAAGCCCTCGCCGTTGCTGGCAAAGCTGAAGGGCACGTCGAGCAGATCGGCGTACTGGATGGCCTGGGCCATGCCCGCGCCGACCGAGTGGCCGGCGTCCTTGGCCTCGACCACCGCCAGCGGGATGTTGGGCTTGTGGAACAGCGCATAGTCCGCCCGCAGCACGGTCGAAGCATCCCGCCGCGCCTTGCGCCCGCGCACCACCACGCGACCGGCGCGCAGCGGATATTCACGGTAGATCTGCGCCATGCCATCCCAGCCCGCGCGCTCCATGGCCGGCCGGATGAACTTGTCGCAGATGTCGCTCTCGGACAGGTGGATCTTGTTCATGCAACTCCCTGGGCCTGCCGGAGACGATCTTCCGTGGCTCTACGGCCATACAGGCGTTTGATTCCTTCGGTGCCTCTGAGGGCACGTCAGGAATCATCACACATCCGTCATGCGGCCTTGAGCGCCTGCGTTGGCTCCTCGTCGGAGCGGCTCAGCCCGGTCGCCCGGACGGATGGTTGTCCGCGAGGTTGACTCCGCCCTCGTTCAGCGCCAGCGCTTCCTTGACGATCTCGCGCGAATTCAAGGCGGTCTGCGTGACCGAGCGAGTTCGGCTTCTTGAGCGAGTTCATTTCCGCGGGTCATGGGCCTGCCCCTCGCCGCCCAACCAGGAACCGTTCGGTCCGCGTCAAAACTTGTTTCACTCGACCCTGCGGGCCGTCGGGTTCTCGGACAACGTGGGCGATCTGGAAACCCTGGCTGGCGCCTGCTCACCCCCCCCCTCAAAACTCCTCCGTATCCACCTCCCCCTGGTTCTGCCCGCTGTACCGCCCGCCCTTGACCGCCCCCGGCGCCATCACCTGGTCGATGTGTGCCAGTTGTGCTGCGCTCAGCGTCACGTCGAGTGCGGCCATGTTTTCTTCCAGGTGCGCGATCGAAGTGGTGCCGGGGATGGGGATGATGTGGTTGGCGCGGCTCAGCAGCCAGGCGAGTGAGAGCTGGGCCAGGGTGCAGCCGGCGGCGGTGGCGATGGGGTGGAGCTGGGTCAGCAAGGCGCGGTTGGCGGCGTGGTTTTCGGCTGAGAAGCGGGGCATCGCGCGGCGGATGTCGCGGGCGTCGAAGGTGGCGAGGTCGAGCACGGTGTCGGTCAGGAAGCCGCGGCCGACCGGGCTGAAGGCGATGAAGGCGGCGCCGATGTCGCGGCAGGCGTCGAGCACGGCGATCTCGGGGTTGCGGGTCCAGGGCGAGTATTCGGACTGCACCGCCGCGATCGGGTGGACGGCGTGGGCGCGGCGCAGGGTCGTGGCCGAGACCTCGCTCAGGCCGATGCTGCGGATCTTGCCGGCGCGGACCAGGTCGGCGAGCGCGCCGACCGAATCCTCGATGGGCACGGACTTGTCCCAGCGGTGCAGCTGGTAGAGGTCGATGACATCGGTGCGCAGGCGGCGCAGCGAGTCCTCGCAGGTGGCCTTGATGGTCTCGGGACGGCCGTCGATCACGCGCACGCCGTCCACGCCCTGCATGCCACATTTGCTGGCGAGCACGTAGCGATCGCGCTGACCGGCCAGCAGCTCGCCGAGCAGCGATTCATTGCCGCCGAAGCCGTAGAGCGCGGCGGTGTCCAGCAGCGTCACGCCCAGGTCGAGGGCACGGTGCAGCAGGGCTGCGGCCTGTTCGCGGGCTGGCGGCTGGCCGTAGGCGTGGCTGAGGTTCATGCAGCCCAGGCCGATCGCGCTGACCTCGAAGGGGCCGACGCGGCGGGTGGGCAGGGACGTGGCGGGCTTCGTGTTCATCGGGCTTCTCTTTGCAGCTCCGGGCTTCAGCGCGGCAGCGTGCGGTGGCGCGTGAGCCAGTCGGTGGCGGCGACCAGGTCGGTGCAGATCGCGGTGGCGCGGCTGAAGTCGTGCTCGGCCGAGATCGGCGTGGGGATGGCGATGGCCGGCACGCCGGCCGCGACGGCCGCCGCCAGGCCGTGCTGCGAGTCCTCGAAGGCGACGGCTTCGCCGGCTTGCAGGCCGAGGCGGTCCAGGGCGAGCAGGTAGCAGTCGGGGAAGGGCTTGTTGCGAGGCACGTCGTCCATGCCGACGAGGGTGTCGAAGTGCGCCAGCAGGCCGTGCGGGCCGAGCACGGTGTGGATGGCCTCCTGCGATGCGCCGGTGACGACCGCGCAGCGCAGGCCGTGGGCGTGGCACCAGTCCAGCGTCGCGCGGGTGGCCGGCTGCAGCGGGTAGCCCTCGCGGGCGATGTGGGCGCGGGTCTCGTCGACCTTGGCCTGCACCAGTTCGTCGACCGTGGCCGACAGCGCATAGCGGCGCTGCACGTCCACCGCGTTGTCCAGCGTGGGCATGCCGGCGTGGTGGGTGCGGTAGGTGGCCTCGTCCAGCTCGGCACCGTGGCGCCGCAGCACGCGGACCCAGGCCTGCCAGTGCGCGCCTTCGGAGTCGACCAGCGTGCCGTCCATGTCGAACAGGACGGCCTTGAGGTGGGGGAGGGGCATGGGCTCGGTCATGGGGTCGTTCATGGGCGTGATCATGGGTTGGGTCACGGGTTGGGTCCGGTGGAGGGCCGGACGGGCCGGCATGTTGCCGTTGGCGCGGGCAAGGATAGTGGCGTGCCCAAGGACGCGGGGGGCGGTGCGCCTGTCTGGCGCACCGCCCCCCGGGGGTCAGCGTTGGTCGGGAAGGCCGATCAGCGCGGCGTTCCCTGGATCGGTGCCGACCAGGTCGATGTCAGCCCGATGGCGCCCGTGTGGGTGCGGATGCGGAAGCTGTAGGGCTGGCCGGAGGTCAGTCCGTTGACCGCGAACGTGGCGGTCGCCCTGCCGTTCACGCGGGTCACGGCGGTCCAGCTGGCGGTGGCGACGTTGCATTGCGCGACGGTGCCGGTGCAACGCTCGATGTCGTAGCCCGCGACCGCTGCCAGCGTGCTGGCCGTCCAGGCCAGCGGCACGCGCCCGGCCGGGGTTGCGCCGATGCCCAGCAGCCCGCCGGCGGTCACCGTGCTGCGGAAGTTCGCCGGCAACGGCAGGTTGCCGTTGAAGCGAGGCACGACCGCGGTCGGACCTTGCGTGGCGCCGTTCACGGCGTTGACGCGGTAGCTGTAGAGCGCGTTGGCCGCCAGGCCGGTGTTCTGCACCTGGGACGCGTTGGCCGGCAGGTTGCCGCTGGGCGTGGTGATCGTCGCGTAGGCGCCGATCGTGGCGGTGCCGTTGGCGGCCACGGTGACCGGCGCGCGCTGCACGCGGTAGGCGGTCTCGCCGGACGAGGCATCGGTCCAGCGCAGCAGGGCGCTGTTGGCGACCGTGCCGGCGCTGACGCTCAGGCCCGTCGGTGCCACGATCAGGATCGGCACGGGTGTGGCGACGCTGACCGGGTTCGACGGGCTGCGACCGGCGGCGTTCAGGGCCACCACCTGGTAGCTGAGCGTCTGGCCCGACGGCGCGGCCGTGTCGCTGAACGTCGTCGTGTTGGCGGCCAGGCTGGCCAGGGCGACGCCGTTGCGCAGCACCTCGAAGCCGGTCTCGTTGGTGGCGGCATCGGTCCAGGTCAGGTCGACCTGGGTGGGCGACACGGCTCGGACGGACAGGGCCTGAGGCGCCGCCGGCAAGGCCGGGGCGACCGAGCGCACGGTGCGCACCTGGGCGCGGTCCCAGCCGCCGGCGCTCGACATCACCGTGATCACGGACGGCGGTGCGTCGGTGCGGATGGCCACGCCGTTCGGGCCGAGCGGCTGCAGGTAGTCCTGCACCGTCAGCGTCGGCGGCACGCGGCTGTCGCTGGAACTGGCGTTGACGGTCAGCGTGTTCGTGCTCAGGTCGTAGTCGGCCTGGGTCACGACCACCTGGTCGACCAGCGCGCGCACCAGCCGGGTGGTGTCGGTGCTGGCATCGGCGACGCTGGCCACCAGCGAGACCGCGCCGGGCAGGGCGGTGGTGTTGGGTGCATCGGCCAGCACCTCGGTGGTGAAGAACTCGCCGGTCGCGTTGCCGGTCAAGGGCGCCGGCGACGGCAGCCGAGCCGCTTCGGGCGGCGTGCCCTCGACGTCCTGCACCGTCACGTTGGCTCCGGCGAGGGCGTGCGCAAAGGCGTCGATCTGGCCGACCCGGGCCGGCGTGCGGCTGTAGGTCACGCGGTCCGCAGACAGCGGGGTCTGGACGCGGCCGTCGAACAGCTGGCCCTGGACCACGAACAGATTCGTCTGCACGACGTTGCCCCCGGCCGCGTTGATGGCGATCGGCAGGCCGTTGAAGTCGGTGGCCGTGACGCGCAGGAAGTTGGTGTCGCAAGGACTGCCGACGACCGGCTGCGGCGTCGCGCCGTCACCGATGTAGCCAGCCGGTGGCGGCGGGGCGAGCACCGGGTCCCAGGTCAGCCAGGGGCCGACCTTGCCTTGGGCGACGGGGTCGTTGGCGACGAAGGACAGGTCGAAGGTCTCGCTCAGGTCACGGCCGGGCTCCAGGGCCTCGATGCGGTACTGCTCGACGCCGTACGGGTGTTCGACGCGGTAGATGCCGGTCTGCGGGACGTCCAGGCGGATGCGCAGGCGGGTGAAGGTGAGCTGCTCGCCGGCGGTCGGCTCCTCGGTGGTGTAGGTCGCCTCGGTGGCCATCACGACCAGGGCGTCGAAGCCGCGGGTCGGCTCGGCCAGGCTGGCTTCGGCCAGCCAGTAGAACGACTCGGTGCCGGTGCCGGTCTGTGCCGACACCAGGTTGCCGGGGATCGCCGGGTCGAAGAAGCACAGGTCGGCGTTGCGGCAGATCTGCAGCGACAGGCCGCGGCTGTCGGTGACGGATTCCGGGTAGCTGTCGATCGGGTTGACCGGGCCGGTGGCAAACGGCGTCGCGCCGTTCGGTGCCGGGCAGGCGGCGTGTGCGAGGCCGGCAGCGCCCAGTTCCAGGGCGCCGGCCAGCAGGGCCGCGCCGAGGGCGCGGGTCTTGTGTCGCTTGAGAAGTCGGTTGTGGCTCATGTTGCGTCGGTCCGGGCTCAGGGGTTGATGACGGTCAGCGGCTTGCTGGCGGTGCCGCCGGCGCTCGAACGCACCGACACGGCGGCCGGCAGCACGGTCAGACCGCTCACGCTGGCGGCGCCGTTGACGAGCGCGGTGCTGGCGCCATCGGGCAGGGCCAGCGTCAGCGTCGGCAAGCTCCCGGGGGCCTGATCGCTGGACGTCGCCGTCACGCTGAGCGTGCAGGTGCGCGGGGCGGCCGAGCATTGCGCCTGGGCCGAGGTGATGGTCACCAGGTCGGTGACCGGAACGTGCTGGACGGGGCTGGGCGCGTTGCCCTGGGCCGCGTTGGTGGCGGAGATCGCCACGGTGGCCGGAACGGCGCTGACGTCGGCGGCCAGGAAGTGGCGCCCGGTGCCGTCGCCCCGGAAGGTGCCACCCGGCGTGGCGCTGACCACGGCGGTCGTCGGCGCGGTCGCGAACAGGCTCAGCGTGGCTGCGCCGGTGGTGCGCGCATAGGTCGCGCCGGTGACGGTCAGCGGCGTCAGGCCTTGCGGCGCGAGCTTGCCCTGGACCGTGAACTGACGGCTCACGAAGCTCGAGGTCGAGCCGTCGCCGTCCTGGTCGTTGGCATCGATCGCGAGCGGGGTCGTGCCATCGAGTGCGGTGGCCGAGATGCGCACGAAGTTGCGGCCGCACGGGCTGCCGATGACGGCATGCGGCGTCGCGCCGTCGCCGATGTAGCCCAGCGGCGCGGCCGGTGCCACAGCCGGATCCCAGCGCAGCCACGGGCCGACGATGCCGGTGCGCGAGCCGTTGGGCGTGAACTCGACGTCGATGGTCTCGTTGATGTTGCGGCCCTGCGGGCGACCCCGGTCATCCAGCACGCTGGCGACGGTGTAGGTCCGTTGGCCCCAGGGGTGCTGGACGGTGTAGATGCCCGGCTGGGCGACATCGACCCGCACACGCAGGCGCGTGAACGAGAACTGCTGGCCAGCAGCGGGCACCTCGGTCAGGTAGGCCGCCTCGGTGGCCATCACCACGACCGCGCCAACGGCGGCGGCGCCGGTGGTCGCGAAGGCGTTTTCGGCCAGGAACCAGAAGCCCTCGCCGCCAAAGCCGGAGGCGATGGACTGGGCGTTGCCGGCAACCACGGGGTCGAAGAAGCAGGGCGGCGGGTTGCCCTGGCCGTCGACGCTGTCGGTGCAGATCACCAGGGCAACGCCTTCGGAGTCGACCACCTGGTAGGCAAAGCCGGTCTGCGGGTTGACCGCTCCGGCGGTGAACGGGGTCGTGTTGTCGGGCCGGCACAGCGTCTGTGCCAGCGCCGCGCCGGGGCCGGCCAGCGTGGCCGCCACGGCCAAGGCCAGCGCGAGCGGTCGCGGATGCATCGTCATCAGGTCTCTCCTCAAGAGGGGTTTCGGTCAGCGGTCCTGTGTGGGCGACGTGGTCGCCACAAGGCCGTTTCCGGCTTACGCAACCTTGTGGATGTTGGATGCACGTTTCACAGGTATCTCAATGTAACTTGACGAATGATAAGTTAGACAAGGATTGCACCCGTTTGGGTTGAAGCTGAACCGTGGCCTCCGTCATGCGATTCGCGCAGATCGATCCTTGTTTTTCGTCGTTTGAGCGCACTTGAGCCGTCTCCATAATTCGTTTTCCGAATAAGAGGCGGGCACACGCCCGGGACGACCGTGAACTTCCAGCAGCTGAGATCGGTTCGCGAGACCGTCCGTCTGGGCTTCAACCTGACCTCGGTGGCGCAATCGCTGCACACCTCGCAGCCGGGCGTGAGCCGCCAGATCCGCGAGCTGGAGGACGAGCTGGGCGTCGAGATCTTTGTGCGCGCCGGCAAGCGCCTGACCGGCCTGACCGCCCCGGGCGAGGCCGTGCTGCCCATCGTCGAGCGCCTGCTGACCGAGGCGCAGAACCTGAGCCGCGTCGGCGAGGACTACGCCGAGCGCGACAGCGGCCGCCTGTCGATCGCGGCCACCCATTCGCAGGCCCGCTACGCGCTGCCGCAGGTGGTGCGTGACTTCCGCCAGCTCTACCCGCGCGTGACGCTCAACCTGCACCAGGGCTCGCCGCGCCAGGTCGCCCAGATGCTGCTGGACGGCGAGGCCGACATCGGCGTCGCCACCGAGGCACTGGCCCAGTACGACCAGCTGGTCGCCCTGCCCTGCTACCGCTGGACCCACAGCGTGGTCGTGCCAGCGGGCCACACGCTGCTGCAGGCACCCGGCCCGCTGACGCTGCAGCAACTGGCCGCCGAGCCGGTCATCACCTACGACGCCGGCTACACCGGCCGCACCCACATCGACGAGGCCTTCGCCCGCGCGGGCGTGCAGCCCGAGGTGGTGCTGACCGCGATGGACGCGGACGTCATCAAGACCTACGTCGAACTCGGTCTGGGCATCGGCATCGTCGCGTCCATCGCCTTCGACCCCGAGCGCGACCGCAACCTGCGCGCCATCGATGTCCGCCACCTCTTCGCGACCAACCTGACCCGCCTGGCGGTTCGCCGCGGCACCTACCTGCGCGCCTACGTCTACGACTTCATCCAGGCCTTCGCCTCACCGCTGACGCGGGCGGTGGTGGAACAGGCGCAGGCCGAAGCGCCGGGGGCCGACTTCGAGATTTGACCGGGGGGGCGACGTCAACGCCCCTCGACCAAAGCCCGAGGCACGGTGGCCCATCGGCACCAGCCCGTCGGACACGGGGTGTCCGACCTACCGCTGAATGGCGTCGCCGGAGGGCGACGGATACGAGCATGTCGAACCGGCATCGCCGATCTGCGTTGCGAGAGCCACGCGCCCGCCGCGTCCGCCCGACCGCTGAATGGCGTCGCCGGAGGGCGACGGGCTCGGGCGTGTCGAACCGGCATCGGCGCTCGGTCCGGTAGGTCGGACACCCCGTGTCCGACGGGCTGTTGACCGAAGGCGCGTTGGGGCTGGTGAACGGCGCCGCCGGTCTTGGCGAGGTGATCGGTCGGCGTCTGGTTCGGCGGGTGTTGGCGCGCGGAAGCGATCGAACGACGATGAAGACGCAGCCCCTCAGATCGCCGCTGC
>NZ_SGWV01000010.1:0-482496 GCF_004216565.1 Sphaerotilus mobilis | reverse complement strand
CCCGACGCGGCTTCCGTGTCCGCCCGACCGGTCAATGGCGTCGCCGGAGGGCGACGGGCTCGGGCGTGTCGAACCGGCATCGGCGCTCGGTCCGGTAGGTCGGACACCCCGTGTCCGACGGGCAGTTGACCGAAGGCGCGTTGGGGCTGGTGAACGGCGTCGCGGGTCTTGGCGAGGTGATCGGTCGGCGTCTGGTTCGGCGGGTGTTGGCGCGCGGAAGCGATCGAACGACGATGAAGACGCAGCCCCTCAGATCGCCGCTGCCGGGTCTTCGGCCACGTCCGAGCGGACGTCGCCGCCGGCGACGAAGCGGGTGACGCAGCGGGCCTTGAGCCAGACGCGGCTTCCGTGTCCGCCCGACCGGTCAATGGCGTCGCCGGAGGGCGACGGGCTCGGGCGTGTCGAACCGGCATCGGCGCTCGGTCCGGTAGGCCGGACACCCCGTGTCCGACGGGCTGTTGACCGAAGGCGCGTTGGGGCTGGTGAACGGCGTCGCGGGTCTTGGCGAGGTGCTCGGTCGGCGTCTGGTTCGGCGGGTGTTGGCGCGCGGAAGCGATCGAACGACGATGAAGACGCAGCCCCTCAGATCGCCGCAGCCGGGTCCTCAGCCACGTCCGAGCGCACGTCGCCGCCGGCGACGAAGCGGGTGACGCGGCGGGCCTTGAGCCAGACGCGGCTGCCGGTGGCCAGCGCGAGCTGGTCGCGCAGCAGGTGCCAGCGGGCGCGGGGCAGTTCGACGTCGACGTAGCTGCCGTCCTCGCGCTTGAACTCCAGGCGGGTGCTCGGGCCGACGGTCAAGGCCTGGCTCAGCGTCACGGGGATCGCATCGGGCTGAGGCGCGCCGACGACTTCCAGTTCGTGCGGACGCACATAACTGACTTCGCCCTCGCTGCCGCCCGGCGCATGGCCCAGACGTCCGTGGAACAGGTTGACGTCGCCGAGGAACTGCAACACGAAGGGCGTGGCCGGGCGGTCGTAGACCTCGTCGGGCGTGCCGACCTGTTCGATGCGGCCCTCGTTCATCACGACGATGCGGTCGGCGACTTCCATTGCCTCCTCCTGGTCGTGGGTGACAAAGACGCTGGTGACATGCACCTCGTCATGCAGGCGGCGCAGCCAGCGGCGCAGTTCCTTGCGGACCTTGGCGTCGAGCGCGCCGAAGGGCTCGTCGAGAAGCAGCACCTTGGGCTCCACCGCCAGCGCGCGGGCCAGTGCGATGCGCTGGCGCTGGCCGCCGGAGAGCTGGTGCGGGTAGCGGTCGGCGATCCAGTCGAGCTGCACGAGCTGCAGCAGCTCGGTCACCTTGCGGCGGATCGTGGCCTCGTCAGGCCGTGTCGCCTTGGGGCGCACACGCAGGCCGAAGGCAACGTTCTCGAAGATCGTCATGTGCGCGAACAGCGCGTAGTGCTGGAACACGAAGCCGACCTGGCGATCGCGCACATCGGTGTGGGTCGTGTCCTCGCCGTGGAACAGCACGCTGCCGCTGTCGGGCACTTCCAGCCCCGCGATGATGCGCAGCAGGCTGGTCTTGCCCGAGCCCGAGGGCCCGAGCAGCGCGACCAGTTCGCCCGACGGGATGTCGAGGTTCAGGCCGTCGCAGACGACGGTCTTGCCAAAGCGCTTGTTGAGGTTGCGGACTTCGATGCTCATGTCGTGCTCACTCGCTGCGTTCGGTCGCCACGCGCTTCTGTGCCTTCACGCGTTGTTCGACGATGTATTTGAGGACCAGCGTGACCAGCGCCAAGCCGGCCAGCAGGGAGGCCACCGCGAAGGCGGCCGCGAACTGGTATTCGTTGTAGAGGATCTCGATGTGCAGGGGCATCGTGTTCGTGTAGCCGCGGATGTGACCCGAGACCACGCTGACCGCGCCGAACTCGCCCATGGCGCGGGCGTTGCACAGGATCACGCCGTACAGCAGCGCCCACTTGATGTTGGGCAGCGTGACGCGGCTGAAGATCTGCCAGCCGTTGGCGCCCAGCACACGCGCGGCCTCTTCCTGTTCACTGCCCTGGGCCTGCATCAGCGGGATCAGCTCGCGGGCGACGAAGGGGAAGGTCACGAACACGGTGGCCAGCACGATGCCCGGCACCGCGAAGATGACCTTCAGGTCATGGTCACGCAGCCATTCGCCGAACCAGCCCTGCAGGCCGAACACCAGCACGTAGATCAGGCCCGAGATCACCGGGCTGACCGAGAAGGGCAGGTCGATCAGCGTGAGCAGCACGTTCTTGCCGCGGAACTCGAACTTGGCGATGCACCAGGCCGCCGCCACGCCGAACACCAGGTTCAGCGGCACGGCGATGGCCGCGGCCAGCAAGGTCAGGCGGATCGCTGCGAGCGCGTCCTCCTCGACGATGGCGGCGAGGTAGACGTCCACGCCCTTCTTGAAGGCCTCGACGAAGACCAGCGTCAGCGGCACGAACAGGAAGAAGGTCAGGAAGGCCAGCGCGATGCCGATCAGCAGCCAGCGCACCAGCGGCGATTCACTCGTCGCCGCACGGATCGGACGCGGTGCGCGGGCGGCCCCGATGGCCTGCGATGGAAGGGTGGTCATGGTCGTGCTCACGTCATCGGCCTTGCTTGGCGCGGGTCCAGGCCTGCAGCGCGTTGATCGCCAGCAGCATCGCGAAGGCCGCCAGCAGCATCACCACGGCAATCGCGGTGGCGCCGGCATAGTCGTACTGTTCGAGCTTGGTGATGATCAGCAGCGGCGTGATCTCGCTGACCATGGGCATGTTGCCGGCGATGAAGATGACGCTGCCGTACTCGCCCAGCGCGCGGGCGAAGGCCAGCGCGAAGCCGGTCAGCAGCGCGGGCATCAGGATCGGGAAGATCACCCGCGAGAACGTCTGCCAGCGGCTCGCGCCCAGCGTCGCGGCGGCCTCTTCCAGCTCCTTGTGGATGTCCTCGAGCACCGGCTGCAGCGTGCGCACCACGAAGGGCAGGCCGATGAAGGTCAGCGCCACGAACACGCCGATGGGCGTGAAGGCGACCTTGAACGGCAGCCAGCTGCCGACCCAGCCGTTCTCGGCATACAGCGCCGTCAGCGCGATGCCGGCCACCGCCGTGGGCAGCGCGAAGGGCAGGTCCACCAGCGCGTCGACGATGCGCTTGAACGGGAACTCGTAGCGCACCAGCACCCAGGCCACCACCAGCCCGAACAGCGCGTTCAGCGCCGCAGCGGCCAGCGAGGCGCCGAAGGTCAGCTTGTACGAGGCCACCACGCGCGGCGTCGCGACGGCCTCCCAGAAGGCCGGCCAGGTCATGGTGAAGGTCTTGAGGAAAGCGGCGCTCAGCGGGATCAGCACGATCAGGCCGAGATAGAACAGCGTGAAGCCCAGCGCCAGGTCGAAGCCGGGCAGGACGGTGTGGCGCTTGAGCAGGGTGCGGGTGAAAAGCATCGTGGGGGCCGTGGTTCTTGAATGTTCCCTGGCGACCCCTCGGGGACGCAAACCTGCATGCTATGGACGGCGAAAACGCATGACTACGACGCTTTTCGCGCTTCCTTATGCGCAAAGCGATGAAGCCGTGCGGCGCTCTCGTCGCCGCACGGCCTCGGGTGAGGCGGGGCAGGCCCACCTCGGGTCGGTGGGTTGCTTACTTCTTCAGATAGATCTGGTCGAACACGCCACCGTCGGCGAAGTGCTTCTGCTGGGCCTTGCTCCAGCCGCCGAACACCTCGTCGATCGTGAACAGCTTGACCGGGGTGAAGGACTTGGCGTACTTGGCCGCGACCTTCGGATCGATCGGGCGGTAGTAGTTCTGCGCCGCGATCTCCTGACCTTCGGGCGAGTACAGGAACTCCAGGTAGGCGGTGGCGACCTCGCGGGTGCCCTTGCGGTCGACGGTCTTGTCGATCACCGAGACGGGCGGCTCGGCCAGGATCGACAGGCTGGGCGTGACGATCTCGAACTTGTCCGGGCCCAGTTCCTTGGTGGCCAGATAGGCCTCGTTCTCCCACGAGATAAAGACGTCGCCGACGCCGCGTTCGGTGAAGGTGGTCAGCGAGCCGCGTGCGCCCGAGTCCAGCACCGGCACGTTGCGGAACAGCGTGGCCACGAAGTCCTGCGCCTTCTTCTCGTCGTTGCCGAACTTCTTCAGCGCATGGCCCCAGGCGGCCAGGTAGTTCCATCGCGCGCCGCCCGAGGTCTTCGGGTTCGGGGTGATGACGCTGATGCCGGGCTTGACCAGGTCATCCCAGTCCTTGATCGACTTGGGGTTGCCCTTTCGCACCAGGAACACGATGGTCGAGGTGTAGGGCGAGCTGTTGTGCTTCAGGCGCTTCTGCCAGTCGGCGGGGATCAGCTTGGCCTTGGCGTGCAGCTCGTCGATGTCGTAGGCCAGTGCCAGCGTGACGACGTCCGCATCCAGGCCGTCGATGACCGAGCGGGCCTGCTTGCCCGAGCCGCCATGCGACTGCTTGACCGTCACGTTGTCCCCTGTCTTGGCTTTCCAGTGCGCGGCGAACGCCTTGTTGAAGTCGACGTACAGCTCGCGGGTCGGGTCGTAGGACACGTTGAGCAGGGTGATGTCGCGGGCCCAACCGGCGATGGGCGCGGCCAGGGCGCTGGCGCCGAGCGCCAGCGAGATCAGCGTGGTCTTCAGGTAGCGGGTGGCTTGCATGGTCGGTGGTTCCGGAGCGGGTTCGGTGATCCTGTGGATCGATGGCATCGATGCTAGGAATGCACCCGATTCCGGGGAACGAAGCATTCGGCACATGCTTGTGCGCGCCGCGCATAAGGCCAGAACCGTCCGGTGGCCCAGCCCCTAAGCTCACGCCCCGATCCGCCGATCCCCGATCTGCCCAATCCGCCCGCATCCCCCAAGACCTTCCGGAGACTCCATGACACTGGCCCCGCTGCGCGACTTCGTCACCACCGTCACCCGCCTGGTCGAACAGACCGCCGACGAGGCCCGGCTGCTGCCCGATGTGCGCGCGGCGCTGGCCCGGCTGGTCGGCCGCGACGACTGGTTGCCCGACGAACTGGCCCAGCCGCATCCGCAGTTCTATCGCCAGTACCTGCTGCATGCCGACCCGCTGGGGCGTTTTTCGGTCGTGAGCTTTGTGTGGGGACCGGGGCAGGCCACGCCCATCCATGACCACACCGTCTGGGGCCTGATCGGCATGCTGCGTGGTGCCGAGTGGTCACAAGCCTGGGGGCCTGTGGCCGATGGCCGGCTGCAGCCGCAAGGCGCGCCGCTGCGGCTCGAACCCGGTCAGGTCGAGGCGGTGTCGCCGACGCTGGGCGACATCCACCGCGTCTCGAATGCTTTCGACGACCGGACCTCGATCAGCATCCACGTCTACGGCGCCCACATCGGCACGGTGCAGCGCTGGGTCTATGCCGAGGACGGCACGCGCAAGCCCTTTGTCTCGGGCTATTCGAACGACTGGCTGCCCAATCTGTGGACCGGCCCGACACCGGCACCCGCGCTGCCACGCATGAGCGGCGCTGCCGTGCGCGCCGCGCTGCGCGAGCGCCGTGAGATCGCGCTGATCGACGTGCGCGACGAGGACCCGTTCGCGCAGGCCCACCCGCTGTTCGCGGTGCAGATGTCACCCGATCGCATCGACGCCGATGCGCCGTGGCGACTGCCCCGCCGTGACGTGCCGGTGGTCGTCTACGACGACGGGAACGAGGCAGGAGGCCGCGCCGACGCCGCCGCGCGTCGCCTGCAGGCGCTCGGCTACACGGCGGTGTTCCGGCTCGACGGCGACCTGCCCGGCTGGCGCGACGGCGTGCGGGGCGAGCCACCCGGCGAGCTGTTCCGCGACGTCAACGTGCCCAGCAAGGCCTTCGGCGAACTGGTCGAACACGAGGCCGGCACGCCCTCGCTGCCGGCCGACGAGGTCAAGGCGCTGCTCGATGCACAGGCCGATGTGGTCGTGCTCGACGCGCGCCGCTGGGACGAGTACCAGACCATGAACATCCCCGGCGGCATCAGCGTGCCCGGCGCCGAGCTGGTGCTGCGCGTGCGTGAACTCGCGCCCGACCCGTCCACCCGCGTGATCGTCAACTGCGCCGGCCGCACCCGCAGCCTGATCGGCGCGCAGTCGCTGGTCAACGCCGGCATCCCCAACCCCGTCGCCGCGCTGCGCAACGGCACGATCGGCTGGACGCTGGCCGGCCACGCGCTCGAACGCGGCCAGTCACGCCGCCACCCGGATGCGGTGACGCCGGCCAGCCGCGCAGCGGCGCGGGCGGCGGCCCAGTCGCTGGCCGAACGCGCCGGGGCGGTCCGGCTGGATGCGGCAGGCCTGGCCGAATGGCTGCGGGGCGCGAACGAGGCGGGCGGTCGCACGGTCTACTTGTGGGACGTGCGCACGCCGGCCGAATACGCCGCCGGCCACCTCGCCGGCTTCGGCCACGCGCCGGGCGGTCAGCTGGTCCAGGAGACCGATGTCTACGCGGCCGTGCGCGGCGCGCGCATCGTGTTGACCGACATCGGCGGGCCGGACGTCGACCCGGACAACATCGGCATCCGCTCGGCCATGACGGCGCACTGGCTGGCCCAGATGGGCTGGCAGGTCGGCTGGCTCGCCGAGGTCGCCCCCGACGCCGCCGTGGCCACCGGCGCGTGGCAACCCAGCGCCCTGCAAGCGCCCGTCACCGAACGCCTGCCCTTGCCGGCGGCCAACCGCTATCGCCGTCCCTACGAAGGCACCGACAACCCGCAGGCCGCCATGCAGGCCTACCTCGACTGGGAGTTCGGCCTGGTCGCGCAACTGGCGCGCGACGGCACGCACGGGTTCAGGGTGCTGAAGCCGGCTTGATGGGGTGATCGAGGCGCCACGGACAGCCGTCCAGCGCCGGGCCGCCCCAAGCGGACGGCGCATCCCTCGGGGAATCGGCCGGTGTACCCGCCGGTCGAGGGGCGTCAATACTTCCAGCCGACGCTCAAGCCCAGCAGCGTTTCCTTCAGCTTCACCGAGGCCTCGCCACCACCGAATCCACCCGGCGGGTTGCCCGGCGGGATCGAGCCCTGGCCGGCCACCGTGTGACCGCGGCCGAGCGCGGCGTAGCCGGTCCATTCGAGATGGGAGCCGACCGGCTTGAGCGTGAAGCCCGCCGTCCAGTGGTCCTGCACCACGCCGGGCGCGAGGATGTTGAAGAAGGTCTCGCCCGCCGGCACCGGCTGACGGCCGTGGCTGTAGCCGCCGCGCAGCGTCAGCGTCGGGCTGACGGTGTGCTGCACGGCCACCTTGGTGACGGTCATGTCGCGCCAGCCAAAGCCCGGACCGCCCGCCGCCCCCAGCGGCACGCCCGCCAGCAGCGGTGCCAGGCTGTTGCCGACCGCGCCGACCTGGCTGTAGCGGATGCGCTGCACGTCGGCTGCCACCGTCCAGCCCGGTGCGGCTTGCCAGGCCAGACCGGCGCCGTAGTTCTCGGGGATGTCGAAGTCGCCCTGATCGGCGAACAGCCCGGCGTATTTCTTGAACCGGCCCATGTCGGTCTTGGATGCCCACGTCAGACCGCCTTGCAGCGTCGGGCTCAGATTGCCCAGCCAGCCCAGCCGGACGCCAACGCCGGTGGACGTGTCGGTGCCCCGGTCGCTGACGTTGGACGGGTCCGACGAGAAGCCGCCGAAGAAGCCGATGCCCTTGGCCGAGAAGCGCTGGTAGGCCAGGTTCAGTGCCAGGCCGACGCTCTGACCCGGTGCCGGCGTCCAGGCCAGCGAGGGCGAGACGAACAGCTGTTCCAGGTTGACGCCGGCCGAGCCGCTGGCGCCAAAGCGGGCGTAGGGGTTGGAGGCGTAGTCGGTGTTCATGCCCCCGTTGCCGTACACCGCGATGCCGCCGGCCAGCGATCCGCCCAGGCCGCGCACGTAGCCGATCTCGGGGATCGCGAAGGTCTTGCGGCCGTTGCCGTCGTAGGTGGCATCCGCGCCGAAGGCATTGCCCTCGATGCGCGCCTCGCGATCGGGCAGGAAGATCGTCAGACCGATGTCGGCCCGCTCACCGACCCGCGCGGTGCCGGCCGGGTTGGTGGCCGCCGCCAGACCGTCCTGCGGCAGGGCGATGCCGACGCCGGCCGCGCCCAGCGAAGCGGCGCCATAGCCGTGCGCGAAGTAGCCATTGGTGGCGTGTGCGGCCAGCGGCAGCAGGCCGGCACACGCCAGAGCCGCTGCGATGGCCAGCGGTTGGCGGTTCGTGAGGGAACGGCTGAGGATCGAGGTCATGCGCTTCCTTGTGGTTCGGTTGGGTATTCGTCTGGACGCCACCATAGAGCAGGCCCGGGCTGACTGAAACGAAGACTTCCGCCATTGCTTATGTTCGGATGTTGTGTCTTGGCGGGAAGCGGGCCCGGGCGACCCATGGCAGCATGACCGGCTTGCCTCCGATCCTGACCCTCCAGAAAGCCCGCATGAGCACCTTGTTCGACCCCATCGCCGCTGGCGCGCTGCAGCTGTCCAACCGCATCGTCATGGCGCCGCTGACGCGCAACCGCTCGCCGCGCGCGGTGCCCGGTGAACTGGGTGTCACCTACTACCGCCAGCGCGCCAGTGCGGGCCTCATCGTCACCGAGGCCACCGCGATCTCGCACCAGGGCCAGGGCTATGCGGACGTGCCCGGCCTCTACGGCGCCGACCAGCTGGCCGGCTGGCGCCGCATCACCGATGCGGTGCATGCCGAGGGCGGGCGCATCGTCACCCAGCTCTGGCATGTCGGCCGTGTCTCGCATGTCGAGCTGCAACCCGATGGCGGCGCACCTGTGGCTCCGTCGGCAATCGCCGCCAAGACCAAGACCGTGCTGATCCGCGACGGCGTGCCGACCTTCGTCAACACCTCCGAGCCGCGCGCGCTGCGGCTCGATGAACTGCCCGGCATCGTCGACGACTACCGCCGCGCCGCGCGTGCAGCGGTCGAAGAGGCCGGCTTCGACGGCGTCGAGATCCACGCCGCCAACGGCTACCTGATCGACCAGTTCCTGAAGACCGGCAGCAACCACCGAGACGACGCCTACGGCGGCTCGATCGAGAACCGCGCCCGCCTGCTGCTGGAGGCCACACGCGCGGTGGTCGAGGCCATCGGCGGCGACCGCGTGGGCATCCGCCTGTCGCCGGTCACGCCCGCCAACGACGTGGTCGACGCCGATCCGCAGCCGCTGTTCGAACACGTGCTGCGCGCGCTGGGCCCGCTGGGCCTGGCCTACATCCACGTCATCGAAGGCGCCACCGGCGGCCCGCGCGACATCGCCGACCGCCCCTTCGATTACGCAGCCGCACGCGCGACCTACCGCGCCGCTGGCGGCACCGGCAAGTGGATGGTCAACAACGGCTACGACCGCGCGCTGGCCGAACAAGCCCTGGCCAACGGCGCCGACCTGATCGCCTTCGGCAAGCCCTTCATCGCCAACCCCGACCTGGTCCGCCGCCTGCGCGAGAACGCACCCTTGAACGAGGCCGACCGAAGCACCTTCTATGGCGGTGGGGCCCAGGGCTACATCGACTACCCGGCGCTGGGGTGAAGGTGGCGAGCCGAGTCGAGGCCTGGCGGCCTCGATGACCTCGATGAACACGGCTCGAATTTCATTGACCGATGACATCGGTGATCTATCCTCGCCGACCCGGCAAAGCGCACCTGCCGCCGCGTCCACGCCACCCGGTAGGTCGGACACCCCGTGTCCGACGGGCTCGTGGCCGCAGACGCGTTGGGGCTGTCGGCCGAAGAGGCCCAAGGCCATCCGATGGCCGTGTTTAACGGGGTTCTTGGTGAACAGGCCCATCGGCACCAGCCCGTCGGACACGGGGTGTCCGACCTACCGGGCGGTGTCACCGTCCGGGGCGGGGTAAACGGCCGATCGGAGCGGTGTCTCTGACGGGTACAGGTTGCGCTCGATCCACGGCAGGCGGCCTCGATGACCTCGATGAACACGGCTCAAATCCCATTGACCATGACATCGGTGGTCCACCGTTGCCGACCTGGCAAGGCGCACCGTCCGCCGCGTCCACACCACCCGGTAGGTCGGACACCCCGTGTCCGACGGGCTCGTGGCCGCAGCCGCGTTGGGGCTGTCGGCCGAAGAGGCCCAAGGCCATCCGATGGGCGTGTTCAACGGGGTTGTTGGTGAACAGGCCCATCGGCACCAGCCCGTCGGACACGGGGTGTCCGACCTACCGGGCGGTGTCACCGTCCGGGGTGCGGTAACCGGCCGACCGGGGCGGCGTGCCCGATCGGGGCGGGGTAGACGGCCGATCGGAGCGGTGTCTCCGCCCGACCGGGGCGGCGGTGCGGTTCGGCTTACACCCGCTCAACGATCACCGCGATGCCCTGCCCGACGCCGATGCACATCGTGCACAGGGCGTAGCGCCCGCCGGTGCGGTGCAGTTGGTTGATCGCCGTCGTCACCAGGCGCGCGCCGCTTGCGCCCAGCGGGTGGCCGAGCGCGATCGCGCCGCCGTTGGGGTTGACGCGGGCATCGTCATCGGCCAGACCCAGGCCGCGCAGCACGGCCAGGCCTTGGGCGGCGAAGGCCTCGTTGAGTTCGATGACGTCCATCTGATCGAGCCTCAAGCCGGTCTGCGCCAGCACCTTCAGCGTGGCCGGTGCGGGGCCGTAGCCCATGATGCGCGGGGCGAGGCCGGCCGTGGCCATGCCGACCACGCGGGCTCGCGGCGTGAGCCTGTAGCGGGCGGCGCTGTCTTCGTTGGCCAGCAACAGGGCACACGCGCCATCGTTGACGCCGCTGGCGTTGCCGGCCGTCACGGTGCCGTCCGGGCGGACGACGCCCTTCAACTTTGCGAGCGCTTCCAGGCTGGTCTCGCGCGGGTGCTCGTCCTTGTTGACGACGACCGCATCGCCCTTCTTCTGCGGGATCGTGACCGGGCAGATCTCCGCATCGAACACGCCGGCCTTCTGTGCCGCCACGGCCTTTTGCTGCGATGACAGCGCCATGCGGTCCTGCGCCTCACGCTCGATCTTGAAATCGGTCGCGACGTTCTCGGCCGTCTCGGGCATCGAGTCGACGCCGTATTGCGCCTTCATCAGCTTGTTGACGAAGCGCCAGCCGATGGTGGTGTCGTACACGGCATTCGCGCGGCTGAAGGCGCTTTCGGCCTTGGGCATGACGAAGGGGGCGCGGCTCATGCTCTCGACGCCGCCGGCAATCATGAGACCCGCCTCGCCGGACTTGATCGCACGCGCGGCCGTGCCGATCGCGTCCATGCCCGAGCCGCACAGGCGGTTGATCGTGGCGCCGGGCACCTCCATCGGCAGGCCGGCCAGCAGCGCGCTCATGCGGGCGACGTTGCGGTTGTCCTCGCCGGCCTGGTTGGCGCAGCCGTAGAGCACGTCGACGACCGCCGCCCAGTCGACCTGCGGGTTGCGGTCCATCAGGGCCTTGATCGGGATCGCGCCCAGGTCGTCGGCGCGCACCGAAGACAGGGCACCGCCATAGCGGCCGAAGGGGGTGCGGATGGCGTCGCAGATGTAGGCGTGGGTCATGGTGTTCGGGGACTGATGAAGAGGGTTCAGACCGGCGGATTCGCGTTGCGCACCGTGTCGAACAGGCTGGTGGCGTCGATGCTGAGCACCTCCGCACCGTGCTGGTTGAAGAGCTGCCAGCGCCAGGTGAGGATGCCCAGCTGCGGCTGGCTGCGTGAGCGGCGCACGTCGTTGACGGTGCAGCGCAGGCGCAGCGTGTCGCCGGGGCGGACCGGCTCGGGCCAGCGGATCTTGTCCAGGCCGGGCGAGGCGAACGATTCCGACCCCTTCAGGAAGGCATCGGCCGCCAGCCGCATCGCGATGCCGCAGGTGTGCCAGCCACTGGCGATCAGGCCGTTGAAGGGGCCGTTGGCGGCCGCCTCGGGGTTGGTGTGGAACCACTGCGGATCCCACTGCGTCGCAAAGGCCAGTACCTCGTCCTGGCTCACGGCATAGGGACCGGCTTCGAGCTCCTGACCGACCTGGAACTCGTCGAACTTCATGGCTGACCCTCCATGCGGGCCGCCGTCTGCCAGGCGCGTTGGCGCAGCCACGGGCTGACGCGGTAGCGCTCGCCACGGTGGTGGGCGTCCAGGCCGTCGATCAGGCGCACGACGGCGGCGGCGTCCCAGCGGGCCAGCCATTCGAAGGGGCCGGCCGGGTAGTTGACGCCCAGCTTCATCGCCGCGTCCGCGCCTTCGGTTGTGCAGACGCCTTGCAGCACCGCGTCGGCCGCCTCGTTGATCAACATGGCCAGCGTGCGGGCGACGACCAAGCCGGGCACGTCGGCGATGCGTTGCGGGTGGAAGCCCAGCGCCATCAGCCAGCGCGGCACCTTCTCGGCCCATGCAGCGCTGGCGCGGCCCGACAGGGCCCAGGCCAGCGGCTGGCCGGGTTCGGCGTTTGTGGCCTGCATCGGCAGGTCGAAGACCGCGACGTTGATGCCGATCTCGCTGGCGCAGCGGCCATCGCTCAGGCGCAGCTGGGCATCGTCGATGTCCAGGCCGACCCAGTCGCTGTGTTCCTTGCGCTGGAAGACCCGGCCGAGCTGCGTCAGCGCGGCTGCCAGGCGGTCAGCCACGGCCCCGCTGCCCATCACGCGCAGCAGGCCACCGACCGGCACGGCAGCGCCTTCGAAAGGCGGCAACGAGGGGTTGCTGGCACCGGCGCGGTGGTCGTAGAAGCCGCGTCCGCTCTTGCGGCCCAGCAGGCCACCGTCGACCAGGTCACGCTGCACGCCCGAGGGCTGGTAGCGCTTGTCGAAGAAGTTGGCCTCGTAGACCGACTGCGTGACCGAGAAGTTGGTGTCGTGGCCGATCAGGTCCATCAGCTCGCAGGGGCCCATGCGGAAGCCGACCGCGCGCAGGCAGGCGTCCAGCACCGTCGGCGTTGCGGCCTGTTCTTGCAGCAGCGCCAGTGTCTCGGCGTAATACGGCCGGGCGATGCGGTTGACGATGAAGCCGGGCGTGGAGCGCGCATGCACAGCCGTCTTGCCCCAGTGACCACCGAGCGCAAAGATGGCCTCCGCAATGGCCGGATCGGTGTGCAGGCCGGAGACGACCTCGACCAGCTTCATCAGCGGCACGGGGTTGAAGAAGTGCATGCCGACCAGCCGTTCGGGCCGCTGCAGGCCGTTGGCGATGGCGGTCACCGAGATCGACGAGGTGTTGGTGGCCAGCACTGCGGACGCATCCAGCAGGCCTTCGAGCTGCTGGAACAGCGCGCGCTTGGCATCGAGCTTCTCGACAATGGCCTCGACCACCAGCGTGGCGCCGGCCGCGTCGGCGAGGTCGTTGATCGGGGTGATGCGCCCGAGCGCTTGCGCCACCGCATCGGCCGTCAGCTTGCCCTTGGCGACAAGGGCATCGAGGCTGCTGGCGAGCTTGTCCCGGGCCAGCGAGGCGGCGCCTTCGCGGGCGTCATGCAGCCAGACGGCGTGGCCGGCCTGGGCGGCGACCTGGGCGATGCCGGCGCCCATGATGCCGGCGCCGACGACCAGCAGCGGCGCGCCGCGCAGGTCGATCGTGGGGGGTGTCGTCGTCATCTGAAGCTCCGGTGGGTGAGGGCGTCTGGAAGGCTCAATCTTGCGGGATCCATGCGGCCGGGCGCTTGGCCAGGAAGGCGGCAAAGCCTTCGCGGGCCTCGTCGCTGCCGCGCACGCGGGTGATGGTCTGGGCGGTCAGTTCGCGCACGTCATCGGTGATCGGGCCAACCGCCAGCTGGGCGAACAGGGCCTTGATCTCGCGCTGGGCATTCGGGCCGCCGGCCAGCAGGTCCTTGACCGTGGCGTCGACGGCGGCGTCCAGGCCGTCGAGGGACGTCACCTGATGGACCAGGCCGATGCGCAGGGCCTCGTCCGCGCCGATGCGCGTGGTCGTCAGCGCCAGCCGGCGGGCGTGGCGCTTGCCGACCGCGTTGGTCACGTAGGGGCCGATGACCGAGGGCAGGATGCCAAACTTGGCCTCGCTGACCGAGAAGCTGGCGTTGTCCGCCGCGATGGCGACGTCACAGGCGCAGGCCAGGCCCACGCCACCGCCGAGCGCCGCGCCCTGGATGCGCGCGACGACCGGCTTGGGGCAACGCTCGATGCGGGCATAGACCGCGGCGAAGCGGCGCGAGTCCTGCAGGTTCCACTCGGGCGTGGCCTGGCTGGCGCGCTGCATCCACTGCAGGTCGGCACCGGCGCTGAAGTGCTTGCCGGCACCGGCCAGCACGATGACACGCACGGCGGGATCGTCGACCAGCGCGGCAAAGGCGGCGTCCAGCTCGCCGATCATGGTCTCGTCGAAGGCGTTGAAGACGGCCTCGCGCGCCATGGTCACCTGGGCCACGCCGCTCTGGCGCTGGCTCAGCTGCAGGGTCGTGTAGGCAGGGGTCGGGTCGGACATCGCGGGGCCTCTTCTGGAAACGGCGGGGGGACGGCGAGGGAAGGTCGGGCGGACGTCAGGGGGACGTCTGGAAGGGGGATTGGCCTATTGTTGACCGACCGGTCGGTTAATCAATCCGGAGTTTGCCGCATGTCAAGCGTCGACGATGCGCGGGCCGATGAGCAACGCCCCGGACGGGGCCGGGGCGTGTTGGGCATCGGGAGCGTGCGCTGACTTCAATAGGTTTCGAGATGCAGGCGGCCTTCGCGCTTCATCGCCGCGCCCACCGTATCCCAGTCCAGCCCGGCGTTCTGCACGATGTCGCGCAGCGCCATCACGACGCCTTCTTCCATGGCCTTGAGGCCGCAGACGTAGAAGCAGGCGTTCGGATCGGTCAGCAGCGGCAGCAGGTCGGCGGCACGTTCGCGCAGCGCGTCCTGCACGTAGCGCTTGGGCTTGTTCGGCGTGCGGCTGAAGGTGAACTCGATGTCGATGAAGTCCTTGGGCAGGTTCTGCAGCGGGCCGAAGTAGGGCAGTTCTTCCTGGGTCCGCGCGCCGAAGAACAGCATCAGCTTGCCGCCCTCGAACTTGCCCGATTGCCGCAGCCGCCGACGCCATTCCGTCATCGCCCGCATCGGCGCACTGCCGGTTCCGGTGCAGATCATGACGATGTGGCTGCGCGGGTGGTTGGGCATCAGGAAGCTGGCGCCGAAGGGGCCGATCACCTGGACCTTGTCGCCGACCTGCAGGTCGCACATGTAGTTGCTGCCGACCCCGCGCACCGGCTTGCCGTGGTGGTCTTCCAGCACGCGCTTGATGGTCAGCGAGAGGTTGTTGTAGCCGGGGCGTTCACCGTTGCGCGGGCTGGCGATGGAGTACTGGCGGGCATGGTGCGGCCGGCCCTGGGCATCGGTGCCGGGCGGGACGATGCCGATGGACTGGCCTTCCAGCACCGGGAAGGGGAGGCTGCCGAAGTCCAGCACGATGTGGTGGGTGTCGTAGTCGCTGCCGGCGGTGCGGCCGACCTCGGTGACGCGCACATTGCCGGTCACCGTGGCGGTGATGGTCTTCTCGGCGGCCTTGGGGCCGTAGAGGTTGGTGTAGGCGTGGGCGGCCGACCAGGGCGGCAGCGTGGCGCCGTACTGCGCGCTGTTGAAGGCGGTCTCGCCGGAGGTGGCCGCCGGCAGCGTCGCCACCACGGGCTCGACCGCCGCAGGGGCCTCGGCGGACACGCCGGCCTCGGCCAGTTCTTCCGCCGACAGCTCGGCGGGCAGTTCGTCCCAGCTGAGCTGGTCCTCTATCGTCCAGGCCCGCACGCGCGGCATCGTGCGCCAGTTGTCGATCGAGCCGGTCGGACACGGCGAGATGCAGGCCATGCACAGGTTGCACTTGCCGGCATCGACGACGTAGTTGCGCGAGTCGTGCGTGATCGCGCCGACCGGGCAGATCGCCTCGCAGGTGTTGCAGCGGATGCAGATCTCGGGGTCGATCAGGTGCTGCTGGATGACGGCGGCGTCGCTCATGTCCATGGTCTTGTTTCCGGCGATTGCAGATGGGCAAAGGGAGCGTGAGGTCCGCACGAGCCCGGGCGACCCGCTCCGCTCATGTCCCCCGCCGGCCCCACCGGGGCCGGCTCCTCCTTGACTTCGCTGCGCGGGTCACCCGGTCTCATGCTCCAGAGGGTGGACCGCCGCGAGGTTCTCACGTGGTTCGCGTGGGCATCAAGCAAACCGGACGTATTCGAAGTCCACCGGCTGGCGGTTGATGCCCATGACCGGCGGGGCGATCCAGTTGGCGAACTTGCCGGGTTCGACCACGCGGCCCATCAGGCCGGCGACATAGGCGCGGTCTTCGGCGGTGGGCAGCCAGTCCTTGGACTTGCTGGCCCATTCGGCCTCGCTCACCACGCGGCCTTCCGGACTGACCTTGACGCCCTTGAGCGCGCCAATGTTGCGGTGGAAGGCCTTGTGCGGCGTGGTCAGGCGGAAGGGCAGGCCGGACTTCTCGATGACCTTGTTCCAGCGCTCGACGCCGGCCACCGAGTCCTTGATGTAGTCGTCGCGCAGCACCTCGTTCAGGGCGTTGAGCATCGGCACCTCGCGCTCGACCAGCTGGCCGTTCTGCACCGACAGCACGCGGTAGGTCTGGCCGCGCAGCTGGTGGTCGTCCATGCGCTTGCCTTCTTCGTAGCGGCCCTTCAGACCGGTCGAATAGAACGTCGCGGCATTGCTGGACTCGTCCGCGCCGAACAGGTCGATCGTCACCGAGAAGTGGAAGTTCAGGTAGCGCTGGATGGTCGGCAGGTCGATCACGCCGGCGGCACGCAGCTTCTGCGGGTCGTCGGTCTTCAGCTCGTTCATCGCCTGGCAGGTGCGGTTGATGACCCGCGACACGCCCGACTCGCCCACGAACATGTGGTGCGCCTCTTCGGTCAGCATGAACTTGGTCGTGCGGGCCAGCGGGTCGAAGCTCGACTCGGCCAGCGCGCAGAGCTGGAACTTGCCGTCGCGGTCGGTGAAGTAGGTGAACATGAAGAAGGACAGCCAGTCGGGCGTCGGCTCGTTGAACGCCTCCAGGATGCGCGGGTTGTCGGTCTGGCCCGAACGACGCTCAAGCAGCGCCTCGCCTTCCTCGCGGCCGTCACGGCCGAAGTACTTGTGCAGCAGGTAGACCATGGCCCACAGGTGGCGGCCTTCCTCGACGTTGACCTGGAAGAGGTTGCGCAGGTCGTACTGGCTGGGCGCGGTCAGGCCCAGGTGGCGCTGCTGCTCGACCGATGCCGGCTCGGTGTCGCCTTGCGTGACGATGATGCGGCGCAGGTTGGCGCGGTACTCGCCAGGGACGTCCTGCCAGGCGTCTTCGCCCTTGTGGTCGCCGAAGTGGATCTTGCGGTCCTTCTCGGCCGGATTCAGGAAGATGCCCCAGCGGTAGTCGGGCATCTTGACGTGGCCGAACTGGGCCCAGCCTTGCGGGTCGACGCTGATGGCGGTGCGCAGGTAGACGTCGAAGTTCTGGCTGCCGTCCGGGCCCATGTCGTCCCACCAGCTCAGGAAGTTGGGCTGCCACTGTTCGAGCGCGCGCTTGAGCGTGCGGTCCTCGGCCAGGTTGACGTTGTTCGGGATCTTCTCGCTGTAGTCGATGGTCATGAAGTTCTCCGTCAGGGAAAGCAATGTCGGCCGATGAGCCTGGGTGTGTGTTGTCCAGTGCCGCGGTGGATCCGGCTTTGCCGGGCCACTCGCGGCGCCCCCTTGAGGGGGAGCGGCGTCAAGCCGCAACGGGGGGGAGCGTCAAACGCGATGCCAGTCGAAGGCGGCTTTGTCGCCCTTGCCGTAGACCTTCAAGGCGCCCTTTTCGCCCACGGCGTTCGGGCGCTGGAAGATCCAGTTCTGCCAGGCGGTCAGGCGGCCGAAGACGCGGGTGAACATGTTCTCCGGGCCGTTGAAGCGCAGGTTGGCTTCCATGCCGGTCAGGGCGTCGGGCGACATGGCCACGCGCTCCTCGATGGCGATGCGGGTCTCGTCAGCCCAGTCGATGTCGTCGGGGTTGCTGGTGACCAGGCCAAGCGCGAAGGCGGCGTCGGCATCGAGCGGCTGGCCGATGGTGGCGCGCACGGCGGCCAGCGGGGCGGCCTCGTCGTAGAAGCGGCGGCCCAGGCGGCTCTGGCCGGTGACCATCGGGTAGCGGCCGAAGTTGCTCTCGGTGACGGTGATGCGCGGCGCGGCGGCCTCGTCGTCGGGCAGGGCCAGGTGGTAGCTGCGGTCGCAGGCCAGGGCCAGTTCCAGCAGCGGGCCGGCGAAGCAGGAGCCCGGCTCGATCAGCGCGAACAGGCTGCGCGAGCTGACGTCCAGGCGGCTGAAGGTGCGGCGCAGCAGGCCCAGCGTCTCGCGCACCAGCCAGTGGCCGGCGTGGGCTTCCAGCACCGCGTCGGTGGCGACCAGCGCGGCGCTGTCGCCGGCGGTCTTGATCAGCCAGGTGCCGATGTCGAGCTCGTTGGTGCGCATCGACAGGATCGCGTCTTCCAGCTCGCGCGCCATCTGCAGCGGATACCAGGCCGAGCCGGCCGCCTCGATGCTGGCGACATCGCTCGGCTGCGCACCCTGCGGGCCCTTGACCGTGAAAGTGGCCGTGCGCTTGGCGCGGTCGATCTCGACGGTGACAAACGGGTAGCGCAGCGCATCGGCCTCGATCACGCGGTCGACCGGCGGCAGCGCCACGCCACGGCCGTTGGCCGGGCGGTCGCTCTGCGCGGCCAGTTGCAGCGCACGTTCTTGCACCTTGGCCGCGAACTGCGCCGGCTTGGCGATGTCGTCGACCAGGCGCCAGTCCTTGGCCTTCTGGCCGCGCACGCCTTCGGTGGTGGTGCAGAAGATGTCGGCCAGGTCGTGGCGCACACGGCGCTTGTCGGTCACGCGGGTCAGGCCGCCGGTGCCCGGCAGCACGCCCAGCAGCGGCACCTCGGGCAGGCTGACCGCGCTGCTGCGGTCGTCGACCAGGATGATCTCGTCGCAGGCCAGGGCCAGCTCGTAGCCACCGCCGGCACAGGCGCCGTTGACCGCGGCGAGGAACTTCAGGCCGCTGTGGGTGGAGGAGTCCTCCAGGCCGTTGCGGGTCTCGTTGGTGAACTTGCAGAAGTTCACCTTCCAGGCGTGGCTGGAGACGCCCAGCATGAAGATGTTGGCGCCCGAGCAGAACACCTTGTCCTTGGCACTGGTGACGACCACCGTGCGGACTTCCGGGTGCTCGAAGCGGATGCGGTTGATCGCGTCGTTCAGCTCGATGTCCACGCCCAGGTCATAGCTGTTGAGCTTGAGCTTGTAGCCCGGACGCAGGCCGGCGTTCTCGTCGAAGTCGGCCGCCAGCGTGGCCACCGGGCCCTCGAAGCTGAGCTTCCAGTGGTGGTACTGGCTGGGGTGGGTCTGGTAGTCGACGCGGGGGGCGGCGGCTGCGGGGGTGGCGATCGTGGCGGTGTCGTGGCTCAAGGGTCTCTCCTGGTGGGGACGCGTCCTGCACGATGCTGCAACGACGCCGGAAGTCATGATGTGCATTTTGCTGCATCTGACGTGAGCGTCAAGCACTTTTGTGCATGTTGGCCGGTGCCCGAGGGTTTGCACTGATCTGTCAGCGGTCAAGACTCGGCCCGGGACGGCGTCGTGCCGGCGCTCACTCCGGCATCTGCAGGGACTGGCGCACCAGCGTGCGCAGGGCCTCGAAGGTGGGTTGCAGCGGCAAGTCGCTGGTGTCGAGGTGGAACTCCGCCTTCGAGTAGAACGCCGCCCGTCCGGCCAGGATGCGGCGAAGGTCTTCCATCGCCTCGCGGCTGGCCGCCATCGGCCGCAGGTCGCCCTGGGCCTGGACCCGCTTCATGTGGTCCTCGGCATCGGCTTGCAGCCAGACGGTGGTGCAGTGGGCCAGCAGCAGGTTGAAGGTGGCCGCGTCCGAGACCAGCCCGCCGGGCGTGGCGATGACCGCTTCCGGGTAGATCTGGATCGCCTCCTCCAGCGCCCGGCGCTCGTAGCGGCGGTAGGCGTTCTGGCCGTAGAGCGCCTGGATCTCGCTGATGCTGCAGCCGGCGAACTTCTCGATCTCGCGGCTCAGTTCCACGAAGGGAAAGCCCAGGTCGTCGGCCAGCATCTGGCCCAGCGTCGACTTGCCCGCGCCCCGCAGGCCGACCAGCGCGACACGCGGGCTGCGCGCCACTGCCCGACCGCCGATCTGGCCATTGCTGCCGCCCGTGCCGAGCAGCTGCCCGATCGCCTCGCGGGCGCGCCGCAGCGTGGCCTCGTCGCGGTCTTGCAGCAGCTCGCGGATCAGCAGCCATTCGGGGCTGGATGTGGTGACGTCGCCGATCAGTTCGGCCAGCGAGCACTGCAGCGCGCCGGCCACCTGCAGCAGCACCAGGATGGAGGCATTGCCGGTGCCGTATTCGAGGTTGGCCAGGTGCCGCTCGGACACGTCCGCCGCCGTGGCGACCGCCTTGCGCGTCATGCCGCGACGGGCCCGCAGCGAACGCACCCGCTCGCCCAGGGCGACCAGGAAGGGGTTCTTCTCGTCGCCGGGCGAGGCGATGCCGGGGTCCGATGACAGCCCCGCCGGGTCGTCCGGCAGGGGGATCGGGGTTATCCCGGGAGCATGCAATATAGTGCTTGACATGGGTGGGGGGCGAGCCTAAGGTGTCGACACGCACAATAATTCATCCGCCCTGGACCTGCAAGCCGGGGCGTCAAACGGAGTTGTCCCGTGACCCTCGAAGCCTTCCGCAGCGAGATCGCCGCCCTCGCCACCGAGATCCAGACCCAGCTCGCCGGCCGCGCGCCCGACGCCGCGCTGGACGACTGGCTCAATGCCCACCACGGCGCCGGCAGCGCCCGCTATCAGCGCCTGGACGCGCTGTGCCGCCAAGGCGCCGCCGAGGGCTGGCTGTGCCAGCGTGAAGGCGGCGGCATCCGCTACGGCCGCGTCTTCAAGCCGGACGATGCGCTGTCGCGGTTCTCGGTCGACGTGGTCGACATGACGGACATCGCTGGCCCGCACCACACCCACCCGAACGGCGAGATCGACCTGATCCTGCCGATCGACCCCGAGGCCCGCTTCGACGGCCGCCCGGCCGGCTGGCTGGTCTGCCCGCCCGGCAGTGCCCACCGCCCGACCGTCAGCGGCGGCCGCGCCCTGGTGCTCTACCTGCTGCCCGAGGGCAGCATCGAGTTCACGCGCTGAGCCGCGCCGATCCGTCGCCCGTCCGTCAGGAGACATGACATGAGCACGACCCCCACGATCCCCTCCAGCGCACCGGTTGCCGCCCCGGTCGCCGGGCCACCCGAGCGCTTCAACTTCGCCGCCCACCTGATCGCGCGCAACGCCGGTCGCGCGGCCAAGACCGCCTACATCGACGACCACGGCAGCCTGAGCTACGGCGCGCTGGCCGAGCGCATCGCCCGCATGGCCGCCGCGCTGCTGGCCGCTGGCGTGCGGCGCGAGGAACGTGTGCTGCTGCTGATGCAGGACAACAGCGACTGGCCGGTCAGCTTCCTGGGGGCGATGTACGCCGGCATCGTCCCGGTGGCCGTCAACACGCTGCTGACCGCCGACGACTACGCCTACATGCTGCGCCACAGCCGCGCCCAGGCCGCCCTCGTGTCGGCCGCGCTGCTGCCGACGCTGCAGGCCGCGCTGGACCAATGCGCGGCCGACGGCGGGCATGAGGTCCGCCAGATCCTGGTCTCGCACCCGACCGGACCTCTGGGTGCCGGACACGCCGTTGCGCAGATTGCGCTGGACGCGGCGCTCGACGCCGTCGCGCCACTCGCCCAGGCGGCCAGCACCGGTGCGGACGACCCGGGCTTCTGGCTCTATTCCTCCGGCTCGACCGGTCGCCCCAAGGGCACCTTGCACAGCCACGCCAACCCCTATTGGACGGCCGAGCTCTACGGCACCCCGCTGCTGGGTCTGACTGAGCGTGATGTCTGTTTCTCGGCCGCCAAGCTCTTCTTCGCCTACGGCCTGGGCAATGCGCTGAGCTTCCCGCTCAGCGTGGGCGCGACAACGATCCTGATGGCCGAACGGCCGACGCCCGACGCCGTGTTCAAGCGCTGGACCGGCGCGGTCCGCCCGACCGTGTTCTTCGGCGCGCCGACCGGCTTCGCCGGCATGCTGGCCTCGCCCGCCCTGCCCGCGCGCGAGGCGGTGTCGCTGCGCATGTGCTCGTCCGCTGGCGAGGCCTTGCCGGCCGAACTGGGTCAGCGCTTCAAGGCCCATTTCGGCTGCGACATCGTCGACGGCATCGGCTCGACCGAGATGCTGCACATCTACCTGTCCAACCGACCCGGCGACGTGCGCTACGGCACCACCGGCTGGCCGGTGCCCGGCTACGACGTCGAACTGCGTGGCGAGGACGGCCGCGCCGTGCCGGACGGCGAGACCGGCGACCTCTACATCCGCGGCCCCTCTTCGGCGCTGATGTACTGGGGCAATCGCGCCAAGTCGCGCGCCACCTTCCAGGGCGAGTGGACCCAGTCGGGCGACAAGTACGTGCGCCATGCCGACGGCACCTACACCTACGCCGGCCGCAGCGACGACATGCTCAAAGTCAGCGGCATCTATGTCTCGCCCTTCGAGGTCGAGTCCACGCTGGTCCAGCATCCGGCGGTGCTCGAAGCCGCCGTGATCGGCGTGAACGACGCCGACGGCCTGACCAAGACCAAGGCCTATGTCGTGCTGAAGGCCGGCGCGCAGGCCGACGAGGCGGCGCTCAAGGCCTTCGTCAAGGACCGCCTCGCGCCCTACAAGTACCCGCGCAGCATCGAGTTCGTCACCGATCTGCCCAAGACCGCCACCGGCAAGATCCAGCGCTTCAAGCTGCGTGAGTTGTCAGCCCCTCGGCCCACGGGTACATGAGCCGATCCCCTGAGGGGATGCGGGCCGGCTTGGGGCGGCCCGGCGCTTGGCCCGAAGTCACCCATCGAAGCATGACCGAATACCCATGAGCATCCAGTTCGTCGAGATCCCGTGGCGCGAGCGCACCGTGCGCATCGAGCACGAGTTCCTCTCGCCTGCCCAGCGCGTCGAAGCCGGCGCGCCGCTGATCGTCTTCCTGCATGAAGGCCTGGGCTCGCGCTCGATGTGGCGCGACTTCCCGCAGCGCCTGTGTGATGCCGTGGGTGCCCCGGGGCTGGTCTATTCACGGCCGGGCTATGGCCGCTCCACCCCCCGCGCGGCCGATGAACACTGGGGCCTGGACTTCATGCACCGCCAGGCCGACGAGGTGCTGCCGGCCTTGCTGGATGCGCTGGACGTGCCGCGCCCGGTCTGGCTGTTCGGCCACAGCGACGGCGGCTCGATCGCGCTGCTGCACGCCGCCCACCAGCCGCAGCGGGTGGCCGGTGCGGTCGTGCTGGCGCCGCACATCCGGGTGGAAGCGTTTGGCCTGGCGAGCATCCGCGCGGCCCGCGTCGCCTACGAAACCACCGAGCTGCGCAGCCGGCTCTCGCGCCACCACGATGACGTCGACTCGGCCTTCTGGGGCTGGAACGACATCTGGCTGCACCCCGATTTCCCGACCTGGAACATCGAGGCCGAACTGCCCGCCATCGCCTGCCCGCTGCTGGCGGTGCAGGGGCTGGACGATCCCTACGGCACCCTCGAACAGATCCGCGGCATCGCGCGGGCGCGACCGTCGACGACCCGCGCGCCGACCGAGTTGCTGGAGCTGCCGGCCTGCGGCCACGACCCGCAGCGCGACCAGCCCGACGCCCTGATCGCGGCGGTGCAGGCCTTCATGGCCCGCCACCGCTGAACACCCAGAACCCATCGACCCACGAAGGAGACACCCGATGAACACAAGCAAGACCCAACAAGCGCTGACCCAACAAGCGCTCACCCAGCAAGCCTTGAGCCGTCGCGCGCTGGCCCTGGCCGCCGCCGCCCTTTGCACCGGCCTGGCGGCGTTGCCGGCGCAGGCCCAGACCGCCAAGCTCAAGGTCGGCCTGATGCTGCCCTACACCGGCACCTTCGCCGCGCTGGGCACCGCCATCGAGAACGGCTTCCGGCTGCACGTGGCCGAACAGGGCGGCAAGCTCGGTGGCCGCGAGGTCGAGTTCTTCAAGGTCGACGATGAATCCGATCCGGCCAAGGCCACCGACAACGTCAACAAGCTGATCAAGCGCGACAACGTCGACGTGCTGATTGGCACCGTGCACTCGGGCGTGGCCATGGCCATGGCCAAGGCGGCCAAGGACAGCGGCACGCTGCTGATCGTGCCCAACGCCGGTGCCGACGCGGTGACCGGCCCGATGTGCGCGCAGAACATCTTCCGCAGCAGCTTCAGCAACTGGCAGCCGGGCTATGCGATGGGCGACGTGGTGGCCAAGAAGGGCCACAAGAAGGTCGTCACCATCACCTGGAAATACGCGGCCGGCGACGAGTCGGTGCGCGGCTTCAAGGAAGGCTTCGAGAAGGCCGGCGGCACGGTGGTCAAGGAGCTGAACCTGCCCTTCCCCAACGTCGAGTTCCAGGCCCTGCTGACCGAGATCGCGGCGCTCAAGCCCGATGCGGTCTACACCTTCTTTGCCGGTGGCGGCGCGGTCAAGTTCGTCAAGGACTATGCGGCGGCCGGCCTGAAGAAGAACATCCCGCTCTACGGCGCCGGCTTCCTGACCGACGGCACGCTGGAGGCCCAGGGCGCCGATGCCGACGGCCTGTTCACCACCCTGCACTACGCCGACGGCCTGGGCACCCCGCGCGACCAGGCCTTCCGCAAGGCCTATGCGATCGGCTACAAGCTGCAGCCCGACGTCTATGCGGTGCAGGGCTACGACGCCGCGCAGATGCTGGCCACCGGCCTGAAGGCGGTGGGCGGTGACGCCTCGAAGAAGGCCGAGTTCGCCGCCGCGCTGCGCGCCGCGAAGATCGACAGCCCGCGCGGCCCCTTCACCCTCAGCGCCGCGCACAACCCGGTGCAGGACATCTACCTGCGTCAGGTCAAGGGCAAGGAAAACGTCTCTGCCGGCATCGCCTCGAAGGCCCTGTCCGACCCCGCTCGCGGTTGCCGGATGTGACCCACCCCCGACGCGCTTTGCGCGCCCCCTCAAGGGGGCAATGCCAGTGGCCCGGCACAGCCGGTTCCACGGCGTTTGCTGGGTGGGTCTTGCGACCTGCCGCGGGCCTAGCATCTGGCGACTTCGAAAGCTGACATGGACCTCGCCACCTTCCTGATCCAGTGCCTGAACGCGTTGCAGTACGGGCTGCTGCTGTTCCTGGTCGCCTCGGGCCTGACGCTGATCTTCGGGATCATGGGCGTCATCAACCTGGCGCACGGCAGCTTCTACATGATCGGCGCCTACATGGCCTACGCGCTGGCGCCGATCGTCGAACGCACCTTTGGCGGCGGCTTCTTTGCCACGCTGGTCTGCGGCCTGGTGCTGTCGGTGCTGCTGGGCTATTTGCTCGAATGGGTGTTCTTCAGCTACCTCTACGAGCGTGAGCACCTGCAGCAGGTGCTGATGACCTACGGCCTGATCCTGGTGTTCGAGGAGCTGCGCAGCCTGACCGTCGGCGACGACGTGCACGGCGTGCAGCCGCCCGAGCTGCTGGCCGGCACGCTGCCGCTGGGCGAGCTGATGACCTACCCGGTCTACCGGCTCTTCATCTCGGCGGTCTGCCTGCTGCTGGCGCTGGGCATGTACCTCGTGTTCACGCGCACCCGCCTGGGCATGATGATCCGCGCGGGCAGCAGCAACCGCGAGATGGTGCAGTCGCTGGGCATCGACATCCAGTTCCTCTACCGCGTCGTGTTTGCCGCTGGCGTGGCGATTGCCGTGCTGGCCGGCATGGTGGCCGCGCCGGTGTCCTCGGTCTACCCGGGCATGGGCAACTCGGTGCTGATCATCTGCTTCGTCGTCGTCGTGATCGGCGGCATCGGCTCGATCCGCGGCGCGCTGCTGGCGTCCTTGCTGATCGGCGTGGTCGACACCTTCGGCAAGGTGGTGTTCCCGCAGGCGGCCGGCGTGCTGGTCTATGTGCTGATGGCGCTGATCCTGCTGTGGAAACCCAGCGGTCTTTTCAAGGCAGGCTGAATGGGCTCCTCCCCTACGCGCGTTGCGCGCCCCCTCAAGGGGGCCATGCCAGTGGCCCGGCAAAGCCGGTTCCACGGCATGTGCTGGCTGACATCCGTCTCTTGCCTGAAGGTGCAGTGACATGAACGTTGAACAAGCAAGGCGGTCAACGGCGCGCCCGCCGATCGGTTTCGAGCTGGTTGCCTACGCGCTGCTGGCGGCCTATCCGCTGGTGGCCGGTGGTTATGGCATCGACCTGGTCACCAAGATCATGGTGTATGCGGTGCTGGCGCTGAGCCTGGAACTGCTGGTCGGCTCGACCGGGCTGGTCTGTTTCGGCCAGGCGGCCTTCTTCGGCATCGGTGCCTATGCCGCCGTGCTGGGCGCGCCCGAAGGCGACACGCCCGCACTGCTGGCGCTGTTGCCGCTGAGCCTGATCGCGGCGGGCCTGTATGCGCTGGCGGTCGGTGCGCTGTCGCTGCGCACCCAGGGCGTCTACTTCATCATGGTCACGCTGGCGTTTGCCCAGATGGCCTACTACATCGTGCATGACACCCCGCTGGGCGGCGGCACCGATGGCATCTACCTCTACATCAAGCCGGTGCTCGACGTCGGTGGCTCGGTCTGGCTGGACCTGGACAAGCCCAAGGTGTTCTACGGCTTCACGCTGGCCAGCCTGATCGCCGTGCATGTCTTCCTCGCCGTGCTGCTGCGCTCGCGCTTCGGCCGGGCGCTGGCGGGCATCAAGGTCAATGAGCAGCGCATGCGCGCGACCGGCTTCGCGACCTATCCGTACAAGCTCGCCGCCTTCGGCGTGTCCGGCGCGATCGCCGGTCTGGCCGGCTTCCTCTTCGGCGTCAAGGACGGCTACGTCAACCCCGAGCTGCTGAGCTGGCACATGTCCGGCGCGGTGCTGATCATGATCATCCTCGGCGGCCTGGGCCGCTTGCGCGGCGCGCTGATCGGGGCCTTCGCGTTTGCGCTGCTGCAGGAGTTTTTCAAGTCCGAGGCCATCTTCGGTGCCTACGCCAAGCACTGGCACCTGGGACTGGGGCTGACCATCATCGCCAGCGTCGCGCTGCTGCCGCGTGGCCTGGTGGGCGTGCCCGCGCAGATCCGCGAACGCCTGGACGGGCGTCTGAGCGGCGCCCGCCGGGTTGAAGGAGGGACGGCGCGATGAGCACGGTCAAGGACAAGAAGGACGCGGCCATGGCCGGCGATGACGTGCTGCTGCGCGGCCTGAAGCTGACCCGCCGCTGGGGTGGCCTGGTGGCGGTCGACGGCGTCTCGCTGGACCTGCGACGCGGCCAGGTGCATGCGGTGATCGGCACCAACGGCGCGGGCAAGTCCACGCTGATCAACCTGCTCTCCGGCGAGATCCCGCCGTCCGAGGGTGGGGTCGAGCTGCTGGGTCAGGACGTCACGCGCTGGAGCCAGCCGCGCCGCGCCCGCGCCGGCCTGGGCCGCAGCTACCAGCGCAACACCATCTACCCGACCTTCAGCGTGTTCGAGAACTGCCGGCTTGCCGCCCAGTCGCGCACCCCGAAGCCATGGGCCTGGTGGCAGGACGCACAGGCCTGCCGGCCCAGCCGCGAGGCCGCGCTGGCCGCCGCCGAGCAGGCCGGGCTGGGCGATCAGCTCGATCGCACCGCCGGTCTGCTGTCGCATGGCCAGAAGCGCCAGCTGGAGATCGCGATGTGCCTGTCGACGTCGCCGCAGGTGCTGCTGCTCGACGAGCCGCTGGCCGGCATGGGCGCCGAGGAGACCGAACGCATGCTGGCCCTGCTGGCGGCGCTGCGGACCCGGCACGCCATCCTGCTGGTCGAACACGACATGGATGCGGTCTTCCGCATCGCCGACCGCATCACCGTGATGGTCAACGGTGCGGTCATCGCCAGCGACACGCCCGACGCGGTGCGCGCCGATGCCGGCGTGCAGGCGGCTTACCTCGGGGGCCATTGAGATGACGACGAGCGAACTGATCCTCGATGCCCGCGACCTGCACGCCTGGTACGGCTCCAGCCATGTGCTGCATGGCGTCAGCCTGCAGATCGCGCGTGGCGAGACGGTGGGCCTGCTGGGCCGCAACGGCATGGGCAAGAGCACGCTGATCCGGACCCTGCTGGGCCACGTCACGCAGCGTGACGGCCACATCGGCCTGTTCGGCCAGGACATGTCGAAGGCGCGCCCGCACGCCGCTGCGCGGCTGGGTGTGGCCTATGTGCCCGAAGGCCGTGGCGTCTTCCCCAACCTCAGCGTGCGCGAGAACCTCTTGATGGCCGCCCGTCGCGGCCGTGACGGGCGCAACGACTGGACCTTCGAGCGTGTCATGGCGACCTTCCCGCGCCTGCAGGAACGCATCGCCAACATGGGCAACCAGCTCTCGGGCGGCGAGCAGCAGATGCTGTCGATCGGCCGCGCGCTGATGACCCATCCCGAGCTGATCATCCTCGACGAGGCCACCGAAGGCCTCGCCCCTCTGATCGTGGCCGAGATCTGGCGCGTCATCGCCGAGATCCGCGCCAGCGGCATCGCCACGCTGATCGTCGACCGCGACTGGCGCAAGGTCCTGGCCCGCAGCGACCAGGCGCTGGTCCTGCAAAAGGGCCAGGTCGTCCTGTCCGGCCGCAGCGCCGCCGTGGCCGAGGACGCCGCGCTGGGGCGTTACTTGGGCGTGTAACGTTTCTGCCCCTCGCCCGGCGAGTACGCCGGTCGATCCCCCGAGGGGATGTCAGCCGGCTTGGGGCGGCCCCTCGCCCGGCGAGTACGCCGAGGGGATATCAGCCGACCGAACCCTGCCGCTCGCTTGTGCTGATCGGCGACGTTCAACGGCCTTACGCCTGGCGCCTGGCGCCTGATGCCGCTGGCTCGCGGCCGCGCCCGCAGACCGGCGCCGGGCCGCCCCAAGGCGGGCTGCGCAGCCCCCTTGGGGGGCGGTCTCGCGCTTGCGCGAGACCGGGGGCTCACATTCACCGCTCGCGGAAGGCGTTCTCGCGCACGCCGACCAGCGGCTTGAGCAGGTAGTCGGCCACCGTCTTCGAGCCGGTGACGATGTCGCTCTGGGCTTGCATGCCTGAGAGCATCGGCAGTTCGCGGCCCAGGGCGGCGACGGCGCTGCGGTCGGTTTCCATGTGGACGATGTAGTGGCTCTCGCCGCGTTCGTTGGTGACCGCGTCGGCCCCCACGCGCGTGACCTTGGCGGGCAGGGCGCCGTAGATGGCGTAGTCGTAGGCGGTCAGCTTGACGCGGGCGTCCTGACCCTGGCGGATGAAGCCGATGTCCTTGGGCAGGACCATGGCCTCGACCACCAGCTTGTCCTCCACCGGCACCAGCTCGACCACCGGTTCGCCAGCCCGTGCGACGGCGCCGACGTTGGTGACGAAGACGCGGTTGACGATGCTGCGCACCGGGGCCTTCAGCGCCGTGCGTTCGATGCGGTCCTTCAGGGCCGGCAGGCTGGGGCCGAGGGCGCGCAGTTCGGCCTGGACGCGGTTCAGTTCGTCGCGCGCCTGGGCGCGGAACTGGCGCGAGAGGTTGTCGCGCCGGGCCGAGGTCTCGAGGATGCTCTGCTCGATGCGCGCGAGCGTCGCGATGGCGCCTTCGCGGCGGCCCTCGGCTTCGGCGATCTGGCGGTCCAGCCGGACCAGCTCGATGCGCGGCTCCAGCCCGCGCTGGACCAGGCCGTCGACCAGCGCACGTTCCTCGCGGGTGGTCTTCAGGCTGCGCTGGGCCGTCTCCAGGCTGTTGCGGACCTCCTCGCGCTCGGCGGTCTTCTGCGCCACCTGGGCGTCGAGCATGCGCATCTGCGTGTCCTGCTCGATGCGGCGGGTTTCGAAGGCGGCCAGCTCTGCCGCGACCAGCTGCGGCTGGCGCTGGCGCAGGCCGGCATCGAACAGCGGCGTCGCGCCCGTGGCCTCGGCCAGCAGGCGGGCGCTGCGGGCTTGCTGGTTGTCGGACTGGGCGCTGCGGGTCTGCAGGTCCGCGTCGACCTGGATGGGGCTGAGCGAGACCAGCACCGCGCCCGCTTCGACCGTCTGGCCGGGCTGGACGTGGATCTCCTGCACCACGCCGCCTTCGAGGCTCTGCACGCTCTGCACCCGCGCCGAGGGCACGACCTTGCCCAGCGTCTGCGCGACGGTGTCGATCTCGGCCACGGACGCCCAGGCGCCCAGGGCGATGAAGGCACCGGTGATGGTGAACAGCAAGATGCTGGCCGCGCGCGAGACCTCGCCCAGGCGGGCCGCGGCCGACAGCGTCTCGCGGCCGCTGGCGACCGGGCGCCCTCGGCGGGTCGTGCGGGTCGTGCGTGGCACCTCGTCGAACGCACCGTGCAGCGTGGGCTGGACGGTGACCGGTCCGTCGGCGTCGGACGGTTGGCTGTTCTTCTTCATGCGGCCTCCTGCGGGGCAACTTCACGGGGGGGCGTGGGGGGAGCGGCGCGCACCGGGGCGACGCGGCCACCGGCAGCGGCGGCGGCGCCTTGGCGCATCACGATGTCCTTCGGGCCTTGGGCAACGACCCGGCCGTTGTCCATCACGATGACGTGATCGACCAGTTCGAGCATCGACGGCTTGTGCGTGACCAGCACCAGCGTGCGGCCGACCAGCGCGGTCTTCAGGCGCGCCAGCAACAGCGCCTCGGCGCTCGGGTCCATCGCGCTGGTGGGCTCGTCCAGCACGACGATGGGCGAACGGCTGACCAGCGCACGCGCCAGCGCCACGGCCTGGCGCTGGCCGCCGGACAGGCCCGCGCCGTTCTCGCCCAGCTTGAGCTGGTAGCCCTGCGGATGCGCCGAGATGAAGTCGTGCGCGCCGGCCAGCGTGGCGGCCTCGCGGATTTCCTCGTCGCTGGGCCGGTCAGCGCCCAGCGCGATGTTCTGGCGCAGCGTGCCCGACATCAGCCAGCAGTCCTGCAGCACCGCCGCGACGTGGCGTCGCAGGTCGGCCGGGTCGATCTGGCGCACGTCGACGCCGCCCACCCGCAGCTGGCCCTTGTCGGGGCGATACAGCCCCAGCAGCATCTTCAGCAGCGTCGACTTGCCCGAGCCGATGCGGCCGATGATGGCCACGCGCTGACCGGCCTCGATGCGCACGTTGACGCCTTCGAGCACCGGCTGCTCCGCGCCGGGGTAGCTGAAGGCGACGTCCTGCAGGTCGATCTGGCCGTCCAGCCGGTCGTGCGGCATGGTGTTGACGCCGGGCGTGTGCTCGCGCGGCAGCGCCATCACCTTGGCCAGCGCGCGGTAGGCCGCCAGCGACTGGTTCAGGCGCACCAGCAGCTGCGTCAGCTGGGCCAGCGGCTGGACCGCCCGGCCGCACAGGATGGACGCCGCGACGATCGCGCCGGAGCCGACCTGGCCGTTGAGCGCCAGGTGCACGCCGACCGAGACGACCGCGATCTGCGCGCCCATCACCACCAGGTTGGCCCAGTTGCCGGCCAGTTGGCCCAACAAGCGGCTGTGCAGCGAGATGCGGGCCTGGTGCGTGACGGCGTCCTGCCAGCGGCGGCGCATGACCGCACCGGCGCCGACCGCCTTGATGGTCTCCAGACCGGCCAGCGTCTCGATCAGCACGGCCTGCTTGGTCTGGCTGTCTTCCTGCGCGATCTGGGTGTCGCGCTTCATCGAGGGCTGCATCAGCACGCCGACGATCAAGACCAGCGGAATGGCGATCACCGGCACCCAGGCCATGGGACCGCCGATCAGGTAAAGCACGCCGATGAACAGCAGTGCAAACGGCAGATCGATCAGCGTGGTCAGCGTGGCCGAGGTGGCGAACTCTCGGATGGTCTCGTATTCCTTGAGCAGGCTGGCCAGACCGCCGGCAGAGCCGCGCTGGGCGCGCAGGTCGAGGTCGAGCACCTGGTCGAACACCGCGTCAGCGATCTCGACATCGGCCCGGCTGCCGGCCACATCCAGGAAGTAGCCGCGCACCGAACGGATCGCGAAGTCGCTCAGCAGCACGATGCCGATGCCCGCCAGCAGGGCCCACAGCGTCTCGGTGGCGCCGTTCGGGATCACGCGGTCGTAGACGATCATCGTGAAGACCGAGGTCGACAGCGCAAACACGCTGGTGACGATCGAGGCCAGCACGGCGCGCAGATAGAGCGGCCGGGCCAGCCGGTTCGGACCCCAGAACCAGTGGCCGTGGCGGCCTTGCGCGGTCTTGGCTTCCGATGCCGGCAGGCGACGCGGCGGGCGCACCTGCACCCAGCGACCCTCGTAGCGGGCCGCCACCTCGGCGGGCGTGAGGGCCACGACCCGACCGGTGGCGGGCAGGTAGACGTCCCAGCGCTGGGCATCTTCCGGGCCGTCGGGATCGCCCAGCGGCCCGATCAGCACGACCGGCTCACCGTCCGTGCCGATCAGCAGCACCGGTTCATGCGGGGCCGGGCGCGGCGGCTCGGCGTCGTATTGCAGCGAGGTCCAGAAGCCCAGGCTCTCGATCGCGTCGATGAAGTCGGCCAAGGTCCAGGAGCCGTCCGGGCGCGCGACGCGGGCGCGCAGGGCCGCGATCGACAGCGGCCGCTCATGGTGGTCGAGCAGGAAGGACAGGCAGGCCTCGAACGGATCGGGCGGCGCCATCAGGGGCGGGGCCTCGGCGGCCGCGTGGCCGGTCAGCGCGCCGGCAGCGGCCGGGCGCTGCGGGCTCAGGGCGAGGTGCTCGTCACCGGCGGGGGGCAGGTCTCGGTTCATGGCGGTCTCGTCGGTGTGATCGGGGGGCGGGCGGTGCGAACGGTGTTCGCGGATCAGGGCGCAAGGCCGATCCAGGGCATCAGCGAACCGGTGAAGTAGGCGATGCGCCAGCGGGTCAAGGCCCGGTTGTGCTCGGCCTCGACCCATGCGGTGCCGGCGGCATGCAGTGTGTCCTGAGCGCTCATCACATCGAGCAGGCTGCCGCGCCGGAACGCGAACTGTTCACGCACCCCGCGCAGTGCGTCGACCGCCAGCTTCACGCCTTCGCGGCGGGCATCCAGCAAGGGCTCGCCAATCTGGTCGTCGGCGAGGGCCTGACGCAGCGAACGTTCGAGCTGCAGCCGGGTGCCGCGCAGCTGCTCGGAGGCCTCGTCCAGCCGGGCGCGGGCCTGGGCGATGCGGGCGTCGTCGGCGCCGCCCACGTAGAAGCTGTGGCGCAGCGTCAGGCCGGCCTGCCAGTCGGTGCCGGCGCGCCGGCCGCCGATCAGGTCACGCCGGCTGATGCCCGCATCAAGGTCGACGCGCGGACCGTCGCGCCGCCGTGCGACCTCCAGCTCGTGTTCGGCCGTGCGCACCGCCGCCTGGGCCGCCTGCACGGCGGCAAACAGGTCCATCTGCGTGGCGGGGGAGGCCCGCACCGACGTCAGATCGGGCAGTGGCGGGGCACGCAGGTCCAGCTCGGCCGGCACGTCCGCGCCGAGCAGCTCCAGGCAGGTCGCCTCGGCCGACTGCAGCCGGGCCTCGGCTTGAACGAGTGCGCCCCGCGCTTCAACCGCGCGCGAGCGGGCCCGCCAGACGTCGCTGAGCGTGCCGCCGCCGAGTTCATGGCGGCGGGTCAGGTCGACCACGATCTCGTCGCGGGCCTGCACATGCAGGCGGGCCTGTTCGACCAGGCGGCGTGCGCGCACCCGTTCGAGCGAGGCCTGGATCGCACGCAACGCGAAGTCGGCCCGGCGTGCGGCGCCTCGGGCCTCGACGCCATCGGCGAAGGCGGTCGATGCCTCGATCTGGGCCTGGGTGGTGCCGCCGTCCCAGACCTGCTGGCGCAGGTTCAGGCCGACGCTGCCGGTGTCCCAGTCGCGCGAGCTGGTGCCCTGCAGCTCATTGGCATCGTTGTCGCGGTGGCCGGTCTCGGCCTCCAGCGACAACTGGGGTCGACGGGCGGCGGCGGTCTCGCGCGTGGCCGCGCGGGCGCCCTGCGTGCTGGCCAGGCTCGCACGGGCTTCCGGGTGATCCTGCAGGCTGCGGGCCAGCTGCTGGCGCAGCATCAGCCAGGCGGGGCTGTCGGCCACGCTGGCTGCGCCGGCGCTCGGCGAGCCGACCGCCTGCAGCAGCTCCAGCGCCTGCCGTTCGCCCCAGGCGGCCGGGCTGGCATCGGACTGCGCCCGGACCGGTGTCAGGACCACCAGCGCGGCGGCCAGGACCACGGCGGGCAGCCGGCGTGTGTTGCTTGCAAGGTGAGGTGACATCGCGTTTATCAAGAAAAACGCCTCGCACGCAGGCGAGGCGAAAACATGGACCCTCACGGGGTTAAAGCAAACGAGCCCATGCCTGAGTCAAGAGATGACGGTCGCTCCAGCCCCGTGTCAGAGCATGAAGTTGCCTTGCACCAGGTTCATCGTGCCGGTCAGCTGGATCTCGAACTCGGCATTGCCAAAGTCGCCGTCCGTGTTGAGCTGAACGATGGTGTTGCCACCGGCATTGACGAAGCGGACCTGGCCGACGCCGTTGAAGGCCTGCGTGCCGCGGAAGACGAAGGCCTGGTTGCCGCCGACGCCAGCGTTGGCATCGATGTCGGTCAGCACGATCTGGTCGGCACCGGTCAGGAAGTCGGTGATGACGTCACGCGTGGCCTGCACACCCAGTTGGCCCAGCGTACCGAAGATGAACCGGTCGGCCGCGTCGCCGCCCGTCATCACATCGGTGCCGGCACCGCCGGTCAGCTGGTCGGCGGCGGCGCCACCGTTGAGCGTGTCGTTGCCGATGCCGCCGTTGAGCACGTCCGAACCCGCATCGCCCAGCAGCAGGTCGTTGCCGCCGTTGCCATTGAGCGTGTCGTTGCCACCGGCGCCGTTGAGCGTGTCGCCGCCCGCAGCGCCGTTGATGACGTTGGCCACCGCGTTGCCGGTACCGATGAAGGCGCCGACGCCGACGAAGGTCAGGTTCTCGACATCCACACCCATCGAGAAGGAGGCCAGCAGCGACTGCACCAGGTCCGTGCCGGCGCCGCCGACGACGGTGTCGCCCGCATCGGCCACCACCAGGGTGTCGTTGCCCGCGCCGCCGTTCATCGAGTCGTTGCCCGCACCACCGGTGATCGTGTCGTTGCCGGCGCCGCCCAGCAGGGTGTCGTCACCGGCATTGCCCACCAGCGTGTCGTTGCCGGCGCCGCCGTTGGCGTTGTCCGCACCCGCATTGCCGGCGAAGGAATCGGCTGCGGCCGTGCCGTTGAACAGGTCACCGACCACGTCGGTCGCGGCGGAGAACTGGGTCTCCAGCGTGCCCTGACCGTCGATGAACGAGGTCTGCACCCGCAGCTGGGCGTTGACCACGCCCGCGCCCGGCGTGAAGTTGGCGTTGGTCGCGCCGCCCACGTTGGTCCAGTTGGCACCGCCGTCGGTCGACGACTGCCACTGGAAGGCAAACGCGCCCAGGCCGTTGGCATCGGTGATGCCGGCGGTCGATGCGGTCAGTGCGGCACCTTCGGTCGGCGAGGTGTCGGTGATCGTGGCGACGCCGATGGCGGCGGTGTTGGCCGCCAGTGTCACGTCCTCGAAGGTCTGCACGGCGCCGGTGACGGCGTCGCGGGTCAGCACGAAGCGCAGCGTTTCGATGTTGCGCACACGGTCCGTACCCTCGGTGCCGATGTTGTCGGTGATGGTGCGGAAGCCGTCAGCCTGCAGCGCGCCGATGGTGAAGTTGGCACGCGGGCCGTCGAACACGGCGATGTCGGTGCCGCCGCTGCCTTGCTGGATCACGCGGTCGATGCTGAGCCAGCCCGGGTTCACCGCACCGCTGATCATGCGTGCGGTCAGCGGAGCCATCGAGTTGAAGTACTCGATCGTGCCGTTGGGGTTGGTCAGCTTGATGCGGGCGTCGAGCCAGGCGTCGCCGTCGATGACGTCATCGCCGGCACGGCCTTCGATCAGGTCGCTGCCACCGCCGCCGAGCAGGATCTCGCCGGTGTAGCCGGTGGTGCCGACCAGGTCCGACAGACCGCCGATGCGGGCAATGCCGGCGGCGTCCAGGCTGTGGCCGACGCGATCAGCGGCCAGCAGGTCGGTGCCGGTCAGCGTGTCGTTGCCGTTGTAGCCGGAGACACCTTCGACCAGGTCGAAGCGGTCCTTCAGGTTGTCCAGGTCCGGCGGCAGCAAGGCGCTGTTGGCCAGGTCGGCGATGACGATCTCGGTCGAGCGGGCGTAGGTCACCCAGTCGAAGCCCAGCATGCCTTCGGCGCGGTTGATGCCCGGCGTGCCGAACATGATGTCGTCGCCCGACTCGGCGTCGTAGTCGTCGTTGCCGTCACCGATCAGGACGTCGTGGCCGATGACCGTGCTGGCCTGGAACGGGTCACCGTTGTCGCCCTGCAGCAGGTCGGCGGCGTCGCCACCCTCGATCCAGTCGTTGCCGGCGTTGCCGAACACGGTGTTGATGCCGGTGCCGGCCGAGACGAAGTCGTCGCCCTGACCCGCGAAGGTCTCGGCATCGCCCACGCCGCCGAGGATGAAGTCCTTGCCGTCGCCGCCGAACAGCAGGTCAAAGCCCGAGCTGTTGCTGATGACGTCGTTGCCCTCGGCGCCCTTGAGCTGGTCGTCGCCGAAGCTGTCGGTCAGGATGTCGTCGCCTGCGCCGCCCAGCACGAAGTCGTTGCCCGCGCCGCCTTCGAGGCGGTCGTTGCCCTCGTCGCCGTACAGGGTGTCGTCACCGGCACCGGCACGCATGCGGTTGTCACCGGCGGTGCCGCCCATGACGATGTGCGCTTCACCGGCGTAGCGGATCGTGCCGTCGGCCATGCGGGTCAGCAGCAGGTTCTCGTTGTAGGCGGTGGTGCCGTCGTTCAGGATCGCGCCCGAGGTGCCGAGGTTGGCCGCCTCGAAGGTGAACTCCGGCGTGGAGAACACGTCGCCCGGCAGGTGGCGGGCGCTGGAGTTGCGCATCACCAGCTCGGCCATCGAACCCTGTTCGAGCTGCAGCAGCACGTTCAGGCCGAGGGTGCGCGACAGGTAGTACAGGCGGTCGTTGTTCTGCAGCGCGACCAGCTGGGTGGCGAAGACGTAGTCGAAGGTCGAGCCGAGCATGCCGCCGAAGGGCTGGGTGTTCTCGGCCAGGCCGCCCATCCAGAAGTCGACGTCGTTGAGGCCGCCGCGGCCACCGACCACCGCGCCCGTGTCGGCCGCGTACTGGCCGGCACCGGTCATGAAGGCGATCGCGTCGGCGTTGTTGGGGTCCGCCGCGCCGTTGATCAGGGCCTGCGCTGCCGCACGCTTGTCGACCATCGTGCTCGCCGAGGTGATGGTGCTGTGCGTGCCGTAGGCAGCGATGAAGTTGACCAGCGACTCGGGGTGCTTGATGCCCAGGCCGAAGTCTTCCCAGCTGGCATAGGGCTGCAGGATGGACAGGCCGGTGTCGGCGAAGAACAGCTCGCGGGCGGCGTTCAGGCCGGGGATGCCGGTGTCACGGCCACGGGCGATGTTCAGCGCGGCCAGGTCCAGCGGCAGGCCGACCAGGTTGTTGCGCAGCGACTCGGTGATGAACTCGTCGATGTCGTTGCCCGACTGGCGGGTCAGACCGCGCACGATGGCGCCGACGGCTTCCGTGTTCGTGGCGCCGCTCGCTTCGAAGGCGACCGGGTTCAGGAAGGCGTCGATCAGGCGCATCTCTTCGTTGTGGCCGTTGGCATCGATGCGGTCGATGGTGTCGGTCAGCATCGAGTGGCCGAAGCGGTACACCACGTTGGCGAACTCGCTCATGATGGCCGGGTCGACCGTGCTGTTGTAGCCGGCGAACAGGTCCAGCGACGGCGTGACCTTGCGGGCGAAGCCTTCGAACACGAAGTGCTGGTACTGCATCTCGGTGGCGAAGCGGGCCGCCTGGAAGATGCGCGCGCCGTCCCAGGTCAGCGCGTCGGCGTTCAGCGGCGTGGCGGGGGTCACGTCGATGGTGGTGCTCAGCCACTGGTTCAGGAAGCCCAGGCTGGCGGCGATCTGCTGCGCGTCACCGCTGGCCAGCGCGTCGTTGAAGCCCGCCACCGCCACGTCCTTGACCTGGTCGGCGATGCGGTTGTGCTCCGAGTGGAAGATGCTGTGCACGGCCGTCAGGCCGATGTTCTCGTTGCCGCGGCCGTCACCGGTGATGTAGTGCAGGTCGAGCAGTTCGTTGTCGTAGGTGCCGCGCGGTTGCGTGCCGGGCACGATGCTGACGTCGGCGTCAACGTCGGCCGTCTTGGCAATCGCTGCCGTGGCGGGGTTGTTGTCGTGGTCGAAGGTGCCCGGCGCGGCGTTGTGCGCGATGTCGTCCAGGAAGGCATGGTCGATGCGGGCAGCGCCAACGGTGCTGATCGGTGCGAGCGGGTTGCCTTCGACGATGCTGCCATTGGCCATCACCAGTTGCGCGTAGCCGTTGGCGCCCGGGATGAAGTTGCCGTATTCGTCGGTGACCAGCAGCGGGATGTTGCCCAGGTCGGCGTCGGTCAGCTGGATGCCCAGCATGTTGGCGGCCTGCGCCTTGACCTCGGCCCAGTTGCCGATCGAGCCTTCACGTGCGCCGTCCAGCAGCTTGCCGGTCGAGACCGGGTCACCGGCCGCATTGAGCGCGTACTGGCGCAGGAAGACCTGGTGCGACGGGTGCGAGGTGTAGGTCTGGTTCTGGTCGATCCACGGCGTGGTCGAGTTGGTGTAGTGACGCTCGCCCGTGAGCGTGTCGAGCGTGTAGGAGGCGCGCGTCAGCATCATGAACGGTGCCGCTGCCGCTTCGGGGTGCGTCGCGAAGATCGGGTCATCCGGCTGCAGCATCATCACGACGCTGCCGCGGCCACCCTTGCCGATCAGGTCAAGGCCGTGGTCGAAGAACTGGCCAAAGATCGTGAACCAGGAGTTGAACGGGGCCGACAGGCCTTCGTCCGGCGCGACGTTCTCGATGAACAGCGTGCCGTCGCCGCCGGGGATGGCGCCCGGGCCGGCCACCGCAACGGCGGCGGCGTTGCCAACGGTCTGGTCGGCGATCAGGTTGCTGATCAGGCGCGGCTGAGCGTCGAACACGAAGCCGTTCGTCTGTGCATAGCTCGTGGCGATCGGAGAGGCCGGGCCAAAGAACGGCGATGCCACATCCGCCGTCCGCCACAGCTGCGGCAGCGCGTTGGGCATCGGGCGGTCGGCGGCGCCGAACTCTTCCTGGCCCGGGACGATGTTGTTGTGCGAACCGTCCACGGCGCGCAGGCCGTAGGGCAGCAGGGGGCTGCCGATCATGGTCAGCAGGTCCTCGCCGGCCGTGTGGCGTTCGGCGAGCTGGATCTGGGTCAGGATGAAGCTCAGGTCGTGAAGGACGAGTTGCATGGTGATCTTCCGGTGGCGTTTCAGGGATGCGCAAAGGCGCAGGCAAGCCGATCCCCGCCAGTGCGCGGGCACCGGATCGGGGGTTGATCAGTCAAGGGGAGCGAGGGGAGCTGAGACAGAAGACCGAGCGGTCACTCAACTCCAGACCGGACGCCGACATCGGCGCCATGACCTGCAGCAGCGCGCGTCGATGCCCGGCCGGGTCGGCTGGGATCGCGCAGGGCTGGCAGTGGTCATGGCTCCTCCGTCGTTGATCCTGTGAAGAGAACGTAATCTCACGTTCTGTTCAGGTGAATGCATTCTGAATCAATGGCTTGATCTGGCGCAAGGTGTGCACACCGCTGTTTCAGGGTGGTTGCCACGCAGATCGTTGATTCGACGGGTCTTTTTCAGATTGCCGTGATAGGGGTCACGGATTTTGTGTTGTCGGAACCCTTAAGCTGAACCGAAGCTGATGAAACTGACGCCTCGGCATCAGTTCGTCTTAAGTAGGGTTTCTTAATCAGCGCGTGTCGAAGCGCTGTCCACCCCGCTTCCGGGGGGGGGCGGGTCAGCCTGGCAGGGCGCCAGACGCCGCCAGCCAGCCGGTGAGGGCGCTGACGGTGAAAAACGAGGCGACCGTGGCCGCCAGCAGGGCGGCGGCGCAGAACACCTCGTGGCCGTGTTTCTGGGCCAGCACCGGGTAGACGCTCATCATCGGCATGGCGGCCATCAGCAGGGCGCTGGCCTGCAGCAGCGGGTCGATCGGCGGCAGCCACCAGGACAGCAGCCACAGCAGGGCCGCGACGGTGGCCGGCAGCAGGACCAGCTTGCCGACCACCACCAGGACCACGTCGGCGGCCATGCCACGCACCTTCAGCCCGACCAGCGTGCCGCCAATCAGGAACAGCGCCAGCGGGCTGGCGGCGGCCGAGGCCATCTGCACCGCACGCGCCACCGGCTCGGGCAGGCGCAGGCCCAGCAGCGCAAAGGCCAGGCCGGCCAGGATCGACAGGATCAGCGGGTTGACCAGCAGGCCGCGCAGGGTCTGGCGCAGCGTGTTGTGCCAGCGCTGCGTGACCTCGGCGGCCTCGCCGTCGCGTTCGGCCAGCGCCAGCGCGAGCGGGATCACCACCAGGTTCTCGACCAGCATGTTGAGCGCCAGCGCCACGCCCGCGATCGGGCCGACCAGCGCCTGCACGATCGGCAGGCCGATGAAGCCGCTGTTGGATGCCGACATGCCCAGCCCCGTCAGCGCCGACAGCGACCAGGGCTTGCGCTGCACCCGCCGGGCCCAGGCCAGGCCGCCAAGCTGCATCAGCAGCGAGGCGCCGCCATAGGCCAGCAGGTAGGCCGGGTGCAGGACGTCGGCGATCGCCCGCGTCGAGAGCGCATGGAAGACCAGCGCCGGCAGGCAGAAGCTCACCACCAGCTTGCCCAGGATGCGCAGGTCCGGCTTGGCGAACATGCCCTGCCGCACGGCCAGCCAGCCGACCGCGATCAGCAGGTAGACGGGGATGGTGACGCTGAGGATCTGGCGCAAGCGGGGGTCCGGGCTCAGCCGTGGAGCTGCTGTTCCAGCTCGTGCAGCACGCGGTAGCAGTCCATCACGCCGGCGATGCTGCTGTTGGGCTCGCGGCCTTCGCGGATGGCGGCGAAGAACTCGCGGTCCTGCAGTTCGATGCCGTTCATCGACACTGCCACGCCGGACACGTCGATCTTCTCGTCCTTGCCGGTGTAGAGGTCGTCGTAGCGGGCCAGGTAGGTGGCGCTGTCACCGATGTAGCGGAAGAAGGTGCCCAGCGGGCCGTCGTTGTTGAAGGACAGGCTGAGCGTGCAGATCGCGCCGTTGGCGGCCTTGAGCTGGATGCTCATGTCCATCGCGATGCCCAGCGTCGGGTGGATCGGGCCCTGAATGGCGTTGGCCTTCACGATCGGGCTGCCGCACTGGTAGGCGAACAGGTCGACCGTGTGTGCGGCGTGGTGCCACAGCAGGTGATCGGTCCAGCTGCGTGCCTGACCCAGCGCGTTCATGTTGGTGCGGCGGAAGAAGTAGGTCTGCACATCCATCTGCTGGATGTTGAACTCGCCGGCCTTGATCTTGCCGTGCACGTACTGGTGGCTGGGGTTGAAGCGCCGGGTGTGGCCGACCATCGCGACCAGGCCGGTCTGCTGCTGAAGCGCCAGGACGTCCTGACCTTCCCGGTAGACGTCGCACAGCGGGATCTCGACCTGCACATGCTTGCCGGCCCTCAGGCAGGCCAGCGTCTGGCTGGCATGCATCTGGGTGGGGGTGCAGAGGATGACGGCATCCACCTCGGGCAGCGCCAGGCTGTCGGCCAGCTCGGTGGTGACGTGGCCGATGCCGTACTGGGCGGCGACCTCGCGGGTCTTGTCCAGGTCACGGCTGATCAGCGAGACCACCTCGACGCCGTCGATGTTGCGGATGCCGTCCAGGTGCTTGATGCCGAAGGCGCCCGCGCCGGCCAGCGCGACCTTGATCGTCTTGTTGCTCATGTCCTGTCTTCCTTAGACGTTGTTCTCGAGGATGACGTGCCCCACCGCCGTGTTCGATGCGGGCACGTGATAGAAGCGGTGACGCAAGGTGGGCTTCGGACCCCCGGCCACATCGGCCATGGCGCCGCGCGCGATCAGCCACATCACCAGCTCGATGCCCTCGCTGCCGGCCTCGCGCACGTAGTCGATGTGCGGCGTGGCGGCGGCGGCTTCGGGGTCGTCGATCAGGCGGTCCAGCCAGGCGTTGTCCCACGCGCGGTTGATCAGGCCGGCGCGTGCGCCCTGCAGCTGGTGGCTCATGCCGCCGGTGCCCCAGATCTGCACGTTCAGCGGCTGGTCGTAGGTCTCGACCGCCTTGCGGATCGCCTGGCCCAGGTTGTAGCAACGCCGGCCGTTGGGCACCGGGTACTGCACCACGTTGACCGCAAACGGGATGACCGGGCAGGGCCATGCCTCGGGCTGGCCGCACATCAGGCTCAGCGGCACGGTCAGGCCGTGGTCGACGTCCATCTTGTTGACGATGGTCAGGTCGAAGTCGTCCTGGATCACGCTCTGCGCAATGTGGGCGGCCAGGTCCGGGTGGCCGATGACCTTGGGCACCGGGCGCGGGCCCCAGCCTTCATCGGCCGGCTGGAACTCGGCCGCGCAGCCGATCGCGAAGGTCGGGATCATCTCCAGGCTGAAGGCCGTCGCATGGTCGTTGTAGACCAGGAAGATCACGTCGGGCGGGTTGTCCTTCATCCACTGCTTGCTCGGCTCGTAGCCTTTGAACAGCGGCTGCCAATAGGGCTCCGCGGTCTTGCCGAGGTCGAGCGCGGCGCCGATGGCCGGCACGTGGGAGGTGTAGACGGATGCGGTGATGCGGGCCATGTCAGCCCTCCTTCCTGGGATGGGCCTTGCCCTGCGGTTGCCGGTGGGGTTGTGCGTCGCCGTCCTCGCCCAGGTAGCGGTTGCCGTCGACCGAACGGCCGCCGGCCAGCATCATGGCCATGTACTCGTCCTGCGTCATGCCGGTCATGCTGGCGGCCATGAACTGGAAGCTCCGGCCGTCGGTGGCACCGATCTTGGCCAGAAAGTAGATGTTGCCGCCGGCCGCGATGCAGCGGTTCAGGTCCCGCGTGAGCACGCCCTGCTTCTGCTCTTCGGTCATCGGCCACTGGTCCAGGTAGGCCCGCTCATCGGCCTTGAAGGCCTCGCGGTTCCCGGCCTTCATCAGCGACATGCAGAACTGGTTGAGCCAATAGCCCTTGCGCGACTGCTCGGCGTCGAAGATGGTCGTGCCGGGCACGTCCTTGTAGGGTTTGTCGAGTGCCATGGGTGGGTGTCTCCGGGGGCAGGACTTCAGGGGGCCGTGCAGCGGAAGCTGTCGGCCGACTCGGTGTTGCCGCCGACATGGCGGGCCACCTGAGGATGGGGGCAGAGCAGGCGGCTGCGCTGCGGCGACCAGGCGGCCGGCAGGTCCTTGTTGGCCGGGTTGACGGTGGCGACGAGCGCCGCCGGGGCGGTGCCGCGCTCGACCCAGTCGACCAGCGCGCCGAGGGCGTCGAACTGGTCGGTGGCCGGGCCGCCGCTGCAATGCGCCATGCCGGGCACGCCGTAGAAACGCACCGCGTCGCCGCCGCCGTTGGCGCGCAGCCGGTCGACCCAGCGGCGGGTGTCGTTGACCGAGAACACCGCGTCGCTGTGGCCGTGGTAGATCAGCAGCTTGCCGCCATGGGCCCGGAAGGTCGTGAGCTTGGGGTCGTCGACGTCGGGCGGCGTCATGAAGGCCATGGCCGATTCGTTGAAGGCGCCGTCGGTGGCGTAGATCTTCGGCGCGTCGCGGTCGACATCGAAGCGCGTCAGATAGGCCAGCAGCTCGGCCGGCGTGCCCGGCGTCGCGGTCGGTGGCGTGGTGAAGACATGGCTCAGCGAGCCCGCGCCCATGGTCGCGATCAGCGGCAGGCGATCCCAGGGCGGGATCTGGCTTTCCAGCTTCCAGAAGCGCCAGTTGCCCGCGCCCATGCCGGCGTCCCAGGACCAGTCGCTGTAGAGCGACTCGCCACGGCTGTTGCGCGGGCCGGCCAGCGAGCGCTGCAGCGCGCCGACCTGGGCCGCGCCGAGGCAGGACGCGGTCTTGGCGCCGGGGCAGGTCAGCTCCGCCACACGGACCTTGGGCTGGCAGGCCGCCAGGTCGCCGACGATGCCGTCGGCCAGACCATCCAGCGCGTCGCAGCGTGCCAGCACATGGTCGGCCACCAGCTGCAGATCGGCCGGGCTGAAGGCCTGCCGGATGTCGGCATGGGCCTGCTGCCAGCTCTGCACGTCCCAGGCGTGCTGGACGGCCGCACGCGGCAGATTAAAGCCCGGCGCGCCCGCGAGGATGCCGTCGTAGCGCTCGCCGTGGCGGCTGGCCGCCACCATGCCGTGGCGACCGCCGTTGGAGCAACCGACCATGTAGTTGCGCTGCGGCGGCTGGCCGTAGCGGCCGGCCATCAGCGCCTGCGCGATGCCGAACACCGTGTCGTTGGCGCGGTAGCCGTAGTCGAGCCGGGCCTGCGGGTCCAGGCCGAAGACGTTGCCCTTGGCCAGACCGGCGGAGGCGTTGGCCGGCGCGTCCTCGTCATGGCCGGCATCGGAGCTGATGACGGCGAAGCCGCGCTGCAGCGCGTTGCGCGACAGGATGCCCAGGCCACCCAAGGCGGCCTGCACCTTGCCGTCGTTGCCGCCGTTGACCTGATGCACGAAGCGTCGGTTCCAGTCGACCGGCAGGCGCATCTCGAAGCCGATCGCGTAGGGCTTGCCGTCCAGGCCGATGCGCTCATGGGCCCGACCCTGCACCAGGCAATGCGCCGCGTGGCCCTGCGCGTCGGCCTCGACCTCGCGGGCCACCGTCAGGCGCACCGCCCGCATCGATCCCAGCGACGCCAGCGCGCCGGGCAGGGCCGCACAAGCGATCGGTGCGACCGGTGCGACCGGGGCGGCCGGTGGCCGGTTGCCGCAGCTCGACAGCAGGACGGCGCCGGTGATCAGGCCGATGCGTGTGGGGGTCATGGAACGGTCTCCTGGGCGGGCAGGGGGCCGTGGCCCCCGGGGGTCGTGACGGCTCAGGCCTCTTCGGGCCAGTACAGGCGCATCGGGTTGTCGACCAGCAGCTGGCGTTGCCGCTCGGCGGTCGTCGCGATGTTCGGGATGACGTCGACCAGCAGGCCGTCATCGGGCATGTGGTCCTTCAGGTTGGGATGCGGCCAGTCGGTGCCCCACAGCACACGGTCCGGGAATTCCTCGACGACGCGGCGGGCGAACGGGATCACGTCGAGATAGGCGTGGCGCTCGCCGTCCAGGGCCTTCGGACCGGTGACCGACAGGCGCTCGGGGCAGCTGACCTTGCTCCAGACGTTGGGGTGCTGGCGCATGAACTGGAGGAACAGCTCGAACTCCGGGCCGTCGACCGGCTTGGACACGTCCGGGCGGCCCATGTGGTCGACCACCACGGTGGTCGGCAAGGCGGTGAAGAAGTCCCACAGCTCGGGCAGGTCGACCGCCTCGAAGTAGATGACCACATGCCAGCCCCACTTCGCGATCCGGGTAGCGATCTCCATCAGCTCGTCCTTGGGCGTGAAGTCGACCAGGCGCTTGACGAAGTTGAAGCGCACGCCGCGCACGCCCGCGTCGTGCATGGCCTGCAGCTCGGCGTCGCTGACGCTGCGCTTGACGGTGGCCACGCCACGCGCCTTGCCGCCGCTGTGCACCAGCGCGTCGACCATGGCGCGGTTGTCGGCGCCGTGGCAGGTGGCCTGCACGATCACGTTGCGGGCGAAGCCGAGCTGGTCACGCAGGGCGTAGAGCTGCTGCTTGCTGGCGTCGCAGGGCGTGTACTTGCGCTCGGGCGCATAGGGGAATTCGGCGCCGGGGCCGAAGACGTGGCAGTGGGCATCGACCGCGCCGGCCGGCAGCGTGAAGGCGGGTTGGCTCGGGCCGGTGTACCAGTCCAGCCAGCCGGCGGTCTTGGTGAAATCGCCCGTGACGGGTTTGCTCATGGTGGTCAGTCCTTGGTGGTGGGGGCGTCGCCCACATGGCGGAGGATGCGGTCCGCCTCGGTGCGCCAGTCGGTGCTGCGGGCAAAGCCGGGCTGGCCCTTCTGGCCGAACAGGCCGGCGTCGGCCAGGTCGGCGACCCAGGCCTGGCGATCGGCGGTGCCGCTGGCCGACCAGGGGGTCAGGCCGGCTTCGCGCACGGTCTCGGCGACTTCGTGGACCTCTTCGCTGCGGCGCCGGCCGTGCTCGATGACACGCTGGAAGAAGTAGCTCGCCTGCTTCTCCCAGTCGATGCCGGGGAAGGTCTCGTGCAGCGACGCGATCACCGCGTCTTCGACGCCGTGGAAACGCGCCGCCGTGAAGCTCTCGATGACCATGGCCTCCAGGCCCTTGATCATCACGCTGCGGCACATCTTGGTGGCCGAGGCGACGCCCAGCGTCGTGCTCGACACCTGGGGCGCGAAGCCGAGCGCGGCCAGCGCGGGCTGCAGCGCCTCGGCCGAGGCGCCGCCCAGCAGCAGTGGCACGCGGATGCGGTAGGGCGGGATGCTGGTCATCACCGCGCCTTCGACATAACGGCCGCCGGCCGCGTCGATCAGCGCAGCGGCGCGTTGCTTGGCGCCCGGCGAGGCCGAGTTGAGGTCCAGGAAGAAGGCGCCGGCACGCACGCCCGGCGCACAGGCCTGCGCCACCGGCACCGCCTGGCTGGCGGTCACGGCGCTCAGGATCAGGTCGGCCTGCGCAGCCAGCCCGGCATGGCTGTCGACCAGGCTCACGCCGTGAGCCTGTGCATGGTCGACCAGCGGGCCGCGCGTGGCGGCATCGGCGAGCTTGAGGTCAAACGCGAGAACCGCCACGCCGTGTGCGCGCAGGTCCTCGGCGAGGATGCGGCCGACCTCGCCATAGCCGACGATGCCGACCTGCCAGGTGGTCGCGAGGGCGGGATCCGCTTGCATCGAGCCGCCCCGCTCAGTCGATGTACTTCAGGCCGGCGGCGGCCAGCGGCTCGCGCATCTTGTACATGTCCAGGCCCAGCACGCCGCTGGCCAGCTTGGCGCGCTTCTCGCCTTCGAAGCTCTCGCGCTTGATGGCCGCCTCCAGTGTCTGTGCGGCCCGTGCGGCCGGCACGCAGACGACGCCGTCGTCGTCGGCCACGATCACGTCACCGGGCGTCACCAACATGCCGGCGCAAACCACCGGGATGTTGACCGAGCCCAGCGTCGCCTTGATCGTGCCCTTGCTGCTGATGGCGCGGCTCCAGACCGGGAAGCCCATCTCCTGCAGGACCTTCACGTCGCGCACGCCGGCATCGATGATCAGCGCGCGCGCGCCGCGGGCCTGGAAGCTGGTCGCCAGCAGGTCGCCGAAGTAGCCGTCGCTGCACTCGGCCGTCACCGCCGCGACGACCACGTCGCCCGGCTGGATCTGCTCGGCGGCCACATGCATCATCCAGTTGTCACCGGGCTGCAGCAGCACCGTGACCGCCGTGCCCGAGACCTGGCAGCCGGGGTAGATCGGCCGCATATAGGGCTTCAACAGGCCGACACGGCCCATCGCCTCGTGCACCGTGGCCGAGCCCAGCGCGGCCAGCCCATCGGCGGCAGCGCGGTCGGCGCGGGTGATGTTGCGGTAGACGACTCCGAGTTCGTACATGTTCATCTCTCCAATTCAGTGTGTCGCGTGAGGGGGGCCGGCCGAGCGCCGGGCCGCCCCAAGCCGGCCGGCAGCCTCCTCGGGGGGCGGGTGGCGTACCCGCCGACCCGGGGGCCATCATTCACAGGCCCTTGGCCTTGAGGTGTGCATCAAGGCGCGTGAACACGCGGCGGGCATTGCCCTCGAACACCATGTGGCGTTCTTCGTCGCTCAGGTTGGCGGTCGCCGCGACGTAGCGCTGGGTGTCGTCGTAGTGGTGGCCGGTGGTCGGATCGATGCCCCGCACCGCGCCGATCATTTCGCTGGCGAACAGGATGTTCTTCACCGGGATCACCTTCGTCAGCAGGTCGATGCCGGGCTGGTGATACACGCAGGTGTCGAAGAAGATGTTGTTGAGCAGGTGCTCATCGAGCAGCGGCTTCTTCAGTTCCTGGGCCAGGCCGCGGAAACGACCCCAGTGGTAGGGCACCGCGCCGCCGCCGTGCGGGATCAGGAACTTCAGCGTCGGGAAGTCCTTGAACAGGTCGCCCGTCAGGCACTGCATGAAGGCCGTCGTGTCGGCGTTGAGGTAGTGCGCGCCGGTGGTGTGGAAACACGCGTTGCAGCTGGTGCTCACGTGGATCATGGCCGGGATGTCGTGCTCGACCATCTTCTCGTAGATGGGGTACCAGTGGCGGTCGGTCAGCGGCGGGCTGGTCCAGTGGCCGCCGGACGGGTCCGGGTTCAGGTTGATGCCGACGAAGCCGTAGTCCTTGACGCAGCGCTCCAGCTCCGGGAGGCAGCTGGCTGGGTCGACGCCGGGCGACTGCGGCAGCATGGCCGCGCCGATGAAGTGGTCGGGGAACAACTCGCTGACCCGGAAGCACAGCTCATTGCAGATCGCCGCCCAGGTCGACGAGGTCTGGAAGTCGCCGATGTGGTGGGCCATGAAGCTGGCACGCGGGCTGAAGATCGTCAGGTCGCTGCCACGCTGCTTCATCAGCTTGAGCTGGTTGGTCTCGATCGACTCGCGCAGCTCGTCGTCGCTGATCTTCAGCGCCTTCGGGTCAGGCGTCTGGCTCGGGTCCTTCAGCGCCGCGATCTGCAGGTCGCGCCAGGCGCCAAGGGCAGCCGGCGCGGTCGTGTAGTGGCCATGGACGTCGATGATCATCGTTGCTCTCCGGGTGGGGCTTCAGGCGGAACATGTCTCTGGTGCATCCCCGTCAGCCCTCGGCCCCGGTTCAGCGTGGCGCGATTGTGAGAACCCGAAGCCATGCCGGCAACGGGGGGTGGGGGACTAGCAGGTATAGCGGGATGGCATGGGTGGGGTGGCTTTGGTGCGTGCGTTGACCCGCCCTCACCCCGGCAGCGACCCCACCGCCGCGTTCTGCGGCAGCCGTGTCACCAGTTCCTTGAGCACCTGACAGCTCTGGCGCACCAGCGCGCTGGGGCGCTTGTGGGCGGGGACGGCGAGGCAGAGCACGCTGCTGAGGGTGGGTTCGACCAGCGGGCGGACGATCAGGCGGTCTGCCTGGCCGCTGGCCTGGATGGCGCTGGCGGTCAGGACGGCGTGGCCGTGGCCGGCTGCGACCAGATCGATGATGGCGGCGATGCTGGAGACCTCCCAGGCGATGTTCAGGCTCAGGCCGGCCAGGGTGGCCTGGCTGTCAAGCAGCCGGCGGATGACGTGCTGGCGTTCGGGCAGCACCAGCGCGACGTCGGCCAGCGCGCGCAGTGGCAGCGGCTTGCGGGCGGCGTCGGGCGTGGCCGGGCTGACCAGGCAGAGCGATTCCTGCAGCAGCGGGGTGATCTGCAGCGAGGGCTGGGCCTCGGGGTTGTAGAGCAGGCCGAGGTCGACGCGGCCGGTGGCGATCCATTCGCTGACGTGTGTGGACATGCCCTCGACGATGGCCAGGCGGGCCTGCGGCAGGCGGCGCTGGAAGGTGTCGATCAGCGGGAGCGTGAGCTGGCGGCCGATGGTGGGCGGCAGGCCGATGTTGACGCGGCCGACCGGGGCGTCGCGGCTCGCGCCCATGTCTTCCTGGGCCAGCGCGACCTGCTGCAGGATGGTCACGCAGTGGTCAAACCAGCGCCGGCCCGCCTCGGTCAGCTCGACGCCGCGGCCGTTGCGCGTCAGCAAGGTCGTGCGCAGTTCGGTCTCGAGGGCGCGGATCTGCCGGCTCAGCGCCGGCTGGGCGATTTCCAGCACCACGGCGGCCTTGCTGAAGCTGCCCAGTTCGGCGACCTGGACGAAGGATTCGAGCTGCTTGAGGTTCATCGGGCGGTGTCGGCGGGACGAGCTTGCAGTGTCGCGCAGGGTGGCGTGCGGCCTGAGGTGGGTCATCGAACGATCGTTCGTGCATGACATCATCCGACCTTCCAGGACATTCGAGGGTCGGGGCGTGCGTCGATACAAGGGCTGGCTGATCGCCAGCGTGCTGCTGGCGGTGGCGATCGGGGGCGGGGTCTGGTGGTGGCGCTACCAGCCGCTGGCGGTGACGACCGCCCAGGTCGGACGGGGTCCGGCGGTCGAGGCGGTCTATGCCACCGGTCTGGTCGAGCCGACCGTGTTGATGCCGGTGGCACCGCGCACCGGCGGGCGGCTGGTGCAGTGGCTGGTCGAGGAGGGCGCGAGCGTCAAGCGCGGCCAGGTGCTGGCGCGCTTGCAGGCCACCGAGCTGGACCAGACGGTGCAGGAACTCGGTGCCCGCGAGCGGCTGGCCCGCCTGCAGCTGGACCGCACCCAGGCGCTGGTCAACGAGCAGTTCCTGTCCCGCGCCGAGCTGGACCGGGTCCAGACCGAGGTCAACGTGGCCGAGGCCGCGACCCGCCGGGCCCAGGCCCAGCGCGATGACATGGTGCTGCGTGCGCCCGCCGACGGCACGGTGCTGCGCCGCGACGGCGAGCCCGGCCAGGTGGTTGCCGCCGGGCAGACGCTCTACACGCTGGCCTGCTGCGCGCCGCTGCGGGTCAGCGCCGAGGTCGACGAGGAGGACATCGTGCGGGTGCGCCGAGGCCAGCGCGTGCTGCTGCGCAGCGAGGCCTTGCCCGGCCAGGTCTTCGAAGCCGAGGTGGCCGACATCACGCCCAAGGGCGACCCGGTGGCGCGCAGCTGGCGGGTGCGCATCCGCCCGCGCGAGGCGGCCGTGCTGGAAGCCGCCGGTGCGCGCGCCGGCATGACGATGGACGCCAACATCGTCATCACCCGCCGCGAAGACGTGCTGCTGATGCCCAGCAGGGCGTTGACGGTGGCGGGGCTGGTCGACAAGTCCGCGCCGACGCCAGTTCCGACCGCATCCCCCGCGCCGTCGCCGGTCGGTGCGGCCGCCTCGGGCGCTTCGGTGCCCGTGGCGGCTGCGGCCCGTCGCTTGCCGGTCTGGGTGGTCGACGACGCCGGCACGCTGCGCCGACGGGTCGTCACGCTCGGCGTGGCCGGCGGTGAACGCACCGAGGTGGTGGCCGGGCTGGCCGAGGGCGACACGCTGGTCGTCGCGGCGGTCGAGCAGGGGGCGGGGCTGCGCGAGGGCCGCGCGGTGCGTGTCCTTCCGGCCGCACGCTGACGCGGGCCGCAGCCGTCCATGGCGATCGCCCTCGACATCGCGCTGGCGCACCTGACCAGCCGCCGCCGCCAGACCGTGGTCTCGTTGACCGGCGTGGTGCTGGGCGTGGCCTTCTTTCTGGCGGTGTCTTCGCTGATGCGCGGCTCGGAGGCGGACTTCCTCAGCCGCCTGGTCGACAACAGCCCGCACATCACCGTCTACGACGAGTTCCGCAACGCGCCGGTGCAGCCGGCCGAGCTGGCCTTTCCGGATGCGGCCGTGGCCATCGCGCATGTCAAGCCGCAGCGCGAGACCCGCGGCATCCGCGGCTGGCGCGAACGGCTGGCGCAGGTCGAGTCGCTGCCGGGGGTGCGGGTCGCGCCGGTGCTGTCGGGCTCGGCCGTGCTGACCTTTGCCGGTCGCCAGCAGGGCGTGGCGCTCAGCGGCGTGGTGCCGGCGCGCATGAAGGACGTCAGCACCATCGAGTCGAAGATGCGTGTGGGCTCGCTCGATTCCTTGTCGGCCGATCCGAACGGCGTGATCGTTGGCCAGGGCCTGATCGACAAGTTCGGCCTGCGCCTGGGCAGCGCCATCAGCGTGGCCGGTGCCGATGGCCAGGCCCGCACACTGCGCGTGGTCGGCTTCTTCCGCACCGGCAACGCCGGCTATGACGAGGGCCAGGCCTTCGTGCTGCTCAAGCGGGCGCAAAGCCTGCTGGGCCGCGAGAACCGGGTCAACCGCTTCGTGATCCAGCTCGACGACGCCTACCGGGCGCGTGACGTGGCGATCGCGGTGGAGGCCGCCACGGGCTACAAGAGCGTGTCGTGGATCGAGGCGACCGAAGACTTCCTGAGCCTGCTGCTGGTACGCAACATCATCATGTACAGCGTGGTCGCGGCCATTCTGGTGGTGGCGTCCTTCGGCATCTACAACACCATTTCGACCATCGTGATGGAGAAGACCCGCGACATCGCGATCATGAAATCGATGGGCTTCCACGCCCGCGACATCCGCCGCATCTTCCTGCTCGAAGGCGTCATCGTCGGCCTGCTGGGCAGCGGCGCGGGCGTGCTGCTGGGCATCGGCCTGATGCAACTGCTGGGTGTCATCGAGATCAAGCCGCCGGGTGTGCAAGAGACGGTGCGCCTGCCGCTGTGGTGGGGCGCCGACCAGTTCGTGCTGGCGGCGGCCTTTGCGCTGGTGTCCTGCGTGGCGGCGTCCTACCTGCCGGCACGGCGGGCCGGGCGGGTGCATCCGGTCGACATCCTGCGGGGGGCGGCATGAAGGAGGAGCCGAGCTTCGCGCCGGCCGATCCGGTCGGGCTGGCTGGTGTCCCGGTCGATCCGGTGGGTGATCCGGTCGGTGACCCGGCCACCGCCGCCATCGCCGTGCAAGGCCTGCGCAAGCGCCTCGAAGGCGAGGTGCCGGTCACGCTGATCGACGGCGTGGACCTGCGCATCGAGCGTGGCGAGTTCGTCTGCATCATGGGGCCGTCGGGCTCGGGCAAGTCCTCGCTGCTCTACCTGCTGGGGCTGCTGGACGTGCCCACCGAGGGCCGCATCTGGCTGGCCGGCCAGCGCACCGACACGCTCGACGAGGACGCCATCACCGACCTGCGGCTGGCGCGGCTGGGCTTTGTCTTCCAGTTCCACTTCCTGCTGGCCGAGTTCAGTGCGCTCGACAACGTGCTGCTGCCGATCCGCAAGCTCGGCCGGCTGCGCGACGAGGCGGCGGTCGAACGTGGCTTGGCGCTGCTGGACCGCTTCGAGCTGAAGGCCCATGCGCACAAGCACCCGAGCCAGCTCTCCGGCGGTCAGCGCCAGCGCGTGGCGATCGCGCGGGCGCTGGCCAACGACCCGCCGGTGATCCTGGCCGACGAGCCGACTGGCAACCTCGATTCCGCCTCCAGCGCCAATGTGCGTGACCTGTTGCGCGAGCTGACACGCGAGATGGGCAAGACGGTCGTGGCGGTGACCCACGAAAGCCGCTTCGCCTCGGTCGCTGACCGCCGCATCGGCATCGTCGACGGCAGGATCGACCTGGACTGGCGCCCGGCCTGAGGGGGCGCGGTCGGCTTAGGCCGGCGCGCGGGGCTCTTAGTCTGCCAGCGGCATCGGGAAGGTCGATGGCGGGGCATCCGGCTCATGCGCTGCAAGTTCGGCCGGAACAGCAGCAGAAACAGCAGCTGCAACAGCGACTGGCAGAGCAGCCGGTTGCGTGGGCGCCGACAAGGGCTCCAGTGGCAGACCGTGGCCGAGCGCGCGGCTGCGCACCGCATCGGCCTGACGCTCGGTCACCGGCACACCCAGCATGTGCGCGCCCACCACATGCAGCGCGCGCGGCAGCACGCGGGCGCTGAAGCGGGTGGTGGCGGTCTGCGGCTCGCCGTCGATGGTGATTGCCATCGGCTCGGCCGCGTCGACCAGCAGCTTGCGGGTGTTGTGCAAGCTGATCTGCGGCGGGTGGATGTGGCGGCCGCGGCGCATGCGCCAGAACACGGCCGGCCCGGCCTCGCCCAGCACGAGCGTGTCCAGCCGGTGGTCGTCCAGCCGGGCATGGGGCGCTTGCTGCAAGCCGCCCAGGGCGCCAGAGGCGTTGCACACCGACACCGACCAGGCCGGGCCGTCGTGTTCGAGCTGGCCGTTGACCCAGATCTTCAGCGCCTGCGACGCGCCGGTCGCGCGGGCCGCCAGGCCGCTGGCGATCTGGCGTGCCGGCAGCGGCCACCAGCGGGGCAGACCGGCGGCGAGCAGGTCCTGCCGGGCGGCCAGGCCGACGCTCAGGCGGCCGACGAAATGGCGGGTGTCGGCCTCGGTCTCGTACTGCCCCAGGTCGACCGCTGCGGTGGGCGCGTACAGCGCATAGGGCAGCGCCTCGCGCCAGAGCAGGCCGGCGATGCCCAGTGCGCGGGCGACGTCGTTGTGACGCCCGGCTGCCACCAGGCCAACCCGGTGGCCGCAGCGCATCAGCGCGGGCAGCATGCGCTGCAGCGTGCCGTCGCCGCCGACCAGCACGACGCGGGTGCGCACGGCCAGGATCGCCAGCGTGGCCAGCGCCGCATCGGGGCTGTCGGGCACCAGCAGCGCGACGCCGGGCGCGTGGCGCGCGAGCCAGGACTCGATCGGCCGGCGCAGCGCCAGGGCCCGCCCGCCATCGGCATGGCGGTTGAGCATCACGACGCCGGCAGGCTGGCTCGACGGGGGCAGCGACATCGGCGCGGGCTCGGTCCGGATCCTCGGGCGGATCAGTAGGTGTACACGCCGCGACCGGTCTTGCGGCCCAGCCAGCCGGCCGCGACCATCTCCTTGAGGAGCGGGGCGGGGCGGTACTTGCTGTCGTTGTATTCGGCCATGTAGACGTTCATCACGGCCAGGCAGACATCCAGCCCGATCATGTCGGCCAGGGCCAGCGGGCCGATCGGCTGGTTGGTGCCGAGCTTCATGCCCGCGTCGATGTCCTCGGCTGTGGCGATGCCCTCGGCCAGCACGAAGAAGGCCTCGTTGATCATCGGCACCAGGATGCGGTTGACGACGAAGCCCGGCGCGTTCTTCACGGTGATCGGCGTCTTGCCCAGCCGCTCGGTCAGTGTCTTGACGGCGGCGTGCGTGGCATCGCTGGTCTGCAGGCCGCGGATGATCTCGACCAGCGCCATCAGCGGCACCGGGTTGAAGAAGTGCATGCCGATGAAGCGGTCGGCGCGCTGAGTGGCCGCTGCCAGCTTGGTGATCGAGATCGAGCTGGTGTTGGTGGCGACGATGACCTCGGGCGCCAGCAGGCCGTCGAGCTGCTGCAGGATCTTCACCTTCAGCGCCTCGCTCTCGGTGGCGGCCTCGATGACGATCTGAGCGCCGGTCAGTGCGGCGTGATCGGTGGCGGTGGTGATCAGCGCCAGCGCGGCATCCTTCTGCGCCGCCGTCAGCTTGTCCTTCTTGATCAGGCGGTCCAGGCTGGTGGCGACGTTGGCGACACCACGGGCAAGTGCGGCCTCGGCGACGTCGATCATGACCACGTTCAGGCCGGCGACGGCGCAGGCCTGCGCGATGCCGTTGCCCATCGTGCCGGCGCCGATGATGCCGACGGTCTGGATGTCCATGGGGATGCTCCGCAAGGGTGGGGATGACAAGGCGGATGCGAGGTGGCAGGGCCCCTGCATCCGGAGGTTGCGGCGCATTCTGCCGTCGCGGCATGGTGGGGCGACACGTCATGTCGGGCCGCAAGCGCGCCACTCCATAAAATCCGCCCCTCCGATCCCGCAGCCCGGCCGCGAGTGTGGCGACCCCACCACTGGGACGCGCCCTCGGCCACCGTGCTGCCAGCCCCGAAGAGCCATGAGCGACGCCCTGACCAAATCCTTTGAACCCGCCCCGATCGAAGCCAAGTGGGGCCCGGCCTGGGAGGCCAGCGGCGCCTACGCCCCGACGCTCGACGCGTCGCGCCCGAGCTTCTCGATCCAGCTGCCGCCGCCCAATGTGACCGGCACGCTGCACATGGGCCACGCGTTCAACCAGACCATCATGGACGCGCTGACCCGCTACCACCGCATGCGTGGCCACAACACGCTGTGGGTGCCGGGCACCGACCACGCCGGCATCGCCACGCAGATCGTGGTGGAGCGCCAGCTGCAGGGCCAGGGCATCAGCCGCCACGACCTGGGCCGCAAGAACTTCGTCGCCCGGGTCTGGGAATGGAAGGAGCAGAGCGGCTCGACCATCACCCGCCAGATGCGCCGCATGGGCGACAGCGTGAGCTGGGCGCATGAGTACTTCACGATGGACGAGAAGCTCTCGAAGGTGGTCACCGAGACCTTTGTGCGGCTGCACGAGGAAGGCCTGATCTACCGCGGCAAGCGGCTGGTCAGCTGGGACCCGATCCTGAAGTCGGCCGTCTCGGACCTGGAGGTCGAAAGCGAGGAAGAAGACGGCTCGCTGTGGCACATCCGCTATCCCGTCGACGGCAGCGAAGAGACGCTGGTGGTGGCCACCACGCGGCCCGAGACGATGCTCGGCGACACGGCGGTCATGGTGCATCCGGAGGACGAGCGCTACGCCCACCTGATCGGCCGTTCGGTGCGCCTGCCCATCACCGGCCGGCGGGTGCCGGTGATCGCCGATGACTATGTCGACCGCGCCTTCGGCACTGGCGTGGTCAAGGTCACGCCCGCGCACGACACCAACGACTACCAGGTCGGCCTGCGCCATGGTCTGGCGATGATCACGATCTTCACTCTCGATGCGAAGGTGGTCGACACGATCGACGAGATCCCGGCGGCCTACCGTGGCCTGGACCGCTTCGTCGCCCGCAAGCAGATCGTCGCCCAGCTCGACGCCGAGGGCCTGCTGGTGGAGGTCCGAAAGCACAAGCTGATGGTGCCGCGCTGCGCCCGCACCGGCCAGATCATCGAGCCGATGCTGACGGACCAGTGGTTCGTCGCCATGACCAAGCCAGGTGCCAACGGCAAGTCGATTGCCCAGGAAGCGATCGAGGCGGTCGATTCCGGCAACGTGCGCTTCGTGCCCGAGAACTGGGTCAACACCTACAACCAGTGGATGAAGAACATCCAGGACTGGTGCATCAGCCGCCAGCTCTGGTGGGGTCACCAGATCCCTGCGTGGTACGGCAGTGGCGGTGAGCTGTTCGTCGCCCGCAGCGAGGCCGAGGCGCGCGCCAAGGCCGATGCGGCCGGCTACGTCGGCGACCTGACCCGCGACGAGGACGTGCTCGACACCTGGTACTCGTCCGCGCTGGTGCCCTTCAGCACGCTGGGCTGGCCCGAGAAGACGATCGAGCAGGACCTCTTCCTGCCCAGCAGCGTGCTGGTGACCGGCTACGACATCATCTTCTTCTGGGTCGCCCGGATGATCATGATGACCCAGCACTTCACCGGCCGCGTGCCCTTCCGCGACGTCTACATCCACGGCCTGGTGCTCGATGCGCAGGGCAAGAAGATGAGCAAGTCCGAGGGCAATGTGCTCGACCCGGTCGACCTGATCGACGGCATCGCCCTGCCCGAGCTGCTGGACAAACGCACCCAGGGTCTGCGCAAGCCCGAGACCGCGCCCAAGGTCCGCAAGGCGACCGAGAAGGAGTTCCCCGACGGCATCCCGGCCTACGGCGCCGACGCGCTGCGCTTCACCTTCGCGGCCATGGCCAGCCTGGGCCGCAGCGTCAACTTCGACAGCAAGCGCTGCGAGGGCTACCGCAACTTCTGCAACAAGCTCTGGAACGCCACCCGCTTCGTGCTGATGAACACCGAGGGCCAGGACTGCGGCCTGATGCCGCACACCAAGGCCGAGTGCGCGGTCGGTGGGCCGGCCCACGGCTACATGCGCTTCAGCGCGGCCGACCGCTGGATCAGCAGCGAGATCCAGCGCGTCGAGGCGGCGGTCGAACAGGGCTATGCCGACTACCGCCTGGACAACGTCGCCAACGCGATCTACCAGTTCGTCTGGGACGAGTACTGCGACTGGTACCTCGAGATCGCCAAGGTCCAGCTCGCCGAGGCCAAGGCCGCTGGCGACGAGGCCAGCGCGCGCGCCACCCGGCGCACGCTGATCCGGGTGCTGGAGACCATCCTGCGCCTGCTGCACCCGATCACGCCCTTCATCACCGCCGAGCTGTGGGAGGTCGTGGCGCCGGTGGCGGGCCGCAAGGCGCCGGGCTCGGTCGACGGCATCGTCACCGCCGCGTATCCGAAGGCCGAGCTCGATCGCGTCGACGCGGCCGCCGACGCCTGGGTGGCTCAGCTCAAGAGCCTGGTCGGCGCCTGCCGCGCGCTGCGCAGCGAGATGGGCCTGTCACCGGCCGAGCGGGTGCCGCTGATGACGCTGGGCGACGCCGCCTTCATCGACGTGGCCACGCCGCTGCTCAAGGCGCTGGCCAAGGTCAGCGAGGTCCAGCGCTTCGACGACGAGGCGGCCTATGCCGTCGCCACGCAGATGGCGCCGGTGCTGGTGCAAGGCGAGGTGCGGCTGGCGCTGAAGGTCGAGATCGACGTCGCCGCCGAGCGTGAGCGCCTGGGCAAGGAGATCGCCCGCCTGACGGGCGAGATCGCCAAGGCCGAGGCCAAGCTTGGCAACGAGAGCTTCGTGGCCCGTGCCCCGGCCGCCGTGGTGGCTCAGGAGCGTGCGCGCATGGCCGACTTCAGCGCCACGGTCGTCAAGCTGACAGACCAGCTCGCTCGGATGGCCTGAGGCGGCCGCTGCCGTTCGCGGCGGCCGGGTCCGCCTTGCCGGCTCTGCCGGCCGGTGCCAACTCAGGCGCCTGGGCCGCGCTGCCCTGCAGGTGCGAGGGCATGGTGCGCGGCTCGGGCGAGGGCATGTGGCCGTTGACGCCGGCCGCCCGCTGGGCCGATTCGGCGGCGGCGGCCTGGCGGCGCGTGCCGGGACGGGGTGCCTGGGGCGCCGTGCGCAGCACCTCGTCGACCTGCTTGGCAACACCCCAGGCGCTGCGCACCCGGGCCTCGCGGGTGTAGGCCGCCAGGCGTGGCGTGGCCAGCAGGCCGCGCACGCCGTGCAGCGGCTGGCCGGGCTCCAGCGCGGTCGGGCTGATGTTGTCCATCCAGGCGGCGGTCAGCTGACCGGCGGTCAGGGCCTGGGCCAGCAGGTCCTCGTCGAACAGCTCCAGCGGCGAGACGCTCACCAGCACCTGACCCTGCTTGGCGTGGTTCAGCGAGCGCTCGCCCAGCAGGCCGCGGTAGCGGCTGAAATAGCTCATCTGCACGCAGACCGCGTCACAGCTCTCGAACAGCTCGCGCAGGCCCAGCGGCTGGATGCCCCAGCGCGGCCAGGCGCCATCGCTGGCGTGCAGCGCGGGGTCATAGCCGACCACCCGGGTGCCCAGCGCCTGGACCAGCTTGGCGACCGTGCGGGCGGTCGCGTTCATGCCGATCAGGCCGACCGTGCTGGTGCCCAGCTCGCGGCCGGCGACCCGGCCCATCTCTTCAGGGCTGGGTCGCAGCAGCGCCAGCAGCGCGCCGAGCAGGAACTCGGCCTCGGCCGGCGCGGCCGCCTCGATGCAGCGCACCACCTCGACACCGGCGCGGGTGCAGGCGCTCAGGTCGATGTTCTCGTGGCCACCGACGATGCGGCCGATCACACGCAGCTGCGGCGACTGCGCCAGCACGCGCTGGTCGATCGCCAGGTGCGGCGGCAGCATCACGCCGCGAGCCTGCGACAAGGCGTCCAGAAAGACCCGCCGGTCCTGCCCCAGGCGCGGCGCGTAGAACAGGTCATGGCGCGCATCGAGCCATTGCAGCACCTCGGTTTCGAGGGGTTCGGCGATCAGCAGATCCATGCAGTTGCGACGACGGTTTGGGCAGTTTTTGGGCTCTTTCGATGGTAGGGACGGGGACCTGCTGCAGGCCCCCCGCGAACAGGGGCCAGGGGGTCATGTCTGCGTGCCAGAATGATTTCGATTGACCAGTTTCAGCACATCCGAACACGGTGTCGGCGCTGTGCCTGACCTCCTCTGCACCCCCATGAAACCCTTCAGGCAGGACATGAAAGTCAACAAGGCGATCTTTCCCGTGGCCGGTCTCGGCACCCGGTTCCTCCCGGCCACCAAGGCTCAGCCCAAGGAGATGCTGCCGGTGGTCGACAAGCCCCTGATCCAGTACGCTGTCGAGGAAGCCTATGCCGCTGGCGTGCGCGAGATGATCTTCGTGACCGGCCGCCACAAGCGCCCGATCGAGGACCACTTCGACATGACCTTCGAGCTGGAGGTCGCGCTGGAGCAGGCCAACAAGCTGGAACTGCTGGAGGTCGTACGCAGCGTCAAGCCCAAGGACATGGAGTGCATCTACGTGCGCCAGGCTCAGGCGCTGGGCCTGGGTCATGCCGTGCTGTGCGGCCAGCGTCTGGTCGGCAACGAGCCCTTCGCGGTGCTGCTGGCCGACGACCTGATGATCGGCGCACCGCCCGTGCTGGCGCAGATGGTCGAGCAGTTCAACGAGTGGCGCGCCTCGATCCTGGCGGTGCAGGAAGTGCCGGTCGAACACACCAAGCGCTACGGCATCGTCGCTGGCACGCTGGTCAATGACCGCCTGATGGACGTCACCAAGATCGTCGAGAAGCCGTCCCCCGAGACCGCACCGTCGCGCTGGGGCGTGGCCGGCCGCTACATCCTGACGCCCGGCGTGTTCCATGAGATCGCCACGCAGCCGCGCGGTGTGGGTGGCGAGATCCAGCTGACCGACGGCATCGCCGCGCTGTTGCGCCGCGAGAAGGTGTTCGCCTACCGCTACGAGGGCAAGCGCTACGACTGCGGCAGCAAGGAAGGCTTCCTGCAGGCCAACGTCGAACTCGCGCTGGACCACCCGGAGGTCGGCGAGAGCTTCCGCGCCTTCTTGCGCGACCTGAAGGTCTGAGCGGCGCCGGCTGCGACAGCCGGTCCGCAAAAAACACGACGCACAAGAGAAAAAGCCCACGCATCGCTGCGTGGGCTTTTGTCGTTCTGGCGGGGCAGGCGGTTCAGCGGTGCCGCAGCACGTGCAGGAACTCGTTGCCGGGCAGGTTCTCCTGTTCGACCAGCAGGTGGCCGGTCTGGCGCGCGAAGGCCTGGAAGTCGCGCACCGAGCCAGGGTCGGTGGACAGCACCTTGAGCGTTTCCCCCGAGGCCATGTCGGCCAGCGCCTTCTTGGTCTTGAGGATGGGCAGCGGACAGCTCAGTCCGCGTGTGTCGAGTTCCTTGTGGGCGTCCATCAGCAGCTCCTTATGCATGGATTCTAGCCAAGCGACTGGGGCTGCACCGCCGGCATCGCCGGGGTCGGAGGCCGGGTTTACACGCGTGACGGCTGCTGATTGCTGACTAACATGTCAGTGTGATGTTGACGAGTCTCCCCACCGCTTGCAGGCGTCCTTCCGACGAGGGGCCGACATGAGTTCCCTCAGAGAGCGCGCCTACGAAAACTTCCAGCAGCAGATCGTGCAGGCCCAGATCCGGCCGGGCCAGTTCGTCTCGCAGCGTGAGCTGATGCAGCTGCTGGACATGCCGCTGGGCGCCGTGCGCGAGCTGATCCCGCGGCTGGAGGCCGAAGGCCTGCTGCGCACCGTGCCGCAACGCGGGCTGCAGATCGTGCAGGCCGACATCACGCTGGTGAACAACGCCTTCGGCCTGCGCCGCCTGATCGAGCTGGACGCGGCGCGGCGTTATGCCGAGACCGTCACCGACGACGAACTGGACGCGGTCGAGGCGGCCCACCGCGCCATCGTCGAGCGGGCCCGCAGCGGGCCGGTCGACGATGCCCTGCTCAACGACGCCACCGCCGTCGACTGGGGCCTGCACGACCGCATGGTCGACGCCCTCGGCAACGCTCTGATCTCGCAGACCTATCGCATCAACAGCCTGCGCGTGCGGCTGATCCGGCTGGAGGGATCGCTGCTGTCGGCCGACGCGCTGCTGCCGGCGATGGAGGAGCACCTCTGGTTCATCCACGCCCTGCGCCGCCGCGACGCCGCCGCCGTGCTGGCGCGCCTGGGCCACCACATCGACAGCGCCCACCGGCGCGTGCTGGGCCTGGCCCGGCCGCCGCTGCCCATCGACACCACCCCCACGAACCCCGGACCCTGACCATGACCCAGACCTTGCCCACCGTCGATCGCCTGCCCGGCATCTGGCCGGCCATGCTGACGCCGCTGCGCGCCGATGGCGCCATCGACCATGAACGCTTCGTGCGCCACGGGCTGGCCCTGCTGGCCTCGGGCTGCGGTGGCTTGACGCCCTTCGGCACCACCGGCGAGGGCCCGTCCTTCAGCGTGGCCGAACGCATCGCGGCGGTCGACGCGCTGGTGGCCGGCGGCATCCCGGCCGAGCGCCTGCTGGTGTCGACCAGCGCCTGCGCGCTGACCGACCTGATCGCGCTGACCGAACACGCCACCCGCATCGGCGCCTGGGGCACGATGCTGATGCCGCCCTTCTTCTTCAAGGGCATGTCCGATGCCGGCGTGGTGTCGGTCTACGAACAGGTGATCGCCGCCGCACGGGCCGTGCACGCGGGGCTGGATGCGCCGCAGCCGCTGCGCCTGATGCTCTATCACATCCCTCAGGTCGCTGGCATCGGCCTGACCCATGGCGTGATCCGCGAGCTGCTGGCGCGGCACGCCGATATCGTCGTCGGGGTCAAGGACAGCCAGTGCCAGCTGGCTCATTCGCTGAGCCTGCTGGAGGCCTTCGCGCCACAGCTGATGGTGCATGTGGGCAATGAGCCCGACCTGCCCGAGCTGGGCCGACGTGGCAGCACCGGCGCCGTCAGCGGGCTGGCCAACTTCATCCCGCGCACGGTGCACCGGCTGGTCAGCCAGCCCGATGCGCCGGGCACGCCGGGCGACCTCGCACATGTGCAGGCCCTGCTGGGCGCGCTGGGTGGCTATGCGCTGGTGCCGGCCTTCAAGGGCATCCTGGCGCTGCGCGACAACGATCTCGGCTGGCTGCCGGTGCGCGCGCCCTTGCAAGCCTTGACGCCCGACGACCTGCCCGGCCTGCAGGCCACATTGGCGGCGGCGGGCCATCCGCAGCGACCCGATTGACGGCCCGGCGCTGGCCGACGACAAAGCGCACCTGAAAGCCAACCGGCTCGACGCCGATCCAACAAGGAGACTCACCATGAAGACCCCCGCCACCACGCTGCGCCGCCGCAGCCTTTCGACCCTCGCCATGGCCGCCGTGCTCGGCGTGGGCGCGCTGCTCAGTCCGCTGGCGCAGGCGCAGAACAAGGTCACGCTGCGCATCTCGACGCCCGCCGTGCCCGACGACTGGCACGGCAAGATGTGGACGGTCTTCAAGGACACGCTCGACAAGAGCGCGCCGGGCGAGTTTGACGTCCAGATCAACCTCAATGCGACGCTGTTCAAGCAAGGCACCGAGCCGGCCGCCATGGCGCGCGGCAACCTGGAGCTGTCGTCGATCTCGGCCTTCGACATCGCCAAGCTGGTGCCGGAGTTCAGCATCTTCACCGCCGGCTACGTGATCCGCGACCCGCAGCACCAGGCCAAGGTGTTCGCCGGCCCGATCGGCCAGGAGATGTTCAAGCTCGCGACCGAGAAGATGGAGGTCACGCTGCTGACCCCCATCTACCTCGGCACCCGCCAGGTCAACTTGCGCGACGTGCGCGACGTGAAGACGCCGGCCGACCTCAAGGGCGTCAAGCTGCGCATGCCCGGCAGCAAGGAGTGGCTGTTCCTGGGCGAGGCGCTCGGCGCGACCGCCACGCCGCTGGCCTTCGGCGAGGTCTACCTGGGCCTGAAGACCGGCACCATCGACGGCCAGGACAACCCGCTGCCGACCGTGCGCGCGGCCAAGTTCTACGAGGTCACCAAGCAGCTGGTGCTGACCAACCACCTGGTCGACGGCATCTTCATCGCCATCTCCGACAAGTCCTGGAAGGCGATGACGCCGGCCCAGCAGCAGAAGGTGCAGGCCGCAGCCAACGCGGCAGCGGCCTTCAACAACGACAACCGCATCAAGGAAGAGGCCGCCATCGTCGACTTCTTCAAGCAGCAGGGCCTGACGGTGACGACGCCCAACGTCGATGCCTTCCGCCGCCAGGTGCAGGGCGCCTACGCGACCAGCGAGATCGCCAAGAGCTGGCCCAAGGGCATGCTCGAACGCATCAACGCGACCCAGTAAACGGCACGGCATCCGATGCGCAGCCTGTCCAGGCGCCTGGGCGACGGTGTGGCCGTCGCCCTGTTCACGGCGCTGTTCCTCGTCTTCATCGTCCAGATCGTCGCCCGCTTCGGCTTCCACCGGCCCTTGCCGTGGACCGACGAGCTGGCGGTGGTGCTCTATGTCTGGGTGATCCTGTGGTCGGCCGCGCTGGTCGTGCCCGAGCGCGAACACGTCATGTTCGACCTGGTCTGGAACGCGGTCGGACGCCGCACCCGCCGCATCCTGCGCATCGCCGGCCACGCCATGCTCGGTGGCCTGTGCGCCTGGGCCCTGCCGGCCAGCTGGGACTATGTCCACTTCATGCGGCGCGAGGGCACGCCGGTGCTGGACGTGTCCTTCATGCTGGTGTTTGCACCCTTTGTGCTGCTGATGGCCGCGCTGGTGGTGCGCAGCGGCGTGGCCATCGTGCGGGCGTGGCGGGGCCTGGACCTCGACGACGCCGCCATCCCGTCCGCCTGAGAACGACATGAACCTTGCCCTCCTCGCCCTCGGCGGCGTGCTGGTCGCCGGCATGCTGATGCGCCTGCCGATCGGCTTCGCGATGATTGCCTCGGGCGTCGCCTACCTCACCGTCAAGCAGCAGGACCTCGGGCTGGTGGCCGAGCAGATCGGCAACGGCCTCTACAACAGCTATGTGCTGCTGGCCGTGCCGATGTTCGTGCTGGCGGCCAACCTGATGAATGCCGGCACCGTCAGCGAACGGCTGTTCGACTTCTGCCGCATCCTGGTCGGGCGCATGCGCGGCGGGCTGGCGCAGGTCGACATCCTCGTCAGCGTGATCTTTTCGGGCATGAGCGGCAGCGCCATTGCAGATGCCGCAGGGCCAGGTCTGGTGACGATCAAGCAGATGCTGCGCAAGCCCGAATACAGCCGCGGCTTTGCCGGTGCGGTGGTGGTGGCCAGCGCGACGCTCGGGCCCATCATCCCGCCGTCGATCCCGATGGTGATCTACGGCCTGGTCTCGGGCGCCTCCGTCGGCGCGCTGTTCCTGGGTGGTGTCCTGCCGGGGCTGCTGATGGCGCTGTCGATGATGGTGGTGGTGCACATCATCGCGGTGCGCCGCAACATGCCGCGAGAGGCACCGGTGCCCTGGTCCGAATGGCCGACGGTGATCTTCCGCGGGGCCTTGCCGCTGTCGATGCCGGTGGTGCTGCTGGGCGGCATCTACTCCGGCGCCTTCACGCCCACCGAGGCAGCCGCAGTGGCCGCGCTGCATGCGCTGATCCTGTCGACGCTCGTCTACCGGGCCCTGAGCCTGCGCCGCCTGGCCGGCGTGGTGCTGGAGTCGGCCCGTTCGAGCGCGGTCATCACGCTGATCCTGGCCGGCTCCTTCATGCTGAACTACGCCTTCACCGCCGAGGGCGTGCCGCAGGCCATGGCGCAGTGGGTCGACGCGATGGACCTGGGCCGCGTGCCCTTCCTGCTGCTGGTCAACCTGATGTTCCTGGTGCTGGGCTGCTTCCTGGACGTCTCGGTGCTGCTGCTGGTCTTCGTGCCGATGCTGCTGCCGGCCGTCAACGCGCTGGGCATCGACCTGGTCCACTTCGGCGTTCTGGTGGTGCTCAACATGATGATCGGCATGGTCCACCCGCCCTTCGGCATGCTGCTGTTCGTGACCAAGGCGCTGACCGGCATCCCGATCGGCGAAATGATGAAGGAGGGCTGGCCCTTCATCGTCATGCTGCTGATGCTGCTGCTGGCGCTGACGCTGTTCCCGCAGCTGGTGCTGTGGCTGCCGCAAACGATGGGCTACGGAGTCAAGTGATGGACGACCGATCAAGCGAGCAGGCCGACGTCGTCTGCCTGGCCAGCTGGAACGCCGACCTGGTCTCGCGCGTGCCGCGCCCGCTCTCGCGTGGCGAGACGCTGATGGCCAGCGCCTTCGAGGTCAGCCCGGGCGGCAAGGGCAGCAATGCCTCGGTCGCGGCGGCCCGCCAGGGCGCGCGGGTGGCCGTGCTGGCGCGCATCGGCGGCGACGACTTCGGCCGCATGGCGCTGGACCTGTGGCAGCGCGAAGGCATCGCCACGCAGCATGTCGAGGTGGTCGAGGGCGAGCGCAGCGGCGTGGCGCAGATCTGGGTCTACGACGGTGGCGACAACAGCATCGCGGTCTTTGCCGGCGCCGGTGCCGGGCTGGGTCCGCGCCATGTCGACGCGGCCGCCGCGACGATCGCCGCCGCGCGGGTCGTGATGGCGCCGTGCGAGGTGCCGATCGAGGCGACCGAAGCGGCCTTCGCGCTGGCGCGTCGCCACGGCGTCTTCACGCTGCTGAACCCGGCCCCGGCGCGGCCCTTGCCCGATGAGCTGATCGCCTTGTGCGACCTGCTGACGCCCAACGAGGGCGAGCTGCTGGCGCTGGCCGGGCTGGGCGAGGACGCGCCGCTCGAGCGTGCCGCGCAGCAGTTGCTGGCGCGTGGTGCGGGCGCCGTCATGGTCACCTGCGGCGCCGACGGCGTGCGGCTGTTCCGGCCGGGTCAGGCCCCGCAACACGAGCCGGGCTGGGTGGTCGATGTGGTCGACACCATCGGCGCGGGCGACACCTGCACCGGCGCGCTGGCCGCCGCACTGGCTCGCGGGCTGAGCCTGCCCGAGGCGATGCGGCAGGCCAATGCGGCATCGGCGCTGGCCGTCACCGGCCGCGGTGCGATCGCCGCGATGCCCGATCGCCACGGGGTTGCCGCCTTGCTGGCCCAGCGCTGACCACGGCCCTGCGACGGCCCGGTCGCCTGCCTAGAATCGCCCGCTTTCCCTGACCACCTTCTGACCGGGAGAGCCCCATGATCGAGTCCATCCCCCAGGCTGACGTGACCGGCGACGACACCCGCCGCGATTTCCTGCGCACGGCCATCGGCACCGGCTTTGCCGCGGCCGTGTTGCCGGTGGTGGCGCAGACCGAGATCCGCACCGACAGCGCCGGGCTGGCGGTTGGCGAGGTCATGATCGACGTGGCCGGCTACCAGGTGCCCGCCTACCGCGCGGCACCGGCGGGCAAGACCGGCCTGCCGGTGATCCTGGTGATCAGCGAGATCTTCGGCGTGCATGAGCACATCGCCGACGTGGCCCGTCGTTTCGCCAAGCAGGGCTATCTGGCGATCGCGCCCGAGCTGTTCGTGCGCCAGGGCGACCCGTCGTCCTACGGCGAGATCGACAAGCTGATGGCCGAGGTGATCCGCCTGACGCCCGACGCCCAGGTCATGGCCGACCTCGATGCCTGCGTGGCCTGGGCGGCGAAGAACGGCGGTGACACGGCCCGGCTGGGCATCACCGGTTTCTGCTGGGGTGGTCGCATCACCTGGCTCTATGCCGCGCACCAGCCGGCGGTGAAGGCTGGCGTGGCGTGGTACGGCCGGCTGACGGGACCGGTCACGCCGCAGAACCCGCGCCACCCGGTCGACCTGGCTGGCGAGCTGAAGGCACCCGTGCTGGGCCTCTACGGAGGACAGGACGGCGGCATCCCGTTGACCACGGTCGATCAGATGAAGGCCGCGCTGGCCGCCGCTCCGGAAAAGGCCCGGGCCTCGACCTTTGTCGTCTACCCGCAGGCGCCGCATGCCTTCCACGCCGACTACCGGCCGAGCTACCGGCAGGCCGATGCGCAGGACGGCTGGCGCCGCTGCCTCGACTGGCTGAGCCGACACGGCGCGGCCTGAGCCCGCCCCGATGGTCCTCGTCTCCATCCTGATCGCGACCTTCGCCAGCGGCGTGCTGTCGGTGCTGCTGGCCGGCTGGCTGGCGCTGCCTCTGCTGGCGCGCATGCTGCCCCACATGGTCAGCCTGTCGACCGGGGTGATGCTGGCGGCGGCCCTGCTGGACCTGATGCCCGAGGCCTTCGAGGCCCATGCCGGCGGTGGCCATGCCGAGCCGCAGGCCCTGTTCGCGACGCTGCTGGGCGGCCTGCTGTTCTTCTTCCTGCTGGAGAAGGTCGAGCTCTACCGCCACAACCATCACCACGAGGGCGACGACCCGCATCACCACCACCACCACGGTTTCGACGCTGAACAGGCCGGCAAGGGTGGCTGGAGCGTGCTGGTGGGCGACGCGACGCACAACTTCTGCGACGGCGTGCTGATCGGTGCGGCCTTCCTGGCCGATCCGGCGCTGGGCTGGCTGACCGCGCTGGCGGTGGGTGTGCACGAGATTCCGCATGAGCTGAGCGCCTTCATCGTGCTGCTGCACGCGGGCTTCACCAAGCGCCGTGCGCTGCTCTTCAACTGCATCACCGGGCTGGCCTCGGTGCTGGGCGGCGTGCTGAGTTATCTGGCGCTGGCGCCGTTCGAGGCGGCCTTGCCCTACATGCTGATGGTGGCGGCCAGCACGCTGATCTACATCGCGGTGGCCGACCTGATCCCGCAGCTGCAGAAGCGGCTGGACTGGCGCGACACGTTGCTGCAGCTGGGCTGGATGGGCGGCGGCATCGCGCTGATCGCGGCCATCAGCAGCACGGCGCACGGCCATTGACGCGGCCCGGCCCGGCCCGGTCCGGTCTGACCCGACATGACAAAGGCCGCTCGAGAGCGGCCTTTGTCATGTCGAAGGGCGTGGCTTTGAGGCGGCTCAGGGGTCTTCGCCCGCCATCTGCCGCAGAGCGGGCAGGTCGTGCACGACGACGTTGTAGCCGTTGACGCTGAAGACACCGCGCGCTTCGAAGTTGCGCATCAGGCGTGACAGCGTCTCGGGCGTCATCGCCAGCTGCTGGGCGATGTCGCGCTTGCGCTCCTGCAGGCGCATCTCGCAGCGCTCGCCGTGGCCGGGGCAGCGCTGGACCAGCCAGCGGGCGAAGCGGGCCGGCGCGTCGTTGTGCAGCAGGTTGCGCGAGGCGTCGGTCAGCGAGCGCACCTCGCGGGCCAGGTTGGCGCAGAAGCGCAGGCCCAGCAGCGGCATGTTGGTCAGGTGCAGGCGCAGGATCTCGATGGGCAGTTCGGCGACGACGACGTCCGACAGCGCCAGCGCTTCCATCGCGTGGGGCTCGGCCAGCCAGGCCGAATGGCCGTCCAGCCAGGACGGGCCGGCGACGCTGCGCTCGGTGCGCAAGCTGCCATCGGCCGCGCGTGAGCCCAGCACCGCGTCACCCGACAGCAGCAGCACGAGGGTGCGGGCGGGCTGGCCATCGCGGAAGACGGATTCGCCAGCGGCGACCGGTCGCCGGATCGCGATCTGCTGCAGCACCGCGACCTCGCCGCTGCCCAGCGGCGGTGTGCCGAAGGCGATCAGCCAGGGCGTCGGGTCGGCCGGCGCGGGTGGCGCCGCCGCCAGCCGGCGCCGGGGCTTGGGCAAGTGCACGGCGCGCGGTGCCCGGGAGATGGGTGTGGGAGTGTCCAAGGGCTGCACAACCAAGGGCTAGCTTGAGGTTCGACAAGGCGGTTCGGCGAACCGCATGTTGTCGAATGTGCGCCTCGCGGTATGCGTGGCACTTGAGCCAGGTCAACCCCCAGCCAGTAAATCCCTTCGGTTTCGGGGGTTGTGCATTCGAACGACGACGCGGTTTTTCAATCCAGGCCGAGTTCCTGGATCTTGCGCGTGATGGTGTTGCGGCCGATGCCGAGCTTGTGTGCGGCCTCGATGCGGCGACCCTTGGTGATGGCCAACGCGGTGGTGATCAAGCGGCCCTCGAACAGCCGGGTCAGGTGGTCCCAGACGTCCGGCTGGCCACTCTCCAGCAGCGAACGGGCTTCCTGCTCCAGGTCGGCCAGCCAACCGCTGCCGAGCATGACCGGCGCGGCCGCACGGGACACATCGGCCGCGTGGCCGGCGGCGGGTGGGCTGGGCGCGTGGCCGATCGGCGCCGACGACAGGCCCGCCAGACCGTGACCGTGTGAGGGCAGGGCGCCCAGCACCTCGGGCGGTAGGTCCTTCGGATCCACCGTCTGGGCCGGCGCCATCACCGTCAGCCAGTGGCACAGGTTCTCGAGCTGGCGGACGTTGCCGGGGAACTCGAAGCCCACGACCAGGGCCATCGCCGCCTCGGACAGCTTCTTGGTCTCGACGCCCAGTTCCTTGGCGCTGCGCTGCAGGAAGTGGCGGGTCAGCGAAGGGATGTCCTCGCGCCGCTCGCGCAGCGCCGGCAAGCGCAGCCGGATCACGTTGAGGCGGTGGAACAGGTCCTCGCGGAAGGCGCCGTCGCGCACCCGTTCTTCGAGGTTCTGGTGCGTCGCCGCGATCACGCGGACGTTGGACTTCAGCGGCGCGTGCCCGCCGACGCGGTAGAACTGGCCGTCCGACAGCACCCGCAGCAGCCGGGTCTGCAGGTCGAAGGGCATGTCGCCGATCTCGTCGAGGAAGAGCGTGCCGCCCTCGGCCTGCTCGAAGCGCCCGCGCCGGGTCGCCTGGGCGCCGGTGAAGGCGCCACGCTCGTGGCCGAACAGCTCGCTCTCCAGCAGGTCCTTGGGGATCGCCGCCGTGTTGATCGCCACGAACGGGCCCCCTTGCCGCGGGCTGTGCTTGTGCAGCGCCCGGGCGACGAGTTCCTTGCCGGCGCCGGACTCGCCGGTGATCAGCACCGTGACATTGCTCTGGCTCAGGCGGCCGATGGCGCGGAAGACATCCTGCATCGCCGGTGCCTGGCCGAGCATCTCGGGCACCTCGGTGGCGTGTTCGTCGACGCTTTCCTCGCGCTGGCTTTCTTCGACCGCGCGCCGGATCAGCTCGACCGCCTTGGGCAGGTCGAACGGCTTGGGCAGGTATTCGAAGGCGCCGCCCTGGAAGGCCGAGACGGCGCTGTCCAGGTCGGAGTAGGCCGTCATGATGATGACGGGCAGGCCGGGCAGGCGCTCCTTGACCTTGGCGAGCAGGTCGAAGCCCGAGCCGCCGGGCATGCGGATGTCGCTGACCAGCACCTGCGGCTCGTCCTCGTCCAGAGCGGCGAGCACGTCGCGCGGGTTGGTGAAGCTGCGCACCGGCAGCTCCTCGCGCGCCAGGGCCTTCTCCAGAACGAAGCGGATGGATTGGTCGTCGTCAACGATCCAGATGGGTTTCATGCGTGGGCCTGTCCTGGCTGTGCCACTCCGGGCGACGGGCCAGGCAGGCCCGTCACGGCAGAGGGATCTGAATCTTGAACACCGTGCGCCCCGGTTCGCTCTCGCACTCGATCAGGCCCTGGTGCTGCTGCACGACGTCCTGCGCCAGCGTCAGCCCGAGGCCCGAACCCCCGTCCCGGCCGGTCACGAGCGGGAAGAAGATGCGATCGCGGATCTCGGGGGGCACGCCGGGTCCGTTGTCCTCGATATGCAAGTCCAGTGCCAGTCGATAGCGGGTCCGTCCGATCGTGACCTGACGCGAGGCCCGGGTCCGCAGCACGATGCGCGCGTCGCCGTCGGCGATGTCGTGGATCAGCGCCTGGGCGGCGTTCTGGGTGATGTTCAGGACCGCCTGGATCAGCTGTTCGCGGTCGCCGCGGAACTCGGGCAGCGAGATGTCGTAGTCGCGCACGATCACCAGGCCCTTCGAATGTTCGGCCAGCACCAGCGAGCGGACCCGTTCGAGCACCTCGTGGATGTTGACGTCGGCGACCACGCGCGGGCGCCGGTGCGGCGCCAGCAGCCGATCGACCAGGGCCTGCAGGCGATCGGCCTCGTGGATGATGACGCCCGTGTATTCGGTCAGCGACTTGTTGTCGAGCTCCATCTCCAGCAGCTGCGCCGCCCCGCGGATGCCGCCCAGCGGGTTCTTGATCTCGTGGGCCAGGTTGCGGATCAGCTCCTTGGTCACGCGGGCCTGATCGAGCGTGCGGCTCTCGCGGTCCTGGCGGGCCTGCTGCTCGATCTCGACCAGCTCCAGCAGCACCTGCTCGCCGTGGCCGATCTGGGTCAGGATGGCGTGCACCGGCAGCGGCTCGCCGCCGGTGGCGGTGCGGCGCATCAGGGCTTCCAGACGGCCGGTGGCGTATTCGTTGTCGACCACCGAGCGGAAGGTCGTCTGCAGCAGCGCCGGGTCGATGAACCAGTCAAAGATGCGCGACTTCTGCAGCGTGCGCCGTGGCAGTCCCAGCGTGGACTCGAAGGCCGCGTTGACGAACACGCAGCGGCCGTCCGCACGCAGCACGGCGACCATGGTGGCGAGGTGGTCGAAGGCGTCGTAGCCCGGTCCGCGCAGCAGGCTCATGGGGTCGATGCTCCGAGCTTGGCGAGTTCACGCCGGATGGCCGCCACGTCCGCTTCCTTGCGGGCCAGAGCCGCGCGCAGCTCGTTCTGGCGTTCGGGCGAGGCGGTGGCGGCGTTCGTCAGGTCCTTCTGCAGCTGGGCCAGGCGGTCTTCTTCCCGGCGCAGCTCGCCGTCGAGGATGCGGCGCGCATCGGTGTCGCGGGCGCGCTGTTCGGCCGGGTCGATGCGGGCGCCCTCGTTGCCAGACGACCGTGCCGGCGTCGCACCGGATGCGGCCGGACTGCCGGACGCCGCCGCCTTGGGTGCTTCTGGTCGGCGGGTCTGCACGACGGTGACGGCCGCGCCTTCGAGCGTCTTGCAGCCGCGCTCGGCCGCTTCGCGCACGGTGATCTGGTCGGTGTAGAGGTTGCCCGGGCAGCGGTAGACGGAGCGGTCCTGGGCGTGTGACGGCAGGCTTGCCAGCGCCGTCAAGACCAGCGCCGACAACGGCGCTGACCACAGCGTCGGCGAGGACAACAAGGCCGTGCAGACGGGCATCGATCGGGTCGTGGAAGGCATCGCGGTTCAGTATCGCCCAAGCATCCCGGCAAAAAAAAGACGGCCCCGAAGGGCCGTCCGTGTGGCGGTCATGCGGACCGCGACGGCCCGAAGGCCGCCGCAGGGCATCACAGCGTGTAGTACATGTCGAACTCGATCGGATGCGTGGTCATGCGCATGCGCTGGACTTCCTGCATCTTCAGGTCGATGTAGGCGTCGATGTACGAGTCGGTGAACACGCCACCCTTGGTCAGGAAGCCGCGGCCCTTGTCCAGGTACTCGAGGGCCATTTCCAGGCTCGAGCACACGGTCGGGATCTTCGCGTCTTCTTCCGGCGGCAGGTGGTACAGATCCTTCGTGGCGGCTTCGCCCGGGTGGATCTTGTTTTCGACGCCGTCCAGGCCGGCCATCAGCAGCGCGGCGAAACCCAGGTACGGGTTCATCAGGGGGTCCGGGAAACGCGCTTCGACGCGGCGGCCCTTCGGGTTCGCGACGTACGGAATGCGGATCGAGGCCGAGCGGTTCTTGGCCGAATAGGCCAGCTTCACCGGGGCTTCGTAGCCCGGGACCAGGCGCTTGTAGCTGTTGGTGCCGGGGTTGGTGATCGCGTTCAGCGCACGGGCGTGCTTGATGATGCCGCCGATGTAGTACAGCGCGAAGTCGCTCAGGCCGGCGTAGCCGTCACCGGCGAACAGGTTCTTGCCGTCCTTCCAGACCGACTGGTGCACGTGCATGCCGCTGCCGTTGTCGCCGACGATGGGCTTGGGCATGAACGTGGCGGTCTTGCCGTAGGCAGCGGCCACGTTGTGGATGATGTACTTCTGCAGCTGGACCCAGTCGGCGCGCTGGATCAGCGTGCTGAACTTGGTGCCGATCTCCATCTGGCCGGCGTTCGCCACTTCGTGGTGATGCACTTCGACCGGGATGCCGACCGATTCCAGGATCAGGCACATCTCCGAGCGCATGTCCTGGCCGCTGTCGACCGGGGGCACCGGGAAGTAGCCGCCCTTGACGGTCGGGCGGAAGCCCTTGTTGCCGTGCTCGTAGTCCTTGCCGGTGTTCCAGGCGGCTTCTTCGGCTTCGATCGAGCAGAAGGAGCCCGACATGTCGGCGCCCCAGCGCACGCTGTCGAACACGAAGAACTCGGGCTCCGGACCGAAGTAGGCGGTGTCGCCCAGGCCGGTCGACTTCATGTAGGCCTCGGCGCGCTTGGCCAGCGAGCGCGGGTCACGCTCGTAGGGCTTGCCGTCGGCCGGGTCGATGACGTCGCAGGTCAGGATCAGCGTCGACTCTTCGAAGAAGGGGTCGATGTTGGCGGTGTTCGGGTCGGGCATGAGCTGCATGTCCGAGGCTTCGATGCCCTTCCACCCGGCGATCGAGGAGCCGTCAAAGGCATGACCGGAGGTGAACTTGTCTTCATCGAATGCAGAAACAGGCACGGAAACGTGTTGTTCCTTGCCGCGGGTGTCGGTGAAACGGAAGTCGACGAACTTGACTTCGTTTTCCTTCACCATCGACATCACGTCGGCGACGGTCTTGGCCATCAGGAGGCTCCTAGCGAGAGGGAAGTGACGGGGGAATGTGCGGTCGTACCGGGCGCAGGCGCCGAGACGGCGGGAAATTTAGCAGAAAGCGTGCCCGCGCCCGAGTCCGGTGCAAGCCCGGCTTGCGCAGGCCCGACCCCTCGGGTTGGCAGGGGGAGCCGGCGTGGCATGCGTCACACGGATGCACCTCGATGGTGCAATCCGATGCACAAACATGGTGAATCAGGGGCGCACCATTTCTGGGCCCAGTTCGGCGCCGAAGTGCCGCAGGCCGTCCAGCAGGGCGGCGTAGGCGTCGGTCAGGTTCTGGCCGTCGCGGCCCTTGACGCCCAGCTCGATGTGGCGGCCGTGGATCGGGTGGTCGACGCTGGGCAGGCTGAAGACCTTGACGGGCGGGAAGCGCGCCTCCAGCTCGATCATCAGCGGCGTCAGGCTGGCCTCCATCGACCCGTAGACGACCACCGAGCGCTCGACCTGGGCGGCCCCGCCGTGCAGGTGGGCGTAGCGGCCGTCCAGCAGCGCCTCGATCATCGGGTGGGCCATCACCGGGAAGCCGGGCACAAAGTGCACGTCGCCGATCGAGAAGCCGGGGATCTGGTTGTACGGGTTGGCGATGATCTCGGCGCCTTCCGGGAAGACGCCCATGTTCAGCCGGTGGACGGTGTCCGGATGCTCGGGATCGTCCGGCCAGCCCTTCTCGGCGGCCATCAGGCGCACGCGGGCCATGATCAGCTCGCGCGCCTCGGGGTGCAGCGCCAGCGGCCGGCCGAGCGCCGCCGCCGCGCACTGGCGGGTATGGTCGTCGGGCGTGGCACCGATGCCGCCGCAGCTGAAGACCACGTCGCCGCTGGCGAAGGCGGTGCGCAGGATCGCGGTGATGCGCGCCGGCTCGTCGCCGACGTAGTGCGACCAGGCGAGCGCCAGGCCGCGGGCGGACAGCAGCTCGATGACCTTGGCCAGGTGCTTGTCCTGGCGCTTGCCCGAGAGGATCTCGTCGCCAACGATGATGAGGCCGAAGTTCATGGGGTGGACGTGGGTGAGGACGTGGGCGGGGCGGCCGGCGGCAGCGCGAGCGGTGGATCGGTCGCGAGCACGGGCAGCGGCGTCGGGTCGTTCGCCGGGGTCGGTGCCGGCGCCGGCGGCGGAACGATTTCGGGGAAGCTGCGTGCGCGCATCGCGGCCAGCGCGGCCAGCGCGTAGTGCGCGAACCAGGCCGAGGCGAAGGCGAACACCAGCGTGTAGAGCCAGACAAAGCCTGGCAGGAGCAGCGGCATCATCGGCAAGGCCATGGCGCCGGTGACCCAGATCAGCGAGGGCGCCGCGCCCAGGTAGCCGGTGATCAGGCCGATCGCCAGCAGCGGCATGCGGTGCTCGTGCATCAGCAGGACACGTTCCTCGCGGCTGGCGTGGTCGGCCAGGGCGTCGTAGCTCATCAGCCGCATCGCCAGCCAGCCCCAGATCAGCGGCGGCAGCACCAGCGCCAGCGGCGGGATCAGCCACAGCGGCATCGAGGCGATCAGCATCAGCAGCGCCAGCAGCGTGTTGAACAGCGTGCCGACCAGCGAGCCCAGCCAATGGCCGCCGCGCTTGCGGGCCAGTTCGGGGAAGCGGCGCCGCGCCACCAGGTCGACGATGGCGCTGCTCATGAAGATAGACACCAGCAGCAAGGACGCGATCAGCAGCACCGGGATCGACAGCGCCACCACCACCAGCGGGCCGATGACGCTGCGGAAGCGTCCGCCGCTGATCTCGTTGAACCAGCCCGTCAGGGGGGCCAGCCAGGCGATGCCGTCCAGCCACATCCGGACCGCGTCGATCGCCGGCTCCCAGAAGAACCAGGCCAGCCCGAAGGCAGCCGCGCCAGCGACCACCACCGGCACCAGCGACAGCAGGATCACGCGCGGGTGCAGGCAGTAGGCAGCGGCGCGCCAGAAGGCATTCATCACGGACAACATGGGCCGCGAGGATAGCGGCGCCCCTGCGGTCAACCCGGGGCTTCGGGCAAACCCTGGGCTGCGCATCTTGCGGTGTCGGATCAAGTCTCGAATAATTTACCGACCGGACGGTCAATGAATGAACGTCCCCGAACGAGCGAGGTCAGGCATGTACACGCAGGCGATGGACACCATGGGCAAGGACGGCGCCACCGAGGCGCCCAAGACGCTGCGCAGCGCCGAGGAAGTGGCGCTGCAGGCCCGCTTCGACGAGCGCATCGACGCCGGTGCCTTCATTGAGGCCAAGGACTGGATGCCCGACAACTACCGCAAGACGCTGACCCGCCAGATCAGCCAGCACGCCCACAGCGAGATCGTGGGCATGCTGCCGGAGGGCAACTGGATCAGCCGCGCGCCGACCCTCAAGCGCAAGGCGATCTTGCTGGCCAAGGTGCAGGACGAGGGCGGCCACGGTCTCTACCTCTACGCGGCGGCCGAGACCCTGGGCCAGAGCCGTGACCAGCTGCTCGATGCCCTGCACACCGGCAAGGCCAAGTACAGCTCGATCTTCAACTACCCGACGCTGACCTGGGCCGACGTGGGCGTCATCGGCTGGCTGGTCGACGGCGCGGCGATCATGAACCAGGTGCCGATCTGCCGCTGTTCCTACGCCCCCTATGCGCGGGCGATGGTGCGCATCTGCCGCGAGGAAAGCTTCCACCAGCGCCAGGGCTATGACGCGTTGCTGACGATGATGAAGGACGGCACCGACGCGCAGCGCGCGATGGTCCAGGACGCGGTCAACCGCTGGTGGTGGCCGTCGATCATGATGTTCGGCCCGCCCGACGACCAGAGCCCCAACAGCGCGCAGAGCATGCGCTGGGGCATCAAGCGGGTCTCCAACGACGACCTGCGCCAGAAGTTCATCGACGCCACCGTGCCGCAGGCTGAGGTGCTCGGCGTGACGCTGCCCGACCCGGACCTCCAGTGGAACGAGGCGCGCGGCCACCACGACCACGGCCCGATCGACTGGGCCGAGTTCTGGCGCGTGGTCGGTGGTGACGGCCCCTGCAACCGCGAACGCCTCGCCACCCGCGTGCGGGCCTGGGACGACGGCGCCTGGGTGCGCGAGGCCGCGTTGGCCCATGCCCGCAAGCAGGCCGAACGCGACGCCGCCGCGCAGGGCCGCGCGGCCTGAGCGCTGCGGCGCGATCGGACAGCCATCGCCCGCCTTCCCACGTGATCCCCGCGATCCCCCGAGATCCCCCCGATCCCCGTTCACATCGACCTTCCAGAGGCTCCCGCATGAGCAACGACACCGCATCCAAGGACCCCCACACGACCGCCACGGCCACCGAATGGCCACTCTGGGAAGTCTTTGTGCGCAGCAAAGCGGGCCTGGATCACAAGCACTGCGGCAGCCTGCATGCGGCCGACCCGGCCATGGCGATCCAGCTGGCGCGCGACGTCTACACCCGGCGCCAGGAAGGCACCAGCGTCTGGGTCGTGCGCAGCAGCGACATCGTCGCCAGCGACCCGTCCGACAAGGACATGTATTTCGACCCGATGGAAGACAAGGTCTACCGCCACCCGACCTTCTACCAACTGCCGAAGTCCGTGGATCACATGTGAGGGTTTCGACCCCCACGCTCACTCCGTTCGCTGCCCCCCGAGGGGGCGCGCCATGCCCTTCGGGCGGCCGTGCGGGCATCGCGTCCGCGGAAAGAACCATGCAAGCCTCCATCGCCCGACCCGCCGATCCGTCCGCGCAGTACCTGCTGCGCCTGGGTGACACCTGCCTGATCCTGGCCCAGCGCCTGGGCGAGTGGTGCGGCCATGCGCCCATCCTCGAAGAAGACATCGCGCTGACCAACATGTCGCTGGACCTGGTGGGCCAGGCCCGTGGCCTGCTGACGCGCGCCGGCCAGCTCGGCGCCGCAGCCGGTGCCGCCCCGCTCGACGAGGACCAGCTCGCCTTCTTGCGCGAGGAACGCGACTACCTCAACCCGACGCTGGTCGAACTGCCCAACGGCCCCCATGGCGCGATGGCCGGTGGCGGGCGCGACTTCGCCTACACCGTGCTGCGCAATGCCATGGTGGCGACCTGGCTGCGGCTGTTGTGGGAGCGGCTGCAAGGCTCGTCCGACAGCGAACTCGCCGCCATCGCCGCCAAGGCTGTCAAGGAAGCCCGCTACCACCAGCAGCATGCGGCCGACTGGGTCGTGCGCCTGGGCGACGGCACGGCCGAATCGGCCCAGCGCATCGCCCGTGCGCTGGATGCGCAGTGGCGCTATGCCGCCGAGCTGTTCGAGGACGACGCGCTCGACCAGCATGCCCGCGCCACCGGCCTGGGCCCGGCCGCGTCCGAGCTGCGCCAGCCCTGGCTGGACGAGATGAACGCCCTGCTCGCCGCCGCGCAGCTGGCCGCGCCCGCCGAGTCCGCCTTCCGCAGCACCGGCAAGCGGGGCCTGCACAGCGAGCACATGGGCCCCTTGCTGGCCGAGATGCAGACGCTGCAGCGCAGCTACCCGGGCGGCGCGTGGTGAACGCGGACACCGCCACGTCCAGCCGCATCGCGCGCGCCTGGCAGGTCCTGCAGGGCGTGCCCGACCCGGAGGTGCCGGCCGTCTCGGTGATCGACCTGGGCATCGTGCGCGAGGTCCATGCCGCGCCCGAGGCCGATGGTGGCGGGCTCGATGTCGTGCTCACCCCCACCTATTCCGGCTGCCCGGCCACCGAGGTGATCGAGGCCAGCGTGCGCGAAGCCCTGTTGCTGGCCGGCCTGGGCCCGGTGCGCACGAGCTTGCGACGCGACCCGGCCTGGACCACCGACTGGATCAGTGCCGAAGGCCGCGACAAGCTGCGCGCCTACGGCATCGCGCCGCCCGGTCCGGCCGAGGCGGGCGCGCTGGCGCCTGGCACCGCCGTGCTGCGTTTTGTCCCGCGTGCGCCGCAGGCCCTGGCCTGTCCGCGCTGCAACAGCCGCGACACCGAACGGCTGTCGGCCTTTGGCTCGACCGCCTGCAAGGCGCTCTGGCGCTGCCGGGCCTGCCGCGAACCGTTCGAGCATTTCAAGCCGATCTGATCGGCCTGATCGAGCCCGTCCCACCGAACCTTTGCCCCACAGGGACCGACCATGAGCGTTCTCTTCCATCCGCTGCAGGTGCGCGCCATCGAGCCCGACACCGCCGAGGCCGTCATCGTCACCTTCGCCGTGCCGACCGAACTGCGCGAGACCTTCGGCTTCACGCAAGGCCAGTACCTGACGCTGCGCCACACGGTCGATGGCCAGGACCTGCGGCGCTCGTATTCGATCTGCGCCGGCGTCGACGACGGTGAGCTGCGCGTGGGCGTGCGCAAGGTCCGTGGCGGCGTGTTCTCCAACTGGATCAACAGCACCCTGAAGGTCGGCGACACGCTGCAGGTCATGGCCCCGCAGGGCCGCTTCTTCGTGCCCATCGAGCCGGGCGCGCGGCGCCATCACCTCGGCATCGCCGGTGGCAGTGGCATCACGCCCATCCTGTCGATCCTGAAGACGGTGCTGGCGCGCGAACCCTTCAGCCGCTGCACGCTGATCTACGGCAACCGCTCGCTGCAGTCGACCATGTTCAAGGAGGCGCTCGAAGACCTCAAGAACCGCTATCTGACCCGGCTGGTGCTGCACCATGTCTTCTCCGACGAGCAGACGGATACGCCGCTCAACCAGGGCCTGATGAACCGCGACAAGCTCGCCGAGTTCCTTGGTGCGCTGGTGCCGGCCGCCAGCATCGACCATGCCTATGTCTGCGGCCCCTTCCAGATGAACGACGAGGCCGAGGCGGCGCTGCTGGCCGCTGGCGTCGACGAGTCGCGCATCCACATCGAGCGCTTCGGCATCGCCCAGCCTGCCGGCGCGTCCGGCGGCGCGGCGCAGGTGGGCGCGGTGCTGCACGAGCCGCAGCCGGGCGATGCGGAGCAGTCGCGTGTCACGCTGATCCGCGATGGCCTGAGCCGCGAGATCCTGTTCCGGCGCGATCAGCCCAGCATCCTCGACGCCGCCAGCGCGTCCGGCATGGAGTTGCCGTTCTCCTGCACGTCCGGTGTCTGCGGCACCTGCCGCGCCAAGGTGCTCGAAGGCGAGGTCCGCATGGAACGCAACTTCGCGCTCGACAAGGCCGAGGTCGCCGCCGGCCATGTCCTGTGCTGCCAGGCCCACCCGCTGACCGAGCGCGTGGTGCTGAGCTTCGACGCCCGCTGACCCGACCGGCAGACGATGGCCCGCCCGCGCGCCCCCGGCCACGACGAGCAGCGTGCGGCCATCCTCGGCCATGCGGCCGCTTTGTTCGCGGCCCAGGGCTACCCGAGCACGACGATGACGCAGGTGGCCGCAGCGGCCGGCCTGTCCAAGGCGGCGCTCTACCACTACGTCGCCGACAAGCAGCAGCTGCTGCGCGAGATCGCGCATGAGCAGGTCGACCGCCTGCATGCCAGCGTCGACGAGGTCATCGCCGGCTTCGATGTCGAGCGGAGTGGCTCAGGTCATGAGCCACCCGAACGTGCCCTGGTGCGCGCCCTGGTCGAACACCTGGTGATCGCCTACGACGGCCGCAGCGACGCCCTGCGTGTGCTGACCGACGAGGTGCGCTATCTCGATGCCGACGAGCACGCCCGCCTGCAGCAGCGCCAGCGCGAGCTGGTGACGCGCGTCGCCGCCGCCCTTGCGCGCTGGCAACCGGCGCTGGATGCGGCCGGCCTCGTCAAGCCGCTGACGATGCTGCTGTTTGGCATGGTGAACTGGCTGAGCACGTGGCTGCGGCCCGGCGGCGAGCTGAGCCATGCCGCCCTCGCGCCGCTGGTGGCCGAGCTGTTCGTCCAGGGCGTGCCTCGTGTGCGACCCCCCATCGGCCTGAGCGCCGCACCGGCCGCGGTCCCCACCGACGCCGCAACGATTTCCTCCGGAGACCTTCCCCCGTGAACACGACCACGCACGCGCCCATCACCCCGTTGCAAAGCCACATCGCCGGACGCTGGTTCGGCGCCCAGCCCGGTGCCCTGCTGCACAGCGCCATCAACGGCCAGCCGGTTGCGCGCACCCATGCCGACGCGATCGACTTCGGCGAGGCGGTCGACTTCGCCCGCCGCGTTGGCGGCCCCGGTCTGCTGGCGCTGGACTTCCAGCAGCGCGCCCAGCGGCTCAAGGCGCTGGCCAAGCACCTGCTCGAACACAAGGAGGCGCTCTACGCGATCTCGGCCCACACCGGCGCCACGCGGGTGGACAGCGCCATCGACATCGAGGGCGGCACCGGCACCTTGTTCGCCTACGCCAGCATGGGCGGCAACGAGCTGCCTTCGGGCAACCTGATCCACGAAGGCCCGGTCGCCCAGCTCGGCAAGACCAACCGCTTCGCCGGCAGCCACATCCTGGTGCCGCGACAGGGCCTGGCGGTCCACATCAACGCCTTCAACTTCCCCATCTGGGGCCTGCTGGAGAAGTTCGCGCCGTGTTTCCTTGCCGGCATGCCCTGCATCGGCAAGCCCGCCACCGCGACCAGCTACCTGACTGAAGCGCTGGTGCGCGTGATCGACGCCAGCGGCATCCTGCCGGCCGGCGCGCTGCAGCTGGTGATCGGCGGCACGGGCGATCTGCTCGACCGGCTCGACGGCCGTGACGTGGTCACCTTCACCGGCTCGGCCGACACGGCCGCCAAGCTGCGCACCCACCCGAACCTGGTGCGCCAGTCGATCGCCTTCAACGCCGAGGCCGACTCGCTGAACTGCGCCATCCTCGCCCCGGACGTGACGCCCGACGACGAGGAGTTCGAGCTCTTCGTCAAGGAAGTCGCCCGCGAGATGACCGTCAAGGCGGGCCAGAAATGCACCGCCATTCGCCGCGCCATCGTGCCGCGCCAGCATGTCGACGCGGTGGCGCAGGCGCTGCGCGCGCGCCTGGCCAAGACGGTGGTCGGCGATCCGGCGCTGGCCGCCGTGCGCATGGGCGCGCTGGCCTCGCACGCTCAACAGGCCGACGTGGCCGAGCGGGTTGCCCTGCTGCAGCAAGGCGCCGAGACCGTCTGCAGCGCGGCAGACGGCTTCGCGCCGCAGGGCGAGGGCGTCGCAGCCGGCGCCTTCTTCGCGCCCACGCTGCTGCTCAGTCGCCAGCCGCTGCAACACGATGCGGTGCACGACATCGAGGCCTTCGGCCCGGTCAGCACGCTGATGGCGTATGACGACCTCGACGAGGCCCTGGCGCTGGCCGCACGCGGTCGTGGCAGCCTCGTGGGCACGCTGGTCACGCGCGATCCGGTGGTGGCCGCACACGTCATCCCGGTGGCCGCTGCGCACCACGGTCGCATGCTGATCCTTGACCGCGAGGCCGCAGCCGAATCGACCGGCCACGGCTCGCCGCTGCCCATGCTCAAGCACGGCGGTCCGGGCCGCGCCGGGGGTGGCGAGGAACTCGGCGGCATCCGCGCCGTCAAGCACTACCTGCAGCGCGCGGCCATCCAGGGCTCGCCGACCATGCTGGCGGCCGTCACCGGCGAACACGTGCGGGGCGCGAAGGTGATCGAGACGGACGTGCATCCTTTCCGCCGCCACTTCGAGGACCTGCGCATCGGCGAGAGCCTGCTGACGCACCGGCGCACCGTGACCGAGGCCGACATCGTCAACTTCGGTGGCGTCTCGGGCGACTACTTCTACATGCACTTCGATGCGATCGCCGCGCAGGACACGCAGTTCGGCCAGCGCATCGCCCACGGCTACTTCGTGCTGTCGGCCGCTGCCGGCCTGTTCGTCAGCCCGGCGCCGGGCCCCGTGCTGGCCAACTACGGGCTGGACACGCTGCGCTTCGTCAAGCCGGTGCCGATCGGCGACACCATCCAGGCGCGCCTGACCGCCAAGCGCAAGATCGACCGCAACCGCAGCGATGCCAAGGGCGTCGGCCAGGGCGTGGTGGCCTGGGACGTCGAGGTGAGCAACCAGCATGGCGAGCTGGTCGCCAGCTACGACATCCTCACGCTGGTCGCCAAACGGGCCTGAGGCTGCGGAGCCTTGCCGGCCGAGAAAGCCGCGAAGGCCGAGAGGGCCGAGAGGGCCGAGAGGGCCGCAAAGGCTGAGAACGCCGATCCACACGCGCAGAAACGACAAGAGGCCCGAAAGGGCCTCTTGTCCTTGAACGGCCGGTGCCGCTCAGGCTCGGATCATGCCGATCCGTGCGCCATCGCGGTCACTTCTTCTTGGCGGCCTTCTTGGCCGGTGCCTTCGCTGCGGGCTTGGCGCCTGCGGCCTTGGCGGCCTTGCGGGCGGCGGCCTTCGGGTCCACGGCGGCCTTGAAGGCGGTGCCCGGGGTGAACTTGGGCAGCTTCACCGCAGCGATCTTGATCTTGTCGCCGGTGCCGGGGTTGACGCCGTTGCGGGCGGCGCGGGCGTGCTGCTTGAACGTGCCGAAACCAGGCAGCGTCACCGAGCCGCCCTTCTTCACGGTCGTCACCACGGTGTCGAGCACGGTGGCGACGATGCGGCCGGCAGCGGCCTTGGTCAGGCCATGTTCGGCGGCCAGTTTCTCGATCAGTTCGGCTTTGTTCATGGGGCTCCTCTGTGGGCTTGGGTTGGCCGCCGAGCGCTGGCGGACGGGGCGAATTGTCGCCCAGCGAGATCAGACACCGGCATGGGCCGACGTGGGCTGCGCTGGATCAGGCCACGGGCGTGATCGGATGTCAGTGTGGCCATGCCCGATTGACAGCTGCTGACGCTTGTTTCAGCCCGCGCGCGCGTCTCCGCCGCGACTGCGCTTGAATCGCGCCCTTTGCTGAGTCCTGCAGATCGGAGTTCCCTCATGGCCCAGACCCTGGATCCTCACGTCGTCGATGTCACCCCCAGCGTCCGCAGCCACGGCGCCATGGCGGCCGTGCCGGGCGCCAGCTTCGCCGCCGCGCCAGCGCGCTCGTTGCCGACCGGCTGGATCGTCGGTGGTGTGCTCGCGCTGCTGGCCGTCGGCGTTGGCGCCTTTGTCGCGGGCCGACAGGCGCCAGCGGCTTCCGCCGCAGCGGTCGAAGCCGCCTCGGCCGAACCCGCGGCCCCGGTCACCGCCGCCAAGGCGCCCGCCGCCCGCAGCGACCGCGTCGCCTCGGCCGCCCCGGTCTGTGCCGATTGCGGCGTGGTCGAGTCGGTCACCGCCGTCAAGCGCAAGGGCGAGGGCAGTGGCGTCGGGGCGGTCGCTGGCACCGTGGTCGGCGGGGCCGTGGGCAACCAGTTCGGCAAGGGCGACGGCCGCACCGCGATGACGGTGCTCGGCGCCATCGGTGGCGCGGTGGCCGGGCATGAGGTCGAGAAGCAGGTCAAGGCGACCACCGTCTACGTCGTCAAGGTCCGCACCGACGGCGGCGCCCTGCGCACCGTCGAACAAGCCAGCGCCCCGGCGGTCGGCGCCCGGGTCAAGGTCGAGGGCAAGTCGCTCAAGCCGTTGCCGGCCTGAGGGTTGAAATTGATACGTGATTCTCAGTAATACTGAGATGACCGTATCATCTGGGCATGTCCAGCGGCCATGCCCACACCCATCGCGCCCACAGTGCTCACAGTGGCGACAGTGCCCACAGCGGCAACAGTGCCCACAGTGGCAGCAGCGCCGAGCACGTCGACCCCGTCGACGTCCCCGACCTGCCGGCTGGCACCCGCAGCACGCGCCAGCGCGGCGCCGTCCAGGCCAGCCTGCTGGCCGCCGGTCGGCCGCTGACCGCGCCGGAACTGCTCGCCGCCGGTCAGACCACGGTGCCGGGCCTGGGCATCGCCACGGTCTACCGACACCTCAAGGCCTTGCAGGCCGATGCCCGCGTGCGCACGCTGGAACTGCCGGGCCAGCCGGTGCGCTACGAATGGGTCGTGCAGGCGCACCTGCACCACTTCCACTGCCACCGCTGCGACCGGGTGTTTCCGCTCGACGGCTGTCCCGGCCACATCGAGCAGATCGCGCCCGCCGGCTTCGTGGTCGAACGGCATGAGCTGACGCTGCACGGGCTGTGCGGCGAATGCGCTGTTCTTGCCGAAGCGGGGGCGGCATGAGCCGGTTCTGGTCGGGCGTGATCGTGGGTGATCCGGTCGATGCGTCCGTGACCCGGCGTTTGCTCGCGGCCCTGGCGGTGCTTGCGCTGCTGTGGGCCGGTGTGGCCTGGGCGATCTGAGCAAGCCGATGTCAGCGCGCCGCTTGCCCGCCACCGTGACGCTGCATGACCTGGCGCTGGCCCCAGGCGGCCGCAGCGTGCTCGCGGGCCTGTCCGGTCGTTTCATGCCGGGCAGTGCGACGGCCGTGCTGGGCCCCAACGGCGTCGGCAAGAGCACCCTGCTGGCGGCGCTGGCCGGGCGTCTGGCGCCGGCCGCCGGACGCATCGAACGGGCGGCCGGTCGCCTGGCCGAACTCACCCAGGCCGATGCGGTGGATCGACGCTTTCCGATCACGCTGCAAGGCTATGTCGCCACCGGGCTCTGGCCGCTGCTGGGCGCCTGGCGCGGCATCGGGGTGCGCGAGCGCCAAGCCATCGCGCAGACGCTGGACCGGCTGGACCTCGGGGCGCTGGCCGGCACGCCGCTGATCGACCTGTCGGCTGGCCAGTGGCAGCGCGCCCGGCTTGCCCGGCTGTGGCTGCAGGACGCCGAACTGCTGTTGCTGGACGAACCCGACACCGCCCTGGACCGGGCCTCGTCCGAACGGCTCGACGCGCTGCTGCGCGAGGCCCTGGCCGTTGGCCGCACCGTCGTGGCGGTGCTGCACGGCCGGCATGAACCGCCCGCGCTCTACGACGAGGTGCTGGCGCTGCAGCCCGATCCGGACGGCGGTCCGGCCCGCTGCCGGTCCTGGGGCCCGGTGCACGCACCCACGCCTACAACCGCACCCACACCCGCCCCCATGCCTTCGCCTGCGACCCCGGCCGCCGCCTGGGCCCGCGCCGCTTGAACGGCCTCGGCGACATGGACGCGATGAACACGCTGACCGATCCTGCCGGCTTGCACGCGCTGCTGGTCCAGCCGTTTGCCGACTACGGCTTCATGCGCCGTGCCCTGCTGGCGACGCTGGCGCTGGTGCTGACCGCCGCGCCGCTGGGCTGCCTGCTGGTGTTGCGCCGCATGAGCCTGGTCGGCGAGGCCATTGCCCATGCCCTGCTGCCCGGTGCGGCCGTGGGCCATGCGCTGGCGGGTCTGACGCTGTGGGCGATGGCCGCAGGGGGCCTGGTGGCCGCTGCGCTGGTGGCCACCGTCGCCGGGCTGGCCAGCCGTCACACGACCCAGCACGAGGACGCCGGTTTCTCGGCCTTCTACCTGATCGCGCTGGCGGCCGGCGTGCTGCTGATGGCGCGCGGCGGAGGCGGTCCCGATCTGCTGCACCTGCTCTTCGGCAGCGTGCTCGCGGTCGACGCGACCGCGCTGATTGCGCTGGCGGCGCTGTCCAGCCTGATGCTGTTGGCCTTGGCCGTCGGCTGGCGCGTGCTGGTCTATGACAGCCTCGATGCCGCCTTTCTGCGCGGCGGACCGGGCGCAGGCGCGGCCCGCTGGGGCCATGCCCTGCTGTTGGCGCTGCTGGTGCTGCACCTGGTCGGCGCGCTGCAGGCGCTCGGGGCCCTGATGGCGATCGGCCAGCTGATGCTGCCGGCCCTGGCGGCGCGCTTCTGGAGCCGCAGCCTGCCCGGCATGGTGCTGGGCGCCTGGGCGATCGGCGCGCTGGCCGGCGTCGGCGGGCTGCTGCTGTCCTTCCATGCCGAACTGCCGTCCGGCCCGGCCATCGTGTGTCTGGCGGGTCTGGCCTATGTCGGCTCCTTGCTGTTCGGTCGGGTCGATGGCGTCTGGCGCTGGCGGATGGCAGCCCAGTCGGCGACCGTGGCGGTGCGTCCATGACGGCGGGCAGGACCGCAGGCCCCTCGCGCCGCGCCTACCTGGGCGGATTGGCGGCGCAGGTGGCGCTGGCGTCGCTGGTGGCGTCCGGGGTCACGCCGATCTCGCGGGCCGCAACGCCCGCGCCACTGCCGAACCGGCCGCTGCGCCTGGTCGCCAGCTTCTCGATCCTGGCCGACCTGCTGCGCCAGCTCGCACCGCCCGATGCCGAAGTCCATGCGCTGGTGGGGCCCGAAGCCGACACCCATGCCCATGCGCCGACGCCGGCCGATGCGCGCTGGCTGGCGCAGGCCGATCTGCTGGTCGCCAACGGGCTGGGCTTCGAAGCCTGGCTGCCGCGCCTGCGCGAAGCCGCTGCCGCCGCCTTGCCGATGGTCAGCGCGGCCGACGCGATCGAACCGCTGCGGCGCGGGGCCTTGCCGGACCCGCACCTGTGGCACGACCCAGCGCGGGTCAGGCAGGTGGCTCAGTTGTTGAGCCTGACGCTGCAGCGCCGCATCCCGGCACAGGCCGGTCTGCTGCGCGAGCGGCTGGCCGACTTCCTGATGCGGCTGGACCGCGTCGACGCCGACGCCCGCGCGCGCCTGACGCGCCTGCCCGACGACCAGCGCCGCTTCTACACGCCGCACGGCGGCTATGCCTATCTGGCGGCGGCCTATGGGCTGGACATGGTCACGCCGATGGCCTCGACCGGCGCCGATCTGGAGCCCTCCGCAGCGGCCGTCGCCCGGCTGGTCACGCTGCTGCGCAAGACCGGCGTGCGGGCCGTCTTTGTCGATGCCTTGCGCGACGAGCGCCTGATGCGCCAGATCGCCCAGGACAGCGGCGCGGTCGTCGCCCGCTCCCGCCTGCATGGCGACGCGCTGACCCGACCCGGCGGCGAGGCCGACAGCTGGCTGGCGCTGATGGCGCACAACACCCGGGCCCTCGCCGACGCGCTCCGCGGCCCGTCACGGACCTGATTGCCCGACCCGCCTCCTGCCTTGATCTCATGGAGAACGACCATGCCCCGTCACCTCGACCGCCACGTCCGTCATGCCCTTGCCCTTGCCCTTGCCCTTGCCCTTGCCGTTGCCCATGCCTTGCTGATCGGCCATGGCCAGGCGATGGCGCAGGCCCATGCGCATGCGCATGCCCATGAACACGGCGCCGTCAGCCTGTCCATCGGGGTCGAAGCCGACACGCTGACGCTGCTGATCGAGGCGCCGCTGGACAGCCTCGTTGGCTACGAACACGCGCCGCGCACCGCCGCCCAGAAGGCGGCGGCGCAAGCCCTTCTGGCGCGCTTGCGGGCGCCCGCCACCTTGTTCACCCCCGATGCCGCCGCCGGCTGCACGCCCGCCGAGTTCGAGGTCGATCCCGGCGTGCTGGAGCCGGCGGCCGCATCGACCGCCCCGTCCGACGGTCATGCGGAACTGGAGGCGAGCTATCGCTGGACCTGCGCCCGGCCGGACGCGGTGCGCAGCATCGACCTGGCGGGCCTGATGAAGGCGGCGCCCCGCATCGCTCGTGTCGGCGCCCAGATCGCCACGGCGCAAGGCAAGTTCAAGGCCAGCCTGAAGCGCCCGGCCACCGTGTTGCGCTGGGGCCGCTGAATGTCGTCTGCCCTGGTGCGGCTGACCGAGGTCCGGCACGGCTGGCCCGGCCAGCCGCGCGACGTGCTCGACATCGCCACGCTCGAACTGCCGGCCGGCCAGACCGCCTTCGTGCGCGGTCCGAGCGGCTGCGGCAAGAGCACGCTGCTGGCGCTGCTGGCGGGCGTGCAACGGGCTCGCGCCGGCCGTGTCGACCTGCTGGGGCAGGACTGGGCCGGCCTGTCCGCGTCGGCCTGTGACCGCCGCCGGGCCGACCACATCGGCATCGTGTTCCAGCAGTTCAACCTCTTGCCCTACCTGTCGGTGCTCGACAACGTGCTGTTGCCTTGCCGGCTGTCGGCGCTGCGGGCGCAGCGGGCCGGCGCGGACGCGGCGCGGCGTGAACGCGCGGCCCTCGATCTGCTCGACCGTGTCGGTCTGCGTGGCGATCTGGTCACGCGCCGGGCCGATCGGCTCAGCGTCGGCCAACAGCAGCGGGTGGCCGCGGCCCGTGCGCTGATCGGCGCGCCCGAGCTGGTGCTGGCTGACGAGCCCACCTCGGCGCTGGACGAGGCCCGCCGCGACGCCTTCATGGACCTGCTGCTGGGCGCTTGTGCCGAGGCCGGCAGCACGCTGGTCTTCGTCAGCCACGACGCCCGGCTGGCGCCGCGCTTTGACCATGTGATCGATCTGCCCACGCTCAACCGGGCACCCCAGCAGGAGGTGGCGTGATGAACACCGCCCTGTTCACGCTGGCCTTGCGCAGCGCCTGGAACCGGCGCGGCGTGCTGTCGCTGGTGGTGGCGTCGATCGCGCTGTCGACGCTGCTGCTGGTGGGCATCGAACGCATCCGCCATGAGGTGCGCGACAACTTCTCGCAGGCGGTCTCGGGCACCGACCTGATCGTGGGCGCCCGCACCGGGCCGGTCCAGTTGCTGCTCTACGCGGTTTTCCGCATCGGCAGCGCGACGAACAACATCAGCTGGCAGGCCGTGCAGATGCTCGACCAGCACCGCGCCGTGGCCTGGACCTTGCCGATCGCGCTGGGCGACAGCCACCGCGGTTTTGCAGTGGTCGGCACCCGCGCGGCCTACTTCGAGCGCTTTCGATATGGCGAGAAGCAGGCGCTGGAACTGGCACAGGGGCGGGCCTTCGTCGACGGCATCGGCGGTGTGTTCGACGTCGTGATCGGTGCCGAGGTGGCCCGCCGGCTGGGCTACACGCTGGGCCAGCGTGTCGTGCTCAGCCACGGCGACGGTGCGATCGCGGCCAATGACCATGCCGACAAGCCCTTCACGGTGGTCGGCATCCTGGCGGCCACCGGCACGCCGGTCGACCGTTCGCTGCATGTCTCGCTCGAAGCCATCGAGGCGCTGCACATCGACTGGCAGGCCGGCGTGCCGATCGCGTCGCAGGCGGTGCCGGCCGACCAGCTGGCGCAGCATGACCTGACGCCGCGCAGCGTCACCGCTGTGCTGGTGGGCCTGAAGACGCGTGCAGCGGTGTTCTCGGTCCAGCGCCAGATCGCCAACCACCGCGCCGAGCCGATCATGGCCGTGTTGCCCGGTGTGGCGCTCGACGAGCTGTGGGAGGTCATCGGCATCGGCGAACGGGGCCTGCTGGCGGTCGGCGCGCTGGTCTCGGTGGTCAGCCTGGCCGGGCTGGTCGCGGTGATCCTGGCCGGGCTGGCGCAGCGGCGCCGCGAACTGGCCATCCTGCGGGCGGTCGGCTGCGGTCCCCGTGCGCTGCTGGGCCTGCTGGCGATCGAAGGGGCGCTGGTCACGCTGGCCGGCGTCGCGCTGGGCCTGCTGACCGGTGCGCTGCTGCTGGCGCTGGGTGCGGACCTTGTCCAGCAGCACACCGGGCTGCGTCCCGGCCTGGGCTGGCCACGTGCCGACGAATGGCGCTGGGTGGCCGCCGTGTTGCTCGGTGGCTGGTGTGCCAGCCTGCTGCCGGGCTGGCGGGCCTACCGGCTGTCGCTGGCCGACGGGCTGTCGCCCCGGTCCTGACATGCTGAAGATCACGACATTCCGGAGTTGCCCATGAAGTCACCTGTCATGCCCACGCCCATGCACATGCCCTCGCCCAGCCTTTCGTCCACGCGACGTCACCTGCTGCAGGCCGCACTCGCCGCCGGCCTGGCCACGCTGTCGCCGTGGGGCCTGTCTGCGGAGCTGAAGGAAACGCCCTGGGACGCGCTGATGCCCAAGAGCTGGGACCCGATGAAGGGCTTCAAGGGCCGCAACCTGCAGAACCTGGTCGATGGCGACCCGAAGACGCAGGCCCTGATGGACGAGCTGCGCGCCGCCTGGGACCAGGCGCCGACGGTGCCCGAGATGGATGGCCGGGCGATCCGCATCGCCGGCTATGTCGTGCCGCTGGAGGAAAGCAAGGGCGAGCTGCGCGAGTTCTTGCTGGTGCCCTATTTCGGCGCCTGCATCCACACCCCGCCGCCGCCGGCCAACCAGATCATCCACGTCACGCCACTCAAGCCGGTCAAGGGCATCAAGGGCATGGTGCCGGTCTGGGCCAGCGGCACGCTCAAGGTCCGGCGCGACGAGTCGGCGATGGGCGTCAGCGGCTATCACCTCGATGCCGTCAAGGTCGACCCGTACGAGGAACGTGCCGGGCGCTGAGCCGGTCGTTCATGCCGGGCGCGGCAGCTCGGCCAGGATCGTGTCCAGCGCGGCCAGCAAGCGCGCCACGTCCTCGTCGCCGGTGGCCGGGCAGCACAACAGCATGTTGTGGAAGGGCGTGATCAGCACGTCCTGATTGACCAAGGCGAGGTGGATCAAGGCCTCCAGCGCCGGGTCCATCGCGGCGGCGGCTGCGGCGCCGTCGCGCGGCGGGGTCGGGCAGAACTGGAACTCGCAGCGCGCGCCCAGCTGCGTCACGCACCAGGGCAGGCCGTGGCGGGCGATCAGCCCACGCAGGCCCTCGGCGAGGGCGGTGGCGCGAGCCAGCATCGGCGCGTAGACGGCCTCGGTCAGCAGCGTCTCCAGCGTGGCGCGCATCGCGGCCATGGCCAGCAGGTTGCCGCTCAGGGTCGTGCCGATGCCGGAGTGGCCGGGCGGGGCGGCGAGCTTGGCCCGCATTGCCCGCTCGGCCCACTCGCTGCTGAAACCGTAGGCGGCGCAGGGCATGCCCGCGCCGATCGCCTTGCCGACCACCAGCGCGTCCGGGTCCAGCCCGATCGCCCGGGCCATGCCGCCAGGGCCGACGCTGAGCGTGTGGGTCTCATCGGCCACCAGGGCGGTGCCGGCGCGGCGGATCCGTTCGCGGGCGGCCGGCCAGTAGCCGGGGGCGGGCAGCACCATGCCGACGTTGGTCAGCGCCGGCTCGGCCAGCACGCAGGCGACGTCGCCGCCGGCCAGCGCGGCGTCCAGTGCGGGCAGGTCGTTGAAGGGCACGACGACGGTGTGCAGCCGCAGGTCGTGGACCTGGCCGAGCAGGCTGGGCCGCTGCACCGGACGGCCGTCCACCAGGTCGACGAAGACGTCGTCGACGGTGCCGTGGTAGCAGCCGTCGAAGACCAGCACCTTGGGCCGGCCGCTGGCCGCGCGCAGCCAGCGGATGACGTAGCGGTTGGCGTCGCTGGCGCTCATCGCGAACTGCCATTGCGGCAGGCCGAAACGTGCGGCCAGGTGCTCGCCGACGACGGCGGCGTCCTCGCCGGCCAGCATCGCCGTGCTGCCGCGCCCGGCCTGTCGGGCCAGCGCCGACACGACGGCGGGCGGCGCGTGGCCGAACATGGCGCCGGTGTCACCGAGGCAGAAGTCGGCGCGTTCGTGACCGTCCAGGTCGACCACGCGGGCGCCTTCGGCCCGGTCGATCTGCAAGGGGAAGGGCGTGCCCCAGTCCTGCATCCAGTGCAGCGGCACGCCGAACATCAGGTGGGCAGCGGCCCGGCGGGCCTGCGCCATCGAGCGGGGCTGGCGGTCGATGTAGCGCTGGCGCTCGCGGGCCATCAGCGCTTGCAAGGGGGGCGCGCGGCGGCGCGGCGAGACGTCGTTCACGGTTGTGGCTCCGGCGGTGATGACCTTTTCATTTCGGGGGTGTTTCGGGCATGTCCTGCGCTTAGCACTCTCATGGGTCGACTGCTAACATCGAGGCCTTCAAGGAGCCCAGACCCGTCTATGTCCACCATGAACCTGTCTGCTGCCACTGCCCCCAGCGCCCTGATCGTCCGCGATCCGTGGTCGCTGTTGCCCTCGCTGGGCAATCTGGACGCCTACATCAGCGCTGTCAACCGGCTGCCGCTGCTGACGCCCGAGGAAGAGACGCGTTTTGCCCGCCAGCTGCGCGACGAGCAGAACGTCGAGGCCGCCGGCCGTCTGGTGCTGTCGCACCTGCGTCTGGTCGTCTCGGTGGCGCGGCAGTACGTCGGCTACGGTCTGCCGCAGGGCGACCTGATCCAGGAAGGCAACGTCGGCCTGATGAAGGCGGTCAAGCGCTTCGACCCTGAACAGGGCGTGCGCCTGGTCAGCTATGCGATGCACTGGATCAAGGCCGAGATCCACGAATACATCCTGAAGAACTGGCGCGTCGTGAAGCTCGCGACCACCAAGGCGCAGCGCAAGCTGTTCTTCAACCTGCGCTCGATGAAGCGCCAGCTCAAGGGTGCCGCCGCCGAGGCACAGGACGGATCGACCCACCGCACCAGCCTGACCGATGCCGAGATCGACACCGTCGCGCGTGAACTCAACGTCAAGCGCGAGGAGGTCATCGAGATGGAGGCCCGCTTCGCCGGCGGCGACGTCGCGCTCGAACCCGGTGCCAACGAGGACGACGAGAGCTACGCCCCGATCGCCTATCTCGCTGACGAGCGCCAGGAGCCGACCCGTGCGCTCGAAGCCCGCCACCGCGACGAGCTGGCCGGCCCCGGCCTGCTGCGCGCGCTGGACGTGCTCGACGCCCGCAGCCGCCGCATCGTCGAGCAGCGCTGGCTGCAGGTCAACGACGACGGCTCCGGCGGCATGACGCTGCACGAGCTGGCGGCCGAATACGGCGTCAGCGCCGAGCGCATCCGCCAGATCGAGGTCGCGGCGATGAAGAAGATGCGCAAGGCCCTCGTCGAACACGCCTGACCTGACCTGAGCGGTCCGCCCGCCTCACCCGTCACGACAACGCCGGCCCCGAGCCGGCGTTTTTCATGGTCGCTCGGGCGGCGACAAACGCCTTCCAGAACGCCGCGTCCTGCGAGCTGGCGAAATTGATGCGCATGGCCGTGCTCGGCCGGTGGCTGGCGTGGAACAGGCTGCCAGGCGCGATCAACCAGCCGGCGTCCAGCAAGGGCAAGGCAAGGCGCTCGGTGTCGACGCCGGTGTCCAGCCAGCCGAACAGGCCCTGTGGCGGCGCGAGGAAGCGGCAACCGGCCGCCTCGGCCAGCCGGACGCTGCGGGCGCGGGCGCTGGCCAGCAAGGCGCCGACCTTCTCGGCGTGGCGGCGCAGCAGGCCTTGTTCGAGGCAGACCGCGACGGCCTGTTCCAGCAGCGCCGGGCTGGTCAGCGTGCTCAGCAGCTTGGTGTCGATCAGCCGGTCGACCAGGCCGGCTGGCGCGGCCAGGTAGCCCACCCGCCAACTCGGCGCCAGGATCTTCGAGAAGCCGCTGACGTAGACCGTGCGCTGCAGCCCGTCCAGGGCGGCCAGCCGGGGTGCGTGTGGCGGCGCGAGGTAGGCGTAGGTGTCGTCCTCGGCGATCAGGAAGTCATGGGCCTGCGCCAGCTGCAGCAGCCGGTGCGCCGTGTTCAGACCCAGCGTGTGGCCGGTCGGGTTGTGCAGCACCGACACGGTCACGTACAGGCGCGGCCGGTGTTGCGTGGCCAGGGCGGCCAGCACGTCCAGATCCGGCCCGTCGGCGCCGCGTGGCACCGGCAGCAGGCGCAGGCCTTGGCGTGACAGCCGGGCCGATTCGACGGCCCAGCCCGGGTCATCGACCAGCACCGCATCGCCAGGCGCGAGCAGGGTGCGCGAGATCAGTTCCAGCGCATGGGTCGCGCCGACCGCCGTGACGATGCGCTCCGGCGCGGCCGGGATGCCCAGGTCCTGCAGGCGGTTCGACAGGGCCATGCGCAGCCGCGGGTCGCCGGCCGGCTCGCCGTATAGCAGGGCGCTGGCGGACGCACCGGCTTGCCGGTCGTCGGCCAGCACGCGCCGCAGCGCGCCGTGCAGCAGCGGCAGGTCCAGCCAGGCGGCGGGCAGGGTGCCCAGGCCCGGACCGGGCCGACCGCCGCCGGCCTGGAACATGCCGCGGATCAGCGCCGTCGCGTCGATCGGGGCGACCTTGGGTGCAGCGACGTCTGCGCCTGACGCTGCCCGGCTGCGCGCCGCCGCTGGCTCGGCCTGCGGACCGCGCACGAAGAAGCCGCGCTGCTTGCGCGCCTCGACCAGGCCCTGGGCCAGCAGCTGGTCATAGGCGGCGACCACCGTGTGCGGGCTGACGCCGTGGCGGCGCGCCGCGTCCCGCACGGACGGCAGCCGCGCACCCGGCGCCAGCAGGCGCTGGCGGATGCGCTCGGCCACCTGGCCGGCAAGCTGCTCGCTCAGGGTCTGGCCGCTGTGGCGGGTCAGGGGGGCGGCGGACAATGGCAGATCGGTTTTCATCCGGCGGCTCCGGGTTGGCGTGTATCGCCGCGATGGGTCATACAGATTGCATCTGTGATCCGGGCAACTGTACTGCTTCTGTATCGTCATCGGCGCCTAGACTGGGCCGCATGTTCCCTGCCTCTCACGCCACCCCAGCGAGTCTCGATGCCGCTTGCCGACTACCTCGCGCTGCTCGCGATGATCACCGCCATGGCCTTCACGCCGGGCCCGAACACCACGCTGTCGACGGCGCTGGCGGCCAACCTTGGCTTGCGGCGGGCGATGCGCTTCGTGCTCGCGGTGCCGGTGGGCTGGCTGCTGCTGCTGCTCGGCGCGAGCCTGGGCGTGGCCGGCGCGGTGCGGGCCTGGCCACCGCTGGGCTGGGCGATCCAGGTGATCGGTCTGGGCTACATGACCTGGCTGGCTTGGCGCCTTTGGCAGGCCCGGCAGATGTCCGAGGCCGATGCCGCGCAGCTGGACGTGGGCTTCCGCGCCGGAGTGGCGCTGCAGTTCGTCAACATCAAGGCCTGGATGGCGGCACTCACCGTCAGCGCCGGCTGGGTGCTGCCCGGCCCGCTCGGCGAACGGTTGCTGGTGGTCGTGCCGACGATGATGTTCTATGCCTTTGCCAGCAACTTCAGCTATGCGCTGATCGGCGCGCTGCTGCGCCGCTGGCTGGCACAGGGTCGGCGCCTGCTGGTCTTCAACCGCACGATGGCGACGCTGCTGGCGCTGACCGCGCTGTGGCTGGCGCTGGGCGGTGCGGTCAGGACATGACGCCATGAACGCCGCGTCCACCCCCTCACACCGCGACGAGACCCGTGGCCTGTGGCTCGGCCTGCTGGGCGTGCTGATCTTTGCGTTGACCTTCCCGATGACGCGGCTGGCGGTTGGTCCGCAGGACGCGCCGCAGCTGCCGCCCTTCTTCGTGACCGCTGCGCGCGCCGCTGGCGCCGGGCTGCTGAGCGCGGCCTGGTTGATGTGGCAGGGCGCCAGTCGGCCGCGCCGCGAGGAATGGCGGCCGCTGGCGGTCAGTGCGCTCGGCACGGTGCTCGGCTTCCCGCTGTTCATCGCGCTGGCGCTGCGCGAGGTGCCGGCGATGCATGCCGCCGTCGTGACCGGTGTGTTGCCGCTGGCGACCGCCGCGCTGGCCGCGTTCTGGCTGCGCCAGCGGCCGTCGATCGCCTTCTGGCTCTGCGCGGTAGGCGGTTGCCTGCTGGTGCTGGCCTTTGCCTGGCAAGCCGGTGGCGGCGGCCTGGTGCTGGCCGACCTGTGGCTGCTGTTGGCGGTGGTCAGCGCGGCCTTGGGCTATGTGTCGGGCGCGCAGCTGTCCGCGCGTCGACCGGCCGAACAGGTCATCAGCTGGGTGCTGGCCTGCAGCCTGCCGCTGACCCTGCCGGCGGCCCTGCTGGCCTGGCCGGACGCGCCGGCTCAGGCCTCGTCCTGGGGCGCACTGGCCTACCTGACGATGTTCTCGATGTGGCTGGGCTTCTTTGCCTGGTACCGCGCCCTGGTCCTGGGCGGCATGGTGCGCGTCAGCCAGGTGCAACTGGTCCAGCCCTTCCTCGCCTTGCTGATGGCCGTGCCGGTGCTGGGTGAGCCGCTCGATGCGGTCACGCTGAGCTATGCGCTGGCCGTGCTGGCGCTGGTGCTGATCGGCAAGCGCGCGCCGGTGCGTGCCGTGCCGGCGCGCTGACAATCTGGCCTCTTTGCCGATCTCACTTTCGATCTTTGTTCCGATCTCTGTTCCGACCCCGTTTCCGCCCCGTCTTCTCCCTGACCGAACGAGCCTTGCCATGACCTCGACGACGACCTTTCCGACCTCCCCCTGGCACCTGGCGCAGCGCGCCGCGCGGCTCAACCCGTCGGTCATCCGCGAGATCCTCAAGGTGACCGAGCAGCCCGGCATCCTGTCGCTGGCCGGCGGCCTGCCGTCGCCCGATGCCTTCCCGATCGAGGCCATGCGCGAGGCCAGCGATCGTGTGCTGCGTGACCACCCGCGCGAGGCCTTGCAGTACGCCGCCAGCGAGGGCTACGGCCCCTTGCGCGAATGGGTCGCCGAGCACCTGAAGACGCAGGGCCTGCAGGTCAGCGCCAGCCAGGTGCTGATCACCACCGGCTCGCAGCAGGGCCTGGATCTGGTCGCCAAGGTGCTGGTCGATCCGGGTGCGCCGGTCGCCGTCGAGACGCCGACCTACCTGGGCGCGCTGCAGGCCTTCTCGCCCTTCGAGCCACGTTTCATCTCGGTCGACAGCGACGAGGAAGGCGCGCGGCCCGAATCGCTGCGCGCGCTGTCGACGCACGCCCCGGCCGGCCGCTTCTTCTACGTCCTGCCCAACTACCAGAACCCCACCGGCCGCGTGATGGGCGAGGCCCGCCGCGTCGCGCTGGTCGAGGCGGCCGAGCGATCGGGCGTGCCGCTGGTCGAGGACAACCCCTATGGCGACCTCTGGTACGACGCGCCGCCGCCGCCCGCGCTGAGCGGTCGCTGGGCCGAAGGCTCGATCTACCTGGGTTCGTTCTCCAAGGTGCTGGCGCCGGGTCTGCGGCTGGGCTATGTCGTCGCGCCGCCGGACATTTACCCCAAGCTGCTGCAGGCCAAGCAGGCCGCCGACCTGCACTCGCCGAGCTTCAACCAGCGCATCGTCCACCACGTCATCGCCGACGGCTTCCTGGACCGCCACTTGCCGAGCGTGCGCGCGCGCTACAAGGCCCAGCGCGACGCGATGCAACAGGCCCTGCTGCGCCACCTGCCGACCGGCGCGCGCTGGCTCCAGCCGCAAGGCGGCATGTTCTTCTGGCTGACGCTGCCCGAAGGCTGTGACGCGCTGGCGCTGTTGCCGCAGGCGGTCGAGGCGGGTGTGGCCTATGTGCCCGGCGCGGCCTTCTATGCCGACCATGCCGACACGCGCACGCTGCGCCTGTCCTTCGTCACGCTCAGCCCGGACCAGATCGACACCGCCGTCGCGCTGCTGGGCGGCGTGCTGCGCCGTCACCTCGAACGCTGATCCGGGGTCGCCACCATGCCAAACGCCTTGCGCCGCTACGCCCAGGTCGACGTCTTCAGCGCCCGGCCGATGCTGGGCAATCCGCTGGCCGTGGTGGTCGACGGCGAGGGCCTGGACGAGGCCACGATGCAGGCCTTCGCCCGCTGGACCCAGCTCAGCGAGACCACCTTCTTGCTGCCGCCGACCGATCCGGCCGCCGACTACCGGGTGCGCATCTTCACGCCGGGTCGTGAGCTGCCCTTTGCCGGCCATCCGACGCTGGGCAGTTGCCAGGTCTGGCTGGACCATGGCGGCGTGCCGCAACGCGAGGGCGAGATCGTCCAGCAGTGCGGCGTTGGCCGGGTGCGCATCCGGCGCCAGCGCCGCGCCGACGGCGGCACCCGGCTGGCCTTTGCCGCACCACCGCTGCGCCGCAGCGGCCCGGTCGATGCCGAGCTGCACGCGCGCGTGCTGGCCGCGCTGCAGTTGCCGGCCGAGGCGGTCCAGGCGGTCCAGTGGGTCGACAACGGTCCGCCCTGGATCGCTGCCCTGCTGCATGACGCGGCGGCGGTGAACGCTTTGCGGCCCGATCCGCTGCACATGCGCGGGCTGGAGCTGGGCGTGGTGGGCGCCTACCCGCCGGGCGGTGAGCTGGACGTCGAGGTGCGGGCCTTCGTGCCCGAGCTGGGCGTGCCCGAGGACCCGGTCACCGGCAGCCTCAATGCCGGCATCGCGCAATGGCTGATCGGCGAGGGCCGGGTGGCGCGCCGCTACGTCGCCGGGCAAGGTCGTGCGCTGGGCCGCGATGGCCGTGTCCACGTCGAAGCCGAAGCCGGGCCGGATGGCGACACGGTGTGGATCGGCGGCGACGTCTGCGGGCTGATCACCGGTGCGGTCCGTCTATCCTGAGCACCATGCACGTCGAAGCTGATCACCTCGTCCTGGCTTGCCGCGATCTGGACAGCGGCTCAAGCTGGTTGGCCCAACGACTGGGCGCCGAGCCCGTCGAGGGGGGGCAGCACGCGTTCATGGGCACACACAACCGGTTGCTGCAGATCAGTTCGCCCAGCCATGCGCGCACTTACCTCGAACTGATCGCGATCGACCCGGATGCGCCCGCGCCAGCACGTCCACGCTGGTTCGGTCTGGACGATCCGGCGCTGCAGGCACGGCTCGTCGACGGGCCTGAACTGGTCGCCTGGGCCGGTCGTTCCCCGCAGATCGACATGCACCGCTGGGGCCTGATCACCATCGGCCTGCAGCCCGGCACGACGCTTTCTGCCGAACGCAAGGTGCCTGGCATGGTCACGCCGCTGCGCTGGCAGATCGTGCTGCGCGACGACGGCGCGACGCTGCTGGGTGGCGCGGTCCCCGTGCTGATCCAGTGGATGGCCGGTCACCCCTGTGATCGCCTGCCGGCCAGCCCGGTCACGCTCCAGCGCCTGGCCGTGCGCGGCTTGCCGCCACGCGCCCGCGACGTCATGCGCCTGCGTGGCGTCCAGGGCGACGACGCGGCCGACGCGCCGGCCTTGTCGGCCACCTTCGTCACGCCGCTCGGCGAGGTCGTGCTGCGCAGCGCGGCCTGACGCTCGGCCATGAAAAAGGCCCGTCGATGACGGGCCTTGTGTCTTCGATCCCAGCGGGCCGCAGCCCGCCCTGATCACTCCTTGCGGAAATCGTCGTGGCAGCCCTTGCAGGTCTTGCCGGTCTCGCCGAAGGCGGCCTTGAACTGGTCGGCATTGCCGGACTTGGCGGCGACGTTCAGCGCGGCCATCGCGTCCTGCATCTTCTTGGCGGCGGCGGCGAACTTGTCGGCTTCAGACCAGACTTCCGGCTTGGCCTTGGTGTCACCCTTGTCGGTGCCGGCGCCGAAACCGGCGAAGGGCAGGGCGGACATCGTCGCGGCGATGGCGATGTTGTCGGCGACAACCTTTGCATCGAAGGGCACGCGGCCCTGGGCCATCGGGCCGAGGCGGCCGAAGTGCGAGGCCATCACGGTGAACGCGGCCTTGCGGTACTTGATCGCGTCTTCCGGCTTCTGGAATTGCGCGGCAGCCGGCAGGGCCAGCATCAGACCCAGGGAGGCGCTCAGGGCGAGGGTGAGACGTTTCATCGACAGTGACTCCAGTGCGTGCATGCGGTGTGGGTGAAGTGCGCGTTCTGAGACACGTCAAGACCTGTCCAGAAGCTGACTCAGTGTACGCTTCGGTTCCTTGTGATTTAAGGCGCACTTCATGTTCGTGATCGACGCGCAACAGCGTCCGGCACGGGCCTCATGCCCGGCGCGCCGCCTTCGCGCCATGGACTGGAAACGTGGGATCGGATCGCTACGATGTCGGCTGTGACGACTGCTGCAAACCCTCATGCCTCCGCGCGCCGCGTGCGCGTCTGGGACCTGCCGACGAGGCTGTTCCACTGGACCTTGCTGGCCTGCGTGGTCGGCTCGATCGTGACCGCCAAGGTCGGTGGCAATGCCACCGTCTGGCACTTCCGGCTCGGCATGGCCACGCTGGCGCTGATCAGTTTCCGGCTGGTCTGGGGGCTGGTCGGCGGGCGCTGGTCGCGGTTCGCGTCCTTCATCTACGGGCCCGCTGCGGTGTTGCGCTACCTGCGCGGCCAGCCGCGTCCGGGCGAGCACTTCGAGGTGGGCCACAACCCGCTGGGCAGCCTGTCGGTGTTCGGCCTGCTGGGCATCCTCGCGGTGCAGGTCGCCACCGGCCTGGTGGCCGATGACGAGATCGCCAGTGCCGGCCCGCTGATCAGCTTCGTCAGCGGCGCCGTGTCCAGCACCGCCACGGCCTGGCACAAGACCGGCGGGCAATGGCTGATCTTTGGCCTGGTCGGCCTGCACGTCGCGGCGATCGTGTTCTATCGGCTGCGCAAGCGCGTTGACCTGGTCGGCCCGATGCTGCACGGCGACAAGCTGCTCGACGCCGACGTGCCCGACACCGGCGACACGGCCGGGCGGCGCCTGCTGGCGCTGTTGATCGGCGCAGCCTGCGCGGCGCTGGCCATCTGGGTGAACTCTTTCGGAGCCTGAGTTGGACGGTGAGACACCGGAGCTGGCGCTGGTCCGGGCCGATACACCGGCATCGATCGACGACGTCCGCATCGTCTTCCGCGAGTACGCCGACAGCCTCGGCATCGACCTGTGCTTCCAGGGCTTTGAGGATGAGCTGGCCGGGCTCCCGGGCGATTACGCCGAGCCGCGCGGTCTGCTGCTGCTGGCCATGGTCGACGGCGAGGTGGCCGGCTGCGGCGCCTTCCGGCCGCTGCCCGACGCCGATGAGCCCAATGCCTGCGAGATGAAGCGGCTGTTTGTGCGCCGACCCTTCCGCCGTTTCGGCTTCGGTCGCCTGATTGCCGAGCGCCTGCTCGAGCACGCCCGCGAGGCCGGCTACTCGTCGATGTATCTCGACACGCTCGACGACATGGAGGCCGCCCGCGAGCTCTACGCCTCGCTCGGTTTCGTGGAGGTGCCGCCCTACTACTTCAACCCGATCGCGGGCGCCCACTACCTGCGGGCTGACCTGACGGGCGGCGTCACCCGCTACTGACCGGGCCGCAGCGGCATCCGGGGCTACCCGGATCGTGGCGGTTACCGGCGGGTACAGCCTTAGCATCGCGCCGCCCGACCCTTGGGAATCCTGCGCACCCCGGAGCTTCTGTCCATGCATCCCGACCACGACATCCGTCCGATCTCCGAACCGGCCTTGCTGGGCGAATCGCCGTTGTGGCACCCGATTGAGCAGGTCCTCTACTACTGCGACATCCCTGGTCGTCGACTGCACCGGCTCGATCCGGCCACCGGCGCGACCCGGCGCTGGGACTTTCCCGTCGAACCGGCCTGCTGCGCCCCGCTGCTGGGCGGTGGGCTGCTGCTGGGCATGCGCGACGGCATCTGGCGCTTTGACCCCGAGACCTCGGGCCGGGCCCGGCTGGCCGCAGCTCCCTACGATGTCGCCACCGAGCGCTTCAACGACGGCAAGTGCGATCCACAAGGGCGCCTGTGGGTGGGCACCATCCATGAGCCACGCCAGCCGCAGGCGGCGCTGTACCGCTGGCAGCGCGGTGCCCTGGACCGCATGGCCGGCGACATCACCGTCAGCAACGGCCTGGCCTGGAGCCCGGACGGCCGCACGATGTACTGGTCCGACACCAAGGCCCACCGCATCCGCGCCTTCGACTTCGATCCGACGGATGGCAGCCTGAGCCGCGAACGTGTCTTCATGGACTTCCCGGTCAAGCAGGCCGGCCAGGACCTGTCGACCTATGGCGGGCGGCCGGACGGCGCGGTGGTCGACAGCGAGGGCTGTTACTGGGCGGCGATGTTCGAGGGCCAGCGCCTGTTGCGCATCTCGCCAGAAGGGCGTGTGCTTCGCGAGGTCCGACTGCCGGTGCGCTGTCCGACCATGCCCTGCTTCGGCGGTGCCGACCTGCGCACGCTCTACATCACGACCGCGCGCGAGAACCGTCCCGAGGCCGAACTCGCCGAGCAACCCTGGGCCGGCTGCGTGCTGCAGATGCGGGTCGACGTGCCGGGGCTGCCGGCCCATTTCGGCCAAGCCTGAGCGCAGCGAGAAAGGCCTTCTGACGGGTCAGGCAAGCCATGTCCCGGCGCCGTCTGGGGCTATCCCAAGCGCCGTGACGAGTTGTTGTTTTCTGCGCACGCCTCAGGTGCACTCGCCCCGGCTTGGTGTTTTGAGACTCAGGAAGTGGCTGGAAGTGTGGGGGTTTCCACGTACAATTCGCCGGCTTTGCTGGACCCGACCGGAGCAAGGCCCATGTCCACGGTTTCACGAGAACCAGAGCGCGAACCCGACCCGGCGTGGCGCGACAGTCCGGTCGACCCCTCCGATGCTGAAGAGCCCGTCAGGGCGTGGACGCGGGACGAAGTCCTGGCGCTCCGCTCCCGGCACCCGCTGCTGTCTCCCTGGCGGGTGGTTGCGGCTCAGGCGGCGGCTGGTGTTCTGGTGGTCATCCTCGGGTGGTTGCTGGTGAATCGTCAGGAAGTTGTGTGGTCCGCGCTGTATGGTTCGGCCGCCGTGGTTCTGCCCAACGCCTTGATGGCTCGCGGGATGAGCCGGCTTCGGGTCGAGAAGGCGGGTGCTGCGGCACTTGGCTTCATGGTCTGGGAGTTTGCAAAGGTTGCATTGACCGTCGCCTTCCTGGCGGCGGCGGTGAAGGTTGTGCCCGATCTGAGCTGGCCGGCGTTGCTGGTGGCTGTGGTCGTGTGCCTCAAGATGAATTGGCTGGCTCTGCTGTTGCAGGGCTGGAAGATCAAACGGTCTCCGGACCAGCGTTCGAGTACCCACGATGGCTGCTGAAGGACAAGTTGCGGAACACGGCCCCAAGGCGGGCGAGTACATCGTTCATCACCTGCAGCATCTGCAGAAGGACTTTGACTTCCAGAGCGTCAAGCAGACCTCGATCGTCGATTTCAGCGTCTTCAACCTGGATTCGGTGTTCTATTCGGTTCTGCTGGGCGTGATTGGCTGCTTCCTGATGTGGCGTGCCGCACGCGCCGCGACGTCGGGTGTTCCGGGTCGCTTCCAGGCTGCGGTCGAGATCCTGGCCGAGATGGTCGAGAACCAGGCTAAGGGCGTGATACACAACGCCAAGAGCCGCAAGCTCGTCTCGCCGTTGGCGTTGACCGTGTTCGTCTGGATCTTCCTGATGAACTTCATGGACATGCTGCCGGTCGACCTGCTGCCGCAGATCTGGCACTCGGCCGGTCCTGCGCTGGGCTTCAAGGACTACATGCGCGTCGTGCCAACGGCCGACCTGTCCACCACGCTCGGCCTGTCCACCAGCGTGTTGCTGATCTGCGTGTTCTACAACATCAAGATCAAGGGCTTGGGCGGCTGGGCTCACGAGCTGGTGGCTGCACCGTTCGGCGACAAGGTCGTGCTCTATCCGATCAACTTCCTGATGCAGATGATCGAGTTCGTCGCCAAGACCGTCTCTCACGGCATGCGACTGTTCGGCAACATGTTTGCCGGCGAACTCGTGTTCATGCTGATCGCCCTGATGGGCGGTGCCTTCACCCTCAGCGCCACGGGCATCGGCCTGGCGATCGGTCACCTGATTGCAGGTACGGTCTGGACGCTGTTCCACATCCTCGTGATCACGCTTCAGGCCTTCATCTTCATGATGCTGACGCTGATCTACGTGGGTCAGGCGCACGACGCGCACTGAGTCCGAGGCGTCGTCCGGCCCTCACTGCTCTCTCCCTTTTCCTCACCCTTCCTTTCCAATCCAACAGGAGAACTTCATGGAAAACGTCCTCGGCTTCGTCGCTCTGGCTTGCGGTCTGATCGTCGGTCTCGGTGCCATCGGCGCCTCTATCGGCATCGCCCTGATGGGTGGCAAGTTCCTCGAGTCGTCGGCTCGCCAGCCTGAACTGATCAACGAACTGCAGACCAAGATGTTCATCCTGGCCGGCCTGATCGACGCGGCCTTCCTGATCGGCGTCGCCATCGCCCTGCTGTTCGCCTTCGCGAACCCGTTCGTCATCGCGGCCTGATTCCTCACGACCCTTTCACGAGCGAAAGGATCGAGCCGTGAACATCAACGCAACCCTGATCCTGCAGGCGATCGTCTTTGCGATCCTTGTCTGGTTCTCGATGCGCTTCATCTGGCCGCCGCTGACCAAGGCGCTGGACGAACGCGCGCAGAAGATTGCCGACGGCCTCGCCGCCGCCGACAAGGCCAAGTCCGAGCTGGCGACGGCCAACAAGCGCGTCGAAGAGCAGCTGGTCCAGTCGCGCACCGAGACGGCCAAGCTGCTGGCTGACGCCGAGAAGCGTGCCCAGGCCATCGTCGACGAGGCCAAGCGCCGAGCCGAGGAGGAGGGCGCGAAGATCGTCGCCGCCGCCAAGGCTGAAGCCGAGCAACAGTCCATCCAGGCTCGTGAAGCTCTGCGTGAACAGGTCGCCGGCCTGGCCGTCAAGGGCGCCGAGCAGATCCTCAAGCGCGAAGTCAACGCGGGCGTGCATGCAGAACTGCTTGCGCGTCTGAAGACGGAGCTCTGAGCATGGCCGAGCTCGCAACCATCGCGCGTCCCTATGCGGAAGCGCTGTACCAGGTCGCGCGCCAAGGCAACCTCGCAGACTGGGGCCGGCAATTGCAGGTCCTGGCCGAGGTGGCCGCTCATGAAGTCGTGCGCCAACTCGCCGGCAACCCCAAGGTGACCTCCGAACAGGTCTACGAGGTGGTGGCCAGCGCGGCGCAGACCGAGCTGCTTCCTGGCGTGCAGAACTTCCTGCGCACCGTGATCGACAACGGGCGCCTGACTGTCCTGCCGCAAGCGGTTGAACAGTTCCATGCGCTGGTCAACGCGGCCACGGGCGTTTCTGACGCGGTCATTCACAGTGCCTACCCGATCGATGCCCAGCAACTGGCTGAGGTCGTGTCGGCACTCGAGCAGCGTTTTGGACGCAAGCTCTCAGCCACCGTCGTCGAGGCCCCCGAGTTGATCGGTGGTGTCCGCGTGGTGGTTGGCGATGAGGTGCTCGACACCTCTGTGAAGGCCCGTCTCGAACGCATGAAGGTGGCGCTCGGTGCCTGAGGCACCCTGCGCATCCCCACATCCCCGAGTCAAGCGACGCCACTCAGCGATGAGACCGATTGACCAGACTGGGAGCAAGCTATGCAACTGAACCCCGCAGAAATTTCCGAACTGATCAAGAGCCGCATCGAGGGCCTTGGCACGAACGCTGACATCCGCAACCAGGGCACGGTCGTGTCGGTGACGGATGGCATCGTGCGTGTCCACGGTCTGAGCGACGTCATGGCCGGTGAAATGCTCGAGTTCCCGGGCAATGTCTTCGGCCTCGCGCTCAACCTCGAGCGTGACTCCGTCGGCGCCGTGATCCTGGGCGAGTACGAGGGCATCTCCGAGGGCGACACGGTCAAGTGCACCGGCCGCATCCTCGAAGTCCCCGTCGGCCCCGAGCTGATCGGCCGCGTCGTGAACGCGCTGGGTCAGCCCATCGACGGCAAGGGCCCGATCAACGCCAAGATGACCGACGTCATCGAGAAGGTCGCTCCGGGCGTGATCGCCCGGAAGTCGGTCGACCAGCCGGTGCAGACCGGTCTGAAGTCGATCGACGCGATGGTGCCCGTCGGCCGTGGCCAGCGCGAGCTGATCATCGGCGACCGCCAGACCGGCAAGACCGCCGTGGCGATCGACGCGATCATCAACCAGAAGGGTCAGAACATGACCTGCATCTACGTTGCGATCGGCCAGAAGGCTTCGTCGATCAAGAACGTGGTGCGCTCGCTGGAACAGAACGGCGCGATGGACTACACCATCGTTGTCGCTGCGTCGGCCTCCGAATCGGCCGCCATGCAGTACATCTCGGCCTACACCGGCTGCACGATGGGCGAGTTCTTCCGCGACCGTGGTCAAGACGCGCTGATCGTCTATGACGACCTGTCCAAGCAGGCTGTCGCCTACCGTCAGGTCTCGCTGCTGCTGCGCCGCCCACCGGGCCGCGAAGCCTTCCCCGGCGACGTGTTCTATCTCCACAGCCGTCTGCTCGAACGTGCGGCCCGCGTGAACGCCGACTACGTCGAAGCGTTCACCAAGGGCGAGGTCAAGGGCCAGACCGGCTCGCTGACCGCGCTGCCGATCATCGAGACGCAAGCCGGTGACGTGTCCGCCTTCGTTCCGACCAACGTGATCTCGATCACCGACGGTCAGATCTTCCTGGAAACCAGCCTGTTCAACGCCGGTGTCCGCCCCGCCATCAACGCCGGTATCTCGGTGTCGCGCGTCGGTGGTGCCGCCCAGACCAAGCTGATCAAGAGCCTGTCCGGCGGTATCCGTACCGACCTGGCGCAGTACCGTGAACTGGCCGCCTTTGCGCAGTTCGCCTCTGACCTGGACGAAGCGACCCGCAAGCAGCTGGACCGCGGTGCCCGCGTGACCGAACTGCTCAAGCAGGCCCAGTACCTGCCGCTGTCGATCAGCCTGATGGGTGCTTCGCTGTACGCGGCGAACAAGGGTTTCCTGGACAACGTGGACGTCAAGAAGGTTCTGGCCTTCGAGAGCGGTCTGCACCAGTACCTGAAGACCAGCCACGCCCCGCTGCTGAAGAAGCTCGAGGACGCCAAGGCCATGGACAAGGACGCGGAAGCCGAGCTGCAAGGCGCGATCGCTGCGTTCAAGAAGTCCTTCGCCTGATCCCCCCACGGTTGACCCACTAGGAGCACCGTCATGGCGGCAGGAAAGGAAATCCGCGGCAAGATCAAATCGGTGGAGAACACCAAGAAGATCACCAAGGCCATGGAAATGGTCGCCGCGTCCAAGATGCGCAAGGCGCAGGAACGCATGCGGGCTGCCCGCCCGTATGCGGACAAGATCCGCAACATCACGGCCAACCTGTCGCGTGCGACGCCCGAGTACCGTCACCCCTTCGTGGTGAAGAACAGCGGTACCGGGGTGGTGGGCATGATCGTCGTCACGACCGACAAGGGTCTGTGCGGCGGCATGAACACCAACGTGCTGCGAGCGGTCACGACCAAGTTGCGCGAGCTCGACGGCGCGGGCGTGAAGATCCAGGCCGTTGCCATCGGCAACAAGGGCCTGGGCTTCCTCAACCGCATCGGCGCGAAGGTGGTTTCGCAAGCCACTCAACTGGGCGACACGCCTCATCTGGACAAGCTCATCGGGCCTGTCAAGGTGCTGCTGGACCAGTACGCCGAAGGCAAGCTGGACGCGGTCTACTTCTGCTACACGCGTTTCATCAACACGATGAAGCAGGAGCCGCAGGTCGAGCAACTGCTGCCGTTGTCGGACGAGCGCCTGGCGCAGTCCGCTGACGAGCAGAAGTCGCATGGCTGGGACTACATCTATGAGCCGGATGCGCCGTCGGTCATCGACAACCTGATGGTGCGATACGCCGAAGCCCTGGTCTACCAGGGTGTGGCCGAGAACATGGCGTCCGAGCAGTCCGCGCGCATGGTCGCGATGAAGGCGGCGACCGACAACGCCGGCAACCTGATCGCCGAACTCAAGCTGGTCTACAACAAGACCCGCCAGGCCGGCATCACGAAGGAACTGTCGGAAATCGTCGGTGGCGCTGCCGCCGTGGGCTGATCCGCGCCTCAGGCCGGACGACGCAACGAATCAAGATTGAAGGAACGAAAAATGGCAAACACGACTCAGGCGGTCGGCAAGATCGTTCAGTGCATCGGTGCCGTGGTGGACGTGGAGTTCCCGCGCAGCAACATGCCGAAGATCTACGACGCGCTCAAGCTCGAAGGCACGGCGCTGACGCTCGAAGTCCAGCAGCAGCTGGGTGACGGCGTGGTGCGCACCATTGCGCTGGGCTCGTCGGACGGTCTGCGCCGCGGACTCGAGGTGACCAACACGGGCGCCCCGATCACGGTGCCGGTTGGCCCCGCGACGCTGGGCCGCATCATGGACGTGCTGGGCAACCCGATCGACGAGCGCGGTCCGGTCAGCATGGAGCTGTCGGCCTCGATCCACCGCAAGGCCCCGGCCTATGACGAGCTGAGCCCGTCGCAGGAGCTGCTGGAAACCGGCATCAAGGTGATCGACCTGATCTGCCCGTTCGCCAAGGGCGGCAAGGTTGGCCTGTTCGGCGGCGCCGGCGTGGGCAAGACCGTGAACATGATGGAGCTCATCAACAACATCGCCAAGGCGCACTCGGGTCTGTCCGTGTTCGCTGGCGTCGGTGAGCGCACCCGCGAAGGCAACGACTTCTATCACGAGATGGCCGACTCCGGCGTCGTCAACCTCGAGAACCTCGGCGAGTCCAAGGTGTCGATGGTCTACGGCCAGATGAACGAGCCCCCGGGCAACCGTCTGCGCGTCGCGCTGACCGGCCTGACCATCGCCGAGTCGTTCCGCGACGAAGGCCGTGACGTGCTGTTCTTCGTCGACAACATCTACCGCTACACGCTGGCCGGTACCGAAGTGTCGGCACTGCTGGGTCGCATGCCGTCCGCCGTGGGCTACCAGCCGACGCTGGCCGAGGAAATGGGCCGCCTGCAGGAACGCATCACGTCGACCAAGGTGGGCTCGATCACCTCGATCCAGGCCGTGTACGTCCCTGCGGACGACCTGACCGACCCGTCGCCTGCCACGACTTTCGCCCACTTGGACGCCACCGTCGTGCTGTCGCGTGACATCGCCGCGCTGGGCATCTACCCGGCCGTGGACCCGCTGGACTCGACCTCGCGCCAGGTCGACCCGAACGTGGTGGGCGAAGAGCACTACGCCACCACCCGTGCCGTGCAGGCCATCCTGCAGCGTTACAAGGAACTGCGCGACATCATCGCCATCCTGGGCATGGACGAACTGGCACCGGAAGACAAGCTGGCCGTCTCGCGCGCTCGCAAGATCCAGCGCTTCCTGTCGCAGCCCTTCCACGTCGCCGAGGTGTTCACGGGCTCGCCGGGCAAGTACGTCCCGCTGAGCGAGACCATCCGCGGCTTCAAGATGATCGTCGCTGGCGAGTGCGATCACCTGCCGGAGCAGGCCTTTTACATGGTCGGCACCATCGACGAGGCCTTCGAGAAAGCCAAGAAGATCCAGTAAGCGGCACGCGCGGCGTCCATCCCGGGCGCCGTCTGCTGGCTTCCTGAACCTTCTTCCATCGCGAAAGAAAGAGAACCATGGCAACGATTCACGTCGACGTCGTCTCCGCCGAAGCGCAGATCTTCTCGGGCGAGGCGAAGTTTGTCGCGCTGCCGGGCGAGAACGGCGAGCTGGGCATCCTGCCCAAGCACACGCCGCTGATCACGCGGATCAAGCCGGGTGCGGTGCGCATCGAGCGGGCTGACACGGGCGAAGAAGAGTTCGTCTTCGTCGCTGGCGGCATCCTCGAGGTCCAGCCGGACCGTGTCACCGTGCTGGCCGACACCGCCATCCGCGGTCACGACCTGGACGAGGCCAAGGCCGAAGAGGCCAAGCGGGTTGCCGAAGAGGCCATCAAGAACGCCAAGAGCGATCTCGATCTGGCCCGCGCACAGAGCGAGTTCGCGGCCATGGCCGCCCAGATCGCCGCCGTGCGCCGCTTCCGCAAGAAGTGATCGGCACGATGCCGGTCTGACCGCGCGTCAACCCCCTGCAACGCCCGCTGCCCAGCGGGCGTTGTCGTTTCTGCGGCCGCCTCGACAGCGGGACGCTTCCTACAATCGCACGATGAACGCCCCACTGCTCAACGACACCTTCCTGCGCGCCCTGCGTCGCCAGCCGACCGACCACACCCCTGTCTGGCTGATGCGCCAGGCTGGACGCTACCTGCCGGAGTACTGCGCCACACGCGCCAAGGCTGGCAGCTTCATGGGTCTGGCGACGAATGTGGCGTATGCCACCGAGGTCACGCTGCAGCCGCTGGACCGCTATGCGCTGGACGCGGCGATCCTGTTCTCGGACATCCTGACCGTGCCCGACGCGATGGGCCTGGGCCTGAGCTTCGCCCAGGGTGAGGGCCCGAAGTTCGCCAAGGTCGTGCGCGACGAGGCTGCCGTGGCCGAACTGGCCGTGCCCGACATGGACAAGCTGCGCTACGTCTTCGATGCGGTGACGTCGATCCGCAAGGCCTTGAATGGCCGTGTCCCGCTGATCGGCTTCTCGGGCAGCCCGTGGACGCTGGCCTGCTACATGGTCGAAGGCGGCGGCAGCGACGACTACCGCCTGGTCAAGTCCCTGATGTACCGCCGACCGGACCTGATGCACCGCATCCTGGCGGTCAATGCCGATGCGGTCGCGGCCTACCTAAACGCCCAGATCGAGGCCGGCGCCCAGGCCGTGATGGTGTTTGACAGCTGGGGCGGCGTGCTCGCCGACGGTGCCTTCCAAGCCTTCAGTCTGGCCTACACCCGCCGGGTGCTGGACCAGCTCAAGCGCGAGCACGACGGCCAGCAGATCCCGCGCATCGTCTTCACCAAGGGCGGCGGCTTGTGGATCGACGAGATTGCCGATCTCGACACCGATGCCATCGGCCTGGACTGGACGGTCAACCTTGGGCGTGCCCGTGAACGGGTCGGGCACAAGGTCGCGCTGCAAGGCAACCTGGATCCGAACGTGCTGTTTGCCGGCCCGGAACAGATCGCCGAGGAAGCCTGCAAGGTGCTGGACAGCTACGGCAACCACCCCGGCCATGTCTTCAATCTCGGCCACGGCATCAGCCAGTTCACCCCGCCCGAGGCGGTCAGCGCCCTGGTCGACGCGGTGCACAGCCACTCCCGCCGCATGCGCCAGTCACCGGCGGCGTGACATCGGTCACAGCGCAGCGAAATCCCCTTTTTATGGGGTTTCGCTTCATGAATCTGTGGCGCTTCCACCCCACTTGTCCCCAGGTCGGATGAGGAACCGGGGAGATGTCAAGCTTGTTGCAATGGCACATGCCAACGCACAAGGCCGGTGCTAAGTCCTTGATCTGGAAAAGCTTTGAGCCTGCCTCCAAATGCCGCAAACCAAGGACAAGGCTTGATCTGCAAGGGCTTGCGGGGCGTTTTCGCAGCTTACCCACAAAGTTATCCACAGGACCCGTGGACAGATAGGGAAAAGCCTTTTTGATCAGGCACTTGCGTCTTCCATCTCGAAGCCGCACGAACTCCTCCGGCTAACTGAATGGCTTTTGACGATCCAACACCCCCCCAAATCGGGCATGGCGTGGCGGTGCTGGTGGAGCTACCCAAACATGCGGGTCTGAACGGCGTGCTGAGCTACCGCACGACCCAGCCCCTGGCGGCCGGACAGCTTCTGCGTGTGCCGCTGGGTCGTCGGGTGGTTTGTGGCATCGCCTGGGGTGACGACGCCAGCGGCGGCGCGCCGCAGCAAGGTCTGGGCGCAGCGCCCACGGCCAGCGACATGGCCGCGCCGGTGCTGCGCGACGTCGCCGAGGCGCTCGACGCGCTCCCGCCGCTGGATGCGGCCTGGCGCGACCTGGTCACCTTCGCAGCGGCCTATTACCAGCGGTCAACGGGCGAACTGGCCCTGTCGGTGTTGCCGGCCGACCTGCGTGAGCTGGACGGCCCGGCCCTGCAGCGCCGCCTGCGCCGCCTCGACAAGCGGCTGGGGCGCACACCGCCGTCCGCACCGAAGAAGCGCCGGGGCAAGGCCGTGCCCGAGGACGAGGTGACGCCTGATCCAGTGCCGCCACCGGACATCGAGCCACCCGCCTTGCCCGACCTGAGCGACGAGCAGCAGGCCGTGCTGGACGCCCTCGCGGCCTGTGGTGCCGAGCCGGTGCTGCTGCACGGCGTGACCGGCAGCGGCAAGACCGAGGTCTACCTGCGCCGCGTCGCCGCCGCGCTGGAGGCCGGCCGCCAGGCGCTGCTGCTGGTGCCCGAAATCAACCTGACGCCGCAGCTCGAAGCCCGCATCCGCGCCCGCTTCCCCGGCCGGGTGACGGTGGCCATGCACAGTGGCCTGGGGCCGGCCGAGCGTCTGCAGAACTGGCTGGCCGCGCACCTGGGCTGGGCCGACATCGTGCTGGGCACGCGCATGGCGGTGTTCGCCTCGATGCCCCGGCTGGGGCTGATCGTGGTCGACGAGGAACACGACCCGTCCTACAAGCAGCAGGAAGGCGCGCGCTACTCGGCCCGCGACCTGGCCGTCTGGCGGGCCCGCCACCAGGGCGTCGCGGTGATCCTGGGCTCGGCCACGCCGTCGCTGGAGACCTGGCACAACGCCTTGCCCGTGCCCGAAGGCAATGGCCGCTACCGCCGTCTGGCCATGCCCACGCGGATCGGCGCGGGTGTCTTGCCACAGGTTCGCCTGATCGACCTGACGCGGCTGAAGGAGCAGTTCGGCGCCAAACAGCTGCGTGACCAGCCCTTCGCGCCGCCGCTGCTGGCCGCCTTGCGCGAACGCCTCGACCGCGGCGAGCAGAGCCTCGTGCTGCTGAACCGGCGCGGCTATGCGCCGGTGTTGCATTGCACCGCCTGCGGCTGGAAGAGCGACTGCCCGCATTGCAGCGCCTGGCGGGTCTTCCACAAGCTCGACCGCACGCTGCGATGCCACCACTGCGGCCATGCCGAGCGGGTGCCGCGGGCCTGTCCGAGCTGCGGCGACCCGGACATCCAGCCGGTCGGACGCGGCACCGAACGCCTCGAAGAACAGCTCGCCGCCGCCTTGCCCGGCGCCCGCATCGGCCGCATCGACGCCGACACCACCAGAGCCAAGGGCAGCCTGGAAGCGCAGCTGGCGCAGGTCCACGACGGCGACATCGATGTGCTGGTCGGCACGCAGATGGTGGCCAAGGGGCACGACTTCCGCCGCATCACGCTGGTGGCCTCGCTGCAGGCCGATGCCGCCCTGTTCAGCAGCGACTTCCGTGCGCCGGAACGCCTGTTCGCGCTGCTGATGCAGGCCGGCGGGCGGGCTGGGCGCGACGCCGCCCAGGCCGCGCGCAGCGAGCTGTGGATCCAGACCTGGCACCCGCAGCACCCGCTCTACGCGGCCTTGACGGCGCACGACTACCCGACGTTCGCGGCCGGCCAGCTGCTTGAACGCCAGCAGGCGGGACTGCCCCCCTTTGCCCACCTGGCCTTGCTGCGCTGCGAAGCCCGCACGCAGGAGGCCGCCGTGGCCTTCCTCGCCGAGCTGGCCCGGCGCGCCGCCGAGTTGCAGACGCAGCAGCCCGCATGGGCCGCAATCCTGGTCTACCCGCCGGTGCCGCCATCGGTCCAGCGCGTGGCCAATGTGGAGCGGGCCCAGATGCTGGTCGAGTCGCCGTCGCGGCCGGCGCTGCAACGCTTCCTGGCGGCCTGGCTCCCGTCCTTTCAGGACGAGGCCAGGCAGCCCGGCACGCGCGTGTTGCGCTGGGCCGTCGATGTCGATCCTTTGGCGATCTGAACGTGTGCCGCGGCGACCGGCCTTGACCGCAACGACGTGGTTGCCACCGGGCTGACCGCAGAATCGCCCGATCCGATCGGACCCAATGCCTGGTGAACGCCATGAACCCTGACGTCTCGTCGACCGCATCCCCCGAGAGCCCTGCCGCCCCTCCTGCCGCGCCCTTGCGGCTGGCCGTCATCGGCGCCGGACCGGTCGGCCTGGCGCTGGCGCTGCAGGCCCGGCGCGCACTGCCACAGGCGCGCATCACGGTGCACGACGCGCTGCCGCCCGAACACGACGTCTCGCGCGATGCCCGCACGCTGGCGCTGGCACAGGGCTCCGTGCTGGACCTGCGTCGGCTGGGCCTGTGGGACGGCGTGATCGCTGCCCAGGCCGAGCCCATCCGCGCAGTGCATGTGTCGCAGCAGCAGCCGGCCTTGCTGGACCTGCTGCCGCTGCCCGGACGCGGCCGTTTCGGGGAGCCCGAGGTCCTGATCCGGGCCGAGCATGAAGGCCTGTCGCAGCTCGGCGCGGTGATCGCCTACGGGCACCTGGTCGCGCCGATGCGAGCTGCCTGGCTGGCCGCCTGTGCCGAGGAGCCGCAGCGCCTGTCGGCCCGCTGGGGCACCAAGGTTGCCGGCGTGGTGACGCGGGGCCATGAGGTCGAGATCGACGCGGGCGTGACCGAGGCCCATGACGTCGCGGTCATCGCCGAAGGTGGCGTGTTCGCCGACCAGGCCCGCAAGGGCGTGCACCACGACTACCGCCAGTCGGCCTGGGTCGGCACGGTCGACCTTGAAGGCGCCGAGGCCGGCACCGCCTATGAACGCTTCACCCCGCAGGGCCCGCTGGCCCTGTTGCCCCTGCCGCCGCGTGACGGCCGCCAGCGCGCCGCGCTGGTCTGGTGCGTGCCGACCGATGACGATCCGGTCAAGGACCTCGACGATCGCCAGCGCCTGCTGGTGCTGGCCGACCAGTTGCCGCGCCGGGTCGGGCGGCTCACCGGCATCGGCCCGCTGAAGTGTTTCCCGCTCGGCCTGAACGCCGAACGCAGCCTCGTGCAGGGCCGCACCGTGCGCATCGGCAATGCGGCGCAGACCTTGCACCCGGTGGCCGGCCAAGGCCTCAACCTCGGGCTGCGTGACGCCCATGAGCTGCTCGGTGCCTTGGCGGGTGTGACCGATCCGGCGGCAGACATGGACCGTGCGCTGGCCCGTGCCGCGTGGCGCCGCGCGCCGGACCGCTGGACGCTGATCGCGACGACCGATTTCCTCGCCCGCAGCTTCACCTGGAACGCCCCCGGCCTGAGCACCGTGCGGGGCGTCGGGCTGGCGCTGCTGGATCGGCTGGGGCCGCTGAAGTCGCAGGTCGCGCGGCGGATGATGTTCGGCTCGCGCTGAGCGGCCACCGGCCTACATCACCCGATGCGTCAGCGCCGGCAACTGCCGGCGCACGTCGCCTTGGCGGGCGAGGTCCACCCGCCCCATCACCACGCCTTCGCCTTCGGGCCGGACCGCCTGCACGACGCCCCACGGGTCAATCGCCAGGCTGTGTCCCCACGTGCGCCGGCCGTTGGCGTGGCGGCCGCCTTGCGCGCTGGCCAGCACATGGCACTGGTTCTCGATCGCGCGGGCGCGCAGCAGCACCTCCCAGTGGGCCTGCCCCGTCGGGTAGGTGAAGGCCGCGCCCACCACGAACAGGTCGCAGGGCAGCGGCGACATCAGCGCGCGGTAGAGCTCCGGAAAGCGCAGGTCATAGCAGGTCGACAGACCGACGCGGAAGGTGTCGCCGGCCCGTGAGCGAAGCTCGAAGGCCACCGGCTGCGTGCCGGCGCAGAGCGTCGCGGCCTCGTCGTAGCGGCGCTCGCCGTCGTCGTAGCGGAACAGGTGGATCTTGTCGTAACGCGCGGCCAGCGAGCCGTCAGGCGCATAGGTCAGGCAGGTGTTGCTGACGTGGTCTGGGTCACCCGCGATGCGCAGCGGCAAGGTGCCGCCGACCAGCCAGATGCCGTGCTGCACAGCCCAAGCGGCCAGCGCGGCCTGGATCGGGCCATCGCCGGCTTGCTCGGCCAGCACGAGCTTGTCGCGGTCCTTGTGGCCCATCAGGCAGAAGTACTCGGGCAGCACGACCAACTCGGCGCCGGCCGCTGCGGCCAGGGCGATCTGCTGTCCGGCGCGCGCGAGGTTGTCGGCCACGTCGGGGCTGGAGACCATCTGGATGGCGGCGCAGTCGACGCTCGCCGTCCTGTCGCTGTTCATGGGAGATGTCATGGCGGGTGTCATGGCGGATGTCCTGCTCGAAAGTCACACGGCGGCCCGGCTGTCCGGACCTGCGTCAGGCGGTGCCGGGGTGGCGGGGGAGAATCCCCATTGCCCCGTCAGCCACGAGGCGACGACGATACTCGCGCCGTTTCTGCTGCGGTGCCCCGAGGGGACACCACCCCGACAGAGCCGGGCCGAGTCGATCGGTGCGGGCATGCGAGGGCGAGGACTTGACCGAACACGAGATGACCGAAACGGGCGCCGAGGCGCCGCCCCAGGCCGATGCGGCCCACAGCCGCTATGTGCAGCGGGTGCGCCGCGTGCTGGGTGCGCAACTGGAGCGTCTGCCCTCGGGCCCGCCCTGCCGCGCCAGCATCGAGGCCGCGCTGGCCAGCCTGAACCATCGGCCGCTGCCTTCGGCGCTGCGCTTGGTCCGCCAGATGGTGATGGAGCGCCTGGTCGTGCTCGACATCGAGCAGCAAGCGCCGATGCCGGTGGTGACGCTGGCGATGACCGAGCTGGCCGAGGTCACGCTGGATGCCGCGCTGACCCATGCGCGGGCCGAGCTGGACGCGCTGCATGGCGCGCCGCGCAATGAGGCCGGTGACGACATCGACTTCTGGATCATCGGCATGGGCAAGCTCGGCGCACGCGAGCTCAACGTGTCCTCCGACATCGACCTGGTCTACGTCTACGAGGAAGAAGGCCAGACCACCGGCCGCCCCGACGGCCGTGGCGTGATCACCGCGCATGAGTACTTCGCGCGGCTGGCGCGCTCGCTGCAGAGCCTGATCGGCGAGGCGACCGAGGACGGCTTTGTCTTCCGCATGGACCTGGCGCTGCGCCCGAACGGCAACGCCGGCCCGCCGGTCGTCAGTCTGGCGATGCTGGAGGAGTACTTCCTCGTGCAAGGCCGCGAGTGGGAACGCTTCGCCTGGCTCAAGAGCCGCGTCGTCGCGCCGCGTTCGGCCGTCGACACCGGCCGCGCCAAGCCGCTGGGCGAGGTCGTCGCGCCCTTCGTCTACCGCCGCTACCTCGATTACGGCGTGTTCGAGGGCCTGCGCCAGCTGCACCGCAAGATCCGCGACGAGGCCAACCGCCGCGCCGCCGGCCGGCCCGAACGCGCCAACGACGTCAAGCTCTCGCGCGGGGGCATCCGCGAGATTGAGTTCATCGTCCAGCTGCTGCAGGTCGTGCGTGGCGGGCAGTTCCCCGAGATCCGCACCCGCCAGACGCTCAAGGCCTTGCCGAGGCTGGCGGCGGTCGGCCTGATCAAGCCGGAGATCGCCGACAAGCTGGCCCAGGCCTACACCTTCCTGCGCCGGGTCGAACACCGCATCCAGTACCTCGATGACCAGCAGACCCACCAGCTGCCGACGGCCGATGCCGACCTGGCCTGGATCGCGCGCTCGCTGGGCCTGGTCTGCAAGGCCGAGACCTGCGAGCTGATCGAGCAGCTGTGCAGCCACCGCGAGACCGTGGCCACCGAGTTCGACGCGCTCTTGCATGACGGTCGCCCGCCGGTGCGCCACAACGGCGGCTGCAAGGGCTGCGGCGGCGAACCGGTGCAGCTCGACAGCCCGGCGCTGCTGGTCGGACTGAGTGCCGACGTGGCCGAGCGCCTGCAGCGCTTCATCGAGCATCCGCGCGTGGTCATGCTGCGCGACGAGGCCCGCCAGCGCCTGACCCATCTGTTCGTGCGATCGCGCAAGATCATCGATGAACACGAGGCCCTGACGCCGAGACAGCGTGACGAGGCCCTGTTGCGCTTCATCGATTGGGTCGAACCCCTGCTGCGCCGCGACAGCTACCTGGCGCTGCTGGCCGAACGCCCGCAGGTGCTCGGCCGCCTGCTGCGTCTGCTGGCGCTGGCGCGCTGGCCGATGCGCTACCTGATGCAGCACCCGGGCGTGATCGACGAGCTGGCCGATACCCGGCTGGCCCATGAACGCTTCGACGCCGCCGGCTTCCAGCAGGACCTGGAGGATCGCCACTCGGCCTGGGTGCGCTCCGGTCAGGCCGACGAGGAGTCGCTGCTGGACACCTTGCGGCGCGCCCACCATGCCGAGACCTTCCGCACGCTGGTGCGCGACGTCGAGGGCGAGATCAGCGTCGAGCAGGTCGCCGACGACCTGTCGCTGCTGGCCGACGCGACGCTGGACTGCACGCTGCGCTGGGCCTGGCAGCACCTGCGCCAGCGGCACCGCGAGACCCCGCGCTTTGCCGTCATCGCCTACGGCAAGCTCGGCGGCAAGGAACTGGGCTACGGCAGCGACCTCGACATCGTGTTCCTGTTCGACGACGAGGACGAGCGCGCCAGCGAGGTCTACGCCGCCTTCGCCCGCAAGCTGATCCCGTGGCTGTCGCTGCGGACCTCGGCCGGCGCGCTGTTCGACATCGACACCGCCCTGCGGCCCAACGGCAACTCGGGCCTGCTGGTGACCTCGCTGGCCTCCTTCGAGCGTTATCAGCAAGGTCGCGGCAGCAACACCGCCTGGACCTGGGAACACCAGGCCATCACGCGGGCCCGCTTCTGCGCCGGTGCGCGCGAGCTGGCCGAGCCCTTCGAGGCGACCCGACGCGCCGTGCTGTGTGCGCCGCGTGACGAGGCAGCGCTGCGCGAGGAGATCCGCTCGATGCGCGAGAAAGTCCGCGCGGCCCAGTCCGTGCCTGCGGGGCAGTTCGACCTCAAGCACAGCCCGGGCGGCATGATGGACGTGGAGTTCGCCGTGCAGCACCTCGTGCTCAGCCACAGCGCGGCCGTGCCGCCGCTGCAGGACAACGCCGGCAACATCGCGCTGCTGCAGCGCGCCGAGGCCGCCGGCCTGCTCGCACCGGGCATGGGCCAGGCAGCGGCCGACGCCTACCGCGAGATGCGCCGCGCCCAGCACCGGGCCCGTCTGGACGAGGACAACGCCCGGCCGTCGCTGGACGAACTGGGCCCGCTGGCGCCGCACCGCGAGGCCGTGCTGGCGCTGTGGGCTCACGTCTTCAACGGCTGACGCCCTCAGGGCGTCCGCCCACGCCGCCCTGAACGATGAGCTGGAAGTTGCTGCTGCGCCCGCGCCGCTGGAGCGCCGGTCAGGTCGCCTGGCTGGTCATGCTCAGCGTGCTGGTGGTGCCGGCCGTGTTGTCCGGACCAGGTGACGCACTGGCCCGCGAGGTGCTGGCCTGGCGACCCGACCGGGCCTGGGACGAACCGTGGCGCTGGTGGAGCGCCGCCTGGATGCACCTCAACACGGCCCACCTGCTGGCCAATCTGTCGGGCGCCGTGCTGGTCGCTGCGCTGGGCTGGTTGCTGCAGCCGGACCGGCGCATGGCCTGGGCCTGGGCGCTGGCCTGGCCGCTGACCCACCTGAGCCTGTTGCTGCAACCCGGCCTGACGCGCTACGGCGGCCTGTCGGGCGTGCTGCATGCCGGGGTGGCCGTCTGCGCCGTCTGGCTCTGGTCACGCGGCGAGCGGCGTGGCGAGCGCCACCTCGGTCAGGCGCTGGCCGCTGGGCTGCTGCTCAAGCTGCTGCTGGAGCGGGCCTGGGAAGCGCCGCTGAACCGCGTCGCTGGGCTGGACATCGTCGTGGCCCCGCTGGCCCATGCGGCCGGTGCCTTCTGGGGCGCGCTGTTGGCGCTGCTGGTCATCCGGCTGACGCAAGCGGCGCGACCGTGAGGGCCGCGCTCAGATCTCGACCTTGGCGCCGAGTTCGACGATCCGGTTCGACGGCAGGTTGAGGAAGTCCGCCGCAGCCGCCGAGTTGCGGTGCATGTTGGCAAACAGCTTCTCGCGCCACATCGCCATGCCGTCGCCGAAGGTCGGGATGACGATGTCGCGCGACAGGAAGTAGCTGGTGTCCATCTCATCGAGCGGCACGCCACGGCCTTCGAGCAGCTTGAGCGCCTCGGGCACGTCCGGGTCGTTCTTGAAGCCGAAGTTCAGCATCACCTGCCAGCAGTCGTGACCCAGCGGCTCCATCTGGATGCGCTGCTCGAAGCCGATCCACGGGATGTCGTGGTGGCGCACCGTCACGAACAGGTTGTGCTCATGCAGCACCTTGTTGTGCTTGAGGTTGTGCAGCAGCGCGTTCGGCGTGATGCCGGCCTCTGCGGCCAGGAAGACGGCCGTGCCTTCGACCCGGGTCGGCGGGCTGATGAAGACCGCTTCAAGGAAGCTCTTCAGGTCGATGGCGTCATGCCGGAGCCGCTCGCTCATCAGCGCGCGGCCCTGCTTCCAGGTCAGCATCAGCGTGAACATGCCCATGCCGATGACCAGCGGGAACCAGCCGCCACCGAACAGCTTGAGCATGTTGGAGGCGAAGAAGGTGATGTCGATGACGAAGAAGAAACCGGTCGCCGCCAGGCACAGCCACAGCGGGTAGCGCCAGCCGTAGCGGATCACGTAGAAGGTCATCACGGTGGTGATGGTCATGTCCAGCGTGACCGCGATGCCGTAGGCCGAGGCCAGGTTCGACGAGCTCTTGAACAGCGCCACCGCCAGCACGATGAAGACGTAGAGGCCCCAGTTGATGAAGGGCACGTAGATCTGGCCGGTGTCGCGCACAGAGGTGTGCTTGATCGCCATGCGCGGCAGGATGCCCAGCTGGATCGCCTGCTTGGTGACCGAGAAGGCGGCGGAGATGAGTGCCTGCGAGGCGATCACCGTCGCTGCCGTCGACAGGAAGACCAGCGGCAGGCGGGCCCACTGCGGTGCCATCAGGTAGAAGGGGTTCTCGACGTGGGCCGGTTCGGCCAGCAGCATCGCGCCTTGGCCGAAGTAGTTCACCACCAGCGCGGGCATCACCAGGCCGTACCAGGCCAGCCGGATCGGCAGCTTGCCGAAGTGGCCCATGTCGGCATAGAGCGCCTCGCCGCCGGTCACGCACAGCACCACCGCGCCCAGCGCGATGAAGGCCACCAGCGGGTTGTCGACGAAGAAGCCGACGGCGTAGGTCGGGCTCAAGGCCACGAGCACCGCCGGGTTGGACAGCACATGCGGCAGACCCAGGGCGATCAGCACGATGAACCAGACCAGCGTGATCGGGCCGAAGAACTTGCCGATGCCGCCGGTGCCGAAGCGCTGCACCGCGAACAGGCCGGTCAGCACCACGAGGGTGATCGGCAGCACCACGTTGTGCAGCTGCGGTGCGGCGACCTCCAGGCCCTCGACGGCCGACAGCACCGAGATGGCCGGCGTGATCACGCCGTCGCCATAGAACACCGCCGTGCCGAACAGGCCCACCACCATCAGGGTGTCGCGCAGCTGGGGCCGTTCGCGCACGGCATGCGTGGCCAGCGCCAGCATCGCGATCAGGCCGCCTTCGCCGTTGTTGTCCGCCCGCAGGATCAGCAGCACGTACTTCAACGAGACCACGATCGTCATGGTCCAGAAGATCAGGGAGAGCACGCCGAGGATGTTGTCGGGCGTGGCCGGCACGTGACCGGCGTGGAAGACTTCCTTGAGGGCGTACAGCGGGCTGGTGCCGATGTCGCCGTAGACCACGCCCAGGGCGCCGAGGGTCAGGCCGGCGAGTGCGCGCGGACTGGCTTGGGAGGAGGAGGCAGTGCTCACGAAGCAGGGGCGATCCAGGATCGACCGGTGTGGCAGGGAGCGCGATTGTGCGCGTCGGCCTTGCCGATGCAAGCGCCCCTGCGTGCCGTCCGCGCCACGAACGGACGCTGCGGCAGGGCCATCAGGCCGCTTGGAGCAAGGGCTGCAGCCCGCCGCGCTGATCCAGGGCGATCAGGTCATCGCAGCCGCCGACGTGGGTCTCGCCGATGAAGATCTGCGGCACGGTGCGGCGACCGGTCAGCGACATCATGGCGTCGCGCTGCTGCGGGTCGAGGTCGATGCGGATCTCCTCGATCTGCTCGACCCCGCGCTGCTTGAGCAGGGCCTTGGCACGCAGGCAGTACGGGCAGACCTGCGTGGTGTACATCTTGACGTGGTTCATGGCGGGCGGCTTCGCAAGCATCGGGCCAGGGGAAGGTTGCGCGGCGGATGCCGTCGCCGCGCGTCAGGCCGTGATTGTCATCGGCCCGTCACGCACGTGCAGCCCCGCGTTGGCGCGGCCCCGTTGGCGACAGGCGCAATCGTGCGGCCCGAGCGGTCCGCTCAGGCGGTCTTCTCGACCGGCAGGTTGGCCTCGCGCCAGGCGCCCATGCCGCCGCTGAGCACGTGCACATTCTGGTGGCCCAGCTTGGTGAGCTGGGCGGCTGCCCGGCCGGCACGGGTGCCGGTGGCGCAGACCACGACCAGGGGCTGGTCCTTGTTGGTCGGCAGGTTCTTGGCCGTATCCAGCTGGTCCAGCGGGATGTTGCGTGAGCCGGCGACGTGGCCGGTGGCGTATTCGTCCTTCGAGCAGACGTCGATCACGACGGCCTTCTCGCGGTTGATCAGCCGCACCGCGTCCTGCACGGCGATGCCGGCGCGGCTTCCGCCGAGGCCGGGCACGAACAGCGCGAGGCCGGAGATCGCGGCTGCAGCGAGCCAATACCAGTTGTCGATGAGGAAGCTCACGGGGCGGCGGCCGGGGTCTAGCCGGTCTCTGGAAGAAGGGGGCGGATTATAGAATTCGCGGCCCCAACGAACCGGCCCGACCACCATGTACAAGCTCGTCCTGATCCGCCACGGCGAATCCACCTGGAACCTCGAGAACCGCTTCACCGGCTGGACCGATGTGGAACTCACGCCCACCGGCGTCGATCAGGCCAAGGAAGCCGGCCGTCTGCTGAAGGCCGGTGGCTACGAGTTCGATCTGGCTTACACGTCCGTGCTCAAGCGCGCGATCTGGACGCTCTGGCATGCGCTCGACCAGATGGACCGCACCTGGCTGCCGGTGGCGCACAGCTGGCGCCTCAACGAGCGCCACTACGGTGCCTTGCAGGGCCTCAACAAGGCCGACATGGCCAAGCAGTTTGGCGACGAGCAGGTGCTGATCTGGCGCCGCAGCTACGACACGCCGCCGCCGTCGCTCGAAGCAGCCGATCCGCGCGGCCAGCGCGATGACGTGCGCTACGCCAAGCTCAATCCTGAGGACATCCCCCTGACCGAGTGCCTGAAGGACACCGTGGCCCGTGTGCTGCCGTTCTGGAACGACGCGATCGCACCGGCCATCCGCTCGGGCAAGCGGGTGCTGATCGCCGCGCACGGCAACTCGATCCGCGCGCTGGTCAAGTACCTCGACAACATCGCCGACGCCGACATCGTCGGCGTCAACATCCCCAACGGCGTGCCGCTGGTCTACGAGCTCGATGCCGACCTCAAGCCGATCCGCAGCTACTACCTGGGCGATGCCGAGGCGGTCGCCAAGGCCGCAGCCGCGGTGGCCAGCCAGGGCAAGGCCTGAGGCCGCCATGACATCGCGCCACACCCCCAAGGCCCAGCCCGTTGCGCTGACCCTGCACCAGCAAAGCCGTGCGCTGGCCATCGAGTTCGCCGACGGCGCGAGCTTCTCCATCCCCTTCGAGCTGATGCGCGTTTACTCGCCGTCGGCCGAGGTCCAGGGCCACGGCCCGGGCCAGGAAACCCTGCAGACCGGCAAGCGGCTGGTCAACGTGGATGCTGTCGAGCCGGTCGGTCACTACGCCATCCAGCCGCATTTCAGCGACGGCCATGACAGCGGCATCTTCACCTGGGACTACCTGTACCAGTTGGGTGCGCGTCAGGCCGAACTGTGGGCCGACTACGAGGCCCGCCTGCAGGCCGCCGGCGTCGACCGTGACGCCGCCATGCCGCCGCCCGCCGGCAGCGCCTGTTCCAGCCACTGAGGCATGCGATGAGCGACACCCACTTCGGCTTCAAGACCGTCGACGAGCGCGAGAAGGCCCGCATGGTGCGGGGCGTCTTCGATTCGGTGGCCTCGCGCTACGACGTCATGAACGACGTCATGTCGATGGGCCTGCACCGGGTCTGGAAGGCTTACACCATCGCGGTGTCGGGTGCGCGCAAGGGCCAGCAGGTGCTCGACATCGCCGCCGGCACCGGCGACCTGACGCAGCAGTTCGCCCGCAAGGTCGGACCGAGCGGCCTGGTGGTGCACACTGACATCAACGAAGCCATGCTGCGCACCGGCCGGGATCGCCTGCTCGATGCCGGCATGGGCCTGCCGGCGGCCTGCTGCGATGCCGAGAAGCTGCCCTTTCCGGATGCCCGCTTCGACATCGTCAGCGTCGCCTTCGGTCTGCGCAACATGACCCACAAGGACATCGCGCTGGCCGAGATGGCGCGTGTGCTCAAGCCCGGCGGCAAGCTGCTGGTGCTGGAGTTCTCGCAGGTCGCCGCGCCGCTGCGCAAGGTCTACGACTGGTACTCCTTCAAGGTGTTGCCTCGCATGGGCCAGCTGATTGCCGGCGATGCGCAGAGCTACCAGTACCTGGCCGAGTCGATCCGCATGCACCCGCCGCAGGCTGAGCTCAAGCGGATGATGAAGGCCGCCGGCTTCGGCCATGTCGACGTGCACAACCTGTCGGCCGGCGTGGTGGCGCTGCACGTCGGACTCAAGTGCTGAAGGAATGAAGGACGGACGGACTGAAGGGCTGACGTCCTGAGGGGCTGAACAGCCGTTCGACTTGTTCAGTTCCGTCGTCCGGGCTGCTGGAACTGAACAAACGCGTTGTCCGCACGTCGCATCGGCGCGCCACTCCTTCACGCTTCGGACCTGTTGCTTGCAACATGGGCCTTCAACACGCGGATGAAGGGTTGTCCCGGGCCCAAGCGTGCCGAAAATCCCTTTCATCGTGTCAAGGAAGCCACCGGATCTCCGGCCGGCAGTGACACACGAGGGGGTTCCTGAATGTTCCGAGTCTTTCAGCATCGCACGTCCGGCACGCACTTCGTCGAGCTGCTGGCCGACGGTCTGCTGTGCTTCGTCGCCACCCTGATGGCCGCGATGACCTTGTCCAGCGCGGCCTCCAGCCCGAGCGCCTTTGCCTCGGTTGGCACGCCCGATGTGATCCTGTCGGCGCTGGCCTTCGCGCTGGTCATGGCGCTGATGTATTCCTTCGTTGGTCTGTACCGCCACCGCAATCTGGGCCTGTTCCCGGTCGTGCTGCGGGTCGCCTTCGTCTTCCTGGTCGGTGGCTACATCACCTATCTGGCCGTCAAGTTCATGGCCTATGACGGCTATGCCAGCCGCCTGACCGGTTATTCGCTGCTCTACCTGATGGGCGGCATGGCGCTGTACCGCGGCACCGCCTTCATGGTCCGCCGCGCGGTCGGCACGCGCCGCGTGATGATCGTCGGCAGCGGCGAGGAAGCCGGCCAGGTCTGCGCCGATCTGCGCTCGGCCGAACAGTGGCAGGGCTATGAGGTCGTCGGTGTCTATCCCTCGGCCCATGCATCCTCTGCGCCTTCGGCGGCAACGACCGAAGCCGGCGTGCCGGTCTTCGATGCACGTCGCCGCATGACCGATCTGGTGCGCGAGCACCGCATCAGCGAGATCATCGTCGCGGTGCGCGAGCAGCGTGGCGGCGGTGTCCCGATGGACCAGCTGCTGGACTGCCGCATCGCCGGCGTGCCCATCCTGGACCTGGCCGGCTTCTACGAGCGCACCAAGGCCGAGGTGCCGGTCGACAGCCTGAAGTCGAGCTGGCTGGTCTATGGCGAAGGCTTCGTCCAGGGCCGTCTGCGCGAGTTCACCAAGCGCACCTTCGACATCGTCAGCTCGGCCACGCTGCTGGCGCTGGCCTCGCCGCTGATGCTGGTCACCGCCGTGCTGATCAAGCTCGACAGCCGCGGTCCGGCGCTGTACCGCCAGGAGCGTGTCGGCCTGGGCGGCGAGACTTTCCAGTGCATCAAGTTCCGCAGCATGCGCACCGACGCGGAGAAGGATGGCGTGGCGCGCTGGGCGACCAAGAACGACAACCGCATCACCCGCATCGGCGCCTTCATCCGCAAGACCCGCATCGACGAGCTGCCCCAGCTCATCAGCGTGCTGCGGGGCGAGATGTCGATGGTCGGCCCGCGTCCGGAGCGCCCGTCCTTCGTCGCCCAGCTGCGCGAGCAGATCCCCTTCTACGACCTGCGTCACACCGTCAAGCCAGGCCTGACCGGCTGGGCCCAGGTGCGCTTCTCCTACGGCGCCTCGATCGAGGACGCGCGCCGCAAGCACCAGTTCGACCTGTACTACGTCAAGAACAACTCCCTGCTGTTGGACCTGCAGGTGCTGATCGAGACGGTGTCGGTGGTGCTCTTCCGCGAAGGCGCGCATTGATATTGACCCCTCGCCCGACGGGTACGTCGGGCGATCCCCCGGGGGGATGGGCCGGCTTGGGGCGGCCCGGCGCTCGGCCCGGGGCACGCGTCGCTGATCTTGGCCCCTCGCTCGATGGGTACGTCGGGCGATCCCCCGAGGGGATGGGCCGGCTTGGGGCGGCCCGGCGCTCGGCCCGTTGATCGAATCCGCTGACTTTCCACCCGCCCAGGCGCATCCTCCGGATGCGCCTTTTGTTTTTTCAGTTCAGGTTCGGACCCCAGGGCGGTACGGAAAGTGCGTCCTACACCCCGTACATAGTGCACGTCCGGCCGGACGGGGAGGGGCTTCGCTCGGGTTTCTTCGGCTGGTCACGCTAGGATTCCCGGCGTGCTTGCAGTCAGGCCCTTCCCATCCACAGAGGTATGCACATGACACCGACTTCGACGATCCGCCGCGCCTTCCGCGGTGCCGCACTGGCGCTGGCCACCGCCGGCACGCTGGCCAGCCTGGGTGGCTGCGCCAGCATCAGCAGCGGCTTCCCGCCCGCGCCGCGCACCGCCGAGACGGTCGGGCACCGCTACAAGATCGGCCCGCTGGACGGGCTGAGCATCGTGGTCTGGCGCAACCCCGAGCTGTCGGCCAACGTGACCGTGCGCCCGGACGGCCGCATCTCCACGCCGCTGGTCGATGACGTGCTGGCCGCCGGCAAGAACCCTGCCGACCTGGCGCGCGAGATCGAGCAGTACCTCTCCAAGGTCATCCGCGACCCGGTCGTGACCGTCGTGGTCAGCAGCTTCCAGGGCGCGTTTGCCGAACAGATCCGCATCGTCGGCGAGGCCACCCGCCCGCAGGCGGTCGCCTTCCGCCAGAACATGACCATCCTCGACGTCATGATCCAGGCCGGCGGCCTGACCGATTTCGCCGATGGCAACGGCGCCGTGCTGGTGCGCGGCTCGGAGTCCGGCAAGCAGTACAGCGTCCGCCTGAAGGACCTGCTCAAGCGCGGCGACATCTCGGCCAACGTCGACGTCAAGCCGGGCGACATCATCATCGTGCCGCAGAGCTGGTTCTGATGAACCCGGGGACGCGCCAGCCGGCGTGACCCCGCTCCGGCATCCGCAGGGGTCGTCCGACACGGGCGCGGCCCCGGATCGCAGCATCCTGCCCAACGGCCAAGAGCACGCATGAATCCAGGAATGAACGAGATTTCCAGACAGGTCGCGCAGGCCGCGCGCGGTGTCTGGCGCTACCGCTGGCTGGCCGTCAGCGTGACCTGGGCGTTCGCCCTGGTCGGTGCGGCCGTGGTCTGGCTGGTGCCCGAACGCTTCGCCGCCACCGCGCGGGTCTACGTCGACACGCAGACCGTGCTCAAGCCGCTGATGGCCGGGCTGGCCTTCCAGCCCGACGTCGACCAGCAGGTGCGCATGCTCGGCCGCACGCTGATCTCGCGGCCCAACATCGAGGTGCTGGTCAAGGATCCGGCGATCGGGCTGGGCAGTGGCAACCAGGCCGAGGACGACCGCACGATCGAGACCCTGATGAAGTCCATCAAGGTCGAGAACACCGGCGGCCCGAACATGTATGTGCTGAGCTACCGCGATCCCGACAGCGAGCGCGCCTTGCGACTGGTCGACGCGCTGGTCAACCTGTTCATGGCCTCGGGCACCGAAGGCAAGCGCAAGGACTCGCAGGACGCCAGCCGCTTCATCGACGAGCAGATCAAGGTCTACGAGGCCAAGCTGATCGAGTCGGAGAACCGCCTCAAGGACTTCAAGCTGCGCAACCTGACGGTGGCCTCGACCACCAACCAGGACTACTTCGCCCGCATGGGCGCGATGACCGACGAGATCAACAAGCTGCGCACCGCGCTCAGCGCGGCCGAGCAGTCGCGTGACGCGATCAAGCGCGAGCTGGCCACCGAGCTGCCGGCGCTGCCGGTGGAGGCAGCTTCGGCGCCGTCCTCGCTGACGCCCGAGCTGGACGCGCGGCTCGATGCCCAGCGCCGCCAGCTCGATGACCTGCTGCGCCGCTACACCGACGCGCACCCGGACGTCATCACCACCCGCCGCACCGTCGCCCAGCTCGAAGAGCAGCGCCGGGTCGAGCAGGAGGCCAAGGCGCGCGTGGAAAGCGCCCGACCCAAGGTCACCGGCGCAGCGACCAACCCGGTCTACCAGCGCCTGCGCATCAGTCTGACGGAGGCCGAGGCCAACGTCGCCTCGCTGCGTGCCCAGGTCGGCACCCAGCAGGTCCGGCTTGAAGAGATCCGCGCCCAGGCCGGCCGCATGCCGCAGGCCGAGGCCGAGCTGGCCCAGCTCAACCGCGACTACGACATCATCCGCAAGAACTACGAGCAGCTGGTGTCGCGCCGCGAGGCCGCCTCGCTGGGCGTCAAGATCGACCAGACCGCGTCGATCGCCGACTTCCGCCTGATCGAGCCGCCGCGCGTGCTGCCCCAGCCAGTCTTCCCCAGCCGCACCCAGCTGGCGCTGGCCCTGATGGTGCTGGCGCTGCTGGCCGGCATCGGCACGGCCTGGGTGATGACCTTGCTCAAGCCGACCTTCTCCAGCGAGCGCGAGCTGCGCGAGTTCACCAAGCGCCCGGTGCTGGGTGGCCTGACGCGCATCGTCGACGGCCCCGCGCTCGACCTGCTGCGCCAGGAGCGGCTGCGCATCGCCGGCGCGGCAGGGCTTTTCCTGCTCGGCCACATCGGCTGGATCGCCTTCGTGGCGATGCATTCCGGCTCCTGACCACGACGCCCAAGGACGCATGCGATGAGCATCATCGAACAGGCCGCCAAGCGGCTCGAAGAACTCCGACGCGCCGGCATCGAGGTGCCGAACATGCCGATGCCGCCGGCCAGCGCGCCAGCGCCCGTGCAGGGCGCGGCGGCGGCCACGCCGATCCGTCCCGACGTGCGGGCGGCGGTGGCGGCGGCCGTGGCCATGCCGGTGGCGCCTGCGCCGGTTGAAGCGCCACGGCGCTCGCGCGAGGTCCGCATCGACGTCACCCGGCTGGAACGCGAGGGCTATCTGGTGCCCTCGCAGGCCCGCTCGCAACTCGCCGAGCAGATGCGCATCGTCAAGCGCCCGCTGCTGGCCAATGCCCGCGGCGACAGCGGCCAGCAGATCGCCCGGCCCAACCTGATCCAGGTGGCCAGCGCGCTGCCCGCCGAGGGCAAGACCTTCTTTGCGATCAATCTGGCGATGAGCATCGCCATGGAGGTCGACCACCACGTGCTGCTGGTCGATGCCGACGTGCTGCGGCCGTCCGTGCTGGGACGCCTGGGCGTCGAGCCGGCGCCGGGTCTGCTGGACGTGCTCAAGAACAAGGACCTGTCGCTGGGCGACGTGCTGCTGCGCACCAACATCGACAAGCTCAGCCTGCTGCCCGCCGGCACCGCCAACAAGAACTCGACCGAGCTGCTGGCCAGCACGGGGATGGATGAGCTGCTCGACGAGCTGGCCGCGAAGTACGCCGACCGCATCATCGTCTTCGATGCCCCGCCGCTGATCCCGACCACCGAATCGCGCGTGCTGGCCACCCACATGGGCCAGGTCGTGATGGTGGTGGAGGCCGAGAAGACCACCCATGCGCAGGTGACGCAGGCCTATGCCGCCGTGGCCGAATGCCCGGTCGTGCTGTCGGTGCTCAACAAATGCCACAGCAGAGGGACCGGCAATGCCTATGGCTACTACTACGCCTCCTGAGCGCATGCACCGCACGCCGTGGCTGGCGTTCCTGCTGGGCGCCCTGTGCATGGCCGGCCCCGGTCAGGTCGTCGCCCAGGGCATGGCCCGGCCTGCCGAGGTCCGCACCGGCCCGAACGGTCAGCCCCTCGATCCTTCGCAGCTCGTCGACGCGGCCCCGCCGCCCGGCGTGTCGCAGGCCTATGCCGTGCGGCCGGCGCTGCAGGTGCGCAGCACGACCACCAACAACATCTCGCTGACCGGCTCGGACACCGCCCGCGCCGACAGCGTCGTCGTGGCGACGCCCCGGCTCGATGCCCGCATCAACACGCCCGGCCTGCGGCTGGATGCGGCGCTGGCCGCTGACCTGGTCGCCTACGTCGGCCGCAGCCGCGCCGACCGGATCTTCCCGAATGCCCGCACCGACGCCACCGTGCAGCTGCTGGAGCGGCTGCTGTTCGTCGACGGCAGCCTGAGCGCGGACACCAGCACGCCCAATCCCTTCGGCCTGCTCGATGCACCGGCGCAGACGGTCTTCACCCGCAGCACGACCACCCGCGAGCGCATCAGCCCCTACATCGACCGCGAGGTCGGGCCCGATGCGCGCCTGCAGCTGCGCACCGATCACAGCTGGGTCCAGAACGAGGCCGGCATCTCGACGCTGGGCGATGCCCGCCTGTCCGAACAGACGGGCCTGTACGAGCTGCGGCCGCAACCCTTCGGCCTGCGCCTGCAGGGCCAGCGCCAGGCGTCGACCTTCTCCGGCTCGAACAGCTCGGACGTCACCTTCACCAACGCACGCGCCTCGCTGCTCTACGCGGTCTTGCCGGCTCAGCTGGTGCTGATCGCCACCGGCGGCACCGACCACGGCCGCTACGGCAGCAACGACGTGCGCGAGACCTTGCGCGGCGGCGGCCTGATTTGGACGCCAACCGAACGCACGCGGCTGGACCTGCAGGCCGAGAAGCGCTTCTTCGGCACCGGCTGGAATGTCAACTTCGCGCACCGCTCGCCCTTCCTGGGCATCGGCGCCGGACTCAGCCAGCAGGCCACCACCTATGCCGCCCAGGTCGCCACCTTGCCGGCCGGTGCCGACCTGACGGCGCTGTTCGACGCCATGCTCAGCACGCGCATCGCCAACCCGGCCGAACGCGCCGCCGCCGTCCAGCAGCTGATCGCGCAGCGCAACCTGCCGACCACGCTGGGCAGCGCGCTGAACCTGTTCTCGGCCACCGCGCAGCTGCAAAAGAGCGCCAACCTGTCGCTGGCGCTGCTGGGCGTGCGCCACACCGTCACGCTGCGCGGCTTCTACAACCGCACCGAGGACCTGATCGGCAACGACCTGCCGCCGCTGATCTCCAGCGACGCGCGCCAGTACGGCACCTCGCTGGGCCTGAACCGCCGGCTGCGACCGGAAACCACCGCCGACCTCACGTTCGGCCGCACCCGCGTGGTGGGCTTCGGTCCCAACGCCGCCACCCGCACGCGCAGCAACAGCGTCCGGCTCGGCCTGAGCCAGGCCTTCTCGCCGCGCACCACGGCCACGGCGTCGCTCAACCGGCTCTGGATCGATTCGACCGTGCTGGCCGACGCCAACCAGTCCTCGCTGTCCTTCGGCCTGCTGCACCGCTTCTGACGGAGCCTCGATGTACGAGTCCCATTTCGGCTTCCACGGCCAGCCCTTCCAGCTCAATCCCGACCCGGCCTTCTACTTCAACAGCCGCGGCCACGGCCGGGCGCTGGCCTACCTGCAGTACGGCGTCACGCAGTCCGAGGGCTTCATCGTCATCACCGGCGAGATCGGCGCGGGCAAGACGACGCTGCTGCGCATGCTGCTCGAAGGCCTGGACCGCCAGAAGGTGCTGCCGGCCCAAATCGTCAGCACGCAGCTGGAATCGGGCGAACTGCTGCAGGCCATCATCACGGCCTTCGGCATCCCCGCCAGCGGGACCTCCAAGCCTCACCTGATCGCCACGCTGGAAGCCTTCCTGACGGCACTGGCCGCGCAGGGCCGGCATGCGCTGCTGATCGTCGACGAGGCCCAGAACCTGGACCCGCGCGCGGTCGAGGAACTGCGCATGCTGTCGAACTTCCAGCTCGGCAACAAGGCGCTGCTGCAGAGCTTCCTGGTCGGCCAGCCGGAGCTGCGCCGCATCCTCGAATCGCCCTCGATGGAGCAGCTGCGCCAGCGCGTCACCGCCTCCTACCACCTCGGCCCGTTGGGCTTCGAGGAGACCCAGGGCTATGTCGAACACCGCCTGAAGCATGTTGGCTGGACCGACCGGCCAACCTTCTCGCCCGAGGCCTTCGACAGCCTCTACCGCTGGACCGGCGGCGTGCCGCGGCGCCTGAACCGCCTGTGCAACCGCGTGCTGCTGGCGGCCTTCCTGGACGGCCGCGACCACATCGACGGCGCGCTGGTCGAGCGCACCGCCGAGGAACTGCGCCAGGAGATCGGCGAGAACGACTTCACCCCCGTTGCCGTGCCGGCGCGCAGCCTGGGCGCGTTGGCCGCCCGCGAGGAGGCCGAAGCGGCCGAAGCGGCCGCAGCGGCTGCACCGGCCCCGGTGCCGGCCCCCGTCGCGGTCGAGGCGCCTGCCGTGTCGGCCGAACCGATCGACAAGCCGGTTGCCGAACCGATCGCCGAACCGGGTGCCGAACCGCTTGCTGAATCGGCTACCGAAGCCGATCCGCTGGTCGACCTGGACACGCTCGACGCGAGCTTGCCCGAGCCGCCGAGCGAGGAACTGCTCGACGACGTCGATGCCTTGCTGGCGGCCTCGGCCCGCCACCTGGAGGCGATCGAGGCCCAGGTTCGGGACGACGCGGCGCTGGACCTCGACGCGATCGCCGGCCGGGTGCTGTCGGCCACGCCCGCCGATCTGCCGCTGGCCGCTGCGGCGGTCGAACGCACCGAGAAGATGGGCGCCCGCCGTCGCGGCGAGGTGCTGCTGTGTCTGGTCGACACCGAAAGCGGTGCCCTCAAGCTGGCCGCGCTGGTCAAGGGTCTGGCGACGCAGGCCGACGCGCCGCGTGTCGTGCTGGTCAACCCCGGCGCCCGCGCCCGGATCTGGCCCTGGGAACAGATGGAGCGGCTGCTGCCCTCGCCCGACGAGGCGCTGCACCTGGGTCTGCCGGCCGATGCGGCCTTCGAGCGTGTGCTGCCGCTGGCCTTCGAACGCATGGGCCGGGTGATCGACGAACTCCAGCCCGCCGCCGTGCTGCTGCTGGGCGAGAGCGAAGCGCTGCAGACGCTGGCGCTGTGCGCGCACCGGCGCGGCTTGCCGCTGGTGCGGCTCGAAGCCGGACTGGGCCTGTCGGCGCGACCGGCCTTGCTCGATCCGCTGTCGGAACTGCTGCTCGCGCCGGCCCGCCCGGCGCCGCTGCGGGCGCTGCGCCGGCTGGGCATCGATGCCGAGCGGGTGGTCAGCATTCCCGGCCAGCTGCGCGTGGATGCCCTGGCTGCCGTCTGGTCCGAAGTCAGCAGCCTGCGTGGCGCGCTGATGCGCCTGGGCCTGCCCTACGACCTGGATCCGGGCTGGTCCGGCCAGTTCGGCGCCGAGATGCCCTATGGCCTGGCGACCCACCATTTCGACGTCAACGACAGCCATGCCGTTGTCGCCACCGTGACCCGGCTGCTGGCCTTGCCGCAGACCGACAAGATCGTCTGGCTGATGGACCGCGCCGGCATCCAGGCCTTGCGCATGCGCCTGGCCGAACACGCCGACCTCGCCACCCGCGTCGTGCTGGTCGAAGGCGATGGCCCGCGGGCCGAGGCCGAGCGCGACCGCATCGCCCAGGCCCGCGTGCTGTGCCGCGAGGTCGACTCCTTGCCCGACCAGATGAGCATGCTGCGAGGGGCCCGCTGGGCAGCGGTTGACGCCGGCCAGGTGATGGCCGACGCGGCCGAGCTGCTCGGCGTGCCCGCGCTCGCCTGGCAGGACGGCGCCTACGTCGAGCTGCCGCTGGTGCGCGAGTCCGGCAGTCCGGGCGTGCGCCATGTGGCCGATCAGCGCGAGACGCTGGCGGTCTGGCTCAGCGCCCAGCCGGCGCCCACCGGGCAGGACCTGCAGCGCGAACTGCCCGAAGGGCAGGGCGGTGCGGTCGAGGCCGTGCTGACGCGCTTGCGCGCCTGGCGGGTGCGCCGGGCCACCGAGGCCCAGGCGGCGGCCTCGCTGCGCGAGACCGTGGCCGCTGCGACGGCCGCAGCGGCTGCGGCGACCGCCTGAAAGGTTGAAAGGTTGAGCGGCGGAGCGGCTCAGCTCCCGCCAGGGCGACCTCAGTCCAGCAGCGCCTGTGCGAACTCGCGGGCGTCGAAGGGCTGCAGGTCGGCCAGACCCTCGCCAACGCCGATGAAGTAGACCGGCACGCCGCCCTTGCCTTGGGCCGCTCGTTCGCGGCCCCACAGCGCAATCGCGGCCAGCACGCCGCCCTTGGCGGTGCCGTCGAGCTTGGTCACGACCAGGCCGGTCAGACCCAGCATCGCGTCGAAGGCCTTGACCTGTGCCAGCGCGTTCTGGCCGGTGTTGCCGTCCACCACCAGCACGACCTCGTGCGGCGCGCCGTCCATCGCCCGGCCCAGCGTGCGGTGGATCTTGCGCAGCTCTTCCATCAGGTGGGTCTGCGTGGCCAGCCGCCCGGCGGTGTCGGCGATCACGACGTCGCAGCCGCGTGCCTGGCCAGCCTTGACCGCGTCGAAGCAGACGGCGGCCGGGTCGCCACCTTCCTGGCTGACGATCTCCACCTGGTTGCGGTCGGCCCAGACCGACAGCTGCTCGCGCGCGGCTGCGCGGAAGGTGTCGGCCGCCGCCAGCAGCACCTTGCACTGCGCCTCGGCCAGGTGGCGGGTCAGCTTGCCGATGGTGGTCGTCTTGCCGGCGCCGTTGACGCCCGCCACCATCATCACGGTGGGCTGGTGGGCGTCGACCTTCAGCGTGGCCTCCAGCGGCTGCAGCAGCTCGGTCAGCACCTCGACCAGCAGCGCCTTGACGGCCTGCGGGTCGGTGGCCTTGGTTTCCTTGACGCGGCGCTTCAGTTCACCCAGCAAGTGCTGGGTGGCGCCGACGCCGGCATCGGCCATCAGCAACGCGGCTTCGAGGTCCTCGTAGAGCGCCTCGTCGATCTGCGTGCCGGTGAAGACCTGGGCGATCGACGAGCCGGTGCGGCGCAGGCCGGCCTTGAGGCGGTCCAGCCAGCCGCCGGGGGCGGTCGGCGTGGCGGGTGTGGACGGTGCGGGCGTGACCGCAGGGGCGGGCGCCGGGGTCGCCTTGCGGCGCAGGAAGCTGAACATGGTCGGGCGCGGGACCGCGACGAATCCGTCGTGGTGCGGGGAGGCCCGCCGGTCCGGTCACGTGGTTGGATGGGAAGCCTGAAATTGTAGGCAGCCCCGGCGCCGCGCCGTTGCCCGCCCGGGCCCTTGCAGAGCCGCTTCCTACAATCCCGCGATGACCACGTCCCCCCGTTCCCCGCGTTTGTCCCCCTCTGCACGTCCAGCTGGCGAGGTCCGGCTGATCGGCGGCCAGTGGAAGCGCAGCAAGCTCGCCGTGCCCGACCGCCCCGGCCTGCGCCCGACGCCCGACCGGGTCCGCGAGACCCTGTTCAACTGGCTCGGGCAGGACCTGGCGGGCTGGCAGGTGGTCGACGCCTATGCGGGCAGCGGCGCACTGGGCTTCGAGGCCGCTTCGCGCGGCGCGGCGCGGGTCGTGCTGATCGAGCACGACGCCATGCTGGTGCACACGCTGCTGGCTGCCTCGCAGCGCCTCGGAGCGACCGATCGGGTGCAGGTCGTGCGTGCCGATGCACAGGCCTGGCTGCGCGGCCAGCCGGCGCAGGCCTGGGACCTGGTGCTGCTCGATCCGCCCTTTGGCCTCGGCCTGGACGGCCCGGCCCTGCAGGCCGCGCGCCGCGTCATCCGCGACGACGGCTGGATCTACCTCGAATCAGGCCAGCCGCTGGACGAGACACAGGCCGCCGCCGTCGGCCTGAGGCTGCACCGCCACGGTCGCGCGGGCCTGGTGCACTTCCACCTGCTGACGCCGCTGGCGCCGGGCGTTGCCCAGGAAGTGCCCCGGTAAACTGCACGCCCCTGTAACCCGAGCGGCGCCGTGCGCGCGAGGAGCCTGACTTGACCCCGGTGACCCACCAACTCACGGCCATCTACCCAGGCACCTTCGACCCGATGACGCTGGGTCACCAGGACCTGATGCGGCGCGCCAGCCGGCTGTTCAGCCGCCTGATCGTCGCGGTCGCGGCGGGGCACCACAAGAACACGATGTTCAGCGTCGAGGAGCGTCTGGAGATCGCGCAGGAACTGGCCGCCAGCCATCCGAACGTCGAGGTCGTGGCCTTCCGCGGCCTGCTGCGCGACTTCGTGGTCCAGCACGGCGGCAAGGTCGTGGTGCGCGGTCTGCGCGCGGTCAGCGACTTCGAATACGAGTTCCAGATGGCCGGCATGAACCGCCAGCTCATGCCCGAGGTCGAGACCCTGTTCCTCACGCCCAGCGACCAGTACCAGTTCATCAGCGGCACCTTCGTGCGCGAGATTGCCGTGCTGGGCGGTGATGTCTCCAAGTTCGTGGCACCGTCGGTGCTCGAACGGCTCAAGCGCCGCGTCGCCGCCCGGGCGGCGGGCGGCTGAGGAACAGCCACCATGGCCCTGATGATCACGTCGGAGTGCATCAACTGCGACGTCTGCGAACCCGAGTGCCCCAACCAGGCGATCTCGATGGGCGACGACTACTACGTCATCGACCCTGACCGCTGCACCGAATGTGTCGGCCACTTCGGAGAGCCGCAGTGTGTGCAGGTCTGCCCGGTCGAATGCATCCCGATCCATCCCGAACACGTCGAGACCCCGGCCCAGCTGCAACGCAAGTACGAGCGGCTGCAGGCCGAGGCGCGGCTCACGGTGCCTCCGGCTTGACGGCCTGATCGCCGTCTGCGGGCGCATTCGGTGTCTTGGGCGGTTTGGGCGGCTTGGGCCGCGGCGGCTGGGCGTGCAGCTTCTGCTGGGCGGCGATCAGCTCGCCGCGCTGCATCAGCTCGACGTGGTCCATGGACTTGGCGATGCAGCCCTCGATGGCCTCTCGTTCGGCCGCCAGCGGCTTGCGCAGCACGAAGGCCGCGACCTCCGAACGAACGCCCGGGTGGCCGATGCCCAGCCGCAGCCGCCAGGTGTCGGGCGAGCCGAGCTGGGCCTGGATGTCCTTCAGGCCGTTGTGGCCCGCCGCGCCGCCGCCCTGCTTGAGCTTCATCTGGCCGGGCAGCAGGTCCAACTCGTCGTGCACGACCAGGATCTCGGCTGGCTCGACCTTGAAGAAGCGCGCCAGTGCCGCGACCGACTTGCCCGACAGGTTCATGTAGGTCATCGGCTGCAGCAGCCAGACCGCCTGACCGCCGACCAGCGTGCGGGCGATCAGGCCGTGGTAGGCCCGGTCCGGTTGCAGGTGGCAGTTCCAGCGCCGCGCCAGCGCGTCGATCCACCAGAAACCGGCGTTGTGGCGCGTGGCCTCGTACTCAGGGCCGGGATTGCCCAGGCCGACAAAGAGTCGAATCATGGCGAAGGGTCCAGTCCAGAAAGACGAAACCCCGCCGCAGCGGGGTTGTTCGGGCAGGCCGCACGGGGCGACCAGTCCGCAGCTTACTTCTTGCCCTTGGCGGCCTTGCCCTTGGCGGGCGCGGGCGCGGCGGCGACAACGATCTCTTCCTCGACGATCGGCACCACGGTCGCGACGACCGGGTTCTTCTTGCCGTGGGTGATGATCTTGACGCCTTCATCGAGCTTGATGTCGTCGATGTGCAGCGACTGGCCCTTGGCCAGGCCGCCCAGGTCGACGGTCAGGAACTCGGGCAGCTTCTCGGCCAGGCACTCGATCTCGACGCTGGCGATCACGTGGGTGATCAGGCACTTGTCGAACTTGACGGCCTGCGACTCGGCTTCGTTGACGAAGTGCAGCGGCACCTTCTTGTGGATGCGGGTGGTCGAGTCCACGCGCTGGAAGTCCACGTGCAGGACCAGCGGCTTGAAGGCGTGCATCTGCACGTCGCGCAGCACGACCTTCTCGGACTTGCCGGCCAGGTCCATCTCCAGCACGGAGGAATGGAAGGCTTCCTTCTTCAGCGCATGGAACAGCGCGTTGTGGTCCAGCTCGATCGAGGCGGGTTGGCCAGCACCGTAGACGATGCCCGGAACCTTGCCCGACACGCGCAGGCGGCGGCTCGCTCCGGTCCCCTGCAGTTCACGCGCGTAAGCGACGAATTTCATGGTTTTCTCCAGACTTGGAAGGGCGCCCGCGACCAGGCGTCCGAGGTTGGCGGAAGCTCCGCCGGAACAGGTCGCGTCCAGGCTGGACGCGGCCTCGAAAAAGGGATCAGAAGTTGTTGTTCTGCTCGGAGAACAGCGAGGTCACCGACTCGCCGTCCGAGATGCGCCGGATGGTCTCGGCGAACAGGAAGGCCACCGACAGCTGGCGCACCTTGGGCGTGGCCTTGGCGTCGCCGTGCAGCGGGATGGTGTTGGTGATCACGACCTCGTCGAGGTGCGACTTGCCGATGCGCTCCAGCGCCGGGCCCGAGAACACCGGGTGGGTGCAGTAGGCGAACACGCTCTTGGCGCCGCGCTCCTTGAGCACCTCGGCCGCCTTCACGAGCGTGCCAGCGGTGTCGATCATGTCGTCCATGATCACGCAGTTGCGCTTGTCGATCTCGCCGATGACGTGCATCACTTCGGAGACGTTGGCCTTCGGGCGGCGCTTGTCGATGATCGCCAGGTCGCAGCCCAGCTGCTTGGCCAGCGCGCGGGCACGCACCACGCCGCCGACGTCCGGCGAGACGACCACGAGGTCCTCGTAGCGCTTGCCCTGGAGGTCAGACAGCAGCACCGGCGAGGCGTAGATGTTGTCGACCGGGATGTCGAAGAAGCCCTGGATCTGGTCGGCGTGCAGGTCCATCGTCAGGACCCTGTTGACGCCGGCGGCTTCCAGCATGTTGGCAACGACCTTGGCGCTGATCGGCACGCGGGTCGAACGTGGGCGGCGGTCCTGGCGGGCGTAGCCGAAGTAGGGGATCACCGCCGTGATGCGCCGGGCCGAGGCACGCTTGAGCGCGTCGACCATCAGCAGCAACTCCATCAGGTTCTCGTTGGTCGGCGCGCAGGTGGGCTGGACCACGAAGACGTCGCGGGCGCGCACGTTCTGCTGGATCTCGATGGTGACTTCGCCATCGGAGAAGCGACCGACCGACGCCTTGCCCAGTTCGATGCGCAGATCGTTGGCGATCTCCTGCGCGAGCGTCGGGTTGGCGTTGCCGGTGAAGAGGACGGTGTCGGCGAGCATGCGCGTGATCCCGGAGCGGGCGAAGCCGCGTGATGTGGCGACATCAAGAAACAGGCGCCTCGCCGGAGACCGACGGGCGCCTGATGCATGGTTTGGCAGGGGAGGAAGGACTCGAACCCTCGCATGTCGGAATCAAAATCCGATGCCTTGACCAACTTGGCGACTCCCCTACACAGGACCACTCTGACGAGCAGACCTTGAACTGTCTGGCGCCTCAGTCGTCGAGCCAGCCGCGCAGCGGATGGTCCGGCAGACTGCGACACCACCGGGCGATCCAGTCATCGGGCAGGGTCGCCAGAACCCGCCGCCAACCTGTCGGTTCGCCGATGGCGCCGGGGACCAGCCCCGCGCACTCTGTTCGTTGTCCTGCAAACACCGTGCTGCCTGATCCACTCATGCGGCTTGTGCCCACATGGCGCTCCAGCAATCTGGCGGCTTGTCCAACCTGTTCGCTGTATACCTCGGCACACGGCTGCAAGTCGTTTCTGCCAAACGCCAGGGTGTCTGCAAGAAAGTCCGCCACTATAGCGGGCGGTGTGGACCGTGACAAGAGGGGGCTGCCAAAAATCGCGGCCGTGGGGATGGCCACGGGCGGCTTGACGAGTCCGAAGCCGTGCGCCGGCAGGTCGATCGGGGTGAGCTGCTCGCCGATGCCTTCGACCCAGGCGTTGCTGCCGCCGATGAAGAAGGGCACGTCTGCGCCCAGCGTCAGGCCCAGCGCGGCCAGACGGGCGCGCGACCAGCCCAAGCCCCACAGCCGGTTCAGGCCGATCAGCACGGTGGCCGCGTCCGAGCTGCCGCCGCCCAGGCCGGCGCCCCAGGGCACCTGCTTGTCGATGCGGATCTCGACGCCCTGACGCGTGCCCGAGGCCGCTTGCAGCGCGCGGGCGGCCCGGGTGCACAGGTCGTCATCTGGCAGCGCGGGACCGAGGTCGACCCGCGAGATGACGCCGTCGTCGCGCCGCAGCAGGTCCAGCGTGTCGCACCAGTCGATCAGGCAGAAGACCGACTGCAGCAGGTGATAGCCGTCGGCGCGTCGGCCGGTGACGTGCAGAAAGAGGTTGAGCTTGGCCGGAGCCGGCAGGTCGTGCAGCGCGTCGATCATGGCCTTGGGCGTGCGGGGCTCTCAGCGACCGTCAAGCTTGGCGCGCACGGTCACGCGCGGCAAGGGTTGTGCGCGCACCGCCACCAGCAGGCCATCGGCGATGCGGTCGGTGCGCACGTCCCAGCCGAGTTGCTCGAAGCCGTCGGCGCCGCCGGCCTGATGGGTGCGGGCCGGCCACGGACGGCCTTCGAGCCAGTCGAACAGCGCGGCGATCGGCAGGCTCTGACCGGTCAGCTCCTCGGCCATGTCCTCCAGGCTGGCATAGCGGCGGGTCTCGTCGGGCGTGCGCAGCCGCACCGCCTGTGCGGGCGACCATTCGGCCACGCCGATCTGCGCGCCCAGCGGGTTGGCCAGCGCCATCCAGCCAGCTTCCGGCCGACCGTGCAGCTCGAAGCTGGCACTGAACGAGCGCGCGGCATCACCATCGACCTGCACGGCCAGGCGGCCGCTGTGGCTGGCGCCTTCGGGCCGGACGACGGGCGCGAGGTTCTGGCAGGCTGCGAGCAGCGTTGACACGGCCAGCAGCAAGGCCGGACCGGCCCTGCGCGGGCGCGTCAGCCTCACAGGCGGACCTTGAGGCGCGTCAGCGTCTCGGCCAGCACGTCGTTGCTGGCGTCGCGCTGCTGACCGGCGCGCCAGATCTGCAGCGCCTCGTCCTGCCGGCCCAGCGACCACAGCACCTCGCCGAGGTGGGCGCCGATCTCGACGTCCGGACGCTGCTGGTAGACGCCCTGCAGGATGCGCAGGGCCTCTTCGCGTCGGCCGAGCCTGAACTCGACCCAGCCCAGGCTGTCGCCGATGAACGGGTCGCCTGGGGCCAGTTCGAGCGCCTTCTGGATCAGCGCGCGGGCCTCCTCCAGCCGCAGGCCACGATCGGCAAGGCTGTAGCCCAGCGCGTTGTAGGCGTGTTGCTGGTCGGGCTTGACCTCGATGACCCGGCGCAGCAGCCGCTCCATCTCGTCGTGGCGCAGCAGCTTCTCGGCCAGCAGGGCTTGCTCGTAGAGCAGGTCGGGATCGTCGGGCTGAGCCTGGTTGGCGCGGGTCAGCAGCTCGTAGGCGGCCTGCCACTGGCGTGCATCACGCAGCAGCTGGGTCTCGCCCATGACCTTGGCGCGGCGGTCCTCGGCATTGCGCTCGGGCAGGGTGCGGATCAGCGCGCGGCCTTCATCGAGCTTGCCGGTGCGCGCCAGCAGCGAGGCGCGCCGCAGGATCACGCCGGACGCATCGCCCGTGCCGCTCAGGCGTTCCAGCCAGCGCTGGGCGCCTTCGTAGTCCTTGAGCTGCTCGCTGACCTGCGACAGCATCAGGATGGCCTGGTTGCGCTCCTGGTCATCGGCGGCGGCGTGGGCCTCGGCCGCCTCGTCGCTGTCGTTGGCCTGTTCATCGCCATCGCCGTCAGCCTTGGCGACGGGCTTGCCGGTCTCCTTCAGATCCAGGTAGCGCGTCAGCGATGTCCGCGCCGCCTCCATCTCGGCCAGCTCGATCTGCAAGGCGCCACGCATCAGCCAGGCCGGCGCGTGGTCGGGCTGGTAGGTGACCAGGTCGGTCGTGACGGCAAGGGCCTCGCGGTAACGCTGCGCGGCGGTCAGCCGGCGGGCGTAGATCAGGCGGATCGGCGCGCTGGCCTTGGGCGCCCGGTTGTAGGTCTCGGCCAGTGCCTCGGCGCGGGGGTCCTTGCCGAACAGCTCCAGGCCGATCAGCGCGGCGCCGTCGCTGCCCGGATCGACCTGCTGGACCTGCTGGGCGAGGTCCAGCGGCCGGCGTGTCTCGCCCGCTGCCAGCCAGCCGCGTGCGGCGGCCAGCAGCGCGGCGTTGCGTGTCAGGCTGCCTTCCTTCCAGGGCTCGACCGCCTTGTCGAGCACGGCCGCTGCGGCGGCGGCCTGTTCGCCGCGCATCACCAGGCCGGACAGGGCCTCGATCACGCCCGGCCGGTCGGCCACCGGTGCCAGCTCGATGGTCGCGCGCATCGGTTCGAGCGCGTCTTGCACCTGCCCGAGCGCCATCAGCACCTGGGCCTGCATCGCGGCGGCGTTGTGGGACTTGGGCAGGCTCAGGCGCCAGGCCTTCAGGCCGGCCAGTGCCTGCTCGGCGGCGCGGTTCTCAATGGCGATGTCGATGCTGCGCTTGAACAAGGCCTCGTCGCGGGTGCGGCGGGCCGCGTCCAGCAGGACCTGATGGGCAATGGCCGGCTCGCCGTTGCGCAGCTCCAGCTCGGCGACCAGCAGCTGGTAGAAGGTTTGTGCATCAAGGGTCGAGTTGCCCGGCCGGCGCGTTGATCCGGCGGTGGACGCGGCCTTCGCGGCCTGGGCCAGCGCAGGGCCGGGTTCGGGCGCCGTCAAGGCTTGTGCGGGCGCGTTCGCGCCGAGCAGCGCCACGATCGCCGCGGCGTGCCAGCGCACGCGCCACATCGGCGTCTTCGAGCGTGACCGGGCACCGTTCAGGGCGTGGGTGGCGGGGCGGGGCAGGTCGCGCATCGGTCGGGCTCCAGGCATCGAATCATTCTAGGTGGGGGCCTCCGACGGGCCAGGCCGCGATTCGATAATCCCGTCATGCCTGAGCTGCCTGAAGTTGAAGTCACGCGCCTGAGCCTGGTCGATCGGCTCGATCAGGCCACGATCCGGTCGATGCGGCTGGGCAAACCGCTGCGCTGGCCCTTGGGCCGCGACCCGGCCAGCTTCGCCGGTCTGCGCATCGGCCGGCTGGTGCGGCGTGGCAAATACCTGTGGATGCCGCTGTCGGCCGATGCGCCCGACGCGGCCGTGTCCGGTGGCCTGCTGTGGCACCTGGGCATGTCCGGTGCGCTGCGCTTCGAGACCTGCTTGCCGCCGCCCGGGCCGCATGACCATGTCGAGCTGCAGACCGACCGCGGCGTGCTGCGCCTGACCGACCCGCGCCGCTTCGGCGCGGTGGTCTGGTCTGCCGCGCCGGACCTGCCGCCCGCGCGTGCCTTGCTGGACAAGCTCGGCGTCGAGCCGCTCGAAGCCGGCTTCAGCGCCTCGGTGCTGCACGAGGGCCTGCGCGGTCGCCGCGTGGCCATCAAGCAGGCCCTGCTGGCGGGCGACGTGGTCGTGGGCGTTGGCAACATCTATTGTTCCGAGGCCCTGTTCGGCGCCGGCATCGACCCGCGCACGCCGGCCTCGCGCATCGGTCCGAAGCGCTGCGAACGCCTGGTCGACGCGATCCAGCGCGTGCTGCGCCAGGCCGTGGCCACCGGCGGCTCGACGCTGCGCGACTTCCACGATGCCCACGGCATGGGCGGCGCCTTCCAGGACCACGCCCGCGTCTACGACCGGGCCGGCCTGCCCTGCCTGAGCTGCGGCGCGCCGATCCGCCGCATCGTGCAGGGCCAGCGCGCCACCTACTTCTGCGCCAGCTGTCAGAAACGCTAGCGGGCTGGCCCGTCCCGGACGGTTGCCGTTCGTGACGCCCTGCGCGTTCTGATGAACCCAGGCGGCACGGGGCGTGCATTAAGATGGATCGAGGCTGACCTCCCTCCCCGGCCCGGCATGCCCATGATCGACATCCCCATCGACACCCCCCACGAGCCCTTTGTCCGCAGCCTCGACGCGATGGGGCAGTGGCGCGCCGACCTCGAAGAGCGTGTGCGCGAGCTGGTGCGCTACCTGCGTGAGCACGGCCTGCTCGACGAGTCCGCGCATGACCTGCTCGATTCGCTGCGCCAGCGGCTGGCGGGCGAGAAGCTCGTCGTGGCCTTCGTGGCCGAGTTCTCGCGCGGCAAGTCCGAGCTGATCAACGCGATCTTCTTCGCCGACGCCGGGCGCCGCATCATGCCGGCCACCCCGGGCCGCACCACCATGTGCCCAGTGGAGTTGCGCTGGGAACCCGAAGATCCGCCCGGCCTGTCGCTGTTGCCGATCGACACCCGGCTGGACGGCGCCTCGCTGTCGGAGCTGCGCAGCCAGCCGCGCGCCTGGGAGCAACGCATCATCGACGTGAAGGACCCGGAGTCCTTTGCCGACGCGCTCAAGGCCGTCATGGGCACGCGCAGCGCCAGCATCGAGGAGGCCCGGGCGCTGGGCTTCTGGAACGACGATCTGCCCGAAGACAACCCACCGATGACCGACGACGGTCAGGTCGAGATCCCGCTCTGGCGGCATGCCCTGATCAACGTGCCCCACCCGCTGCTCAAGCGCGGTCTGGTCGTCATCGACACCCCCGGCCTGAACGCCATCGGCGCCGAGCCCGAGCTGACTGTGGGCCTGCTGCCCAGCGCCCACGTGGTCGTGTTCGTGCTGGGCGCAGACACCGGCGTGACCAAGTCCGATCTGGCGATCTGGCGCGACCACCTGTCCTCGCAGGCGCTGACCCGCTACGTCGTGCTCAACAAGATCGACGCGCTGCACGACCCGCTGTCCAGCGTCGAGCAAAACGAGGCCCAGATCGCCGCCCAGTGCGCCTCGGTGGCGCGCACGCTGGAGATGCCCAGCGCGCGCGTCTTCCCGCTGTCGGCGCGCCAGGCGCTCGAAGCCCGCGTCGAAGGCAATGCCCGCTTGCTGGTCGACAGCCGCCTGCTGGCGCTCGAACAGGCGCTGGCCCAACAGCTGCTGCCGCAGCGCCGGGCGGTGTTCGAGCAGCTCACGCTCGAAGCCCTGTCGGTGGTCCAGCAAAGCACCGGTCGCAACCTCACCGACCTGCGTCGCCACCTGGTCGAACAAATCTCCGAGCTGCGCGGCCTGCGTGGCAAGAACAGCAGCAAGATCAACCTGATGCTGCAGCGCGTGGCCGCCGAGACCGCCGAGTTCGAGAGCTGCACGACCCAGCTGCAGGCCATGCGCGCGGTCCACACCCGCATGCTCAAGGACCTGCTGGTGGCGCTGTCCGGTGAGCCGCTGCGCGGCCATGTCGACGGGATGATCCGCTCGATCCGCGACTCGCTGCTCAAGCTCGGCGCCAAGCGTTCCTTCACGCAGCTGTTTGCCGCGCTGCGCCGCGTGCTCGACGAGACCCACCAGCGCGAACACGACATCCGCGACATGCTCGCAGCCTCGTTCACGCGGCTCAACACCGAGTTCGGCTTCAGCCTCGTGCTGGGCCAGACCACCGACCTGACGCGCTTCCGTGACGACCTCGCGCTGATCGAGCGCAACTACATCCAGTACCTCGGCCTGACCCAGGCGATGCGGCTGGCTCAGCCGCGTTTCCTGGAGCAGTTCCGGCGCATGCTGATGTCGCGCCTGCGTGTCGTCTTCGAGAGCGCGGCCAGCGAGATCGAGCTGTGGAACCGCACCGCCTCGGCCCAGGTCGACGGCCAGTTGCGCGAGCGCCGGCGTGCCTTCAAGCGGCGGCGCGAATCGCTCGAACGCATCCAGCAGGCCTCCGCCGAACTCGAGGTCCGGCTGTCTGAGCTGGAACAGCAGGACGACCGCCTCGCGCGCATCGAGGCCCGCCTGAACGGGCTGTTCGACGGCGCCCGCACGGCGGCCACGCGACGCGACATCGCCAGCGGCGACGCCCCGCCGATGCCGCTGCGCCGGGCGCCCGAGAGCGTGCCTACGCTGGGCATCGACCAGGCCTTCGCCGGCTCGGTGCTCGCCGGCACGCACAGGGCTGAAGCGGGCCACGACGTGTCGTCCAGCCCGTCCGCCGTCCAGGCCCGTCCGGCTTGAGTCCTGCTGGGGCCGACGCGGGCCGGCCACTGCCGCGCATCGCCGCCGATCTGGTGCGCTGGCAACGCGCCCAGGGGCGCCACGGCCTGCCGTGGCAACACACCCGCGATCCCTACCGGGTCTGGCTGTCCGAGGTCATGCTCCAGCAGACCCAGGTCACGACCGTGCTCGGCTACTACGAGCGTTTCCTGGCCCGCTGGCCCGATGTCGCCGCCCTGGCTGCGGCGCCGCTGGACGATGTGCTCGGCCAATGGAGCGGGCTGGGCTACTACAGCCGCGCCCGCCACCTGCACCGCTGCGCCCAGGCCGTCGTGGCCGATCACGGCGGGCGCTTCCCGCAACGCGCCGCCGTGCTGGCGACCTTGCCCGGCATCGGGCCATCGACCGCTGCGGCGATCGCCAGCTTCTGTTTTGACGAGCGTGTGGCCATCCTCGACGGCAACGTCAAGCGGGTGCTGGCGCGTGTGCTGGCCTTTGACGGCGACATCGGCCAGTCCGGCCCGACCCGCACGCTCTGGCGCATCGCCGATCAGCTGCTGCCCGAGGACAGCGCCGACATGCCGGCCTGGACCCAGGGCGTGATGGACCTCGGCGCGACCGTCTGCACGCCGCGCAAGCCGCAGTGCGGGGTCTGCCCGCTGACGGTCCATTGCGCGGCCCGCGCCAGCGGCCGGCAAGCCGATTTCCCGGTCAAGGAAAAACGCCTGAAGCGCGGCCGCCGCGAGAGCTGGTGCCTGTGGCTGCAAGCCGGCACGGGCGACGCCACGCAGGTCTGGCTGCAGCAGCGTGCGCACAGCGGCATCTGGGCGGGCCTCTGGACCTGGCCCCTGTTCGACGACGCTTCGGGGCGCGAGGCTGCCCTGAGCGCCCTGCTCGGCGAGGTCGACGCCAGCGCCGAGGCCCTGCCGTCCTTCAAGCACGTGCTGACCCACCTGGACTGGTTGCTGCATCCGCTGCGCGTGAGCGTGCAAGCCCCGCTCGACCCGTCCGCCGCGCTTGGCCCCGGCCGCTGGTTCGACCGCGCGGCGCTCGCCACGCTGGGCCTGCCGGCGCCGATCGGGAAGGCGCTGTCGGTCGGCTGAGGCGTCGGGGGCCGCAGACCCGCTGGGCCCGAAGCCACGCGCGGTCGACGTCTTCGGCGCGGGCCTGACGACCCCCTCACGCCCCCCTCACGCCCCCCTCATCGACGAGCCTCGGAGACTGACCTCAGCGGCACGCCTCCACCGGCAGCGCCTTGACGTCCGCCGAGGTCAGCCAGACCTCGACGCGGCGGTTGCGATCGCGGCCGGCCGGGGTGTCGTTGGCGGCCACCGGGGCGATCGGGCCGTAGCCGTGGGCCACCGCCGGGCGCACGCCATAGGTCGCCAGTTCACGCGCGACGGCGTCGGCGCGCTGCTGCGACAGGCGCAGGTTGCTGCAGTCCGCGCCGGTCTTGTCGGAGAAGCCCAGCAGCAGCACACGCTCGTTCTGGCGGGCGCGGCTTTCCAGCAGCCGGACGATGCGGTCCAGGTCGCGGCGGGCCTTGTTGTCGAGCTGGTCGGCGCCGGGCAGGAAGCGCAGGTTGACCGACAGGCGCCGCGCCGGGCCGGTCAGTTCGCGGTAGCTGGCGGGCAGATCGGCGGCCGGCGAAGCGGCGACCGACTCGGCGGTGTCGGGCACCTGACCGATGAAGCCTTGCGCGTCGGCGATGCGCTGGGCCTCGTCGGAGACGGCGAAGTTCACGAAGCGCCGGGCCAGCTCGCTGGCCTGCGGGCTGACGTAGAGGAACAGCCGGCGCGACAGCGCGTAGTCCTCGGTCGACACGGTGAAGCGGCTCGGCCTCAGCGGGGCGGCGTCGCCGTCCGAGATGGCGACCGCGCGGGCATTGCGCACATAGGGCAGGCCGGCGAAGCCGATGGCCTGCGGGTCCAGCGCGACGGTGTCCGACAGCTCGGCGCTGTCCTCGAAGCGGCGGGCGCTGGCGACCAGCGCGTCCTTGCCCATCACCAGCGACTTGAAGGTGTCCCAGGTGCCCGACTTCTCGTCGCGCGCCAGCACCTTGATCGGCCCGGCCGGACCGCCCACGGCGGCCCAGTCGGTGATCTGGCCGGCAAAGATGCCGCGCAGCTGCGCCAGGCTCAGGCGCGGCACGGTGTTGCCCGGATGGACCATCACCGCGACGCCGTCCAGCGCCACGACGTGTTCGCTGCCGGCTGAAGCCAGCTTGCCCAGCGACTGCGTGGCGACCAGCTCCTCGGCCTTGATCGGGCGCGAGGCCATGCCCACGTCCGCTTGTCCGCCAGCCAGACCCGAGAACGCCGTGGCCGTGCCATGCGCATGCAGCTGCACGAGCACGCGGGCCTTGCCGTCCGCGCTGCGGGCCTGCAGCACCCGTTCCTCGGGCTTGTCGCCGGCCTGCACGGTGACCTCGGCATAGCCTTGCTGGTTCAGGAAGGCGGCCAGCAGGGCAGGGGCCAGCTTGGCACCGACGGTGTTCGAGCCATGCACGCGCAGGGTCTGCTCGCCAGCGGCGGGCACCACGGTCGACGCCGGCCCAGCGCCCGGCGCCGCAGCGGTCGAGGTCGGCAGGCCGACCACCGCGCTGACCACCGGCACCGCGCCGGCCGGCCGTGCCGGATCGGCGGCGCGCATGAACCACCAGCCCGCCAGCACCATCATCAGGAGCAGGCCGACGATCGCCAGCACGGTGGCCGGTTGGCGCACGGCGGCGGCGCCGGAGGCCTTGCCCGAGGCGGTCGGCAGCAGGCTGGCGCCGCAGCCCGGACAGCGGCTGCCGGCGTCGTCCATCGGCAATGGCGTGCGCGCGGCGGCGTGGCTGCAGGCGCTGGGCAGGTTGGTGCACACGCCCAGGGCGCGTGCGGACGAGGCGTTGTTCTTGCTCATGGCTGGGTGGGTTCCTGTCGAAGGATCTTCATCGCCTGGCGGGCAGCGTCGTGCCAGGGGCGCATCTGTTCATCGGGTGTCGTGGTACTCGGGTCGGTGCGGGTCGGTCCGGCCGGCCGGGTGTCGGCAGCGACGACCTCATCGGCGACTTCCTGTGCCACCGCCTGCACCACCTCGGCCGCGCGCCGCAGCGCCTCGATGCGGCGCTGCATCGACTCGCGGCAGCGCAGCACCTCGTCAGCGGACGGCGGCTGCTCATGCAGGCGGTCCAGCACGCTGTCGTGCAGCGCACCGGCCAGCACGCCGGCCTGCAGGGCGACCGCCTCAGGCAGGCTGGCGCCCAGCGTGCTGCGGTCGATCTCGAAACCGTCGGCATCGCGGCGGACATGGGTGACGCGGGTTGGCGCGACCTCGATCAGCCCGAGCGCCTCGGCCAGCAGCACCGCCACACGGGCGCGCAGCGTCAGCTGGCCGGGATCGCGCAGGACCGGCGCGACCGGGCCCGCGACCGGATCGAGCCCCAGCCAGCGCGCCGCACGGCCGTGGCGCTGGTGCCAGCCTTCCAGGCCATGCTGCAGCCCCGCCAGTTGGCGCCAGCCGGACAGATCGGCCAGCGAGCCCAGCCGCCACAGCGTGAGCACCGGCTGCGCGGCGGGCACCAGCCGGACGGCGGTGCCGGCATCGGGCAGCAACGGGGCCAGCCGCTCGCTCGCGGTCAGGCCCGTACCGGCGGCCTCGACCGATGCGGCGGCCGGTGCAGCGGCCGTGCCATCGGCGGCGGACGTCGTCGACGTGCCCGTGGTCGTGGACACCAGCGCCGACATCAGCGCCTCCGGCAGGCTCCAGAGGGTCTGAACCTGCAGGGTTGTCGCACCAGCCACCACATCACCTGCCGGCGTCAGGCCCAGCGGCGCCTGCGACAGCAGGCCACGCAGGTCACGTTCACGCCGGCCGGCGTCCTGACGCCAGCGCCGGCCGACGGCGGCCCAGGCATCGGCGGCGACCTCGTCCAGGTCGGCCGGCCGCACGCGGGCGTCACACAACGGGCGCAGGACCTCGACCGGATCGACCTCGCGCCACCAGGGCGCCAGCATGCGGAAGCCAGCCCGCTCGCCCCAGCGGGCGGCCCAGTGCGCGAAGGTGGCCGGACGGACCACCGCCAGGTGCTCGCGCAGCACGCCCGGCTCATTGACCAGGCGCTGGCGGTGCAGGGCGATCAGCTCGCGGCTGTCCAGACGCTGGCCGGCGCGCAGCGGCGGCAGGTCGTCAGCGCCGGATGTCGGGATCGCCAACGTGGGCAGGCCCGGCAGCCCCGCCGCGCCGCTGTTCGGCAGGCTGGCGGCGGCGAGCTGGTCAACCCGCTCGGTCAGCCGGGCCAGCTCGGCCTCGCTGTCGTCGATCAGGCCCTGCAGCACGGTGAGCTGCTGCTGCAAGGCCGCGCAGAACTGCACCGACGTGGCCAGGCGCGTCGCGTGGCTGCGGGCCAGTGCCGCGTCGCGCAGCAGATAGGCCAGCGGCTGCAGCTGTTCCAGGCTGGCGTTGGCCGCCGCGCCCCAGCGCCGCCACAGGCCGCCGCCGCTGGCGGGGATCAGCGCCTCGGCCTGCTGGCCCACGCCGAGCGCCTGCCCTTCGCGCTCCTGACGCAGGGTGTCGAAGCGGGTCATCGCCTCGCCGACATGCGCCAGCACCAGCGCCAGCAACTGGCCGCAGCCGTGCAGCGAACGGCGCTCGTCGCGCCAGTCCAGCCACAGCGTGCGTTCGACCCGCTGGCGCACCGCCACGGCACGCCGCTGCAAGGCCTCGCTGCCGGGCTCGAAGGCCGCCTGCACGCCGACGCCGCGGAAGCGCTCCCGCTCGGCCTGTGTCATCAGCTGCGCCAGTTGCGCGGCGCGGCTCTCGGCCGGGGCCAGCGCGACCAGCCCGAGCGCGTGTTCGGTGAGGGCCTGCCACTCCTGCTCGATCGCGCCGGGCGGCTCGTCGACCAGGCCGATCTCGGCCATGCCGACCTGACCGCCCAGGTGGGCCGGTCCCAGGCCCCAGTCGTCGAGCTGGGCCGGGTCCAGCCGCAGGTCTCGTTCGGCCGTCGAGGCGCTGGCGACATAGCCCAGCGCCGGCCGCCAGTGGTCGTGGCGCAGCTGCTTGAGCAGGCGCAGCAACAGCTCATGGGCGAGGTGACGGCCGATCGCGCCGAGGTCACAGCGCACCTGCGCCTGTCCCCAGGCGACAAAGCGCGTGGCGGCCCCGCCGTCCGCTTCGGCCCGCAGCGGCGTCCCGGCGGCCGGCCACTCGATCAGGTCGTGCAGCAGGTTGGCGCAGGCGCTGGCACGCGCGGCGACGTCGCGGCGCGGCAGGCCGTGTTCGTCGCTGTCGCCGGTCAGCCAGCAGCGTTCGAAGGCGGGCGTCTGCGCCAGCATGTCGCTCGCCATGCCATCGGCCAGCCGGGCCGGCCAGCCCTGTCCGTCGGCCAGCAGGGCCAGTTCCTGCATCAGCACCGCCGCCTGCGCCAGGTCATGGCCGGCCGAACTTTCGGCCGCGTCGCCGTCCGGCAGGCTGGCATGCAGGTGCACCGCAGTGCCAGGCGGCAGGTTCAGCCGCAGCAAGGCCAGCAGGTCGACCAGCAGGCCGCCGCCAACCGGATCGCCCAGGTCGACCTGCACATGGCAGGTCAGTGACGACAGGCCCGTGTCGCTGGCCTCGTCCGCACCGTCCGGCGAGGCCGGCGAGGCCGGCGCCAGCGTGTGCATCGCCTGCTGCAGCAGCGCCAGCACCTCGGCCTTGCGCAGTGCCAGCAGGCTGCGCGCCAGCGCCCGGCTCGCCACCGGCCAATGCGCCGGACCGGACTCGGGCGGGGCGCTGGCGGCCTGCGAGAAGGCCTCCCAGGCCGCTAGCCAAGTCGCCGTCCAACGGCCGGGCGTGCGCTCGTCCTGCCAGGGCCGGCGCAGGTCCTCACGCAAGGCCAGCAACGCTTGCAGGTCGCTGGCCTCGGCCTGCAGGGCGAGCCGCAGACCGCTGGCCTCGGCGGCGGCAGGTGCCGGCGCGACATCCAGGTGCAGCACCGCCAATCGCCCGCTGCGCACCGATGTGTCCGCTGGCCGCAGGCGCCAGGCCGCAGCCACGCCGGTGCGGTCCCGGCCCAGAAAAATCAGCAAATGTTGCATGTCGCCGAACCCGAATCGATCAGGCGGCGCAGTCTGCGCGGCCGTCTCAGCGGGCTCGTGACAGTCCCGTGACAACCCCCTGGGTCACGGGGAAGGCCGGCGCTCGGGCGGATCGCTCACGTGAACAAGTGCCGCCGCCGCGCGCGACAGCGCATCGTCGACCTCGCAGCGCAGCAGGCCTGTCCCAGCGTCCAGATGGACCCGCCAGACCGCGCCATTGGCCATCGGCAGGGCGAGCTGGAAGCGGCGGAAGGCGACCATCGCCGCGCTGTCGTCGGCCCGCAAGCCGAGCAGGCGCCAGACCAGCATGGCCGTCCACATGCCGTGGCCGAACACCACGCTGCGGTCGGGCAGGACGGGCAGTTCGGTGTCGATGAAGGCCTGCACCCGTGCGACGGACTCGCGGAAGGTTTCGGCCCGCGCGCCCATGCGGCGATCGGGCTGGCCGTCGGCCCAGTAGGCATCGGTGATCGGGCGGCGCTGCTCGCCGGTCAGGCCGCGCAGCTCGTCCGGGTCGATGGACTCGAACTCGCGAAGCAGGTCCAGCACGCGCGGGACCGCGCCGGTGCGCGCCAGGTAGGGCGCGGCGGTGTCGCGGGCCCGGTCGAAGGGGCTGACCAGCACCTCGCCCGGCTCGCCGTGCAAGGCATCGGCCAGCCACAGGGCCTGAGCCCGCCCCACGTCGGTCAGCGGGATGCTGTGATGCGGCATCGTCACGCCACCGATGTTGGCCAGGCTCTGGCCGTGGCGGATGAAGGTCAGGGTCTTGCGTGTCATGCCGGCATGCTGCCCTGCTGCGCCCGTTCCACCAAGCCGGCGACATCGGTGAAGCGTTCGTAGCAGACCGCCTTCTCGCCGACCGGCAGGGACGGCGCCAGCGACTCGGCCAGGGCTTCGAAGTGGGCCCGGCCGTAGTCGGTCTTGGCGCGTTCGGCCTCGCGCAGGTCGCTGGCCACCAGGCTGCCCTTGGTCTCGGCGACGAAGTACAGGCGCTCGCCGGCTGGCGTGCTGACCAGCACGGCCCAGTCGGGGTTGTAGTGGCCCAGCGGCGTCGGCACCTTGAACCACTTGGGCAGCTTGGCGTAGACCTTGATCGCGTCGTTCTTCTCCAGCTGATCGGCAAAGGCGCGTTCGACCTCCGAGTCGCACAGCACATGCTGGTAGACCGAGCGGCGCGTGTCGCACAGCATGTCGCGCAGATAGCCACTGAGTTCCTGCTGCTCGAACAGCTCCTGCGCGTAATAGGCCTCGTCGCCCAGGCGCTGGTAGCGGATGCCGTCGACCAGCGCCAGCTGCTTGCAGCGCTTGATCGCTTCGGCCACCGTCTCGATGTAGCGCTGCGGGTTGCGGGCGAAATCGTCCAGCCGGCCGCTCTCGACCAGGATGCGCACGAGGCTGCGGCGGGTCAGCTGGGTGCGGTCGTGCAGGTCGCTCAGCAGATCGGGCAGGGCGACGTCGGACTCGTCCAGCGCCAGCAGCTCGGCACCCGCGCGCTCCTCGGCCTCGATGCCGGACGCCCCGATCGCCAGCCCCGCCTGACGCCACTGCAGCCGCGCCCGGCCGATCGGCGCGGCCCGGCGCACCGCGTCGATGCAGGTCTGGATCAGCCGCTCCGGGTCGAAGGCGACGCGGTAGGTGGTCTTGAACTTGATGCGCTCCCACAGCGCCTTGAACTCGGGGCTGTCCAGCACGGCGCGCCGCACCGGCACGACGCAGTGCTCGTCGGTGTTGCCGATCTCGATGCGGCCGCAGACCTTGCGCAACGCCGCCTCGATCGAGCCGCGGTGTGGCTCCAGCTCGGCCGGCAAGGGCAGCGTGCCGCCGTGCAGCGCGCGCCGCAGGGCATCCGTGACATGCCCGTCGGCATCGACCATCGCCCGCGCACGCAGGTGCTCGACCAGCGCGGTCGACGCGGCCAGCCCCAGCGCCGTCACGCCGCCATCGGGCAAGGCCACGGGCGTGGCGGCAAACAGGTGGCCGGGCACCATCCCGAAGGCCAGGCCGTCGGTCTCGAACTCCTTTTGCAGCGCCTCGGCGAACTCGCGGTAGCCCTCATGGGCGATCACCGTCAGCGTGTTGACCTCTGCGCCGCCGACCCGCGCGCCCGTCTGGTCGACACACAGGCGCAGGCCGCGGCCGATGGTCTGGCGGCGCCAGCGTTCGGTCTGGCGGGTGCTGAACTGGCAGATCTGGAACACGTTGGGGTTGTCCCAGCCTTCCTTCAGCGCCGAGTGGCTGAAGATGAACTGCAGCGGCGAGGCGAAGCCCAGCAGCTTTTCCTTGTCCCGCATGATCAGCCCGTAGGTCTCGTCGTCGGCGGTGCTGCTGCCGCTGGTGTCGCGTGCCAGTTCGACCATGCGCTTGCCGATGCGCTGGCGGTCGACCGAAAAATAGCCGGCGTGGACCTCGCCCGCCGCACGCACGTCCGGCGAGGCCGGATCGAACAGGTCGCTGAAATCTGGGTGACGGGACCAGCGCTCGTACTCCTCCTCGAAGATCGTCGCGTAGGGGCCCGGCTGCGGATCGCCGTGTTCATCGTGCAGCCGGTAGCGTGCGACGGCCTCGACAAAGAACAGGCTCAGCACCTTGACGCCCAGCGGACGCAGCCGGCGTTGCTTGCGCAGGTGTTCGCGGATGGTGCGGCGGATCATCAGCCGCGCCAGCACCAGCGGCTCGATGCCGGCGTGTTGCTCGCCCTCGCGCAGGTAGACCGGGCCGTCCGGCAGATGCAGCGCCATCAGGGCTTCCTGCTTCGACTGCCGCGCGGCGGTCCGCAAGGTGCCGATGCGCATCCCCGCGTACAGCTCGCGGCCGGTGATGCGCTGCAGCTCGTCGCCGTCCTGCACCGACACCGTCTGGCGCCGCACATGGCCGGCGCTGCCCAGCACATCCAGCTCGACGCTCGCGGTGATCTGGCCGGCCCGGCTGGCGATGCGCAGCAGCCGCACATGCGGCCGGTTGTGCGCTTGGTCGACGGTGGCCGAAGCGACCTCGATTTGCTTGACCAGCCCACGCTCGCAGGCCTCGACCGCATCGAGCCGGTAGACCGGGTTGTGCGTGTCCACATGGGTGGCCGAATAGCGCAGGGTGCACAGCGGGTCCATGCGCGCCAGCGCCTGCCGGCCACGGCCGTCGATGCCGCCGTCCACGCTCTGCGGCTCGTCGACGATGACGATCGGCCGCGTCGCCCGCACCAGGTCGATCGGCCGTTCGCCGCCGGTCTTCTCGCTGGCCCGGTACATGACGTTGCGGCTGCGCTCGCGCCGCTGCGCCTCATCGGCTTCCTCGGCTGCAGCCGCCTCGGCATCGCCGAACTTGTTGATCGCGCCCACGCTCACCACCATCACCTGCAGTTGCGCGCTGGTGGCGAACTGGCGCACCTGCCCGAGCCGGGCCGCGTCGTAGGTGAAGAAGGTGCAGCCCTTGGCGCCAGGGTAGAGCGTGCCGAAGTGCTCGCGCGTGATCTGCAGCGTCTTGTGCACGCCCTCGCGGATCGCCACCGACGGCACCACGATCACGAACTTGGTCCAGCCGTAGCGCCGCTGCAGCTCGAACATCGTGCGCAGGTAGACATAGGTCTTGCCGGTGCCCGTCTCCATCTCGACGGTGAAGTCTGGCGTCAGCCGCTCGCTTGGCGGCAGGCCGTGGCGCAGTTGCACGGCCTGCAGATTGCGCAGGATCGCCGCGTCGTCGATGCTCAGCCGGTTGCCGATGCCGCCGTCGCCGGTGGCCAGCATGCCGTCCAGCACACCCTGCCCCTGCCCGTCGTCGCCGACCGGCCCGCTGACGCTGAAGTCGCTGCGGCAGACCTCCTGGCCGCGAAACAGGTCGCACACCGCCTCGATGGCGGCCTGCTGGTGGGGGAGGTCGGGGTCGAAGTGGAGTTTCATCGCGGTGCCCCGTTCACAAGCTGCGCACCCGCTTGACCCCGTGCTGTTCGAGGATCGCGGCCAGGTTGGACTTGGCGACGTCGTCGGCGAAGGCGCTGTCGCGGAACAGGCAGGTGACCTCGCCGTCGACCGGCTCACGCGCCAGCCAGTCCGCGATGCCCAGCGCCAGCGACTCGGCGTCGGCATGGCCGATGTGGCGGTCCAGGCAGACCACCAGCACCCCGTCACCCACCCGCTGCACGGCCTTGCCGGCGATGCGGCGGGTCTGGATCGGCACACACAGGTCGTAGCCCAGCTTGAGCAACATCTCGTGCAACAAGTCATCGTCGCTGCGGTCGGGCAGGACGTGTTCGAGGTGATCGAACAAGGTCCCCACCAGATCATCCCGGCGCGGGGTCCAGGCGCTGAGGTTGGAGGTGTCGAGGCGGAAGGATTTGAAGCCGAGGTCGCCGGTGAAGAGTGGGGATTCTTCACGAATGCGCCTGAAGCTTCGACGGAGCCTTTCTCTCGTCAATCCCGCGATTGACCCAAACCCGGAGCGATCAGTCTGCTCGGGCAATTGAACCAAGACGAAGCGACGCTCCCCTTCGTCCAATCGATTTTGCCGGGCGACTGCCTCACCCGTTGTTCCAGTGCCAGCAAAAAAATCGAGAACAACATCGCCCTTCCCGCTGAAGATCTGAACCATCGTTGCGATAAGCTCGACCGGTTTTGGTGTTTCAAAAATATCCATTACCTCAGGAAATAATGACTTTAGGTGCTTTTTCCCCGCTTGGTTGTCCCCCGATAGATTCCTTGGCAACCAACTTACAGGCACAACCCGATTTGCCACTTCGGTCAAAAAGCGCTTTGTTCTTGGCATCGAGTCGCCTGCAGGCCCGAACCAAATTCGCTTGTCAGCAACCAATTCTTTAAATTTTTCTGGCGGAACCGACCAACTGCGCCCCGCTGCGGGCGTGACTTTTCTGCCGCTTGGCAACGTGATTTCGTAGAAATCTCGCTCACGATATTCGCGGCGAGTTAAATCCGAAGATGTCCAGGCGCCTCTGGGGTCGGAGTCAGGGTTCAGGTATCGATCGTCTTGATGATCGGTTCTGGAAAAACCTTGAACGATGTGTTCAGACTTATTCTTCATGAAGCACACGACGTAGTCATGGGTCGCCGTCATGTGCCTTTCATCGTTGTCCGGCGAAACCCTCTTCTGCCAGACGAATGTGCCCAAGAAGTTCTCCCCGCCAAAAATCTCCATACAGATTTGCCGCAGTGCGGCGACTTCGCAGTCATCAATGCTCACGCAAAGGACCCCATCATCCCGCAACAACGAATGCGCCAACTTCAACCTCGGATACATCATGTTGAGCCAGTCGGTGTGAAACCGACCGCTCGCCTCCGGGTTGCTGCTGATCTTGCGGCCGCCTTCGACCTGGCCGGTCAATTCGAGGTAGTTGCGGATGCTGTCCTGGAAATTGTCGGGGTAGACAAAATCCTTGCCGGTGTTGTAGGGCGGGTCGATGTAGATCAGTTTGACCTTGCCCGCATAACTGCGCTGCAGCAGTTTCAGGACTTCGAGGTTGTCGCCCTCGATCATCAGGTTGCGGGTGGTGTCCCAGTCGACGCTGTCCTCGCGACAGGGCCGCAGCGTCGCGCTGCTGGGGGTCAGGGCGAGTTGGCGGGCGGCGCGCTTGCCGTGCCAGGTCAGGCCGTATTTCTCGTCGGCATCGCCGACGCTGGCGTCGCCGATCAGGCCCTTGAGCACGTCGACATTGATCGCCACCCCGCCCGGCCCTTCGGTGGCGAGTTCCGGGAACAGCGTGCGCAAACGCGCCAGGTTGTCCGCGCGCAGGTCCGCGCTGAGGGTTTCGGCATCGCCGGACTGGATTTTCTGGATGGGCATGGTGCGCAGGGCCTCGGGCCGGCCGGGTGAAAGCCGGGGGAAGTTGCCATGCGGGTTTGGGTGTGGGGATCACTGGAAGATGTAGGGAAGTTGCGGAAATAGGGTGAATGCGGGATCGGCGCGACAGGTGGCAGGACCTGACAAGCCAACAGATGGCCGGCGTCGAGCCATGTCCTATGCTTGAAGCCATGGCCAACGCCGCCCGAATCAACCCGCAGCAACTCGCCTGGATGCGCGAGCGCGCCGGCCTGACGGTTGATGCCGCCGCCCGCGCCAGCGGCGTGCCGATGCAGCGTTTCGAGGCCTGGGAATCGGGCGATGCCGCGCCCACCTTGCTGCAAGCCGTGAAGCTGGCGGCTGCGCTGCATGCACCGCTCGGCTACCTGTTCCTGTCGCAGGCACCCGATGAGGCCTTGCCGATTCCCGACCTGCGCACCGTCGACAGCCACGCGGCGCCACGCCTGTCGCTGAACCTCCAGGACACGATCCGGACGGCCCTGCAGCGGCAGGCCTGGTATGCCGATCACCTTCGCGAAACCGGCGACGACACTCCCTTGCCCTTCGTTGGCCGGATGAGGACGCAGACACGCGCCGAGCTGATCGCTGCGGACATGCACGCCACGCTGACGCCCCGGACCCAGCAGCCCGATGGCCGCCCCGCCGACCCGATGCAGGCGCTTATCGAAGCCGCCGAGCGTTGCGGCGTGCTGGTCATGCGCAGCGGCTGCGTCGGCAGCGACACCCACCGCACGCTCGACGTGGCCGAGTTCCGAGGCTTCGCCATCGTCGACCCGTTGGCCCCGCTGGTGTTCGTCAACCTCGCAGACGCCCCGACCGCCCGGCTGTTCACACTCGTCCACGAACTGGCCCACATCTGGATCGGCAGCAGCGGCGTGTCTGACCTGCAACCCGGCAACCATCGGGCGGTGGAGCGGTTGTGCAATGCGGTGGCGGGGGAGTTTCTGGCGCCGGGGGAGGGCTTCATCAAACGTTGGAACGCTGCGGGCGACGTGGATGTCACGACACGTGCCGCCCGAATCGCAAAGGCCTTGCACGTCAGCGCTCAGGTGGTCATGCGACGGGCTCTGGACCTGAGCTTGATCTCGCAGGACGTCTGGCGGGAACACTACCTCGCCGAATTGCAGCGCTTTCGCGATCAAGTCGGAGGGGCGGGCAATTACTACCGCAACGTCAGCGCCAAGAACAGCAAGCGCTTTGCCCGTGCCGTGCTGGCCGAAGCCCTGAGCGGTCGGCTGCTGCTGCGCGACGCGGGGCAATTGCTGGGCATGCAGCCATCGAAGCTGCAACGACTCGCCAAGGAACTGGATACATGAGATTCCTGCGCGACAGCAACACCTTCATCGAAGCCAAGAACCGGTACTACCGGCCCGAGTTCTGTCCGGCCTATTGGGACTGGCTGCTGGACGCGCATGCTGTCGGCGAACTCGCCAGCATCGAACGGGTCGGCGACGAACTGCGGCGCGGCCATGACGATCTGGCTGAATGGGCGCGTCACCACCGGGACTTCTTCGTCGATGTCACCGACGAAGCGACGCAAGTGGCTTACTCGGAGGTCGTCAACCACGTGGCCAGCGCTCAAGTCGGGATGCGCAGCGGCGCGCTGGCAGAGTTTCTCTCCGGTGCCGACCCCTGGTTGATCGCCAAGGCCCGCGCCACTGGCGCGACCATCGTCACCCACGAACGCAGCAACAGCGCCAGCCGTCGCAAGTTCCTGATCCCGAACGTGGCGGCCAGCTTCGGCGTTGCCTGCCTCGACACCTTCGACCTGCTGGGCCGCTCGGGCGCTCGCTTCGTGCTGGCCGCTTGAGGACCATCACACCCGCCCCAACCCGAGCCTCCTCATGCACATCACCATCCTCACCTTCGACGGCTACAACGAGCTCGATTCCCTGATCGCGCTGGGCGTGCTCAACCGCGTCAAGGTGCCGGGCTGGCGCGTGTCGCTGGCCTGTCCGACGGCCACGGTGACGTCGATGAACGGCGTGACCGTGCACGCGCAGGCCACGCTGGAAGAGGCGGCGCAGGCCGATGCGGTGATCGTGGGCAGCGGCATCAAGACCCGCGACATCGCCGCCGATCCGGCCCTGATGGCGCGCCTGAACCTGGACCCGCAGCGCCAACTGATCGGCGCGCAGTGTTCCGGCACCTTGCTGCTGGCTCGCCTTGGCCTGGTCGACGGCGTGCCCGCCTGCACCGATCTGCTGACCAAGCCGTGGGTGCAGGAAGCCGGCGTGGCCGTGCTGGACCAACCCTTCTTCGCCCGCGGCAACGTCGCCACGGCCGGCGGCTGCCTGGCCTCGCCCTACCTCGCCGCCTGGCTGATCGCCCGCCTGCAAGGCGAGGACGCCGCCCGCAGCGCCTTGCACGACGTCGCGCCGGTGGGGGAGAAGGAGAGCTATGTGGCGCGGGCGATGGGGGTGATCGGGCCGTATCTGGCGGTTGGCGACCAATGAGGCAGGTGCGCCAGCACCTCTCTTAGCTTGAACTTAAGGCGGACCGGCCAAAGTCAAAATTGACTTGCCTCAGGCTCCGTGAAGATGGGATGATTTCCCACATCAGAAGGAGGAAGTGCTCCTTTTGCCCCAATCTTCAGGAGCCTACCCATGTCCAGGACCCATCGACACCACGCCCGTCGCAGCCCTCTTCTCGCCTGTTCAGGCGTGGCGCTTGCCGCATCACTCATGCTGACCGCCTGCGGCGGCGGCAATTCCACCAGCGTCGTGGGTGCCTCGGGGTCGAGCGCTGCCGGCACGATCACCGGCTTCGGCTCGGTCATCACCAACGGCGTGCGCTATGAGCTGAACAGCACCACCGTGGTCGACGAAAGCACCGGCACGTCGAGCAACTGCAGCGACAACGCCAGCAACTGCGGCCTGAAGATGGGCATGGAGGTCGAGATCGAAGGCGACGACGTGCGCTCGTCCGGTGACGGCACGACACCGACATCGGTGGCCCGGTCGATCCACGTCGGATCGTCGATCCGCGGACCGGTCAGCAGCCTGTCGACCGACGGCAACACGCTGGTCGTGTTGGGCCAGACCATCGCCCTGACGACCAGCACGCGCTTTGACGGCGGCGTCCAGCCGGCCGTGGGCGACATCGTCGAGGTGCATGGTCTGGTCGACCGATCGGTGACGCCCAGCCAGATCTCGGCCAGCCTGGTCGAGGTCAAGAGCGGCCCGGTCGCCAGCTACCGTCTGCGCGGTCGTTTCGACAAGGTGGCCGGCGCCATCGGCGGCGAACCGATGTCCTTCGGGACGCTGACCGCCGAAGACCTGGCGCGCTACAACGCCGCCACCGACGGCCAGTTTGTGCGCGTCAAGCTGTCGACCACACCCGATGCGCAAGGTCGCTGGGTGGTGATGTCCTTCAAGTCCAGCGAACGCTCCTACGGCCGCGATGACCAGGGCAAGCACACGGAGCAGGAGGGCTTCATCGAGTTGGTCGTGACCCAGCCCTCGGCAGGCACGATCGGCGTCGTGGTAAGTGGCTTCAGCGTGAACGGCATCAGCGTCAGCCTGCCCAGCGGCTTCGACGCTGTCGACGGCGGAACCCTGGACCAACTGCAGGTCGGTGCCCGCGTGGAGGTCGAAGGCACGGTGGTCGACGGTGTGCTCGTCGCCAGCAAGATCGAGTTCAAGAAGGCCCGCAAGCGATCCGAACGCGGCCTGGACGACAGCGCCTCATCGCAGGAGTTTGAAATGCACGGCACCCTCGAGCTCGGCACCGCGCCGAACACCCTGGTCGTCCGCGGCCTGACCTTCGACCTGAGCGACACCGCCGCCATCGTGCTGCCCGCTGGCGTCACCCTCGACGACGTGCTGAGCTGGGCCCGTCAGGGCAAGACCGTCGAGGTCAAGGGCTACTTGATGGCCGACGGCAACACCTACAAGCTCAAGCGCATCAAGCTCGAAAGCCGCCCCGCCACATCCGCCCTGGCCGCCTCGGCCCGCGCCGTCGGAACGGGCCTGAACCCCTGATCGCCCGCTCGTCCACCTGACCCCCCGGATGCCCGCCCTCGGGCACACCGTTCGCGCCCGAATCGTTCATTCCCTTCAACCTGGGTGCAAGCCCTCGGCATTTGCCGAGGGTTTTTTTTTATGGGTCACGGCTTGTTGGCTTTCAGGCCTCCTGCGTCACCCCGAACGCCCCACGAAACCGCACCACCACGCGCCACCAGCAACACGCTCAACGCCCCCGCATCCCGCAACGCCCGCACGATCAGATGCTCGGTCTGCTGGATGTGCGGGTGTTTCGCAAAGGCGGCGCGGGATTCGGGGTGGATGGGGTGGGCATGTGCCGGTCTGAATTGACCATTCTGCGAACGTTCATATTCGCCAGAAGAAGTTCACCCCCCTGATCAAGTGAGCCCAGATGGTGTGTGATGGTTTTCACGGAATCCACCCACCTCGCGCCGCGCCGGGGCCATTTGTTGCACTGCACATCGATGCGGGCGGTGTTTTTGGAGCGGCTTGTAGTCCGAGGTGGGGCTGTGTGCCATCCCCAATGCGGGTGATGAAGTGCAAATGTGGCTGGCGCCCAATTAAATCACGTTGCTGCTTGCTGGAAGTCTCGGTGAAACGGCGTGGATCAACCGGGACGAACAGGGGAGTCGGATGTCGGCAAACGATTGGCTAATCAGCCTGCAATTGGGCGTGGTCGCGAGAGCGATCGGGCAATTGGTGAGGGCGGTTGTCGGCTTGGGCAAGAAAGCTTGGTCGGTAGAGGCCCTGAAAATGGCACGCAGAAAGGACGGCAATAGAACCAAAAAATATTCGATACCGCGATACCTTCAAGTTTCGAAATTCGGCTCTTTACGTATTGAGGCAAGAATGAACACAAAGTCTAACATTGGACTATTTTTGGCTGCTCTTCTCACCAGCGGTTGCGCAACCCCGGCCAATTGGCCGTGGAAGGCAGGAGGCACTGTCAGCGCTCCAAAAATTTGCGCAAATAACGCTTGCACAGAAGGCGAAGCGGCATCAGCTTTTTTGCAAGCCAGCATATTCTGTCGGGACGTACATAATTACTACGAAAACAAGGACGGCGACGCGAGCAATGTCCGCATGGGCGTTACCGCGCTTGGTGTGTTTGCAGGCGCCGTCTTCGCGCCGATAACATCGGGCGCGACAGCCACCGCCTGGTCAAGCCTTTCCGGGGCAACAAACGGCATTAATTCTGCCATTGACTCTTCGTTCTCTCAGGCAATACAGGCCAACAGAAGAATGCAGGTGGTCTCAGCTGCAAGCGAAGGTCAAAATCAATACGCGCAGGCAGGTGATGCAAATAAGAAGGTCGTCACAGCTGTAAACATGGCTTTGAATTGCTCATTGGCGCCGGCAAAAGCCGACGCTCTTTCCTTTAATGCAATAAGTCGATCTCAACAGGGCCCCCAGACATCGCCAACTCAACCGGTAGCCGTAGGGGTCAATCTAGAACCACCAAGCCCGGCGGCCTCAAAATAGACACACATCCCACCCATCCGCCTTATCTGAGCCAAGTCCGCACAGCCAAGTTGCAGAGGCATTGGCGCAGAACCTTCGAATCGCACATGCAACATCTGGCCGAGGCCGCCAAGACCCATGTCATCGGCGTCGTCATGCGCAGGGGCATGCCCTTGCCGATGTTCTTGATGACACCGGCGCTGCGTGATCCGGCCAGCATGCAGGCGCTGAGCGCGGCGTCAACGCGATGAAGGTCCTTGCGTGCATCGCCCTGTCCACCTTGCTGACCACCCTCAGCCAGACGCCAGCGTGCGCCTGGAAACCGAGCGATACGGCCGATGAGATCGAACTCGACGGGAAGCCCGGTGAGGTGTGTCGCCGCCGCTGGGCCGGGCACCTGAGCCTACATCCGGACATGTATGACCGGAGGCCGTCCGGGTCGACGCTGGATCGATGTCATCCGGCCAGGGGCATGAGCGAGGCGCGATGGCGCATCCGGGGTGAGCGACTGCAGTTGCTGCACGCATCGGTCACGCAGTGCGACGGTCGCCGCAAGGTGGTGGACCTGGGGCGATTCGGCAGGTCCGCGCGCGGCCCGGTCGACGCCACCTGGTACACCGGGGTGGTCTATGTGGCACAGGGCAAGCCGACCCACTCGGGCCAGCCTGTGCAGCAGGACAAGCGCTGCATCGCCCTGGTGATCGAACGCGGCCGGGTGCGCAGCCGCACCACCCTGGATCAGGCGCCGACACCAAGATGGTAGACAGGCAAGACATGGCGTTGACGCCGCTGGCGTCGTGGCGCGGGCGGGGCCTGTTGTCGGGCATGGGCGTGCTTGCCACGGCCGTCGCCGTTGTTGCCGCCATCGTCACCGCCCGCGCGGCGCAGGCTTGGGGGCACGACCCGGACGTGATCGAGCTCGACGGCGAGGTCAGCGAGATCGATGCGATCGGCATCGAGCCGCTGGAGGATCGGATCCGAAAACGACAGCTCATGCAACACAAAGAGGACCTGCAAGCGTTGGAGCAGGGACGCCCCGAAGGCCCAAGGTGTGCCGTCACCGGCAAGGGCTACAAGGCCCATTGGCACGTCCGGGATGGTGAGTTGCAGCTGGTGCGCGTCGTCATCGATCCCTGTCTGGACCTGGGCAAGCCCTTCGACGTGCGGGAGTTCGGTCGCTACGGCGAGTCGCCCGCCCGAGCGCACGGCTACACCGGCCACGTCATCGTGCCGCGCGGCCAGCCGATCGGCGAGGTCGACGGCGAGCCGCAGCATCGGACCCATGTGGTGCTGATCGTGCAGCGCGGACAGGTGCTGTCGCGCACGGTGATCGGTGCGATGCGATGAGCCGCTGGTCAACGTGCCGTTGACGCTGGCGATCTTGGTGGTGCGGCTGGGCTGCAGGGGCCGATGTTCCCGGTCTTCATCGGATCAGGGTCAAGCCGCAACCACCCGCCGACGCCACACCGCCATGCCCAGATGCCCGGCCACGCCGGCTCCGATCAGCATCAGGCTGCCGAGGGTCCAGATCACCCAGGCCAGCACGGTGACACCGCCGGCCAGCACCGGGGCCGTTTCCAGCACGGCTTGGACGAAGGGCGCGAGGTCGGCCAGCATGGCAGGCACGGCCTGCACGATCTCTTGCGGAACCCAGATCGCCAGCCATTCCGGAAGGCGCAAGGCACCGACGCCCGAGGCGGCGCCGCCCAGGTCACCGGCGTGACTGAGGGTCCACACGCTGACCGCGTTGAGCGCCCAGACGGTGAAGGACCACAGGGCGAGCAGGACGACGGTGACGGACCAGACGAGGGCGTAGGACATGGTGTGGCTTCCCGAGTTGTCGAAAACCCGCAAGTCTCGCGGCAGACCGGCTTCGGAGAAACCGGCCTGCGGAGAAGCCTGGCTGCGGGTTTTGCGAAGTCTCAGGGCCTCACTGCTGCTTCGAGCCTTCACCCAGACGCCGGCCCAGCGACACCGCATAGGGCGCCGCGCGGGCGGCCAACATCGGGTCGGCGGACGGCTCCACGCCCTTGGGCAAGGCGGTCGGGTTGAAGGTGAGGTCCAGGCAGGCGCCGCCCGCATCCGGCGAGACCGAGGTCAGCCGCAGCGTGCCCAGCGTCACCTTGCGGCGGCCTTCGGGCAGCGGCACGGTGGCGCTGTCCAGACGGTCACCGGCCTGTGCCAGTTCGAGGTTGAAGTTGAAGGCGACCTGGCCGTCGCGCACCCGCTGGCGCAGGTCGTCGAACAGGAAGCTCGGGCCCTTGGCCTTGGCCTCGTCGTCGCTCAGGCCCATCACGCCGCCGACCGGCTCGAAGACCCATTTGCCGAACTGGCGGTCGCCCTTGGCATTGACGAAGGCGAAGGCGTGCACGCCCCAGTAGTTCAGCGTCGTGAAGCTGGCCGGCACCGGTTGCGACGCGAAATAGCGGCCCTGCAGCAGGACCTCCGGGTTGGCATCGGCAAAGGCCTTGACCTTGGCGGGATCGGCCGCCTTGGTGGCCGGATCCGGCCGCAGCGACTCGACGCGGCCCAGCATCTGGGCTGGCGTTGACGCGCCGAAGACGGGCGACGAGATGTTGCCCATCTGCCAGACCTCGCCGCCCGGCAGGTTGAACTGCAGCGCCATGTTGCGCTGGCCGCGGGTGTTGTCGGTCGCCTTCGGATTGGCCCCGCCGACCGAATAACGCACGATCACCGGCACCGCCTGGCCAGAGAACGCGGACGCGCTGGACAAGGCCCGCCCATCGGCCGAGCCGATGAACTCGCCCATCGCGCAGATGCCCTTGGCGCCCGAGCGGCGGTAGCCCTCGAACTTGCCGTTGGTGGCCTCGAAGGCGTCGACCAGCCGTGTCGGATCGACCGGCGTCATGTCGGCCGCATGGACCGGCAAGCCAGCCGCCAGCAAGGCAGAGACGGCCGATGCGCGCAGGGCCAGGTTCAGGGTGGACGAACGGAAACGGTGCTGCAGGTCGTGAGTCATGGTTCGGGTGCCTCGTATCAATCGGTGGTGAAAACCGCCCCGCCGGATGCCCGTCCAGAGCATGCCCATCAGGCGGCTGAGCGTCGGTCGAGGGTGGTGCGAGGTTCTTACGCGGACTCGGCTAGCTTGAAGGTCGTCCGCACGCCCAGGGTCCAGCCGGCGGAGCTTCAGCGGCGCCGCTTGCTCTGCGGTACAGCGCGCGCCGAACCGGTCAGATGTGCGAAATCTGCACGCTGCGGTCAGCGCACCCCCGACAGAATCAGGCCGCGACGGGGGATGCACCTCCGCGCAGGGAGAACTCATGGGCATCCACGATCGTGACTACTACCGGGATCACCACCGGCAGCAGCGCGGCGCTCGGCAAGGTCAGCAAGGACAGCAGCGCAAGGCCGACCCGCTTCGCTCGTTCCCACAACCGCAGCAACTGCGCCCGCACCTGGACCCGTCCCGCTGGCGCGGCGCAACGGCCCGCTCGCCCTGGATGTTGTGGTGCGGCCTGATCCTCGGCGGGCTGCTGGTCGCCTTCGTCATCGGCGGCCTGAGACGACAACAGCCCTTCCCGTCACCCGGCACCGTCCACTGGTATGTCGCCGACACCCCCGGCCCGACGGCCCCTCTGACGCTGCAGGCGCCGTACACCGGCCCGGCCGATTTCGCCGTCCGCCTCGACCACTGGGACACCCACGCGGCCGTCGCGCTGGTGCCGATCCGCTCAGGCCAGTCCACCTCTCTGGACATGCCGCTGGGCCGCTATCGCATGACCATCATGAAGGGCCTGATCTGGCAGGGGCCGGGCAAGTTGTTCCACATCACGACGGATGCCCGCGAGGTGGTCGAGCCGATCGAGTTCACGCGGGTGGGGAACAACTTCAGCGGGCACACGATCCAGTTGGAGACGCTGGGGGGGAATATGGATACGCGCAGGGCGAGGTGAGGCGTGGAGTAAACGACGTCAATATCATTGATCTATTGAATGGGGCTTGAAATGGATAAATTGGCACTTGCAATCCTTGTCGCACTGCCTCTACTGGCATCTGACGCAATCGCGCAAAGCGCGTACAAGTGCGACGCAGGGAACGGAAAGTTCACCTATTCCGACAGACCTTGCCCGCCATCCAATAAGCAGCGTGAAGTAAATGTCACTGGCAATACGCTCAACGCATCAGAGTCGCGGGAGTTGCTGTTGCGAGAAGAGAACGAGCGACTGCAACGAGAAAACATCGAATTGCGTCAACAGCGCGCACCGCAACAGCAACTTGATCGCTCGCCAGAAAGGCAGGCGAATATGCCGCTGACAGAGGAATGCAAGCAAGCCAAACGAAGCTATGAGGTGCTTGCTAGCTCATATGCTCCGAAGAAGAAGGAACTGGAGGCCAGGCGAAGCGAGATGTTTATTGCTTGCGGACAGAAGGAGCCGGACACAATCATCATTCGACCGCAAGGCATTACTCGCCCGTGCGGCGACAACAGGGACTTCAATTGCGTTCGAAACTGAGGCAACTGCATTCATTGACTTGCTAAAGGAGGCACTCAGCAGCCTTGCTCAAGTAACCGAGAGTGCAATAAAGGAATGAAATGATCCTCTTCATCGCTCTTTTGCATGCTATTCCAATAATACTAATTGCTCATCTAAAAAATAGCAAGCCTCTCGTCTGGGCGATGGCAATTTTTATGGCATATATTGCCATTGAGCTTGGCGGATCATCATACACAGGTGTCGATTTGCTGATTGTCGCGATCGGCACTTGGTTTGCACTGAAAATGGTCAATCCGAAAGAGACCCAAGAAAGTATTTCAGAGCCTTTCAGCAAGAAGGTCGAAAATCCAGAGAACAAAACAAGTTGGCTCCGCGTGGTGGCCATGCTACTAGCAGCATTTGTCCTGTTAGTTGTTGTCGCCAAGTTCAGTGCGGATGCGACATCATCTTATCCGCAGTCGGGGCCTGTAGCGCCGCCGACCATTAACCGTGCGCCGTTAAAGCCCAATCTACCCATCGGGGCACCTGTTCAGAAAGATCCACCCACAACTCAGGCGACAGCTTCCGAGAAAACACCAAACATTCAAGATTGCCTGAAAATAGTAAACGAAAAGAAAATGATCAAATGCCTCGAAGTTGCGAAGTAAAGACCCCCGAGGCCCACGAACTGATCACCGCACAAACGCCAACGGCCCGAAGCACAGGCACCGAGCCGTCGATGGACGCGTTCTCGCTGGATTGAAGGGTGGGGGGTGGTAGGCCGTGTTGTTCTTGAACCAACGACCCTAGGGTTCCGGTTTGTGCCCGTTTCCGGACTCCCTGGACTATGCTTTCGTAGTATCCAATGCCTGCCGCGGAGGCGGCGGATCGCAGGGAGATCCTTGTATATAAGTTAGGCCTTGGCGGGCGGTTGAATCGGTGTTTTGTAGACACTGAGTCTTTCAGGATCTGACTGGGCGACTTGGAACAACGCCTTCGTGATATGTGTCAGTAGCCTTTGGAGCAGACCCTCGATCGGACGCAAGTCTGACTCTTCGAGGTGTAGTGATTCGCTGTACTTCAGTACTGGCAACCCAATTGCTGAATCGTTAAATGGCGCGAGCACTACCCCCCGATAATGCATGTAGTCTTCATCCGAGTGCGCAACCACTTTTTGACGCAACGAGACAATCTTGTCCTTTAACTGGGTGTCTTTGCTATCGAGCCTCACACCGATAGCCTTCAGTCCCAAAGTAGTCTGGCCTCTACTCATCTCAAACGGTCGAGCAAAGGAGACGATGAAGCTGGTTTCATAGCAGCGCAATCTTCGCAATTCGACCGGGCTGTACTTCGCTTGGAAGTCGCAATCTTCAATCAGGAAGGTCAGTGCGGACAGCGCTTGCTGGAAGTCCCAGTTTGAGTAGATCAGTCGGTGTAACTGTGCGTCCGTCAATGAAACGGCTGAAGTTCTATTGTTCACGACTGCACGAGGCTCATAATACATCTCTCCGAAGTCGGTCGCCGAAGTTAACTGGCGCCAGAGCGCGCAGCACACTAGTCTCTAGTTGGACGACCAGTTGGAGCCGGGATGACTCCCCAGTTTGAGATGCAAATCAACTGATTGGCTTGTTATACGATAGGGCCGCCCATAGGTTTGAGCTACTCCCACGGCCACTTCCCCCCGCCAACTTTAAACGCGACTGCAGCCACTGACGCAAATGCAGAAGCGAGTGCTGCAATGATACTAGTGAACTGAGAAAAGGTAAGCATCCCGAGTAGCTTAGAAATTGAAACTCGTGCGAGGTCTACTTCTTTGGGATGAGGCACGGATGACTGTTTTGCGGCCTGCTCCTCAACAAGGCGCTTCCAAGATTCAGCAAATCCAGAGAACTTTTCTGAGTTGATGTCGGCGGTAGAAAAATCTGTCCATAGCACTTTCCAGTCGTACTTGCCTTCGAGGAGCCCGTCGTCCCGTAACCCGTGCTCGCAGATCACGAGTAGCGGCAAGCCTCTTCCGTAGGCCATTGCTGCCTCAATTTGATTCCAGACTGTCGGGAGTCGAACGTGCTGAAGTGGGGATGATTCATTGTTCTTCTTGTACTCAACACCAGATGCAAATTCATAGCGGGTGAAAGCTACCACTACAACTCCATGGCACTCATCAATAACTTTGCGAATCGCGCGCAGTGGCTGTTCAGATGACCATTCGTTCTTCTCCATTTGGCGAGGCGAAAGCCCGATGGCCTTGACAAGCGAAAATATCTGATCTGTGGCTGCACGCTGCACTTCCGTGCCATTGCTGCCAACGCTGATGAATACTTTTGGCTTTTCCATGGCGAACGCAGACCTTTTGGTGTTTGATAGCGGTCTAACAGGGATGCCCATGTAGTGTTACAAACGACCTCACACTATCGCCTAGAACGCCAACAGTCGTCCGGATCGGGTTCGCCTAACATGACCCGTGGGTACGTCGCATCTGACCCCTAAGGCTGTACGTTTATACAGAATTGCAATTGCTGTCAGGCGCGGCGTTTGCTACCGATTTTGTCGACAGTCCGCCGCTTTGCCAAGTGAGGCAATCATGGTGTCCACGGGGCGACTTCTTGGGTAAGCGGGGACGGTCCAGCGACCTGAGGCGGTGGCCTCAACACGGCTGACCGCGAAATTCGATCGACTGCAGCAACGATTCCGCGAGTGCATCCCGACAACTCGCACCCCTCAAACGCCAACGGCCCGATGCACAGGCACCGAGCCGTCGATGAACACTTCCTCGCGGGTGGAGTGGGTGGGGTGGTAGGCCGCGTTGGACTTGAACCAACGACCAAAGTATTCCGGTTTGTGCCCGTTTCCGGACTCCCTGGACCATGCCTTCGCCGTGGACCCGGGAGGGTCTGTAGGCGGGCACCGTGCTGGGCTCGCAGTTGCTCTGCCCCCGGTGAGCCGTCAGGTATCGCCGAACACGAGACGTGTACGCGGATGCTTTCGCCTCCAGGGCACAACTTTCGGCTTGAGTCGTCTACCTTGTCCAACTCAGCAAACGGCACACCCCACAAACACCAACGGCCCGATGCATCGCATCGAGCCGTCATATCCAACCATCCTGAAACCGTGTCCTGGTAGGCCCCCCGGGAGTCGAACCCGGCACCAACGGATTATGAGTCCGCTGCTCTAACCAAGCATGAGCTAGAGGCCCGCGGGCGGGAGTGTACGAGGGGGTTCAGTCGGCCTTGAAGCCGGTGGCCTTGACGACGGTGGACCAGCGGGTGGCTTCGGACTTGAGCATGCGCTCGGTGTCGGACCGGGTGCTGCCGATGACGGTGAAGCCGGCTTCCTGGAGCTTTTGGCGGACCTCGGGGCTCTGAATGGCGGCCACCGTCTGGCGGTTCAGGAGGTCGAGCGTGCCGGTAGGTGTGCCGGTGGGGACCAGGACGGCGAACCAGGCGGAGAAGTCGGCCTTGGGGTAGCCGGACTCGGTGAAGGTGGGCACGTCGGGCAGCAGCGGCGAGCGTTCGGCGGCGGTCGTGGCCAGGGCGCGCATCTTGCCGCCCTTGACCTGGGCCATGGCCAGCGCGGTGGAGACAAAGGCGCCCTTGACGTCGCCGGTGATGATGGCGCTGATGGCGTCGCCGGTGGCGCGGTAGTGGACCGGTTCGACGGCGAAGCCGGCGAGGCTGCCGAACACCTCGGCGCCGAAGTGGCCGGGGGTGCCGGCGCCGAAGGTGCCGATGTTGACCTTGTCCTTCTGGGCCTTGGCGGCGCTGACGAAGTCGGCCACGCTGCGCGACGGCGAGTCGGCCGGGACCACCAGCACGAAGTCCGAGCGCACCACCTCGGCCACGCCCTGCAGGTCACGCGCGGGGTCGTAGGGCAGCTTGCCGTAGGCGGCCGGGGAGATGCTGATCGAGCCGACCTCGCCGAGCAGCAGGGTGTAGCCGTCGGCGGGCGAGCGGGCCACCGCCTGGGCGGCGATCTGGCCGCCGGCGCCGGCGCGGTTGTCCACCACCACCTGCTGCTTGAGCAGGTCGCCCAGCTTCTGGCCCAGGTGACGGGCGACGACGTCCGGGCCGCTGCCGGGCGGGAAGCCCACCACCAGCTTGACCTGACGGTCCGGGTAGGTCTGGGCCGCGACGGGTGCGGACGCGGCCAGGACGGCGGCGGCGCAGGCGGTCAGCAGGGCAAGGCGGCGGGTGCGCATGGGCAGGCTCCTCTTGAAGTGCGAGGCAGTGTGCCGCGCGCCTGCCGATGACCTGTCATCCCAGAGGTGGACAGGCCAGCCGCCGGGCTGGCCGGTTCACTGGCGTGGCAGCAGGGCCGCGAACAGCTCGCTCTTGAAGTGCATGCCCAGGCGCTCGAAGGCGCGGGCGCGGTAGGTCTTGACGGTGGCCAGCGACAGGCCGAGGTCGGCGGCGATGCCGTCGTAGCTCCAGCCGCGCAAGAGGCGCTCGCAGACGTCGAGTTCGCGCTCGGTCAGCGTTGGGCAGCGGGCCTGCAGCAGGGTGCGGGGTGAGGTCGTGTCGGCGGCGGGCGCGGCGGACGGGGCTGACACGTCGACGGCGGGCGCGACCGGGCGCAGGCGCAGATGGCGCTGCACACAGGCCAGCAGCAACGGCGCCAGGCCGGCGAAGCCTTCGATCTCGCCGGGGCTGAAGCGGCCCTGGTGGTCGTGGTGGTAGAGGTTGACGGCGAACACCTCGGCGTCGTCCGGGCGTGTCACGACGGACAGCCGTTCCAGCATGCCGTGGCGACGGTAGATCGCCTCGCGGTGGTCGGCACTGGGCGCCTCGTCGGCATGCATGCGCAGGACGGCGGCATGGCCCGGGCGCACGGCGTCGAAGCTGCGGTCGGCCCGGTACAGGCCGGCGCGGTAGGCCGCGAAACAGTGCCGCGTGGTGTCGGGCACGCCCAGGCTGGCCGACAGATGCAGCACCGGCGCCTGTTGCCGCCGCACCTGGTAGACCGACCACGACGCCGCGCGCAGCTGGGCGGTGTTGAGCGCGCCGAGCGCACGTTCGGCGAAGTCGGGCTCGCCGATGGCCTGGACCACGTCGCTGAAGCCGGCGGCCCAGGCCGGGCCGGTGCGGGAGTCAAGGGGCAGGACGGTCATGGGGATGGGCGGAGGCGGGTGGCGCAGGGGATGGCGAGGGGCGAGTCCAGCGTCATCCTCTGGGATGACCGCACACGCTGGGCGAGGCGGGCGAGCGGCGGCATGATGCCCACGGTGCCTCCCCCGCTGTCCATCCTGACTGACCCTCGCCCGATGAATCCCTTGCCCGCACCCCCCGTGCTGTTGCCGATGACCCAGGTGGTCTGCGAGGTCTTGCCGCTGGTCACACTCGGCCCGGCCAAACATGGCGAGCGCCGCTATGTGCCCTTGGGCGGCGGGACGGTGCGGGGGCCGGAGCTCAACGGCACGCTGGTCGACGGCGGGGTTGACTGGCAGATCCTGCGTGCCGACGGCGTGCTGGAGATCGCCGCGCACTATGTGATCCGGGCCGACGACGGCGGGCTGATCGAGGTGCAGAGCGACGGCCTGCGGCACGGTCCGGCCGAGGTGATGGCGCGGCTGGCACGCGGTGAGGCGGTCGAGCCGGATGCGTATTTCTTCCGCACCCTCGTGCGCTTCACCACCGGGGCGCCGGCCTGGCTGCACCTGAACCGGGTGATGGCGCTGGCGGTGGGTCAGCGCGAGGCCAGCCGGGTCAGGCTGGACTTCTACCGCATCACCTGAGCGGGCCTTGGGCGCGGCCGGCGGTGCTCAGCCGGGCTTCTGGCTCAGGGCGTTGCCCACCAGCCGCGAGGTGATGTCGACGATCTGGATCATGCGGTCGTAGGCCATGCGGGTCGGGCCGATGACGCCGAGCGTGCCGACGATCTGGCCGTCGATCTCGTAGGGGGCGGACACGATCGAGAGTTCCTCGATCGGGACGACGCCGCTTTCGCCGCCGATGTAGATGCTGACGCCTTCGGCGCGGCTGGAGCCGTCGAGCAGGCGCAGCAGCTGGGTCTTGTGCTCGAACAGGTCGAACATCTTGCGGATCGAGCCGAGGTCGGTGCCGAAGTCCTGCACGTCCAGCAGCTTGCGTTCGCCCGAGACGATGACCTGGTCGGCGTCCTCATGGACCGCGTCGCTGCCGGCCTGGACGGCGGCCTGCATCAGCACGCCGATCTCGCCGCGCAGGGCGTCGACCTCGTTCTTCAGGCGCTCGCGCACGGCCTCGATGCTCTGGCCGGCGTAGTGGGCGTTGAGGTAGTTGGTCGCCTCGACCAGCTGTCCCTGGGTGTAGTCGTGGGCGGTGAACAGCACGCGGTTCTGCACATCGCCATCGGGCGAGACCAGGATCAGCAGCACGCGGCGCTCGCCCAGGCGCAGGAACTCCATGTGGCGGAACACGCTGGCCTTGCGCGGCGCGGTGACGACGCCGACGAACTGGCTCAGGTTGGACAACATCTGCGCCGCATGGGCGATGACGCGCTTGGGCTGGTCGGGCTGCAGCTGCTCGTCCAGCATGACGCCGCCCTGCATCGACGCGGGCGCGACGCCGCGCCGGGTCGTCAGCATGGTGTCGACAAAGATGCGGTAGCCGCGTGCGGTCGGGATGCGGCCCGCCGAGGTGTGCGGGCTGGCGATCAGGCCGAGTTCCTCGAGGTCGGACATCACGTTGCGGATGGTGGCCGGCGAGAGTTCGAGCCCCGAGGTCTTGGACAGGGTGCGCGAGCCCACCGGCTGGCCGTCGGCGATGTAGCGCTCCACAAGGGTCTTGAGCAGCATCTTGGCGCGGTCGTCGAGCATGGGCCGATTTTAGGAGGCAGGCCGCTCGGGCCGCCGCTGCGTTGGACACCCTTTCCAAAGGGGATGTCACGGGGCGGAAACACCGATGGCGACGGGGGTCTGCACGGCCGATCCGTCACAGGCCCTGTGGTGTAATTTCCCGATGACCTCCCGCTTCCGTCATGCCGCGCTCGTGGGCAAGTACCAATCGCACGGCATGCGCCCGCTGCTCGAGGACATCGCCCATGTGCTGACGCGGCGCGGGCTGGAGGTCTCGGTCGAGCAGGCCACCGCGCAGGCCACCGGCATCACCGGTTACCCGGCCCTGACGGCCGACGACCTGGGTCGCAGCTGCGACCTGGCCATCGTGGTGGGGGGCGACGGCACGATGCTGGGCATCGCCCGCCACCTGGCCCGCTACGGCGTGCCGATGGTGGGCATCAACATGGGCCGGCTGGGCTTCATCACCGACGTGCCGGTGCAGCAGCTGCACCACGCGTTGAACGCGGTGCTGTCGGGCGACTTCGAGGAAGAGTCCCGCGCCATGCTGCAGGGCCGCGTGTTGCGCGGTGGCGAGCCGATCTACGAGGCGGTCGCGATGAACGACGTGGTGCTGCGCAGCGGCGCCACCGCGATGATGGAACTGCGCGTGGCGGTCGACGGCCAGTTCGTTGCCAACTTCCGCGCCGACGGCCTGATCCTGGCCTCGCCGACGGGCTCGACGGCCTACGCGCTGTCGGCCGGCGGGCCCATCCTGCATCCCGGCGTTGCCGGCTGGCTGATGGTGCCGATCGCCTCGCACATGCTGTCGACCCGCCCGATCGTGCTGCCCGACACCGGCGAGGTCACGATCGAGGTGGTGTCGGGCCGCGAGCCCAGCGTCAACTTCGACATGCAGTCGCTGGCCAGCCTGCTGCACGGCGACCGCATCAGCGTGCGGCGTTCGGCGCACCGGGTGCGCTTCCTGCATCCGCCCGGCTGGAACTACTACGCCACGCTGCGCCACAAGCTGCACTGGAACGAGGGCGCCATGCCCGCCAGCCACGACGGCGGCGGCGCCCCGACCTGAGACCCGATCGACACCCCATGCTCAAGCGACTGACCCTGCGCGACTTCGTCATCGTCGACGCGCTCGAAGTGGATTTCGGCACCGGCTTCTGCGTGCTGACCGGCGAGACCGGCGCGGGCAAGTCCATCCTGATCGACGCGCTGCAGCTCGCGCTGGGCGGGCGTGGCGATGCGGGCGTGGTGCGTGAAGGCGCCGCGCGCACCGAGATCGGCGCCGAGTTCGAGCCCGTGCCGGCCTCGCTGCATGGCTGGCTGGACGAGGCCGGCTTCGCGTCCGACGACAGCGCCTTGCTGCTGCGCCGCTCGGTCGACGCCCAGGGCAAGAGCCGCGCCTGGATCAACGGCAGCCCGGCCACGCTGACCCAGCTGCGTGAACTTGGCGAGCACCTGGTCGACATCCACGGCCAGCACGCCTGGCAGAGCCTGACGCGGCCGGTGTCGGTGCGCGCCCTTCTCGATGCCTACGCGGGCGCGGACACCGCCGCACTGGGCAAGGCCTGGGCCGAATGGCGGGCTCAGCAAGGCCTGCTGGACGCCGCCCGGGCGCGCGGCGACGAACTCGCGCGAGAGCGCGAACGGCTGGCCTGGCAGATCGGCGAGCTGGCCAAGCTGGCACCCGGCGAGGACGAGTGGCCCGAGCTGAACGGCGAACACCAGCGCCTGGCCCATGCCCAGGGCATCCTGGACGCCACCCAGCTGGCGCTGCAGCTGTGCAGCGAGGCCGACGAGAGCGCGGCCACGCTGGTCGACCGGGCCGTCGACGCGATCGAGGGCGTGGCCGGCTACGACGCCACGCTGGGCAATGCGCTGGAGGTCCTGCGCGGCGTGCGCGACCAGTTGTCCGACGCCGCCCACAGCCTGAACGCGACGCTGCGCCGCACCGAACTCGACCCGGATCGGCTGGGCGAGGTCGATGCCCGCATGTCGGCCTGGATGGGTCTGGCGCGGCGCTACCGCCGCCCGCCCGAGGAGCTGGCGTCGACGCTGGCCGGCTGGCAGGACGAGTTGCGCGCGCTCGAGGCCGCGACCGACCTGGCAGCGCTCGAACAGGCCGCCGCCCGCAGCCATGCCCGTGTGCTCGACGAGGCCCGCGCCATCACCGCGCTGCGCCGGCTGGCCGCGCCGAAGCTGTCGGACGCGGTCAGCGCGGCGATGCAGACGCTGGGCATGTCCGGTGGCCGCTTCGAGGTCGTGCTCGAGCCGCTGGCCGAGGTGCAGGCGCATGGTCTGGAGGCGGCCGAGTTCCGCGTCGCCGGGCATGCCGGCAGCACGCCGCGCCCGCTCGGCAAGGTCGCCTCAGGCGGCGAGCTGTCGCGCATCGCGCTGGCGATTGCGGTGACGACCAGCCAGCTGCGCATGGACCAGGGCGAGGCGGCCGGCACGCTGATCTTCGACGAGATCGATTCGGGCGTCGGCGGCGCGGTGGCCGAGACGGTCGGCCGGCTGATGCGCCAGCTGGGCGCGCAGCGGCAGGTGCTGGCCGTCACCCACCTGGCCCAGGTCGCCGCCTGCGCGCAGCAGCATCTGGTCGTCAGCAAGGCCGCACGTGATGGCCGCACGCTCAGCCGCATCGCGCCGGTGGCCGGCGAGGCCCGTGTGGCCGAGATCGCCCGGATGCTGGGCGGCCAGCAACTCTCGGGCGCCGGCCTCGCCCACGCACAGGAAATGCTCAGCGCTGCGGCGCGGGCGTCCTGATGCCCCGTCATCTTCCGCCGCTTCCCGCCGTCATGACGTCCCCGACCCCAAGCCAACCCCCGAGCCCGCCAATAACCCAGGCGACAAGCGCCACGACGCCGATGGCCCGACCGAAGCTGGAGCGCGCACGCCTGTCCGAGCCGGTCATCCTGATCTCCGGCATCTCGGGCTCGGGCAAGTCGGTGGCGCTGGCCGCGCTGGAGGATGCCGGCTACTTCTGCGTCGACAACCTGCCGCCCGAGCTGCTGCCCGAGTTCATCCGGCTGCAGCGCCAGCGCGAGGTCAGCCACATCGCTGTCGCGGTGGACGTGCGCAATGCCGCGTCGCTGCCGCGCCTGTTGCCGCTGGTCGACCAGTTGCGCCGCGAAGGCACGCGGGTGTTGCCGATCTTCCTGGAGTCGCGCACCGACACGCTGGTCAAGCGCTACTCCGAGACGCGGCGGCGCCATCCGCTGTCGACCCGGCAGGACAGCGGCGGCACCTCCCATACCGCCTTGTTCGAGGCCATCGAGACCGAACGTGCGCTGCTGGCCGATGTGCACGCCATCGCCACCGTGATCGACACCAGCGACCTGCGTCCGGCCCAGCTGCGCGCGTGGGTGCGCCAGCTGGTCGGCGCGGCCCACAGCGCGCTGACGCTGATCTTCGAGTCCTTCGCCTTCAAGCACGGCGTGCCGCGCGACGCCGACCTGGTCTACGACCTGCGCGTGCTGCCCAACCCGCATTACGTGCGCGAGCTGCGCGCGCTGACCGGCCGTGACGCGGGCGTCGTCACCTTCATGCAGGCGCAGCCCGAGGCGGCCGAGATGCTCGACCAGATCGAGGCTTTCCTCGATCGCTGGCTGCCGTCCTACGGCATGGACCAGCGCAGCTACCTGACCGTGGCGCTGGGCTGCACCGGCGGTCAGCACCGCTCGGTCTATGGCGTGGAGACGCTGGCGGCGCGCTTTCGTGAGCGCATCCCGACCCTCATCCGGCACCGCGAGCTCGAAGCCAAGGAACACGGCCTGTGAGCGCCGGCACGCCCGCGTCGCCCCCCGAGCTGCCGCTGCATGCGCTGCCGCTGTTCCCGCTCGGCACGGTCTTGTTTCCGGATGGGCTGCTGAGCCTGAAGGTGTTCGAGGCGCGCTACCTCGACCTGATGGGCTGGTGCCTGCGCGAGGGCAAGGGCTTTGGCGTGGTCACGCTGATCCAGGGCGGCGAGGTGCGCGGCGCGACCCAGGACGGCGTGCGCTTCGAGGCCGTGGGCTGTCTGGCGACCATCGCCGATTGCGACGCCGACCAGCCCGGCATCCTGCAGGTGCGCTGCCACGGTGGCCGCCGCTTCGAGCTGGATGGCGCCAGCCAGCGCCCCGACGGCCTCTGGACCGCCGCCCGCGCCACGCTGCTGGCGGCCGATGAGACCGCCGCCCCGCTGCCCGAACACGCCGGCTCGGTCGCCGCGCTGCGTCGCGCCGTGGTGGCCCTTGACGAGCGCGGCGACGCCCCGTTCCGGTTGCCGCTGCGCTATGACGATGCCGGCTGGGTCGCCAACCGCTGGTGCGAGATCCTGCCGATCCCCCTGCCGACCCGCCACAAGCTGATGGCCCTGCCCGACCCTGTCGCAAGGCTGGGGCTGGTGGACGGCTTCCTCAGACGACACAAGATCGTCTGAGGGGGCGCGGGATCGGCTCAGCCGGTCACTTCCGGTCACTTCTTCTGCGCCACCATCACCGGCTCGATGCGGAACAGGTTGGCCGAGGTCGGCTCGACCGTCACCTTGACCCAGTGCAGGCTGGGGCTGCCGAAGGTCTGGATGCGGGTGAAGTTCTCCAGCATCTTGTTGGGCGCGTGCAGCGGCTTGTCGACCTTGAAGAAGTGCGTGTCGCCGTGCACGAACAGCACCTGGCCGTCGAAGGCCGCCGTCAGCCGGGCGAGTTCGGTCATGAAGCTGCGGTAGCCGCTGTTGCCCGGCAACAGGCTCTCGTCGACCGCCGGGGTCTCGGGCAGGTCGAAGCCGGGGTCGCCCTGCACGGTCACCACGATGCCGCGCGCCTTCTGGCTGCGGGCTTGATCGAAGGACTGGTTGAGCCATGCGATGTTGGCGGCATCGCGTTCCAGGAACTCGGCGTTGGCGGCGTCGCACTGGGCGGCCTTGCGCACGCTCTTGTCGCTGCACTCCTGCGCGTTGAGCACGAGGTTGTTGTTGCTGCCCGGCACGTTCAGGCCGACGAACAGCACCGGGCCCTGGCTGAAGCGCACGTTCTCGATGGCCTTGTCGCCCGGCGCGCGGCCCTGGTGGGTCAGCGGCATGGTCTTGGCGCCGAGGCTGTCCAGCGTCGGATACATGACGCGGCGCAGGTGGGCCAGCCGTTCAAGCGCGTCGAAGCCGCCGTTGTTGCTGCGGTGGCAGTCGGTCCACTCGTTGTCGCCGGGCAGGTAGACGACCGGCTGCTTCATGCCGTTGAACATCGCCAGCGCTTCGGTGTAGACCTTGTCGTCGCAGCGGCTGGCGCCGTCCTTGATGTCGCCGTTGTAGATCGAGAAGGCGATGTCGGCGCGGTTGATGCTGTCGAGCACGGCCGGCAGCTTGGCGGCGTCGCCGTTGCGCAGATAGGGCATGTCGCCCCAGAGGCCGAAGCTGTAGGTGCCGGCAGGTGCCTGGGCACCGTGGTGCTGAGCATGGCGCTCGGCCATGCCGGCGCAGCCGCTCAGGCCGGCCAGCAGCAACGGGGCCGCGATCACGGCCAGACGGGTCAGGGGACGGGCAAGGGTGAAGGTCATCTCGGTTCCTTGAAAGGCAGAACGGCCCGTGTCGATCGACACGGGCCGCAGGGGTCAAAAAGGGCTCGGTCTGTGCAGGGCAGCGATCAGAACGAGTAGCGCACGCCCACGCCCAGGGCGCGCGGGTCCTTGCCGGCGTTCGGGCCGGTGATGGCCGGGAAGTTGTCCGACGCGACCAGGGTGCCGCGGGCGGCCGCGTCGTTGGTCAGCTTGGTGACGAAGCCGTAGACGGCGACCTGCTTGTCCAGCGCGTAGTTGGCTTCGAAGGCCATGCCCTTGATGCCGTCGTTGGCGCCGCTGGCCGACTCGCCCGACTTGCCCAGGCTGGCCTTCAGGACCAGCGCGCTGTTGAGCGCGTAGGTGCCGGTGACGACCAGGTTGCTGGTCTCGCGGCCGGCGCTGTTGTCCAGCTTGCTCATCGCGACGCCGGCGGTGAAGGCGCCCAGGTTGGTGCCCAGCGTGAACTTGGTGCCCTTCATGGCGAGGCCGGCGCCGTTGGCATCCTTCTGGTTCTCGATGGCGACGCCGCCGTTGAACATGCCGTCGTTGTATTCGACCGAGGCGCCGAAGACGGTCTTGTTCAGGGCGGTCGTCTTGGCTTCGTCCGGCGAGTAGGCCAGCTTCGCGACGACGGCATTGGCGAGCTTCGGGCTGACGTAGTGCAGCACGTTGGTCTTGCGGGTGTGGACGTTCTGGAAGGTGGCGTTGCCGATGGCGACGCGGCTGCCCTTGCCATGCACCAGGATCTCGATCAGGTCGCCCTGGCCCCACAGGCCACCGGAGGTGCCTTCCAGCGCCTTCAGCGGCATGTCGTAGGTGCCGGCCAGCACGGTGCCGGCGGCGGCGGTCTTCAGGCCGACGAAGCTGTTGCGGTTGGCGAAGGCCTTGCTGTTGGCGGTGTCGTCCGGGGCGATGCCGGTCTCGACCTGGAAGATGGCGCTCAGGTCGGCGCTGAGCTTGTGCTCGCCCTTGATGCCCAGGCGCGAACCGAAGTTGCTGGCCATGATGCGCGAGACGTCGCCGTCGCTGGTGCTTTCGAGGCCGAGGTCGATGCGGCCGTACCAGGTGAACTCGGTCGACTGGGCCGAGGCGGCGCCGGCCAGCGTCAGCAGGGCAGCGGCGGCGAGGAGGCTCTTGGTGTGTTGCATGGTGGAGGCGGTGCCTTGGTTGAGCAGGTGTGAGGGAGGGCGAGAGGAGCGATCTGCATCGTCGTCAGCGCCTGTGGCAGATCCGTGAATACCCCGATGAACACAGGAATCGCGGCGTTTGCACGACAAGCGGCGGACCTGCTTGGCCTGTCATGGGCCGGACTTGTGTGGGCGATAGGCGCGAGGGCTGCGCGCGCGTTCGGGCAAGCACGCGCACGGACGAGGGCACGGGCCAGGGGGCCAGGAAGAGCGACAGAATGCGCAACCGACCTGGGTCCACACGCTGCGCAAGCACCCCCTCCATGAGCACGCCCTTCCTTCCCGTCACCGAACAACCGGTGGCCGTCGTCACCGGTGGCGCCCGCGGCATCGGCCTGGCCATCGCCCAGTGGTTTCTGGATCGCGGCCACCGGGTTGCGCTCTGGGACATCGATGCCCAGACCCTGGCCCGCACCGAGCGCGAACTGGCCCTGCCTGATCGGGTGCTGGCCGTGCCGTGCGATGTCTCGCAGCCCGAGGCGGTGCAGGCCGCGACCGACCGGGTTGTGGCCGCCTTTGGCCGCATCGATGCGCTGGTCAACAACGCCGGCGTGGCCGTGTTCAAACCGGTGGGCCAGACCAGCTGGGCGGACTGGCGCACGGTGCTGTCGACCAACCTCGACGGCGCCTTCCTGTGCACCCAGGCGGTGGCGCCGGTGATGCAGCAAGGCGGGCGCGGTGGGGCGGTCGTCAACATCGCGTCGATCTCCGGCCTGCGCGCCAGCACGCTGCGGGTCGCCTACGGCACCAGCAAGGCCGCGCTGATCCACCTGACCAAACAGCACGCGACGGAACTCGGCACGGTCGGCATCCGCGTCAACGCGGTGGCCCCCGGCCCGGTCGAGACCGAGATGGCCAAGCTGGTGCACAGCGTGGCGATCCGTTCGGACTACCACGACGTGATCCCGCTGGAGCGCTACGGCACGACCGAGGAGATCGCCAACGTGGTGGGCTTCCTGTGCAGCGACGCGGCCAGCTACGTCAACGGCCAGGTCATCGCCGCCGACGGCGGTTTCGACGCGGCTGGCGTGGGCCTGCCGACGCTGCGCCGCATGGCGCGCGGCGGCTGACGCAGCCCGCTGGGCCCGCCACGATGCGCGAGATCGTGCACCCCGGCGCACGGCGCCCCGAGGCCAGCATCGTGGCCACGCGGCTGTCGGCCCATGCGCTGGCGCTGGTGCCCGGCACGAGCCTGATCGACGCCCTCAGCGTCGCTGTGACCGAGTCCTGCGGCCACTTCGCCAGTGGCGTGCTGCAGTGGCACGGCGGGCAGGCAAAGCCGTGGCCATATGTGCTGCCGGCCTTGTCGCGCACGCCCGAGCATGCGGTGTACTTCAGCGAACGCCACGAGGCGCCCGGCGCGGTCGAGCTGGTCGAGGCGACCGTGACCTTCGGTCGGCGCGGGGCCGGCGAGGGCAGCCGCCCCTGGCTGCACAGCCATGTCGACTGGATCGAGGCCGACGGCCGGCGCGGCTGCGGGCATGTCCTGCCCGAACAGGCCCGACTGAGCGTCGCGCCGCTGCGGGCGACCTTCTGGGCGATGCACGATGCGGCGTTCACGGTCCAGGCGGACGAGGAGACGCGTTTCTCGCTGTTCAAGCCGGTGCCCTATGCGCCTGCTGCGCCCGATACGCCTGATACGCCCGCTGCGCCTCTGTGGATCGGGGCTTGCGGCGATATGGCGGCTGCATCGCGGCCCGCGCTGGCCGTCCGGCTGGCGCCCAACATGGATGTCTGCGAGACGCTCGAAGCGATCTGCGCCGAACGTGGCATCCGCCAGGCGGTGGTGCGTGGTGGCGTGGGCAGCACGGTCGGCGCGGTGTTCGACGATGGCCGCGTGGTGCAGCCCTTCGTGACCGAGACCCTGATCCGCCACGGCGTCATCGAGACCGGTGCGACGCTCGCGCCGCGCGCCGCCATCGACGTCACGATGATCGACTTCCACGGCGGGCGTCACCAGGGCCGGCTGGCCCGTGGCGAGAACCCGGTGCTGGTCACCTTCGAGCTGGTGCTGGAGATCCTCGGCTGAGCGTGGGGCGGCACTCAGACCCGCACGCAAGCCCGCACTCAGTCGGCCTGCACCGGCTGGATGTCGCCGCGCCGCAGCAGCTCGGCGCGCACATCCTTCTTGGTGATCTTGCCGTAGCCCGACTTGGGCAGCGCGTCCCAGAAGACGAACTGGCGCGGCCAGCGGTAGCGGGCCAGCCGACCGTCGAGGTGGGCCAGCAGGCCATCGGCATCGACGGCAGGCGCGTGTCCGGCCCGCCGCACGACCACGGCCACGCCGACCTCGCCCCAGTGGCGATCGGGCACGCCCAGCACCGCCACCTCGGCCACGCCGGGATGCGTCAGCAGCAGCTCCTCGCACTCGCGCGGGTAGACGTTGGAGCCGCCCGAGATGTACATGTCCGACTCGCGCCCGGTGATGTAGAGCAGCCCGCGCGCATCGAGCCGGCCGAGGTCGCCGGTGTGGAACCAGCCGCCGCGCAGGGCCTTGGCCGTGGCCTCCGGATTGCCGTGGTAGCCGGCGAAGACGGCGGGGCCGCGCACGCAGATCTCGCCGACCTCGCCGGTGGGCAGCGGCTTCAGGTCGGCATCGAGGATCGCGACCTCCATGCCGGTGCGTGGTCGGCCGCAGGAGCCGATGTTCGCGTTGGCATCGGCGTCGTCGGCGCTGTGCAGGTGGGCCGGCAGCACGCTGATGCAGCCGGTCACCTCGCCCAGGCCGAAGTACTGGACCAGCACCGGACCGAGCTTGCGCAAGGCCAGGCGCTGGTCGGCGCGGTACATCGGCGCACCGGCGTAGATCAGGTGGCGCAGGCTGGAATGGTCGTGCTGGTCGACGGCCGGGTGTTCGACCAGCTGCTTGACGATGGTCGGCACGGTGAACAGGTTGCTGACGCGGTGCCGCTCGATCAAGGCCCAGACGACCGCCGGATCGAGCCTCTCGCCCGGCAGCAGCACCGTGGCCGCGCCGCGCGCGACGTTGAGCAGCAGGTGCACGCCCGCGCCATGCGACAGCGGCGCGACCGCGATCGAGCGGTCTGCCTCGGTCGTGCCGGGGATCAGGTCGGCCAGGTGGTTGGTCACCACGAAGCCCATCTGGCCGTGCGTCAGGATGCCGGCCTTGGGGTGGCCGGTGGTGCCCGAGGTGTAGAAGAACCACAGCGGATCGTCCGGCCCGACCACCGCCTCGTCCGGCGCTGCGCCGGCATGTGCGGCCAGCAGCGCCGCATGGGTCGTGTCGCCGGGAAGGCCGTGGCCATCGGGCTTCTCGCCGATCCAAACGACATGCGACAAGGCCGGCGAGGCGGCCCGCACCGCATCGGCATGGGCGCCAAACAGGCCTTCGGCCAGCATCACCTTGGCGCCGCTGGAGGCGCCCATGTAGGCGATCTCCGGTGGTGTCAGGCGGAAGTTGGTCGGCACCCAGATGCAGCCCATGCGGAAGGCGGCCCAGGCGCTCTCGAACATCGCCACGCCATTGCGCGACTGCACCAGGATGCCGTCACCGCGTCGCACGCCCAGGGCCTTCAGGCCGGCGGCCAGCGCGTCGACGCGGCGGTCCAGCTCGGCCCAGGTCCAGGTCTCGTCGCCGTGGATCAGGCCGGGCCGGTCGGGGAACAGCCGCGCGGTCTGGCTCAGGAGCTGAGCCAGATTGCAGACCTGTGCGGCGTTCATGCGCGGCCCTCGGCCGATTCCAGGATGCTCACGTAGTTGGCCACCGCCGCCCCGCCCATGTTGAAGACGGCACCGCGCCGCGCGCCGGCCAGCTGCATGTCGCCGGCCGTGCCGCTGAGCTGCATCGCGGCCATGACGTGCTGGGACACGCCCGTCGCACCGATCGGGTGACCGCGCGACTTCAGGCCACCCGAGGGATTGACCGGCAGGCGGCCGTCGAAGGCGCTGATGCCGTCGTCGATCACGCGCGCGCCCTGTCCCTGCGGGGCCAGCCCCATGGCCTCGTAGGCCAGCAGCTCGGCGATGGTGAAGCAGTCGTGGGTCTCGACGAAGTGCAGGTCATCGAGGCCCATGCCGGCCTCTGCCAGGCCACGTTGCCAGGCCATGGCCGCGCCTTCGAAGTGGGTCGGGTCACGGCGCGACAGCGGCAGGAAGTCGTTGACCTGGGTGCGCGAACGCCAGCGCACCGCCGGCTGCGCCGCGCCGGGCAAAGGCTCGCAGGACAGCACCAGCGCGGCCGCGCCGTCGCTGACCAGCGAGCAGTCCGAGCGCTTGAGCAGGCCGGCCACGAAAGGGTTCTTGTCCGACGGGGTGCGGCAGAAGTCGTAGCCCAGGTCGCGGCGCAGGTGGGCAAACGGGTTGCGCACGCCATGGGCATGGTTCTTCGCGGCGATGCGGGCCAGTGCGTCGCTCGGGTCGCCAAAACGTTCGGCATAGACGCTGGCGATCTGGCCGAACACGCCGGCAAAGCCGCCGGGCGTGTCGCCTTCCTCGCGCACGTAGGAACAGCGCAGCAAGACCTCGCCGATCTGCGCATTCGGCAGCGTGTTCATCTTCTCCAGCCCGACCACCAGGACCCGCTGCATGCGCCCGGCGGCGAGGGCGTCCAGCGCCGCCCAGATGGCGGCCGAGCCGGTCGCGCAGGCGTTCTCCAGCCGCACCGATGGCACGTGACGCAGCTCGGGCACGGCCAGCGCGGCCAGCGCGCCGCTGAAGTCCTGCCGCACGAAGCCGCCGTTGAAGTGGCCGACGAAGACGCCGTCGATGTCTGCCGGCGTCAGCCCGGCGTTCTCGATGGCCGGCCGCGCCACGGCGCCGAACAGCGCCTCGGTGTCGAGCGCATCGAGCTTGCCGAAGGGCGTGTGGGCCCAGCCGACGATGTGGGGAATGGACGCCATCTCATGTCTCCTAGCGGACTTCCTTGCGGACTTCATTGCGGACTGCCGCCATGCTAGATCGCCCGAGGGACTTGCCGGTGCCGCACCGCACCGCGCGCGGCGACCGACACGGTCCCGACACGTGGCGTGCGCAGACTCGCGGGTTTTTGACCGTCCGGGAGCCCCCCATGTCGATGAGCGATGAGCACGAGGCGCTGCTGCGCCGCATCCATGCCGATCTGATCGACGGCTACGACGAAGAGCTTGAACTCGAGATCGAGGACCGCAGCATCGATGACGTGATCGCCGGTGTCGACCCGGCGGCCGACACCTCGCGCCGGACCGAGCGCATGCGCTACTTCCGCGAGCTGTTCCGCTTGCAGGGCGAGCTGGTCAAGCTGCAGGACTGGGTCGCCGAGACCGGCCAGAAGGTCGTCATCCTGTTTGAGGGCCGTGACGCCGCCGGCAAGGGCGGGGCGATCAAGCGCATCACCCAGCGACTGAACCCGCGCGTGTGCCGCACCGTGGCCTTGCCCGCCCCGAACAGCCGCGAGCGCACCCAGTGGTACTTCCAGCGTTATGCGCCGCACCTGCCGGCCGCCGGTGAGATCGTGCTGTTCGACCGCAGTTGGTACAACCGCGCCGGCGTCGAGCGGGTGATGGGCTTCTGCAGCGAGGACGACGTCGAGGAGTTCTTCCGCTCGGTGCCCGAGTTCGAGCGCATGCTGGTGCGCTCGGGCATCAAGCTGATCAAGTACTGGTTCTCGATCACCGACGAGGAGCAGCATGTGCGCTTCCTGGGTCGCATCCACGACCCGCTCAAGCAATGGAAGCTCTCGCCGATGGACCTCGAATCGCGCCGCCGCTGGGAGGACTACACCAAGGCCAAGGAAGCGATGCTCGAGCGCACCCACATCGCCGAGGCGCCCTGGTGGGTGGTGCAGGCGGTCGACAAGAAGCGCGCCCGCCTGAACTGCATCCAGCACCTGCTGACGCAGTTCGACTACCACGAGGTCGACAAGCCGCTGGTCGACCTGCCGGCCCGCGAGCGCCACGACGACTACATCCGCAACCCGGTGCCGGCGTCGATGATCGTGCCCGAGGTCTACTGAGCCGAGGAGGCTTCGGCGGCCACCGTGGCCGCCTGGGCCGTGGGGGTCATCGGCCAGGCCTGCAGTTGGTAGGGCTCGGCCAGGCTGCCCTGCAGCACCGCCTCGTGGAAGCCGTGGTCCAGGCGCGGCTGCACGGCATGGCGGGGGCGACCCTGTCCACCGGGGCCGCCGGGCCCGCCCACCCCGCCGCCATCGGCCGGTGAGGGCACGAGGTCCGGGCCGGCCTTGCGCGGTGCCTGACACAGGCCCCGCTGCAGCATCGGTTGCAGCGCCGGCATGAGCGTCTTCAGGGCCTGCGTCGGCAGGGCGCTGGTGAAGGTGTAGCCCTCGGCGTGCGGCGCGGCGGCGTAGACCATCATGGTGCCGAAGTAGCGCTCGCCGATCAGGAACATGAATGTGCCCGAGCGGCTCACCACCTTGGCCGAGGTCAGCTGGCCGTTGCGGCCATAGACCTCGTAGCGGTGGTCGCCGGTGCCGGTCTTGCCACCGATCGGGATGACCTTGCCGTCGCCGTCCTTCAGGCTGCCGCGCAGGCGGGCGGCGGTGCCGTTGTCGACCACGTCGATCAGGGCGGTGCGCACGACCTTGGCCAGCGCCTCGGGCAGCACGCGGCGGGGAGATTCGCTCTGGCGCTGCAGGTGGGTCTCGTAGGGCGTGCCGACCGCAAAGGCCAGGTGGTCCAGCCGGCTGGCCGGGCGGCGCTCGCCACCGTTGACCAGGATGCCCATCAGCTCGGCCAGCGCCGACGGCCGGTCGCCCGAGGCGCCGAGCGCCGTGGCGTAGGACGGCGTCAGCGCGTCGAAGGGATAGCCCAGGCGCTGCCAGCGGCGGTGCAGTTCCTCGAAGGACTCGTCCTCGATCATCTGGCGGATGCGCACGTCCTGTGCGCCGCGCTTGCCGGGCAACAGCAGCCAGGCGCCGGCCATGCGGCGGGCCTCGGTGCCGCTGGCGACCAGGTCGGCCAGGCGCTGGCGCTTGTCGCGCCGCAGCTCGGCGGCGGTCCACAGCTCGATCGGATTCAGGCCGCTCAGCCGCGCACGCGTCTCCAGCGTCTGCACCGAGGCACCGCCGTGGCGTTGCAGCAGGCGGGCGACCTGTTCGGGCGTCGGCAGCGGCAGCTTCACGCCCGACTGCTCGGCGCTGCGCTGGTGCTGGCGGGCGATGAAGGCACCCAGCGCGGCGGCATCGCCCTCGGGCTGCAGGGCGCCGAACACGGCGGCCAGGCGCTCCGGGCCGGGCGTGCCGCGCAGCTGGTCGACCAGGCGGTCCTCGATCGCCTCGGCTTCGAGGTTGCGGTAGCGGCTGTGGAAGCGGCTCTGGAACTCGCGGCCCTCGTGTTCGATGAAGCGTTCCAGGTAGGTCCGCCGCAGCGCGTCGGCCTCGGGACTGTCGACATCGCGCAGCAGCGGCGCGGCCGGGCCTTGGTGCGCATGGTGGCGCACGACGTCGCGTATCAGCCGGACGAAGACCAGGTTGACCGAGCGCCGCAGCGCGTCGCGCAGGTCCATGGTGCGGACGTCGTCGAGCGGGTCGAAGTTGGCGAAGGTGTGCTGGCCTCCGCCGGTGTAGAAGACCTCGTGCGGGCTGGCCGAGTAGCGGCGCCGCATGGCGGCATCGAGCAACTGGTCGAGCGTCAGCGGACTGGCCTTGGGCGCGGCCAGGAGTTGCTCGCGGGTCCAGCGCGACAGCAGGTCGTTGGGGGCCAGATCCAGCGCCTGCAGGGCCGCCCGATCCAGCTCGGACCAGCGCGCGTGCAGGTCGGCGATCACCTCCAGGTAGCTCACCAGGGTGCGCAGCTTGGCGGTCGAGCCCAGGTCCAGCCGGGCGCCGTCGTTGATGTCGAAGGGCTGGTCGACGTTGTCGGTCTGCACCCGCAGCAGGTTGGCGTGTTCGCCCCGTTCGTAGAGCGTGAAACTGAACTGCAGGTGCTGCGGGTCGTCGCCGTCCTGAAGCAGCCGGAAGCCGTAGAGGCCGGCGGCGCGTGCCGCCTCGGGCGAGCGCAGGCTGCGCAGCGTGCGGGTGACGGCTTGCTGCAGCTCGGCGTCGAGCGTGCTGTCCGCGCGCAGGTCGATGCGGTCGAGGTCGTAGGCCCGCGGCACCGCCAGCATGGCCTGCAGGCGGGTGCGCAGCGCCGTGGCGGCCTTGCGTTCGCTGAAGGGCGGCTGGGCCTCGCGCGGGGCGCTGGCGCTGCGGCGCAGCGGGATCGCCAGGGCGCGGTCACGCAGGGTGGCCGGGATGACGCCGGCATCGGCCATCACGCGCAGGTAGCTGTCGGTCAGCTCGGCCAGCGCGCGGTCCTGGTTGGCGCCCAGGTAGTGCGAGGGTCTGCGCTGCGCCACCATCAGCGACAGGGCTTGCTTGAAGGCGGCGGCGCGGCGCTCGGCGGCGTCGAGCACATCCGGTGCGGGCGGCGCGGCGGCATCGGTGGGCGGATCGGCCGGCGGCGAGCGCAGCAGGTCGTTGAGCTCGTCGAAGTCCTGGCCGTACCAGGCCCACAGGCCGTCGCCGATGCCGTGGACCTCGCCCCAGCCGGGTCGGGCCGCCAGCGGCACGGTGTTGAGGTAGCTGCGCACGATCTCGCGCCGGCGCGGCATCGTCAGCTCGCCGCCGTTGTAGGCGCGCAGCGAGGCCGAGACCATCTGGCGCAGCTTCTCGGTCGCGCCGTCGGTGCGGCCATCGGGCGAGTGGCGGTATTTCTCGATCTGGGTCGCCAGCGTGCTGCCGCCGGGCGCGCGGCTGTCGTCGCCGATCAGGCGCAGGGCCTGCTCGCCGACCGCCTTGCCCAGCCGCACCCACTCGATCGCCGGGTTCATGCGCGGGCGCTCGGGGTCGAGCAGCTCGCGGTTCTCGATGAACAGCAGCGCGTCGACCAGCAGCGGCGGGATGTCCTCCCAGCGGTCATAGACGCGACGCGGGTAGCGCGAGCTGAACAGCGGGTCGCCGGAGCAGTCGGCCACGTCCAGACCGGCCTGGTCCTTCTCGGGGTAGATCGTGAACAGGCCGCTGTCGACCAGGCCGAGCTGGGTCTCGCTCATGCGCGCCTGGGCGCTGACCGCATAGCCCTGCGTGGCCAGCTTGCGGGTCCAGTCGGGCAGGCGGTGGTAGCCCAGCCGCTCGTCGTAGGGCCCGTCGCCCGGAAAGCGGATGGCAGGGCTCGGGCCGGGTTCGACCACGTGCGCCAGTTCGCTGGTGTAGCCGCTCAGCAGCCAGGCCTGCAGGCGCGAGTGCTGCAGCTCGTGCAGGCCGACCGCGCCGACCACGCCGACGGCGGCGGCCGGAAAACTCCAGCGCACAGCGCGCGCCAGCCACCTCAGTCGCGTCGTGCGCTTGGGGGGGGTGGCCGGGGGGGCGGCGGGGGTGCTGCTGTCGGTCGGGCCGTCCACGATGCTTCCAGTGTGCTGATGGGCCACCAAGATAGCCGCTGCAGGGCCTTCCTGGTGTGGCGACGCGGCCAAGTCTGGCACCCGAACCGGGTGCTGCGTGGTGTCGGACCGCCATTCGTTCACGCCGTTGCAGGCAGTTTCGATTCAGACAACTGCTGACGCCGGGTGCCGCAACTGAAAGTGGCACCGCCGCAAAGCGTCAACTTGTGTCGGGCCGTCGCGTCGTTTCATATTCTTCAGTTTCGGGGCCTTGCGCAGCCGGGCATACTGAAACCCAACCGGTCCGCAACCTTGCGTTCGGGCCTTAGAACACTGGATCCATCGAACATGTCGAGTTGGCTGCGGCTGCTGCTGGTCACCCCTGACCCGCACGTCGTTCACACCCTGGGCGCCGCCTTGCAGGCGCTGTATCTGCTGGAGTCCGCCGACGGCGCGGCGAGCGGCCTGACCGCCTTGCACAGGGGCCGTCACGATGCCCTGTTGCTGGGTCTGGACGACCATGACGAGGCGCTGCTGCTGCTGCAGCGTGTGCGCGCCGAACCGGCCTGGCGACATCTGCCGGTGCTGGTCCTGTGCGGCCAGCCTGACGAGGCCTTCGAGGACCGCGCCCTCCAGCTGGGTGCGACCGACTTCCTGACCACCCCCTACCGGGCCAGCGTGGTGCGCGCCCGCATCGCCAACGTGCTGCATCTGCGCGAGCCGCAGGAGCAGCAGCGCCATGCCGACGCGCGCTGGATCCGCGCCGTCGAAGGCGCCGAGCAGGGCGTCTGGGACTGGGACCTCGCCAGCGGCGAGGTCACGCTGTCGCCCCAGTGCCGCGTGCTGGTCGGGCTGGGCGCGGATGCGAGCACGGCGGTGCGCTTCTCCGACTGGCGTGAACGCATCCACCCGGATGACGCGACCGCCGCGCACCGGCGGCTGGAGCGCCATCGCCGCGGCATCGCCAGCGGCTATGAAAGCGAACACCGGCTGCGCTGCGGCGACGGCAGCGAGGTCTGGGTCCATGAGGTCGGCCGTGTGGTGCATCACGATGCCAACGGCGAGCCGCTGCGCATGATCGGCACGCTGACCGACATCTCGCGCCGCAAGGACGCGGAGGCCCAGGCCCAGAGCCTGACCTTCTACGACCCGATCACCGACCTGCCCAACCGCCGCAAGCTGGTCGAGCTGCTGAGCCAGAGCCTGGAAGGCGACCTGCTCGGGCGCAGCGGGGCGACGCTCTACCTGATCGACCTGGATCATTTCAAGCTGATCAACGACGCCCACGGCCACGACACCGGCGACCAGCTGCTGCGCGAGGTGGCGCTGCGCCTGCGGGCCTCGGTGGCGCGCGGCGACATCGTCGCGCGCATGGGCGGCGACGAGTTCGCCGTGCTGCTGCTGCACGAGAAGCGCTCGATCGAGCTGGCGCAGTCGGTCGGCCAGTCGGTCGGCGAGCGGCTGTTGCGCGTGGTCGGTCAGCCCTATCTGATCGACGGGGCCCAGCACCACTGCCTGGCCAGCATCGGCGTGGTGGCGGTCGATGCCGATCTGGCGCAGCAGGCCGAGCAACTGCTGAAGTGGGCCGACATCGCGCTGTACGCGGCCAAGCACGCCGGCCGGGGCTGTCTGCGCAGCTTCGACCCGGCCATGCAGGCGGCGGTCGAGGCGCGTTCGCGGCTGGAGTCCGAACTGCGCGAGGCGCTGGTGGACTGGCAGTTCCAGCTGGTCTATCAGTTGCAGGTCGGCGAGGGCGACCACGCCATTGGCGCGGAAGCCCTGGTGCGCTGGATGCATCCGCGGCGCGGCCTGATCGGCCCGAGCGAGTTCATCGCGCTGGCCGAGGAGACCGGCCTGATCGTGCCGATGGGCCGGGCGCTGCTCGAACGGGTCTGCTTGCAGCTGTGCGCCTGGTCCGAGGACCCGCAGATGTCCGAGGTCACCGTCAGCTTCAACATCAGCGCCCGCGAGATGGGCGAGCCCGACTTCGTCGACGCGGTGATCGAGATCCTGCAGCGCACCGGCGTGCCGGTGCGGCGCCTCAAGCTCGAACTCACCGAGAGCGCGCTGCTGGGCGACGTCGACGACATCGCCGCGCGCATGCACCGGCTGCGCGCGCATGGCGTGAGCTTCTCGCTGGACGACTTCGGCACCGGCTTCTCGTCGCTGTCCTACCTCAAGCGCCTGCCCTTCGACCAGCTCAAGATCGACCGCAGCTTCGTGCGCGACATCCTCGAGGACAACGTCGACGCCCACCTCTCGCGCGCCATCGTCGCGCTGGCCGCCAGCCTGGGCCTGAGCGTGGTCGCCGAGGGCGTCGAACTGGCCGCCCAGGGCGAGATGCTGCGCACCTTCGGCTGCAGCCGCTTCCAGGGCTTCCTGTTCGGCGAACCGATGTCCGCCGAAGCCTTCACCGAAGCCCTGCACACGGCGGCGGCGCGTCAGACGGTGGCGGGGGCGTTGGCGGATTGAGGGGCATCAGCCCCGGTCGTCCGGGCGGATGCTCTCGAACGGGTGATGGGCCGGGGCCATCTTGATCAAGGGATCGGGATCGAACGTGCAAGGAAAAGCCGAATCTTCATGCACGTCCCGCCCGACGTGCATAAAAAATCGACTTTTCTATACACATCGGCCTTGCTGATGAAAGCATCCTTTAATTGCTCGCCACCCGATTCAAGTCCGCTTTCATCCGTTCCCTGCCGACCTCGACGGTGTTCGCCACCTGCAGCAGCTGCGCCACCACCGCGATCGCGAGGATTTCGGGTTCCTTGCCGGTGATGCCAGGCAGGCCGATCGGGCAGGTCAGGCGCGACAGGGCTGCGGCGCCGATGCCGCGGGCCTCGTAGCGGTGCAGGAAGCGGGCGCGCTTGGTCAGGCTGCCGATCAGGCCGCACCAGGCGAAGTCGTCGCGCCGCAAGACGGCCTCGGTGATGCGCAGGTCGAGGTCGTGGCTGTGGGTCAGCACCAGGAAGTGCGTGCCGGGCGGCGCCAGCGCGACCTCGTGTTCGGGCGTGTCGCTGCACAGGCGCTCGATGTGGGCTGTCTCATGGGCCTGCAAGGGCGGGAACTCGCTCTCGCGCGTGTCGACCCACTGGACCGACACGTTCAGGTCGGCCAGCAAGCGCACGATGGCCCGGCCGACGTGGCCAGCGCCGTGCAGTTGCAGGTGCAGGCGTGGCGGGCTGAGGGACCAGCCGGCCAGCGCGGCGCTGTCGAGCGGTCGCAGCCTGAGCGTGACGTGACCGCCGCAGCACTGGCCGAGCGACGGACCCAGGGCGATGGGCCAGACGCGCGGTGTCGACGCCAGCGCGGCCAGCGCGTCCGGGCCTTGCGCCAGCAGCGCGCGGGCCGCCTCGATCGCCTGCAGCTCCAGATGACCCCCACCGATCGTGCCCAGCACCTGTGTGGGCGAAACCAGCATGTGCGTGCCGGTCTCGCGCGGCACCGAGCCGCGGTGTGCCGTCACCGCCACGTCGATGGCGACACGTCCGGCGGCCAGCCACTGCTGCGCGGTGGCGTGCAGCACCAGCTCGGGCGGTGTCTCGTGAGCGCCGGCTGACGCCATGCCGATCGAGGCCTGGGTCGTGTTCATCGGCCTTCTCCTCGATCAGGCCCGGGTCGCGGCACGCACGGCATCGACCGCGTCGAGGATGGCCTCGCCGGTGGCCGGGGCCCGCAGCGGCGGCTGCACGCGGTGATCGCCGACCGCCGAGACCGCGTCGCGGATGGCCAGGAAGACGCTGAAGGGCAGCAGCAGCGGCGGCTCGCCGACGGCCTTGCTGCGGTGGATGCTGTCGGCCACGTTGCGGTTCTCAAACAGGGCGGTGTGCAGGGCCTCGGGCACGTCATTGGCCGTCGGGATCTTGTAGGTGCTGGGCGCGTGTGTCATCAGCCGGCCGGCGTTCGGCGAGGCGTCCATCGGCTGCCACCAGAGTTCCTCGGTGGTCAGCCAGCCCATGCCCTGCACGAAGGCACCTTCGACCTGGCCGATGTCCAGGGCCGGGTTGAGCGAGGCACCGACGTCGTGCAGCAGGTCCGCACGCAGCAGCTTCCAGTCGCCGGTGAGCGTGTCCACCACGACCTCGCTGAGCGCCGCGCCGTAGGCGAAGTAGTAGAAGGGCTTGCCCTTGAGGCGCACGCGATCCCAATGCAGGCCGGGCGTGGCGTAGAAGCCGTCGCTCCAGAGTTGCACGCGGTCCGCATAGGCCAGCGCGATCAGCTCGGGCCAGCCGATGGCGTGACCGGCCGGATGCGCGACGACGTCGTTGCCGAAGGTGAGGCCGGCCGCGTCGACCTGCCAGCGTGTGGCGATGAAGTCGGCCAGCCGGGCGCGGATCTGGCGGGCGGCGTCCTGCGCGGCCTTGCCGTTGAGGTCGCTGCCGGTCGACGCGGCGGTGGCCGAGGTGTTGGCGATCTTCTGCGTGTCGGTGGCGGTCACGCGCACCCGATCGAAGCCGACACCCAGCTCGTGCGCCACCACCATCGCCACCTTGGTGTTCAGGCCCTGGCCCATCTCGGTGCCGCCGTGGTTCACCAGGATGGAGCCATCGGTGTAGACATGCACCAGCGCGCCGGCCTGGTTGAAATGGGCGACGTTGAAGCTGATGCCGAACTTGACCGGCGTGAGCGCCAGGCCCTTCTTGAGGATGGGGCTGCCGGCGTTGAAGGCGGCGATCGCGGCGCGACGCCCGTCGTGATCGGCCTGTTCGGCGAGCTGGCGCACCAGCGGCTCGATCACGTTGTCCTCGACCACCTGCTCATAGGGCGTGACGTTGCGGGTGTCGGTGCCGTAGAAGTTCGCCCGCCGCACGGCCAGCGCATCGAGACCGAGGCCCCGCGCGATCTCGTCGAGGATGACCTCGATGGCCAGCGCACCCTGCGGCCCGCCGAAGCCGCGGAAGGCGGTGTTGCTCTGCGTGTTCGTGCGGGCGCAGAAGCCGCGCATGGCGACGTTCGGCAGCCAGTAGGCGTTGTCGAAGTGGCACAGCGCGCGGGTCATCACCGGCGGTGACAGATCGGCCGAGTGGCCGGCGTTGGAGATCATGTCGATGCGCACGCCGAGCACGCGGCCGGCCTCGTCATGGCCGACCTCGTAGTCGAATTCGAAGCCATGGCGCCGGCCGGTGATGGCGAAGTCGTCGTCGCGATCGGGCCGCAGCTTGACGGGCCGACCGAGCTTGCTCGCGGCCAGTGCGGCGCAGCAGGCGAACAGGGCCGACTGCGACTCCTTGCCGCCGAAGCCACCACCCATGCGCCGGCACTGCACCTGCACGCGGTGCGAGGCCAGGCTCAGCGCGTGAGCCACCATGTGCTGCATCTCGCTGGGGTGCTGGGTAGAACAGTGCACCAGCAGGCCGCCGTCCTCCTGCGGAATGGCGTAGGAGATCTGGCCTTCGAGGTAGAACTGTTCCTGCCCACCCAGGCTGAAGCTGCCGCGCAGCCGGTGCGGCGCGGCGGCCAGCGCGGCGGCGGCGTCGCCGCGTTCGAGCACCATCGGCGGCACCACGTACTGGCCCAGCGCATGGGCCTCGCGGGCCGTGAGCACGGCGGGCAAGGGCTCGGCGCGGATCACCTGCTTGGCCAATGCGGCGGCGCGGCGCGCCAGTTCGCGGGTCCGGGCCACGACCAGGAAGACCGGCTGGCCCACATGGCGCAGCGTGCCATCGCACAGGATGGGGTCGTCGTGCACGATCGGGCCGCAGTCGTTGGGGCCGGGCAGGTCGGCGGCGGTGTAGACCGCGACGACGCCGCTCTGGGCCCGCAGCCGGTCCAGGTCGATGCCGAGCAGCTTGCCGTGCGCGATCGGCGACAGGCCCAGCGCGCCGTGCAGCGTGCCAGCCACCTCGGCGATGTCGTCGATGTAGGGGGCGCTGCCCTGCACGTGCAGATGGGCCGACTCGTGCGGCCGGGCAATGCCGACGCGGCGTGGGTCGGGCGATGTCGCATCACCGGCCCGTAGGGCGGCGTTCAGGTCGGTCACGGTGTTCATGCGGCCTCCTGGGTGCGGGGCAGTTGCGGGTGGGTGGGTGCCAGGCGCAGGCGTGTGCTGGCCGGGTCCAGCGGCGCATCGGGCCGGGTTTCCAGCCACAGCCGGTGCAGCAGGTTGGCGGCGATGCGCTGGCGGTAGCTGGCGCTGGCACGCAGGTCGGTCAGGGGCTGGAACTCGTTGGCCAGGGCAGCCTGTGCGGCGGCCAGCGTGGCGGCGTTCCAGGGCTGGCCGAGCATGGCGGCTTCGGCCTGCATCGACCGTTTCGGGATGGCGGCCAGGCCGCCCCAGGCCAGCCGCACATGGGCGACATGGCCGTGTGCATCGAGCCTCAGCGCGAATGCGCCATAGACGGTGGAGATGTCGCTGTCGATGCGCTTGGAGACCTTCCAGCCGCGCAGTGCCGTGCCGGGCTGCGGCAGCGGCACGTCCATCGCCACCAGCAGCTCGCCGGGCATCAGCGCGTTGACGCCGTAGCGCAGGTAGAACGCCTCGATCGGCAGGCTGCGCGCGACGTCGCCCAGGCGCAGTTGCAGCGTGGCATCGAGTGCCAGCAAGGTCGGCGGGCCGTCGCCGATCGGCGAGCCGTTGGCGATGTTGCCGCCCAGCGTGCCGGCGTGGCGCACCGGCGGCGAGGCGAAGCGCTTCCAGGCGTCGGTCAGTTCGCCGTCCAGACCGGCCAGCGCGGCCCAGGCGTCCTCCAGGCTGACGGCCGCGCCGATGCGCAGGCGCTCGTCGCTGCGCTCGATGCGCTTGAGCTCGGCGACCTCGCCCACATAGAGCAGCGTGCCCAGCTCGCGGAACTGCTTGTTGACCCACAGGCCGATGTCGGTGGCGCCGGCCAGCAGGCGTGCGGCCGGCTCGGCGGCGCGCAGCGCGGCGAGTTCATCGAGGCTGCGCGGCGCGTGGAACTGCTCGACCACGCCGGGTCGGGCCGGGTGCGTGGCCGCGTGGTGCAGCGGCGGGTCCTGTGCCAGCTGGCGCAGCTGTGCGGCCAGGGCCGGGGCATCGATGCGTGGAGAGCCCGGCTGGCCGAGTCGCCCGGCGGCATCGAGGATGGGCCGGTAGCCGGTGCAGCGGCAGAGGTTGCCGGCCAGGTCGTCGGCCAGCGTGGCGCGGTCGGCCGGGCCACCGGCGCTGCACTGGCGTTCATGCACCGCCGCCATCGTCATGACGAAGCCAGGGGTGCAGAAGCCGCACTGCGAGCCGTGGCAGTCCACCAGCGCCTGCTGGGCCGGGTGCAAGGTGCCGCTGGGCAGGCCGCAGGCACGCGGCAGGTCCTCGACCGGGATGACGGCCTTGCCGTCCAGCGTGGGCAGGAAGGCCAGGCAGGCGTTGAGGTTGCGCAGCCGCAGCGTGTCCGCGCCCGAGCCGATCAGCGTGGCGCCGGGCGTGGCGAGGTCGTGCTCGCTGGCCAGTTCGGCGACCAGCACGGTGCAGGCGCCGCAGTCGCCTTCGTTGCAGCCTTCCTTGGTGCCGCAACCGTGGGCATCCTCGCGCAGCCAGTCCAGCAGGCTGCGGGTGGTTGGGACGTCGCCGGGCTGGGTGATCTCGCCGCGGTGGATGAAGCGGATGGGCCGTGTCGTGGTCATCGGTTGGGTGGGCTTGAAGGGCCTGTGCGACAGGCCGGACCGGGATCAGGAGTTACCCGCAAGATACTCCGATCGTCTGTGAGCGGTATACGTTCGCAACGATGGTTGTTATGCTTTTGGCCGTATGAGCAGCCGTGTCGACTTTGACAAGATCGAGCTTCATCTCGTCAGGGTCCTCCATACCGTGATCACCGAACGCAGCGTCTCGCGAGCCGCGATGCGCCTGGCCTCCACCCAGCCCGCCGTGAGCGCCCAGCTCAAGCGGCTGCGCACGCTCACCGGCGACGCCTTGTTGGTGCGTGCGGGCACCGGCATGGTGCCCACCGAGGTCGCGCTGCAGCTGATGGCGCCGGCCGAGGCGCTGTTGCGCAGCGCCGAGCAGCTGTTCGGCGGCAAGTTCGGTGACCGCGCCTTCCGGGCCTTCACGCCGCAGGCGCAAGCGGTCGAGTTCCGCATCGCCGCGAGCGACTACCTCGACCCGAGTTTCCTGCCCGCGCTGGTGGCCCGCATCAAGCAGCAGGCGCCGCTGGCCAATGTCACCATCCACCCGCTGTCGGCCGACTACGACTACCGCGCCCGGCTGGCGCGCGGCGAGGTCGACCTGGTGATCGGCAACTGGCTGGAGCCACCCGGCGAGCTGCACCTGGGCCGGCTGTTTGCCGACGAGGTCGTCTGCCTGGTCGCGCAGGACCACCCGGCGGTGCGCAACCCGCGCAGCTGGACGCTGGAGCGCTACCTCGATGCCGAGCACATCGCGCCGACTGCCTTGCACGCCGGTGCGGTCGGCGTGATCGATGAACACCTGCAGCGCCTGGGCAAGCGGCGCCGCATCGTCGTGCGCAGCGCCCACTTCGCGCTGATGCCGCTGATGCTGGCGCAGACCCAGCTGGTGCTGACCACCGGCCGGCTGTTCTGCCAGCGCTACCTCGACAGCCTGCCGCTGCGCATCGTGCGCTGTCCCGTCAACTTCCCGAGCATGACCTACTACCAGCTGTGGCACGACGTCAGCCACAACGCCGCGTCCTTGCGCTGGCTGCGCGAGACCGTGCGCGACGTCGCCCGGACCTTGAGCAGCGCCAGGACCACGACGCCGCCAAACGGGAGGGCGACATGACCGGGCCACGTCGTGTCGCGCTGCAGGGCGACCTGCTCGACTTCACCGGCGATCCGGGCTGGTCGGCACCGCAGGACGCGCACCCGGGCGTGCGCCACCGGCCGGGCCACTGGCTGCTGATCGAGGACGGCCGCATCGTCGATGTGCAGGCGACGGCTCCGGGGCCGGACTGGCAGCGCGAGGTCCGCACCGGTCAGCTGATCCTGCCGGGCTTCATCGACACCCATGTGCACAGCCCGCAGCTGGACGTCATCACCAGCTACGGCACCGAGCTGCTCGACTGGCTGGAGACCTACACCTTCCCGGCCGAGCGCCGCCATGCCGATCCGGCCGTGGCGCGGGTGGGTGCGCAGACCTTCCTGGACGCGCTGCTGGCCCATGGCACGACCACGGCGGTGGTCTTCCCCACCGTGCACAAGGTGTCGGCCGATGCCTTGTTGTCGGCCGCCCATGCCCGAGGCATGCGGCTGATCGCCGGCAAGGTGCTGATGGACCGCCACGCGCCCGACGGTCTGCGCGACGACGTGCTCGGCGCCGAGGCCGACAGCCGCGAGCTGATCGCGCGCTGGCATGGCAGCGGCCGCCTGTCCTACGCGATGACGGTGCGTTTCGCGCCAACCAGCACGCCCGCACAACTGGCCATGGCCGGCCGTCTGCTGGCCGAGGTGCCGGGCCTGTATATGCAGACCCATGTGGCCGAGAACCGCGCCGAGGTGGCCTGGGTCGCCGAGCTGTTCCCCGAGGCGCGCAGCTACCTCGACGTCTACCACCGCGCCGGCCTGCTCAACGAGCGCGCCGTGCTGGCCCACGGCATCTGGCTGGACGACACCGACCGCGCCTTGCTGGCCGACACCGGCGCGCAGATCGCACACAGCCCGAGCAGCAACCTGTTCCTGGGCAGCGGCCTGTTCGGCTGGCGAGCGCTGGAAGCGGCCGGCGCCCGTGTGAGCATCGCCAGCGACGTGGGCGGCGGCACCAGCCTGTCGATCCAGCGCACGCTGGCCGATGCCTACAAGATGCAGGCGATGCAGGGCGTGAAGCTGTCGGCCTACAAGGCCCTGCACACGGCCACGCGCGGTGGCGCCGAGGCGCTCGGGCTGGCCGGCGAGATCGGCGCCTTCGAGCCCGGCTGCATGGCCGACCTGTGCATCTGGGACTGGGCCAGCGGCCCGGTCGCCCGACACCGCGACGCGCTGGCGCGCAGCTTGCACGAACGCCTGTTCGCCTGGCTCATGCTGAGCGACGAGCGCAACCTGCGCGAGACCTGGGTCGCCGGGACGCGCATGCCTTCCAATGACCGTTCCGACCGTCCCGTTCGACCCGGAGTGCCCCGATGACCACCGTTCCCCGCCTGCAGCTCAACGGCATCACCAAGCAGTACCCGGCGGTGCGCGCCAACGACGACGTCAGCCTGACGGTCATGCCCGGCCAGATCCATGCCGTGCTGGGCGAGAACGGCGCGGGCAAATCGACCATGATGAAGATGATCTACGGCGCGGTGCAGCCCGATGCCGGCGAGATCCTCTGGAACGGCCAGCCGGTGCGCATCGCCAGCCCGGCGCAGGCGCGCACGCTCGGCATCAGCATGGTCTACCAGCACTTCTCGCTGTTCGACACGCTGACGGCGGCCGAGAACGTCTGGCTCGGTCTGGACAAGTCCATGAGCCTGGCCGACGTGACCGAACGCATCCGCGAGGTCGCCGGTGTCTATGGCCTGGACGTCGATCCGCTGCGGCCGGTGCACACGCTCAGCGTGGGCGAGCGCCAGCGGGTCGAGATCGTGCGCGCGCTGCTGACGCGGCCGCAGCTGCTGATCCTCGACGAGCCGACCTCGGTGCTGACGCCGCAGGCGGTCGACAAGCTGTTCGTGACGCTGCGCCAGCTCGCCGATGAGGGCTGCGCCATCCTCTACATCAGCCACAAGCTCGACGAGATCCGCGCGCTCTGCCACCACTGCACGGTGCTGCGCGGCGGCAAGGTCACCGGCGAGGTCGACCCGACGAAGGAGACCAACGCCTCGCTGTCGCGCCTGATGATTGGTGCCGAGCCGCCCGCGCTGCAGCACCGGCCGAGCCGGCCGGGCGAGGTCGCGCTGGCGGTCAAGGGCCTGAACCTGGCCAAGCAGGACCCCTTCGGCATGAACCTGGCCGACATCGCGCTGGAGGTGCGCTGCGGCGAGATCGTCGGCATCGCCGGGGTCTCGGGCAACGGCCAGCAGGAGCTGATGGCGGCCCTGTCCGGCGAGGACCCGCGCGCGGCAGCAGGCAGCCTGGCGCTGTTCGGCCACGATGTCTCGCACGCCTCGCCACGCAAGCGCCGCAAGCTGGGCCTGCATTTCGTGCCCGAGGAGCGGCTGGGCCGAGGCGCGGTGCCCACGCTCTCGCTGGCGCACAACGTGCTGCTCACGCGCACCGAAGGCGTTGGCGCGGGCGGCTGGCTCAAGATGGCCGCGATCCGCGCGCAGGCCGCCGGCCTGATCGCACGGTTCAAGGTCAAGGCCGGCGGGCCGGACGCGGCGGCCAAGTCGCTGTCGGGCGGCAACCTGCAGAAGTTCATCGTCGGCCGCGAGATCGACGCCAACCCGAAGCTGCTGATCATCAGCCAGCCGACCTGGGGCGTGGACGTGGGCGCGGCCGCGCAGATCCGCGGCGAGCTGCTGGCGCTGCGCGATGCCGGCGCGGCGCTGCTGGTGGTCAGCGAGGAGCTCGACGAGCTGTTCGAGATCTGCGACCGCCTGGTCGTGATCGCGCAGGGCCGCGTCTCGCCGTCGATCCCGACGGCGCAGGCCACCATCGAGCGCATCGGTGAATGGATGTCGGGCCTGTGGGATGCGAAGGGCGCGGCGCCGGCTGCGGCCGATGCGGTCCCGAGCCACGCCTGAACCTGCCACGACACGCGCCGACAAGAACCAAGGAACCGCCATGTTCAAGCTCGAACCCCGGGCCCAGCCCTCGCAATGGATGTCGCTGGCCTCGCCGCTGCTGGCGCTGGTCATCACCGTGCTGATCGGCGTGCTGCTCTTTGTGATGCTGGGCAAGGACCCGGTGCGCGGCCTTCAGATGTTCTTCCACGAGCCGATCCGCAATGCCTACGCCTTGTCCGAACTGAGCGTGAAGGCGGTGCCGCTGGTGCTGATCGCGCTGGGTCTGGCGGTGTGCTTTCGCTCCAACCTCTGGAACATCGGCGCTGAGGGCCAGTACATCTTCGGCGCGCTGGCCGGTGGCTGGGTCGCGCTTCAGGTCGGGCCGGACTCGGGCTGGGCCTGGATGGGGCGCGGCATCGTCGTCGTCATCTTGCTGGCCGGCGTGCTCGGCGGCATGGTCTGGGCCGGCGTGGTGGCGCTGCTGCGCGACCGCTTCAATGCCAGCGAGATCCTGGTCAGCCTGATGCTGGTCTATGTCGCCGAGATGGTGCTGAGCTACCTGGTCTACGGACCCTGGAAGGACCCGCAGGGCTACAACTTCCCGCAGACCGTCACCTTCGACGCGGTCACCCGCATCCCCAAGCTGTTCACCGGGCTGCGCGCCAACATCGGCCTGATCGTCGCGCTGCTGCTGGTGGTGGGGTTCACCGTCTTCCTGTTCCGCACCTACCGCGGCTTTGCGCTGCAGGTCGGCGGACTCGCGCCGGCCGCGTCGCGCTACGCCGGCTTCTCGTCGCGGGCGGCGCTCTGGACGGCGCTGCTGATCTCGGGCGGCATGGCCGGCCTGGCCGGTGCGCTGGAGGCGGCCGGCCCGCTCGGTCAGCTCACGCCCCATGTGCCGGCCGGCTACGGCTTCGCGGCCATCATCGTCGCCTTCGTCGGCCGCCTGCATCCGGTGGGCATCGTGTTCTCGGCCGTGCTGATGAGCATGTTCTACATCGGCGGCGAGCTGGCGCAGTCGCGCATGGGTCTGCCCAAGTCCATCACCGGCGTCTTCCAGGGCTTGTTGCTGTTCGCCCTGCTGGCTTGCGACACGCTGATCGCCTACCGCGTGCGCTGGGTCGCGAAGTCCGTGCCGGTGGCCGCTGCCACCGCCCCGAACCTGACCCGCACGGCCTGATGCCCGCGCAGCCCTTTTCCCATCGGAGCATCACGCCATGAACGAAATCGCCCTGCTGCTGGCCGCCACGCTGAGTGCCGGCACCGTGCTGGCCATCGCCGCGCTGGGCCTGCTCATCAACGAGCGGGCCGGCATCCTCAACCTGGGCGCCGAAGGGATGATGCTGGTGGCCGCCATCGCCGGCTTTGCCACCTCGGTGCACACCGGCAACGACTGGCTGGCCTTTGGCGCCGGTGCGCTGGCCGGTGCCGGCATGGCCGCCATCTTCGGCGTGCTGGTGATCTGGCTGAACACCAACCAGTACGCCTCAGGCCTGGCGCTGAGCCTCTTCGGCGGCGGCTTCTCGGCCTTCCTGGGCATCAGCTACACGCAGGCCAAGCTGGCCGAGCGGCCGCGCTTCGAGATCCCCTTCCTGGCCGACCTGCCGTTTTTTGGGCCCGCCTTCTTCAAGCACCACCCGATGGTCTACCTGACCGTGCTCTTCATGCTGGCGCTGGCGTGGTTCCTCTACCGCTCGCGCGCCGGCCTGGTGCTGCGTGCGATCGGCGAGTCGCCCGAATCGGCCCACGCGCTGGGCTATCCGGTGCGGCGCATCCGCTTCATCGCCGTGCTGGCCGGTGGCGCGCTGTGTGGTGTCGCGGGCGCCTTCCTATCGGTCATCTACACGCCGCTGTGGGTCGAAGGCATGACGGCGGGCAAGGGCTGGATCGCGCTGGCGCTGACCACCTTCGCGACCTGGCGCCCGGCCCGCGTCTTGCTCGGGGCCTACCTGTTCGGCGGTGTCACGATGCTGCAGTTCCACCTGCAGGGCGAAGGCGTGCAGATCGCCAGCCAGTGGCTGACGATGCTGCCCTACCTCGCCACGGTGGTCGTGCTGGTGCTGATTTCGCGCAACCCGACGTGGATCCGCATCAACATGCCGGCATCGATCGGCAAGCCGTTCTTCCCTGGCTCCTGAGCCACCCCATAATTTCCCCCCGCAGTCGTCAGTCACTCACCATCCTGGAGAACGCATGACCAAGCTCTCGAAGCGAACGATCCTCAAGGCCACCAGTTGGGCCGCCCTGGCCGCCACCGCCGCGCTCGTCGGTTGCGGCAAGAAGGAGGAGGCGGCCGCACCCGCCGCCGAACCCGCATCGGCACCCGCCTCGGCCGCCGCCAAGCCCGAACCGCTCAAGGTCGCCTTTGCCTACGTGGGCCCGGTTGGCGATGCCGGCTGGACCTTCGCCCACGACAACGCCCGCAAGGCCGTCGAGGCCGAGTTCGGCGACAAGATCGTCACCAGCTTCGTCGAGAACGTGCCCGAGTCGGCCGACGCCGAGCGTGTCATGCGTGACCTGGTCGGCCAAGGCAACAAGCTGATCTTTGGCACCACCTTCGGCTACATGGAGCCGATGCTCAAGGTCGCCGCCGACACGCCGGACGTCAAGTTCGAGCACGCCACCGGCTACAAGACCGCCGCCAACCTGCGCACCTACGACAGCCGCACCTACGAGGGTGCCTACATGGCCGGCGTGATCGCGGGCAGCATGACCAAGTCCAATGTGCTGGGCGTGGTCGGCTCGATCCCCATCCCCGAGGTGATCCGCAACATCAACTCGTTCACGCTGGGCGCGCAAAGCGTCAACCCGAAGGTCAAGACCAAGGTCGTCTGGGTCAACAAGTGGTTCGATCCGCCCAAGGAAGGCGAAGGCGCGCAGAGCCTGATCTCCGGCGGCGCCGACGTCCTGTTCCAGAACACCGACTCCAGCGCGGTGCTGCAGAAGGCCGAGGAGAAGGGCAAGTTCGCCTTCGGCTGGGACTCCGACATGAGCAAGTACGCCGCCAACGCCCACCTGGCATCGGCCATCATCAACTGGGCGCCGTACTACAAGAAGGCCGTCAAGGACACGCTGGAAGGCAGCTGGCAGACCGGCGGCGTCTGGTGGGGCGTCAAGGAAGGCGCGATCGACATCGTGTCGGTCAGCGACAAGGTCCCGGCGGACGTCAAGGCGAAGGTCGATGCCATCAAGGCTGGTCTGACCGACGGCAGCTTCTCGATCTGGAAGGGCCCGATCGTTGGCCAGGACGGCAAGGAAGTCCTGAAGAAGGACGAGGTCGCCGACGACAAGTTCATGGGCGGCATCAACTTCTACGTCAAGGGCGTCGAAGGCAAGGTCCCGACCGGCAAGTAAGCCGCGATGCCTGACCCGGCTTGTCCGGGTCTTCGCGTCACCGACCAGGCCCGCGAGTGTGCGCATGCGCTATACTCGCGGGCTTTTCCGTTCTCGCTACGCGGAAAGACAGAAGTGACGATGACGAGGCCTGCAAGGTCTGCCGACATCGGCCTTCGAAGCCTGCCCTGAGAGGCCGCAACGACAAGCGGCACCGATGGACGGGATCCCAGTAGCACACAACCCGCAAATGAAAGATTTGCCATGAAGACCTTCAGCGCCAAGCCGGCCGAGGTCGTGCATGAGTGGTTTGTGGTTGACGCGACCGACAAGGTCCTCGGACGGGTGGCCAGCGAAGTCGCCCTCCGCCTGCGCGGCAAACACAAAGCCATTTACACGCCTCACGTGGATACCGGTGACTTCATCGTCGTCGTCAACGCAGAAAAGCTGCGCGTGACCGGCACCAAGTCGCTCGACAAGAAGTACTACCGCCACTCGGGCTACCCGGGCGGGATCTACGAGACCAACTTCCGTGACCTGCAGGCCAAGCATCCCGGCCGTGCGCTCCAGAAGGCGGTCAAGGGCATGCTGCCCAAGGGTCCGCTGGGCTACGCGATGATCAAGAAGCTGAAGGTCTATGCCGGTGGTGAACACCCGCACGCCGCTCAGCAGCCCAAGACGCTGGACATCTAAGGAGCCGCGATGATCGGTGAATGGAACTACGGCACGGGCCGTCGCAAGTCGTCGGTGGCGCGTGTCTTCATCAAGAAGGGCACCGGCAAGATCATGGTCAATGGCAAGTCGGTCGAAGAGTATTTCGGCCGCCAGACCTCGATCATGATCTGCAAGCAGCCGCTGCTGCTGACCAACAATGCCGAAGCGTTCGACATCAAGGTCAATGTGCACGGTGGTGGTGAATCGGGTCAGGCCGGTGCGGTGCGTCACGGCGTGACGCGTGCGCTGATCGACTACGACGCCGCGCTCAAGCCCGAACTGAGCCACGCCGGCTTCGTGACGCGCGATGCCCGCGAAGTCGAGCGTAAGAAGGTCGGTCTGCACGGCGCTCGCCGTCGCAAGCAGTTCAGCAAGCGCTGATCGGCCAGCGGCAGATGGCCACCGCTTCAGGTGGTGGCCGCTGCGCACAGGAACAGGGTGCAACCCTGTTCACAAGACGAAGGGCCACCATGGGTGGCCCTTCGTGTATGGTGCGGGCCCGGTCGTACCCCCAAGGGGCGCGGCCCGTGTCCCACCCCACAATTTGTCCATGCGCTGGAAGCTTCTTCGTCGTCGACTGTCCGTCAGTGCACCGCGTGTCGCGGTGCGCAGCCGTTTGCCCTGGCCTCTGCGTTGGGCCGCCTTCGCCCTGATGCTGGGCTTTTGTGCGGCGCTGGGCATGTGGGCTTACGAATTTGGCAAGGACATCGCAGGCATCGACCGCGATGCCCAGCAGGAACTGGTCACGCTGCGCCAGGAGATCGGCCAGTTGCGCGACGAACACGACCGCGCGGTCTCCGTGGCGAACTCGGCCGAGACGCTCCTCAAGACCGAGCGTGCGACCCAAGACAGCCTGGCCGCGCGCGTCAAGTCGTTGGAGGCTGAAAACCTCGCGCTGGCCCGTGACCTGGCCTTCTTTGAGCGACTGATGCCCTCGACGGGCGGCAACCGTGCCTTGAACTTGCGCGGCCTTCAGGTCGAGATCGAGGCACCTGGGCGTCTGCGGTATCAAGGCTTGCTGATGCAGGCGAGCGGCAGGACCGCCACCTTCCAGGGACGCTACGAACTCGCGCTCAGCGGCACGCTGGATGGCAAGGCGTGGTCCCTCGTGGTGCGTGAGCCCTCCCAGAGCGTGAATCTGAAGCAATATCAGCGACTCGAAGGCTCAGCCGACTACCCTTCGACGGCCATTGTGAAAATAGTGGAAATCAAGGTCTACGATGCGGCCGGCAAGGTCCAGACCACCGACACGGCTCGTCTCTGACGCCGTCTGCGCGCCCTGCGTCCTGCGCCGTCGGCACGACCGCACCGCTCACCACAAGATCTCCAGGAACAGTCCATGTTTGGTTCGAAGAAACAGCCCGCCATCCGCAGCCTTGTCGGGGAGGGCACCGTTGTCCAGGGCCTGCTGCGCTTCAGCGGCGGCCTGCGCATCGACGGTGAAGTCCAGGGCGACGTGGTCGCCAGTGCGGACGACACCAGCATCCTCGTGATCAGCGAGAAAGCCAGGGTCGTGGGCACGGTCAAGGCCGGTCATGTCATCATCAACGGCACCGTGATCGGACCGGTCGAGTCGACCCATCTGCTGGAGTTGCAGCCCAAGGCGCGCATCGAAGGCGAGGTCCGCTACGAGTCGCTTGAGATGCACCAGGGTGCCTCGATCGACGGCGCCCTTCAGCGCATGAATGGGGGCGCTCTGTCTGGTCCGGTGATCGACGACAAGCCTTCCCTGAAGTTGCTGGCGACCGGCAACGACACGAAGTAAGACCATCATCCAGCCGGGTCCTTTTTGTGGGCCCGGTTCCATCGAGCAGATTTCAGGAGTCGCCCATGAGCGCCGTTGCGGAAAACGTCCAGACCGAGATGCCCCCCGCTCCCATCGTCTTCACCGACAGTGCTGCGGCCAAAGTGGCCGATCTGGTGGCCGAGGAAGGCAACCCGGACCTGAAGCTGCGCGTGTTCGTGCAAGGCGGCGGATGCTCGGGCTTCCAGTACGGATTCACCTTCGATGAGATCGTCAACGACGACGATACGCAGATGGCCAAGAACGGTGTCACGCTGCTGATCGACGCGATGAGCCTGCAGTACCTGGCCGGCGCGGAGATCGACTACAAGGAAGACTTGCAGGGCGCCCAGTTCGTCATCAAGAACCCGAACGCGACGACCACCTGCGGCTGCGGATCGAGCTTCTCGGTCTGAGTCACGCAGGCCCCTGCGCTACGAGCCGCCTTCGGGCGGCTTTTTCGTGGGCGCGAGGTTCAGGCCGGGTGGAAGGCGCCGAGGATGCGCGCGCCGCGAGCGCCGGTCACCTCGGGTGCGTTGCCTGGCCGGCCGGCCAGGTGCTGGCGCGCCAGCCAGGCGAAGGCGGCGGCCTCGACCTGAAGGGGCGGCAGGCCGACGTGCTCGGTCGATCGCACCTGCATCGTCGGCAGGGCGGCCTGCAAGCGGGACATCAGGTGTGTGTTGAATGCGCCGCCGCCGCAGACCAGCAGCTCGTGCGCGTCAGCGGCGACCCGTCGCAGGTCATCGGCGATGCTGAGCGCGGTCAGTTCGCACAACGTGGCCTGGACGTCGACAGGCGACAGCCGCGCTGCCCAACCCGAACCGATCGCATCCAGCCAGTCCAGGTGAAAGAGGTCCCGCCCGGTGCTCTTGGGCGCACGCTGTGCCAGATAGGGCTCGGCCTGCAGGTGGGCGAGCAAGGTTCTGTCGACCCGGCCTTGTGCGGCCCAGCGGCCTTCGGTGTCATAGGGTCGAGCCAGATGTCGGCCGATCCAGCCGTCCATCAGAACGTTGCCCGGGCCCGTGTCCCAGCCGCGGGCTGGCTGGCCGGGTTCGAGCACCGTCAGGTTCGCGATGCCACCGATGTTGACCACCGCGACGGTCGCATCGCTGCGGCCGAAAACGGCTTGGTGGAAGGGCGGCACCAGCGGTGCGCCCTGGCCACCGGCGGCCACGTCGCGGCTGCGGAAATCGGCGATGACCGCGATGCCGCTGCGTTCGGCCAGCAGCGAAGGGCTGTTGAGCTGGCAGGTGTAGCCGATGCCGTCGTGCTGGCCGGGCTGGTGGCGCACGGTCTGGCCATGGGCGCCGATGGCTGCGATGTCACCGGGCTGTCGCCCCGTCATGGCCAGCAATTGCGCGACAGCGCTCGCGTAAACCTCGGCGAGCGCATTGGCCGCCAGGGCGGCTCGGTGCAGTTCATCCGGACCGCTGGATTGCAGGGCCATCAGGGCCGCGCGCAGTCCCGGTTCAAAGGGAAGTTGGACATGCGCCTCGACGCCGTGCCACTGGCCGTCAGCATCCCAGCCGGCGATGACGCCGTCAACGCCGTCCAGCGAGGTGCCGGACATCAGGCCGATGCAGCGCAGCGGGCTCACGGCGAGGCTGCCGTTCACTCCATCTGGGCGACAGCGCCGGCCGACGCGAGCGCGCCGACCAGATGGTCCTGGGCGGATGAGGCAAGGTCTCGGAATCGCGCCAGGGCCGCACTGCCGAGCGTCACGGCCTCGGAACTGCGGGCGACCTTGATCGGGTCGACCTGGCGGCCGCCTTGCTTGAATTCGAAATGTAGGTGCGGGCCGGTGGCCCAGCCGGTGCTGCCAACGCCGCCGAGCGTGTCGCCCTGAGCCACCTTCTGGCCAGCCCGCACGCCGATGCGGCTGAGGTGGGCATAGACGGTGCTGTGTTCGCCGCCGTGGCGAACGATCACGACGTTGCCGTAGCCGTTCTGCGTGCCGGCGAACTCGACCGTGCCGTCACCGACGCTGCGCACCGGGGTGCCGGTCGGTGCCGCGTAGTCCACCCCGAGGTGGGCACGCCACTGCTTCAGGATCGGGTGGAAGCGCATCGAAAAGCCCGAACTGACGCGCGAGAACGCCAGCGGCGAGGCCAGGAAAACGCGCGCCTTGCTCTTGCCATCGGCGCTGTAGTAGCCGCCGCGCTGGTCGCCATCCTGGAACCACACCGCATCGAGGGTATGACCATCGTTGACGAAACGCGCTGACAGCACACGGCCGGTGTTGACGCCCCAGGTCAGCGGTTCGCCATCGGCCGACAGCGACTCGTACACGACCGCGAAGGTGTCGCCCTTGCGCAGTTCGCGGCGAAAATCGATGTCGCTGCCGAAGATCTCGGCCATCTGGATCGTCACCGAATCGGGCAGTCCGGCTTGGTCGGCGGCGGCAAAGAGGCTGGACTGGATCGTGCCGGCGCCGCTGCGGTGCTCGACGCCGAGTGCAACGTCTTCTTCCTGGATGCTGAATCCGCCGGCCTCGCGGGTCAGCGTGACACGAGAGAAGTGGGTGAGCGCTCGCGCGCTGTCCAGCGCCGGGCCGCGCACGACGAGTCGCTGCAACTGGCCGCTCGGACCCGCCACGCTGGTGGCCTGCACGCGCTTGCCGGTGCGACCGGTGAGGATGCGCTGGGCCGTGCGGTCGCGCCGCAGGAAAGCAGCGGCTTCCAGATCCGAAATCCCCAGACGGGCCAGCAGCGAGTCGGCGGTGTCACCGGCACGGGTCACGTCGTTGCGGTGCAAGGCGAGCGTGTAGGCCTCAAGCGCCAGCGACTGCGGCGTCAGGTCAGGCACCGCCATCGCCTCGGTGATGATGCGGGTGCTGACGGGCGTGGTGTCGATGGGCGTCAGCGGCGCGACGCCAAAGGCCGTGACCGCGCTGCCCAGCAGCAGCGTCAGAGCGGCGCCACTGAGAACCCGGGGATGTTGGCGCAAGGCCAGTTCGGCACGTGCCAGCGACAGGCGCACGTGTTCACTTCGAATCTTCAACCGATGTCACCTGATGAGTGCCTGCATCGCAGGCCATGTCGGGTCGGGAAGGCTGGTGGCCGACCCGTCGGGAGCGGGATGGGCGACCCCTAGAATCCAGGGCCGCCGAACGCGTCAATCGAGTATACCGACGCGTACCACCGTGAAATTTGTAATAACCCGTAGCGAAATCTTCATGTCCAGCCAGCCTGAACGCACGTCCGAGACCTCCGCGAAGGAGCCGCTGTCCGATGCGGTTCAGGCCGCTCTCCAGGTCACCCGCCGGGGTTGCGAGGAGCTTCTGCCGGAGGCCGACTGGATCCGCAAGCTGCAGCGCTCGGAGGCCAGCGGCCAGCCGCTGCGCATCAAGCTCGGCCTGGACCCGACCGCGCCCGACATCCACCTCGGCCACACGGTGGTCCTCAACAAGCTGCGCCAGCTTCAGGACATCGGCCACACGGTGATCTTCCTGATCGGGGACTTCACCTCGATGATCGGCGACCCGTCAGGGCGCAACACCACGCGCCCGCCGTTGACGCCCGAGCAGATCAAGGCGAACGCCGAGACCTACTACCGCCAGGCCAGCTTGGTGCTGGACCCGGCCCGCACCGAGATTCGCTACAACTCGGAATGGTCCGACCCGCTGGGCGCTCGCGGCCTGATCTCGCTGGCCTCGCGCTACACCGTCGCCCGCATGATGGAACGCGACGACTTCACCAAGCGCTACAAGGCCGGTACGCCCATCTCGGTGCACGAGTTTCTCTATCCGCTGATGCAGGGCTATGACTCGGTGGCGCTGCGCAGCGACCTGGAACTGGGCGGCACCGACCAGAAGTTCAACTTGCTGATGGGGCGTCACCTGCAACAGGAATACGGCCAGGAGCCGCAGTGCATCCTGACGATGCCGCTGCTGGTGGGGCTCGATGGCGTGGACAAGATGTCCAAGTCCAAGGGCAACTACATCGGCATCAGCGAGCCGGCCAATGCGATGTACGCCAAGATCTTGTCGGTCAGTGACGAGCTGATGTGGACCTACTACACGCTGCTGAGCTTCCGCAGCGAAGCCGACATCGCGGCGTTGAAGGCCGAGGTCCTTGCTGGCCGCAACCCCAAGGACGCCAAGGTCCAGTTGGCCCATGAAATCACCGCCCGCTTCCACGGCGTGGCAGCGGCGGAAGCTGCGCAGCAGGATTTCGAGAACCGCGCCCGCGGCGGTGTGCCCGACGAGATCCCGACGGTGACGCTGTCCGGCGCACCGCTGGGCATCGGTGCCTTGCTGCGGCAAGCCAACCTGGCGCCCTCGGCGACCGAGGCCAACCGCCTGATCGAACAGAACGGGGTGCGCGTCGACGGCAACCTGGTCTCCGACAAGGGCCTGAAGCTGGCCGCTGGCACTTACGTGGTGCAGGTCGGCAAGCGCAAGTTCGCCCGCGTCGAACTGGCTTGAGTCGCTCGGCGTCTGGGGCGTCAGGCCTCAGGCGGTGGCGTTGGCAGCCTGGGGAAACGTCAGGCTGACTTCGAAGCGCCAGACGGGCCCGTCCAGGGCCGTGAAGTTCAGCGTCGCGCCCGATTGACGCGCGACCGTCTGCACCATCGTCAGACCCAGGCCCGAGCCTTCGGCCACCGTCGAGCCGCGCTCGAACGGCTTGGCGAGGCGGGCGACCTGATCGGCGGGGATGCCCCTGCCGTTGTCCTGCACCGCAAGCCGGCCGGGGCCGACGCAGATGCGCACCTTGGCCCCTGCGCCGCCGTGCTTCAGGGCGTTGTCGATCAGGTTGCGCAGGGCGATGCCCAGAGCGTCGATGTCGCCGTCGATCGCCTCCAGGGGCTGGGACTCCACGTGGATGTCGAGCTGCGCCAGGCTGCGCGCCTCGCCGAACTCATCCATCACCAGGCCGGCCAGTTGGCTCAGGTCGATCGGCTCCCGGCGCAGGGCCACACCCGAGTCGATGCGGGCGAGCTGCAACAGCCGGCTGGCCAGACGGGTCAGCCGATCCAGCTGCCGCACCAGCGCCTGGGTGCGCTCGACCAGCCGAGGCACGCCATGTTCAAGCGCCTCCTGCTCCAGCCGCTGGGCCTGGGCCCGGGCTGCGGCCAGCGGGGTGCGCAGTTCGTGCGCGGTGTGGGCGGCGAACGCGCGTTCGGCGTCGATCAGCTTGCTGACGCGGGCCATCAGGACGTTGACGGTCTCCAGCATCGGCTGCAGCTCGGTGGGCACCTGCAGGTGCTCGACCGGGTGAAGCTGGTGCGGCGCGCGGGTCGACAGGTCGATGCGGATCGGCTCCAGCGCCAGGAAACTGCGCCGCAAGACGCGATGCAGCATCCAGGCCGACAGCGGCAGCACCAGCAGCACGGGGCCCAGCAGCCAGGCGTAGACGCTCCACAGCGTGGCCTGACGCTCCGCCCGACCCTGCGCAACGATGACGCTGCGGGTCCGGTCCGGGTGGGTGACCACGAGGGCATACCAGGTATCGGTCTCGACCAGTCCTTGCCGGTCGATCTGCACCAGCGGTGAGGTCGGCGCGGCGTGGGATCGCAGCCGCAGCGCGCCGGTGCCGTCGTAGACCTGATAGACGATGTCGGTCTCGTCGCCGCCGATCTCCAGCACGCGCGGCGGGGCCTCGCCGTGGCCGAGGGCCTCCTCAGGCATCGCCATGAGCTGTTCGGCCGCCTCCAGCAAGGTGTCGTCCAGCAGGATGCGGGCCTTCTCCCGCAGGCCGTAGAACGCGGCCAGCGATGCGAACAGCCAGAGCGTGCCGATCAGCAGCAGCACCCGGCTGCGCAGCAGCCCCTCGAGGCTGTAGCGCGCAGGACGCTCAGACATCAAGCCGGTAGCCCAGGCCGCGGTGCGTGCTGATGGTCTCGGTGCCCATCTTCTTGCGCAGCCGGCTGATGATGACCTCCAGCGTGTTGCTGTCGCCGCTGTGCAGGCCGCCGGCCGAGATGTCCGCCTCGATCTCGGCGCGGCTGTGGATGCGTCCCGGCCGGTTGGCCAGGCAGCGCAGGATGGCCCACTCCAGCGCGGTCAGGTCCAGCACGAGTCCGCCACGCAGGACGGTGCGGTGCTCCAGGTCGATCTCGTTGTCGCGCACCTTCAGGCGGGGTGACGGCGTGCTGCGCCGCCGCACCGCCTCGACCCGCGCGAGCAACTCGTCGAGGTCGAAGGGCTTGACGAGGTAGTCGTCCGCGCCGGCCTGCAGGCCGCGGATGCGGTCGCTGACCTGGTCACGCGCGGTCAAGGCCAGAACGGGCGTCTGGTTGCCCTGGCTGCGCCAGTCGCGCAGCAGATCGGTCGAATCGCCGTCCGGCAGGTTCAGGTCGAACAGCGCCATGTCGCAGCTGATGCCCCGGGCCTGGCCAATCATCTTGCACCAGTACACCTCGTGACCGGCGGCTTCCAGGTGGTCGCTGACCGCCTGGCCGAGGTCGATGTCGTCTTCTAGGAGCAGGATGTGCATGGGCAACAAGGTGTTCGAGCGGTGCTGAAACGGGCAGTGCGTCGATCGCTGCCGGCGATCAGGGGTCACGGTAGGCGCCGACAATCGGACGATGCAAGTCAGCAGCTACCTCAAGTTGTCGGTCCTCGTGGCCCTGGTCACGATCGTACTCAAGACCGCCGCATGGTGGACCACCGGATCGGTGAGCTTGTTGTCCGATGCCCTCGAATCCTTGGTGAATTTGGCAGGGGCGATGTTCGCGTTGGCGATGGTCACGCTCGCTGCGTTGCCCCCGGACGACAAACACCCGTACGGCCATCACAAGGCCGAGTATTTCTCGTCGGGCTTCGAAGGCATCCTGATCTTCGTCGCCGCGCTGGCCATCGTCGTGGCCGCCGTGCAGCGCTGGCTGCACCCGCAGCCGCTGGAGTCGCTCGGCCTGGGTCTCGTGCTGTCGCTGGTCAGCTCGGCGCTCAACGGGGCGCTGGCCTGGGCGATGCTGCGCAAGGCCCGCGAACACCGTTCCATGGCGCTCGAAGGCGATGCCCGGCACCTCTACACCGACGTCTGGACCTCGGTCGGCGTGGTCGGTGGCCTGATCGCCGTCCATTTCACCGGCTGGATCTGGCTGGACCCGCTGATCGCCATCCTGGTCGCACTCAACATCCTGCGCGAGGGCGCCTCGCTGGTCTGGCGTTCGGCCGACGGGCTGATGGACCAGGCGGTCGAACCCGAGGTCCAGGCCCGGATCGATCAAGTCCTGCAGGAATTTGCCCATCCGACCATCCGCTTCGACCATGTGAGCACCCGGCGTGCCGGCGCTCGCAACTTCGTCGACCTGCACATGCACATGCCGGCGGCCTGGTCGCTTGGCCGCGCGGCCGCCTTGCGCGGCTCGGTCGAGCAAGCGCTGATGAGCGCGGTGCCCAGCCTGCGCGCCTCGATCCAGCTGCTGCCCTGGGACGTCGAGGCCCGCAGCGGCGACGTGCACGACCTGATCTGAGCCCGACGCGAGCCGGGCCAAAAGCAAGAAGGCCGCAGCCCTTGCGGGTGCGGCCTTCGACGGATGCGCAGGCGCGTCAGTCGGCGTACTGGCCGGCGGCCTTGATGACCGGGCCCCACTTGTTGATCTCGGCCTCGACGAACTTCTTGTGGTCGGCCGGGTTGTTGCGGGCGTCGTGCACGATTACCGCGCCGAGCGCTTCCTGGCGCTTGGCGAAGTCGGCGTCGTTGAGCGCGGTCTTCAGCGCCGCGTTCAGCTTGTCCAGCACCGCCTTGGGCGTGCCCTTGGGCGCGTACAGGCCGTGCCAGATGCTGACGTTGAAGCCCTTCATGCCGGCCTCGTCCAGCGTCGGCAGCTTGGCGTAGGCGGGCGTCGTCAGGCGCTTGGTGGTGGTGACCGCATAGGCGCGGACCTTGCCAGCCTCGACCTGCGAGGTGGTGTTGGTGGTCTGGTCACACATGATGTCGACCTGACCGCCGAGCAGGTCATTCATGGCCGGTGCCGTGCCCTTGTAAGGCACGGTGGTCATGTCGATCTTCAGGCTTTGCTGGAACAGCAGGCCGCACAGGTGCGAGGCCGATCCGAGGCCGGCGTTGGCCAGGTTGATCTTGCCCTTGTTGGCTTCGAGCCATTTGGTCAGCTCGCCGTAGCTGGCGGCCGGCAGCGTGCTGCGGCCGATCACGGTCATCGGCACCTCGTTGATCATGCCGACGTACTCGAAGTCCTCGAGGGTCTTGTAGGGCATGTTGCGGTAGAGCGCCGGCGAGGTCGCCATGCCGATGTGGTGCAGCAGCAGCGTGTAGCCGTCCGGTGCCGCCTTGGCGACCTTGGCCGCGCCCAGCGTGCCGCCGGCACCGCCGACGTTGTCGATCACGACGGACTGGTTGTTGAGCGGCTTGCGCAGGGCTTCGGCGAAGTCACGCGCGACCTTGTCGGTCGGGCCGCCGGCCGTGAACGGCACGACGATCGAGATGGGCTTCTCCGGGTAGCCCTGGGCCATGGCGGTGGCGGCGGTCAGCGCGGCGATGGCGCCCAGCATCAGGTGTTTCATCAGGGTCTCCTCGAAGGTTCGGGATGCATCGGTGGATTCAGGACAGTGGGGAAATCGTAGGTCCGGCCCGGCCGATCGCCATGACGGGAAATACGTAAGGCCAGTCCCGCAGGCTTCGAGTCCGGACCGCGCCGGACGTTCCGCTTCGGATCGGCTCAGCGGTAGCTGCGGGCGTCCTCGATCACCTTGCCGTCATTGGGCAGGGTGCCCGGCGCCACCAGCAGGACCTCGGCGCGCAGCTTGGTGACGTCGCGCACGCTGTCGGCGACGCGGGCGGCCAGGCCTTCAGGTGCGGATGCCTCGACCTCGACCTGCAGGGTCATGCGGTCATCGGCCATCTCGCCGCTGACGACCAGGCGGGCGCGCAGCAGTTCGGCATGGCGCCGCCGCACCTGCTCGACCTGACCCGGGTGCACGAACATGCCGCGCACCTTGGTGGTCTGGTCGGCCCGGCCCATCCAGCCCTTGATGCGGTCATTGGTCCGGCCGGTCGGACAGCGACCCGGCAGCAGCGCCGACAGGTCGCCGGTGCCGAAGCGGATCAGCGGGTAGTCCGGGTTCAACGAGGTCACGACCAGCTCGCCGACCTCGCCCGCCGGCAGCGGCTCGCCGGTGCCGGGACGCACGATCTCGACGATCACGCCCTCGTCGATCACCATGCCTTCGCGGGCGGCGGTCTCGTAGGCGATCAGGCCCAGGTCGGCGGTGGCGTAGCACTGGTAGCCGGCGATGCCACGTTCGAGCAGCCAGTCGCGCAGGCTGGGCGGGAAGGCCTCGCCGCTGACCAGCGCCTTTTGCACGCTGGCGATCGCCACGCCGGTCTCGGCGGCCTTCTCGACCAGGATCTTCAGGAAGCTCGGCGTGCCGATGTAGCCGGCCGGCCGCAGCTCGCTCATGGCCTGCAGCTGCAGTTCGGTGTTGCCCACGCCGCCCGGGAAGACGGCGCAGCCGAGCGCATGGGCGCCCGTCTCCATCATCGACCCGGCGGGGGTCAGGTGGTAGCTGAAACTGTTGTGGATCAACTCGCCGGCCCGGAAGCCGGCGGCGTGTATGGCCCGCGACATGCGCCAGTAATCGCGCGCCTCGCCCTCGGGTTCGTAGATCGGCCCGGGCGACTGGAACACGCGGCGGGTGCGGTGCAGGCCGGGCTGGCCGATCCAGCCGATGGCCGAGTGGCCGCCGAACACGTCCTGCGCGCGCAGCGCCTTCTGGCGTTCCAGCAGCTCGCCCTTGCGGGTCACCGGCAAGGTGGCGAGCGCCTCACGGCTCGTCACATGGGCCGCGTCGATGCCGGCGAGGATCTGCGCGAACGCCGGTGCATGCCGCTGCGCATGGGCCACCTGGCCGGGCAGCGCGGACATCAGCGCCGCTTCGCGGTCGACCGGATCCCGGGTCTCCAGGGTGTCGAGATGCTCACTCATCGTCTTGGCTCCACGCGCCCAGTTGTTTCTTCACGAGGGTGACGAAGTCGCGCACGTCCGCCCCCGATGTCAGTTGCCGCGCGCGCCAGGTCGGCGCACGGCGTGAGGGCCTGTCGACGATGGCGGCCTCCACGACCCCAACACCTGCCGCAACCTTGGCAATCGCCGTTGCGCGCCGCTCGAACACGCCACCGCGCTCGACCAGCCCGGCTTCCCTCAGATCACGCCGCAAGCGCGCCAAGGCCTCATCGACCTTGAACGCAGGCGCCGCAAATCCCCACTCTTCGCTCATGCGACCCTCACGCAAGAACCCAGGACATCATCCAGCGCGTCCCGTGGATCCGGCTCCGCCGGTCCACCGGGACGGCCCCCTTGAGGGGGCGGCCGAAGGCCGTAGGGGGTGGGCCCAGTGACCGGCGGCCGAAGGCCGTAGGGGGGGGACTTAAGCCAACCACCGCTTGCGCCGCTTGTAGGACTTGACGTCCTTGAAGCTCTTGCGCGGGTTTCCGTCACCGCCGCCGCCCATGCCAAGGTAGAACTCCTTGACGTCCTCGTTCTCGCGCAGGTCCTTGGCGGCGCCGTCCATCACGATGCGGCCGTTCTCCAGGATGTAGCCGTAATCGGCATAGCGCAGCGCGATGTTGGTGTTCTGTTCGGCCAGCAGGAAGGTCACGCCTTCCTTGGTGTTGAGGTCCTTCACGATCTCGAAGACCTCTTCGACGATCTGCGGCGCCAGGCCCATCGAGGGCTCGTCGAGCAGCACCATCTTCGGGTTGGCCATCAGCGCACGGCCGATCGCGCACATTTGCTGCTCGCCGCCCGAGGTGTAGGCCGCCTGGCTGTTGCGGCGCGTCTTCAGGCGCGGAAAGTAGTTGTAGACCTTCTCCAGCGTCTGCGCCACGGCGGCCTTGCCGTCGCGGCGGGTGTAGGCGCCGGTCATCAGGTTCTCTTCGATCGACAGGTGAGCGAAGCAGTGACGGCCTTCCATCACCTGCACGACACCGCGTTCGACCATGTCCGAGGTGCTGAGCTTCTCGATGCGCTCGCCGCGCAGCTCGATGCTGCCCTTGGTGACGTCACCACGCTCGCCCGCCAGCAGGTTGCTGACCGCCCGCAGCGTGGTCGTCTTACCGGCCCCGTTGCCGCCCAGCAGCGCCACCACCTTGCCCTCGGGCACCTGCAGGCTCACGCCCTTGAGCACCAGGATGACGTGGTTGTAGATGACCTCGATGCCATTGACGTTCAGCAGCACAGCACTCATTTCGGCAACCTTGAAGGTGTGCGTCCCCCAGGGAACGCGCGTCTTTGTCCAGTCACGCGGAGGATCCGGCTCTGCCGGTCCTCTCGCGTGGCCCCCTTGAGGGGGAGCGGCGTCAGCCGCTCCGGGGGTGGGTCAGCTTTGGCAGTCCGCAGGGGTGCGGCGGTCGAGCTTCTTCTCGGCGGCGTACTTGTTGGCGGCGTCCCTGACCATCGGCTTCAGGATGGACTCGTCAGCCTGGTACCAGTCCGACGAGAAGTTCCACTTCGAGCCGTCCCAGGTGTGCAGACGCGCCCAGGCAGCGCCCATGTGGTCGTTGCACGAGGTCGAGACCGGGCGCATCACGCCGGCGAAGCCCAGCGCATCGAGCTTCTTCTGGTCAAGCGCCAGGTTCTCGTAGCCCCAGCGGGCTTGTTCGCCGGTCATGACCTTGCCCTTGCCGTACTTCTCCTGGGCCCGCTTGACGCCTTCAACGGCCAGCATGGCCGCGCTCAGGCCGCGCATGTAGAGCACCTGTCCGACCTCGTCCTTCGGCCCGGTGCCTTGGCCCTTGTCGTGGACCAGCTTGAGGACGTCCTTGACGACGGCGGAGTTCTGCTCGGCGCCGTGCTGCAGGGCCAGGGCGTTGTAGCCCTTGGCGGCATCGCCGACGTCCTTGACGTCCGGCTCGGCGCCGGCCCACCACACGCCGTACATCTTGTCGCGCGGATAGCCGGTGGCCACGGCTTCCTTCAGCGCGGTGGAGTTCATCACGCCCCAGCCCCACAGGAAGACATAGTCGGGACGGTTCTGGCGGATCTGCAGCCAGGCCGCCTTCTGTTCCACACCGGGGTGCGTCACGGGGATGGAGAGCAGGTCGAAGCCGTGCATCTTGCTGCGCTCGGTCAGCAGCGGAATCGGCTCCTTGCCGTACGGGCTGTCGTGATAGACCAGCGCGATCTTCTTGCCACGCAGCTTGTCGAAGCCGCCTTCCTTCTTGGCGATGTGCTGGACCAGCACATCGGCGGCGACCCAGTAGGTGCCCACCAGCGGGAAGTTCCACTTGAACACGCCACCATCAGCCGACTCGCTGCGGCCGTAGCCGGAGGTGATCAGCGGGATCTTGTCGGCCGGCGCCTTCTCGGTCAGCGCGAAGGTGATGCCGGTGGACAGCGGCTGGAACACCGTCGCGCCACGGCCCTTCAGGCGCTCGTAGCACTCGACGCCCTTGTCGGTGGCGTAGCCGGTCTCGCATTCCTCGAAGCTGACCTTGACGCCGTTGATGCCGCCCTTGGCATTGACCAGCTTGAGGTAGTCGACATAGCCGTTGGCGAAGGGCACACCGTTCGGGGCGTAGGCACCCGTGCGGTAGACCAGCACCGGAAAGAACTGTTCCTTGGCCTGGGCCTGGACCGCCGTGGCGGTCAACAGGCTGGTCACGGTGCTGGCGGTCAGGGCCGCGACAAGGGCGAGGGACTTCAGTTTCATGGTCGTCTCCTGGGTTGAGTCAGAGGTCTTCATCAAGCGGACGCCGCGGGGAGCCGGCTTTGCCGGGCCGCTGGCGGCGTCCCCTTGAGGGGGAGCGCCGCAGGCGCTATGGGGGTGGGCAACATCAATGCGGGAATGGCCACAGGCGCAGCTTCTCCTTGCCAATCGACCACAGGCGGGCCAGACCATGCGGTTCGACGATCAGGAAGAAGACGATCAGCGCACCAAAGATCATGAAGGTCATGTGCGATGCGGTGGCGGTCGACAGGCCGACGGCCACGGTCAGGTTGTCCAGCGCGATCGGCAGCACGACGATGAAGGCCGCGCCGAAGAAGCTGCCCATGATCGAGCCCAGCCCGCCGATGATGACCATGAACAGCAGCTGGAACGACCGGTCGATCGAGAAGGCCGCCGGCTCCCACGAGCCCAGGTGCACAAAGCCCCACAGCGCGCCGGCCACGCCGACGATGAAGCTCGACACCGCAAAGGCGGTCAGCTTGGCGTAGACCGGCCGGATGCCGATGACGGCGGCGGCAACGTCCATGTCGCGCATGGCCATCCACTCGCGGCCGATGTTGCTGCGCACCAGGTTCTTGGCCAGCACGCCGAAGACACACAGGAAGGCCAGGCAGAACAGGTACTTCTGCACCGGCGTCTCGATCGGCAGGCCCAGCACTTTCAAGCCGGCCACGCTGACCGAGCCCGAGGACGAGTCGTTGGTGAACCACTTGATGCGCAGGAAGGCCCAGTCGACGAAGAACTGCGCCGCCAGCGTCGCCACGGCGAGGTAGAGGCCCTTGATGCGCAGCGACGGGATGCCAAACAGCACGCCGACGCCGGTGGCGCAGACGCCGCCCATCAGCAGCGAGCCGATCAGCGGCATGCCCTCGATGCGCACCGCGAAGTTGTAGGCCGCATAGGCGCCCACCGCCATGAAGGCGCCGGTGCCCAGCGAGATCTGGCCGCAGTAGCCCACCAGGATGTTCAGCCCCAGGGCGGCCAGCGACAGGATCAGGAAGGGGATCAGCACCGCACGGAACAGGTATTCCGGGGCGACCATCGGCACGACGATCACGGCAAAGGCGAGCAGCAGGCCGATGGCGATGCGGTCCTGCCGGATCGGGAAGATCTGCTGGTCGGCCGGGTAGGTCGTTTTGAACTGGCCGTTCTCACGATAAATCATGCCCCCACGCTCCCTTTGGTCGCTGCCCCCCGAGGGGGCGTCCCGCAGCGGACCGGCCGAGCCGGATCCGCGCGGGTTGATTGGTTGAAGAAAAACATCGGTGGACTGCTCACACTCTGTCGATGATCTTTTCGCCGAACAGTCCCTGTGGGCGCACCAGCAGGAAGATCAGCGCGAGCACGTAGGCGAACCAGATCTCGATGCCGCCGCCGACCATCGGGCCGATGTAGACCTCGCTGAGCTTCTCGCCCACGCCGATGATCAGCCCGCCGATGATGGCGCCGGGCACGCTGGTCAGACCGCCGAGGATGACCACCGGCAGGGCTTTCAGGGCGACCAGCGACAGCGAGAACTGCACGCCCAGCTTGCTGCCCCAGATGATCCCGGCGACCAGCGCGACGAAACCCGCGACCGACCAGACGATGACCCAGATGCGGTTGAGCGGGATGCCGATCGATTGCGCCGCCTGGTGGTCATCGGCCACCGCCCGCAGCGCACGGCCGGTGGCCGTCTTCTGGAAGAACAGGCTGAGCGCCGCAACCAGTGCCGCCGCGATCAGGGCCGCGTAGAGGTCTTCCTGACTGATCAGGATGCCACCCTGGAAGGTCTGCTCGAACAGGAAGATCGGGTCCTTGGGCAGGCCGACGTCGATCTTGTAGATGTCGCTGCCGAAGACGGTCTGGCCGAAGCCATCGAGGAAATAGGTGATGCCCAGCGTGGCCATCAGCAGCGTGATGCCTTCTTGGTTGACCAGCTTGCCCAGCACCAGCCGTTCGATCACCCAGGCCACCGCGATCATCGCCACCATCGCCAGCACGAAGCCGATCAGGTTGGCGAGGATCTTGTGATCGAAGCCCATCAGCTTGGGCGCCCACTCCGAGAAGCGCGCCATGGCCAGGGCCGCGAACAGCACCATCGCGCCCTGCGCGAAGTTGAAGACGCCGCTGGCCTTGAAGATCAGCACGAAGCCGAGTGCGATCAGCGAATACAGCATGCCCGCCATCAGGCCGCCGAAGAGCGTTTCGAGGAAGAAACCCATCTTGTTGCTCCTGGCTCAGTGGCTGGTGCCGAGGTACGCCGAGATGACGTCCTCGTTGTTGCGGACTTCCTCGGGCGTGCCGTCACCGATCTTCTTGCCGTAGTCCAGCACGACGACGCGGTCGGAGATGTCCATCACCACGCCCATGTCGTGCTCGATCAGCACGATGGTGGTGCCGAACTCGTCGTTGACGTCGAGGATGAAGCGACACATGTCCTGCTTCTCCTCCACGTTCATGCCGGCCATCGGCTCGTCGAGCAGCAGCACCTGCGGCTCCATCGCCAGCGCGCGGCCCAGGTCGACGCGCTTTTGCAGGCCATAGGGCAGGCGACCGACGGGGGTCTTGCGATAGGCCTGGATCTCCAGGAAGTCGATGATCTGTTCGACGTGAGCCCGATGCTCGGCCTCTTCGCGGCGCGCCGGGCCGAGGTGGAAGGCCTGCTGGAACAGGTTGGTCCGCATCTTCAGGTTGCGGCCGGTCATGATGTTGTCGATCACGCTCATGCCCTTGAACAGGGCCAGGTTCTGGAAGGTGCGGGCGACGCCCATCTCCGCGACCTGACGCGAGTTCATGTGGCTGAAGGTCTGGCCCCGGAAGGTGATCTGGCCTTCCTGCGGCGTGTAGACGCCGTTGATGCAGTTGAGCATCGAGCTCTTGCCGGCGCCGTTCGGGCCGATGATGGCGCGCACCTCATGCTCGCGGACGTTGAAGCTGATGTCGGTCAGCGCCTTGACGCCACCGAAGCGCAGGCTGATGTTGCGCACGTCGAGGATGACCTCGCCGATGACCTTGGAGCCGCTGACGGCGAGGGGGTTCTGTCCGGTCATCACGCGGCCCTCCTGGCGGCCGGGTAGGTCTTTGCATCGGCGATCTTCAGGGTGGCCGAGACGCTGCCGCTGCGGCCGTCTTCGAACTTCACGACCGTCTCGATGTACTGCTCGGACTTGCCGCCATACAGGGCCTCGACCAGCACCTGGTACTTGTCGTTGATGAAGCCGCGCTTGACCTTGCGGGTGCGCGTCATCTCGCCGTCGTCGGCATCGAGTTCCTTGTGCAGCACGAGGAAACGGCTGATCTGGCTGCCGGCGAGCTTGTCGTCTTGCGCCAGATCGGCGTTGACCTGCTCGACGCACTGGCGGATCAGCTCATAGACCTCGGGCTTCTGCGCCAGGTCGGCATAGCCGGCATAGGGCAGGTTGCGTTTCTCGGCCCAGTTGCCGACCGCCTCGACATCGATGTTGACGAAGGCGCAGACCTTCTCGCGGCCATCGCCGAAGGCGACCGCCTCCTTGATGTAGGGGAAGAACTTCAGCTTGTTCTCGACGTACTTGGGCGCGAACAGCGCGCCGTCGTTCGGGCCGCCACCGTCCTTGGCCAGGAGCCGGCCGACGTCCTTGACGCGGTCGATGATCTTCAGGTGGCCGTGCGCATCGATGAAGCCGGCGTCGCTGGTGTGGTACCAGCCGTCCGCGCCCAGCACCTCGGCGGTTGCGGCCGGGTTCTTGTAGTACTCCTTGAGCAGGCCGCCGCTCTTGACCAGGATCTCGCCGTTGTCGGCCAGCTTGATCTGCACGCCCTCGATGGGCACGCCGACCGTGTCGGCACGGGCCTCGTGGTCGGGCTGCAGGCAGACGAACACGGCGGTCTCGGTCGATCCGTAGAGCTGCTTGAGGTTGATGCCGATCGAGCGGTAGAAGGTGAACAGGTCAGGCCCGATCGCCTCGCCGGCCGTGTAGGCCACGCGCACCCGGCTGAAGCCCAGCGTGTTGCGCAATGGGCCGTAGACCAGCAGGTCGCCGAGCCGGTAGTTCAGGCGGTCCAGCGCGCTGACGCTCTTGCCGTCCATCAGCGCCGGACCGACGCGGCGGGCCAGCGCCATGTAGTGATGGAACAGGCCGCGCTTGATCGCGCTGGCGTCCTCCATGCGGATCATCACGCTGGTCAGCAGGCCCTCGAACACACGCGGCGGGGCGAAGTAGTAGGTCGGGCCGATCTCCTTGAGGTCGATCGTCACCGTCGCGCCCGACTCCGGGCAGTTGACGACATAGCCGCAGACCAGCCACTGCGCGTAGCTGAAGCAGTTCTGGCCGATCCAGGCCGGCGGCAGGTAGGCCAGCACCTCTTCGGCACTGCTCAGCTTGTCGAAACGGGCACCCGCGCCGGCGCGGTCGATCAGCGAGGCGTGCGTGTGCACGACGCCCTTGGGGTTGCCGGTCGTGCCCGAGGTGAAGAACATCGCCGCGACGTCGGCCGTGCGGGTCTTGTCGATCGCGGCTTCCAGGAAGCCGGGGTGGCTCTTGGCGTGAGCCTGTCCGGCTGCGACGAGGTTGTCGAGCGAATCGAGCCCGGGCTCGTCGTACTTGCGCAGGCCGCGCGGGTCGTCGAACCAGATACGGGTCAGCGCGGGGCACTGCTCGCGCACCTCCAGCATCTTGTCGACCTGCTCTTGGTCTTCCACCACCGCGAACGCCACTTCCGCATTCGTGACCGGGAAGACGAACTCGGCGGCCACCGCGTCCTGATAGAGCGGCACGGGGATGGCGCCGATGGCCTGCGCCGCCAGCATCGTGGCGTACAGGCGCGGCCGGTTGTCGCCCACCACGATGATGTGCTGGCCGGACTGAAGGCCAGCCTCGGCCAGGCCACTGGCCAGCGCACGGACCTGTTCGGACAGGTGCAGCCAGGTCCAGGTCTGCCAGATGCCGTATTCCTTCTCGCGCAACGCGGGCGCATCGGGGCGCTGCTTCGCATGCGCCAGCAACAGGCGCGGGAACGTGTCGGTCACCACGAATCTCCTCGGGGTCGGCGGGCCCGGACGGGGCACGCAGCGATGTGGAACGAGGCGGATCCTAGGCCTGTGTTTGACGCCAAGTTGTCAGCCCGACGACAATTTGCGGGACATCCCTGGGCAGGACTTTCCCGGGGCGGTCATGTCAGCGTCTCGACAGACAACATCAGGAGCGCCGCGATGAGCGACCCCGCCAGCGACCCTGCCACCGACCCTGCCACCGACAGCGACGCCGCCTCCGCGCCCCACGTTCGAACGCCCTTGCGCCAGCGCGCCCGTGCCGCCTTGCCGGCCGAGCTGGACATGGTCCCGTGGCTGCCCCTGCTGTCGTCGGGCGAACGTGTGCGGGTGGTCGCCGACCTGCAGGTGGCCGACGCGGCGGTCGGCGACTACGTCTGCAAGATCGGCCGCCCGGCGGGCTTCTGGTTCGGCGTGGTCGACGGCCTGCTGAAGATGAGCAACGACAGCTCGCAGGGTGCCTCCATCACCTTCACCGGCGTGCCGCCCGGCGCCTGGTTCGGCGAGGGCACGCTGCTCAAGCGCGAGGTCTACCGCTACAACATCGAGGCCCTGCGCGCGAGCACCGTGGCCGGCCTGCCGGTGTCGACCTTCGAGTGGCTGCTGGGTCGCAGCATCGGCTTCAACCGCTACGTGATGAACCAGCTCAACGAGCGCCTCGGCCAGTTCATCGCCGCCCGCGAGATCGACCGGCTCAACGACCCCGACAGCAAGGTCGCCCGCAGCCTGGCCGCGCTGTTTCACCCGGTTCTCTACCCCGGCGTCGGCGAGGTCCTGCGCATCACGCAGCAGGAACTGGCCTACCTCATCGGCCTGTCTCGCCAACGGGTCAACGAGGCCCTGCGCTCGCTGCAGCAGCAAGGCCTGATCCGCATCGAATACGGCGGCGTGCGGGTGCTGGACCTGGCCGGCTTGCGGCGTGTGGTGGGCCGCGCCGTCGAGCGCTGACCGCTGCGGCGCTTCAGGCCGCCAGCGTCTGGCTTTGAAGGTGCATGTCGATGTGCACGTCCTCGAAGGGGCAGGCCACGCCGCCGTTCTCGTCGCGTTCGACCAAGCCCAGTTCGGTCAGGGTTTGCACGTCCTCATGCACCCGCTTCACGTCGCGCCCGACACGTCGCGCCAGCTCGCGAACCGACACGGTGCCCTGACCCTTGAGGGCCACGACCAGCAGCCACCGCCGTTCCGTCAGCCTGCCAAAGAAGGCGGCCGGGCTTTCGAAGTTCAGGACCTCGCCTTGGTATCCCGCAGCGGCAGCTTTGCGCGCACTGGCTCGCAGGCTGGCGCGCCAGTCAGGGTTGAGCGTGATGGTGAGGGTGCGCGGGGTCGTGTTCTTCATGTGGCACTCCGGGCCGCGTCGACGGCGGCAATGAAGTCTTCGACCAACTGGTCAACGCTGGTGAAGTTGTAGGGCAATTCCTGGTCGCCCGCGTGCTGGTGATCGCCCTTGCCTCGCTCGTTGTCGAAGCCGACCAGCCGTTGACCGGCCACGGCATAAACGGCCCGGTACTTGTATCCGTGCTCGGTCGGCGGCACCGGCTCGGGCACTCGCCAGACGACGAGTTCCATCACGCCACCGTCATCCATAACCGTCTTGAAGCGGGTGATGAGCTCGGCCTTCATGTTGGCAATCATGCCAACACCCGAACGGCCAAGCAAGCCGTCGACTCCCCTAGTTCATGAACCCGATCGATGGCCGCTTGCCCGCGCTGCTGTCGGGCAGGTCGGCGGGCAGGATTTGTTCGCGGCGGGCGAGCTTGGCGTTGCCGAAGGCGGTCATCCAGGCGCGCCGCATCTCGCGCGGGGCGAGTTCGGAGAGGGCATCGAGCACGTCGTCGGACGGCGTCTCGTCGAAGCGGCGGCCCCAGTCGTGGCTGGCGCGGATGCCCTGGTAGAGGCGCAGTGCGATGCGGCGCGCGGCGTCGCGGTCGGGCATCTGGACCTCGTAGACGTTCATCCGGTTGAGGATGGGCTCGGGGATGGCGCGCTCGTCGTTGGCGGTGGCCACCCAGATGACCTGGCTGGCGTCGATCGGGACCTCGGCGAACTCGTCGATGAAGGTGTGCGCGGTGTCGTGTTCGAGCAGGCCGTAGAGCGCGCCCAGCGGGTCGTAGGCATGTTCGCCGCCGGCCTTGTCGATCTCGTCGACCACCATCACCGGGTTGGCGTAGGAGCCGTCGACCAGGGTCTCGAAGACCTTGCCTGGCCGCGCGCCCTTCCACTGCGAACTCGCGCCCGACAGCACCCAGCCGGCGGTCAGCGAGCTCATCGAGATGAAGCCCATGCCGGTGCCCAGCAGCTGGGCGATCTCGCGGGCGAAGTGGGTCTTGCCGACGCCGGGCGGGCCGAGCAGCAGCATCGGCGTGATCTCCAGCGCGTCGCGGCTGTCCTCGCACAGCGCGAGCTGGCGGCGCACGTCGTCGAGCACCTCATGGAAGTTGGGCAGCGTGTCGTAGAGGTGCGCCATCGCCGGCAACGACGAGGGCTTGACCTGGAAGCGCTCCGGCCCCTTTTCGAGCATGCGCTCGTAGGTTGCGCGCAGGTTCTCGTGTTCCTTCTGCGGCAGCTTGGTCAGCCGTTTCTCGACCTCGTCGAGGCGGTAGACATGCCGCATCTGCGCGATCGGGATCGCCGTGGCGCAGGCCGGAACCAGGTCGGTGGACGAGGACGGGTTCATGGGGACCTCCAGGTCGGGAGACGGTCATCTCATTGCAGCAAAGCATGCAACAGGCATGGCCCGGATGTCACCCCGGAAGGCCCCTCAATCCGGAGGTTGGCCTGCAGGTCGGACGCCGGACATGTGAAGGATTCGCAATGCGCGTGCCGTTGTCTGGCACCGCAGCGCGGCATCGACAAGGTCTGGACGTGATTCCGTCACGGCGTGACACTGCGCCACGCCGGCGCGACCGGTGATCGATCAGGAGACACGATGGCCACGAAGAAGACCCCGTCCCCGAAGCCGGCCGTGAAGCCGGCCGTGAAGGCGGTCAAGACCGCACAAGTCACCACCAAGACCGCCAAGGTCTCTACCAAGACCACAAAGGTCGCCACCAAGTCCAACAAGACCACCAAGGCCGCCAAGCCGGTGAAGGCCGCCAAGGCCGCCAAGCCCGCCGCGCGCGAGCTGGTCGTGCTGGTGGGCACCCGCAAGGGCGCGTGGATCCTGCGTGGCGACGCCAAGCGCAAGACCTGGGCGCTGGAAGGCCCGCACTTCCATGGCCACGTCATCCAGCATCTGGTGATGGACCCGCGTGACGGCCGCACCTTGTTGGCCTCGGCCAAGACCGGCCACCTGGGCCCGACCATCTTCCGCTCGACCGACTTCGGCCGGACGTGGACCGAGGCCGAGCGCCCGCCGGCCTTCGACAAAGCCCCCGAAGGCGAGGTCGGCCGCAGCGTCGACCACACCTTCCACCTCGTGCCCGGTCCGGACGACGAGCCCGGCAGCTGGTATGCCGGCACCTCGCCGCAGGGCCTGTTCCGCAGCGACGACGGGGGCAAGACCTGGCGTGGCCTGCCCGGCGTCAACGACAACCTGACGATGCGGCCGTGGATGGGCACGGTGCAGGACGGCACGCCCGATGGCCCCAAGCTGCACTCCATCCTGATCGACCCGCGCGACCGCAAGCACCTCTACTTCGGCATGTCCGGCGGCGGCTTCCACGAGTCGACCGATGGCGGCCAGACGTGGCAGCCGCTGCTCGACGGCATGCAGGTCGTGGGCGGCTTCGACGACAAGGAGCCGACCTTCCACGACCCGCATTGCGTGCGCCTCTCGCCCGGCAACCCGGACCGCCTCTGGCAGCAGAACCACTGCGGCATCTACCGCCTGGACCGGCCCGGCACGACGTGGCAGCGGGTGGGCATGAAGATGCCCAAGAAGGTCGGCGACATCGGCTTCCCGATCGTGGTGCATCCGCTCGACGACGACACCGCCTGGGTCTTCCCGATGGACGGCACCGACGTCTGGCCACGCACCGCCCCGCAGGGCAAGCCGGCCGCCTACGTCACCCGCAACGGCGGTCGCACGTGGCAGCGCCAGGACCAGGGCTTCCCGCCCGAACAGGCCTGGTGGACGATCAAGCGCCAGGCCATGACCCGCGACGACTGCAAGCGCGTGGGCCTCTACGTGGGCAACACCCAAGGCGAACTCTGGGCCAGCGCCGACGAGGGCGAGAGCTGGCGCTGCATCGCCCGGCATCTGCCCGAGATCTATTCCGTGGAAACAGGCTGGAAGGCCTGACATGAAGGTCCTGATCCCCTCGTCGCTGCTGTCCTACACACGCCAAATGTGGGTCGACGCGGAAGGTGCGACGCTCGACGCGCTGCTGCGCGACCTCGACCGCCAGTACCCCGGCCTGCGCTTTCGCATGGTCGACGAGCAGGACCGGCTGCGGCCCCACATGCGCGTGTTCATCGAGGCCAAGCCCGTCCACGACCTCAGCCGCGCGCTCGATCCCGCGGTCCCGGTGCACATCGTGCAGGCCCTGAGCGGCGGTTAGCCCACCCCGCAAGACGCCCGCATCCCCTCGGGCGATCGCCGGGCGTACCCGCCCAGCGAGGGGTAAACATGCCCCCCCGGGCCGAGCGCCGGGCCGCCCCAAACCGGCCCGGATCCCCTCGGGGGATCGACGGGCGTACCGCCCAGCGAGGGGCAAACATCCCTCCTCCGGGCCGAGCGCCGGGCCGCCCCAAGCCGGCCCGGATCCCCTCGGGGGATCGACGGGCGTACTCGCCCGGCGAGGGGCATACATTCCCCCGGCCCGGATCCCCTCGGGGGATCGACGGGCGTACCCGCCCGGCGAGGGGCACTATTTCACCCAGGTGTTGAGCTGGATGATCGGCAGCAGCACCGCCAGCACGATCAGCATCACCGCCAGGCCCATCACGACGATCAGCAGCGGTTCGAGGATGGTGGCCGTCTGCATCGCGCGGCGCTGGACCTCGTTGCCGAGCTGGGTGGCGGCGCGTTGCAGCATCTGCGGCAGCTCGCCGGTCTGTTCGCCGAGGCGGGCGAACATGGCCAGCAGGCCCGGGAAGCGCTTTTTGGCGGCCAGGGCCGACGCGAGCGGCGCGCCTTCGCGCACCTGCGCCAGGGCGTCCAGCGCATCGGTGCGCATGGCCTCGTTGGACAGCGTCTCGGCCGCCGCCTGCAGCGCCTTCAGGATGGGCACGCCCGCGCCCGCCAGCATCGCCAGCGTGCCGGCGAAGCGGGCGGCGTTGTAGCCGCGGGCGAGCTTGCCCAGGAGCGGCAGGGTCAGGAAGGCGGCATCGAGGCGTTCACGGGTGGCCGCGTTGCGGCGCATCACGCTCAACAGGCCGACCGCGCCGCCGACCAGCAAGAGCAGCAGCCAGCCCCAGTTGCGCAAGAAGCCGCTGATGCCCAGCATGGCGCTGGTCAGCCAGGGCAGCGCACGCTTGCCGCCGACAAAGACCTGGGCGACCTGCGGCACGACATAGGTCACCAGGAAGACCACGATGACCAAGGCGACCAGCGAGACGATGGCCGGGTAGAGGGCGGCGCCGATCAGCTTGGCCTTGAGGGCCTGACGCTCCTCCAGGTCATCGGCCAGCTTCTCCAGCACCAGACCGAGTTGGCCGGTCTGTTCGCCGGCCGCGACGACGGCGCGGTAGATGTCGTCGAACTCGCGCGGTGCGGTGGCCAGTGCGCGGGCGAAGGTCGAACCGGCGTTGACCTCGGCGCGCAGGTGGGCCAGCAGCTCGGCCTGACGCGGCTCCTCGGCCTCGTCGGCCAGGGCGGTCAGGGCCCGTTCGAGCGGTAGGCTGGCGGCGACCAGGCCTGCAAGCTGGCGGGTCCAGATTGCCAGCGTGGTCGAGGTGAAGACCCGCTTGCCGCCGAGCTTTGCACCGCCCTGGGCGCCACTGCCTTCCTGCCCGGCGACAGGCTGCACGTCCATCGGCACCAGCGCGCGGGCGCGCAGCATCGAACGCACCGCTTTTGCGTTGTCGCCGTCCAGCAGGCCGGTCTGGGTCTTGCCGTTGGCGTCGAGGGCTTCAAAGCGGTAGGCGGGCATCGCTCAGTTCAATCCAACGAAACAGCACACCCAACACAGGGGCCGCGCCCCGGCGGGGCGAGGGTCGAAGACACACGCTGGGGAGTCGTCATTCCCGGGTCACACGCAGCAACTCTTCGCTCGACGTGATCCCGGCCTCGACCAGCCGCATGCCGTCTTCGCGCATCGTCTTCATGCCGCCCTGTTCGGCGGCGACGAAGAGCTGCGATTCGGCCGCCCGGTTGTGGACCAGCGCGCGGATCTTCTCGTCGGCCACCATCAGCTCGTAGATGCCGCAGCGGCCGCGGTAGCCGGTGCGACCGCAGTTGTCGCAGCCGACCGGGTGCCAGCGGCCGCGCTCGTCCTGACGCTTGCAGTCGCTGCACAGCTTGCGCACCAGGCGCTGGGCCAGCACGCCGATCAGGCTGGAGCTGAGCAGGAAGGGCTCGATGCCCATGTCGGTCAGGCGGGTGACGGCACTCGGCGCGTCGTTGGTGTGCAGCGTGGCGAGCACCAGGTGGCCGGTCAGCGAGGCCTGCACCGCGATCTGCGCGGTCTCGTGGTCGCGGATCTCGCCGATCATGATGACGTCCGGGTCCTGCCGCAGGATGGCGCGCAGGGCCTTGGCGAAGGTCAGGTCGATGCGGGCATTGACCTGGGTCTGGCCGATGCCGGGCAGCTCGTATTCGACCGGGTCCTCGACGGTCAGCACATTGGTCGTGCTGGTGTCCACCTCGGCCAGACCGGCATAGAGCGTGGTGGTCTTGCCCGAGCCGGTCGGGCCGGTCACCAGCACGATGCCGTGCGGCTGGGCGATCAGGCGCTGGAAGCGCGCCAGCGTGTCGCCCGCCATGCCCAGGCCGGCGAGCGAGAACTTGGCCTCGCCCTTGTCCAGCAGGCGAAGCACCGCGCGCTCGCCGTGCACGCCCGGCAGGGTCGACACGCGCACGTCGATGGCGCGTCCACCGATGCGCAGCGAGATGCGGCCGTCCTGCGGCAGGCGTTTCTCGGAGATGTCCAGCTCGGCCATGATCTTCAGGCGCGAGATCAGCGCCGCGTGCAGCGCCTTGTTGGGCTGCACCACCTCGCGCAGCGTGCCGTCGACGCGGAAGCGCACCGCGCTGCTGCGTTCGTAGGGCTCGATGTGGATGTCGCTCGCGCCGTCCTTGGCCGCCTGCGTCAGCAGGGCGTTCAGCATGCGGATGATGGGGGCGTCGTTGCTGGCTTCGAGCAGGTCCTCGACGGCAGGCAGGTCCTGCATCATGCGGCTCAGGTCGACGGCGCTCTCGACCTCGCCGACGACCGCCGCCGCGCTCGACTCGCCGCCGGCATAGGCCGCGGCGATGCGGCGGGCGAGCGACTCGGGCGGCTCCAGCTCCAGCGCGTCGATGGCATAGAGCCGCTGGACCTCGGCCAAGGCGCTGCGGTCGACCGCCGCATCGGCCCACAGCACCAGGCGCTGGCCGTCGTCTTCCAGCAGGATGCGCTGGGCCTTGGCCCAGGCATAGGGCAGCGGATGGCGCATGTCGCGGCCCCGCTCAGCGGCCGGTGGCCGGCTGGCCCCAGTCCGGCGTGGTGGCTGCGCCGGGCGTGCCGGGCGCGGGCGCACTGCCGGCCGCACCCGGGCGGCGCAGCTCGGGGATCACGACCGACTCGTCCACCCGGCCAACGGTCGACGGGCGCGGCTGGCCGTTGATCTGCTGGGCCCGGATCGCGTCGTAGCGGTCCAGGGTCAGCGCGTTGGCGTCTTCCTGGGTGCGCATCACGACCGGGCGCAGGAAGACCAGCAGGTTGCTCTTGGTGCGCTTGCGCGACTCGGACTTGAACAGGCCGCCGATCAGCGGGAGGCTGGCCAGGCCGGGCACCTGATCCTCGTTCTCGCCGAAGTCGTCCTTGAGCAGACCGCCGAGCACCATGATCTGGCCGTCGTCGACCACCACGGTGGTCTCGATCGAGCTCTTGTCGGTGGTCGGGCCGGCCGTGCTCGACACCGAGGTCACGGTCGAGTTCTCCTGGAAGATCACCATGCGCACGGTGCCGCTCTCGCCGATCTGCGGCTTGACGCGCAGGGTCAGGCCGACGTCCTTGCGTTCGATGGTCTGGAAGGGGTTGACGTTGCCGCCGGTGCCGGTGCCGGTGTTGGTGAAGGTGCCGGTCACGAAGGGCACGTTCTGGCCGATGACGATCTTGGCCTCCTCGTTGTCCAGCGACACGAGGTTGGGCGTCGACAGGATGTTGGCGCCGGTGTTGGTCTCCAGGAAGCGCGCCAGCGCCCCCAGCGTGTAGACGCCGTTGATGGCCTTGACCAGGCCGACGTTCAGGCCGGTGCCTGGCACGGCCGCGCCGGTCGCGCCGCCCACCGCCAGGTTGATGATGTTGGCGCCACTGCCGGTGGCGGCCGAGAAGTTGGTGCCGGCCACGACGCCGTACTTGTCGCCGTTCTTGCCCAGCAGGGTCTGCCACTGGAAGCCGAACTCGGCCGCCTGGATCGCGTCCATCTTGACGATCATCGACTCGACATAGACCTGCGCGCGGCGGGCGTCGAGCTGGTCGATCACGCCACGCAGCTGGCGGTAGACCGGCTCGGGCGCGCTGATGATCAGCGAGTTGGTCGCCGGGTCGGCCTGGATGAAGCCGCCGGTCGACGGGCTGGCCGACGTCGCCACCGGCGTGGTCGCCTGCGGCGAAGCGGCCGCGTTGCCGCCGGCCGTCGCCAGCGCCTGACCCTGCGCCGGGCTGGCCGCCGACAGGCCCGTGCCGCCGGCTGCGCCGCCGGTCGCCGCGCCGGCACCCGCGCCGTAGGCCGCGCGCAGCACCTGCGCGAGCTTCACGGCATCGGCGTTCTTCAGGTAGACGACGTAGATGTTGCCCGCCGGGCCGCCGGTCGGCGCAGGCCGGTCCAGCTTGTCGATCACCGCGATCACGGCGGCCAGCCGGGCCGCGTTCGGGGCGCGGATCAGCAGCGCGTTGGTGCGCGGATCGGCCAGCACCGAGACGGTCGCCGTGCCCGGTGCGGCACCTGCCGCAGCGCCGCCATCGGCGAAGCGCTGCACGATCGGCGCGAGGTCCGAGGCCAGCGCGTGCTGCAGCGGGAAGACCTCCAGCCCGGTGTGGGCCGGTACGTCCAGCGCCGCGATGATCTTGGCCAGCCGCTGCAGGTTGTCGGCGTAGTCGGTGACCACCAGCGTGTTGTTGCCGGGGTTGGCGTTGATCGTGTTGTTGGGCGTGATCAGCGGGCGCAGCACGGTCACCAGGTTGTTGGCGTTTTCGTGCTGGATGCGGAAGACCTGGGTCAGGATCTGGTCGCCACGACCGACCACCGAGCCGACCGACACCGAGCCGCTCTGCAGCTTGGCTTCGGCCTCGGGCACGACCTTGAGCAGGCCGCCGGACTCGATCACCGCATAGCCCAGGCCGCGCAGCGCGGCGAGGTAGTTGAGGAAGACCTCGCGCTGGGTCAGGTCCTGGTCGCTGTAGAGCCGCATCGTGCCCTTGACGCGCGGGTCGACAACGATCTGGCGCTTGAGGATGGCGGCCAGCGCGCGCGAGATGTCCTCGATCTCGGCATTGGGGAAGTTCAGGCAGTAGCGGTTGGCGGCGCTGGTGCTGCACTTGAAGGGGCCTTCGCCCGCTGCGGCGGCGGGTGCCACGGCGGCGGCGCCAGCGACAGCGGGTGCTGCGGCCGGCGGCTTCTTCGTGGCCTGCGCGGCGGCCAGCGGCAGCAGGGCCGGGGCCAGCTGGGCGCCGGTCAGCAGCGTCGCGCACAGCCAGGTGAGGGGGCGCTTCGTCATGGTCATCCGATCGAGAGCAGGGAGCGGGCGCCGTCGCGCCGTCCGATGATGTTGAGCAGGTTGCTGAGCGCGGCCTCGTCGCCCTGCGCCGCGCTGGCCTCGCCGCGCAGGCGCAGGCCGCTGGCGCTCCAGCTGCCCTGTCCGGACAGCAGCAGGGCACCGTCGAGCGTGCTGAGCACCACCTGGGCGGTGCCGGCCTGGGCCGGGTCGGCGCTGATGGCGATGCGGTAGCTGCCCAGCCGAGGCAGGGTCGCCAGGCGGGACGAAAAGTCGCGCAGCTCCAGGCTGGTCTGGCCGGTCATCGCAAAACGGCCGGCAGCCCATTCGAGCTGCAGGCCTTGTGCGCTCAGGCGCAGCGCGCCGCCGGGCTGGAGGGTGTTCCACGGCGTGCCCAGACCGGCCAACCAGGCGGCGGGCCATTGCGCCAGCCAGGTCAAACCGTCGGCCTCGGCCGGCGCCGGCTGGCCTGATTCGGCCAGGCCCAGCACCTGCACCCGCACGCGGGCCCAGCCCGGCAAGACCCGCAACTGCAGGGTGTTGCGCAGGCAGCAGTCCTGCCGCAGGTTCAGCGCCAGGCCGGCGCCCTCGGCCAGCGACGGGCGCAGGGTCCAGGTCAGACGGCCGGGCAGGGCGCTGGCGTCGCGGCTGCCACTGCCGGCGCCCAGCACCAGCACGGCGTCGCCAGACCAGACCGTGCCGCGCGCATCGGCCAGCTGGACCTGACCGCGGCTGGCCTGCTCGACCGCATCGGCCAGCCAGCGGGCCGGCGCGAAGACGACGGCGGTCAGCAGCGTACCGACCCCCGCGCCCCAGATCGCCCAGCGACGCGGCTGGCGTTCGGCCGCCGCCGCCTGACGCTCGCGCTGGAGCGCGGCCATCCTTCGGCCCGGCGCACCCGCGCCAAAGGCCGACGGCAGGCCGGCCATCGACGGCTCGGTGCGGCGGCGCAGGGAGAAGGCGGGCAGGCGGGCCATGTCGTCGTGGGTGTCGGGTCGGGTCTGGACTGGCGGGTCGTCGGGTGCCGAGCGGCGCTCAGGCCGGTCGGCCCAGCGCCAGCACGACGCTGCCGCCGTAGAGCGTGCCGCTGCGGTTGATCTGCAGTTCGACCACCCGGGCGCGGGCGGCGCTGCGCACCTCCGCCAGCCAGCCGGTCAGGGTGCCCGCATCGATGCCGGTGAGCGTCACGGTGGCGCGCTCGCCGGCCATCTGCAGCCGGGCGTTGGCGCCCAGCCGGGTCACGGCAGCGCGCAGCGCGGCCTCGGCCTGTTCGGGCGACACGGGCGGCAGCGCGCGCAGTTCTTGCGCCTCCTGGGCCAGGCGCTGCATCTCGGCGAGCTGGAGGTCCAGCTCGGCGCGTTGCGTCGGCACGTTGCGCAGGGTGTTGATCGCCGGCTGGACCGCGATCTGCCAGACCAGCAGCAGGCCGACCGCTGCGGCGGCCCAGCCCAGCATGCGGCGCTCGCGCGGCGCCAGCGCCGTCCAGCGCTGCTGCAGCGGGGCGAGGTGCGGTGCCAGGCGTTGCGCCAGGCCGGTGGCGGGACCGGCGGACGGTGGGCGCAGGCGGCCGTTCGGGCGCGCGCTCATCGTGTCGCTCCTTGCGGTGCACGGCTCAGCGTCAGCTGGCTGCCGTTGCCCTCGACGCGCCAGCCCGCAGGCTGGAGCTGGCTGCGCAGCCGCGCGACCTCGTCGTCGCCCAGTTGCGGGGCGGCCAGCGTCAGGCGGGCGTTTTCATAGCGCAGGGTCTGCACGGGCAGCTTGTCCGGCCAGGCACTGGCGACGGCCTGCAGCATCGGTTCGAGGTCGGTGTCGCCGGCCTTGCCCGCCGCTGCACGCAGGCTCTCGTTCTCGCGCCGCATCTGCACCGGCGCGTCCAGGATGGCGCGCACCTGGGGGTGGGCGCTGCGCAGCAGCTGGGTCATGCGGGCCTTGCGTTCGGCCAGTTCGCTGCGCTGCTGCCAGGCCCAGGCGTTCAGGCCGATCAGCTGGACGCCGACCAGACCCGCCAGGCCCCAGCGCACCGGCCGCCAGGCGGGGCTGCGCAGGCGCGTCAGCAGGTCGCGCACGACGGTGGCGCCGCGGTGGCGCGGTGCCAGGCCGTGCTGGCGCAGGTTCCAGCCGGACTGGGCGGCGGCCAGCATCCGTTGTGCCGGCGTGCGCACGGCCACCGGGCGGCCCAGCCAGGCCTCGCTGGCCTGCACCAGCGCCGGGCTGGCGCTGCAGTTCAGGTCGACCGGCAAGGGATCGGGCAACAGCGCCTGGGTCAGCGGGCCGGGCCGGCCAGCGGCCGCGTTCCACGGCCATGCCACCAGACCGTCGGCATGGCTGAGGCTGACCCAGCCCCGCTCATCGGCCGAGGCGGCGCCGTCGAAGCCGGTGTCGTGGCCGTCGGTGGCGAGGCTGACGATGTCGAGCGTGGCGGGCTGGTTGCCGGGCACCTGGGCCGGCACCACCCGGTCGACCGGCCGTCCGGCGGCTTCCAGGCGCGCGATCGCGGCCTTCAGCGCGCTGGCGTCCATCACGGCAACCCAGGCTTCGGCGCCGGGCTGGGCGCCGGGTTCGAGCGCCAGGTGCAGGCCGTCGATGTCCTCCAGCACACGCTCTTCGAGGAGGCCGCGCAGGGCGCCGTCCATGCGGGCGGCGGGCGCGCGTGGCACGGTGATGCGGTGGAAGCTGACATCGCCGGAGGCACAGACCAGCACGGTGCTGGTTGCGGCGGGCAGCAGCGCGCTCGGGGCCCGGCCTTCAGCGCCGATCGCGCGGCCGTCCGGGCTCAGGACATGCAGCCAGCCGTCGGCGGCGGCGGTGCTTTCCGGGGCGCCCGCAGCGGCGCCTGCCAGCAGGCGTGCGCGGGGGGGCAACTGGACGATCAGCACGCTCATCTGGATCTGCAAAAACCGCTTGAAAAGTCGGTTTTGATTGTAGGTGTCGGGCTGCAGAAAACCCGCTGAATCAGGGGCTTGCGCGTCATTGCTGCAGTGCTGTGCGAACTGTTGCCGGGTCGATGCGCAGCGACCGCAGCACCCGCACGTCGCGCGTCTGCGTGTTGCGCTCCAGCAGCGAGCGCTGGCTGACCACCAGCGACTCCAGGCGCATCGTGCCGTCGATCTCGAAGTAGCGGGAATTGACGCCGTGACGTTGTGTGTCCAGACCGGCACCCGGCCCGAGCACCTCACGGGCGTCGTCGATGTTCTGCAGGTGCTTGCGCAGCCGCGACTGGGTCAGGCGCTCGGCACCGGCCAGGTCAACCCCGGGCACCACGGCGGCGATGACCTCGCGCGACGCGGTGTTGAGGTTGACCGGCGTCTGCACCGGCAGCCAGCTCACGTAGGGCGCCAGCCGCTGCACGGTGGCGGCCGGCAGGCCCAGCCAGCCCAGGTCTTCGACGCCGCCGGGCAGCAGCGGCGTGGCGCGCCGTTGCACGTCGCTGGCATTGAGCTCGACGGTGGTGCCGGGCATGGCCTGGCGCAGCGCATCGGCGATCTGGGTGGCCAGCGAAGCCTGCAGGCCCAGCAGTTCGCACAGCCGCTCCAGCGTCTTCAGCTCGACCGGCTGGACCTTGCCCTCGCGCACCAGGTTGCGCAGGTTGTAGCGGCCCTGGGCGTCGCGGATGACGCCCGACAGGTAGGCCTCGGGCGCGCCGCCGCTGCCGTCGTCGGCGTTGTTGTTGCGGTCGGCCGCCAGGAAGGTCGACAGCCGGGCTTCGGCGAGCGGCACCGCCCAGGGCTCGCCGAGGTGGTCGATGTCGCTGGTGCGCTGGTCCTCGCGCAGGATCAGCCGGGCCCAATCAAGCGCGCCGTTGAGGATCCAGCGCGCCTGCGACTGACTGCGCTCGGCCGCCTCGACCTGCACGGCGACCCACTGCTGCCAGACCATGCCGGCGGCCAGCGTCGCGATCAGCGTGACGATGATCATCGCGGTCAGCAGCGCGGCGCCGCGCTGGGCGGACAGGTGCTTCGTGGGTGGCCTCATGGTCATGGATGCACCAACCGGATGTCGCGCCGCAGCGTGCCGGCGTGTGCAGCGCCTTCGCTGAAGCTCAGGATCAGCCGGACGCCGTCGGGCAGCGCCTCGCGCCGGCCGGCGACCGCGCTGGCGTCGACCTTGGGCTTGTCGGCCGCGCCGCTGCCGTCCTGGCCCGCCTCGTCGCCGCTGGACTGGGCGTTGGACCAGGCGTTGCTGCTGGCCAGGAAAACGTGCACCTGCCACGTCCCGACCCGCTCGAACATCGTCAGCGTGCCGGCCTCGTTGCCGAGCAGCTGGTAGCTGCGCAGCCAGGCTTCCTGCAGCGCCTCGGCGTCGCGCAGCGTCGGGCTGGTCCAGCGCTGCAGCCGGCCGCCGCGCAGCGACCAGGCGACCACCTGCACGCCGTCGTCGATGCGGCGCGTCAGCCGCAGCGTCGCGCCGTCGAAATTCAGGCCGGGCACCTGCTGGGTGTCGAAGGACTGGCCGAGATCGGCCTCCCACTGCCCCAGCACCGACTGCAGCCGCAGCAGGCCGTCCATGCGCGCCTGCACGGTCTCGCGGCTGCGCATCACCATGTCGACGCCCTGCCAAGCCATGCCCGCCATCAGCGCCAGGATGAACAGCGAGATCAGCACCTCGATCAAGGTGAAGCCGCGCCGGGCGCGTCGACAAGGGGCGTGTGGTCGCATCGTCACAGGCGCGGCAGGATGGTCGTGAGCTGCAGGATGGGCTGGCCCTGCGGATCGCCGACACGCGCGTCCACGCGGCGGAAGTTCGGATTCGGCGTGGGCCGCACCACCAGCTGGCCGCGGTAGCCGGTGCCGAGCTGCTCGCAGGCGAAGTCGCTGTCGCCGACCGGCGGGAACTGACGCGTCAGGCGCAGCTCGGTGAGCATGTTGTCGGCGCACCATTGGGCGGCCAGCACATCGGCCAGACGCTGCGTGTTGGCGGTCAACGCGGCCGAGGCCTTCAGCCCGGCGGCCAGCGTGATGGCGACGATGGCCAGCGCGACCAGCACCTCGATCAAGGTCAGGCCGCGTGGCCGTGCCGGGTCAGCGCGGCGTCGCATCGTCGGGCTCCACGCGGAAAGGGCCGATGCCGTCGCTGGCCACCGCGATGCGGCGCTGGCCCAGGCTCAGCACCACGCGCTGCGGGCCGATCACCGGCTCGGGCCCGAGCGGGATCCACGACTGGCGCTCGGGCAGGCCGACCTGCGGCGCCTCGCCATCGGGCTCTAGCCAGCGCAGTGGCAGGCCGTGGTTGGCAGGCAAGCCGTCAAAGTGGAAGGCCTCAGGGGGCTTGGCCGGATCGGCGATCACGCCGGCGGCGTCGCGGCCGGTCGACGGTCCGGGCGACCAGCGCACCGGCAGACCGAGGGCGCGGGACTGGGCCCGGCCGGCCTCCAGCAGCGTCGCCAGGCGAGCGGCTTCCCGTTCGAGGCGGGACGAGGCCGGGTCCGGCAAGGCCAGGCTGGCGACCGCACTGGCCACCGCGATCAGCGCCACCACGATCATCAGCTCCAGCAGGGTGAAGCCACGGCTGGCGGCGGTCCGGCGTCGCGCCGAGCCGGCCTCGCCACGGGGGATCACGGGCGCAGGCTCACTGCCACGAGCCGAGGTCCGAGTCCTTGCCCTCGCCGCCGGCCTGACCGTCCGCGCCGAAGGAGAACACGTCGATCTCGCCCTTCACACCCGGGTTGGCGAACTGGTAGGGGCGGCCCCAGGGATCGTTGGGCAGCTTCTCCAGATAGGGCTTCCAGTTCGGCGGGTTCGGGCCGGCCGAGGGCCGTGCCACCAGGGCTTGCAGGCCCTGTTCGCCCGTCGGGTAGCGCTGGTTGTCAAGCTTGTAGAGCTTGAGCGCCTGCATCAGGTTGCCGATGTCGGTGCGGGCGGCGGTCACGCGGGCGTCATCGGCCCGGTCCAGCACATTGGGCACAACCAGCGCGGCCAGCACGCCGATGATGACCAGCACCACCATCAACTCGATCAGGGTGAAGCCACGCCGGATGAGCTGGCGTGCCACTGTGCGGTGTGCCCCTGTGCGGTGTGTAGTCGTGAACTTCTGAAAGGTTGCAGTCATCGTGGCGTTCTTGAGTCCATCGTCGGGGAACCGTCCATCATAATGGTCGCAACATGGCAGCACGTACCACAGCCTGGCTGGTCTGGGCAATCCTCGCGGGCAGCGTCGTCTTCTGGGGTTTGCGCCTGGGCGTGGCACCTCAGGGCCTGCCCGATCAGGTCCGCACCATCGGCATGGAGCAGTCCAGCCGAGGTGACATCTTGCGATTGTTTGCAAATCCGTCCGACGGTGCCGCAGCGGCGCCGGCAGAGCAGGCCGCAGCGGCAAGCCGCTTCAAGCTGCTGGGCGTGGTCGCCGGTGCCGAGGGTCGTGCTGGCTGGGCGATGCTGTCGGTCGACGGCCTGCCGACCCGGATGGTCGCGGTGGGCAGCCCGGTGACCGACCAGTGGGTGGTTCAGTCGGTGAGCCAGCGCCTGGTCCACATCGGACCTTTGGGTGGCACCGCCGTGGCGGTGCTGGACCTGCCCTTGCCCGCCGAGCCCTTGACCGGCGCGCTGGGCGCGCCGGCGATCGCCGCCAACCCGGCAGCGCGCGCGGCCCCCTTGGTCACGCCGCCCCCCGAGGGCGCGCCCTCGCCAGTCGTGGTGCTGGGCGAAGGTGGTGCGCCGGTGCAGCCCGGCGGCGATGTGGCCGCGCCGCCCCCGCCACCTCAGAACCCGCCGCGCTGAGCGTCAGCGTTCGGGCAGGTTGATGAAGTCGCGCACGGCGGCCTGAAGCACCACATCGGCCGCTTCCTCGGTCAGCGTGACCGGCTCAGGACCATCGGTGACATCGCTCAATAGCGAAGCCGCGCTGGCCACCAGCGGCCAGCTGACCGCGATGCCGGTGCCGTCCAGGCTGTCCATGCCCAGCGTCAGCAGGGCCGTGCTCTTGAAGCCGCCCAGCACGGCGTCCAGCCCGGCGTGGTCGGTGCTGCGGCAGAACACGCAGTAGTCGGCCACTGGCCCGGCGATGTGCGTGGCCACGATCAACGCGGCACAGGCGACGATGCCGTCGATCAGGATCAGGTGGCGCTTCTCCGCCGCCTTCAGCAGCGCGCCGACCATCATCGCGGTCTCGAAACCACCGAAGGCGGCCAGCGCCTCGACCGGGTCCTCGACCTGGCCGTGGCGTGACTGGGCTGCCTGCAGCACCACCATCAGGTGCTCCAGCGTCATCGACGGCATGCGGTCGCCGGCGTTCAGGATGGTGCGCAGCTGCATGCCGGTGATGCGCGAGATCAGCAGGGCAGCCGCCTCGACCGAGCCGACGCCAAGACCGGCGCAACCCAGCACATTGCCCGGCAAGGCATCGGCGATCTCCATGCCGGCGCGGATGGCGGCGTTGAGCTGGTCCAGCGTCATCGCCTGGGCCACCCGGCAGTTGCGCGTGCCGTGGGCGATCTTGCGGGCCATCACGCCGGGCTGGATGCGCAACGGCGTCGTCAGCCCGCCGTCGACCACGTTGAGCGTCAGGCCCTGGCGGTGCGCCAGCACGGGCAGCGGCACCCGGTTGTTGACGATGTCGTCGACCGTCTGCGCGGTGCTGCGGTGCTGCGGCGAGGACACGTCCACCGCCAGGCCGTGGTCGCCGGCGAAGACCAGCAGCTGCGGCTGGCGCAGGCGCGGGCGCAGGGCGTTCTGGATCAGGCCCAGCCGCACCGCCAGCGGTTCCAGCTCGCCCATGTGCCCGCCCAGCGCGGAGCGGCGCTGCAGCTTGAGCCGCAACGCCTGCTCCAGCGACGGTCGCTGGGTGGGCGCCACCAGGGGCGTGGTCTCGGTGAACATGGCTCGTCTCGGGTCGGCAGGGCGGGTGCGGACGCGCCGCAGTCATGGCGCGGGCGCGCCGTTTTCAGCGCAGAAAGAGACGGTACACCGGGTTGTCGGTTTCCTCGACACAGGGATAGGCCAGCGTGTCCAGGAATTGACGGAACTTTGACCGGTCCGACTTCGGCACCTGGATGCCGACCAGGATGCGGCCGTAGTCGGCGCCCTGGTTGCGGTAGTGGAACAGGCTGATGTTCCAGCCCGGGTGCATGCTGGAGAGGAAGCGCATCAGCGCGCCCGGACGCTCCGGGAAGATGAAGCGGAACAGCCGCTCATCGGCCGCCAGCGGCGAGTGCCCGCCCACCAGGTGCCGGATGTGGTCAGCCGCCAGCTCGTCGTGGCTCAGGTCGATGGCACCGAAGCCGTGGCGCGCGAACAGCTCGCCGATCTCGGCCGATTCGCCCGGCTTGCTCAGGCTCAGTCCGACAAAGATGTGGGCCTGGCTGGCGTCTGAGATGCGGTAGTTGAACTCGGTCACGCTGCGCGGGCCGATCAGCTCGCAGAAGCGCTTGAAGGAGCCGCGCTCCTCGGGGATCGTCACCGCGAACAGCGCCTCGCGGGCCTCGCCGACCTCGGCCCGCTCGGCCACGAAGCGCAGCCGGTCGAAGTTCATGTTGGCGCCGCAGGTGATCGCCACCAGCGTCTCGTCGCGGATGCCGGTGCGTTCGACGTACTGCTTGATCGCCGCCACGCCGAGCGCGCCAGCGGGCTCCAGCACCGAGCGGGTGTCCTGGAACACGTCCTTCATGGCCGCGCAGACCGCATCGGTGTCGACGCGGATGAACTCGTCGACCAGCACGCGGGCGACGCGGAAGGTCTCCTCGCCGACCTGCTTGACCGCAGTGCCGTCCGAGAACAGGCCGACATCGTTGAGCCGCACGCGCTTGCCGGCCTCGACCGAGCGGGCCATCGCGTCCGAGTCGGTGGTCTGCACGCCGATCACCTTGATCTCCGGGCGCACCGCCTTGAGGTAGGCCGCCACGCCCGAGATCAGGCCGCCGCCGCCGATCGCCACGAACACCGCGTGGATGGGGCCCTGGTGCTGGCGCAGGATCTCCATGCCGATGGTGCCCTGGCCGGCGATCACGTCCGGGTCGTCAAAGGGGTGCACGAAGGTGAGACCCTGCTCGCGCGCCACGCCGAGCGCGTGCTCGTAGGCATCCGAGTAGCTCTCGCCGTGCAGCAGCACCTCGCCACCCCGGGCGCGCACCGCGTCGATCTTGACCGCCGGCGTGGTCGTCGGCATGACGATCACAGCGCGGCAACCCAGCCGTTGCCCACCCAGCGCCACGCCCTGGGCGTGGTTGCCGGCCGAGGCGCAGATGACGCCGCGCGCCAACTGTTCGCGCGTCAGGTGGGCCATCTTGTTGTAGGCGCCGCGCAGCTTGAAGCTGAAGACGGGCTGGTTGTCCTCGCGCTTGAGCAGCACCCGGTTGCCGATGCGCGCCGACAGGTTCTGCGCCGGCATCAGCTCGGTCTCGTGCGCCACGTCATAGACCTTGGCGTTGAGGATGCGCTGCAGGTAGGTGCTGGCCAATGCGACCTTGGCGGCCTCGACCTTCGCCGCTGCCGCCTTGGCGGAGGTCTTGGCTGGCGACTTCGCCACCACCTTCCGGGCAATCTTCTTCGCAGGGGCCTTGGACGTCGTCACGGAAGGGGTGGACGGTGCGGAGGTCTTGCGCGCGGAAGGCATGGTCGGGGCCGGCTGAGGCGGCGTGTCGAAGGGGGCGCCGATCATAAGTGAGGCCCTCTGCACACCCAGGGGCTGACGAGCGCCCAGAAAAAAAGCCCAAGACCAGAGGCCTTGGGCTTAATCCACCTTTTTTGAGGAGGGTGGAGGAGACAACGGGTGGAAACCTGTCGGAATCAACCGACATGCGGGCAGCCCTTGATTGACTTTTTTCGGCGGCTTGCCTTTTGCGTTCCTTGGCGTCGATTCTATGCGTGGCAATTGGTGCGATGCAACGTGAACGGACGAATTCCCCTGCCTGTTCGGCGCGCAAGGCATGACGTCCGGCACGGTCTGGCCCGATGCGCTAGAGATCGGCGCAGGGGCGCGGTGACAATCCGACGAGCCCTTTTCAACCTTTCGTCAACACCACTGCGCGCGCCGTCGCCGACCGACCACCATGGAATGCACGATCAACTGGATGCCGTCCAACGGCATGGCCTTCTCCGCCGAGACCGGCAGCGGACACCTGCTGACGATGGACGGCGCGCCCGAGGGCGGCGGCCGCAACCTCGCGCCACGACCCATGGAGACGCTGCTGGCCGGCGCCGGTGCCTGCGCAGCCTATGACGTGGTGCTGATCCTCAAGCGCGGCCGGCACGCCATCAGCGGCTGCCAGGTCAAGGTCAACGCCGACCGGGCCGAGGTCGACCCCAAGGTCTTCACCCGCATCGTCATGACCTTTGTCGTCACCGGCAGGAACCTGCCCGAGACCGCCGTGCAGCGTGCGGTGCAGATGTCGCACGACAAGTACTGCTCGGCCACCGCCATGCTCGCCAAGACGGCCGAGATTGAGGTCAAGGTCGAGGTGGTGAACGAGGCCTGATCCTCGTTCGTCTTCCCGGCCGGGTCAGATCCGGTGCGCGGCGGTCGTCATGACCTTGGCCGCCGCCCGCATCAGCCAGCGCACCGGCGGCGGCGGGCGCAGGCCCCCGGCGTCTTGCGCTTCGGTGGCGTGACGGGCCTCGTCGTCGCGCATCTGCGTGACGATGGCCCGCGAGCTGCGGTCCTGCACCGGCAGGCGATCGAGGTGGCTTTGCAGGTGCTGCTCGACCTGGCGTTCGGTCTCGATCACGAAGCCCAAGCTGGCTTGTCGTCCCATGCGCCCGGCGGCCAGCCCGATGGCGAAGGCGCCGGCATACCAGAGCGGATTCAGCACCGACGGGCGCGCGCCCAGTTCGCGGATGCGCTGCTCGGTCCAGGCCAGGTGGTCGACCTCGTCGGCCGCCGCCGCATCGAAATGAGCCCGCAGGTCGGCGTCCGGCGTGGCCAGCGCCTGCGCGTTGTAGAGCGCTTGTGCGCACACCTCGCCGACGTGGTTGACCCGCATCAGCGCACCGGCCAGCGTGCGCTCGGCCTCGGTCATCGCCACCTCGTCAACAGCCGGTCCGGTGTCTTCCGGGCGGGCGCGGTGTGCGTGGTGGTGGCCCCACACCGTGCGCAGGCCGATGTCGAGCGTGCCGAGCACGCGGTCCAGGGTGTCTCTTGTTTGCATCATGAAGGACTCGAAGCGACGGGTTACATCAGGGCGTCATCTTGCGTCGTGCCCCTTTCAAGGGCGTGCGGCGCGTGTTGAAATCGAATGTTGCACTCGGACAACGAGTTGCCCCTGTTGTGGGTAGTACGGGTTGGCAAGGACTTCGGGCGTCTGTTGGAATGAACACAACTTCCAACACGGAGGTTGGCCGTAGCGGGTCAAGGTTAGGCGGTTCGACGCCTCCCTGCTTGCGGTTCCTCAATCCTGTCCCCTAGGAGATTCTTGATGAAAAAGTCCCTGATCGCTCTGGCCGTTCTGGCTGCTTCCGGCGCTTCTTTCGCCCAGTCGTCGGTGACCCTGTACGGCGTGGCCGACTTCTGGGTTGGTTCGACGAGCACGACCGATGCTGCCGGCGTCAAGCTGAGCCAGACCGTCCAGAACGGCGGCGGCTACAACGGCAACCGTTGGGGCCTGCGTGGCGTGGAAGACCTGGGTGGCGGCCTGAAGGCCAAGTTCCAGTTCGAAAGCGGCTTCACCATTGACGACGGCAACGTCGCCAACGGCGCCACGATGTTCGGTCGTCAAGCCTACGCTGGCGTCGAAGGCGACTTCGGTTCGGTCACTGCCGGCCGTCAGTACACCTCTTATGACTCGCTGCGCGGCGCGACCAACCACGCGTTTGACGCTGGCGTGGCCGTCACCGGTTCGGTGTGGGGCTTCGGTGTTGCCGACTACGCCGGTCGCACCAACAACACGCTGCGCTACGACTCGCCGACGATGGGCGGCGTGAGCGGTTCGCTGTCGTACGGCCTGGGTGAGAACAAGACCGCCACGGTCAACGCTTCGAGCCAAACCAGCCTGCACGTCAAGTTCGCCATGGGCCCGATCCTGGCTGGCGTCGGCTACCAAGCCGAGAAGGTTGCCGCCGTCACCACCAAGTACACCCTGATCGCCGGTTCCTACGATCTGGGCGTGGTGAAGCTCAACGCTGGCTTCAACAAGGCTGACAACACGGTCCTGCAGGACTCGGAAGTCCAACTGGGCGTGTCCGCTCCCATCGGCGCGAACGCCGCTGTTGGCTTTGGCTATGCCACGGCTGACTCGGAAACCGCCGCTGGTGCCGACAACGGCAAGCGTTCGGGCATCGTGCTGACCGGTTACTACGACCTGTCCAAGCGCACCCGCGCTTATGCTGCCACCAACAACACCACGACCAAGAACGCTGCCGGTGCCACCACCGCCAAGACCGCCACGACCCTGGCCGTCGGCGTCCGCCACAGCTTCTGATGACGCTTGCAGCGGGCGCAAGCCCGCTGCGGAGCTGATCAGCGATTCGAAAACAGACGGCTCTGCCGTCTGTTTTTTTTTTCGTCCGCAGCAAGACCGTGCGAAACAGGACCTAGGGAAACCGGGTGTGGAAGCGGGGCAACAAGCCCCCCAAGAACCGGAGCGGCATCGACAAAATAGAACGATCGTTCTTTTGTAAGTGAAAGCCTCCATGAAAAAGCTCCTGCTTCCTCTCGCGCTCGTGTCCGCTGCCGGTGTGCAAGCCCAAACGGCCTCTACGGTCGAGCTCTATGGCGTGGCCGATGCCGGCCTGAATTTCGTCACGGGCACGAACAACACCACCCAACGCCTGGCCAGCGGCATCATGGACGGCTCCCGTTTCGGCCTGCGCGGCAACGAGGACTTCGGGGGTGGCTGGCGCGCCTTGTTCACCCTGGAGAACCGCTTCGAACTCGATGACGGCAACCTGGGGAATCGTCCGGCATCCGGGCTGCAAGCGCCCGACCGCCTGGCCCGGGCGGATCTTCTGGGGCTGCCCGGCGCACTTCAGCCTGCCGTGACCGGCGTGGCGGCCACGCTCGCCTCGCGCATCGGCGTGAACACCAACAATGCCTTGTTCGATCGCCAGGCCTTTGCGGCCCTGGTGACGCCAGTCGGTGCCGTGCTGGCGGGCCGGCAGTACACGCCGGCCTACGAAGTGTTCGCCAACTTCGACGCCACCAAGACCCAGTCCAGCCTGTCCGCCGGCCAGGTCAGCGCCGTGCCGGCGGGTGTCGAGATCCGCATGAGCGACTCGGTGGCCTACCGCATCCAGCTGGGTGGTTTCTCCGCTGCGGCCATGGTGACCTTCGAGACCATCACGCCCAAGGACGCCAACCGGCTGGTCGGTGTCAACGCGATCTACCGCGGCACCGGCTATTCGGTCGGCTTCGGCTACAACGAACGCAACAACGAGCTGGGCGACAAGGCCCTGAAGTCGACCGTGCTGGGCGCGACCGCCGACATCGGGCCGGGCACGGCGTCGGTGTTGCTGGGCCAGATCGTCGATGACAACCCGGCTGGGCTTTCGGGCATCAGCGCGCTGTTGCAGGCAGGTGGCGCAAGCGCCGCGCAAGGCAACCTCGTCCAGTCGGCTTACATCAACGCCCTGCGCCAGGACGCGCGGCTCTACAACGTCGGCTATTCCCTCAAGACCGGGGACCTCACCTCCACCGCCGCGATCAGCCTGTTCGACGACCAACGGTCCTCGAATGCCGACGTGATGTCCTACGGCGTCACGTGGACGTACGCCCTGACCAAGCGCACCGACATCAACCTGGTCCTGGCCCACTTCGACAACAAGGACCTTGCCCAAGCCGCCCCCGGCGGTGCTGGCTTCCTTGGCGGCTTCACGAAGTCGGCTGGCACCGATTCCAACAACGTAGCGATCGGTCTGCGCCACCGCTTCTGAGACATCCGCGCGGGCCCCGACCTTGCGGGCCCTTCACGAACTGCCTGAACCCGGGCCGCCCTGTGCGGCCTTTTCCTTGCCCGACCCGATCCATGTCCCGTGTATTCGCTCTGTTCCCCTGCCTGCTGCTGGCGTTCTGGCTGGCCGGCTGTGCGACGCCTCCCGCGTCAACGCCGGCGCCGCCCACCGACCCCGCCCTGGCCGCCGGCTTCGGCCCCGACTGGCAGGGCGTGCCGCTGCCCGGCAAGCGTCACACGCGCTACCTGGCCGCTCGCGAAGGGGATCGGGCCTGCCTGCATGCCAGCGCCGACCGTTCGGCCAGCATGTGGCGGCGCAAGGTGAACGTGGCGCCGGCCGATCTGGGGCAGCTGCGGTTCAGCTGGAAGGTGCCGGGCCTGATCCCCGAGGCCGACCTGAGCGACCGCGATGCCGAAGATGCACCCGTGCGCATCGTGCTGGCCTTTGATGGCGACCATGCCCGGCTGGGCCTGCGCGACCGCATGCTGTTCGACCTGGCCGAGACCCTGACGGGCGAGCGTCCGCCCTATGCGACGCTGATGTACGTGTGGGACAACCGTGCGCCGGTCGACAGCGTGATCCACGCCTCGCGCACCGACCGCATTCGCAAGCTGGTGCTGGAGTCGGGCCCGAAACGCCTGAGCCGCTGGCTCGACTACCAGCGCGACATCGCCGCCGATTTCCGGCGCCTCTATGGCGAGGAGCCGGGCACCTTGATCGGCGTGGCCGTGATGACCGATGCCGACAACACCCAGGGCCGCAGCGAGGCCTACTACGGCCCCATCCAGCTGACCGCCGCCGACGGCAGGTTGCTGGACTGAGGCCGACGCCGGCTCAGTCCTCGAGCAGGCGTTCGCCGGCGAACTGCTGCGCGGCGGTCTCGCGCTCGCGCACCAGCCGGGCCCGAGCGCCCTGGACGATCACCTCGGCGGCACGGCCGCGGGTGTTGTAGTTGCTGGCCATGGACATGCCGTAGGCGCCGGCCGAGACGATGGCCAGCGTGTCGCCCGGCTGCACCGCCAGCGCGCGGTCGCGGCCCAGCCAGTCGCCGGATTCGCAGACCGGGCCGACGACGTCCCAGGTCTTCACGTCGCCGCCGCTGCGTTCCGCGCAGGGCACGATGCCCATCCAGGCCTCGTACATGGCCGGCCGCATCAGGTCGTTCATGGCCGCGTCGACGATGCAGAAGTTCTTGGTCTCGCCGGGCTTGAGGTAGAGCACCTCGGTCAGCAGCACGCCGGCATTGCCGACCAGCGAACGGCCCGGCTCGAACACCAGTTCGCGGTGGCCGTGGCCGCGCGCATCGATGCGTGCCAGCAGCGCGCCCAGCAGCGCATCGGCGGCCGGTGGCGTCTCGTCCGTGTAGGTGATGCCCAGGCCGCCGCCCAGGTCCATGTGGTGGATGGGGATGCCGGCGGCCTCGATCGCCTCGACCAGGTCGAGCACGCGGTCCAGCGCGTCCAGGAAGGGCGCGACCTCGGTGAGCTGCGAGCCGATGTGGCAGTCGATGCCACGCACCGCCAGGCCCGGCAGCGAGGCGGCATGGCGGTAGACCTCGACCGCGCGCTGGTGCGCCACGCCGAACTTGTTGCCCTTCAGGCCGGTGGAGATGTAGGGGTGGGTGCCGGCATCGACGTCCGGGTTGACGCGCAAGCTGACCGGCGCGATGCGGCCCATGGCGGTGGCGACCGCAGACAGTGCCTCCAGCTCGGGTTCGCTCTCGACGTTGAAGCAGCGCACGCCGGCCTCAAGCGCCTGCTTCATCTCGGCGCGGGTCTTGCCGACGCCGGAGAACACGACCTTGGCGACGTCGCCACCGGCCGCGATCACACGCTGCAACTCGCCGCCAGAGACGATGTCGAAGCCGCAGCCGGCGCGGGCAAAGGTCTGCAGCACGGCCAGGTTGGAATTGGCCTTCATCGCATAGCAGACCAGGTGCGGCCGGCCGGCCAGCGCGCGCTGGTAGCCCGCCAGCGCACCCAACATGGCGGCCTGCGAGTAGACGTAGAGGGGGGTGCCGAACTCGTGCGCCAGTGCGTCGAGCGCCACGTCCTCAAGGGTGAGCTGGCCGTCGCGACGGGACAGGTAGGGAGCGCCGGGCAGGGTCATGGTGCGGTTCGGGGGGCGGTGGTTCGGGTGGGAGCGGAGGCGGCGGCGGCGCTCGCTGCGGCGGCGTCGGCCGGGCGTTGCAGCGGGCCCTTCTGGCCGCAGCCGGCGAGCATCGCCAGCACGGTCAGCACTGTCAGCACGGTGGTCAGGGACAGCCTGGAAGGGTGAATCCAGCCCCGGAACCCCGGCGCTAAACTCGTTTGACGTCTTGAAAACATCACCGGAATTCTAGCGACCATGACCTTGCCGACCGTCCCCGCCGCCACGCCATTGAGCGATGCCGACTACCGCAGCCGATCGGGCGCGGCGCTCGCCGCGATCGAGGCTTGCGTCGATCGCTGGCTGGACGAGGACGTGGTCGACATCGACGCCCACCGCACCGGCGGCCTGCTCGAACTGAGCATGCCCGGGGGCAGCAAGCTGATCATCAACACCCAGCCACCGCTGCAGGAAATCTGGTTGGCGGCGCGGGCCGGCGGCTACCACTTCCGCCACGTCGAAGGCCGCTGGCTGGACACCCGCAGCGGCGCCGAGTTCTTCGAGCTGCTGTCGATCCAGGCCAGCGCGCAGGCCGGCAAGGCGCTGCGCTTCGAGCCGGCCTGAGGCCGGCCCCGGACCTCAGTTCTTGAACAGGTCCATGATGCTGCGGCGCTCTTCGGAGGCCGCCGCGCCCGCGCTGTTCGGGCTGTCCTCGATGCGGTTGACCATCGCGCCGAACTCCTCATAAGCCCAGTCGCCGTTGAACTGCAGCAGACCGGGCGTTGGCGCGATCTCGCTGACCGGCACGTTGCGCAGCGCGTAGGACATGTAGTCGATCCAGGCCGGCAGGGCCAGGCCGCCGCCGGTCTCGCGGTCGCCCAGCTTGCGCGGCTGGTCATAGCCGATCCAGACCACCGCCACCAGGCTGGGCTGATAGCCGGCGAACCAGGCGTCGTTCGAGTCGTTGGTCGTGCCGGTCTTGCCGTACAGATCGCTGCGCTTGAGCGTGGCCTGGGCGCGCGCGGCGGTGCCGCTGCGCGTGACCTCCTGCATCAGGCTGCTCATCACGAAGGCATTGCGGGCGTCGATGACTCGCATCGACTCGTCCAGTGGCACGGGCTGGGACTGGCTCAGCACCTTGCCGCGGTTGTCGGTGATGCGGTTGATCAGCATCGGCGCGACCCGGTAGCCACCGTTGGCAAAGACCGCGTAGCCGGTGGCCATCTGCAGCGGCGTGACGGTGCCGGCGCCCAGCGCCATCGTCAGGTAGGCCGGGTGCTTGTCGGGTTCGAAGCCGAAGCGGCTGATCCAGCCTTGTGCGTAGTCCGGGCCGATGTTCTGCAGCACCCGGATCGAGACCATGTTCTTGGACTTCGCCAGTGCGCGACGCAGCGGCATCGGGCCTTCGAAGGTGCCGTCGTAGTTCTTCGGTTCCCAGGGCTGGCTGCCGGTGGCGTCGGCGTCGAAGAACAGCGGGGCGTCGTCGACGACCGTCTGCGGGCCGATCCCCTTCTCCAGCGCGGCCGAGTAGATGAAGGGCTTGAAGCTCGATCCCGGCTGGCGCCAGGCCTGCGTCACGTGGTTGAACTTGTTCTTGACGTAGTCGAAGCCGCCGACCATCGAACGGATCTCGCCGGTGTTCGGGTCCACCGACACGAAGGCCCCTTCAACCTGTGGAAGCTGGCCGATCGACCAGACCTTCTTCGTGTCCTGCATGACGCGGATCACCGCGCCCGGTCGGATCTGGACCTGTGGCCGCGCGTTGCTGCCCAGGCCGCTGGCGGCGCTGCGCAGGCCGTCGCCGGTGATGGTGATGCTCTCGCCGGTCTGCAGCATCGCGACCACCTTCTTCGGACCCGCCTCGGTGACCACGGCGGCCAGCAGATCGTCGTTGTCGGGGTGGTCTTCCAGCGCTTCTGCCACCCGGGTGTCCAGTGCGCGCTTGTCGGTGGGCAGGTCGACGGTGGCCTCGGGGCCGCGGTAGGGCTTGCGGCGTTCGAAGTCGAGGATGGTCCGGCGCAGTGCCTTGTAGGCGGCGTTCTGGTCGCCGGCTCGCACCGACAGGTAGACGTTCAGGCCGCGTGTGTAGGCGTCGTCGCCGTACTGGGCATGGACCAGTTGGCGGGCGGCCTCGGCGACGTACTCGGCGTGTGCGCTCTCGTCGCGCTGGGCGTGGTAGCGCAGCGTCTGGGCCAGCGCCTGGTCACGCTGGGCGGCGGTGATGTGGCCGTTCTCCAGCATGCGCTCGACGATGTAGCGCTGGCGCTGTTCGGCGCGCTGGCGATTGCTCAGCGGGTTGTAGGCCGACGGCGCCTTGGGCAGGCCGGCCAGCATGGCGGCCTCGGCGATCGTCACGTCCTTCAAGGGCTTGCCGAAGTAGATCTCGCTGGCCGCCGCGAAGCCGTAGGCGCGGTGGCCGAGGTAGATCTGGTTCATGTAGACCTCGAGGATCTGGCGCTTGCTCAGCGCGGCCTCGATCTTGAAGGACAGCAAGATCTCGTAGATCTTGCGCGTCAGCGTCTTCTCGGTCGACAGGTAGAAGTTGCGCGCGACCTGCATGGTGATGGTCGACGCGCCTTGGCTGCGGACCTCGCGCAGGTTGCCGATGGCCGCGCGCAGGGCGCCCCGGTAGTCGATGCCGCCGTGCTCATAGAAGCGCGAGTCCTCGATGGACAGCACCGCGTCCTGCATCACCTTGGGGATCTCGTCGATGGTCAGGTAGTTGCGGCGTTCCTCGCCGAACTCGCCCAGCAGCACGCCTTCGACCGAGTAGATGCGCATCGGCAGCTTGGGCCGGTAGTCGACCAGGCTGCGGATCTCGGGCAGGTTGGGGTAGGCCGTCGCCAGCGCGATGCCCAGCAGCATCGCCACGACCAGCGCACCGGCGCCGATCAGGCCGACCGTCCAGGCCGCGATGCGCAGCAAGAGGCTGCGGGGTGGGCGGCGGCGCGAGCCTGCCGGTGGCGCGGGAGCGGGCGACGGTGCGGGCGAGGAGTCGCTCATGAGGGCGCCCCGGGGCGGGGCTGGACTGGCAGGGGAGGGCGATTATAGGAAGGGCCATGACCCCGAAATGCGCAGCCCGGGATACGCTTCTCACGCTTGGTTTCCGTTGGCAGACGTGACAATCTGCACACCGCTTGGGTTGGCTCGTCCGCGTCGGCGCAGCGCAACTCGGGGCAGACCCGGAATCCGGAAAAATCTTTGTGCGTCAACGACTTTGTTGCTAGCATTGAAGTAAGTTATTAACTGTCCGCCATGGGTGGATGGTCCGTCATTGGGGAAGCGCGTGAGTGTTCTCGACATCCTTTTGGGTCGCAAGCATGCGTCGCTGATCGGACTGGACATCAGCTCTTCAGGCGTCAAGCTCGTCGAGCTGGGGCAGACCGCCTCCGGCGAATATGTGGTCGAACGATTTGCCAGCGAATCTTTCGAGAAGGGCTGGATCACCGACGGCCAGATCGAAAAATTCGACGAGATCGCCGAGGCGGTCCGCAAGGTCGTTCTCAAGAGCGGCACCAAGACCAAGAACGTGGCGATGGCGATGCCGCAGTCGTCCGTGATCACCAAGAAGATCATCCTGCCTGGCGGTCTGCGCGAGGAGGAGATGGAGATCCAGGTCGAGGCCGAGGCGAACCAGTACATCCCGTTCTCGCTGGACGAGGTCAGCCTCGATTTCTGCGTGATCGGCCCGAGTCCCGACCAGGTCGGCGACGTCGAGGTGCTGATCGCCGCATCCCGCAAGGACCGTGTCCAGGACCGCCAGGGTCTGGCCGAAGCGGCCGGTCTCAAGCCGGTCGTGCTCGACATCGAGTCCAACGCCTCGCGTTCGGCCATCGGCCGTGTCATCGCGGCGCTGCCCAACGAGGGCCGTGACGCGCTGGTGGCCTTGTTCGAGATCGGTGCGGACACCACCAGCCTCAAGGTGTTGCGCGACAACGAGATCCTCTACGACCGCGACCAGGCCTTCGGTGGCGCACAGCTCACGCAGCTGATCTCGCGCCAGTACGGCCTGTCCTTCGAGGAAGCCGAGACCAAGAAGCTGGCCGGTGACCTGCCCGAGGACTACGAGAGCTCGCTGCTCGCGCCCTTTGTCGACAGCCTCTCGCAGGAGATCGGCCGGGCCTTGCAGTACTTCTTCACCAGCACGCCGCACCACCGCGTCCACTACGTGATGCTGTCGGGCGGCACCGCCACGCTGCCCGGCCTGAAGGACCGCGTGACCGAGCTGACCGGCTTCGCGTCGATGGTGGTCAACCCCTTTGAGGGCATGAAGCTCGGTGGCTCCGTGCGCGAGTCCAAGCTGCGGCGCGAGTCGCCTGCCTACCTGACCGCATGCGGGCTGGCGATGCGGAGGTTCCTGCAATGATCCTCATCAACCTCCTGCCGCACCGCGAGGAGCGGCGACGCCGGCGCAAGCAGGCCTTCTACGCCGGCATGGTCATGGCGGGCATCGTCGGCCTGCTGCTGGCCGGCATCGGCTACCTCGCGCTGATGGAGATGATGCGGGCCCAGCAGTCGCGCAACGAGTTCCTGCAGACCGAGATCAAGCGGCTTGAGGTCCAGATCAAGGACATCGCCTCGCTGAAGTCCGAGATTGAAGCCCTCAAGGCGCGCCAGAAGGTCGTCGAGGACTTCCAGATCGACCGCAACATGCCCGTGCACCTGCTCAACGAACTCGCGGCCCGCACGCCCGAGGGCGTTTACCTGACAACGGTGCGTCAGGAGGGCCAGTCGGTGGCCGTGTCCGGCATCGCACAGACCAATGAGCGGGTCTCGGAGTTCCTGCGCAACACCGCCTACAACTCGGCCTGGCTGGAGCGTCCGGAGCTGGTCGAGATCAAGGCCAGTGCGCAGGCCGCCAATGTGCGCGACCCGAAGCGCACCTTCGACTTCGCGGTCCGCCTGACCCTCAAGCGGCCGCAGGACCAGGAAGCGGCGCCGCGTCCGGGCGAGGCGGCGTCCGTGCCGGCCCGCGCGGCTTCGGCGTCCTGAGGGAGACAAGACCATGGCCACCTCGCGCCAGAACGCCAACTTCGACCTGGAGAGCACGCTCGCGCAGGTCCGCTCGCAGTTCCGCGGCCTCAACCTCAACGAGCCCGGCCAGTGGCCCCTGCTGCCCAAGCTGGCCGCTGGCGTGGTCGTCGCCCTGTTCGTGGTGCTGCTGATCTGGTTCGCGATGCTGTCGGGCGTGATGGACGAGCTGTCCGCCGAAAGCGCCCGCGAGCAGCAGCTCAAGGACGAGTTCAAGGGCAAGCTCGCCCAGGCCATCAACCTCGACGAGCTGCGCAAGCAGAAGCTTCAGGTCCAGGAATACGTGACCCAGCTGGAACGCCAGCTGCCCGGCAAGGCCGAGATGGATGCCTTGCTGTCGGACATCAACCAGGCCGGCCTCGGCCGAGGGCTGCAGTTCGAGCTGTTCCGCCCCGGCCAGGTGGTGGTCAAGGACTACTACGCCGAACTGCCGATCGCGCTGCGGGTGAGTGGTCGCTACCACGACATCGGCGCCTTCGCGGCGGACATCGCCAACCTCTCGCGCATCGTCACGCTGCACAACCTCAACATCATGTCGCCGACCCAGCCGGGCATCACGACCTCCTCGGCGCCTGGCGTCGGCAGCGGGCAGCTGGCGATGGAGGCCACCGCCCGGACCTACCGCTATCTCGACCCGGCCGAGGTCGAATCGCGCCGCCGCGCCGCAGCGGACGCCAAGAAAGCCGGGGGAGGCAAGTGATGAGCGCGCGCCCCCGCATCGATCAACGGCGGCTGCGTGCCGCCTCGCTGGCCCTGCTGGCGGCGGTTGGCAGTTCGCTGCTGCTGAGCGCCTGCGGCGATCCGCACCAGGAACTGCAGGACTGGATGGACCAGGAGCGCCGCGAGGCCAAGCCGCGCGTGCCGCCGCTGCTGCCGCCGCGCAAGTTCGATCCGCAGCCCTACATGGCCGTTCGCGACGTCGAGCCCTTCAGCATGCAGAAGCTGCAGGTCGCCCTCAAGCAGGAGACCCGCCAGCCCAACTCGCTGCTGGCCGCCGAGATGAACCGGCGCCGCGAGCCGCTGGAGGCCTATCCGCTGGACAACCTCACCATGGTTGGCAGCGTGGTGCGCAGCGGCCGTCCCCATGCCTTGTTGCGGGCCGACAACCTGCTCTACCAGATCAAGGTGGGTGACTACATCGGCCAGAACTACGGCCGCATCACCCGCATCACCGAAACCGAGATCACCTTGCGTGAGATCGTGCAGGACGCGCTCGGCGAGTGGGTCGAACGCATGAGCACCCTCACGCTGCAGGAACGCGCCCAGGAGAGAAGTCGATGAGTACCGTCGCAACCCATACGCGGCCCGACGCGTGGCGCGCCCGCAGCCGGGCCCTGCTGGCGGGGCTGGTGTCGAGCTTCGGCAGCCTCGCCGCGGTCGCCGCCCTGGCCCTGCTGGTCACGCCGGCCCAGGCCCAGACCGTCATCCAGTCCATCACCAGCAGCCAGCAAGGTGGCAGCGAGACGCTGCGCATCGAACTCGACGAACCGCTGATGAATCCGCCGCGCGGCTTCGTGCTGCAGTCGCCCGCGCGCATCGCGCTGGACCTGCTGGGCGTCGTCAACGGCAGCACCGTGCGGGCCACGCAAGAGGTCAACCTCGGCAACCTGCGCTCCTATGCGCTGGCGCTGGCCGGTGACCGCACGCGCCTCGTGCTCAACCTGCGTCAGCCAACCCGCTACCGCACCGAGCAGGTCGGCAAGACCTTGCTGGTCACGCTAGACCCGGTGCCGCTGGCCGCCAATCTGGCGTCGACCACGGCGGCCGCGCCTCTGGTGGCCGCTGCGGCCCCCAAGGCGAACGAGGCCATCCACTTCGCCGACAGCCAGAACAGCACGCCCGAGCGCATCCGCGACATCGACTTCCGTCGCGGCCGCGACGGCTCCGGCCGCGTCGTGGTCGACCTGCCGAGCAGCCAGGTGGGCGTCGACATCCGCCAGCAGGGCCAGAACCTGGTGGTGGAATTCCTGCGCTCGACCGTGCCCGACAACCTCGTCAAGCGTCTGGACGTGACCGACTTCGGCACGCCGGTGCAGGCCTATGCCGCAAGCCAGACCGGCGACCGGGTGCGTCTGGTGGTGGAGCCGCGTGGCAGCTGGGAACACAGCGCCTACCAGACCGACAACCAGTTCGTGCTGGAGGTCCGGCCGCAGAAGGCCGACCCGCAGAAGCTGACCGCCGGGCCGGGCTACAACGGCGACAAGCTGTCGCTGAACTTCCAGAGCATCGAGGTCCGCTCGCTGCTGCAGGTCATCGCCGATTTCACCAACTTCAACGTCGTGACCAGCGACACCGTGACCGGCAACGTCACGCTGCGCCTGAAGGACGTCCCCTGGGACCAGGCGCTGGACATCATTCTTCAGGCCAAGGGCCTGGGCGTGAAGAAGACCGGCAACGTGTTGTGGATCGCGCCCAAGGACGAGCTGGCCGCCAAGGAGAAGCAGGAGCTGGAGTCGCGCAAGCAGATCGCCGACCTGGAGCCCCTGCGCACCCAGAGCTTCCAGCTCAACTACACCAAGTCCGAGGAAGTCTCCAAGGGCCTGACCGGCCAGCAGGCCGGCAGCAGCAGCGCCCAGCAGGGCGGCGTCACCCGGATCCTGTCGGCGCGTGGCAGCGTGGTGTTCGAGACCCGCACCAACCAGCTCTTCGTCACCGACATCCCCTCCAAGCTGGAGGAGGTCGCCCAGCTGATCGCCAAGATCGACGTGCCGGTGCGCCAGGTGATGATCGAGGCGCGCATCGTCGAAGCGGTCGACACCTTCGGCCGCACGCTGGGCGTCAAGCTCGGCGCGACCGACCTGCGCGGCGTCAACGGCGGCACGCCGGGCTGGGGCGGCAACACCCGCGTCGCGGTGGGCGGCAACTACTCGTCGATCGGTGACACGACGCTGCAATCGGCGACCGGTGCGCTCTACGCGAACTCGCAGTTCGTCAACCTGCCGGCCAACACCAGCTCGCTGGGTGGCGCCTCGGCGGCGACCTTTGCGCTGTCGCTGTTCGGTGCCAGCTCGAACCGCTTCCTCAACCTGGAACTGTCGGCGCTTGAAGCCGAAGGCAAGGGCAAGCTGGTCTCCAGCCCGCGCGTCGTCACAGCCGACCAGGTCAAGGCGCTGATCGAGCAGGGCACCGAACTGCCCTACCAGACCGGCGGCAACCAGAACACCGCTCCGTCGATCGCCTTCCGCAAGGCCACGCTCAAGCTCGAAGTCACGCCCCAGATCACGCCCGAGGGCAACATCATCATGGACGTCGACGTCAACAAGGACAGCGTCGGCCAGCAGACCTCGGCCGGCTTCGCGATCAACACCAAGCATGTCAAGACGCAGGTGCTGGTCGAAAACGGCGGCACGGTCGTGATCGGCGGCATCTTCGAGACCACCGAAACCGACACGATCAACAAGGTCCCGGTGCTCGGCGATCTGCCCTACCTGGGCGCGCTGTTCCGCAACAAGACGCGGGTGGCCAACAAGACCGAGTTGCTGATCTTCCTGACACCGAAGGTGATCACGGACAGGAATTCGGCGCTGACGCGCTGAGCCAGGGAACGCGGCCTGCATAAGATTTCCGGGGAGAAGATTTGATGCGTGGGATTTCGCTATTCCGACTGGCGACGGTCGTTGTGCTCGCGGCTGCACTGTCGGCTTGCGGTGGCGGCGGGGGTGACTCCGGTGCTTCGCCGTTCGGGAATGGGTCGACGGCAGGGACCGGTGGAGGCGATGGCACCGCGGTCACTGCCACGGCAACGGATCTGCTGGTCACACTCAGTTCGACCAGCGTGAGCAACTCTGGTGCTTCCACCATTGGCGTCACAGTCACCGCAGTCGATGCCAATCGAGTGGCCATGACAGGCGTTCCTGTCACGGTCCGTGTCGACAACGAAGCGGTGGTGGTCACGTCGAGTGGCACGACGGCCGCCAATGGAACCCTCACCGGCACCGTGAGCATCGGCACCAATCGATCCAATCGCATCGTGACGGTGACCGCCACAAGCGGCAGCGTGAGCCGCTCTGCATCGTTCACCGTGGTCGGTGCGCAGCTCAAGGCCACCGTCCTTCAGGCGGTCCTGGCTCCAAGCGCCGCAGGTCAAATCGACTACCAGCTCCTTGACGTCAACAGCAATCCGATGGTCGGGCTGCCGATCACGGTCTCGGGAACAGGTGTGGCCTCGCGCTCCGGTGTCACCGACAACAATGGTGCCTTCTCGTACACCTTCACGGCGCCTGCGATCGCTGGAAACGTCGACATCGTCGCCAACGCAGGCGGCGTTTCCCGGACCGAGACCGTGATCGTGCAATCGGGCAGCGGCAGCATTCCTGCCGTGACCAACACCATCACGTCCGCCACCGTGACGTCGAGTCCCAGCGTGGTGTCGGTCAACAGCAGTTCGTCGAGCAACCGTTCAGAGGTTCGGGCCCTTTTCCTGGGTGCAGGCAACACGCCCATCTCGAATGTCCGGGTTCGATTCGATCTGAACAACGATGTGAACGCGATCGGCGGATCGCTTTCGACAGGCAGCAACGTCGTTTATTCCGACTCCAACGGAGTCGCCACGACCGCCTACATCCCAGGCACCCGCAGCAGTCCTACCGATGGCGTGACCGTCCGCGCGTGCTACTACTTGACCGATGCCGCTGCGGCAACCGGTTCCTGCTCGACCTTTGCGCTCACGACCTTGACCGTGATCTCGGAGCCGTTGTCGGTGTCCATCGGAACCGACAACACGATCTCCACGGGTGCATCAGGTCTGGCCTATGTGAAGCGCTTCGTGGTGATGGTGGTCGACGCAGCGGGTCAAGCCAAGGCGAACGTTCGAATCACGCCTTCGGTCGATTTGCTGTCCTATGCGAAGGGCTTCTACGTCCGTCCAGGCAGTTGGACGACGGATACCGGCGCCGGCGGTTACCAGTCCTCCAGTTGCGCCAATGAGGACATCAATCGAAACGCTGTGCTTGAGTCGGGAGAGGATGTGAACTCGAACGGGCAACTCGATCCGCGCAAATCGGACATCGCGATCAGCATGATCGGGACCGGCGAAACCGATTCGAGTGGTGCTGCCATCCTTCAAATCCAATACCCGAAGAACGTGGCGACCTGGGTCAGCTACCGGATCCTCGTTTCTGCAGCCGGTGTTTCAGGCACAGAAGGTCGGGCTGTCTGGACCGGCGTTCTTGGAGCGGCCGCTGAGGAATTCACCAACACGACACCACCGTCGTTCCAGGTGAGTCCCTATGGTGTTGGCGATCCGGCCCGCACCCCCACTGTCGAGTGCACGTCGCCGAACTGACGACGCGCACTTCGGAGCGGGGTGACGCGATCGCGAACGATCGCAAGGTGATGCTCAGGCGACAATCGTCGGGATCACCTTGAGGCAAGAAGCAGATTGATTTCACCCACGTCCGACAACGCGGCAGCGGCTGAACCGGCGGCGCTCCAGCGCTCCCTCAGCCTCGTCGCCATGCCTGGAGCCGGCAAGTCCACGGCCGGGCGGCAGCTGGCGCATGCGCTGGGGGTGGCCTTTGTCGATGCCGACCATGTGATCGAGCAGCGGCTGGGCTGTTCGATCCGGTCCTTCTTCGAGCGCGAAGGCGAAGCCGCCTTCCGCGACATCGAGCAGCAGGTCATCGCCGACATCGTCGCGCAGCCGCCGCAGATCATTGCCACCGGGGGTGGGGCCGTGCTGCGCGAGGCCAACCGGCAATCGCTGCGCGAAGGCAGCACCGTCGTCTACCTGCGAGCCACGCCCGAGGAACTCTTCCGGCGACTGCGCCACGACACCCAGCGGCCCTTGCTGCAAGTGGCCGATCCGCTGCGCAAGCTGCGCGAGCTGTTCCGTGACCGCGACCCGCTCTACCGCGAGACGGCGCACTTCGTCATCGAGACTGGGCGGCCGTCGGTGGCCACTTTGATCAACATGGTGCTGATGCAGCTGGAGCTGGCCGGGCTGGTCGACCCGCAGCGTGTGCCGTCCAGCGTCCTGCCCCGTACCCCACGCGCCTGACCACCCAGATGAACCTTCATGCCACCGTGCGCGTCGCGCTCGACGACCGCAGCTACGACATCCAGATCGGCACCGGCCTGCTGGGCGCGCCAAGCACTTGGCAAGGCTTGCCGGCGGCCAGCACCGCCGTCATCGTGACCAACACCACCGTCTCGCCGCTGTACGCCGAGACCGTGCGACGTGGCCTGTCGGCGCACTACCCGCGCGTGCTGAGCGTCGAACTGCCCGATGGCGAGGCGCACAAGGACTGGACCACGCTCAACCTCATCTTCGATGCGTTGCTGGGTGCCGCATGCGACCGCAAGACCGTGCTGGTTGCGCTGGGCGGTGGCGTGGTCGGCGACATGACCGGCTTCGCGGCGGCTTGCTACATGCGCGGCGTGCCCTTTGTGCAGGTGCCCACGACGCTGCTGGCGCAGGTCGACTCGTCGGTGGGCGGCAAGACCGCCGTCAACCACCCGTTGGGCAAGAACATGATCGGCGCGTTCTACCAGCCGGTGCGGGTGATCTGCGACCTCGACACGCTGGCCACGCTGCCCGCGCGCGAGCTGTCGGCTGGCCTGGCCGAGGTCATCAAGTACGGACCGATCGCCGACCCCAGCTTCCTGGACTGGATCGAGGCCGAGCTGCCCGCGCTGATGGCGCGCGACACGTCCGCGCTGGCACGGGCCGTGGCGCGGTCGTGCGAGATCAAGGCCGAGGTCGTCGGCGGCGACGAGCGTGAAAGCGGCAACCGCGCCATCCTCAACTTCGGCCACACCTTCGGCCACGCGATCGAGGCCGGCATGGGCTATGGCGCCTGGCTGCACGGCGAGGCCGTCGGCTGCGGCATGGTCATGGCCGCCGACCTGTCGGCCCGGCTGGGGCTGATGCCGGCCGAATTTGTCGACCGGATGCGCCGCATCTGCGTCGCCGCCGGCCTGCCGGTGCGCGCGCCCGACCTGGGTGCCGAGCGCTACCTGGCGCTGATGCAGGTCGACAAGAAGGCCGAGGCCGGCGAGATCCGCTTCGTCGTCATTGACCACATGGGCCACGCCCGCATGCAGGGCGCGCCCGAGGCGCTGGTGCGTGACGTCATCGCGGCGGCCTGTGCCTGAGGCGCCGCGCCGGTCGTCCTTGCAAGGCTCGACCGGCCCCGGCCGGCGCCTGTCGACCTGGGCCAGCGACCCGCGTTCGAGCCGCGGCCGACGCCACCCCGAGCCCGCCGCGCCAACCCGCAACGCCTTCCAGCGCGACCGCGACCGCATCGTCCACAGCACCGCATTCCGGCGCCTGGTCTACAAGACCCAGGTCTTCCTGAACCATGAGGGCGACCTGTTCCGCACCCGGCTGACGCACACGCTGGAGGTGGCGCAACTGGGCCGCTCGATCGCCCGGGCGCTGGGTCTCCATGAAGACCTGGTTGAAGCCATCGCGCTGGCGCATGACCTGGGCCACACGCCCTTTGGCCACGCGGGCCAGGACGCGCTGCATGCCTGCATGGCGCCACACGGCGGCTTCGAACACAACCTGCAGAGCCTGCGGGTGGTCGATGTGCTGGAGCAGCGCTACCCCGACTTCGACGGCCTCAACCTCAGCTTCGAGACCCGCGAGGGCATCCTCAAGCATTGCCCCTTGCGGGTGGCACGCTGGATCGAGCGCCACGAGCCCGGTGGCATCGGCCGGCGCTTCATCGAGCGCAGCCAGCCCGGCCTGGAGGCGCAACTGGCCAACCTCGCCGACGAGATCGCCTACAACGCCCACGACGTCGACGACGGCGTGAGATCCGGCCTGATCACGCTCGACCAGGTCTGCGAGCTGCCGCTGCTGGGCGTGCACCGCGAGGCCGCCCTGCGCGAACACCCGTCGCTGCAGCAGGCACGGCCGCGCCGGCTGCTCTACGAAATCCTGCGCCGCATGTTGTCGGCCCAGGTCTACGACGTCATCGACGCGACCGGTGCCGCCCTGAAGGCGCAGGCCCCGGCCGATGCCGATGCCGCCCGCGCCATGGCGCCGCTGGTGCAGTTCAGCCCCGCCATGCGTGCGGCCAGCACCGACCTGAAGCGGCTGCTGTTCAAGGCGCTGTACCGCCATCCGGCGGTGATGGAGACGACGCTGACCGCGCAACGCATCGTCACCGAGCTGTTCGAGGTCTACGTCGAGCGGCCGCAAGAGATGCCAGCCGACTTCGCCGGCTCACCACTGCGCGAGCGGGCGGTGGCCGACTACATCGCCGGCATGACCGACCGCTACGCGATCCGCGAGCACGAGCGGCTGACGGGCCGGCGGCTGTTCCGCCAGCCCGCCTGAGCGCCCCGGTCAGCTTTCCTGCGGCAGGAAGTCGGGCGTCGACAGGTAGCGCTCGCCGGTGTCGTAGTTGAAGCCCAGCACGCGCGCGCCGGCGCCCAGCTCCGGCAACTTCTTGGCGATCGCCGCCAGCGTCGCGCCGCTGGAGATGCCCACCAGCAGGCCTTCCTCGCGCGCGCTGCGTCGGGCGTAGTCCTTGGCGACATCGGCTTCGACGGTGATGACGCCGTCGAGCAGTTCGGTCTGCAGGTTGCTCGGTATGAAACCCGCGCCGATGCCCTGGATCGGATGCGGCGACGGCTTGCCGCCACTGATCACCGGCGAAGCGGCCGGCTCGACCGCAAACACCTGGAGCGCCGGCCAGGCCGCCTTCAGAACCTGCGCGCAGCCGCTCAGGTGACCGCCGGTGCCCACGCCGGTGATCAGCGCATCCAGGCCGTCGGGAAAGTCGGCCAGGATCTCCTGCGCCGTGGTGCGCACGTGCACAGCGATGTTGGCGGGGTTCTCGAACTGCTGCGGCATCCAGGCACCGGGGGTCGACGCGACCAGCTCCTGCGCCTTCTCGATCGCGCCCTTCATGCCCTTCTCGCGCGGGGTCAGCACGAACTGCGCACCGTAGGCCAGCATCAGCCGGCGGCGTTCGAGGCTCATGCTGTCGGGCATCACCAGCACCAGGGTGTAGCCCTTGACGGCCGCCACCATGGCCAGACCGATGCCGGTGTTGCCGGAGGTCGGCTCGACGATGGTCCCGCCGGGCTTGAGCGCGCCGCTGGCTTCGGCGTCCTCGACCATGGCCAGGGCGATGCGGTCCTTGATCGAGCCGCCGGGGTTGCTGCGCTCGGACTTGATCCAGACGTTGGCGCCAGCGCCAAACAGGCGGTTGATGCGGATGTGCGGGGTGTGGCCGATGGTGGCCAGGACGTTGTCTGCGCGCATGGGTCGGAGTCTCCAAAACGGCGGCCCCGTCGGATGCGGGGCACGGCCGCGCCGATTCTGTCGCAAGGACCTGCCGCCGCAGGGGCGGGACAATGCCGTGTTGGCCGTCTGGAGCCAGCAACCTGACACGTTTTCCCGATGGCTCGACTGCCCCGACTCGCCCTCGCCGGACTGCCGCACCTGGTGCTGCAGCGCGGGCTGGCGCACCCGCCGGTCTTCGCCGATCCCGACGACCGGCGCGCCTACCTCGCTGCGCTGCACGAGGCGGCCGCCAACCTCAAGGTGGTCGTGCATGCCTATGTGCTGCTCGACGACCAGGTCCGGCTGCTGCTGACGCCGCCGACGGCCGAGGCCCTGAGCCAGCTGATGCAGGCCGTGGGGCGACGCTACGTGAGCGCCCACAACCGCCGCCATGGCCGCGCCGGCACCTTGTGGGACGGCCGTTTCCGCGCCACCGTGATCGAGCCCGAGCCTTGGCTGCTGCTTGCCGCCCGCGCCATCGAGCAGGCGCCGCAGCGCGCCGGGCTGGTGATGCGGGCATCCGACTGGCCGTGGTCGAGTGCCGGCCATCACCTGGGGCGCCTGGGTGACCCGGTGGTGAGCGCTCACCCGCTGTTCTGGGCGCTGGGCAACACGCCCTTCGAACGGGAGCTGGCCTGGCAGCGCCTGCTCGACGAGCCATTGCCGGTCGCGCAGCAGCAACAGGTCGAAGCGGCCTTGCTGAAAGGCTGGCCGCTCGGGTCGGGCGCGTTTCTTGCCAATCTGGCCGGCTCGACCGACCGGCCGCTGGTCCCCAGGCCCCGCGGTCGACCGCCCGGCGCACCAGGACGGGGCGGCGGCCCGGTCGGCTGAGTGCGTCACCGGCCCGATCGCCACCTGCTGGTGCCGTTGATCTGTCCCCATTTAAATGGACGCGGATATTCCGACCCCCACTTATCGAGTCTGACCCCATTTATTTGGGGTTGAGGCTCACGCTGCACTGCAGTAAATTTCGCGCGTTTTCTTACATCGCAGGAGTGCGCCATGAACCAGGCCGCCTCGGGATCCTCGTCCTCGATCGAGTCCCAGACCCAGACCGCCACGCTGTCCGACATCCAGACCCTCGCCCAGGGCGGTCTGTACGACCCCGCGAACGAACATGACGCCTGCGGCGTCGGTTTTGTCGCCCACATCAAGGGGCAGAAGGCGCACGCCATCGTCGAACAAGGTCTGAAGATCCTCGAGAACCTCGACCACCGGGGCGCGGTCGGCGCCGATGCGCTGATGGGCGACGGGGCCGGCATCCTGATCCAGATCCCGGACGACTTCTTCCGCGCCGAAATGGCCCGCCAGGGCGTCACGCTGCCGCCGCTGGGCGAGTACGGCGTGGGCATGATCTTCCTGCCCAAGGAACACGCCTCCCGTCTGGCCTGCGAACAGGAACTGGCGCGCGCGGTCAAGGCCGAAGGCCAGGTGCTGCTGGGCTGGCGCGACGTGCCGGTCGATGCCGACATGCCGATGTCGCCGACGGTGCGCACCACCGAGCCGGTGATCCGCCAGATCTTCATCGGCCGCGGTGACGACGTGATCGTGCCGGACGCGCTGGAGCGCAAGCTCTACGTGATCCGCAAGACCGCCTCGGCAGCGATCCAGAAGCTCAAGCTGACCCACAGCCGCGAGTACTACGTGCCCAGCATGAGCTGCCGCACCATCATCTACAAGGGCCTGCTGCTGGCCGACCAGGTCGGCAAGTACTACCTCGACCTGCAGAACCCGGCCTGCACCTCGGCGCTGGCGCTGGTCCACCAGCGCTTCTCGACCAACACCTTCCCGGAATGGCCGCTGGCCCACCCCTACCGGATGGTGGCCCACAACGGCGAGATCAACACCGTCAAGGGCAACTTCAACTGGATGCGTGCCCGCGAAGGCGTCATGAAGTCGCCGGTGCTGGGCGAGGACCTGAGCAAGCTCTACCCGATCAGCTTCGAGGGCCAGTCCGACACGGCCACCTTCGACAACGCGCTGGAGCTGCTGACGATGAGCGGCTACCCGCTCGCGCACGCCGCGATGATGATGATCCCGGAGGCCTGGGAGCAGCACACGCTGATGGACGAGCGCCGTCGCGCTTTCTACGAGTACCACGCCGCGATGATCGAGCCGTGGGACGGCCCCGCCTCGATGGTCTTCACCGACGGCAAGCAGATCGGCGCCACGCTGGACCGCAACGGCCTGCGCCCGGCGCGCTACATCGTCACCGACGACGACCTGGTCGTGATGGCCTCGGAAGCCGGCACGCTGCCGATCCCCGAAAACAAGATCGTCAAGAAGTGGCGCCTGCAGCCGGGCAAGATGTTCCTGATCGACTTCGAGCAGGGCCGCATCATCGATGACGAGGAACTGAAGAACCAGTTCGCCTCGGCCAAGCCCTATCGCCAGTGGATCGAGAACGTCCGCATCAAGCTCGACGCGATCCCGGCCGACGGCGCACCCGCGCCGAAGGCCACGACCGAGTCCCTGCTGGACCGCCAGCAGGCCTTCGGCTACACGCAGGAAGACCTGAAGTTCCTGCTCGCGCCGATGGCCGCCAACGGCGAAGAAGGCATCGGCTCGATGGGCAACGACTCGCCGCTGGCGGTCCTGTCCGACAAGAACAAGCCGCTGTTCAGCTACTTCAAGCAACTGTTTGCGCAGGTCACGAACCCGCCGATCGACCCGATCCGCGAGGCCATCGTGATGTCGCTCAACAGCTTCATCGGCCCGAAGCCCAACCTGCTGGACATCAACGCGGTCAACCCGCCGATGCGTCTGGAAGTGGCTCAGCCCGTCCTCGACTTCGCGGACATGGCGCGGCTGCGTGGCATCGCCGCGCACACTGGTGGCAAGTTCAAGACCAGCGAACTCGACATCACCTATCCGCTGGCCTGGGGCCATGAGGGCGTGGAGGCCAAGCTGGCCTCGCTGTGCGCCGAGGCGGTCGATGCGATCAAGAGCGGCCACAACATCCTGATCATCACGGACCGCGCGATGGACCGCGACCACGTGGCGATCCCGGCGCTGCTGGCGCTGTCGGCGATCCACCATCACCTGGTCCGCGAAGGTCTGCGCACGACCGCCGGTCTGGTGGTCGAGACCGCATCGGCGCGCGAGGTGCACCACTTCGCCGTGCTGGCCGGCTATGGCGCCGAGGCCGTGCATCCCTATCTGGCGATGGAGACCATCGCCGAGATGCACCAGGACCTGGGCGGCTCGCTGTCGGCCGACAAGGCGATCTACAACTACGTCAAGGCGATCGGCAAGGGTCTCTCGAAGATCATGTCGAAGATGGGCATCAGCACGTACATGTCGTACTGCGGCGCGCAGATCTTCGAGGCCATCGGCCTGAACCGCGACCTGATCGAGAAGTACTTCCGCGGCACCCCGACGCAGGTCGAGGGCATCGGCGTGTTCGAGGTGGCCGAGGAAGCGATCCGCAACCACCGCGCCGCCTTCGGTGACGACCCGGTGCTGGCGACCATGCTGGACGCCGGTGGCGAGTACGCCTGGCGCGCCCGTGGCGAAGAGCACATGTGGACGCCGGACGCGATCGCCAAGCTGCAGCACAGCACGCGCGCCAACAAGTTCGACACCTACAAGGAATACGCCCAGATCATCAACGACCAGAACCGCCGTCACCTGACGCTGCGCGGCCTGTTCGAGTTCAAGATCGATCCGTCCAAGGCGATCCCGGTCGACGAGGTCGAGCCGGCCGCCGAGATCGTCAAGCGCTTCGCCACCGGCGCGATGTCGCTGGGTTCGATCAGCACCGAGGCCCACTCGACGCTGGCGCTGGCCATGAACCGCATCGGCGGCAAGAGCAACACCGGTGAGGGCGGCGAAGACCCGGCGCGTTACCGCAACGAGCTCAAGGGCATCAAGATCACCGCCGGCACCAAGGTCTCGGACGTCATCGGCAGCAAGGTCATCGCCGCCGACTACGAGATGAAGGACGGCGACAGCCTGCGCTCGAAGATCAAGCAGGTCGCCTCGGGCCGCTTCGGCGTCACGACCGAGTACCTCGTCTCGGCCGACCAGATCCAGATCAAGATGGCCCAGGGCGCCAAGCCCGGCGAAGGTGGTCAGCTGCCCGGCGGCAAGGTCTCCGAGTACATCGGCATGTTGCGCTACTCGGTGCCGGGCGTGGGCCTCATCAGCCCGCCGCCGCACCACGACATCTACTCGATCGAGGACCTGGCCCAGCTGATCCATGACCTGAAGAACGCCAACCCGCGCGCCTCGGTCAGCGTCAAGCTGGTCTCGGAAGTGGGCGTGGGCACGATCGCCGCAGGCGTGGCCAAGTGCAAGGCCGATCACGTCGTGATCGCCGGCCATGACGGCGGCACCGGCGCGTCGCCGTGGTCGTCGATCAAGCATGCCGGCACGCCGTGGGAACTCGGCCTGGCCGAGACCCAGCAGACGCTGGTGCTCAACCGCCTGCGCAGCCGCATCCGCGTGCAGGCCGACGGCCAGATGAAGACCGGCCGCGACGTCGTCATCGGCGCGCTGCTGGGCGCTGACGAGTTCGGCTTCGCGACCGCGCCGCTGGTCGTCGAGGGCTGCATCATGATGCGCAAGTGCCACCTCAACACCTGCCCGGTCGGCGTGGCCACGCAGGACCCGGTGCTGCGTGCCAAGTTCACCGGCAAGCCCGAGCACGTCGTCAACTTCTTCTTCTTCATCGCCGAAGAAGCGCGTCAGATCATGGCGCAGCTGGGCATCCGCAAGTTCGACGACCTGATCGGTCGTGCCGACCTGCTCGACACCAAGAAGGCCATCAGCCACTGGAAGGCCAAGGGCCTGGACTTCGGCCGCGTCTTCCACCAGCCGGCGGTGCCGGCGGCGGTGTCGCGCCGCCACGTCGAGGAACAGGACCACGGCCTGGCCAAGGCGCTGGACGTCAAGCTGATCGAGAAGTGCCGTCCCGCCATCGAACGTGGCGAGAAGGTGCAGTTCATGGAGGACGCGCGCAACGTCAACCGCTCCGTCGGCGCGATGCTGTCGGGCGAGCTGATCAAGCACCGCCCGGAAGGCCTGCCCGACCAGACCATCTTCATCCAGATGGAAGGCACCGGCGGCCAGAGCTTCGCGGCCTTCCTGGCCCAGGGCATCACGCTCTACATGATCGGCGAGGCCAACGACTACACCGGCAAGGGCCTGTCCGGCGGCCGCGTGGTGGTGCGTCCGTCGATCGAGTTCCGGGGTGACGCGACCAAGAACATCATCGTCGGCAACACCGTGCTGTACGGCGCGACCAGCGGCGAGGCCTTCTTCCGTGGCGTCGCCGGCGAACGCTTCGCGGTGCGCCTGTCGGGCGCCACGGCGGTCGTCGAGGGCACCGGCGACCACGGTTGCGAGTACATGACCGGCGGCACGGTGGTCGTGCTGGGCAAGACCGGCCGCAACTTCGCGGCGGGCATGTCCGGCGGCATCGCCTACGTCTACGACGAGGACGCGAGCTTCGCCGGCCGCTGCAACACCGCCCAGGTCGCCCTGGAGAAGGTGCTCAGCGCCAGCGAGCAGGAGCAGACCATCGAGCTGCCGATCTGGCATCGACGCGATGGGCTGGCCCAGACCGACGAGGCCCTGCTCAAGAAGCTGGTCGAGGATCACCACCGCTGGACCGGCTCGCTGCGCGCCCGCGACATCCTCGACAACTGGAGCGAGGCCCGCGGCCGTTTCGTCAAGGTGTTCCCGCACGAGTACCGCCGCGCGCTCGGCGAGATGGGTGCCCAGCAGGCCACCGACGCCACCATCGCCAAGGCCAAGGGCAGCGACAAGGGCGACAAGAAGGGCAGCAAGACGGTCCCCGCCAAGTGAGCGGATCGTCAGCAGCCACTGCACAGCACAGCACAGATCACTGAAAGCACATCATGGGCAAGGTCACCGGCTTTCTCGAATTCGAACGCCTCGAAGAGGGCTACGAACCGGTCGAGAAGCGACTGAAGAACTACAAGGAATTCGTCATCGGCCTGAAGGCCGACGAGGCGAAGGTGCAGGGCGCGCGCTGCATGGACTGCGGCACGCCGTTCTGCAACAACGGCTGTCCGGTCAACAACATCATTCCGGACTTCAACGACCTGGTGTTCCGGCAGGACTGGCGCAATGCCATCACCGTCCTGCACAGCACCAACAACTTCCCGGAGTTCACCGGCCGCATCTGCCCCGCACCCTGCGAGGCGGCCTGCACGCTCAACGTCAACAACGACGCGGTGGGCATCAAGTCGATCGAGCACGCCATCATCGACAAGGCCTGGGAAGAGGGCTGGGTCGTGCCGCAGCCGCCCAAGGTCAAGACCGGCAAGAAGGTCGCGGTCGTGGGTTCGGGCCCGTCCGGCCTGGCGGCGGCGCAGCAGCTGGCGCGGGCCGGCCATGACGTGACGGTGTTCGAGAAGAACAGCCGCATCGGTGGCCTGCTGCGCTACGGCATACCCGACTTCAAGATGGAGAAGTCGCACATCGATCGCCGCGTCGCCCAGATGCAGGCCGAGGGCGTGACCTTCCGCACCGGCGTGCTGATCGGCGCGATGCCCGAGGGCAGCAAGGTCACCAACGACGCCAAGGAAGTCGTCTCGGCCGAGCAGCTCAAGGCCGACTTCGATGCCGTCGTGCTGTGCGGCGGCTCCGAGCAGAGCCGTGACCTGCCGGTGCCGGGTCGTGAACTCGACGGCGTTCACTTCGCCATGGAGTTCCTGCCGCAGCAAAACAAGGTCAATGCCGGCGACAAGCTGAAGAACCAGCTGCGCGCCGAAGGCAAGCACGTCATCGTCATCGGTGGCGGCGACACCGGCAGCGACTGCGTGGGCACCAGCAACCGCCACGGCGCGGCCAGCGTGACCCAGTTCGAGGTCATGCCGCAACCGCCCGAGAAGGAAAACAAGCCGCTGGTCTGGCCCTACTGGCCGCTCAAGCTGCGCACCTCGTCCAGCCACGAGGAAGGCTGCGTGCGCGAGTTCGCCGTCTCGACCAAGGCCATCCTGGGCGACAAGGGCAAGGTCACCGGCCTGCAGACCGTGAACGTCGAGTTCAAGGACGGCAAGCTGCTGGAGATCGCCGGCACGGAAAAGACCTACAAGGCCGACCTGGTGCTGCTGGCGATGGGCTTCGTCAACCCGGTCAACACCGTGCTGGAAGCCTTCGGCGTCGAGAAGGACCCGCGCGGCAACGCCCGTGCCGGCGTCGACATCGACAGCGGCTACAAGACCAATGTCGCCAAGGTGTTTGCCGCCGGTGACATGCGTCGCGGCCAGTCGCTGGTGGTCTGGGCGATCCGTGAAGGGCGCCAGGCCGCCCGCGCGGTGGACGAGTTCCTGATGGGTGCGACCACGCTGCCGCGCTGAGTGATCGCCAGCCTCGTCGCGACGGGGCCGGCGGACCACACGAACTCATCGGGCCGCAGCTGGCCGCAGCAAGCCGCATCACGCCGTTGCCAACGGCGCGGTGCGGCTTGATGCTTTTCGGGCACGATGCGGGGGCGACTGACCTGACTTGGGGCTTTCCCCTATCATTTCCTGCCTCGCGCCTGACTTGAACGTGTCACTCGCCTCCTGCAAGACAGGGGCCTCACCCCACACCGGAACGCCACGCCCGTTGACTGCCGCTTCATCCGATTCCACCTTGCTGTCCCCGCTGGTCGAACTGCGTTCGGTGACCTGCGGCTACGGCGACCGCATCATCTTGCGCGACGTCAACCTGACGGTGCCGCGCGGCGCGGTGGTCGCGCTGATGGGTACGTCCGGCGGCGGCAAGACGACGGTGCTGCGGCTGATCGGCCGCCAGCTCAGTCCGCTGTCGGGCCAGGTCCTGTTCGACGGTCAGGACCTCGCCCGGCTCGACCGGCGCGGCCTGCACGAGGCGCGTCGGCGCATGGGCATGCTGTTCCAGTTCGGCGCGCTGTTCACCGATCTGTCCGTGTTCGACAACGTCGCCTTCCCGCTGCGCGAGCACACCCGCCTGAGCGAGGAACTGATCCGCGACCTGGTGCTGATGAAGCTCGATGCGGTCGGCCTGCGCGGCGCACGTGACCTGATGCCCAGCCAGGTCTCCGGCGGCATGGCGCGGCGCGTGGCGCTGGCCCGCGCGATCGCGCTGGACCCGGATCTGATCCTCTACGACGAGCCCTTCGCCGGCCTCGACCCGATCTCGATGGGCGTGGCCGCGCGGCTGATCCGGGCCCTCAACGATGCGCTGGGCGTGACCAGCATCGTCGTCTCGCACGACGTCGAGGAGACCTTCCTGATCGCCGACCACGTCGTGTTCATCGCCAATGGCGGCATCGCCGCCCAGGGCACGCCCGAGCAGATGCGGGCCTCCGACGACCCGCTGGTGCGCCAGTTCGTCGACGCCGCCCCGGACGGCCCGGTGCGCTTCCACTATCCCGCCAGCCCGGCTGAGCAGGACTACGGGCTGGAGGCTCGCCGATGAAGCGCGCACTGATCGCCCTGGGGGCCGGCACGCGCAAGACCCTGTCGGACATCGGCCTGGCCACACGCTTGCTGGCGCGGCTGCTGGCGCTCTCGCCGGTGGCCCTGCGGCGCTGGCGTCTGGTGGTCGACCAGGTGCATTTCCTGGGCAACCATTCGCTGGCCATCATCGGCGTGTCGGGCCTGTTCGTCGGCTTTGTGCTGGGCTTGCAGGGCTACTACACGCTGCAGCGTTATGGCTCGGCCGAGGCGCTGGGTCTGCTGGTGGCGCTGTCGCTGGTGCGCGAGCTGGGGCCGGTGGTGACCGCGCTGCTGTTCGCTGGCCGGGCCGGCACCTCGCTGACCGCCGAGATCGGCCTGATGAAGTCCGGCGAGCAACTGGCCGCGATGGAGATGATGGCCGTCGACCCGATCCAGCGTGTGTTGGCGCCGCGCTTCCTTGGTGGCCTGATCGCCATGCCACTGCTGGCGGCGGTGTTCAGCGCGGTCGGCATCATCGGCGGCTGGCTGGTCGGCGTGGTGCTGATCGGCGTGGATGCCGGCTCCTTCTGGTCGCAGATGCAGGCCGGCGTGGACGTGTTCAAGGACGTCGGCAACGGCGTCATCAAGAGCGTGGTGTTTGCCCTGACCGTCACCTTTGTCGCGCTGCTGCAAGGCTATGAATGCCAGCCCACGCCCGAAGGCGTGGCCCGCGCGACCACCCGCACCGTGGTGGTGTCGTCGCTGGCCGTGCTGGCGCTCGACTTCGTGCTGACCGCGCTGATGTTCTCGATCTGATCGGACTGAATCCATGCAGAAATCCCGTCACGACCTGTGGGTCGGCCTGTTCGTCGCGATCGGCGCGGCCGCGCTGCTGTTCCTGGCCCTGAAGGCCGGCAACCTGCTGGCCATCTCCTTCGAGCCGACCTATTCGGTCGTCGCCCGCTTCGACAACATCGGCGGCCTCAAGCCGCGTGCAGCGGTCAAGAGCGCCGGCGTGGTGGTGGGCCGCGTGGCCCGCATCGGCTTTGACGACAAGACCTACCAAGCCAGCGTCGAGCTGGAGCTGGAGACACGCTTCGTCTTCCCCAAGGACAGCTCGGCCAAGATCCTGACGGCCGGCCTGCTGGGCGAGCAGTACATCGGCCTCGAGCCGGGCGGCGACACGGTCAACCTCGCCGCTGGCAGCGTGATCACGCAGACCCAGTCGGCGGTGGTGCTGGAGACCCTGATCAGCCAGTTCCTCTACAGCAAGGCCGCCGACGCCAGCAGCGAGGGCGACAAGAAATGAGCCACCGCCGCGTCGCCTCGCTGGCTGCGCTGGGCCTGTTCGCGCTGCTGACAGCCTGCGCGACGCCGCAACGGCCTGACCCGCTCGAACCGTGGAACCGCGGCGTGCATGCCTTCAACGATGCGGTCGACGGCGCGGTGATCAAGCCGGTGGCGACGGTCTGGCGCGATGTGCTGCCGCAGCCGGTCCGACGTGGCGTCAGCAACTTCTTCGGCAACTTCGGCGACCTGTGGTCGGCCACCAACCTGGCCCTGCAGGGCCGCTTCGTCGACAGCCTGTCGGACCTGGGCCGCTTCGGCACCAACACCGTCTTCGGTGTGCTGGGCTTCTTCGACGTCGCCTCCGAGCTTGGGCTCGACAAACACGGCGAGGACTTCGGCCAGACCCTCGGCGTGTGGGGCGTGCCGCCGGGCGCCTACATCGTCTGGCCGCTGCTCGGACCGTCGACGCTGCGCGACAGCTTCGACATCCCCAGCTCGATCGCCTTCAGCCCGTCCAGCTTCGTCACTCCGGAGTCGGCGGCCTACGCCATGACCTCGGTGCGCTTCGTCAACCTGCGCGCCGAACTGCTGCAGGCGACCAGCCTGCTCGACACGATCGCGCTGGACAAATACACCTTCACGCGTGATGCCTACCTGCAGCGCCGCCGCAGCCTGGTCTACAACGGCAAACTGCCCGAGGACGATGCCGATGCGGACGCCGACAGCGGAGCCAACCCCTACCGCGACGACGAGTAGCGGGCGTCTCACCGGATGTCCACCGCCGCAGCGGCGCAGCCGTTGCATGCAGGCAGCGATCTGGCTGCCACCGAAAGGAAATCGATGTTCAAGCGTCTGTGGTCCACCCTGTTCGTCACCGCTGCCCTGCTGGGCGCATCGGCCGCACGGGCCGAGACCGTCGCCCCCGATGCACTGGTCAAGCAGGTGTCGACCGAGGTGATCGAGACCGTGAAGTCCGACAAGGCCATCCAGGCCGGTGATCTCAAGAAGATCGTGGCCCTGGTCGATAGCAAGGTGCTGCCGCATGTGAACTTCCAGCGCATGACCTCGTTGGCGATGGGCCGTCACTGGCGCACCGCCACGCCGGAACAGCAAGGCCGTCTGCAGGACGAGTTCAAGACCCTGCTGGTGCGCACCTATGCCGGTGCGCTGACGCAGGTGAAGGACCAGTCGGTGGTGGTCAAGCCGCTGCGCGCCAAGCCCGAGGACACCGAGGTGCTGGTGCGCACCGAGATCAAGGGCAAGGGCGAGCCGATCCAGCTCGACTACCGTCTGGAAAAAGCTGCAGACAGCTGGAAGATCTACGACGTCAACGTGCTGGGCGTTTGGTTGGTGGAAACCTACCGCTCCAGCTTCAACCAGGAAATCTCCGCGTCAGGAATCGATGGCTTGATTGCAAAGCTGGCCGAGCGCAACAAGGGCGCCGCCGCCAAGTGAATCTGCTCCCTGATGCTTCACCGAGTCCCGTCGTCCCATGCTGAACTTGCCTGAACGCCTGACCCATGTCGAGACGCCGCCGGCGTTGAAGACCCTGCATGCGCAAATGGACGCGCTTCCGACGGGCACGCCGGTGGTCATCGACGGCCAGCGGCTCAACCGCTTCGACTCGAGCGCGCTCGGCGTGCTGCTGTCCTGCAAGCGCCACGCCTTGGCCCAGGGTCGCACCTTCACGACCCAGGCGCTGCCGGCCAGGCTGGTGCGGCTGGCGGGGCTTTACGGGCTGGCGAACTGCCTCTGATCCACCCGACGCCTCATTCCGGTGAGGCGTAGCGCTTGGCGCGCAGGTTGCGCTTGATCTCCTGCAGCACCGGACGCAGGTCCGGACCCAGGCGCAGCGCCACCGCGGTGGTGAGGATGTCGATCACCGTCAGGTGCAGCAGCCGGCTGACCATCGGGCTGTAGCGGTCGTAGTCCTCGGGGTGGTCCACCGCCAGAAGGATCTGCGCCTGATGCGCCAGCGGCGAGCCGCTGCAGCTGATCACGATGGTCTGCGCGCCCTTGCGGCGGGCGATCTCGGCGGCATCGAGCAGGTCGCGGGTGCGGCCCGAGTTCGAGATCATCACCGCGCAATCACCCGGCTGCAGCATGGTGGCGGCCATCACCTGGACGTGGCCGTCGCTGAAGGCGACCGCGTGCACGCCCAGCCGGAAGAACTTGTGCTGCGCGTCCTGCGCCACGATGCCCGAGTTGCCGACCCCGTAGAACTGGATGCGACGGCCGTCGCGGGCCGAGGCGGTCAGCGCCTCGATCGCCTTCTCCATCGCGTGCGCGGCCACGTCGCCGCGGTACTTCAGCAAGGCGCTGACGGCGTTGTCGATGACCTTGACGATCAGGTCGTTGGGCTTGTCGTCCTCATCGACCGCGCGGTGCACGAAGGGCACGCCCTCGTTGACCGTGCCGGCGAGCTTGAGCTTGAAGTCGGCCAGACCGTCATAGCCCACGCTGCGGCAGAAGCGCACCACCGTGGGCTTGCTGACGTGCGAACGATCGGCCAGCTCGGCCACCGGCAGGCTGGAGAAGCTGCGCGGATCGGCCAGCACCAGCTTGCCCACCCGCTGTTCGGCGGGTGACAGGGCGGGGAGGGAAGCGCGGATGCGGTCGAGCATGGTGGGGGCCGATCGGGTGACGTTCGCCGTTCGGCCATCGTCCGTCAAGGACGTCTGCCCTAGGGGACCAGCAAGTGGACCCGCCGCCGAACTGCCGCCGGGCGACGCCGGCCAGGCCGATGTGGCAGGCGCGGGCGCCGGGGCGGGCGGCAGTGGCCAGATCATTGCTCTTCGCTCCAGACGTTGCCGTCGCGGGCCACCAGCGCGCTGGCGGCCGCAGGGCCCCAGCTGCCGGCGGCGTAGCCACGCGGGCCTTCGCCACCGCCGTTGCGCTCGCGGGCCCAGGTGTCGAGCACCGGCTCGACCCAGCGCCAGGCCTCTTCCTGCTCGTCGCTGCGCACGAACAGGTTCAGGCGTCCGGCGATGGCATCGAGCAGCAGGCGCTCGTAGGCGCCGACGCGGTCGCTCTGGAAGGCCTTGTCGAAGTCCAGGTCCAGCGAGACCGGCGCGAGCATGTCGCCCACCCCCGTGCCCTTGGCGGCCAGCAGGTGCAGCTCCAGGCCGTCCTCGGGCTGCAGCTTGATCACCAGCTTGTTGGCGCGGTGGGCGCCCGTGAAGATCGGGTGCGGCACCGGGCGGAAGTTGACGACGATCTGGGCGTCGCGTGCGGCCAGGCGCTTGCCGGTGCGCAGGTAGAAGGGCACGCCGGCCCAGCGCCAGTTCTGCACCTCGGTGCGGATCGCCACGAAGGTCTCGCAGTGGCTGCCGCTCGGCACCTTGACCTCGTCGAGGTAGCCCGGCACCTTCTTGCCGTCGACATTGCCGGCGCGGTACTGGCCGCGCACGACGTCGCGCGTGACGCTCTCGGCGGTGAAGGGCTTGAGCGACTTCAGCACCTTGAGCTTCTCGTCGCGGATCGCGTCGGCGTCGCTGGTCGACGGCGGCTCCATCGCGATCATCGTCAGCAGCTGCAGGGCATGGTTCTGGATCATGTCGCGCAGCGCGCCGGTGCGGTCGTAGAAGTCGCCGCGCGTGCCCACGCCGAGCGACTCGGCCAGCGTGATCTGGATGTTGGCGATGCTCTCGCGGCGCCACAGCGGCTCGAACAACGCATTGCCGAAGCGCAGCGCCATCAGGTTCTGGACCGAGGGCTTGCCGAGGTAGTGGTCGATGCGGAAGGCCTGCTTCTCGGCGAAGACCGAGCGCACGACGGTGTTGATCTCCTGCGCGCTGGCCAGGTCGTGGCCGAGCGGCTTTTCCAGCACGACGCGGATGTGCGGCGCGTTCAGACCGGCCGCGCCGAGCTGCTCGGTGATGGCGGTGAACAGGTGCGGGCTGGTGGCCAGGTAGAGCACGACGGTGTCGGCGCCACGTTCGTCCAGCCACTGCTTCAGGCCGGCGTAGTCGGCCGGCTGCGACAGGTCCATGCGGCGGTAGTGCAGCAGCTCGGCAAAGCGGGCGAACTCTTCCTCGTTCGGGCGCTTGGAGCTCTCGACCTCGACGAAGCGGTCCTTGATGAACTTGCGGTAGTCGGCGTCGCTGCGGTCGTCGCGGGCGACCGCCAGGATGCGACCGCCGCTGGGCAGCTTGCCGTGCCGGAAGGCCTGGAACAGCGCGGGCATGAGCTTGCGCCAGGTGAGGTCGCCGGTGCCGCCAAAAAGGACGAGGTCGAAGGACATGAAGTGACCCTTGGATCGAGTGTGGGATCGGGTGAATGCCGTTGCCAGTTGCCGCCGCCGTGTCACGCCGAGCCGGCGTTGGCGGTGTAACTTTGTTTCAGAAACGATGATGCATGAGTTTCTTGCGGCGGTCAATCCAGGCTCGCCGACCCCGCCTTCGACCCGCCATTTCTCCCATGGCGAACGGTCGTTCGACGAATCGGCGAACGGTCTGTCGCGGCCGTAACTCGCTTGAACTCAAGCACCGTCTGCTTGCGGTCTAATTCCGGGTTCCCCCTGTCGTCCCCTGCCGCCCCACGCCATGAACCAGCTCGAACAGCTCAAGCGCCACACCACCGTTGTCGCCGACACCGGCAACTTCCTGCAGCTCGCCCAGTTCGCGCCGCGTGACGCGACCACCAACCCTTCGCTGATCCTCAAGGCCGTGCAGCAGGCCGAGTACGCGCCGTTGCTGGCCGACACCGTCGCCGCCCACCGGGGCCTGGCGCTCGACGAGATCGTCGACCGCGTGCTGGTGCGCTTCGGCCTCGAGATCCTGAAGGTCGTGCCCGGCCGCGTCTCGACCGAGGTCGATGCCCGCCTGAGCTTTGACCGTGCCGCGACCGTCGCGCGCGCCCACCGCCTGATCGGCCTGTACGAGGCTGCCGGCATCGGCCGCGAGCGTGTGCTGATCAAGATCGCCTCGACCTGGGAGGGCATCCAGGCCGCCGCCGAGCTGGAGCGCGAGGGCATCCATTGCAACCTGACGCTGCTGTTCGCCTTCTGCCAGGCCGTGGCCTGCGGCGAGGCCGGCGTGCAGCTGATCTCGCCCTTCGTTGGCCGGATCTACGACTGGTACAAGAAGTCGGCCGGCGCCGCCTGGGACGAGGCCGCGATGGCCGGCGCCAACGATCCGGGCGTGCGTTCGGTCAGCCAGATCTACAGCTACTACAAGAAGTTCGGCATCGCCACCGAGGTGATGGGCGCGAGCTTCCGCAACGTCGGCCAGATCACCGCGCTGTCGGGCTGCGACCTGCTGACCATCAGCCCCGACCTGCTGGCGCAGTTGCAGGCCAGCGAGGTGCCGTTCGAGCGCGCCCTCGACGCGGCGGCCGCCCGCGACGCCGCGATCGAGCGTGTCACGCTCGACGAGGCCGCCTTCCGCTATGCCCTCAATGCCGACGCGATGGCCACCGAGAAGCTCGCCGAGGGCATCCGTGGCTTTGCGGTCGACGCCGGCAAGCTCGACGTGATGATCCAGAAGCTCTGAACCGACAGACCGGCCCCGCCACCCGAACATCCCGAGGAGACCCCATGTCCGTGACCCGCTGCGACCAGACGCCCGCCTGGGCTGCGCTGCAGTCCCACCACGCCGGCGCCGGCCGTGCCTTTGACCTGCGCAGCGCCTTCGCGGCCGACGCGGGCCGGGTGGCGGCCTTCAGCCTCGATGCGCCGGAGATCCATGCCGACCTGTCGAAGAACCACTGGGGCGCGACGGTGCAGGGCCTGCTGCTGCAGCTGGCGCGCGAATGCGCGCTGGAAGCCCGTCGCGACGCCATGCTGGCCGGCGAGCCGATCAACCACACCGAAGGCCGCGCGGTGCTGCACACCGCCCTGCGCGCACCGCGTGGCGCGGCGCCTTGCTCGGACGACGTGCACGGCGTGCTCGATCGCATGCTGGACTGGGTCGAGCAGGTCCGCGACACCGCGCGCAGCGGCATCCGCCACGTCGTCAACATCGGCATCGGCGGCTCCGACCTGGGCCCGCAGATGGTCGTGCCAGCGCTGGACGCCTACGCCAGCCGCACGCTGACGCTGCACTTCGTCTCCAACGTCGACGGCCACGACATCGCGCCGGTGCTGCGCCGGCTGGACCCGCGCGAGACGCTGGTGATCGTCGCCTCCAAGACCTTCACCACGCAGGAGACCATGGCCAACGCGCAGGTCGCGCGGGCGTGGTTCCTGGCCGGCTATGGCGAGGGTGGCGAAGCGGCGATCGCGCAGCACTTCGCGGCCACGACCACCAACGTGGAAGCGGCGGGCAAGTTCGGCATCACCACCACCTTCGGCTTCTGGGACTGGGTCGGCGGGCGCTACTCGCTGTGGAGCGCGATCGGCCTGCCGATCGCGCTGGCCATCGGCGCGGCCAACTTCCGCGACCTGCTGGCCGGCGCGCATGCGATGGACCGCCACTTCGCAAGCGCGCCGCTGGCGTCCAACCTGCCGATCCAGCTGGGCCTGCTCGACGTCTGGTACCGCAACTTCCTGGGCTACAGCAGCCGCAGCATCGCGCCCTACCACCAGGGCCTGCGCCGCCTGCCGGCCTACCTGCAGCAGCTGGAGATGGAGAGCAACGGCAAGTGCGTCGACCTCGACGGCCAGGCGCTGCCCTATGCGACCTGTCCGGTGGTCTGGGGCGAGGCGGGCACCAACGGCCAGCATGCCTATTTCCAGATGCTGCACCAGGGCACCGACGTGATCCCGGTGGAGTTCGTCGCGGTCAAGACCCCCAACCACGGCCCGGACGTGCCCGAGGTGCTCAAGGCCGGTCTGGCCGACCAGCACATCAAGCTGCTGGCCAACTGTCTGGCGCAGAGCCAGGCGCTGATGCTGGGCAAGTCGACTGCTGAGGCGCTCGGCGAGAAGGCGCCGACCGCCAGCGCCCAGCTCGACGCGCAGACCGTTGCGCGGCACCGCACCTTCCCCGGCAACCGGCCCAGCTCGACCTTTGTGCTGGAGTCCCTCACGCCCGCCTCGCTGGGCGCGCTGATCGCCCTGTACGAACACCGCGTCTGGACCAGTGGCGCGCTGTGGGGCATCAACAGCTTTGACCAGTGGGGCGTGGAACTCGGCAAGGCGCTGTGCAACCAGCTGCTGCCGCGCTTTGCCAGCGGCGACACCGCCGGGCTGGATGGCTCGACCGCTGCGCTGCTCCAGCGCCTGCTGGGCCGCTGAACCGGCGGCCACGCACGAGGACGACGATGAAGAAACACCTGATCTTCGACTTCGGCGCCGTGGTCTTCCGCTGGCAGCCCGTCGACCTGCTGCGCGAGGTCCTGCCGGCACACGCCAGCGATGCCGATGCGGCCCGGGCGCTCGCCGAGCGCATCTTCAAGGGCTACACCGACGCCTGGGGCCGCTTCGATCACGGCACGATCGAAGTCCCTGAACTGGTCGAAGCGCTGGCGGTGCAATCCGGCCTGTCGGCCGCCGAGATGCAGCGCCTCGTCGATGCGGTGCCGGCCGCCCTCGAGCCTTTGCCCGACACCGTCGCGTGGCTGGACCGCCTGCGCGCGGCCGGCCACCGGCTGTTCTACCTGTCCAACATGCCCGCGCCGTTCGCCGACCAGCTGGAGGCGAGACACGCCTTCCTCGGCCATTTCGAGTCCGGCGTGTTCTCCGGCCGGGTCCAGCTGGCCAAGCCGGATGCGGCGATCTTCCGGCTGGCGCTCGAACGGTTCGGCATCGCCGCCGAGGACACCGTCTTCTTCGACGACCACCCCGCCAACGTCGACGCGGCCCGTGCGCTGGGGCTGCATGCCGTGCTGTTCCAGAACGCGGCTCAGGCCGAGGCGGATCTGAGGGCCGAAGGCCTCGTCGGCTGAGGTCGACGCTTGCGGCTCAGCCGCACAGCGGATCAGCGGCCGTGCCGCCCGATCGCGTCGGCGAGGTCGCGGTAGGCCTCGCAGTCGACCCCACACAGGCCGCGCAGCGTGTCCAGATGCTGGCGCGCCAGGTCGGGTCGACCGGCCATCAGGTAGGCCTCGCCGATGTATTCGTGTGCGCCGAGGTGGCCCGGGTTGAGGCGCAGCGCGGTCCGGTAGGCCGCGAAGGCGGGTTCGAGGGCGCCGGTCTTGCGCAGCGCATAGCCCAGCAGGTTGTGCACCTCCGCATCGTCCGGGCGGCGGCGCGACAGCGCCTGCAGCTCGCTCACCGCCGCCGGCCAGCGTTCCTGCCGGAGCAGTTCCCGCGCGGCGGACAGCTCGCTCTGGGCCGTCGGCGCGGGCTCCAAGTCCTCCATGCCACGGGCCTGGGCACAGGCGCCCGACAGCAGCAACAGGACCGACAGGACCGACAGGCACATGTGGCGGATGCCCGGGCGAGGTCTGGTCGTCATGGTGATTCCTTCGGTGGATCGATCACATCGGCCGGTCCGGTTCGGCGTTGCCGCCGGTCCCAGTCCCGTTCATAGCCCCGGCCCCGGCCCGGGCCCGCGCCCGTCGCCACTGCCGTTCAGACTGGAAGCCCGCCAGCGCGCGGGCTTGCTTGAGCGGCTGGCCCGCCGCCAGCGCCTCGTGGCACCAGGCCAGCCGGACCTGCTCGACGTGGTCGCGCGGGGTCACGCCGGCATGGGCCAGGAAGAGCCGGGTCATGTGACGCGGCGTGACGTGGGCCACCTCGGCCAGCTCGCGCAGGGTCCAGTGGCGCGCGGGTTCTTCGGCGACCGCGTTCTGGACCTTGTGCACGGCCGGGTGCAGGTGGCTGCGGCAGGCCAGCAGCGGTGAACGTTCCGGGTCGTCGACCGCGCGGCGGTGGAAGACCACCATGACCTGCGCGACCGCGGCGGCCAGCGCCTCGCCGCCGACCTGGGCGATGCCGTGCAGCGCCAGGTCGATGCCGGCGGTGATGCCCGCGCTGGTCAGCAGCGGGCCGTCCTCGACAAAGACCCGGTTGGTGCGCACCTGTGCGGCCGGTGCCAGCCGGGCAAGGTCGTCCAGCAGTTCGTGGTGGGTGGTCACCGCACGCGTGCCGACCAGGCCGGCGTCGGCCGCCAGCAGCGCGCCGGAACAGACGGTCAGCAGGCGGTGGGGCGTGGCCGGGTCGTCCAGCAAGGGCGCGACGACACGGGCGAGCCACTGCCGCGTGTCCAGCCAGGGGCGCTGGCGGCGGATCACCTGGGCGGCCTCGCCGGGCCGGCCCATCAGCACGACCCAGGTCGGGCGGTCGAAGTGCTCGGGCAGTGGCTCGATGCCGGCCAGTTGCAGACCGACCGAGGACGTGGTCTGCGCCAGCGGCCCGGTATGGCGCAGCTGGAACAGCGGTGGGCGGTCACGCCGGGCGAGGTTCTGGTTGGCCAGCCGGAAGGCCTCAGCCGGACCGGCCAGGTCCAGCAGCAGGGTGTCGGGCAGCACGACGAAGAGCACGTCGATGACATGGACCGCATCGACACCGTCAGACCCGGCACGGCGACCGGTCGGCGCAGGCTTCACGCGATCGCCTTCGGCTCGTCCGCGGTGGCACGGGCCAAGGCCTGTGCGACCGAGCAGATCGTCGCGAAGCGCCCGGCCAGCACGGTGGCCGTGCGCTCCTTGATGGCGGCGGCCGACAGCAGCGCGCCGTCGGGCGTGTGCATGTCGAAGGTCAGGGTGGCCTCGGTCACGTAGTCGACGGCCCAGCCCTCGTCGCTGGCGTGGCGGGCGGTTGTCTCGCAGCATTGTTCGGTGCGGATGCCCGCGACGATCAGCCGCCGGATGCCCTGCTGGTGCAGCCAGATCGACAGGCCCGTGCCGACCAGCGCGCTGTGGCGGTGCTTGTGCACCGTCAGAGCCGGCGTGTGCTCGCGCAGGCCGTCCAGCGGTCGGAGCAGGCTGCTGCTGGGCGCAAACGGGTTGTCGCTGTGGTCCGGGCCGTCGCTGTGGAAGACCCGCACGATGGGCACACCGCGTGCGACGCAGCCGTCGATCAGGGTGTTGCAGGCGGCCAGGAAGGCGGGGACCTCGCGCTCGTCCCAGTAGGGGCGGGCGGGGAAGGAGGCCTGGACGTCGATCAGCAGCAAGGCGGTGGTCATGGTGTGTGCGCGTGGGGTTGCAAGGCCTTCATGGTCGTCGCACCAAACCGTGTCGACGAGACCGCCGGCGGACCGGATGCGGTCAAAAACGGACCTCGTGGTCCGACGCGGCGCCGCCCAGGCTCACGCCTTGGCCAGCCAGCGTTCGACCAGCCGGACCCAGAAGCTCGCGCCCAGCGGGATCAGCCGGTCGTTGAAGTCATAGGTCGGGTTGTGCAGGTTGCAGGGCCCCAGGCCGTGGCCGTGGTCGCGGTGGCCGCCGTCGCCGTTGCCGATCATGAAGTAGGCGCCGGGTTTCTCCAGCAGGAAGTAGCTGAAGTCCTCGGCGCCCATGGTGGGCTCGAAGGCGATGACCTGATCGGCACCGACCAGCTCGGCCATCACGCCGCGCACGAACTCGGCCTCGGCCGGGTGGTTGACGGTGGGCGGGTAGTTGCGGTGGAACTCGAAGGCGACGCTCGCACCGTAGGCCGCGCCGGTGTGTTCGGCGACCTCGCGCATGCGGCGCTCGATCAGGTCCAGCACGTCCAGCGAGAAGGTGCGCACGGTGCCCTGGATCTCGCAGGAATCGGGCACCACGTTGGTCGCCTCGCCGGTGTGGATCATGGTCACCGAGATCACCGCCGCGTCGATCGGCCGCTTGTTGCGCGTCACGATGGTCTGGAAGGCCTGCACCATCTGGCAGGCCACCGGCACCGGGTCGATGCCGTTGTGCGGCAGCGCGGCGTGGCAGCCCTTGCCGGTGATGGTGATGCGGAACTCGTTGCTCGACGCCATGATCGGCCCCGGGCAGACGCCGAAGGTGCCCGCGCCCATGCCGGGCCAGTTGTGCATGCCGAAGATGGCCTGCATCGGGAAGCGCTCGAACAGGCCGTCGCGGATCATCTCGCGCGCGCCGCCGCCGCCTTCCTCGGCCGGCTGGAACACCAGGTAGACGGTGCCGTCGAAGTCGCGGTGCTCGGCCAGGTGCTTGGCGGCGGCCAGCAGCATGGCGGTGTGGCCGTCGTGGCCGCACGCATGCATCTTGCCGACGTGGCGGCTGGCGTGCGCGAAGCGGTTGTGTTCGGTCATCGGCAGCGCGTCCATGTCGGCGCGCAGGCCGATGGCGCGCTCCGACGAGCCGTTGCGGATGATGCCGACCACGCCGGTCTTGCCCAGGCCGCGGTGGTGTTCGATGCCCCAGTCGCCCAGGCAGCGCGCAACCAGTTCGCTGGTGCGTTCTTCCTCGAAACACAGCTCCGGATGGGCGTGAATGTCGCGCCGGATCTCGGCCAGCGCCGGGGCGTCGTCCACGATGGCTTCGATCAGTCGGGGTTCTCTCGGGGACATGGTGGGACGCTCCTGTTGAGGCTCCGGCAGGCCTGCGCAACGATCTTAGCCGGGGCTCCTTCAAGGGCTCGGGGCGGTCGAATTCGGCCATGCCATGATCCGGAAATGACTGCTGCAATGCCCCTTCCGACGGCCGCCGCGCCGACCCGCGTCGTGCATGGCGCCTGCCCGCACGACTGCCCCGACACCTGCGCGCTCAAGGTCACCGTGCAGGGCGAGCCCGGCGCCGAACGCGTCATCCAGGTGCAGGGCTGGCAGGAACACGAGACCACCCACGGCGCGCTCTGCACCAAGGTCTCGCGCTACGCCGAACGGACGTATCACCCCGAACGTGTCCTGCACCCGCTCAAGCGGGTCGGGCCCAAGGGCAGCGGGCAGTTCGAGCGCATCGGCTGGGACCAGGCACTGGCCGAGATCGCCGCACGGCTGAAGGCCATCGCCACGCGTGATCCGCAGGCGATCCTGCCGTACAGCTATGCCGGCACGATGGGGATGATCCAGGGCGAGAGCATGGCCGCGCGCTTCTTCCACCAGCTCGGCGCCTCGCGGCTGGACCGCACCATCTGCGCCTCGGCCGGCGGCGCGGCGCTGGCGATGACCTATGGCGGCAAGGTGGGGATGCGGGTGCAGCAGTTCGCCCATGCGAAGCTGATCCTGATCTGGGGCAGCAACTCGATCGCCTCCAACCTGCACTTCTGGACCTATGCCCAGCAGGCCAAGCGCCACGGCGCCAAGCTGGTCTGCATCGACCCGCGCCGCACCGAGACCGCCGACAAGTGCCACCAGCACATCGCCTTGCGGCCGGGCAGCGACGGCGCGCTGGCGCTGGCGCTGATGCATGAACTGATCGTGCACGACCGGCTCGACCACGGCTACATCGCGCGCCACGTCCAGACCGGCCCGGACGGCTGGGACGGCCTGCGTGCACGCGCGCTGCAATGGCCGCCCGAGCGCGCCGCCGCCGTCTGCGGCATCGAGGCCGAAGTGATCCGCGTGCTGGCGCAGGACTACGCGACGACGCGGCCGGCCGCGATCCGCCTGAACTACGGCATGCAGCGCGTGCGCGGTGGCGGCAACGCGGTGCGGCTGATCGCCCTGTTGCCCTGCCTGACCGGCGCCTGGCGGGTCGATGCCAACGGCGCTGCGGGCGGCCTGCTGCTGTCCAGTTCGGGCAGCTATGCGGCCGTGCGCGACGACGCCGCGCTGCAGCGCCCGGACCTGCTGGCTGGCCGCAACCCGCGCACCATCAACATGAGCACCATCGGCGCGGACCTGCTGCGTCATGCATCGCCCGACTTCGGGCCGCGCATCGAGGCCGTGATCGTCTACAACAGCAACCCGGTGGCGGTCGCACCGCAGTCGCCCGAGGTGGTCGCGGGCTTCCGCCGAGACGATCTCTACACCGTCGTGCTGGAGCATTTCCTGACCGACACCGCCGACCATGCCGACATCGTGCTGCCGGCCACCTCGCAGCTGGAGCACCTGGACGTGCACACCAGCTACGGCCACACCGATGTGCTGATCAACGAGCCCGCCATCGCGCCCCTCGGCGAGGCCTTGCCCAACACCGAGATCTTCCGCCGCCTGGCCGCCGCGATGGGCTACGACGCGCCCTGTTTCCACGACCGCGACGAGCAGCTCGCCCGCGTCGCCTTCAAGGCCCCGATCGACATCGACACGCTGCGCCGCGACGGCTGGCAGCGCCTGCCACTGCCCGACACGCCCTTTGCCGACGGCGGCTTCCCGACGCCCGACGGCCGCGTGCGCATCAGCGCCCCGGCCCTGGGCTGGGGCCTGCCCGACCATGTCGCGCCGTGGGAGAGTGCCGAGTCCGACCCGGCGCTGGCCGCGCGTTATCCGCTGGCGATGATCTCGCCGCCGGCGCGGCACTTCCTCAACTCCAGCTTCGTCAACGTCAAGAGCTTGCGCGACATCGAGGCCGAGCCGGTCGTCGAGATCCATCCCGACGACGCCGCCGCGCGCGGCCTGGTCGACGGCGTGCCGGTGCGGGTCCACAACGACCGCGGCAGCTACCACGCCACCGCCCGGCTGAGCACGCGGGCCCGCCCCGGTGTCGTCAACGGCCTGGGCATCTGGTGGCGCAAGCTGGGGCTGCGCGGCACCAACGTCAACGAGGTCACGCACCAGCGTCTGACGGACATGGGCCACGCGCCGTGTTTCTACGACGTGCTGGTCGAGGTGGAGGCCGCATGAGGCCCGCCTTTCGTCGATGGGCAGCGAGCCTGGCCGGCGCCACGCTGGCTGTCGCCGCGCTGGCGGGCATCAGCGGCTGCGGCACGCTGGGCTACTACTGGCAGTCGACGGCGGGGCATGTGCGCCTGCTCCACGCCGCCGAGCCGGTCGACGAGGTGCTGCAACGCCCCGACCTGTCGACCGACCTGCGCGCCCGGCTGGTCTTCAGCCAGAAGATCCGCGACTACGCCATCCGCCGCCTGCACCTGCCCGACAACGGCAGCTACCGCCGCTATGCCGATCTGGGCCGGCCGCATGCGGTCTGGAACGTGGTCGCCGCACCGGAGCTGAGCCTGGACCTGCACACCTGGTGCTTTCTGGTGGTGGGCTGCGTCGGCTACCGCGGCTACTACGACCCGGCACCGGCCCGCGCCGAGGCGGAAGTCATGAAGGCCCAGGGGCTGGAGACCTTTGTCTACGGCGTGCCGGCCTACTCGACGCTGGGCAAGGTGCCGCAGCATGGCTGGCTGGCCGATCCGCTGCTCAACACCTTCGTGACCCGCACCAGCGAGCTGGAGCTGGCGCGCCTGATCATCCATGAGCTGTCGCACCAGTTGGCCTTTGCCGAGGGCGACACGGTCTTCAACGAGTCCTATGCGACGGCAGTCGAACGCATCGGCAGCCGGATGTGGCTGGCCGAGGAAGCCAGCCCCGAACTGCGCGCCAAGGTCGAACGTGCCGAGGCCGCCGCCGAGGCCCGCCGCAGCGACTTCCGCCGCCTGACGATGGCCACCCGCGAGCGCCTGCTGGCGCTCTACCGCAGCCCGGCGAGCGAGGCCGACAAGCGGGCGGGCAAGGCCGAGGCGCTGGCCGCGCTGAAGGCCGAACATGCCGCGCTGAAGGCCGCGCCGGACGGCCCGTGGCACGGCTATGCCGGCTATGACGAGTGGTTTGCCAGCGTCAACAACGCCCAGCTGGGCGTGCTGGGCGCCTACAACGCGCAGGTGCCTGATTTCGAGCGCCTGTTCGAGCGCGTCGGCCGTGACTGGCCGGCCTTCTATGCCGAGGTCCGCCGGCTGGCCGCCTTGCCGAAGGCGCAGCGCGACGCGGAACTCGCGCGCTGAGCGGTGCGCGCGACCTCGGCCGCTTCAGCCGTTGACGACGTTGCGCAGCTGCGGTGCCTTGTCGCCCAGGAAGCGGCGACGGATCGCCGTTTCCATGCCGGCCGCATCCAGACCGCAGGCGGACAGCAAAAGGGCCGGGTCGCCGTGTTCGATGAAACGGTCGGGCAGACCCAGCGTCAGCACCGGCACCTGGATGCCGGCGGCCTGCAGGGCTTCCAGCACGGCACTGCCGGCGCCGCCCGGCAGGCAGCCTTCCTCGACCGTGACCAGCGCATCGTGGCTGCGGGCCAGGCGTTCGACCAGGGCGGTGTCCAGCGGCTTGACGAAGCGCATGTTGGCGACGGTGGCGTCCAGCTTGGCGCCGGCTTCGAGCGCCGGGTAGAGCAGCGGGCCGAAGGCCAGGATGGCGATCCGTGGCTGGCCGGCGTGGCCACCATTGGCGCGGTCTTCACCTTGGATCTCGCGCCGGATTTCGCCCTGACCCCAGGGCAGGGTGTCCAGGTCGGCCGTCGCCGCCACGCCGGCCCCGCTGCCACGCGGGTAGCGCACGGCGACCGGGCCGTCGTGGGCGTGGGCGGTGCTCAGCGCGCGGCGGGTCTCGGCCTCGTCGGCGGGCGTGAGCATGGCCAGGTTCGGGATGCAGCGCACGAAGGCGATGTCGTAGGCGCCGGCATGGGTGGCGCCATCGGCCCCGACCAGGCCGGCGCGGTCCAGCGCGAACACCATCGGCAGGTTCTGCAGCGCGACATCGTGGATCAGCTGGTCATAGGCCCGCTGCAGGAAGGTGGAGTAGATCGCCACCACCGGCTTGAGTCCTTCGCAGGCCAGGCCGGCGGCAAAGGTCACGGCGTGCTGCTCGGCGATGCCGACGTCGTGGTAGCGCTCGGGGTAGCGCTTGTGGAACTCGACCATGCCCGAGCCCTCGCGCATCGCCGGGGTGATCGCCACCAGGCGCGGGTCGGCTGCCGCCATGTCGCACAGCCACTGGCCGAAGACCTGGGTGAAGGTCGGCTTGGGCGCGGCAGCCGGCTTGACCAGGCCGATCTGCGGGTCGAACTTGCCGGGGCCGTGGTAGGCGATCGGATCGGCCTCGGCCAGCTTGTAGCCGTAGCCCTTCTTGGTCACGACATGCAGGAACTGGGCGCCGGGCTTGTCGCGCAGGTTCTCCAGTGTGGGAATCAGCGCGTCCAGGTCATGGCCGTCGATCGGGCCGACGTAGTTGAAGCCGAACTCCTCGAAGATCGTGCCGGGCACGACCATGCCCTTGGCGTGTTCCTCGAAGCGCCGGGCCAGCTCGAACAGCGGCGGTGCGTTCTTGAGCACCTGCTTGGCGCCTTCGCGCGCAGCGGTGTAGAACTTGCCGCTCATCAGCCGGGCGAGGTATTTGTTGAGCGCACCCACCGGCGGGCTGATCGACATGTCGTTGTCGTTGAGCACCACCAGCAGGTTGGGCACCCGGCCAGCATGTGGCATGCCGCCGTTGTTGAGCGCCTCGAAGGCCATGCCGGCGGTCATCGCGCCGTCGCCGATGATGGCCACCGCATGCCGCTTCTCGCCCTTTTGCTGGGCGCCCAGCGCCATGCCCAGCGCAGCGGAGATGGACGTCGACGAGTGCGCCGTGCCGAAGGTGTCGTAATCGCTCTCGTCACGCCGGGGAAAGCCGCTCAGGCCACCCAGCTGGCGCAGCGTGTGCATGCGATCACGCCGGCCGGTCAGGACCTTGTGCGGATAGGTCTGGTGGCCGACGTCCCAGACCAGCCGGTCCTCGGGCGTGTCGAAGACGTAGTGCAGCGCGATCGTCAGCTCGACCGTGCCGAGGTTGGACGACAGGTGCCCGCCGGTGCGCGAGACGCTCTGCAGGATGAAGTCGCGCAGTTCCAGCGCGAGCTGCGGCAGTTCGGCTCGGCCGAGGGCGCGCAAGTCGCTGGGCGTCTGGATGCGGTTGAGCAGCGGGTAGTTGGCGGTCATCGGAAGCGAGGGCGGCATGGGGTCTCAGTTCTCGCGGTCGACCAGCCGGTCGGCCAGCCAGCGCAGTCGGGTCGCGTCGACCAGGCCGGCGCGGTCCAACGCATCGCGGGCCTGGGCATGCAGCAGCCGGGCACGGGCGCGGGCGCCGTCCAGGCCAAGCAGCGAGACGTAGGTGGGCTTGTTCTGATCGGCGTCCTTGCCGGCGGTCTTGCCCAGCATCTCGGAGGCCTGGGTGACATCGAGGATGTCGTCGACCACCTGAAAGGCCAGGCCGATCGCGGCGCCGTAGTCCGACAGGGCCTGCCATTGCACCGGTGTGGTCTGACCACAGGCCGCGCCCATCAGCACGCTGGCCTGCAACAGGGCGCCGGTCTTGCGCGCATGCATGTCCTGAAGGTCGACCTCGCCCATCGGCTTGCCGACATGGGCCAGGTCGATGGCTTGGCCACCGGCCATGCCCAGCACGCCCGAGGCGCGCGCCAGCAAGCTGCACAGGCGCGCCTGCAGGGCCGGATCGATCCGGCCGTCTGCAGGGGTCAGCACCTCGAAGGCAAGCGCCTGCATCGCGTCGCCGGCCAGCATGGCCTGGGCTTCGCCGAACTGCACGTGCACGGTGGGCTTGCCCCGGCGCAGCACGTCGTTGTCCATGCAGGGCATGTCGTCGTGGATCAGCGAATAGGCATGGATCAGCTCGACCGAGCAGGCTGCCAGCATGGCGGCAGCCGGATCGCCGTCGACGCTGTGCGAGGCGGCCAGCACCAGCAGCGGACGCAGGCGTTTGCCGCCGTCCAGCACGCCGTAGCGCATCGCCTGCCCGAGACCGGCCGGTGCCTCGGCGACCACGTGACGGCCCAGCTCGGTCTCGACCTCGCTCAGGCAAGCCAGCATCCAGGCTTCGACATCAAGGCCCTGATCGGTCGTGCTCATGCCGCATCACTCCAGGGCTTGAGCTGGCCGGCTTCGAGCACCTGCACCTGCTGTTCGACGGCCTCCAGCCGGGTCTTGCAGAAGGCCAGCAGCACGGCGCCGCGCTTGTAGCTTTCGAGCAACTGGTCCAGCGGCATCTGGGCACTTTCCATGCGGGTGACGAGCTGTTCCAGCTCTTGCAGCGCAGCCTCGTAATGGGCCGGATCGGTCGACGGAGGCGCGCTCTGGGGCATGGTGCTTCGGGGGCTCTGGGTCGGTCAGCGGAGCCGCAGATTCTAGGCGGTGGCCCTTGCATCGACCCCCCCGGCTACAATTTCTGACTGGCCTTGGGCGTCCGCCCACCCCGGCCCCCCGCAACGCCCGCCCTGCCCGCGCCTGCGGCACCTCAAGGTGCTCAAGGCCGGCTGAACGCGTCCGCAGCGGTGACATCGTCCAAGCCTGGGCCGTCTGGGGTGGTGGTTCGACATGCACTTGGAGATCCTGGGGATCATGTCCGACCTGAGCATCACGTTGGAAGCTCTGAAGAGAAGTCGCACGCAGTTGCCGGTCACGTCGCATTTCGACCAGGCACTTTTTGACAAGGAGATGCGACAGATCTTTCCCTCCGCCCCGCGTTACCTGGGGCATGAGCTGATGGTGCCCCGGGTTGGCGACTACCACGCGCTGGCCCATGAGGGCGAAGGCCGTGCGCTGGTCCGCACCCCGCAAGGCGTGGAGCTGATCTCCAACGTCTGTCGACACCGCCAGGCCGTGATGCTCAAGGGTCGCGGCCAGACCGGCTCGAACATCGTCTGCCCGCTGCACCGCTGGACCTATGGTCTGGACGGGCAGCTGATCGGCGCGCCGCATTTCCGCGAGGACCCCTGCCTGAACCTGCGCAACTACCCGGTGCGCACGTGGAACGGCATGGTCTTCGAGGACAACGGCCGTGACATCGAGGCCGAACTCGGTTCGATCGGCCCGCGCGCCGAGCTGTGCTTCGACGGCTACGTGTTCGACCACGTCGAGCAGCACCTGTGCCAGTACAACTGGAAGACCTTCATCGAGGTCTACCTGGAGGACTACCACGTCGGTCCCTTCCACCCCGGCCTGGGCAACTTCGTCACCTGCGAAGACCTGCGCTGGGAGATGGGTCGCGAGTATTCGGTGCAGACGGTGGGTGTGGCCCAGGGAGCCGGCAAGGCGCTGGGCAAGCCCGGCTCGCCGGTCTACGAGCGCTGGCACGACCAGGTCATGCGCTTCCAGGACGGCGTGGCCCCGAAGCACGGCGCGATCTGGCTGACCTACTACCCGCACATCATGGTGGAGTGGTATCCCAACGTGCTGACGGTCTCGACCTTGCACCCGATCAGCCCGGAGCAGACGCTCAACACGGTGGAGTTCTACTACCCCGAGGAGATCGCCGCCTTCGAGCGTGACTATGTCGACGCGCAACGTGCCGCCTACATGGAGACCTGCATCGAGGACGACGAGATTGCCGAGCGCATGGATGCCGGGCGCAAGGCCCTGATGAAACGCGGCGACAACGAGGTCGGCCCCTACCAGAGCCCGATGGAAGACGGCATGCAGCACTTCCATGAGTGGTACCGGCGCCAGATGGGCGATGCGGTGAGCGACTGAGCACCGAGCCGATGCCACGCCGCGCGCCGTCGCCGACGCTGATGATGGTCAGCGCGGCCTTCCTCTTCGCCAGCATGGGCGTGGCGGTCAAGCTCGCGGCTGCGTCGTACGGCAGCAGCGAGATCGTGATGTACCGCGGCGTCATCGGCATGTCGCTGATGGCGCTGCTGATGCATCGACAGGGCACCTCGTGGCGCACGCCCTTGCCGGCCATGCACTTCTGGCGCGGCCTGAGCGGCGTCAGCGCCTTGCTGATGTGGTTCTACGCCATCGTCGGCCTGCCGCTGGCCACCGCGATGACGTTGAACTACATGTCGTCGATCTGGATGGCCGTCTTCCTGATCGGTGGTGCGGTGATGCTGGGCGGCCAGCGCATCGACGGCCGGCTGGTGCTGACCGCGCTGGCCGGCTTCTGCGGCGTGGCGCTGATCCTGCGTCCCACCATCGAGGCCTCGCAGCTCTGGCACGGCCTGATCGGGCTGCTGTCGGGCATGTTGTCGGCGATGGCCTACCTGCAGGTCAGCGCGCTCGGGCGGGCCGGCGAGCCCGAGGCCCGCGTGGTTTTCTACTTCTCCTTGGCGGGCATGGTGGCTGGCGGCTTGCTCACCGCCGTCACCGACACCTTCCATGCCCACACCTGGCAGGGCGCGCTGGCGCTGCTGGCGGTGGGCCTGTTCGCGACCGCCGCGCAACTGCTGATGACCCGCGCCTACGCGATCGGCAAGCCCCTGGTCAACGCCAGCCTGCAGTACCTGGGCATCGCCTTTGCCTTCGTCTACAGCGTGCTGCTGTTTGGTGACCCGGTGCATCTGATGTCGGTGGCCGGCATGTTGCTGATCGTGGCCGCCGGCATCGCCGCCGCACGGCTGCGGCACGACCGCCAGAAGACCGATCGCGGGCCCGACACGCTGGCGCCCGAGATCGAGTGACGTCCCTCTCAACCTGTGACCCTGGGCCCTGACGATGACCACGACGCCGACGCTCAACCCCGCTGTGCTGATCACCGCCGCCGACCTGCTCGCCCTGCCGGCGGGCCCGTCCCTGCGGGTGTTCGACTGCCGCTTCGACCTGATGCGGCCGGACGCCGGCCAGGAGGCCTTCCTCGCCGGCCACATCCCCGGTGCCGGCTACCTGCACCTGGACCACGACCTGGGCGCGAAGGGCGATGCCAGCGCGCTGTGCGGCGGTCGGCATCCGCTGCCGTCGATGGCACGCGTGGCCGCGACCTTCGGCCGCCACGGTGTCGGCCCGCAGACCACGGTGGTCCTCTACGACGCCCACGGCGGCATGTACGCGGCCCGCGCCTGGTGGCTGCTGAAGTGGCTCGGCCACGGGCCGGTCCTGCTGCTCGACGGCGGACTGGCGGCGTGGCAATCCGCCGGGGGTGCGTTGGCCACGGGTCCGGCCGCCGACGTTGCCGACCTGGGCGCTTACCCGCTGCCGGCTGAGCCGGGCATGGCCTGGGTCGATGCCGAGACGGTCCAGTCACGCATCGGACGAGCCGACGCCGTGCTGATCGACGCCCGTGCGCCCGAGCGCTATCGCGGCGAGGTCGAGGCGCTGGACCCGGTGGCCGGCCACATTCCCGGCGCCCTCAACCGGCCCTTCGGCCAGAACCTCGACGCCAGCGGCCGTTTCCTGCCGGCCGAGGCCCTGCGCGCCGCCTTCGAGCCCTTGCTGGCCGGCCGCTTGCCCGACCAGGTCGTGCACCAGTGCGGCTCGGGCGTCACCGCCTGCCACAACCTGCTGGCGATGACGCTGGCCGGCCTGCCGGGATCGCGCCTCTATGCCGGCTCCTGGAGCGAGTGGTGCAGCCAGCCGCAGCGCCCGATCGCGCGCGGCGCCGCACCCGGCTGATCGCCCGGCTGATCGCCCAGTGGATCGGCCACACCCGCATGGCTGCGGCTTGACCATGGTCAAGCCGCTTGGGATCCGGCGGCGCATCATGACCCTGTCGCGGCACCTTCCCCATGCCGCATCGGAGGTCACATGTACAAGCGCATCCTGGTTCCCACCGACGGTTCGGACATCACCGCCAAGGCCGTCGCCAACGCCGTGCAACTCGCCAAGCTGACGGGCGCGGAGGTCTGCACGCTGGCCGTCAAGGAACCCTTCCCCTACAGCGCCATCACCGAGATGCAGCCGGTGCCGCCGCAGGAGTTCTACGACTCGCAGGAGCGCATCGCCGTCAAGCATCTGCAACTGGTCAAGGACGCCTGCTCGGCCGCCGGCGTGACCTGCACCGCCGCCTCGATCGAGGCCTTGCACCCTTGGGAAGCCATCATCGACTTCGGCAAGGGCCAGGGTTGCGACCTGATCGTCATGGCCTCGCACGGCCGCCGCGGCGTCGCAGCCCTGTTGCTGGGCAGCGAGACCCAGAAGGTGCTGACCCACAGCACCGTGCCGGTCCTCGTGGTGCGCTGAGCGGCCCGGGCCCGGGCCCGGACCGAGGTCCGGGTCAGTCGTCGTCGCCGCCGCCCAGGATGCCGCCGAGCAGGCCGCCAGCGGCCAGGCCGCCCAGCATCGAGCCTTCCTCGCGGCCACCGCCGCCGGCTTGCGGTGCGGCCGCGAAGACGCGGCTGGCCAGGCGCGAGAACGGCAGGCTTTGCAGCCAGATCGTGCCGGGACCGCTGAGCTTGGCGAAGAACAGGCCCTCGCCGCCGAACAGCGCGGTCTTGATCTTGCCGACGTACTGGATCTCGAAGTTCACGTTGGGCGTGTAGGCCACCACGCAGCCGGTGTCGACCAGCAGGACCTGACCGGGCTGCAGCTCGCGCCGCACCACGGTGCCACCGGCGTGCACGAAGGCCAGGCCGTCGCCTTCGAGCTTCTGCATGATGAAACCCTCGCCGCCGAAGAAGCCGGTCGAGATCTTCTGCTGCAGCGCGATGCCCAGCGAGACGCCACGCGCGGCGCAGAGGAACGAGTCCTTCTGGCAGATCAGCGTGCCGCCGAGCTGGCGCAGGTCCATCGGCAGGATCTTGCCGGGGTAGGGCGCCGCGAAGGCGATGCGCTGCTTGTTGCCGGCGTGGTTGGTGTAGACCGTGGTGAACAGCGATTCGCCGGTCACCAGGCGCTTGCCCGCGCCCAGCAGCTTGCCGAAGAAGCCGCCGCCCTGCTGCTGGCTGCCGTCGCCGAAGACGGTGTCCATGCCGATGCCGGCGTCCATGAACATCATGCTGCCGGCCTCGCCGATCGCCGCTTCGCCGGGGTCGAGTTCGACCTCGACGAACTGCATCTCCGCACCCTTGATCTCGTAGTCGATCACGTCCATCGCCATGGGTTTCGCTCCGTGTGTTGCGTGTGGTTGGCCAGTGGGCGGCGATCTTAGCCAGCCGCTGTGACGACGACGGGGTCAGCGCCCGAGCAACCTCAGGTGCGCGCTGGCGTACTGCGCCGCCTGTCCTTGGGTGGTGTAGCCGAGGTAGGCGCGGTAGTGCTCCGCCGCCTTGGCGGCCTGGCCCAGCGCTTCCAGGGCGACACCCTTGAGGAAGACCACCGCCGGATCGCCCGGCAGCAGGCGGTCGTGCGCCTCCAGCTCCAGCCAGGCGTGTGCCGGGTCGCGCTGGGCCAGCGCCAGCGTGGCGCCCAGCTTGCAGGCCAGCGGCTCGTCCGGATCGACCTCGCGCGCGGCGGCCACATGGCCGCGGGCGTCGCGCAGCCGCCCCATCGCCTGCAGGCATTGCGCCGTGCGCATGAGCACGCCGTGGTCACGCGGTTGCTGGGCCAGCGCGGTCTGCAGCCGTTCGAGGGCGAACGGCCATTCCTGACGCAGCATCGCCTGCTCGGCGGTCTGGGCATCGCTGACCAGGGACAGGCTGGCCTGCAGCCCGACCGTGCCGCCCAGCCAGCGTTCGCGCCGGACGGGTCGACCCCGGGACATGGCGTGGCGTTGCTCGGCCACCTGCCGGGTGCTGGCCACGCGGCTGTCGAGGGCCGGCTCGCCCAGGTCGAAGGCGGCGAACAGGCCGGGTTGCTGGCGCCGCAGGTCGACCAGGCGTTGCAGCAGCGTCGGCAGGGCGTGCGCGGGGTAGCCGGCTGCGTCCAGCATCTGCAGGGCCCGCTGGTCGGATGCACGGGCCTCGTCGGCGCTGCGCACCGGCAACAGGGTTGTCGTGCCGAGCCGGCCGTCGAGGCCCAGCGGCGGCGACCAGGCCGAGGCCTGGCTGGCGGCCACCGCCTGCGTCACCACCGCCTGGCGGGCGTCGCGGGCGCCAGCCGGCAGGCTCATCCGGCCTTGTTCGGCATGGGCCGCCTGCAGGGCGATCAGCGCGGCCAGCTCGGACTCGTCCTGCAGCGCCAGCAACATGCCGCGGCTCAGGCCGATGCTGCCGGCCGGGTAGGCATAGGCCTGCAGATGGTGGGCGCGCAAGACCCGGACGGCCAGTGTCAGATCGGTCCGCGCGACCTGGCGCTGCAGCGTCGCGGCGATGCTGGCGACGTAGTCCGTCAAGGTGGCGTCGGGCACGCGGCCGAGGTCGAGTGCGAACTGCTGCGGCGCCAGCTGGGCGTCCACCAGGCGGGCCGTGGCCATGTCGCTCGTTTCGGTGGCACCGGCCGCGCTGGCGTGCCGCAGGGGCGTCACCCAGGGGATGCTCAACAGCGCCAGGACGTTGCGTCGAGACAACAATGTGGCGCCTCGCGGGCTGGGTGACAAGGCGTTTTCGGGGGACGGCATCGGGATCCTCGGGCGGGCTGTGCGCAGGCGCACCGGCGCGATGCGGTGCTGCTGCGAGTATGTCGATCCCGGTCCGGCGGGGCTGTGAGCCGCTGTTACAGGCCTACACCCCGCAATCCGGGGGGGCTTTGCGCCAGCAGTCAGCGCAGGATGCCGGGGTGAGATGTTTTGCCGCAAGACAGCACGGCAGGCGTTGGACGCGCACCACCGAGCTTGTAAACAATGGAAACTGTCGAATAACCCAGCCGAAGGCAGCACACCCATGGATGTACCGGTTCGATGGACGCACCGTCTCCCGCGCGCTGCCCGCAGGCTGTCGCACGTGGGATGGGCCGTCTGCCTGCTGCAGATCGGCCTTGTGCAAGCCCAGTCGATCGACATCGCCAGCGCGCGGGCGCGGGTCGGCTCGCCGATCGAGGTCGTCATGCGGGTCCGGGCCGCAGACCTGGAGCCGGGGGCGGTGCTGCAGCGCTGCGTCCAGGCCAGCGTCTTCCACGGCCAGGACACCGGCAGCGTCACGACCTTGCGGGTCAGCCAGGCCAGTGCGGCGGGCGACGGCGAGGTCTGGCTCACCCTGGTCGACGAGGAACCGGTGCGCGAGCCGGTCGTGCGGGTCCGCGCGGCCTTGTTGTGCGGGGCGCGCTACACGCGCGAGTTCACCTTGCTGGTGGACCCGCCGCCCGATGGCATCGGCCTGACGCGCGAACTCGCTGGCGATCCCGGCATCGCGACCGGCGCCGCGCCGTCGCCAGCCGCAGCGGCGTCGGGCAGCGACGCGACGCCCGCTGCCGCCGGCTCGGCCGCCTTGACCGTCGCGCCCGCGCCCCGGGTGCGGCGCGCGGCCGCAGCCCCCAAACCCGCCGCAGCCGCTGCGCCCAAGGGCACCCGTGTGGCCCAGGCACCGGCGCTGGCGGCGGCGGCGGTGGTTCCGTCCGTGACGTCGGCGCAGGCCGCCGCCGCGATGACGGCGGCGGTCGACCGCCTGCACCAGCAGCTGGAGTCCATGCGCGACGAGCAGCGTCGCTCGCAGGAGGCGCTGCTCGCCCTGCAGGCGCGGCTCGATGAGGCCCAACAGGAACGGGACCGGGTCGGCGAAAGCGCCGGAACGATGCAGGTCGCGCTGTACGCCATCCTGGGTGCCCTTGGCCTGCTCTTCTTGCCCCGGGCCCTGGGCCTGGCGTGGCAGTTTGGGCGGGCAGGTCTGCGGGGTCGCCGGGACCGGACGTCCGATGCCCGCGACACCACGCTGGAGGAACTGCTGGACGACCACATCCGCTCGGAGGACCCGGACCCGCCGTCGCGCTGGTCGGTCTCGCGCTGGGCGGTGTCCGCCTCGCCGTCGACCTGGGACCGCGAGGCCCTGTCGCCGCGCGATCCGTTGGCCGATGCGGCCCGCGATCGTCAGGCGGCGGTGTCGGAGATGCCGGTCCAGCCCAAGGTCTCGACCCGCACCTACATGCCGGTGCCGCAGGTCCTGCCGGCCGAGGAGCCCGATTTCGATCCCGACGGCCTGGACGAGACCCGCCACGCCCAGCTGCTCGAAAAGATCGACGCCATCGCCGCCGAAGGCGCGCCCGGTGCCAGCGCGACCCTGCTCGAAGCGGCGCTCAAGGGCCGCATCGGCCGCAGCCCCGGCATCTACCTGCGCCTGCTCGATCACTACCGCCAGCTGGGTCAGCCCGGCAACGTCGAACGTGTGCTGGGCGATCTGTGCGCCTTCTACAACGTGCGCGCCGACCTCGACGATGCCGACGGCCACGAAGGCCCCTCGCTGGAGCAGCACCCCGACATCTGGCCGGCGATCCGCGACGCTTGGCACGCCCACGGCGTGTCCGCGCTGCTGGCGGCGGTGATCCGCCGGCCGAGCTTCCACACGCCGTTGTCACTGGCCGCTTTCCGCGATGCGGTCTGGCTCTACGCGGTCGCCCGGGTGCGCGACGAGGCCAGCCACCGACCTTCGGACCCGGCCCGGGATGTGGCGACGCGTTTCTTCCAGCCGATGGATGTCGTGAACTGACGGTCGTGAACTGACGATCGTGAACTGATGCGGGCGTGCACGCCGCCTCAGCGTCCGCGCAGGAACAGCGTGTCCAGTTCCTTGATCGTCACCTGACGCCAGGTCGGCCGGCCGTGGTTGCACAGGTCAGCGCGGTCGGTGTTCTCCATGTCGCGCAGCAGCGCGTTCATCTCGTCGATGGTCAGCTTGCGGTTGGCGCGCACGGCGCCGTGACAGGCCATGGTGGCGAGGATGTCGTCGTAGGCGCGCTGGACGCGCGTGCTGGCCTCGCCGGTGTCGGCCCCGCCCAGATCGGCGAGCACCGAGCGGGCCAGCCCGACCGGATCGGCGTCGTGCAAGGCCGCTGGCCGCGAGCGCAGCGCCAGCACGCCGGGCGACAGCGGGCTCAGGTCCAGGCCCAGCAGGCGCAGGGTCTGCGCATGGGTCTCGGCGGTGGCGACCTCGGTGGGCGTGGCCGCGAAGGTGGCCGGGATCAGCAGCGGCTGGGCTGGGATGCCTTCCGCAGCGGCGTCACCCGACTCGACGGCGGCGCGACGTCGCTCGGCGACGTCACGCTTGAGGCGCTCGTAGACGATGCGCTCATGTGCCGCATGCATGTCGACGATGACCAGCCCGCGGCGGTTCTCGGCCAGCACGTAGGCGCCGCCAAGCTGGGCCAGCGCACGACCCAGCGGCCAGGCCTCGTCGGGCTCGACGGCCATGGCGGTCTGGCCGATCGCCGGGGTCGTGGCTGCCACAGGCTCAGGCGCTGAGCCTGTCGCCGCAGGGCCCGTGTTGATCGGCATGGCCGGGTGGTCAGGGTTCGAAGCTGGCGTGTTCCAGGCGCGCGGTGGAACCGGCTGGCCATAGAGCATCGCCGCCTCCTGCAAGGCCAGGGCGCCCTGCACACGCGGCATGGCGGGGGCTTGCCAGGCGGGCTGGGGCGGCGGGGCCGGCAACGTTGCCGGCACGGCCGCACCGTCCGCTGCGCCGGCGTCCGGGGCGATGTCCTCGTCGCTGCGCCGTGCGGTCGACACCGCGATCGCCGCCTCGACCGCACGGCGCAGCGCCTGGTGGACCTCGCGCGAGTCGCGGAAGCGCACCTCGGCCTTGGTCGGGTGAACGTTGACGTCGACCCGCTCGGGCGGCAGCTCGATGAAGAGCACATAGCTGGGCTGGCGCTGGCCGTGCAGCACGTCCTCGTAGGCCGAACGCACGCCGTGGGCGACCAGGCGGTCGCGCACGTGGCGGCCGTTGACATAGGCGTATTGCAGGTCGGCACGGGCGCGGGCGGCCTCGGGCAGGCCAACCCGGCCGATCACGCGCAGGGGCCCCACCTGCGAGGTCACCGGCCGGCTGGCGGCGATGAAGTCGGCGCCGAGCACGTCGGCGATGCGCTGGTCGGGCGCTGCGGCGCGCCACTGCTCGACCAACCGGCCCTCGTGCCAGACCGCGAAGCCGACCTCGGGCCGCGCCAGCGCGTGGCGGCGCACGGCGTCCAGGCAGTGCGCCAGCTCGGTCGCATCGGTCTTGAGGAACTTGCGCCGCGCCGGGGTGGCGTAGAACAGCTCGCGCACCTCGACGGTGGTGCCGACGGCGCGCGCGGCCGGGCTCAGCTCGCCGGTGCGGGCATCGATGCGCATGGCGTGCGGCTGGCCGGCGTGACGGCTGGTGATGCTCAGCTCGGCGACCGAGGCGACAGCGGCCAGTGCCTCGCCGCGAAAGCCCATGGTGCCGACCTGTTCGAGGTCATGCAGGTTGCCGATCTTGCTGGTGGCATGGCGGCGCAGCGCCAGCGGCAACTCGTCGGCGGGGATGCCGGCGCCGTCGTCCTCGACGCTGATGCCGCGCACGCCGCCAGCGGCCAGCCGCAGCGTGATCTGGCGCGAGCCGGCGTCCAGCGCGTTGTCCAGCAGCTCGCGCACGACCGAACCGGGCCGTTCGATGACCTCGCCAGCGGCGATCTGGCTGATCAGCTCGTCGGGCAGTTCGCGGATCGGGCGGCGGGCGGGAACATCGGCGGGATCGGGCGTTTCAGCGTTCAGGCTCATCGCCGGGATTCTAGGGAGCTCACCCCAAGCGAAGGCCCGTCCGGTCAGCGCAGGTAGCGTCCGCCCGGGCCGATCTGCACCAGCTCGACGTAGCGCGATCCGGCCGACTCGTCGCGCTGGAAGTCGACATCCATGCCGGCCAGCGGCAGCTGCAGCGTGGCGAGCTGGTCGCGCAGGCTGCGACGCTGGACGCGCGGGCCGGCGCGGCGCAGGGCCTCGATCAGCACCTGGGCGGTCAGGTAGCCCTCCAGGCTGGCGTAGCCCACGCGCACCTGGGCCGGCTCGCAGGCCCGGCGGTAGTCCTGCAGCGCCGGCTGGGCGTCGCTCCAGGGGTGGGGCACGACCTGGGTGATGACGGCGCCCTCGGCGCGCTGCAGCGCGCCTTCGATCAGCGCCTCGCCGCCGCCCATCGACAGCGCATAGATCGCGGGCTGGCGCTTGAGGGCGCGGACCTGCCCGATCAGGCCGACCAGCTGGTGCGCCGGCAAGGCCAGCAGCAGTGCCTGCGGGTCCAGCGCGACCAGCTTGCGGGCGGCCTCCTGCAGCGTGGCCGGGTCATCGGTGACGCTGGCCTGGGAGATCGGCTTCAGGCCCCGTTCGGCCAGCGCTGCGGCCAGCACGCCGGCTGATTCATTGCCGTCCGGTCCGCTGCGGCTGACGATGGCCGTGCGGGTCAGGCGCAGCGTGCCGAGGTGGCGCACCAGCACCTCGGCCTCGCGGGCCTGGCTGGCGCGGACATGGAACTGCCAGCCCGGCAGCGCCGCGCGCTGGCGATCCTGCAGCGACAGCGCGCCGATGCAGGCCGCGCGACCGTCCGGTGGCAGTTGCGCCAGGGCCTGCTGGCTGGCGGCACCGACCGGTCCCAGCCAGGCCGCGAAGCTTGGCTCCGAGCCCAGCCGTTGCGCCTTGGCGGCCAGCATCGCCGGCGCCAGGCCACTGCCGTCGATGCGGACCCAGCGTAGCTTGCGGCCACCGAAACCGCCGCGCGCGTTGGCCGTGTCGATCGCGAGCTTCATGCCGGCGAGCTGTTCGTGGCAGGCCGCATCGAGTTGGGCGCCCTGCGGGCCGATCTGGCCAAGCAGGATGTCGTCGCTGCCCGCCGCATGGACACAGGGCGGCAGGGCAGTCAGGGTCAGGGCAGAACGGAGCAGCGAGCGACGGCGCATGTGGGGAAGGTGTTGGGCTGGACGGCAGTGTGCGGGCCGAAAGTGCAAGCTCGATGGCCGTAATCGGCAAATTGTCGCAATCTGTGACGGGATGTACGGAAATGTCGGCCCGGATAATCCCGGCCATGGAATTCCTCGCTGTCCTGATCGATTTCGTGCTGCACGTGGACCAGCATCTGGCCCAGTTTGTGGCGGACCACGGCATGTGGATCTATGCCCTGCTGTTCGCGATCATCTTTGTCGAGACCGGCGTGGTGGTGATGCCCTTCCTGCCCGGCGACTCGCTGCTGTTCGTGGTCGGGGCGATGTGTGGCCTGGGGCTGATGAGCCTGCCGCTGGCGATGGGACTGTTGCTGATCGCGGCGGTGCTGGGCGACCAGCTCAACTACACGATCGGCCGCTCGATCGGCCCGCGCGTGTTCCAGTGGGAGCAGTCGCGCTTCTTCAACCGCCGAGCCTTCCTGCAGGCCCATGCCTTCTACGAGAAGCACGGTGGCATCACCATCGTGATCGCCCGCTTCATGCCCTTCGTGCGCACCTTCGCGCCCTTCGTGGCCGGCGTGGCCGAGATGACGCGTAGCAAGTTCGTCGCCTACAACGTCGCCGGCGCCGCACTCTGGGTCGTCGGCCTGATCGGCGCGGGCTACCTGTTCGGCAACGTGCCCTGGGTCCAGACCCACCTCAGCAAGATCATCTGGGCCTTCATCGTCATCCCCGGCCTTCTCGCGCTGTTCGGCGCCTGGAAAGCACGCCGCCAGCCCACCACGCAGTCCTGAGGCGGGACCCCCACGGGGGGTGGTCTCGCGTACCCGCGAGACCGGGGGCTCACATCACATCATCCTGTTGCGACCCATGCGCGGGTTGCGAGCGAAGTAGCGCGTCACGCCGGTCAGCAGGGCCTGCACCAGCTGGGCTTGGTAGGCCGGATCGCGCAGGCGGCGTTCCTCCTCCGGGTTCGAGATGAAGGCGGTCTCGACCAGGATGGACGGGATGTCCGGCGCCTTGAGCACCGCGAAACCCGCTTGTTCGACCTCGTCCTTGTGCAGCCGACCGACGCGGCCGATATGGCCCAGCACCTCGCGGCCGATCTTCAGGCTGTCGCGGATCTGCGCCGTCGTGCTCATGTCCAGCAGCGTGTTGATGACGTGCCGGTCATTGGCCTTGATGTTGATGCCGCCGACCGCGTCCGAACGGTTCTCCTGCTGCGCCATCCAGCGCGCGGCCGCGCTGCTGGCGCCGCGTTCGGACAGGGCAAAGACCGAGGCACCCCGTGCCGTTGGCCGGATGAAAGCATCGGCATGGACCGAGATGAACAGGTCGGCCTGGACCCGCTGGGCCTTGCGCACCCGTTCATTGAGCGGCACGAAGTAGTCGCCGTCGCGCGTCAGCATCGCGCGCATGCCGGGCCGGCGGTTGAGCTCGTCGTGCAACTGGCGGGCGATGCGCAGCACCACATCTTTCTCGCGCAGGCCGCTCGGCCCGATCGCGCCGGGGTCTTCGCCGCCGTGACCGGGGTCGATCGCCACGATCACCAGCCGGTTGATGCCGGCTCGGCCGGGCTGCACGGTCGGTGCGCCCGGTGGGGTCGACGCCACCGGCGGCAAGGCCGGCGGCCGCTGCGCGGTCGCGGGAGGCGTGGGCAGGGCCGGCACCGTCGGGGCTGGGGGCCCGGCTGTGTCTGTCGGCCTCGTCTCGATCTTGCCGATCAGCTCGCCCAGTGCATCGCCGACCGACGAGGCGGCATCGGCCGAGGCTTCTGCCGCGCTCGGCTCCGACGCGGCGCCAGCTGCCGCCAGCGACTGCTCGCGCGCCTGCACCACCTGCAGCAAGGGGTCGGGCGCCTGCGCCGGATACAGGTCGAACACCAGCCGGTGCCGGTACGGCGGAATGGGTTGCAGCGAGAACACCTGCGGCCGACTCGCCCGCTTCAGGTCAAACACCATGCGGACCTTGCGCGGCTCGCTCTGGCCGACCCGGACCCGGGCGATGTTGGGGTCGTTCTGGCCGACCTTGGTGACCAGCTCGCGCAGCTGCGGACTCAGCTCCAGCTCGTCGATGTCGATGGCCAGGCGCGGCGGGTCCTCGACGGCGAAGTGGCGGGTGGTCAAGGCGAGGTCCGACTCGATGGTCACGCGGGTGTAGTCGGCCGCCGGCCAGACCCGCACCGCGACCAGGTTGGCGGCCCGCGCCGGCCCACCGACGGCGGTGAAGCTCAGCAGCAGGGTGCCGGTGCGCGCCAGCATCTGTCGTCGATCGGTGGGGTACGTCATGGTCATCACCTCGGTTGCGACAGGCCGGCCAGCAAGGACAGGCCCAGCGGCGTGCCGGCATGGACCTGCACCGCGCGGCTGCCGTCGATGCGGGCTTCGATGTCCAGCGCCAGGTCGGCCGGGCCGGTCAGGCCGGCGATGCGCTCGGGCCACTCGACCAGCTTGAGTCCAGGCGCAGCAAAGAGTTCGCGAAAGCCGGCGTCTTCCCACTCCTGCGGATCGCCGAAGCGGTAGAAGTCGAAGTGCCAAGCGTCGCTCGCGGCGACCGCGCCGCTCGCATCGGCCGGCAAGGCATACGGCTCGACGATCGCGTAGCTCGGGCTCTTGATGCGGCCGCTGACGCCGAGCGCGCGCAGCAGGTGGCGCACCCAGGTCGTCTTGCCGGCACCCAGACCGCCGTGCAGCTCGATGCAGGCCCCGCGCAGGGCGGGCAGGGCGGCCAGCCGGCAGGCCATCGCGGCACAGTCGGCTTCATCGGACCAGTTCAGGACGAGGGGACGGTTCAAGTCGGTGGGGCAGCCACTTGGCGTGCCAGGGGCATTCCTAGAATCGCCGGATGAGCACGTGTCCATCCGACCTGCAGCGCCCCGATGCCACCTTGCTGGCTCGCGTGTCGCAACAGCTGCGCGGGTGGGCCGGGGCGCTTGGATTCTCCCAGATCGGTGTGGCCGACGTGGACCTTGCCAGCGCCGAGCCCGGCCTGCTCGCGTGGCTGCAGGCAGGCTTTCACGGTCAGATGCACTACATGGCCGCACATGGCCTCAGGCGCGCCCGGCCGGCCGAGCTGGTGCCGGGCACGGTGCGTGTGCTGAGCGTGCGTGCCGACTACCTGCCACGCGACACGCCAGAAGACTGGCGCGACCGTGAGCGCACCCGGCTGAGCCGCCCGGACGAGGCCGTCGTGTCGGTCTATGCCCGGGGCCGCGATTACCACAAGGTCGTGCGCCACCGCCTGCAGCAGCTGAGCGATCGCATCGCCGCCGAGATCGGCCCGCATGGCCACCGCGTCTTCTGCGATTCCGCCCCGGTGCTGGAGGTCGAACTGGCCCGCCGCGCCGCGATCGGCTGGCGCGGCAAGCACACGCTGTTGCTCGATCGTGGACACGGCTCGATGTTCTTCCTCGGCGAGATCTACGTCGACCTGGCCTTGCCCGTCACCCCGGTGCTGGCCGGCAAAGCCGATGAACACGGGCCTGTCGATGTGCAAGGCTCATGCGGCAGCTGCACCGCCTGCCTGTCCGCCTGCCCCACCCAGGCCATCGTCGCGCCGTATCGCTTGGACGCCCGACGCTGCATCAGCTACCTGACCATCGAACACGACGGCCCCATCCCGACCGAGCTGCGTTCGTCGATGGGCAACCGCATCTACGGCTGCGACGACTGCCAGCTGGCCTGCCCCTGGAACAAGTACGCGCAGGTCAGCGCCTTGCCCGACTTCGACGTCCGCGCCCCCTTCGTCGCCCCGACCCTGCTGGCGCTGTGGGACTGGGACGAAGCCACCTTCTTGCACCGCACCGAAGGCAGTGCCATCCGCCGCATCGGCCACACCCGCTGGCGCCGCAACCTCGCCATCGCCCTGGGCAATGCCTGGCGCGAGACCGGCGATGCGGCGATCGCCGCCGCCCTGCAATCGGCCATTGATGCGGGCCTGGACGATGCCGTGCTGGCCGAGCATCTGGCGTGGGCGCTGGCGCAAAGGGCTTGAGAACCGTCTGGCAAGCCCCTCTTCAGAGGGCCTGGCGCGGGCGCACGCCCTCATGAGAATGGGGCCATGCCCGACCCGCAAGCCTTGCCGAACTTCCAGGGGGCGGTGATTCCGCTGGAGAAGCTGTTCGACTATGCGCTGAACCCTTCACATCCGCGCGGAGGCCCGAAGTCCCGCGTGTTTGCCTCGGCGCTTGGCTATACGCGAGAGAACTGGCGAGAGCTGGTCGACGCCATCCTTGAGGCTCTACCGGATCACCCGGCGGTCGAACGGACGCGGGCCGGTGGGCGAGAGTTTGCCGTCGACCTGCTCCTGACGGGCCCTGGAGGCCGTGCTATGGTCAGAACGGGATGGATGATCGACGAAGGGCATGACATGCCCAGACTGACGACCCTCTACGTGTACAGGTGAGGCGATGCTTGAAGAACTGGATGTTGTGCGCGTCAAGCGGGCGATGCCGACTGCTGGCATCGCCATCGGTGCCGAGGGAACCATCGTGCACGCCTTGACCGAGCCGAGCACGGCCTACCTGGTCGAATTCACCGATGCCGAAGGTCGCACCCTGGCGACGGAGGTGTTTCAGCCTGAAGACCTTGAGCAGGTCTGGAGCGTCAGGCGCGGACAGCATGGGCAGCGACAAGCGGCCTGAGCGGCCGCCTCGCCTCGCCCTTCTTCACCCCCGTTCAATCAGGATCGCCCGGAAGTCGTTGACGTTGGTCAGCGTCGGTCCGGTCACCACGGCGTCGCCGAGCGCCTCGAAGAAGCCGTGGCCGTTGTTGTCGGCCAGCTGGTCGAGCGGCTTGAGGCCCTGCGCCCAGGCGCGGCGCAGGGTGTCGGGGCCGATCAGGGCGCCGGCCGTTTCCTCCAGGCCGTCGACGCCGTCGGTGTCGCCCATCAGCGCATGCACGCCGCTCTGGCCGTTCAGGGCGATGGCGCAGGACAGCAGGCATTCGACGTTGCGGCCACCGCGGCCGTGGCCGCGCACCGTCACCGTCGTCTCGCCGCCGGACAACAGCACGCAGGGCGGTGCAAAGGGCTGTTGGCGGCGGGCGATCTGCAGCGCCAGGCCGGCGAGCACCTTGCCGACGTCGCGGGCCTCGCCCTCGATCGCATCGCCGAGGATCAGCGGCTCGTAGCCGCTGTCCCGGGCCACGGCGGCGGCCGCTTCCAGCGCCATTTGCGGCGTCGCGATCATGCGGGTCTCGCAGCCCGCCAGGCGCGGGTCATCGGGCTTGACCGATTCGCCGCGTCCGCTCTCCAGCACCGCGCGCACGGTCTCGGGCAGGTCGATGCCGCAGCGGCGCACGATGGCCAGCGCGTCCTCGCACGTGCTCACGTCGCCCACGGTGGGGCCGGAGGCGATGTCGGCGGGCTGATCGCCCGGCACGTCCGAGATCAGCAGCGTCAGCACGCGGGCCGGGTGGCAGGCCGCCGCCAGCCGTCCGCCCTTGATGGCCGACAGGTGGCGGCGCACCACGTTCATCTCGCCGATGGTCGCGCCCGAGGCCAGCAGGGCGCGGTTGACCGCCTGCTTGTCGGCCAGCGTCAGACCCGGCAAGGGCAAGGGCAACAACGACGAGCCACCGCCCGAGATCAGGCACAGCACGGTGTCTTGCGGCCCGAGGCTCTCGGCCAGCGCGAGCAGGCGCTGCGCGGCGACCAGGCCAGCGTCGTCGGGCACTGGGTGGGCCGCCTCGACGATCTCGATGCGCTGGCATGGCACCGCGTAGCCGTAGCGGGTGACGACCAGGCCGCCGAGCTGCGACAGGTCGCCCGGCCAGGCCCGCTCGACCGCCTGCGCCATCGCCGCCGACGCCTTGCCCGCGCCGATCACGACCAGCCGGCCGTTGGGCAGCGCGGCCGGATCGGGCAGGTGCGCGGCGATGTTCACCTCCGGCTGCGCCGAGGCGATCGCGGCATCGAACATCCGGCGCAGCAGCGTGCGGGCGGGCAGGTGGTTGGTGATGTCTCCGTGCATGGAATTCATCGTAGTGCGTCAGCGATCGTTCGGTGTGCGCCGCATGCCCGTGGACGTCAGGCCGGATCGCCGATGCTGAAGTTCGCCATGCCTTCGAGCGCGCGCACCATCGCCGAATGGTCCCAGCCCTTGCCGCCGTGCGCGGCGCAGGCGTTGAACAGCTCCTGTGCGGTGGCCGTGTTGGGCAGGCTGACGCCGAGCGCGCGGGCGCTGGCCAGCGCCAGGTTCAGGTCCTTCTGGTGCAGCTCGATGCGGAAACCCGGCTCGAAGGTGCGCTTGACCATGCGCTCGCCGTGCACCTCCAGGATGCGACTGGCCGCGAAGCCGCCCATCAGTGCCTGCCGCACCTTGGCCGGATCGGCGCCGGCCTTGGCCGCGAACAGCAGGGCCTCGCCGACCGCTTCGATGTTGAGCGCGACGATGATCTGGTTGGCCACCTTGGCGGTCTGTCCGTCACCATGGCCGCCGACGCGGGTGATGTTCTTGCCCAGGGTCTCGAACAGCGGCCGGATGCGTTCGAAGACGGCCTCGTCACCGCCGACCATGATCGACAGCGTGGCGTTGCGCGCGCCGACCTCGCCGCCCGAGACGGGCGCATCCAGGTGATCGGCGCCCAGCGCCTCGATGCGCGTGGCCATGGTCTTGGTGGCGATCGGCGAAATCGAGCTCATGTCGACCACCGTCGCGCGTGCCGCACCGTGCGGGCGCTGCGCCAGACCTTCGGCGATGCCGGCCGGGCCGAACAGCACAGCCTCGACGTCGGGCGTGTCGGGCAGCATGGTGACGATCACGTCGGCGCGCTGCGCCACCTCGGCGGCGCTGGCGCAGCGCGTGGCGGGGCTGTCGACGATGGCCGGCGGCAGCTTGCTGCGGGTGTGCACGAAGACCTCGTGCCCGGCGGCGATCAGGTGGCCGCACATCGGCGCGCCCATGATGCCCAGGCCGATGAAGCCGATGCGTTGTCGTGTCATGTCGGTGTCTCCGTCTGGTCCGTGTCGGTGGGGCGTTCGTGTTCGTGTCGGGTGGCTCAAGGGGTGAGCCTGCCCAGCGTCGTCATCCAACCCAGGCCGGCGGCCGTGGTCGTCGCCGGCTTGTACTCGCAGCCGACCCAGCCGCGATAGCCGATGGCATCGAGATGCTGGAACAGGAAGGCGTGGTTGATCTCGCCGGTGCCGGGCTCGTGGCGACCGGGGTTGTCGGCGATCTGCACATGGCCGATGCGGTCGAGGTGGCGGCTCAGCGTGCCGCACAGCTCGCCCTCCATGCGCTGGGCGTGGTAGGCGTCGAACTGGACCTTGGCGTTGGACGCGCCGACCTCGTCGAGGATGTCCAGCGCCTGCGCCGTGCGGCTGACGAAGAAGCCGGGAACGTCGAAGGTGTTGATCGGCTCGATCAGCAGACCCAAGCCCGACTTGCCCAGTTCGGCGGCGGCGTATCGCAGGTTGCCGACCAGCGTGGCGCGCAGCACGCGCTCGTCGGCACCGAGCGGGGCGATGCCGGCCAGGCAGTTGAGCTGCGGCACGCCCAGCGTGCGGGCGTAGCCGATGGCACGTTCGACGCCCTCGCGGAACTCGTCGACGCGGTCGGGCAGGCAGGCGATGCCGCGCTCGCCGCCGGCCCAGTCGCCGGCCGGCAGGTTGTGCAGGACCATGCTCAGGTCATGCGCTTCGAGCCGCGCGCGCACATCGACCGCCGGGTGGTCGTAGGGGAACTGGACCTCGACGGCGCGGAAGCCCGCCGCTGCGGCGGCGGCGTAGCGGTCCAGGGTCGGATCGAGCATCGGCACCTCGGTGAACAACATCGAGAGGTTGGCGCTGAAGCGGGGCATGGGACGGTCCTGACGGTTGTTCTGGGAAGGATCGGGGAAGGTTCGGGGAAGGCGAGGCATGCAGGTGCAGGCTGGCTCAATCGAGCATCGACACGGCCACGGCGGTGGGCGCGTCGGCGCGCTCTGCGGCCAGCGGCTCGAACTCGATGATGTTGTCGATCTCGGTGCCCATCGCGATGTTGGTGACCCGTTCGAGCAGCACCTCGATGACCACGGGCACGCGATGTTCGGCCATCCAGGCGTCGGCTTGCGCAATGGCTGGCGCCAGCTCCTCCTGCCGGTGCACCCGGATCGCCTTGCAGCCCAGGCCCTCGACCACCTTGATGTGGTCCACGCCATAGCCCATCGCCGGCTCGTCGGCGGCGGTGTTGATGTTGTCGAAGCCGAGCTGCACGCAATGGTCCATGTTGAAGCCGCGCTGGCTCTGACGGATCAGGCCGAGGTAGCTGTTGTTCACGACCATGTGGATGTAGGGCAGCTTGAACTGCGCGCCGACCGCGAGTTCCTCGATCATGAACTGGAAGTCGTAGTCGCCCGACAGCGCCACGATGCGCCGCGTCGGATCGGCCGCGCGCACGCCCAACGCGGCCGGCACGGTCCAGCCCAGCGGGCCGGCCTGACCGCAGTTGATCCAGTGGCGCGGGTGGTAGACATGCAGGAACTGTGCGCCTGCGATCTGGCTCAGGCCGATCGTGCTGACATAGGTCGTGTCGCGGCCGAAGGCGCGGTTCATGCACTGGTAGACCCGCTGTGGCTTCATCGGCACGCTGTCGAAATGGGTCTTGCGCAGGTACTCGACCGAGCCCTTGCGGGCCAGGCAAGCAGCCGACCAGGCGCTGCGGTCCGGCAAGGTGCCAGCCGCACGGCGCTCGCGGGCGACCTCCACCAGCAGCGCCAGGGCGGCCTTGGCATCGGAGACGATGCCGTAGTCGGGCGCAAAGACGCGGCCGATCTGGGTCGGCTCGATGTCGATGTGGATGAAGCGCCGGCCCTTGCAGTAGACCTCCGGCGAGCCGGTGTGGCGGTTGGCCCAGCGGTTGCCGATGCCGATCACGAAGTCGCTCGCCAGCATCGTCGCGTTGCCGTAGCGGTGGCTGGTCTGCAGGCCGCACATGCCGGCCATCAGCGGGTGGTCGTCGGGGATGCTGCCCCAGCCCATCAGCGTCGGGATCACCGGCATGCCGGTCAGCTCGGCGAACTCGACCAGCAGGTTCGCTGCGTCCGCGTTGATGATGCCGCCGCCGGCCACGATCAACGGACGCTCGGCGGTGGCCAGCAGGTCCAGCGCACGTTCGACCTGCTTGCGGCTGGCGGCGGGCTTGTAGACCGGCAGCGGCTCATAGGTCTCGATGTCGAACTCGATCTCGGCCTGCTGCACATCGAAGGGAAGGTCGATCAGCACGGGGCCCGGGCGGCCCGAACGCATCAGGTGGAAGGCCTGCTGGAAGGCGCGCGGCACCTGCGCCGGCTCCATCACCGTGGTCGCCCACTTGGTGACGGGCTTGGCGATGCTGGCGATGTCGACCGCCTGGAAGTCTTCCTTGTGCAGCCGGGCACGCGGGGCCTGGCCGGTGATGCACAAGATCGGGATGGAGTCGGCCTGGGCCGAATACAGCCCGGTGATCATGTCCGTGCCGGCCGGCCCGGAGGTGCCGATGCACACGCCGATGTTGCCCGCCCGAGCCCGGGTGTAGCCCTCGGCCATGTGCGAGGCGCCTTCCACGTGCCGGGCCAAGATGTGGCCGATGCCACCGTGTTCGCGCATCGCCGCATAAAGCGGGTTGATCGCCGCCCCGGGCACCCCGAAGGCCTGCATCACGCCTTCCTTCTCCATCACCAGCACGGCGGCCATTGCGGCCTTCATCTTTGCCATCGCATCGCTCCAGGGGTTGTTGAAACAGACTGGTGCCGATGGTGGCGAAGCGCCTGCCGTCACAGAAGCGCAGGCTGGGCATTCCGGCCATTCCGGCGCGGAATGGCAGGGGCGTCAAGACGCCCTTCGTGGGGATGGGTTGGGGTCGAGGTGGCCGCCAAGAATGGGTGATGCCACATCCTGATGCGCTGCCGAACCACGACCGAGCCGTGATCCCGGAGGCCAAGTTGTCCGCGTATGCCCTGAACCCTGACCATGAGGTCGGGCGACACAAGGCCCGGGTCTTCCATGCCGTCCTGGGCATGGACCAGGCGCAGGCCCGTCAACTGGAAACGGCCATTCGCGATGGCTTGCCACAGGTGCCTGCCACCAGGAAACATGCGGATCAGCACGGTCAGCGCTACGTGGCTGACGTGCCGGTGACCGGCCCGGCGGGAACTGCTATGGTCAGAACGTGCTGGATCGTTCGAGAAACTGGCGGCGTCCCGCAACTCACCAGCGTCTATGTGAAGGAGGAACAGCGATGACCTACGAACTGCTCGAAGTGGTTGCTGCTGCCACGGATGTTCCAGCCTTCGGCATCCGGGCCGGCGACCTTGGCACCGTGGTCGAAGTCCATGGCGATGACGCCTACGAGGTCGAGTTCTGCAACGATCGTGGTGAGACGCTGGCGATGTTCGCCCTGTCGGGATCGGACCTCCGCCGTGTTCGTCCGGTTCAGCAAGCGGCCTGAGTCTTCTCGCGCCTGAATGGAAGCCCGCCTCGCGCGGGCTTCTTCACGTCTGGCCTCAGGTCGATGCTGCCGTACGGATGCGCCGGCTGGGCATCCTGAGTATGAATGCCGAGGCGTCAAGACGCCCTACGTGGGGATGGGTTGGGGTCGAGGTGGCCGCCAAGAATGGGTGATGCCACATCCTGATGCGCTGCCTGATCACGAACGTGCCTTCATTCCGGTCGGGAAGCTGCGCGAATATGTTTTGAATCCGCACCACGACGTGGGCGGACACAAGGCCAGGCTCTTTTCTTCCATCCTGGGCATCACGGCCCACGACAGCGCCGTTCTCGAGGTGGCCATCCTGGCCAGCTTGCCAGCCGCGCCTGCGGTGTTTCGGGGCCGCAACGCGCATGGTCGGCTCTATCAGGTCGACCTCGCGCTGACAGGGCCCAAGGGCGGTGCTACCGTTCGCACCGGTTGGATCCTCAAGGACTCGGGCGATCCGCCCTCGTTGACGACGGCCATCGTGTTGAAAGGAAAGACATGACCATTCAGCTTCATGATCACGTGGTCGCCCGGGTCGACGTCCCCGAGGTCGGTGTTCGTGCCGGTGCGGCGGGTGTCGTCATCGAGGTCTACCCGGATGGCAGCTTCGATGTCGAGTTCGCGCCGGATGTGGATGAGAACCTTGTCATCGCGTCGATGACAAGCGGTGAACTCGCGCCTGTTCAGGAGGCGCCTCGGCTCGCGGCCTGATGGCCGCTGTCGTCACGAAGAAGCCCGCCTAGCGCGGGCTTCTTCACGTCTGGCCTCAGGTCGATGCCGTCGGCGGTGTGGCCATCTTGTCCAGCCAGAGTTCGCCACCGGTGGCCCAGTCGTGGCGTTCGATGTCGAAGAAGACCACGTCGACGCTGGAGGCGTTGCCGCCGAGGGTGCGCACGGTGGCTTCGGTGAGGGCGGCGGCCAGGGCGCGTTTCTGTTCGACGGTGCGACCGGTCATCAGTTCGACGCGGATGGTGGGCATGGCTCAGGGCTCCTGTGGGGCGTGGGTAAGGGTCAGGATCATGCCTCGACCAGCGTGCTGGCCAGCCGGTTGTGGCGCTCGATCAGCCGCGGCAGGTCGACCGTGGCGAGCATGCCGTCGCGCACCACCACGCGGCCATGCACGATGCTGTGCTGCACACGCGGCACGTGGCAGAAGAACAGCGCGGCGAGCGGGTCGTGGTGGGCACCGGCCAGGCCGATGGTGTCGAGCGGGAAGGTGACCAGGTCGGCGCTCATGCCCGGTGCGAGCGCGCCGATGTCGTCGCGGTTGAGCACCTGGGCGCCGCCGAGCGTGGCGATCTCCAGCACCTCGCGCGCGGTCATGGCCGTCGGGCCCTTGACGGGGCCGTTCGACACCCGCTGCAGCAGCAGCGCCAGACGGGCCTCGTCGAGCATGTGGCCGCTGTCGTTGCTGGCTGAGCCGTCGACCGCCAGCGAGACCTTCACGCCGGCATCGCGCATGGCGCGGATCGGCGCGGCGCCCGAGGCCAGCCGCATGTTCGAGCCGGGGCAGTGCGAGATGCCGGTGCCGGTGCGCGCGAACAGCGCGATGCCGGCCTCGTCGAGCTTGACGCAGTGGGCATGCCAGACGTCCGGACCGACCCAGCCGAGTTGCTCGGCGTATTCGGCCGGCGTGCAGCCGAAGGTCTCGCGGGTGTAGGCGATGTCGTTGTCGTTCTCGGCCAGATGGGTGTGCAGCGACACGCCATGTTCACGCGCCAGCAGGGCCGCGTCGCGCATCAGTTCGCGGCTGACCGAGAAGGGCGAACACGGCGCGACGACGATGCGCTGCATGGCATGGCGCGCGGGGTCGTGCCAGCGCTCGATCACGCGCTGGGTGTCGGCCAGGATGTCGGCCTCGCGTTCGACCACGCGGTCGGGCGGCAGGCCACCTTGGCTCTGGCCGACGCTCATCGAACCGCGCGAGGCATGGAAGCGCATGCCGATCTCGCGTGCCGCCTCCAGCGTGTCGTCCAGCCGCACGCCGTTGGGGTAGATGTAGAGGTGGTCGGCGCTGGTCGTGCAGCCCGACAGCAGCAGCTCGGCCATGGCGGTCTGGGTCGACACGTGGGCGTGTTCGGGGCTCAGGCCGGCCCAGATCGGGTAGAGCGTGCGCAGCCACTCGAACAGCTCGCAGTCCTGCGCCGGGCGCACCACGCGGGTCAGCGACTGGTACATGTGGTGGTGCGTGTTGACCAGGCCGGGGATGACGATCTGGCCGCTTGCATCGATCACCGTGTCGGCCGCGGTGGGCAGCTCGGCACTCGGGCCGACCTGCTCGATCACGTGGTCGCGGATGAAGACGGCGCCGTCGGCGATCTCGCGCCGTTGCGCGTCCATCGTGACGAGCAGCGTGGCATGGTGGATCAGGAGCGTGGGCATGGGGCTTCCCTCATGTGCAAAGGCCGGTCAGTCCCCGACAAGACTCGGGTGCTGACCGGCCCGACTGGCTGTTGGCGGCCGCTGCGGCAGCCGCCACACCGCATCAGTGACCGCCTTCGGCCTGCATCGCGGCGATGCGGGCCTCGCGTTCGCTGGCTTCGGCCGAGCCGCCGCCGTTGAAGAACAGGTTGAGGATGACCGCGCAGATCGTCGTCAGCAGGATGCCCGACTCCAGCAGCGGGTGCAGGCTGTGCGGCATGTGCTGCGACCAGGCCGGTGCGACCAGAGGGATCATGCCCGCGCTGATCGACACGGCGACGATGTAGAGGTTGTTCTTGTTGGTCTTGTAGTCCACGCCCGCGAGGATGCGGATGCCGGTGGCCGCGACCATGCCGAACATCACCAGGCCCGCGCCACCCAGCACGAACTGCGGCAGCGACTCGACCAGCGCGGCCATCTTCGGGATCAGGCCCAGCACGATCAGGATCAGGCCGCCGACGACACAGACGAAGCGGCTGCGCACGCCGGTCACGCCGACCAGGCCGACGTTCTGCGAGAAGCTGGTGTACGGGAAGGTGTTGAAGATGCCGCCGATCAGCGTGCCCAGGCCATCGGTGCGCAGGCCCGCCGTCAGGCTCTGCGGCGTCAGCTTGCGGCCGGTCAGGTCACTCAGCGCGAGGAACATGCCGGTCGACTCGATGAAGGTGACGATCATCACCAGCACCATGGTCACGATCAGCACCGGGTCGAAGGTTGGCGTGCCGAAGGAGAAGGGCATGACCAGGTCGAACCAGCTGGCGCTGCCGACCTTGTCGAAGGTCATCTTGCCCAGCAGCGTGGCGACAACGCCGCCGATCACGATGCCCAGCAGCACGGAGATGTTGGCCAGGAAGCCGCGGCCGTACTTGGCGATCAACAGGATGCAGGCCAGCACGAACACCGCGATCGCGAGGTTGTCCAGCGCGGCGTAGTTCGGGTTGGCGATCATCGGTGCGGCACCAACCGGCAAGGCGGTGCCGGCGGCCTTCGCGTTGGCCACGGCCTGCAGGTGGGCCGGATCGGGAATCTTGGCCAGGAAGGCCGGGCCGCCCATCGCCCAGCCGATGCCCACGCGCATCAGGCTGATGCCGATGATGGCGATGATGGTGCCCGTCACCACGGGCGGGAAGAATCTCAGCATCCGGCTGGCCAGCGGCGCGATGAAGATGCCGATGACGCCCGCGGCGATGATGGCCCCGAAGATCGCCCGGGCCCCGTCGACACCGGGCATCGAGTTGGCCATGGCCACCATCGGCCCGACGGCCGCGAAGGTCACGCCCATCATCACCGGCAGGCGGATGCCGAACCATTGCGTCACGCCCAGCGACTGGATCAGCGTGACGATGCCGCAGCAGAACAGGTCGGCCGAGATCAGCAGCGCGACCTGCTCCGGGCTGAGCTTGAGGGCTCGCCCGACGATCAGCGGCACCGCGATCGCGCCGGCATACATCACCAGCACATGCTGGAAGCCCAGTGCCATCAGCCGTGGCGTGGGCAGCTTCTCGTCGACGGGGTGTACGCCCGCGTCCATCGTGGTGTCGGTCATGGTGGTGTCTCCTCGTGCCCGTCCAGGCGGGTCATCTGTGTCACGTCGGTGGAACGTCGGTGTGACGTCGGTGGAACGTCGTCGGAACTGCTGAAAGAACCGGGCCCGTTCAGGGCGTCGGCGCGCCGGCTTCGAACCAGCGCTTGATGAGCGCACGTTCGTCGTCGGTGATCTGGGTGGCGTTGTTCTGCGGCATGAGCTTGAGCACGACAGCCTGCTGGTAGACGGCCTGGGCGTGCTGCTTGAGGAGCGCCGGCGTGTGCAGCGCAACGCCCTTGTTCTGCAGCTGCTCGTTGTGGCACATCACGCAGCGCTGCTGCACGACCTGTGCGACCTGGGCATGGCTCACCGGCTGAGCCTGTGCGGCCTTCTGCGCGGCGCTCTGCGGCGCCGGTGCCAGCCAGACCACCAGGCCCAGCAGCACGACAACGCCCGCACCGGCCTGTTTCCAGGGCACCGGCTGGCCCAGCACCAGGGCCTTGTGGCGGGCCACGAAGCTGTGTCGGATCAGCGCGCCGGCCAGCATCAGCAGCACCAGCACCAGCCAGTTGTTCGGACCTTGATAGAGCCAGCCGTAGTGGTTGGACAGCATCGCGATCAGCACCGGCAGCGTGAAGTAGGTGTTGTGCACGCTGCGCTGCTTGGCGCGCTGGCCGTGGATCGGGTCGACCGGCTGGCCCGCCTTCATCTGCGCGATGACGGTGCGCTGGCCGGGGATGATCCAGACGAACACGTTGGCGCTCATCGCGGTGGCGATCATCGCGCCCATCAGCAGGAAGGCCGCACGGCCGGCAAAGAGCTGGCAGGCCAGCCAGGTGGCGGCGACGATGAAGACCGTCACGCCCAGGCCGACCAGCAGGTCGCCGTTCTTCTTCTGGCCCAGGCTGCGGCAGATCAGGTCGTAGACGAACCAGAAGGCCGCCAGGAAGCCCAGCGAGGCAGCAATCGCCACGCCCGGTGACCAGTCATGCACGCTCTTGTCGACCAGGAAGGTGCCGGCGTTGAACAGGTAGAGCACCGTGAACAGGCCGAAGCCGCTCAGCCAGGTGCTGTAGCTCTCCCAGAAGAACCAGTGCAGGTTCTGCGGCAGGGACTTCGGTGCGACGAGGTACTTCTGCGGGTTGTAGAAGCCGCCGCCGTGCACGGCCCAGAGTTCGCCGTCGACGCCCTTGCCGACGAGGTCCGGCGCGGTCGGCTTCGTCAGGCTGTTGTCGAGAAAGACGAAGTAGAACGACGAGCCGATCCAGGCGATCGCCGTGATGACATGGACCCAGCGCAACAGCAGGTTGGCCCAGTCGAGCAGGTAGGTTTCCATCGCGTCCTCACGCTGTGCGGTCCCGAGCTTGTTCCGGGACACGCGGATGTGGGTGGGAAAGCGCCGCGCACGAGGCTGGGCACCTTCCCCTCACCACAGCGGGCTCTGTGAGGAGCGAACGTCGCGACCGGGGCATCGGGGCGGTCCTCAAGGGACTGCGTCGATGGCCGGGCTCCGCGGCGACGTGGAGAAAGTGTATACACATCCGTGCACGATGCAAGATCCGGATCGACCCTGATCCGGCCTGCCCGGCGGTCGCTGGACGCGGGTCGGCGCTCGCGGGCGCCGCGCGGTCAGTGGCCGTGCAGCGCTGCGAACGCGATCATCGCCAGCGGCACGCTGAACATGCCCAGCAGGGTCGACGCGGTGACCAGGCCCGCCACATACGGGCCGTCGCCGCCCATCCGGGCGGCCAGCACGTAGCAGCTGGAGGCCGTGGGCAGCGCCGAGAAGGCCAGCAGGATCTGTGCCTGTCCGGTCGGCAACCCCAGCAGCAGACCCAGGCCCAGCGCCACCGCCGGCAGCACCAGGTGGCGGATCGCCAGCAGCGATGCGGCGAGTTTCGGCGCCTGCTGAAGGCCACCGAACTGCAGCCCGGCGCCGACCGCCATCAGTCCGAGCGGCAAGGCCGCCGAGCCAATGCGCGACAAGGTGGTCTGGACCGGGTCAGGCAGCACCAGGCCGGCCTGATTGGCGATCAGTCCGGTGACGGTGGCGATGATCAGGGGGTTGCGCAGGAGCTCGCGCCGCGTGTCGTGACCGCCGTGGCGGGCCAGTGACCAGACCGCGCCGAGGTTGCACAGTGGCACGCACAGCGCGATCAGCAAGGCGATCCAGGCGACGCCGGGGGCGCCGCCCAGGCGCTCGGCCAGGGCCAGCGCGACATAGGAGTTGAAGCGGAAGGCGACCTGCGCCCCCGAAGCCAGCCGCAGCGCGTCGATGCCGGGCCAGCGTCGCATCAGCACGGTCAGGCCGATGCCGATGGCAACGACCGCGACGCCGCCGGTGGCCAGGCTGATCGTGGCCGCCGGGGCCAGCGGCGTCCGCACGATCGAGCCGAACAGCAGCACCGGGAACAGCAACCAATAGACCAGCCTCTCGGCGGCCGACCAGACCTCGCGGTCCAGCGCGGTGTGGCGGCAGACCAGGAAGCCGACGACGATCAGCAGGAAGTCCGGCAGCAGCAGCAAGGCATGGGTCAACATGCGTGGAAGCTTAGCCGTGGCTCGTGGTTTGCCCTTGTGCGCAGGAACCACAATGCGCAGCGAAGCTCGCAGGCTGCAGCATCGGCCAGACAAGCTGGCCCACGCCATCAGCCCCACGTCCTCTGTCTGGAGACCCCATGCACACGTCACGTCGCTCGCTCATTCGCCACGCCTGCCTCGTCGCCGGCATCCTGGCGACGCCTCTGGCGGTCCAGGCCCAGGCCTGGCCGGCCAAGCCGGTCCGGCTGGTGGTGCCCTTCGCACCCGGTGGCACCACCGACATCGTCGCCCGCACGCTGGCCGAGAAAATCGGCCCAGCGCTGGGCCAGACCATGGTGGTCGAGAACAAGGCCGGTGGCGGCGGCATCATCGGTGCCGACCAGGTCGCCAAGGCCCCAGCAGACGGCTACACGCTGGCGGTCGCGACGGTCTCGACGACGGCGGCCAACCCGGCCATCAACCCGCGCACGCCCTACAACCCGATCACCGACTTCACGGCCATCATCAACGTGGCCGCCACGCCCAACGTGATCGCCGTTCACCCGAGCTTCCCGGCACGCGACTACAAGACCTTTCTCGAGGTGCTCAAGAAGAGCCCCGGCCGCTACAGCTTCGCCAGTTCCGGCACCGGCGGCATCGGCCACCTGCAGATGGAGCTCTACAAGAGCCTGGCCGGTGTCTTCGTGACGCACATCCCCTACCGCGGTGCCGGGCCGGCGCTCAACGACACGGTGGCCGGGCAGGTGCCCATGATCTTCGACAACCTGCCTTCGGCACTGCCCTTCATCAAGGACGGCCGGCTGATCCCCATCGTCGTCGCCGCGCCGCAGCGCCTCGCGGTGCTGCCCGACGTGCCGACCTTCAAGGAGATCGGCCTGGAGCCCGTCAACCGCATGGCGTATTACGGCATCCACGGCCCCAAGGGCCTCAGCAAGGAAGTCGTCGACAAGATCCACGCGGCGGTCAAGCAGACCGCCGAGGACCCGGCCGTGCGCCAGCGCATCGAGGGCACCGGTTCGGTGCTGGTGCTCAACACGCCCGAGCAGTTCGCGGCCCAGATCAAGGCCGAGTTCGAGGTCTACAAGAAGGTCGTCGAACAGCAGAAGCTCAAGCTCGATTGAGCCGATGGCCACGGCCAGGAAGGCGCTCGCGCCGAAGGTCGCCGCACCGGTCGTGCAATCCGTTGTGCGGTCGATCGACCAAGCGGTCATCGACCGCTTCCTCGATGCGCTCTGGCTGGAGGACGGCCTGTCGCGCAACACGCTGGCGGCCTACCGGCGTGACCTGCAGGGCCTCGCCGGTGGTCTGGCCTTGCAGGACCCGGCGCCCGAGCTGCTGGGTGCCGTCGACTGGCAACTGATGGCGGTCATGGCCGCGCGCCACGGTGTCACCAAGGCCACCACCGCCAACCGCCGCCTGACGGTCTACAAGCGCTTCTACCGCTGGGCCTTGCGCGAGTCGCTGTGCACCGCCGACCCGACCCTGAAGATGAGCGCCGCGCGCAAGCCCCAGCGCCTGCCGCGCAGCCTCAGCGAGGCCCAGGTCGAGGCCCTGCTGGCGGCCCCCGACGTCGACACGCCGCTGGGCCTGCGCGACCGCGCGATGTTCGAGCTGATGTACGGCGCCGGCCTGCGCGTCAGCGAGCTGGTGGGCGTGCGCCTGCTGCTGCTGCATCTGGACGACCAGGTGCTCAAGGTGCTCGGCAAGGGCAGCAAGGAACGCCTCGTGCCTTTTGGCGAAGAGGCCCGTCACTGGCTGGTCCGCTACCTCGCCGAGTCCCGCCCTGCGCTGCTGCACGGCCGCACCTGCGACGACCTCTTCGTCACCGTGCGCGGCGCCGGCATGACCCGCCAGATGGCCTGGAACCTCGTCAAGAAACACGCCCGCACGGCGGGCATCACCACCCCGCTGTCACCCCACACGCTGCGCCACGCCTTCGCCACCCACCTGCTCAACCACGGCGCCGACCTGCGCGCCGTGCAACTGCTGCTGGGTCACGCCGACATCTCGACGACGCAGATCTACACGCATGTGGCGCGCGAGCGGCTGAAGGTGCTGCATGCGAAGCATCACCCGAGGGGGTGAGTGGTGCCCCCGGTCACGCGGGTACGCGGGACGCGCCGCCCAAGGGGGTGAGTGGTGTCCCCGGTCACGCGGGTACGCGTGACGCGCCCCCCAAGGGGGCTGAGGGCCGGCTTGGGGCGGCCCGGCGCTCGGCCCGCGCCCCAACCAGCTCACCGACCCCGCAGATGCGCCGGCGCCTCCAGCCGCTTCGCGAAGGCCGACAGCGCCAGCGTCAGGATCAGGTAGATCACCGAGATCGCCAGGTAGGGTTCCCAGTAGCGTGAGTAGGCGCCGGCCACGGTGCGGGCGGCGAGTGCGAGTTCGGCCAAGCCGATGGCGGAGACCAGGGACGAGTCCTTGATCAGCGTGACGCCCTCGTTGACCAGCGCCGGCACCATGCGGCGGAAGGCCTGCGGCAGGATCACGAAGCGCATCGCCTGGGCGTGGGTCAGGCCCAGGCTGTAGCCGGCCTGCGTCTGGCCGCGGTGGATGCTCTGGATGCCGGCGCGGAAGATCTCGCTGATGTAGGCCCCGGCATTCAGGCTCAGCGCCAGACAGCCCGAGAAGAAGGCGCCGTGTTCCTGCCGGAAGGTGCGCGCGGACTCGCCGGCCAGCAGCAGGCCGTGATCCGGGTGGATCAGCGCGGGCATCAGCGCGAAGTGCACCAGCAGGATCTGCACGAACAGCGGCGTGCCGCGGAAGAAGGTGACGTAGCCGATGGTCAGGCCGCGCAGCGACTTCATGCCCCAACGTGCGCCGGTGCTGCGGGGTGGTGGTGCGTCGCCGGAGCTGCTGACCAGGCCGAAGACGATGCCCAGCGCCATGCCGGCACCGATCGCCACCAGCGTGAGCTTGATGGTCATCAGCACGCCTTCGACGAACAGCGGGCCATAGCCCGCCAGGATTTCCCAACGCAGATCCACTTGCAGTCTCCTGTGACGCCCGCCAGTTTAGGTCGGCACCCACGCAGCAAAAGCCGGGCCTGCCCGGGTAGACGCCTGGGGCGCAGGCATGAAAAAGGCGGGCCCGCAGGCCCGCCTTGTGGTGCTGGAAACGCCTGGGCTTACTTCGAAGCCGCGTCCGCCGCAGCCGCCGGGGCCGCGCCGAAGTACTTCGCGAAGACCTGGTCGTAGCTGCCATCGGCCTTGATGTCGGCCAGGCCCTTGTTGATCTTCTCCAGCAGCTCGGTGTTGCCCTTCTTCACGGCGATGCCGTACTGCTCGGGCGCGAAGCTGGTCTTGTCGGCGACGGTCTTGAACTTGTCGGCCGGGTTGTTGGCGACGTAGTGGATGACCACGCCGTTGTCGGCCACGACGGCATCGACGCCGCCCGACTGCAGTTCCTTGAGCGCCAGCGGGGTCGACTCGAAACGCTTGACGTTGGTGTTGGTCTTGCCCAGCAGCTTGCTGACGACCTCGTCACCGGTCGTGCCGGTCTGCACGCCCACCTTGAGCTTCTTCAGGTCGGCGAACTTGGCGACCTTGCTGGTCTCCTTGACGGCGATCAGCTGCTCGGCGTCGAAGTAGGGCGCGCTGAAGTCCATCGTCTGCTTGCGCTCTTCGGTGATGGTGATCGACGAGATCAGCGCGTCACGGTCGCCCTGCTGCAGGCTGTTGAAGATGCCTTCCCACGGGGTGTTGACGAACTTGATCTCGAAGCCGCCCTTGGCCGCCACGGCGCTCAGGATGTCCATCGAGAAGCCGACGATCTCGCCCTTCTCGTTCTGCGACTCGAAGGGCGCGTAGGCCGCATCGGTGCCGATCACGTAGACCTTGGCCGGCGGCGGGGGCGGCGGGGCCGAGGCGGCGGCAGCGGCCGGCGCGGCTTCTTCCTTCTTGCCGCAGGCGGCAAGCACGAGGGCGGCGGCGACAAAGCCAGCGGTCTTCAGGAAACGACGGGTGGTCCAGCGAGTCATGGATGTCCTTGTGAGGAGTGTGGGTCGGTCGGGCGCTCTCGGAGCGCCGGCGAGCAGGAGCGAAAGTGTATCGGCACCGTCCGTGAAGCCTGATCCGCAAATGCGCAGGGGCGAGCCGCATCCGGCTCGGATTCAAGGCCGGATCGCCTGCCCATGGGCACGCCAGCGCCGCGACGCTGCAGACCCGTCCAGATGCAGGATCTGGGCCGACTTGACGGCGGTGCGCTGACCCGGCCCCAGCGAGACCGACAGCCACGGCCCGGCCAGCGCCCGGTTGTCCAGCGTGCGTTCGAGCGACTCCATCAGGTAGTCGCGGCCGACGCGACCCTGCATGCGTGCCAGGGCCTCGGTGAACCAGGACGTGGCGGCGTGCACCTTGGCCTGTTCGCGCTCGTCGAACAGGTCCAGCCCGCTGCGGCGTGCCCAGGGTTGCAGGGCGATGGCGGTGCGCGCGTGCAGGCGCTGGTCGTCCACTTCGGTGCTGACCAGCCGGGCGCGGTGCTGCCAAGCCGGCGCCCGGGGTGGGCGGTGACCCAGCCGGCTGGCCGACAGGTAGACCCGGCCCGGCCCGGTGCAGTCGGCCGTCGTCGGGGTGACCGGGGTGGCCGGAGCCTGGTCCAGCGCCTGATCCAGCGCGGCCAGCACGGCCGGCCCGCTCCAGATCACCAGCGTGTCGGCCTCGCCCAGGGTGCACCAGCGGGCCAGGGCGGCGGCGGCGTCGACGGGCTCGGTCTGTCCGGCCGCGCGGCCCTCGACAGCGTGGTCGTGATGGTCTTGGTCTTGGTCGTTGTCGTTGTCGTTGTCGTTGTCGTTGTCGTGGTCGTGGTCGTGGTCATCGGGCCTGGTCAGCGCCGCCTCCAGCAAGCCGGCGGCACGCGCGCCGGTGGTGTCGTCGAACCATTGCGTGAGCCGCCCGTTAACGGGTGATTGCCGCAACAGCACGGCCAGGGCCTGCGCCTCCATCCGGCTGCCGGTCGAGCCGTGCAGGGTCCAGCGAGCTGGCGGAGCAGCCGCGGCGTCCTCGGGTGGCGTGTCCACCAGCGGCAGCAGGCAGGGCAGGGCCTCGCGCTCGCACCAGTCCTGAACTGGGCGCCAGCTCTCCGACGAGGCCCCTGCTGCGCCCGATAGCACCGCGAAGACAGGTTGGCGGGCCTGCCAGGTGGCCAGCTGGGCCGGCCAGTCCGCTGGCGCGCCTTCCAGCCGCCAGACCTGCAGCACCGGCCGCAGCCGCACCCGGGGCGACTGGTGTTGCGCCTGCCAGGCGTGCAGCGACTCCAGCAGCGCGCGCACGCGCAGCGGCGCGGCGTCCGGGGTGACGATGGTGGTCAGGTGCAGCTCGCCCTGGGTCGCGCCCGCTCCGGCCTGGGTCCAGCCCGGCGCGGCATCGGTGTGCAGCGTGGCCAGATGGTCGGCCAGCGTTTGCACCGCCGCGTCGTCGAGCTGGGTGTAGCGGGGCATCAGCGCATCGAGCGGGCGCCCCGCCGCGTCGACGCCTGTGCGCAGCGCGCGCGCCAGCGTCTTCAGGTCGTAGCCGGGGCGGCTCAGGCGTCGGCCCGGCTGCACCGTGGCGCCGGAGCGCTCGCGCGGAAGGCGGTCGCCGGCGGCAGGGCGGGCCAGTCCGGCCGGCGCCTGGAACAGGTCGGCCGCTGTGATCGGCGCCACCCGCTGGTTGCCTTCGCCACCGCCCATGCCGCTGTCGCGATGGCAGCCGGCGCAAGGCGTCGTGACCGTGGCCGCGCCCGCGCCCAGACCGCTCAGCCGCGCGCCGCCGGGCAGCAGGCCGTCCCGGTACAGGCGCAGACCGGCTGATGCCTGATTCGGCGAGGCCGATGGGGCGTCGTCCTGCTGGGCGGCCATCGCGACCTGGCAGATGAACAGCCCCAGCACGGCGACGAAGCGGCCGAACCTGTGTCCCCCAGCCACTGTCGCGCCGGTCCAACGCGTCGTTGCCTGTTCGCGACATGAAGGGGCTAGAGGGCTGTCGGACATCAATCGGGCTCGGTTCATGTTCAATCTAGTGTTTAGAGAATCTAAATCAATCGGGTGCGGGCGATGGCGTGAGAAATGTCATACCCGGACATCGACCAAACGGGGTCCAGGCGTTGAGAACTCAGGTTTTACTCATGGAATAAACATAAGTCTTCAATCCGCGAGGGCGTGATGTCAATTCATCCTGGGTTCCGGTAGAGCGACTTTCAGGAATCGACAAGACTGTTCTGACGTAGTTTTCCTAACGTATGGCTTGGGTTTCATCTGAAACACGTCGTGGCCCACGAGCCCGACCCGAGTCATCCACAGGACAACACCATGAACAACGACCACAAGACGCAGACGGGGCGTCGCAGCGAATCTCCGGTGAACGCACAGACCGAGCTGGCCGAACCCGGTCGGCGGCGGTTTCTGGGTTGGACCGGCGCCGGCCTCGGCCTCGGGCTGATCGGCGCGGGCAATGCGCTGGCGCAGACCGCCGGCAACGCCCGGGTCAGCACCTGGGCCGGCGCGACCGACCTGGCCATCTGGGACGCCGCGTGGGCCGCCCGCTTCAGCAACCCGCTGCCCAGCCTGACGGCGCCGGGCTTCATCTACCGGCCTGACGTGGCCGGCGGCAACGCCTACACCGTGGCGGCCGGTCAGGTGCAGGCCAACGTGCTGGGCATCCGCCGTGCCGGCGCGCCACTGCTGACCACCGCATGGGGCTACGGTCCCGTCGACCCGGTCAGCGGGCAGCCGCAGGTGAGCCATCCTGGCCGCAGCTTCGTGGTCCAGCAGGGCTCGCCGATCCAGGTCAACTGGCGCAACGATCTGGTCGATGCGCAGGGTCAGCCGCTGCCGCACATCCTCCCGGTCGACCAGACCGTGATGCTGCAGAACGATCCGGCCAACAACCCGATCGACGGCGTGCCGATCGCCACCCACCACCATGGCGGCGACACCATGGCCGAATTCGACGGCGTGCCCGACCAGTGGGTCACGCCGCGCCGTCGTCAGACCGGCCCCGGCATCCAGCTGGGCACGCCCGGCGATGTCGGCGTCAACGGCGACATCCTGGCCAACGACGGCTCGATCCGCTACCAGTACGACAACACCGAAGAAGCCTCGCTGACCTGGTACCACGACCACGCCGAAGGCCTGACCCGCCTGAACGCCTACGCCGGTCTGGCCGGGGCCTACGTGGTGCGTGACAGCAACGAGGCCGAGCTGATCCGCCGCAACCTGTTGCCCAGCGGCCCGCACGAGGTCGGCCTGGTCCTTCAGGACAAGGTCTTCGACGCCGACGGCCAGTTCGCCTACCCGGCCGACTCCATCCTGGCGCCGGTGCCCACCGAAGGCCTGGATCCCAGCCTGCCGACCCACTTGCCGGAGATGTACGGCGACGTCATCTGCGTCAACGGCGTGGTCTGGCCCAAGCTCGACGTCGAGCCGCGGCCCTACCGGCTGCGCCTGCTCAACGGCTCGGACTCGCGCTTCTACACGCTCACCTTCGACACCACCGGCGGCGTCGGCCCTTTCCTGGGCTTCCGCCTGATCGGCACCGACATGGGCTTTGGCAACAACGCGCCGATGCTGCGCACCCTCACGATCGGGCCGGGCGAGCGCTACGACCTGGTGATCAACTTCGCCGGACTGGCCGCCAACGCGACCGTCGTGTTGCGCAACACCGCCCCGACGCCTTACCCGCTGGGCGCCCCCGTGGTGCCCGGCAGCGGTCCTGACGAGGTCATGGCCTTCAAGGTGACCAAGGCCTTCGACCGCGCTTACCCCAAGCTCGCGCCCATCGAGGACAAGACCGTGCTGCGCGGCTGGGTGCCCCTGGGCAAGCCGGCCGGCACGCCCTCGTCCGCACCGCGTCTGCCGGCCCTGCGCGTGCCGGCGGGTGCGCCGGTGCGCCGCGTCCTGCTGGGCGAGGGCAGCGACGAGTTCGGCCGCATCATGCCGCTGCTGGGCACCGTCGCGGCGGGCACGCTGGGCTTCCATGAGCCGTCCACCGAGAACGTCGTGATCCCCGCCGGGCAGACCAGCGTCACCGAGGTCTGGGAGTTCTGGAACGCATCGGTCGACTCCCACCCGGTGCACCTGCACCTGGTGCGCTTCCGGGTGCTCAACCGCCAGACCTTCACCTGCACGTTGACGCCCAAGCCGATGATCAACAACTGGACCGGCGTCACCATCACCGACCCGGCTGCGCCGCAGCCGGTGCTGGCCCGTGCGGTGACCGCGCCCTTCCCCTACGAGACGGGCTGGAAGGACACCGTCGAATGCCCGCCTGGCGTCGTCACCCGCGTGCTGGTGACCTTCAACCGGCCCGGCAAGTACGTGTACCACTGCCACATCCTGTCGCACGAAGAGCACGACATGATGCGCTGGTTCACCGTCACCAAGGCCTGAACCGGGCGCTGAGCCGGAGCCTGATCCAGGTCCGGCTCGACCCGGTCACTGCACCGTGCCCGAACCCCCGGCCTGCGACACCACCGGGCTGAACAGCGCGGCGGCGTCGATCGGGTCGAACAGGTACTGGATGCCGCAGAACTCGCAGCCGACCTCGACGTGGCCGCGTTCGGCCAGCACGCTGTCGACCTCGTCGCGGCCCAGGCTGTTGAGCATGCGTGCGACCCGTTCGCGCGAACAGGTGCAGGCAAAGCGGGGGTGTTGCGGCTCGAAGCGGCGCAGGTCCTCCTCCCAGAACAGCCGGCGCAGGAGGGTGTCGACGTTCAGCGTCAGCAGCTCCTCGCGCTTGAGCGTGGCCGCCAGCATGGCGATGCGCTGGTAGTGCTCGTTCAGGCCGATCTCGTCCTCGTTGCTGCGACCGCCGCTGGCGGTGCCGCCTTCGAGGTTCTTCTCGCCCTGCACCGGCAGGCGCTGGATCAGCAGGCCGGCGGCGACGCGGTCGTCGGCCGCCAGCACCAGGCGCGTGTCGAGCTGCTCGGACTGCAGCATGTAGTGCTCCAGCACCTCCGACAGCGCGTGCAGCGGCTCGCGCTGGTCACCGTGCAGCGGCACCACGCCTTGATAGGGCGTCTGGCCGGGCTTGCGGTCGGTCGGGTCCAGCGTGATCGCGCAGCGGCCCTGGCCGTGCACGTTGAGCAGCTCGGCGATCCCGCTGCTTTCCACCTCCGTGGGCACCTCGCCGACCACCGTCGCGGTGGCGCGCAGGGCCAGCTCGGGCTGGACCTCGGCGACCGCCATGCGCACCGGGCCGTCGCCCTGCATCTGCAGGATCAGGGCACCGTTGAACTTGATGTTGGCCTGCATCAGAGTGGCCGCCGCGCTCATCTCGCCGAGCAGGCGGCGCACCGGTTCGGGGTAGCCGCCGGCCGCCTCGCGGCGCGCCAGCATCTCGGTCCAGGCGCCGGTCAGGCGCACCAGGATGCCGCGCACCGGCAGGCCCTCGAACAGGAACTTGTGCAGCTCGCCGCCGTCGATCGGATCGGCCGGCAGCATCGCCAGGCCCGGTTGTTTCGCTCGTGCCATGGGTCAGTCCACCTTTCGGAGTTGGGTCGCGTAGCGCTGCGCGTTGCCGACGTAGCCGGCTGCGCTGCGCGCCAGGCCGGCGCGTTGTTCGGGGGTCAGCTCGCGCACCACCTTGGCAGGGCTGCCGACGATCAGGCTGCCGTCCGGGAAGGTCTTGCCCTCCGTCACCAGCGCGCCAGCGCCGACGATGCAGTCGCGGCCGATCACCGCGCCGTTGAGCACCACCGCACCGATGCCGATCAGGCTGCCGTCGCCGATGGTGCACCCATGCAGCATGACCTGATGGCCGACCGTCACGCGCTCGCCGATGGTCAGCGGCTTGCCCTCGTCGGTGTGCAGCACGCTGTTGTCCTGGATGTTGCTGTGGCGACCGATGCGGATCGGCTCGTTGTCACCGCGCACCACGGCGCCGAACCAGACGCTGCTGCCCTCGGCCATCTCGACCCGCCCGATCACGGTGGCGTTCGGTGCGACCCAGGCGTCCGGGGCGATCTGCGGGGCGACGTCGCCAAGCTGGTAGAGGGGCATGTGTGGGTCCTGTGTGACGGCCCGCTGGGCGACCGGCCAAAAGGCAAAATTGTAGGGATGACGCTGAGACAGCTGGCCCTGCAGGCCTTGGTGATGCCCGACCCTGCCACCAAGGTGCGCGCCGTGCGCGCGCTGTGGGCCGACGTGGATGCGCTGGCGCTGGACGTCAACGCCGTGCTGCCCGAGCCCGCCGGCGTGCCCGGCCGCCCGGCCCGCCCCATCCTCGTCGCCCCGAAAGACGTGCCGGCCCGCTCGCCCTTCACGCCCGAGGGCCGCGCCGCCCTGTTGCATGCCATCGCGCACATCGAGTTCAACGCGATCAACCTCGCGCTCGACGCCGTCTGGCGCTTCCCGGGCCTGCCGCCGGACTACTACCGCGACTGGCTGCGCGTGGCCGCCGAAGAGGCCGAGCACCACACGCTGCTGGCCGATCACCTGGCCTCGATGGGCCATGCCTACGGCGATTTCCCCGGCCACGACGGCCTGTGGCTGATGACCTGGCGCACCCGCGAGGACTTCATCGCCCGCATGGCCCTGGTGCCGCGCACGCTGGAGGCCCGCGGGCTGGACGCCACCCCGCCGATCCAGGCCAAGCTGCGCCGCGCCGGCGACCTGCGTGCGGTCGAGATCCTCGACGTCATCCTGCGCGACGAGGTCGGCCACGTCGCCATCGGCAACCGCTGGTACCGCTGGGCCTGCGCACGGGAAGGCTTCGACCCGCTGGCGCTCTACCCGCAGCTGGTGGCACGCCACCAGGCCCCGCCGCTGCGCCCGCCGCTCAACCGCGAGGCGCGCCTTCGCGCCGGATTCAGCGAGGCCGAGCTGGCCTACCTCGAATCGCCCGACGGGCTGTGATCACAGCGGCTGCAGGAAATAACGCTTCAAGCCGGCCAGGATCATCTCGACCGCGACGGCGGTCAGCACCAGACCCATCAGCTTCTCGATCGCCGACACCATCGAGGCACCCAGCCAGACGCGGATCTTCTCGGCCAGCAGCAGCACCGTCGCGCAGATCAGCATGGCGGCGGTCAGCGCGCCGGCCCAGTCCATCAGCCGCTCGGGCTGGCGCGACGCCAGCAGCAGCACCGTCGCCATCGCCGAAGGCCCTGCCAGCAAGGGCACCGCCAGCGGAAAGATGAAGGGCTCGCGCCCGGAGTCGTCGTTGCCGTAGATCTCCGAGCCGCCTTTGAAGATCATGCGGATGGCAATGATGATCAGGATCACCCCGCCAGCCACCTCCAGCGAACGTTCGGACAGCCGCATCAGCGTCAGGAAGTGCTGGCCCCCGACCATGAACAGCGCCAGCACCGAGAAGGCGATGCAGGTCTCGCGCAAAGCGACCCGCGTGCGCCGCTCCGGCGCCACGCCGCGCAACACCGAAATGAAGATCGGAATGCTGCCCAGCGGGTCGAGCACCAGCAGCAGCAGGACGAGGGCGGAGGTGAAGCTGTGATCCATGGGGGGATTGTGGCGGGGGTGGGTGGGCCAGCCACTCCGCGCAAGCCCCGACCCAGCCCGCCGACAACTCCGCGATGGCCGCAATCAGGGTTTCTGGCGCCAGCGGCTTGTGCAGCAGGTGGGCGTGCACGCGGCGCGCCTCGCGCAGGCGGTCTGGCGCGGTGTTGCCGGTGATGATGATGGCCGGCAGTTGCGGGGCGGGTAGTCCATCCGGATCAGAGACATGAGGCCGATGGCACCGAAGAATTCGTGCCACGTCCTCATCCACCTGACTCTGGAGACCTGCCATGCCACAACAACGATCCCCGAATGCTCTTGCTCGAAGACGGGCAGTTGTAGGCCCTCTATGGCAGCAGTGACACCGACGGCTTCGCGCTGCTGGGCTTTCTTCATGCCAAGGGCACGCACAAGGACGGCACCTACACGGCCACCGACCTGATCGACTACGGCACCTTGATGCCCGCTGCGCAATCGCTGACCGCCACGTACGACACCAGCCGTTGGACGTGGACCGGCCACTGTGACGACACGACCCTGAGCGTGGGCGAACTGCCGACGGGCCTGCAGGACTATCACCAGGCCGCCAAGTTGTCCGACGTGGCCGGCGCGTGCACGCTCGACAGCTACAACAACGCCGGCGCGCCTGCGTAAGCGTTGAGCCTGACGGTGTCGACCGCTGGCGCCATAACCGGATCGATGGCCGGTGGATGCCCGTTCAGCGGCCACCTGAAACCCCGTGCGTCGGGCAAGAACGTGTTCGACGCAATGTTGACCTTCGCCTCCTCGACTTCCTATTGATACTCGCGATCTTCGCGATCGCCTTCCTGATCGGCCAGACCGACTAGCCACATGACGCACGACGCCCTGTCTTGGCTTGCCTTGTTCTATGTCGCGCACCAGTCCTTGCTGCTCGCCATGTTCATCGTGGCGATTGGACGGGTGGGGGATGTGCTGAATGGCGGCGCGGGCGTCCGTGCCCGTGTCGATCAAGGTCTGATGCGTCCAGTGACAGGCGAGTTTGGCTAGCCTCAGAAGGGTCCCGAACCGTTGATTCGTGGTGGCTCATCGCGTGAGCCTGTTCTTTCCATCGAATGCATCGGGATTGCACGAATCCCGGCTCGCTCCGTGCATGCATAGACTTCGCGTCGTCGGTGGACTGGAAATGCACCAGCTACGGGCGGCCGTGTGTCGCTTAGAGTATGAGGCGTAGCGCACCTCCCGACGCTTGTCTGCGGGCATGAGGCAGAGGGCACGTGATGGCGTATTCGCCTGCAGGGCGCGTCAGAAGACTTCGCGGCCGTTCGTGCCTGCGGCGCGCACCGTGCGCAGGCATCCGGCGAACGGATTGACGTGCAGGAGGCGGAGCGATTCCCTCGCGGTTGATCAATCGCGTTCACTGCGGTCGTTCGGCGCGCCCACGATGATCCCGATCAACAGGACCATACCCACCAGCCGGAACCGCGTTGTGCCGATTCGATCTGCCAAGCGGCCCAGCACCACCCAGATGATGTACGCCTAACCGACAACGGTGATCCAGGCGAGCAATTCGAAGAGGGTGTTCATGGGTGGTCTCGCGGTTGCATGCATGGGGCGTTCGCTTTCTTCACAAGGATCGGGTCTTTGAATGACATCGATGTGATCCGTCCGAGTTCGATTGACGGCAACCATGCGCCGCACGCAAACTGAGTGCGTCCCTCGCAGAGCGGATTGAAGTCAGATTCATGCCATCGGCATGGATGCTGCGTCGACCCATTGAGCTGCGGGGGATTCTTCAAGGACCTCGACGGCCTCAGCGAAGCAGCGCCGATTCGCCTGGGCCCGACCTGATGTCAACTTCAACGTCATCTCTGCTCGCATCGGTCAACCACGAAATGGCCGTTGCGCGATGGCTTGCCTCGCGCACACCATTGGCCATTGCATCCCATGATCGATCGACAGTTCCCAGTGACTGGACGACTGCGCCCTTGCCACAGACCGAAGGCCTCCATGCCATGTCACTGGCCACACTCATGAATGGTTCATCCCCATGCGTCTGACTCTTGCCCTGGCCCAGATCTGGATCGCATGTCTGGCGCAGATGCTGCTTTGCATTGCGTGGTTCGGATCCACACCGTCGGTCTTCACGTACGGTGTGCTGCTGATCCCGCCCCTGGCGGTCATCGTGCCTTGCTCCGGCACGGGGGCCTGGGTGTCACGGAAGGCGATCATCTTGCCCAGCCGGATCTGGCCATTGCGGAACTTCACGAAACGCACCGACTGGTCCAGGTGCAACATGGCCCGCGTCGCGCGCGTCGCTGTCGGCGATGAGCTGCTGCTGCGGCCTATCCCCTTGCGAGGCTCGCCATGCGGGGCGAGTGAGCCATCGTTCATGGCTTGCGTGGATACGATGTGCTGTCGCACTCGCCATCGACGGATCTTCTCGGCGATGACCCCGCGCGATATCAAGAGATCAACCGGAGTTCGCCCATGCCGATCGACATCCGTGGCCCTCGTGTTCATTGCTTCGATGAACTGCCTGATGCTGTCCAGCACATTTGGGCCAAGAGCGGTGACGAAGGCGGATACGGACTGCTGCCACACATCCTGGACATAGCGGCTGTCGCGGAACAGATTCTTCGACGTGAACCCGCGAGCACGCTGGCGTGGGCCGCGCGCGCCTTCGGACGATCGGAGGACGGGCTGATCCGATGGCTGGCCTGGCTGATGGGCCAGCATGACCTCGGCAAAGCGACGGTCGGCTTTCAGGCTAAGTGGCCGCAAGGCAAGCTGGCCGACGAGGCCTCGGGCTTGTCGTTCCCGAGCCGTCTTTTGAGTGCCGACCGGCATGACCTGAGCAGCGCTGTGCTGTTGTCTGCGCGCATGAACCGGCAGCTGGCCGGGGCCGTGGCTGCGCATCACGGCTTCCATTTCGAGCCAAGGGTGGTGAAGAACGCCAAGATCCTGGGCGAGCCACAGGCCTGGATCGAGGCTCGTCGGGTCCTCATCGAGACCTACGACCAGACGCTCCTGCCGGAGGTCGCGGACGTGGCCGCCGATCTCGACCTGAGTTCCCTCAATTGGCTGGCTGGCCTGACCAGCGTGGCGGACTGGATCGGTTCCAACACCGTCTGGTTCCCACATCGGCTGCGCCACGAAACCTGCGAGGGCCACCACGCGTGCGCGCTCCAGTTGGCCGATCAGGCGCTGGACCAGATAGGCTGGCCCCGCCAGCGCCCCTTGCTGACCGAGACCCACGCCGACGTCGCGGACCTGATCGCCCGCATGACCGGTCTTGCCGGTATCCAGCCTCGCCCACTCCAGCAGGCCGCAGACGAGTTGCTGAAGTTCTGCGCGGCACCGGCCTTGCTCATCGTGGAAGCACCCATGGGGGAAGGCAAGACTGAGCTCGCCTTCCTGGCCCACCTGCGCCTGCAGGCCCAGCTCGGTCATCGGGGGCTCTACATCGGCCTGCCGACACAGGCCACCGGCAACGCGATGTTCCAGCGCGCCCTGCGCTTTCTGCATGCCTTCCAGGACGGCATGCCGCTGGACCTTCAGCTGGCACACGGAGGTGCAGCCTTGAGCGACCAGGTGGTCGAACTGCGCCAGGACCATGGCGCGCTCGGTCGCCACGAGGCGGTGCAGTGTTCGGAGTGGTTCTCGCAGAAGCGGCGTGCGCTGATATCGCCCTACGGTGTGGGCACCATTGACCAGGCGCTCTACGCGACGCTCAACGTCAAGCACCACTTCGTGCGCCTTTGGGGCCTCACGAACCGGGTGGTCGTGCTCGACGAGGTGCACGCCTACGACAGCTACACCGGGGGCTTGATCGAAGCCCTGCTGCGCTGGCTCAAGGCGCTCGGCTGTTCTGTCATCCTCATGAGCGCGACCCTGCCGGCCAGCCGGCGCCGGGCGCTGCTGTCGGCCTGGGATGTCGACGAGCATGCCTTGCCGGCCTTGCCCTATCCCCGTGTGGTCATGGCCAGCGATGGCCGAGTCGATGGCCGCCATTGCGTTTCGCGCGCGTTGGCACCCATTGACCTGTGTGGCATCGATGAAAGCATGGACAGCATCGTCGAACGGGTGCTGGTGGAGCTGGCGGGCGATGGCTGCATCGCCGTCATCGTCAACACTGTCGATCGTGCTCAGCAGCTCTACACAACCCTGCGCCCGCAGGTCATCTCAGGCGTGCCTGTGCTGCTGTTTCACGCTCGTTTTCCGGCTGAGGAACGCGGCCAGCATGAACGCGAGGTGATGCGCCTCTTTGGCAAGACGGGCGAACGCCCGAAGCGGGCGCTCCTCATCGCCACTCAAGTGGCCGAACAGAGCCTGGACATTGATTTCGACCTGTTGATCTCCGACCTCGCGCCCGTCGACCTGCTGCTGCAGCGTGCCGGTCGACTGCATCGTCACGAGCGGGTGCGTCCAAGTGCGCACCAACGACCTCGGCTGGTGGTGGCCGGGCTCACGCGCGGTGCCCTTCCCGAGCTGAAGCAGACCGGGTGGGCGTCGGTCTATGACCCTTACCTTCTTGGTCGCACCTGGGCGTTCGCTTCACGCGAACAACAGTGGACCCTGCCTCAAGACATCGACCGACTGGTGCAACTGGTGTACGACGACGAGACGGACCTGCCGGCCGACATCGACGGAACCTCGCGGGCCTACATCGAGGGCGAGGCCCTGGGTGAGCATCTGGCTCAAGTGCAGCAGATGAGTCAGTTTGCCGCCAATGCGGCGATCGATGCCCATGCCGAGCCCCAGAACGCCTACGTGGGCAAGCCCCACGGCCGTGAGGCTGGCGAAGGCCTGGGCGAAGACAACCGAACCCGCTTCGGCGCGGAGAGTTTGACCCTGATCCCCGTGCATGTGGATGGTGGCCTGTGGCGGCTGTTCCCCGACGAACCTTCGTTCGATCCGACCTTGAAGCCCGGAGCGGAGCTGTCACGGCGGCTGTTGACCCGCCAAGTCAAGCTCAGCCGGAAGGCCGTTGTCAAGGCATTGCAAGGCAGTGAGATTCCGGCAGGCTGGCGTGCTCATCCTTGGTTGAGTGATCTTCGTGTCCTGCCCTTGACCGAGGGCTGTTGGCGCCACGGCTCCTTGTGTGTTCGGCTGGATGAAAGGATTGGCATCGTCTACACCTCAGGGTGAAGGCGATCATTCGCTTCGGTTAATGGCTCATTCAATGAGCCAGTCATCGAATAGACTTCATTTGATTCGAAGGAAAAGATCGAGATTCATTCAAAACAGGGAGATCTCTGCATGTCAACGGCAGACTCTGAACCGGCCTTGAATCTGCTGGATGTCGCCTGGATTCCAGTTCGATTGCGCGGCGGACATGTCATTGATGTCGGCTTGCTGGAGTTCTTCAGTCGAGCCCACGACATCGAAGGACTGGCGGAGACCTCACCGCCCAACCTGATCGCCTTGCACCGCTTGCTGCTGGCCATCGTCCATCGCGCCTTGTGCCTGAACCCTGGCCATTGGACGGACGCAGACCGGGCTCGGTGGTGGCGTGAAGGCCTTCCGGTTGCACTGATCCACGCGTACCTGGAAACCTGGCGAGACCGCTTCTGGCTCTTCCATCCAACGCACCCGTTCATGCAGGTTGCGGCGCTGGCGCAGGCGGAAGAGACCCGCGACAAGCTCAAGCCCTGGACCCAGGTCGCGCTTGCCAGCGCCAATGGCAATGCACCGGTCGTGTTCGATCACGCCCTGGATGGTCAGCCCGCGCACATCGACCCATTGGTTTTGCTACGCCAGTTGCTGGGCTTCTTGCAGTTCACGCCCGGTGGCCTGGTGAAGGTGTTTCGCAGCGCCGACAAGGCGGGTCCGCTGGTCAACACAGCCGCCGTATTGCCTCAGGGTCGGACTCTGCACGAGACCCTGCTGATGGGTCTTCATCCACACAGCGCTTCATCGGTCCGAGACCTGCCGAGCTGGGAGCGCACGCCGCCAGACATCGCTGCATTGACGGTTGATCCTCTTCCGGCCACTGGCCCCTGCGACCGCTACTCCCGCCTCTCGCGCGCTGTGCTTCTGGTCGCCGCCGATGAAGCCGGCGTCCAGCCACTGCGCTGGGTTCGCTTCGGTGCTGGTGTCGCCTTGATGGAAGACGATGCCGCGCCAGACCCCATGAGCTCTTACCGCGCAGGTTCGACCCACCTCGTGCGTTTGAACTTTGCGGAGGGCAAGGCCGCTTGGCGAGACCTGGGTGCCCTTCTGCCCGACGCGACCGGAACGGCGGCGCAACCCGCGGCCGTCCTCTCGTGGGCAGTCAACCTCCTCATGGCCCTGGATGTCGACGACTGCGATGTGCCGGTCCTGTTGGCCGGGCTCACATCCGACCAGGCCAAGCTCGTGCGTTGGCGCTGCGAACACTTCCGCTTGCCGGTCGCTGCCTTGAGCCGTGCAGACATGGCCCAACTCGTTCGTGAGGCATTGACGCTTGCCGAGTCGACTTACAAGGAACTCCGTCAAGTCGTCGCACAGATGCTGGCGCGCACCCTGCCTGATCCGGCCAGCAAGGAAACCTACGAGCGCGCCCGCGACATGGTGAGCCGGGGGCCTGTGACCAACGCCTACTTCACGGTCGCGGAACGAGCCTTGCCGCAATGGCTGGTTCGGGTCGGCCGCAGCGAGATCGACGAAGCCAGCGCCGAATGGAACCGCGTCCTGTTGCGTGCCTGCCAGAACGCCTGGCAGACCTCGCTGGCCCAGCTCGGAACGTCGACCGCCGCGCTGAGGGCCCAGGCCCAGTTGCATCACCGCTACCAGCAACTGCTCAAGCCCTTGCGTGACCTGGCAGCCGAACCCGCCACCCCATCCATCGAGGAGTCGACGCCATGAGCGACCTTGCCGAGCGTTTCGTTGCTCACCTGGGCCACCTCGCCGAACGCGACCGCGGTGCGTTGGCCGTGCTGCGGCGCAGCCTGACGTTCGCGCCGGGCACCCATCCGGCGTCGTATCCCCATGTCGAGCGCTTTGTGCCGGACGGGCACGAGCGGGACGCCTTGCGGCAGGCGCTGTATCTGGTCGCCGGCTTGTACGCCAGCCACCCCCGACATCAGGCTGGCACCACGCTGGCGAGGAGCTTCGGCCTCCTGATGCAGCACCGCGACAGTCCAAGCATCGAGAAGCGATTCATCGCCTTGCTGTCCAGCGATGCCGATGGCTTGCCGGAGTTGCTGCGCCAAGTCGTGTCCCTGCTGTCTGCGGACGGCCGCTCCCTGGACTATGTCGCGCTGCTCAACGACCTCATCTTCTGGCTCAGGCCCTGGGCCCTCGAATCCCGCGACCGCTTGCGTCAGCGCTGGGCACGCGACTTCTATCGAACGACCCCGGACGAGGCGCCTGATGCGGTCGACCGTTCCGATGCCGCTTGATCGATCCATCACATTCAAGGAGGACACCATGAGCCTGTTCGTCGAATACCACCTGATCCAGAACTTCGCCCCTTCCAACCTGAACCGCGACGACACCGGCGCGCCCAAGGACGCTGTCTTTGGCGGCTACCGACGCGCCCGGGTGAGTAGCCAGTGCTTCAAGCGCGCGGTGCGGCTTCAAGCAGCGCAGCAGAACTTGGTGGCGCCGCAGGCGCGCGGCGTGCGGACCAAGAAGTTGTTGGACTTGCTGGTAGCGGACCTCGCGTCCAAGGGCCGCAGCGATGCCGCACCGCGCATCAAGATCGCCCTGGCTGCTGCGGGTCTGCAGCTCGATGACAAGGACCGCACGCAATACCTGCTGTTCCTCGGACAAGGCGAGATCGATGCCTTTGGCGCATTGGTCGACAGCCACTGGGATGACCTGGCTCCGCCGGCGATCACCGACGACAAGAAGAAGACGAAGAAGGAGGCCAAGGCCGCAGCGCCGGACGAGGTAGTGAAGAAGGCCAAGAAGCTGCTCGACGGCGGCAAGGCGGTCGATGTCGCCCTGTTCGGCCGCATGCTGGCCGACATGCCGGAGGCGAATCAGGACGCCGCTTGCCAAGTCGCACACGCCATCAGCACCCACCGCGTCGAACGCGAGTTCGACTATTTCACTGCCGTGGACGACAAGGGTGACGCCGACGAATCCGGCGCCGGCATGATCGGCCAGGTCGAGTTCAATTCGGCCACTTTCTACCGGTACGCGGCACTGGACACCGGCAAGTTGCTGGCCAATCTTCAGGGCGACCAGGAACTGGCGCAGGCAGGACTGGCAGCCTTTACCGAGGCCTTCGCGCGTGCGATCCCGACCGGCAAGCAGAACACTTTCGCGGCCCACAACCCGCCGAGCTTCATCGGCGTTGTGCTGCGTCATGCGAGTCCGCTCAACCTCGCGAACGCCTTCGAGAAGCCGGTGACACCGCGCCATGACCAGCCGCTCACCGCCCAGTCGGTGGCGGCGTTGGCGCACCACGAACGCCAGCTTGGCGCCGTCTATGGCGATGCGCGGGACCAGTGGGCCGTGCTCGACCTCACCGGAGCCTGGCCGCAGGACCAGGGGCAGGCCGTGGCGCGGCTGAGCCAACTCAGTGACTGGGTCCAGGCCGAAGTGGCGGCGCGCCGGGGAGTCTGAGATGCCGGAGGTCACCACCACGCTGCTGCTGCGGCTGGTTGGCCCCCTGCAGGCCTGGGGCACCACCAGCCGTTTTGATGAACGCGACACCCAGCTTGAGCCCTCCAAGTCCGGCGTGCTGGGACTCGTCTGTGCCGCACTGGGTCGCGACCGGGCCGAATCGGTCCACGACCTGGCAGCGCTGAAGATGGGCGTGCGCGTCGACCGCGAAGGTCTGCTGATGCGCGACTACCAGACTGCCGCCGGTGTTCTGATCGCCGCCACCGGCAAAGCGGACCTCGGCCGCACGGTGGTGAGCCCACGCTACTACCTGGCCGATGCTGCCTTCCTGGTCGGGCTGCAGGGCGACGACTCGGGCCTGCTGCGACAAGTGTCTGCCGCGCTCCGCGCGCCACGCTGGCCCTTGGCCCTAGGGCGCAAGGCCATGGTGCCGGGCTTGCCAGTCTGGCTTCCGGATGACCTTCAGGCCGGCGACCTGGTCACCACGCTGGCCAGCCATCCGCGCATCGCTCCGCCCCGTTTCGAGCATCGGGGGCAGCCAGTGCGCCTGATGCTGGAGCACCCGGACAGCGGTGCCCTGCGACACGACCAGCCTGTCGCCCCCTATGCAGCGCGTCGCTTCGGGCCGCGCTTTGTTCTCCCTGGAGTCCTCGACCATGTACCTGAGCCGGCTGCGCTTGAACCCCGCTGACCCGAACGCACGTCGCGACCTGGCCGATGCTTACCAGATGCATCGCACCCTGGCGCGGGTCTATGCCCCGGACGCCGAGCACCCGCCCCTGCGATTCCTGTGGCGCCAAGAACGCAGTGCGGATGGCTGGCCGGATGGCACGGTGCTGGTCCAGGCCGCTCATGCGGGTCGCTGGCGTGCGCTGGAGGAGACCTGGCCTGACTACCTTCAGTCGATCGAGGCCGACAAGCGGGTCGACCTGACCACGCTGGTGCGGCCTGGGCGGCGATATCGCTTCCGCTTGCAGGCCAACCCCACCCTCACCCGAGACGGCAAGCGCCACGGTCTGGTCCAGGAAGAGGCGCAACTCGACTGGTTGGGCCGACAGGGGCAGCGTCATGGCTTCGAGGTGGTCGCGGCGGTTCGCGGCGCGAGCGAGCGCGTGAATGCGCGCCACAAGGGACAGCAACGCATCGTGGTGCAAAGCGTGACCTTCGATGGCGTGATGCAGGCCGGCGCCGGTGATGCGGAGGTCGAGGCCTTGCGGCTGGCGCTGTTGCAAGGTCTTGGACACGCCAAGTCGCTCGGTCTGGGTCTGCTGTCGCTGGCGCCCGTGTCTGGCTGACCCGGTCGCTGCGCACGTCATCGTGGCCGCCCCGCTGTTGCCGCTCAAGCCCATCCCGATCAAGGAGCGCATCTCGGTCGTCTTCGTCGAGAAGGGCGAGATCGACGTGCTGGACGGGGCTTTCGTGGTGGTCGATGCCGGTGGCATCCGCACCCATATCCCCGTCGGCGGCGTGGCTTGCATCATGCTGGAACCCGGTACGCGGGTCTCGCATCGCGCCGTGGCCCTGGCTGCGCGGGTGGGCACCTTGCTGGTCTGGGTAGGCGAGGCCGGGGTGAGGTTGTATTCCGCCGGACAACCCGGCGGCGCCCGTTCTGACCGGCTGCTTTACCAGGCCCGCCTGGCCTTGGACGACACGCTGCGATTGAAGGTGGTGCGCAAGATGTACGCGCTGCGCTTCGGCGAGGAACCTCCCGCGCGGCGCAGCGTGGAGCAACTGCGCGGCATCGAGGGCGCTCGTGTGCGGCGCACGTACCAGATCCTGGCCCGGCAGTTCGGCGTGAGGTGGACCGGCCGGGATTACGACGCCGAGGCCTGGGACGCATCGGACGTCCCCAACCGCTGCCTGAGTGCCGCGACCGCCTGCCTGTATGGCGTGACCGAGGCGGCCGTGCTGGCAGCGGGCTATGCGCCTGCGGTGGGCTTCATCCACACCGGTAAGCCACTGTCCTTCGTGTACGACATCGCCGACGTCTACAAGTTCGAGACGGTGGTGCCCGTCGCCTTCAAGGTCGCTGGCAGCAACCCCGCTGGCCAAGTCGAACGCGCGGTGCGTCTTGGCTGCCGCGATGTCTTCCGGCAAACAAGACTGCTCGATCGCATCATCCCGGCCATCGAGGACATCCTGGCTGCGGGCGAGATCGAACGCCCTCAGGCACCGACAGACGCCGTCGGCCCGTCGATCCCGAACGCGGACAACATCGGCGATGCTGGTCATCGTTCTTGAGAACGCCCCGCCACGCTTGCGCGGCCGGCTTGCCGTGTGGCTTCTGGAAGTGCGTGCTGGCGTCTACGTCGGCACCTATTCGCGGCGCGTCCGCGAACACATCTGGGCGCAAGTCGAAGAAGGCCTGGAGGACGGCAATGCCGTGATGGTTTGGCGCAGCACGGCGGAGGCCGGCTTCGAGTTCAAGACGCTCGGCACCAACCGCCGCATGCCGGTCGATTTCGACGGCGTGCAACTGGTGAGCTTCCTGCCGGAAGTGCCCGGCGGCGCTCTTTAGAAAGTCGCAAGAAGGATGTGCTGTCAGGTTGGTAGAACATCCCGACCTCAAATAATCATTGCCTGACAACAACTTAGAAATGGTGTGGTCCCCGCGCTGGCGGGGATGAACCGGCCCCCGCCAGATCCAGCAGGCCCTTGTAGGTGTGGTCCCCGCGCTGGCGGGGATGAACCGGCCGCGCGCTATGCCGTGCTGACCGAGAAGATGTGGTCCCCGCGCTGGCGGGGATGAACCGACACGCCCGTGATCGCAGCAGCGGCGGCCACGCGTGGTCCCCGCGCTGGCGGGGATGAACCGATTGCGGACAGCATCACGGCGTCAGGGCAGTTGTGGTCCCCGCGCTGGCGGGGATGAACCGATGTGCACGATCAGCTTGTCCGGATCACGGCCCGTGGTCCCCGCGCTGGCGGGGATGAACCGAATTTTGTTTTCATCTCCCGGGATGCATTTTTGTGGTCCCCGCGCTGGCGGGGATGAACCGTGGCCAGCTCGCTCACGTCCGGCGGCGCGGGGAGTGGTCCCCGCGCTGGCGGGGATGAACCGCGGCCATGATCGCGGTGCGGCGATCGGCTTCAGTGGTCCCCGCGCTGGCGGGGATGAACCGTTTGACGAGCTGGCCGGCAAGGCTGGGGCGTTGTGGTCCCCGCGCTGGCGGGGATGAACCGGTGAATTACTCGTAAAGACCATTCCCGGCACCGTGGTCCCCGCGCTGGCGGGGATGAACCGAGGCGCTGGCGATGCTGGCCCTGGTCAAGGCGGTGGTCCCCGCGCTGGCGGGGATGAACCGTCACATCACCCGAAAGACCGACATGAACGCGCGTGGTCCCCGCGCTGGCGGGGATGAACCGCCTGGTGGGAATCGCTGGTCATGTACGGCGCAGTGGTCCCCGCGCTGGCGGGGATGAACCGCTGGGGCCTCAGTACGGCGGCAAGGTCAGCACGTGGTCCCCGCGCTGGCGGGGATGAACCGTCGGCCCCGGAAAGCAAAACGCCGCGCCAGTTGTGGTCCCCGCGCTGGCGGGGATGAACCGGCCGTGGCCGCTGTGGGCGATCTTGTGGCCGCTGTGGTCCCCGCGCTGGCGGGGATGAACCGGTCCAGTCCGCTATCGACAAGATGAAGGGCATGTGGTCCCCGCGCTGGCGGGGATGAACCGTCTTCGGGCACGTTGACAGCGACAGCGACAGCGTGGTCCCCGTGCTGGCGGGGATGAACCGTCCGCATCGGCCCGGCAGCCAACAGCCGATGAGTGGTCCCCGCGCTGGCGGGGATGAACCGCATCGGACGCGGGTGCAGTTGCCTAGGAAGGTGTGGTCCCCGCGCTGGCGGGGATGAACCGACCCCGCCGCCGCCGCGCGTGACCGTCACGCGGTGGTCCCCGCGCTGGCGGGGATGAACCGTCATCGACCAGGCCGGCGGACCATTCCGAGTCGTGGTCCCCGCGCTGGCGGGGATGAACCGCGCTATGCGGGCGCGAATGCCAACACCTACGTGTGGTCCCCGCGCTGGCGGGGATGAACCGACCTTCGTCTACGACCCGGCCGGACAGCTCGAGTGGTCCCCGCGCTGGCGGGGATGAACCGTATGCCTATATAAATCAACGACTTACGTGCATGTGGTCCCCGCGCTGGCGGGGATGAACCGGCGTGCTCTTGCTTCCAGCCGCGCACGAAGAAGTGGTCCCCGCGCTGGCGGGGATGAACCGAGCCCCGCACTGCCGGCGATGTCCGAATCTGGGTGGTCCCCGCGCTGGCGGGGATGAACCGATGCGGTTCATGTTCACAGTCCTCCGGGGCCGGTGGTCCCCGCGCTGGCGGGGATGAACCGCGAGACGCGACGATCTACGCGGGCGACCGCGTCGTGGTCCCCGCGCTGGCGGGGATGAACCCTGATCGCCGTCGGCGCAGCCCTGGGCCAGCAGGTGGTCCCCGCGCTGGCGGGGATGAACCGACGCTGCAGGGCCAGGCCCGCGTGCTGCGTCTGTGGTCCCCGCGCTGGCGGGGATGAACCGTCCTCATCGAGCTGGCCGTCAGCAGCCTGCGCGTGGTCCCCGCGCTGGCGGGGATGAACCGTACCTGAGCGAAACCGGTCTGGCGCTGATGGAGTGGTCCCCGCGCTGGCGGGGATGAACCGGGCCTGAGCACGCCGGGCCGGCGGCGCGTCGTGTGGTCCCCGCGCTGGCGGGGATGAACCGCGGGCCGCGCGCTGGATGTCGGTCAGCGTGTCGTGGTCCCCGCGCTGGCGGGGATGAACCGTGCGAAGCCCAGGCCGAGCGCGACGGCATCCAGTGGTCCCCGCGCTGGCGGGGATGAACCGGCGGTGCAGCATGACCGAGCGCCCGATCCTCTGTGGTCCCCGCGCTGGCGGGGATGAACCGTACATCAGCAAGAACGTCGACGGGGTACACGTCGTGGTCCCCGCGCTGGCGGGGATGAACCGAAAACAGCACAGGGGATGGCCATTGAATTTGAGTGGTCCCCGCGCTGGCGGGGATGAACCGTCAGCATTGATGTTCTCCAGGTTGGACAGGGTGTGGTCCCCGCGCTGGCGGGGATGAACCGGGCCAGCACGACAGCCGCGCGCGACTTGTCGCGTGGTCCCCGCGCTGGCGGGGATGAACCGTTGTCGACACGACCGGCAAGGGCCAGCACGACGTGGTCCCCGCGCTGGCGGGGATGAACCGGGGTGGACACCAAAAGACTACAAATAAACCGGGTGGTCCCCGCGCTGGCGGGGATGAACCGCGGGCGGGCTGCTACGCCAGTGACGACGCGTGCGTGGTCCCCGCGCTGGCGGGGATGAACCGACCGCCGTCGCCGCCAACAAGCTGCCCCCGGCGTGGTCCCCGCGCTGGCGGGGATGAACCGCCCGCCTGACCCACGCCGTCGAGGCCTACCAGGTGGTCCCCGCGCTGGCGGGGATGAACCGCCCTGAGGGACCGTGCCCGCTGGACGGCCAGCGTGGTCCCCGCGCTGGCGGGGATGAACCGCGTTGTAGATCTGCTGGGCCGTGCGCGCTTCCGGTGGTCCCCGCGCTGGCGGGGATGAACCGCCCTTGATGCCGATGCAATAGGTCTCGATGTCGTGGTCCCCGCGCCGGCAGGGATGAACCGGAGGCAGACATCGAGACTCGCTGGAAGGCCAGGTGTTCCCCGCGCTGGCGGGGATGAACCGACCAACGGCGGCGCTGGCACCTGCGGATTCATGTGGTCCTCGCGCCGGCGTCAGCTGGGGCGACGCACCCCCTCAAAAACCCTCGCCTCACACCCCCCATCCCCACACCGCCCACACGCATGCCGCCACACCGGCCCGCGTGGCGTCGTGGGGTCGCGGTCGCGCTCTTGGGCGGCTTGGCGGGTCTGCCAGGCCGAGCGTGCGGCGGTGAGTTGTTGGGGCAAGGGGCCGCTCACCACCGCGTGGGCGGCGCGGGCGCTGAAGAGGGCCAGGCGCAGCTGGGTGGTGGCGGGGTCGGGTCTGGCGTCGGAAGGGCCGATCAGCACGAGGAACATGTCAGCGGGCCAGTCTGGCGCGTGACCCTCGAGCACGGCTTGCGCCAGTGGCGAGGCGTCGAGAACCCCGTGTTCATCGGCCTTCGCGTCGATCAGGGCCTGGACGAGGCGCTTGCAGGCGGCGGGGTCGGGGCCGATGACCGCGAGGCGCTCGGCGGTGGCGGTCATCGGGTCGCGAGGCGCGACGACGTTCAGGCCAGGCGGGCCTGGTGGCGTTCGATCTGCAGGCGGACCTGCGCCGGGGCGGTGCCGCCCAGCGTGTTGCGGGCGTTGAGCGAGCCGGCCAGCGTCAGGGCCTCGGCGACGTCGGCCTCGATGCGGGCGTCGAAGCCCTGCAGCGTGGCGAGCGGCAGCTCGGACAGGTCCTTGCCCAGGCCGATGGCGGTCTTGACGGCATGGGCCACGACCTCATGGGCATCGCGGAAGGGCAGGCCCTTCTTGACGAGGTAGTCGGCCAGGTCGGTGGCGGTGGCATAGCCGCGCAGTGCGGCGCGTTCCATGGCCTCGCGCTTGACCTGCAGGCCGGCGCTGCGGCTGCCGTCGGCGGCGACCTCGCCGCCGATCATCTCGGCCATGATGCGCAGCGTGTCCTTGACCGTGTCGACGGTGTCGAACAGCGGTTCCTTGTCTTCCTGGTTGTCCTTGTTGTAGGCCAGCGGCTGGCCCTTCATCAGGGTGATCAGGCCCATCAGGTGACCGACCACGCGACCGCTCTTGCCGCGTGCCAGCTCTGCCACATCGGGGTTGCGCTTCTGCGGCATGATCGATGAGCCGGTGCAGTAGCGGTCCGACAGGTTGATGAAGCCGAAGTTCTGGCTCATCCAGACGACGATCTCTTCGGCCAGGCGCGAGACGTGCACCATCACCAGCGTGGCGAAGCTGCTGAACTCGATGGCGAAGTCGCGGTCGCTGACGGCGTCCAGGCTGTTCTGGCAGACGCCTTCGAAGCCCAGCGTGCGGGCCACACGTTCGCGGTCCAGCGGGTAGCTGGTGCCGGCCAGCGCGGCCGATCCGAGCGGCAGGCGGTTGACGCGGCGACGCAGGTCAGCAAGGCGTTCGGCATCGCGCGCGAACATCTCGACATAGGCCAGCAGGTGATGCGCGAAGCTCACCGGCTGAGCCACCTGCAGGTGGGTGAAGCCGGGCAGGATGACCTCGACGTTCTGGCTGGCCACATGCACCAGCGCACGCTGCATGTCGGCCAGCAGCACGGCGATGGCGTCGATCTCGCCGCGCAGCCACAGGCGCACGTCGGTGGCGACCTGGTCGTTGCGGCTGCGGCCGGTGTGCAGGCGCTTGCCGGCGTCACCGACCAGCTGGGTCAGGCGGGCCTCGATGTTGAGGTGCACGTCCTCGAGTTCGAGCTTCCAGTCGAAGCTGCCGGCCTCGATCTCGGCGCGGATCTGCGCCATGCCGCGCTGGATGTCGGCGAGGTCCTGCGCACCGATGATCCCTTGCGCGGCCAGCATGTCGGCATGCGCGAGGCTGCCGTCGATGTCGGCCTGCCAGAGCCGCTTGTCGAAGAAGACGCTGGCGGTGTAGCGCTTGACCAGCTCGCTCATCGGCTCGGAGAACAGGGCCGACCAGGCCTGGGACTTGGTGTCGAGTTGGTGCTTGCTCATGGCGCGTGGCGGGTGCTTTTGACGAGAATGCCGGGATTGTAGGGAGCCCCTTCCGATGCCCGACCTGCCCGATCCGCCCGGTGCCCGACCAGCCGGTGTGCCTGCGCCGCGCCCCTCGGCGGCGCCGCGCGACGACGTCGACGTCGGGCCGACCACGTGGCTGGACGACCTGCTGGCACAAGGCGGCGATGCCACCTCGCCCATCGGACTGGCCGGGCTGTCGACCGGTCATGGCCAACTGGACCCGCCGGGTAGCCCGTCGTCTCGCCAGGCGGCACGAGCCGATGATCGAGCGTTGTCGCGCAAGGCCGCGCCCGCGACGCCTTCCGCCTTCGACGTCTGCCAGGCCGGCATCGTGCTGCGGGCCCTGCTGGCGGTGCATGGCGTGCTGCTGCTGGGCTTGGCCCATGTCGCGGTCGGCTGGGTCGACTGGCTGGCGCGCAGTGCACTGGCCGTGGCGATCGCGTTGCCGGCCACGCTGATGTGGCTGGCGCTGGTCTGCGCCGCACGCTCGCGCTGGGACCGCTTGGCGCCGATGGGCCAGTGGGCGGCGATGTGCGGCCTGGGGGCCGTCTGTGCCCTGTTGCCGTGGGCGTTGATCGTGCAGCTGGGTCTGCTGCAGCCGTCCGGCCTGGGCCTGCTGGCACCGCTGGCGACCGGGGCGGCGCTGGCCGCGACGCTGTTCCAGGGTCTGCTGCTGCGGGCCCGCCTGCGCCTGCCTGCGACCACGGTGGCGCGGCTGGCGGAGCTGCAGTCGCGCATCCGGCCGCACTTCCTGTTCAACGCGCTGAACAGCGCGATCGCGCTGGTGCGGGTCGATCCTGCCAAGGCCGAGGATGTGCTGGAGGACCTCTCCGAGCTGTTCCGCGCCGCGCTGGTCGGCTCGGGCGACCAGACCACGCTGGGCGAGGAGGTCGAGCTGGCGCGGCGCTACCTCGCCATCGAGCAGGTGCGCTTTGGCAAGCGTCTGCAGGTGGTCTGGCAGCTCGATGCGGCGACCGACGCGGCCCGGGTGCCCTCGCTGCTGCTGCAGCCGCTGGTGGAGAACGCGGTCAAGCACGGCATCGAGCCGGCGGCCGAGGGCGGCACGGTGCATGTGCGCACGCAGCTGCACAAGGGCCAGGCGCTGATCAGCGTGACCAACACCTTGCCGCCGGCGGCCGACACCCGGGCCTCGGCCGGCAGCCGCAGCAAGGGCCAGGGCATGGCGCTGCGCAACGTGCGCGAACGCCTGATGCTGCTGCACGACCTGACCATGCGCTTCGAGGCCGGCATCGTCGCCAGCGACCGCTATCGCGTGCGCATCGCCGTGCCGCTGCACACCGACTGAACGCCGCGATGGCCGATCACGACGGGCAAACCTCGCACACACCCAGCGGGCTCGGTGCGCCGCTGCGGGTGCTCATCGTCGACGACGAGCCGCTCGCCCGGCTGCGCCTGCGCACCTTGCTGGGCGATTGCCTCGCGCCGCCGGCCGAGGTCGTGGCCGAACTCGGCAGTGCGTCGGCGACGCTCGAATGGCTGGCCACGCAGCGTTGCGACCTGCTGCTGCTGGACATCCACATGCCCGGTCTGGACGGCCTTCAGCTGGCCGCCCGGCTGCGCCACCTGCCCAACCCGCCAGCGGTGGTTTTTGTCACCGCCCACGTCGAACACGCCTTGCAGGCCTTCGAGGTCCAGGCGCTTGACTACCTGACCAAGCCGGTGCGCCGCGCCCGCCTGCAGGAGGCACTGGCCCGTGTCGCACGCGGCTGGAGCGACACGCACCCGCAGGCCCTGGCGACCCAGCCGGCCGCGCTGGACCTGCCCGCGCCCGACACGCCGATGCTGTGGATCGCCGACCGCGGCGCGCGCCAGCGTCTGGCCTTGTCCGAGGTGCTGGTCCTCAAGGCCGAGCTGAAGTACGTGACGGTGCGCACCGCCACCCGCACGCTGGTGCTCGACGAGTCGCTCGCTGAGCTGGAACCGCGTCTGGGCGCGGGTTTTGTGCGCATCCACCGCAACGCCATCGTGGCCTTGCGCGCGGTGCGCGCGCTGCAGCGCCGACCGGGCGCGATGGCCGATGTGGCCGAGTCCGGCGAAGGCTGGGCCGTCAGCGTCGACCCGGACGGCGAATGGCTGGCGGTGTCGCGCCGCCAGCTGTCGACGGTGCGCGAGGCGCTGGCGGGCGAGGGGCTGGGCTGACGGGGCCAGCGCGCCAGGGCGCCGGCAGGTTCAGCGCTCCAGGGCGCCCAGGTCGATCGCCGCGCCGTTCACGCTGCGGCCGCTGGCGATGCCGTTGGCATCGATCTGGTGAACGGTCGGGTGGCCGCTGACGGCGGCCGGTCCGGCCACGCCGGCATCGACTGCGGCGCTGCCTGCCAGCGGCCGGTAGGTGGCCAGGTCCAGCGGCGAGTGGCTGCCACTGATGAGCCGGGCCGTGCCGTTGAGCTGGCCCGGCACCGGGTGGTAGATGTCGGAGTCCTGCCAGCCCGCCGAGGCCCAGTTGACGCCCAGGTTGACGATGCCGCCGGGCGTCCAGGCGCTGCCGTTGAGATCGGTGGTCTGGCGCAGGTTGCGGTTCGTGACCGTGGCGTCGAACAGGAACACGTTGTTCCAGACCTCGGCGGTCTCCAGCGTGGTCGCCAGCTGGAAGATGCGTGCATCGCCGCTGCCCTGGGCGTGCACGGTGTTGTTGAAGAAGTAGAGCGTGCCCCGGCGGAACAGCGACTCGCCCCAGTTCGCGCCGGCCGTGCTGCCGTAGTGGTCGCCGCCGTAGTGGATGACGCTGCCATTGCCGGCCGGCTTGCTGATCAGGTTGCCGTGCACGAGGGCGTAGCGGTAGGACGGCTCGGCTTGTGCGGTGATCGGGAAGTCCTCCGCCTCGACCAGGTCGATCGCATGGGCGCCGTCCTCGATGCGGTTGTAGCGCACCACCGTGCCGGCCGAGCGGTCCTTGATCGAGTTGCCCGAGGCACCACTGCGCAGCGGTCCGTAGCGGTTGAACTCGATCACCAGGCCGACGCTCTGGGTGTAGGTGGTGTGCATGTGCACGTCGCCGACGATGCCATGGCCATGGAAGTCGTTGCGGGCGATGCGGATGTCGCGCGACACCGCGAAGTCGCCGTCATCGGTGGACTTGCTGAACACCGCCATCTGGCTGTCGCTGATCTCGTTGTCGGCGATCGTGATGTGGTGGCCGCGGTCGATCCAGATGGCCGCGCCGAAGGCGATGTAGTTCTTCGTGGCGCCCTGCGCATTCACATAGGTGTACTGCGGGTGGGCGCGGGTGATCGACAGGCCGTCGATCTGGATGTGGGCCGGCGTGCCGGTGTAGGTGCCGGCCTTGTTCTTGATCACGATGATCGAGCGGCCCTGATGGATGTCGCTGATCTCCTGGGTGTTGGCGTAGTGCGGTGCCAGCGCCGTGCGCGTGCTGGCGCCGTGGCCGTCGATGACCGGGCGCTCCTGGTTCGGACCCCGCACGCCGCAGACCCGCACCGGCGCATCGGCCCGGCCTTCGGCAGCGATCAGGAACTTGCCCGAGTAGGCCGTGCTGCGGTGGTGGATGCGCACCGTGTCGCCGGCACGCAGGCTCTCCCACGGCACCTCGTGCAGCTCGGCATGGGTCTGGCCGGGACCGACGGTGTGGTCGGTCGCGCCGGCCACGCCCGAGGCCACGCAGGGCGTGGGCTCAAACACGGCGCTCGCGGCACCCAGTGTGCCGACGGAGGGCGAGTTGCCGTTGTCGACCACGCCGTCGGTCGACGGTGTATCCGCAGACGACGTGCCGGTCGATGGGCTGGCGCCGCCGCCGCAGCCGGCCAGGGCCAGCGCGGCGCTCAGGATCAGGATGCTGGACAGGGCGGCACCACGCGCCGGAACGTGGGGCGCGGGGAAGGGCAGGGCGGCTGACATGACGGGGCGATCGTGCTGGCGCAGACCGGGCGGGTCCGTGCTCGAGACCATCGTAGGCAGGGGGCGATCGGGCCGATCGCTCGAACAGACCGGCCCCGCAGGGCCAGTCCGCGCCACTCAGCGTTCGACCGCGCCGAGGTCGGCCGCCGTGCCGTTGACGGGCCGTGCCACCGGCACCAGGCTGGTGTCGAAGTGGCGCGTCACCGGGTGTCCGCTGGCGGCGGTTGGCGTGGCAGCGGCGTTGTCGACGATGACGTTGCCGCCAGCCAGCGGTGACCAGGTCGATGCGCTGATCGGGCTGCTCGCACCGGTGAGCAGGTTGGCCGTGCCGGAGACGCTGCCCTGCAGCGCCGCGTTGCCCAGCGACCAGCCGCTGCTGATCCAGTTGCGACCGAGGTTGAGCACGCCGTCGGGCGTCCAGGCCGCGCCGATCGGATCGTTCTCGCGCTCGCGCAGCGACAGCGTGCCGGCGTTGGCCACGAAGACGTTGTTCCAGGCCTCGACCGTTTCCTCGGTGGTCGAGATGCGGAACAGGCGTGCGTTGGCGCTGGCCTGCACGGTGTTGTGGAAGAAGTAGAGCGTGCCCTTGCGGAAGATGCCTTCGCCCCAGTTGTCACCCGGCACCGAGGTGAAGTGATCGCCCCCGTAGTGCACGACGGCGCGTGAGCCGCTGCCGATGTTGAGCAGGTTGCCGTAGACGAAGGCGCGGCGGTAGTCGGTCGCGCCGGCACCGGTGGCATAGACGTAGAAGTCTTCGGCCTCGACCAGGTCCAGGTTGTGCGCGCCGCCTTCGATCCGGTTGTAGCGGATCACGCTTCCGACCGAGCGGTCCTTGTGCTGGTTGCCACCCGCGCCGCTGCGCATCGGGCCGTAGTGGTTGAGCTCGACCACCAGGTTCACGCTCTGCAGGTAGGTGGTGTGCTCCAGGAAGCTGCCCACCACGCCATTGCCGTGAAAGTAGTTTCCAGCCACGCGCAGGTCGTGGGTGCGGGCGAACAGGCCGTCGTCGGTCGACTTGCTGAAGATCGCCATCTGGCAATCGCTGATCTCGTTGTCGGCGATGGTGATGTTGTGGCCGCGCTCGACCCAGATGCAGGCGCCGAACTGGTCGTAGCTGCGGACCACGCCGCCGCCGTCGGTGTAGCTGTAGCTCGGGTGGGCGCGGGTGAAGTGCAGGCCGTCAAGCTGGATGTGCTGCGGGTAGGCGCTGCTGCTTTGGGCGGTGGTCTGCTTGAAGACGACGATCGAGCGCGATTGGTGGATCTCGCGCACGGTGCGTCCGGCGGTCACCGTCGTGCTGCCGTAGAGCGTCTCCAGCGCGGGCCGCGTCGTCGCGCCACTGCCGTCGATGGTCGGGCGCTGGTTGCTGGCATTGCGGATGCCGCAGACCCGCACCGGCGCGATCGCCGTGCCCTGGGCCGACAGCATGAACTTGCCCTTGTAGGCGGTCGCCCGGTGGTGGATGCGCACGGTGTCACCGGCGCGCAGGTTCTCCCACGGCACCTGCTCGAGTTCGGTGTAGGCCTGTCCGTCGCCGACCTGGTAGTCGGTCGCGCCGGTCACGCCGGAGGGTGCGCAGGGTGTCAGCGCCAGGATCGCTGGTGCGATGGCCGGCGACGAGGTCGACGGCGTCGCGCTTCCGCCGCCGCCACAACTGGCCAGGCACACGGCCGCGAGCATCAGGTAGGCGACGCGGGCGCGGGCCAGGGTCGGAGACAAGGAGGATTTGGATGGCATCGGTTCGGAGCCGTTGGGGAATCGATCGAGCATCGCCCGCTCCGGGGTGGCTGACCATGTGGTCGGGGGTGTCGCAACGGGTGTTCCGTGCATCCATCACCGCAGGACTTGGCATCCGGCGCCGGAAATGAAAAGACCCGGCGCCGGGTGGCGTCGGGTCGGGTGGGGATCAGGCGGCGGGGAGGGGCGTGTTCAGCGCTCCACCGCTCCCAGGTCGATCACGCCGCCGTTGACGCTGCGCACCACCGGCAGCTTGTTGGCATCGAGCTGGCGGGTGACCGGGTGAGCGCTGGCACCGGCGAGGTTGGCGGTACCGACGTTGATCAGCGCCGAGCCGGTCAGCGGGGCGTAGGCCGCGTCGTAGGGAGTGGCGGTGCCCACCAGCAGGTTGGCCGTGCCGGTGGCGCTGCCGCGCAGGGTCACGTTGGCCTTGTTGGCCAGCCAGCCGCTGCGGATCCAGTTGACGCCCAGGTTCAGGTTGCCGTCCTTGACCCAGCTCGCGCCGACCGCGTCGTTCTCCGATTCACGCAGCACCACCGCGCCGTCGCCGTTGAAGACGTTGTTCCAGGCCTGCACCGTCTCGTCGGTCGTCGAGATGCGGAACAGCCGCATCGTGCCGGTGGCGTAGGTGGTGTTGTTGAAGAAGTAGAGCGTGCCCTTGCGGAAGATGCCCTCGCCCCAGTTCGCGCCCGGGGTCGAGCCGAAGTGGTCACCGCCGTAGTGCACGAAGGCGCGTGCCCCGGTGCCCTGCTTGAGGACGTTGCCGTAGACCCAGGTGCTGCGGTAGGCCGGGTCGGAGACGGCGTACTGGTAGTAGTCCTCGGCCTCGACCAGGTCCAGGCTGTGCGCGCCGCCCTCAATGTAGTTGTAGCGGATCACGCTGCCGACCGAGCGGTCCTTGTGCTGGTTGCCGGTGGCACCGCTGCGCATCGGCAGGTAGCGGTTGTATTCGAGCACCAGGTTGACGCTCTGCAGGTAGGTGGTGTGCTCGAACCAGTCGTTGGCGATGCCGCTGTTGCTGAAGGTGTTGCCGGCCACGCGCAGGTTGCGGGTGCGGGCGAAGTCGCCTTCATCGGTCGACTTGCTGAAGATCGCCATCTGGCAGTCGCTCACCTCGTTGTCGGCGATGGTCACGTTGTGACCGCGCTCGACCCAGATGCAGGCGCCGAACATGGCGTAGTTCTTCGTCGCTCCGCTGGCATCGGTGAAGGTGTAGCTCGGGTGCGCCGAGCGGATCGCCAGACCGTCGATCTGGATGTGCTGCGGGTAGCTCTGGTAGCTCTGCGAGGCCAGCTGCTTGATGACGATGATCGAGCGGTTCTGGTGGATGTCGCTGACGCTGGCGCTGCTGCCGTAGGCCGAGGCGAGCTGGGTCCGGCTGACGGCGCCGTTGCCGTCGATGATCGGCCGCTCGTTGTTCGGGCCGCGCACGCCGCAGACCCGCACCGGCGCGGCCGCCGTGCCTTGGCCCGTGACCAGGAACTTGCCCTTGTAGGGCGTGGCGCTGTAGTGGATGCGCACGGTGTCGCCGGCCTTCAGGCTCTCCCAGGGCACTTGCTGCAGCGCCGTGTAGGTCTTGCCCGGGCCGACCTGGTAGTCGGTCGCGCCGGCCACGCCCGAAGGCAGGCAGGCCGCCAGACCCAGCACGGCAGGCGCGGCACCACCGGTGCTGGGCGCGGGCGCTGGGGACGGCGTTGGCGCCGGAGCTGGCGTCGGCGCGGGAGTGGGGGCCGGCGTCGGGGCCGGGGCGGGCGCGGGAGTGGGCGCGGGTGTCGGGGCCGGAGTGGGAGCCGGGGCCGGGGCCGGCGTGGGAGACGGCGGCGTCCAGCGACGGCGGCGCAGGGCCTCGGCATCGGTGGCGGAGGTGTCGGCGCTGGCGACCGTGTCGGCGCTGGCGTCGCCATCGCCGCCGCCGCAGGCGCTCAGGCTTCCAGCCAGCAGGATCCAGCCCATCGACAGGGCCAGCATGCGGGTGCGGCGTTGGTTCGCGTCGCTCGTGTTGCTCGTGTTCATCGGTGATCCCTTCGTCGTGTCGGTCCCGGTGGGGACGGACCGTGTTGTCGTGGGATCACTATCGGCGGGCCTCGGACAGGGCCGGTTAACAAAGGGCCCAAAGGTAAGCGCGGCCGCCCGGAACCCGCCGCTTACACCTGACACGCAAATCCGGGCGCGGCGCTTGTGCCCGGACAAGTCAGGCGGTTCGTCTTCCGGCAGCCGTGAAGGAGTTCACGCGCCGTTTGAAGGATCTTGAAACAGCCTGTGCCCCAGATGGGGCCCCGATACCCACCCGAGTGGTCGCCAGCTGGCAACCAAGCTGACCAATCGACGCGCTTGTTGACATCCGGCTACAGGCGCCTGCCCTGCCGGCGCTGGCTCACGGCCTGAGCTCGAAGGCCCCCAGGTCCGGTGCCGAACCCTGCTGCAGACGCGGCACCAGACGGCCAGGGGCGGCGTACTGGTGGGTGATGGCGAGCGATTCGGTCGAGGCGCCGGCGGGCATCGTCAGCGGAGCAAGCCGGCCGAGGTCATTGCCCGGTGCGCCGGGGCGAGGGCGGCCGCTGTCGTCCAGACCGGCATCGGTGACATCGAGCGCACGACCGCCGATGCGCAGGCGCAGGTCATGGCCGGGCGAGCCGTCGACCCGCTTGCCGGCGAACAGGTTGGTGTCGGCCAACTCGATCGTGCCGCGCTCCAGGCCCAGCCGCAGCTCGGTGGTGCCGAGGTTCTGGACCACGTTGCCGCGCATCAGCACACGCTGTTCCGGGCCGGGCAGGTCGAACAGGCCGACGTACCAGGCATCGGCCCGGTCGACCCGGATGCGCACGGTGTTCTGGGTGAAGAAGAGCGTGCCGCGCCGGAAGTAGCGCGGGTCGTTGTCGCCGCCCCAGTGGATCAGCTTGACCGACCAGGCCCGGCCGGCGCCTGCCTTGGCGTGGTCCTCGATCAGGTTGCCGTGCACCCAGGCATGCGGGTAGAGCGGGTCATCGAGCACCGGCGGCACGCCGCCCTCGATCTCGACCAGGTCGATGGCGCGGGCCGCCGCGACGATGTGGTTGTAGCGGATCACCGTCGCGCTGGAGCGGTCCTTCATCGACGAGCCGCGTGCGCCCGGGATCAGCTGGCCGATGTAGTTGCCTTCATAGAGCGCACGCCGCACCTGCACGTAGAGGTTGTGCTCGAACCAGCTGCCGACCACGCCGTTGTCGTGGATGCGGCTGTTGCGCACGATCACCGTGTCGCTGCTTTCCTCGCGCGACTTGCTGTTGACGAACACGCCATTGGCGTTGCCGGTGATCTCGCAGTTCTCGACCAAGAGGTGGTCGACCGTGACCGCGTAGATGCCCGCCGCGCCGCGCCCGTAGGTGCCGGTGCTGCCGTCCTGCGCGGTGTAGGTCTTGGTCGGGTGGCCGCCGGTGATCGTCAGGTTGCGGAACTGGATGTGGCGCGGCCGCCAGCCGTAGGGGTCGCTGCCGGTCTTGTAGAGCAAGAACACGCCGAGGTTCTCGGTGTACTGCTTGCTGAAGTGGCGACGCGCGCGGGCGTCCTGCGCGGTCACCGCGTTCTCGCCGCTGACGACCGGCCGGCGGCAGTCGCGGTCGGTCACGCCGTTGATGACGATGGGCGCCTGCGCCGTGCCTTGCCCTCGGATGCCGGCCTTGACGCGGTAGGGCTGCTCGCGGTGGTGGATGTTGACGACGTCACCGGCCTGCAGGCTCAGCCACGGCACCTGTTCGAGTTCGGCCAGTGGCTGGCCGGGGCCGACGTCGTAGGTCGTGCCGCTGCCCTTGAGCGGGCCGGCACAGCCGTCGTCGCGGGCTGGGGGTTGAGGCGCGGGCGGCCAGGGTGCGTCGTTGGATGCGGTCGTGCTGGTGGCTGTCGTGCTCGCGGGTGTCGCAGGCAAGTTCGTCGAGGTGCCGATCGCCGCCGCACCACCGGAGGCGCCGGACGGCTCGCCGATCATCGATCCACCGCCCGGCATGGCGCCGGGGATCTCGGTGCCCGATTCGGCGCTGGGCACGATCACGCGCTGGCCCATCGCGGGGCTGCCGGGCAGGCTGCCGACCAGCGCCAGCACCGCCAGCCACAGGCCGGATGCAGTTTTTCGGGCGTTGCGTGGCATGTGAACTCCTGAGGGTGTCGGCGCCGCGACAGCGGCCCCGGGATGCTGCGGACCCTCCGCTAGCATGCGCCGCCGGATTGTCCGGTCTGGTGATGTCAACAAGGCGGAGAGCCCTCGGAATGCGCGTCCTGCACGTGGTGGATTCCCTCGAATTCGGGGGGCTGGAGCGGGTCGTGACCGACCTGGCGATCGAACAGAAGCGCATCGGCCACGAGGTCGCGGTCTTCAGCCTGCAAAGCACGACCGGCCTGGTCGGCGAACTGGAGGCCGCCGGCGTGCCCGTGCTGATCGGCCACAAGCAGGGCACGGCCGACCTGAAGCTGCTGCGGCTGCTGCGCCAGACGGTGCGCGAGCGCCGCATCGAGGTCGTGCACAGCCACGACTTCGTGCCCAACTACCACGCGGCCGTCGCCCTCTGGGGGATGCTCTGGCGCAAGCCGCTGCTGGTCAGCACGACCCACAACATGGGCATGCGCCTGAGCAACGCCCGGCTGCGCCGGCTCTACCGCTGGTCGCTGCGCCACACCGCCGGTGTCGCGATGGTTGGCCGGCAGGTCTACGACAAGTTCGTCGGCGAAGGTTATGTCGATGCGTCGCGCGCGGTGACCGTGCTCAACGGCATCCCGGTCGAACGCTTTGGCTGGACGCCCGAACGCCGCGAGCGTGCCCGCGCTGCCATCGGCGTGTCTGGCGACGAGTTGCTGATCGGCGCGGTCGGCCGGCTGGTCGAGCTGAAGAACCACCGCCTGCTGATCGACCAGATGCCCGCGCTGCTCGACTGCGAGCCGCGCGCCCGGCTGGTCATCGTCGGCAGCGGCCCGCTGCATGACGAGCTGCAGACCCGCATCGACCAGCTCGGCCTGGCCGGCAAGGTGCGGCTGCTGGGCCAGCGCCGGGACGTCGCCGATCTGACCGTGGGCTTCGACGTGTTTGCCTTGCCCTCGCGCACCGAGGGCCTGTCGATCGCCTTGCTGGAAGCGGCCGCCAACCGGCTGGCCATCGTCGCCACCGACGTCGGCGGCAACCCCGAGATCGTGCGCGATGGCGAGACCGGTCTGCTGGTGCCGGTCGACGATGGCTCGGCGCTGATGGAGGCGCTGCTGCGCCTGCTCGACGACCCGTCGCTGCGGGTGCGCCTGGCCGCATCGGCCAGCGCCTGGGTCCGCGAGCATGGCTCGGTGGCGACGCTGGCACGGTCCTACGACGCCTTCTACCAACTGCGGCCGACCTGATCGCGGGTCGCCGTCCTGCTGGACGGCGTCCTGCTTGCCGGCTTGCTACTTGCCGGCTTCCTACTTGCCAACTTCCTTCAGCCAGGCATAGGTCCGCTTCATGCCTTCGGGCGTCGGCACACGCTGGGTCCAGCCGATGGCCTTCAGGCCGGCATTGCTGTAGACCAGCGGGGTATACATCGAGCGCACCACATAGGGCGTGAAGACGGCCGGCAACTGGCCCTTGGAGCGCTTGTGATAGCCCACCAGCTGCTGGGCACCCCAGCGGAACAGGAAGCCCGGGACCGGGATCACACGCAGCTTGCGGACGTGGCGGCGGTAGCCGTCCAGGTAGGCCCTGCAGCTCGGCAACGCGTCGTCGACGACGCTGTAGCCCGCGCCATCGGGCGCGTGCAGCGTGGCCCGCGCGACCGCGTCGGCGCAGTTGTCGACATAGGTCAGCGGCAAGGTGGCCGCGCCGCCCAGGCTGAAGAACCAGCCCATCACGTTCAGGCCGACACGCGGCGACAGCGCACCGCCGCCGGGGCCGTAGATCACGCCCGGACGCAGCACGACGGTCTCGTAGCCGTGGCGGGCCTTGCACTGCGCCAGCAGGTGTTCCTGGCGGGTCTTGGCATAGCCGTAGGGGCCCTTGTCGACACCGACCGGCTCCAGCGGGTTGTCGTCATGCAGCGTCGCGCCCGCGCGCAGGTGTTCGGTCTTGTAGACCGAGAAGGAGCTGATCAGCACCAGGCGCTTGACGCCGGCCGCACCGGCGGCCTCGAAGACATTGCGGCTGGCGATGACGGTGTTGGCGAACATGTCGGCCGCCGCGCCCTTCATGCCGGCTGCCGCGTGCACGACGGTGTGCACGCCCAGCAGCGCCGCGTCGACGGCGGGGCGGCTCAGCAGGTTGGCGCCGACGACCTCGATCGTGGCGGCGGGGAAGTCGCGCCGCAGCGCATCGACCTGGGCGCTCGGGCCGACGTTGCGCACATGCAGGCGCAGGTCGGTCACGCCCAGCGTGAGCAGGCTGCGGGCGATCTGGCGGCCAAGGAAACCGGCCGATCCGGTGAGCAGGACTTTCATGCGTGGGCCTCGGTCGGTGCGGCGTTCTGGCCCGCTTCCTGGGCGGCGATGCCGGCGACGATCTGGTCGATGATGCGGGTCACGCGCAGGATCTGCGCGGTCGGCAGCGGTGGCGGGCCCTTGGCCTCGACGGCGTCGTAGAAGCGCGTGAGCAGCTCGCGCATGCACTGGAAGTAGTGGTACTCGTGGCGGCGGAAGCGGCCCAGGTTGCGCCAGCCGTTGCCCGCGAACTGCTTGGCCTGCACCCAGGCCGGGAACAGCCGGCCCAGTGCGCTGGGTTGGGCCCAGCGGGCGGTGCGCACCAGCGTGCGGGCGGTGTAGTCCAGCTCCAGCGATTCCTGCGTGCCGATCACGCGCAGCTGGTGCTGCACCGGGCGGCCGTGGGCGCTGACATTGCCGGTCACGGTGACGTGGCCGCTGCGCAGCACGAAGCGCAGCTCATCGGGCATCGCGTCGACGATGGCCGAGCCGGTCAGGCCACGGCGGCGGAAGGCCAGCACGCGGGTCTCGATCTCGTCGCCCAGGAAGGGCACGACCTTGGCCAGCACATGGTCCAGCACGTTGTGGAAAAGCTTGCCGGGCAGGCGGTGGACCCAGTGGTTGGGGTCGGACATGACGGCCAGGCCGTAGTCGCCAGCGAGGTTGTAGCCATAGCTGGTGTCGAGGTGGACGATCTCGCCCAACTTGCCACCGGCGACCCACTGTTCCAGCTCCAGGCCGGGCGGCTCGTAGTTGTAGAGGTAGTTGACGCCGACCTGCTTGCCGGCACGCTCGGCCAGCACGACGATCTCGCGCGACTGGGCCTCGGTCAGCGCAAACGGCTTTTCCATGAAGACGTGGCAGCCGGCGGCAAAACACAGCTCGGCGAGGAAGCGGTGCGAGTCCGGCGGCGTGGCGATGTGGACCACGTCGGGGCGGCACTCGGCCAGCATCTGCGCGGCATCGGTGTACTGGCCGGGGATGCCCAGCCGCACGGCCAGCTGTTCGGCCATCAGCGGCTCGCGGTCGCACACCGCGACCACCTCGCCGCGGCCGGTTGCGCGGATCTGTTCAACGTGGCCATCGGCAATCTTGCCGCAGCCGATGATGGCGATCTTGAGCACCTGGGGGTCCTTCGGGTTCGAGGGGCCGCTGGGGCTGCGGCCGTGGGATTCGGTTGTCGGTTCGGGGTCCGGCTTCGCGCCGGAGGTCATCGGCTGCTGCGGGCCCAGGAACCGGCGTAGCGGCCGGTGGCATAGCGCCAGGAGGCCACCAGGAAGGCCCAGTTCAGGGCATAGAGGAAGGCGGCCAGCGTGATCACCTTGGGCAGCTTGACGCCACGCTGGGTCAGGCCGAGCGCGGCGGCCGCGCCCAAGTAGCTCAGCGCCTGAGCCAGCAGGCCCCAGCGCCAGCCGGTCGACTCGACCGCCAGCGCGGCCGATGCGGCCATCGCGACGATCAGCAGGTGCGGGGCGATCCAGCGCAGCACCTTGTGCGACAGGTAGGCGAATCGCGTCGCCCAGCTCGTGCGCAGCAGGTATTCGGGGTGGCGCACCAGGGCCTGGAAGTTGCCGATGCCGATGCGGATGCGGCGCTTGACCTCCTCGCCGATGCGCTCGGGCGTCTCTTCCTCGGCCCAGGCGCGCGGCTCGTAGAGCAGGCGCGAGCGCGCGGCGGCGACGTTCATCGCGACGCAGAAGTCGTCGCAGATGGTGTCCGGGCGCAGCGGCTTCCACAGGCTGCGGCGGATCGCGTAGATCGCGCCGTTGGCGCCGAGCAGCGCGCCGATGCGGGCCTCGAAGAACTTCAGGAACTGCTCGACGCGCCAGTACAGGCTGTCCTGGTTGTCGCCGCCCGCGCCGATCAGGCGCAGCTCGCCGCTGACGCCGCCGACGCCCGGGTCGGCAAAGCCAGCGACCAGGCGCTTGAGCGCGTCCGGCCGGAAGAAGGTGTTGGCGTCCGAGAAGACCAGGATCGGCTCGTCGCCGCGCGAGACCAGGTCGTTGAGCACGCTGGCCTTGCCGCGGTTGACCTCGAAGGCAAAGGCCTTCAGGCGCGGCTCGTCGCCCTGGCCCGTCAGGATCGCTGCGGTGCCGTCGCGGCTGCCGTCCGAGCCGATGTAGGCATGCAGCCGGTCGGCCGGGTAGTCCAGCGCCATCAGGTTGTCGATGCGCTGCTGCAGGTGGCGTTCCTCGTTGTAGGCCGAGATCACCACCGCCACATGCGGCCAGTCCAGGTCAACCCGGTCAAGCGCCTTGCGGCGGTCACGCTTGCGCAGCACGAAGGCTGCGTCACGGCCGGCCTGATGCAGCGCGGCGACCAGGAAGAGCACGACCGGGAACAGCGCGTAGGAATAGACCACCGCGCCGATGCCGCCCCAGGCGACGACCTCGAGGGCCAGCCTCAGCGTCTCGCCCATCGATCAGCCTCGCGGCGCGTAGGCCGGACGCTGGATCACCAGGTCGCGGTACTGGCCCGGCGCGCCGGGCAAGCCGGCCTCGGCGGCCTTGGCGATGTTGTACATCTCGCGCGCGCTGACGAAGTGGGTCTGCCACTCGCGGCCGTCGTTGTACTTGCCCAGCAGGTACTCGTAGCCGGCGCGCATCTTCGGGCCCAGCAGCGTGTCGGTGTCGCGTTCCTGGGTGCCGTGGGTGTGGATCTTCACGAAGATCCATTCCGGCTTGCCCTCGACGTGCACGCCGGTCTCGATCCACTGGTCGATGCGTGCGGGCGTCGGCGGGGAGCTGGTGCGCACGTCGGCGTTCTCGATGCGCGGGATCAGGCCGAACTTGCGGCTGTGCCACATGAACCCCAGCGGACCCTGGATCAGCATCAGGTCGCCATCGGGCTTGCCGCCCACCTTCACGCGCGAGCCGGTGTCGTGCGACTTGCAGTGGTGCGGATCGTCCTTGGCGTAGTAGATGCTGTTGATCGTCGACGTCTGGCACGGGTCCGGCGCGGCCGGCAGCGTGTAGTCGACGTAGCAGCCCTCTTCACGCAGCACGATCAGCTCGTTGTCGACGCCGCAGCCCACGCCGTCCGGGTGGGCGTTGTCGAGCGCCCAGTTGCCGTGGATGAAGGCCCATTGCGGCTGGCCGGTCTTCGCATCGACGGGCAGCGCGTCGTGGCGGTCCACCAGCGTGCGGGTGAAGGACTGCAGCTTCTCGCGCAGGCCGGCTTCCGTGTCCTTGTCGTGGTGCAGGTGGATCTCGATCTCGCCCAGGCCCATGCGGCAGATGTCGACCAGCTTGTCCAGGTGCTCCGGGCGGTATTCCTCGCCCGGGTAGAAGAAGCTGTGGATGGGCTCGCGGCCGTCCGCGTCCCTCAGCCCGGCGCACAGCTTGGGGTAGTCGTCGACCCAGCGCTGCACGCGCTGGCATTCGACCTCGTAGCTCGGCTGCTTCCACTGCGGCTCGTAGTGGTCGACGAAGCAGAAGATCACGTGCTTCGTGGTGCCGGCCGGGACGGGCGTGCGGGCACGCCAGTCCTGCCGCATCCAGGCCCGCAGCCAGACATGGATGTTGCGCTGGCGGATGAACACGACCAGCACGAGGAAGGCGGCCAGCAGCAGGCCGGCAAGAACGAGCAGGAAGCTCATGGATAGGTGGGGGTCTTGAGGGTCTTGAGCCGGGGTCCGAGCGGCGAGGCCGAGGGTCGGGACACGGGTCGATGGCAGGTGGGATGCTGCCGGTCGCGGCACTCTAGCATCGGGTTTTCCCGGCAGAGCGGCACCGCTGGCAGACCAGTGCCGGGAGCCGGAACCACTGCGCAGAAGTGCGCGGGAATAACACCGAAAAAGGGGCCCTGATCACTTCCTGGGCGCTGCGCGGCGCTGCGCCACCACCGCCTCGCAGACCTTGAGCGTGTCGACCGCGACGTCGTCCCAGGTGCGGCGGATGCGCGCGGCGATGGCCTGCTGGTCCCAGTCGCGGGCCAGCACCTGGGCCAGCGCCTCGGTCAGCGCGGCGGTGTCCTTGGGCGGGATCAGCAGGCCGTTGTCCGCATCCAGGATCTCGCGCATGCCGCCCACGTCGGTGCCGACCACCGGTCGGCCGCAGGCCACCGCCTCGACCACCACATTGGGATAGCCCTCGCTCCAGCTCGGCAGGGTCAGCGTGTCGGCGGCGTTGATCCACTCGGCGACCTGCTCGGGCGGCAGGCCGCCGGGCAGGTGGACCCGCCCGGTCAGGCCGGTCGACTTGACCAGATCGAGCAGCTGGTCCTTCATCGTGCCGTCGCCGACCAGCGCCAGCGTGACGCGCGCATCGCGCCGGGCCAGCGTGGTGAAGGCGTCGATCAGCTCGCGCATGCCCTTGGCTTCGACGAAGCGGCCGACGTAGACGATCAGCTTCTCGTCGGCCTTCACGCCGAGTTTCTGGCGCAGCGCGGTCTGGTCCATCGGCCGGAACACGGCGGTGTTGAAGCCGTTGACGACGGTGTGGACCCGCTCGGGCGCGGCGCCGAAGTTACGGATGGCATAGCCGCGCATCGCCTCGCTGACGGTCACCAGCGCATCGGCGCCGTCGATCGCTGCGCGGGTCATGCGTGCGTTCAGGCCGTCGCGCACATGGATGTCAGAGCCCAGCGCGCCGATCACGCAGGGGATGCCCAGCGCGCGGGCGGTGCGCAGCGCGGCGTAGCCGTCCGGGTAGACCCAGTAGCCCAGCATCACATCGGGCTGGAAGCGGCGCGCCCGTGGCGTCAGCGCCCGGCTGGCGAGGTGGCCGTTCAGGCCGCGCGTGAGCACCGGCAGTGCCGGGTAGGTGTAGGTCTCGACGTCGCAGCCGTCGAGCCGGTAGTCGGCGCCGACCTCGCCATAGATGAAGCTGCGCGAGCGCAGGCCCGGCAGCTTCGGGTACTGCAGGGTCTGGAAGAAGGTCCGCACCGTGGCGAGCTTGCCCAGCGCGCGGGCGGTCTCGTGGATGTAGCGCCCCCGGGTCTGGTCGAAAGGGACGGGCAGCATCGGGGTGACGACGGCTATGCGCAGCATGGGCAGGTGGGTGTTGGGGGTGAAGGAATGCAGGCAGGCGTGGCGTGGCGCAGGGCGGGCCAGCGCTCAGCCACCGCCACCGGACAAGCGGTGCATCAGCACGAAGCCATAGACCGCCAGGATGGTGGCGATCAGGAAGAGCAGGGCGTCACGACGCCACGGGATCACGGCCAGGTCGTCGCGCACGGCCTCGTCGGGAATCGCCTGACGGGCGACCCAACCGCCGGCCACGCACAGGCCCAGCATGAAGAACAGGCTCGGCGCATAGGTGCGCGACAGGAACCAGGCGCAGGCCAGGAAGCCGACCAGCGAGGCGCGCATCAGCGTCGCGACGCGCAATGCCGGGCTGGCCGGCGCCAGCCGCGACAAGGCATCGAGCGGGCGGCTCAGGCCCTTGTAGGCCAGCACGATCAGGGCGATCCAGAAGAAGTAGCCGACCAGGCCGAGTTCGGAGAAGCCGAGCACGAAGGAGTTGTGCGCCGTCAGCGGGTTGTGATCGGTGAAGTTGCCAAAGCCCGCACCCGACAGCGGTCGCCACTGCAGCAGTTGCAGGCCGACCTGCCAGGCCTCGATGCGTTCTTCGGCCGAGCGTTCCTTGGAGCTGAAGCCGCGTCCGCCGACCACGCTGCCGGCGATCGCCACCGCCGCCAGCACGCCGCCCAGGACCAGCGTGCGGGTGGTGCCCAGCCGCCGGGCGATCGCGATCATGCCCATCGCGCCCAAGCCGACCAGCGCGCCGCGCGACTGCGTCAGGATGACCGCGTAGCCGATCAGCCCAGCCGGCAGCAGCACCCGCAGCAGGTTGAACAGCCAGCGGCCCTGGGACCAGCCGATCCACAGCAGCGGCAGCACGGCGACCAGGGTCTGGGCGAAGTCGTTCGGGTCGTTGAGGAAGCCCATGCCGCGGATGCGCCAGAGGAACCAGCCGGAGGTGTCCTGCGCCGGGATCATCTCGGCGGCCTGCGCGGCGGTCATGTCGCGGCCCTGGTCCTCGGCCTCGTCCATCGCCGGCGAGTTCTGCCGAAGCACCAGCTGGCTGGCGTATGCGCCCGAGCGGTAGGCGTGGATGCTCATGCCCGCTGCGCACAGCATCGAGAAGGCCAGGACGGCCACGGTGGCCTTCAGGCGCGACAGGCTGGTGACGTTGAGCAGCACCAGCACGAACAGCATCACCGACGGGCTGAAGTCCGACAGCGCCTGGGTGGCACCACCGGCCCAGCCGGCGAAGATCTGCGACAGCGCGACCATCGTGCACAGGCCCGTCAGCAGCCACAGGTGCAGGCCGCGGCCGGCCATCTCGCGGCGCGTGACCGCGCGGCCGAAGGCCAGCACGAAGGCGATGCCCCACAGGATCAGCATCGGGCGGTACTCGCCCAGTGCGGGCGAGAACAGCTCAATGGGGCGGAAGAAGCTCAGGAAGACGTAGGTCAGGAACAGCGCGAAGCTCATCGGCAGGTACCGTCAGGACAGCGCCGGATGCTACTGGTGTCCACCCGGGGGACAGCCGGTCGAGTCGGGGACTGCGTCACGCATCGCCGCAGCGATTTCGGCCCGGAGGCAGCGGCGATCACGATCCGGCCCGGAAAGCGGCGATCCGCCACGCTCCGCAGGTTCGGGCCGCGAAAGCCTGCGCCTACCATGCGGCCGGTTTCAAGACAGCGCCTGACCCGAGGAATCCGAATGACGACGAACGCTGCAGCGCCGCTCAAGCGCGTGCTCTACCACCACCGCACCCAGGGCAAGGCCGTGGAAGGCGTGCACATCCGCGGCATCGCCGATGCGCTGAAGGCCGAAGGCGTGGCGGTGGACGTGATCTCCCTGCCGGGCGCCGATCCCTACTCCAGCCCCAAGGCCATGTCGCCGACCCAGCAGGCGCGGCCCTGGATGAAGTGGGTCACCAAGCTGCCCGAACCCTTCTTCGAGCTGGCCGAGCTGGGCTACAACCTCGTGGCCGGCTGGCGCATCCGCCAGTACCTCAACGCGCACCGCGACGTTGAGCTGATCTACGAGCGCTACTCGCTGTTCATGTTCATCACCGTGCTGATCGCGCGGGCACGCGGCATCCCCATCATCCTGGAGATCAACGACTCGGCGATGGTCTACCGCGTCCGGCCGCTGTTCTTCCTCGGCCTGGCCAAGTGGATCGAGGGCTGGGTGGTGCGCCACGCCACCGGGCTGGTCTTTGTCTCCGGCGTCTTCCGCGACCGGCTGCTCAAGGCCCACGGCACCATGGCCCCGGCCATCGTCACGCCCAATGCGGCCAACATCGACAAGTTCAGCTTCACGCAAGCGCAGCGCGACGAGGCGCGGGCGCACTGGAAGCTTGAAGGCCATGTGGTCTGCGGCTACCTCGGCGCCTTCGTGCCCTGGCATGCGATCGACCAGTTCGTCTACCGCATCGCCGACCGCCTGAAGGCCGCGCCGCACCTGCGCCTGCTGCTGGTCGGTGACGGGGCCACCTTCGATGAGGTCCAGCGCCGCGTCGCCGAGGCCGGCCTGTCCGACCAGGTCGTCATGACCGGTCGCGTCGCACACGACCAGGTCCCGGGCCTGCTGGCCGCGATGGACATGGCCGTGCTGCCCAGCGCGGGCGACTACACCTCGCCGGTCAAGCTGTTCGAGTTCATGGCCTGCGGCATCGCCCCGATCGCGCCGGACTTCGAGCCGATCCAGGAAGTGGTCCAGGCCGGCCAGACCGGCTGGATGTTCAAGGCCGGTGACCTCGAACAGGCCGTGCAGATGGTGCTGCAGCACAGCCAGGACGTCGCCACGCTCAAGCAGGTCGGCGCCGCCGCCCGCCACTACGTCGCCGAGAACCGCCAGTGGCGTCACAACATCCTGCAGCTGCTGGCCTTCCGCAAGTCGCTGGTTGGCCACTGAACACGGCAACGCGATGTTCACGCTGCTGATGTCGGACCTGCGCGCCAAGCAGGCCCTTTATGGTCAGTACGGCACGCCGTGTTCGCTGCCCAAGGCCATCCTGGCCGACGGCACGCTGGCCAATGTGCTGGTGCGCCTGCAGGGTCAGCTGGTGCGCTGGCGGCTGGCGCCGCTGGCCTTGCTGCCGCATGTGCTCAACAAATGGCTCAACGGCTGCGTCATCGGTGTGAAGACGCAGTTCGGCCCGGGGCTGGTGCTGATCCACCCTGTCGGCGTGGTCATCAACTCGGCCGTGCGCGGCGGGCGCAACGTCTGGATCGAGAGCGGCGTCGTCATCGGCGACAACCGCGGCGGCGTGCCGGTGATCGGCGACGACGTCTTCATCGGCTCGGGTGCCAAGGTCATCGGCGGGCTGCGCCTGGGCGATGGCTGCAAGGTCGGCGCCAACGCGGTCGTCACCAAGGACGTGCCGCCGGGCAAGACGGCGCTGGGCATCCCGGCCGTCTGGCGCTGATCGCGGCCAGCGGGGGCCGGGCGCCGAGCCGGCTACCTGCTTTTCAGCTCTTCAGCTCTTCAGCTCGTCAGATCACTTGCGCGGCCGCTTCTTCGCGGCCGCCTTCGCTGCGGCCGCCGCTGCTGCGGCCGCCACTTCCGGCGGCGGGGCGGTGAAGAGCTTGGCAGCGCGGCCCTTGAGTTCGAGCAACTCGGTCGGGGTGATCGAGTACTTGCGGCCGACCACGTCGACCTCGATGCGGAACTCGACTTCCTTGTTGCCGTTGCGCAGGATGCCGCAGGTGAACTCATAGTCCTCGGACTCGGCCGGGAAGCCGTCGGCCTCCAGATCGTGTTCGAGGTACTTCACGTCGCGGATCTCGCCGCTGGCCAGGTCGAGCATGCCGGTGGACTCGATGACGTCGTCACTGAGTTCGTCGTTGATGGTGATCGGCAGCTTCAGGTCCATGGTGCGGGGCTAGTGGTGGTGGAGGGAGCCCGCCGGATGCTCGGGTTCCGGCGCGGGGCGCGGATCATGCCATGCCGGTCTGTGGCCGGCGTCGCGGCAGCGGCACATCCAGGCCTTGCTGGATGACCTGCCGCAGACCTTCCGGGGACAGGTGTTCCGGCGCGATCGGCTCGGCCACCAGCACCTCCACGCGGCTGAAGATGCCACGCCGGAAGGGCCTCGCCATCGCCTGTCCGCCCTCGATGCGCGAGAAGGTCGAGCCCCAGAGCTTGCGCAGCGAGACCGGCACGACCGGCGCCGGGTGGCTGGCCACGATCTTCATGATGCCGCCCTTGAAGGGCTGCAACTGCCCGTCGCGGGTGATGCCGCCTTCCGGGAAGATGCCCAGCAGGTCGCCCTCGGCCAGCACCGCACGGGCCTGCTCGAAAGCCCGTTCATAGGCCACCGGATCGTCCTTCTGCGGCGCCACCGGGATCGCCTTGGCGAGCCGGAACAGCCAGCCCAGCACCGGCACCGCGAAGATGCGGTGGTCCATCAGGAAGCGGATCGGGCGCGGGCTGATCGCCATCAGCAGCACCGCATCGACGTAGCTGACGTGGTTGGCCGCGACGATCGCCGCGCCCTGCACCGGCAGGTGCGTGTCACCGCGCAGCCGCACCCGGTAGACGACGTGCGTCATCACGAATGCGACGAAGCGCAGCAGGTATTCCGGCACCAGCAGGAAGATGTAGCCGGCCACCAGCACATTGGCCAGCCCGGTCGCCAGGAAGACCTGCGGGATGCTGGCGCCCGAGGACAGCAGCAGCCCGGCCAGCAGCGAGCTGGCGATCATGAACAGGGCGTTGAGGATGTTGTTGGCCGCGATGATGCGGGCCCGGTGACTGGCCGGCGAACGCAGCTGGATCAGCGCATACATCGGCACGCTGTAGAGGCCGGCCGACAGCGCCAGCAGCGCCAGGTCCAGCATCAGGCGCCAGTGCGCCGGCTGGGCGAGAAAGCTGCCGAGGGTGTGGGACATGCCGGCGTCGATCGGCGGCAAGCCTCGCGTGGCCAGGTAAAGGTCGATCGAGAACACGCTCATGCCGATGGCACCCAGCGGCACCAGGCCGATCTCGACATGGCGGCGCGACAGCACCTCACACAGCAGCGAGCCCACGCCGATGCCGATCGAGAACACCACCAGCAGCAGCGAGGCCACCCGCTCGTCGCCGTGCAGCACATCCTTGGCGAAGGACGGGAACTGGCTCAGGAAGACCGCGCCGAAGAACCACATCCAGGAGATGCCCAGCAGCGAGCGGAACACCACCCGGTTGCCGTGGGCCAGCTTCAGGTTGGCCCAGGTCTCGGTGAACGGGTTGATGTTGATGCGCAGGCCCGGATCGGTGGCCGGCGTGTCCGGCACGCGCTGCACCGCCAGCCGGCCGGCGACGGCGACAGCCAGGCAGGCCACGGCCACGGCGCTGGCGCCGATCTCCGGCAGGCCGATCAGCAGGCCGCCGGCCACGTTGCCCAGCAAGATGGCGACAAACGTGCCCATCTCCACCATGCCGTTGCCGCCGGTCAGCTCGTGTTCGTCCAGGTGCTGCGGCAGGTAGGCGAACTTGACCGGGCCGAACAGCGTCGAGTGCAGGCCCATCAGGAAGACGCAGCCCAGCAGCACGCTGACCTTGAGGCCGGCGTCATCGAGCAGGAAGCCCCAGGCGGCCAACGCCATGATGGCGATCTCGAGGTTCTTGACCGCGCGCATCACGCGGGCCTTGTCGAACTTGTCGGCGAGCTGGCCGCTGGTGGCCGACAGCAGCACGAAGGGCAGGATGAACAGCGCCCCGATCGCCAGCCCGGCCAGCGAGGCCGGCAACCACGCGACCTGCAGCTGGTAGGTCACCAGCACGGTGAAGGCGAACTTGAACAGGTTGTCGTTGGCCGCGCCGAGGAACTGGGTCCAGAAGAAGGGCGCAAAACGGCGCTGGCGCAGCAGGTCGAACTGACTGGCCTCGGTCGAAGGTGTGGCGTGGGTCATGGACGGATCACCTCGGGTTGCGGTCGAACCTGCGGACGACGATTGTGGTGCAAGGCCTCGGATCTGCCCGGGGCGCGCGGCGCTCACCGCAGCACCTGCATCGGAGCGCCCAAGCCGCCGCTGGCGACGAAGCCGAAGACCGACTCGACCGTCACCGTGGCGATCCGGTCGGCGTAGCGATCGGCGTCCGGGTGGTCGTCGAAGGCGATGTGGGCGGTGCCCATGCGCGCGCCCAGTCGCTTCATCGGCCCGATGTTCAGGACCGTCGGCCGGTAGCCCTTGAAGCGCAGCCAGGCCTGCGCACCGGCGCGGTCGACGATGCCGGGCTCGGCGGCCATCGCCAGCGTCTCCAGCGCCCACTGGTTGCTCTGCTGGTAGCGGGTTGACCAGGGGAAGGCGACCATGTTGTAGGGCCGGTGTTGCAGGGTCGTGACCCGCGCATCGTCCTTGAGCAGCGGCAGCAGCGCGGCCTGCAGCGCCGGTGTGGGCACCACCATGCCGGCCTCGTGGCGGTACACGTCATCCAGGAAGAAGGGCCCAAGGCCCTGCCGGAACAGGTTGCCGGTCGACATGCCGCAGGCGTTGAGCTTGTGCACCACGAGCCAGCCGCCGGCCGCGTCGTCCCGATAGGCGATGCCCATGTGCGACCAGCGCAGGCCCCATTCGTCGAGGTTGCGGCCGGCGCGCGCCAGCAGCACGACCCGCGCGCCGCTGGCATCGAGCGCGTCGCCGACGCGGCTGGCCAGCTCCAGCGCCTGGGCGACGGCTTCGGTGCGCAGGGGCCGGGCCTCGCAGTTCTGGCCGGCCAGGGCGGGCGAGGCGATGGCGCCGAGCGATGCCAGCGCCAGGGCGGTGAAGGTCAAGCGAACGCGCGTCCAGATGGGGGTCGTGGGGGTCATGGGGGTCTCCGCTTGGGTGGTGGTGCGGGTCATGGGGGTAGGGCGGGTAGGGCGGGTGGGACGGTCGGCGTTCACCAGCTCAGGCGCTGGTCGTGCATCAGCGCGCTGGCTTGCGGGTTCGGCACGAAGCACAACAGTTCGCCCGAGGCCGACAGCAGCGTGCCGGCGGCGATGGTGGTGACGCTCAAGGCCGTGCCGGCGCCGATGGCCGCGCCGCGTGCCACACGGCCCGAGAAGCGCAGCACGACACGGGCGCCATCGGAGGCCCGCTCCAGCACCCAGACCGTGCCGGTGGCCGAGGCCTGCACGGCCACCACCGTCAGCACGGCCGCGCCGCCCAGCACGACCAGGCCGGTCGAGGCGACCAGCGCAACCGGCAGGCTGAGCGCCGCAGACGACGCCGCGCTGGCGTCGACGACGGCATCGCCAGCGCGGCCCTGGGCCTGGGCCTGGGCCGGGGCGGCGCTCAGCAGCGCCGCGGACAGGGCGAGCGCCAGCAGGCGGCGCGGGAAGGTCGTCAGCGGGAAGGTCTTCATGGTGATTCCTCGTGGGGGTGGTGTCGAGGAATGCATCGTGCAAGGGCTGACCCGAAGGTGCAACGAGAAGGCACGACATATCATCGATCTGCACCATCGGTATCGTTTTGAGATACCGAAGCCGCTGCGGGCTTGCCCGGGAAGGACTGCACCGATGTCGACCACCGCCGACCTGATCCAGGTCCTCAAGCGCGAGCTGAAGACCGCCGGCATCACCTATGCACAGTTGGCGGTGGCGCTCGGCATGGCCGAGTCCAGCGTCAAGCGCATGCTGTCGCAGGGCGACATGCCGCTCAGCCGCATCGACGCGATCTGCCAGGTGCTGCGCACCGACTTCGCCGAACTGGCGCGCCGGGTGGCCGAACAGCAGCCGGCCCGCCATGAGCTGACGCTGGACCAGGAACGTGCCGTGGTGGCCGACCGCAAGCTGCTGCTGGCGGCGATCTGTTGCCTGAGCCAGTGGACCTTCGAACAGGTGCTGGCCAGCTACCGCTACGACGAGGCCGAGCTGGTGCGCTACTTCGTGCAGCTCGACCGGCTGGGCGTGATCGAGCTTAAGCCCCTGAACCGCTACCGCCTGCGCCTGGCCAAGACCTTCCGCTGGCGGCCGATGGGCCCGGTCATGGACTATTTCCGCAGCACCGTCGTGCCCGACTACTACGCCGGCGGCTTCGACGCCGAGGGCGAACTGCTGACGCTGGTGCACGGCGAGATCGGCCATGCCCAGGCCAGCGCCTTCCACGAGCGCCTCGCCCGGGTCGCCCAGGACTTTGCCCAGCAACACCTCGCCGACCAGCGACTGGCCGAGGCCCACAAGCGGCCCTACACGCTGGTCATCGGGATGCGGTCATGGCTGTTCGGGCCGTTTGCGGAACTCAAGCGCCCATGAAAAACGCCCCGCAGGGCGGGGCGTTGCAGGTCAGGCGGGAAGCCTTGATCAGTAGTTCTGGCCCAGCTGCCCCAGGATCGCCGGGTTCTCCAGCGTGCTGGTGTCCTGCGTGATCGTCTCGCCCTTGGCGATCGAGCGCAGCAGGCGGCGCATGATCTTGCCCGAGCGGGTCTTGGGCAGGTTCTCGCCGAAGCGGATGTCCTTGGGCTTGGCGATCGGGCCGATCTCCTTGCCAACGTGGTCACGCAGCTGCTTGGCGATGGCCTTGGCCTCGTCGCCGACCGGCAGCGGGCGCTTGAGCACGACGAAGGCGCAGATGGCCTCGCCGGTGGTGTCGTCCGGACGGCCGACCACGGCGGCTTCGGCGACCAGCTCGGTGCAGCTGACCAGCGCCGACTCGATCTCCATCGTGCCCATGCGGTGGCCCGACACGTTCAGCACGTCGTCGATGCGGCCGGTGATGGTGAAGTAGCCGTTCTTGGCGTCACGGATCGCGCCGTCGCCGGCCAGGTAGAGCTGGCCCTTGAAGTCCTCGGGGTAGTAGGACTTCTTGAAGCGCTCCGGGTCGCCCCAGATGTTGCGGATCATCGACGGCCACGGCTTCTTGACGACCAGGATGCCGCCCTGGCCCCACGGCACTTCCTTGCCGGTCTCGTCGACGACGGTGGCCTGGATGCCCGGGAAGGGCAGCGTGCAGGAGCCCGGCACCAGCGGCGTCGCGCCCGGCAGCGGGGTGATCATGTGGCCGCCGGTCTCCGTCTGCCAGAAGGTGTCGACGATCGGGCAACGGCCGCCGCCCACATGCAGGTGGTACCACTCCCAGGCGGCGGGGTTGATCGGCTCGCCGACCGAGCCGAGCAGGCGCAGGCTGCTCAGGTCGTAGCTCTTGGGATGCACGGCATCGTTGGCCTCGGCAGCCTTGATCAGCGAGCGGATCGCCGTCGGCGCGGTGTAGAAGATCGAGACCTTGTGGTCCTGGATCATCTTCCAGAAGCGGCCGGCGTCCGGGTAGGTCGGCACGCCTTCGAAGACGATCTCGGTGCCGCCCAGGGCCAGCGGGCCGTAGGTGATGTAGGTGTGGCCGGTGACCCAGCCGATGTCGGCGGTGCACCAGAAGACGTCGTCGGCCTTCAGGTCGAAGGTCCACTTGGTGGTCAGCGCGGCATGCAGCAGGTAGCCGCCGGTGCTGTGCTGGACGCCCTTGGGCTTGCCGGTCGAGCCGGAGGTGTAGAGCAGGAACAGCGGGTGTTCGGCCTCGACCCAGGTCGGCTCGCAGGTGGTCGACTGGCCAGCGGTCAGCTCGTCCATCCACAGGTCGCGGCCGGCGGTCATGTTGATCGGCGCGCCGGTGCGCTTGACGACCACGACGTTGCGGATCGACTCGCAGCCGCCCAGGGCGATCGCCTCGTCGACGATGCTCTTGAGCGCCAGCTGCTTGCCGCCACGGACCTGGAAGTCGGCGGTGATGACGGCCTTGGCGCCGGTGTCCTCGATGCGGTCGCGCAGCGACTGGGCCGAGAAGCCGCCGAAGACGACCGAGTGGGTCGCGCCGATGCGGGCGCAGGCCTGCATGGCGGCCACGCCGTCGATGGACATGGAGATGTAGATGACGACCCGGTCGCCCTTGACGATGCCCAGGCTCTTCAGGCCGTTGGCGATCTGGCTGGTCTTGGTCAGCAGCTCGCTGTAGGTCACCTTGGTGACCTCGCCGCCGTCGGCCTCGAAGATGATGGCGGTCTTGTCGCCCAGGCCGCGCTCGACGTTGCGGTCCAGGCAGTTGTAGGACGCGTTCAGCGTGCCGTCCTCGAACCACTTGAAGAAGGGCGAGTTGTCGCTGTTGAGGACCTTGGTGAACGGGGTCTTCCACGCCAGCATCTCGCGCGCCAGACGGGCCCAGTAGCCCTCGTAGTCGCGCTCGGCCTCGTCGACCAGGGCCTGGTAGGCGGCCATGCCGGACACATGGGCGGCGGCTTGGGCCGCAGCGCTCGGGTTGTACAGCTTGATGTCTGCTTCGCTCATGTGCTTGTCTCCGACAGGTCAGTGGGTCAGGATGGAAAACTGCCGGCACCTTAGAAAGGGGCTCTTACGAGCCCCTGACTCTGTGGTGCCATCGATGGTGGGTGGCTGTCAAGCGCTGTCATGCGGGCGTCAGCCTGACGGTGACGGCCCGTCCCCGGACGACACCATCGTGACACGGCCCCAACCCTAGAATCGCCCCGGTTTTCCCGCTGCCGCCGGACCGTTCGGCGCTCATCAACCGTCGTCACCTGCCCAAGAAGAGCCCCGATGAAGGACCCTGCACAAGTCAAGCTCGCCCCGCTGCCCAACCTGATCTTCGCCAGCCGCTGGCTGCAGCTGCCGCTCTACCTCGGCCTGATCCTGGCCCAGGGCGTCTACGTCTTCCACTTCTGGGTCGAGCTGGTCCACCTGATCGAGGCGGCGTTCGGCAACCAGGCCGCGCTGGCCAAGCTGGTCACCAGCATCGGCTACAAGAGCGACCTGCCGGTCACCTCGCTCAACGAGACCATCATCATGCTGGTGGTGCTCGCACTGATCGACGTGGTGATGATCTCCAACCTGCTGATCATGGTCATCGTCGGCGGCTACGAGACCTTCGTCTCGCGGCTGCGGCTGGAAAGCCACCCCGACCAGCCCGAGTGGCTCAGCCACGTCAACGCCTCGGTGCTGAAGGTCAAGCTGGCCACGGCCATCATCGGCATCAGCTCGATCCACCTGCTCAAGACCTTCATCAACGCCGACAACTACACCGAGAAAGTGCTGCTGTGGCAGACCACCATCCACGTGGTCTTCCTGCTGTCGGCGCTGGCGATCGCCTACACCGACAAGCTGATGTCGGCACCGGTCAAGGACGGCGCTCACCACTGACCGGGCGCGACGACATCCCCGGCCGCGCACCCCGCGCGGCGGGGCTGACACCTGTCAGGCTGCGGCGGGGGTGGGCTGGCTAAACTGGCTGTCTTGCCTGCTCACTCCCCCGTGAACGCCATGACCACCATCCGTCAAGCCGACCTCGTCGAGAGCGTCGCCGCCGCGCTGCAGTACATCAGTTACTACCACCCGGCCGACTACATCGCCCATCTGGCCCGCGCCTACGAGCGCGAGGAATCGCCCGCCGCCAAGGACGCGATCGCCCAGATCCTGACCAACAGCCGGATGTGCGCCGAAGGCCGCCGGCCGATCTGCCAGGACACCGGCATCGTCAACGTCTTCCTGAAGATCGGCATGGACGTGCGCTGGGAGGGCTTCACCGGCTCGATCGAGGACGCCGTCAACGCGGGCGTGCGCCAGGGCTACCTGAACCCCGACAACGTGCTGCGCGCCTCGGTGCTGGACGACCCGATCTTTGCCCGCAAGAACACCAAGGACAACACCCCGGCCGTCATCCACATGAACGTGGTGCCGGGCAACACCGTTGAGGTGACGGTGGCCGCCAAGGGCGGTGGCAGCGAGAACAAGTCGAAGATGAACATGCTCAACCCAGGCGACAACATCGTCGACTGGGTGCTCAAGACGGTGCCGACGATGGGCGCCGGCTGGTGTCCCCCGGGCATGCTGGGCATCGGCGTCGGTGGCACGGCCGAGAAGGCCGTCCTGATGGCCAAGGAAGCCCTGATGGACGACATCGACATGTACGAGCTGCTCGACCGCGGCCCGAGCAACAAGCTCGAGGAACTGCGCATCGAGCTCTACGAGAAGGTCAACGCGCTGGGCATCGGCGCACAGGGCCTGGGCGGCCTGACGACGGTGCTGGACGTCAAGATCAAGACCTACCCGACGCATGCGGCGAGCAAGCCGATCGCGATGATCCCGAACTGCGCGGCGACCCGCCATGCGCACTTCGTGCTGGACGGCTCCGGCCCGGCCTACCTGGAGCCGCCGAGCCTGGACCTGTGGCCCAACGTGCACTGGGCGCCGGACTACAACCAGAGCAAGCGCGTCGACCTGAACGCCCTGACGCCCGCCGAGGTCGCCAGCTGGAAGCCCGGCGACACGCTGCTGCTCAACGGCAAGATGCTCACCGGCCGCGACGCCGCGCACAAGCGCATCGCCGACATGCTGGCCAAGGGCGAGGCCCTGCCGGTGGACTTCCGCAACCGCGTCATCTACTACGTTGGCCCGGTCGATCCGGTGCGCGACGAGGTGGTCGGCCCGGCCGGCCCCACGACCGCCACCCGCATGGATGGCTACACCCGCATGATGCTGGAGCAGACCGGCCTGATCGCGATGGTTGGCAAGGCCGAGCGTGGCCCGGTCGCGATCCAGGCGATCAAGGACAACAAGAGCGCCTACCTGATGGCCGTGGGCGGCAGCGCCTATCTGGTCAGCAAGGCGATCAAGGGTGCCCAGGTCGTGGGCTTCGCGGACCTGGGCATGGAGGCGATCTACGAGTTCGACGTGGTCGACATGCCGGTGACCGTGGCGGTCGACGCCGGTGGCACCAGCGCCCACATCGAGGGTCCGAAGATCTGGCAGGCCCGGATCGGCAAGATCCCCGTGGTTGAAGCCTGAGCCCCCACGCTCACGGCGTTCGCTGCCCCCCCGTGCGGGCGCAGGTCACCCTTGGGGCGGCCCGGCGGGTGGCCTGGGCTTGGCCTGATCAGGCTCTCGGGATCTCGATGCCGCGCTCGCGCAGCATCGAGAGCACCTTCAGGTTGACGTCCGACAGCACATTGCCCTGGCCGTTGTCGGGGTCGGCGATCCAGACATGGATGGCCAGCTCCAGGCCAATGTTGGCGAAGCTGCGCAGGTGCACCGCCGGGCCGGGGTCGGTCAGCACGCGTGGCACCGTGGCCACGCCCTCGACCAGCTGCGGGATCAAGGCGTCGACGTCGGTGCCATGGGCCACGACCACGCTGGTCGACAGCAGCAGTCGGGTGTCCGACAGCGTCAGGTTCTGCACCGTGGTGGTGATCAGCACCTCGTTGGGCACGATGGCCTCGCGGCCGTTGACGGCGCGGATCACGGTGTAGCGGGTCGTGATGTCGGTGATGCGGCCCTCGAAATCGGCCACCCGCACCAGGTCGCCGATGTGCACCGAACGCTCGGCCAGGATCACGAAGCCCGAGACGTAGTTGGCCGCCAGCTTCTGCAGGCCAAAGCCGATGCCCACGCCCAGCGCGCCTCCGATCACGCTGAAGGCCGTCAGGTCGATGCCCACCGCGCTGAGCGCCACCAGCAGGCCGACGAACATCAGCATCGCCCGCAGCGCGTTCGCCGCCGCCTTGCGCAGCGACAGCTGGGCGCCCTGCACGCCGGCCAGCAGGCGGGATTCCAGCGCGGCCGAGATCCACAGCGAGACCATCAACACGAAGCCGGCCGACAGCGTGCCCTCGATCAGCGTGCGCAGGCTGATGCTGTGGTTGCCCAGCTTCCAGCTGATCTCGTCGAGCCCCTCCATGACGGCCGGCAGCACGCCGGTGACCCACATGACGACGGCGGCCCAGGCGATCCAGGAGATGGTGCGTTCGACCAGCCGCATCAGGCGCGACGTGGGGAAGGCGACCGTCAGCACCCGCACGCTCAGGCGGATCAGCGCCAGGCTCAGCAGCACCGGGATGGCGACCTTGAAGACGGCCAGCGACAGGCCGGCGTCGCGCAGCAGGTGGCGCATCAGGTAGGCCAGCGACAGCGCCAGGGTCGGGAACAACACGCCGTCGACCAGTGCCTCGCCGAACCAGATCGAGGCCAGCGGTGCGGTCTCGCCAGCCGCCGCGCGGGCCCGCAACACGCGCGAGCGCAGCAGCGCGACGATGCCGGCGGCGATCAACAGGGCCAGCGCCAGCACGCCGGCCTCGATCAGCGCGTCCGGGCGCGTCAGGGCGGTCAGCAGGCGATCGAGTTCGGGGGGCGCAGCAAACATCGGGTGCGGCCGCTCGTGGGCGGCTCAGGTTGGGGACGGCCGCGATTGTGGTCCCGCGCCATGACGGCTGTGGCCTGGCAACTGTGGCAAGGTGTGCCCCGATGTCACCGCTGCCCCAGACCCGCATCCCTCCCGAACTGGCCGACGCGCCGCTGGTCGTGCTGCACCAGGACGACGCGCTGCTGGTGTTCGACAAGCCCGCCGGCCTGCCCTCGGTGCCGGGGCGTGGCGAGAGCCTGCAGGACTGCCTGTCCGCGCGCGCCCAGGCGATCTGGCCGGATGCCCGCATCGTGCACCGGCTCGACATGGCGACCTCCGGCGTGCTGGTGATGGCGCGCGGCGCGGCCGCGCTGCGCACGCTCAGCCTGGCCTTCGAGCAACGCCGGGTGCGCAAGCACTACGAGGCGGTGGTGGCCGGCATCCCGGTCGATGCGGCCGGTACGGTCGATCTGCCGCTGATCTGCGACTGGCCGAACCGGCCGCTGCAGAAGGTCGATGCGGTCGAGGGCAAGCCCTCGCGCACACACTGGCGCCGGCTCGATGAGGACGGGCGATCTGCCCACCTGCCCGCAGGCACCTGCCGCGTCGCGCTGGAGCCGGTCACCGGCCGGACCCACCAGTTGCGGGTCCATCTGCTGGCGCTGGGCCACCCGATCCTGGGCGATGCGCTCTATGCGCCGCCGCAGGCGCTGGCCTTGTCACCGCGGCTGCTGCTGCATGCCTGCCGGCTGGAACTGCCCCATCCGGTCGACGGGTCGACGCGGGTGTTCGAGAGCCCGGCGCCGTTCTGAATCGGCACGGGCCCGGGCCCGGGTCAGGCCTGGCCGCTCTTGGCGGCGGCGGCCTTGGCGGCGGCCTCGTCGGCGCGCATGTGGCTCAGGAAGAAGTGCGTGAAGAACGCGCCCATGCCGAGCGTGATCGCGATCACGATGGCGCTCATCAGGCCGTAGTCGGTGGAGAAGAAGTCGATCAGGGCGTGCATGGTGGCGCTCTCTTCGCGGTCGTTGGGTCGATGCCTGCATCAGACGCCGGCCCCGCCCGCTGCCCTTTGTGCCAGGTCAAGCGCAGCGTTCCCTGCTCCACGCTCCACGCTCCACGCTGCCGGATCGGGCTGGAACCGCCCCCTCATTCATGGGGTGTGCTCATCTTTCCACCTGAAGAACCCCTGATCACGGGGCTGTGCGACCGGACCGACGTCGATAGATTTCAGTCCATGCCCGGTTCCCGGACCCGCACCCGATTAACCCGACTGGCCGAGCCAGTCATGCAGGGAGTTCACATGCGCAAGATTGCACAGTTCCTCAGCGCCATCGCCCTCGGCGTGGCTGCCCTGGGTGCCCAGGCCCAGGTCGTCAATGGCTCGTTCGAGGCCGGCGTTGTCACCGACGGCTCCTCGCGTGTCGTCCAGTTCCAAGACGCGTTCAACAACCTCACCGACTCGTGGGGCGTCCGGAATGCCCCGCTCCTGGTGAACCCGGCGTCTTCACTCACGTACACGCAAGCGCACTCGGGCAACCAGTACGTCAGTCTCGGTGCTGACACGTCGATCTACTCGACCGCCTTCCAATTGCTCGCAGGCAACTACACGCTGTCCTTCTACAGCATCGGCGAAGGCGCGTCTCGGATCTACTCGCAAGCGCAAGGCGGCGGGAATCCTCTGCCGCTCGTCAACCTCCTTGACGAGGACTTCACGCCAGGCGCCAGCTGGACGCTGAACACGCAGAACTTCACGGTCACCGACCCGACTCGCTACTACAAGGTGAGCTTCTCGACCACTCCGAGCCAGAGCGCGCTGATCGACTCGGTCAGCATCACCACCGCCGTCCCCGAACCCGAGACCTACGCCATGATGCTGGCTGGCCTGGGCGCCATCGGCTTCCTGAGCCGTCGTCGCAAGCAAGCGGCCTGAGCGGCCCAGGCGCGTCGACCGGTGGGTCGGCGGCACCACAAAAAGCGGGCTTCGGCCCGCTTTTTTCATGTCTGGCAAGACCCTGCGCATGAATGCGGCGATGCGGCAATAGTTGCCGCAGACAGCTGGCTGCAAGCTGAACGAACCGAGGGTTTCACCCGTATTCTTCGATCGCTCGCCGCGCAGCCCTTGCGCGCCCCTGACTCATCGCCGACGCATGAACAGCACCTCTCCGGTCCGTGCCGCCCGCCCCAGCCGCCATGGCTGGGTCGACATCGCCAAAGGCATCTGCATCATTGCCGTGGTCGGGCTCTACGCCCGCAACGACCTTGAAGCCCTGTTCGGCCAGGCCGGCTGGCTCGACCCCTGGTCGGCCTTTGCCCGGCCGTTCCGGATGCCCGACTTCTTCCTGCTCTCGGGCCTGTTCCTGTCGGCCGTGATCCACCGGCCGTGGCGCAGCTACCTCGACACCAAGGTCGCGCACTACGCCTACTTCCTGTTCCTGTGGGTCGCCATCCTGCTGGCCTATGACGTGGCCGTGCTTGGCCATGTGGAGATCGCCGGCGGCGGTGCGGTGGCGCTGATCAAGGCCTACATCTGGAAGCTGATCTACCCGGACCACATGCTGTGGTTCATCCAGACGCTGCCGGTGTTCTTCATCGTCACCCGGCTGCTCAAGTGGGTGCCGAACTGGCTGCTCTGGACGGTCGCTGCCGCCGCCATGGCCAGCCATGTCAAGACCGGCTTCGCCCCGGTCGACAACTTCAACGCCTACTACGTCTTCTTCCTGAGCGGCCACTTCGGCGCGCCGCTGATCCACCAGCTGGCCGAAAGGGCCCGCCAGCGCCCGCCGCTGACCTGGGGCCTGATCGCGCTGTGGGCCGTGCTCAACCAGCTGGCCGTCAGCGCCGGCCTGACCCAGATCGGCGGGCTGGACCTGCTGGCCGGCTTTGTGGGCATCAGCGCCATCATCGCGCTGAGCAGCCTGGTCGCCGAGGTGTCCTGGCTGCGCTGGCTGAGCTACTCGGGCAGCCAGTCCATCGTGGTCTATCTCGGCTTCTACATCCCGCTGACCCAGTTCACGCGGCTCCTGCATCAGCACCTGCCGGGCCTGCCGATGGACGTGGTGGCGACGCTGGCGGTGGTCTTCGGCGCGGCCGTGCCGCTGCTGCTGCATCGCCTGATCCAGAACGGCCCGCTGCGCTTCCTGTTCGTCCGCCCGGGCTGGGCCAAGCTGGTGGCCAAGCCGTCGTCGGCCGCCGCGCAGACCGTCTGAGGCCGAACCCATGATGAGCTTCGCCCCCGTCTCGAAACTGCAAGGGTCCGCAGACCCTGTCCCGTCCGCCGCGCGCACGACCCCTTCGGCCAGTGCCGCAAGCCTGTCGGGCCTGGAACTGAGCTGCCGGCCGCTGCGCGAGGTCCACGGCCTGGAAGGCCAGTGGCGCGAACTCGCCGGCCGTGTCGGCGCTGCTGCCAGTGCCTTCCTCGACTGGCCCTGGATCGGCGCCTGGCTGGGCATGCTGCCGCCATCGGCCGATGTCCGGGTGCTGCAGGCCCGCCTGCAAGGCCGGGTGGTCGGCCTCGCGCTGCTGGTGCGCACCCGGCGCAAGCTTGGCCCCGTCTCCTTCTGCGAGGCCTGGCACCTGCACGCCAGCGGTGATCCGGTGCTGGACAAGATCTGCATCGAACACAACGACTTCCTGGTCCTGCCCGAACACGCCGACGCGCTGCGCGCGGCCATGCTGGCGCACTGGCAGCAGGTGGCCGGCTCGGCCGCCGAGCTGCACCTGCCCGGCCTGGTCGGCGAGGGTTGGGCCCGGCTGCTGCCCGCCGGCATGACAGCCGAGGACGAGACCAAGCCTTCGGCCGGCGTCGCGCTGGGCCCTGTGCGTGACGCCAAGCTGGACTTCACGCCGCTGCTGAGCAGCCATGCGCGCCGCTTCGTGCGCCGCAGCATGAAGGAGTACCAGACCGTCATCGGCCCGCTCGCCGTGGAGGTCGCCGACAGCCGTGTGCAGGCCGGCCAGTTCCTCGACGAGCTGATCCGCCTGCACGAGGCGATCTGGCACAAGCGCGGCCTGACGGGCGCCTTCGCCGGCTCCGGCGTGCTCGACTTCCACCACCGCCTGATCGACCTGGCCTGGCCCGACGGCGGCGTGCAGCTGCTGCGCGTGCGCACCGGCGACCGGCCGATGGGCTACCTCTACAGCTTCGTGCGCGGCGGGCGGCTCTACGTCTACCAGTCTGGCTTCGACTACGGCCTGCTGGAGAAACACGGCCGCCCGGGCCTGGTCACGCATGCGCTGGCGATCCAGCACAACGCCGGTCTGGGCCATGGCTATTACGACCTGCTGGCCGGCGAGTCGCAGTACAAGGCCACCGTGGCGACCGACCATGAAGGCATGACCTGGTCGGTCTGGCGCAAGCCGGCGTGGCGCTTCCGCCTCGAACAGCAGTTGCGGATCTGGGTCCGGCAGGTCAGACAGCACAGACAGAAGGGCCAAGAGAGCCCGGGCGAGGTGGCTTCAGCGCCCGCCAAGGAAGAAGACTGAACCCTCCGCATACTGGGTTCACACGGCACGCGGATCAGGCGCCGCTCAGCCGTCTCAGGGAAAGTGCAGAACCACATGAGCATCCTCACCAACGGCCTCCTGCGCACCACGGCCAGCCTTGCCTATGCGGCGCGAGGCCCCGTGCGTCTGCCGGTGCTGATGTACCACCGCATCCTGGCCCAACCCGATCCGCTCCAGCCCAGCGTGCCCGACGCCGCACTGGCTGATCTGCAGTTCAAGCTGCTGTCCGAGCTGTTCCGGGTGGTGCCGATGGAGGCCGCGATCGATGAGCTGCACACCGGCCGGCTCAAGCCGCGCACGCTGTGCATCACCTTCGACGACGGCTACCGCGACAACCACGACGTCGCGCTGCCGCTGCTGGAGCGCCACAAGCTGACGGCGACCTTCTTCGTCGCCTCGGGCTTTCTGGGCACCGGCCGGATGTTCAACGACACCGTGCTGGAGGCGGTCCGCCGCCTGCCTGACGGCCCGCTGGATCTGGCCGACTGGGGCATCGAGCCGCTGATGCTGGGTGACGCCGCCTCGCGGGTGCGGGCCATCTCGGTGATCACGCGCGACATCAAGCACAACGAGCCGCACCAGCGCCAGGCCGCCACCGAGGCACTGGCCGCGTTGGCCGCCTGCCCCCTGCCCGAGGACGTGATGATGACCCCCGAGCAGGTCGTCACCATGGCCCGGCGCGGCATGTCGATCGGCGGCCACACCGTCAATCACCCGATCCTGTCGACGGTCGACGACGACACCGCGCGGCGCGAGATCGTGTCCAACCGCGATGCCCTGCGCGACCTGACCGGCATCACGCCGATGACGTTTGCCTACCCCAACGGCAAGCCGGGCGCCGACTACAACGCCCGCCATGCGGCCATCGTGCGCGAGGCCGGCTACAGCTCGGCGGTGTCGACCGCCTATGGCGTGGGCGACCGCCAGACCGACCGCTACGAGTACCCCCGCGTGGCGCTGTCCAAGACCACCTACGCCAAGGTCTTCCTGCAGCTGATGCGGGCTGCGTCCTACGTGCGACATGGCTCGACCTGATCCGGCGGCCCCTGCCGGCCCGCCCCTGGAACACCGTCCGATGAGCGCCACCCCGACTTCCGCACCCGCACCCGCACCCGCACCCGCACCCGCACCCGCACCCGCCCCTGCCCACAAGGGCTTTGGCGCCGCCGCCGCGCTGCGTGCCGCGCTGATGGTGACCGGCTCGACCTATGTCGCCTATGCCGCCGGCCTGATCGGCAGCTTGCTGATCGCCCGTGCGCTCGGCCCGGCCGACTATGGCCGCTATGCCTACCTGGTGTGGCTGGGCGGGCTGGTGGTCATGTTCATGAACAACGGCCTGACGACGACCTCGATCCGCTACGTCTCCGAGTCCCTCGGGCGCGGCGATCCGGTGGGCGTGGCCAGCCTGCACCGCTGGTTCTGGCGACGTCAGTGGGGCTCGATCGTCGTGGTGGCCGCGCTGCTGGCGCTGGCCCTGCCGCTGTTGCAGCCGGCCGGCTGGGAAGGCCACCTGGGCAGCGTCTGGCTGATCGTCGCCTGCGCCTCGGTGCCCAAGGCCTGGTACCTGTTCGGCATCTCGATGGCCAAGGGCCACGGCCGCTTCGGCATCGAGGCCAAGACCATGTCGGTGCTGAGCCTGGTCAACGCCGCCTGCATCGTCGCGCTGATGCTGGTCGATGCCGACCTGGACGCCTTCCTCGCGCTGTTCGTGCTGAGCAACCTGGTCCACCCGCTGATGCTCTCGCGCATGAAGGACCGCGTCAGGCGGCCGCTCGCGCCCCAGCCGCTCGACCCCGGCCTGGCCGCGCGGGTCAACAACCACTACCTCTGGACGGCGCTGCTGACGCTGATGGCCGTGCTCTACGGCCCGTCGATGATGGTGCCCTTCCTGAACCAGCATGTCGGCGCCGACGCGGTGGGCTACTTCAGCGTGGCGATGTCGCTGACGCGCGGCGGCATCGAGCTGCTGTCGTCCGGCCTGAACTCGGTGCTGATGCCGCTGATGTCGCACGGCTACGGCGAGGGCGGCCAGGAGCGCACGCAGCGCATCGGTGCCAACGCGGTGCGGGTCTTCCATGCCTTCGGCCTGCTGCTGGCCGGTGTCGGCCTGTTCTGGGCCGAGCCGCTGGTGCTGACGCTCTATGGCGCGCGCTATGCCGAGGCGGTGCTGTCCTTCCAGGTCCTGGTCGTGCTGGGCGGCCTGACGCTGCCCGCCGGTGTGCTGGCCACGCTGCTGTCGACCACCGACCGCCAGCGTGTGCGCACGGCGGTGACCGGCGGCTCGGTGCTGCTGTTCGGCGCCGCCGCCTGGTGGCTGGTGCCCCGCCATGGCCTGAACGGTGCGCTGCTGGCCTACGGTGCCAGCGCGGTGGTGATCCACATCGCCTGGCTGGTGGTGGCCGCGAAGGTCGGTGGCATGACGATCCCGACCGGTCCGATGCTGCGCCTGAGCGTCGCCGCGCTGCTGTCGGCTGGCCTGCTTGCGGTGCCGACGATCTGGATCGGCGGCCTGCTCGCGCCCTTCATCGCCGGTGCCGCCTTCATCGCCCTCTACATCGCCGCGACCTTCTGGGTGCGTGCGTGGAGCGCCGAGGACCTGGCCTTCCTGGCCGATCAGACCCGCCGCTTCGGCCCCATCGGCCGCCGCGTGTTGGCCTTGCAACGCTACGCGTCGAAGGGCTGAGGGTCCTCGTTGTCGGCCCGGGTGATCTGCGCGCGCAGCAGGGCCGCGAACTCATCGGGCGGGACCGGGCGGCTGCACAGGAAACCCTGGTAGCGGTCGCAGTGCTTGAAGCGCAGGAAGGCCAGCTGGTCGACCGTCTCGACGCCTTCGGCCAGCACGCGGATGCCCAGGCTGTGACCCATGGCGATGACGGCTGCGGCGATCTCCATGTCGTCCGGGTCGTTGGGGATGTCGGCGATGAAGCTGCGGTCGATCTTGAGCACGTCCAGCGGGAAGCGCTTGAGGTAGGCCAGCGAGGAATAGCCGGTGCCGAAGTCGTCGATGGCGACGCCCACGCCGATCGCACGCAGGCGCTGCAGGACGTCGAGCGCCTCCTGCTCGCGCTCCATCAGCGCGCCTTCGGTCAGCTCCAGCTCCAGCTGCTCGGCCGGCAGACCGGTCTCGATCAGGGTCTGCATGACCTGGGCGGCCAGGTCGGCATGGCGGAACTGGCGCGGTGAGACGTTGACCGCCAGCGTCAGCGGCGGCAGGCCCTCGTCCAGCCAGGCCTTGCCCTGCCGGCAGGCCTCGGCCAGCACCCAGGCGCCGATGTCGCCGATCAGGCCGGTGGTCTCGGCCACCGGGATGAAGCGACCGGGCGGGATCAGGCCGTGTTCCGGGTCCATCCAGCGCACCAGCGCCTCGGCGCCGACGATGCGCCCGGTCTGCAGCTCGACCTGAGGCTGGTAGTGCAGCACCAGCTGGTCGTCGACCAGCGCGCGGCGCAGCCGGGTCTCCAGGTGCAGGCGCTCGCGGGCGGACTGGGTCATCTCATCGGCGTAGTAGCGGTAGACACCGCGACCGTCGCCCTTGGCGCGGTAGAGCGCCGCATCCGCACCCTGCAGCAGCGCCTGCGAGGTCTGGCCGTGGTCCGGGTAGATGCAGATGCCGATGCTGACGCCGACGTTGACCTCCACGCCGTCGCTGCTGCGCCAGGGCTGCGACAGCGCGCCCAGCAGCTCGCTTGCCAGCCGGGCGGCGTCGTCGTCGTAACGCAGGTCGTGCATCAGCAGGGCGAACTCGTCGCCACCCAGCCGGGCCAGGGTGTCGGACTGGCGCAGCCGACCGGTCAGGCGCTGTGCGACGTGCTGCAGCAGCTCGTCACCGGCGAGGTGGCCGTAGCTGTCGTTGATGTCCTTGAAGCGGTCCAGGTCCAGCAGCAACACGGCCAGGCGACGGTGCTCGCGCTGGGCCTGATGCAGCGCCTGTTCCATCTGCTGGTTGAACAGCAGGCGGTTGGGCAGGCGGGTCAACGGGTCGTGGTGGGCCAGGAATTCGAGCCGGGCCTCGGAGTCCTTCATGCGCGAGATGTCGGCGAACACGCCCACATAGTGCGAGATCGCGCCGGTGATGTCGTGCACCGCGCTGATCGACAGCAGCTCGGGCATCAGTTCGCCGTCCTTGCGACGGTTCCAGATCTCGCCCTTCCACTGGCCGGTCTGGTCCAGCTCGGCCCAGATCGCGTCGTAGAAGGCGGCCTCGTGGCGACCGGAGCTGAGCATGCGCGGCGTGCGGCCCAGCACCTCGGCCTCGGTGTAGCCCAGCAGCGTGGTGAAGGCACGGTTGACCGAGACGATGCGGCGCTGGGCGTTGGTGATCATGACGCCCTCTTGCGTGCTGTCGAGGACTTGCGCGGCCAGGCGCAGCCGCTCCTCGTCGCGCAAACGGTCAGACAGGTCCGACAGGACGCCGGAGAAGCGCAGCGGCTGGCCGTCCGGGGCTCGGTGGCACATGCCGCGGCCCTGGAACCAGCGGTATTCGCCGTCGAAGCACATGAGCCGGTAGGTGGCGTCGAAGCGGATGCCTTGTTTGATCGCGTCGCGCACGGCGTTCACGCAGCGCTCGCGGTCGTCCGGGTGCAGCCGGTCGCGGAACAGGAAGCGGGCCGAGAACGGCGTCTGACCTTCGTAGCGCAGCAGCCGCTCGAAGGCCACCGAATAGCCGACGTTGTCGCTGATGAGGTCCCAGTCCCACAGGCCATCGCCGGTCCCTTCGACGGCCAGCAGCAGGTTGTCCTCGGTGCGTCGCTGGGCCTGCCGAGCCTCGCGTTCACGGGTGATGTCGCGTGCGACACCCAGGGCCACGTCGTGGCCGACCCGGGCCGTGCGCATCTCGTACCAGCGTTCACCGGCGGGCAGCGTCAGGCTGTACTCGAAGGGCTGGCCCTTGCCGTGTTCCAGCGCCGCGCGGATCTCCTCTGTGGCCAGCGCGGCCAACGCGTGCGGCAGGAACTCGCTCAGCCGCTGGCCGATGAAGGCTTCGCGCGGTCCGAGCAGGTTGTCGTCGCTGCTGCTCCAGATGTCGATCAGGCGGGTCTGGGCATCGAACAGGAAGATCAGGTCGGGCAATGCCGCGACGACGGCGCGCAGCCGGGCTTCGCTGGCGCTCAGGGCCGCCTGTGCATCGCGCTGGTCTTCGAGCAACGACAACAGGGCCAGGCGCGACCGTTCGGCCTCCGTCAGCAGTTCGCGGTTGCGATGGCTGGCCTGTTCGAGCAGGCGCAGGTTGTGGCGCTCATGGGTGACATCGCGGCCCACCGAGATGACACCGTAGGGCCGCTGATCGGGTCCGACCAGCGGCGAGATCACCAGGTCGATCGTGGCCAGCGCGCCGTTGTCGCCGCTCAGGCGGGCCTCGTGCCGGACCGGCTCGCCACGGTCGATCACGCGCCGGTCGATCTCGGGTGTCTCGGCCATGACGCCGTGCCGATAGACCTCCTCGGCGCGCTTGCCGAGGATCTCGGCCGCCGGCCGCCCGATCAGCCGCTCGGCGGCGGGGTTGACGAGCTGGTAGCGGCCGTCGATGTCGCGCATCGTCAGGCAGTCGGGAATGCCGCGGATGACCTGTTCGAGCTGGGTGCGCTGGTGCTGCAGCGCGTCCTGGGTCTGACGCAGCTCGCTGATGTCCTGGATCGTCGAGATGAAACGCGGTGGTTCGTCGCGCATCACGCGACGGGCGAGGCCGGACGCGCGCCCGCTCGACTGGGCCAGCGTGACCGTGAGCAGGACCCACACCGAGCTGCCGTCCAGTCGCAGGTAGCGCTTCTGCATCCGGTAGTAGGGAATCTGGCGGGCCAGCAGTTCGGCCATCTGGGTCAGGTCGCTGTCCAGGTCGTCAGGGTGGGTCAGGTCCTGGAAGCGCAGCGTCAGCAGCTGCTCGACGCTGCGCCCGACGATTTCTGCGTAGCGCCGGTTGACCTGAGCGAGTCGGCCATCGGACTCGGTCAGGCTCATGCCGACGTCGGCCATCTCGATCAGTTCGCGCTGCCGCGCCTGATCGTCGCGGGCCTGCTGTCGCCCGTGCAGGGCCAGCAGGATCAGCACGCCTGCCAGCAGCCCCGCCGCCACAGCCTGCAGCCATGCCGACAGCGCGATGTCGTTCGGGTCGGTGACGCCCAGTGCGGCGATGCCGAGGCTGGTCGCGAAGACGAGGGCGGCGCCTGCCGCTGCACGGGCCGGATCGCTCACGGGTTCCTGTCGGATTCGTTCGGGTTGGACACCGTCACCCTCGCGCCGGTCTCGTAGCGGTCGGGGCGTCCCAGTTGCTGGAGCAAGTCGTTGACCTCGGCCTTCAAGGCCGCGATGCGTTCCTCGCGCCCGATCACCCCGGTCTGCCAGCGCCGCAATTCGTCGACCTGGGACGCCAGGCGCTGGTCGGCCTCGCGCTCGTGGCTGGTGTCGATGGCCTGCAGCACATGGCCCTGGAATCGCCCGTCAGCCCCGAGCCGGGGGACCGCCTTGACCCGCACCCAGGCATGGCTGCCATCGGCCCGGCGCAGGCGCAGGCTCTGCTCGAAAGGGGCGTGCTGGGCAATGGCGCGGCGCCAGTCCATCCAGGCTGCGTCCAGGTCTTCCGGGTGGACCAGCGACAGCCAGTCGACCTCGCCGCGGCTGGCCTCGGTCTGGCCGGTCCAGGTCAGCCAGGGCTCGTTGCTCCAGAGGCTGCGGCCGTCGAGGTCGGTGGTGAGGATCAGGGCATGGCCGGCATTGGCCAGCGCCCGGTAATGCAGTTCGCTCTCGGCCAGGGCCTGTTCGAGCCGGTAGGACTCGGTCACGTCGCGGAACACGATCACCACGCCGCGCAGGTCGCCGCTGGCGTTGCGCAGCGGCGCGGCGCTGTCGGCGATGTGGGTGCGACGGCCCTGACGCGAGACCAGCACGGTGTGGTTGGCCAGACCGACCACCAGGCCGCTGTCGAGCACACGCTGGACGGGAATCTCCGCCGGTTCGCCGGTCTGCGCATGTTCAATCCGGAAGACCTCGGCGACCGGCCGGCCACAGGCCTCGAACTCGCGCCAGCCGGTCAACGCCTCGGCCGTCGGGTTCAGCAGCGTGATGCGGTGTTGCGCATCGGTGGCCAGCAGCGCGTCGCCGGTCGAATAGAGCACGGTGGAGAGCCGGTCCTCGCTGGCGATGAGGTCGTCGCGATGCCGGCGCAGGGTGTCGACCATCTGGTTGAACGACGCGGCCAGCCGGGCGATCTCGGCCGGACCTTGTTCCGAGGCGTGCAGGCTCAGATCGCCTCGGGCCCAGCGGGCGCTGGTCTGCTCCAGCCGGTTCAGCGGCCGCGCCAGACCGGCGTGGACCAGCCCGCCCACCAGCAGGATCAACACCACCTGGGCGACGAGTTCGGGCAGGCGCTCGCGGAATTCGCTGACCGCCAGTTCCTGTCGGGCCGACCGCAGATCGGTGCGCACGTAGACCAGCGACGTCGCCAGTTGCCGAGGCTGGTTCGGGTCCAGGGCACGGCGCTGGTAGCTCTGCAGACCCGTCATGCGTTCGCCGTCGCGGCTGGTCAGCACGATGGGTTGGCGCGTGGCCAGGCCGCGGGCGAGCCATTCGGGCTGCCAGCCGTCGATCACCGCTGCGGCCGGCTGGCCGGTCCAGTTGCGCCGGTGGGCCTGACGGACCTTGCCGTCGGGGTCGATCAACGCCACCTCGCGCACCAGTGGCCGGGTCGCCAGGTGGCTGATCTCGCGCCAGACGTGGTCCGTGGGGCGGCGGTCGTGCAGGTCCTCGGCATCGCTGTCGAGGCGGATCAGCCGGTGCATCTCGGTGTGCAGCAGCATCTCCGACGTCGCGCTCAGTCGTTCGATCGACCGTTGCCAGGCACTGACGAGGCTGGCCGTTGTGGTGACCAGCAACACGAGTGCGACCACCAGCGGCAGGGTGATGCGCAAGGGCAGCCGGAAGACGTGGCGCAAGGTGGCGCTCATCTGGGTTCCAGTGCCAGGCCGCTGGCCAGGCCCGCCAGCGCAGGCGGGCGCGGCAGCATGTGCCCGATCTGCATGACCTCGACCAGGGCGCTGGCGCTGGCCGTCAACTTCGGTGTCTCGCCCGTCAGCCAGTCGCGGTTGAGCGCCAGGTCCGGCAGGTACAGGCCTTCGAAGGCCTGTCGCACGGCTTCGGGTCCGAGGCCAAGCTGTTCGCCCAGCAGCGGCAGCAGCCTTTGCGGGTCCTGCTGCCACAGGGCCAGCATCTCGAAGTGCGCCGCCGCGATCTGGCGCAGACCGCGCGGGTGCTGGGCCAGGACCGGTCGTGGCACGGCCAGCACGTCGACGATCGCGCCGGGCATGGAGCGGCTGTCGAACAGGCGCTTGCCGCCGAGTGCCATCACCTGACTGACCACCGGCTCGAAGCTCACGAGCGCGTCGACCAGCCCTTCGCGCCAGGCCTGCACATGCTCGGCCACGGTCATCACGACCGGCCGGACCTGATCCAGCCGCAGCCCGGCGCTGCGCAAGGTGGCGTGCAGCACCAGCGCGCCCACGGCGCTCTGCTCGACGCCGATGCGTCGTCCGGCCAGGTCGGTGAGGTCACGCACCATCGGTCGCGCCACCACCGCATCACCGCCGCGAGACTCGTCGAACACCAGCACGGCGACCAGGTCCAGTCCGTCGGCGCGGGCGGCCAGCAGCTCATCGAGCGTCAGCGCGCCGGCCTCGACCGTCCCGGCGGCGAGCGACTGCACCACGTCCGACGACGAGGGCATCTCGATCAGCCGCAGGCGCGTCGGGTCGAAGCGCCCGAGCGCCTGCGCCGCATGCATCAGCGCATAGCCGGGCCAGTTGTTGCTGGCCACCCGCAGCAGCGGCTCCGGGCGGCTGCAGCCACTCAGGCCCGGCAGCGCCAGCAGCCCGGCGGCGGCGCCCAGGCCACGGCCCAGCCAGTGGCGGCGCGCGGGATCGTCGACGGCTTGGCTGGTGGGCAAGGGCATGGGGTCTTCAGGACGCGTCAACCATGGCGACGGGCAAAGTCCAGCATGTGATCGACCAGGCGCTGCACGCCCTCGACCGGCATCGCGTTGTAGATCGACGCGCGCATGCCGCCGACCGAGCGATGGCCCTTGAGCTGGACCATGCCGAGCGCCTCGGCCTCGGCCAGGAAGGGCGCGTCCAGGCGCGCGTCCGGCAGGCGGAAGGGCACGTTCATCAGCGAGCGGTCCGCCACCGCCACCGGGTTGACGTAGAAGCCGCCACTGGCGTCGATGGTGTCGTAGAGCAGGCCGGCCTTGCGGAGGTTGAGCGCCTCGATGGCGACCAGGCCGCCTTGGGCCTTGAGCCAGCGGAACACCAGGCCGGCGATGTAGATCGCATAGGTCGGCGGGGTGTTGAGCATCGAGCCGTTGTCGGACTGCTGGGCGAAGTCGAAGGCGCAGGGCGTGATCGGCAGGGCCCGGCCGAGCAGGTCGTCGCGCACCACCACCAGCGTCAGGCCGGCCGGGCCGACGTTCTTCTGCGCACCGCCGTAGAGCAGGCCGAACTTCGTCACGTCCAGCGGGGCCGACAGGATGTTGCTGGAGACATCGGCCACCAGCGGCACGTCGCCGGTGTCGGGCGTCCAGTGGTATTCGACGCCACCGATGGTCTCGTTCGAGCAGATGTGCACATAGGCCGCATCCGGGTCCAGCCGCCAGGTCTCGAAGGCCGGGATGCGGTCGAACGCTGTCGCCGCCGAACTCGCCACCTCGTTGATGCGGGCATAGCGGCCGGCCTCGCTCATGGCCTTGCTCGACCAGGTGCCGGTGTTGACGAAGTCGATGCTGGTCTTCGCGCCCAGCAGGTTCATCGGCACGATCGCCATTTCGCCGATCGCGCCGCCCTGCAGGAACAGCGTGCGGTAGTCATCGGGCACGCCCAGCAGCTCGCGGAACAGCGACTGGGCCTCGTCCAGGATGGCCATGAACTGCGGCCCGCGGTGGCTCATCTCCATCACCGACATGCCCGAGCCGTGCCAGTCAAGCATCTCCTCGGCGGCCTGCCGCAGCACGCTCTCGGGCAGGACGGCGGGTCCGGAGCTGAAGTTGAAGACGCGGGTCATGCCGGGGCTCTCCTGATTCGGGATGGACGGGTGGTCGGCGAGGATAGCCAATCCCCTGCAGCGGACTTGACCTGCGTCAGTCGACACGCACGATGCGGTCCAGCGCGCCCGGGCGGATGCGGTCGTTGCCACGGAACCAGACCTCGATCGCATCCAGGTCCATCAGGCCGGTGCGGCGTTCCTGGCCCTGGGCCAGCACGGTGAAGCCGTCGCCGCCGGCGGCCAGGAAGCTGTTGACGGTGACGCGGTAGCGCCGGCCCGGCTCGATCGGCTCGCCGTTGAGCGTCAGGCTGCCGGGCACCACCCGCTGTCCGACCGGCGCACTGGCGCGCCACTGGTAGCGCAGCCCGCGCGAGACCTGCAGGATGCGCGGCTTGGGCTGGTTGAGCCACTGCTGTTCCAGCACCTGCTGGATCTGTGCGCCGCTCAGGCTCAGCGTGACGAGGTTGTTGTAGAAGGGCTGGACCGCGAACACGTCCTCGTAGCGCACCTGGCCGTCGTCACCGGGCTTGAGGTCGGCGCGCAGGCCGCCCGGGTTCATCAGCGCGATCTGGGCGCCGCCGCTGGACGGGTGCTCGGTCGCGCTGAGCTGCGAGTCGGCCACCACCTGGCCCAGCGTGCTCTCGCCGGCGGTGCTCTCGTCGCGGGTCAGCGGCGCGCTCAGCTGGCCGACGATGCGGCGCGCCAGCGGTGCTGCCAGCGGCTCCCAGCTGGCGATCAGACGGGTCTGCGCCGCCTCGCGGGCGTACTGGTCATGGCGCACCACGACGTTGTCGGCGCGTGCTTCGAGCACGTCGCGGCTGCGCCGGTCGATCACCAGGTCGATCTCGCTGAGCACCGTGCCGTACTTGTCGGCGCTGGTCACCAGCCGGCCGGCGATGCGGCAGTTGTAGGCCCGGTGGGTGTGACCGCTGATGACGACGTCGACGGCGGGATCGAAGCCCTCGACGATCTTCACGATCGGCCCGGAGATCGACGGGCACTCGTTCGGCCCGCCGCTCGGGAAGCCGCCTTCGTGGATCAGCACCACGATCGCCTCGACGCCCTGGGCGCGCAGGCCCGGCACCAGCGCGTTGACCGTGCTCACCTCGTCGCGGAAGGTCAGGCCGGCGACGCCGGTGGGCGTGACGATGGTCGGCGTGTCCTTCAGCGTCAGGCCGATGAAGGCCACCGGCACGTCCTCGAAACGCTTGATGACATAGGGCGGCAGCAGCGGCTGGCCGGTCGCGTCATCGATCGTGCTGGCGGCCAGGTACTGGAACGGCGCGCCGCCCCAGGACGGCTTCGGGCCGCGACAGCCGTCTTTCGGATGACAACCGCCGCGTTGCTGGCGCAGCAGCTCGGCGCGGCCCTGGTCGAACTCGTGGTTGCCGACCGCGCTGGCCTCCAGCCCCATCAGGCCCAGCGACTCCAGCGTCGGCTCGTCGTGGAACAGCGCCGACAGCAGCGGGCTCGCACCGATCAGGTCGCCCGCCGCCACGAAGACATGGTTCGGGTTCTTCGCCCGCGCCGCCGCCACCGCGCTGGCGAGGTACTCGGCCCCACCGGCTGGCACCGACACGGTCTTCTTCGGATCGGCCGGGTCAGCCAGCCGGATGCCACCCAGCGGCGGCTTCAGGTTGCCGTGGAAGTCGTTGATCGCCAGCACCTTGACGCGCAAGGGCGGCGGCGGGGTTGTCGTGCAAGCGCTCAGGCCGGCGGCCAGCAGCGTGGCGGACAGGGCCACGCGGAGCGCGGCGGCGGCACGGTTGGGGCGCTTGGATGTCATGGGCTCAAGTATCGGCGCGGCACCGCCGTCTGGCGTCATCGACGGGGTGCCGGCGCGACACCTGAGCGTTGCGACGAGGGCAAACTGTCGTGTCACGAACACTGCCCAGAAGCCCCGACATGAACCGCTGGACCCACCTGATCGGCACCCGCCTGCCGCTGATCCAGGCCCCGATGGCCGGTGCCCAGGACCACCGCCTGGCGGCCGCAGCCGGCGCGGCCGGCGCGCTGGCGTCCTTGCCCGCTGCGATGCTGACGCCCGAGAGCCTTCGCGCCCAGCTCAGCGCCCTGCGCGCTGCACACGACGGGCCGGTCAACGTCAACTTCTTTTGCCATGTGCCGCCGGTGCCGGACCCGTCCCGCGACACCGCCTGGCGCGCCGCGCTGGCCCCTTATCACGCCGAATGGGGCATCGATGCGGCGGCCATACCGGCCGGACCGGGCCGTGCGCCGTTCGACGCCGCGATGGCCGAGGCCCTCGCGCCGTTCCGCCCCGAGGTCGTCAGCTTCCACTTCGGCCTGCCCGAGCCGACCTTGCTCACCGCCGTGCGGGCCATCGGCGCCCGGGTCATCGCTTCTGCCACCACCTGCGACGAGGCGGTCTGGCTCGAACGCCAAGGTGTCGACGCCGTCATCGCCCAGGGTCTGGAGGCCGGCGGCCACCGCGGCACCTTCCTGCCCGACGGCATCGACCGGTTCCGCGCCGGCATCGACGCGGTGCGCGCCGCGCCCTTCGACCCGCTGGCCGCGATGGCCACGCAGCCGGGCCTGTTCGCGCTGCTGCCACAGGTCGTGCGTTCGGTGCGTGTGCCGGTCATCGCCGCCGGGGGCATCGCCGATGCGGCGGGGGTGCGGGCAGCCTTTGCGCTGGGCGCCAGCGCCGTCCAGGTCGGCACCGCCTTCCTGTGCTGCGACGAGGCCCTGACCAGCGACATGCACCGCGCCGCCCTGCTCGGCACGGCGGCCGACCGCACGGCATTGACGAACCTCTACACCGGCCGGCCGGCTCGGGGACTGGTGACGCGGCTGATGGCCGAGCTGGGGCCGATCGACCCGCAACGGCCGATCGCACCGGCCTTCCCGCTCGCCACCGCCGCGCTGGCCCCGCTGCGGGCAGCGGCCGAGGCGGTCGGCTGTGCCGACTTCTCGCCGCTGTGGTCGGGCCAGAACGCCAGCGGCTGTCGCGCCGTGCCGGCCGCCGAGGTCGTGCGCTCGCTGTTCGACGGCGTGGCCTGGCAGGACCGTCCTGACCACCCGCTCGGGAGCGCCGCATGAACCCGCTCGACGCCCTGCGTCGCGTCTACGCCGGCCGGCTGCTCACCGACCCGGCCGAGACGGCGCCTTTCTTGACCGACTGGCGCGGCAAGTGGACCGGCCGCGCCCTCGCGGTCGCCCAGCCCGACACCACCGAACAGGTCGCCGCGCTGGTGCGCTGGTGTCACGAGCACCGCGTGCCGGTCGTGCCGCAAGGGGGCAACACCGGCCTGTCGGGTGGCGCGACGCCGGACGAGACTGGCGCCGCGCTGCTGCTGTCGCTGCGCCGGCTGCGGCGGGTGCGCGAGGTCGATCCGCTCAACAACACGATGACGGTCGAGGCCGGCCTGACGCTGCTCGACGCCCAGCAGGCGGCGCTGGCCGCCGGTCGGCTCTTTCCGCTCAGCCTGGCCGCCGAGGGCAGTTGCACCATCGGCGGCAACCTCGCCACCAATGCCGGTGGCGTGCAGGTGCTGCGGCATGGCAATGCCCGCGAGCTGTGCCTGGGGCTGGAGGTCGTCACCGCCGAGGGCGAGATCTGGTCCGGCCTGCGCGGCCTGCGCAAGGACAACACCGGCTACGACCTGCGCGATCTCTACATCGGCAGCGAGGGCACGCTCGGGGTCATCACCGCCGCCGTGCTCAAGCTGGTGCCGCCACCGGCCGCCCAGGTCGCCGCCTTCGTGGCCGTCGCCAGCCCGGCCGATGCGGTCGCCCTGCTGCAACGCGCCCAGGCCGCGCTCGGTTCCCGGCTGACCGCCTGCGAGCTGCTCAGCGACACCTGCCTGCGCATGGTCGAGCGCCACATGCCGGCCTGCCGCACGCCGCTCGCCCAGCGCTCGCCCTGGTACGTGCTGATCGAGCTGAGCGAGCCACGCGACGAGGCCGACGCCATGGCCGCGCTCGAAGCCTTGCTGGCCGACGCGATGGACGCCGGCCTGCTGCAGGACGCGGCGATGTCGACCTCGCTGGCGCAGTTCGAGGCCCTCTGGGCCCTGCGCGAGCACATCTCCGAGGCCCAGGGTGCCGAGGGCCGCACCATCAAGCACGACATCGCCTTGCCGATTTCGCGCCTGGCCGAGTTCATCGCCACGACCGACGCCGCCATCGCCGCGCGTTGGCCCGATCTGCGCCTGGTCACCTTCGGCCATCTGGGCGACGGCAACCTGCACTTCAACGTCTCGCCCCCGGCCGATCGCTGCGGCCCGGCGGGCTCGGCGGACGCGGCCTGGTTCCTGGCGCATGAGGCGGACCTCAACCGCCTGGTCCACGATGCCGTCGCCGAACGGGGCGGCTCGATCTCCGCCGAACACGGCCTGGGCGTGCTGCGCCGCGACGAGGCCGCGCGCTACAAGAGCCCCGTTGAACAGGCCCTGCAGCGCACCGTGAAACAGGCGCTGGACCCGCTGGGGATCATGAATCCGGGCAAGGTGATGTGAGCGTTCAGGCCGTAGCGCCAACGCGCCTTCGATGACGAGCCCGTCGGACACAGGGTGTCCGACCTACCGAAGGCAAAACGCCGGTGCGGCGGTGCGCCGGTGTCCAACCGGCCGAAGGCCAGACGCCGGTGTTCGAGGCCAGGCCAGACGCCATGCCGTGGCGGAGGCCTCCACCCGGTAGGTCGGACACCCCGTGTCCGACGGGCTGGTGCCGACAGGCCTCCAGCCCAAACGCCGGCCCAGCGGCACACCCTCACCACGGCAGGCGGCTGCCGTCCCAGCTGAAGAACTCGCCGCTGTCCTCGGCCGTCAGTCCGTCGATGACCCGCAGCAGGTCGGTGGCGGCCTGTTCGGGCGGGCGGCCGAGTTCGCCGCCGCGGAAGGGTTGTGACAGCGGCGATTGCACCGTGCCCGGGTGCAGCGCGATCAGGCTGGTGCGCGGCTGGCTGCGGCGAAGTTCGATGGCCGCCGTCTTGATGACCATGTTCAGTGCCGCCTTGGACGCCCGGTAGGCCGTCCAGCCGCCGAGCCGGTTGTCGCCGATGCTGCCGACCTTGGCCGACAGCAGCGCGAAGACGGCGCGCTGGCGGTCCAGCAGCGGGCTCAGGTGACGGATCAGCAGCGCTGGGCCGAAGGTGTTGACCGCGAAGGTCTGCTGCAACTGCGCCAGGTTCAGGTCGGCCAGCCGCTTCTCGGGCATGAAGTCCGGCGTGTGCAGCAGGCCGCCGGCATGGATGACCAGCTGGAAGGGCCCGTGCGCGGCCACCTCGTCGGCCAGGCGCCGCGCGGCGGTGGCGATGCCGGCCTCGTCGCACAGGTCCAGCGGCGGGTCGGACCGGCGGCTCAGGGCGCGCACCCGGGGCGCTTGCGGCAAGGCCTGCAGCTGTTCGACCAGGGCCGCGCCGATGGCCCCGCTGGCGCCGGTCACGAGGGCGTGGAATCCGGGCGGGAAACGGCTCATCACGGCGCTGGGCGGCAAGGGCAGGGCGGGGTTGTCGGGCAGGCTCATGCGGCCAGCGTAGCGGCTGCCGGAAAATCCCGCCCGATCCCGCCCGATCCCGCCCACGCACCCCTGCATGCCCCTGCCCACCACCCTCGGCGCCACGCCGCGCATCCTCAGCGTCATCGCGCCGATGACGCAGCTGAACACGCCCTATCCGTCGACGGCCTACCTGACCGGCTTCCTGCGTTCGCGTGGGCATCTGGCGGTGCAGGAGGACCTGGCGCTGGCGCTGGCGCTCAAGCTGCTGTCACGCGACGGGCTGGGCGCCGTGCGGGACCGCATCCTGGCGATGCCCGAGGCCCAGCGCGGGCCGATGGCGCAGGGCTTCCTCGACAACGCCGGGCGCTATCTGGCCACCATCGGGCCGGCGATCGCCTTCCTGCAGGGGCGTGACAGCACGGTCGCCCACCGCATCGTCAGCCGGACCTTCCTGCCGGAAGGTCCGCGCTTCGCCAGCCTCGATGCCTACGAGGATCCCGACGATCCGGACGGCGGCGACCCGCTCGCCTGGGCCTTCGGCGCGCTGGGCCAGCAAGACCGCGCGCGGCACCTCGCGACGCTCTACCTCAACGACCTGGCCGACGTGGTGCGCGAGGCCATCGACCCGCGCTTCGAGTTCGTCCGCTACGCCGAGAGCCTGGCCATGAGCCAGCCCACCTTCGACCCGCTGGCGCAGGCGCTGGCCGCGCCGCCGACGCTGGTCGACGCGTTGCTGCACGACCTGACGATGAGCGCCTTCGACCGCCACCGCCCGGAGGTCGTGCTGGTGTCGGTGCCGTTCCCGGGCGCGGTCTACGCCGCCTTCCGGATCGCGCAGGCGATCAAGGCCCACGCGCCGGCCACCGTCACGGTGCTGGGCGGCGGCTATGTCAACACCGAGCTGCGCACGCTCGATGACCCCCGCGTGTTCGACTTCTTCGACGCCGTCACGCTCGACGGCGGCGAGCGCCCGCTGCTGTCCTTGCTGGAACACCTGTCCGGTCGACGCGGACCCAGCCGCCTGGTGCGCACCTTCGTGCGAACCGGGCCGGTCGATGCGGACACGTCCGATCGGCCCGCAGGGGTTGTTCAGTACGTCAACTTCATCGAGCCCGACATCCCCTTCGAGGAGGTCGGCACGCCGACCTGGGACGGCCTGCCGACCGATCGCTACCTGTCCTTGCTGGACATGCTCAACCCCATGCACCGGCTGTGGAGCGACGGGCGCTGGAACAAGCTGACCGTGGCGCATGGCTGCTACTGGAAGAAGTGCAGCTTCTGCGACGTCGGCCTGGACTACATCGGCCGCTACGACGCCGCCAGCGCCGAGGTGCTGGTCGACCGCATCGAGGCCATCGTCGCCGAGACCGGCCAGACCGGTTTCCACTTCGTCGACGAGGCCGCGCCGCCCAAGTCGCTCAAGGCCTTGGCCAGCGAGCTGCAACGTCGTGGCACGGCGATCAGCTGGTGGGGCAATGTGCGCTTCGAGAAGAGCTACGGCCGCGAGCTGTGCGAGCAACTCGCCGACAGCGGCTGCATCGCGATCTCCGGCGGGCTGGAAGTGGCCTCCGACCGCCTGCTGGCGCTGATGAAGAAGGGCGTCTCGGTCGACCAGGTGGCGCGGGTGACGCGGTCCTTCACGGAGGCCGGCATCCTGGTCCACGCCTACCTGATGTACGGCTTCCCGACCCAGACCGTGCAGGACACCGTGGACGCGCTGGAGTACGTGCGCCAGCTGTTCGCCGAGGGCTGCATCCAGTCGGGCTACTTCCACCGCTTCGCCTGCACCGTGCACTCACCCGTCGGCCTGGACCCTGCGGCCTATGGCGTCACGCTGCGCCCGCTGCCCGAGCCTGGCCCGGGCCGTGTGTTTGCCCGCAACGACATCGGTTTCGACGACCCGACCGGCGTCGACCACGACGCCCTGGGCGTCGGCCTGCGCAAGGCGCTCTACAACTACATGCACGGCATCGGCCTGGAAGAGGACGTGCGGCAGTGGTTCGACTTCAACGTCCCCAAGACCCGGGTCAACCGACAGCGGATCGCGCGGGCCTTGGCGCAGGGGTGAGCGGGGCGCCTTGAACGCGGTCTGGGTTCGGTGGTCCTTGGCGCGAGCCCGTCGGACACGGGGTGTCCGACCTACCGAAAGCAGGCGTACGCAGCGGAGCATTGCCGGCGACCGGCGGGCATCTCGCCCTGCCGCAGCCGTCTGTCCTGGCGCACCCCGGTATGTCGGACACCCCGTGTCCGACGGGCTGGTGCCGATGGGCCTCCAGCCCGCAACCGTGTTGAACGCGCCGGGCCGCTTCACGCGGCTGGTATGGGCGCGGTGGTCACCGTTCTGGATCGGTGGCTGCGGGCACGAGCCCGTCGGACACGGGGTGTCCGACCTACCGAAAGCAGGCGTACGCAGCGGAGCATTGCCGGCGAGCGGCGTACATCTCGCCCTGCCGCCGTCGTCTGTCCTGGCGCACCCCGGTAGGTCGGACACCCCGTGTCCGACGGGCTGGTGCCGATGGGCAACCGTCCCCCAAACCGCCCGCAACGCGCCATCCGGCCGGCCGTCTTCCGCCCGGCCTGTGGCGCCTCCGCCTCATCCGTGAACCCTGCCTCAGATTCTGCTTGGGTTGTAACCCTGAATCGGCAGAATCGCCGCGCTTGGCGCTGGCCTTCGCCGGTGCCGGCTCCAACCTATTCCGGAGGGAAACCCCATGAACATGCAGACGATCGAGAGCTTTCTCAGCACGACGCTGACCGAGCTCGCCATCAAGATCGCCGCGGCGATCGCGTTCTGGATCATCGGCCGCTGGCTGATCGGCAAGGTGGTGTCGGTGATGCAGGCGGCGATGAACCGCAGCGCTGTCGACCCGACCCTGACCAAGTACCTGGGCTCGATCGTCGCGATCGCCCTGAACATCACCCTGGTGCTGGGCATCCTGGGCTATTTCGGCATCCAGACGACCTCGTTCGCGGCGATGCTGGCCGGTGCCGGCGTGGCCATCGGTGCGGCCTGGAGCGGCATGCTCGGCAACTTCGCGGCCGGCGCCTTCATGCTGGTGCTGCGGCCGTTCAAGGTCGGTGACTTTGTCCAGATCGGCGGCACCGTCGGCACGATCCATGAGCTGGGCCTGTTCGGCACGGCCATCATCACGCCCGACAACGTGCTGACCCTGATCGGCAACACGAAGATCTTTGCCGAGAACATCGTCAACTACTCGGCCCGCCCGGTGCGCCGCGTCGAACGCACCGCGCAGCTGGCCGGCAGCGTCGATCCGCTTGACGCCATCGCCCGCTTCAAGGCGGCCGTCGCGCAGATCCCCCATGTGGCGACCAGCCCGGCGCCGGAGGTCAACCTGCTCGACATCAACCTGGTCGGCTGCGTGATCTCGGTGCGCCCGTACTGCCACACCGACCACTACTGGCAGGTCTACTTCGACACCAACGAGATGATGGTGCGGGTCTGCCAGGAAGCCGGCTGGCCGGCACCGACGCCGGCACAGATCGTCAAGACCATGGCGGTGGCCTGACGCTTCAGCGTGGGTCAGCCTCGACGCCGAAGCCGTCGAGCACGACGCTGAGCCGGCCGGCCTGTTCGCGCAGGCTGGCCGCAGCGGCGGCGGATTGTTCGACCAGCGCGGCGTTCTGCTGCGTCATGTGATCGAGTTGCTCGACCGCGCCGTTGACCTGGGCGATGTCGCCCGACTGCGCGGCCGAGACCGCGCTGATTTCGGCCAGCGTCTCGGTCACGCGCCCGACCGCCTGCTCGATCTCCCGCATCGTCGTACCGGCGCGCTGGACATGGCCGGAGCCGGTCTCGACCTGGGTCATCGACTTGCCGATCAGCGACTTGATCTCGCGCGCGGCCTCGGCCGATCGCCCGGCGAGGCTGCGCACCTCGCTGGCGACCACCGCGAAGCCCCGTCCCTGCTCGCCGGCCCGCGCCGCCTCGACGGCGGCGTTGAGCGCCAGGATGTTGGTCTGGAAAGCGATGCCGTCGATCACGCCGATGATGTCGCCGATCTGGCGTGAGCTGCTCTCGATCTGCTGCATGGTGCCGATGACGTCGCTGACCACGGAACCACCGCGCCGGGCCACGTCGGCGGCCGAGCCTGCCAGGTCGTTGGCCAGCCGGGTCGATGCAGCCGACTGCTGCGCCGCGCTGGCGATCTGTGCCATGGACGCCGCCGTCTGCTGCAGGCTCGACGCGGTGGTCTCGGTCCGGTTGGACAGGTCCTGATTGCCCTGCGCGATCTCTGCACTGGACTGTTCGACGAGTGCGGCCGACTGGCGCAGGGTGATCATGGCCGCTCGCATCTGCGCCAGGGCCTCACCCAGGGCGGTGCCCGCTGGCGTGCGGGTGTCGTTGCGTGCCGCACCCAGGTGGATCCGTCCGTCCTGCACCAGTTCGCGGACCAGGTGCCCGAGTTCGTTGCCTTGGCGGGTCTGCCGGCGCATCGTCGTCGCGATGTGGACCTCCAGCGCGGTCTGCAGCACCACATAGGTCGCATGCAGGATGACGGCCGGCAGGCTGGGTGTCGTCAGGCACCAGACCTCCAGTCCGGCGGCCTGCAGGCGGTCGAAGCCGATGTGGTGGACGGCGAACAGCGCGGCCGTGAAGACGATGGGCCGCCAGTCCTGGTAGACCAGCAGCAGCGCGAGCAGCGCGAAGACGCCGAAGTGGAACTCGGTCGTGCCCCGGCCGAGCTGGATGTGCAGCGCGACCGATGCCGCGAGCGTGGCCGACAGCACCAGGCGCGACAGCAGCGTGCCGCGCGCCATCGTGACGACTGCGCCGCCCAGGGCCAGCAAGACGGCCGACACGATCAGCGCCAGGTCCATCTGGCCGTAGTGGTCGGCAATCGCGAGCGACGCTGCGGCACTGGCCGCCAGCGTCGCGAGCAGGACCAGATCGGCGCGGGCGCCGATCTGGGGAATCGCCGGATCAGCCGGTCGAGACGGGGCGCGTGACGGCATCGGCGTCTCCCTTGAGGTTGAGGAAGGATCGAGGGTAGGCAGCCGGTCGGACATCCAGGCATCGATCAACAACACCGACACCGGGCTGTTTGTCGTGAGCTATGACACCCGCCGCGCCCATGCATGGCGCTCGACCGTTCGCCGCGATTGAACGAAGGCCACAAAACCCTGCGGCCCGCGGCGAACCTTCTGTCCCAACAATGCGTCATCCGGCGGCGTTCATGCGCTCCGGCCGGTGTGCTCCGCAGGCATGCCACCACCGTCCCCCCCCTCCCCACACATCCCGCGCAGGAGTCATCCATGGCCAAGGTTCTCGTTCTCTATCACAGCTTCTACGGTCACGTCGAAGCGATGGCCCACGCCGTCGCCGCCGGTGCGCGCGAGGTTGCCGGTGCCCAGGTGGACGTCAAGCGCGTGCCCGAGACCGTGCCCGCCGACATCTTCGCCAAGGCCCACGGCAAGGCCGATCAGGCCGCACCGATCGCCGAACCCGGCGAGCTGGCGAACTACGACGCGATCATCTTCGGCACCGGCACCCGCTTCGGCAACATGACCGCCCAGATGCGCAACTTCCTCGACCAGACCGGCGGCCTGTGGGCGACCGGCGCACTGGTGGGCAAGGTGGGCTCGGTGTTCGCGTCCAGCGCGACCCAGCACGGCGGCCAAGAAAGCACCATCCTGACCTTCATCCCGACCCTGCTGCATCACGGCATGGTCTACGTCGGCCTGCCCTATGCCGAACAGCGCCAGACCGGCCTGGACGAGATCAAGGGCGGCAGCCCCTACGGCGCCTCCACGATCACTGGCAGCAACGGCGAGCGCATGCCCAGCGAGCAGGAACTCGGCATGGCCGCCTTCCAGGGCCGCCACGTCACGACCATCGCCACCAAGCTGTTCGGCTGATCGGGCCCGTCCCCTCCGCCGCACCGAGGCCGCCGCAAGGCGGCCTTTTTCATTTCGGGTCTGGACCCGGAAAACCCCCTTCATCCGGGCATTCCGCAGCCGGCAAACAGCGAGAGTCTGGACACCCCCGGACGTGTCCCTCTCACCTGCTGTTTCCCCATGCAACCCTCTTCCTTCATCGTCTGGCCGGCGCTGTTCGCGCTGGGCTGGCTGAGTGCTGTCTTGCTGCAGCGCTGGCGGGCCCGGCGGGCGCCCGCCGAAGCGGCAGGGCCGATGTCCGCCGGGACGGCCCTGTCGGCCCAGGAGGCGGCCCATCGCATCGAGGCCGCCACGCAGCTCTGGACCCAGCACATCGAAAGCGTGCAGACGCAGATGCGCGAGGCCACCGAGCGCCTGATCGGCGGCTTCCGCGTCATCCTCGACCAGCTCGATGACATCACCCCGGTGAGCGCCGAGCCTGTCGACGGCTCCGATCTGGTGCTGCGCGTGAACATGCTGTCGCAGTGCGACCGCGAGTTGCGTGACCTGATCGGCAGCTTCGGCGCCTTCATCGCGTCGCGCGACGAGTTGCTTGGCACCGTCCGCTCGCTCGACCGCGCCTCCTCGGGTCTGCGCGACATGGCCGAAGACGTCGACGGCCTGGCGCGTCAGACCAATCTGCTGTCGATCAACGCCGCCATCGAGGCGGCCCGCGCCGGTCCGGCCGGACGTGGCTTCAGCGTCGTCGCCGCCGAGGTGCGACGTCTGTCGACCGCCTCGGGCGAGACCGGCCGGCGCATCGGCGAGCAGGTCCGTGTGTTTGGCGACCAGGTCCAGCGCACGCTGACGCAGGCGACCGAACAGGTGCGCGAGGACCAGACGCTGATCCAGCGTTCGGAGCAGACCGTCACCCGCGTCATCGAGCGTGTCGACCACACCGTCGAGGTGCTCAACGCCCGCACGCTGGACCTCTCGCGCCGCAGCGAGGACGTGCGCGTGCAGGTCGAACAGCTGCTGATCGCCTTCCAGTTCCAGGACCGGGTGCAACAGATCCTCGACCAGATCACCCAGTCGATGAGCGCCACGCGTGCCTGCCTGCTGGAGGCCGCCGAGACCGGCCGCCTGCCGCCCGCCGAGGACTGGGATGCCCTGCTGGCCGCTGGCTACACGACGGCCGAACAGAAGGACCTGAGCCTTGATCCGACCCAGGCCACCCAGGCCAGCGGCGGGGCGGTGTTCTTCTGACGCTGGCCGTCGACCCTGACTGGTTCGAGGTTTTTCACCCGCTGTTCCTGCCTTCAGGTTGACCCGGTCGGATCGATCCTTCTCCCCTGATCCTTACCCCATGGTGTTTCGCTCATGAGCAAGACCATCCTGATCGTCGACGACTCGGCCTCCTTGCGCCAGGTCGTCTCCATCGCCTTGACGAGGGCCGGCTACGACGTGATCGAGGCCGGCGATGGCATGGACGCGCTGACCAAGCTCGACGGTCGCAAGATCAACCTTGTCGTCAGCGACGTCAACATGCCCCGCATGGACGGCATCACCTTCGTCGCGCAGATGAAGGCCAACGCCCGCTACAAGTTCACCCCCGTGATCATGCTGACCACCGAGAACGGTGGCGACCGCATGCAGCAGGGCAAGGCGGCCGGGGCCAAGGCCTGGATCGTCAAGCCCTTCAACCCGCCGGTGCTGCTCGACGCCGTGGCCAAGCTGGTGCTGCCATGACCACAGCCACCACAGCAACCACAGCCACCACGACGAGCACGCCCCACTTCGCGCTGCCGGCCGAACTCACCATCTTCACGGCCACCGAGACCCGCGATGCGCTGCTGGCCGCGCTGGCCGGTGCGACCGATGCGGATGCGCCGCTGGTGGTCGATGCCGCTGCCGTGATCGACGTCGACGGTGCCGGCGTGCAGTTGCTGGTGGCGCTCTCACGCCTGTGTGAACGCGACGAACGTTCCTGGCGCCTGCAGGCACCCGGCGATGCGCTGGTTGCGGCCTGCCACACGCTGGGCCTGTCGGCCTGGCTGGATCGGCATGCGGTGGACGAAGCGGCTGCGGCCATCCTCGAGGACACACGATGACGAAGAAGAAGTCCCGCGACATCGACCTCGGCTTCGTCGCCGAGGCCTTGCCCGCCTTCATCCAGGAAGCCACCGAGCAGGTCGAACAGATCGAGCAGCTGCTGCTGGCGCTGGAGGAAGCGCCCGGCGACCGCGACAAGCTCGATGCGCTGTTCCGCTGCGCCCACACTGTCAAGGGCTCGGCCGGCATCTTCGGGCTGGACCGCATCGTCGCCTTCACGCACGACGTGGAGACGCTGCTGGACCGGCTGCGTGAGGGCCGCGCCGAGCTGGACCTGCAGGTCAGCACGCTGCTGCTGCAATGCAATGACCAGATCCGCCTGCTGATCACGCAGGCCGCCGACGAGCAGGCCGAGTCGGCCGATCAGATCGATCATCGGGCCGATCTGTCGACCCGCCTGAAGGCGATGTTGGCCGCGCTGGACGACGGTGTCCCGGCGAGCGCCGAAGCCGCCGCCGTTCGCCAGGACAGCCCTGAAGCGGCCGCCGCCTTGCCACGCTGGCACCTGTGCACGACCTTCGGCCCCGACACCTTCCGCAATGGCATGGACCCGCTGTCGGTGCTGTCCTACCTGGACACGCTGGGCGACGTGCATGCCATCTGCTGCGACACCGAAGCCGTGCCGCCGCTGGACCGCATCGATCCGGAGAGCTGCCACGGCGCCTTCCAGTTCACCTTCGACAGCACCGCCAGCCGGGCGGAGATCGAGGCCGCCTTCGCCTTTGTGCGCGACGACTGCACGCTGCGCCTGACGGCGCCGGGCACGCCTGTGTCGCACTTCAAGGCCTTGATCGATGCCATGCCCGAACGGCCGCGACTGGGCGAGATCCTCGTGGCCATCGGGGCTGTCACGCGTGAGGAGCTGGACCTCTGCCTGGGCGAGCAGGCCGCGATGAAGACCGCGTCATCCGACGACACGCCGCGCCTGGGCGAGATGCTCCAGGTCCGCACCGGCGTGGACCCGCAGGTCATCGATGCGGCCGTGGTCAAGCAGAAACAGCTGTCCGGCGATGCCGCCGACCGCAAGGCCGGTCCGGCCGATGAACAGCGCTACATCCGGGTGCAGGCCGACCGGCTCGATGCCGTCATCAACCTGCTGGGCGAGCTGGTCACCGCCGGTGCCGGGGCGGCCATGCTGTCGCGCCAGACCCGCCAGGGCAGCCTGATCGAGGCCCACCTCAACATGGGCCGGCTGATCGAGGAGATCCGCAACGGCACGCTGCAGCTGCGCATGGTGCCGATCGGCGAGACCTTCAGCCGCTTCCGCCGGGTCGTGCGCGACACGGCGGCGCAGCTGGGCAAGGACGTGGCGCTGGAGATCCAGGGCGGCGAGACCGAGCTGGACAAGTCCATGGTCGAACGCATCGTCGACCCGCTGATGCATCTCGTGCGCAACAGCCTGGACCACGGGCTGGAGAACGCCGCAGACCGCATCGCAGCGGGCAAGTCCGCCACCGGCACGCTGATGTTGAGCGCACGCCATGAGTCCGGCACGGTCCTGATCACGATCGAGGACGACGGCCGCGGCATCGCGCGTGACAAGGTCCTGCAGCGGGCCTGGCAGCGCGGCCTGGTCGAGCCCGGCGTGACGCCCAGCGATGCCGAGATCCTCCACCTGATCTTCGCGCCCGGCTTCTCGACCGCCGAGCAGGTCACCAACCTGTCCGGCCGTGGCGTCGGCATGGACGTGGTCAAACGCAACATCGAGGCACTGCGTGGCAGCGTCACGGTCCACAGCGTGGCCGGGCGTGGCACGCAGATCCAGATCCGCCTGCCGCTGACGCTGGCCATCATCGACGGCTTCCTCGTCAGCGCGGCGCAGTCGCGCTTCGTGCTGCCACTGGCCTCGGTGGTGGAGGTCATCGAAGGCCGCCGTGCCAGCGTCGACCAGGCCGGTCTGGCCCGTCTGGACGATGCCGGCGAGCTGGCCGGCGACAGCGGCCGGCGCTGCGTCGAGCTGCGTGGCGAGATGCTGCCGGTGATCGACCTGCGCACGCTCTACGACCTCGAAGCGCCGCCGGCCGAACTGCCCAGCATCGTCGTGGTCAAGGGCCAGATGGGCACCTTCGGCATCGTCGTCGACGCGCTGATGGGCCAGCACCAGACCGTCATCAAGCCGCTCGGGCCGATCTTCCGCTCGCTGCGCGGCATCTCCGGCTCGTCGATCCTGGGCAATGGCGAGGTCGCGCTGATCCTCGATGTCCAGGCGCTCGGGCAGCTGGCCGAACGCACGCCACCACCGCCCGGCGCACGACGACGACCGGGCCCGACCGCCGTGCCCGTGGCCACCGCTGAACGACCTTGAACACCGTTGAACACCCCGACAACGCTCGCCCGCAGACCGAAGGACAGACACCATGAACCCGAATCAACCCTCCTGGATCGCCCGGCTGCTGGCCGGCTCCGCGCTGCGTGACGCGGCCCACCAGGTGCAGCGCACCGAACAGGCCCGGCTCGACAGCGAGCGAGCCCGCGCCGAGGCCGAACGTGCCCGCGCCGCCACCGAGCAGGCCCGCGCCGAAGCGCTGGCCGCCGCCGATGCCGAGAAGGCCGAGAAGGCCGAGTTGTTGGCCCGGCTGGCCGCCGTCGAGTCCGAGCTGAAGGTCCGCACCAGCATCATGAACGTCACGAGCATCGTCTCGTGGGCGGACAAGAAGGGCGACATCCTCGCCATCAACGACAAGTTCATGGAGGTCTCGAAGTACAGCGAGTCCGAGCTGATCGGCCATCCGCACAACACCACCCGCCACCCGGACATGCCCAAGGAGACCTTCAAGTCGCTCTGGCAGACCATCGGCCGTGGCGAGATCTTCCGCGGCGTCATCAAGAACCGCGCCAAGGACGGCACGCCCTACTACGTCGATGCGGTGGTCGCACCCATCCTGGGCCCCAACGGCAAGCCCGAGAAGTACCTGGGCGTGCGCTACGACATCACCGAGGCCGAGCTGGAGCGGCACAACGCCCGCGGCATCCTCGGCGCGATCGACCTGTCCTACGCCTACATCGAGTTCGACCTGAAGGCCCAAGTGCTCAAGGCCAACGCCAACTTCCTCGGCCTGATGGGCTATCGCGAGGACGAGGTGGTCGGCCGTCACCACCGCATGTTCGTCGAGCCGACCTATGCGGTGACGCCGGCCTACGAGCAGTTCTGGCGCACCCTCAACGAAGGCAAGTCGCACAGCGAGGTCTTCAAGCGCATCACCAAGAGCGGTGGCGAGGTCTGGATCCAGGCCATCTATGCGCCGGTGCGCGACGAGATGGGCCGCGTCATCAAAGTGGTCAAGATCGCCACCGACGTGACCGCCGAGGTCAAGGCCAACCAGATGCTCAAGCTGGCCGTCGAGGAGGCTCAGGCCGTGACCCAGGCCGCCGCCGCCGGGGATCTGACGCGCCGCATCCCACTCGAAGGCAAGTCCGGCCCGATCGCCGACCTGTGCAGCGGCGTCAACACGCTGATGGAGACCACCTCGGTGATCTCGGCCGATGTCGGCCGTGTGCTGGCCGCGCTCGCCAACGGCGACCTGACCCAGCGCATCACCGCCGACTACGCCGGCACCTTCGGCCAGCTCAAGGCCGATGCCAATGCCACCAGCGAGACGCTGGCGGCCATCATCGAGGACGTCGGCCGGGTCTTCTCCGGCCTGTCCACCGGCGACCTGAGCCAGCGCATCGTGCGTGAGGCCGAGGGCATCTTCGAGCAGGTCAAGCAGGACGCCAACTCGACCAGCGAGAAGCTCGCCGGGATCATCGAGGAGGTGCGTGGCGCGGCCGACCAGCTGACCAGCGCATCCAGCCAGGTCAGCGCGACGGCGCAGTCGCTGTCGCAGGCGGCCAGCGAGCAAGCCGCCTCGGTCGAGGAGACCACCGCGTCGATCGAGCAGATGTCGGCCTCGATCTCGCAGAACAGCGACAACGCCAAGGTCACCGACGGCATGGCCGCCAAGGCGTCCAAGGAAGCCGAGGAGGGTGGCGAGGCGGTCACGCTGACCGTCAAGGCCATGAAGCAGATCGCGGCCAAGATCAGCATCGTCAACGACATCGCCTACCAGACCAACCTGCTGGCGCTCAACGCGGCCATCGAGGCGGCGCGCGCCGGTGAACACGGCAAGGGCTTCGCGGTGGTCGCCGCCGAGGTTCGCAAGCTGGCCGAACGCAGCCAGGAAGCGGCCAAGGAGATCGGCGACCTCGCTGCCAACAGCGTGTCGACCGCCGAGCGCGCCGGCAAGCTGCTCGATGAGATCGTGCCGTCGATCAAGAAGACCTCCGACCTGGTGCAGGAAATCTCGGCCGCCTCCGAGGAGCAAAGCTCGTCGGTGACGCAGATCGGCGGCGCGATGGGCCAGCTCAGCAAGGCGACGCAGCAAAACGCATCGGCCTCCGAGGAACTCGCCGCGACCAGCGAAGAGCTGTCCGGCCAGGCCGAGCAGCTGCAGCAGGCGATCGCCTTCTTCCATGTCGGTCACGGCGGCGCTCATGCGGCCGAGCCCGGCCGTCGCACCGTGGTCGATTTCGACGGCAGCACGCGGCGTCGACCGGCTCCGGCCGCGCCGGCCAAGGCGGCCGGCGGCGGTCTGGCCGCTCGGGCCACCGGAACGCTGGGTGCTGCCAACTTCCGCCCCTACTGAGGAGCCCGGCATGAACGCCGTGTCCCCCAAGGTGCAGGCAGCGGACCCGTCCGATGAGACGGCCGCCTTGCAGCACCTGACCTTCTGGCTGGGTGAGCGGGTCTTCGCCGTCGGCATCGAGGCGGTGCGCGAGATCATCCAGTTCGGCCCGATGACGCTGGTGCCCCGCACCCCCGCCTTCGTGCGCGGCGTGATCAACCTGCGCGGCTCGGTCGTGCCGGTGATCGACCTGCAGGCCCGGCTGGGCCGAGGCCAGGCCGAGGTCGGCGAGAAGACCTGCATCGTGATCTTCGAGGCCCGCCGGCCGAACGGCAGCCATGTCGAACGCATCGAGCTCGGCCTGATGGTCGATGCGGTCAGCGAGGTCATCGACATCGACCCGGCCACCATCGAGCCTGCGCCGACCTTCGGCAGCGCCATCGGGCGCGAACACATCCGCGGCGTGGTGCGTCGCCAGGAGCGTTTCATCACGCTGCTGGAGACGGATCACGTGCTCGACATCGAGGCACTGGCCTGCCTGTGCGACGAGGAACAGGAGCGTCTGGCGGCCTGAGTGCCGTCACACGTCACACACCATGGATCTGGAGACCACCGCAGCGGCCGTGCTGGCGACCCTGCCACCACAGCCCACCGTCAACGACCTCAGCGACCGAACCTTCGGGCGCATCACCGCGCTGATGTACGAGACGGTCGGCCTGTCGATGAACGCCTCGAAGAAGTCGCTGCTGGCCTCACGCCTGGCGCCACGCATCCAGCGCCTCGGGCTGCGCGGCTATGACGACTACCTCGCGCTGCTGCTCGATGAACACGAGGCGGCCGAGTTCCAGATGGCGGTCGACCTGCTGACCACCAACGAGACCTACTTCTTCCGCGAGCCGCACCACTTCGAGCTGCTGGAGAAGGAACTGGTCGGCCGACGCAGCCGTGCGCCGCTGTCGCTGTGGAGCGCGGCCGCGTCCTTCGGCGATGAGGCCTACAGCACGGCGATGCTGCTGGCCGAGCTGCAGAAGTCCGGCCAGATCGGCTCGGACTGGCGCATCCTGGCCACCGACATCAGCCACCGCGTGCTGCTGTCGGCCAAGCAGGGCATCTACCCGGTCGACCGGCTGCGCCATGTCAGCCCCGAGCGCCTGAAACGCCATTGCCTGCGCGGTGAAGGCGCGGCCGAAGGCCAGGTGATGGTCAAGGACGAGCTGCGCGAGCGGGTCCAGTTCGGCCAGCTCAACCTGTGCAAGCCGATCGGGGGCATCGGGCCCTTTGACATCGTCTTCCTGCGCAATGTGCTGATCTATTTCGATGCCGAGACCAAGCGTGCGGTGATCGACCGTGTCGCCGCGACGATCAAGCCCGGCGGCATCCTGTTCATGGGCACCGCCGAAGGGCGCGCCCATGCCGAATCGGGGCTGGTGCCGTTGATACCCGGCGCCTTCCGCAAGCCCATGCGTTGAGCCGCTTGACCATGCCCGCCGCCCTGACCGCACCCGCCAGCCTCGCCGACGTCTACCCGTCACCGCGTGTCCACCTGCTCAACCCGGGTGACGTGGTGGTGGCCAATGCGGGCGACCGGCTCGACACCTTGCTCGGTTCCTGCGTCGCGGTCACGCTGGTCGACCCACGCGGCACGGTCGGCGCGATGTGCCACATCGTGCATGCCAACGACAGCGATCCGCGCCGCCCCCCCGATCCTCACCACGCCCGCTGCGCGCTGCAGGCCATGGCCGACGGCCTGCTGGCCCGCGGCATCGTGCCGCGCCTGTGTCTGGCGCGGATCTACGGCGGCGCCAACATGTTCCCCAACCAGTACCGCGGCACCTTCGACGGCCTGCATGTGGGCATGCGCAACGTCGCTCGGGTGCTGGAGCTGCTCGACGGTGGCGGCATCCGCGTGATCGAGCAGTCGGTCGGCGGCACCGGCTACCGCAAGCTGAGCTGGCAGGTCGGACCGGCCGCGCCGGTCTGCACCGTGGTGGATCCCGAACCCCAGGCCTGATCGACACCGCGCCGATCAGCCACAACGCAGAAGCTTTCTCATGGCGTCCATCCAGGTCTTTGTGGTCGATGACTCGGCCGTCGTGCGACAGACCGTCGCGCACCTGCTGTCCGGTCTGGCCGACATCGAGCTGGTCGGCAGCGCCCCCAACCCGCTGATCGCCGCCGAGGCGCTGCGCAAGCTCAAGCCCGACGTGCTGCTGCTCGACATCGAGATGCCCGGCATGGACGGCCTGACCTTCTTGCGCCAGCTGATGGTCAGCAACCCGATCCCCACGGTGATCTGTTCGACGCTGACCAACGAAGGCGGCAAGGTCGCCCTCGAAGCCCTCGCCGCTGGCGCGGTGGCGGTGCTGGGCAAGCCCAAGATGGGCCTCAAGCAGCACCTGCAGGAAAGCAAGCTGGAGCTGATCCAGACCCTCAAGGCGGCGGCCCGTTCCAAGCCCCGCCGCAGGAGCCAGGACAGCGCCGCGAGCGAGGCCATGCCGTCACCGCTGCGCAGCGCCGCAGCGGCCGGCGTGCACGCGCTGGCGATCAACAAGCCGGTGGTGATCGGCAGCTCGACCGGCGGCACCCAGGCCATCGAATGGGTCTTGCGCCAGATGCCCGCCGATGCGCCGGGCATCGCCATCACCCAGCACATGCCCGAGAAGTTCACCGCGCTCTATGCGCAGCGCCTGGACGGCCTGTGCGCGATCAACGTGCGCGAGGCCCGCGACGGCGACCGGCTCGAACGTGGCGTCGCGCTGATCGCCCCCGGCGGCAAGCACATGCAGTTGCGCAAGTCGGGCGGGCAGTACTACGCGGTCGTCAGCGACGGCCCGCCGGTCAACCGCCACAAGCCCTCGGTCGACGTGCTGTTCCGCTCGGTGGCCGAATGTGCCGGCCGCAACGCGCTGGGCATCATCATGACCGGCATGGGGGACGACGGCGCCCGCGGCATGTTGCAGATGCACGAGACCGGCGCGCGCACCGTGGCCCAAAACGAGGAGACCTGCGTGGTCTTCGGCATGCCCAAGGAAGCGATCAAGCTGCACGCGGTCGACGACATCCTGCCGCTGGACGCCATCGGCCGCGCCATCCTGCAGTTCGACGCCCGGGCCTGACCAGGGCCTGGCCTGAGCCCCGGCGGATTGCATCCGTCACACGCCGCAGGTCTGCGCGCCATGCGCCGCCAACCTGGCCGGCGCAGACTCGGGGGCGTGTTCCCGTGCGCCCACCCTCGTCACCCGATGCCTGCCATGCGCCGCTGGTCCTGCCGCGCGGCGACGCTGTGGGCGGCCGTCCCGCTGCAGACGGCAACGGCCCATGCCGCCAGCGCCCGCGCATCCACCAACAACTGCCTGGCCCTGCTGGGCGGCGACCTCGACGCCCGCTGGGGCATTCCGCTGGCCATCCTCGCCGGTGCGCTGGTGGCGTGGGGGCTGGTGGTGGTGGTGCGGCGCTTGCTGAAAGGGTGACCGGTCAAAGGGGTGACAGGTCGAGGGCTGAAGGCGCGTCAGCTCAGGCGTGTGCCGGAACCCGGGCGGTGTCGCCCACGCGCCTCAATACAAGGTCTCCACCGCTGCATCGAAGCGGTAGCCCGCGCCGCGTTCGGTCACGATCAGGCGGGGGTGGAAGGGGTCGGACTCGATCTTGCGGCGCAGGCGCAGGACCTGGACGTCGACGGTGCGGTCATAGACCTCGGCGTTGTGCAGGCGCGAGAGCGTCAGCAGCTGATCGCGGCTGAGCACACGTTCTGGCGCGCTGCAGAAGGCCAGCAGCAGGCTGTATTCGCCATTGCTGAGTTCGAGCTTGCGGCCGTCCGGCGCGGTCAGCCGGCGGGTGCGCAGGTTGAGTTCCCAGCCAGCGAAGCGGCAGGCGCGGCGCGGGTCTTCGCGCACGGCCAGGGCCGGGCCTTCCGAGGCCAAGCCCGTCGGTGTTGCCGTTGGCGTCGCCTTCATCGGCAATGTGGGCGGCAATGTGGGCGGCAAGGTCGACAAGGCAGACAGCCCTTGGCCCTGTGGCTGGGCACGGCGCAAGACGGCGCGGATGCGCGCCAGCAGCTCGCGCGGGCTGAAGGGCTTGGTGATGTAGTCGTCGGCGCCCAGCTCCAGGCCCATCACGCGGTCGGCCTCTTCGGCCACGCCGGTCAGCAGCACGATGGGCAGCGTGGGCATGCGTGCGCGCAGCATGCGGGCCAGCTGCAGACCGTCCTCGCCGGGCAGGCGCAGGTCCAGCACGACCAGGTCGATGGTGTCCTGTTCGAAGCGGGCCAGCATGGCGCGGCCATCGGCCACCGCGCTGACGCGCAGGCCGTGGTCGCCGAGGTAGTCCTGCAGCAGCTCGCGCAGCGAGGGGTCGTCGTCGACCACGAGGATGTGCGGGGCCGCCATCGTGGCGGCGCTGTCGTCGATCGGGCGGGCCGTGCCCACGGGCGGTGGCGGCTCCGTCACGGACGGGTTGGCAAAGGTGGACAGGGTGTTCACGCGGGGTACTCCACCTGGCGCCGTCGAGGTCCAAAAGCGGCTCGCAGCTCAGGCTGGACCACTGTAGTGGCGCCCGGGACGACCCCGCAGGCGTCCCGGGCTTGAGGGCATGGCCCTCACGGCGGCGATGTCATTCGCTGGCCCAGGCGCGGAACCAGCTGTCGACGCGGGTCACGCCCGGCACGGCCAGGGCCGACTGGCGCACTGCGGGTTCATCGGCCGGTGACGCCAGCCAGCCGCTCAGGCTGACGCGGCCATCGCTGGCACGCACCTGCAGCTCGGTGTTCTTCGGCTCGAAGGCACCGGTCTGCAGCAGGCTGGCGCGGACCTTGGCTGCGAGGTCGAGATCGGCCGGACTGGCCGTGCTCATCGGGCCTGCGGCCGTCGGCTCGGCCAGCAGGTCGGGGGCGGCCAGGCCGATGCGGTAGTCCGGATCGCTCGACCAGGCGCGCACCTGGGTCGAGACCGCTTGCACGCCGTCGACACGCATCGCGATCGAGCGGGCCAGCGCCTCATGGTCGGCATGGGCGACCCAGCCCGACAGCAGCACGCGACCGGCGTCGGCGCGGATGGTCACGTCGGTCAGCGGGTCATGGAAAGGGGCCGCGTTGAGCATGGCCGCCTGGACCTTGCCGGCCAGGGCCCGATCGGCCTCGGTGGTGCCGACGATCTCGCCTGCCGGCGCGGCGCTGGCGGCCAGCAGGCCGGTCAGCAGGGCCGTGGCAGCAGCCAGGCGTTGAAGGCGCGGATTCAGCGTGGTCATGGTGTGTCCTTGCAGGTGAAGAAGGTCCGCTGACGGGTCCGTCTGCGGTGTCTTCACTGTCGGCCGGACGCGTTACCGCACCGCTGCAAGTCCGTTGCCCGGGGGTTGCGGCTGCAACCGCCTGGGCACGGCGCATGACCGTTGTCATGCGCCTTGTGTCAGGCGCCTTCGGTCAGGCCCCGGTCACGCGCCAGATCACGTTGCCGACGTCATCGGCGACCAGCAGCGAATGGCCGTCCGGGCCGATGGTCACGCCGACCGGGCGGCCCCAGGACTCGCTCTCGTCCGGTGCCAGGAAGCCGCTCAGGATGTCGCGCGGCGGGCCCGAGGGCTGGCCGTCGACGAAGGGCACGAAGATGACCTTGTAGCCGCTCAGCGTGCTGCGGTTCCACGAGCCGTGCTGGCCGATCACCATGCCGTCCGGGTAGCCCGGCAGCGTGCCGGCGGGCAGCCAGCACAGGCCCAGCGAGGCGGTGTGGCCGCCCAGCGCGTAGTCGGGCTGCAAGGCGCTGGCCACCCGTGCGGCGTCCTGCGGCACGCGGTCGTCCACCGTCTTGCCCCAGTAGCAGTAGGGCCAGCCGTAGAAGCCGCCCTCGCGCACCGAGGTCAGGTAGTCCGGCGGCGTCTCGTCGCCCAGGCCGTCGCGTTCGTTGACCACCGTCCAGAGCGCGCCGGTGGTCGGCTCCCAGGCCAGGCCGACGGGGTTGCGCAGGCCTTCGGCATAGAGGCGCGTCTGACCCGTCTGGCGGTCGTGTTCCCAGATGCAGGCGCGGCCTTCCTCTGCAGCCATGCCGTCGTCGCCGATGTTGCTGAGCGAGCCCACGCCGATGTAGAGCTTGCGGCCGTCCGGGCTGGGCAGCAGGCTGCGGGTCCAGTGGCCACCGGGCTTGAAGCTCGCCAGCGGCGTGCCGGCCGCGTCGATGCGGGTCTGGCCGTCCTGATATGGGAAGGCGACCAGGCCATCGGTGTTGCCGACGTAGAAGGTGCCGTCCAGCAAGGCCATGCCGAAGGGCTGGCGCAGGTCCTTCAGGAAGGGCTCCTGATGCTCGGCAACGCCGTCGCCATCGGCATCGCGCAGCAGCGTGATGCGGTTGGCGCTCTGGCCGGTGGCGGCCGCACGCGCCATCGTGCTGACCATGGCGTAGTCGAACAGGGAGTTGATCGTGCCGGGCAGGAAGCAGGCCTCGGCCACCGTCACGTCGCCGTTGGGCAGCACCAGCATCCAGCGCGGATGGTCCAGGCCGCTGGCAAAGGCGTTCACCTTCAGGCCGGCGGCGGCGACGGGCCGCTTGCCCGGTGCCCAGCCGCGTGCGGTGGGCATCTTCAGGGTCGGCAGGATGCCTTGTGGACGGGCCTGCGGGATGCTGGGTTGGGTGCCCATGGCCTGGCGTTCGACGCCGCCCTGGCGGCGCCGCCAGCGGATCGCCACATGGCCGATGCCAGCGACAACCTGCGACATGATTTGGGTGAACAAGCCTGGGCCTTGCATGGGAGCGTCTCCTGTTGAAGGCGCGGATGGTAAGCACGTGGCACGCTTGCGCCGATGACCGACGCCCGCGCGCAAGACACCGAAACCACCACGCCCTGGTCCACCCCCGGCTGGTCTGAACTGCTGCGCACCCGCAGCGTGCTGGCCGTGCTGGTCGGCGAGCTGGCGGTGGCCTTGCTGGTGGCGGCCGGTCTGTGGGCCTTGCGGGCCCAGACCCTGGAGGCCGAACAGCGCACCCTCGCGGCACTGGCCGACGCCGTGGCGGCGCAGGCCGACAGCACGCTGGGCACGGCCGACGCGGTGCTGCGCGCGACCCGCGCTGAGCTGGGCGACGGGCTGGTCCTGCCCGGCAGGGCCGACCTGCATGAGCTGCTGCGGGCCCGTGTCGCGGCCTTGCCCCGGGTGCGGGCGCTGACCGTGCTCGACGACCAGGGCCACGTCCTCGCGACCTCGCGCACACAGACCCCGGCCGCGCCCGTGTCCCTGGCCACGCGGGACTTCTACGTTGGCGCGCGCCAGCTCGGGCCGGCGGCGCTCTACATCGGCCAGCCCTTTCGCAGCCGGCAGGATGACGGCGAGCGCTCGATCGGGCTGGCGATGGACTGGCGCGACCGCGACGGCGGCACCTTCCGTGGCGTCGTCGTGCTGGTCACGCAGCCCGACTTCATCGACGGCGGCTATGCGGCCGTGATGCCCTCGCCCGACATCGCCGTGGCGCTCTACCGGCGCGACGGCCTGCGGGTGTCACAGCCCAGCGAGGGCGGTGCGGCGCCCGGGCGGGACGCACCGATGCCGCCGGAGGTCCTGTCGGCCCTCTGGGACGACCCGGACGCGTCCCAGGGCCTGCGCTACACCACCCGCGACGGCCAGCAGCGCCTGGTGGCCGTGCAACCGCTGGCCCATCACCCGGTGCTGGTCGTGCTGGGCCGTGACCTGGACGCCGCGCTGGCCGACTGGACCGCGCTGGCCAGCGTGATCGCTGCCTTCGCCGCGTCGGCCTTGCTGGTGACCACCCTGCTGACCGTGCGCCATGCCCGCGAGGCGGCGCTGCGGCGGGCCTCGCAGGCGGCCTGGGCGGCCGATCAGGATCGCGCACTGCGGGCCCGCAAGCTCGAAGCGCTGGGCACGCTGGCCGGTGGTGTGGCGCATGACTTCAACAACGTGCTGGCCGCCGTCATCGGCTGGGGCGAGCTGGCACGCACGCAGGCCGCCGACGGGTCGAGCCAGGCGCGTCAGCTCGACCAGGTGCTGCAGGCTGGCCAGCGCGGCAAGGCGCTGGTCGAACGCATCCTGTCCTTCGGCCGTGGCACGCCGCGCCGCCACGACACCTTGTGGCTGCAGCCGGTGGTCGACGAGGCCTTGCGCATGCTGGAAGGCTCGCTGCCACCCGGCATCCGGCTGGTGCGTGCGCTGCAGGCGCCACAGGCCGCCATCGACGGCGATGCCACGCTGATCCACGAGGCCGCGATGAACCTGTGCACCAACGCCGTCCAGGCCATGCCCGAAGGCGGCACGCTGCGGGTGTCGCTCGGCGTGGTGACGCTGACCCGGCCCCGTCCGCTGCACGCCAGCACGCTGGCACCGGGTCGCCATGCCTGCCTGAGCGTGGCCGACGGCGGCCCCGGCATCGCGCCGGACGTCATGGCGCGGCTGTTCGAGCCCTTCTTCACCACCCGCTCGGCCTTGCGCGGCACCGGCTTGGGCCTGGCGGTGGTGCACAGCGTGATGGCCGACCTGGGCGGCGCGATCGACGTGCAGAGCAGGCCTGGCGAGGGCGCGACCTTCTCGCTCTACTTCCCCTGCGTCGATGCCGTGCCCGCCGCCGAGACGCCGACCGACGACGAGCACGACATCCCGCGTGGCCACGGCGAGGTCGTGCTGGTGGTCGACGACGAGCCCGCGCTGGTCGAACTGGCCGAGGAGATGCTGGCCGAGCTGGGCTACGAGCCGGCCGGCCTGAGCGACAGCGCGCTGGCGCTGGCCCGCTTCGACGCCGATCCCGGCCGCTTCGACCTGGTCCTGACCGATGAGCTGATGCCCGGCCTGTGCGGCACCGCACTCGCCTGCGTGCTGCGCGAGCGCCGCCCCGACCTGCCCATCGTGCTGGCCAGCGGCTACGGCGGTCCGCAGCTTGACGAACGCGCCGCCGCCGCCGGCATCACCGTGCGCGTGGCCAAGCCGCTGACCCGCGCCGAGCTGGCGCGGGCGGTGGCTCAGGCGCTGAGCCAGTCAGGTCCGCCGAAGCAGACACGGCTGGATACGCCGCTTAATACGCCGCATCCGGCAGCCCGCAAAACGCATCCACCGGGCTGACCCCGGAGAACGGCGCCTCGCCCAGCAGCCGCTGCAACACCGCGGCTTGCACCGGTGGCGCTGCGGTGTAGGCGTTGACCACGCAGGGCATGCGCGGGGCGTCGTACAGGTAGTAGGGCTGTCCGAGCGACACCAGCACGGTCGGGATGTCGTGCCAGAAGCGGCGCATGCCCAGGCGCCAGTCGCCGTGCACACGGGCCCAGTCCAGGTAGATGTGCGATTGCACCAGCAGCGATTCCTGGGCGAGCAGGTAGAGCACCAGATCGGTGTCGGCCGGGGTGGGCGGGTGGGCAGGGTCGAAGGCGCGGACCTCGAAGCCATGCGCGCGCAGGCCGTCGGGGATCGTCAGCTGGACCGGCGGCTGGCCGGCAAAGCCGTCGCGCGCCGGGTCGGTCATGACGACGATGCGGCGGTGCCGGTCCAGGCTCAGCGGCAGGGTGCCGCGCACGTCCTTGACCCGCGTGACGCTGGCGCCGGCCACGCGCGATTCGACGTCCACGTGGGCCGGCGAGCGCACCGTCGCGCGGGCCTCGTCGAGCGGTGGCTGGCGCTCGTCCAGCGTCTTGCGGTGCAGGCCCAGCGCGGCCTTCAGGCCGAGCACGCGGGTGACGGCTTCCTCGACGCGGGCCTCGCTCAGGCGGCCATCGGACAGCGCGCGCATCACGTGCGGGAAGTCGACCTCGAAGGGCGCGGGGAAGAGGAACATGTCGCAGCCGTTGGCGATCACCTCGGGCGCGAAGGTGGCGCGATCAGCCCAGCTGCCCAGCCCGGCCATGGCGCAGGCGTCCGAGACGATCAGGCCGTTGAAGCCCAGCTCGCCGCGCAGCAGGGTCTCGTTGAGCAGTCGCGACACGCAGGCCGGCCGGCAGGTCTCCAGGCCCGTCACGCCGTGGCGCTGGGCATAGGCGGGCAGGGCGATGTGGGCCGACATCACCGTCATCAGGCCGTCGTCGATCAGGCCGCGGTAGATCTGGCCGTAGTGCGCCGCCCAGTCTTCCGGCGACAGCGGGTTGAGGGTGGTGACCAGGTGCTGGTCGCGGTCGTCGTAGCCCTCGCCCGGCCAGTGCTTGGCGGTCGCGGCGATGCCATGGCGCTGGAAGGTCCGCACATTGACGCGGGCCTGTTCGAGGATGGTTGCCGGATCGCTGCCATAGGACCGGGTGGCGACGATGGCGCTGCGGAAGGCCGCGTTGATGTCCACCACCGGCGTGAAGGTCCAGTTGTAGCCCAGCGCCCGGGCCTCGCGTGCGAGCACCGTCACCGCGTCCTCGGCCAGCGCGGTCGAGCCGGTCGCGGCCAGGCCGAGCTGGTTGGGCAACTGGGTGCCGAAGGGGATGCTGATCGCGCCACCCTCGATGTCGCCACTGATCAGCGGCGGGATCTCGCAGCGTTCCAGCAGCGCTCGGGTGGCGCGCCAGGAGGTCTCCAGATCGGTGCCGGCAAAGCGGGTCACGCCACCGACGCGCAGGCTGGCCAGGCGGTCGATGGTGGCGGCGTCGTCGCCGTGGCAGGCGAGGTTGAAGAGCTGGCGCACCTTGTCCTCCGTCGACAAGGTGCGCAGCAGGCCTTCGACCCAGGCGATGCCGGCGTCATCGAGGTGAAAGGGCGCCAGGCGCAGGGACGACAGGGTGGGCGTGCTCATCGGGCTCATGGGGGTCATCGGGGTCATCGGCAATTCCTTCTCGGCCGCTTCGACCGGCCAGGTCATCGGACGTGAAAAAGCCCGCGCGTGGCGGGCTGCATGGGGCGTGTTGCTGGGGCGGGTCAGGCGGCCTTCTGGTGCGGCCCGAGCATCGACAGCGGGTTGAAGCCGGCCATGCCGACCTCCGCAGGATCGATGCCGAAGGTCTCCAACTCACCGAGGATGGCATTGACGGCCTCGAAGTAGCCCATCTGGACACCTTGCTCGAAGGGCGAGGTCGAGCCGCTCTTCTCGGCGGCACGGTCGACCAGTTGCCGCAGCACCTCGCGCATCGTCTCCTGATACTTCACGTCACTGCCCATGTCTTCTCTCCTCTAGCAGTCCACGAAGGACGGCTGCTTCGGTGCGAAACCCTTCGATCTCCTTGGGCCAGTAGGTCTCCACCAGATATCGAAGCTGCAACTCGCTGGTCTGCGGCGCCGCATGGCTGGCTGGCTGGATCGCTGATCTTGGCCACATGTTCGGCGATCCGCTTTTCCAGTGACCGGAGCGACTTCTCGATCAGTCGCTCGGGTTCCCCAGAATACCGCCGAACCAGGCCGACGTGCTTCCCTCCGGCCTTGGCGATCTCCTACGGCGTTGGCATGGATGGGCATTGTGTGCCGACGTTCAGGCCTTTCCGCCGAACCCCTTGGGGCATTCCCTCAGGGTTTGCATCGATCCCCAACAAACCCATCCGGCGTTAAATTTGTTTTGCAAGCAAACAAACGACACGGCGACATGGCCGTGTCATGCAACCCGCTTGCGAAGGACCGAACGACATGCCTGTCAAGGAAGACCGTCTGTTGCGCGTGGGTGTGCTGGGTTGTGGCCCGATCGCCCAGGCCGCCCATTTCGAGAGCTGCAACAAGGCCCGCAACGTCGAACTGCACGCCATCTGCGACGTCGCCGATGACCTGCGCGAGCGCATGGCGGTCACGCATGCGGCGCGCAAGCAGTTCAAGGACTACGCGGCGATGCTGGCCGATCCGGAGGTCGAGGCCGTCATCGTCGCCACCTCGGACGCCTTCCACGTCGCCGCCGCGATCCAGGCGCTGGAGGCCGGCAAGCATGTGCTGTGCGAGAAGCCGCTGGGTGTGACGGTCGAAGAGACGCTGGAACTGCAACGTGCCGTCGAGGCCAGCGGACGCATCCTGCAGGTCGGACACATGAAGCGCTTCGACGAGGGCCTGCAGGCCGCCCGCGCCTTCATCGACACCGAGATGGGCCAGCTGCTGGCGCTCAAGGCGTGGTACTGCGACTCGACCCACCGCTACACCGTGACCGACGCGGTGCAGCCGCTGATGGTGACCAGCGCCGCGCGCAAGAAGCCGGCGCAGGACCCGAAGGCCGACATGCGGCGCTACCTGATGCTGGCGCACGGCTGCCACCTGGTCGACACGGCACGTTATTTCGCCGGTGACATCGTCAGCGTCAACGCCCGCCTGTCCGAACGCTTCGGCGCACGCTGCTGGTTCATCGAGACCGAGTTCGCCAACGGCACGCTCGGCCACATGGACCTGACCGTCGCGGTGCGCATGGACTGGCACGAGGGCTTCCAGATCTACGGCCAGAACGGCAGCGTGCTGGGCAAGACCTACAACCCCTGGTACTACCGCAGCAGCGACGTCGAGATCTTCCACGAGAAGGACGCCACGACACGCCGCCCGCTCGGCGCCGACGGCCACTTCTACCGCCGCCAGCTTGAAGCCTTCGCCGACGTGGTGCTCAAGGGCGTGCCGATGACCGGCGCCAATGTGCGCGACGGCGTCGAGTCGGTGCGCGCCATGGTTGCCATCGCCCGCAGCGCCGAAAGCGGCAAGCCGGTCCGGCTGGCCGACGTCGAAGGCGGCCTGTGATGGGCAAGGCGAACACGGCCGGTATCCAGCTCGGCATCTTTGCCAAGACCTTCCCCGGCAGCGACGCATCGACCGTGCTGGCCGCCGTGCGGGCGGCCGGCTACACGGCCACGCAATACAACATGGCCTGCTCCGGTCTGGCCGCGATGCCCGATGCCATCGAGGCTTCCGCGACGCAGGCGGTGGCTCAGGCGGCGCGCGAACAGGGCGTGGCGATGACGGCCGTCTCGGGCACCTACAACATGATCCATCCCGACGTGGCCGTGCGCGCGGCGGGTCATGCGCGGCTGGCCACGCTGGCCGCGGCGTGCGCCGGGCTGGGCACGCGTGTGATCACCTTGTGCACCGGCACACGCGACGCCCAGGATCAGTGGCACGGGCACCCGGACAACACCACGCCCGAAGCCTGGCGCGACCTGCTGGCCTCGATGGAACGGGCCATCGAGATCGCCGATGAACACGATGTCCTGCTGGGCATCGAGCCCGAACTCGCCAACGTCGTGAACTCGGCGCAGCGGGCCCGCGCCTTGATCGACCAGCTCGGCAGCGAGCGCCTGCGCATCGTGCTGGACCCGGCCAACCTGTTCGAGGTGGCGACGCTGGCCGAGCAGCGCGACACGGTGTCGGCCGCGATCGACCTGCTGGCCGACCGCATCGTCATGGGCCATGCCAAGGACCGCCATGCCGACGGCCGCTTCGCCACCGCCGGGACCGGCGTGCTGGACTACGCGCACTACCTCGCCGGCCTTCAGCGCGTGGGCTTCAACGGCCCGCTGATCACCCACGGCCTGGCCGCCGAAGAAGCCGCTGGCGTGGCCGTCTTCCTGCGTGCGGCACTGGCCGAGGCCGGCATCGAGGTCCGCCCATGACCGCCGACCGCCTGCAACGCGGCACGCTGCGGCGTGACGGTCTGGACCTGGCGGTTCACGACGCGTTGACCGGGCTTGCCTTCGTCTTCCAGCACGGCCTGTGCGGCAGCGTTGCGCAGACCGCCGAGGCCTGCCCGGAGACGCTGGACGACGGCCGCGCCGTGCGCCTGCTGACGCTGGAATGCCGTGGCCATGGGGCCTCGCCGCTGGGTGAGCCGACTCAGCTGTCGATCGCGACGCTGGCCGATGACGTTGCCGCGCTGATCGAGCAGACCGGTGTCGGACCGGTTGACCTGGGCGGCATCTCGATGGGTGCGGCCATCGCCCTGCGCCTGGCCGTGCGCCGGCCCGAGCTGGTGCGCAGCCTGGTGCTGGTGCGGCCGGCCTGGGTCACCGAACCCGCGCCCGACAACGGCCGGCCCAATCTGGAGGTCGGCGACTGGCTGTCGCGCATGCAGCCCGAGCGCGCACTGGCCGCCTTCGAGGCCAGTGCGACCGCGCGCCGGCTGGCCCAGGTCGCGCCCGACAACCTCGCCTCGCTGCGCGGCTTCTTCGCGCGCGAGCCGATCGCCGAGACGGTCGAGCTGCTCAGCCGCATCCCCGCCGACGGCCCCGGCGTCAGCGATGAGCAGGTGCGTGCGATCCGCGTGCCGGTCACCGTCATCGGCCATGAGGCCGACGCCATACACCCCATGGCCCATGCCCGCGCGCTGGCCGCCTTGATGCCCCATGCGCGGCTGGTCACGATCACGCCCAAGGCGGTCGACAAGGCCGCCTACCTTCATGACCTGCACGCCGCCTTGCGGCAGCACCTCCGGAGTCCCGTCTGATGACCGCCACCTCACGTCCCGCCCCGGGCTGGTTCGACCGCCTGCCGACCACCCGCCCGATCGCCGAGTTCTCGGTCTGGTCGGCCGACCTGCTGAACATTGGCGCGGACCTCCAGCGCATCCAGCCGCACGCCGACCTGCTGCACATCGACGTCGCCGACGGCCATTTCGCGCCGGCCTTCCTGTTGTTCCCTGACCTGATGGCGCGTGTTCGGGCGGCCAGCCCTGTGCCCTTGCATGTCCACCTGATGGTGGAGGACAGCATCCTGGCCGCCCAGATCGACCAGTTCGCCGACGCTGGTGCAGACGTCATCACCGTGCATGCCGAATGCGCCAGCGTGGCCACCGGCGCGCTCGACCACATCCGCTGCCGTGGCTGCATCCCCGGCCTGGTGCTGCGGGTGGAGACGCCGGTCGCGACGCTCCAGCCCTATCTGGCGCAGATCCAGTTCATCACGCTCCTGGGCACCGCCATCGGCGTCAAGGGCAAGGGCCTGCACGAGGACGCGCTGGACCGCCTGCGCGAGGCCCGTGCGATGGTCCAGGCCGCCGGGCTGGACGGCCGCATCCGCGTCATCGCCGACGGCGGCATCCGCCACGAGACCGTGCCGCAGCTGCGCGCGGCCGGTGCCGAAGGGGTCGTGCTCGGCTCGCTGGCCTTCGGCGATGCCAACCTGGACGCCCGCATGGCGTGGCTGGCCGCGCAATGACGGCCGCCGCCGCAGGACGTTCGCTCGCCGTGGGCGTGGACCTCGGCGGCACGCAGGTCCGCACGGCGTTGATGCGCGCCGACGGTGAACTGCTCGCTCGGGCGGCCGAGCGCAGCGACCTGGCGGGCGGCCCGCGCGCCGTGGTCGAGCAGATCCGGCGGCTGGTCGACGCGGTCACGCAGGGCGTGGCGCCGGAACACCTCTCCGGCGTGGGCGTGAGTTCGCCCGGTCCGCTGGACAACGTCACCGGCGTGGTGCTGAGCATCTCGACCATGCCGGGCTGGATCGACATCCCGCTGGTGGCCTGGCTCAACGAGGCGCTGCAACGCCCGGTGGTGCTGGAGAACGACGGCGTCAGCGCGGCCATCGGCGAATGGCGCTTCGGCGCCGGTCGCGGCCTGAGCGACTTCGTCTACGTGACCGTCAGCACCGGCATCGGCGGCGGTGTCATCGCCGGTGGCCAGGTGCTGCGCGGGCGTCGCAGCATGGCCGCGCACATCGGTCACATGACGACACAGCCGCAAGGCGAGACCTGCACCTGCGGCAACCAGGGCTGCTGGGAGGCCCAGGCCTCCGGCACCACGCTGGGTCAGCGCGCGCGCCGGCTGGCGCCCACTCGGCCGGACAGCCTGCTGGCCCGCATCGGCCCCGGCTTGAACGGCGCCCATGTGTCGGACGCGGCCCGTGCGGGCGATGCGCTGGCGCTCGAACTCATGGCGCAAGAGGCCGAAGAACTCGGCATCGGCATCGTCAACCTGCTGCACATCTTCAGTCCGCAGGCGGTGGTGATCGGCGGTGGCGTGTCGACCGGCTTCGACCTGTTGAAGGCGGGGATCGCGGCACAGGTCGCACGGCGTGCGCTGCCGCCGTTCCGCGACGTGCCGGTGGTGCCGGCTGCACTGGGGCCCAATGCCGGGCTGGTCGGTGCGGCATCGCTGGTGCTGCCTTCCTGAAGCCGCTGACCGGATCGACGCCTCATGTCCATGCCCCGTGCCGTGCGGCACATCAACGAGGTCCGCGTGCTCGACGCGCTGTTCCGGCACGGCGTGACCACCCGCGCCGACCTGGCCCGCGAGCTGGGGCTGATGCGTTCGACCGTCGGCAACCTGATCGTCGGCCTGATCGAACAAGGCCTGGTGCGCGAGACCGACCTGGGCACCGCCACCGGCACGCCGGTGGCCGCCAAGACCGGTCGCCCGGGTCAGGGCGTGCACCTGAACGCCGGCCACGCCGCCTTCATCGGCGCGGACATCGGCGTGGGCCACCTGTCGGTCGTCGTGATCGACCTCGCCGGACGCACCGTGCACAGCCGCACGCTGGACTGGCGCGCCGAGATCGGCGCGGTCGATGCGGTGGTCGACCGGCTGGCGGAGATGGTCGAGGGCGTGATGCGCCAGCTGCCGAGCGGCCAGGTCGTGCAGGGCCTGAACCTGACGGTGCCGGGCCTGGTGACGTCCGACGGCGTGGTCTTGCGCGCACCGGTGCTCGGCTGGCAACAGGTGCCTGTCCAGCGCTTGCTGGTCGAGCGGCTGGGCTGGCATCGCCCCATCAGCGCCGAAAACGACGCCAACGCCTTTGCCGCCGCCGAGCTGTTCGGCCGCGACCAGCCGCCCGGTGCCGAAGCGCTGTTTGTCTACCTCGATGCCGGCGTGGGCGGCGGCATCGCCAGCGCGGGTCGGCTGCTGCGTGGCCAACGCGGCCAGGCCGGCGAGATCGGCCACATCCACCTGGGCGAACACGGCTTCGAGACCCGCACGGCGGTGCAGGGTTCGTTCGAGAGCTACGTTGGCCGCGAAGCCGTGCTGGCGCGCTTCCAGCACCACGGCGGCGAGGCCGAGGGGCTCGATGCCTTTCTGGCGGCGCTGGACGCGGGTCTGCCCGCCGCGCAACGCACCTTGTCCGACTGGGCTTGGTGGATGGGCCGCGGCCTTGCCTCGCTGATCAGCGTGCTCGACCCCGGCCGCATCGTGCTCGGCGGCCCGGTCGCCGCGCTGTTCGAGCCGGCGCGCGGCCAGGTGCTCGACTCGATCCGCAAGCACCTGGTGCCCCCGCACGACCTGCCCGTCATCGAGGTCTCGACCCTGACGGTCAACGCCTGCGCACTTGGCGGCGCGATGCTGCTGCACCGCGCGCATCTGGCGATCGACGAGCGGCTGGTGTTCGGGGCGAGCGGGCCGGGTGGGTGAGGGAGCTCGCCCCGGTTCAGGTCAAGGGTGATATCAAGGGCGAGGGCGAGGGGTCTGCAGCAGCAGGTGCCGCCTGAACCCCGTGCGTGGGGCCGTCATCCTGCCCAATCAAGCTGCGGCGACGCGGTCAAGCTCAGGGCGCATCCTTGTGCAGCACCACCGGCTTGGGTGCCATCTTGCTGCGCAGGCGGATGTTGATCATCTCGACGATCACCGAGAAGGCCATGGCGAAGTAGATGTAGCCCTTCGGAACATGGGTGTCGAAGCCTTCGGCGATCAGCGTGACACCCACCAGCACCAGGAAGGACAGCGCCAGCATCTTGATGGTCGGGTGGCGGTCGACGAACTCGCCGATCGACTTGGCGGCAAACATCATCACGCCCACCGAGATCAGGATGGCCAGCACCATCACCGCGATCTGGTCGGCCAGGCCCACGGCGGTGATGACCGAGTCGAGCGAGAAGACGATGTCGATGATCGCGATCTGCACCAGCACACCCGCGAAGGTGGCCTTCGCCGCACCGGCGGCGTGGCTCTCCTCGTGTCCGCCTTCGAGCGAGCCGTGGATCTCGTGCACGCTCTTCCACAGCAGGAAGAGGCCACCGCCGAGCAGGATCAGGTCACGGCCGGAGATCTCGTTGCCCATCACGGTGAACATCGGCTCCGTCAAACGCATGATCCAGGCCAGCGACAGCAGCAGGGCGATGCGCGAGCCCATCGCCAGCGACAGTCCCAGCCGCCTTGCACGGTCGCGCTGTGCTTCGGGCAGGCGGCCGACCAGGATCGAGATGAAGATGATGTTGTCGATGCCGAGCACGATCTCGAGCGCGGTCAGGGTCGCGAGCGCGATCCAGGCATTGGGGTCGGCGAGCCAGTCGAACATGGGTTTCCCTCGAAATAAAGTTGCCGTGAGGCGTGTTGGAAAGGCAAAAGGCCGGTGCCCCTGAGGCACCGGCCTTCACCGGCAAAACGCGCTGTGACAGCGCCCGCGCCGGATAAGTTCCCGCGATTCTGACCTCGGCGGGCCGATCCTGGGATCAGGCCTCGATCTGGATCTGGATCTGCCCGTTGGCGATGCGCGCCGGCCAGGTCTTGAGGTTGACGCAGACCGGCGCGCCCAGCGCACGGCCGTCGCGGATGTCGAAGCGGCCGTTGTGCTTGGGGCATTCGATGACGTGTTCCATCACCAGGCCGTCGCACAGGTGCACCTTCTCGTGTGTGCACAGGCCGTCGCTGGCGTAGACGTGGCCGTCGTAGCGGTAGACGGCGTAGGTCTTGCCGCCGTGGTCGAAGCGCATGACGTCCTCGTCGTCGAGGTCGTGCAAATCGCAGACGTTGACCCAGTTGCTCATGGCGTGTCTCCTTGGTCCTTGGGTGGGGGCGATCAGCCGCGCGCCGCAGCGGCGGGCAGCGGGCGCTGCACGAAGTGGCCCGGTTCGCGGCGCTGGCGCAGCAGCGCCGGGATGATCTCGGCATAGGCCTGCAGCGTGCCGGTGTAGGCGGGAGGGCAATCGGTGCGGATGGCCTCGTGCAGCTTGGGCAGTGCGTGGTACGGGACCATCGGGAACATGTGGTGTTCGACGTGGTAGTTCATGTTCCAGTAGAGGAAGCGGAACACCGGATTCATGTGGACCGTGCGGCAGTTCAGGCGGTGGTCGGTCACGTTCTCCGGCAGGCCGGCATGCTGGGTCAGGCCGAAGAAGTTGTAGAGCCACGCACCGGCCATGCCCGGCAGCAGGCCCAGCAGCAGCAGCGGCAAGACGCTCTCCAGCAGCAGCGCGCTGGCGATGAGGGCGGCGTAGACGGCCACCCAGACCCGCGCTTCCTTGACCAGGCGCGGCCACTCCGTCTCGGGCACGAAGGTCTTCTCCTCGGCGTCGAGCTGGCCCATGGCGTTGCGCAGCACGGCGATCAGTTCACGCGGGCCGTTCTTGATGGCGAAGACGTTCAGCGCCATGGAGAACAGGTCGGTCGGCACGGGAGCGGCCACTTCCGGGTCGCGGCCGGTGACCAGCGTGTCGGTGTGGTGACGGGCATGGCTCCAGCGCCATTTGGTTGGCCGGCGCAGCACCTGGAAGGACGCGAGCTGGTAGAGCAGGTCGTTCATCCAGCGGGTCTTGAAGGCGGTGCCGTGGCTGGACTCGTGCCAGCGGCTGTCGGCCGGGCCGCCGTACAGCGTCGCGTAGACGAAGAAGGCCAGCCAGGCCCATGGCGAGCCCCAGGTGGCGACCAGCGCCGTGCCGGCCGCGAGGATCAGCGCGTACCAGAGGACGGTGTCGCGGATGGCGTGGGCATCGTCGCGCTTCATCAGCTCTTTCATCGTGGCGCGCGGCACCTCGCAGCGGTACCAGTTGGCGTTGACCAGCCCGGCAGCGGCGGCGCGCTCGCCCGCCCCGCCGATCAGGGCGTAGTCGGACAAGGTCGGCTGCGGGCTGCGGATCGCGGCGGGTGCGGCGGAAGTGCTCATGTCTCGGGTTCCTTTTCGTGTCGACGTTCTGATGGAAAAGAATTTCCAGACGACGGTCGCGATCGTAGGCAGGCGCGCCGTTGACGACAACGAACTTCCATCATTTCCCATCAGAAGGCATCATCTCTGGCGCATAGATTCATTGCATTTCCATCATCAGTTCTTCGGAACTGAACAGGAGGACGGGCCATGGGCAGCCGAGCGACCCTGAACGACGTGGCCTTGGCGGCTGGCGTCAGCAGCGCCACCGTCGACCGGGTGCTCAACAGCCGCTTGCCGGTCAAGGAGGCGACCGCCCTGCGCGTCATCGAGGCCGCCGAGCGCCTGGGCCACCACGGTGCCCGCCTGATGCGCGAGCGGCTGCGCGAGCACACGGCGTTGCGCTCGCTGGGTTTTTGCCTGCAAAAGCGCCATGCGTCCTTCTACCGGCTGTTCGCCGACGACCTGAACGCCGCCGTGGCCGCGCCCGGGCAGCCGCGGGCGGTGTCGGTGATCGAGTACATCGACGCGCTCGACCCGGCCGAGATCGCCCGCCGCATCCTTGACTTGGGCCGCGAGGTCGATGCGCTCGCGCTGGTGGCGATCGAGCACCCGCACGTCAATGAGGCGATCCGTACGTTGCACGCCGAGGGCAAGCCCTGCTGGACGCTGCTGTCGGACCTGAGTGCGCCTGAGCGCGCCGGCTACGTTGGCGTCGACGGTCGCAAGAGCGGACGCACCGCCGCCTGGACCATCAGCCGGATGGCGCCCGTGCCCGGCCCGGTGGCGGTCTTTGTGGGCAGCTACCGCTACCTGGGGCAGGAGGTCTGCGAGATGAGCTTTCGCGCCTATCTGCGCGAACAGGCGCCGGCCTTCCGCGTGCTCGACACCCTCGTCAACCTGGAGGACGACCAGCTGGCCTACGAGACCACGCTGGACCTGCTGCGGCGCCAGCCCGATCTGGTCGGCATCTACGCGGCCGGCGGCGGCGTGGCGGGCATCATCCGCGCGCTGCGCGAGCGCCGCCCGCCGGACCCGCACATCGTCACCGTCTGCAACGAGCTGACGCCCGAACACCGCGCCGGCCTGGCCGACGGCCTGGTCGACCTGGTCCTGGCCACCCCCACCCGCCGCATCGCCCGCACCGTCGTCGCCGCGATGCACGCGGCCATGGACCGCCGCACGGCCGCCCACACGACTGCCCACACCCTGGCCGCCCAGATGAGCATGCCAGCGGCCTTGCATGTGGTGGAGAACCTCTGAGCGCGGATCGAGCCCGCACCAGGAAAAAGAGGCAGGCCCCTTGCGGAACCTGCCTCGACACGGTGTTCGGCCAGTGGCGTCGTCGCCTGCCAGCCGCGTCCGTTCCCCAGAAAAACGGTGTTTGGCGATCAGCTGCGGCGCTTGCGCTGGCGGTACTGGTCGGCCACCACGGCCGCCACGATGATGGCGCCCTTGACCATCTCCTGGTAGTACGCGTCGATGCGGATGAAGGTGAAGCCCGAGGTCATCACGCCGAGGATCAGCACACCGATCACGGTGCCGGTGATGCGGCCCAGGCCGCCGGCCAGCGAGGTGCCGCCGATGACCACCGCCGCGATGGCGTCGAGCTCGTACATGACGCCCATGCCCGACTGGCCCGAGATGGCGCGCGCGGCGGTCACGGTGCCCGCAATGCCGCTGAGCACGCCGGCCACGGCGTAGATCCAGATCAGGTGGCGGTTGACGTTGATGCCCGAGACGATGGCCGCCTGGCGGTTCGCGCCGATGGCGTAGGTGAACTTGCCAAAGCGCGTGTAGCGCAACACCACATGAAAGATCGCCGCCAGGATCAAGAAGATGAACACCGGCACGGCGCCCGAGCCGATCCAGGCGAAGTCGTCGGTCAGCATCGACACCGGCATGCCGCCGGTGAACCACTTGGCGAAGCCGCGCGCCGCGACCATGGTGCCCAGCGTGGCGATGAAGGGTGGGATCGCGGTGTAGGCGATCAGCGAGCCGTTGATCACCCCGATCACCAGGCCGGCAAAAACGCCCGCCAGGATCGGGTAGATCGCCGGCAGATCGGTCAGCTGCGGGAAGACCGCGCGGGGGAAGTCCGAGACCTGCGCCAGGCTGGCCGCGACGACCGCCGAGGCCGCCACCACCGAGCCCGACGACAGGTCGATGCCGCTGGTGATGATCACCAGGTTGACGCCCACCGCGATGATGCCGATGACCGCCATCTGCAGGATGATGATCTGCAGCCGCTCGGGGTTCATCAGGAAGCTCTGGCCATTGACCCACCAGCCCAGTGCCTCGAAGAACAGGCTGATGCCCACCAGCACGAGGAGGATGCCAAGCTCCGGAGGCAGCTTGCGGCGGGCCGGCTTGAAGGTCATGGACTGTGCGCCCACGGTCGAATTCAGGAGACTCATGGTGTTACCTGCTGGGTCTGTGTCGGGGTCGGGGTGGGGGTCGGAAAGACAAGGGACGGCGAGCGGCGTGCGATCACGACGAGGCCAGTTCCATGATGCGGACCTGATCGGCCTCGGCGCGGTCGACGATGCCGGTCATGTGGCCCTCGTGCATGACCATGACGCGGTCGCTCATGCCCAGCACCTCGGGCATCTCGGAGGAGATCATCAGCACCGCGACACCCTGGCCGGCCAGCTGCGTCACGAGCTTGTGGATCTCGGCCTTGGCGCCGACGTCGATGCCGCGGGTCGGCTCATCGAGGATCAGGATCTTCGGGTGGGTCAGCAGCCAGCGGCCGATCAGGACCTTCTGCTGGTTGCCGCCCGACAGGTTCTGGATCACCTCGGCCAGGCTGGGCGTCTTCACGCGCAGCTTGGCACTCATGGCCTCGCAGTCGCGCTTTAACTCGCCTTCCTGCACGAAGCCGAACTTGACGTAGCGCTGGCTCAGCACCGCCGTGTCCATGTTGGCCAGGATGTCGAGCAGCAGGAAGCAGCCGGTGTCCTTGCGGTCTTCGGTCAGGAAGGCCATGCCGTGGCGCATGGCCTGGGCCGGGTTGGCGATCACCACGGGCTGGCCGTCGATGCGGATCTCGCCGGTGGTGGCCGGCACGACGCCGAACAGCGCCTCGGCGACGTTCGAGCGGCCCGAGCCGACCAGCCCGGCCAGGCCGAGGATCTCGCCCGCGCGCAGGTCGAAGCTGACGCCGCTGAAGATGCCGTTGACGCCCAGGTCGCGCACCGACAGGACGACGTCGCCGATCGGCACGGTCTCCTTGGGGAACATCTGCGTGACTTCGCGGCCGACCATCATCTTGATGATGTCGTCGCGCGTGACCTCGGTGGACAAGCGGGTGTCGATGTACTTGCCATCGCGGAACACCGACACCTCGTCGGCGATCTCGAACAGCTCGTTCATCTTGTGGGTGATGTAGACGATGCCTTTGCCCTGGGCGCGCAGCTGCTTGATGATGCGGAAGAGGTGGGCGACCTCCTTGTCAGTCAGCGCGGAGGTCGGCTCGTCCATGATCAGCACGTCCGAGTCGAAGGACACGGCCTTGGCGATCTCGACCATCTGGCGGCTGGCGATCGACAGGCTGCGGACCTCGGCCTCCGGATCGATGTCGATCACCAAGCGGTCGAACAGGACCTGGGTGCGGCGACGCAGCTCGCCGTGGTCGACAAAGCCGAGCCGGTTCTTGGGCTCGCGGCGGATCCAGATGTTCTCGGCCACCGTCATGTAGGGCATCAGGTTGAGTTCCTGATGAATCATGGCGATGCCGTTGTTCAGGGCATCGAGGGGGCCGTCCAGCGTCAGGGCACGGCCCTTGACGCGCAGCTCGCCCTGATCGGGGATGTAGACGCCGGCGATGATCTTCATCAGCGTCGACTTGCCCGCGCCGTTCTCGCCCATCAGGGCATGCACGGTGCCGGCACGCAGCGTGAAGCGCACGTCATCGAGCGCGACGACGCCGGGAAAGGCCTTGCGCACGCCGACGATCTCAAGGAGCGGCGGCTCGTTGGCAGCAACGGTTGCAGCGACGGTTGCAGCGACGGGTGCGGCAACGCCTGCGGCTGGGGCGTGGAGAGACATGCTGGCGACCTCGCGTACGACAGGGAGGAACGCCCCGCAGCATCGCGCCGGGGGCGTTCCGGGGCCGCATACATCGACACGATGCGACGCGGCCCGCGATCGGTGAACCACCGGGGCCGAAGCCCGGCGCCGATCAGTTCTTGCCGGTGTACTTGCTCAGGTTGGCCGGGGTGACCAGCTCGAACGGCACGTTGACGAAGCGCTCGACCTTCTGCTTCTTGATCAGCTTCATGGCGGCGTCGATCGCGCCCGAACCCTGGCCGGCGGCGTTCTGGAACACGGTGACCTTCAGGTCGCCCGCCTTCATCGAGGCCAGCGCATCCGGGGTCGCGTCGATGCCGGCGACGATCGATGCCGGCGTCCACTTCTTGGCGGCCTTCAGCGCGTTGATCGCGCCCAGGGCCATTTCGTCGTTGTTGGCGATGATGGCGTCGAACTGCACGCCCGACGACAGCCAGTTGGTGGTGATGTCCTGGCCCTGGGTGCGGTCCCACTTGCCTTCACGCTTGTCGGCGATCTTGATGCCCGAGCATTCCTTGGTCGCGACGACGTCCTCGATGTCCTTGGTGCGGGTGCGTGCGGCTTCGTTGGACAGCTCGCCCATCAGCACAAGCACATTGCCCTTGCCCTTGAGCAGGCGGCAGACTTCCTGGGTCTGGACGGTGCCCGAGACCTTCTCGTCGGAGGCCACGAAGGCGACGCCAGCGGGCAGCTTGTCGAAGTCGACGGGCTTGCGGTTGACGTAGACCAGCGGGATCTTGGCGTCGGTCACCATCTTGGTGATCTTCGGGGTCGCGTCGGTGTCGACCGGGTTGACGATGATGGCGTCGACCTTCTGGGCGATCAGGTTCTGGATCTGGCTGAGTTGCTTGCCCACGTCGTTGCCGGCGTCTTCGACCTGCACCGTCGCGCCAGCCTTCTTGCCTGCTTCGAGCGTTCCGTTCTTCAGGATGGTCAGGAAGGTGTCGAGCTGGGCCATGGCCAGGCCGACTTTCTGTGCGTGGGCCAGCGGGGTGGCCAGGGTGCCGGCAACAGCAACGGCAAGCAGGATCTTCTTCATGGTCAGGTCTCCTCAAGGCGGAACGTTCGGGGTCGGACGTGTGGAAGGGTCGACACCCGGGTGGGGCACCGCGTCGGCATCCGGGTTTCAAGCACCTGGATACCTCGCGATTTCGGCGTCGCCCCCCATGGGCGCCACCGCGTTCTGGCTGCTGCACCGACGGGGATCGGCGTCTCAGCACGGCGCCAATGTATGTCGATCGCTTGGAATTTTGGAAATGAATTTCTGAGGAGTTACCCCTAGCGAAGTTCATTTCGCATGACCTAGACTCGGCGCCCATCGCCTCGACCCCCGAGGTTTCCCCCTCCCGCAGTCCGTTCCGATGAAGCCCCGCTCTGGGGTGCCAGCGTCAGAAAGCATCACCATGAGTGCCTTCCAGTTCCCTTCCGGCCGCCGCATCGACCTTGCCTGCCTGGGCCGCGTTGCCGTGGATCTCTATGCCCAGCAGTTCGGCAGCCGCCTGGAAGACGCCCGCAGCCTGCAGATGTACCTCGGCGGCTCCTCGGGCAACCTGGCCTTCGGTGTGGCGCGGCTGGGCTTGAAGAGCGCCATGATTTCCCGCGTGGGCAATGAGCAGATGGGCCGCTTCCTGCGCGAGACGCTGGCCCAGGAAGGCTGCGACGTCAGCCAGCTGCAGACCGATCCGGAGCGCCTGACCGCGCTGGTGCTGCTGGGCCTGAAGGACCGCGACACCTTCCCGCTGCTCTTCGTGCGCGAGAACTGCGCCGACATGGCGGTGGACGCCGCGCTGATCGACGAGGGCTTCATCGCCCAGTGCCGCGCGCTGGCCCTGACCGGCACGCACCTGTCGACGCCGACCACCCGCCGCGCCGCCACCGCCGCGCTGACCGCTGCGCGCCGCCACGGCGTCGTGCGTGTGCTCGACATCGACTACCGCCCAGTGCTGTGGGGCCTGACCTCGCGTGGCGCGGGCGAGAACCGCTACGTCGCCGATGCCAACGTGACGCTGCAGCTGCAGCAGATGCTGGGCCACTTCGACCTGCTGGTCGGCACGGAAGAAGAGTTCCTGATCGCCGGCGGCGTCAGCGACGACCTGATGGCCTCGCTGCGCGCGGTGCGCGACGTGTCGGCCGCGACGCTGGTCGTCAAGCGCGGCGCGCTGGGCTGCTGCGTCATCGAGGGCGCGATCCCCGCCGCGATTGACGACGCGCCGACCTACAAGGGCGAGCGCGTCGAGGTGCTCAATGTGCTGGGCGCCGGTGACGCCTTCCTGTCCGGCCTGATGACCGGCCTGCTGCAAGGCAAGGACTGGACCGGCGCGACCCAGATGGCCAATGCCTGCGGCGCGATCGTGGTCTCGCGCCACGCCTGTTCGGCCGCGATGCCGACACCGGCCGAGCTGACACACTGGTTCGGCGGCAGCCGCAACCCGAAGGTCGATGCCGACGAGAACCTGGCGCATCTGCACCGCGTCAGCGCCGCCCGGCCGGCCTGGGACGAGCTGTGCGTGATGGCCTTCGACCACCGCAGCCAGTTCTTTGACCTGGCCCGCGAGGCCGGCACCGACGAGTCACGCATCCCGCGCCTGAAGCAGCTGCTGGTCGGGGCCGCTGAGCAGGTCGAGCAAAGCCATCGGCTGCAGGGCCACATGGGCGTGCTGATCGACGGCGGCGACTACGGCCGCGATGCGCTGGCCGCCGCCACCGGGCGGGGCTGGTGGGTCGGCCGCCCGGTCGAACTGCCGGGCTCGCGACCGCTGCGTTTCGACGGCACCCGCTCGATCGGCAGTGCGCTGATCCACTGGCCGACCGAACAGGTCGTCAAGTGCCTCGTCCACTACCACCCCGACGACGCGGTCGAGCTGCGCCTGGCGCAGGAACAGACCGTGCTGGAGCTGTGGGAAGCCACCCGCGAGAGCGGCAACGAGCTGCTGCTCGAAATCATCCCGCCCAAGGCCATGACCCCGGCCGGCACGGAAGACGAGGCCGTGCTGCGCGCGGTCAAGCGCTTCTACAACCTGGGCGTCAAGCCGGAATGGTGGAAGCTCGCGCCGATGCAGCCCGCCGGCTGGACCGCCCTGGAAGCGCTGGTCGCCGAGCGTGACCCGCACTGCCGCGGCGCGGTCATCCTGGGCCTGAACCAGCCGCTGCAGTACCTGGCCGACAGCTTCTCGCAGGCCACCAACCCGATCGTCAAGGGCTTCATGGTGGGCCGCACGCTGTGGGTCGAGCCTTCCCTGCAATGGCTGCGCGGCCAGATCGACGATGCCGCCTTCCAGCAAGCCGTGGCCCGCAACTTCACGGTGCTGGTCGAGGCCTGGCAAAACCGCCGCGGCGGCCAGCGCGCCGCCGCCTGAGTCGGCAGGCCGCTCTCTGCACGACGACACGCCGCCCCTTCCGCTTCATCCAGGCACGAGCCATGAAAACCATCCGTTTGACGATGTCCCAGGCGCTGGTGCGCCACCTTGCCGCGCTGCGCGTCGAGGTCACGACGGCCGATGGCCGCACCGAGATCGCGCCCTACTGCGGTGGCGCCTTCGCGATCTTTGGCCACGGCAACGTCGCCGCACTGGGCGAGGCGCTGTACGAGCAGCGCGAGGTCATGCCGACCTGGCGCGCCCACAACGAGCAGGGCATGGCGCTGGCCGCCGTCGCCTATGCCAAGGCCAACTTCCGCCAGCGCATCCTGGCCGTCAGCAGCTCGATCGGGCCGGGCGCGACCAACATGGTCACCGCCGCCGCCGTCGCCCACGTCAACCGCTTGCCCATGCTGCTGCTGCCGGGTGACACCTTCGCCACCCGCGCGCCGGACCCGGTGCTGCAGCAGATCGAGAACTTTGGCCAGGGCGACGTCAGCGCCAACGACTGCTTCCGGCCGGTCACCCGCTACTTCGACCGCATCACCCGGCCGGAGCAGATCCTGACCGCGCTGCCGCGCGCCATCCAGGTCATGACCGATCCGGCGACCTGCGGCCCCGTCTGCCTGGCCCTGCCGCAGGACGTGCAGGCCGAGGCCTTCGATTGCCCCGAGAGCTTCTTGCATCCCGAGGTGATCCGCTGGCGTCGTCCGCCGCCCGATGCGGGTGAACTCGAACGCGCCGTCGCGCTGCTGGCGTCGGCCCGCCAGCCGCTGATCGTCGCCGGTGGCGGCGTGCTCTACAGCCAGGCCTGGGACGCCTTGCGCGCCTTTGCCGACACACACGGCGTGCCGGTGGTCGAGTCGCATGGCGGCAAGAGCGCGCTCCCCTGGGACCATGCGCTCAACCTCGGCGCGATCGGCGTCGACGGCGTCACCGTCGCCAACCAGATGGCCCGGCAGGCCGATGTCGTGCTGGCGGTCGGCACCCGCCTGCAGGACTTCACCACCGGCTCGCACGCGCTGTTCTCTCAGGCCCGTCTGCTGAGCCTGAACGTGCAGCCCTACGACGCCGGCAAGTGGAGCGGCGCCAGCCTGGTCGCCGATGCCCGGCTCGGGCTGCAAGCGCTCAGCGCCGGACTGGCCGGCTGGTCAGCCGATGCCGGCTGGACCGCGCAGGCGCGCGAGCAGGCCGCCGCCGGCCAGGCCTGGATCCAGCAGATCACCACCGCCGCGCCGCAGCCCGGCGTGTTGCCCTATGACGCGGAGGTGATCGGCGCGGTGCGCGATTCGCTGAACGATGGGTTTGGCGACGCAGGTGGCGACAGCGGCACCCGCGACATCGTGGTCTGCGCTGCCGGCACCCTGCCGGCCGAGCTGCACAAGCTCTGGCGTGCCCGTGCGCCGGGCGGCTATCACATGGAATACGGCTACTCGTGCATGGGCTACGAGATCGCCGGCGGCCTGGGCGCCAAGATCGCCGCACCGGACCGCGAGGTCATCGTGATGGTCGGCGACGGCTCCTACATGATGATGAACTCCGAACTCGCCAGCTCCGTGCTGCTGGGTCGCAAGCTCATCGTGGTGGTGCTGGACAACCGCGGCTATGGCTGCATCGAGCGGCTGCAGCGCGCCTCGGGCGTGCCGGGCTTCAACAACATGCTCGACGACTGCATCGCCGAAGGCGGCGCGCGCAGCACGCTGGACTTCGCGATGCACGCCCGCTCGATGGGCGCGGACGCCGTGCATGTCGGCAACGTCGCCGAGCTGAAGGCCGCGATGGTCCGCGCCCGCGCCGCCAGCAAGACCCAGGTCATCGTGATCGACACCACCCACCACCGCACCTCGCCGGGCGGCTGCTGGTGGGAGGTCGCCATTCCCGAGGTCTCGCAGCGCAGCGACGTCGACGCCGCCCACGGCCGCTACGTCGACGGCAAGCAGGCGCAACGCGTTTGAGCATCCCGCCCGGCACCCGAATCCCCAACCCTCACCAAGACTGAGCACCGACATGAGCTGGAACGTCCGCATCGGCATCAACCCCATTTCCTGGATGAACGACGACCTGCCCTCGCTGGGCGGCGAGACCCCGCTGGAGACGGCGCTGCGTGAAGGCGCCGAGATCGGCTACGTCGGCTTCGAGCTGGGCAACAAGTTCCCCAAGGAAGGCCCCGCGCTGAAGGCCAAGCTCGACGAGTTCGGCGTGGTCTGCGTCTCGGGCTGGTACTCCGGCTTCCTGGCCGAGGTCGCACCGGGACTGAGCAACGAAGAGGCGGTCGCCGCCGAGATCGAGCGCTGCGCCGCCCACATGGCCAAGCTGCAGTTCAACGGCTGCGACGTGGTCGTCTACGGCGAGTGCGCCGGCACCATCCAGGGCCAGATCGACACCCCCGTCGGCAAGCGCCCGCGCTTTGCCAGCGCCGCCCTGTGGCAGGCCTATGCCGAGCGCCTGAACGCCTTCGGCGAGCACCTGCTGAAGACCTATGGCATCCGGCTGGCCTACCACCACCACATGGGCGCCTATGTCGAGTCGCCGGCCGACATCGACCAGCTCATGGCCCTGACCGATCCGGCCAAGGTCTTCCTGCTGTTCGACACCGGTCACGCCTGGTACGGCGGCGCCGCCGACCCGGTGGCGACGCTGAAGAAGCACCTCGCACGTGTCGTGCATGTGCATTGCAAGGACGTGCGCCCGGCCGTCATCGGCCAGGCCCGCAACGACGGCTGGAGCTTCCTGACCGGCGTCATCAACGGCACCTTCACGGTGCCCGGCGACGGCGTGATCGACTTCGACGCGGTGCTGAGCACGCTGCACGCGGCTGGCTACCAAGGCTGGCTGGTGGTCGAGGCCGAACAGGACCCGGCCGTCGCCCCCAGCTATCAATATGCCCAGAAGGGCTACCGCACGCTCAAGGCCATCGTCGACCGGCTCGCCGCCTGAGCCGCACCGGTCGCGCCCGTCATTCCCGCAGTCCCGGAGGAAGCACCATGTCCCTGCTCGTCAAGGCCCGCGCGGGCCGCGAGATCTGTGAAGTCACCCCGGCCTCGGCCGGCTGGAAACACGTCGGCTTCAAGGCCCTGCGCCTGGCCGCCGGCGAGCGGGACAGCCTGGCCACCGACGCGCGCGAGCTGTGCATCGTCGTGCTGACCGGCACGGTCGACGTCCAGGTGGATGGCGCCGTGCATGCGGGTCTCGGCCGGCGCGACAGCGTCTTTGACGGCCCGCCGGACGCCCTCTACGTCCCCGGCGGCAAGGCCGTCGAGATCGTCGCCAGCCGCGCCGCCGAGGTCGCGCTGTGCACCGCCCCGTACAAGGGCGGCCACGTCGTCAAGCGCATCGACGGCAGCGCCATGCGCCGCAGCGTGCGCGGTGCCGGCAGCAACACCCGCTACGTCTGCGACATCCTGCCCCAGGACGATCCGTCGGCCGACCACCTGCTGGTTGTCGAGGTCATCACACCGGGTGGCAACTCGAGCAGCTATCCCCCGCACAAGCACGACCGCGACGTGCCTCCCGAGGAAACCCTGCTCGAAGAAACCTACTACCACCGCATCAACCCGCCGCAGGGCTTCGCCTTCCAGCGTGTCTACACCGATGACCGCAGCATCGACGAGTCCTGCGCGGTCGAAGATCACGACGTCGTCATGGTCCCCAAGGGTTATCACCCATGCGTGGCACCGCACGGTTACGACCTTTATTACCTGAACGTCATGGCGGGCCCCGGCCGGCTCTGGCATTTCAAGAATGACCCGGCGCACGAATGGATGCTGAAGCCAACCTGATCCAGCAAAGTCAACGTACCGTCGCGTAACCGAGACACCAACCCAACCGGGGTTTACACCCAAGCGCAACACTTGATTTGCCGCAACCGATTGCACCCAGGGAAGCCCTCACCGGGCATGCCCCTCGGACGCTGCAGCGCACAAATCATGTGCATGCAAAGTAACCCCGTGAAATCTTGCGGTGCAGCACGCACAAGAAGCGTGGAAGAAACTGGTGCAGCACAAAATGACATCCAGTTTGCAAAGTGGCTTCCACGCAACGGATCGATTGCCTAAAAGCCGCACGCAGATACAGTTCACCTCGAACTTGGATTTAACCCCGTTCACCCACGGCCGGCTCGCGGCCAATTTTCGCAACCCGAGAGGAGAAACTCGAATGCAACGTTTCATCAAGCTGAGCGCCGTCACGGCCGCCATCATCGCTGCCCCGGCGTTCGCTGCTGTGGACGTGTCCGGCAACATCGAACTGGACAACACCTACTACGCCGACGCCCAGGACCAGCTGACGCAGACCGGCCGTGTCGAACTGAACTTCGCCGGCAAGAAGGAAGTTGGCAGCGCCTACGTCGCCGCCAAGGGCACGATCGAAGCCGGCAAGGCTGGTGCTGACGCCGTCGCCGACATGTGGGTTGAGGGCGGCACCAGCGCCTTCGCCGTTCGCATGGGCCGCTTCGAAGCGACCGACATGTTCGTTCCCGGCAAGGACACCCTGGTCGTCGGCGGCGTTGGCTACAACGGCAACACCCTGCGTGGCCGTCGTGGCGCCTCCGAGCCGCACGTGATGGTCACTGGCAAGCTGGGCGCTGCTGCCTCGTTCGAGCTGGGCCTGATCGAGACGAACACCGTCGGCACCGACACCAACTTCGGCGTGCGTCCGGTTGTCGCCTTCGGCGCCGGCCCGGCCACCATCAAGCTGGCTGCTGAGAAGCTGCAAGGCGCTGCCGACACCGGCTTCGCGCTGACCGCTGGCCTGCCCCTGGGCGGCGCCGCCATCAACGTGAACTACTCGCAAATGGGCGATGCCAACGGCTACGGCGTGAACGCCACCATCGGTGCCTTCGGCGTCGGTGCTGCTGCTGGTGAAGACGCTGCCGGCAACAAGGGCAACTACGTGTTCGCCGCCTACACCGTGCCGTTCTTCGTGCCGGAAGCCAGCATGACCTTCGCCGTGTCGAGCGGCAAGAACGCCGCCGCTGGCTCGGCCAAGGACACCGGCCTGCGCGTCCGCGTGAACTACTCCTTCTGATGACCCACCTGCCTGCAGCGATGCAGGCAGGATGAGGGTGGCCTAACGCCCCCCTGGCATCAGACCCCAAGGGCCGGCTCATGCCGGCCCTTGGTCTTTCTGGCGTCGACCTCATCGAAGCCCACCCACATGAACACACCCTTGCAGGTTGCGCTGATCGGCCATGGCTATGTCGGCCGCACCTTTCACGCGCCGCTGATCGCGGCGACGCCGGGGCTGAGGCTGGCGCTGATCGCCTCGTCTGGCGACCCGACGGCGCTGCAAGCGCGCTGGCCGGGCGTGCGGGTCGAGCCCGACTACTTGGCGGCGGTGACCGCCGATGGCATCGACCTGGTCGTCATCGCCACCCCCAACGACAGCCATCACCCGCTGGCCCGCGCCGCGCTGCTGGCCGGCAAGGCGGTGGTGATCGACAAGCCCTTCACCGTCACGCTGGACGAGGCGGAAGACCTGGTGGCCCTGGCCCGCGACCGTGGCCAGCTGCTGTCGGTCTTCCACAACCGCCGCTGGGACGGCGACTTCCTGACCGTGCAGGCGCAGATCGCTGCCGGCACCTTGGGCGAGGTGCGCGAGTTTGTCTCCCGCTTCGACCGCTTCGACCCCATCCCGCGCGACCGCTGGCGCGAGCGCCCTGGCCCGGGGGCTGGCCTCTGGTATGACCTCGGCCCGCACCTGGTCGATCAGGCGCTGTGCCTGTTCGGCGCCCCCGACACCATCACCGGCGACCTGGCCCATCTGCGCGACGGCAGCGAGGCGGTCGACTTCGCCCAGGTCACCTTGGGCTACACCGCCCCGATGCGCCGCGTGGTGCTGCATTGCACCCGCCTGGCCGCTCTGCCGGCCCCCCGCTTCGAGGTCCACGGCCAGCTCGGCAGCCTGGTGTCCGATGGCCTGGACGTGCAGGAAGACCAGCTCAAGCTCGACCTGACACCCGGTGCCTCCGGCTGGGGCGAAGACCCGCGCGCCCTGCGCTGGATGGACTGGCGCGACGCCGCGCCCCACCTGCCGTACCCCGCCAACACCCGCCAGCCGCGCGAGGCCCGGGCCGTGCCGCGCCTGCCCGGCCACTACCCCGCCTACTACGCCGGCATCCGCGACGCCCTGAACCAAGGTGCGCCCAACCCCGTCACCGCCGAATCGGCCCTGCTGACGATGCAGGTGATGGATGTGGCGATGCGCAGCGCGGAACAGGGGCGCACGCTGGGGTTCGGTGTCTCCCGCCACACGAGCAGCGTGCTTGCCTCGTCTTGATCGGATGAACGGGCGCTGGCTCATGCGATGAGCCAGTGCGAACGCGCCGCTCAGCGCGACGACATCGCGACCGGGTCCACCCGCTCCGCCCTTTCGGTGCGGATGATGTCGAGCTGCCCCGCCTCGGCGTCTGCTCTCAGCCGAACTGCACCGACATGAAGAACGGGCCGGTCTGTGTGTCGTTGAATGGCACGGCGCTGCCTGGGAAGCGCTCAGGCCGTCAACAGGCTCTTGAGCTTGACCGCCGGGTCGGCCAGTTGCTCGGCGCTGGCGTGCACACCGCGTTCGACCAGCGTGCGGGCGAGCTTGAGTTCCTTGGCGACCACCGAGGTCGGGCCGCAGCCGCTGACGCCGACGATGCGGCCGTCTGCGTTGAGGTAGAGGTTCAGTTCCGCATCGACGTCGCCGAGCGGGCGCTGCACGGCGGTGACGCCCAGCGCCGGCTCGCCGCTGACCTGCAGTTGCCAGTCGTACTGGTCGGACCAGAACCAGGCGCTGCTGCGGTAGCTCTCGTCGCCGCCGAGCATGTTGAGCGCCGCGACGCGGGCCTGTGTCTCGGCGTTGTGCCAGGTCTCCTGACGGATCGGCAGGCCCGACAGCGGACTCGGGAACTCGGCCACGTCGCCGGCCGCGTAGACACCGGCGGCGGACGTGGCCAGACGGCGGTCGACGACGATGCCGCGCTCGATGCGCAGGCCGGCGCCCCGCGCCAGTTCGGTCGCTGGCTCGATGCCGATGCCGACCACGACCACATCGGCCAGCAGCGGCTCGCCGTCGGTCAGGTGGATCCTCAGCGCGACGCCGTCGGTGGCCTCGAAGGCGCGCGGCACGATGCCCAGGCGCACGTCGACGCCGTGGCGGCGGTGCAGGGCCAGCACACGATCGGCGACGCTGGCGGGCACCGCGCGGCCCATCAGGCGCGGTGCGCCTTCGAGCAGCGTGACGCGGCAGCCCATGGCGCGGGCCGACGCGGCGACCTCCAGGCCGATGAAGCCGCCACCGACCAGCACGACATGCGCGCCGGCCTTGAGCCGAGGCGCCAGCGCGATCGCGTCCGCCTGGGTGCGCAGGGCCTGCACGGCGGCGTGGTCGGCACCGGGAATGGCCAACACGCGGGCATGGCCGCCGGTGGCCAGCAGCAGTGACTTGTACGAGAGGCTGCGGCCGTCGCTCAGGCTCACCGACCGGGCCATGGGGTGGATCGCCGTGACCGTGCCGGTCCAGTGCGTGATGCGGGCGGCGTCGCAGGCCTCGGGCGTCAGGATGGCAGTCTGCGCCAGCGTCTGCGCGCCGGTCAACACGCCCTTGGACAGGGGCGGGCGCTCATAGGGCAGGGCGCTCTCGCTGCCGATCAGCACGATCTCGCCGGTCCAGCCGGCCTCGCGCAGCGCAAGCGCGGCGCGTCCGCCGACATGGCCGGCGCCGACGATGACCATCGCAGGTTCAGTGTTGGGTTGCATGAGGGACTCGCCGGCGGTCTGGAAGGTTGGGACGGGGATCTGGGAAACCGGCTTTGATTCTAGGAATCGGCCCCTGTGTCTGCAAATGAATTTCTATTTTCTTTGGTAGGGGAAAACGTGATTCCATCCCCGACGGGGTGCGGAAATCGGCTTCGTACAATTAAACAGAATCGTTTTTGATCCAACCAGCCCAGGCGCGCCTCCCATGTCCGACATCGCCCCGCAGAAGCTCAGCGTCGAACAACTGCTCAAGCGCATCTCGCAGGATTACGAGGCCTTGAGCAAGCAGCTCAAGCTGATCGCCCGCCATGTCGAGCAGCACCGCGATCACCTCGGCCTCGAAGGCATCCAGGAGGTGGCCGCGCAATGCGGCGTGCAGCCGTCGGCGGTCGTGCGCTTTGCCAAGCACTTCGGCTTTTCCGGCTACACCGAGCTGCAGCGCATCTTCCGCGACGGCCTGAGCCAGCAGATCGCGCCCAGCCGCAACTACAAGGCGCGCATCCGCGAGGTGATCGATTCGGGTGCGGGCAGCCTGTCCTCGGTGGAGATCGCGCACGAGTTCCTCGGCGGCAGCATCGCCGGCATGCAGGAGTTGCAGAACGACCTGAGCGGGCCCGCGTTCAAGAAGGCGGTCGACCTGCTGGCAGAGACCGACGTGATCTGGATCTGCGGTTCGCGGCGCAGCTTCTCGGTGGCCGTCTACCTGGACTACGCGCTGCAGCACACCGACAAGCGGATCATGCTGGTCAGCGCCATGGGCAGCATGCATGAGGGCCAGACCCGTTCGGTGCGCGCGGGCGACGTGATGGTCGCGATCTCGTTCGCGCCCTATGCCGAGGAAACGGTGACGGTGGCCCAGCAGGCCGTGCAACGCGGCGCCCAGCTGATCGCCATCACCGACAGCCGCATGAGCCCGCTGGCGCGCGAGGCCCAGGTGGCGCTGGTGGTGCAGGACAACTCGACCTTCGGCTTCCGCTCGCTGACCAGCACCATGGGCTTGGCCCAGAGCCTGTTCATTGCGCTCGCCTACCGGCTTGAACTGCCGTATCGGCCGACCACGTCGGCTGGCGCTCTGCGCGACAACCGGGACGCGCGCGACACGTCCGCCTGATCCACCCGAGCCACGGCCTTCAGCGCGCGATCTTCTCGATCGGCGCATGCAGCGGTCCATCCAGATAGGGCGGCAGGTCGCGCAGGTTCTCGGCGCAGAACAGGCGGAAGTCGTTCGGTTCGTCGCGCGGGGCCTGGTCGACGTAGCCGCAGGCGTGCAGCAGGTGGTGCAGACCGGCGACGATCTGGCCGTCCGGGTCCTGGTCGATGACAAGGTCCAGCAGGTCCTCGCGCAGCCAGCGGCGGTGGTCGTCGCTGAGTTCATGGCCGATCCAGACGATGCGCCGCGCCAGCAGGTCACGCGCCTGTTGCAGGGCCCGGGCGACGCCGGCCGTCCCCGCCCCGCTGTGATAGATCGCCACCAGCGGCACGCCGTCCTGGCGGCTGGCCTGCAGCGCTTGCTGGACGGCGATCTGGCAGCGGTCGGCCTCGTCGTGGCACTCGACCGGCTCGCCGGTCTGCAGCTGCGGATGGCGTTCGGCCAGCAGCGCACGACAACCCTCGATGCGCTCGGCATGGGCGCGGAAGCTCAGGCGGTGGGTGAGCAGCAGGACGCGGCCCGGGCCTGGGGCTGAACCTTGTGTCATGCGCCCGATGAAGTGCCCGGCACTGCGACCCGCGCTGCGGTTGTCGATGCCGGCATAGCGCAGGCCGTCGATCTCGGCGGGCTCGCCGATGGCGCTCATCAAGGTCACGACCGGGATGCCCCGTTCGCGCTGCGACCGCAAGGCTGCACGCACCCGGGCGCTGTCGTGCAGCGCCACCATCAGGCCGTCGCGGCGGTGGCGCGGCTGGCCGATGGCCTGCATCAGCGCGGCCTCGTCGGCGGCGTCGACCCGGTGGCGGTGGATGACGATGCGCGCGTCCAGCATCTGCGCGCTGCGCTGCAGGGCCCCTTCGAGCCGGCTGAAGTAGGGCGTCGGGCTGGCCGCCAGGATCACGTCGAAGCGCGTCAGGCCGTGGCGCGGATCGGGCAAGACGCGCGGCACGCCCAGCTGCTTGGCGGCCGCGACGACCCGGGCGCGTGTCTCGGCCGAGACGCTGCCGCGTTCGTTGAGCACGCGGTTGACGGTGGAGATGCTGACGCCGGCGGCACCGGCGATCTCGATGAAACGTGCGGAGCGCTTGCGTCGGACCATCGCTGGATGATGCGTCGCAGCGGCGCCCATGTCGCTCAGGCCGGCTGGGCGTCGGCGACGGCCGCGTTCAGCCAGGCCATGCTGGCGGCCAGCTCCGCCTCGATCGACGCCGACGCGGCGACCGATGCGGCGAAGGGCTCGAAGGACACGAGGCCCGCATAACCCGCGTCCAGCAGGCGACGGATCTGCGCCGGGTTGGCCAGGCGGTCGGATGCGCCGACCAGCACGCGATGGCCGTCGCGCATGTCGGGCACGGTCACGGCCGAGTCCTCGACGCCGGAGATGTGGATCAGGCCGGTCCACTGCGGGAAGAACAGGCCCTCGCCGGCGAGGTGGTGGTGGAAGGTGTCGTGGACCAGGCCGAAGGTGGCGTCCGCTCCGATGTCCTCGAAGGCGCGCACGGCCTGCGACTTGCGGCGCACGGCGCATTCCTCGAAGCCCAGAGGCTCGACCAGGCCGACGATGCCGTGGTCGGCCAGGATGGGCTTGAGCGACGTCAGGGCATGCACCAGCGCGTCGTGGCGCTGGTCGGCCGAACGGGCATCGCTGCGGCTGTTGGTGGGGCAGAGCACCAGCGCCTCGGCGCCGCAGTCGCGGGCATAGCGGGCCAGCTCGACGGCCTCGGCCTCGCGCTCGGCGGTGAACTGCTCGAAGCGCTGCAGCGCATTGATCGAGCGGATCACCAGGCCATGGTCACGGGCGATGGCGCCCACGGTAGCCGCCGGCGTGCCGTCGGTGATCTCGACGCCGCTCAGGTCGTTGCGGATCTCGATGGCGGCGATGCCCAGGCGGCGCGCCATGGCGGCGTAGGCCTCGAAGCTCATGCGCGGGGCGGACATGCGGTTCAGGCAGAAGCGGAGGGCGGACATGGAGGGTCTCCTGGGATCGGTCGGATGGCCATGACTCTAGGTCGCCGGGCCCCAGGCGTCGGCGGTGACCTTGACCATTTTTGTTCAAGGCTGAGGCCGCTTCGAGCGGATCGTTGGCGCGTTCTCCGCGTTTCCCCTAGGCGACATGCGCAGAGGCTGCGCTGAAATCCAGTTCACTGATCGGAAATATCAGAAAAAAAGTTTCAAGACGGCAGGCTGCTGGCTATAGTCGCTCCGCCGTCTTTTTCCGCCCACCGAACACCCGTCCCGTCAAGGAGACCCCATGAAGAACGTCGCCGTCTTTGGCGCTGGCCGCATCGGCCGCATCCACGCTTCCAACCTGGCCGCGCTGCCGGGCGTGAAGCTCAAGGCCATCTGTGACCCGATGGGCGACAGCGCCGCGCAGCTCTCGCAGCAACTGGGCGCCGAGGTCTCGACCATCGAGGCCGTGCTGGCCGACGCCGCCATCGATGTGGTGGCGATCACCTCGCCGACCTCGACCCACTCGGACCTGATCACCCGTGCCGCCGCCGCTGGCAAGCACATCTTCTGCGAGAAGCCTGTCGACCTGTCGGTGCCGCGCGCCATCGCCTGCGGCGAGGCCGTCAAGGCCGCCGGCGTGGCCTGCATGATCGGCTTCCAGCGCCGCTTCGACCCGACCTTCAATGAGGCCCGCACCCGCATGGACCGGGGCGAGATCGGCAACCCGGAGATGCTGATCATCACCAGCCGCGATCCGGGTGCTCCGCCGGCCGAATACATCCAGGCGTCCGGCGGCATCTTCCGCGACATGCTGATCCATGATCTGGACGTGTTCCGCTGGATCCTGTGTGCCGACGGCGACGAAGCCGACTGGCTGAGCGCCTCCGGCTCGGTGCTGACCGATCCGGCCATCGCGGGCCTGGGCGACTACGACAGCACAGCCGTCACGATCCGCACGAAGAAGGGTCGTCTCTGCCAGATCAACACCAGCCGCCGCGCCGCCTATGGCTATGACCAGCGCTTCGAGGTGCTGGGCTCGGCCGGCATGCTCCAGTGCGGCAACCAGACGCCCAGCCAGGTCGTGCAGTGGGACGCCCAAGGCGTGCGTGGCGACAAGCCCGAGGCCTTCTTCCTGCAGCGCTATGCCGCCGCCTACAAGGCCGAGATCGCCCACTTCTTCGACTGCCTGCAGACCGGTGCGCCCTTCCGCACCACGGTGGCCGACGGCGTGAAGGCGCAGATCCTGGCCGATGCGGCCACCGAAAGCGCCAACAGCGGTCAAGCGGTCAAGCTCTGAGATGACCACCATCACGACCCCTGCAGATGCCCGCAAGATCCTGCGCGTGGGCATCGCCGGCCTGGGCCGGCTGGGCCGCCGCCACGCCGAGGCGCTGGCCTTCTCGACCCGCCACGTCGAACTGGTGTCGGCCTGCAGCCCCGTCGACGCCGAACGCGAACACGCCCGCAGCGCCTTGGGCGTGGCGCGTGTCTACGCCGACTTCGACGCCTTCATCGCCGACCCGGACGTCGACGCGGTCGTGCTGGTCACGCCGACCTCGCTGCATGCCGACCAGACCATTGCAGCGCTGAAGGCTGGCAAGCACGTCTTCGTCGAAAAGCCGCTGGCGCTCAACGTGCCCGACTGCGAGCGCGTGCTGGCCGTGGCCGAGCAGCATCCCGACCAGATCGCCATGGTCGGCTTCGTGCGCCGCTTCGACGCCAGCTACCAGAACGCCCACGCGGCCATCGTGGCCGGCGACATCGGCCGGCCTTTCCTGGTGCGCTCGCAGACCTGCGACCAGAACGACCCGGACGGTTTCTTCGTGCGCTTCGCGCCGACCTCCGGCGGCATCTACATGGACTGCAGCGTGCACGACATCGACCTGGCGCGCTGGATGCTCGGCCGACCCAAGGCGCTGCGGGCCTTCGCCAGCGGCACCATCGCGCTGCACCCCGGTCTGGCCGAATGCAACGATGTCGACAACGGCCTGGCCATCGTCGAGTTCGAGGGCGGCGCCCGCGCGGTCTTCTACGCCTCGCGCACCTTCGCGCATGGCCACGAGACCACCACCGAGGTGATCGGCACGGCCGGCAAGCTGCTGGTGGGTGAACATGCGGCGCTGGACCGGGTGATCCGCAGCGACGCCCGCGGTGTCGGCCATGCCGTGCTGCCCGACTTCCACGCCCGCTTCGAAGGCGCCTTCACGCGCGAGATCGCCGCCTTCGTCGCCGCCTGCCGCGGCGGAGCGCCGCTGGACCTGACGCTGGCCGACGCGATGGAGGCCACCCGCATCGGCCTGGCCATCACCCGCTCGCTGCACAGCGGTCAGGTCGAGACGGTGGCCTGACCGGTGCCTTGACCGGTGGCCATCCTGAACGCGCAAAGGGTGCAGGGGCCTACAAAAAGCTGTAGGCCCCCTCTGGAGAACTGTCGCAATAGGTAGGTGGCTGGCCGGTGTGTGCTTAGCACACTGAGCGGACTGTTGATCGACCCTGTGCCATGCCGGGTCGACATGAGGAGTCCGCCCCATGCCCACCGCCCCCCTGTCACGCGCTGACGCGCCGATCCGCCAGCCTGCGGCCCTCGGCGACAACGCCCATCCGTTGGCCAAGCGCGCCGGTCCGTCACAGGCTGCGCCGTTGGTGCTCCAGCCCGCAGCCTCGCCGAAGCCCCAGGCCGAGGGCCTGATGGTCGATCTCGACGCGGCTCTGGCGACCTCGCCCCCACTGGAGACGTCCGCTGCGGTCGCAGCGTCCAGCACGCCGCTGCCCGCTGCCACCACCCACCTGAACCTGCCGCGCGTCGCGGTCCGCACGACCAAGGTCGTCAACATGCTGGGTCATGAGGTGGCGGTCCAGCTGCTCCCGGTGGTGGACCTGCCGCTGCGTGGCGGGTCAGGCGTTCGGGGTGGCGGTGGGCTGAACGAGTGGATCGACAACCTTTGCCATACCGTGCTGGCCCTCGGCCTGCGCTCCGTGGCGGGGGCCCACCCCGTCCTGATCGAAGTCTCCGAGGCGCTGCTGCTGACCTCGCTGGTCGAGGTGCTCGACCCCCGCTGGGCCGTTGTCCAGCTGCCCTCCCACCTGCCGCCCACGCCCCTCATTCGCGAGCGTCTGAAAGAGCTGCGCGCCCGCGGCTTGGTGCTGTCGCTGTCGTGCAATGGCGCTTCTTCATCCGCGCGGCTGCAGACCCTGACCCATCAGGTGCAGTGGGCCCACCTCGACATCGGGACCCACGAACGCACCGCCCTGCTGGGCCTCTGGCCCGAGCTCATCGGCCAGCAGGTGCACCTGCGCGGCATCGACCGGCTCGATGACTTCCGCGAGTACCGCACGCTGGGCGTGCATGCCTATTCCGGGCCCCTCCTGTCCGCCCCGGTCACCTGGACGGTTGACCAGCTGCCAGCGTGCGACGCCAACGGCCTGCATCACCTGCGCGAGCGGCTGCTGCGTGGTGCCGATGACGTCGAACTGGCCGCCTTGGTCGACCGGGACCCGGCCTTGCTGCTGCGACTGCTGATCCTGGCCTGCGATGGCCTGTTCGGTGCCATCAGCCGACCCGAATCGACCCTGGATCTGGTGTCCCGCCTGCGCGGACCGACCTGGCCGATCTGGCTGGAGCTGCTGTATTTCGAGGCCCGCGACCATGCGGCCGCCCTGCGGCCCGCCTGGTGCGAGGCGGCGGCCCACCTCTCGCTGTTCATGCGGCTGCTGTCCGAGCGGCTGGCACCCGATCGACACGAACTGCATCGACAGGCGGCCCTGCTGGGCATGGTGGCGCACTTCCGGCACACCCTGCCCGCGCGCATGGTCGGCCACCTCGCCACACCGCTGATGTGTCCCGCCATCGAGGACGCCTGGATGCACCGCCAGTGCCTGCTCGGCGCGGTGCTCGACATCGGCCTGCGCTTGATGTTCAACGGCCAAGCCATGGCGCCCGCCAACGGGATCGTCGAGCTGTACGACGAGGCGGGCCGGCAGGTTCGCGAACGCAGCCTGTCCGTTGCCGGCCACCCTGGTTTGCCGGTCGATTCGCGCGCCTGAGCGGCCTGCGACCGGTGGTCGCGCCCCTCATCTTCGATACCCGTCAGAACGGCCACTGCGAGCCGCCACGCCATGCACACCACCTTGCCGATGCCCACCCGTCCCTTCGAGCCTGACGATGTCGCGCCGCCGTCGAACGTGTTGTCCTGGGCCTTGCGATCGGGGTCCTCTGCGCGGCGCGACCCGGGCGTCCAGCGTCTGCTGCATCAGGCCGGCGTGCCACTGCAGCCGCAGGCCGCACCGCATCAGCCCGCTGCGCCGGAGCGTGTTGCCCGCCGGGTCGGCTTGCAGGCCATCGTCGATGTCGACGGCCGCGCGCGTGGCTATGAGCTGCTCTACCGCGATGCCGGGCGGCTGGACGCCGGCGGCATCGTCAACGGCCTGCACGCCACCTGCGAGGTGCTGGCGACTGCCGTGCTGGATCTGGGCCTGCCGCGCCGCGCCCGGGGCCTGAGCTTCTTCGTCAACGTCGACCGCGAGACCTTGATGAGCCCCTTGGTCGAGGCGATCACCCCGGCCTGGGGCGTCGTCGAGCTGCTGGAAACGATCCCCGCCACGGCGGACGTCCGCCAGCGGGTGCAGGACCTGCGCCAGCGGGGCATGCGCTTCGCGCTCGACGACATCGACACGCTGGACGACAGCCGCTGGGCCTTGATCGACCTGGTCGAGGTCATCAAGATCGATTGGCAGACAGTTCGGCCGGTCGACCTGCCGCTGATGATGGCGCGCGCGCACAGCCACGGTGTGCAAGTTCTGGCCGAGAAGGTGGAGACCGCCGGCGACCTGGCGGCCGCGCGCGTGCTGGGCGCCGACTTGGTGCAGGGCCATGCCATCGCCCGGCCTGATGTCATCTTGGCCCCCGGCCTGCCTGCCACCTCGGCGCTGGCGCTGCGCCGGACCCGCCTGCTGCTGCAGCATGGCGCGTCCAACGAGTCGGTTGCCACGGCACTGGCCATGGATCCGGCGACGGCGCTGCGTATCTGGCAGCTCGCCGATCAGGACGGCGCCGGAGCTGGCACGGAGGATCGACCGAACGTGCTGGCCGACCTCGTTGCTGACCTGCCGCGCCCGGTGCTGCAGGCCTGGCTGTCGGTGCTGCAGGTGGCCGACGCCGGGGTGATCGACAAGTCCTGGACTTACGCCGGCCTGGCTCAGGCTCGTCTGATGAAGGTGCTGGCCCGGCGTGTCTCACCGACCGAGCCGGCGCTGGCCGAAGAGGCCTTCCTGCTTGGCCTTCTGGACCACTACCGGACGACGCTGGGCATCGCCTACCGCGATCCTGACCTGGGTGTGCGGGCTGGCGCCCGGCTTGAACGGGCGATGCGCGATCGCAAGGGTCTGCTCGGTGCGGTGCTGGAGTTCGCACAAGGCCAGTACCGCCAGCCAACCGGCTGGCTGCCTGGCCCGCTGGCCGCCATGCCTGGCCTCGCCACGGCCCTGCGATCGATCTACCAAGAGGCGCACCTCTGGGCGAAAGAACGCAGCCAGAACGGCAGCGTGCTGCAGTCGGTCGCTGACCTGGCGGTACGCCAGAGGCCTGCGCGATCGACCGGTGCATCGGTCAGGAGTCTCGCTTCCGCGCCACCCACAACGCGGCGCCGGACTTGACCCACCGCCAGAAGGCTGGCGACCGCGAATGACAAGTTCTTGTAGGTCGGACCACCTACTTAGCTCTTATCGGTCATTGGTCCGCCAAGCCGACTTCCGGACACTTTTATCAGTTGGCTTGGTGTTGGGGTGCGCCCCACGCAAGCCGTATCAACCCGTCGCCTCGATCCGCCATTCCATCCTGTCAGGGAGCATCCATGAGTCATGTCAACGTCCGGAACCGTCCATCCATCGCGCCAGGGGTCCGGCGCCCATGGGCGTTGCTGGCCTGTGTCGGCATCACGGTGGCCTACGTGCTGGGCAACGTTGCCCTGTACGACAGCATCGTGCAGCTCATCAACAGCTCATCCAATCCCCGCTTCGCGATCTTCATCTTGCTGGTCACCGTCGTCGGTCAGGTGCTGGCGATCTACCAGGCCATCCGTTTCGGCCGTGAATCCGGCGTGATCGCCGCGATCCGGGGTGGCATGGCTGGCAAGCGGGGTGCGCCACTCGACATTCAGCGCAGCGCGCTGGGCCAGTTGCTCTCGCAGTCCGGTGCAGACGCGGATGTCGTTGACCTGTTCGGACCGCTGCGTGCGGATCGAGAGGGTCGGGGTGGCGAGGATCGCGCCTCAGTTCTTGCTCGCTTTCGCGTCTACCAGCAGGCCAGCGCGCGTCGGCTGGTGCTGCCGGGCCACATCGCCAACACCCTCATCGGTCTGGGTCTGTTCGGCACCTTCCTGGGTCTGATCGTCACGCTCAAGGAAGTGGCGAGCCTGATCAGCATCATCGCCGTCACCGGCGAGGGCGATTCCGCTGCGACGATGACGCGGTTCTTCACTCAAATGAGTGGTCCGCTCGCGGGTATGGGTGAGGCGTTCGTGGCCTCGCTGCTGGGTCTCGGTGGCTCGATGGTGAACGGACTGCAGATGCTCGCGCTGCGCCGGCTGCAATCTGGCGCCGTGGCCGAGGCCGAGGAAACCTATCACGCCGTGGCCGAAGCCGTGACCGGCGGCGGTTCACGGGTCGATGTGGGTGGCTCAGGCACGGACGAGCGTCTGGCCCGTCTGCAGATTGAGGCCATCACCGGCCTGCGCCAGGATCTCTCCAAGCAGACCGAGGCCATCCTGCTTGCGTCGTCCAAGATGCGGCTGGCCAGCGAGGCGATGCAGACCATGTCTGCCTTGGCCGAGAAACGACTGGGTTCAGACGAGACCCGTGCCCAGGTCGAGAAGGTGGCCGCCAGCGTCGCCCAGCGCCTGGAGACCGTGGCGCGCAAGTTCGACGACCTGCAGGTCGCGCAGAACATGCTGGCGGCGGCCGCGCAGACCAGTGCGGGCTCTCTGGCCGACATCAACCTGCAAGCGAAGTTCATCGCCGACCACAACAGCCAGGCCGTTCGCGAACTGGCCGGCTTGCGTGGCACCTTGGTCGATGCGGCAGCCCAGGCGCGTGACCACGTGACCCAGATGCATGCCGAGTTGCGCATGGGTCTGCAGCGTGACCTCGCCAGCGTCGTCGCAGCAATGGCCGAATCCAGCCGCGAACTGCGCGACCAGACCGTCCTGATTGGCCAGGTCGGTGCGCATGCTCATGAGACCAATCTGACGTTGCAAACCCTGGATGGCGGCATGCGCGATCTGGCGGGTCGCATTCAACCGCAGCTCGTCGAGATGGTTGCTCGTTTGGATGCGTCCGCACAGGCGGAGTCCTTGGCGACCAAGTACGAGCTGTCCGATGTGAATCGCAAGCTCGATGCCTTGGCCGACGACCTGACGCGCCGCTCGTCACAAGGTCGCTGAGCGCTCTGCGTCTGGCGCATGTCCTGCGCCTCTTCTTGTTGCTTCTGATCGTGGCTGGACTTGTCCGGCCATCGTTCGTCCGTCGTGCCCCGACGCCCCTGTTTCGCTTCGACCTTTCATGCCCATGAACGCCAACCCGTCCCTGTCGCCCGCACGTTTGCAAGAGCCCGCACGTTTGCAAGATCCGGCCGTGCCAGCGGGACTGTCCTCACGGCCTGCAGGCCATGTGCCGGCAGGTCAACGGGATGCCGCTGTGGATCCGGTGGCGGGCACCGCGACCGACAGCGCAACAGGGCGCGCCGCAGGGCAACGCCGCCGTCGTCGCTTGGCTGAGGATGAGAGCCGCGACCTGGCGATGCATGACGATGAATCCGCCGTGACCGTGGCGGATGCGTCGGTCGATGTCGTCGAGCGGTGGGTGGATGAGGCCTCGATTCGGGTGGCGTCTGCGGCGGGTGAGTCGGTGGATGCATCGGCCACGGACGGCGTCACGCTGCTGGCGCAGGCCGCGACGGTCGGCCCCAAGTCCTCCGTCGCATCGGATGCGCCGTCCACCGTGGGCGAAGACCTGCTGCGTCAGGCCTTGCCGCCGTCCGCGCCCCGGCCGGTCTCGCGCCCACAGCCTGCCCCGGCGCCGGGCGCGACCTTGATCGACACGGCGGATGACGACTCGCGCTGGTACGAAAGCACACCGCTGCTGCTGGGGGCTGCGGCCGTGGGTGTGCTGGGTCTGGCTGCAGCGGCCAAGTCGCCGGCGCCGGCGCCTGCGCCGGCACCGACCTCGCCGGACATCTACGCTTTCCGCGTCCAGCCCATGGCTGGCGAGATGACCGGCCTACGCATCGTGGTGGTTGACGCTGCCGGAGAGCGCATGGAGATCGATCCGGCCGATGTCATTCCGGTGGTCGGGTCGAGGTCCGGTGAGCTGAGGTTCTCCGTGACGCAATTCGGCAAGCTCGCGGCGGGAGAGCGCCTGAAGATCGAGGTGCATGACGCCAACGGCGCGGCACCGAACTTCGACGACGAGACCAATCCGACAGTTGGCTACGACACCGACCTGGGTTCCACCGTGTTGTCGGCATGGATCAGCAAGGCACCGGTTCCTTCCAATGAACTGGCCGACATCAGCGGGACGACGTTGCCCCTGGCGATCACGCCGCTGTCGACCGTCGCGGCACGCCACATCGACCGTTTGATGGCGTCCCACCCGGAACTGTTCGCCGATGCCAGCCGAGCGGACGAGACGATTGCCGCGATTCACCGATCGGTCGCCGACCTGTTCAAGGACACGGCGGGCACCATTTCGACATTGGTCCTGAGTGCACAGCCCAAGCCGGTCAATGCCGACTGGACGTCGTCGCCCGATGCCTATGGCAAAGCGCTTGCCATCCTGTCGATGATGGGCACCCGGCAGGAGTCGCCTGGCATCGACGGCGTGATCGACTACCTCGTCACTCATCTGCAAGATGCGGATCCCGTGGGCAGCGGCGTTGCGCTCGATGCCGCCGCCCGTTCGCTGCTCCAGACCGTCTCCGATGTCTACTTCGCGACGGCCGACATTTCGGCGGCCATCCAGGCCAATCTCGCGAGCGTCAGCCTGCGGCGTCGCAGCAACCCGACGTCCAACATCGGAGAACAGGTCGATGAAGCCGGTGTCATCGCCTACACCAGCCTCACCGACGGACTGACCGTCGCCATCACGCCGGCCAAAGGCGCACGGGCCGGTGACACCTACACCCTGCGCTTCCATCCCGAGGGCGTGACGGGCAAGGCTCAGGACTACACGGTCGTCTACACCCTGCCGACTGACTTCGACCCGACGTCGACCCCGCTGCCCTTGCTCCACAAGGTGCCCGTTTTCCTGGACAACGTGGTCGGCCTGGATGACGCGCCGTTGGTCGGTTTCGCCATGGATGCTGCAGGCAACACGCTGTTGGAGCCGGGTCGCGCCGCCACCGACATCAGCCGCTTCAAGCTGACCATCGAACCCGGCCCTGGCATGAAGCCCAACTTCGTGCTGCCTCCGGTGGACGTTGCCGTCGACCATGCGCCGGTGGCCATCGTCAGCGCGCCCGCCACGGCCGGCGCGACGGAATACCACATCGGCGAGACCATCCTGATCAAGGTCGTGCTCCCGAGCAAGGTGGCCTGGAACGTCTCCACCAACGGCAGCAACGACGTTCAGACCTTTGCCCCGCGCCTCAAGGTCCAGGTCGGCGAGCAAACCATCGAGGCCCATCTGGTCGATCCGGCGGCCGCCAACGGCAGCAACGTGCTCGTCTTTGGCTACCTCGTCACCAAGTCGTCCGCCCTGCAAGGCGACATCTCGGTGGTGGGTGATGCATTGGTCGCCAGCGGTGGCAGCACCTCCATTCGCGACGTGTCCGGTGGCGCGCTGACCAGTGCCTTCAGCCGGCTGGTCGACACCACGCTGACCGCCACAGGGCAGGGCGTCGACGCCTTGCCGCCCGTGTCGCCGACCTTCACCCTGCAGGGCGATTCCGACAGTGGCACGGCCGGTGACCGGATCACGAACGTGGTCAGCGTGAGCTTTGATGTCAGGGGCGAGCCCCTGTCCCAGGTCGACCTGACCGATGCGCTCGGTGCCAAGGTTGGCAGTGTCGTGCTCGACGAGAACGGCCGTGGTGTGCTGACCACCCGGCCCTTGGCCAACACGGCAGCGGCGGGCACGGTGCATGTGCTGACCGCAACCGCCTTCGATGACGCTGGCAACGAAAGTCCGCCATCGGCCGCGCTCGCCCTGAACATCGACAACCGCGCGCCCGTGCAGCCGGAAGCTGCTTTGCTGGCGGGTGACGACACCGGTGTTGACCCGCTCGACGGCATCACGCGGCAGACAACACCCACCGTGCGCCTGGTCGGCGAAACGGGGGCCCAGATCGTGGTCTTCGTTGACGCCAACGACAACGGTCGACTGGACGCTGGCGAAACCGTGCAAGGTCGAGGCGTTCTGACCCGGCCCTCCAGCGCAACCAACGTGCCCGGTCTCAACCTGGCGGACGGCCAGGGCTACCTGGATCTGCCATTGACCACCCCGGATCGCCCGCTGGCGGACGGCGTCTACAAGCTGACGGCGCTCACGACGGATGCGGCCGGCAATGACAGCCCCGCGCGCGCCTTGCAACCGCTGCAGATCGTGAGTCAGCCCGTTGCCGCGCCGATCCTGGCCATTGCCACGGCCGCGCCCGATGCCGGCTATCTGGCGGTTGGCAGCAAGGTCCTGATCACGGCGACCTTCGAACGTCCGGTGCATGTGATCGTCGCGGGTGACGCGGCGGCGATCGCTCCCAGCGTGACGGTGCGACTGAGCCCTACCCAGACCGTTCAGGCCGCTCTGGTCGACGGTTCTGGCAGCAAGGTCCTGACCTTCGAATACACCGTTGGCAGCACCGACAACAGCGCCGGTCTGTCGCTGGATGCTGCCGCGCTGTCCTTGGGCAGCGCCCGCCTGACCGACGTGGCTGGCAACGCCGTCGACCTTGCGTCTGCGGCGGTGCCTGCCGCTGTGGCGTCCCCGCTGCGCATCGACACCCTCGCGCCGTCGGTGCTGAGCCTGGGTGTGCTCGATGCCGGTTCCGACACCGGGCTGATCGGCGATGGCAAGACCGGTGACAACACGCCGTCATTCCGTGTGATCGGCGAGGGCGGTGCCACCGTCGTGCTGTTCCGGGACCCGACCGGTGCCGGCAAGCTGCAAGAAGGTGTCGAACTCGGCCGGGTCGTCCTCGGTGAAGCTGGTGCCGCCGACGTGCAAGGTCTGTTGGCCCTGGCCTCGGGCCAGGTGCTGGCCGATGGCAGCTATGACGGCTCGCTCAAGATGGTGCAGATCGATGCCGCAGGCAACGTCAGCACGGCCTACCAGGTGCGCGGCTCGGTCGAGAACCGCGCGCTGGTCATTGCCACGAACCAGCCCGGCGTGCTCACGGACCTGGAGTTCGACGCGGTCATGGACCAGGCCAGTGTGGCTGGCGCAGGACTGGCGCCGCGCGACTTCTACACCTACATCGCCACGCCGACCTTCAACTTCAAGGGCGGCGACAACGGCAACACCGCCATCTTGTTCCAGGACGTCAACAAGAACTCGGTTTTTGATCCAGAGGTCGACCGCGAGCTGGGGCGCTCCACCATTTCTGCGAACTTCCACTCGGTCAGCGTCTCCAGCGCGAATGCGCTGTCCGAAGGCGTTTACGACAACCTACGGGTGGTCCAGGCGAGTTCAACCGGCGTGTTGGCCGGTGAGGCCTCCGCAGTCGCCAAGGCCGTGCGCATCAACCCGAGCGCGCCGGGTCCGCTGTCGATCTCCCTGGCGGCCGGGCAGTCCTACGGCAACGCCGGTCAGGTCGAGTTCGACGTCATCAGTTCCAGCTATGTGGCGGGCGCCCGCGTGGTGGTCTTCGAGGACCGCAATGTCAACGGCGTCTTCGACGGCGACGATGTCCGGCTTGGCAGCGAGAAGGGTGACCTGCCGGTTGTCCGCAGGGACCTGCCCCTGCAACTGAGTCTGGCCGCTCCCACCGAAGGCAGCTACAGCCACCTGATGGCCTATCAGCTCTATGCCGGTAAGAGCGGCTCGCCCAGCGTCGTGGCTGGCGCGCCTGTCGGCGGCATCACGCTGGACCGTACCGGCCCCGGCCTGACCATCACGTCGGATGTCTTCGTGCTGGAGCCGGGCATGTCGACACAGCTGACGCTGACCTTCGACGAAGAGCCGCTGGCCGGTTCGTTCAACGTCGACCTGCTGGTGCGCAGCGATGATCGCAGCCACCTCACGATGGGCGAACTCTCCGCGATCGTGCCGGTGCAACAGGGCGGACGCTCGGTCTGGCAAGCGACGGCCACGCTCAGCTCGGACGCCATCGGCGTCTCGACCTTCACCCTCGACGCGCCGGCCGGTGCCTACCGCGACCGCTTCGGAAATCCCAGCCAGGCCAGCCATTTCGAGCTGTCCGGCGTGGCTGATGCCACCCCACCTGTGGTGGCAATCACGACCGATGTCAACAAGGTCGGCCTGGCAGGCCGCGAGGCGGCCACCCAGGCCCTGCTGACCTTCCGCATGTCCGAGCCGGTGACCGATTTCGACCTGGCCGATCTCAGCGTGTATGGCGGCAGCAGCATCGGCACCATCGGCAACCTGAGGAAGGTGGACGGCGACCCGCTGGCCTGGACCGCCGTGTTCACGCCGGCTGCGAGCATCGTGGCCGAGGCCCGCATCAGCGTGCGCAACGGCGCCGTCTTCGACCAGGGCGGCAATGCCAACGTTGCCTCCTCGGTCCGGCTCTCGGTGGACACCGCCGCTGCACCGACGCTCGCAGCACCCGACGCCTGGGGTGCCGCAGGGGGACTGCGCGTGCAAGAAGATGCCCGCCTGCCGCTGCGCGCCACGTTTGCCAGCAGCGGTGCCACCGCGTTGTCGGTGTGGGACACCGACGCCGCCAGCAGCGACAGTGCCTTTGAGCGTGTCGACTTGAGCGTGGGCAACGGCCGGCTGAGGGTGGACCTGGCCGGCGGCGTGCAGGTGAATGCCAACGACAGCGCCACGATGACGCTGACCGGCACGATGGCGCAGGTCAACGCCGCATTGGCCACCCTGAGCTACATCGGTGCGTCCAACACCCATGGCGATGATCGGCTGGTGGTTCAGGCCTATGACCGCACGGGCAAGTCTGACCGCAAGGAATGGGTGATCTCCGTACAGGCCGTCAACGACGCGCCGGTCGTCACCGTCCCGGCCAACCTGGCCAGTACCCACGTCGCTGGCTCGGCGTCGCCCCTCGTTGGCATCGGCCTGGACGACGTCGACAGCGCCACCGTCACGACCGTGGTCAGCGTGTTCAATGGCACCTTGTCGACGGAGACCGTGTCCGCATCGGTCGTGCTCACCGGGCAGGGCAGTGCCGAGTTGAGCCTGACCGGCGCGTTGGCCGATGTGCGGGCTGCGCTGGCTGGTTTGCGCTACACCGCCGATGGGGACTACCACGCGCTCCATCCGGGCGTGACGACCGATACCGTGCGCGTCACGACGACCGACGTCGAGGGCTTGGTGGTCAGCCGTTCGTACACGGTGTCGGTCACGCCGCGTCCGGTGGTCGCCCCGACCATCACGCTGTCCGACGCCTTGTCGAACGGCGGCATTTCCACGTCTGAGGACATCGCCTCGACCCCGCTCGGCGCAGGCCAGATCACCGTCTCGGACGGTGACCCCGATGGCAGCGCCAGCGCCTTGGTCAGCCTGACCCTGTCGGTTGATCAAGGCACGCTGAGCGTGCGCCACGCTGGCAACCCGCTCAGCGGGTCGGTGCTGACACTCAATGGCAATGCGCTGGCCCTGACCACAGCGCTGGCCACCCTCACCTATGCCGATCAGCCCCATGCACACGGCGAGCGCACCCTGAGCCTGGTCGCCCGTGACGGCGACGGCCACGAGACCGTCGCCACCGTGGCCCTGCGCGTGGCCAGCGTCGGTGACGCACCCGTCGTCGTCCTGCCGGCTGCGCCGGCCAACCTGGAGACCGGCAAGACCAGCGCGCTGGCCGGCATCCGGGTCAGCGATGTCGACGTGGGTCCCGGAGCCCTGAGCGGCATCACGGTGTCGGTCCAGCACGGCGCGCTGCAAGTCACCGTGCCCACCGCGTCCACGTCCGGCGAATCCGTGCCCGTCGTCACTGGCCTCGGCAGCAACACGCTGACCCTGTCGGGCACCCAGACGCAGATGCAGGCCCTGCTCGACACGCTGACCTACACGCCCGACGACGGCGTGCTGCCCCGGCCGACGGCGCAGGTCGGCAGCGATCTGCTGACGGTCACCGCCAGCGACGGCGATGTCACGACCATCGACCCGACCCGGACCTTGGCGCTCTCGGTGCTGGTGCCCAACAAGCCGGCGACGGGCGACATCGCCGTTCAAGGTCTTGCGCGGGTTGGCAGCAACCTGACCATCGACAACACGCTGAAGGATCCGGACGGCATCGCCGGCGGTTCGGTTGCCGGCATGGCCTACACCTGGCTGCGCGACGGCGCGGCCATCGGCCCGGAGGCCACCGGCCGGACCTACACGGTGACGGAGGCTGACCTGCATCACCAGATCGCGGTTCAGGTCCGCTTCAACGACCTGCGCGGCGAGGCGACCACCCGGACATCGGACGTGACCGCAGCGGTCGAATCGGACCTGGCGCTGGGTCTGGCGCAGGCCATCCGCTACGCCGACAACTCCAGCACACCGGTCTCGAGCGCGCAGCTGATCCTGTCGCGTCATGGTGATGGCTATGACGACTACCTGCTGGACGTCAACCGCGACGGCCTCATCGACGCATCCGACCGGACGGCCTACATCAGCAGCCTGAGCGTCAACCACATGCTGACGCTGGCCGATGGCCGCAGTGCCCGGTTGCTGTCGTCCGAGGAATGGGCGGTTCTCGCGGCGAGCTCGGGCGTTCTGCCGGCCGACTGGCCCATGCCCGGCGTCGACGGTGCCGGGTACTGGACGTCCACGCCCGGCAACGAGGGCACGCACCTGGTCCACCTCGGCACCAGCAGCCTGACGACACCGCACGTCGTGCCCGACGACGGCGGCCTCGTCAATCGTGTCGCGTACTTCAACGCCTTCCGCATCGAAACCGTCATCTGAGCCGCCGCTGCATCTGCATCTGCATCTGCATCTGCATCTGCATCTGCATCTGCACCGCGTCTCGGCCGGGGCCTTGACCCCGGCCCCACAGAACGCTGAACGCCAAACCATCTTCACGGCCATGACCTCCCAGGTCTGCCGCACGACTCCAGGGAAATCGACATGAGCAACACCACCGCTGTCCAGATTGCCGACGCTGCTGATCTCTTCAAGAAGCTGTCGATCAAGAACATCCGCGACATTCGCGCCCTGGACGTCGATCTGTTGATCGTCATGGCCAATGGGGAGCGCATCATCGTCAGCGGTGGTGCCGTGCAGGCGCTGACCCAGCCCGACTGGCCGATGGTGTTTGCCGACGGCACCGTCACGCTGGCTCAGTTGTTCCAGAAGATCGAGGAGATCAGTCTGTCGCCCGAGGCCAACCTGACCGCCTCGTCGCAGGAAATCACCCGCTACAACCGCAACAACGCCCAGGTCAAGAAGCCGGCCGGCTCGGCCGACGAAGACGCCCCGGCCAAGTCGGACCCGGTCGAGAAGGCCGGCAAGACCCGGCAGCATGAACCGGTGGTCGAACCGGTGCGAGTCGCGCCCAAGGAGGCCGCACCGGTCCAGGGCCAGCTCGACAACGGCACCACCACCCAACGCCATGTCGCCGACACGGAAGTCAACAGCGACAGGTCCGACAACTGGAACTGGACCTGGCCAACGCTGGCGGGCATCTTCGGCGGGCTGCTGGCCCTGACCGGCAAGACGGGCAGCAACGACAACCCGACGGAGGCGTCCTCCGCGCCTTCCCGGCTGACGGGCGTCGTGGCGCTGGGCAAGATGACCCAGGCCGAAGTGCTGGTTTATGACGAGAACGGTCGCCTGCTCAACAAGGGTGGCAAGGCGGTGGCACTGAATGACGCCGACGGCAGTTACAGCGTCGACCTGGCCACGGGCTACAAGGGTCTCGTGACCGTGGTCGTGCGCGACACCAATTCGGGTGGCAACTACTACGACGAAGCCACCGGTGAGTTCACCGACCTGGACGCAGATCTGCGCGCCGTGCTGGTCGTTGGCGGCGGCGCCCAGACCGCCCACGTCACGGCGCTGACCGAACTCGCCGCTCGCAAGGCCGGCCTGGCGGTTGGAGAGGACTCGGTCCGTGAACTGATCGCGGCGGTGGGCCGTGAGGCGGCGATCACCGAGGTCAAGAAGGCGATGGCAGCGGTGGCCGACGTCTTCGAGGTGACGGACCTGTTGACCAGCACCCCCATCACGACCAATGAAGGCGCCGAACCCAACGCCCAGTTCGCCGCGCTGTCGCAGCGCGAACAGAACCACGGCCTGGCCCTGGCCCTGATCTCCGGCCTGCAGGCCGCTGCTGGCAAGGCCAATGCCGGTGACACGCTGACGCTGCTTGCATCGGTCCTGAACTACAGCGACCGCCCTGGCTTCGAGACCACCCTGATCTGGCGCGCCTCGGAAGGCAGCGAGATGGATGCCAGCGCGGTCCAGGACCTGCTGTACAGCGGTGCGCCCAACGTGCCCTTTGAGCCCACCCAGGCCTACCCGTCGCTGCAGGCCTACATCGAGGACAACCAGATCGCGATGCGCAAGCCCGTCGTGCTGGCGCGTGGCGAATCCCAGAATGTGGTGCTGGACCGGGAAGATCTCGTCAATGGTGCGCTGACGGTGCAAGGCACCGTCGGTTCCACCGCCGTGATGAAGTTGAAGGCTGGCGATGTCACGCTCAGCCTCACGGCGCAGGTGCTCGATGTCGGCGGTGTGGTGGGTGGTCAGGCGACCTTCAAGCTGACGCAGGACCAGTTGCTGGAACTGGGCCAGCAGCTGACCACGATCACCGTCACGGCCAGCACCACCGATCGCGCGGGCAACACCCGCACGGCGGTCGCCTTCGCCCAACTGGAGGCGACGGTCGCCGTCATGATCGACACCGTGCTGCCGTCTGCACGGGTCGTCGGCCTGGAACTGGAAGGCAACAACGACAGCCACTACGCCGAACGTCCCGCTGGTCATGCCGAGGGTCAGGAGGCCGCCTATGGCAGCACCGACGACGGTGTTACCAACATCAACATCCAGGATGTCCGGATCACGCTGAACGACCGGGCGCTGGGTCAGACCGAAAGGATCGAGTTCTCGACCAACGGTGGCCAGACGTGGTTCCGCCCGAATGGCCTTCAGGACATCAGCACGGAAGGCAACGCGCGCACCGTGTTCCTGGCGGCCGGCGTGCGGTTTGCCGAGGGCGAGAACAAGTTGCTGGCGCGCGTGGTCCAGATCAAGGATGACTCTCGGTACGGCAACGATGGCCTGGGCAACTACAGCCCGGTCTACACGACGCCGCAGCCCTTGGCCACGGTCGACACGGTCAATCCTGGCAACGTCTCCTTCGTCATCGATGGCGATGACGGCATCAGCAGCACCGACAACGTCACCGTGGTGGCCGGTCGCTCGATCAACCTGGTGGGCAGCACGCCCGATGCCGTGGTGCGCTACCGCACCGGCCAGGGTGCATGGCGCGATGCGCCTGCCAGCAAGCAGTTGGTGCTGCTCGGCGATTCGGTCGACGGCAACGGCAAGCTGGTGGTCCAGACCCACCAGATCGACCTGGCCGGCAACGTCTCCGAGACGCTGACCCGCACCTTCGTCGTCGACACCTCCGGCGTGATCCAGCATGCGCTGGCACTCGTGCGCGCCTCGGATGCGGTGGCCGAAAAAGCTGCGATCGACACAGCCCGTGCCGGTCTGTCGGCCAACACGGCGGTCGGCAAGGCATCGTTCTCGCGGCTGGGCATCGTTGGGGTGACCGATGACAACCTGCGCGCTGTCATCCAGGGCATCGCCAGCGTGACCGACGAATCCAAGGTGGACACCCAGGCCGGCCTGCAGCAGGTCGTCACGGAAGCCATTGCGGCCGCCAAGGTCGCTCTGGATCGGATCAAGAACTACAACGGCCAAACCCAACCGCCCGAGGTGGTGCCGACCCTGGCTGACTTCGTCACCCTGGGCGTGGACGGTGTCACTGCGGACAACCTTCCGCTGGTGCTGAGCATCTTCAAGACGCTGCCCGATTCGGCCTCCGACACGATCGGCGAGGTTGCGGCCGCCGTGGCGGCGCTGCAGGCCGTGCAGGCACTCGCCGACGGCCGTTCCAACACCGGCCTCCTCGAACTGCCGACGTCAGCGCAGTACGCTGCCTTGGGCATCGCGGTCAACGAAAACGAGGCTCGTCTGCTGGGCTCCGTGTTGGATGCCAAGAACCCTGCCGACGTCGACACGCTGGAGAAGATCCAGGCGATGGCCGATGTGGTCCAGCGCCTGCTCGCGGTCGCCGATGACCGGGGGTCCGGTCCCCGGCCCCTGACCGCCGCCGACTTCGAACTGCTGGGCATCGCCGGTGTCGACGACAGCGTCGACTTCGGCAATCTGGCAGACGTCCTCAATGCCATCGCGGCGAAGTCGCCCTCGGAAGTCGACACCTTGTCGGAGGTTCGCGCGGTGGTCGACGGGCTGATTGGTGACCTCAAGGTCATCATCGACTACGCCACCGACAGTGAGTTCTATCCCAAGCCCACGCTGGACAACTACGCCCGAGGTGGGCTCGCGGCGCTGGTGCCCAACGTCACCACGCTGGATGCCGTCAACTCGGCCGTGGATGCCCTGGCACCGACCGACGTCGGCACATGGCGCAAGGTCCAGGCGATTGCCGAGTCGTACAACCGCGTGCTCGACCTGGTGGGTGCCGACCTGGGTCTGGCGTCAGACCCGGCCAAGGCCGCCGACTATGCCCGCATCGGCATGAAGGCGTTCGAGACGGCCTTCCCGGACCGTGTGGTCGATGGTGTCAGCACGCCGAACCCGCTGAAGGATGAGGCCACCACGCTGCTCAACAGCCTGGTGACGAAGCTGACCACTGCGGACGTCGACCGCGTGAGCGAACTGAAGGCCCTGGCCGACGTGCCGACCCGCGTCATGCAACTGGCCGCTGGCTTGCCGGTGACGCCGCCGCTGACGGTTGCCGATCTGACCGGACTGGGCCTCAGCGACGTCACTGCCGACAACCTGGCCGTCGTGCTCAGCGGCATTGCCGGCAGTGCCGACACCGGCGTGGAAGCCAACACCCCCCGCAAGCTGCAGACACTGGCCAACGAGGCCAAGACCGCTCAGAACGTCATCAGCGCCTACGCCGAGAGCAACGATCCGACCCGCGAGCCGCAACTGGAAGACTACAAGGCGCTGGGCGTCACCGATGTCACCGACCTGGCCATGGCCGGTGCCGTCAACTCGGCCCTGGCCACCTTGGCCGTCAAAGGCCAGCATGCCGACAGCCCCGACGAGGTCAAGGCCATCGCGGCCGCCTACCGGGCCGTGTTCGACCATGCCAATGGCGCGGCCGCAGACACCGACGCCAGCAACGACCCGACCGCTGCCCAGTACGGCTTGCTGGGTGTGGACGTCACCGCCAACGCGGGAGTGGCGGACCTGCTCAACGACGCCGTCGCCGGTCTCGAACGCGACGACGTCAACAACGCCAGCGAACTGGCGACCCTGGCCGCGCACGCCACGGCGGTCACCCAGGCAGCCCTGGGCAAGCTCGACGCGCTCGGTGCGGATCCGCTGCCTGGCTTCAAGGCCGCCATGGAGGCACTGGGCGTCGACGGTCTGACCGACAGCACGCTGGCTGCTGTGTTGTCGGCACTGGTCGCCAGCCCGGATGACCTCAGCGTGGCCAAGGACCTGGCCGCGCTGCAGGCCCTGGCCGATGAGGCGAAGTCTGCGCAAGAAAGCATCTGGGACTATGCCGACTTGACCCCGCCGCCGGCACCGGAAGACGGCCCGAGCATCGAGGACTATGCCGCCATCGGCATCACCGGCCTGACGCCCGAGCTGCGTCTGGCCTTGAACGCGGTGCTGGCCACCGAGGCGATCGACCGCAGCGACCTGGCCTCGCCGGCAGCCCTGCAAGCCATGGCCGACGCCTACCAGTCGGTGATGGACGAGGCCAACGGCCCGGCGCCGGATGCCGATCCGCAGGACAACCCCAGCGCTGCCGACTACGCCACGCTGGGCATTGACCGTGGCGCCGATCGTGGGATCGAAGCGGGCACGCCGCTCGATGCGTCCGCGCTGAAGCTGCTCAACAGCGTCATCGGCCCGTTGGTGGTGGAAGACGTCAACAGCCCCGCCGAACTGCAAGACCTGGCGGACCGCGTCGCCGCTGTCATGGCACTGGCCGCCGGGATCGTCACCGACCCGGTCGCCGCGCCGATCAGCGCCAACGACCTGAATGCCCTGGGTCTGAGCGACGTCACCGACGCCAACCTCGCCGCCGTGCGGGCTGCGATCGCAGCGTCGCCCAATGACGGCAGTGCCGTCGACACGCTGAACGAGTTGCAGGCGGTGGCCCGTGACGCGATCGCGGCGCGCGCCAAGATCATGGCCTACGCCGACAGCCCGACGCCGACTGGCGCGCCGGACGCCGACACCTACAAGGCCATCGGCCTGGTCGACGCAGATGGGGAGCGGCTCAGCGACATCGCCGTCGCCAGCCTCAACAGCGTGCTGGCACGCCCGCAGGTCGACGGCGCCGACGTGTCGTCGCCTGAACAGCTGCAGGCCATGCTGGACGCCTTGACCGAGGTGCGTGCAGCGGCGGACGGCCAGGCGCCGACCGACGGCAGCCTCAGCCCCGAAGCCGCCTTGCTGGATGCCGACACCTGGGCCTTGCTGGGTCTGTCGGGTCTGGAGGGCAGTGACGATCAAACCGAAGCACGTCTGCGGGCCTTCGATGCCGTCGTTGACCGCCTGAACCTGCCCGCCGACCAGGCCGTGGATGTCGCCCGACTCCAGGCGGCCCTGGACGCCGTCGCCAAGATCCAGAACCTGGCCAATGGTGTGGCCACGGCAGGGGGTGTTCCGCTTGCCCAGCAACTCAGCGCCGACGACCTCACCGCCCTGGGTCTGGTCAACGGCAGCTCGCCGATCGCCCGCGCGATGAGCGACTCGCTGGATCGCCGGAACTTCGCCGATGTGGGCCATCCCGCCGCGCTTCAAGCGCAGGTGGACGCCTGGCGCGCCGTGCTCAACGAGGCCAACGAGCCTGCCACCTTGGTGGGCCAGCCGACCAATGCCGACAACACGCCGGACAACGAGCCTGCCGTCAACCCGACGGCGGCCGACTACCGCGCCATCGGTGTGACCCTGCCCGGCGTCACCGATGTCGCCGCGCCCGACGCCGCCACGCCCGATGCCGACACGCTGGCCCTGATGAACGACGTGCTGCGCCGCAAGGAAGCGGCCCAGGTCGACAGCGTGGCCGACCTCGATGCGCTGGCCGCTGCGGTCCAACGTGTCATGGCCCAAGTGGCCCGTGACCTGCCGAGTGGCACCACCGACCTGCCGGTCTCGATCGAAGAGGCCCAGGCTTGGGCGGCCGATTTCGCCGCCCTCGGTGTGTCTGGCCTGGACATCGGCCACACGGCCGAGTTCCCGGACGATCCGGGCAACGTGGGCCAGATCCTGGCGGCGCTGGCCAACCAGGCCAACGACGGCAGCACCGTGCGCACGGTCGGTGCGGTCCAGACGCTGATGGACAACATCCTGCGTGACCTGCTGACCATCAAAAACTACGCCGATGGCAAGGTTGACCCGGACAGCGGCGTGGTGAAGGTGCCGAGCAAGGCCACCTACGACAGCGTGGGCATCCGCAACGTCACCGCCGACAACGTCTCCGCCATCAACGCCGCCCTGGCCAGCGAGCAGGTGACCGGTGCCGATGCCGCCACCCGCAGCCAGGTGCAGGGCATCGTCAATGCCTACAACTTGATCCTGGCCGAGGCCAACGGGCCGACCGCAGACGATGTCACGCCGGCGGCCGATCCCACCCTCCAGACCTATGCCCGCATCGGCGTCAAGACCGCTGCGCTGACCCAGGCCGACGGCATCACGCCGCGCAGCGATGTGCTGGCCCTGCTCAACGACGGACTGGGTGAGCAGACCGCCTCGCAGGTCAGCACGCCCGCCCAGATTGACGCCCTGGCGGCCACCGCCGCCGAGATCGTCCGCCTTGCCACGCCGGCTGCGGCAGCAGGCACCAGCCTGACCCTGTCCGCGCTGAAGTCCTTTGGCATGGACAACTTCAACGAGTCCACGCCAGCCCGTGCTTCGGCAGCGCTCAACAGCCTGGTCGATGCCGTGCGCAAGTCCGGTGCGCCGGACAAGGTCAACAGCCTGAACGAGTTGCAGGACATCGTCGATGGCTTCCGGGTGCTCCAGGACCACGCCGAGGGCGTGGCAGGTGCCCCCACGCCTGCTGCGACCGACTATGCCAAGGCCGGTGCGCCGCTGACCGACACCAGCGCCAGTCGCGCGTCCACGCTGTCCCTGCTCAACGACGCCGTCGCCCGCGTCGATGCCGGCAAGGTTGACAGCGTCAAGGAAGTTGGCGATCTGGTCAGCGTGGTCGAACGCCTGATGGCCACCGCCCGTGGCGAGACGCCCGTTCCGGCACTCACCATCGAGGACCTGAAAGACACGCTGGGCCTCTCCAGCATCAACGCCAACAGCCTGCCGGCCTTGCTCAACCGCATCAAGGCGTCGCCCGACAACGGCAGCGAGATCGAGAACCTGAGCGAGCTGCAAGCCCTCGCGACCCAGGCCGCCGTCTCGATGCAGAAGATCCGCACCTATGCGGACACCCCGCTGGAGGCCTACCTGCCTTCGCTGACGGACTACACCAACATTGGCGTGGCCATTCCCGGCCCGCTGGTGGGTGACGAGAACACCGCCTCGCAGGCCGACTACCTCAACGCCGTCAACAGCGCCCTGGCGTCGGTCGTGGTCGACAGCGCCGATGCTGGAACTCCCGCCAAGGTCCAGGCCATCGTCGACGCCGCCCGCCGCGTGCTGGATGCGGCCGACGGCGTGGTCAACACCGACCCCGAACAACTGCCCAGCCGCGCTGACTTCGAGGCGCTGGGCCTGTCCAAGGACGATCTGGATGCCGCCGGCGCCGGCGGCCTGACCCTGCTGCAAGGCGCGGTCGACGCGGCCCGTCCGGTGGAGGTCAACAGTCCCGACAAGATCAAGCACCTGCTCGACCTCATCAAGCTGGTCGCGCTGGAGGCTGCCGGCCAACCTCAGACCAGCCCGCCGCTGACACCCGCCGTGCTGGAAGAGCTGGGCGTCGACTTCACCGGACTGGACAGCGCCAGCAACTGGCCGGCCATGCTGTCGGCCATCCAGGCCAGCCCGGACAACGGCTCGGGCATCGATTCCCTGCAGAAGCTGCAGGATCTGGTCACCGGCGCGAACGACGCCATGGGGATCATCCGCACCTATGCCGGCGCTTCCGATCCCAGCCGCGTGCCGGCACCGGAGGTCTCGACCTATGCGGCGATCGGTCTGGTGAACACGGACGCCCGCAATCCGGATCCCAACCAACACGTCATCACCCCGTTGGTCACCGCGGCCAACCTGAGCGCGATCAATGCCGCGCTGGCCACCGGCCCCGTGGGTGCCAGCCAGGCCAACACGCCGGCCCAGGTCCGTGCCATCGTGGACGCCTACCAGGGCATTCTTGACGAGGCCAACGGCAGCGCGCCCGATGCCGACACGGCCGACAACCCGACGCAGCTCGACTACACCCGCATCGGCGTGGCGGTTCCGAAGCTGACCACCGGCCTGCCCACCACCGGGGCCAATGCTGGCAAGGCCGACGCGAACGTGCTGAGCTTGCTCAACAGCGTCATCGGCAACCTCGAAGACGGCGCGGTCGACAAGCCGGCCGAGATCGACACGCTGGGTGCGCTGGTCAACAAGGTCATGGCGCAGGCTGCCATTCCCAACAACGACACCAGCACCGCCCCGAAGGTCACGATCGCCGAGCTCGACGCCCTGGGCGTGCGCGACGTCGACGGCAACACGCTGGCCACGCTGGAAACGACCAAGCCCGGTGCCGCGCAGGCCGCGCTCTACGCCATTCGTGTCAGCGCGGACGATGGCAGCGACGTCAACACCCTGTCCAAGCTCAACACCAAGGTGGCCGAGGCCGTCGATGCCTACGAGCGCATCCTGGCCTATGCCGAGACGGGTGCCGGTGAGCAACCCAGCCTGGCGGACTACGCCGCGCTCGGCCTGGTCATCCCGCTGGCACTGCAGGCCGAGCCCATGGCCGCCGACATGCTCGGCGCGGTGCTGCGCACCGCCGCCGTCGGTGGTGAACAGGTCGACTCGCCCAACGAGGTCCAAGCCATCCTCGACGCCTATGCCCGTGTGCTGCAGGCGGCCGATGGCAACCGGGACAACGCCGGCGCGGCCTTGCCTTCCCAGAACGACCTGATCGCGCTGGGTGTCAACCTCGGCGCCACGGCCAACAACGCACACCCGCTGCGGCTGCTGCAATCGGCCATCGACGCCCAGCCGGCCGACCACCTGAGCGTGGCCAGCCCGGCGGCCATCGAGGCCCTCAACACGCTGGCCCAGACCCTGCTGGGTCTGGCCAACAAGCCCGGTCAGACCCTGCCCTCGGCCGATGCCCTGCCCATCAGCAAGGCCCAGCTGCAGCAACTGGGCCTGAACCTCGGATCGACCGTCGACAACGCCGGTGTCGCCGCCGGTCTGGCCGCCGTCCAGGCCAAGACCGACCTGGGTCTGGTCGACACCGTGGGCGAGTTGCAGGCTCTGTTCAATGCGGCCGTCACCGCGCAGGCCAAGATCGCGGCCTACGCCGCGAACCCGGACAACACCGACCCGACCAAGGTTCCGACGCCGGCGGACTTCGCGGCGATCGGCATGGTCGACACCGCCGGCCGGCCCACCGTCACCGACGCCAACATCGCCGCCATCAACAGCGCGCTCGCCACGCCGGCCATCGCTGCTGAAAACGCCAACTCGCCGGCCGAGATCGCGGCCATCGTCAACGCCTACAACGCCGTTCTGGCGGGCGCCACGCCGACCGGTGCTGCGCCGACCAAGGAGCAGTACGCCGCCATCGGTGTCGAGGACGTCACCACCAACAACCTGCCGCTGCTCAACGCCGCGCTGAAGGCCATCGGGCCGGATGCGGCCAAGGACGCTGCCGCGCTGCAGGCCGCCGTCACCGCCGCAGACAAGGTGATCGCCGCCGCCAACGGCCCGAGCGGTTCGATCACCCCTGCCGACCAACTGCCCACCGCCGACGATTTCGAGGCCCTGGGTGTCGACATGGGCGGCTCCAGCGCCGCCAACGACCCGGACGGCAGTGGCGCGGCCCTGCTGGGTGCGGTCATCGACAAGAAGCCGCTGTCAGCGGTGTCGACCCCGGCCCAGATCGAAACCCTGGCCGACGTGGTCAACAAGGTGATGGACACCGCCGCCGGCAAGCTGGTGTCGCCGGCCCTCACTCCCGCCGACCTGCTGGCCCTGGGCATCGACATCACGGGCAAGACGCCGGCCCAGCAGGCCGCCATCCTGGCCGCCATCGCCACCAGTCCGGACGACGGCAGCGCGCTGGAGTCGCTGGCCGAACTGGCCGAACTGGCCGACAAGGCCGTGCTGGCGCTCGCCAAGGTCACGCGTTATGCCCAGTCCAACAACGAGGCCGACCTGCCGAGCGTGCAGGACTACCTCGACATGGGCGTCTCCGGCGTCACGGATGACCAGCCTGCCAGCGGCTCCACGCCGGCCCAGCCGGGCACCCTGGCCGCCGTCAACGCGGCGCTGGGCAGCGGGAATGTGACCGGAACCGAAGCGGATAGCCAGGCCAAGGTCCAGGCCATCGCCGACACCTATGCCAAGGTGCTCGACCTCGCCGACGGCACCCGCAACCACGCCGACAACCTGCCGGCCCTGCCGAGCGCCGCCGAGATCAACCGCCTCGGTGCGAGCGCGCCGATCGATCCCGACACGCTGCTGCTGCTGCAGACCGCGATCGACGCGACCAGCCGTGACCGCGTCGACACGCCAGCCGACATCAACCTGATCGCCGAATCCGCCGCCAAGATGCTGGCCCTGGCAGGCAACACCGACACGCCGACGATCACGCTGGAAGACTTCATCCGTCTGGGCGTCAGCGCCCTGGATGAAGACACCTTGCCGGCCGCCATCGAAGCCGTGAAGGCCTTGAACAGCGCCGCCGCCGTCAACACCAGCAGCGAGCTGGATGCGGTGATCGAGGAGGTGCTCAAGGATCTGGCCCTGATCAAGCGCTTTGCCGAAGGTGAGGTCAATCCCGAAACCGGTGTGCTGGATGTCCCGAATCAGGGCAACTACGAACGCGCCGGTGTCAGCGGCCTGGGCGCTGAGGGCGCGCCAACCGTCGACATGCTCAATGCCGCCGTGCAGGCGCTGAACCGGGCCGATGTCGACACCCGGAGCAAGCTGCAAGGCGTGTTTGACGCCTACCAGCATGTGCTCGACGCGGCCGACGGCACGCCGGGCAATGCCGAGGTGCCGGTCAGCGCCGACGAGTTGCGCCGCATCGGTGTCGACCCGGCCAAGGTGCCGGATGCCGCCACCCCCGCAGGTGCCGCCGCGCTGGGTCTGCTGCAAGGCGCCCTGGACGCGCAGCCGGCCGACCACACGACGCTCAACACACCAGCCAAGATCGGTGACCTGGCCGCGCTGGCGGCCAAGGTCGTCGCGGCCGCCAATGGCGGAAGCACCCCGCCGACCCTGGCTGAGCTGGAGAAGCTCGGCGTCACCGGCCTGACGCCCGAGACGCTGGCCGCCGTGCAAGCGGCGATCAAGGCCAACCCGATCGACGGCGTCAACAGCCTGGACGACCTGCAGACCATGGCCGACACCATGGCCGCGATCCGCCGGATGACCGACGCCGATCCGAGCAACGACCCGGCGACCCCGCCGAGTGCGGCCGACTATGCCGCGCTGGGTGTCACCGGCATCGTCGATGCGCCGGCCAACAACGGCCTGCTCAATGACGTGGTCGCGGACAAGCCCTATGGCTCGGTCGACAGCCCGAACGAGATCAAGACACTCAGCGACATCGTCAACAAGGTCGTCGACCTCGCCAACGACGTCCAGCCAGCCCCCGTGCTGGGGGCCGCTGACCTGGCCAAGATCGGCCTGACCGGCATCACCCCTGAGAGCCTGCCGGCTCTGCTGGCGGCCATCGCTGCCGGCTCGCCCGCGGACATCAGCAGCCTGGACGACCTGCAAGCCATCGCCGAAGCCGCCAAGCTGGCCCAGATCAAGATCGAGGACTACGCCGAGAACGCCGCCCTCGCACCCGTCACCGACGGCGCGCCGGGCGTGGACGACTTCGCGGCCGTGGGTGTCACCGGTGTGCGCGATGCAGCCACCGCCGACGGTCCCGCCAACCTCGCCGCCATCAACGCGGCACTGTCGACCCAGGCCGCAGACGGCACCGATCGCATCGGTGCGGATCTGGCGAAGTTGCCGTCCGACCTGCAGGCCCTGGTCGACAGCTACGACAAGCTCCTCAACCTTGCCAATGGTGTCGCCGATGCCATGGCTCCGGCGGCACCTGCCGACGGCAAGCCGCTGGCGCAGGACTACGCCAACATCGGCGCGGACATTGGTGCCGCAGCGACCGATGCGGTCAACCTGAGCCTGCTCAACGGCGCCATCGACGCCAAGCCGGTGGCCGACATCGCCACGCCAGCCGCCATTGACGCGCTGGCCGACAAGGTCAACCACGTGCTGGCCTACGCCCGCGGCACCGACAGCACGCCGCCGACCGTGGACGAACTCGCCGCGCTGGGCATCGACCTGGGCGACCTGGACGACAGCCAATCCCAGCTCCCCGCCGTGCTGGCTGCACTCGCCGCCGTGCCCGATGCGGACGCCTCGTCCATCGCCACCCCGGCGGGTCTGCAGGCCCTGGTCGACAAGGCCATTGCCGCGCAGGACAAGATCAGCGCCTACGCCGCCGCGCAACCCGCTCCGCTGGATGCCGACAAGGTCCCGAGCGCCGAGGACTACGCCGCCATCGGTGCCGCACTGCCCACCGTCGCCGGATCGACCCCCGCCGAGGTGCTGGCCGCCGTCAACGCGGTGCTGGCCAGCAGCACCGTTGGTGCTGACGAGGTCGCCACGCCCGCACAACTGGCCGACATCGGTGCGGCCGTGGCCAAGGTGCTGGCCGCTGCCGATGGCACCGTCAACACCACCGCCCCGGACGCTCTGCTCCAGCACGACGACGTGGTTGCGCTCGGCCTGCCGGCGGCCACCGCCGACAAGCTGACAGACGGTTCGCCCAACCTCGGCCTGCTCAACCAGGTGGTCGACCGGGCCACCGACGCGCAGGTCAACACGCCTCAAGGACTGGGTGGACTGGCCGACAAGGTCAACGCCCTGATGGACCTGGCCGCGCTGCCGCCGGGCACCAAGCCGACCGCCGAGCAACTGGCCAGCCTGAGCGCTGCAGATCTGGCCGCGCTGGGTCTGCCGGCCGGCCTCACCCCGGCCCAGGCTGCCGCTGTCCTGAGCGCGGTCGCCGCCGGTGATCCGGCCGACATCGCGACGCTCGACAAGCTGCTGGCGGTCGCCGATGCCGCCGTTGAGGCCCTGGACTGGATTGCCGAGTACGCCGCCACCAACGCCGACAACCGGGTCCATCCGCTGACCGTGGCCGACTTCGATGCGCTGGGCATCGTGGGTGTGCGCGACACCGCCGCAGGCAGCGGCTTGCCTGCCACGCTGGCCGCCGTCAAGAACGCGCTCGCCGGGCCCATCACCCGCACACAGGCCGACAGCCCGAAGGAAGTGCAGGACATCGTCGACGCCTATGCCCGCATCCTCCAGGCGGCCGACGGCAGCCTGGGCAATGCGGACGACGCAGGTCAGGCCGGCCTGCCGACCCAACAGGACTTCGACCGCATCGGTGCCGACATCAGCGCCCTGAGCACCACCGAGGGCCTGAGCGCCGCGCAGTCCGCCAATGCGGTTGAGCTGCTGGGCACGCTGGTCGACGCCGTCGCCGCAGACCGCGTCGACACGCTGGCCGACCTGAAGACGCTGGCCGAGTTGGCCCGCAAGATCGTCGAAAACGCGCTGGGCAACGACAGCCCCGACTACGCGCTGACCCCGGCCGACTTCACCGGCCTGGGCATCAACGGTGTGACCGACGGACCGGACGGCAACCTGGCCGCAGTCATCGCGGCGATTGCCGAACGCGCCGCCGAAGATCCGGCGCTCACGCTCGACAACCTCGATACGCTGGCCGAACTCGCCGACGCGGTGGCCACGGTCACCAACATCCCGGTGCTCGAGACCGTCGCCGCCGACGACATCGTCAACCGCGAAGAATGGCAGGCCGGTGTCGTGTTGCGCGGCACCGTCGCCCGCGACAGCATCGTCACGCTGACCTTGCCCGGCATCACGGCACCGATCGTGATCACCTCCGTCGCGGCCGAGATCGGCGCGACCTGGACGACCACGCTCAGCCGAGATCAACTCACCCTGATGGGTGCCGGTGCGGCCGCGAGCGAAGGTCTCAAGACCCTCACGCTGACGGCCACCCGCACTGGCGTGACCTCCAAGGTCGTCACCTACAACATCACCGTCGACACCCTGGTCGATACGCCCCGCATCCGCCTGAACAGCGACACCGGCCGGCTGACCGATGACGAGGTCACCGGCGACAAGACCGTCCTGGTCGAAGGCCTGGAGCCCGGCGGCGTCTGGTACTACTCGATCAACGGTGGAACCAGCTGGAGCGGCGAGCAGGTCACTGGCGACGCCAGCACCGGCAGCTTCACGATCAACACCGATGGCCCTTACGCCGCCAGCCGGATCCGTGTCCGGCAAAAGGACGCGGCGCTCAACATGAGCGACGTCACCGGCAACGACGTGTCCTGGCGCATCGACACGGCCAAGCCGGATGCGCCGGCCGTCGCGCTGTCCGCTGATGTGTCGGCCGGTGGTGCCACCGCCGGCGAAGCCTCGCGCATGGCCGGCCTCGGCACCGTGACGGCCGAAAGCGGCAGCCATGTTGTCCTGACCTTCACCAACCGCACGAACCCGGCCGACGTCAAGGTCGTCGAATTGCCGTTCTTCGAGTCCACCGGCACGACTGTGGCCATCGTGCTCAGTGCTGAGGACCAAACCACGCTGGGCGACGGCACGATCGAGGTCAGTGCCGTGGCCACCGACCTGGCGGGCAACGCCAGCGACGCCGGCTTGAGCAGCTTCGTGCTGGACCGCGTCGCGCCTGCGGCCCACAAGGTCGCCGACGACAAGACCGCCACCATCACCCGGGACACCGTCACCTACACCGTGACCTTTGGCGAGGCGCTGGTCGGTGCGATCAGCCCGGCCAACTTCAAGGTTGTCCAGACCGGCACCGACACCGTCACCGGCACCATCGATTCGGCCACCTATGCCGCTGGCAGCGACCAGAAGCAAGTCACGGTCGTGGTCCGTCCGAATGCCGACCTGGCCGATGCCGTGCTGCGCCTGCAACTTCTCGGCACGGGCCTGACCGATGCGGCGGGCAATCCCGTCGCCGATGCCGACCTGGGCGTCACGGCGCTGGACACCGCCGCCACCAGCAATGGCGCGCAACGGGTCGACACCCTCGCGCCCACCATCACCGGCATCACCGACAGCGTCGTCACGACGCCCGACGTGACCGCTGCGGCTTTCAACTTCCGCGTCACCTTCAGCGAGGCGCTCAACACCGCGCCGACCGCGGCCAATTTCAGCGTCACCAACGGCGGCAGCATCGCCAGCGTGACCGCTGCTTCGGACACGCCCAACACCTATGTGGTCCGTGTCATCCCGCCGGCCAGCAACGCGGGTGCGACGCTGACGCTGGCGCTGATCGCTGGCAGCCTGACCGACGCGGTGGGCAACCCGATGGCGAGCGTCACCGATCTGGGCAGCCTGGGCGGTGCCCAGGCCATCGACACGGTCGCGCCGACCGTGTCGGCCTACTCGCCGGCCGATGGCAGCGTCACCGAACTGCCGCCCGTGGGCTCCATCACGCTGACCTTCACCGAGCCGGTCAAGGCCGGCGCCGGCAGCATCGTCCTGACACCGGACGAGATCGATGCGGAACAGGGCAAGGTCGTCCAGGTCATCGACATCACCAACACCGCCGCCGTCAGCATCGTTGGCAACTCGGTCACCATCACCCCGCCGGACAACCTGGCCAAGTTGACCCACTACACGCTCACCATGGCGGCGGGCGTGCTGCGCGATCTGGCGGGCAACAACCACGCCGGCCTGTCGTCGTCCGGCAGCTTCGTCTACGACTTCACCACCACCGACTCGAACATGAAGCTCGAGAAGCTGACCGGTGATGACGTCGTCAATGCCTTGGAAAACGGGGCCTCGGGCGGCCTGACCCTGACCGGCAACATCGTGGGCTCTGCCGCGCAAAAGGCGGCCTACAGCAATGCATCGTTCAGCGCCGTGCTGACGGCCGAAGGGCACCCTGACGTCCTTGTGACCGACATCGCCTACACCAGCGCCGGCGGCAACGCCGGCGCCTGGACCGGCACCATCGCCGCCAACACGCTGCAGGACGGCGTCACCTACACCTTGAAGGCAACGGCCAGGGCCACCACCACCAGCGGTGGCATCACGGCCGGTGCCTTGAGCAATGCGCAGGCCGACATCTTGGTCGACACCTCCGTGGCCCGCCCCACCATCAGCCTGAAGACCGACAGCGTGGGCCCGGTCCTGCTGACGGCCACCGGTGCCACCGATGGCGTCACCAACGACGCTGTCATCAACATCATCGGCCTGGAGCCGGGCGCGTCCTGGCAGGTCAGCCTCAACGGCGGCGCGTATGGCGCACCGGGCAGCGGCGGCACCTTGACGGCCGACACCTGGGCGACGCTGGACGCGGGTGCCACCACGGCCACCTTCTCCTTGCCAACCGGCATCACCTACGACGCCGGCAAGGTCAAGTTCCGCCAGAAGGACGCTGCGGGCAACACCAGCGAGGCGGCCAGCAACGCCATCGCCTGGACCGTTGACACCAGCATCCCGACACAGGCCACGCTGACGGTCCCCGCCGACATCGTCGACGGGGCCACCGCAGCAGAAACCGAAGCAACCGCCGGTGTCCTGACCGTCAAGGCCGGCGAGGCTGGCTTGGCCATGACCGTGCGTCTGGTCAACCGCCTGGATGCCACAAAGTCCGTCGACATCGACGGCTTCGTCTCCACCGGTGCCAACCAGCCCATCCTCCTGAGCGCCGCGCAACGCGCACAACTGGGTGAAGGCACCATCGACGTCACCGTCATCGCCACCGACAAGGCGGGCAACGCCAGCGATGTGGCGATGAGCAGCTTCGTGCTGGACACGGTGGCACCGGTGGTGGACACGGTGACGGACGGCACGGTTGCGGGTGTGACCAAGGACGCGATCGACTTCTACGTGACCTTCAGCGAGGCCCTGCGCAGCACGCCGACCACGGGGCACTTCAGTGCCACCAACGGTGCGGTGACGTCTGTTGGCGTGGTGGCGGGCGTGGCCAACCAATACAAGGTGACGGTGACGCCGACGGCGGACGTGGCCAGCGGCAACGTGGCCCTGACGCTCAAGGGCACAGACGGCACGACGCAGCTGTTTGACGCGGCGGGCAACGCCGTGGCGGGCAGCACGGATCTGAGTGCCA
>NZ_SGWV01000009.1 GCF_004216565.1 Sphaerotilus mobilis | reverse complement strand
CGTTCCGAGGCCATCCGCGTCCGACAGGTTGTTCGACGCCCGCAGCGTCTGTCCTTGCTTCGCCTCGCCGCTGATCGTGACGCTGCCGCTAGGCAGGTCGTTGACGTTGGCGACGACGCTCGTCGCTGCCGAAGTCTTCAACTCAACGGTGCCGCCGCCGTCGGTGTAGCTCGCGCGGACCTTGATGGCCTTGCCAACTTGGTCTTGCGTGAGCGTGTAGCTGTCACCGATCGCACCATCGATGGCGACGTCGTTGGCCAGCCATTGGTAGCTAATGGTGCCGAGGCCGTCGGCGTCAGACAGATTGTTGGTAGCGGTCAGCGTCTGGCCTTGCGTGGCCGTACCGCTGATCGTGACGCTGCCGTCGGGCAGGTCGTTGATGTTGGCGACGACGTTCGTCGCGGCCGAAGTCTTCGACTCAACAGCGCTGCCACCGTCGGTGTAGCTCGCCCGAACCGTGATGACCTTGCCGACTTGGTCCTGGGTCAGTCGGTAGCTGTCGCCTGTCGCACCGTCGATCGCGACTTCGTTGGCAAGCCACTGGTAGCGGATGGTGCCAAGGCCGTCGAGGTCTGACAGGTTGTTGGTTGCCGTCAGGATCTGGCCTTGCGTGGCCGTACCGCTGATCGTGACGTTGCCGCTGGGCAGGTCGTTGATGTTGGCGACGACGCTCGTCGCAGCCGAGGTCTTCGACTCAGCGGTGCTGCCACCGTCGGTGTAGCTCGCGCGGACCTTGATGGCCTTGCCAACTTGGTCTTGCGTGAGCGTGTAGCTGTCACCGATCGCGCCGTCGATGGCAATGTCGTTGGCGAGCCATTGGTAGCTGATCGTGCCAAGGCCGTCGAGGTCCGACAGGTTGTTGGTTGCCGTCAGGATCTGGCCTTGCGTGGCCGTGCCGCTGATCGTGACGTTGCCGCTGGGCAGGTCGTTGATGTTGGCGACGACGCTCGTCGCAGCCGAGGTCTTCGACTCAGCGGTGCTGCCACCGTCGGTGTAGCTCGCGCGAACGGTGATGACCTTGCCGACTTGGTCTTGGGTCAGTCGGTAACTTTCGCCGGTCGCCCCGTCGATCGCGATGTCGTTGGCGAACCACTGATAGCTGATCGTGCCGAGGCCGTCGTTGTCAGCCAGGTTGTTCATTGCCGTCAGCATCTGGCCTTGCGTGGCCGTGCCGCTGATCGTCACGCTGCCGGTAGGCAAGTCGTTGATATTGGCGACAACGCTCGTCGCTGCCGAAGTCTTGGACTCAACGGTGCTGCCACCGTCGGTGTAGCTCGCTCGGACCTTGATGACCTTGCCGACTTGGTCTTGCGTCAGCGTGTAGCTATCACCGATCGCACCATCAATAGCGACGTCGTTGGCGAGCCACTGGTAGCTGATGGTGCCCAGGCCGTCGGCGTCGGCTAGGTTGTTCACTGCCATCAGCGTCTGGCCTTGCGTGGCCATACCGCTGATCGTCACGTCCCCCGTTGGCGCGTCGTTCGAGTTCGTGACAACAGCCGTGTCCGCCGAGGTCTTCGATTCAGCGGTGCTGCCGCCGTCGGTGTAGCTCGCTCGAACCTTGATGGTCTTGCCAACTTGGTCTTGCGTGAGCGTGTAGCTGTCACCGATCGCGCCGTCGATGGCAATGTCGTTGGCCAGCCACTGGTAGCTGATGGCGCCTAGCCCGTCGAGATCAGCCAAGTTGTTGGTCGCCGTCAGCATCTCGCCTTGCGTGGCCGTGCCGCTGATCGTCACGCTGCCGCTGGGCAGGTCGTTGAGGTTGGCAACAGTGCTCGTCGCGGTTGAGGTCTTCGATTCGACGGTGCTGCCGCCGTCGGTGAAGCTCGCGCGAACCTTGATGATCTTGCCGACCTCGTCTTGGGTCAGCCTGTAGCTGTCACCGATCGCGCCGTCGATGGCGACGTCGTTGGCCAGCCATTGGTAGCTGATCGCGCCGAGCCCGTCGAGGTCAGCAAGGTTGTTCACCGCCATCAGCGTCTGGCCTTGCGTGGCCATGCCGCTGATCGTCACTTCGCCCGTTGGTGCGTCGTTGAGGTTGGCGACGACGCTCGTCGCGGCCGAAATCTTGGACTCAACGGTGCTGCCACCGTCGGTGTAGCTCGCTCGGACCTTGATGACCTTGCCGACTTGGTCTTGCGTCAGCGTGTAGCTATCACCGATCGCCCCTTCGATGACGACGTCGTTCGCGAGCCATTGGTAGCTGATGGTGCCCAGGCCGTCGGCGTCAGACAGGTTGTTCGACGCTCGCAGCATCTGGCCTTGCTTCGCCTCTCCGCTGATCGTGACTTCGCCCGTTGGCGCGTCGTTCGAGTTCGTGACAACAGCCGTGGCCGCCGAGGTCTTCGATTCAGCAGTGCCACCACCGTCGGTGTAGCTGACTCGGACCTGGATGGTCGCGCCGACCTGGTCTTGGGTCAGCCGGTAGCTGTCGCCCGTCGCGCTGTCGATGGCAATGTCGTTGGCGAGCCATTGGTAGCTGATCGTGCCCAGGCCGTCGAGGTCCGACAGGTTGTTGGTAGCGGTCAACATCTGGCCTTGCGTAGCCGTGCCGCTGATCGTGACGCTGCCGCTAGGCAGGTCGTTGACGTTGGCGACGACGCTCGTCGCTGCCGAAGTCTTCAACTCAACGGTGCCGCCGCCGTCGGTGTAGCTCGCGCGAACCTTGATGGTCTTGCCGACTTGGTCTTGCGTCAGCGTGTAGCTGTCACCGATCGCGCCGTCGATGGCGATGTCGTTCGCCAGCCATTGGTAGCTGATGGTGCCGAGGCCGTCGGTGTCAGCCAGGTTGTTCGACGCCCGCAGCGTCTGGCCTTGCTTCGCCTCTCCGCTGATCGTGACTTCGCCCGTCGGCGCGTCGTTCGAGTTTGTGACAACAGCCGTGGCCGCCGAGGTCTTCGATTCAGAGGTGCCGCCACCGTCGGTGTAGCTCGCCCGAACGGTGATGACCTTGCCGACTTGGTCTTGGGTCAGTCGGTAGCTGTCGCCCGTCGCGCCGTCGATGGCGATGTCGTTGGCCAGCCATTGGTAGCTGATCGTGCCAAGGCCGTCGAGGTCCGACAGGTTGTTGGATGCCGTCAGCATCTGGCCTTGCGTGGCCGTGCCGCTGATCGAGACGCTGCCGCTGGGCAGGTCGTTGAGATTGGCAACAGCGCTCGTTGCCGCCGAGGTCTTCGACTCAACGGTGCTGCCACCGTCGGTGTAGCTCGCGCGGACTGAGATGACCTTGCCGACTTGGTCTTGCGTCAGCGTGTAGCTGTCACCGATCGCGCCGTCGATCGCGATGTCGTTGGCCAGCCATTGGTAGCTGATCATTCCGAGGCCATCCGCGTCCGACAGGTTGTTCGATGCCCGCAGCGTCTGGCCTTGCTTGGCCTCGCCGCTGATCGTGACGCTGCCGCTAGGCAAGTCGTTGATGTTTGCGACGGCGCTCGTCGCTGCCGAGGTCTTCGACTCAACGGTGCTGCCACCGTCGGTGTAGCTCGCTCGGACCTTGATGACCTTGCCGACTTGGTCTTGCGTCAGCGTGTAGCTATCACCGATCGCCCCTTCGATGACGACGTCGTTCGCGAGCCATTGGTAGCTGATGGTGCCGAGGCCGTCGGTGTCAGCCAGGTTGTTCGACGCCCGCAGCGTCTGGCCTTGCTTCGCCTCTCCGCTGATCGTGACTTCGCCCGTTGGCGCGTCGTTCGAGTTCGTGACAACAGCCGTGGCTGCTGAGGTTTTCGACTCAACGGTGCCGTCGCCGTCGGTGTAGCTCGCTCGAACGGCGATGACCTTGCCGACTTGGTCTTGGGTCAGCCGATAGCTGTCGCCCGTCGCGCCGTCGATGGCGACGTCGTTGGCCAGCCATTGGTAGGTGATGCCGCCCAGGCCGTCGGCGTCAGATAGGTTGTTGGTAGCGGTCAGCATCTGGCCTTGCGTGGCCGTGCCGCTGATCGTCACGCTGCCGCTAGGCAAGTCGTTGATATTGGCGACAACGCTCGTCGCTGCCGAAGTCTTGGACTCAACGGTGCTGCCACCGTCGGTGTAGCTCGCTCGAACCTTGATGACCTTGCCGACCTGATTTTGGGTCAGTCGGTAGCTGTCACCGATCGCGCCGTCGATGGCGACGTCGTTGGCGAACCATTGGTAGCTGACGCTGCCCAGTCCGTCGGCGTCAGACAGGTTGTTGGTAGCGGTCAGCATCTGGCCTTGCTTCGCCTCGCCGCTGATCGTGACGTTGCCGCTGGGCAGGTCGTTAAGGTTGGCAACGACGCTCGTCGCAGTCGAGGTCTTCGACTCAACGGTGCCGCCGCCGTCGGTGTAGCTCGCCCGAACCTTGATGACCTGGCCAACTTGGTCTTGGGTCAGCCGGTAGCTGTCACCGGTCGCACCTTCGATGGCAATGTCGTTGGCGAGCCATTGGTAGCTGATGGTGCCGAGGCCGTCGAGGTCCGACAGGTTGTTGGTTGCCGTCAGGATCTGGCCTTGCGTGACCGTGCCGCTGATCGTCACGCTGCCGCTGGGCACGTCGTTGAGGTTGGCAACGGCGCTCGTCGCTGCCGAGGTCTTCGACTCAACAGTGCCGCCGCCGTCGGTGTAGCTCGCTCGAACGGCGATGACCTTGCCAACTTGGTCTTGGGTCAGCCGGTAGCTGTCGCCCGTCGCGCCGTCGATGGCGATGTCGTTCGCGAGCCATTGGTAGCTGATGGTGCCGAGGCCGTCGGTGTCAGCCAGGTTGTTCGACGCCCGCAGCGTCTGGCCTTGCTTCGCCTCTCCGCTGATCGTGACTTCGCCCGTCGGCGCGTCGTTCGAGTTTGTGACAACAGCCGTGGCCGCCGAGGTCTTCGATTCAGCGGTGCCGCCACCGTCGGTGTAGCTCGCCCGAACGGTGATGACCTTGCCGACTTGGTCTTGGGTCAGTCGGTAGCTGTCGCCCGTCGCGCCGTCGATGGCGATGTCGTTGGCGAACCACTGATAGCTAATGGTGCCGAGGCCGTCGGCGTCAGACAGGTTGTTCACCGCCATCAGCGTCTGGCCTTGCGTGGCCGTGCCGCTGATCGTCACGTCGCCCGTTGGCGCGTCGTTCGAGTTCGTGACGACAGCCGTGGCCGCCGAGGTCTTCGATTCAGCGGTGCCGCCACCGTCGGTGTAGCTCGCTCGAACCTTGATGGTCTTGCCGACTTGGTCTTGCGTCAGCGTGTAGCTGTCACCGATCGCGCCGTCGATGGCAATGTCGTTGGCGAGCCATTGGTAGCTGATGGTTCCCAGGCCGTCGGTGTCAGCCAGGTTGTTCGATGTCCGCAGCGTCTGGCCTTGCTTCGCCTCTCCGCTGATCGTCACGCTGCCGCTAGGCACGTCGTTGAGGTTGGCAACAACGCTGGTCGCTGCCGAAGTCTTCGACTCAACGGCGCTGCCGCCGTCGGTGTAGCTCGCGCGAACTGAGATGACCTTTCCGACTTGGTCTTGGGTCAGTCGGTAGCTGTCGCCGGTCGCCCCGTCGATCGCGATGTCGTTGGCGAACCACTGATAGCTGATGGTGCCGAGGCCGTCGGCGTCAGACAGGTTGTTCACCGCCATCAGCGTCTGGCCTTGCGTGGCCATGCCGCTGATCGTCACGTCGCCCGTTGGCGCGTCGTTGAGGTTTGCGACGACGCTCGTCGCGGCCGAGGTCTTCGACTCAACGGCGCTGCCGCCGTCGGTGTAGCTCGCGCGAACTGAGATGACCTTTCCGACTTGGTCTTGGGTCAGTCGGTAGCTGTCGCCGATCGCACCATCGATGGCGACGTCGTTGGCCAGCCATTGGTAGCTAATGGTGCCGAGGCCGTCGTTGTCAGCCAGGTTGTTCACTGCCGTCAGCGTCTGGCCTTGCGTGGCCGTGCCGCTGATCGTCACGCTGCCGCTAGGCAGGTCGTTGACGTTGGCGACGACGCTCGTCGCATCCGAGGCCTTCGACTCAACGGTGCTGCCGCCGTCGGTGTAGCTCGCCCGAACGGTGATGACCTTGCCGACTTGGTCTTGGGTCAGCGTGTAGCTGTCACCGATCGCGCCGTCGATCGCGATGTCGTTGGCCAGCCATTGGTAGCTGATCATTCCGAGGCCATCCGCGTCCGACAGGTTGTTCGATGCCCGCAGCGTCTGGCCTTGCTTGGCCTCGCCGCTGATCGTGACGCTGCCGCTAGGCAGGTCGTTGAGGTTGGCGACAACGCTCGTCGCTGCCGAGGTCTTCGACTCAACAGTGCTGCCGCCGTCGGTGTAGCTCGCTCGAACCTTGATGGTCTTGCCGACCTGGTTTTGGGTCAGCGTGTAGCTGTCACCCATCGCGCGGTCGATTGCGATGTCGTCGGCGAGCCACTGGTAGCTGATGGTCCCGACGCCATCCGCGTCCGACAGGTTGTTCGACGCCCGCAGCGTCTGTCCTTGCTTCGCCTCGCCGCTGATGGTGACGCCGCCGCTAGGCAGGTCGTTGAGGTTGGCGACAACGCTCGTCGCTGCCGAGGTCTTCGACTCAACAGTGCTGCCGCCGTCGGTGTAGCTCGCTCGAACCTTGATGGTCTTGCCGACCTGGTCTTGGGTCAGCGTGTAGCTGTCACCGATCGCGCGGTCGATTGCGATGTCGTTGGCGAGCCACTGGTAGCTGATGGTCCCGAGGCCATCCGCGTCCGACAGGTTGTTCGACGCCCGCAGCGTCTGGCCTTGCTTCGCCTCTCCGCTGATCGTGACTTCGCCCGTTGGCGCGTCGTTCGAGTTCGTGACAACAGCCGTCGCTGCCGAGGTCTTCGACTCAACGGTGCTGCCACCGTCGGTGTAGCTCGCTCGGACCTTGATGGTCTTGCCGACTTGGTCGTGCGTGAGCGTGTAGCTCTCACCGATCGCCCCTTCGATGACGACGTCGTTCGCGAGCCATTGGTAGCCGATCGTTCCGAGGCCATCCGCGTCCGACAGGTTGTTCGACGCCCGCAGCGTCTGTCCTTGCTTCGCCTCGCCGCTGATCGTGACGCTGCCGCTAGGCAAGTCGTTGATGTTTGCGACGGCGCTCGTCGCTGCCGAGGTCTTCGATTCAACGGTGCCGCCGCCGTCGGTGTAGCCGGCTCGAACCTTGATGGTCTTGCCGACTTGGTCTTGGGTCAGCCGGTAGCTCTCACCGATCGCCCCTTCGATGGCGATGTCGTTCGCCAGCCATTGGTAGCTGATGGTGCCGAGGCCGTCGGTGTCAGCCAGGTTGTTCGACGCCCGCAGCGTCTGGCCTTGCTTCGCCTCTCCGCTGATCGTGACTTCGCCCGTCGGCGCGTCGTTCGAGTTTGTGACAACAGCCGTGGCCGCCGAGGTCTTCGATTCAGAGGTGCCGCCACCGTCGGTGTAGCTCGCCCGAACGGTGATGACCTTGCCGACTTGGTCTTGGGTCAGTCGGTAGCTGTCGCCCGTCGCGCCGTCGATGGCGATGTCGTTGGCCAGCCATTGGTAGCTGATCGTGCCAAGGCCGTCGAGGTCCGACAGGTTGTTGGATGCCGTCAGCATCTGGCCTTGCGTGGCCGTGCCGCTGATCGAGACGCTGCCGCTGGGCGGGTCGTTGAGATTGGCAACAGCGCTCGTTGCCGCCGAGGTCTTCGACTCAACGGTGCTGCCACCGTCGGTGTAGCTCGCGCGAACTGAGATGACCTTGCCGACTTGGTCTTGCGTCAGCGTGTAGCTCTCACCGATCGCCCCTTCGATGACGACGTCGTTCGCGAGCCATTGGTAGCTGATGGTTCCCAGGCCGTCGGTGTCAGCCAGGTTGTTCGATGTCCGCAGCGTCTGGCCTTGCTTCGCCTCTCCGCTGATCGTCACGCTGCCGCTGGGCAGGTCGTTGAGGTTGGCAACAGCGCTGGTCGCGGCCGAGGTCTTCGACTCAACAGTGCCGCCGCCGTCGGTGTAGCTCGCTCGAACGGCGATGACCTTGCCGACTTGGTCTTGGGTCAGCCGGTAGCTGTCGCCCGTCGCGCTGTCGATGGCAATGTCGTTGGCGAGCCATTGGTAGCTGATCGTGCCCAGGCCGTCGAGGTCCGACAGGTTGTTGGTAGCGGTCAACATCTGGCCTTGCGTAGCCGTGCCGCTGATCGTGACGCTGCCGCTAGGCAGGTCGTTGAGGTTGGCAACTGCGCTGGTCGCGGCCGAGGTCTTCGATTCAGCGGTGCTGCCGCCGTCGGTGTAGCTCGCTCGGACCGAGATGACTTTGCCGACCTGGTCTTGCGTAAGGGTGTAGCTGTCCCCGATCGCACCATCGATCGCGATGTCGTTGGCGAGCCATTGGTAGCTGATCGTGCCGAGTCCGTCGAGGTCCGACAGGTTGTTGGTTGCCGTCAGGATCTGGCCTTGCGTGGCCGTGCCGCTGATCGTCACGCTGCCGTCGGGCAGGTCGTTGATGTTGGCGACGACGCTGGTCGCAGCCGATGTCTTCGACTCAACAGTGCCGCCGCCATCGGTGTAGCTCGCTCGTACCTTGATGACCTTGCCGACCTGGTCTTGGGTCAGCCGGTAGCTGTCACCCGTCGCACCTTCGATGGCAATGTCATTGGCGAGCCAGTGGTAGCTGATCGCACCCAGGCCGTCCGCGTCCGACAGGTTGTTCGACGCGTGCAGTGTCTGGCCTTGCTCCGCTTCGCCGCTGATCGTCACGTCCCCAGTGGCTGCGTGATTGACGGGTGACTGAGGCGTGCTCGTGGCGGATCTCGCTCGGGTCAGGGCGGCGGCCAGTTCGCCTTGGGCCTGCGCGTCGAGTCTCGGGAGGTCGTCTTCCGCGACGACCGCCACAAATGCGAGGTCGCTGGCGTAGGACGCTTGGACGGCGTCCAGGCTGTTTCCGGCCTGGACGGCCGCGTCCATTTGCGCCAGCAGTTGGCCATGGAGATCGGGGGAGCTGGCGTCAACCACCATGCCTTCGGCGTTCACCGTGACGGTCGGTGACGCGCCGAGGTGCTGGAGTTCGCGGCTGCCGTCGCCCAGGGACAAGCCCTTGGCAGCTGCGCGCGCGCGGGATTGGACCTCGGCGGGCGCCATGTCGATGGTGGCGCCGTCCTTGAGCATCGTGCGCGCCAGCACGTCGGTCAGCTGGGTGATGTGTACCCGCAGTGCGTCGCTCGACAGCACGGTGACGGTGCGCAGCTCGCCGGGCAGGTTCACCGGGCTGCGCTGGCTTTCGCTGGCGTGGTCGGGTGCGTCGCCGGTGCTCCACAAGCGCAGCACGATGACCGTGCCTATGTGGCTGGCGTCGATCGTTAGACGGAAGACGCCTTGTTCGTCGACGCTGGTGCTCGCCAGGATCGTCTGCCCATCGGCCGTGCGTGCGTCCACCTTCAGGTCATTGCCCAGGACCACCGGGCCCATCAGCGCCTGACCTTCGAGGGTGATCGTCGTTGCCGGTGCAGGTGACGGTGCAGGTGCTGGTGCAGGTTTGGCCGCGCCGCCACTCGCCACGGCCAGGACCAGTCCACCGATCAGGCCCGCCCCGGCGAGCCAAGTCAGGCCGGTGTGGGGTGCGAGCGCGGGTTCGTCCACGCCCGTCACCGGCGCGGCAGGAGCCGGCGCGGCCACGGTCGACACGTGCCCCTCGGCGGCTGGGGCCGCTGCGGTCGCGTCGGCCAGGATCTGCGTGGTGTCCGTCTCGGGCAATGCGCCTTCGATCGCTTCGGCGGGCGCATCGTGGACGTCTTGGGGCGGTAAGTCGAGGGTGTCCTCATCGACCCGCCGACGGCGAACGGGCGCAGGTGAAGGGATCGCCTGCGGGCGCGGCGTGGCGGGTTGGGTCATGACGGTTCTCCCTGAGCTGACATGGCCGCAGGCCTGGTCACCTGCGGAGAAACGAATTTTCTAGAGCGTGTACGAGCCGATTCGTCAGGTGTGCTCCCTGGCTTGGATCGGTCACCACTGACTCACAAAGGCCATTGACTGACCTTCGGGGCGCGACATGGCCCTGGAGACACCGCCGACGGTGCTGACCGGAGATGTGCCCGACAGCCGGACCTGGGTGCCCTGCAAATGCTCAGCGGACACCCTGAGGATGCTGGCATCGGCGTTCGGGGCGGTCATCAAGCCCAGGAGGGTGGCCCGGTTGACGGCCTGCGAGGCGCCCAGGTCCACTTGCAGCCAGCCGGTCACCGCCTGGTCTGCCGCGCCGTAGCTGTGGCTCCAGCCGTTGCTGGCGTCGACCAGAAGACTGGCTGACCAGCCAGGGCCGCAATCTCTTTGAGGAACGACGCGCACGGGCTTGTTCAGGGCCACGTTGGCGCCTCGTGCCTCCGGGATGAGTTCACCCAGGTCCCAGTCGTCCAAGGTTGACCGATCCAGAGACACATAGGCACAACGTGCGGCACGCGCCAGCTCGGCCTGAAGGATGTGCGTGCCGGCCGACAGTGCGGTGGTCGGCGTGTAGCGCCAGTCGGCGCTGCCGGCGCTGCCGGCGCTGACGCTGGCCGTGCCCAGCCAGCGCTGCGGACAGGCTGGCCTGCGCGGCCTCGCCCTTCTCGGCGACCGTCTCACCGGAGGCCTGTTGACTGTCGACGCCTTGCAGGCTGCGGAGGCGAGCGCGGGCCGCTGCCGGCGCGCGTTCAGGTCGATGACGCGGCTTCCAGTCGATAACCCAGCCCGCGAACGGTCTGGATCAGCGACGGCTGCCCCTCGACGTCGATGCGCAAGCGCAGGCGACGGATGTAGACATCGACGACGTTGGTGAGCGGGTCCTCGCTGCTGCCCCAGACACTGGCGAGGATGCGTTCCCGGCTGAACAGCCGACCAGGAGCGCCCAGAAACAGTTCAAGCAGCGCCAGCTCCCGGGCGGTCAGCGTCAGGGGCTTGCCGGCGCGGCTGGCCTGCATGCGCGTCAGATCCAGTTCGAGGTCCGCATGCCGCAGCACGCTGGCCTCCGGCGGTCGCATGTCGCGGCTGCGCCGCGCCAGGGCCTCCAGCCGCGCCAGCAGCTCCTCGAAGTCAAACGGCTTGCAGAGGTAGTCGTCCGCACCCAGGCGCAGACCAGCGACCCTGTCCTCCAGCGAGGTCTGGGCCGTGAGCACCAGGATCGGCAGCCAGATCCGTTGCGTGCGCAGCGCCTGGCAGATCTCCAGGCCGCCCATGCCGGGCAGCATCATGTCCAGCAGCAGCAAGGTCATGTCGCCATGCGACTGCGCCTGACGCGCCGCGTCCTGGGCCATCGCGAGGCCGGTGAGTCCATCGGCGGCACGCTGCACCCGGTGTCCCTCTGCGCGCAGACCACGCGTCAGGAAATCGGCGATGCGGTCGTCGTCCTCGACGATCAAGATGTTCATGCCTGCCTCAGCGGGTCGGTTTCCGGGGCCGCAGACGGCAACAGCAGGCGCGCGACCGTGCCTTGGCCGGGCTGGCTGCTGAGCTCGATCCAGCCGCCATGGGCCCGCGCCAACGACTGCGCGATCGCCAGACCCAGGCCGCTCCCCTCGGGACGCAGCCGGCGCGCCTGCTCGCCCCGGAAGTGACGCTCGAAGACCTGCGGCAGCTCGCTCGGCGCGATCCCGGCGCCGTCATCGGCCACCTCGACGCAGCAGGGGGCGCCGGGTCGTTCGGCCGCCCGCAAGCGCATGCGGACCTCACTGCCCGGCTCGGAGTAGCGCACCGCGTTGTCCAGCAGGATCAGCAGCAGTTGCCGCAGCCGCTGCGCATCGCCCAGGACGGTGCAGCCGCCCGCAGGCTTGTCGACGGCCTGCAAGGTGACGCCCCGGGACGCGCCCAGGGCAGAAGCCTGCAGCAGCGCATCTCGTGCGGTCTCGCAGAGGTCCAACGGACGCTTGATCAGCGACAGGGCATCGATGTCACTGCGCGCCGTGGCCAGCAGGTCATCGATCACCGCAGCCAACTGGCGCGAGGTGTCGACGATGCGGTGCAGCGTGGCCTTGTAGTCCTCGGGCGTCCGGTCCGCGCCGCGCAGCGTGATCTCGGCCTCGCCCCGGATCACGGTCGTGGGCGTGCGCAGCTCATGGCTCACGTCGGCGACGAGCTGTCGCCGCCGCAGGTCGGACTGGCTCAAGGCATGCAAGGCTTCGCGCAGTTCGAGGGTGCGCGCATCGACCTGGGCTTCCAGGCGCTGGCGTTGCGCCGCTTCACGCTCGCGGTGCTGCTCCAGCTCGGCGGCCATGGCATTGACACTGAGTGCGACGGCCGAGAACTCGTCGGCGCCTTCGAGCCGGATGCGATGCTGCAGTTGTCCATCGCGCAGCGCGAGCGCACCTTCGTTGAGCAAATGCATCGGCCGGCGCAGCGCCAGGTTGAAGTAGAGGGCCGCCACGACGGCCAGCACGGCCAGGGTCGCGGCCATGGCAAGCCAGAAGCCCCGCATCCAGGCCAAGGACGCATCGGCAGCGGAGCGCTCGCGGATCACCGCGTCGGACTCGCGCGCGAGGCTGTCGGCGATGAGCTGACGGACGTCACGCCCTTGCGAGCGTTCGAACACGGCATTCAGCGCCAGCCAGGCCTGCTGGGCGTCGGCATCCGGCGACAGGGGCCGCGCGGCACGGATGGCCACGTCCAGTTCGGCGAGGCTGGACGTCAGGACCTGCAGGGCATCTTGGCGGCGCAGGTGTTCTTCGCGCTTGAGGGCGCTGCCGTCCAGGGCAACGGCCGCCGTCGACAGCTGGTCCAGGCGCTCGAGCGTGCGCCGCATTTCCAGCTGCAGGGCATCCCTCGTCACATCATCCCCGCCGCCGCCCTGCTGGCGTTGGGCGACCCAGTTGCGCAAGCGTTGCTTGGTGGCTGACAGCTCGACGAAGGCGGTCCGTATGTCACTGGCCACGCGCCCGCGCTCGACCTGCAGTTCGGCCACGCTGAGCGCTGCGGCCGCGCCCAGACCTTCGGCCACCGCCACGGCGGCCAGCAGTCCCAGGGCGATGGAGAGGCGGCGTCTGAACATCGCACGATTCTCAGGTGCTCGCCGCTCGGCTCGGGCGGTTTCATCTGGCGTTCATTCGCGCCTCATCGTCTGCTCATCGGCCCGTCAGGGCCTGTCCATGCGGCGTGGCTGCAATAGCGATCAGGTTGAGGTCCACGTGACACCGGCCGCTCGACTTGTCTGACAAACCACAGAGGAATGAACATGAAACGCACCGCTGCCCTGCTCGCCCCCTTCATGCTGGCCTGCGCCAGCCTGACCGTCCACGCCAAGGGTGTCGTCGTCAACCAGGCCATCACCGAGGCGGAGGTCCTGGCGACCCAGCAAGGCTGGTGTCGGGCCTTGGTGGACATCTCCGCAGCCGGCGCTGCAGGCGGCCAGCCAGCGGCCAAGGCCCTGGCCGAGAAGGTGATCGACGCGGCCTACGGCTACCAGATGGGCGCCGTGCTGTTCAAGCCGACCCTGACGACGCAGCCGCAGACCTTCCGCACGACCCGTGCCGGCGCCTTGGCCTACTTTGTCGGCGGCGACGCGGCCTACCCGAAGGACACCGGCTTCGCGCTCAAGGGATGGACCCGCTGCGAGATCGACAACGCCGCGATCTTCATCACAGGCGACAGCGCGACCTCGATGGGCCGGGTCCACATCACTGGCACCAACGGCAAGGTGACGACCGTCGACAAGACCTGGGGCTTCGTCAAGGACGACGCCGGCAAGCTGCGCATCGTCGTCCATCACTCGTCGCTCGAACACGTCGAGCGCTGAGCCCTTGCTCTCAGCTCTTGCGCTTCGCCCGCGGATGCGCCGCGTCATAGATCGCCGCCAGGTGCTGGTGATCCAGCCGCGTGTAGACCTGGGTGGTGCTGATCTGGGCATGGCCGAGCAGTTCCTGCACCGCCCGCAGGTCGCCGCTGGACTGCAGCAGGTGCGAGGCATAGCTGTGGCGCAGCATGTGCGGATGGACATGGCTGGGCAGGCCGGCCTGGACGGCTCGGGCGGCCAGCCGGCGGCGCATCTGCGAGCCGGTCAGGCGGGTGCCGCGCTGGCTGACGAACAGGGCCGGCTCGTCGGGCCGGGCGAGCTGCTCACGCAGCGCCAGCCAGGCCTGGACGGCGGCGATGGCCGCCGCGCCAACCGGCACGACGCGGCGCTTGTTGCCCTTGCCGAGCACCTCGGCGTCGCCGCTGGTCAGATCAATCCAGCCGCCACCCGGGCCGCCGGGGTGCAGGTCCAGCCCGATCAGCTCGGCGCTGCGCAGGCCGCAGCCGTAGAGCAGCTCGACGATGGCGTGGTCGCGGGCATCCAGACGCGGGTCGTTCTCGCCGCTGTCGTCGCGGTGATCGGCCAGCGCGACGGCCTGGTCGACCGGCAAGGCCTTGGGCAACGGCCGCTGGCCCTTGGGCGGACGCAGGCCGTCGACCGGGTTGGACGTGACCCGCCCCTCGCGCCCCAGCCAGCGGAACAGCCCGCGCCAGGCCGCCAGGTGGATGGCGATGCTGCGCGAGCCCAGGCCCTGACCGTGCAACTGGGCCGCCCAGCGGCGCACGTGGTGGGGCCGGACCTGGTCGACGGCCAGCGTCTGGTCACGCATGGCAGCCTGCAATCGTCGCAAGGCCGCCGCATACATGATGCGGGTGCGTTCGGCCAGACGGCGCTCGACGCGTAGGTGTTCAAGGAAGGCCGTCGGGACCGGGCCGAGCGGTTCGACCGGCAGGGCCTCGGTCGGCTCCATGTGCAATGAACTCAATGCGCGGCGAACTCAGACCGGCTCGGGCAGCAGCCGGCTCAGCGCGGCACCGGCGAGTTCGCCGATGCGGGTGAGGAAGTCGGTGCCCATGTCGGCGCTGTAGCGGGTCGGGTCGGGCGAGCCCAGCACGAGCAGGCCGTAGACCGGGCTGGCGGCATCGGGCCGGATCGGGATCAGCGCCAGCGAGGCGATGCTGGCCGCATCAGGCAGCCAGTGCACGGCCTCGAAGGCCGCGTTGGCGCCGCAGTAGGGCTGGGTCAGGCCGGCGGCGAAGCTGCGCACCTCGTCGGCGATGTCGGCGGCCCACGGCCGCTCGGCGTGTTCGGGCGCCAGGTCCCACAGGCGGATCGCCGCTTGCGGGATCTGGAACTGCTCGCGCAGGTCGTCGACCAGCACGTCGGGCAGGTCGGCCGGCTCATCGACCAGCATCAGGCAGCGGGTCCAGTGGTGCAGGCGGTCGGCCAGGCCGGCGTTCTCTTGACCATGGCGGATCATGTCCATGATGCGGCGCTCCAGCCCGCGGATGCGCTCGCGCAGCATCTCCATCTGGCGCTGTTGCAGCGACACCGCCCGCTGGCCATGCGGGTTGGCCAGCTCGACGCTGGCGAGCAACTCGGCATGGCGCTCGAAGAAACCCGGGGTGTTGGCCAGGTAGTTGGCGATGTCGGTCTCTGTGATGCCCTGGATGGTCATGGGCGCCCCTCGTCCGATGGGTACATCGGCCGCTCCCCCGAGGGGATGCAGGCCTGCTTGGGAACGGCCCGGCGCTCGGCCCGCCGCAACTTCTGGTCAACAAGGGTCTTCATGCGACATGGTCAGGTAGTTGGATCTCGCCGGTGTAGACGGTCTGCGCCGGGCCGGTCATCAGGACCGGGTGGCCCAGGCCGGCCCAGGCGATGGTGAGCAAGCCGCCACGGGTGTGCACATCGACCTCGGCATCGAGCCAGCCCAGCCGGATGCCGGCGACCACCGCCGCGCAGGCGCCGGTGCCGCAGGCGAGCGTCTCGCCGGCCCCGCGTTCGTACACACGCAGGCGGACCTCGCGGCGCGAGACGACCTGCAGGAAGCCGGCGTTGACCCGGCGCGGAAAGCGGGCGTGGCCTTCGACCAGCGGGCCGATCTCGGCCACCGGCGCGGTGTCGACGTCGTGCACCCGCTGGACCGCGTGGGGGTTGCCCATCGACAGCACCGCGACGTCGACCGACGGCAGGCTGGCACCGGGCAGTGCCAGCGGCCAGAGGTCGTAGCCATCGGCCTTGTCGCTCGAATGGCCGTTGTGCGGACGCGGGCTCAGACCGTGGGCGTCGAAGGGGATGCGCTCGTGCGCGAAGACCGGCTGGTTCATGTCGACGGTGACGCGGCCATCCGGCTGCACATGCAGCTCGATCAGGCTGTTGACGGTCTCGACCTTGACGCTGCTGGCCAGCGTCAGCCCGGTGTCGCGCACGAAGCGGGCGAAGCAGCGCGCGCCGTTGCCGCACTGCTCGACCTCGTCGCCGCTGCCGCCGTTGAAGATGCGGTAGCGGAAGTCGACGCCCGGCGTGCTGCTGCGCTCGACCACCAGGATCTGGTCGGCCCCGACGCCGAAGCGCCGGTCGCCCAGAAAGCGGTAGTCGGCCGCCGACAGCGCCAGCGGCGCGCGGGTGGCGTCCAGCACGACAAAGTCGTTGCCGGCGCCCTGCATCTTGGTGAAGTGCAATCGCATCGCGGAATTATCGACCTCGGGGGCAGGGGTCTGTTGTGCAAAAGAGTGTTGGCGCCAGGGTCGGCGAGGGCGGCTCGGGACATTCCCGCGCTCGCTCGGGTTTCACCGGGCCGTCACGGCCGGAACCTACCTTGCGGGTTTTCGCCCGACCCGCAAGGAGGATCCGACATGTCCCGACTGAACACCCTGTTCGCCCGCGCCGCCGTCGCGCTGGCCGTTGCCGCTGCCACCGCCGTGGCCGCGCCCGCCCTGGCCCGTGACGATCACGGCGCGCGCGCGCCGTCCGGCCCGCTGGTCATCGGTCACCGTGGCGCTTCCGGCTACCTGCCCGAGCACACGCTGGCGTCCTATGCCTTGGCCATCGAGCTGGGCGCCGACTACGTCGAGCCGGATCTGGTCGCCACCCGCGACGGCGTGCTGATCGCCCGCCACGAGCCCAACCTGATCGCGACCACCAACGTCTCGCAGCTGCCGCAGTTCGCCGACCGCCGCCGCGACATGCTGGTCGACGGCGTGATGGAAAACGGCTTCTTCGCCAGCGACTTCACCCTGGCCGAGATCAAGACCCTGCGGGCCATCCAAGCGGTGGGCGAGCGCGATCACCGCTTCGACGGCGAGCTCTCGATCCCGACGCTGGAAGAGGTCATCGCGCTGGTCAAGCGCAAGTCGGCGCAGAAGGGCCGCACCGTCGGCATCTACCCGGAAACCAAGCACCCGACCTACCACCAGCAGCTCGGCCTGGCCCTGGAAGACCGCCTGCTGGCCGTGCTCGACAAGGCCGGCTGGAACCACCGCGACGCGCCGGTCTTCATCCAGAGCTTCGAGACCGCCAACCTGAAGTACCTGCGCAGCAAGACCCGCGTCAAGCTGGTCCAGCTGGTCGATGCCAACGACCTGAACGCTGATGGCTCGCTGGACTTCACCGCCCCCTATGACCGTCCCTACGACTGGACCGTGGACGGCCGCACCGGCCTGTTCAAGGACATCCTGAGCCCCGCCGGTCTCGACGAGGTCAAGACCTACGCCGACGGCGTCGGCCCGTGGAAGTACTACCTGCTGCCGACCGCCTGCACGGTCGTGGCCGGCGCCTGCACCGACATCAACGGTGACGGCCGCGTCAACGAGGCCGACCGCCAGCGCCTGCCCGGCACGGACGTGGTCGCCAACGCCCATGCCCGCGGCCTGGTCGTGCACCCCTACACCTTCCGCAACGAGCAGCGTCGCCTGGCGGCCGATGACGCCGGCCTGCCGGCGCGCGAGTACATGGCCTTCTACGCCCACGGCGTCGACGGCGTGTTCGCCGACTACCCGGACACCGCCGTGGCCGCGCGGGCGCTGCATCGCCTGGACAGCGACCCGAAGGCGCTGGCCTGCCTGCTCGACGAGCGCGCCTGCGCCCGTTCGCACAAGAAGGACTGAGCCCCACCATGAAGCGTCCCACCCGTCCCGCCTCGCCGGTCCGCCCGCTCGCGACCGCCCTCGTCGGCGCCCTCGCTGCGCTGGCTGCCGGCACCGCCGCCGCGTCGCCCAGCGGCGTGGTCATCAGCCAGATCTACGGTGCCGGCGGCAATGCCGGCGCGGTCTACAACCAGGACTACGTGGAGCTGCACAACGCCACCACGGTGCCTGTCAGCGTGGCCGGCTGGTCGATCCAGTACGCCTCGGCGACCGGGACGGGCAACTTTCAGGCAACGCCGTTGCCGGACCTCACGCTGCAAGCCGGCCAGTACCTGCTGGTGACGCTGGCCAGCGGTGCCAACGGCGTGGCGTTGCCGGTCGCCGGTGACACGAGCGGCACGCTCAACCTGTCGGGCACCGCAGGCAAGGTGGCGCTGGTGCGCAGCGCCACCGCGCTGGCGTGCAACGGCGGCTCGACGGTCTGCAGCGCCGAACAGGCCGGGCTGATCGAGGACCTGGTCGGCTTCGGCACGGCCAACTTCTTCGAGACGGCGGTCGCCCCGGCCAGCAGCGCCACGCTGGCCCTGCTGCGCGCGGCCGATGGCTGCACCGACAGCGACAGCAATGCGGCGGACTTCATCACCGGTGCGCCGCTGCCTCGCCACGGCGCCAGCCCGGCGCTGACCTGTGCCGGCGGGCCGGTCAACCCGCCCCCTCCGCCACCTCCGCCCCCGCCCCCGCCGCCCCCGGTCGAGCCGATCCTGACGCCCATTCCGGCGATCCAGGGCAGCGGCGCCGTCAGCACCTGGGTCGGCCAGACGCTCACCACCCGGGGCGTCGTCACGCTGCTGACCAACAACGGCTACTTCGTCCAGGACCCGGTGGGCGACGGCGATCCGCTGACCTCGGACGGCCTGTTTGTGTTCACCGGCGCCGCACCGACCGTGACCGTGGGCGCGCTGCTGGAGATCACCGGCCGCGTCAGCGAGTTCAACACCGGCGCGGCCAGCAACCCCGCGACCGCCAGCCGGCCGGTCACGCAGCTGGTCAACAGCAGTGCGCGGGTGCTGGGCAGCGGCACGGTCAACCCGGTCTCGATCAGCCTGCCGCTGGACTCGCACGACGCGCTGGAACGCCACGAGGGCATGCTGGTGGACATCGTCGGCAGCAGCCTGACGGTGGCTCAGAACTTCTTCCTCGGCCGCTATGGCCAGCTCACGCTGAGCGCGGGCGAGCGGGCCCTCACGCCCAGCAACGTGCATCGCCCGGGCACCCAGGCGATCGCCGATCTGGCGGCCGAGAACGCGCGCCGCTTCCTGCTGCTCGACGACGGCCGCACGGTCCAGAACCCGAACCCGATGCCCTACGCCGCCGCCGATGGCACGGTGCGCGCGGGGGACCGCCTGATCGGTTCGCTGACCGGTGTCATCGACTTCGGCCTGGCCACGAATGCCAACACCGGCATCGCGCTCTACAAGCTGCACCCGACGGTGGCGCCGCAGTTCGAGCGCAGCAACCCGCGTCCGGCCACGGCGCCCGAGGTCGGCGGCAACCTGCGCGTGGCCAGCCTCAACGTGCTGAACCACTTCACCACCTTCACCAACGGCAACACCGCCGCCGGTGCCAGCGGTGCAGGCTGTGCCCTGGGCGGGGTGGTCGCGGCGGCCAACTGCCGTGGGGCCAGCAACCTGGCCGAGTTCGAGCGCCAGCGCGAGAAGACGCTGCAGGCCCTGCTCGGCCTGGACGCCGACGTGGTCGGCCTGATGGAGATCCAGAACGAAGGCAACGTCGCCGTCGACGACCTGGTCGCCGGCCTCAACACCCGCGCCGGCGCCGGCAGCTGGGCCAGCGTGCCGGTTCCGGCCGAAGGCACTGGCAGCGACGCGATCCGTGTGGCCCTGATCTACCGGCCGGCCCGCGTCAGCCTGGTGGGCCTGCCGCAATCGGACGTCGATGCCGTCAACAGCCGGCCGACGCTGATCCAGACCTTTGCCGCGCTGAACGGCGAACGGTTCGCAGTGGCGGTCAATCACCTCAAGTCCAAGGGCTCCTGCCCGACGCCGGTGGAGGACCCGCTCAACATCGACCTCGGCGATCTGCAGGGCTGCTGGAACGCGCTGCGGGTGCAGCAGGCCGCACGATTGCATGACTTCGTCGCCGCGCACCGCGCCGCGACGGGCGTCGACGATGTCTTGCTGGTCGGCGACTTCAACGCCTATGCCCAGGAAGACCCGGTCCACACGCTGGCCGGGCTGGGCTGGATCGACCAGGTCGCGCGTTTCGAGCCCATCCCGGGCACCGGCTATTCCTACGTCTTCGACGGCGCAGCCGGGCGTCTGGACCAGGCCCTGGCCAGCGCCACGCTGAGTGCCAAGGTGACCGGCGCGGCCGAATGGCACATCAACGCCGACGAGCCCTCGGTGCTGGACTACAACCTCGAGTTCCGCCAGCCGGCCTGCGCCAGCTGCGCCCCGGACGGCTGGATGCCGGACGTCTATCGCGGCTCGGACCATGACCCGCTGCGCATCGGCCTGAGCCTGGTCAAGCAGATCGAGGCACCGCTGCGCGGCAACGTCACCGGCACGCCGGGCGACGACCGCATCGTCGGCGGCGCGCTGCGCAACGTGATCGACGCGGGCGGTGGCGACGATGTGCTGATCGGCAACGGCGGCCTGGACAGCCTGCGCGGCGGCGCTGGGCGCGACGTCTTCGTCTACGAGCGCTTGCTGCATGCCGGCGACGTGATCCAGGACTTCGTGCCCGGACAGGACCGGCTCGACCTGCGTGGCCTGCTGGGCTCGCTGGGCATCGATCCCGACAGCGCCTGGGCCGGCGGCCAGCTGCGTCTGGTGCGTGTGGGCCGTGACACCCAGCTGCGCATCGACCTGGACGGCAGCGCCGGCCGACTGCCGGCACTGCCCTACCTGACCCTGCGCAACGTCGCACCGACCGGTCTTGCGGTCGAACGTGACGTCATCCTGAAATGAACCGGCCGAACCCTCGCATGAACCCTTCCACTGGCCCCTCGACGGCCCATTCGGCGACATCACCGGACGCCACCGGTCGTCGCAGCTTCCTGCAGGGTCTGGCTGTCGGCGGCATGGCCCTGGGCACGCTCGGCCTGGCCGGCTGCGGCGGCGGTGACGATGCCGAGCCGGTGCAGTACCGGCACGGCGTGGCCAGCGGCGATCCGCTGGCCGACCGCGTCATCCTCTGGACCCGCATCAGCCCGGAGCGAGATCCGGCCGCCGTCGACGTGCGCTGGGAGGTCGCCGATGCGGCCGACTTCAGCCGCGTCGTCGCCCGTGGGATCGAACGCACCGATGCCAGCCGCGACTGGACCGTCAAGGTCGACGCCACCGGGCTCGCGGCCGGCTCGCGCTTCTGGTATCGCTTCAGCGTCGGCGACCGGCGTTCGCCGGTGGGCCGCACGCGCACGCTGCCCAGCGGCTCGGTCGCCCAGGTCAGGCTGGCGGTGTTCTCCTGCGCCAACTACCCGGCCGGCTACTTCAACGTCTATGCCGAAGCGGCCCGGCGCGACGACCTCGACGCCTGCGTCCACCTCGGCGACTACCTCTACGAGTACGACCGGGCCGGTTATGCCAGCGCCACCGCCAGCGCGCTGGGCCGCGAGGTCTTGCCGGCCGGCGAGCTGCTGACGCTGGCCGACTACCGCACCCGCCACGCCCAGTACCGCGGCGATGCCGACCTGCAGGCCCTGCATGCGGCCGCGCCGATGATCGCCGTCTGGGACGATCACGAGATCGCCAACGACGCCTGGACCGACGGAGCCGAGAACCACACCGCGCCCGCCGAAGGCCTCTACGCCGATCGCAAGGCCGCCGCCTTGCAGGCCTGGCATGAGTGGTTGCCGGTGCGCACCGGCAGCGATCGCGGCACGATCTACCGCAGCTTCGATTTCGGCAACCTGGTCTCGCTGCACATGCTCGATACCCGGCTGGCCGGCCGGGCGCTGCAGATCGACGTCGCCGACTACCTCGGTGCCGGGGGCGCCTTCGACGCGGCAGGCTTCACCACCAGCCTGAGCGACCCCGCCCGCAGCCTGCTGGGCAGCACACAGACAGCGTGGCTGCAGCAGCAGCTGACGGCATCGACCGCCACCTGGCAGGTGCTGGGCCAGCAGGTGCTGATGGGCCGCATGAACATCCCCGCGCCCATCCTGTTCGAAGCGCTGACGCCGGGCACCGGCGTGAGCGTGTCGGCCTACGGCGCGATCGCGGCCAAGGCCGCGACGGCGCCGCTGACGCTCACCCCCACCGAGCAGGCCATCCTGGCCCAGCCCAGCCTGCCCTACAACCTGGACGCCTGGGACGGCTACCCCGTCAACCGCGAGCAGGTGCTGGGCGCAGCGAGGACTCTGGGCAAGAACCTGGTCGTGCTGGCCGGCGACACGCACAACGCCTGGGCCTCGGACCTGGACGATGGCGCGGGCAACCCGGTGGGTGTCGAGTTCGCGACCTCGTCGGTCAGCTCGCCCGGTTTCGAGACCATCCTGACCGACGACCCGGCGGCGCTGGCCGCAGGTCTGACCCAGCTGATCGGGCCGCTGCAGTACTGCGACACCGCCCGGCGCGGCTACCTGCTGGTGACCGCGACGGCGGCCGAATGTGTCGCCAACTGGGTCTATGTCGACACGGTGGCCTCACGCACCTACACCGTCGACGCCAGCACGAGCCGCAAGGTGCTGGCCGGCGCGGTCGGGCGCCGCGTCGTGGCGGCCTGAAGCCGCCGCGACGCCGCGCGGGCGCGTCAGTGCCCTGTTGCCGCGCCGATCCAGTCCAGCCAGAGCGCTTGCACGGGGGCATCGCGCAGCCAGTCGGCCGGGTCGGCTGCGGCGTCAGGCCCGAAGGCCTGGAGCCGCCGGACGAGCGCCTCGGTGCGTGCGACCAGGTCCGGCTCGGTGCCCCGCTCGCAGAGTTGAACAAGGCCCGCCTGCGCCCAGCGTGCGTGGTCCCGGCGGTCGGCGCTGGCGCAGCGCGGATCGACCCGATCGGACAGGTTCGCCAGGACTGCGGCCAGCGTCTTCGCCAGAGCCGGCATCGGCGCGCGGCCGTCCCCGGTCGCTGGCAGCGCATGGGCCGGACCGACCACGAGGCCGCTGGCCAGCCGCTCGCCACGTTCGGCCTTGGAGCGCACATCCAGCCAGAGCCCGTGTTGCGCGACCCAGGTGCGCGCCTCGGCGAGCAGGCCGGCAACCGGTCCGGCCTTGAGCTCGAACTCCAGTTCGTGCAGCGGCCAGACCGCCGCGCCGGCGCGGATCTCGCCCAGATCCAGCGCCAGCTCGATCGTGGCGCCACCCTGTTCGACATGGCCCAGCGTGCGCGACACGTCGGTCTCGAAGCGGCAGGCCAGCCGGTCGGCGGCATCGCCCAGGGCGCGCCGCAGCGCCTCGCCAGCGGCGTTGCCGTCGTGACGCGACAGGTCCAGCAGCGGCGCGCGGGCGGGGTCGGCGCCATCGAGCACGACCTCGTGATCGAGCCGCTGCAGCATGCCGTCACCGCGCCCCTTGAGGGTCTGCACCCAGCGATCCCCTTCCAGCCGCAGACGCAGCGCCATCGCGGCGTAGCCGAGGCGACGGTCGGGCGTGTCGAAGTAGCGGGCCCGCAGGCGCAGCCCCCCGGCGGCGACGGTGGCCAGGGCCTGACGGACACCGGGCAGTCGCTCGGGCGGGATCTGGAACTTCAGTTCGGTCTCGAACATGGCAACTTCCGTCTGCAACGTCAGTGAGGTCAGGTCAGGTCAGGTCGGGTCAGGTCAGTAGTGCGGCGGCAGCTCGTCGCGCAGGCTGCGGGTGCCGGGCGCGCTGGTCTGGTCATCGGCCTGCTGGCGCAGCCGCGTCAGCTCGCGCACCAGCAGGTCGATCTGGCGGGCCTGCCCGATCACGACGGTGTTGAGGTGCTCCACCAGGTCCTCGGTGTAGCTGAGCTTGACCTCAAGGTCGGTCAGGCGCTGGTCGATCTGTTCGGGCGTCATGGCCGGCATTCTCGATGGCGTGCATGACCTTGTCGTTCCGGATGTTCAAGCCAGGGACCGCCCGATAGACTGGCCGTTCAGCGCTTTCCCCTCCTCCATGAACGAACCACGGCTCATCGTCGGCATGCACCTCGCGCGCAGCGTGCGGGGTCGCCCGTGCGCGCCGCCGGACGCGGCCTGAGCCTGTCCGTGTGCCGGCGCACTGGCGCGCCGGCTGTTTGCGTTCCGCCGTTCCGCCGTTCCGGCATTTGTCATCCATGGAGGACTTCCATGTCCGCAGCCGTTCCCGCATCCGTTCCCGTTTCTGTTCCCACACCCGCCACCATCGACAACCCGATGGGCCTGATGGGCTTCGAGTTCGTCGAGTTCGCCTCGCCCACCCCCGGCCTGCTGGAGCCGCTGTTCGAGCGCATGGGCTTCACGCTGGTCGCCCGTCACCGCAGCAAGGATGTGCTGCTCTACCGTCAGGGCGGCATCAACTTCATCGTCAACCGCGAGCCGCGCAGCCTGGCCGGCTACTTCGCCGCCGAGCACGGGCCGAGCGCCTGCGGGCTGGCCTTCCGGGTCAAGGACTCGCACCGGGCCTACGCGCGGGCGCTTGAACTCGGCGCCCAGCCCATCGAGATCCCGACCGGACCGATGGAGCTGCGCCTGCCGGCCATCAAGGGCATCGGCGGCGCGCCGCTCTACCTGATCGACCGCTTCGACAGCCCCCCACCCCCCGAGGGGGCCGAACCGACTTCGGGCGGCAGGGCGTCGGTCCAGGAAGGCAAGTCCATCTACGACATCGACTTCGAGTTCATCGAGGGCGTGCCGCGCCGCCCGGTCGGCCATGGCCTGCAGCAGATCGACCACCTGACGCACAACGTCTACCGTGGCCGCATGGCGTTCTGGGGCGGGTTCTACGAGCGGCTGTTCAACTTCCGCGAGATCCGCTACTTCGACATCCAGGGCGAATACACCGGCCTGACCAGCCGTGCGATGACCGCGCCGGACGGGCTGATCCGCATCCCGCTGAACGAGGAATCGGGCAAGGGCGCCGGCCAGATCGAGGAGTTCCTGATGCAGTTCAACGGCGAGGGCATCCAGCACGTGGCGCTGTCGACCGCCAACCTGATCGACACCGTCGACGCGCTGCAAATGGCCGGCATCCCGCTGATGACCGCCCCCAACGACATCTACTACGAGATGCTGGCCGAGCGCCTGCCCGGCCATGGTGAGCCGGTGCCCGAACTGCAGGCCCGCGGCATCCTGATGGACGGCTCGACCGCCGGTGGCCAGAAGCGCCTGCTGCTGCAGATCTTCAGCCAGCCCCTGCTGGGCCCGGTCTTCTTCGAGTTCATCGAGCGCAAGGCCGACGAAGGCTTCGGCGAGGGCAACTTCAAGGCCCTGTTCGAGTCGATGGAGCGCGACCAGATCCGGCGTGGCGTGATCCAGCCGACGTGAACAGGGCCCCGGCTGCGGCAAGCCGCAGCCGGGGCCCCGACAGACGCGTCCTCAGCCGCGCAGCGTGCGGTTGAACAGCGCCAGCGTGCTGGTCCAGGCCTGCGCCGCTGCCTTGGCATCGAAGCGCGGCGTGGTGTCGTTGTTGAAGCCGTGCTGCGTGCCCGGGTAGACCTGGGCGGCGTGGCGCACGCCGGCGGCCTTCAGCGCCGCCTCGTAGGCCGGCCAGCCGGCGTTGATGCGCTCGTCGTTTTCGGCGTAGACGATGAACAGCTCGGCCTTGATCTTCGCGACCTGATCGGCCGCAGGCGCGGGCCCGTAGAAGGGCGCACCGGCGACCAGGTCAGGCAACTGGGTGGCCAGGAAGTTCACCATGCCGCCGCCGTAGCAGAAGCCAACGCTGCCGAGCTTGCCGCTCGCACCGGCGAGGCTGCGGGTCCAGGCCGCAGCGGCCAGGAAGTCCTGCCGGATCTTGGTCTGGTCGAGCTTGCCAAAGGCCTCGCGCGCCTTGTCCTCGTCGCCGGGATAGCCGCCCAGGGCGGTCAGGGCATCGGGCGCGACGGCGATGAAGTTGTCCAGCGCCAGACGCCGGGTGATGTCCTCGATGTGCGGGTTCAGGCCACGGTTCTCGTGCACGACCAGGATCACGGGCAGCGGGCCGCTGACGTTGGCCGGCCGGCAGACATAGGCCTTGATCGAGCCCGAACCGTTGGGCGAGGCGATGGTCACGGTCTCGGTCTTCAGCCGCGCATCGTCGGGCTTGACCTGTTGGGCGCTGACGAAGTCCGGGCTGAGTGCGGCCAGCAGCGCCACCGAGGTGGTGCCCGCCACCGCCGCATATCGACCGGCCTGGTCAAGGAAACCGCGCCGGTCGAGCAGGCCGTGCACGTATTGGTCGAACAGCTTCAGGACGGCCGGATCGAAGTCGGCCGAAGTCAGGCGGCGAGGGGCATCGGACAGATCAGACATGGATAGGCTCCCGGGTGAGTTGGAGGCCCGGGTTGTACGTGAGCACACAAGGCCTTGTCACCCGCAGGCCCACCGACGGCCACGACAAGTTGTCGGCCCAGTTGGGGGTGACTTCAGCCCAGTCTCAGGGCCATTACGCCACCCACGATGACGGCGGTGCCGACACCCCGCTGCCAGCCGAAGGGCTCGCGCAACAGCACGGCACCGATCAGGGCCGCGAACAGCACCGAGGTCTCGCGGACGGCTGCGACCGTGGCGACTGGCGAGCGCGTCATGGCCCACAGCGCGATCCCGTAGCTGCCGATCGACGCCAGCGTGCCCAGCGAGGCCAGCGGCCAGCGTCCGGCCATGTAGCGGCGCACGGGGCCGAGGTCGGCACGCCGCTGCCACAGCACCAGGCCGAGGTAGGGCAGGCCGTCGAACAGGAACAGCGCCGCGATGTAGGGCCCGGGCTCGCCGGCCGCCCGCACGCCGATGCCATCGACCAGGGTGTAGGCGGCGATGAAGCCGGCGTTGCCGAAGGCGAACAGCAGTGCCCGACGGCGCCGGACGCGGTCTTCGGCGCCGTCCGGGCCCGGGCGCAGGCGCTGGCGCGACAGGCCCAGCGTCAGCACGCCAAGGCTGATCGCGGCGATGCCCAGCCAGGCCAGCGGCGAGAGCGTCTCGCCCAGCAGCGTCGAGCTGGACAGGGCCACCAGCAGCGGCGCGCTGCCACGCATGATCGGGTAGGTCAGGCCCAGGTCGCCATGGCGGTAGGCCCCGGCCAGCGCCACGTAGTAGCCGATGTGGATCAGCATCGATCCCGCGATCCAGGGCCAGGCTGCCGGCGGCGGAGGGCCCAGCCACAAGAGCGCCGGCACGGCCACGAGCGTGGCCATGCCATGGATCAACGCGGTGTCGAGTGTCTTGTCGGCCGAGGACTTGATCAGCGCGTTCCAGCCCGCGTGCAGCAGCGCGCCCACCAGCACGGCCAGCAGCACCGCGGCGGACATGTCGGGCATGGCGGGCATGTCGGTCCTGGCCACGCCTCAGACCGGCGAGCGGCGCCGCGCGGTCCGCGCGACCGCCTCGACCGGCTCGACCGCGTCGGCGTTCGCGCCAGCGGGCGGCGCGCTCGCCGCCTGCGTGGCCAGGTGGCGCTGCCAGGTCCGCTCGCGGCTGTTCATGACGTGGTCGTGCATGGCCCGGCCGGCGGTCTCGACGTCGCCGGCCGAGATGGCCCGCACGATCTGTCGGTGCTCGCGGGCATAGACCGCCATCGACTCGGGCGTGAGGTTCTGGCGCCGGTGCAGGCGCAGCTCGTTGGTGAGCTTGCGGTAGGTCGACGCCAGCTTGGCGTTGCCCGCCAGTTCGAGCAGGCGGTCGTGGAACTGCAGGTTGTGCAGGTGGAAGGTCGCCGCATCGCCGGCCTTGGCCGCCGTCTCCATCACCTCGACGAACTTGCGCAGCTCGCGCGCCTGCGCGGCGCTCACGGTCTCGGCCAGCTTGCGGCCGACGTGCTGGTCCATCAGGGCGCGGACCTCGAAGATCTCCAGCACCTCCTCGATCGGCAGCTCGCGCACAAACGTGCCGCGGTTCTTTTCGGTGCGCACCAGGCCGGCTTCCTCGAGCATGCGAAAGGCCTCGCGGATGGGACCGCGCGAGACGCCCAGCCGGGCGACCAGGTCGGCCTCGGTGAGCTTGGCGCCGGGTGCCAGCTCGCCCTCGAGGATCAGGCGCTCGACCTCGGCCTGCACCAGGGTGGCCAGTGACGTGCCTTGCAGCAGGGCGATGTTCTCGGTCGACATGGCGGTTCGGATCAGGTGGGCGAGGCCGGATTATCGGCCGCGACGCCACCGGGATTCATCTTGACGATCGCAGATTGTCAACAATCCACAACCTTCAATCGACGAAAACGGCTCGTGGCGACCGTCGATCCCGGTCTGACACCAACGTGTCATCTGCTGCTCCTACAACGACGGACATCCACCCAACGGAGCTCTCGATGACTCGCCTGAACATCCTCCGCAGCGCCCTCGCCGCCGCGCTCGTCCTGGCCTTCGGTGGCGTCGCCCACGCCCAGAAGACCACGCTGACCGTCTACACCGCGCTGGAGACCGACCAGCTCAAGGCCTATCAGCAGGGCTTCAACGCGGTCAACCCGAACATCGACATCAAGTGGGTGCGTGACTCGACCGGCGTCATCACCGCCAAGCTGCTGGCCGAGAAGGCCAACCCGCAGGCCGACGTGGTCTGGGGCGTGGCTGCGTCCAGCCTGGCGCTGCTCAACCGCAACGGCATGCTCGAACCGTATGCGCCGCTCAACCTCGACGCGATCATGTCGCAGTACCGTGACAAGAAGAACCCGCCGGCGTGGTTCGGCATGAACGTGTTCGGCGCGACGGTCTGCTTCAACACCGTCGAGGCGGCCAAGCGCAACATCGCCATCCCGACCAGCTGGAAGGACCTGACCAAGCCCGAGTTCAAGGGTCAGGTCGTGATGCCCAACCCGGCCTCGTCGGGCACCGGCTACTTCGACGTGGTCGCCTGGCTCGCGCTGTTCGGCGACAAGGACGGCAAGGGCGGCGGCTGGGAATACATGGATGCGCTGCACGCCAACATCGCCCAGTACACGCACTCGGGCAGCAAGCCCTGCAACATGGCTGCCGCCGGCGAGTACGTCGCGGGCATCTCCTTCGAGTACCGCGCGCAGTCCAACAAGCTCAAGGGCGCACCGATCGAGCTGGTGTTCCCGAAGGAAGGCCTGGGCTGGGACCTGGAGGCCTTCGCGATCCACAAGGGCACCCGCAACATCGAGGCCGCGCGCAAGCTGGCCGACTGGGCGTCCAGCAAGGACGCGATGACGCTGTACGGCAAGAACTTTGCGTTGACCGCCCAGCCCGGCGTCGCGCCCAAGCTGCCCAACATCCCGGCCGACTACGAGACGCGCCTGATCAAGCTGGACTTCGAGGAATCGGCGGCCAACCGCGAGCGCGTGCTGGCCGAATGGCTCAAGCGCTACGACAGCAAGAGCGAAGCCCGCAAGTGAGCGCCTCGCCCTGCCTGGTCCTGGAAGGCATCCACAAGCACTGGGGTGACTTCAGGGCGCTCGACGGCATCGACCTGACGATCGCGCGCGGCGAGTTCGTGTGCTTCCTCGGCCCCTCGGGCTGCGGCAAGACCACGCTGCTGCGCATCATCGCGGGCCTCGAGACCCAGAGCGCCGGCAGGCTGGTGCAGGAAGGCCGCGACATCTCGCGGCTGCCGCCGGTGGAACGCGACTACGGCATCGTCTTCCAGTCCTACGCGCTCTTCCCCAACCTGACCATCGGCGAGAACGTCGCCTATGGCCTGGTCAACGGCGGCGGCTCGCGCCAGGCGATCGCACGGCGGGTCGACGAGCTGCTCGACCGGGTCGGCCTGTCCGGCAGCGAGGCCAAGTACCCGGCGCAGATGTCGGGCGGCCAGCAGCAGCGCGTCGCGCTGGCGCGCGCGCTGGCGACCTCGCCGGGGCTGCTGCTGCTCGACGAGCCGCTGTCGGCGCTCGATGCCATCGTGCGGGTGCGGCTGCGCAACGAGATCCGCGCGTTGCAGCGCCAGCTGGGCGTCACCACCATCATGGTCACGCACGACCAGGAGGAGGCGCTGTCGGTGGCCGATCGCATCGTGGTGATGAACGGCGGGCGCATCGAGCAGGTCGGCACGCCGCTGGAGATCTACCGCGAACCGGCCACGCCTTTTGTCGCCGACTTCGTCGGCAAGTGCAACCGCCTGGAGGCCGTTGCCGAGGGCGGCGGCTGGTATCGCAGCGGCCAGTTGCGCCTGCCGGCCCGCGCGTCGACCGAGCCGGCAGCCGGCACGCCGGTGACGCTCTACCTGCGTCCGGAGGACCGCCGGCTGGAGGGGCTGGACGGGCTCGACCCGGCCACGCCTGGGCTGTGCCAGGGCCGCGTCGACGCGGTCGAGTTCCTGGGCGGCAACTGCCTCGCCTCGGTCCGGGTCGACGGCCTGCCCGAGGGCAGTGCGCCGCTGCTGCTGCAGTTCTCGCTCAACCAGATGGACGAGTTCGGCGTGCAGGCCGGACGCACGCTGCGCTTCGCGCTGCGCACCGATCGCCTGCGGGTGTTCGAGCGGGCCGAAGGTCAAGCGGCATGAGCGACCTGCCGCTGACCCGCGCCTGGCACGCCAACCGCGCGCCGCGCCTGCACGCGACGGCGCCGGACCGCCTGATCCAGGCCTTGCTGCTGGCCGTGCTGGCGCTGCTGCTGGTCGGCCTGGGTGGGCCACTGGCAGCCATCCTGGCGCAGGCTTTCACGCCGGCGAACGGGATGGGCAAGGTCGCCACGGACGCGGCGGTGGGCGCGGCCGTCCCGCCCGCCGGCTGGGCCGTTGCGCTGGCCGGGCTGCGCGACTACCTGGCCTCACCGGCCCTGCTGCGCAGCCTTGGCAACAGCCTGTGGGTGTCGGTGCTGGTGACGCTGATCGTGCTGCCGCTGGCCTTTGTCTTCGCCTATGCGCTGACCCGAAGCGCCATGCCCTTCAAGGGCCTGCTGCGCGCCATCACGCTGCTGCCGCTGCTGGCACCCTCGCTGCTGTCGGCCATCGCGTTGATCTACTGGTTCGGCAACCAAGGCCTGTTGCGCGACGCCTGGCGCGCGTTGGGCTTCGACGGCATCTACGGCGTCTCGGGCATCGTGGTGGCCGAGTGCTTCGCGGTCTTCCCGCATGTGCTGATGATCCTGGTCAGTGCGCTGGGTCTGGCCGATGCGCGGCTCTACGAGGCGGCCGACGCGATGGGCACCTCGGCCTGGCGCAAGTTCTTCACCATCACGCTGCCGGGCGCGCGTTATGGCCTGGTGTCGGCGGGCATGGTCAGCTTCACGCTGGTCATCACCGACTTCGGCATCCCCAAGGTCATCGGCGGCAACTACAACGTGCTGGCCACCGACGTCTTCAAGCTGGTGATCGGCCAGCAGGACTTCCAGCGCGGCGCCATCGTCGCGCTGCTGCTGCTGCTGCCGGCGCTGCTGAGCTTCGGCGTCGACCACCTGGTGCAGCGCCGCCAGACCGCCATGCTGTCGGCCCGCGCGGTCACGCTGGTGCCGCAGCCCTCGCCCGGCTTCGACCGGCTGATGTTGCTGGCCTGCGGGCTGATCGCCGGCCTGATGCTGTCGTTGTTCGGCATGGCGGTGTTTGCGTCCTTCGCGACGCTGTGGCCCTACAACCTGACGCCCAGCCTGGCCCACTACGTCAGCGGCCTGGTCGATGCCGAGCTGGACGTGGCCCTGTTCAACAGCCTGAAGCTGGCCGCTGGCACCGCGCTGATCGGACCGCTGGTCGTGTTCGCCGGTGCCTGGCTGCTGGAGAAGACCACCGTGCTGCCCGGGGCGCGCGCGCTGCTGCGCCTGCTGGCGTTGCTCCCGATGGCGGTGCCGGGCCTGGTGCTGGGCCTGGGCACCATCCTGTTTTTCAACGCGCCGGCCAATCCGCTGCACGGCCTCTACCAGACGGGCGCGCTGCTGGTGCTGTGCACGCTGGTCCATTTCTACACGACCGGCCACCTGACGATGACGACGGCGCTCAAGGCCATCGACCCGGAGTTCGAGGCCGTCTCCGCCTCGCTCAAGGTGCCGCTGCACCTGACCTGCTGGCGCGTCACCTTGCCGATCTGCCTGCCCACGCTGATCGATGTCTCGCGCCACTTCTTCATCAACGCGATGACGACGGTCTCGGCGGTGGTCTTCCTCTATTCGCCCGACACGCGGCTGGCCTCGGTGGCCATCCTCAACCTCGACGAGGCCGGCGAGACCGGCGCGGCCGCCGCGATGGCGGTGCTGATCACCGCCGTGTCGGCCACCGTCACGGTGCTCTACCTGCTGCTGGCCCGTTGGGCCCAGCGGCACACCCAGGCCTGGCGCCAGCCGGCCGGACCACGCTGAAACCCATCACCATGGATCGCGACAACATCCTCCTGACCCCCGGGCCTCTCACGACCACGCTGCGCACGAAGCTCGCGATGCTCAAGGACTGGGGCTCCTGGGACGCCGACTTCAACGCCCTGACCGCCGACCTGCGGCGCCGCCTGCTGGACGTGATCCACGCGGCCGACAGCCATGTGGTCGTGCCGCTGCAGGGCAGTGGCACCTTCAGCGTCGAGGCGGCCGTCGCCACCGTGGTGCCGCGCGACGCTCACCTGCTGGTGCTCGACAACGGGGCCTACTGCCAGCGCATGGGCAAGCTGGCCACGCTGATGGGCCGGCGCACGACGGTGCACAGCCGCGCCGAGGACCAGCCGATCTCGCCCGCAGAACTCGAAGGCCTGCTGCGCGCCGACCCCAGCATCAGCCACGTCGGCCTGATCCACTGCGAGACCGGCACCGGCGTGGTCAACCCGCTGGCCGAGATCGCCGAGGTCTGCGAGCGGCTCGGACGCGGCCTGATCGTCGACGCGATGAGTTCCTTCGGTGCGCTGCCGATCGACGCCCGCACGATCCGCTTCGACGCCCTGGTCGCCGCCAGCGGCAAGTGCCTGGAGGGCGTACCCGGCATGGGCTTCGTCTTCATCCGCCGCGACCTCGTTGACGCCTGCGCCGGCAACAGCCACTCGCTGGCCATGGACCTGCAGGACCAGCACGCCTACATGCAGCGCACGGGCCAATGGCGCTTCACGCCGCCGACCCATGTCGTCGCCGCACTGGCCGAGGCGATGCGCCAGTTCGCGGAAGAAGGCGGCCAGCCCGCCCGGCTGGCGCGCTACCAGGACAACTGCCGCACGCTGGTCGACGGCCTGGGCGCACTCGGGCTGCGCACCTTCCTGGCGCCCGAACTCGTCTCGCCCATCATCGTCACCTTCCACGCGCCGGCCGATGCGCGCTACGACTTCCGGGCCTTCTACGCAGCGGTCAAGGCGCAGGGCTATCTGCTCTACCCCGGCAAGCTGACGCAGGTCGAGACCTTCCGCGTCGGCTGCATCGGCGCCATCGGCCGCCTGGAGATGCAGCAGGCGGTCGACGCGGTCGGTCGCACGCTCGCCGCGATGGGCTTGCCGGCGGGCCGCGCATGAGCCGGACCTGAGCCTCCACGCATCCAGAGACGATCGCCATGAACACGACCTTGCCTTCCCCCGACACCACCCTGGCCGCCGTCGTCTTCGACTGGGCCGGCACCGTCATCGACTTCGGCTCGCGCGCACCGATGGGTGCCTTCGTGCAGCTGTTCGCGCGCCATGGCGTAGAGCTCAGCATCACCGAGGCGCGTGGCCCGATGGGCATGGCCAAGTGGGACCACATCCACGCCCTGGGCCAGCTGCCGCGCATCGCGGCGCAATGGCAGTCACGCCACGGCCGGCCATTCGGCAACGCCGACGTCGACGCGCTCTACGAGGAATTCACGCCGATGAACGCGGCCGTGATCCCAGCCCATGCCGACCTGATCCCCGGTGCGGTCGAGACCGTTCAGGCGCTGCGCGCGCGCGGCCTGAAGATCGGTTCGACCACCGGCTACAACCGGCCCATCATGGACGTGCTGCTGCCCTTGGCCGCGCAGGGCGGCTTCGCGCCGGACAACCTGATCTGCGCCGGTGACCTGGCCGCCGGCCGGCCCTCGCCGCTGATGATGTACCGCTGCTTCGCCGACCTGGGCGTCTGGCCGCCGCACCGTGTCGTCAAGGTCGACGACACCGGCGTGGGCCTGCAGGAAGGCCGGGCAGCCGGCTGCTGGGCGATCGGCGTGGCCGTCAGCGGCAACGCGGTGGGCATGGGCCGCGAGGAATGGCAGGCCACCGCGCCAGCCCAGCAGGCCGTGCTGCGCAAGCGCGCCACCGAACGCCTGCTGGCCGATGGCGCCCACCTCGTCATCGACAGCGTGGCCGACCTGCTGCCGGCACTGGACGGGATCGAGGCCCGGCTGGCGGCGGGCGAGCGACCCTGATCAAGCCTTGCGCGGGTCCTGGCCTGCGCCCGCCGCTGCGGCCGCCCGCAGCTTGTCCTTCTTGCTCGGGCGCCGTCCCTTGATGCCGCCGTTGCCGTCGACCGGTGGCGGGGGGGCGACCTCGGTCGGCTCGAAGCCGGGCAGCACCTCGCGCGGGACGCGCTGCTGCTGGCGCTTCTCGATCAGGCGGAAGTGGGCCTCGCCGGCCGGCGGGACGAAGCTGATCGCGGTGCCGGCCGCGCCGCCCCGGCCGGTGCGGCCGATGCGGTGCACATGGTCGGCCGCCGCGCGCGGCAGGTCGTAGTTGACGACCAGCGGCAGGCCGGCGATGTCCAGGCCGCGCGCGGCCAGGTCGGTCGTCACCAGCACACGCAGGCGCTTGAGGCGGAAGTCGGCCAGCACGGCATCACGCCCGCCCTGACTCATCTCGCCGTGCAGCGGCGCGGCGTGCAGGCCTTCCAGGCTCAGCTTGTGAGCCACCCGCTCGGTGGCCATGCGGGTGCCGACAAAGACCAGCACCGCATCCCACTCGGGGTGATCGGTCAGCAGGCGGCGCAGCGCGCCGGTGCGGCGGGTGCTGTCGACCACGAAGGCCCGTTGCTGGATGTCCGGGTGCGGCAGCGCGACCGGGGCGGGCTCGGTCGCTGCGTGGCCGGCGGCGGCGTCGACCCGCGCCGCATCGGTGCCGTCGCCGCTTAGGTCGATGCGCTGCGGGCGCGTCAGCAAGGCATCGGCCAGGCCGCGCACCGACTCGTCCAGCGTGGCCGAGAACAGCAGCTGCTGCAGCGTGCGGCCATCGGCGCGCGCGCGCAGCGGCGGCAGGCGGCTGCGGATGGCGGCCCATTCTTCGGCAAAACCGAGGTCGAGCAGGCGGTCGGCCTCGTCGAGCACCAGGACGGACAGCGCCTGCAGGCGCAGGCCGTTGTGGTCGAGCAGGTCCAGCAGCCGACCCGGCGTGGCGACGACCACCTCGGCACCGCCACGCAGCGCCATCAGCTGCGGGTTGATCGACACGCCACCGATCGCGGTGACGACCTTGGGCGCGTCGGGCAGGCGCCGGGCCAGGGCCTCGATGACGCCGCCCACCTGCTGCGCCAGCTCGCGCGTGGGCAGCAGCACCACCGCCTGGGTGCGACGCGGCCAGGGCCGGCGCGAGACCTGCAGCCCCTGCAGCAGCGGCAGGGCATAGGCCAGCGTCTTGCCCGATCCGGTCGGCGCGCGGCAGAGCAGGTCGTCGCCACGCAGCACCGCCGGAATGGCCAGGCTCTGGACGGGGGTCGGGACGCGCAGGCCCTCGTCGGCAAGGGCATGCAGCAGATCGGGCGCGAGGCCCAGCGAGGCAAAGGACATGGGGGTTCCAGGGTGGCCGCGGTGTGGCGGCCGAGCGCCGCACACCGGAGCGCGGATTGTGACGGGCGGGCACGTGGGCCGACCGTGTGCACTTTTTCCGGATCGGGCCGGCCACGTCCTTGGGTTCGGGGGAGCGCCACACACGGCCAAAACCTAGGGTTTACACTGATCATGCTGCGCCGCAACATGAAGGCGTCGCCTTCCATCCACGTTCTCCACGAAGGAACCGCCATGTCTTCCAAGCACCTCGCCGCCGCCACCCTGTTCGCCGCCATTTCGGCCACCGCCCTGCTGGCCATGGCCAGCACGCCGGCCGAAGCCGCGCTGCCCTTCAGCCACCCGGCCACGCAGGCTCGCCAGACCCAGGCGGGCAACCCGCGCCAGGCCGACGCGGGCATCGACGCCAACACCTTCATCGTCCAGCCGCCGGCCAGCGTGAGCTGGACGGTCGCCCCGGCGCCGGTGCTCAGCACGGCCGCACGCTGATCGAGGCCTGCGCGCATCCCGCCCGGATGCGCAACGGCATGGCGTTTGCTCAAATGCACCCGCCATGTCCCTGCCCCCACTTGCCGGCCGTCCGCGCCGGGCTGCTGCCGCCGCGTCCAAGGACGACATCCACGCGCGGATCTACACCGCCATCGTCGAACACCGCCTGCTGCCCGGCACCAAGCTGACCGAGGAGCGGGTGGCCGAGCTCTTCCACGTCAGCCGCACCCAGGTGCGCGGCGTGCTGCAGCGGCTGGCGGTGGAGCAGCTGGTCACGCTGATCCCCAACCGGGGCGCCTTCGTCACCACCCCCAGCGCCGCCGAGGCGCTGGACGTGCTGGAGGTCCGCCGCACGCTCGAACCGGGCATCGTGCGGCGGCTGCTGAGGCGGCTGGCGCAAGGCCAGGCACGCGATGCCGTGCGGCGCCTGCGCGCGCTGGTCGAGCGTGAGCACCAGGCCCATGCAAGGGGCGACCGACGCGCCGCCGTTCGCCTGTCGGGCGAGTTCCATGTGCTGCTGGCCGAGCTCAGCGGCAGCGGCATCTCGCACCGGATGATGCGGGAGCTGACCCCGCTGACCTGCCTGGCCATCCTGAGCTTCGAGGCCCCCACCGCAGCGGCCTGCCCGAACGACGAGCACACCCACCTGATCGACGCCATCGAGGCCGGCGACGTCGAGCGCGCCTGCCAGCTGATGGACCACCACCTGGCCCACATCGCGCTGGCGCTGGGTCTGCTGCCCGACGACGGCCACGAGGCCGCCGTGGACGACGACCTGGCCACCGTGCTGCTGGGCTGATCAGGCCCGCGTCAGGCCTGCATCAAGGGCGACACCGGCTGCGACCCCAGCACCTGCTCGGCCTGCCAGGCCAGCCGCAGCACGAGGTCGTCGCGGAACCGTGGCGCCGCGATCTGCAGGCCCACCGGCAGACCGTGCCGGCCGACGCCGCAGGGCAGGGACAGCGCCGGCAGCCCGGCGTAGTTGAACCAGGGCGTGAACGCGGCATGACCGCGCGGGCCGGCCGGCAGGCCGCCGATGGTGGCCGGGCCCAGCGCACCGATCGCCCAAGCCTCGACCGGCGAGACCGGGCACAGCAGCGCGTCGACGTCGGCAAACAGGGCCTCGAAGCGGTGGTGGATCTGCTCGCGCAGGCGCAGCACCTCGGCGACGCGGGGGCCGCTCAGCGCCAGTCCCAGCTCGATCTGGGCACCGATGTCGGGGTCGAACAGCTCGGGCTCGCGCCGCCAGCGTGGCCCATGCAGCTGCGCCAGACCGGCCTGCTGCAGGGCGATCAGCGGGTACTCGCGGGCGGCCTCGGGCCAGACAGGATCCACCCGCTCGATCTGCCAGCCGGCCTGCCGCAGGCGCTCGATGGCGGCCTCCAGCGTGGCCAGCACGTCGGCATCGATCGGGTAGCCACAACCCAGCCCCGGTGACCAGGCCAGCCGCAGCGGCGGCAGCGGCGCTTTCAGGTCAACCAGCAGCCTGGACCGGTCGAAGGCCGGGCTGGACAGCGGATCGGCCGGCGACCAGGCGCTCAGCAGGTCCAGCATCCAGGCGACGTCCTCGACGTCGCGGCCGATCTGGCCGATCACCGACAGCAGGTGGTTGGGGTCGTCGAAACCCCAGGGGTTGGGCACGCGGCCCAGCGTGGGCTTCATGCCGACCAGACCGGTGTGGGCGGCCGGGCGGCGGGTCGAACCGCCGGCATCGGTGGCCAGCGCCAGCGCGCCGATGCCAGACGCCAGCGCCGCGACCGCGCCACCGGACGAGCCGCCGGGCGTGCGGTCCAGATCCCAGGGGTTGCGGGTGACGCCGTGCAGCGGCGTCGCGGTGATGCCCTTGCAGGCGAACTCCGAACAGGCCGTCAGCCCGAGTGCAACGCCGCCCAGCGCGCGCAGCCGCGCCACACACCACGAGTCCTGCGGTGCGATGAAGTCGGCGTAGACCTTCGAGCCGAAGGTGGCCGGCCGGCCCGCGATCCAGAGGTTGTCCTTGACGGTGTAGGGCACCCCCGCCAGCGGCAGGTCCTCGCCGGCGGCGAGGCGGCGATCGACCGCCCGGGCCTCGGCCAGCACCCGGGCCGGGTCGTGGTCGACGAAGGCGTTGAGCTGGGGCTGCAGCGCCGCGAGGCGCGCGCACTGGGCCTGCGCGATGGCCTCGGCGCTGAGCCGGCCGGCGCGCACGGCGGCGGCCAGCGCACGGGCCGGCCAGCGGTGCAGCGGCAGGTCCGGGTCGGGCGCGGTCAGGGAGACGGGATCGGCGGCGTTCATGCGGTGGCTCCAGGTCGGCGCGGGCTGCACCAAGGCGGGTCTGTTTTGTATCCAGTACGGTGCGTCGATGGAGACCATCTGCAACCGTCACTGGTTTGCGCCGGATCCGATTGCAAGTCCGATTCCATAGCGAATCATCTGGAACATCAGGGGATATCCGAGGCGTGAAGCGGCCCTGAAGATTGGATACAAAACGACGAAGCAAGGTCTGGCACGGTGGTTGCAGAACACCTCGCCATGAGCGCCCCACAGACCGGTCAGGCATTGACCCTCGACGACATCGTGCACCGCTACGGCAGTGCGCTGGCGATCGACCACGTGACCCTGGAGGTGCAGGCCGGGGAACTGGTCGCCCTGCTGGGCCCCAGCGGCTGCGGCAAGACGACGCTGCTGCGCATCGTGGCCGGCTTCATCGCCCAGACCTCCGGCAAGGTGGTGGTGGGCGGACGCCGCATCGACGAGCTGCCGCCGAACCGGCGCGACGTCGGCATCGTGTTCCAGAACTACGCGCTGTTCCCGCACATGAGCGTGGCCGAGAACGTCAGCTACGGCCTCGCCGCACGCGGCACCGACAAGGCCGCCGCCCGCCGCCGGGTGGTCGAGATGCTGGAGCTGGTCCAGATGGGTCACCTGGCGCAGCGCCAGACCCGCGAACTGTCGGGCGGCCAGCAGCAGCGCGTGGCGCTGGCGCGGGCGCTGGCCATCGAGCCGCGCGTGCTGCTGCTCGATGAGCCCTTCTCGGCGCTGGACAAGAGCCTGCGCCTGGACATGCAGATCGAGATCAAGCGCATCCAGCGCAGCGCCGGCACGACCACGCTGATCGTCACCCACGACCAGGAAGAGGCACTGGGCATGGCCGACCGCGTGGCCGTGCTGAGCCACGGCAGGCTCGAACAGTTCGACGCGCCCGAGACCGTCTACGACCGCCCGGCCACCTTCTTCGTCAACCAGTTCGTCGGCAGCGCCAACGTGCTGGCCGGCCGGCTTGAAGCGGTCGACGGTGAACGCGCCTGGGTCCGGCTGGATGACGGTGGCGCCCTGTGGCCCACGCGCGCGCCATTGGCCAGCGCGGCGCTGAAGACCGGCAGTGCGGTGGTCGCCTGCGTGCGGCCGGAGAACCTGCGGCTCGATGCGGCCTCGCCGGACGATCCGGCCACGCTGGGCGCACACGTCGAACTGGGCATGGCCCTGGGCGCGACGCTGGTGCACGAGCTGCGCACCGGCAGCGGCCGGCCGATCAAGCTGAGCGAGCCGCGCAGCCCTGGATCGCAAGCCCGTGCGGTCGCCACGCCGGTGCGGGTGCGGCCGGTCGCACCCGAGGCCGTCAGCGTGTTCGCCGCGCCCTGAGTTCTCGCAGGCTCAGGCCATGAGCCACCCCCGTCACCCCTCATCCACCACCCCATCACAGGACCTGCCATGACCCTCGACCGCCGCTCGCTGCTCGGCTCCGCACTGACCCTCAGTGCGATGACGCTGTTCCCGCAAATGACCCGTGCGCAGGCCCGCAAGCTGGTCTTCGCCACCTTCACCGGCAGCTGGGAGGAAGCCCACCGCGACGTGCTGGTGCCAGCCTTCCGCAAGGCCGGCAACGAGGTGCTGCTCGATCCGATGCTGTCGGTCGACCAGATCGCCAAGGTCACCGCCGCACGCAACAACCCGCCGATCGACGTGATGCTGCATGACCCGGGTCCGGCGCTGACCGCCATCGCGCAGGACCTGGTCGAGCCCTTCCCGGTGGCCCAGAGCAAGCACTACGGCGACCTGATCGCCGAGGCGCAGGACCCGAGCGGCCCGGCGATGTTCTTCCAGGTCGTGGGCCTGACCTACAACCCCGAGAAGATCAAGACGCCGCCGACCTCATGGGCCGATCTGTGGAAGCCCGAGTACAAGGGCCGCGTCGGCATCACCAACATGAACTCGACGCTGGGGACCGGCTTCATGGTCGAGCTGGCGCGCATGTACGGCGGCAACGAGTCCAACATCGAGCCGGCCTTCAAGAAGATCGCCGAACTCAAGCCCAGCCTCGCGGCTGTGGCGGCCAACCCGGGCGCGCTGGCCGCGCTCTACCAGCAGGGCCAGATCGACATCAGCCCGGGCAACTTCAACGCCATCCAGATCCTCAAGGCGCGTGGCGTGCCGGTGGAGTTCGTCGCACCGAAGGAAGGTGCCATCGCCTTCAAGACCAGCGTGCACATCGTCAAGAACTCGCCCAACAAGGCCCTGGCCGCGCTGTTGATCGACACCGCGCTGTCGCCCGAGGTCCAGACCCGCCTGATGCAGAGCCCTTACCTGGTCGTGCCCACCCACGGCAAGGTCAAGATGGAAGGCGAGATCGCCAAGGTGCTGGCCCGCGATCAGGCCGAGATGAAGAAGAAGTTCGTGTTCCAGGACTGGAAGAAGATCAACGAACAGCGCCCGGCCTGGATCGACCGGTTCAATCGAGAGATCAAACTCTGATGTCGGCCGCCCGCGCACAAGCCGTCACCACCACCAGCCTGTGGTTTGCCACGCCGCTGGCGGGGTTCTTCCTGCTGTTCTTCGCGGCGCCATTGCTGATGCTGGTGCTGATCGCGCTGTATCAGGACACCAGCTTCAGCGGCATGGGGGTGACGCAGTTTGTGCGCGTGGCCAGCGACGACTTCACCTTGCCCGTCCTGGTCGACACCTTGTGGCTGGGCGTGCAGGTCACCGCGCTGTGCCTGCTGCTGGGCTATGCGCTGGCCTGGACGCATGTGCGCAGTCCCGCCTGGTTGCAGCAGCTGCTGATGCTGCTGATCGTCATGCCGCTGCTGACCAGCGTGGTGGTGCGGACCTTCGCCTGGGTCGTCATCCTCGGCCGGCAGGGCATCGTCAACACCGCCCTGGCCGACCTGGGCTGGATCGAGGAACCGCTCAAGCTGCTCTACACACGCGGCGGCCTGGTGGTCGCGCTGGCCAATGTGCAACTGCCGCTGATGGTGTTGCCGCTGATCACCGCGCTGCAGAAGCTCGACCCCAACCTCGAACAGGCCTCGGCCGCTCTGGGCGCCAGCGCCTGGCGCACCTTCGGGCTCATCACCCTGCCGCTGTCCTTGCCCGGCATCGTCGCCGGTGCGCTGCTGACCTTCGCAGCCTCGGTCACGGCCTTCATCTCGCAGTCGCTGATCGGCGGCGGGCAGATGCTCTTCATGCCCATGTACATCTACCAGCAGGCCTCGTCGCTGCAGAACTGGCCCTTTGCCGCCGCGCTGTCGCTGGTCTTCCTGGTCGCCGTGCTGGGCTGCGTCAGCGTGCTCAACCTGCTGGGCCGCGCCAGCCGCGGTCGCGCCACGACCTGATCCGGGCACGTCCCCCGACACGACCATGACCGCACGCCGCCACGACCTCTCGACGATCACCCTGCACGGCCTGCTCGGCGGCCTCGCGCTGCTGGCCGCCGCGCTGTTGCTGGCGCCCACGCTGGTGGTGGTGATCGTGTCCTTCTCCGATGGCTATTCGCTGAAGTTCCCGCCGCCCGCCTATTCGCTGCGCTGGTACCACGCGCTGGTCGACGCCTGGCAGCTGCAGTTCGCGGCCATCAACAGCCTGAAGGTGGCGACGGCCGCCACGCTGCTGGCCGTCGTGCTGGGCGTGCCGGCGGCGCTGGCCATCGCACGTTCCGAACACGCCATGGCGCGGGTGCTCGACAGCTTCTTCATGTCGCCGCTGGTGCTGCCGGCGCTGGCCTTCGGGCTGGCGGCGCTGATCTACTTCTCGCGCATCGGCGTGGGCCTGTCGCTGACCACGCTGGTGATCGGCCACACCGTCGTCGGCGTGCCCTACGTGATCCGCACCACCGTGGCCGCGCTGGCGCAGTTGCCGTCGGTGCTGCTGGAAAGCTCGGCCAGCCTGGGTGCCGGCCGGCTCTATACCTTCCGTCGGGTGACGCTGCCGCTGATCGCGCCGGGCATCGCCGCCGGGGCCTTCATCACCTTCATGTCCTCGTTCGACAACGTGCCGGTGTCGCTCTTCCTGCGCGATGCGCAGACCGACATGCTGCCCATCCGCATGTGGCAGGACCTGGAGAGCAAGCTCGACGTGAGCATCGCCGCCGTCGCCAGCCTGATGGTCTTCGCCACGCTGATCCTGATGGTGGTGATGGAAAAGCTCACCGGCATCAGCCGCCGCATCCGCTGAACATCCCGTCGCTACCGACACCCACGCCATGACCGACGATCGCCCCTTCGACCTGGTGCTGCGCCATGCCCGCGTGGCCACCGCCAGCGACGTCTTCGACGCCGACATCGGCATCCGCGACGGTCGCATCGCCATGCTCGGCCGTGGCCTGCCCGCGGGCCTGCGGGAGATCGACGCGGCCGGCCGCACCGTGACGCCCGGTGGCGTCGACGGCCATTGCCACCTGGACCAGCCGATGGCCCCGCCGGTGCGCATGGCCGACGACTTCGACACCGGCACGCGCAGCGCGGCCTGTGGCGGCACGACCACCGTCATCCCCTTCGCGGCCCAGGTCAAGGGCGGGTCGCTGCAGTCCGCCGTGGACGACTACCACCGCCGCGCCGAGGGCCGCGCGCACATCGACTACGCCTTCCACCTGATCGTCTCGGACCCGACGCCAACGGTGCTGCAGCAGGAGCTGCCAGCGCTGATCGCGGCCGGCTACAGCTCCTTCAAGCTGTACATGACCTACGACGATCTCAAGCTCGACGACGGCCAGATCCTGGACGTGCTCGCGGTCGGTCGACAGCACGGGGCGATGGCCATGATCCACGCCGAGAACGCCGACTGCATCGAATGGCTGACGCAGCGCCTCGAAGCCGCCGGCCGCACCGCGCCGCGCTTCCATGCCCATGCGCGGCCCATGCTGGTCGAGCGCGAGGCCACCCACCGCGCGATGGCGCTGGCCGAGCTGGTCGACATGCCCATCCTGATCGTGCACGTCTCGGGCCGCGAGGCGGTCGAGCAGATCCGCTGGGGCCGCGCGCACGGCCTGCAGGTCCATGCCGAGACCTGCCCGCAATACCTCTTCCTGAGCGCCGAGGACCTGGGGATCGACGACAGCTACCAGGGCGCGCGCTGCGTCTGCAGCCCGCCGCCGCGCGATGCCAGCAACCAGCAGGTGATCTGGAACGCGCTGGCCGACGGGCTGTTCACGGTCTTCTCGTCCGACCACGCGCCCTTCAACGTCGACGGCCCCAACGGCAAGAAGCCCGGCGGCGAGGAGGTGCCCTTCCGCCACATCCCCAACGGCATCCCCGGCATCGAGACCCGTCTGCCGCTGCTGTATTCCGAGGGCGTGCTGGGCGGGCGCATCACGCTCAACCGCTTCGTCGAGCTGACGTCGACCAACCCGGCCAAGGCCTATGGCCTGCACCCGCGCAAGGGCACGATCGCGATCGGCAGCGATGCCGATCTGGTCGTGTGGGACGAGCGCACCTTCACGCTCGACAACACCATGCTGCACCACGCCGTCGACCACACGCCCTATGCCGGCCGCACGCTGCGGGCCTGGCCGGGCTTGACGCTGAGTCGCGGCGAGGTGGTCTGGGACGGCACGACCTTCCACGGCCGTGCGGGCCGCGGCGAGTTCCTGCGCGGCGGCGAGCCGACGCTGGCACCGCGCAGGCACTCGCCCCGCACCGGGCCTGACTGACGCGGCGGCCGACACGATGCGCCTGCTGGTCATCAACCCCAACATCTCGACTGGCGTGACCGCGCTGATCGAGGCAGAAGCCCGCCGCAGCGCCGAGCCCGGCACCGTGTTGACGATGCGCACGGCGCCCTTGGGCGTGGCCTACATCGAGACCCGCTTCGAAGCCCTGATCGGTGCCTGGGCCACCGCCCAGATCGCCGCCGCCGACCATGCCGGCCACGACGCGGTGATCGTCGCCGCCTTCGGCGACCCGGGTGTCGCGGCCCTGCGCGAGGCCCTGCCGGTGCCCGTCATCGGCCTGACCGAGGCAGCGCTGGCAAGCTCGATGCTGCTGGGCCGGCGGGTCTCGATCATCGCGATCTCGCAGCGCATCCAGGCCTGGTACCGCGAGGTCGTGCGCGAGCTGGGCCAGCTTGACCGGCTGGCCAGCATCCGCGCACTGGACCAGACCCTCGGGCGCATCGACCGCATCGGCGACGAGCACGCCGATGCCCTGCTGGCCCTGTGCGAACGCGCCGTGCACGAGGACGGCGCCGAGGTGCTGATCCTGGCTGGCGCGCCACTGGCCGGGCTGGCCCGACAGATCGAGGCGCGCCTGCCGGTGCCGGTGGTCGACGGGGTCGGCAGCGCCGTGCGGCAGGCCAGCGCGCTGGTGCGTCAGCGGCCCGCGCCCGCCGTCGCAGGCGGCGGCGCGCCACCGCCGCTCAAGGCCAATGCCGGCTTGCCGGACGCCATCGTCCGCCTGCTCGCCGACGGCGCCGAGCGGGTCGCACAGGCCCGCTTGCAGCAGGCGTCGCCTCAGACCCCGCGAAACAACGAATAGCCCCAGGGCGTGAACTTGAAGGGCAGGTGCACATGCTGAGCCACCTCGGTCAAGCGGAAACGGAAGGGCACCACATCGAGGAAGGGACTGGCCTGCGGGCCGACCGCCTCGCGCAGATGGGCGCCAACGTGGAAGCGGGCCTCGTAGAGCCCGGCGACGATGCCCTCGCCGCGCACGCAGGGGTGATCGAGCTGGCCGTTGGCGCCGACCGGGCCGGCGGCGATGCAGCGCGGCGCCGCACCGGCGTCGGCCTCCGGTGGCAGCAGCCACAGCTCGGCCAGCAGGCCTTGCGCGGGCACGCCACGGGCCACGTCGACGGCATGCAGGGAGATGCCGCCTGCGGGCGCAACAGTCGTGTTCATCGAGGTTCTCCTTCAAGGGGTCGGTCGGACGGGAAGGCCATGGTGCCGTCTTGAGCCCGATGCAGGAAGCGCGCCCGCCGCACATCGCATCGCCCGTCGGATCTCCGGTCGGATCCCCGGTCGGACTGGCCGCCACGTTGGCGGCGATGACGGCGCTGCAGGCCGTGGTCGCGCTCGGCCTGTTCTCGCTGGCGACGCTGGCACCGCAGCTGGGCCTGCCGGTGGCGCGGCTGAGCCAGCTCAGTCTGCTGCTGTTTGGCAGCGGCGCGCTGGCGGCTTTCGCGGCGGGTGCCTTGTTGCGCCGTCTGGGTGGCTGGACGCTGGCGGCGGCCTGTGCCGCCGCCGTGGCCCTGGGCTTGGCCGCGCTCGCCGTCATCGGCCCGGACGCCGCGTTGTTCGCGGTGCTGTGTTTCGGCCTCGCCTTCGGCCCGGAGACGCCGGCCAGCGCCGCGCTGCTGTCGGTCGCGACGCGGCACCTGGCCCCCGCGCCGCGCGCCCGCGTCTTCTCCTGGCGGCAGACCGGCAACCAGCTGGGTGCCATCGCCGGTTCGCTGAGCCTGCCAGCGCTGTGGCTGCTGCACCCGCGCCTGCCCTTCGCGGTCGCTGCCGTGCTGGCGTTGGCGGTGGCGCTGGCTTGTCTCGGGTGCGGACGGCGTGAGGTAGCGGTCGACACGGGAGTGGCTCAGTCCATGAGCCAGCCAGAAGCCCCTGCCGACGCGCCCGCTGCGACCCGCTGGTTCAGCGCCACCGTGCAAGGCCTGGCCCTGGCGGTGCTGGCCTTGTCGGCGCTGCAGATGAGCCTGAACGTCTTCCTGCTCAGCCACGCGGTGGCGCACTGGTCGTTGACGCCGCTGGCCGCCGCCGGCTGGCTGGCCGCGGCGCAGGCCGGTGGCCTGGCCGGGCGACTGGGCTGGGGCTGGCTGCTGCCGGCCCACGGCCGGGCGGCCGGGCTGATCGCCGCCATCGGCCTGCTGGCCGCCGCGAGCGGCGCGGCGCTGGTGTTGCAGCCTGGGCTGTCGCAGGCGCAGCCGCTGGTCTTCGCGGTCCTGATGCTGGCGCTCGGTGCCAGCGCGAGCGGCTGGAACGGCCTGCTGGTGGCCGAGATCAGCCGGCTGGCCGGGCCGGCGCGGGCCGGCGCCTGGTCCGGCCGCATGCTCGGCCACGGCTACCTGGGCCTGACCGTCGCGCCGCTGCTGTTCGCCTGGGCGCCAGGTGGCGACACCACGGCGGTGTGGGTCGGGCTGCTGCTGCTGGCGGCCTGCGCATGCGTGGCCTTGCTGGCTTTGTCCTGGATGTCTGTCGACCGGAAACCCCGATGAACACGAATGAATCCACCGACGCCCCGACACCGCGCCGGCTGCGCCTGGGCATCCTGACGCCCTCGTCCAACACGGCGCTGGAGCCGCTGACCAGCGCGATGGTGTCGACGCTGCCGGGCGTGACGGCGCACTTCTCGCGCTTTCGCGTCACCCACATCGGCCTGGGCGCCGGGGCGCTGGGTCAGTTCGATCCGGCACCCATGCTGGCCGCCGCCGAGCTGCTGGCCGATGCGCGGGTCGACGCCATTGGCTGGAGCGGCACGGCGGCCGGCTGGCGCGGCTTTGACACCGACGTCGAGCTGTGCGCGCGCATCGAGGCGGCCACCGGCATCCGCGCCACCACGTCCATCCTCGCGCTCAACGAGCGTCTGCTGGCCGACGGCGTGCGGCGGCTCGCGCTGGTCACGCCCTACACCGCTGACGTGCAGGCCCGCATCGTGGCCCACTACCGCGAGATCGGCATCGAGACCGTGGCCGAGCGGCACCTGGGCATCCACGACAACTTCAGCTTCGGCACCGTCACCGGCGCCCAGCTCGATGCGCTGGTGGCTGAGGTCGCGGCGAGCCGGCCCGATGCGGTCGTGCCCTACTGCACCAACCTGGTCTCGACCGACCGGGCCGCCGGCTGGGAACGCCGCCACGGCTGCACCGTCTACGACACCACGACAACGGTGGTCTGGAAGATGCTGAAGCTGCTGGACGGCCCCTTGCCGCCGGCCGCCGACTGGGGGCGCTGGCTCATCCTCTGAGCCAGCGGAGGCTGTCCTTCAGGCCACGCTGATCGCGTCGATCTGGCGCGTCAGCGCGACCGCCTCGGCGGCCTCGATCAGGCCGTGGCGCAGCGCGAAGTCCAGCGTCACCAGCGCGGCGTCGACCGTCATCTCGATGCCGGCGGCACGCTCCAGCGCTTCGGCCACCGGCAGGCAGAGGAACTCGCCGACCTCGCCGTCCTGATTGACCGGCACCTCGCCGGGCGCGAGCCGCAGTTCATGGCTGTGCAGCCATTCGACCTGCAGGCCCTCGGGGATGTCGCAGCGCAGGTGCATGACACGACCGGGCACGGCGCAGCGCATGCGCTCGGGTGCCAGACCGGCCTCTTCCCAGCCTTCGCGCACGAGGGTCTCGAAGGGGCTCTGCGGCCAGGGCACACCGCCGCCGACGAGGTTGTCGAGCTTGCCGGGGTCGACCGCCTTGCTCAGTGCCCGCCGCGCGATCCACAGATGCGTGATCGGCCCGTGTTCATCGGCCACGTAGCCGGTCGCATGGGCGCCCAGCGTGCTGGTGCCCCAGAAGCGCGCGGCGGCCCGTTCGATGATGGCCAACGGTGTCGCGCCCGGCCGCGTGAAGACGGCATAGGGCTCGCCGCGCCAGGCGCGGATGTGGCCGGCGTCGCGCAAGGCGATGTTGATGGCCACCAGCGCCTCGTCGCGGGCCTCGCGCGGCAGGTCCAACGCGACGCCCTCGGTGCTCGACAGACGCCAGCCGGCGCGTTGCGGCAACAGGTCACCGATCGCTTCGATGTGCTCACGTCGCACGCTGCCGGCGAGTTCGCCGGCGATGGTGAAGGGCAGGCGCAAGGTCTCGTCATGGGCCTGCGCGGCCGGCAGGCAGGGCCAACGTGCGGGCCAGGTGGTCGGGATCATCGGCGGGTCTCCGGATGTCGGATCGGGATGGATCGCTCGATTCTGGCGTGGCGGGCCCACCACGGATGCGGGGTTGAGACGGGCTGGTGCGACCGGCCGGACGTCGCTTAGCATCCGCCTCGGCCGTGCCACACGGCCACGTCGCTCGGACGGTTCCGGGCGCTCACGTGAAAGTCATCGTCATGTCTTCCTCTTCGGTTGCCAGCCCTGGCAAGCGCCGCTTCGCGCGCATCGACCGCCTTCCCCCCTACGTCTTCAACATCACGGCCGAGCTCAAGCTCGCGGCGCGGCGTCGGGGCGAGGACATCATCGACCTCAGCATGGGCAACCCCGATGGGGCCACGCCGCCACACATCGTGGCCAAGCTGTGCGAGGTCGCGCAACGGCCCGACACGCACGGCTACTCGGCCAGCAAGGGCATCCCGCGCCTGCGCCGCGCCATCAGCCACTGGTATCAGGACCGCTACGGCGTGGCCATCGACGCCGACAAGGAGGCCATCGTCACGATCGGCTCCAAGGAAGGCCTCGCCCACCTGATGCTCGCCACGCTGGACCGTGGCGACACCGTGCTGGTGCCGGACCCGAGCTATCCGATCCACATCTATGGCGCGGTGATCGCCGGGGCCGACATCCGCTCGGTGCCGATCACGCCGGGCGATGTCGACGGGGCGCAGTTCTTCGCCGAGCTGGAGCGCGCCATCCGAGGCAGCTACCCCAAGCCCAAGATGATCGTGCTGGGCTTCCCGAGCAACCCGACGGCGCAGTGCGTCGAACTCGGCTTCTTCGAGCGTGTCATCGCGCTGGCCCGCAAGCACGACATCCTGGTCGTGCACGACCTGGCCTATGCCGACATCGTCTATGACGGCTGGCAGGCGCCCAGCATCATGCAGGTGCCCGGTGCGAAGGACGTGGCGGTCGAGTTCTTCACGCTCAGCAAGAGCTACAACATGGCCGGCTGGCGCATCGGCTTCATGGTCGGCAACCCGGACCTGGTGCATGCGCTGGCGCGCATCAAGAGCTACCACGACTACGGCAGTTTCACGCCGGTGCAGGTGGCCGCGATCGCCGCGCTGGAGGGCGACCAGCAATGCGTCAAGGACATCGCCGCGACCTACCAGAAGCGCCGCGACGTGCTGGCCAAGGGCCTCAACGAAGCGGGCTGGGCGGTCGAAAGCCCGAAGGCCTCGATGTACATCTGGGCCCCGATCCCGCCGCGTTATGCCCACCTCGGCTCGCTCGAATTCGCGCGCCTGCTGCTCGAACGCGCCAAGGTCTGCGTCAGCCCCGGCATCGGCTTCGGCGACCACGGCGACGGCCACGTGCGCTTCGCCCTGATCGAGAACGAAGGCCGCATCCGCCAGGCCGTGCGCGGCATCAAGGCCATGCTCAAGGCGGACGCCCCAGCGCCCGCCTGAAACCAGCGTCGAAGGTCGACCGGGTGCCGTCACCTCCTCAGCCGCCGCCGGGCCGCCCCAAGGCGGCCGAGACCCGCCCGGCGGGTGGTCGACGTACCCGTCGACCGGGTGCCGTCAATTCACGGCAAAGCAGTAGTACAAGCCACCGCCGCCGGTCGAGTTGAAGGCCGGGATCGTGCAGCCGCGCGTCGGGTGCGAGGTGCTCCAGCTCAGCATCGGCGGCGAGGTGTTCAGGCCCTGGCGGTCGTGGTGGCCGACGATGGCGGCGCCGACGTCCGGCGAGGTCCAGTTGCCGCAGGTGTGTCCGGCAGCGGTGCCGTCCGGGTTGGAGCCCGTCAGGATGTCGTGCAGGTTGGGCGTGTCGCCACGGCCGTTCACGACGGCACCCTTCTCGGTCAGCGCGGTCTGCTTGTTGAGGTTGTTGGTGCCGTGCAGCTCGGCCACGCTGTTGGCGACGACGATGCCCTGGGCGTTCTGCCACGGGCCCTTGCCGATGCGGTCGCGGGCGTGGATCAGACCCACGCCATCGGCCGTCGAGGTGCTCAGGTAGGCGCGCCAGGTCTTGCCGCCGGCACCGGCCTCGGTGGCCAGCTTCTGGCAGTGCGCATCGGCACCGGCCAGGCCGCCCAGGTCACCACCCTTGCCGGGGTTGGCGCTGGTGATGAAGAAGCTCATCGGGCTGGTCGACTGCATCGGCGTGCTGCAGGCCGACAGGGCGGCCAGGGCGACGGCAACGCCAGCCAGGCGCAAAGGGGTAGATCGGGTCATGGGAGGCTCCTCGTTGTGGGGCGTGCGAAATCTCACGTTTCGCACGGAAGGGCCAGCCTAACCATCTCCTTCAGACTTGCCAAGAATCCCAAGCGAAAACTCTGGTCGCTGGCCTTGGCAAGGCCTCGACATCAGGCTGTCACGAGCCGCCAGTCCAGCGTCTCGCCGCCACGCAAGGGCTTGAGCTGGGCATCGCCGAAGGCGAGCGTCTCGGGCAACTGCCAGGGCTCGCGCGCCAGGGTGACCGTGCCGGCGTTGCGCGGCAGGCCGTAGAAGGCCGGGCCGAACACGCTGGCGAAGCCTTCCAGGCGGTCGAGCGCACCGGCGGTCTCGAAGGCCTGGGCATACAGCTCCAGCGCGCTGAGCGCCGTGTAGCAGCCGGCGCAGGCGGCGGCGTGTTCCTTCAGGTGGGCCGGGTGCGGCGCGCTGTCGGTGCCGAGGAAGAACTTCGGGCTGCCGGACGTGACCGCGCGCACCAGCGCCCCGCGGTGGCGCTCGCGCTTGAGCACCGGCAAGCAGTAGTAGTGGGGCCGCAGGCCGCCGGTGAAGATGGCGTTGCGGTTGTAGAGCAGGTGGTGCGCGGTCACCGTCGCGGCGGTCAGCGCGTCGGCGCTGGCGACGTATTCGGCCGCCTCCTGGGTGGTGATGTGCTCGAACACCACCTTCAGGCCGGGGAAGTCACGCCGCAGCGGGCGCATCACCTGGTCGATGAAGACGGCCTCGCGGTCGAAGATGTCCACCGCCGGATCGGTCACCTCGCCATGCACCAGCAGCGGCAGGCCCTCGCGCTGCATCGCCTCCAGCGTCGCATGGGTCTTGCGGATGTCGGACACGCCGGCATCGCTGTTGGTGGTCGCCCCGGCCGGGTAGAGCTTGAGCGCGACGATGCCGGCGGCCTTGGCCCGCGCGATCTCCTCGGGCGGCGTGTTGTCGGTCAGGTAGAGCGTCATCAGCGGCGTGAAGTCCACGCCGGTTGGCACGGCGGCGGCGATGCGCGCGCGGTAGGCCAGGGCCTGCTCGGTGGTGGTCACCGGCGGGCGCAGGTTGGGCATGATGACCGCGCGGCCGAACTGGCGGGCGGTGTCGGGCACGACGGCCTGCAGCGCGGCGCCATCGCGCACGTGCAGGTGCCAGTCGTCCGGGCGGGTGATCGTGAGGGTCTGGGGGGCGTGGGTCGTGCTCATCGGGCGATTTTCACCGCCCCTGGGCCGGCCGGCCAGCCGCGCTCAGTGCTGGAGGATCTTCGACAGGAAGTCCTTCGCCCGCGGCGAACGGGCTTCCGGGTTGCCGAAGAACTCGTCCTTCTTGCAGTCCTCAATGATCTTGCCCGCGTCCATGAAGATGACGCGGTGGCTGACCTTCTTGGCGAAGCCCATCTCGTGGGTCACGCACATCATGGTCATGCCCTCGTGGGCGAGTTGCACCATGACATCGAGCACCTCGCCAACCATCTCCGGGTCGAGCGCGGACGTCGGCTCGTCGAACAGCATCACGATCGGGTCCATGCTCAGCGCCCGGGCGATCGCCACGCGCTGCTGCTGGCCGCCCGAGAGCTGGCCGGGGAACTTGTCCTTGTGGGCCGACAGGCCAACGCGGTCGAGCATCTTCAGGCCACGCGCGAGCGCATCGTCCTTGCTGCGGCCCAGCACCTTGATCTGCGCGAGCGTCAGGTTCTCGGTCACCGACAGGTGCGGGAACAGCTCGAAGTGCTGGAACACCATGCCCACGCGCGACCGCAGCTTGGGCAGGTCGGTGGTCGGCGCGCTGATGCTGATGCCGTCCACGACGATGTCGCCCTTCTGGATCGGCTCCAGCGCATTGACGGTCTTGATCAGCGTGGACTTGCCCGAGCCCGACGGGCCGCAGACCACCACCACCTCACCCTTGCTGATCTGGGTCGTGCAGTCGGTCAGGACCTGGAAGCTGCCGTACCACTTGCTGACGTTGTCGATCTTGATCACGTTGAACTCCTGTTAGCGCGCTCGGCCTGCGCCGGGCCGCCCCAAGCGGGCCGAGGCCCCCCTGGGGGGCGGTCGGTACCCCGGCCGGGGGCTTCATTTACCGGATGATTTGGATCTTGGCTTGCAGACGCTTGACCAGCATCGACAGGCTGAAGCAGATGACGAAATACACCCCAGCGGCGACCAGGTAGGTTTCGACGGGGCGGTTGAAGTTCTTGCCCGCGACCTCGAAGCCCTTGAGCAGGTCGTAGGCGCCGATGGCGTAGACCAGCGAGGTGTCCTGGAACAGGATGATGGTCTGCGTCAGCAGCACCGGCAGCATGTTGCGGAAGGCCTGCGGCAGCACGATGGTCTGCATGGTCTGGCGATAGGTCATGCCCACCGCATAACCCGCATGGACCTGGCCGCGCGAGACGCTCTGGATGCCCGCCCGCATGATCTCCGAGTAGTAGGCCGCCTCGAACAGCGTGAAGGTCACGATGGCCGACAGCTCCGCGCCCATCGGCCGTCCGATCAAGAGCGGGATCAGCAGGAAGAACCACAGGATGACCATCACCAGCGGCACGCTGCGCATGGTGTTGACATAGGCCGCCGCCGGCACCACCAGCCAGGGCTTGCCCGACAGGCGCATCAGCGCGAGCAGCGTGCCCAGCACGATGCCACCGACCATCGCGACCAGCGTGAGCTGGATCGAGAAGATCAGGCCCTTGAGGACGAAGCTGCCGATGACGTCGGACGTGAAGAATGCGAAGTCGAGGTTCACTTGCCACCTCCGCCGACCATGCCCGGCACGCGCACACGCTGCTCGATGAACTGCGCGATGCGGTTGATCGTGAAGGCCGAGATGAAGTACAGGCCCGTCACCGCGAGGTAGATCTCGATGCCGCGCGAGGTCTCTTCCTGCGCCTGCATCGCAAACATCGTCAGCTCGGCGATGCTGACCGCGAAGGCCACCGAGGAGTTCTTGATGATGTTCATGCTCTCGCTCGTCAGCGGCGGGATGACGATGCGAAAGGCCATCGGCAGGATCACGTAGCGATAGGTCTGGCCCAGCGTCAGGCCCATCGCCAGACCGGCATAGCGCTGGCCGCGCGGCAAGGTCTGGATGCCGGCCTTGACCTGCTCGGCGATGCGCGCAGAGGTGAAGAAGCCCAGGCCGACGACGACCAGCACAAAGCTCGGAACGCCCTTCAGCACGGGGAAAACCTGCGGCAGCACGTGATACCAGAGGAAGATCTGGACCAGCAGCGGGATGTTGCGAAACAGCTCCGTCCAGGCATTGCCGAAGAAGGCCCAGCCCCGGTGCGGCAGCGTGCGCAGGATGCCGATCAACGAGCCCACGACCAGCGCCACCAGCAGCGCCAGCACGGCCACCGACAGGGTCCAGCCCCAGGCGCTCAGCAGCCAGTCGAGGTAGGTGACATCACCGTCACGGCCAAAGCAGCCGGCAATGACCTCGCCCTCGAGCGTGCTCTTGCAGAAGACTTGCCAGTCCCAGTTGGACACGAGGGAATCCTTGATGGGGAAAGAAGGAAAGCGCCGGCAGTGCCCCAGCGCAACCCAGCAAACGCCGCGGAGCCGGCTCTGCCGGTCCGCTGGCGTTGCCCCCTTGAGGGGGACGCGCGTGAGCGCGTCGGGGGTGGGTCACTTTTTTGCGTAGTCTTCCATCGGCTTGTCGTTGGGATTGGCCCACGCAGACTTGGTGTTCTCGTTGGCCGCCATGCCGACCTTGGTGTTGGTCGGCGGGATCGGCTGTTCGAACCACTTGGTCCACAGGCGAGCGACCTCGCCGGACTTCATGCGCGACTTCAGCGCGTCGTCGACCGCCTTCTTGAAGGCCGGGTCGTCCTTGCGGATCATGATGGCGATCGGCTCGACCGACAGCACCTCGCCGACCAGCTTGAAGTCCGCCGGGTTCTTGGCCTTGGCGATGTTGCCGGCGAGGATGGCGCCGTCCATCACGAAGGCATCGGCACGGCCCGATTCGAGCAGCAGGAAGCTGTCGGCGTGGTCCTTGCCGTAGACCTCGTTGAAGTTCACGCCATTGGCGCGCTCATGCTTGCGCAGCGTCTGCACCGAGGTCGTGCCGGTGGTGGTGGCCACGTTCTTGCCGGTCAGCTGCTCGATGCCGGTGATGCCCGAGTTCGCCTTGACCGCGATGCGCACCTCTTCGACGAAGGTGGTGACCGCGAAGGACACGTCCTTCTGGCGCGAGGCGTTGTTGGTGGTCGAGCCGCACTCGATGTCGACGGTGCCGTTCTGGACCAGCGGGATGCGGTTCTGCGAGGTCACCGGCTGGTACTTGACGTCCAGCTTGGCCAGGCCCAGCTGCTTCTGCACGTCGCCCAGCACCTGCTGGCACAGCTCGACATGGAAGCCGGTGAACTTGCCATCGCCCAGCGTGTAGGACAGGGCGCCCGAAGACTCGCGCACGCCCATCGTCACACTGGCGCTGTCCTTGATCTTCTTGAGCGTGTCCGACTGCGCTTGCGCGGCACCGACGGCCAGCAGCGCGGCGGCGAGGATGAGGGTCTTTTTCATGAGATCTCCTGGGGTCTGTTGGGCGATGGAGAGAGCCACGGCCCGGGTGCTGAAGGTGTCGAACGATTCTAGGCAGGGCATCCGGCGCCACAGGTCGTGGGCGACCCGTAGGCTTGCCCCGGGAAACCCTGATCGACGATGCAGGACTCGTGCCGCCGCTGGGCAGGGCCCGTCAACGGGTCTGGCTCAGGAAGTCCCACAGCGCCTGTGCGGCGGGCTTGGACTGGCGCGCGAACTCGGGGCGTTCGCGGTAGAGGCGCACCTCGATGGTGACCTCGAAGGCCGGCGTGCCGCTCTGGCTGGGCGCGGCGGGCACGAGGCGGCGCGCGCGCAGTTCCTTGCGCACCGAGCTGGCCGGCAGGAAGGCCACGCCGTGGCCTTCGAGCGCCATCGCCTTCAGGCCCTCGGCCATGTCGGTCTCGTAGATCGGGTCGAGGTAGAGCGGCTGGCCGGCCTGCTTGAGCAGCAGGTCGACCATGCGACCCAGGTAGGCGCCCGAGGCATAGGCGAGGTAGGGCACCTTGGAGCTGACCCCGCCGGGCAGGCGGAACAGCGGCTCGCCGTCGGCATCGGCGCGGGCATAGGGCGCGATCGTCTCGGTGCCCAGCGTCAGCATCTCGTAGCGCTCGGGATTGAGCTGCAGAGGCTGCGAGGTGTGGTGATAGGCCAGCAGCAGGTCACAGCCGCCCTCGGTCAGCTGCAGCACCGCGTCGTGCACGTTGAAGCCGATCAGCCGGCTCTTGAACTGGCCGAAGCGCTGGCGCAGGTCCATCACCCAGTGCGGGAAGAAGCTGAAGGCCAGCGAGTGCGGCACCGCGAACTCGATCATGTCGTGATCGGCGTTCTGGTGGCTGCGCATCAGGTTGCGCGCGGCCTGCAGCGCACCGAGCACCTCCAGCGCCTGCGGCAACAGGGTCTGGCCAGCAGGGGTCAGGCGGGTCGGGTAGGACGAGCGGTCGACCAGGTCAACGCCGGCCCAGGCCTCGAGCGCCTGGATGCGGCGCGAGAACGCCGGCTGCGTCACATGCCGCGTCTGGGCCGAGCGCGAGAAGCTGCGCGTCTCGGCCAGACTGACGAAATCCTCGAGCCACTTGGTCTCCATGCGGATCAGTCTAGCGGTGGCTCAAGTGGCTGACGCTACGGGCTGACCCTCTGGATCGGGGCTCGCTTCCTGGCTGCTGCGCTGCAGGTGCCACATGCGGGCATAACGCCCGTCGAGGGCCAGCAGCTCGGCATGGGTGCCGATCTCGATGACCTGTCCGGCATCGAGCACGACGATGGCATGGGCATCGACCACCGTGCTCAGCCGGTGCGCGATCACCAGGGCGGTCTTGCCTTGGGCGGCGCTGGCCAGTTCGGTCTGGATGGCGCGTTCGTTGGCCGAATCGAGGGCCGACGTGGCCTCGTCGAAGATCAGGATGGGCGGGTTCTTCAACAGCGTGCGGGCGATCGCCACGCGCTGCTTCTCGCCGCCCGAGAGCTTCAGCCCACGCTCGCCGACCATCGTGCCGTAGCCCTGCGGCTGGGCGGCGATGAAGTCGTGGATGTGGGCCGCGCGGGCGGCGCCCTCGATCTGGGCCTGGCTGGCGCCGGGCTGGCCGTAGCCGATGTTGTAGCCCACGCTGTCGTTGAACAGCACGGTGTCCTGCGGGACGATGCCGATGGCCCGCCGCAGACTGGCTTGCGTGACGTCGCGCACGTCCTGTCCATCGATGGTGATGCGCCCGCCCCCCAGTCCAGACAGATCGGCGTCAACGTCGTAGAAGCGGTAGAGCAGACGGGCCAGCGTGCTCTTGCCCGAGCCGGAGGCGCCGACCACCGCCACCGTCTTGCCAGCCGGGATCTCGAAGCTCACGCCGTGCAGGATGCGGCGCTGCGGGTGGTAGCCAAAGACGACGTTCTCGAAGCGCACCGTCGCGCCGCGCACCTGCAGGTCGCGCGCACCGGGCGCATCGGCCACCTCGCGCTCGCGTTCGAGCAGGTTGAACATCTTGTCGAGGTCGGCCAGGCTCTGCTTGACCTCGCGGTAGAGCACGCCCAGGAAATTCAGCGGCACGTAGAGCTGCAGCAGCAGCGCGTTGACCATCACCAGGTCACCCAGCGTCATGCGGCCATCGACGACGCCTTGCGTGGCCCGCCACAACATGGCTGCGAGGCTCGCCGCGATGATGGCCTGCTGGCCGGTGTTGAGCATCGACAGCGTGGCCTGCGACTTCAGCTGCGCGCGCCGGTAGGCGTCCAGGCCCTCGTCGTAGCGGCGGGCCTCGAAGTCCTCGTTGTTGAAGTACTTGACGGTCTCGTAGTTCAGCAGCGCGTCGATGGCGCGGGTGTGCGCTTTCGAGTCCAGCTCGTTCATCTGGCGCCGGAACTGGGTGCGCCACTCGGTCACGCTGATCGTGTAGACGCCGTAGGCGACCAGCGCGGCCAGCGTGATCCAGACAAAGCCGAGGTCGAACTTGCCGCCCAGCAGGCTGAGCACCAGCACGAGTTCGACCAGCGTGGGCACGATGGTGAACAGCGAGTAGCTGACCAGCGACTGCAGCGCGCGGGTGCCACGCTCGATGTCGCGCGTCATGCCGCCGGTCTGGCGTTCAAGGTGGAAGCGCAGGCTCAGGTCATGCAGGTGGCGGAAGGTCTCCAGTGCGATCTGGCGCGCCGCGCCGTGTGTGGCCTTGGCGAAGACCAGTTCGCGCAGCTCGGTGAACACGGTGGTCATCAGCCGCAGGCCGGCATAGGCCAGCAGCAGGCCGGCGGGCACGACCATCAGCGCACGCGGATCGCCGGCCTTGAGATCGAGCGCGTCGACCAGTTCCTTGAGCAGCAAGGGCACGCTGACGTTGGAGACCTTGGCCGCCACCAGGCAGACCAGCGCCAGCGCGATGCGCAGCCGGTATTGCCACAGATAGGGCGCCAGACGCCGCAGCGTGGCCATGTCGCTGCGGTCTTCGGTGGCGACGCCCGACGGCGGCGGCAAGTCCATGGATCGGGCAGAACGCATCGTGGAGAATGGCTGGAAAGGTGGATGAACGATGACCGCAGCAACGACGTCTGACCTGCCGCCCTCCGAGGGTGGCGCGCCGGGTTCACATCAGCGTGAACTGGTCCTGCGGGTGATGCCGATGCCGGCCGATGCCAATGGCAACGGCGACATCTTCGGTGGCTGGATCATGGCCCAGGTCGACATCGCTGGTGCGGTGCTGCCTGCGCGCATCGCCCGAGGCCGCATCGCGACCGTGGCGGTCAACCAGTTCATTTTCAAGCAGCCGGTGTCGATCAGCGACCTGTTGAGCTTCTACGCCACGGTGCTGCGGGTGGGCAACACCTCGGTGACGGTGCATGTCGAGGTCTATGCCGAGCGCAATCCGGAGAACCCGGAGGTCGTCAAGGTGACCGAGGCCAACCTCACCTACGTCGCCATCGACGGCGAGGGCAAGCCCCGCCAGATCCCGCCAGCGCGGCGGTGAAGACCTGAAGGTGTCCGCGGCCTAGCCGAGCGCACCGAAGCGGCTGTCGCCACTTTCCACATCGTCGTCCTGCAAGGACGCCCAGGCGCTGGGCGTGAAGCCGGTGGGCAGCACGGCACCTTGGGCCGGGTTCTGGGTCAGGTCGTATTCGATGTGGTCGGCAAGCGCCTCGGCCCAGCGCGCATACAGCGCCTCGTTCGGATGGAAGCGGTCGACCGCCAGCCAGTGGTCGATGCTTTCGGTGGTCGGGTCGAAGGGCAGCACGAAGCGGCTGCGCCGGTAGGCATGGCGGACATGGCTGCGCAGCGCGCTGTCGAGCCGGCTGGCCTGCGCGCCCATCAGCCAGCGCAGCGGCTGCGGCACGAACTGCATCAGGTCCATGCGCGGCGGCGCGCAGTGCACGGTGAAGCGCACCTTGGCGCGGTGCTTGGCGTGGCTGCGGATGGCATCGAGGTTGGCCAGCCAGCGACCGGCCGGCGTCTGTTCGAGCACGTCGTTGACGCCCAGCACGGTGACCAGCACATCGGCTGGATCGAGCTGCTGCGCGGCCATCATCGGCAAGGCCGTGTTCGACGACACCCCCGTGCGCGCCACCAGTTGCCAGCTCACACGGGTCAGACCCATCTCGGTCTCGGAGATGCGCCGCGACAAGGCCTCGGCCAACAGGGGCGCCAGCGTCAGCGCCGGATCGGCGGCACCCACGCCGGCCGCCGACGAGTCGCCAACGATCAGCAGGCGCAGCCGCGAGAAGCCCAGTCCTGCGCCGCCGTGGCTGGCCACCCCGGGCTCGGCCAGGCGCGGCGTGCTGCGCCGCAACTGGGCGGCCTGCCAGGCCAGCAAAGGGCTGGCGAGTGTGCGCACCAGCGCGACCGTCCGCGCCGAAGGCGGCTCGGGTGCGACCGGCGGCCGGGGCAGGCCGACGCTGGGCGGGCGGGTGGCGGTCACGGCAGGGGCGGCGTTGGGCTCAGGTAGGTGGCGTTCAGCTGAACTGCGAGAAGTCCGGCTTGCGCTTGTCGAAGAAGGCCTGGAAGGCTTCGCGGGCCTCGGGGCTGCGCAGCCGTTCGGCGAAGACCTTGGACTCGGCAGCGACGGCCTCGCGCACCGCCGCGTCGGTGGGCGCGCGCATCAGGCGCTTGCTGTCCCGCACGGCACCCGGCGGCAGGCCGTTGAAACGGGCGGCGACGCGGCGCGCGTGCGGCAGCACCTCGGCCGCCGGCAGCACCGCGTTGGCCAGGCCGAACTCGACGGCCTGGTCGGCCGTGAACGGATCGCCCAGCAGCAGCTTCTCGGCCGCGCGGGCATGGCCCATCAGGCGGGTCACGGTCAGGCTGGAGCCGAACTCCGGCACGAGGCCCAGGCCGACGAAGGGCATGGCCAGACGGGCCTCGTCGCTGACGTAGACAAAGTCGCAGTGCAGCAGCATCGTGGTGCCGATGCCGATGGCCGGGCCGGTGACGGCGGCGATGACGGGCTTGTCGCAGTCCAGCAGCGCGCGCATGAAGACAAACACCGGCGAGTGCTCATCGCGCGGCGGCGCGGCCATGAAGTCCTCAAGGTCGTTGCCGGACGTGAAGATGCCCGGCTGGCCGGTGATCAGCACGGCGCGCACGCTGGTGTCGCCGCGTGCTTGCACCAGGGCCTCGGCCAGGGCGCTGTACATCGCCATCGTCAGCGCGTTCTTCTTCTCGGGACGGGCGATCTCGATCTGGAAGACACCGTCGAACAGGGCGGTCTTGATGCTCATGAACTCTCCGGGCAAGACAGGAAGTTTGTCACGGCTGGGTGACAAAACTGAAAAAAGGCCGTGCCACACAAGGTGGAACGGCCCTGGAACGCACCCGGATTTTCCCGGGTGCGCGAGGAGATCGGGGAGAACGGGGGAACGGGAAAAACGCGCCCGTGCTGTCGTTCAGACCCGTTCGAAGATGCCCGCCGCGCCCTGGCCAGTGCCCACGCACATGGTCAGCATGCCGTAGCGCTGCTGGCGCCGACGCAGGCCGTGCACGACCGTGGCCGCTCGGATCGCGCCGGTGGCGCCCAGCGGGTGGCCCAGCGCGATCGCGCCGCCCAACGGGTTGACCTTGGACGGGTCCAGCCCGACGCTGCGGATGACGGCCAGCGCCTGAGCGGCAAAGGCTTCGTTGAGCTCCACCCAGTCGAGGTCGCCCAGTTGCAGGCCGGCATGGCGCAGCGCCACCGGAATGGCCTCGATCGGGCCGATGCCCATGATGGACGGCGGCACGCCCTTGCTGGCGAAGCTCACGAAACGGGCCAGCGGCGTCAGGCCGTGCTCGCGCACCGCCCGCTCGCTGGCGAGGATCAGGGCGCCCGCGCCGTCGCTGGTCTGCGAGCTGTTGCCGGCCGTGACGCTGCCCAGGCCGGTGGCCTTGCCGCTCGGGTCCTTGGGCGCGGCAAAGGCCGGCCGCAGCTTGCCCAGGCCCTCGATCGACGTGTCGGCGCGTGGGCCCTCATCAAGGCTGACGGTGCGACGGCGCTCGCGCACGGTGCCGGTCTGCAGGTCGGGGCTGCGCTCGATGACCTCGAAGGGCGTGATCTCGTCACCGAACTCGCCAGCGGCCTGCGCGGCCAGCGCCTTCTGGTGCGAGGCCAGCGCAAAGGCGTCCTGGTCGGCCCGGCTGACGTTCCATTGCTGCGCGACCTTCTCGGCCGTCATGCCCATGCCGTAGGCGATGCCGATGTTCTCGTCGGCGCTGAAGATGGCGGGGTTGAAGCTGGGCACGTTGCCGCTCATCGGCACCATGCTCATGCTTTCGCAGCCGGCCGCGATCATGACGTCGGCCTCGCCCACGCGGATGCGGTCGGCCGCCATCTGCACCGCCGACAGGCCGGAGGCGCAGAAGCGGTTGACGGTGATGCCGCCGACGCTGTCGGGCAGCCCCGCCAGCAAGGCGGCGACCCGCGCCACATTGAGGCCCTGCGGCCCTTCGGGCATGGCGCAACCGACGATCGCGTCCTCGATCGCCTTCAGGTCCAGGCTCGGCACCTGAGCCAGCGCGCCACGCAGGGCGGCCACCAGCAGGTCATCGGGCCGGGTGTTGCGCAAGAAGCCGCGGTGCGACTTGCCGATCGGCGTGCGGCTGGCCGCAACGATGTATGCCTCTTGAATCTGCTTCATGACGGTTCCTTCGATTCGTGCTCGTTCCACCCAACGCGGCCGTGGATCCGGCTGCGCCGGTCCACTGGCTGCGCCCCCCTGGGGGGGTGCGCCGCAGGCGCTCCGGGGGGGGTTCAGTTCCTCACCGGCTTGCCGGTTTGAAGCATGCCCATGATTCGCTCTTGCGACTTGGGGTGCTCCAGCAGGCTGCAGAAGTGCTGGCGTTCGAGCGCCATCAGGTAGTCCTCGGTGACGAGGCTGCCGGCGTCGACGTCGCCGCCGCAGACCACATGCGCGATGCGGCTGGCGATGTCGAAGTCATGGCGGGTGATCTGGCCGCCGTCGCGCATGCCGACCAGGCTGGCCTGGATGGTGGCGATGCCGCTGCGGCCAGCCACCGGGAACAGGGCCTTGTTCGGCGCGCGCCAGTTGGCGTCCGACAGCGCGCGCACCTGGCCGATGGCGATGTGCAGCAACTCGTCCTTGTGGGCCACGACGATGTCGTCGTCCAGCAGGTAGCCGAGCTGACGGGCCTCGATCGCGCTGGTGGCGACGGTCGCCATGGCCGCCGCCTGGAAGCCGTCCTTCAGGAAGGCCAGCAAGTCGGTGCCGGGTGCGGCGGCAGCCTTCTCGGCCGCACGCCGCGCGATGTAGGTCAGGCCGCCGCCACCGGGGATCAGGCCGACGCCGACCTCGACCAGACCGACATAGCTCTCCAGCGCCGCAACCCGGCGGGCGCAGTGCACCGCCAGCTCGCAGCCACCGCCCAGCGCCAGGCCGCGCATGGCGGCCACCACCGGCACACCGGCGTAGCGGATGCGCAGCATCAGGTCCTGCAGCTTCTTCTCTTCCGGCGCGATGCCCTTGGCGCCGGCCTTCATGAAGACCGGCATCAGCGCTTCGAGGTTGGCGCCGGCCGAGAACACGTCGTCGGGCGACCAGATCACCAGGCCCCGATAGTTCGCCTCGGCCAGTTCGACGGCCTTGAGCAGGCCTTCGGTCACCGTCGGGCTGATCAGGTGCAGCTTGCAGTCGATGCTGGCGATCAGCACCTCTCCGTCCAGCGTCCAGGCGCGCAGCTCGTCGTTGCGGAAGACCTCCGTGCCGGACTTCAGCGGCGCGACCGCACCGGTGCCGACCAGCGACTCGGGGAAGGCCTGGCGCGCATAGACCGGCAGGTCCGGGCGTGGCAGGAAACGGCCTTGCGCGGCCGACCACGAACCGTCGGCGGTGTGCACACCGCCCGCCTGCGCGACCGGGCCGTCAAAGACCCAGGCCGGCAATGGCGCGCGACACAGCGCGGCGCCGGCCTCGATGTCGGCCTGCACCCACTGGGCCACCTGCAGCCAACCAGCCTCCTGCCACAGCTCGAACGGGCCCTGCTTCTGACCGAAGCCCCAGCGCATCGCAAAGTCGACCTCGCGGGCGCTGTCGGCGATCTCGGCCAGATGGACCGCGACGTAGTGGAAGCTGTCGCGCAAGATGGCCCACAGGAACTTCGCCTGCGGGTTGGACGACTCGCGCAGCAGCTTGAGGCGCTCGGCCGCCGGCTTCTTGAGGATGCGGTCGATCAGCGGTTCGGCCTTGGCCCCGCCCGCGACGTACTGGCCGGTGGCCGGATCGAGCCGCTGGATGTCGCGGCCCACCTTCTTGTAGAAGCCGGCACCGGACTTCTGGCCCAGCGCGCCGGCCGCGATCAGTCCGGTCAGCACCGCTGGCGTCGTGTAGGACGGGTAGAACGGGTCATCGCCCTTGCCGGGCCCGAGGTTGTCCTGCAGCGTGCGGATCACGTGGGCCATGGTGTCGAGGCCCACCACATCGGCGGTGCGGAAGGTGCCGCTGCTGGCGCGGCCGAGCTTCTTGCCGGTCAGGTCGTCGACCAGGTCCACGCTCAAGCCCAGCGCCTGGGCCTCATGCAGCGTCGCCAGCATGCCGGCGATGCCGACGCGATTGGCGATGAAGTTGGGCGTGTCCTTGGCCCGCACGACGCCCTTGCCGAGCGTGCGGGTGGCGAAGGTCTCCAGGCCTGCAAGCACGTCCGCGCGGGTGTCGGCGGTCGGGATCAGCTCGACGAGCTGCATGTAGCGCGGCGGGTTGAAGAAGTGGATGCCGCAAAAGCGCGGTCGCAGCGCCTCGGGCAACACCGCCGCCAGCCGGCCGATCGACAGGCCGGACGTGTTGGAGGCCACGACCGTGTCGGCGCCGATGTGCGGCGCGACCTTCTGGTAGAGGTCCAGCTTCCAGTCCATGCGCTCGGCGATCGCCTCGATCACCAGGTCGCAGCCGGCCAGCAGGCCGAGGTCTTCCTCGTAGTTGGCCGCACGGATGCGCCCGGCGTGAGCGGCCAGACCCAGCGGTGCGGGCTTAAGCTTCTTGAGGTTGTCGATGGCCTTGAGCGCGATGGCGCTCTTGGGGCCTTCCGGTGCGCTCAGGTCGAACAGCACGACGGGCACGCCGACATTGACGAGGTGGGCGGCGATCTGCGCGCCCATCACGCCAGCGCCGAGCACCGCGACCTGGCGGACTTGAAATCGGGACATGGGATCTCCTGGGGGGAAAGGGTGTTCAGGACGTCAGCCGCGTCGAATCATTCGACGCGTTGCCAGGTCTGCGGACGACCCAGCAACGGGATGCCGATGTAGCCCCGCAGTTCGAGCGATTTGCCCTCATTGGCCAAGCGCATGCGCACGCTGTAGGTCTTGCCATTGGTCGGGTCGAGGATCTCGCCGCCATCCCACAACCCGGCCTCGGACTTGCTGGCCTTGACGCCCTGCATGATGGTCATCCCGAGCACCGGTTGACCCTTGCGGGCATCGCTGCAGTCGTCGCAGCGGGCATCCTGGCGAGCCGGGTTCAAGATCTTTTCGACCTTGCCGCTGAAGGTGCCGGCGTTGTCGGTGATGCGCACCAGCGACTTCTCGGTCTTGCCGTCGTCATCGATCGTGCGCCACAGGCCGGCCGGTGTGGACTGAGCCCAGGCGGCGGCGCCCGTCAAGGTCAGGGCGACGGTGGCGGCGATCGCCGCGATCTTCGGGATGTGCGTGTTCATCGGTTGTCTCCTCGATCTGCTGGTTGTCAAACGGGCCTCAGAACAACGACTCGTCCATCGCCATCAGCGGGTTCAGGCCGCTGCGAGCGGTGCGGATCAGGCCGGCGGTCTCGGGCAACAGCTTGGCGAAGTAGAAGCGGGCGGTGTGCAGCTTGGCGGTGTAGAACGCGTCGCCGCTGGCCTGCTTGTCCAGCGCGATCAGCGCCATGCGGGCCCAGAAATAGGCGAACACCAGGTGGCCCACCACACGCAGGTAGTCGACCGCCGCAGCACCGACCTCGTCAGGGTTGCCGAAGGCCTTCATGCCCAGTTCGGTGGTCAGCTTGGTGACCTTGTCGCCCAGGTCGGCCAGCGGGTTGACGAACTCCTGCATGTCCTCGCGCACGCCGGCGTCCTCGACGAACTCGGCGATGCGCCGGCCGAAGGCCTTGAGCTTCTTGCCGTTGTCGGCCAGCACCTTGCGCCCCAGCAGGTCCAGAGACTGGATGGTGTTGGTGCCCTCGTAGATCATGTTGATGCGGGCATCGCGCACGTATTGCTCCATGCCCCACTCGCGGATGTAGCCGTGGCCACCGAAGACCTGCATGCAGTGCGAGGTCGCGATCCAGCCGTTGTCGGTCAGGAAGGCCTTGACGATGGGCGTCAGCAGCGCGACCTCGTCGGCACTGGCGCGGCGCACGTCCTCGTCGGGGTGGCTCAACTCCTGATCCAGCAGCAGCGCGGTGTGCACGCACAGCGCCCGGCCGGCCTCGGCGTAGGCGCGGGCGGTCAGCAGCATCTTGCGCACGTCCGGATGCACGATGATCGAATCGGCCGGCTTGTCCGGGTTCTTCGGGCCCGACAGCGCACGCATCTGGATGCGGTCCTTCGCGTAGGCCACCGCGTTCTGGTAGGCCACCTCGGTCAGGCCCAGGCTCTGCATGCCCACGCCCAGTCGGGCCGCGTTCATCATCACGAACATCGCCGCCAGGCCCTTGTGCGGCTCGCCGACCAGCGTGCCGATGGCGCCTTCGAGCACCATCTGCGCGGTCGCGTTGCTGTGGATGCCCATCTTGTGTTCCAGGCCGCCGCAGTGGATCGGGTTGCGCGCACCCAGGCTGCCGTCGGCATTGACCAGGAACTTGGGCACCACGAACAGCGAGATGCCCTTGCTGCCGACCGGCGCGTCGGGCAGGCGGGCCAGCACGAGGTGCACGATGTTCTCGGTCAGGTCGTGCTCGCCGGCCGAGATGAAGATCTTCGCGCCGGTGATCGCGTAGCTGCCGTCGGGCTGCGGTTCGGCACGGGTGCGCAGCAAGCCCAGGTCGGTGCCGCAATGCGGCTCGGTCAGGCACATGGTGCCGGTCCAGACGCCGCTGGTCAGCTTGGGCAGGTAGGTCGCCTTCTGTTCGGGCGTGCCGTGCGCATGCAGGCATTCATAGGCGCCATGCGACAGGCCGGGATACATCGTCCAGGCCTGGTTGGCGCTGTTGAGCATCTCGTAGAAGCACTGGTTCACGACATGCGGCAAGCCCTGGCCGCCATAGGCCGGGTCGCAGCTGAGCGAGGGCCAGCCCCCGTCGACGTACTGCGCATAGGCGGCCTTGTAGCCGGCAGGGGTGCGGACCTCGTGCGTGCTGCGGTCGAGCGTGCAACCCTCGGCATCGCCGCTCTGGTTGAGCGGGAAGACCACGCCAGCGGCGAACTTGCCGCCTTCTTCCAGCACGGCGTTGACCGTGTCGACGTCGACCTCGGCATGGACCGGCATCTGCTTGAACGATTCGGTCACCTGGACCAGTTCGTGCAACACGAACTGCAGGTCACGCAAGGGCGGGGTGTACTGGGGCATGTCGTCTCCTGGATGGGGTGGCGTGTCGGTCGGCCTGCGGCTGGCAGGCCGGTTCGGTTCTGGAAGAAAAACGTCCGTCGCCAGCCGTCATGGCGGCGACGGACGGGTCATTCAGCGTTGGGGCGCGGGCAGCGCGACGTGGCGCGCCAGCAGGGATTCGAAGCCGCGTCGGGCCCGCTCGATCGCCCCGGGCACACGCAGGAAGCGGGCATCGTGGTGCAGCGCCAGGATCAGGCCGTGCATCTCGAAGGCCATCTGCGGGGCGTCGGTGTCGGGCCGCAACTCGCCGACCTCGCGCGCCAGCTCGATCGCCCGGTGCAAAGCCGTCTGCCAGGCGATGACCATGTCGGCCAGCGCGTCGCGCACGGGACCCGGCCGGTCATCGAACTCGACCGCACCGCTGATGTAGATGCAGCCCGAGTCGATTTCCACCGTCACCCGCTCGATCCAGCGGTCGAACAGCGCACGCAGGCGCAGCACGCCGCGCGGCTGCCGGATCGCGGGGTAGAAGACCTCTTCCTCGAAGCGGCGGTGGTACTCGCGGATCACCGAGATCTGCAGTTCCTCACGCGAGCCGAAGTGGGCGAACACGCCCGACTTGCTCATGCCGGTCACCTCGGCCAGCGTGCCGATCGACAAGCCCTCCAGCCCCTTCTGAGCCGACAGCAGCAGGGCCGCATCGAGGATGGAGGCTCGGGTCTGCAGGCCTTTCTGCAGGGAGCGCGATCCCGACCGATGGACGGTGCGGGCACGGGTGGCGCTGCTGGCGGGCGGGTTGAGGAGGGTCACGGCGGCTCTAAATCGAACGATCGTGCTATTTTGTTCGAGATCCCGATTTCGGCAAGCCCCGGGCTTTCGCGGAGGCCTAGAGTCTGCCCTCTAGGTGCAGCCGACACATCCTCAGGATGTCGGACGAAGGGTCGCCCGGACGCGTCTTGAAGCTGACATTGCGCATGATCTATGCTTGGCCCGAGGAAACTGCCATGGACGTGCTGCAACTCGATGTATCGGGTCGCCCTCAGGCTTGGATCTCGCCGAAGGAAGCGGCCACTCTTTACGCCAGCGACGCGGTCGCGTGGACGATTGGAGAGCCGTGCCTGGTGCTGCGAGGCGGCATCCAGCGCAGCAGCGGGCTGCAGTCGCGCATCGAGCTGCACCCGATCATCGCGGTGCGCGGTGCGGTCCCGAGCCGGGCCTGGCGACAGGCACCGGCCCTGTCGAACCCGAAGCTGTTCGTGCGCGACAAGATGGTTTGCGCCTACTGCGGTGGCATCTTCCACCCCGAGGACCTGACGCGCGAGCACATCATCCCGACCTCGCGCGGCGGCATCGACAGCTGGATGAACTGCATCACCGCCTGCCGCTCCTGCAACGGCCGCAAGGGCAGTCGGCTGGTCCATGAGGCGCGCATGGAGCTGCTCTACCTGCCCTACGTGCCCAGCCTGCACGAGGACATGATCCTGCGCGGGCGCCGCATCCTGGTCGACCAGATGGAGTTCCTGCTCGCCAGCGTGCCCAGCCACAGCCGGCTGCACGGTTGACGGGAAGGTGGGCGGCAGGTCAACGCGGCCGGCGGGGTGCCGCGTTAGCATCTTTTGACACCTTCGATCGGCCCGCCACCATGACCCACATTCACCTGTCCCTGCGAGCGCTGTTCGTCGGCCTCGCAAGCGCGGCTGCCCTGGCGCTCGGCGCCTGCAGCACCACCAGCCCGGACGTCGTGCAGCCGCGCGATGCGCAGCGGCTGTCGAACGTTCAGGATGCCGTCGTCCTGAACGTGCGGCCGGTCGTCGTCGAAGGTCAGCAGAGCGGCACCGGCGCGGTGGCTGGCGGGGTCGTCGGCGGCATTGCCGGAGGCTCGGTCGGCGGGCGACGCGAGAGTGCGGCCGTGGCCATCATCGGTGCAGCCGCCGGCGCGGTGATCGGCAACACGGTCGAGCGCTTTGGCACCCGCGAGGACGCGGTCGAGATCTTGATCCAACTGCCCAACGGCGATCGACGCGCCATCGTCCAGGCCAAGGGCAACGAGACCCTGCTGGCCGGCGACGCCGTCCTGCTGATCAACACCGGCGGCAAGACCCGGGTGATCAAGGCACCGCCGGTGCAAAACCGTTGAACGGCAGCTCAGAGGCGTCCGAGAACGTTTTCACCCCATGACAAAGCCGCCTGTCGGCACCGCCGTCAAGGCGATGTCGGCCAGGCGGCCAGATTTGAAGACTGAACGCAGCGACCGACGCCTCAGGTGCGTCGGCGCGGCAGGCCGATCAGGGCTTGCTGCTGCGCAGCTGCTCTTCGAGTTCGTTGCAGGTCGGGGCGCAGACCAGCTGCGACTTGCCCAGCAGCTTGCGGGTCTTCAGCTGCGAACGGGCACGGTGCTTGCCGCACAGGAAACACGACATCGTGGCAGCCGAGTGGGTACCGGCCGAGCCGAACGGCGAACCGGGCGTCTTGCTCAGGTAACGCAGGCCATCGGAGTCGATGGCGGTCTTGACAGTGTCTTTGCTCATGGATGTCTTCGGTCGCGGGAAAAGGGATCGCGGCGTGAAACTTCGACCACGCGAGACTGTGGCCAGTCGACACAATAGACGAAGTTTCCGCTCACTGCTCGTGAAAGGTTGATGCACGCCCGAACCGGGGGGTGCGGGCGTGGCTTCTGGTCAACGCGCAAGGGCCGGGGTGTCGTTCAGGACGGGCTTCAGAGAAAACGTTCCAGCAGACGGCGCGAGGCGCGGTCCAGGCCGAAACGGTCGTGGATGCGGAAGGCGATGCCGTGGGCGCTGGCGATCAGCAGGGCGCTGCCGGTGAGGCGTCGGATGTCCTCCTCGGCCTTGAGCACGAAGGTGGTGGCGCCGCGGTCGGTTTCAACCGTCCACGTGCTGGGCGTCGAGAAGGTCGACACGCCGACCAGCCGCACGATCTCCGGCACGAACTCGCGCAGCGCCAGTTCTTCGGCGATCAGCGCGCGCGCCGGCTCGGCCACGGCGTCGAGGCTGTCGATCCAGACCAGCTCGTGGCCATCCGGGCTGACCAGCGACAGGCCCTCGTCGGGCGCGCCCAGCGGAAAGGCCCGCACGGGCACCACACCGACCTGCTCGATGCCGTCGGCGCCGGTCCAGACCAGCCGGCCCATCGGGTTGCGGGCCAGGGTCCAGGCCGGCTTGTCGTTCAGGTGTTCCATCGTTCAGCCCTGTCCGGTCGACGAAAGGCCGGACTCGGCATCGTCGGCCAATTGCTCGGTGCGGCGGGCCTGGGCCTCGTAGAGACGCCAGTAGGCGCCCTGGCGGGCCATCAGTTCGTCGTGCGGGCCGACCTCCACGATCTGGCCGCGGTCCATGACGACCAGCCGATCGGCCTTGCGCAGCGTCGACAGGCGGTGCGCAATGGCGATGGTGGTCCGGCCCAGCACAAGGTTGTCGAGCGCCTTCTGGATCTCCTTCTCGGTCTCGGTGTCGACCGCCGAGGTGGCCTCGTCGAGGATCAGGATCTTCGGGTCGATCAGCAGCGCGCGGGCGATCGAGATGCGCTGGCGCTCGCCGCCCGACAAGCCCTGGCCACGTTCGCCGACCAGCGAGTCGTAGCCGTGCGGCAGGCGCAGGATGAACTCGTGCGCATGGGCCGCGCGGGCGGCGGCGACGATCTCGGCGCGGGTCGCCTCCGGCCGGCCGTAGGCGATGTTCTCGGCGATCGTGCCGAAGAACAGGAAGGGCTCCTGCAGCACCAGACCGATGTGACGGCGGTAGTCGGCCACGCGGTAGCGGCGCAGGTCGTTGCCGTCGACCCGGATGGTGCCTTCGGTGACGTCGTAGAAGCGGCAGATCAGGTTGACCAGCGTGCTCTTGCCCGAGCCGCTGTGGCCGACCAGGCCGATCATCTCGCCCGGCCGGATGTCGAGGTCCAGCCCGCGGATCACCGCCCGGTTGCCGTAGCGGAAGCCGACGTTGCGCAGCTCGATGCGGCCTTCGGGCTTCTCGTAAGGCTGCGGCTGTGTCGGGTCCGGCACGTTGGAGACATGGTCGAGGATGTCGAAGATGCGCTTGGCGCCAGCCGCCGCCTTCTGGGTGACTGAGACGATCCGGCTCATCGAGTCGAGCCGGCCGTAGAAGCGCCCGATGTAGGCGAGGAAGGCGGTCAGCACGCCGACGGTGATCTCGCTGCCGGCGACCAGCCAGATGCCGAAGCCCCAGACCACCAGCAGGCCGATCTCGGTCATCAGCGAGACGGTGGGCGAGAACAGGCTCCAGGTCCGGTTGAGCTTGTCGTTGACCGCCAGGTTGTGGGCATTGGCGTCGCGGAAGCGCTGAGCCTCGCGGCCTTCCTGGGCAAAGGCCTTGACCACGCGGATGCCGGGGATGGTGTCTGCCAGCACGCTGGTGACCTCGGACCAGACCCGGTCGATCTTCTCGAAGCCGGTGCGCAGACGGTCGCGCACGATGTGAATGAGCCAGCCGATGAAGGGCAGCGGCAGCAGCGTGACCAGCGCCAGCATCGGGTTGATCGAGAACAGGATCAGCGCGGTCATGCCGATCATCAGCACGTCGGTGGCGAAGTCCAGCGCATGCAGCGACAGGAAGACGTTGATGCGGTCGGTCTCACTGCCGATGCGCGCCATCAGGTCGCCGGTGCGCTTACCGCCGAAATAATCCAGCGACAGCCGCAGCAGGTGCTCGAACGTGGTGGTGCGCAGGTCTGCGCCGATGCGTTCGGAGACCAGCGCCAGCAGATAGGTGCGGGCCCAACCCAGGCCCCAGGCCGCCAGCGCGGCGGCCAGCAGGCCGCCGAGGTACATCGCCACCACCTCGATCTCGATGTGCTTGCCGTTCTGATAGGGGATCAGCACCTCGTCCATCAAGGGCATGGTCAGGTAGGGCGGCACCAGCGTGGCGGCCGTCGAAGCCAGCGTCAGCAGGAAGCCGACCAGCAGCTGGCCCTGGTAGGGCCGGGCGAAGCGCGCCAGCCGCAGCAGCACCCAGGTCGACGGCGGCGTCTGCAGCTCGCGTTCGCAGACCGGGCAGGACTCGCTGTCCTCGGGCAGCGGCGCGGCACACGTCGGGCAGGTGCCGGCCTCCTCGCGCAGCAGCCGGGACTGCAGCGGTGCACCGTCGTCGCCACGGGCCAGATCGGCCTGGCGGCGCTCGAACTGGTCCAGCAGGCGGGCGGCCTGGGCGTGCTGGCCGAGCGTGAAGCGCCAGGTCGCCAGCAGCCGTGCGCCGTCATGCAGCTCCAGCAGGCCGACACCGCCGTGATCGCTCAGGCGCAGCGAGCCGCCCTCGTCCAGCGGCCAGACGCGCCACTCGGCCGGCTCACCGACCCGCGCATGCAGCGCCTGCCGGTCGAGCACCAGCTGGCCGTTGGTGAAGTGCATCCGGGCGTCGAGGTCAACCTGCAGCGTCGCCAGGGCGTTCTCGTCTGCAGCTTGCAGAGCGACCGGGCCGAGGCCTGAGGCGCTCGCCGCAGGTCGCGACGACGACGAATCTGACGAGGCGGTGTGGGATGGATGCATGGTGGGAGGAAGTGAACCCTCGATTTTCGCCGAAGCACGGACAACGTCCCAGCGCATCGTCTCGCCGACGTCAGCCCCGTTGATGTTCAGCGACGCACAATCCCTTCCCGTCCGGTTGACCGACACCTTTCAGCCCATGAGCCTCAAAGAAGACATCCAGCTGCTGCGCATCAACTACCTGCGCGGCCCCAACGTCTGGACCTACCGCCCGGTGCTGGAGGTCTGGCTTGATCTGGGCGAGCTGGAAGACCACCCGTCCAACCTCTTGCCCGGCTTCAACCAGCGCCTGACGACGATGCTGCCGGCGCTGGTCGAACACCACTGCGGCGTCGGCGAACGCGGCGGTTTCCTGCAGCGGCTGGAAGAGGGCACCTGGGCCGGACACGTGCTGGAACACGTCGTCATCGAGCTGCTGAACCTGGCGGGCATGCCCACCGGCTTCGGCCAGACCCGCAGCACGACGCGCCGCGGTGTCTACCGCATGGTGTTCCGGGCCCGCGACGAGCAGGTCGCCCGCACCGCGCTGGGCTGCGGCCACGCGCTGATCATGGCGGCGATCAATGACTTGCCCTTCGATGTGCCCAAAGCGGTCGAACAGATCCGCGAGCGCATCGACGAGTGCTACCTCGGCCCGAGCACCGCCTGCATCGTGTCGGCGGCGACGGACCGGCAAATCCCGCACATCCGCCTGAATGACGGCAACCTGGTGCAGCTGGGCTATGGCCGTGCCCAGCGCCGCATCTGGACCGCCGAGACCGACAAGACCAGCGCGATCGCCGAAGGCATCGCCGGTGACAAGGACCTGACCAAGGCGCTGCTGAAGTCGGTCGGCGTGCCGGTGCCCGAAGGCGAAGTCGCCCGCGATCCGGCGCATGCCTGGGAGATCGCGCAGGACCTGGGCCTGCCTGTGGTGGTCAAGCCGACCGATGCCAACCACGGCCGGGGCGTCAGTCTGGAGCTGATGGCGCAGGCCGAGGTCGAGTCGGCCTGGGGCATCGCCGATGCCGAGGGCAGCGAGGTCATCGTCGAGCGCTACATCCGTGGCGACGAGCACCGATTGCTGGTGGTCGCCGGACAGGTCGTGGCGGCCGCTCGCGGCGAGAGCCTGTGGGTCAACGGCGACGGGGTGTCGACCATCGCCCAGCTGATCGACAGCCAGCTCAACACCGACCCGCGCCGCGGCGAGGCCGAGGAGTTCCCGCTCGAGACCATCAAGCTCGACCGCGAACCGGTCATCCGCCTGCTGCTGGAACGGCAAGGCCTGGAAGGCGCCTCGATCCCGGCGGCCGGCCGGCGTGTGCTGATCCAGCGCAACGGCAACGTCGCGATCGACTGCACCGATGCCGTGCACCCGGAAGTGGCCCACGCCGTCGGCCTGGCCGCCCGCGTGGTTGGCCTGGACATCGCCGGCATCGACCTGGTGGCCGAGGACATCTCGCGCCCGCTGCAGGCGCAAGGAGGCGCGATCGTCGAGGTCAACGCCGGCCCTGGCCTGCTGATGCACCTGAAGCCGGCCGTCGGCACGCCGCGTCCGGTCGGGCAGGCCATCGTCAACCACCTGTTCGACGAAGCCAGCAGCGGCCGCGTGCCCATCGTCGGCATCGCCGGCCGGCGCGACACCCACCGCATCGCCCGCCTGGTGGCCTGGCTGGCTCACCTGGGCGGTCGCCGCACCGGTCTGGCCTGTCGGGACGGCCTGTTTCTCGGCACCCGCGCGGTCGAACGCCGGCCCAGCGCCCATTTCGACGCCGCGCTGCGCCTGCTGATGAACCGCGAGGTCGACGCGGTGGTGCTCGAGAACGGCCCGGAAAGCATCCTTCAGGACGGCCTGGCCTACGACCGCTGTCAGGTCGGCGTCGTCACGGACCTGGACGGCGCCGAGACGCTCGGTGCGCACGACATCGCCAGCATCGACCAGATGCCGCGCGTGCTGCGCACCCAGATCGACGTGGTGCTGGCCGACGGTGTGGGCGTGCTCAACGTCGACCATGCCGAGGTTGCCGAGCTGGCACGGCTGTGCGACGGCGAGGTGCTGCTCTATGCCAGCACGTCCGACAACGCCGCACTGGCCGTCCAGCGTGCGCAAGGCGGTCGCAGCGTCTGCGTGCGCGACGGCCGCATCGTGCTGGCCACCGGCAGCGCCGACACCTTCCACCTGCCGCTGAACAACCCGCGGCGCGCCCACCTCGGCCTGAGCGCCGAGGTGCTGCTGGCGGCCGTCGCCACCGCCTGGGCGATGGGCATCTCGCCCGAGCTGATCGCCGCCGGCATCGAGACCTTCGAGCCCGACGCGGTGCGCTGACCTGCCGCTGCGCAGAGACAGCCGCCGCCGACCCTCCACGATCCACGCACCCACCGAACCGATGGAACTCACCCGCATCCGGGCCCTGCGCGGGCCCAACCTCTGGAGCCGCCACACGGCCGTCGAGACCATCGCGCGCTGCGAGCCCGCCGAGTTCGACATCAGCCGGCTGAGCGGCTTCGAGACGCGCCTGCGTGCGCTCTTCCCGGCCCTGGGCGCGATGCCCGCCAGCAGCCAGACGGGCCCGCGCTCGCTGGCCCACGTGCTTGAACTTGTGACGCTGACGCTGCAGACCGAGGCGGGTTGCCCGGTGACCTTCAGCCGCACCTCGGCGACGGTCGAGGCCGGCGTCTACCAAGTCGTGGTCGAGTACAGCGAGGAGGCGGTCGGCAAGCTCGCCCTCGAACTGGCCGAGCAGCTCATCAACGCCGCGCTGGCCAACGGCGCGGGCGAGGCAGCCACCCCGTTCGACGTCGACGCCGCCGTGGCCCGGCTGCGCGAGATTGACGAGGACGTGCGCCTGGGCCCGAGCACCGGCTCGATCGTCAACGCCGCCGCTGCCCGCGGCATCCCCTGGCGCCGCCTGACCCAGGGCAGCCTGGTGCAGTTCGGCTGGGGCTCGTCGCAGCGTCGCATCTGGGCGGCCGAGGTCGATTCAACCAGCGCGGTCGCCGAGTCAATCGCGCAGGACAAGGACCTGAGCAAGCGCCTGCTGGCCGCCGCCGGCGTGCCGGTCCCGATCGGTCGACCCGTGGCCAGCCCGGACGAGGCCTGGGCGGTGGCCGAGGAGATCGGCCTGCCGGTCGTGCTCAAGCCGCAGGACGGCAATCAGGGCAAGGGCGTGACGGTCAACATCATGGACCGCGCCCATCTGGACATCGCCTATGCCGCCGCCGCCGAGATCGGCGAGGTCATGGTCGAGAAGTTCCTGCCCGGCAGCGACTACCGCATGCTGGTGGTCGGCAACCAGCTGGTCGCCGCCGCCCGGCGCGATCCACCGCATGTCAACGGCGACGGCGTGCACACCGTGCGCGAGCTGGTCGACCAGGTCAATGCCGACCCGCGACGCGGTGACGGCCACGCCACGTCCTTGACCAAGATCCGCTTCGACGAGATCGCGGTGGCGCGCCTGGCGCTGCAGGACCTGACGCCCGAGAGCGTGCCGGCCAAGGGTCAGCGCGTGATCCTGCGCAACAACGCCAACCTGAGCACCGGCGGCACCGCCACCGACGTGACCGACGACGTGCACCCCGAGGTCGCCGCGCGCGCCGTGGCCGCCGCGCAGATGATCGGCCTGGACATCTGCGGCGTCGACATCGTCTGCGAAGGCGTGCTGCGCCCGCTGGAAGACCAGAGCGGCGGCGTGGTCGAGGTCAACGCCGCGCCCGGCCTGCGCATGCACCTGTCGCCGTCCTACGGCAAGGGCCGCAACGTGGGCGAGGCCATCATCAACCACCTGTTCGGCCCGGTCGGCCACGGCAGCGACGGCCGCATCCCGGTCATCGCCGTGACCGGCACCAACGGCAAGACGACGGTGACGCGGCTGACCGCGCACATCCTGGCCAGCAGCGGTCTGCGCACCGGCATGACCAACACCGACGGTGTCTATGTCAACGGTCGCCAGATCGACAGCGGCGATTGCTCCGGCCCCAAGAGCGCCCGCAACGTGCTGATGCATCCGGAGGTCGATGCGGCGGTCTTCGAGACCGCCCGTGGCGGCGTGCTGCGCGAGGGCCTGGGCTTCGACCGCTGCCAGGTCGCGGTGGTCACCAACCTCGGCGCCGGCGATCACCTGGGCCTGAACTACATCACCACGGTCGAGGACCTGGCGGTGCTCAAGCGCGTGATCGTCCAGAACGTCGCCGCCAGCGGCTACGCGGTGCTCAACGCGGCCGATCCGATCACCGCCGCGATGGCGTCGGTCTGCCCGGGTCAGGTGATCTTCTTCGCCGCCGACCGCACCCATCCGGTGATGGCCACGCACCGTGCGCAGGGCCGGCGCTGCGTCTACATCGACGGCGACCATCTGGTCGCGGCTGAAGGCGCCTGGCGCGAGCTGATCGCGCTGCGCGACATCCCGCTGACCCGCGGCGGCGCGATCGGCTTCCAGGTCGAGAACGCCATGGCCTCGGTCGCCGCTGCCTGGGGCATCGGGCTGGACTGGGCCGCGATCCGCAGCGGTCTGGCCAGCTTCGTGAACGACGCGGACAACGCGCCCGGCCGTTTCAACGTGCTGGACCATCGCGGCGCGACCGTCATCGCCGACTACGGGCACAACCCGGACGCGATGCGCGCCTTGGTCGCCGCCGTCGAGGCCATGCCGGCACGCCGCCGCTCGGTCGTCATCAGCGGTGCCGGCGACCGGCGCGACGAGGACATCCGCGAGCAGACCCAGATCCTGGGCGCGGCCTTCGACCAGGTCATCCTCTACCAGGACGCCTGCCAGCGCGGCCGCGAGGACGGCGAGGTGCTGCGCCTGCTGCGCGAAGGTCTGGTGGGTGCGCCGCGCACCGGTCAGGTCGACGAGATCTACGGCGAGTTCGTCGCCATCGACACCGCGCTGGACCGGCTGGAGCCGGGCGACCTCTGCCTGGTGCTGGTCGACCAGGTCGAGGCCGCGCTGGGCCACCTCAAGCAGCGCATCGCCGGCGGGGCACCGGCGCCGCTGCAGACGCCGCCAACGGCCTGATCAGGTCGGGGCGGATGCGGCGGTCAGCGCGCCGCCCACGTCCGCCCCAGCAGGGCGACGGCATAGACGGCCACGCCCAGGCCGAGATTGACCGTCACCAGCATGCGGATGCGGGCCAGCGCCACACCGGCCGCCGGCCAGTCCTGCCGCGCGACAGCCGCCGTCAGGCGGGGCAGCGCCTGGTGCGCCACCAGCGCGTAGACCAGCGTCATCGCCAGCCCCAGCGCCAGCATCAGGTGGACATGGCGCAGCACCACGGCCATGCCGCCAGCGACCTCGATCATCGCCAGACCGGAGGCCCAGACGGCCAGCACCGCCACGGCCGCGCCGCGCACGAAGCGGCGCAGCGTCTCGGCCATCAGCGGCAGCCGTTGCGGGGGCGCCAACGTGACCACGGCGGCGGGTCGCACGCACAGGTGCAACACCGCCATGCCACCGACCCAGAAGGTGGTGGCCAGCAGGTGGACAAGCAACAGGGTCGGGTAGGTCCACATGGCGGAAAGCCCCGCGCGGGCGGGGCTTGAAGCGGGTCAAGGGACCTGGATTGTCGACCGGCCAGTCGAGCCGCCGGATCAGGCTTAGGCGGCCGTGCGGAAGCGCGACACCACCTGCGTCAGGCGGTGCGCCTGCTGGTTCAGGCTCTCGGCGGCGGCGGCCGTTTCCTCCACCAGCGCGGCGTTCTGCTGCGTGGCCTGGTCGAGTTGCACCAGCGCGGCATTGATCTGGTCGGCGCCTTGCTGCTGCTGGTCGCTGGCGGCGTTGATGTCGGCCATCAGCGTGTTGACCTGACGGACCTGGTCGACCACGTCGCCGATGGTCTTGCCGGCCTCGTTGACCCGTTCGTGGCCCATCTCGACCTTCTCCACGCTGTCCTGGATCAGCGACTTGATCTCGCGCGCGGCCTGCGCCGAGCGTTGCGCCAGCGTGCGGACCTCGGCGGCCACGACCGCAAAGCCACGCCCCTGTTCGCCGGCCCGTGCGGCTTCGACGGCCGCGTTGAGCGCCAGGATGTTGGTCTGGAAGGAAATGCCGTCGATCACACCGATGATGTCGCCGATCTTGCGGCTCGAGCCCTGGATGCCGTCCATGGTCTGGACCACATGCCGGACCGACTCGCCACCGCCGGCCGCAACCGCCGAGGCGCGCGACGCCAGTTCGTTGGCCCGTCGTGCGCTCTCTGCATTGGCGCGCACGGTGTGGTTCATCTGCTGCATCGACGCGGCCGTCTCCTGCAGGCTGGCGGCCTGGTTCTCGGTGCGGGCCGACAGGTCGGCATTGCCCTGGGCGATCTGCGTCGAGGCGGTGGCGATCGCGTCGGTGCCGGCGCGAACCTCGCCGACCATGCGCGACAGGCTGACCGACATGTGGTCGATGGCCTGCAACAGCGCGCCGATCTCGTCGTGGCTGGTGGCCTGCACCCGCTGACTCAGGTCGCCGTCGGCCACGGCCTCCGCCACGCGCACGGCCTGCTGCAGGGCCTGCCGGATGCTGCGGGCAATCGCCAAGGCCACCAGCACCGTGACCACCACGCCAACCAGGGCCAAAAGGCCCATGCCAACAAGGCTGTTGCGGGCGCTGGCCACCCGCACATCAAGCAAGCCCTGCAGCATCGGCAGGGCCGCGTCGATCAGCGCGAACTGGGCATCGACGGCTTCGGTCGTCAACTTGAAGTAGGCCTCGGGCGCCAAGGCATAGGACTCGAACTCGGTGGTCATCAGGCCCACCTGCCGCGCGACCTCGGCGAGTTGCGCGACGGCCAGGTCGCGCGCGGGCTGCAGCTGCCGGATCAGCTCGGGATTGGCCGACGCAGCCGCCGCCAGGTGACGGCCCGCCGAACGGCTGCGCGAATTGGCCAGCGCAATGTCGCCCAGCATCTCGGCGCGCAGGGTCGGGGTCATGGCGCGCTGGGTCAGCGTTGCCGTGCCACGCGCACGCAACTGGCCGAGCACCTCGGCGACCGGCGGCATGTCGCCGAGCGTCGCGATCAGTACGTGGTAGCTGTCGGCATGTGGGTCCAGGCTCAGCCCGGAATCGTTCATCACCAGGCCTAGCAAATCCATCTGGTCGACGATCAGATCGGTGTGCTGGCGAAAGCTGGTGGGCCCGTCGATGCTTTTTTGCGCCACCGCATCGGGCAGTCGGAGCCAGGACTGCTCGATCTTGTTGAGCAACTCCCGGGTCGGCGCCTGGTCGTACATGGACACCGTCGCCTTGACCACCTTCAGGGCTTCGTTCACTTGGGGTGCGATGTCCAGGCGACGCGACGCCATCGCCTGATTGCCTGCCAGCGCGCCGGCCGTTGCGCCACGATGCTGCTGGGTCAGCCGGACAAGTTGCAGCAGCGCACGAGCGGGGGTCAGACCATCCAGCTCGGATTGCGCGGCGCGCCATTCGTCCATGCGCACCTTGAACAGGCTGGTCATGGGTGGCAATGCCAGCAGCAGCGCCAGGCTGCCCATCAGGAGCAGCTTCTTCGAGAGCGAGATTCGTTCGAGCGAGACCATCGGGGACCTCCCACGTTTGCCGCCACCCTCAACAGGGGTGAGCCCGGCAACACGGTGTTGGCCACATCCTGACGCGACGGCGCCATCTCGATTCCCCGAACAGAGCCTGAACGAGCCCTCAGATTCGTCTCAAGACGACGGGCGCGCCAGCAGATCCCGGACCTTGAGGTCCAGCGCCACGAAATCCGGCGCCCCTTCATGGCGCCAGACGATGCGTCCGGCCCGATCGATCAGCAGGCTGGTCGGGGTGCCGACGATGCCGCCGAAGGCCCGCGCGATGGCGCCGGTGTTGTCCAGCGTGACCTCGAAGGGCAGCGGCCGGTCGGCCAGATAGTTCACCACCGCCGCTGGGGGGTCGTACTGCATCGCCACCGACAGCGTCCGGTAACCCTGACGCTCATGCCGCCGGTGCAGGGCGACCAGCGCGGGCATCTCCTGGCGGCAGATCACGCAGGTGGTGGCCCAGAAGTTCACCAGAACGACCTGGCCGCTCAGGTCGGCGAGTTGCGCGGGTGTGCCGTCCATGCGGACGTAGCCAACGGCGGGCGCGTCGACCGGACGGGTCTGCCACCAGGCGGTCGCCGCCAGACCACCGGCCACCACGGCGGTGCCGCCGAGGCCGCCCAGCAGCAGGCGGCGTCGGATGTTCGTGGCGGGGTTCTCGGGCATCGGACGGAGGGACGGCGCAACAGGGTTGTCGAGTTTAGGCCGCACGGCCATGGCTTAGCATTGAAGATCCTTCCGAACCCGGACGTTCCGTCCTGACCATGACCGCATCGCTCCTCGTGCGTGGCTACGAAGTCGTGATCGGCTTCGAGACCCACGCCCAGCTCTCGACCCAGTCCAAGATCTTCTCCGGCGCCTCGACGGCCTTTGGCGCCGAGCCCAACACCCAGTCCTGCGCGGTCGATCTCGCGCTGCCGGGTTCCTTGCCGGTGATGAACCGTGGCGCGGTCGAACGCGCCATCCAGTTCGGCCTGGCGGTCGGTGCCACGGTCGCGCCGATGTCGATCTTCGCGCGCAAGAACTACTTCTACCCGGACCTGCCCAAGGGCTACCAGATCAGCCAGTACGAGATCCCGGTGGTGCAGGGCGGCGCGATCGAGTTCCTGGTCGACGGCGAACGTCACCGCATCCGCCTGACCCGCGCCCACCTCGAAGAAGACGCCGGCAAGTCCCTGCACGAGGACTTCCACGGCATGAGCGGCATCGACCTGAACCGCGCCGGCACGCCGCTGCTGGAGATCGTCTCCGAGCCCGAGCTGCGGTCGAGCCGCCAGGCGGTCGAATACGCCAAGTCGCTGCACACGCTGGTGGTCTGGCTGGGCATCTGCGACGGCAACATGCAGGAAGGCAGCTTCCGCTGCGACGCCAACGTCTCGGTGCGCCGGCCGGGCGAACCCTTCGGCACGCGCCGCGAGATCAAGAACCTCAACAGCTTCCGCTTCCTGCAGCAGGCGATTGACTTCGAGGTGCAGTGGCAGATCGACCAGATCGAGGACGGCCACGAGATCGTGCAGGCCACCGTGCTGTTCGACCCGGACAGCGGCGAGACCCGCATGATGCGGACCAAGGAAGACGCACACGACTACCGCTACTTCCCCGACCCGGACCTGCCACCGCTGGTGATCGCCCCGAGCTGGGTCGAACGCGTGCGCGCCGAGATGCCTGAGCTGCCCGGCTCGCTGGCCGCCCGCTTCGAGGCCGAACACGGCCTGCCGGCCCACGACGCCGCGATGATGACCACCAGCCGCGCGACAGCTGCCTACTACCAGACAGCGGCGGCGGCCTGCGGCGCCCCCAAGTTGGTCGCCAATTGGGTCATGGGCGAACTGAGCAAGCGCCTGAACGCCGAAGACATCGACATCGCCGCCGCGCCGGTCTCGGCCACGACGCTGGCCGCGCTGATCGGCCGCATCCAGGACGGCACGATCTCCCACAACGCCGCGCGCCAGGTCTTCGAGTCCTTGTGGACCGGCGAGGGCGCGACGGTCGACGCCCTGATCGAGGCCAAGGGCCTGCGCCAGATGAACGACAGCAGCGCGCTCGAAGCCATCCTCGACGAGGTGCTGGCCGCTAACCCGAAGTCGGTCGAGGAATACCGCGCCGGCAAGGACAAGGCCTTCAATGCGCTGGTCGGTCAGGCCATGAAGGCGAGCAAGGGCAAGGCCAATCCGGCCCAGGTCAACGAGCTCTTGAAGCGCAAGCTGGGGCCGTGAATAGGAGCCCCTCGTCCGACGGGTACGTCGGACGATCCCCCCGGGGGCGGTGCACGGTCTGGCGGGTGAGGGAGGCCGCGCCCGCGAGGGGGGTTCGGTGAGCCTCTCGTCCGGCCTCAGCGGGCCAGCACGGTGCTGGGCGCCGGGCCGAGGCTGCCGGCTGGGGCGCCGGCCCAAAGCTTGTTCAGGCGGGCCAGTTCCTCGTCGTAGCGGGCGTTGATGCGCTGCATCTCGGACTGGTGGTTGGCCGCTGAGCTGCGCTGGGCTTCCAGGCTGGTCTTGTTGTCGTCGAAGCGGACCTTGAGCTTGCGGGGCATCTCCTTGCCCTTGTAGAACTCGGCCTCCTCGCGCAGCGACTTCTGCTCGGTCTCCAGCACGGCGAGCCGCTTCTCGACCCCGCGCAGCGCCTGTTCCAGGGGCTCCAGCGCCGCTTCGCGGGCCTTGCGGTGAGCCGCCTCGTTGGGGTAGCGGGTCAGCAGGTTGCGGTCGTGACGCAAGGCGTCCTTGCGCGCGGCATCGCGCGCCAGTTCGGCGCGCAGCGCCTCTTCCTGCGCGGCGCGCTCCTCGGCGGTCAGGCTGGGCGGCACCCGCGTGCGCACCGATCCGTCCTTGTTGCGCAGATCCTGCGGCCGGTCCAGGCACTCCGGGATCGGCCGGTCCGACGTCAGGCGACGCCCCTTGGCGTCGATACAGGTGTAGATACCAACCCCGCTCTGGGCCCACGCGACCTGGCCTGCCAGCAGCAGCCCCAGCAAGGCTGCGACGGACCGCAGCGCCGGCCGGCGGGACGAGTTCACTCGCCAGCCCCGTAACGCGTCCGATAGGCCTGCACCGCCGGCAGGTGGCTCGCCAGGACGGCATCGCTCTGGCGGCCCAGGAAGGCCAGCAGGTCGGCCAGCGTGGCGATGGCGACCACGTCCATGCCCAGCTCGTCACGCACATGCTGGACGGCCGATCGGTCCGATTCGACACCGCCGCTGCCGGCCTTCTCCTGACGGTCCAGCGCGATGGCCACGCCGCAGGGCGTCGCCCCGGCCTTGCGGATCATCTCGATGGACTCGCGCACCGAGGTGCCGGCCGAGATCACGTCGTCGATGATCAGCACCCGACCGCGCACCGGCGCACCGACCAGCGTGCCGCCTTCGCCGTGGTCCTTGGCTTCCTTGCGGTTGTAGGCATAAGGCACGTTGCGGCCGAGCCGCGCCAGCTCGATGGCCACCGCTGCGGCCAGCGTGATGCCCTTGTAGGCCGGGCCGAACAGCATGTCGAAGGGCAAGCCCGACTCGATCAGACGGCGTGCATAGAATTCCGCGAGTCGGCCCAGCTTGGCGCCGTCATCGAACAGGCCCGCGTTGAAGAAGTACGGCGACAGCCGTCCCGCCTTGGTCCTGAACTCCCCGAAGCGCAACACACCGGCCTGCACCGCGAAGGCCACAAAGTCTTGCGCCAGGCCATCCTGGCGGATCGGGGAGCTGTGCTCAGTCATCGGAAAGATCACCCATGCGTCTGGTCAGCCTCAACCTCAACGGCATCCGCTCGGCAGTGAGCAAAGGCCTGATTCCATGGGTCGAAAGCATGTCGATCGATTGTATGGGGGTGCAGGAACTGAAGGCCCAGTTGGGCGACCTCACAGAGCCCATGCGCGTGATCGACGGCATGACCGGGCACTTCCACTGTGCCGTGAAAAAAGGCTATTCCGGTGTCGGCTTGTACGGCCGGGTCGAACCGTCGGAGGTCCTCATCGGCCTGGGCAAGGCCGACGTTGACGGCGAGTTCGACGACGAAGGCCGCTATGTCGAGGCCCGTTACGACCGGCCGGGGCGCAAGCTCTCCGTCATCAGCTGTTACTTTCCGAGCGGATCGTCCGGCGACGAGCGCCAGCAAGCCAAGTTCCGCTTCCTCGACCGCATGGCCCCCCACCTGCGTGCGCTCAAGGCCGAGCGCGAGTTCATCCTGGTCGGCGACGTCAACATCGCCCACCGCGAGGTCGACCTGAAGAACTGGAAGGGCAATCTCAAGAACAGCGGCTTCCTGCCCGAGGAACGCGCCTGGATGAGCGCCCTGCTGGACGACATCGGCCTGGTCGACGTCTACCGCTCGCTCGAACCCGACGCCACCGACGCCGGCTACACCTGGTGGAGCGCCCGCGGCCAGGCCTGGGCCAAGAACGTGGGCTGGCGCATCGACTACCACCTCGCCACCCCCGCCACCGCCGCGCTGGCACGCGCCACGTCGGTCTACAAGGACCAGCGCTTCAGCGACCACGCGCCGCTGGTGGTGGATTACGACATCTCGCTCTGAAGTGGCAAGCCGGGCTTGAAATCGGATGGCGGGTCTACGTCTTCCTCGGCTTGTTGACGTAGTTGCGCATCAGGTAGTCGTTGAACATGGGAACGGTGAAGGCGATGTCGCCGTGCGATGGGCTGTAGATCATTCCCTTGTTGATGATTTGCGCTCGTCGTGGCCCCAAGCTCTGATGTGTTTCATTGAGGGCAATCGCCACTTCTGATGAACGGTAGGGACCAGCACCCAGTTGTGCCATGGCAATGACGTACTCGCGCTCCTTGGGCGTGAGTCGGTCAAACCGTACCTTGAAAAAACCATCGTCCAATCGACGCGTCGCAGCATGAGCCGCTTGCGATGCATCGGACCATTCGATCTGCGGACCCTGAGCGATGTTCCAGCATTGATAACCCCATTCCTGAAGGAAATAGGGATAGCCCTGCGTTTTTTGCAAGATATCGTCGAGGGCGATATCCGTTATTTTCTCGCCCTCATTTTCGATCGGCTGTCTGATGGCACTTCTTGCATCGTCACCGACGAGAGGCCCTACGGCCGGAAAGTGGAAAACTCGCTCAGCATACGATTTTGCTTCGCCCGACAAGGCGGCAACTTGCGGCAGACCCGCGCCAAAGAACAATACCGGCAGATCCTTCTGGCTGATCTTGTGCAATGCGACGATCAGCGCTGCAAGATCAGTTCCACTCAAATACTGGACCTCATCGATGAGCAGCGTCCAAGCCTTGCCGGCGGCCTTGGCTGCTTCACCGACACGAACAAACAGCTCAGGCAGATCATTCTCGATGTCGCCGCTGTCGGCGACGCCGATTTCAGGGTCCACGGACAGGGTGGCGTCGCCGTAAGTCACCTTGAAAACGGACGCGAATGCACGCAGCGCACGCAGTGCTTGGTGCGACTTGGCCTTGGCCTGTTCAACCAGGGAGAACTTGCGCAAGGTCTGGTTGATCTTCGGCACCAGAAGTTCACTGAGGGACTTGCCCTCGGGAGCCTCGATGAACGAAGTGACGTGCCCGGCGCCTTCAGCCATCTCCGCGATTTTGTTGAGAAGCACCGTCTTTCCGACGCCGCGCAAGCCGAGCAGCATCTGCGATCGGCTGTGCTTGCCGATCAGTGCGCGCTGAATGGCGATGTTCGCCTCGTCCAGGATGGCGCCACGCCCCGACAGTTCGGGTGGCTGGCTGCCTGCGCCTGGTGCAAAGGGATTGCGGACGGGATCCATGGTTCATCCAAGCGTCAAAGCTACTGGTTGATAGGCAATTCTATGTGATGTCAGATAGACATTATTAGACTTTTGTAGAGAAATCGTCCGGCGCGTGCGCGGGTCGACCCGGTGCGATCATCCGCACCACATCCAGCGCCAGACGGCACCGGTCATCCCCAAGGTTCCGAGCCATGAATCGCATCGTCATGTTCGGCGGCGGCAGCGGCAGCCGCGACATCACCATCGCCCTGAGCCAGGCCGGCTGGGACGTCACGCGCATCGTGCCGGCCTGGGACAGCGGCGGCAGTTCCAAGGCGTTGCGCGAGTCGCTGGGCATCCTGGCGATGGGCGACATCCGGCAGGCGCTGATGACGCTGGCGCACGGCGAGGGCCGGCTCAGCAACGTCGTGCGCTACTTCAACGCCCGACTGTCCGAGAACCCCGACCCCACCGCGCTGCGCGCCGAGTTCGCGTTCTACGTGCGCGGCGCCCACCCGCTGCTGCGGACCCTGCCGCCGGAGGTGCGGCGTGCCATCGTCGACTACCTGGGCGTCTTCGAGGCCTGCATCGGGCCCGACTTCGACCTGTGTCGCGGCAGCATCGGCAACTTCGTGCTGACCGGCGCCTATCTGGCGCACCAGCGCGACATCAACCGCGCCATCCTGGTCTTCCGCGCCCTGTGCGGCATCGGCGGGCATGTCTGGCCGTCGACCACCGACGACGCGGTCGAACTGGTCGCCGACCTGCGCGACGGCCGCCAGGTGCGCCGCCAGGACCATGTCACGCGGCTGTCCGGCGAGCAGGCCCGCACCGGCATCGAGCGGGTGCACCTGCATGGCGAACGCGGCCGGGCGCCACAGGCCAACCCGACCGCGCTCGAGGCCATCGGGCGCGCCGACGTGATCGCCTTTGGCCCCGGCAGCTTCTTCACCAGCACGCTGGCCCACCTCGCGGTCGACGGCATCGCGCGGGCGCTGGCCGCCGTGCCGGACGTGCCCAAGGTCTTCATCGCCAACATCCTGCAATGCCCCGAGACGATCGACCGCAGCGCCGCCGACCTGCTGCAGGCCTTCGACCAGGGCGGCGGCGCGGGGCTGCTCAGCCATGCGCTGGTCAACCGCGGCTGGGTGCCGTTCGAGCGCATGGCGCACGGCCAGCGCTACCTTTCCGAAGGCGAGTCGCTGTTGCACCAGGCCGAGCGTCTGCACCTGCTGGTCGACGACTTCGAGGACCCTTGGCAACGCGGCCGCCACGATGCCCAGAAGGTCGAGATGACGCTGGGCCACATCGCCGACCCGGCCTCCGAGCCGACCGCCTCCGCGATGATGTGGCTGTGACATCCATCCTCTGTTGAAGGGGATGGCGCAGGCCCAGGCTTGCACGACCGCACGGTTGGGGCGATAACAGCGGCGCCCGGCGTCTGGCCGGCTCGACACAGGGAGTTCTCATGCAGCGCAAGCCTCTTTCCACCCTTCACACCGCCGGCTTCGCGCTGGCGGCCTGCACCGGCCTGCTGGCGGGCACCGCCCAGGCCGGCGAGGTCTACGGCCAGGTCGGTTTTCCCGGCGCCGGCATCGGCTACGCCCATCCGGTCAGCGACTCGGTCACGCTGCGCGCGGACGCCATCTCGCTGGGCTCGCGCGAGAGCGACTACGACGAGGAAGGCATCAAGTACAAGGGCACGCTCAAGGCCAACCGTTTTGCCGTCTTCGCCGACTGGTTCCCCTTCGGCGGCGTGTTCCGTTTCACCGGCGGCGTGGCCTCGAACACGTTTGACCTGACGCTGGACGCATCGGGCACCGGTCAGTCCATCTCCGTCGGCAACAACCAGTACGTCCTGGGCCCGGGCGATGGTCTGACGATGCAGATCAAGTACCCGCGCACGATGCCCTACCTCGGCGTCGGCTGGGGCCACCAGCCCAACGTGAGCGGCCTGCGCATCAGCTTCGACGTCGGCGCGCTGATCGGCAAGCCCAAGGTCTCGGCCACCGGCCGTGGCCAGCTGTCCAGCAGCAACCCGGCGGCCCAGGCCGACATCGACCGCGAAGTCGCCGAGATCAACGACGGCATCGGCAAGGTCTCGCTGCTGCCGCAGTTCAGCTTCAGCCTGGGCTACAGCTTCTGAGCCTGCCCGGGGACGGTCCGGCACGGACGCTAGCATCGCGGCCATGCTGCGCTACCACACCGTCCCCGTCACCGCCTTCCAGCAGAACTGCTCCATCGTCTGGTGCGACCAGACCCTCGCCGCCGCCGTCATCGACCCGGGCGGCGATCTGCCCGAGCTGCTGGCCGAGGTCGAGCGACGGGGTCTGCGGCTCGAACAGATCTGGCTCACCCACGCCCACATCGACCATGCCGGCGGCACCGGCACGCTGGCACGTGAACACGGCCTGCCCATCGTCGGCCCGCACCCGGGCGACCAGTTCTGGATCGACGGCCTGGCCCAGCAAAGCCGCATGTTCGGCTTCCCGCCGGCCGAGCCCTTTGTGCCCACGCGCTGGCTGGCCGATGGCGACCATGTGCAGATCGGCCTGAGCACCCTGGCGGTGCGCCACTGCCCGGGCCACACGCCCGGCCACGTCGTCTTCCACAGCGCCGAGATCGACCGCTGCTTCGTCGGCGACGTGCTGTTCGCCGGCAGCATCGGCCGCACCGACTTCCCCGGCGGCGACCACGCCACGCTGATCGCCAGCATCACCGAGCGGCTCTGGCCGATGGGCGACCAGACCGTCTTCATCCCCGGTCACGGCCCGGAAAGCAGCTTCGGCCACGAACGCCGCCACAACCCCTACGTCGGCGGGACCTGAGCGGGCGCTGCGGGGCCGCTTGTGACCGGCGGCCGGGCAATAGATCACAAGGGCGGCGTGAATGCACACCACCCGGACCGGTGGCGCCTCCCTAGATTGATGGACATCGCGACCCCCGCCGGGAAGACCATCATGCTGATCGAGACCCTTGCACCGCCCGAGGCCCAAGCCGAGGCCCAAGCCCTGCACATGCCGGTGCTGGACCTGCTGCTCGCCGGCTCGACCACAGCCGCCCGCAGCGGCGACCTGGACAGCGCCGGCCTGCTGTTTCCGGCGCTGCAGAGCCTGGTGACCCAGGCCCTCGACGAGCTCGACTACGGCATGGCCATCGTCAACCGGCAGGGCCGGCTGATGCTGGCCAACCACTGCGCGCGACGTCTGTTCGAGCGACCCGATGGGGTCTGCCTGCTGCAGCTTGACCGGCCGGTAGCGCGCCACCCCGCGCGCGAGGAGCCGCTGGCCCGTGCCATCCAGGCGGCGGCGCAACAGGGTCGGCGCGGCCTGGTTGCCGTGGGCGACGACAAGCGGCCGCAATCGGTCGCCGTGGTGCCGCTGGGCGGCCTGCCAGTGCAGGGCGTGCTGCTGGTGTTCGGCAAGGCGCAGATGTGCGAGGCCCTCAGCGTCGACCACTACGCCCGGGTGCATGGCCTGACCCATGCGGAAGGCATGGTGCTGGCCGCCTTGTGCGACGGCGACACGCCGGCCGAGGTTGCGACACGCTTCGGCGTGGCGGTCTCGACGGTGCGCACGCAGATCTCGGCGATCCGCCAGAAGACCCGCTGCGGCAGCATCCGCGAGCTGGTCCGGCGCGTGGCGGTGCTGCCACCGATCGTGCCGGCCCTCGGTCGCGCGCCCCTGAACGGGGTGGCGCACTGAACCTGGCCCGAACGGCACGGCGGACTCATGGCCTGAGCCACCCGCCGATCTGAACAAGTCGCCCGCCCGTCTGGGGCCGGGGTGACATCCGCCCGTCACGCCGAGGACGCCATGGACACGGATGCTTGCATCGAGCTGGACCTTCGCCTAAGTTCGGGCGCGATGAACTCTCGCGCCGGCCGTTCAGGCCCCATCCTGCCTTCCCTCCACGACCTGCCGATCTCGCCGGCCCTGCGCGCGCTGGCCGAACGGGCCGAGCCGCGCCGCTACCGCAAGGGCGTGCTGCTGATTCAGGAAGGCGACCAGGGCGACACGCTCTACATCGTGCTGTCGGGCAAGGTGCGGGCCTACTCGCAGGGCGACAACGATCGCGAGATCACTTACGGCGTCTACGGCGCCGGCGAGTACATCGGCGAGATCAGCCTGGACGGCGGTCCGCGCTCGGCCAGCGTGATGACGCTGGAGCCGACCGTCTGCGTCGTCATCCCGCGCCAGACCCTGCTGCTGCACATCGCCCAGTACCCCGAGTTCGCCTTCGAGCTGCTGTCCAAGGTGATCCGGCGGGCGCGCTCGGCCACGCTGTCGGCCAAGCAGTTGGCGCTCAACGACGTCTACGGACGGCTGCGGGCGCTGCTTGAATCGCTGGCCGAGACCCGCAGCGCCGAGGCCACGCCAGCGGCCGCTGCCAGCGTCGACAGCGTGTTGCAGCGACTGACCGGCGTGAATGCTGCCAATGGCATGAATGGCATGAATGGCACGCCTGGCCTGGCCGCTCAGGAGTCGCCACCACGCCGGGTGCCGCGCCTGACCCATCAGGACATGGCCAACCGGCTGGGCTGTTCGCGCGAGATGGTCAGCCGGCTGATGAAGGACCTCGAACATGGCGGCTACGTCACGGTCGAAGGCGCCGACCTGATCCTGCACCGTGCGCTGCCAGCGCGCTGGTAGCCCGGCCGCCCAAGCGCCATGCCAGCCACCCGGGCCGAAAGCCCTCGGCCGTCCCTGCTGCTGATGATCGTCCGAGAGGGCGACCGGCTGTGCTGCACGCTGACCGACGGTGGCGGCATCGGCCTGCGGGCCGAGCTGCCGGTGGCGCCGTACTGGCGACTGGAGGCCATGGCCGCCAGCCTGTCCGGGCATGACGGCGCCACACAGCGTCAGACCTACGGCGGTCTGGTGTACCGCGAGTTGCTGCCCCTGCCGGTGCGCCAGACGCTGGCCCGGCTCGGGCCCTGTGACCTGACCTTGCAGCTGGCGCCCGACCTGGCTGGCGTGACGTGGGAGCTGGCCTTCGACGGCGAGCTGCACCTGGATGAGCGGCATGCCGTGGCGCGGCGACTGATCGACGGTCAGGCCACCGTGGCGCGACCTCATGCCGGTGCACCGCGCGAGCTGCTGCGTGTGCTGATGCTGGCCGAGGACGGCGCCCAGCCGGTCACCGAGCTGCTCGACACCTTGCAGGGCAACGGCCTGCGGGCGCTGTTGGTCGACCGGGCCGCTGTCGGCAGTGGCGCGCTGCAGGCCCTGCTGCACCGGCACGACGTGCTGCACCTCGTCGGTGGCCTCGACGGGGCCGGAGCGGCCGACCCGGCCAGCGCCGCCTTGCTGCCGCTGCAGCACTGGCCCAACGCCAGTGGCCGGGCCATCGAGGCCAGCGTCGAACTGGCGGCTGAGGCCGGCGGCGGACTCGCGTTGGTCGTGTTGCAGGCGACACCGTCGCAGCTGCGCGCCGCACTGGCCTCACGCAGCGGTGCCGTGCGCCAGCTGATCAACGCCGGGGTGCCGGTGCTGCTGCATGCCGGTGCGCAGCCGTCCGACCCGCCATGGCCCGGTCGGACCAGCCCGCAGGCCTTCCTGTCGACGCTTTACCCCTGCCTGGGGGCCGGGCTGACGCTGGGGGAGTCGGTCCGGCGCGCCCGCCTTGCCGCTCGCGCCCAGGGCGAACCGTGTGCACACACCCAGCTGCTGGGCAACCCGTCGCTGCGCCTGTTGCAGCCAACCCGCCCGGCCAGCGGCGCGGCCGACCATGTGCGTCAGGTCACGGTGCTGTCCTGCGACCTGGTCGACTCGACCCGTCTGATGCATCAGCTCGGCGACGAGGCCTACAGCGAGCAGCTGGCGCGTTACCACGCCGTCCTGGGCGAGACCGTCGCCGCCCATGGCGGACGGGCCGACGACCCCCAGGGGGATGACGGCGTGATGTGCTACTTCGGCTTCCCGCAGGCGATCGAGAACGCCGCCGTGCTGGCGCTGCGGGCTGGCCTGCAGATCCTGGCGCGCTGCGCCGCGCTGGGGCTGCCCGTGAGGCTGGGTGCGGCGACCGGGCAGGTGGTCGTCAAGTCGGACCAGCCGGTCGGCGCGGCGGTGCACTACGCCGCCCGCCTGCAGGCGATCGCGCCGCCGGGCCAGCTGATCGCCAGCGAGGCGACCTGGCGGGTGGTGGCCGAACGCTTCGAGTTCGAGTCGCTCGGCGCCGCGCCGTCCATGAAGGGCTTCGACCAGCCCGGCGAGATCTACCGCGTGCTGGGCGAATCGACGCTGCGCGGCACCGAGCGCTTTGACCGTCAGTCGCAGCTGGCGCCCTTCGTGGGCCGGGTCGAGGAACTCGCCTGGCTGCGCGCGCGCAGCCGGCTCGACGAGCGCGCCGACCCGCGCGCCCGCGCGCTGCTGGTGTTGGGTGAGGCCGGCATCGGCAAGTCCCGCCTGGTGCGGGAGTTCCGGCGCGGCGAGGCCGGCCGCGGCTGGCGCTTCATCGAATGGCGCTGCGCCCCGGAACAGGCCACCACGGCCTGGTTTCCGGTGACGGAGTTCCTCGGCCGCTACCTGCGCTTTCGCGACACCGACAGCGCCCAGCAGCGACGCGACAAGATCGCCGCCAGCGACATGGGCCAGTTGCGCCACGAACAGGGCGGCGCACTGCTGGCCCAGCTGCTGAGCGTGCATGGCGACCCGGCCGCGCTGGCCGGCTGGTCCAGCGAGCGCCAGCGCCGCGCCACCATGGACCTGCTGCTGCAGTGGATGTGGCAGGCGGTCGAGGCCGAACCGGTCTGCCTGGTGGTCGAGGACCTGCACTGGATCGATCCGTCCACCCGCGCCCTGATCGCCCGCGCCCTGAGCGAAGGCAACGGGCGACGCCTGCTGCTGCTGATGACGTCCAGGCCCGAGCCCGGCCAGGACGACAGCGACCTGGGCGCCGACACCCTGCTGCTGCCAGGCCTGACGCCCGACACCGCCCGCCAGATGGTCGACAGCCTGTGCGGTGCGCGTCGCATCGATCCGGACACGGCCCATTGGCTGCTCGAACGCGCCGACGGCGTGCCGCTGTTCCTGGAAGAGTCCACGCGCATGTTGCTGGACCTGGCCGGACCGGCGGTCGACCCCCGTCCGGCCACCGCGCCGGTGCCCGCCACGATCCACGACCTGCTGATGGCCCGGCTCGACCGCGCCCCGGCGGCCAAGCGGCTGGCCCAGGTCGCCAGCGTGATCGGGCGCGAGTTCACGCGCTCGCTGCTCGGCGCGGTGGTCGCGCACACACACTGCCCCGTCGGCGTGGCCGACCTGGACGACAGCATGGCCACGCTGGTGCAGGCCGACCTGCTGATCCCGCGTGGCTCGGACCATGAGCCGCTCTACCTGTTCCGCCACGCGCTGCTGCGCGACGCCGCCTACGGATCCTTGTGGGAACGTGACCGGCGCCGGCTGCACGGCGTGATCGCCGAGGTCATCGAGCTGACGCTGCCCCACGTCGCCGAGGCCCAGCCCGAGCTGCTGGCGCGCCACCTGACCGAGGCCGGCCTGATCGCCGAGGCGGTCGCGCAATGGGAACGCGCCGCCCGCCGCTCGGCCGCCCGCTCGGCCCACCTGGAGGCCATCGCCGACCTGGAGACCGCGCTGGTCCTGCTCGACCACATGGCGCCGGGCCTCGAACGCGAACGCAGTGCGCTGCGGCTGAACCTGCTGCTGGCCAGCCGCCTGATCGCCACCGAGGGCTATGGCGCCGACCGGGTCGAGCATGTCTACGGTCGTGCGCTGGACCTGGCCCGCCAACTCGGCGACGACGTCGCGCTGGCCAAGGCGCTGTTCGGGCTGGAAGGCTTCCACTTCATGCGCGCCGACTTCGACCGGGCGCGCCAGATCGGCCAGCAGGCCGGTGAACTGGCGCAACGCTCGACCGACCCGATGGCGCGGCTGCAATCGCAGTGGTCCGAGGCCAACCTGGTCTTCCACCAGGGTGACCTGATCGGCGCGGTCGACCGCATGAACCAGTGCCTGGCCGACTACCGCAACTTGCCGCACCGCCCCAGCGCCGTGCAGGACCCGGGCGTGATGTGCCTGTGCTACTCGGCCTGGGCGCTCTGGCAGCTCGGCCAGCCCGACGAGGCACTGCGGCGCGCCGAACAGGTGGTCGAACTCGCGCGGGGCCTGAAGCACCGTTTCAGCATGGCCGAGGCCTACGGCTTCCTCAGCGTCGTGCACTTCTTCCGGGGCGAGAACGAGGCCGCGCTGCAGAGCGTGCAACAGGCGATCGAGATCAGCCAGGAGGGCGGCTTCAGCGTCTGGCTGGCCCATGCCGAGGTGGTGCGCGGGCGGCTGCTCGTGCAGGTCGGCGACGTCGACCGCGGCGTCGCGCTGCTGCGCACGGGCTACCAGCGCTGGGTCGACAGCGGCGCGGTTGTCACGCGTTCGTTCTACCTCGCGCTCTGGGCCCAGGGCGAGGCCGCCGCCGGCCGCAGCGACCAGGCGCTGGCGCTGCTGGCCGAGGCCCTTGAACTGGTGGCCACGCGCGGCGAGCGCTACTTCGAGCCCGAGCTGCTGCGCCTGAGCGGCGAGTTCCAGCGCCTGCTGGCCCTGGGCGACCAGGCCGTCGATCCCGGTGCCGATCCGCAACGTCTGAAGGCCATGCTCGATGCCTCGCGGGACTGGCTGGCGCAGGCCCGTGAACGGGCCGCCGCGATGGGCCAGCACGGCATCGCGCTGCGGGTCGCCATCAGCCGGCTGCGGCTGGAGCAGGACCGGCAGGCTCTCCGGCTGGACGACGACCGGCCGGGCCAACCCATCGCCGTGGCCCGCGTCGAACAGGCCCGCCGCGACCTGGAGGAGGCCCTCGCCGCCATCCAGGGTGGACGCGGCAGCCGCGACGTCCTGTGGGCCGAGGCGCTGCTGGCACGGCTGTCGGGCGAGCCCCGCGCGGCGCGCGCGCCGCTCTGGATCGACGCCGACATGGCGCGCTCCTTCGACCTGCCCACGCTCGATGCCCGTCTCTGGCCGCAGGCCGGACTGGCGACCCAGGACAGCGGTTGATGCCAGCGGCTCACGCCTGAACCCCGATCCCGGACGACCACAGACCGGCCCCAGCCGGCAACCGACGTTCCACCGCGCTGCCAGGGAGGCCGCATGACCCGACGTATCCCCGACCACCGCGTCACCGACGCCCTGCGTCGTTGCCTCGAACAGGATGACCGGCGTCCACCCGACTGGGCTCGGCATGGCCTCGACCAGCCGGTGTTGGCCTTCACCAGCCGGGCCGAACCCGAGACGCCCACCTTCCTGGTGCGCGACGCCGCCCTGGTGCGCGAGGTGCTGACCGACACCGCCGGCCGTTACAGCAACAAGCCCTATGCCGAGCTGGGCGGTGGCGAGTTCATGCTGGCACTGGATGGACAGGCCCATGAGCAACAGCGCCACTGGGTCACCCATGTGCTGTTCGGCGGTCGGGCCGCCGCCCACCTGCCGGTGCAGGCGCTGGCCCGGCTGGCCTGGGACGAAGCCGCCGTGCTGGCGCTCGGCAAAGAAAGGCTGGATGCCGTCGCGCTGGCCCGCGATGCGGCCGTGCGCTTCGTCGCCCACCTGTTCGGCTTCCCCAGCCAGGACCTGACGCTGCTGACCGGCCTGACCCGCTACGTCTACGACGGCCTGGTGCACGTCATCCTGGGGCGTCACATCGGCGTCTCGCCCAAGACCGCCTGGAAACGCGATGCCAGCGCCACCGCGCGTGAACGGGTGCAGCAGCTGATCCTGGACCACGCCCATCTGCAGGCCGCGTCCAGCGCAAGCGGTGCCAGCGGTGCAAGCGGTGCGCCCCGCCGCACCACCCCCGAAGACCTCGACCGCTGCGACGTGCTGCAGCGCGAACTGGCCCAGCTGCGCGCCGACCTGGTCGCTCACGGGGCAGGCATCGCCGGCGCCACCTTCGTGCCGCTGTGTGCGCGCCTGGGGGGAGCGCCCAGCAGCCTGCCGGGCGCGCCGCTCACGCCCGATGAACAGGCCGCCATCGTGCTGGGCCTGCTCGGTGGCACCGTCGGCAACGTGCAGACCAGCGTCGGGCTGATCGTGGACCGCCTGCTTGATGCCGACGTCGACCACGCCAGCGCGCTGCGCCGGTCCGCCCATGCGCTGCAGGCCGACACCCACATCGCCGAGCTGCAAGCCCTGCGCGACGCCACCTGGCAGGTCCTGGCCGAACAGCCGCCGGTGGCCTTCCTGCCGCGCCGGGTCGTGGCCGAGGGCCTGACGCTGGGCGGCGTGGACCTGCCGCCTGGCGCCAACCTGGTGCTGTGGGCGGGCGCACCCGAACCGCGTCCGAGCGCCGCCGTCACGCCCTGGCAGACACGCGTCTTCACCACCCGTGCCCCCCACGACTGCATCGGCGACCATGTCGTGATGCCGCTGCTGCTGCAGCTCACCGCCGGCCTGCTGCGCCTGCCCGGACTGGCGCGCGAGTGGGCCGAGGTCGAAGGCCGCGAACGGCGGCTCGAACGGCGCTGGCACTTCGCCGCCCGCAGCCTGCCGCTGCGCCACCTGCGCGAACGCCACCTGCGCCAGCAGCCGCTGTGCGTGGTGATGGACGTGCGCGAGCCGATCGCCGAACACGGTCCGGCCCTGCAGCGCCTGATCGGCTGCGCCGCGCCGCTGATCGAGCAGAGCCTGCTGCAATCGCAGCACATCCACAGCGCCTGGTTCGTGATGTTCAACGGCGGTCGCCAGCTCGCCCTGTTCACCACCTACGACGGCAGTTTCGATGCCTACATCGAGTACTTCGCCGGCCGGGTCGGGCCGCTGTTCGACCTGCTATTCGTGCACATCGTCGACGCGCCGGTCAAGCGCCCGATCGGCCGCTACCCGAAGGAGTTCGTCGGGCGCATCCGCAAGGCCCACGCGCTGCATGCGCCGGTCGCCGGACTGGTCTTCAGCGCCTGCCCGCAGCTCACCACCGCCGAGATGGCTGCCGCCGATGCCTGGCAACGTCGCCAGCTTGGACAAGGGCCGCGCCAGCGCCCCTTGGGTGAACGGCCCGACGCCCGCGACGCGGTCGAGCGCGCCGCCCACGACGCGCTGCTGGCCCCTGCCATGCGCGAGCTGTTCGAGCCCTACACGCTCGCCCGACAGGCTGGCCTGCGGCTGGCCTTGTTGCGCCAGTCGGCCACGCGGGTGCGGGACGCGCTGTCCCGCCACCCCGACACGCTGCGCGACGAAGCCCGCTGCCTGGCCGAGGTGATGGCCGACGACGGCGGCGCGCCACCGGACGATGGCGTGCCGGCCGACTCGGCCGAACTGCGCCGCCGGGTCGTCGAGCTGGTCGACCGCCTGCCGCTGCAGGTCGAGGCCCGGCTGGCCGCCACCCAGGGTGGACGGGGCCGGTCGACACCCGCCGATCCCGGCCCGCCGCTGGCACATGCCGACGCCCAGGCACTGGCCGACCGGCTGGTCGAGCGCATCGCCAGCTGGCCCGGCCTCGGACCGGCCGACCCCAACGGCGAACGGCTGCGGCTGCGCCATGCGCCCGACCTGCAACGGGTGCACGGCCCGCAGTGCCTGGTGCTGGACATCCGGGCACCGCAGCGCGACCACGCCCGCGCACTGGTGCGCGAGATCGCGCTGGCGGCGCCGGTGCTGGCGCGTTGCCTGCGCGAGTCCGGTCTGGCCCATTTCGCCTGGTTCGTGCTGCTCGACGACGACCGCCAGCTCGCCCTGCTGGCCCAGGTCGACGGCGGCCTGGAGCCCCTGCTCGGCCTGCTGGCCCGCGAGGCCTCCGACCTGTTCGACCGCCTGTTCGACCACCTGGCCGACCCACCGCCACGGCCCGTCAGCCGCCACCGCTCCGCCTTTGTGAGCCGCCTGCGCGCCAGCGTCAGCGGGCACGAGGCGGTCGGCGGCTACTTCTTCAGCGCCGCCCCGGCGCTGCGCGTGACCGACATCCAGCGCGCCGAGCGCGAATGGCGTCGCCGCCTGCCCGCCTGAGCCCGATCGCTGCCGGCAGACCCTGGGAGACCGACATGAACCTCGACGACCGCCACGCGCCACAGCGCCTGGCCGGCTGCGGCTACCGCCGGGCCGATGCGGTGCGGCACCTGGTGCTGCGCATCCGGGATGAGCAGGGCCATGACGACAGCCCCGCGCTGACCGGCCGGCCGGCGCGCCGGGTGCTCAACGCCTTGCGCGACCTGCGCGGCCTGCGCGATGCCCAAGGCCCCTTGTGTGACCACGCCTCGGCGCTGGCAGGCGGGGTGGATCTGGCCACGCGCGACGGCGCCATCGACATCGGGCTGACCTTGTCCGGACTGCGTCGCCTCGGCCTGCCAGCGGCCTGGGTCGAGCGCGCGGCCGGACGCTCCGAGGCCTTCCGGCAAGGGGCCGCCGCCCGCGCCTGGCGGGTCGGTGACGGTGGCCCGGCGGCGCCCTCGCGCTGGGAAGACTGGGCCCGCGACGACCCGGCGCGGCGCGTCGACCTGGTGCTCAGCCTGCACGCCGCCACGGCGGCCCAGGTGGAGGCGCTGCGCCAGCGGGTCGAAGGCCTGCCCGCCTACGCGCTGGCCTTCGAGCCGCTCGCCTGCCTCGCGGGTGAACGCCTGCCCGAGCCGGACGGTCAGGGCCGCAGCGCCGTGGCGGTCGAGCATTTCGGCTACCGCGACGGCATCGCCCGACCGGTCTTTGTCGACCGCCGCAGCCCGCAGGGCGGCCTGGGCCGGCATCCCGAGCCGGTCGCGCTGGGCGAGCTGCTGCTGGGCCACCTCAACGAGGTCGGCGCCAACCCCTGGGACTTCCGTGACCTGCGCTGGCAGGACGCCAGCCAAGCGCCGCCGCCCAGCGAGGAACCGCATGTCAGCCTGACCGAGGCGAGCGACTTCTTTCGCGGCGCCAGCTTCGGCGTGCTGCGCAAGATGCGGCAGGACGTCGCCACCTTCGACGCCCAGGTGGCCGAGGCGGCGAATGCGCTGTCGGCCCTGGGCGGATTCCAGCGTGCCATGGCCGCCGGACTGGCTCCGGAGAACGCCCGCCGCCTGGCCGCCGGCCTCGCGGCGCGGGATGCGGGGGCGGTCGCGCAGGCCTACATCCGGGCCCAGTTCTGTGGCCGTTGGCCGGGTGGATCGGCCATGCAGCCGGCCGATGGCTGGTTCGAGCCACTGCCCGCGCCCGCCGGCACATCGCGCCAGCCGGACGGCGCGCGCGCCGAATGGCAGCGGCCCCATGCCGCGCCCGTCGACGGCGCGGCGCACCGCGCGTGTCCGGCCCATGGCTCGCACATCCGCCGCATGAACCCGCGTGACGACCCGGTCGTGCCACCGCGCCGCCGCGTCGTGCTGCGGCGCGGCCTGCCCTATGGCCGGCGCGGCGAGGCGGATGTCGGCCTGCTCGGCCTGTTCTTCTGCGCCAGCATCGAGGACCAGTTCGAGCACCTGCTCGGCGCCTGGGCCCAGCAGGTGCCGATGGGCACGGACCATGTCGGCACCGCCCGTGACCCGCTGATCGGGCAGCACGACAACGCCGCCGCGCTGTTGGAGATCTGGCTGCCCGACGGCGGCGTCCTGTCGGCCCGCTTCGACCGCCCGAGCGTGCTCACGCGCGGCACGCTCTACCTGCTCTACCCGGCCCGCTTCGGGCTCGACACGATCTGCGGAGACCGGCCATGAACGCCCCCATCGAGCCGCCACCGGCTGACCGCTTCTGCGACCTGGTGCTGACCGGCGGCGTCACCAGCGGCGTGCTCTACCCGACAGCGGTCTGCGAGCTGGCCCGGCACTACCGCTTTCACGCCCTGGGCGGCACCTCGGTCGGTGCGATCGCCGCTGCGATCGCCGCTGCCGCCGAATACCAGCGCCGGCTTGGCTCGGACGCCGGCTTCGACGTGCTGGCCCGTGTGCCCGAGACGCTGGCCAAGGCCGTGCCCCGCCCACGCGGCCGGGTCCACGAGGTCACCCAGGACCTGGAAGCGACGCCGACGACGCTGCTGTCGCTGTTCCATCCCAACACCCCGGCCGGCGTGCGGCTGCTGCGCCTGTTCCTCGCCGCAAGCCCGACCGCCCGGCCCGATCTGACGTGGGTGCAAAGGGTGCGCGCCGCGCTGCCCGAGCTGTGGCGCTCCTACGGGCTGGCGCTGGGCCTGACCGCGCTGCTGCTGCTGGCGGTCGTCGTCGCCGGCCTGTGCGCATGGCTGGCCGGCGGCGGTGGCTGGGCCACGGCGCGCACCTTCGCGCTGACCGGCATGGGCCTGATCGGCAGCCTGCTGATCGGCGCGGTCGTGCTGGCCGCGCTGCTCTGCCGCGACCTGCGCAAGGGCGTGCTGGGCAACCACCTCGGCCTGTGCACCGGCCTGGGTCAGCCCGACAGCGGCAAGGGCCTGACCGACTGGCTGCACGACTCGATCCAATGGGCCGCCGGCCGCCTGTCAGACGAGACGCCGATGACCTTCCGCGACCTGGCCGAGGCGCCCGAAGGCGAACTGCCACCGCCCGCCGATCCGTCCGGCGCACGCCGCCGATCGATCGACCTGCGCATGGTCACCACCTGCCTGAGCCACGGCCGGCCCTACGAGCTGCCGCTGGCCGACGGCGAGGACAGCGCCACGCTCTACTTCGCGCTGGAGGAGTGGCAAGCCTATTTCCCGCGCGCCGTCATCGACCTGCTGCGCGACACCTGCGCGGCCTACGAACCGGGCGCCGCAGCAGCGGTCTGCACGGGTCTGCCCGCCGGTCCACGCCTGACGCTGCTGCAGATGCCGCGCGAGCGCATGCCGCTGGTCGTCGCCTCGCGGCTGAGCCTGAGCTTCCCCGGCATCTTCTCGACCGTGCCGGCCTGGCGCCTGGACCTCGACCAGCGCTGCTGGCGCCGGGTGCGCTTCTCCGATGGCGGGATCTGCGCCAACTTCCCCATCCACCTGTTCGACGCCGCCGTGCCGCGCTGGCCGACCTTCGGCATCCTGCTCGACGACGCCGACCTGGGCAGCCAGGTGCCGCCGCACGCGACCATGATCCAGAGTCCGGTGACCCAGCAAAAGGGCTACGTCTGGATGCCCCGCAGCCACCGCGAAGGCGCCGAAAGCCATTGCCAGGACCTGCCCGAACGCGGCGTGCTGGCGGCGGTCTTCGCCTTCATCGCCCAGGTGCTCAACACCGCGCGCCGCTGGCAGGACTACACCCTCACCGGCATGCCCGGGGTGCGCGAACGGGTCGTGCGCATCTCGCTGGCGCGCGGCGAGGGCGAGCTGGACCTGCGTGTCAGTGGCGACGAGATCCAGCGCCTGGGCCAGACCTACGGCCGCTGCGCCGCCGGGCTGCTGCTCGACGCCTTCCTGCCACGCACCGACGGCCAGCCCTCGCCGGGCTGGTCCGAACACCGCTGGATCCGCTGGAACCTGATCGCCGACGGCCTGCGCCAGCGCCTGGCCGGCCTGACCGAAGCGGCCGAATCCGCCCCGCACAGCCCGCCACTGGCCGAACAGATCGAGTCCGCCCGGCACACCAGCCCATTCCGAAACTCCCGCAACCCCCGCAACCCCCACGATCCCCACGACGCCCCGCTCGCCGACGAGCAGCGCGCCGCCCTCGCCACCCTGCTCGACAGCCTCAGCGCCGTCGAACGCCAGACGGCCCAGATCTGGTGGGAGCAGCCCTACCAACCGGAACCCCGGCCGAGGGTGACCGTGAGGCCGGGCCTGTGAACACCACCCTGACGCGGCCCCTTGCCAGCGTCCGTGCCCTCAGCGGCCTCGGCATCGCCGCCGATCGCCACGCCGGCGCGCACTCGCCGCGCCAGGTGCTGATCGCCGGGGACGAGGCCTACCAGCGCTTCGGGCTGGCCGACGGCGTGCTGGGCGAGAGCCTGCGGGTGGCCGGCCGCACCGACGACTGGCGCGCCGGTGAGCTGCTGCAGGTCGGCGACGAGGTGCTGCTCTGGCTGACCTTCGCCTGCGAACCCTGCGGGCGGCTGGACCGGCACCGGCCGGGTCTGTCTGCGGTGATCGGCCGCCATCGCGGCATGCTGGCCCGCGTGCTGCGCGGCGGGACGATGCACCCAGGCGACCGGGTCCTGCCGGTCGGATCGGCCCTGCCGGCCGATGCGGACCTGTTCAGCGACGACTGGCGAGCGCGCGTGCTGGCCGTGGCCCGCGCCGTGCCGCCGGGGCGCTGGATCCGTTACGCCCAGCTCGCCGGCATGGCGGGTGTCGCGATGACGTACTGCCGCGCCTTCCCGAGGGTGCTGGCGGGACTGCCGGCCGAGGTCGGCGAGCGGGTGCGCACCGCCGCTCAGGCCACGTCCGGTCAGCCGTGGGATGGGGCGGGCCTGTTCGAGGCCAAGGTCGATGTCGATGTCGATGTCGACCCCGATGCGGCCCTCGCCGCTGCGCCGCCTCAGCGCCCGGGCGTCGAGAAGCGGTAGCCCAGGCCGAGGCCCAGGCTGTCGGCCTGGAAGCGCCGGCCGTCGCTGTGACGGGCGTGGATGCGTCCGGCCGACAGGTGCAGCGACCAGGGCGCGCCGATGTCCACATGCAGGCCGGCGCCGGCCTTGTAGGCCGGACCGTGCGGGTTGGTGCCGGCCAGCAGCTGACCGTAGACCTGCACCCGCTCGCCCGGCTCATGCCGGTTCTGCAGGCCGATGCCCGCCAGCAACTCGCCATAGCCGGGATAGGTCAGGTAGGCGTTCCACGCCACGCTGGCCTGCAGCGGCAGGAACCAGCGCTCGCTGAGCTGGGTGTCGAGCTGCGCGGCCAGCATCTGCAGCGGGTCGCGGTCGATGCCGCCGTAGCGCACGTTCGTCCCGGTCTGCTGGAACAGGCTGAAGCGCGACGCCCGGAAGACCGGCGCTGCATCGCCCGCCCGTCCGGCCGGCCGGACGTGGTAGTTCAGCGCCAGCCCGTAGGCCAGGTTGCGCGAGCTGCCACGCGGTGCCGTCAGGTAGCCGGCCGACAGCGCCAGACCCAGGTCCGGGCTGAGCGCATATTCGGCCGCTGCCTTCGGGTAGAGCAGCAAGCCCGCGCCGGTGTCGATGACATCGGGCGCATACCCGCCCGAGCCGACACCCAGTTGCGCAGACAGGCTGGTGCGCGGCGACAGCCAGACGCGCTGGCCCAGTCCACCCAGCAGCTGGTTGTAGAGCGGCCGGCCGCGATGGCCCACACCCAGCGCGGCGAACCAGTAGGTGTCGCGGTCGAAGAAATGGGCGTACTGCAGGTCCGCCGTGCCCAGCGTGCCCTTGAACGAGCCCTGCGGATCGCGCTGCCGGTACTGCTCCAGCGACAGCGTCAGCATGTTCTCGCGGGCCTGCCCGGCCGACAGCCGCGCCTCCAGCGGCGTCAGCGCCTCGCCGTGGGCGTCATAAGGCCCGGCCAGAAAGGCAAACGGCCACTGTACGAAGACGTTGGCATAGCGGTCGTCGATCGCCGCATCCTTGAAGCGCATCTGCGCCAGGTTCAGGCCGACCGACACCTGCGGGAAGGCATAGCCGAGCCCGACATGCCCCTTCACATAGCCGCCAGTGCCCGACAGGAAGCGGCTGTGCCCGGCACTGCGCCCACCGCCCCCACCGCCCGCCGCCAGCCCGGCCGTGGCAAACAGCCGCTGCGTCAGCGGCTGCTGCAGGTGCACGCCCACGTCAAAGGCCATGAAACCGCCGTATTCGCCCTTGAACAGCGGCGCATAGGCCCCCATGCCCAGGTAGACCCGCTCGCTGACCCGGTTCAAGACATGAAAGCCGCCCAGATCGATCGGCGCGTCACCGGGCACGTGGATGCTCTGGTAGTCGAGCACGACCAGGCCTTCACCCCGGAACAGGCGGGACGGCGTGTCCGGGGTGTCGGTGACGGCGGCAACAGGCATGACCGGCGCCGCCTGCACCGACACCACCGCACCGACCAGCCCGACCCCCGCAGCGCGCGCAAGCCACTCCAGGACGCGCCGCGCCCGCCCGCTCATCCCGGTCCGGGCCAAAGGAAATCGAGAACCATGCATGCGGCAGATTCTCGAATGCACCTGTGGTGGCAGATGCGGCCAAGGGCCGATGGATACGGCGCGTTTCGGTGAGCTTGCACGTGCATGCGGGCGGCGACGCCCCGTGTCGGTCGCCAGCAACCGTCATGCGGGCGTGGGCGCCGTGATCGATGCCGGGATCAATCCGCCGGACGGACGCTGGCGAGCAGGTAGGCCCGGATCGTCGGGTCCTCCGTCAAGCCGACGGCGCGTTCATGGGCCTCTTGTGCGACGGCATGTTGGCCCGTGGCGGCGGCCACCCGCGCCAACGTGACCCAGTAGGGCTGATAGGTCGAGACATCACCCGGCGCCAGGCGCGAGAGCAGCAAGCCCGCGCCGGTCGCATCGCCTGCCTCAAGCAGGGCGGCAGCCTGGGCCACGAACACGCCCACGGTCGGGCTGTGCTGCGCGAGCAGGCGGTAGAGGGTGGCCAGCGCCTCGTGGTTCGTGCGGCCCGTGATCGGGGTCTGCACATGAACCGACTGGATGGCCGCTTCGCACTGGTAACGGCCGAAGACCCCGCGTTGCGCAGCGGTGGTGAGATGCGCCTCGGCTTCGATGATCAGGTCGCGGCGCCACAGGCGTGCGTCCTGGTGCTTGAGCGGCACAAAGGCGCCGTCGGCCGCCCGGCGAGCGGGTCGACGGGCTTCGCAGTACAGCATCAGCGCGAGCAGACCTCGCGCTTCGGGCTGGTCGGGCAGCAGGGCAACCAGCAGGCGACTCAAGAAGATCGCCTCGCCGATCAAGCCCTGCTGTCCGGTGTCGGCACCGGGCACCGCGTCCCAGCTGGTGCCGTAGGCGGCATAGATCGCGGCGAGCACGTCGTCCAGCCGGTCCGGCATGTCTTCGGCGCCAGGCAGTTCAAAGCGCAGGCCGGCATCGCGGATCTTGGCCTTGGCGCGCACCAGCCGCTGACCCATCGTGGCCGGCGCGACGAGGAACGCCGCAGCGATCTGGCCGGCGTCCAGCCCCAGGACCGTCTGCAGCATCAGCGGCGTGCGTACAGCCGCGTCGATGGCCGGATGGGCGCAGACGAACAACAGCCTGAGCCGGTCATCCGGCAGGTCGGACGCCTCCGGCTCGGCCTCGTCCTGGAGGATGGCCAGATCGATCGCCGAGGCGTCGACCACGCCCTGGTGACGGCGCATGTTGTGCAGGCTGTTGCGCGCGGCCGTCAGCAGCCACGCTTGCGGATTGGCCGGCACGCCATCGTCGGGCCAGGTCCGCAGCGCTGCGAGGAAGGCTTCCGACAGCGCGTCCTCGGAGGCTGCGATGTCGCGCGACCGGCCCACCAGCAGGGCCAGCAGCCGGCCGTAGGCCTGACGTGCCGCCTGTTCGGCGGCCTGTCGTGCGCTCACGCGCTGGGCGGCGCCATCGGCGGCAACACCGGCCGCACCTCGACCGAGGCGCTGGCGGCCGAAGGCGCCCGCGCCGCCCACGCCAGCGCCGCGTCGAGGTCGGGCACCTCGATGACGAAATAGCCGCCGAGTTGCTCCTTGGTGTCGGCAAACGGGCCGTCCTGCACGACGCGCTTGCCGTCGCGGATGCGCACGGTGGTGGCCATGTGAGGCCCCTGCAGGCCGTCGCCCTTGACGATGACGCCTGCCTGCGCCATCGCCCCGATGAAGGCGTTCCAGCCGCCCCAGTAGCCGGCGGCCAGTTCCGGATCGTTGCGCTTGGCGAATTCGCTCTCGGTCTCGTTCAAAAGCAGCATGTATTGCATGGTGTCGGTCCTCAGTGATTTGAAAAGCGTAGCGGATCGGATGGTGGTTTCAGCGGGGCAGGGCGCGCGCGCGTGCCACCCAAGCGGTCGCGAACAAGACCGCGGCGACAACCAAGACGAGCACGAGGATCGCGAGCTGCCCCGGCAAGGCGTCAAAGACGCCGAAGTGCACGTCGCCGGCAAACAGCGCGACATAGCCTGCCAGCGACGTGGCCAGGACCGGCAGGGCCATGCCCGGGCGGACGAGCAGAGCCATCGACCCGAGCAAGCCCCCGAAGACGCCGACGGCAAAGCCAGCCGTCATCCAGCCCGGCAGCGAAAAATAGATCTGCGCCTGCGCCGCCGTCATGCCAGCCGCCATGGCCGACCGGCCCTCCGGTGTGAGCGTGCCCACGAACTGATAGATGCCGTACAGATTCCACAGCACGCCAAGGGCGGCCATGGCCCAAAGCCAGGCAGGCGCGCGAATGCCGCGCGGGTCGAGTGTGTATGCCGTCATGTGTCGCTCCTTCAAGGAGACAGCGACGAGGCGCCGGAATGGCTCCTCTTCTCGCTGCTCATGGGGATGACACCCGGGCCGGGTCGATTTCGACATCGACGACCCAGAAAAAACGCGCGCGCCGGACCGCCCACCGCCCACCCCACCCCGCCAACCTCGCTCGGTCTGGCGTCTGCCGGGGCCGGTTCCTCGCCGCCGCCTCGCATGACAACATCGCCAGCACCTCCTTGCCGAAGCGCCTGTCATGACCGATCTGTCCATCTCCCGTGCCGCCGACCTCATCGCTCAGGCAAACGCCCTGGTCATCGCGGCGGGTGCGGGCATGGGGGTCGATTCGGGCTTGCCGGACTTCCGGGGTGACAGTGGGTTCTGGCGGGCGTATCCGGCGCTGGGGGCAAGCGGCCTGCGATTCACCGAGGTGGCGTCGCCGGAGACCTTTCGGCGCGATCCGGCCCTGGCCTGGGGGTTCTACGGGCATCGGCTGGCGCTGTATCGGCGCACGGTGCCGCATGACGGCTTCGCGATCCTGCGGCGTTGGGCGGCGGCGATGGCAGGCGGGGCGTTTGTCTACACCAGCAACGTCGACGGGCAGTTTCAGCGGGCGGGCGTCGATCCGGCGCAGATCCATGAATGCCACGGCGCGATCGGGCGCTTGCAGTGCTCGCGCCCCTGTTCGCTGGCGACCTGGTCGGCCGACGGGCTGGTGCCCGACATCGACGAGGCGGCTTGCCGCTGGCGTGGACCCTTGCCGACTTGCCCGCACTGCGGCGCGCTGGCGCGGCCGGCGATCCTGATGTTTGGCGACAGCGCGTGGATCGAGCGCGAGTTCGAGGCCCAGGCCGAGCGGCTGGAAGACTGGCTGGCCGGCGTGCGGCATCCGGTGGTGGTGGAACTGGGCGCGGGCACGCACATCCCGTCGGTGCGGCATTTCGGCCAGCGGGTGGTGACCCGGCATGGCGGCCGGCTGGTGCGGATCAACCCGCGCGAGTCGGCCGTGGCCTTGTCCGATGACGTGGGCTTGCCGATGGGCGCGCTGGCCGGCCTGCGGGCGATCGACGCCCTGTTGCCCGGCCGATCGGGCTGAGCGCCCGGACGTGGGGCTTCAGCGGCTTCAGCGGCTTCAGCGGCTGGCCGCTGCGGCCGGCGCGGGTGGCACGGGCGGCGGCACGAGCGGCGGCAAGCCGACCATGGCGCGGGCTTGCGGGTGGCCATTGGTGGCGGCCTTGCGCAGCCAGACGAGGCTGAACAGCCGGTCCTGCTCGACGCCACGGCCCTCGCGGAACATCGCCGCCAGCGCGAACTGGGCATCGGGGTCGCCCAGGTGCGCCGCCTGTTCGTAGAGCTGGGCGGCCTTGCCCACGTCCTGCGGCACGCCCTCGCCGGTCTCGTAGCGGCGGGCCAGGCGGGTGCGGGCGGAGCGGTCGCCCTGGTCCGCCTGACCTTGCAGGACCGCCACGGATTCGCCCGCCGGCACCGGCTCTGCGGCGTGTGCGGCAGGCCAGCAGCACAGGTTGATCAGCGTCGACAGGGCAAGGGCGATCCAGGGGCGCATGGGGGGTCTCGTTCACAAGGGGCCGGGGTGAGGGCGAATTGTTCCAGCCAGCCGTGCGGGCTCGTGGCCGCACCGATGCACGCGGCGGGCGCTGCTGCGCACAATCACCGCGCGTCCGCTGCGGGCGCCCTGCTGTGTGCAGTGTTGTGTGATCACCGAGACAGGTCCGCCATGTCAGCCTCCACTTCCCGCCGCCGCTTCCATGCCCTGCTGGCCGGGGCCGCGCTGTCTCCGCTGGGCCTCCTCGCCCACCCGGCCCGTGCCGCCGGCGCCGCGATGCCGCTGTTCGATGCCCACATCCACTACAGCCACGACGCGGTCGAGCTGCTGCCGCCGCAGCAGGCGGTGGCAATGTTGCGGGCCGCCGGGCTGCGCGGGGCCTTCGTGTCGTCGTCGGACGACCGTGGCACGCAGCTGCTGGCCGCCGCCGCGCCCGACCTGATCGTGCCGCAGCTGCGCCCCTACCGGACCCGGGCGGATGTCGCCACCTGGGTGCGCGAGCCGCTGATCGTCGACTACGTCGAGCAACGCCTGGCGCGCCATCGCTACGTTGGCCTGGGCGAGTTCCACCTCTATGGCGAGGAAGCCGCGCTGCCGGTGCCGCGCCGGCTGGTCGCGCTGGCGCGCGAGCACGGCCTGATCCTGCATGCGCATTCGGACATCGACGCGGTCGAGCGCCTGTTCGCCCTGTGGCCCGAGGCGCGCGTGCTGTGGGCCCATTCCGGCTTCGAGCGGCCCGAATCGGTGCGCGCGATGCTGCGACGCCATCCGCGCCTGTGGTGTGACCTGGCCTTCCGTGGCGACCATGCCGACGGCGATCGCATCGAGCCGGCCTGGCGCGAGGCCTTCGACGAGTTCAGCACCCGCTTCGTCATCGGCACCGACACCTTCACGCCTGAACGCTGGCACGTCATCGGCGACCACGCCGAGCGTTCGCGCCGCTGGCTGGCGTCGCTGCGGCCGGCCCAGGCCGAGGCGATCGGCTGGCGCAACGCCGAGTCGCTGCTGCGCGGGGTGGCATGACGCCGCCACGATCGACACCAGGGTGGGCGGTCAGGCTGGGGGTCTGGCTGGGGGTCTTGCTGGGGGTGACGGCCCTGCCGGCGCGGGCCGCCTGCGGCGACACGCTGCCGCAGCCCGGCCGGGCGGTGATCGCGGCCAACGGCCTGCAGCTGGCCCATGCGCCGACGGTCTGGCCGCTGCCGGTGGGCGAGCCCTTCGGCCTGGACATCGAGCTGTGCGGCACGGCGGCTGCGCTGCTGCAGGTCGAGGCCGACATGCCGGCGCATCGGCATGGCCTGAACTACCGCGTCCAGCTGCGCCAGACCGCCCCGGGCCGCTACCGCGCCGACGGCCTGCTGCTGCACATGCCCGGTCGTTGGCGGCTGCTGTTCGACCTGGGGCCGGCCCAGTCGCCGCAGCGCCTGGTGCGGTCGGTCGATGTCGACTGAGGCCCGCCGGGTGCGCGGGACGCTGGCGACCCTGGCCGTCGCGCTGGCCCTGGCCCTGGCGCTGGCGTTGTCGCTGTCGACCGGCCTCGCCGCCGCAGCAAGCCGGGCGGAGCTGGCCGACGCCGAGGCGGCGCTGGAGCTGGCCGCCTTGCGCACGCTCGGACCCTGGCCACCCGCCACGCCGCGCGATGCCGGCAACCCGGTGTCCGGCCGGCCCGACGCGATCGCGCTGGGCCGTCGCCTGTTCGCCGACCGGCGCCTGTCGGGCGATGGCTCGCTGGCCTGCATCGACTGCCACCAGCCCGCGCAGGCGCTGGCCGACGGACTGCCGCGCTCGGTCGGCCGGGTCGTGCTGGCGCGCCATGCGCCGTCCTTGTGGAATGCCGGCCTGCAGCGCTGGCAGGGCTGGGACGGCGCGGCCGACAGCCTCTGGTCGCAGGCCATACGGCCCTTGCTCGATGCGCGCGAGATGGCCGCCACGCCCACCCATGTCGCCAAGCAGATCGCCGCCGATGCCGAGCTGGCCTGCCGCCACCGCGCGGTGTTCGGCACGCCGCCGGATGCCGGCACGCCCGCTGCGGCCGAGCGCACGCTGGTGCAGGTGGCGCAGGCCATGGGCGCCTGGCTGGCGACGCTGGTGTCCGGCCGCACCGCCTTCGACGATTTCCGCGATGCCCGACTGCGTGGCGATGGGCCGGCCGAGGCGGCTTACCCGGCCGCTGCCCGGCGCGGTCTGCGCCTGTTCATCGGCGAGGGCGGCTGCACCGTGTGCCACGGCGGGCCGCGCTTGAGCCATGGCGAGTTCGCCGACATCGGCCGGCCGCACTTCAGCGCGCCCGGTGTGGTCGACCGTGGCCGCGAGGCCGGCATCGACGCGCTGCGGGCCAGTCCCTACACCTTGACCGGTCCCTGGGCGCAACACCCGCCGACCAACGGATCAGCCGCTGCCACCGCTGCCGATCCGGCCCTCACCACCCGGGCCTTGCGGGCCCAGCCGCGCAATCTGGGCGAGTTCCGCATCCCCTCGCTGCGCAATGTCGCGGCCACGCCGCCCTACACACACGACGGTTCGGTCGCGAGCCTGGACGACATGCTGCGGCACTACGCCGACCTGGACCTCGAACGCCTGCACGCCGATGGCAGCGAGCTGCTGCGCCCCTTGGGCTGGAACGCCGCCCAGCGCGCCGACGTGATCGCCTTCCTGCGCACGCTCGACGACCCGGCGGCGCGGCGCCTGCCGATGCCGGTCGAACCCGAAGCGGTTGCGGGCTGCGGTGACAGGCTCACGCGATGAGCCTGACGATCTGATGGCCGGAACGTCCGGCGTCAGTCGTCAGTCGTCCTCATCGTGCGAGCCGCCGTCCTGCAGCAGCTGCGTGATCGCGCCCGGCGGGATCAGGCCCTTGGGCGAGTCCAGCCAGGCCCAGGTCCACCAGGCCAGCACGGCGACCAACACCAGCGCCGCGACACCGCGCAGCGGGCGCTTGACCAGATCCGGGCCAGCGCCTTCCTGACGACCGCTCAGCATCGGCATGGCCAGGTTGCGGCGGCGCAGCCAGATGCCCAGCGCGAGCAGGCCCAGGTGCGCCAGCACCAGCAGCAGCAGGCCGTTGCCGAAGAACTCGTGCACGCCCTCCAGCCACTCGCCGCCGACGTCGTTGTAGACCGACCAGCCGCTGGCCGTCAGCGGCACGACGAAGGCCATCAGCGCCAGCAGCGCGGCCGACATTGCCAGGCTGGCGCCGAGCGCCCAGTGGCTGCGCGGGACCTGGTCCGGGCGGGCATGGCGCCGTGCCTGGTCGAACCAGCCACGCACGCCCGCGAGCTTGCGCACCATCGGCGCGAGCCGTGCGTGGCGCGGGCCGAACAGGCCCCACAGCACGCGGGCGACCAGCAGGCCGGCCATCGTGTAGCCGAGCGTGACGTGCAGGGCGCGCAGCTTCTCGCCCTCGGAGGTCAGGTAGGCACCCAGGAAGCTGAGCGCGAACAGGGCGTGGAACATGCGCGTCGGCGCATCGGTGACCAGGCGCTGGCGCAGCGTGCGGGTGCCGGCAGGCGCGGCGGCGGGCGCGGCGGCGCGGCCGAGGTCGGCGGGGTGTGCGGTGGTGTTCATGGGGCGTGGATGTCCTGTGGGTCCTGTGGACGATGCGGACGTGCTCAGCGCGGGATGCGCACCGAGTCTTCGTCGTAGTCGCCGCGTTCGGCACCTTGGTGGCAGGCGGCGCAGTTGGCCGGGCTCTTGATCGAGGCGCGTTTCCAGATGTCGGCACGGATCTCGTCGTGCTTGCGCTCGAACCAGGCCGCGCGCGTGATGCGGTCCTCCGGCGGTTCGCTGCGGGCGCGCTTGCCGGTGCCGGCTTCGCGTTGCAGCCAGGCGCTGATCTCGGCGGTGGTCTTGGGGTCGAGCCCGGCGTCGCTGCCGTAGTGGTTGTCGAGCCGGCCCATCAGCCGGGTCCAGGACCCGGCCGGCAGCAGCGCCGGCGGGAAGGCGATGTGGCAGGCCGTGCACTCGGCGTCATAGGCCTTCAGCGGCGTGCGCGGCAGCAGGTTGCCGTCGGCCAGAGCCGGCGTGGCGAAGGCCAACCAGCCGGCCGCTGTCAGCGCCGTCAGCAAGGTGGCCGATGTGAGCCGTGTGCGGCGGATGCTCAGGCGGTCTGGGTGGGTCATGGCGGGGCTCCGTTTCACTTCAGGCTGACCAGGTAGGCCATCACGTCGGCCTTCTCGGCGGCGGTGCACTCGCGCGAGAGCACGTCCTTGCAGTTGCGCTTGAACCACTTGTCGGACTTGGCGACGTCGGTGAAGCGCTCGGCGTTCTTTGCCGGGGCGAGCGGCTGGATCGCCTTGCCGGTGCTGGCGTGCTTGCCGGTGGCCGTCGGCGGCTTGCCGTGGCAGCTGGCGCAGGACCACTCGCCGCCGTGCGTGGCGTTGAAGAAAGCCTCACCGCGGCCGGCCTGTCCGGGCGTGCCGGCGGCCTGGTTCCAGCGGGCCAGCTCAGCGGCGGGCGTCGTGTCGCCGGCAAGGGCCGGGGCGACCAGGCCGGCGCTCAGGCACAGGCTGGCGAGCCAGACCTGGCCGGTGCGGGCAAGGGTGCGGGAGATCTGCATGTCGGGACTCCTGGGTCAGGCTGCATGAGGGGATGGACGGCATCTTCGAGAACCCCCGCTGTACCCACCCTGAAGGCCGCATTCATGCGAGATTCATCGCCCCTTGCGCAGCATCGGTGCCCCATGCCTTGCCACCTGCCCTTCTGCCACCTGCCCTTTTGCCACCGCCCGACTGTTGCGGCCCTTGGCGTCCTGGCCGTCGCCCTGTGCCTGACCGGCCTCGCCCCGCCGGCCCGCGCCGATGACGACCATGACCGCGCCCGCGCCGCCGTGGCCAGCGGTCAGGTGCTGCCGCTGCGCAAGGTGCTGGAGGCGCTGGAGCGCCAGCAGCCAGCCGGCCAGGCCGCGCCGCAGGTGTTGGAGGTCGAGCTGGAGGAGCGCCGCGGCCGCTGGCACTACGAGATCAAGCTCCTGCAGGCCGACGGCCGCGTCACCAAGGTCAGGCTGGATGCCCGCACCGCCGAACCCTTGCGCCATGCAAAAGACCGTTGAGCGGCGCTGCGGCAAGATCGATCGCGCCCTCCCAACCACGAGTCCCGAACGATGAAGATCCTGCTGGTCGAAGACGACGCCGCGCTGGCGCAGCAGCTGCGCGCCGCACTGGCCGAGGCCGGCTACACGGTCGACCACGCCGCCGATGGCCGCGAGGGCCAGCACCTGGGCGAGGTCGAGACCTACGACGCCGCCGTGCTGGACCTAGGCCTGCCGCTGATCGACGGCCTGAGCGTGCTGAGGCGCTGGCGCAGCGCCGCTCGCACGCTGCCGGTGCTGATCCTGACCGCGCGTGACCACTGGCACGACAAGGTCGCCGGCATCGACGCCGGGGCCGACGACTACCTCGCCAAGCCCTTCCACATGGAAGAGCTGCTGGCCCGCGTGCGGGCCCTGATCCGCCGCGCCAACGGGCTGGCCAGCCCGACGCTGCACAGCGGTCCCGTCGCGCTGGACACCCGCAGCGGCCGGGTCACCATCGATGGCATGCCGGTCACGCTGACCAGCCACGAGTACAAGCTGCTGGCCTACCTGATGCACCGGGCCGGCCAGGTGGTCTCGCGCACCGAGCTGACCGAGCACCTCTACGCGCAGGACAGCGACCGCGACTCCAACACCATCGAGGTCTTCATCGGCCGGCTGCGCAAGAAGCTGCCGCCCGGCCTGATCGAGACCGTGCGCGGCCTCGGCTACCGGCTTGAAGGCGCGCCGGAAGGCCGATGAACACGGGCCTGTCGGTCATCGGACGTTTGCGCGATTCGCTGCGCGCCCGCCTGCTGGCGCTGACGCTGGCCGGCATCTGTGTCGCCTTGCTGCTGGCCGGCTGGGGCCTGTCGGCGCTGTTCGCCCGCCATGTCGAACGCCAGACCGAGGCCATGCTGCGCCTGCACCTCGACCAGCTGACCGGCCATGTCGAACGCAGCCCCGACGGCAGCCCGCAGGTCGACGCCAGTGCGCTGCTCGACCCGCGCTGGCGGCGTCCGTCCAGCGGCCTGTACTGGCAGGTCGACACGGCCGAGCGGCGCGGCGCGGCGCGCTCGCGCTCGCTGTGGGACAGCGCCCTGACCTTGCCCGATGACACGCCCGCGCCGGGCGAGCTGCATGCGCACCGCGTCGCCGGCCCGTTCGAGCCGGCGCTGATCGTGCTCGAACGGGTGGTCGTGCCGCCCGATGCGGTGCCGGTCAACGAGGACGTCGACCGGCCGGACCCGATCACATCGACGCTGGCCACAACGCCGCACTGGCGCCTGATCGTGGCGGTCGACGCAGCCGAGGTCGACGCCGCCACCCGGCCCTTCATCGGCAGCCTGGCGGCCTCGCTGGCGCTGCTCGGCCTGCTGCTGATGCTGGCGGCGCTGGCCCAGGTGCGGCTGGGCCTGGCGCCCTTGCGCGGCCTGCAGCGCGCACTGGCCGAGCTGCGCGACGGCCGCCAGCAACGCCTGGTCGCACCCGACGCTGGCGCGGCGTTTCCGGCCGAGGTCCAGCCGCTGATCGACGACTTCAACCAGGTGCTCGAACGGCAGTCGCAATGGATCGCCCGGGCCCGCAGCCAGGCCGGCAACCTCGCCCATGCGGTCAAGACGCCGCTGGCCGTTCTGGCCAACCAGGCTGCGCCGCATGCGGCCGCCGACGGCCCGCTCGGCGAGCTGGCCCGCCATGTCGCCGAACAGGTCGACACCGCCCGCCGTCAGGTCGACTGGCACCTCGCCCGCGCCCGCAGCGCCGCGCTGGCCGGTGGCAGCGGGCTGCGCACGCCGGTCGCGCCGCAGGTCGATGGCCTGGTCCGGGTCATGGCGCGTGTCCATCAGGCCCGCGAGCTGCGCATCGACTGGGACGCCGACCCGCCCGAGTTGGCCTTCCTGGGCGAACCGCAGGACCTGCAGGAGCTGCTCGGCAACCTGATCGACAACGCCTGCAAGTGGGCCCGCCAGCGGGTCGTCATCGACGCCGCCTGGGACACGTCCGGGCGGCTGCGCCTGCAGGTCGACGACGACGGCCCCGGCCTGGACGCCGCCCAGCGCGAGGCCGTCCTGCAACGCGGCGTGCGCGCCGACGAACAAGTCCCCGGCCACGGCCTGGGCCTGGCCATCGTGCGCGAATCGGTCGCCCTGTACGGCGGCGAACTGACACTGTCCACCAGCCCACTGGGCGGCCTGCGGGTGACGGTGTTCTTGCCAGGCGCCCCGGGCCTGCCGGGCTGAGCAAGGCGTGCTGGTCGCCGGGTTCACACCGCCCGGTCGATCGGGCACCCCGGGTCCGACGGCAACACGCACCGGCCGCAGCGTTCACGCCAACCGGAAGGTCGGACACCCCGGGTCCGACGGCAACGCGCACCGGCCGCCGCGTCCACACCACCCGGTAGGTCGGACACCCCGTGTCCGACGGGCTCGTGGCCGCAGCCGCGTTGGGGCTTTCGGCCGAAGGTGCCCAAGGCCATCTGATGGGCGCGTTCAAACGGGGTTGTTGGTGAACAGGCCCATCGGCACCAGCCCGTCGGACACGGGGTGTCCGACCTACCGGGCGGTGTGTCCGATCGGGGCGGTGTCGCCGTCCGACCATGGCGGCGTCTCAGACGGGTGAAGGTGACGGCTCGATCCAAGGCCTGGCGGCCTCGATGAACACGGCGCATGTCCCATCGAACATGACATCGGTGGCCCACCGTTGCCGACCCAGCAACACGCACCGATCGCCGCATTCACACCGCCCGGTCGATCGGGCACCCCGGGTCCAACGGCAACACGCACCGGCCACCGCGTCCACACCACCCGGTAGGTCGGACACCCCGTGTCCGACAGGCTCGCGGCCGCAGACGCGTTGGGGCTTTCGGCCGAAGGTGCCCAAGGCCGTCCGATGGGCGCGTTCAACGGGGTTGTTGGTGAACAGGCCCATCGGCACCAGCCCGTCGGACACGGGGTGTCCGACCTACCGGGCTGCATCTCCAGGGGTGACGACGGCGGGCCGATTCAAGGGCTGAGCTAGGCTTGCCGGGCCCATCTGACTGAAAGCCACGCCTTGCGCCTCCAGCTCCTCTCCGACCTGCACCTCGAATCCGATCCTGGCTACCAGCCGCCGCATGCGCCGGGGGCTGATGTGCTGGTGCTGGCGGGCGATGTGGGGTCCTACCAGACGGGCTCGAAGCTGGACGGCGACGACTTCGGGCTGGCGCGGTTTTCGCCGCTGCGCGGTGGGCCGTGGCGGCGGGTGATCTACCTGCCGGGCAACCATGAATACGACGAGCTGCCGCTGATCGAGACCCGCGCGCGCCTGCGCCGCCTGTGCAACGAGCTGGGGCTGATCTGGCTGGACCGCGAGGTGCTGGTGCTCGATGGCGTGCGCTTCATCGGCTGCACGCTGTGGACCGACTTCGAGGCCCTGGCGGCGGCGGAAGCGGCGGCGCCGCCGCCCAAGGGCGCTCACCTGCGCGGTGCGGCCGGCGCCGCGCACAGTCTGGCGGTGCGGCAGGCCAAGCAGCGCGACAAGGCGCTGCGGGCGGCCGACTTCTGGCTGCGTCGCCACACCACCCGCGACGCCGACGGCACGCCGATGCTGGCGCTCGCCCTGCGGGAACTGGGTCTGGCCGACCAGACCTGGTTGCGCGAGGCCCTGGCCGCGCCGCGACCGGACGGCGAGCCCACCGTCGTCGTCACCCACTTCGCGCCCAGCCTGCGCTGCGCCGATCCGCGCTACGGCCTGGTACCGGGCACGGCCGGCTTCTGCAACGCGCTGGACGCGCTGCTGCCGCAAGCCGATCTCTGGCTGCACGGCCACCTGCACTGCGCCATTGACTTCGTCGCCGAAGGCTCGCGCCCGGACGGCTCGACCGGCCGCTGCCGGGTCGTCGCCAACCCGCTCGGCTACCCGACCAAGGGCGAGCGCGACGGTCACCGGCCGACCTGGCTGATCGACGTGCCCGGCACCGCGTCGATCGCCTGAAGGGCCGATGGCATCGGGATAATCGGCCGATCGACAACCTTGCAGACCGCATCGCCATGACCGCTTCGACCGCCGCTACCGCCAGCCTCACGATGATCTCGTCCATGGCCACACGGGCCTTGCTGGCCGACCTGGTGGCGCGCTTCGAACGCGAAACCGGCCACATGGTCACGAGCGTCGCGGTGGGTGGCGTCGACGCCGCCAAGCGGGTGCGCGCGGGCGAGGTCTTCGACCTGGTCGCGCTGGCGTCCAACGCCATCGACGGCCTGATCGCCGATGGCCACGTGGCCGGGCCGCGGGTCGACCTGGTGCATTCCGGCGTGGCGGTGGCCGTGCGTGAAGGCGCGCCGCAGCCGGACCTGAGCAGCGAGGCAGCGGTGCGCGCGGCGGTGGCCGCTGCCCGCACCATCGGCTATTCGACCGGACCGAGCGGCGTGCAACTGGCCCAGCTGTTCGAGCGCTGGGGCCTGGCCGAATCGCTGGCCGCACGCATCGTCACCCCGCCGCCCGGCGTGCCGGTGGGCTCGCTGGTCGCCAGCGGCGAGGTCGAGCTGGGCTTCCAGCAACTCAGCGAGCTGATGTCCCTGCCCGGCATCACCGTGCTGGGCGCCCTGCCCAGCGAGATCCAGATCGTCACCACCTTCGCGGCCGCCCTCTCGACACGTTCCACCCAGGCCGACGCCGCACGCGCCTTGCTGACCTTCCTCGCCTCGCCGGACAGCGCCGCTGACAAGCGGCGCCACGGCATGGACCCGGCCTGAGGCGGCAAAAAAAAGACCCGGCAGGGGGCCGGGTCCAACGGGGGGTGTCGATCATTCATCGACGAAGGGGAACGGGGTCAGGGGGGTCAGGGCACCTGCCAGCTGATGCGGCCGCTGGTGTCGATGCGCCAGGGCTTGGCTTGATCCAGGCCCGCCGGTGCGGCATCGCTGCCGCGATCGGCTGCGGCGACGGTAAGTGCCACGTCGGGCATCGACCGTTCGGTCTGCCCGGTGGACACCTGGCGCGTCCCGGCCGGCACCGGCGGCATGTCGTGGCCGTGGCCGATGGCGAGCGCCGTGCCATAGGCCAGGATGGGCAGGCTCAGATGGGCGGCGACGAACAGCGTCATCCGTTGGCGATGGCTGAGCGGCCGGTCGCGGTCGAGCGTCTTCATGGGGAACTCCTGATCGGGCGGGCTCGTCGTCGACGACGGCAACACGCCCAAGGCGGGAACAGGACGGACGGCGAGCGTCCGCCTCACCGGGGCGGGATCAGGCGCGCAGGGGTGGTCCGCGTGGTCGGGCGATCGACGCGGCGAGGCGTGACACAGGGCGTGCCGGTGTCAGCGCCGGCAAGGGGTCCGATGCCAGGGGCGCCGGCGCGGCACGGCTGGCCTCGGTCGGCACCGGCACGGCAGCGACGCTGGCGGCCAGCACGCAGATCGCACAGGCATCCAGCGTGGCGTGTGCGGCACCTTCGGCCGGCGTGTCAGCGGGCGACGGGGCAGCGACCGCTGCACCTGCTGCACCCGCTGCACCCGCCACACGCAGGCTCCCGCACAGGTCCATCGGCAGGACCTGCCCCGCCTGGGTCAAGGCCCCCGTGTGCGCCACCGTGCGCACCAGCGTGGGCAGCAGCGCCAGCGCCAGCACCGCCCACCAGGCGATGTGGACGGCCAGACGCCGCCACGCCGGGCTGCGCAAGGGTTTGGATCGGGACACCATGGACGCCAGTCTAGGCAGCGCCGTCGCCGCGTCCAGGGGCGGCTTGACCGTGCTCAAGCAGGCGGGCAAGGCCGCGCCGGGATCGTGATGAAGTGGACGCCGGCTGACCGTGGTGTCGCGGCCCGCACCGCGCTCAGCGTGCTTGGGACGCCCGCGCGTGGGCGTCCATGCCGCCGCGCGCCTTCCACTCGGTGTAGCCGCCGCGCAGCACGCGCACGTTCTCCATGCCGTCCATGCGCAGGGCCATCGCGACCTGGGCGGCGAACGAGCTGGTGTTGCAGTAGACGAGCACCGTCCGGTCCTTGGGCAGGCGGGCGCGTTCGGCGAAGACCTGGCGCCATTCGATGTTGACCGCGCCCGGGATGTGGCTGACGGCGTACTGGCTGGCGTCGCGCACGTCCAGCACGTGCAGGCGGCGGTAGTCCTCGGCAGGGATCTGCTCGGCCATCAGCGTGCCGCCGTTGGCGTCGATGAAGTCGAAGTAGGACGCGAGCGATTCGGCCGCCGCCGGACTGAGCTGGGCTTGCGCCGCCAGGGGCGTGGCCAGGCCCGTCACGCTGGCGACGACGGCCAGGATCAGGGCGTGACGAAGCCGGGACCGGGTCCGAGGGTGGGTGAGGTTGTGGGTGCGGGGTGTGCTCACGATGGGTCTCCAGGGTGTCCGGTGGATCGGGGACGAAGCTGCGGGTGGGATTCCTCGCCCCAGCGCTGCAGCACCAGGGCCGATGCGGCCATCGAGGCGGCCACAAAGACAAAGGCGCTTTCGAGATCGCCGCCGAGGCTGGCCGCCACGCCCAGGCCGAGGGCGCCCAGGCCGTAGCCGAGGTCGCGCCAGCAGCGGTAGATGCCGATGGCCGAGGCGCGCCAGGCCGGCGCCGCCAGATCGGCCACCGCCGCGCTGAGGTTGGGGTAGAGCATGGCCATGCCCAGGCCGGTCAGCGTGGCCGCCGCGATCCAGCCCAGCGGGCCTGCACCCAGCGGCATCAGCGCGACGCCCAGGCCGCACAGCCACATGCCGCCGACGTTGAGGCGGTGCCGGCCCAGCCGGTCCGACAGGCGGCCGGTCAGCCATTGCGCCACGCCCCAGCTGAGGCCATAGGCGCCGACGATCCAGCCGATGCCCGGCAGGTCGACGCCTTGCCGGTGCAGCCAGACGGGCCACACGATCCAGACCAGCGCATCGACGAATTTCTCGACCAGGCCGGCCTGGCACAGCGCGGCCAACCGGCGGTCGCGCCAACTCGTCTGCAGGAAAACCTCGCGGGTTGACAGCGTCGGCTGGTGTGTCGTGTCGACAACCCACGGCAGGGTCTCGCGCACCGCGAACGCAGCCAGCAGCGTGGCCAGCCCGGTCACGCCGACGCCAAAGGTCAGCAGGCTCGCGCGCGGCCCCAGCCAGGTGGCCAGATAACCCGTGGCGACGCCGGCCAGCGCCACGCCCAGGTAGCCGGCGAACTCGTTCAGGCCGATCACACGGCCACGCTCGTCCGGGCGGGTCAGGTCGAGTGCGGCGGTCTGCGTCATCGACCAGGTCAGACCCTGCTGGAGGCCCAACAGCAGCGTGGCAGCCACAACCCAGTTCCAGCTCGTGCCGTAGGCCAGCATCCAGGGGATGGGCAAGGCCGCCAGCCAGCCGGCCAGCAGGACACGGCGGCGGCCGTGGCGATCGGCCAGCCGACCAGCCACCAGGTTCATCACGCCCTTGACGGCGCCGAAGGCGACCACGAAGGCCACCAGCAGCAGCATCGCGCCGCGCGGCACACCGAACTCGGACTCGGCCAGCGCCGGCACGACGTTGCGCATCATCCCGATCGTCATGCCGACCAGCAGCACCTGCAGCAGCTGGTGCGCGAACTGGGCCCGGTTGGCGCCGATGCCGTGGCGACGTGCCCGGTGCGGCGCGGCGCCCGGTGTCATGCAGCGACTTCCAGCGCCAGGCCGCTGGCGCGCCACTCGGCCACGCCCTCGCTCAGGTGATAGGCCTCGTGGCCCCGGGCGCGCAGCAGCGCGACGGCGTCGTGCGCCATCAGGCAGAAGGGGCCGCGGCAATAGGCCACCACCGGCACCCCGGCCGGCAACTCGGCCAGACGGGCGCGCAGCTGGTCCAGCGGCAGCGAGCGGGCATGGGGCAGGTGGGCGGCGTGGTACTCGTCCTCCGGACGCACGTCCAGCACCAGCACGTCGCCCGATTCAGCCGCCCTCAGGATGGCGCGCCGGTCCATGCCCTGCAGCTCGTCGCCGTGTTCGACCAGGTGGGCCAGCGCGACCTGCAGCTCGACCAGCCGGGCCTCGGCCTGGGACCGCAAGGCCACCCAGAGGTCCGCCACATCGGTGGCGGCCAGCCGGTAGAGCACGTATTTGCCGTCCTTGCGGCTGTCGACCAGCCGGGCCAGGCGCAGTTCCTTGAGGTGGGCGCTGGCCAGCTTGACGCTGACGGCCGACTGCGCGGCCAGCTGCTCGACCGTCTTCTCGCCCTGGCACAGCAGCTCGACCAGCTCCAGCCGCTTCGGGCTGGCCAGCGCCTTGCCGATGCGGGCGACCTGGGCGTAGAGGTGATCCTTGATGTCTCTCATGCAGACAGTCTAACGATCATTGGAATGATCGCCAGACTGCCCGCCTGCCAGCCGCCCGCTCAGGGCGGCCTGACTCAGCGCAGCGCCTGCGTCACGGCGGTGGCCAGCGGGGTGGTCGGGCGGCCGATCAGGCGCGACAGCGCGTGGCCGTCGTCGAACAGCACGCCCTTGCTGATCTCGAAGTCCCACTCGGCCAGCGCACCGGCCAGCCAGCCCGGCAGGCCGAAGCTGGCCAGTGCGGCGGCGTAGTCGGCCTGCGGCAGGTCCTTGTAGGGGATCGCCTTGCCGGACTGTGTCGAGATTTCGGCGGCCAGGTCCGACAGCGTGTAGGCCACGTCGCCGGCCAGCTCGTAGGTCTTGCCCTCGTGGCCCGCGCTGGTCAGCACGGCGACGGCAGCGGCGGCGTAGTCGGCCCGGGTCGCGCCGGAGATGCGGCCCGCGCCGGCACTGCCGATGAAGGCGCCAGCCTCGACCGCGCCCTTGGCCGAGACGGTGTGGTTCTCGATGTACCAGCTGTTGCGCAGCAGCGTGTGGGCGATGCCCGAATCGCGCAGCATGGCCTCGGTCTCGACGTGTTCGGCAGCCAGGCTCAGCGTCGACGTGTCGGCGCGCAGCAGGCTGGTGTAGACGATGCGCCGCACGCCTGCGGACTTTGCCGCGTCGATCACGGCGCGGTGCTGGGCGGCACGCTGGCCGACCTCGGACGAGGAGATCAGCAGCAAGGTGTCGACGCCGGCCAGCGCGGCCGGCAAGGTGTCCGGGCGGCTGTAGTCGGCCTCGCGGGCGCTCACGCCCAGGTCGGCGGCCTTGGCGGTGTTGCGCACCAGCGCGACGATGTCCGAAGCAGGTACCTTGGCCTTGAGCTGTTCGACAACGAGGCGGCCCAGTTGGCCGGTGGCACCGGTGATGGCGATGGTCATGATGAGGGTCCTGATCTGGCTGATTGCGCTCGCTCTGGCTTGCGCGTGGGTTGAAAGGAGTACACACTTTAAGTTAGCCACAAACTTTTCGTAAGTACGTACCTGAAGGTAAGCGCCCATGACGACCCACCGCCGCCGCCGTTCCGAGGACACCGCCGCCAGCGCCTTGCTCGATGCCCACCGTGGCAACCTGCTGGCCGAGGCCTGCCCGTCGCGCGAGGTCCTCAAGCACGTCACCAGCCGCTGGGGCGTGCTGGTGCTGATCGTGCTGGAGACCGGCACCCACCGCTTCAGCGAGCTGCGCCGCAGCATCGGCGGGGTCAGCGAGAAGATGCTGGCGCAGACGCTGCAATGGCTCGAAGGCGACGGCCTGGTCGAGCGCATCGCCTACGACGTGGTGCCGCCGCACGTCGACTACAGCCTGACCCCGCTGGGCCGGGAGGCGGCAGAGAAGGTGCGCCTGCTGTCGGACTGGATCGAGGTCAACCTGCCGCGCGTGATGGCCGCGCAGGCGCAGCGCGAGGTAGCCTGAGTGGTGGGGTGAGTGGTGGGATGAGTGATGGCGTGACCCCGCACGCCCGGCCAGCAGCGATCATCCGCACCATGAACAACACGCCTGTCCCGCCGCCGGACGAGAACCCGGCCACCCTGCCCGAAGCCCTGCCGGTCGATGCGCCCGAAGACCACGAGGCCAGCGCCGCCCAGGCCCGCAACCCCCTGCATGGCCTGACGCTCGAACGCATCGTCACCGAACTGTCCGAGCACTACGGCTGGCCCGGCCTGGGCCAGCGCATCACGCTGCGCTGCTTCACCAGCGAGCCCAGCGTGGCGTCGAGCCTGAAGTTCCTGCGCAAGACGCCGTGGGCGCGCGAGAAGGTCGAGAGCCTCTACCTCTTCATGCTGCGCGAGAAGAAGCGCGGCGATCACGCCCCGCCGCGTCCCAAGGGTCCGGCCCGAGGCGCCGGGCCGCGCCGCGAACGCCCGACCGCGCCGCGCAACACCGACCGGCCCTTCCTCAAGATCCGCTGAACTCGCCGGACCCGGCGTCGCCACCAGGCCCATCCATGTCGCTGCACACCTGGCTGCTCTACCTCGTCGCCGCCATCGGCCTGTCGCTCACGCCCGGCCCCAACAGCCTGCTGGTGATGACCCACGGCGCGCTGCACGGCCACCGCAAGACCGCCTGGACGGTGGCTGGCGGGGCGGTCGGCTTTGCGGCGCTGATCGCGCTGTCGATGCTCGGCATCGGCGCCCTGCTGCAGGCCAGCGCCCACGCGCTGACGGTGCTGAAGCTGGTCGGCGGCGGCTACCTGATCTGGCTGGGCATCCAGCTCTGGCGCGCCCCGCCGATCCACCTGCAGGCCGACACCAGCCCGGCCGACGCCCGCCGCGCGACGCTGTTCCGACAGGGCCTGCTGACGGCGGCGTCCAACCCCAAGGCGCTGCTGTTCTACGGCGCCTTCCTGCCGCAGTTCATCGACCCGTCGCGTCCGCTGCTGGCCCAGTTCATCGTCATGACGGCCACCTTCGTGGTCGTCGAGGTGCTGGTCGAGATGCTGCTCGCCCTGCTGGCCCAGCGCATCCGCTCGCTGCTGCAGCGTGTGGGCAAGGCCTTCAACCGCGTGTGCGGCGGCCTGTTCGTGGCGATGGGGCTGGCCTTGCCGATGACGCGCTGAGTCGCTGAGTCGCTGACGCCGTGACACGCTGAGGCGCGGTGATCGGCGCGCGCGCTACAGGCCGACGCGGCATGTGCCGGTCAGCGCAAGCCGGCTTCGAAGGTGTCGATGTCTTCGGGCCGGCCGAACAGGTAGCCCTGGAAATGGGCACAGCCGGCGGCGCACAGGAAGTCGCGCTGGGCGGCGGTCTCGACGCCTTCGGCGATGACGTCCAGCCCCATGCCGCGGCCGAGCGCGATGACGCTGCGCACGATGGTCGCGTCGTTGCCGTTGTCGGGCAGCGCGCGCACGAAGGACTGGTCGATCTTGAGCTGGTCCAGCGGCATGCGCTGAAGATAGGCCAGTGACGAGAAGCCGGTGCCGAAATCATCGAGCGCGAAACGCACCCCCAGCGCCCGCAGCCTGCGCATCGTGTCGACCACCCGGTCGATGTCGCCGGCCAGTGCGCTCTCGGTCAGTTCGAGCTTCAGCCGCGTCGGGTCGGCGCGGTGTTCCGACAGGGCCCGTTCGACCTGTCCGACGTAGCCGGGCTGGTTGAACTCGCGGGCGCTGACGTTGATCGACAGCACCAGCCCACGCGTGTGCGGCGCGTGGCTCCAGCGCTCGATCAGCTGGCAGGCGCTGGCGAGCACCCACTGGCCGATCGGCAGGATCAGGCCGGTCTCCTCGGCCAGCGGGATGAAGCGAGCCGGTGACACCTGACCCAGGCTCGGGTGCTGCCAGCGCAACAGCAGCTCGGCGCCGATGACCGTGCCCGCCTGGTCGACCTGGCGCTGCAGGACCGCGTGCAACTGCGAGGGGATGGCCAGGCGAAGCCGGTCTTCGAGCTGGACACGTTCGTCCAGCGCGGTCTGCATCGACGCGTCGAACAGGCAGACCGGGCTGTGCTCGGAGCGCTTGGCCTCGAACATCGCCACCTCGGCTTGCTGCAACACATCGGCCACTCCCAGCGGCGCCGCGCCAAAGGTGCGCACGCCCACCGACGCGCTGACATGGCCGTGTTCGCCCGCCAGGTCGATGGGCCTGCGGATCAGGTCCAGCAGCCGCTGCGCCTCGTCACAGGCGCGCCGGGCGGCGCTGGCCTCGTCAGGGCCGAGCCCGCGCAGCAGCAGCACGAACTCGTCGCTGCCCATGCGTGCCAGCGTGTCGCCGGGCCGCACGTTGTCGGCCAGCCGGCGCGCGGTCGCGATCAGCAGCTGGTCGCCGACCTCGTGGCCGCGGGTGTCGTTGACGTCGCTGAAGTCGTCCAGGTCGAACAACAGCACCGCGCCGAAGCCCGGCGGATCGCCCGGCGGCGCGGCGGTGTTTGTGGTGCTGGCGGTGTTTGTGGTGCTGACGCTGCTGGCGGCCAGCGCCGCGGCCAGCCGCTCGCTCAGCTGGCGCCGGTTGGCCAGGCCGGTCAGCACGTCGTGGAAGGCGAGCTGGTGCATGACCGCGCCGAGCACACCGGCCTCGTCGCGTGCCCCACCGCCCGGCCCGGCACCGGCGCCGGCGGGCTGATGCAGCCGGGCCGCATCGGCCAGCTCGACGATCGGGCGCACCACCCGGCCGGAAATCAGCCAGGCCACGGCACCGAAGACCAGCGCGGCCAGCGCGCTCAGCAGCACCATCAGACGACGGCTTTCGGCGATCGGGGCGTAGGCGTGGCGCAGCGGCTCTCGCGCCACCACCGTCCAGCCGAGGGCGACATCGGGGGTGCGGAAGGGCACCGGGGCGCTGGCGGTGAGGTGGTCGCTGGCGCTGGCCGGATCGGCCTGGAGCGCCGCCAGCGTGCTGGCCTTGACGCTGGCCGGACGCATCAGCAGCTCGCCGGCCGGGTTGGCGATCAGGATCTCGATGTCGGCGTGCGGGTCGAGGTCTTTCAGGGCGGTCGTCACGATGTCCTGGGCCCAGTCCCAGAACAGGTGGGCGCCGAGCACGCCCTGCAGCTCGCCGGCCGCATTGCGCACCGGCACGGCCACATCGACGAAACGCGGCGGATCGCCGTCGGCGGCCAGGGGCAGATGGGGCGCCAGCAACACGGCATGGTGCGGGTCGCCGATGAAGGGGCCGCGCAGGGCGCCCATGAACCAGGGTCGCTCGTGCACGTCGCGGCCTTCGAGCAGACCGCCGCTGGCGGCCAGCACCAGCCCGTCGCGGCTGGTGTAGCCCAGCCAGGCGTAGTCGGTCTGACGGCCTTTCACGCGGTCGAGGGACGCGCGGACGTGGCCGAGATCGGTCTGCGCCGACTGGCGGATCAGGTCGGCCAGCAGCATCACCTCCAGCTGGCGGTTCTCGAGGTCATCGACCAGCGACGAGGCGATCCGGTGCGCCGTCAGGTGCAGCGTGTCGTGAACGGCGGCCCGGGTGGCGCGTTCCCAGCGCCATTCCATGATGACGGTGACCAGTGAACCGAAAACGATCCCCGACAGGGCCATCACCAGCGAGAAGCGTGCACGCACGCTGCGCATCGGCGAGAGGGCGCGAAAGAAGTCGCGCGTGGGGGTGGTCATCGCTGGCAAGTTCGCGTGGCGCTGCCGCCACTGCTAGAGGTCAGGCAAGCATCTTGACCGTTCGAGCCGGGTCTGCAAAGGCCGTCGGCCCAAGCAGTCGGCGTCTTCGTGCAGACCCGACGCTGCTGCGCCCGCATCGCAGGCGCAGCGCCGCGAGGCCTCAAGCTGCCGGCGCGGATGCCGACGGCTTGGGGCCTTCGCCTCCGAATTCCTCGTAGGCCTGCAGCGCCTTGGCGGCATACATCAGCGACGGCCCGCCGCCCATGTAGACGCACATGCCGAGCATGTCCTCCAGCTCGGCGCGGGTGGTGCCGAGCTTGACCAGTGTCTCGGCGTGAAAGCCGATGCACGGGTCGCAGCGCGCGCCCACCGACAGCGCCATCGCGATCAGCTCCTTGGTCTTCTTGTCGAGCGCAGCGGGCTTGGTGGCGGCCTGAGCCAAGGCGGAAAAGCCGCGCATCGTGTCGGGCACATCGGCGCGCAGCCTGGCGAGGCTGGCGCTGATCGAGGCGGTCAGGGCGGGATACGTGGCGGGTGAGTGGGCGGGGGTGTCGGCAGAGCTGCTCATGGTGGGGGCGAGGGGGACTCGGGTGGGCGTCAGCCTGGGCTGCGAGAGCCTGGATTGAAGCGTGGCGGTGGCGCGTCAGGCTTGACTCAACTCAAGTTCAGGCCGTGACTCAGGCCGTGAGGATGCGCAGGTCGAAGACCCGCTCGACCAGCCACACCAGCGCCAGCACCAGCGTCAGCCACGAACCACCGGTCAGCACGACGCGCCGGTAGAACGCCGTGTCGCGGGCCCGGAAGGCCAGCGGCAGGAACAGCGCCACGATCGCGACCTGTCCCAGTTCCACGCCGATGTTGAAGCCCACCAGCGACAGCGACAGCGCATCGCTCGGCAGGCCCAGGTCGGCCAGCACGCTGGCGAAGCCGAAGCCGTGGATCAGGCCGAATCCGAAGGCGGCCAGCCAGCGTCGGCCCATCACGGTCGGACGCAGGTTGTTGGCCGCCGCCAGCGCGACGCTCAGTGCGATGACCGATTCGACCGCGCGCGACGGCAGCGAGATCCAGCCCAGCGTGGCCAGGCTCAGCGTCACCGAGTGCGCCAGCGTGAAGGCGGTGACGACGGCCAGCACCTCGCGCCCGGCATGACCGATGCGGGCGACGCCCTGCCAGCGCCCGCCGTCCCACAGCAACACGGCCGGCAGCAGCAGGGCCAGCAAGAACAGCACATGGTCATAGCCCAGCCAGATGTGCCAGACGCCTTCGACGACGTACTGGTGCAGGGTGGTCCAGACCGAGGGTGGGGTGGCGTCGATGCGCTGCTCCGGCCGTTCGGGCGAGAACACCAGCGAGCGGGCCGCGCCGTCGAGCGTCAGCCGGACCAGGCCGCGGTGCTGGGCATCCTGCTCGAACAGCAGCCGGTAGCCCAGCATCAGCGCGCCGGTGTCGACCGGACAACGGCCGGTCAGCGGCAACACCGCATAGCTGCCGTCGGTGTGCTGGTCGACCTGCAGCGCGCCAACGTCCAGCTGGCAGGCGTCGGTGCCGGTCTCGCCGCGCGTCAGGCTCAGGTGGCGCCGGGCCCAGCTGGCCAGGGCATCGCGGCGCTGGCGCAGCTCGCCCCAGGTGATCTGGCCGTCGTCGTCGGCATCCAGGCCGATGGCGACGTCGACATCGCGCATCGCCACGTCAAGCTGGCCGCTGACCACGGCGCCGTCGACCGACAGGCTCAGGTAGGCATCGCTCGCCTTGTGGGCCAGCGCCGCACCGGATCCGGCCATGGCGGCCAGCAGCAGGACGATCTGCAACAGGGCGCGCCTGTTCATGACCCGGCCACCGGCTTCAGGTCGGTCGCACCGAGTCGCCGGGCCAGGTCGCGCAGCCGGGCGTCCTCGAACCCGCTGCGGCGCAGCCAGTCGATCGCGGGTGCGGCGGCCGCCGGGTCACGGGCGGCGAGCGCACATTCGAGCAGCACCCGCGCGTCACGCGGTTCGCGCTGGACGGTGTAGTTGGCGCGGGCCAGCGCCAGCGCCCGCGCCGGGTCGCCGCGCAGGCCCAGCCAGTAGCGCGCCTCTTCGGCCCGGTGGGTGGTGTCGCCGCGTTGTCCGGCGGCGGCGAACCGTTCGGCGAGGGCGTCCAGCCGGGCCTGCAGCTGGGGCAGCTTCAGCGCCGACTCGGCCTCGGCGATGCGCAGCAGCAGCGGATCGGCGTTGTCCCAGCCCGCCAGCAGCCGCAGCACCTCGGCCGGCCGGCCCTGGTCGAGCAGGAAGTCGGCATGGGCGGCGAGCCGGTAAGCATCGTCCAGACCAAGCTGCTGCGCGGCGCGGTAGTGGCGTTCGGCGTCGACCGGCAGGCCACGCCAGCCGGCGACCTCGCCACGACGGGTCAGGAACCACTGTTGCGTCTCGGTCAAGGCGGCATCGGCCTGGCCTTGCGCGAGCGTGCGATCGGCCTGCGCGAGCTGGCCGCCATAGGCCTGCGCCAAGCCCAGGCAGCCGGCCCGAAGGATGTCGCGCTGGAGCCGGCCAAGCGCCTCGCACTCGGCCCGGGCGGCACCCAGGTCGGCCTGGACGAGGTAGATCGCACCGCGCCAGGAATGGGCTTCGGCCAGCGTCGGATCGCGCCGCAGCGCGGCGGCCAGGTCGGCCAGCGCACCGTCGAAGTCATGCCGGTACTGGCGCAGCTGGCCGCGCAGGCTCAACCACGCGGCCGACGCTTCGGCGGCCGGCCCGGCCACCCGCCGCAACTCGGCCTCGGCCTGCCCGACCGGACGCGGATCGCCCTGGGCCAGCGCCTGCGCGAACAGGAACTCGGCCAGCCGCAAGGCCGCTTCGATGCTGGCCGGTTCGCGCCGGGCGGCCAGCCGCAGCGCCGCCAGCTCGCCGCGCGCACGCGCACCGGCCTGGATCGGCAGGCGTTCGAGCACCTCGGCATCGTCGCTGGGGGTGCGCGGGGCGGCCTTCACCGACGTCGCCGGCAAGGCCAGCAGCATGGCCACCAGCCACGTCATCAGCGGGGCAAGAAAACCCTTCGCCATCGTGGGTATCGGTTGGGTTTTCATCCGTGGCTATATTAGCCACACGGCACTGGAAAAGATCCATGTGCCGGCAAGCGTCTCTTCCCTTCAACCCCTGTCATGAGGACCCCCTTACAGATGAAAAAGTACCTGTCGCTGTTGGTTGCCGCGCTGATGGCCACTGCATCTGTCACTGCGTTCGCTGGTTCTCACAGCAGCGCACCGAAGGATTGCAAGAAGGACGACATGCGCGCCGAATGCAAGAAGATGGAAGAGAAGAAGTAAAGCTTCGGACTTCCTTGAATCATCTGGAAAGCGGGCTACGGCCCGCTTTCTTCATGGGGCGACACATCGCGTTCGACCCCTTGCGGCTCACGCCCCCATCCCCACCCGCTGCGCGATCGCCTCGCCCATCTCCGAGGTCGACGCGCTGCCGCCCAGATCGGGCGTGCGCGGGCCCGTCGCCAGCACCTGCTCGATCGCCCGCACGATGTCGTCGTGGGCGGCGCGGTGGCCGAGGAAGTCCAGCATCAGCGCGCCCGACCAGATCATCGCCACCGGGTTGGCGATCTGGCGGCCGAAGATGTCCGGGGCCGAGCCGTGGACCGGCTCGAACAGGCTGGGGAAGCGTCGGTCCGGGTTGAGATTGGCCGACGGCGCCAGGCCGATCGTGCCGGTGCAGGCCGGGCCGAGGTCCGAGAGGATGTCGCCGAACAGGTTGCTGGCCACCACCACGTCGAAGCGGTCGGGCTGCAGCACGAAGCGGGCGGACAGGATGTCGATGTGCTGGAAATCCACCGACACCTCCGGGTAGCGTGCGTGCATCTCGCGCGCCCGGGTGTCCCACCACGGCATGCTGATGGCGATGCCATTGCTCTTGGTGGCGACCGTCAGATGGCGGCGCGGGCGCTGCATCGCCAGCTCGAAGGCATGTTTCAGGACCCGGTCGGTGCCATGCCGGCTGAAGACCGATTCCTGGATCACCAGCTCGCGCTCGGTGCCGGCGAACATCACGCCGCCGAGGTTGGTGTATTCGCCCTCGGTGTTCTCGCGCACCACCAGGAAGTCGATGTCGCCGGGCCGGCGTCCGGCCAGAGGGCAGGGCACGCCGTCGAACAGGCGCACCGGGCGCAGGTTGACGTACTGGTCGAACTCGCGCCGGAACTTCAGCAGCGAGCCCCACAGCGAGACATGGTCGGGCACCGTCGCCGGCCAGCCCACCGCGCCGAAGTACAGGGCGTCCATGCCGGCGAGCTGTGCCTTCCAGTCGTCCGGCATCATCTGGCCGGTCTGCAGATACCAGTCGCAGCTGGCCCAGGGGATCTCGGTCAGTTGCAGCGCGATGCCATGCCGTTCGGCAGCGGCCCGCAGCACGCGCAGGCCTTCGGGCATCACCTCCTGGCCGATGCCGTCGCCCGGGATGACGGCGATGCGATGGGGTTGGTTCATGGCGCGCTCCTGTGTCGAGGGTCGATGACGGGTCAGTCTAGGGCCGCCAGAATCCGGTCCCACCCCAGCCCTGAAGGCCCCGTCATGACGCACCCGACACGCGCACCCATCGTCCTCGTGCACGGCGCCTGGGGCGGCGCCTGGATCTGGCGGCGCGTGCTCGCACCGCTGCGTGCGGCCGGCCACGAGGTCCATGCGGTGACGCTGACCGGCGACGGCGAACGTGCGCACCTGCGCCAGCCCGGCATCCGGCTGAAGGACCATGTTGACGACGTCGTGGCGCTGGTCGAGGCCGAGGAGCTGCACGGCGTCATCCTGGTCGGCCACAGCTACGGCGGCATGGTCGTGACCGGGGCGGCGGACCGCCTGCTGGCCGGCGCGACCGACCGGGTGCGCAGCCTCGTCTATGTCGACGCGATGGTGCCGCTGCCCGGCGAGGGCTGGGGCGAGCAGCACAGCCCCGAGGTGATCGCCTCGCGCACGGCGGCGGCGCTCGCCAACGACCACGCGCTGCCGCCGCCGGACCCGGCCGACTTCGGCATCACCGGCGCCGACCGCGACTGGCTCCTGCGCCGCCAGGTGCCGCATCCCTTCGGACCCTACCGCGACCCGCTGGCCTTTGACGGCGCGCGCTGGGCTCGCCTGCCGCGCCTGTTCATCGACTGCACCGCGCCGGCCTACCCGACCATCGCGGCGATGCGCACGCGGGTGCGTGGCCTGCCCGGCTTCGAGGTGCGTGAGATCGCCACCGGCCATTGCCCCATGGTGACCGAGCCGGCCGCGTTGGTGGCCGAGTTGCTGCGGCACGCGGCGGGCTGATCGACCGCCCGCTGCGCCAGCATCCGACGCACGCCACGCACCAAGGCGGCGCAGCCCGCACCAGCAACAAGGCCTGCCGGCCCTTGGCAGGGGCCGCAGCAGCGGGCACGCACCTTGCAATCTCCCCGCAACGGGAAGCGACCTCACGTCGCCACCAGGGTGGCTAGGGTTCCGGCCGGTCGATGCAGACCGGTGTCTGGTCCGAGAGCCACCGGCCTCAAGGCCCGGAGCGTTGACGCGCTTCGACGGACCTCAGGCTCCACGGCGGGACAAAAGCCCGGGAGGACCCTCGCGACGCGAGGTGGCTTCCCCGATCCATCGGCTTTTGTCATCCACCACGCTTGGAGCCTCACATGCGCCACATCCTCCGCACCCGCCGCTCGACCGTCTCGACCCTGGCGGCGTTCGCGCTGGCCACCTCCTTTGGCCTGACGCTCGCCCCGGCCGCCCAGGCCGCGCCGGCCACGGTCTCGATCGGCACCACCGTGTGGATCGGCTACGGGCCCTTCTACGTGGCCGAGGCGCTGGACCTGTTCAAGAAGCACAACGTCAAGGTCAAGCTGCAGACCTTCAGCGATCCGGCCCTGCTGCTGCCCGGCATGGCCAGCGGCGCGGTCGACGGCGTGGTCGCCACCTACGACCAGGTGATCGGCGAGGTCGCCCAGGGCCGCTCGGCCAAGGTCGTCATGCCGATCGACTACTCCAACGGCGGCGACGCCATGCTGGGCGACGCCAGCATCAAGAGCGTGGCCGACCTCAAGGGCAAGGCCGTCGCGTTCAATCCGCTGTCGCCGTCGGACTTCCTGCTGGCCTATGCCATGTCCAAGGCCGGCCTGAGCGAGAAGGACATCAAGCCGGTCAACATGACCCCCGAGGCGATCCCGGCCGCGATGGCCTCGGGCAAGGTGCCCGTGGGCGTGACCTACGAGCCCAGCGTGTCGCAGATCCTGTCGCAAGGTGGCGGCAAGAAGTTCAAGGTGGTGTTCTCGTCCAAGGACGCGCCCGGCCTGATCGCCGACGTGCTGGTGTTCCCGGAGAAGACGATCAAGGCCCGCCCGGCCGACGTCAAGGCCGTCATCGCCGGCTACCTCGACGGCCTGGCCTACATGAAGGCCAAGCCCGCCGAGGCCCACAAGCTGATCGCCAAGGCCATGGGCCTGAAGCCCGCCGAGGTCAAGGAACAGCTGGCCGGCGTCTACAACATCCCACCGGCCGAGATGGGCCGCGCCTTCATGCCGGGGACGGACACGACGTCCTACTACGCCAGCGGCGCGGTGATCGGCAAGATCCTCAAGGACAAGGGCCAGATCACCACGATCCCGCCGACCGAGGCGACCTTCGACGCCCAGTTCGTCAAGGCCCTGGCCCCCTGAGCCGGCGCGCGCCATGAGCAAGTCCGACGCGATCGTGGTGCCGGCGCGCCGGCCTTCGCTCTGGCGCCATGCCGATGGCGCCCTGCTCAACACGCTGGCGCTCGGCTGGACGCTGAGCTGCTGGGCCGGCAGCCTCGCGCTGCTGGTGAGCGGGCCCAGCTGGCTGCGGGTCCTCGGCACGCTGGGACTGGCTCACGCGCTGATCCTGTCGGCCTACTTCCTGCACGAGTTCGCCCACCACAGCATCTTCCGCAAGCCGGCCGTCAACCGGCGCTGGGGCGAGGCGATGGGCTGGCTGGCCGGCAGCGCCTATGCCCGCTTCGACGATCTGCGCCACAAGCACATGCGCCACCACGTCGACCGGGCCGACGTCATCACCTTCGACGTGCGCCGCTTCCTGCGCGAGGGCCCGGCCTGGCTGCGCCGCCTGGTGCTGGCCTGCGAGTGGGCCCACATCCCGGCGGTGGAGGTGCTGATGCATGGCTACGTCATCGTCCAGCCCTTCCTGCTCGATGACCGGCGTGACCGGCGCGCACGGGTGATCGGCGTGCTGGCCGTGCGCCTGACGGCGTTCGCGCTGCTGGCCTGGGCCTCGCCCTGGGCGCTGTTGGGCTACCTCGTCGCCTGGCTGCTGATGGTTACGGCGCTGCGTTATGCCGATGCCTACCAGCACACCTACGAGGCGTTCGCGACCAATGACCTGCACGCGCCGATGCCACCGGTGGCCGACGGCGCCGCGCCGCGTGACCACGCCTACGAGCAGCACAACACCTACAGCAACCTGGTGTCGACGCGCTGGCCGTGGCTCAACCTGCTGCTGCTGAACTTCGCCTTCCACAACGCCCACCATGAGCGCCCGGTCGAGCCCTGGCACCGCCTGCCCGCGCTGCACGCCGCCCTCTACCCCGAGGCCGCTGGCGACGCCGAAGGCCATGCCCAGACCCTGCCGATGGCGCGCTACCTGCGCAGCTACCACCGCCACCGCCTGAGCCGCGTGCTGGACGACGACTACGGCGCGGTCGGCACGGGCCGGGACCGCGCGGATGGTTTCCGCGGTGCCTACGGTGTCTCCTTCCTCACGGCGGTCTGACATGGGCGCGCAACCCGTTCCCGACCGCCTCCAGGGCCTCTGGCGCCGCACCCGCCTGCGGGTGCCCGCCCGCACCGGCGCGACGCTGGACGACCGCAGCACCGCCGTCTGGTGGCTGCAGACGCCGCACTGGCATGCCGACCTGCGCGTGCCGGCCGCAAGGCCCGACTACTCGGGTGTGGCCTCGCTGGCCGACTGCAGCACGCCGCAGCTGCGCTGGCTGCTGACGCAGGAAGGCTTCGCGGGGCTGACCCATGTCGAGGGCGTCGACGGCGACACGGTCGCGAGCTGCCGCTGGCAACGCCTGATCGACCATGCCGAGAGCCGCATCGCCGATGTCGGCGCGCTGCGCTTCGATGCCGATGGCATGGACGAGTGGGGCCTGGCCGCCGACTACGACGAGCGCTGGGTCGCCGAGGACACCGGCCCTGGCTGGTCTGCCGAAGGCTCATGCGATGAGCCACCCGGCACACGCCTGACGCGCCTGCGCATCCGCGTCGGGCGCTGGCAGATCACCTTGCGCGCCCGGGCGCTGGACGCGGCCAGCACGCGCACGGTGCGCCACGCGGTCGCCACCGATCAGCCCATCGCCCGCAACGCGCTGATCGCCGCCGCCGACTGCGAGATCAGCCTGGCCGAACAGGTCGACGGACCGGACGGCGACTGGCGCGTGCGGCGCTCGACCTTGCCCTGGCTCGAAGGCCTGCCGCCGCGCGACCTGGGCCCTTGGCGCGCGCTCGAAGCGGCCGACCAGCCCGTGCTGATCGACCCCGCTGGCGCTTGACGGCATGGACCGCCCCACCATGGAACCCGCCCTGACCCCGCCGCCCGACCGCCACCGCCCGACCCGGCTGTGGCAGGTCCGGCAGGCGATCCCGCCGACCGCCTACTGGCTGCTGGCCCTGCTCGGCCTGCTGCTGCCGCTGCTGGGCTGGATCGGGCTGACGCTGCGCGAGGGCAATGACCCGGTCTTCCTGCCCGGGCCGTGGAGCGTGGTGCAGCGTGCGCTGGCCTGGGCCGTCGACGGCGACCTGGCCGGCGACGTCGGCATCAGCGTCTACCGGGTCGTCACCGGCTGGGCCCTGTCGGCCGTGCTGGCCCTGCCGCTGGGCCTGCTGATCGGCAGCTACCGGGGCGTGCAGGCGCTGCTGGAGCCGCTGACCGACTTCATCCGCTACATGCCGGCGGTGGCCTTCATCCCACTGGTGATGCTGTGGTTCGGCATCGAGGAAAGCTCGAAGGTGGCGGTGATCTTCATCGGCACCTTCTTCCAGATGGTGCTGATGGTGGCCGAGGACGTGAAGCGCGTGCCGATGTCGCAGGTCGAGGCCGCGCAGACGATGGGCGCCACCCGCCGCGAGCTGCTCGAACAGGTCATCCTGCCCTCGGCCAAGCCGGCCCTGCTGGACACGCTGCGCATCACCATGGGCTGGGCCTGGACCTACCTGGTGGTGGCCGAGCTGGTGGCCGCCAACTCGGGCCTGGGCTATTCGATCCTGAAGGCCCAGCGCTACCTGCAGACCGACCAGATCTTTGCCGGCATCTTGCTGATCGGCGCCATCGGCCTGGCGATGGACCAGGGCATGCGCTGGCTGCACCGCAAGGCCTTCCCCTGGCTGGTGGTGCGGCACTGAACCGTCACGCCCAACGACTGGATCACCCGATGAGCCACCCCGAACACGCCCAGGCAGCAGGCGCGGCCGATGCACACGCCCAGGCCCACATCCGCTGCAGCGGCCTGTGGAAGCACTACGGTCGTGGCCCGAGCCGCATGACCGCGCTGCAGGCGGTCGACCTAGCGATCGCGCCCAACGAGTTCGTCACGCTGGTGGGCGCCTCGGGCTGCGGCAAGTCGACGCTGCTGCGCACCATCGGCGGGCTGGAGAGCCACGACGCTGGCGAGCTGGTGGTCGATGGCCGGGCGGTCGACGGCCCCGGCCCGGACCGGGCGATGGTGTTCCAGCACTACAGCCTCTACCCGTGGCTGACGGTGATCGACAACATCAAGTTCAGCCGCCGCCTGGCCGTGCACACACAAGACCGCAGCAGCGCCGACGTGGAGGCCGCCTCCGGCCGCGCCGATGCGCTGCTGCGCCTGATGGGGCTGGGGCATGTCGCACACGCCTATCCGGGCCAGTTGTCCGGCGGCATGCAGCAGCGCGTGGCGATCGCGCGCGCCCTGATGAGCCGCCCGCCGGTGCTGCTGATGGACGAGCCCTTCGGCGCGCTCGATGCACAGACCCGCGAGGTCATGCACGACCTGATCCTGCATGTGCACCGGCTGGAACGCACCACCATCGTCTTCGTCACGCACGACGTCGAAGAGGCCCTCTACCTGGGCCAGCGCGTCGTGCTGATGGCGCCGCGCCCCGGCCGCATCGACAGCATCCACGCGGTGCCGCTGGGGCCGCGCCGCAGCCAGGACATGAAGCTCGCGCCCGAGTTCGTCGCGCTCAAGCGCGAGGTGCTGGCGCGCATCCGCGCCACCTCCGGCCTGCAGACCGACCACGAGCTGCTCGAACAGCTCTCGCAGGCCGCGACGCTGGACCAGACCCGCTGAACCCCCGCTGCCCCTCGCCCGCCTGCCCTCGCCATGACCGCACCGCTGCACACCCTCGACAACCCGCCGCCGACCCAGCCGATCGACGCCCCGCCGCTGTGGCAACGCTTTGCGCCCGAGCTGCCCGCCGAGCGCGTGGTCTGGAGCGAGATCGTGCCCGGCGGCGGCCACTGGAGCTGGCGCCTGAGCCGCGGCATGGCGCTGCGCTTCGTCGCGCTGGACGAGCGCGCCAACTGCGCCGTCGTGCTCTACGCCGCGCACGACCGGCTGGAGCGCTACAACATGCCCGACAGCCTCAAGGCCCAGCACACCGCGCACTACAGCACTGGCCATGTGCTGATGAGCGACATGGGCCGCGCGCTGGCGTCCTTCACGCACGACACGCTGGGCTGGCACGACCCCTTCGGCGGCCTGCTGGACACGCCGACGATGGAGGCCCGCCACGGCCTGCAGCGCTATGAAACGCACCGCAACGCGATGCACCGCAGCGGCCGCGACGGCCTGCTGATCGAGACCGGCAAACACGGCCTGACGCTGCGCGACCAGATCGCGCCGGTCAACCTGTTCAGCCGCGTGACGGTCGATGAACACGGCCGTTTTGCCTTCGACGCCGAACGTGTCGTGCGCGGCGGCGCGGTCGAGCTGCGCATGGACCTGGACGTCATCGTCGCCATCAGCACCGCCCCGCACCCGCTGGACCTGCGGCCCGGCTATGCGCCCGGCAAGGTCGGCATCGCCGCCTGGCGACGCGGCCCGGCCGAGGCCGACGACGTCTGCCGCCGGCACCGCCCGGAAGGCGCCCGTGCGCTGCACAACAGCGACGTGTTCGCGCTTTGCTGAACCCGGTCGACCCCAGGAGCCCACGCATGACTGCACCGACCTCCCTGCGTTTCCAGGAAAGCGCGCTGGCCCCCGAGGCCGCCGTGCGCCGCCACCGTCAGGCCGCTGGCGAGCCGTGGTTCACGACCGTCGATGCCGGCCAGACGCTGCGCATCGTCGACCTCGAAGGCAACCAGGCCGTGGACGTCATCTTCTACGCCCGCCACGACCTCGCGGAGCACTACAGCGCCAGCGACACGCTGCTGGCCCAGGGCGGCATCTACCTGACCACCGGCTCGGTGCTGATGAGCAACCTGGGCCGGCCGATGCTGACCATCAGCGCCGACACCTGCGGCCGCCACGACACGCTCGGCGGCGCCTGCGCGGCCGAGAGCAACACCGTGCGCTATGCGCTGCAGAAGAAGTTCATGCACAACTGCCGCGACAACTACCTGCTGGCGCTGCAGCAGGCCGACGTCGGCCTGGGCAAGCGCGACCTGGTGCCCAACATCAACTTCTTCATGAACGTGCCGGTGACGGCAGACGGCCGCCTGACCTTCGCCGACGGCGTCAGCGCGCCGGGCAAGTACGTCGAGCTGACCGCGCACATGGACCTGCACATGCTGGTCTCCAACTGCCCGCAGCTCAACAACCCGTGCAACGCCTACAACCCGACGCCGGTCGAGTTCCTGTTCTGGCAAGGGGAGACAGCATGACCCGGGCCGAGCGCCGGGCCGCTCCCAAGCCGGCCCGCATCCCCTCGGGGGATCGACCGATGTACCCGTCGTGCGAGGGGCAGTCATGAGTTTCGACACCGTCCTCATCGCCAATCGCGGCGCGATCGCGGTGCGCATCATCCGCACGCTGCGGGACCTGGGCCTGCGTGCGGTGGCGGTGCATTCGGAGGCCGATGCGGACGCGGCCCATGTCCGCCTGGCCGATGCCGCCGTCTGCATCGGCCCGGCCCCGGCGGCGCAGAGCTACCTTGACGGCGCGCGCATCCTGGCCGCCGCCCGCGAGACCGGCGCCGGTGCGATCCACCCGGGCTACGGCTTCCTGAGCGAGAACCCGGCCTTCGCCCAGGCCTGCGAGGACGCCGGCATCGCCTTCATCGGCCCGAGCCCGGCGCAGATGCGCGCCTTCGGGCTCAAGCACACGGCCCGCTCGCTGGCATCCGAACTGGGCGTGCCGCTGCTGCCCGGCACCGGCCTGCTGTCCGACGTCGATGCCGCGCGTGTCGCGGCCGAACGCATCGGCTACCCGGTGATGCTCAAGAGCACGGCCGGCGGCGGCGGCATCGGCATGCGCCGGGTCGACGACGCAGCGGCGCTGGGCGAGGCCTGGGCCTCGGTGCAGCGGCTGGCGCAGGCCAACTTCAAGGACGCCGGCCTCTACGTCGAGAAGTTCATCACCCGCGCCCGCCACATCGAGGTGCAGGTCTTCGGCGACGGGCGCGGCCAGGTCATTGCGCTCGGCGAACGCGACTGCTCAGCCCAGCGCCGTCACCAGAAGGTGGTCGAGGAAACGCCCGCGCCGCACCTGGACGCCGCCACCCGCGCCGACCTGTGCGCCTGCGCGGTCCGGCTGGCTCAGGCCGTGAGCTACCGCTCGGCCGGCACGGTCGAGTTCGTGCTCGATGCCGACAGCGGCGCCTTCCACTTCCTGGAGGTCAACACCCGGCTGCAGGTCGAACACGGCGTCACCGAGCAGGTCACCGGCGTCGACCTGGTCGCGTGGATGGTCAAGCTCGCGCGCGGCGACGCCTTCGAGCTGGTGGCGCCGGAACCGCGCGGCGCGGCGATCCAGGTCCGGCTGTATGCAGAGGACCCGGCGCGCCAGTTCCAGCCCAGCGCCGGGCTGCTGACCGAGGTGGTCTGGCCGGACCCCGCCAGCGGCGTGCGCGTCGACGGCTGGGTCGCCCGTGGCACCGATGTGCCGCCGCACTACGACCCGATGCTGGCCAAGCTGATCGTCACCGGCCGGGACCGCACCGATGCCCTGGCCCGGCTGCGCGCCGCGCTGGCCGAGACCCGGCTGGGCGGCATCGCCACCAACCTCGGCTACCTGCGTGCGCTGGTCGCCGCGCCGGTGTTCGAGCAGGGCCGCGTCGTCACCGCGACGCTGGCCGACTTCCGGCCGATGCCGCGTGCGCTGGAGGTGCTCGACGGCGGCGTCATGACCAGCGTGCAGGACTGGCCCGGCCGGCAGGGCTACTGGCATGTCGGCGTGCCGCCGTCCGGCCCGATGGACGAGCTGGGCCACCGCCTGGCCAACCGGCTGGTCGGCAACCCGGCCGATGCGGCCACGCTCGAATGCACGCTGGCCGGTCCGACGCTGCGTTGCCTGCAGCCGCTGGTCGTGGCGCTGGCCGGTGCGGCGATGCCGATGACGCTGGAGGTCGACGGCCGGCGCATCGCCCTGGCCACTGGCCGGGCGCATGAGTTGCCTGCCGGCGCCGTGCTGCGCCTGGGCGCGCTGGAGGCCGGGGCGCGCGCCTGCCTGGCCGTGCGCGGCGGCGTCGACGTGCCGGCCTACCTGGGCAGCCGCGCGACCTTCACGCTCGGCCAGTTCGGCGGACACGGCGGGCGCCACCTGCGGGTCGGCGACCTGCTGCCGGTGGGCGACGACGCGGCCTGCCCCGACGCGCCGCGCTTCGAGCCACCGGCGCTGGCCTTGCCCGCACCGGGCCGGCACTGGCGCATCGGCGTGCTGGACGGGCCGCATGGCGCGCCCGACTTCTTCACGCCCGAGGACATCGCCACCTTCTACGCCACCGACTGGCAGGTCCACCACAACTCCAGCCGCACGGGGGTGCGCCTGATCGGCCCGAAGCCGACCTGGGCCCGGCCGGACGGCGGCGAGGCCGGCCTGCACCCGTCCAACCTGCACGACAACGCCTACGCCATCGGCGCGGTCGACTACACCGGTGACATGCCGGTCATCCTGGGCCCCGACGGCCCCAGCCTGGGCGGCTTCGTCTGCCCCGCCGTGGTGGTGGCCGGCGAGCGCTGGAAGCTCGGCCAGCTGCGCCCCGGCGACACGCTGCGCTTCGTGCCGCTGTCACTGGCTCAGGCGCTGAGCCTGCACGCGCAGCTCGATGCCGCGCTGGCGACGCTGGAGGGGCCCTTGCCTGAACTGCCGGCCGCGACGCTTGCGCCGACCGGTCAAGCGGCCATCCTGTCGCGGCGTGAGGGCGAACCGGGCCGGCCCGCCCGTGTCATCCGTCAGTCGGGCGACCGCTACCTGCTGCTCGAATACGGCGAGCCGGTGCTCGACATCGCGCTGCGCCTGCGGGTCCATGCGCTGATGCGCTCGCTCGAAGCGCGCATCGAGGCCGGCGACCTGCGCGGCGTGATCGACCTGACGCCCGGCATCCGCAGCCTGCAGGTCCACCACGACCCGCGCGTGCTGGACCGCGAGGCCCTGCTCGCCCTGCTGGCCGAACGGGACGACGCCCTGGGCCCGACCGACGACCTGTCGGTGCCCTCGCGCACGGTCTGGCTGCCGCTGTCCTGGGACGACCCGAGCACGCGGCTGGCGATCGAGAAATACATGCAGTCGGTCCGCCCAGACGCGCCCTGGTGCCCGAGCAACATCGAGTTCATCCGCCGCATCAACGGGCTGGACCACATCGACGACGTCTACCGCACCGTCTTCGACGCGCGCTACCTGGTGCTGGGCCTGGGCGATGTCTACCTGGGCGCGCCCGTGGCCACGCCGCTGGACCCGCGCCATCGGCTGGTGACGACCAAGTACAACCCGGCGCGCACCTGGACGCCCGAGAACGCCGTGGGCATCGGCGGCGCCTACCTGTGTGTCTACGGCATGGAAGGCCCGGGCGGCTACCAGTTCGTCGGCCGCACGCTGCAGATGTGGAACCGCTGGCGCGACGCCCGCGACGGCGCCACCGACTTTGAGCCCGGCCAGCCCTGGCTGCTGCGCTTCTTCGACCAGATCCGCTTCTACCCGGTCGACGGCGAGGAGCTGGCGCGCATCCGGCGCGACTTCCCCGCCGGCCGCCACAAGCTGCGGACCGAACCGGGGCGCTTCTCGCTGCGCGACTACCAGGCCTTTCTGGACGATCAGGCCGACGCGATCGCCGCCTTCCGCACCACCCAGCGCGCCGCCTTCTCGGCCGAGCGTGAACGCTGGGCGGCGGCCGGTCAGGCCGAACACGTCGCCGAGGCCGATGGGGCCGCATCGACCGAGCCCGACGAGGCCCTGCCGCCCGGCGCCCGCGCGGTCGCCAGCCCCGTGCCCGGCAGCGTCTGGAAGCTGCTGGTCGAGCCCGGTGCGACGGTGCGCGAGGGCCAGCCGCTGCTGGTGGTCGAGAGCATGAAGATGGAATTCACCATCGCCGCGCCCAGCGACGGCCGGCTGCGCCGCCTGTTGTGCCGCGAAGGGGGTGCGGTCGCGGCGGGCCAGACCGTGGCCGTGATCGACAACGGCGACGTTGGCGACACCGGCAACAGCAGCAACAGCGGCGACACGAACGACGAGGAATCGACCCGATGAACACGCCCTCTTGGCCTTCGCTGGACCTGGCCACCCTGCGCGCCGACTACGCCGCCGGCCGGCGCGATCCGCTGGGCGTGATCGAGCAGGTCATCGCCGCCACCTCGGACGAGGACGCCCACCGCGCCTGGATCAGCCGCGTCGACCCCGAGCGGCTGCGCGCCCAGGCCCGGGCGCTGATGGCGCGCGATCCGGCCACGCTGCCGCTGTGGGGCGTGCCCTTCGCGGTCAAGGACAACATCGACGTGGCCGGCCTGCCGACCACCGCCGGCTGCCCCGCCTATGCCTATGCGCCGGATGCCCACGCGCCGGTCGTGCAGCGCCTGGTCGACGCGGGCGCCATCCCCGTCGGCAAGACCAACCTGGACCAGTTCGCCACCGGCCTGAACGGCACCCGCTCGCCGCACGGCGCCTGCCGCAATGCCTTCGATCCGGCCTATGTCTCGGGCGGTTCCAGCGCCGGCTCGGCGGTCTCGGTCGCGCTCGGCCAGGTCAGCTTCAGCCTGGGCACCGACACGGCCGGCTCGGGCCGCGTGCCGGCCGCCTTCAACCAGCTGGTGGGCCTCAAGCCGACCCGCGGCCTGCTGTCGACCCGGGGCGTGGTGCCGGCCTGCCGCACGCTCGATGTGGTCTCGATCTTTGCCCTGACCGCCGCCGACGCCGCCGCCGTGCTGGCCGTCGCGCAAGGCTTCGACGCCGAAGACCCCTGCAGCCGCGCCGCCTTGCCGCACGGCCACGACGTGGGTGCCGATCCGCGGCCGCGCCTGGGCGTGCCGCGCGGCGATCAGCGGGTCTGGACCGAGGCGGGCTGCGCGGCCTCCTTCGACCGTGCGATCGAACAGGCCCGCGCGCTCGGCGCCGAGCTGGTCGAGCTGGACTTCGAGCCCTTCTACGAGACCGCCCGCCTGCTCTACGAAGGCCCCTGGGTGGCCGAACGCTACGGTGCCATCCGCGACTTCATCGAGCGCCAGCCCGAGGCCGTCTTCCCCGTCACCCGCGAGATCACGCTCGGCGGCAAGGCCCTGCTGGCGGCCGACGCCTACGCGGCGCAGATCCGCCTGCAGGCGCTCAAGCGCCGCTGCGACGTGGTTTGGTCTCAGGTCGACGCGGTGCTGACACCCACCGCGCCCGGCCACCCGACGATCGCCGCGATGCTGGCCGAGCCCATCGTGCGCAACAGCGAGCTGGGCACGTACACCAACTTCATGAACCTGCTGGACTGCGCCGCCGTGGCCCTGCCCTCGGGCTGGCTGGCGGGCGACGGCAGCGCGCCGGGTCGCCCTTTCGGCATCACCCTGTTCGCCCCGGCCCATCAGGACGTGCCCCTGCTGCGCCTGGCCGCCCGCTGGCAGGCCACGTTGACGGGCCCCGCCGCCACGCTGGGCGCCACCGGCCACGCCTTGCCGGCTGCAGCGCTCGCGGCCCCGGCCAACCAGACACCGTCCGGCCAGGTCCGCGTGGCGGTCTGCGGCGCCCACCTGTCGGGCCAGCCGCTCAACCCCCAACTCACCTCACGCGGCGCCCGCCTGGTGGCGGCCACCCACACCGCCCCGGTCTACCGCCTCTACGCCCTGCCCGACGGCAAGCGCCCCGGCCTGCAACGCGTCGCCGACGGCGCGACACCGGGCGGCGTCGCCATCGAGGTCGAGGTCTGGGAACTCCCCGCCACCGCCTTCGGCAGCTTCGTCGCCGCCATCCCCGCCCCGCTCGGCATCGGCCGCACCCTGCTGGCCGACGGCAGCGAGGTGCCCGGCTTCATCTGCGAGGCCAGCGGCCTGGCCGGGGCGCGGGACGTGAGCGAGTTCGGGGGGTGGCGGGCTTGGCGGGCGAGCGGGATGACGGTCTGACCCGATGACGGACTCAGCCGCGTGAGCGGCGGTCCTTCAGGATCTGCCGGCCGTCGCGCACGAAGCCGGTGAACATGTCGCGCATCAGCGCCGTGGCTTCGGCCGGTGCCGTTTTTGGCGTGCCGGCGTTGAACGGCGGCTGTGGGGCGTATTCGGCCAGCAGCTGCACGCTCTGGGCATAGAGGCGATCGCGCAGGATCTCGACCAGGCTCAGGCCCAGGTCCAGTCCGGCGCTGACGCCCGCGCCCGTCAGCCGGTTGCGGTCGCGCACCACCCGCTCGTCGACCGGGGTGGCGCCGGCCTCGGCCAGCAAACCCAGCGCGACCCAGTGGCTGGTGGCGCGGTAGCCCTTGAGCAGCCCGGCCGCGCCCAGCACCAGCGAGCCGGTGCAGACGCTGGTGACCCAGCGGGCGCGAGATCCGCGGTCGGCCACGAAGGCCAGCAGGGCCTCGTCGCGCATCGCCGCCAGCGTGCCCTGGCCGCCGCCCGGCACGAACAGCACGTCCAGGTCACGCGGGCAATCGGCCAGCGTGACGGTGGGCACCAGGCCCAGACCGGTGTCGCTGGTGACCGGCTCCAGCGTGGCCGCGACGTGGTGCACGGTCGCCCCCATCAGGCTGGCAAACAGGTATTGCGGGCCGACGAAGTCCAGCGCCGTGCAGCCGGGGTAGAGCAGCATGCCGATCTGCTCGCTGCCGGTCCAATGGGCGGGCACGTGGCTCATGTCGTGCGATGGCGCGGGCTCGGCCGCAGCGGGTTGCGCGGCCTGTGCCAGCCAGGGCGAGGCGGCCAGCGCCGCTGCCGCTGCCTGCAGGAAATGTCGACGTTCGTTGTCCATGGTGTCGGGAGGTCCGGGGTGGTGTGGCGCGGTGCGTCACGGTGTGACGCGGCGTGCCTTGGGTTGCTTGTCTGGGACGTGACCCGGCGGGCGGACCGGCTGCGGCCCGTCCGCCGGATGCCGTCAGGCTCAGAACGCGAAAGTCGCGCTCGCCTGCACGGTGCGCGGCCGTGCCGGGATCACCTGACCGCCGCCGAAGTAGGTCGACGGCACGAAGTACTTCTTGTCGGCCAGGTTGTCGATGCGCAGCGCGTAGCGGGCATCGCCCATGCGGTAGCCGAGCTGCGCATCCCACAGCGTCGCGGCCGGTGTGAAGTAGGTGTTGGTCGTGTCACCGGCCAGTCGGCCGTGGTGCGTCAGGCCCAGGCCAGCGCTCAGGCCGGCCGCAGGACCCTGCAACCAGTCGTGGCGGGCGGCGATGCGGGCGCTGCGCTCGGGCACGTTGAACAACACCTTGCCGACGTTGGCGGCGGTGGTGTCTTCCTCGATGCGTGCCTTCATGCGCGTGGCCTGGGCCAGCCACGTCAGGGCCGGGCTGGCCTGCCATCGCAGGTCGGCCTCGATGCCGCGCGAGCGCTGCAGGCCGGTCTGCCGCGACTTGCCCGGATTCGCAGGGTCGCCCACCGCGACGTTCTCGCGCGCGAGGTCAAACCAGGCGAGCGATCCGCTCAGGCCACCCAGGTCCTTCAGACGCAGGCCGATCTCCTTCTGCAGCGAAGTCTCCGGCTTGGGTGGCGTGCTGAACACGCTGCCGATGGGCACCTTCACGCCCTTGGACAGACTGGCGAAGGTCGACACCTGGGTGGTCCAGTCGCGCACCACGCCGGCACGCGGCGTGAGGGTGCGGTTGCGGGTGACGTTGTCATGGCCGAAGAAGGCGTTGGCGTTGACGTCCGTGACCTGGATGTCGGTGTGCCGCAGGCTGCCCAGCACATGCCAGGCGCCGACGTCGACCTGGTCCTGCAGGTAGACCGTGCGCGAACGGTAGGTGTTGCGCTGGTCGGCCGGGTCGGGCGCGACCGGCTCGACCCAGGTCTGATAGCTCGTGCTGGGCAGGTTTGCGAAGGCGAAGAAGTCCAGCGGGCCGAGTCCGTTGGGGAAGGCCATGAAGGCCTCGTCGCGGGTCTTCTCCCAGTCCAGGCCGACCTGGGCGGTGTGCTGCACGGCACCGCTGCGGTAGCGCGCGGTCAGGGCCGGCGAGACGGTGGTGGTCGTGAAGCGGTCCCACAGCCGGGCGCCGCAGACGTAGTTGCCGGTCAGCGTCGCTGCGCCGAAGCCGCACACGAGCGGGTCACCCAGCCAGACACCACGCTGGTCGATCTCCGCGCTCTGGCGCGACAGCAGCAGCTGGCCGCTCCAGACCTCGTTGATCTGTTCGGTCCACTGCAGGTTGGCGCCTCGCGACATGAGCGTGTTGTCGGGCTGGCCCTGCGAGACGATCAGGTGGTCGCGCGCCAGCGTCAGCTGCGTGGTATCGAGCGTGCCGGTGCGCGGCAAGCCGCTGTAGTCCTGCCCCTTGGTGTCCTGGGAACGCAGGCGAAGGACCACCTGCGTGCGGCCATCGGGTTGCCAGGTCACGGACGGCGCCCAGGCCCGGTGGCGCTGGGTCAGGCCCTCGGTCTCGAAGCCGGTCTGGCCGACGTCGCCGACCAGGCGGACGGCCCAGTCTTCAGCCAGCGGCTGGTTGAGGTCGAGGTTGAACGCGCGGGTGTCGAAGCTGCCCACGCGCAGGCCGACCTCCCGGACCGTGCGCAGCGGATCGGCCGCTCGCGTGCTCAACGCGATCGTGCCGCCGGTGCTGGTGGTGCCCCCCTGGCCCTGGGTGGCACCGTAGAGCGCGCCGGCCGGGCCCTTGACGACATCGATCCGGTCGGCCGCCGACAGGCTCTCGAAGCCGGCAAAGTAGCCGGGCATCGCGACCCCGTCGACCACCGTCGACGCGTTGAAGCCGCGCACCTTGAAGTTGCTGTTCCAGGCGTCGCGCGAGTCCACCGCGTTGACGTTGCTGGCGTTGCGCAGGGCGTCGCTCAGCGTGGTCGAGCCCTGGTCCTGCAGCAGGTTGCGGTTGAGCGTGACGATGGACTGCGGAATCTGTTCGGTCGGCGTCGGGCTGCGCGTGCCGGCGCTGGTGGTCTCGGCGCGGTAGCGCTCGCGGGCGCCGGTGATGTCGACGCGGGGCAGGGTCGAGGTCGCGCCGTTGCCCGCGCTGGCGTCGGTCTGGGCCTGGACGGCAGGGCTGAGGGCGATCAGGCCGGCGCAAGCGATGGCGGCGGCGTGGGCGATGGGACGGAGGGTGTGCATGGTCGTTGGCCAGGGCAAGGCGTGCGCCCGGGCCGCGCTTCGGGCCCGGCGTGCGCCAGGAATGGGGGGCATCGCCCCGCCTCGTCAGGATGCGAGGGCAGGGGCGTTCAGCAGCGGTTGGTCGTGGCGGTCAGGGCCGCCACCCAGCTCACGCCACCCCAGGCGGCCCACGCGGCGCTGCGGCGTTGCGCAGCGGCCCCGAATCCAGCCGTGGCCGCTCGTCGCTCCGCAGCGCCACCAAGGTGACGGCCAACGGACGCGGCAGGTCATCGGGTTCGACGCCCGGCGGCCCCGCCAGCACCGCCAGCAGGCAGGCGCTGCAACGCGGCATCGACGCGGCGGTCTCGTCACCGGCATCGACTTGCCCGGCATCGGCCTGCCCAGCATCCCCCGCCGGCACCGCCCAGGCCTGGCCCGGCGACACGCCCGCCACGCACAACAGGGCCGGCCCCGGCACGCCACCCGGCCGCAGTGCCATCGCCCAATCCGGCAAGAGCGCCGCGCACAGCATCACCAGCACCAGCCAGAGGCTGGCAGGCGAGGCGGTGCGGGCAAGGGAAGCGGGACGGGCCGACATGACGGCGCCAATTCTCCCTGCGATCTTTTGGGTTTTCGCCCTCCGACAACCCCACGTCCCGGGTGAAGAACGGGGCGAGCGTGCAAACCGTTCCGCCTTGACGGGCGTTCCTGCGCGTCTGGGCCGGGCGCGGCAGGGTCGGGTGTTGTGCGGCGGAGACGGGGCCTTGATAGCTGTCAAGTCATCGATCGGGCATCACGGCGTTCAGGCCTCGGCATCAAGCCCACGGGCCGGGACCGTCGACATGCTGGTGTTGAGCAGCTGCGCTTGTAGAACCGTTCCCGTGCCTGCCAAAAGGCGTCTAGCAACTCGTTCGGGCCAGGCAAGATGCCAATGGCGCACTCTCGCCAGGCAGCGATTGCTACGTCGGCTTTGATCGCTCTCCAGAATAGGTCCGGCTGCGACAAGGCGCCGCAGTTGCCCAAAGGGCTCGATTTCAAAGCGGGAGTCATGTTTCCTTTCCTGTTGCGTCACACAGCTTGTGTTACGGGTACACGGCATATGTAAATCGCCTGGAAAAGTGTTGCTGAATTCGACGCGAACGATCCGTACTTAGCACAAACGCTACACGTTCAAATCCTAGAATGCATCTGACTACTGAGGAGAGTCCCGTGATCCGACTCAGATTGACCGAACTGTTGGCAGACGAGTCCTTCCGCCGAGGGCGGCGTGTCGAGCTGCTAGAGGTGGCTCAGGCCACCGGCATTCACCGCACCACGCTCTCGAAGATGGTGAACGTCAGGGGCTACAACGCCACGCTCGCGAACGTCGATGCCTTGTGCAAGTTCTTCCGCTGTGGGGTCGGCGATATCGCGACCTACGTCCGGGATGAGGACGTGCCCGCCGCGGCCGGCGATGTGCGCTCAGCGCCTGAGCAGCCTTGAACGTTTGCTACAGGCAGCACTGCATCGTCTTCGTCTTTCCACATCTCCGACTGACTGGCGCACCGCGCTGAACGTGCAGTAGCGCCTTCGTGTCGGCGACCAACATCAAGAATCAGCCACCGTGAACAAACAGCAGCTCGCATCCAAGATCTGGGAGTCCGCCAACCAGATGCGCTCGAAGATCGAGGCCAACGAATACAAGGACTACATCCTTGGCTTCATCTTCTACAAGTACCTCTCTGACAAGCTAGTAGCCTTCGCCGAGGCAGAGGAGTTCTCTGCCGAAGACTTCGCTGCCGTGACCGAGGACGACACGGAAACGGTCAATCACTTCAAGTCCAACTTGGGCTACTTCATTGCCCACAAGCACCTGTTCTCGACCTGGCTGGACCAAACGAGCGACTTTGACGTCGCCGACGTGCGCGAAGCCCTGTCAGCCTTCAGCCGCCTGATCCACCCCAACCACAAGCGACTGTTCGACGGCATCTTCAAGACGCTGGAAACCGGCCTGAGCAAGCTCGGCGACACCGCTGCGAAGCAGACCAAGGCGATCAGTGATCTGCTGCAGCTGATCAAAGACATCCCCATGGATGGCAAGCAGGGCTACGACGTGCTCGGCTTCATCTACGAGTACCTCATTGGCATGTTTGCCGCCAATGCAGGTAAAAAGGCTGGTGAGTTCTACACGCCGCACGAGGTATCCGTGCTGATGTCTGAGGTCATCGCGCACCATCTGAAAGACCGCGAGACCATCCAGATCTACGACTCCACCAGCGGCTCGGGCTCGCTGCTGCTCAACATTGGCCAAGCCATCGCCAAGCACATGGGCGACAAAGACAGCATCAAGTACTACGCCCAAGAGCAGAAGGAGAACACCTACAACCTCACGCGCATGAACCTGGTCATGCGCGGCATCCTCCCGGGCAACATCGTTACTCGCAATGCCGACACGCTGGAAGACGACTGGCCGTATTTCGACGAGCAAGATCCAGTTAACAGTTACAACCCGCTGTACCTGGATGCGGTGGTATCGAACCCGCCGTACTCCCAGAAATGGGACCCCCTGCACAAAGAGGCTGACCCGCGCTACGCCCGCTTCGGCGTGGCCCCAAAGTCCAAGGCCGACTACGCCTTCCTGCTGCACGACCTGTACCACCTGAAGCCCAACGGCATCATGGCCATCGTCCTGCCGCACGGCGTGCTGTTCCGGGGCGGTGAGGAAGGCGTCATCCGCAAGCAGTTGATCGAGAACGACCACCTCGAAACCATAATCGGCTTGCCGTCCAACATCTTCTTCGGCACCGGCATCCCGACCGCCATACTCGTGCTAAGGCAAAAGCGCGAGAGCAGCGATATGCTGTTCGTGGACGCCTCCAAGGGCTTCGGCAAAGAGGGCAAGAACAACAAGCTCCGCGCTTGCGACATCAAGAAGATCACCGATGTGGTGATCGCCCGCGCCACTGTGCCCGGCTTCAGCCGCCTCGTGCCCAAGACCGAGCTGCAAGGCGAGGCCAACGACTACAACCTCAACATTCCGCGGTACGTGGACTCGTCCGAGCCGCCCGAGAGCTGGGACTTGTACGCCTCGATGTTCGGAGGTATCCCGCTGAGTGAACTGGATGCGTTGTCCGCCTTCTGGAAAGCCTTCCCCTATCTGCGCGCGGCCTTGTTCACTTTGGACGGCACGCCTTACGCCCAGCCGAAGGCGGATGACCTGGCTGCGGCAGTGCAGCAGCACCCTGAGGTGAAGAAGTTCAATGACGCCTTCACCCGCGCGTTCGACGGCTTCAAGCCCTGGCTGCACAGCGAGCTGATCGGCAAGATGCTCACGCTTCGGGTTCCCCGCCAAGAGGCGCGGATCTGTGACGAGCTATTCGCCCGCCTGGCTAAGGTCGGCACGGTGCCGCTCATCGACAAGTATCAGGCTTACCAGGTTCTCGATGACCACTGGCAGCCCATCTCTGTGGACCTGGAAGTCCTTCAGACCGAGGGCTTTGGTGCCACGCGTGTGGTCGATCCGAACTTCGTCGTCAAGAAGAAGGACGGGAAGGACGTGGAAGTGCAGGACGGCTGGAAAGGCCGCATTCTGCCCTTTGACCTGGTGCAGCTGACCCACCACAAAAAGGAGTTGGACGCCCTTCGGAAGAAGGAGGTCGAACTGGCCGATGTGGTCGCTCAGCTGGAAGAACTGCTTGAAGGCTTCAGCGAGGAAGACAAGGCCAAAGACACTTTCAATGAAGCAGGCGATAAGTTCGTCGCCAAGGTCGTAGCCGCGGAAGCCAAAGAGTTGACGGCCGAAGCCAAGGTCTCGGGTGATTTCGGCTCAGACACGTACGAAGCCAAGATCATTCAAGCAGCCAAAGTGCTGGCCAAAGAGAAGTCGCTGAAAGCGGCAATCAAGAAGGACGCCTCTGTGCTTCACCTGAAGACCAAGGCCACCATTGAGAAGCTGAGCGACGAGCAGGTGTATGCCCTGCTCGAAGCCAAGTGGCTCACGCCGCTGGTGGACGAGCTGCATTGCTTGCCTGGCCTGATGATGACCAGCCTCGTAACCAAGCTGCAAGCCTTGGTTGAGAAATACCGGATCACCTATGCAGAAAACGCTCGCGAGATCCAGCAAGCCGAGGAAGCGCTGGTGGGCATGCTCGGAGAACTGGATGGCGACAATTTCGATCTCAAGGGCATCGAGGAACTGAAGACTCTGCTGTCTGGAGGCTGAGATGAGCGATCACACTGCAGGCGGAGTGCCGAAGATTCGCTTCAAGGGGTTTGATGCGGCATGGGAGCCCAAGAACCTTGGGCAGATTTACAAAGAACGAAACGAACGGGGCGACGACTCACTGCCCATCCTGTCGGTTTCCATTCATAGCGGAATCTCGAATAGTGAACTGAGTGACGAAACCCTTGGGAAGAAAGTGCGCCGCAGCGAAGATAAGTCGCTTTACAAACGCGTTCAAGCAGGGGATCTCGTATTGAACATGATGCGCGCGTGGCAGGGCGCGCTTGGCGTTGCAAAGACTGAGGGAATGGTAAGCCCAGCCTATCTGACAGCAGCCCCGGACGACACCGTCTATCCGTTATTCATGGACTGCGGCTTGAGGCGCCCCCAAGTCGTGGCCCAAATGAACAGGTTGTCCTATGGAGTCACAGACTTCAGAAAACGACTGTACTGGGACTCGTTTGTTCGCGTTCGGTTCGCTGCCCCATCTGTGTCAGAGCAGCACAAAATCGCCTCTTACTTCTCGAACCTCGACTCAATGATCTCCTTGCATCAGTACAAGCATGAAAAGCTTGTGGTGCTTAAGCGGGCGACCATGCAGAAGATGTTTCCGAAACCTGGCAACAAGATTCCTGAGGTTCGCTTTGACGGCTTTTCGGGCGCATGGTCGAGCGAAGAAATGAAGACTCTCGGCACCTTTTCGAAAGGGGCAGGGTTTTCAAAAGGTGATCTCAGGGCGTCAGGCACGCCAATCGTGCTCTACGGTAGGCTCTACACGGACTATCAAACCGCCATCACCCAGGTTGACACGTTTGTTGAGGACCGAAAGGGAACGGTCAAGAGCAAAGGGAACGAAGTAGTCGTTCCTGCGTCAGGGGAGACTTCCGAGGACATCGCCAGGGCTTCCGCGCTTCTTGCAAGTGGGATCATCATCGGTGGCGATCTGAACATCATCAGCCCTTGCGAGCGGCTAGATCCGTATTTCTTGGCGCTGGCGCTTTCACATGGACAGCCCAAATACGACTTGGCGAGGAGAGCTCAAGGGAAGACGGTCGTTCATGTCAGAGGAGCGGACATTTCATCAGTCTCCGTAAGCTTTCCCGAGCTGCGCGAGCAAGAGCGGATCGCTGCCTACTTCCGTTCAATAGATGAGCTCATTGTTCGGCACTCCAACCAGATCAAGAAGCTGCAGCAGGTCAAGTTGGCCTGCCAGGAAAGCATGTTTGCCTGAGGCCACGCCCCATCTATGACGATCTTTGCCAAAGAGTCGGACTTCGAAGCCGCAGTCATCCATGAGCTCCGTCAACGTGGGTGGGGTGAGTTAGAGGTCATCAAATGCCCCAGCGAGGCGGACCTGCTGGCGAACTGGAAGCAGATCCTCTTTGAAAACAACCGTGGCAAGGACCGGCTGAATGAGGTGCCGCTGACCGACGGCGAGATGCAGCAGGTGATGGAGCAGATCGTCGCCCTGCGCACACCGCTGAAGCTGAACGGCTTCATCAACGGCAAGACGGTGGCCATCACGCGGGACAACCCGGCCGACACGCTGCACTTCGGCAAAGAGGTGAGCCTGAAGGTCTACGACCGGCATGAGATTGCCGCTGGGCAAAGCCGCTACCAGATCGCCCAGCAGCCGCGCTACGCCCGCGCCTCAGAGCTGCAGCATGACCGCCGGGGTGATCTGCTGCTGCTCATCAATGGCATGCCGGTGATCCACATCGAGCTGAAGAAGAGCGGTGTGCCGGTCAGCCAGGCCTACAACCAGATTCAGAAGTACGCGCGCGAAGGCATGTTCACCGGGCTGTTCTCGCTGGTTCAGATCTTTGTGGCCATGGAACCCAGCGAGGCTCTGTACTTCGCCAACCCCGGGCCAGACGGCAAGTTCAACAAGGACTTCGCCTTCCACTGGGCCGACTTCAACAACGAGCACATCAACGACTGGAAAAACTTCACCTCCAGCCTGCTGTCCATCCCGATGGCGCACCAGCTGATTGGCTTCTACACCGTGGCCGACGAGGCCGACGGTGTGTTGAAGGTGATGCGCAGCTACCAGTACTACGCCGCACACGCCATTTCGGACAAGGTGGCCAAGACCGACTGGAAGAACCCGAACCGCCTAGGCGGCTACATCTGGCACACCACGGGTTCGGGCAAGACCATGACGAGCTTCAAGTCGGCCCAGCTCATCGCCAACTCCAAAGACGCCGACAAGGTGGTGTTTTTGCTGGACCGGGTGGAGCTGGGCACACAGACGCTGAAGGCCTACCGGGACTTTGCCGGTGACAGCAACCAGGTGCAGGCCACCGAGAACACCGGTGTGCTTGTCAGGACGCTGAAGAGCACCGCGCCGGCGGACACCCTGATCGTCACGTCCATCCAGAAGATGAGCCGGATCACGGACGACGCCGAGGGCTTGAAGACGCACGACCTGGAAACCATGCGCGGTAAGCGCATCGTGTTCATCGTGGACGAGTGCCACCGCTCCACCTTTGGCGACATGCTGGTCGACATCAAAGCGAGCTTCTCGGGGGCGGTGTTCTTCGGATTCAGCGGCACGCCCATCCACAAGGAGAACGTTCGCAAGGACAACACCACGACGGATGTCTTTGGGGACGAATTGCACCGCTACAGCATCGCCGACGGCATCCGCGATAAGAACGTACTGGGGTTCGACCCCTACCAAGTTCTGACATACCGAGACCGCGACCTGCGGCAGGCGGTGGCCCTGGAGCGGGCCAAGGCGGCGACCGTGGCCGAAGCATTGGCAGACGCCGCGAAGAAGAAAGTCTTCACCCGGTACATGAAAGAAGTGCCGATGGCGGGCCACCGCGACGCGGCGGGCGAGTACCAACGCGGCATTGAAGACTACCTGCCGAACGCGCAGTACGAGCGCGACGAGCACCACCAAGCCGTGCTGCAGGACATCGCCGACAACTGGGAAGTGCTGAGCCAGGCTGGGAAGTTCCACGCCATCTTTGCCACCAGCAGCATCACCGAGGCGATCACCTACTACCGCCTCATGAAGGCGCAGTGCCCCGCGCTGAAGATCACCGCGCTGTTCGATCCGCACATCAGCGATGACGACACCGGCAGCACCGATCCGGCCTTCAAGGCAGAAGGGCTGGAAGAAATCATCAAGGACTACAACGCCACCTTTGGGCAGAAGTTCGACATGGGCACCCACGCGAACTTCAAGAAGGATCTGGCTGCGCGTCTGGCTCACAAGGCGCCTTACCTTCGCGTCGAGGCCGAGCCCGAAAAGCGGCTGGATCTGCTGATCGTCGTGAACCAGATGCTGACCGGCTTCGACTCGAAGTGGGTCAACACGCTGTATTGCGACAAGCTGCTGGAGTACGAAAACATCATCCAGGCGTTCTCCCGCACCAACCGGCTTTTCGGGCCAGACAAGCCGTTTGGCACCGTCCGCTACTACCGCAAGCCGCACACGATGAAGCGCAACGTGGACGCGGCGGTGAAGCTGTACTCCGGCGACAAGCCCATTGGCCTGTTTGCCGATCAGTTGCCCAGGAACCTGGAGCGCTTGAACGATTGCTTCACCGAGATCAGCGCCATCTTCAGCGCGGCGGGTATTGCTGACTTTGCCAAGCTGCCGGATGACTTGACGGCGCGGGCGGCTTTTGCAAAGCAGTTCAACCGGTTCAACGCGATCCTGGAAGCCGCGAAGATTCAGGGCTTCACCTGGGATAAGTTGGTCTACGAGTTCGACACCGAGCCCAAGCAGTCGATTGCGGTGGCCCTCTCGAAGCTGCAGTACCTGACCCTGCTGCAGCGCTACAAGGAGCTTGGGGCAGGCGGTGGCGGTGCGGGCGAGAGCATCCCCTTCGACATCGACAGCCACATCACCGAGATCGACACCGGCAAGATCGACGCGGACTACATGAACTCGCGCTTTGCCAAGTACCTCAAGGAGTTGGAGAGTGGCGACGGGGGGTCCAGGGATGCAACCTTGGCCGAACTGCATCGGTCATTCACCTCGCTCTCTCAGGAGGATCAGAAATTCGCCGAGATCTTCTTGCATGACATCCAGCGCGGCGATGTGCAGATCGACCCCAGTCGGACCTTCCGCGACTACTTGGTGGACTACAAGGCCAGGGCCAAGAACAAGGACTTTGCGGCCGTCGTTGCGACGCTGGGCGTGGATGCTACGAAGCTGGCAGCCTTGCTGGACGCGCATGTGACCGAGGCCAACCTCAACGAGTACGGGCGCTTCGACGACCTGCGGGCAACCGTGAACATGGCGTCGGCCAAGGCCTACTTTGAGCGTATCGAAGGTGCCGCATTGCCGCCCTTCAAGGTCAAGATCAGGGCTGACAAGGTGCTGAAGGACTTCCTGATTCGCGGGGTGTTGTCGCTTAGCCTGCCGGATGACGTTGGGCCGCCAGGCACGGAGGCGGGACCAGCCTAGGCGGGCAATCACCTGGGCGTCCAAAACAGGCGGCATGCTTGTTGGCGCCGACCTAAGTTTGACGCAACGATTGAACTTTGAGCTATGGCTCTTTTGGCATGTCGCCACAACAAAAGCGCTCTGGGAGGAGCAAATGAAGCTGCGCGCACTAACTCTTTCAAACTTTCGGGGCTACAAGGCCCCTTTCTCTGTCAGATTTGATGGCCTCACGACGCTGATCGGCCGAAACGATGCTGGCAAGTCGACATTGCTCGAAGCCTTGGACGTCTTCTTCAACGACAAGGCCTTGGACAAGAACGACGCCTCAAAGGGAGGGGACGCCAGGGCAGTCACCATTACTTGCGTGTTTGATGACTTGCCAGCCAATATAGTTTTGGACGAGACCGCGAGCAGCAGCCTTGCGGGCGAGTTCCTGCTGAACGCGCAGGGTCAGTTGGAAATCACGAAGGTCTTCAACTGTTCGATTGAAAAGCCAAAGCTGACCACGATCCGAGTCAAGGCGGTTCATCCGACGACTGCTGGCGCCAGTGACCTACTCGTCCTGAAGATTGACGAACTAAAGGCAAGGGCGGTAGCAGTTGGGATCGAGGCTAGGGCAGTAAACATGGCAGTCAAGCACGAGCTGCGTACAGCGATCCGCAATCAGGTGCTGAGCCTGGCACTGACTGAATGTGACGTGGTTCTGTTCGGCGACGGAGTTGATGAGAAGAGCAATGCGACGAAGGTATGGGATGGCCTGAAGAACGCTTTGCCTCTTTTTGCCTTGTTCAAAAGCGACCGGCAAAGTTCTGATCAGGATATAGAAGCCCAGGACCCGCTCAAGATCGCAATCAAGGACGCTCTTGCAGCACAGGCCGCACAGCTTCAGGCGGTGATGGCCCACGTTGAGCAAGAGGTCAAAAAGGTGGCGGCCCTCACTCTAAGCAAGCTCCGTGAGATGGACCCAGGAGTCGCAGCCACACTGGACCCGAAGTTTGAAAGGCCGAATTGGTCTTCGTTGATCAAGGCGAGCATCACCGGAGACGACGAGATTCCTCTGAATAAGCGAGGTAGTGGTGTCCGGCGCCTCATCCTTCTCAACTTTTTCCGCGCCAAGGTGGAGCGTTCAATCTTGGATAAGGGCGCTCAGTCGACCATATATGCGATCGAGGAACCTGAGACCAGCCAGCATCCACATAACCAGCGGTTGCTGATGCGCGCACTTCAGCAGTTGGCCTGCGGGAACGACCAGGTCATTGTGACGACACATACGCCCACTTTGGCCCGCGCTCTTCCGAGCTCAAGCCTGCGATTTTTGTCTCGGGATGCTAAAGGCCACCGGTCGATTCAGTGCGGTGGTGACGACGCGGTAAACGCCGACATCGTAGCGAGTTTGGGAGTGCTGCCAGATCACTCAGTGAAGGTTTTCGTGATCGTCGAAGGAGTTTACGACGTTTCGTTTTTAAAGAATCTCAGCAAGCTCCTCATATCGCATGGTCATGCCGTGCCGAACTTGGATGCGCTTGAGATATCTGGCGAGTTGGTCTTTGTTCCAGCAGGCGGAGCAAACAACCTGGCTCTTTGGGCCTCAAAGCTTCATATGCTCAATCGCCCCGAGTTCCATCTCTACGATCGGGATGCGAATGCGGCAGAGCCAGCCAAGCATCAAGCGAAGGTTGACGCGGTAAATCGAAGGCCTACTTGTAAGGGCGTCTCGACGACACGGCGGGAGATGGAGAACTTCATTCATCACCAAGCCGTTAACCTATGCGCGAATGCGTTGCAGTTGCCGCTTGCACTTGACGCACCATTCGGACCTGATGCTGACGTACCTGCTGTGCTTTCGGCGCAGCTCAATCAGCTTGCCCCGGTAGGTTCCAAGTGGGGACATAGCCGAGTGAAGGCATGGGTGGCTGACGTGGTCCTGCCTACCATGGACTCGCAGATGCTGGCTGAGGTCGACCCTGATGGAGAAATGAAGTCATGGCTGGAAGACATCGGTCACATGTTGCGTCGTGGCGCATAAAGCATGGCAAATCGCGGCAGCGGGATCAAAGCCGCAAGGATGTCGACACGTCGCCGTACTGTCCCGGCCGTTGCAAATCTGAGCCTCAGAGATGCGGACAAAACTTGAACTGGTTACGGGTGGTGCTCGGCGGGACTTCGAAAGCCCAGTGAACGCTTGATCGCAACCTTGGGGTGCCAGCGGATGTTTGGCCGTTGGACTCACCCCATGGCTGACCCGCGAGGCCTCACGGATATGCCGGATCTGATCCGGCTTCAAGGGCTCGGTCGGCGGCAAGCAGAGCGGGTTGTATTGATGGGGCATCCGGCAGGGCCGATGAGCATCGACCTGCCCTCAGTTGTCCGAAGCGGGTGCGGGTGCGGGTGCGGGTGCGGGTGCGGGAGCGCGACGAGCGGTGGCGACTGGCGGGGCTGGACGCTCGGCTTTCTCGCACACCTCACCCCGATCAGGGCCGAGCCTGACGTGATCGCCAGGGTCGCGGGTTCGAAGCGGGCTGGTATTGCCCGCCTCAAAACTCACTCCACCGTCACCGACTTCGCCAGATTGCGCGGCTTGTCGACGTCCGTGCCGCGTGCGCAGGCGGTGTGGTAGGCCAGCAGTTGCAGTGGGACGACGTGGAGGATGGGGCTCAGGGCGCCGTAGTGCTCGGGCATGCGGATGACGTGCACGCCGCTGTCGCTCTCGATGCGGGTGTCGCCGTCGGCGAAGACGTAGAGCTGGCCGCCGCGGGCGCGGACTTCTTGCATGTTGCTCTTGAGCTTTTCCAGCAGCGCGTCGTTGGGCGCCACCGTGACCACCGGCATGGCGCTGGTGACCAGGGCGAGCGGGCCGTGCTTGAGTTCGCCGGCGGGGTAGGCCTCGGCGTGGATGTAGCTGATCTCCTTGAGCTTCAGCGCCCCTTCCAGCGCGATCGGGTAGTGCAGGCCGCGGCCCAGGAAGAGGGCGTTTTCCTTGCTGGCGAAGTCCTCGGCCCAGGCGATGACCTGCGGCTCCAGCGCCAGCACGGCCTGCAGCGCGACGGGCAGGTGGCGCATGGCCTTGAGGTGATCGGCTTCCTGCTCGGCACTGAGGTGGCCGCGGGTCTTGGCCAGCGTCAGCGTCAGCAGGAACAGGCCAGCCAGCTGGGTCGTGAAGGCCTTGGTCGAGGCCACACCGATCTCGGCGCCGGCGCGGGTGATGTAGGCGAGCTTGCACTCGCGCACCATCGCGCTGGTGCTGACGTTGCAGACCGTCAGCGTGTTGGTCATGCCCAGGCTGCGGGCGTGCTTCAGGGCGGCCAGGGTGTCGGCGGTCTCGCCGCTCTGGGTGATGGTGACGATCAGGGTGCGCGGGTCGGGCACGCTGTCGCGGTAGCGGTATTCGCTGGCGATCTCGACCTGGGCGGGGATCTTGGCGATGCTCTCCAGCCAGTACTTGGCCGTCATGCCGCTGTAGGAGCTGGTGCCGCAGGCCAGGATCAGGACCTTGTCGACGTTGGCGAAGACCTCCGCCGCACCGTCGCCGAACAGCTCGGGCGTGATGCCCTCGATGCCTTCGAGCGTGTCGCCGATGGCGCGCGGCTGCTCGAAGATCTCCTTTTGCATGTAGTGACGGTAGGGGCCCAGCTCGGCCGCGCCGCTGTGGGCGTGCACCGTCTTGACGGGGCGCTCGACGCGGCTGCGGGCGGCGCCGTCTTCGCCCTTGGCGGTGATCCAGTACTTGCCCTGCTGCAGGTCGACGACGTCGCCTTCTTCGAGGTAGACGATCTGGTCGGTCACGCCGGCCAGCGCCATGGCGTCGGAGGCCAGGAAGTTCTCGCCCACGCCCACGCCCAGCACCAGCGGCGAGCCTTCGCGCGCGCCGATCACGCGCAGCGGCTCGTCGCGGCAGAACACGGCGATGGCGTAGGCACCCTTGAGGTGGGCAATGGCGCGTTCGACCGCGTCGAACAGGTCACCGTCATAGAGCGAATCGACCAGGTGAGCGATGACCTCGGTGTCGGTCTGGCTGGTGAACGCATAGCCGCGGGCCTTGAGGTCGGCGCGCAGCTCATCGTGGTTTTCGATGATGCCGTTGTGGACCAGCGCGATGCGGCCGGCCTTGGCCGACTTGGCCTCGTGGCCGGTGCCGTGGCTGAAGTGCGGGTGGGCGTTGTGCACCGCCGGCACGCCGTGGGTGGCCCAGCGGGTGTGGGCGATGCCGACCAGCCCCTCGACGCCGTCGACCGCAACCATCTCGTTGAGCTCGGCCACGCGCGAGGTGCTGCGGGCGCGGCGCAGTTCACCGCCCTGGTGCACGGCCACGCCGCAGGAGTCGTAGCCCCGGTATTCGAGCCGCTGCAGGCCCTGGATCAGGATGGGGACGATGTTGCGTTGACTGACCGCGCCGACGATGCCGCACATGGGGGGAAGTCCTTGTTCAGGTTGCAGAGGGACTGCCGAAAACCCTGAGGTACGGCAGTGGTGGCGCGATCCTAGCGATCGCCACGAGAAATGAATCGTCAGAATTCACGACTCAGCGCAATGATTCGTCACCACATTGTGTCCATGAAAGAAATGGGCGACGATGTGCGAATCCTTGATCGTTGATTGCAACGTGAGCCCTAGCCCTGCACAGAATTCCGCCCCGGCCGTGACATCGGCCACGACCGACGGCCCGCTGCCACTGGACGCCATCGACCTGCGCCTGCTCGACGAGCTGCAGCGCGACGCGTCGCGCTCCAACCAGGCGCTGGCCGAGGCCGTCCATGTCTCGCCGGCCACGGCGCTGCGCCGGCAACGTCGCCTGCAGGAAGCCGGCGTGATCGAGCGGACCGTCGCGGTGCTGTCGCCCGAGGCGCTGGGCCATGGCCTGAGCGCCGTCGTGGAGATCACGCTGGATGCGCAAGGCGCCGAGCGCATCGTCGCCTTCGAGGCCCGCGCGGCCGCCGATGCCGGCGTGCAGCAGTGCTACCGCACCAGCGGCGGGCCGGACTTCGTGCTGATCGTTCAGGTGGCCGACATGGCGGCCTATCAGGCGCTGGCGCAGCGCCTGTTCAACAGCGACGCCAACGTGCGCAATGTGCGCTGCTTCTTCAGCGTGCACCGGGCCAAGGCCGGGCTGGCGGTCAGTCTGCCGGCGCCGCGCGGCTGAGGCCGGCGGGGGCCTCGGCCCCGGGCCGCATCAGACGATGAACCAGGCCAGCGCCGCCACGGCGACCACGCCGACGACGATCGCCAGGCGCTTGTGCACGCCGCCGCTGTGCAGCCAGCCCGTCCAGCCGGAGGTGGTCGGCGCCTGGGTGATGGCGCTGCGGTGTTCGGCCAGCCAGCGGTCATAGACCTGCCGCCGCACCGGATCGGCCAGCACGGCATGGGCCAGCTCACGCTGGCGGGCGCGCACCGCCGGAGACTCCAGCGCCGCGCCTTGCGGCCAGGGCAGGGCCTGCAAGGTCAGGCTGCGCTGGGCGGTGTGGCTGGCCGCGTCGCTGCCGGGCGGACGCAGACGCCGCCAGGCGGCCTCGATCTCGGCCGTGCTGGCGCCTTCGGCCACGCCCAGGCGGGCGTAGTGGGTCGGCATCAGCAAGGCGATCGGGAAGGGCAGCAGCGCGTCGTGGTCGTGCGCCGTGCCCAGCCGGGACAGGATGCCGGTGTCGACGCTGTCGACCTCGGCAACTGGCTCGGACGGATGCGGGCGGGCCGCCGCCCGGCGCTGCGCCGGATCGGCCGGCGGCCGTTCGCCGGTCTGGCCGCGCGACCGGGCTGCCTCGGCGGGCGTGGCGCGGTTGACGCGGGAGACGGGATCGATGCCCAGGGTCATGGCGGTGTCGGCCAGCTGCACGATCCGGCTCAAGCCTTCTTCTGCTTGGCCGGGCGCTTCCAGCCCGCCAGCGCGACCTGCTTGCCCCGACCAATGGCCAGCGCACCGGCGTCGACGTTCTTGGTGATGGTCGAGCCACCGCCGATCGTCGCGCCCGCACCCAGCGTCACTGGCGCGACCAGCACGCAGTTGCTGCCCACATGCACGTCGGCCTCGATGGTGGTGCGGTGCTTGTTGGCGCCGTCGTAGTTGGCGGTGATGCTGCCGGCGCCGTAGTTGACGCGCTCGCCCACGGTGGCGTCGCCCAGGTAGGCCAGGTGGTTGGCCTTGGCACCATCGGCCAGCGTGCTGTTCTTGACCTCGACGAAGTTGCCGATGTGGACCTCGCGGCCCAGCTTGGCGCCCGGACGCAGCCGCGCGAAGGGCCCGATCAGCGAACCCGCGCCGACCTCGACGCCAGCCGCCTCGCCATCCATGTGGGTGAAGGGGTGGATGACGGCACCGGCGGCGATGCGGGCGTTGCGGATGACGCAGTTGGCGCCGATCTGGACCTCGTCGCCCAGTTCGACGCTGCCTTCGAAGACGCAGTTGACGTCGATGGCGACGTCGCGGCCGGCCTTGAGCGTGCCGCGCAGGTCGAAGCGGGCCGGGTCCATCAGGCGCACGCCGGCTTCCATCAGGGCCTCGGCCTGCTGGCGCTGGAAGCGGCGTTCGAGTTCGGACAGCTGCAGGGGGCTGTTGACGCCCAGCACCTCGGTCTCACTGGTGGCGAGCGCCGCGACCACCGGCACGCCGTCGGCGGCGGCCATGGCGACGATGTCGGTGAGGTAGTACTCACCTTGCGCGTTGTCGTTGCGCAGCGCGGCCAGCCAGCGCTTCAGGTGCGCGGTGGGCACGGCCATCATGCCGGTGTAGCCCTCGCTGATGGCGCGTTGCGCGGGGCTGGCGTCCTTGTGTTCGACGATGGCGAGCACGCGCTCGCGGTGATCAACGTCGCGCACGATGCGGCCGTAGCCGCTCGGGTCGGCCAGCTCGACGGTCAGCAAGGCCAGCCGCTCGCCAGCGCAGGCGGCGACCAGCGCGCGGGCGGTCTCGGCCCGCACCAGCGGCACGTCGCCGTTGAGGATCAAGGTGGTGCCGTGGTCGGCCAGCTCGGGCACGGCCTGCTGGACGGCGTGGCCGGTGCCGAGCTGCGGCTCCTGTCGCACAAAGGCCAGCGGGGCTTCGGGCAGGGCGGCGCGCATGGCCGTCTCGACCTGCTCGGCGCCGTGACCGGTAATGGTGATGAGGCGATCTGCACCCAGCCCGGCACCCATCGCCAGGACATGCTGCAATAAGGGTCGCCCCGCCAGCGGGTGCAGCACCTTCGGGCGCGCCGACTTCATCCGTGTGCCTTTGCCGGCAGCCATGATCACGACTTCGAGCCTCATGCGTCCTTCCAGTTGCTGCGGTGCGATCCGCGAATCTCGCATTATCAGGACGCTCCGGCGCCCAACCGGGGGATGGCGGGGTCACGCAAAGGGGCGCCGCGTGACCCTCGTCGCGGTCATGGCGCTGACGTTGCTGGTCAGCGGCTGCAGCGCCCTGCGGCTGGCCTATGGCCAGGGCAACTGGCTGACCTACTGGTGGCTGGACCGCCATGTCGGCTTCGACAGTGCCCAGGCGCCGCGCGTGCGAGCTGCCATCGACCAGTGGTTCGACTGGCACCGGCGCGAACCCATGGCCGATCTGGTGATGCTGATGGAGCAGGCCGCCACCGAGGTCCGCGGCGACATCGCGCCCGCCCAGGCCTGCGCCTGGTGGCACCGCCTGGAGGAGCGCCGCGACCGATACCTGCAGCGCCTGGCGGTGCCGATGGCGGAGGTCGCCGCCACGCTGACGCCGGCACAGATCGTCCAGGTGCGCGAGCGCTTCGAGCGGGTCAACGCCGACTGGCGCGAGGAGATGATCGACGGCGACGCCAAGCGCCGCGCCGAGGCCTCGGTCGAGCGGGTGGTCGAACGGGCCGAACGCCTCTACGGCCGGCTGGACCGCAGCCAGCGCGACTGGATCGCCGACTGGATGCGCCGCTCGCCCTGGGACGCCCAGCGCTGGCTGGACGAGCGCGAGGCCGACCAGCGCGACACGCTGGTGCTGCTCGGCGAGCTGAGCGCCTTGGCCGGCCAGGGTGGCCAGAACCTGAGCCCGGCGCAGCGCCAGGACAAGGTCCGGGCCTGGATGCGCCGGGTGGTGGAGCCGTCCTCGGAGGTGTCGCGGGCCCAGCGCGATCGGGTGCTGGACAACCAGTGCGAGTTCGCTGCCGCGCTGCAGTCACGCACCAGCGCGGCCCAGCGTGAACAAGCCGCCCGGACCCTGCTGGGCTGGGCCGACGACCTGCGCAGCCATCAGCTGCCGGCGCAGGCGGCCGGCGCCGCGTTGGGGCTCAGCGCCCCGGCAACGCGACCGTGACGCTGCGTTCGCCGGCCGGCAGGTTGGGGAAGCCGTCCAGCGCGGCATCGAACAGCGCCTGCAGCACGTCGTCACCGCCGCCAAAGCGGCTCTCGTGGCGGGCCTGGATCTCGACCAGCACCTTGCGGCTCGGCCGGTCGATCAGCAGCAGGCCCATCTCGCGCAGTTCGCGCACCCGGTCGGCATACCAGGGGTAGCTGTTCAGGCCGAAGCCGACGCCGCCGTGGCGGCCAACCGGCATGCCGATGCCGATGCCGAAGCTCACCCGTGGCGGGGCCTCGATCAGGCGGGCCTGGCGGGCGCCGAACTGCACCAGCACGTCGGCGCTGTCGGCGTCTGGCGCGGCCGTGAAGCCGACCCGCTCCAGCGCCGCCGAGGCAGCGGACTCCAATGCACCGCGGGTCGCCAGATCGGCTTCCTGCGACGGCAGGCGGTCGAAGGCGTAGCGCCCGGGGGCTCGCCCGTCCGGCCAGGCGCCAAAGGTGCGCACCGTGACCTGGATGGCGCTGAGGGCGGCACAGCCCGACAGCGTGACCAGCCCGGCCGCACCCAGCGCGGCGCTCAGGGCCAGAAAACGGCGGCGGGTCGGGGCGGTGGCCATGGCGGACTCCAGGTTCAGGCGGGCTCGTCGCGCCGGGCGCGTGGCACCGGCATCGCGATGGTGGCAACAGCGGGGACCGCAGCGGCGGCCGGCGGCTTGGCGCAGCCCTCGCCGTCGCCATCATCCTCGCCATCGTCCTCGTCAAAGGCCTTGTCGCCGGCCGCGTCAGGGACGCCCGTGGGTCGGATCGTCTCGAAGGGAAAGAGCTTCCGGTCCATCAGGTGCGAAGGCACCAGCTGCGAGAAGGCCCGGTGCAGGTTGTCGATGCGGCCGGGGAAGTTGCGGTCCCACTCGCGCAGCATCTTCTTCATCTGCACACGCTGCAGGTTTTCCTGATTGCCGCACAGCGAGCACGGAATGATCGGGAACTGGCGGTGCTCGGCCCAGCTTTCGAGGTCGGTTTCGGCCACATAGGCGAGCGGGCGGATGACCGTGTTGCGGCCGTCGTCGCTGACCAGCTTGGGCGGCATGCCCTTGAGCTTGCCGCCGAAGAACATGTTGAGAAAGACCGTGCCGAGGAAGTCGTCGCGGTGATGTCCCAGTGCGATCTTGGTCGCGCCCAGCTCGCCTGCGACGCGGTACAGGATGCCGCGCCTCAGCCGCGAGCACAGGCTGCACATGGTCTGGCCCTCGGGGATCAGGCGCTTGACGATCGAGTAGGTGTCCTGGTTCTCGATGTGGAACTCGACGCCCCGGCTCTTCAGGTAGGCCGGCAGGATGTCGGCCGGGAAGCCGGGCTGCTTCTGGTCCAGGTTGACCGCGACGATGCTGAACCGGATCGGCGCGCGCTGCTGCAGGCCCAGCAGGACGTCGAGCAGGCCGTAGCTGTCCTTGCCACCCGAGAGGCAGACCATCACCCGGTCGCCGTCCTCGATCATGTTGAAGTCGGTGATCGCCTGGCCGACCTGGCGGTGCAGGCGCTTGCTGAGCTTGTTGATCTCGAAGGCGGCCTTCTTGTCGGCCGCCCTCTGGTCGGCCAGCGGGGTGTCGGTGCTCGTGTTCATGGCGTCGGCGTCTTCATGCGGAACACCTCGACGCCGACGGCGCGGCAGTCGGGGTAGACATCGGGCTTCTGGGTCGACACACGCACCGCGCGCACCTTGGGGTGGGCCAGCATCAGCGTCACCACATCGTCGACCAGCGTTTCCTGCAGGTGGATGTGACCCTGCGCGACCCGCCCGGCGATGCTGCGGCGCATGAAGTCGTAGTCGACCACCTCGTCCAGTTCATCGTGCTGGGGTGTGCTGTCGCCCAGCGGCACGTAGAGGTCGACGTTGATCAGCACACGCTGCTCGCCGCGTTTCTCGAAGTCGTGCACGCCGATGTTGATGAGCACCTCGTAGTCGGACAGGAAGAGGCGGCGGCAGTCCATCAAGGACGGATGGGCGAGTTGGCTGATCATGGTTCGGGGGCTTTCAGGTCGGTGCGGCGGCGGGGTCGCCACCTTGCTGCACCAGGAAGAGCACGTCGCGCGGCTGGCCCAGTAGGTGCTGGCCGCCGTCGACCAGCAAGGTCGAGCCGGTGACGGCCGGCGACTCGATGGCATAGCGCACGGCGCGGGCGATGTCCTCGGGCGTGGACGAGCGGCCCAGCGGCGTCAGGCGGTGGGCGGCCTCGAACTGGGCCTCGCTCATCGGGCCGGACACCAGCGTGACACCCGGCGAGACGCCCACCACACGCACCAGCGGCGCCAGCGCCAGCGCCTGCATCTGCGTGGCGGCCTGCAAGGCGGCCTTGGACAAGGTGTAGGAGAAGTAGTCGGGGTTGAGATTGGCCAGCTTCTGGTCCAGCAGGTTGACGACGCAGCCCTGCGCATGGACCTCGCCGGCCGCACGACGTGCCACCAGTTGCCCGTGCAGCGCCTGTGCCAGCAGGATGGCCGGCGCGGTGTTGGCGCGCAGGTGGCGCTCCAGGCTGGCGAGGCTGAAGGTGTCGGGTGCGTCGTATTCGAAGGTCGAGGCGTTGTTGACGACCGCGTCCAGCGGCCGGCCTTGGGCGGCGAGCACCTGCGGCACCAGCGCGCGGCAGGCCGACTCGTCGGCCAGGTCAGCGGCATGCAGCGTGACACGGGCACCGTGGGCGCGCAGCTCGGCGGCGGTCGCCTCGGCCTCGTCGCGCGAACGACCGGCGGCGCTGCGGTGGTGCAGCGCGATGTCATGGCCGGCACGCGCCAGCGTCAGGGCGATGACCCGGCCGACGCGGCGAGCGGCGCCGGTCACCAGGGTCAGCGGACGGCGGGCATCGGAGGGCAGGGCGGACGTCGACATGGCGGCGATCGGCGGGGTGTGAAGGGCTGGGGGACGGGGGAGAAGGCCGGCGCAAAAGAGGCACCAAAGGGTCACGAAAGAAGGTGGCAGCAGCCGGCTCGGACCCGCTTCCTACAATCGCCCGGTGAGCCCGCGAGACCCCCCGAACGCCCCCTTCCGCACCGAGCCCGTCAGTGTAGCCAGCACCCCCCAACCGAGACCGGCGACGGGATTGGCGGGTCTGCCGGCCTCGCCCGACTCGGCCGCGCTGCTGCAGCGCATCGCCAGCGCGATCGAGGACGCGGGCGGCTGGATCGGCTTCGAGCGCTACATGGCGCTGGCCCTCTACAGCCCCGGCCTGGGCTACTACAGCCGTGGCGACCGCCAGTTCGGTGCCCTGCCCGACAGCGGCAGCGACTTCATCACCTCCCCCGAACTGAGCCGCCTCTACGGCCGCGCACTGGCCCGTCAGGTGGCGCAGGCCTTGCGCGCCCTGCCGGCTGGCACACCGCACGAGGTCTGGGAATTTGGTGCCGGCTCGGGCGCACTGGCCGCCCAGCTGCTGGCCGGTCTGGCCGACGAGGGCGTGCCGGTCAAGCGCTACACCATCGTCGACCTCTCAAGCGCCCTGCGCGAGCGCCAGCGCCTGACGCTCACCGAGCATGTGCCGACGCAGGCCCACAAGGTCCGCTGGGTGGCGCAGCTGCCAGCGGTCTTCGACGGTGTCGTCGTCGCCAACGAATTGCTCGACGCGATCCCGGTGGTGCTGTTGCATGCCGACGGCCACGGCTGGTTCGAACGCGGCGTTGCGCTTGTGCCGGGTTCGGCGGCGTCTGGCACCCCCGTGCTGACCTGGGCCGACCGGCCCACCGATCTGCGCCCACCGGTCGACGACGTGCCCTGGCCGCCCGGCACCGTCATCGAACTGCCGCGTCAGGCCGAGGCCTGGATGCGCACGCTGGCGGCGTCGCTGCGCTGTGGCGCGGCCTTCCTGATCGACTACGGCTTTCCGGCGCACGAGTTCTATCACCCGCAACGCCATGCCGGCACCCTCGTCTGCCACCGCGCCCACCGGGTCGACGCCGATCCGCTGGAAGCGCCCGGCGACAAGGACATCAGCGCCCACGTCGACTTCAGCGCCATCGCGCTGGCGGCGCAGGACGCCGGCATGGACGTGCTCGGCTACACCAGCCAGGCCCGCTTCCTGATCAACTGCGGACTGGTCGGCGATCTGGCCGACGCCGACCTGCGCGAACGCGCGGCGGCACAGAAGCTGATCACCGAGCATGAGATGGGCGAACTGTTCAAGGTCCTGGCGGTGGCCAGCGCCGGCTTCCCGCTCGACCCGCTCGGCTTCGTCGCTGGCGACCGCAGCCACACCCTCTGAGGACGGCCCACGATGCGCTGGCTCATCACCCTGATTGCCGCTTTCATCATCTTCAACAGCCTGCAGGGCTGGCTGCGCAAGATCGGCCTGGGCCGCCTGCCGGGCGACCTGCAGTTCAAGGTGCGTGGACGGGAATGGACCTTCCCGTTTGGCTCGACGGTGCTGCTGATGGTGATCGCGTGGGTGGTCGGTCGCTTGATCTGAGGCGCAAACCCCGCGCCGTGCATCGGGCGGGGCCAGCGGTCCCGTCGGACCTTGGCCCCGCCGCCGATCAGGCCGACTTGCGCTGGCGGCGACGAGCCGCAGCGCCGATGACGCCCAGGCCCAGCATCATCATGGCGTACTCGCTGGGTTCCGGAACGGCGGAAACCGAGACGTTGTCGACCATGGCGCCAAACGTCGGCGTGCCGTAGGCGGTCGAGATGAAGGACAGCGCCGTCGCGCCGGTGGCCACGAAGGTGGTGGCATAGGTCTGCCACGAGGCGCCCTGGCCGATCAGCGACGCACCCAAGGTGCCGCCCTTGACCGGCGACAACTGGAACGCGAAACCGGCCGTCGCGTTGCTGTCAGTGCCCGGGTTGGCCGCATACGAGAACGACAGGCTGTACTGCTGGCCGGCGATGGTGTTGAGGACCTGGGTGATCATGGCCGGCGTGTTGCCGTTCAGGTCCACCGCCAGGCCGCTGGTGGCGGTCGAACCCATCAGCGCCTTCAGCTCGGCCGAGTTGCCGTCGTCGCCGCCGTGGCCGACCAGGTCGACGTTGCCGAAGACCGTGGTCCAGCCGCCACCGAGGTCGGTGGTCATGTAGCGGGCCGTGGCCTGATCGGCCTGACGGGCGTCGAAGTCGCCGTTGACGATGGCCTGGGCCGATGCCCCGGTGCTGGCCACGGCCAGCATGGCCACGGCCAGGGCCGTGCGTGTGTGTGTCATGTCGGATTCCCTTGATGGATGACTCGGCGAAACCCCAGTGGCTCGCGCGAAGTCATTCTGGGATTGCCCTTCAGGCCAGGCGATGACGGGTCGTCCTGCAGCCCGGGGGGCGGTACCCGCCTCATTCAAGGTTTCATGCCGCCCGAAATGCACAAGTGCACGGAAGCCACACTCACGCCTCGGCCAGCCCGGCCACCACCCGGATGCGCGCGCCATGCAGCGCGTGGCCGAGCGCCGGGCCGGTCAGACCCTCGGCGCGAGCCTGAGCGATGACGGCCTGGTGGTCGATCGACTGGGCCGCTGCCAGCGCCGCACGCAGGCGTGGGGCCTGGGGGTAGTCGCGGTCTTCCAGACCCAGACGGCCGCGGGCATCGGCCTCGCAGGCCTGCAGCATCAGGTCGAAGCGTTCGGGGCGCCGCCAGGCGTCGCAGCGGTCCATCAGGCGGACCAGGGCGGCGGCGTCGAAGCTGGCGCTGGCGTGCACGTTGCCGTGCTCGCGTGCGACCAGATCGGCAAGCTCGCGGCAGTCGACCGGCACGCGCAGGCGCTCGCACAGGGGCTTGAGCAGCGCGGCGCTGCGTTGTTCATGGCCGATGTGGCGCGGCAGGATGTCGGCCGGCGTGGTGCCCTTGCCCAGGTCATGGGTCAAGGCGGCGTAGCGGGCGGCCAGCGGCAGACCCAGGCGGGCGGCCTGGTCCAGCACCATCTCGACATGCACGCCGGTGTCGACCTCGGGGTGGTAGTCGGCCCGTTGCGGCACGCCGTAGAGGCGGTCGACCTCGGGCAGCAGGCGCGCCAGCGCGCCGGCCTCGCGCAGCACCTGCAGCAGGCGCGACGGCCGCGCCGCCATCAGGCCGCGCGCCAGTTCCTGCCAGACCCGCTCGGCGACCAGCGCGTCGACCTCGCCGGCAGCGGTCATGGCGCGGCACAGCGCCATCGTCTCGGGCGCGACCGTGAAGTCGGGCCAGCGGGCGGCGAAGCGGGCCAGCCGCAGGATGCGCACCGGGTCTTCGGCGAAGGCCGGGCCGACGTGGCGCAGCACGCGCGCGGCCAGGTCGGCGCGGCCACCCCAGGGGTCGATGACGGTCTGGCCATCGGCGTCCAGCGCCATCGCGTTGACGGTCAAGTCGCGCCGCGCCAGGTCCTGTTCGAGCGTGACGTCCGCGCCGGTGTGGAAGGTGAAGCCGTGGTAGCCGTGGCCGGACTTGCGCTCGGTGCGGGCCAGCGCGTATTCGTCCTGCGTGTGCGGGTGCAGGAAGACCGGGAAATCCAGCCCGACCGGTCGGAAGCCGGCGGCCGTCATCTGTTCGGGCGTGCAACCCACGACAACCCAGTCGCGGTCGCCCTCGGGCACGCCCATCAGCCGGTCGCGCACCGCGCCGCCGACGAGGTGGACGCGGGCGCCAGGCGGCAGGGCGGGGTCGGACAAGGGCGTCACCTCGCGCTGCGGTACGGCTCCTCGAAATCGAGGAAGTCGTGTTCGGCCAGGGCATCGGCGATCCAGGCGGCCACACCGGGGCTGGCGCTCAGGCGCTCGATGTAGTCGGCCACCGCCGCATGCACCGGCAACGCGTAGCCACGCAGGCGCATCGCCACCGGGGCGTAGTAGGCGTCGACGATGCCGAGCCGGTCGCCCATCAGCCAGGGGCCGCCGTGGCCCGACAGGCAGCCGGTCCACATCGCCTCGATGCGGGCCAGGTCGGCACGCACGCCGGGCTGTTCGGCCATGACACGGGCGCCGATCTCGGGCAGTTGGGCCTCGATGTTCATCGGGCAGTGGCTGCGCAGCGCCGTGAAGCCGCTGTGCATCTCCGCGCACAGGCTGCGGGCCAAGGCCCGGCGGCGCGGGTCGGTCGGCCACAGGGCGTGATCGGGGAAGCGCTCGGCCAGCGTCTCGGCGATCGCCAGGGTGTCCCAGACCACCTGAGGCGCACGCCCGGGCTGATCGTCGATCACCAGCGCCGGCACCTTGCCGGTGGGCACGAGGTCGCCCATCGTGCGCTTGAAGGTCGAGTCGGGCTCAAAGCTGTCGAAGCGGACCTTGACCTCGTCGAAGGCGATCCCGGCGGCCTTCATCAGCACCCACGGGCGCATGGACCAGGACGAGTAGTTTTTGTTGCCGATGTAGAGCTGGAGCATGGCGGTCATCCCTTGTGCAGACAGGCCACGATGCTATCGGTCACGGGCGCAGCGGGCGGTGAGAACGGCGCATCGCTGTGATGCGCCGGCCGCCCGGCTTGCCCGACGGGCGAGCGGGCAAGACCTCAGGTCTTGTCGTCGGATCGCATGTCGAGGCGTTCGAGGCGATAGCGCAAGGTGTCGCGCGAGACCCCCAGCAGCCGCGCCGCCGCGCTGACGTTCTGCTTGGTCTTCTCCAGCGCGCGCTGGATCAGCCGGCGTTCCATGCGTTCGAGGTGCAGGTCGTCGTCGTTGATGGGGATGTCGTGCATCTGCGTGGCCAGGCCGCTCAGGCGCAGGTGGCGCACGCCGACCTCGGTGCCTTCGAGCACCAGCACGGCCTGCTCCATCACGTTGCGCAGCTCGCGGATGTTGCCGGGCCAGCTGTATTGCAGCAGCGCCTGGCGGGCGTCCGGGCCCAGCACCAGACCGGGCTTGCGGTAGCGCTGGCCGTGCAGTTGCAGGAAGTGCTCGGCCAGCACCGTGATGTCACCGCCACGCTCGCGCAGCGGCGGCACGCGGATCTCGACGATGCGCAGGCGGAAGAACAGGTCGGCGCGGAAGGTGCCGTCGCGCACCATCTGTTCGAGCGGGCGGTTGGTCGCGCTGATGACGCGGGCGTGCACCTGCAGCTCGCGCAGACCGCCCAGGCGGCGCATGCGCTTTTCCTCCAGCAGCTTGAGCAGCTTGACCTGCGTGCTCAGCTCGGCCTCGCCGATCTCGTCGAGGAAGACGGTGCCGTTCTCGGCCGTCTCGACCAGACCGGCCTTGCGGGTGCGGGCATCGGTGAAGGCACCCTTCTCGTAGCCGAACAGCTCGGCTTCGATCAGCTGGGCCGGCATGGCGCCGCAGTTGATCTCGACGAAGGGCTCCGTGCGGCGCGGGCCGCCGAAGTGCAGCGCGCGGGCCACCAGCTCCTTGCCGGTGCCGGTCTCGCCGACGATCAGCACGGCCGGCGGGTCGCGGTCGGACAGGCGCGACTCGGAGTCGAGCAGCGTCGCGATGGTGTGGCGCAACTGGCGCACCGGCTCGGACTCGCCGACGATCTTGTCCAGACCGCTGTCCTGCGCGTCGCGCTGGGCGTAGTAGTCGACCGTGCTGGCCAGCTTGCCCTGCACGCTCAGGCGATCGAGCACGATCTTGAGCTCGCTGAGCACCAGCGGCTTGGTCATGAAGTCGGCCGCGCCCGCCTTCATCGCTTCGACCGCCAGCTCGGTGCTGCCGTAGCCGGTGACCATGATGATGCGGGCATCGGTGTCGACCGCGCGGATGCGCGAGAGCGCCTCCAGGCCGGTCATGCCCGGCAGGTTGTGGTCGAGGATGACGATGTCGGGCCGCCAGGTCTCCAGCAGCGTCAGGCCGTCCTCGGCCCGTCCGGCGATGCGGACCTCGTCACCCATGCGCTCCAGGTACATCGCGAGGTTGCGCGCGAGGGTGGTTTCGTCTTCGATGATCAGGATGGCTCTTGCCATGGGCTTCCCTGGGTGGCGGGCAAAAAATTATCGGTGTCCGCGCGACATCTGGCGGATCTGCGGGTTCAGGCCGCAGTGGAAGGATCAACGGCCGCGCGCGCCATTGGCAGCAGCAGGGTCACGGTCGTTCCGGCCCCCGGGCGGCTGTCGATCTTCACCGAGCCGCCGAGCCGGTCGAGCACGCGCTTGACCAGCGCCAGACCCATGCCCAGGCCGCGCGGCTTGGTGGTGTAGAAGGGCTTGAAGGCATTGGCCAGCGTCTCGGCGGGCATGCCACTGCCATGGTCCTGGACCTGGATGCTGACCATCTCGCCGACCGTGCCGGCACGCACCGTGACGGTGGCCTGCGGGCCACTGGCCTCCAGCGCGTTGGACAGCAGCGAGTTGAGCACCTGCTGCAGCAGCACGACGTCGCCGCGCACGGTCGGCAGCGGGCCGGCCCAGTCCAGCACCAGGTGCTTGTTCTGTCCGTCGAAGGCGGGCCGGTAGTGTTCGGCAGCGCCGCGCAGGATCTCGCCCGGATCGGCCTCGCCGAGCACCTCGGCCGGGTCGCGGGTGTAGGTCAGCAGCGTGCGCACCAGGCGCTCGATGCGGTCGACGTGCACGATGGTCTCGTTGCACATCTCGGGCGGCATGGCGCCGATCTCGCGCTGCAGCTCGGCGGTCGAGCGGATCGAGGCCAGCGGGTTGCGGATGCTGTGCGCGGTCGCCGCCGCGATCTCGCCGACCAGCGCCAGCGCATCGGCCTCGACCAGCCGGCGGCGCTGCTCATGCATCAGCGCGCTGGCCTTGCGCACCAGGCCCAGCGTCGACAGGTAGAGCACGCTGCCGCCCAGCAGCGAGCAGATCCACACCAGCGCGGTGCCCATCTGCAGCGTCTCGTTGAGGTGGGTCGGCACGCGGTAGAGCTCGACCACGCCGACCTGGCGGCGCTGCTCGCCCTGGCCCAGGAAGACCGGCAGGTAGTTCTCGACAAAGATGGCGCGGGCGCCGCCCAGCCGGACGTGTTCGCCCTTGCTCAGCGAGCTGTCGTGTGTGACCTCGCCACGTTCCCAGACCAGCTCGCCCTTGAGCGCGTCTTCCAGCTCGTCGTTGCGGTCGAAGTAGCGCCCGATCAGGGCCGGGTCGCTGGACCACAGCACCCGCCGGTCCAGGCCGTAGACGTTCGAGCGCAGCACGTCGTTCATCGTCGCGACGTGCTGGAAGAACTCGGCGAAGCCGGCGCTGCGCACCGAGTCGCCACCCGCCAGGAACTCGTTGCCGACGTTCTGCGTCTCGACGATGTTCTGGACGAAATCCCGGCTCAGCTCGGCGTCATGGTCGAGCAGGCGGGTCTCCAGGAAGCGCGCCAGCACCAGCGCCATCGTGACGCTGACCAGCGTGACCGCCAGCAGGCTGACGAGCGAAAACCAGCGCACCAGCGGAAAGTCGTCGCTTGCATCGCCCCTGACCAGCTTCAGCCACCGCATCGTGACGTCCTCCCGAGATGCGTCGTCATGCCGCAGCGGACGCCGCAGCGCCGCGATTGTCGTTCGCTCGGGTTCCTTGACGGCAGGCCGTGATCACGCCGCATCCGGCGCAGCGCCGGGCAGCGTGACGGATCAACGCCCGGCGAGGCGGCGCAGCTGGTCCAGCACCTGCGGACCCCGCGACAGATGTGGCGCCATCACGTCGACCATGCGGCTTGGCCGGCGGCCAAGCGCCTCCAGGCCGGGGTGCCGGCCACTCGCCACGTTGGGCACCTTCATCGACGCCAGGTTGTCGGCCGACATCAGCGGCTCACCGGGCAGCAAGCCCAGCGCGGCGGCCTGCAGCCGACCGGCCCAGTCCGGCAGCGCGACGATCGGACGTCGGTGGCCGCTCCAGCGTCCGGCCCGGCGCACCAGCTGGGCCAGCGTCAGGACCTCCGGGCCGGTTGCCTCGAAGACCTGGCCAACGCTGCGGCCCGGCTCGCGCAGGCAGGTCGCCAGCGCATGGGCGACGTCATCGACCCAGACCGGCTGGAAGCGCGCCGTCGCACCGGCCAGCGCCACCACCGGCATCAGCGCCTGCAGCGCCGCGAACAGGTTGAGGAAGCGGTCGCCGGTGCCGAAGATGACGCTGGGCCGCAGCACGGTCAGGTCGATCAGGCTGGCAGCGCCAGCCTCGCTCAGCAAGCGCTCGCCACGGGTCTTGCTGGCCAGGTAGAGCGAGGGCGCCGGCCGGGACGGGTCGTCCTCGATGCCCAGCGCGCTGACATGTACCACCCGCCTCACGCCGGTCTCGGCACAGGCCGCCAGCAGGCGGCGCGGCAGCTCGACGTGGACCTGCTCGAAACGCGCCGCGTCGCCGTGCAGCACGGCCACCAGGTTGACCACCGCGTCGCAGCCGGTCAGCAGGGCGCGCAGCGTGGCGGGATCGTTCACATCCGCGCCGACCCGTTCGACGCCGGGCAGCAGGCTCAGCGCCTTGGCCCGCGCCGGCCTGCGGCTGGGCACCACCAGCGTGGCGGCGCCGTCGCCCTGGCGCCAGGCGGCGGCAAAGGCGCGGCCGACGAAGCCGGTGCCACCCAGCACCAGGATGCGACGCAGCGGCGTGCTGGCCAGGGTATCGGTCACGGCAGTTCCTTGTTCTCGGGAGGAGCGCCCGGCGGGCGCGTGGCGATCGGAGGCCCCAGCCGGCTGCGCAGCGGCGCGGCATTGACACCGCCCAGCAGCGCGCCGTAGTAGCTGGCGTTGGACAGCACCTTCTTGACGTAGTCGCGGGTCTCGTTGAAGGGAATGCCCTCGGCCCAGGCCGCGACCTCCTGCGGCGGGCCGTCGCGCCAGCGCCGCAGCCGGCTCGGGCCGGCGTTGTAGGCGGCAGCGGCCATCGGCAGCGAACCCTCGACGTCGTCGAGCACCAGCTTGAGGTAGCCCACGCCCAGGCGCAGGTTGACCTGCCGGTCGGTGATCTGCTCGGGGCGGAAGTCCAGGCCCAGCTTGCGGGCGGTCCAGCGCGCGGTCGCCGGCATCAGCTGCATCAGCCCGGCGGCGCCAACGCTGGAACGCGCGTCCAGGATGAAGCGCGACTCCTGCCGGATCAGGCCGTAGACATTGGCCGGATCGATGCCCAGTTCCTGCGCGGCGGCCAGCACGTCGGCGCGAAAGGGCATCGGGAAGCGCTGGGCCACGTCCACCTCGGCGCGGGTGCGTTCGCTGGTGTGGATGCAGCGGTCCCAGACCTCGCGGTCGCAGGCCCGCTGCGCGGCGGCCAGCAGCTCGCGGTCGGCCATGCCGACGATCGAGTAGTTCCACTCCCGCACACCCTCGGGCCGCAGACCCAGCGCCAGCAGCGCGAGCGCACGGTTCAGGCCGGGATGCTGGTCGGCGGCGCGGCGCTCCTCGGGGGTCAGCGGTGCGGGCCGCTGGGGCAGCGCCTGGGTGCGGCCGAGCGCCTCGGTCGCCAGCTTGCCGTAGAAGCTGTAGTGGCCGGCGATGCGTTCGAGCAGCACCGCAGCGCCGGTGCGCTGGCCATCGCCTTCGGCACCGGGGGCAGCCAGGGCCTGGAGCGCCCGTGCCTTCCAGTAGACCCAGGCCGGATCGGCCTGCGCCGGGGCGCTCATCGCGTCGATCGCGCTGCGCAGCCGGGCCCAGCGGCCGTCGTCGCCAGCGCGCAGCGCGGCGCGGGCGCGCCAGGCCAGCGTGTCGTCGCTCCAGTCGACGTCACGCGCCTGCGGCACGGCCCCTGCGCGCTGGAACCAGGCATCGGCCTCGGGCATCACCTTCCAGGCCGCCTGCTTGGCGATGGCGGCCCAGGTCCAGGCGGCGGCATCGGGCGCCAGGGCGGCTTGCCAGCGGTCCTCCAGCAGCGTCGCGGCGGTCTGGGGGTCGGACGTGGCCAGCCGGACCAGCGCCAGCACCACCAGCTCGGCGCCCTGACGGCTCGCGGCGTCGGCCTTCTTCTGCAGGTAGCGCTGCGGTTGTTCCCACAGCTCGTTGAGCGGGCTGGCGGGCTTGTCGACCAGCTTCTCGTCGATCAGCGCCAGCGCCTCGCGCGCCAGCACACGCCGGCCGGCCTCTGCGCTCACCCGGGCCTTGGCCCAGGCGTCGGCGCTGGACAGGCGGCGGGCCTCGAACAGCGTGGTCGCCATCAGGGTGCAGCCGCCCATCGGCTCGCGCTGGGTCATCCAGAGCTGGCGGGCGACCGGCCGGACGTCCTCGCCGGCCTGGTGGCGCACGATCTGCAGGTAGCAGTCGACCTGGCGGTCGTCGGCCAGCTTGAAGCGGGGTTGTTCGAGCGCGAAGCCGGACCAGTCGCGCCGAATGCCAAGTTCGAGCAGCCAGTCGTTGCGCAGCCGGTCTTCCAGATAGCTGCCGGGCCAGCGGGCATAGAAGGCGTCCAGGTCGGACTGTGTCAGCTCGCCCAGGCGCAGGCCGAGTTCCCAGTAGTCGGCCCAGATCGCCAGCGGGTGACGGCCGGCGACCAGCTCGTCGCGCAGCGCGACCAGCCGCACGCGGTCACGCTTGCGCTGGGCCTCGCGGGCCTCGACCAGGCGGGCATCGAGGGCATGGGCAGGCGCGCCGATGCCCGTGGCACCGGCCGCACCGGCGGCGTTGGCCGGGGCGGCAGGTGCAACCGCTGGGGCGGCCTGGGTCTGGGCCTGGGCCGGCGAAATCGGGTTCAGCAGCGCGGCAACGGCGAAGGCCAAGGCCAGGACAGCAAGCGGGGCACGGCGGCCGGTTGGGCAGGTCAAGCGCATTCCTCAGGCTCGGGCGACCCTCGGGTCAGGGTCATCCAGGTTTGTAACGCAGTGGCCGTCATCCACGCAGGCTGGGGCTGTCTACCCAACGGCCGGCGCGTGCGATGGTGGACAGGCGTCTGGCTCCGCACCGGGCTCAGGCAGCTTGCTCAGGCACCGGGCACGCGCTGGCGCACCTCGGCGGCCTGGGCGGTCAGCCAGTCCGAGAGCTGGCGGACCTCCGGCCGTTCGGCCGAGGCCGGCGCCACCATCAGCCAGTAGGCGCAGGGCACGGGTTCACGCGCGGCCGCGTCGAAGGGTTCGACCAGCTCGCCGCGCGCCAGCGCATCGGCGATCAGCGGCAGGCGGCCCAGCACCACACCCTGGCCGGCCTGGGCCGCCTGCACGCGCTGGTGGTCGTAGTTGAAGGACAGCCAGTTGCGCGGCTGCAGCGTGCCGAGCGCGCGCTGGCCCAGCCAGTGCGACCAGGTGCGCCAGACCGTGCTGGGCGTGGCCGGCGGGTCGTCGATCTCCAGCAGCGTGTAGCCGGCCAGATCGGCCGGTTCGCGCAGCGGCGGCGCCTCGCCGCGCCGGGCCCGGTCCAGCAGCCAGGGGCTGACAACCGGGGCCAGCACGTCGCCGAACAGCGTCGTCGCGTCGGCCGGCCGGTCGGCCACGCGGCCGTATCGCAGGGCCAGGTCGATGTCGTGGCCCTCCAGGTCATCGAGCGTGTCGGTGGCGGCAATGCGGATGTCGAGCGCCGGGTAGGCGCGTTGGAAGGCCTCCAGCCGCGGGATCAGCCACAGCGTCGCGAACGAGGCAAAGGTGGTGATCGCGACCCTCGGCCGGGCCTTGACGCTGCGGATCTGGCGGACCGAGCCGTCGAGCCGCTCCAGCATCGGCTGGACCGCGCGCAGCAGTGTCGCGCCGGCCTGGGTCAGCGCGACCTGGCGGGTGTCGCGCTCGAACAGCTGCGCGCCCAGCTCGTCCTCCAGGCCCTTGATCTGGCGGCTGATGGCCGACTGCGTCAGAAACAGCTCCTCGCCGGCCAGCCGGAAGCTGAGCAAGCGGGCGACCGCCTCGAAGGCGCGCAGAAAGGTCAGTGAGAGCGGGCGATGGCGCGGGTTCATGGGGCGGGGCGGCTGGAAGGATTCATGCGTGCGGGGCAAGACCGTGACGTGCCGAAGTCATTGGACCGGCGGGCGATCCAGCGAGACGATGCGTGCATTGTCGTTCCACTGGAGTCCTTGCCATGCACACCACATTCATGACCCGCTCGCATCAATCCCGCGACGGCGGAGGGCCCTGGCCGGTGCCGGTCGATGGTTGCCTGGTGGCCGATGCCGGGCCGCTCTGGGTGACGCGCCTTGGCGACCCGGACGACCACGTCCTGATGCCTGGCGACCGCCTGGCCTTGCGCCGCGGCGACCGCGTCGTCACCGGCGCCTGGCTGCCCGACCGGCCGATCGCCTGGCGCTACGAGGGCGTGCGGGCCGGGCGGGCGGCCTTCTTGGCAACCGTCTTCGCAACCTTCTTCGCCACCTTCCGGGCGGCCTTCTTCGCCGCCGCTGCCAAGGTCTTCGAGGCCATGGCCGAGCGCGCCCGCAGCGCGGCGGCCAGTGCCAGCCGGGCCCAGGGCTGCATCAGCATCGGCGACTCGATGGCCTCGTCGGGCGCGTTGAAGTAGCTCATCACGCCGGTCTCGCCCTGCTTGGTCGCGTAGGTGAAGGGGCCGCAGCCGGCGGCCTCGAAGGCGCTGCGGCTGACCTCGTCGACCTTCAGGAACAGCCGTTCGCTGGCGACGATGGCGATGAACAGCTCGTCGACGTAGAGGCCGTGGCCGCCGAACATGCGCCGCGCGCGCACCGCCCCCAACGGCGCCAGCAGTTCGAGGCAGTGGTTCACGAAATCGGGGCTGTTGGACATGCGGCGCTCCTGTGTCGTTTGATTGTCCCGACCGGGTCGGGCCCGCACAATCCGGGCTCCGACCCGCACCTGCCGCCCCGAGCGACCGCCGCATGACCACGACCCCGTTCAAGCTGCCCGAACCGCCCCGCGACAAGGCCACGCTGCGCAAGCAGCTGCAGGCCGAACGCATGGGCATGAGCGACCGCCACCAGCGCTCGGTGCACCTGCAGGAGGTCCTGATGGTCTGGCTGCTGACGCGGCGCGAGAAGACCATCGGCGCCTACTGGGCCATCAAGGGCGAGTTCGACGCCCTGCCCGCGCTCTACCGCTGGAGCGACGGCCACGCCGACCGCCGCATCGGCCTGCCGGTGATGGACCGCAAGACCAAGGAGCTGCGCTTCCACGTCTGGTATCCGGGCTGCCCGATGGAGGAGGACGCCTTCGGCATCCTCAAGCCCAAGGACACCGAGGCCTTCCACCCCGAGCTGCTGCTGGCGCCCTGCGTCGGCTTCGGCCCCAAGGGCGTGCGGCTGGGCTATGGCGGCGGCTTCTACGACCGCACGCTGGCCAAGCTCGACCCGATGCCCTACACCGCCGGCCTGGGCTATGCGCACGGCTTCATCCCCTGGCTGGACGCCGAGCCGCACGACGTCCCGCTCGACGCCATGCTGACCGAGGAAGGCACGATCTGGGACAAGGACGCCTGAGCGGCGGTCTCGTTTCACGCCCCTTCAACGACAAAGGCCGCAGCGTTGCCGCTGCGGCCTTTGTTCATGCCTGAGCCTGTGGCGTCAGAAGCGGTAGCCCACGCCCACGCCGATCAGCGTCGGGTCGACCTGGATCGTGCCGAGCTTGCTGCCGTTGCTGCTCAGGTCGGTGCGGATCTGGACCTTCTTGTAGTCGATGTTGAGCGACCAGGCGCCGCCCAGCGCGATGTCCGCGCCGAGCTGGTAAGCCGGGCCGATGCTGCGGTTCTCGACATCCAAACCGGCCGGCAGGTTGACGCTGGAGAAGAGCGTCAGGTTGATGCCCGCGCCCACATAGGGCGTCACCGGGCCGGTGCCCAGGTTGGTGAAACGGTACTGCGCCAGCAGGGTCGGCGGCAGGTGCTTGAGGGAGCCGATGACGGTGCCGTCCTGGATCACGTCATGCTTCTGCGGCACGGTCAGCACCAGTTCGGCCGACAGGCTGGGGCTGAAGTAGTACGTGAAGTCGACTTCCGGAATGGTCTTCTTGTTGACCGTGACCTCGGTGCCGGGGATGGTGTCCTTGTCGGCCGGATCGAGCGACACGGCACGGGCACGAACGACGAGGTCACCGGCCTGCTGGGCCTGTGCGACGGGCGACAGGCTGGCAGCGGCGAGGGCGAGGATGGCGAGAACGATGCGGGATGCGGACACGGGGGACTCCTTGCGTGGTCTTCCGCCCAGCGGCTGCCGGGCGTGTGCATGCATTGAGCCGTCGCGGCCTCGAAGTCGTTTTGTGTCGGCGCAAGGTCGGCCGGCTGAAGATCCGTGGAAACCCTCGACTTGACCTGGGTCAGCGGGCGGGCGCGGCGCTTGATGCGGTGCAGCAACAGCGCCGGCCGGGGTCAGGCCTGCAAGCGGCGCACGATCTCCAGCACGGTCGCGCTGGCGTTCATCGTGTAAAAGTGCAGGCCCGGCACACCGGCGGTGCGCAGCTGATCGCACAGGTCGGTGACCACGTCCAAGCCGAAGGCCTTGATGCTCTCGACGTCGTCGCCGTAGCTCTGCAGGCGCAGCCGGATCCAGCGCGGCACCTCGGCGCCGCAGCCGTCGGCGAAGCGCAGGATGCCGCTGGCGTTGGTGATCGGCATGATCCCCGGCATCACCGGGATGTCCGCGCCCAGCGCCGCCGCGTCGTCGACGAAGCGGAAGTAGGCGTCGGAGTTGAAGAAGAACTGCGTGATGGCGGTGTCCGCCCCGGCCTTCACCTTGCTCGCGTAGGCCTGCAGGTCGGCCTGCGGCGACTTGGCCTGCGGGTGGGTCTCCGGGTAGGCCGCCACCTCGATGTGGAAATGGTCGCCGGTCTCCTCGCGGATGAAGGCCACCAGGTCGCTGGCGTGGCGGAACTCGCCAAACGGACCGTAGCCGCTGGGCAGATCGCCACGCAGGGCGACGATGCGGGTCAGGCCCATGGACTTGAACAGCGCCAGCTTCTCGCGCACCGAGTCGCGCGTGGCGCCGATGCAGGTGAAGTGCGAGGCGCCTTCATGGCCCTCGTCGAGGATGGCCTGCACGGTCTGCAGCGTGCCGTCCTGGGTCGAGCCGCCGGCCCCGTAGGTGACCGAGCAGAACACCGGGTTCAGCGCATAGAGCTGCTGGCGCACGCTGGCCAGCTTGATGACGCCTTCGGGTGTCTTGGGCGGGAAGAACTCCAGGCTCAGCGGCAGGCCGGCCGGCAGGTGGGACGTGACGGTCATGGGATCGCCTTTGCAGCGAAGGTGGGTTCGGATCGGGGCGGGTCTGTGTCGCCAACGGGTGTGGACTCGTCCGGGCTCAGGCCGCCGGATGCCGCACCCACATGAAGAACTCGGTGTTGCCGTTGCCGCCGGTGATGGGGCTCTGGAAGTAGGCGTGCACCTTCATCGGCCGGTCACGGGCGCATTGCCGCACGCGGGTCTCGACGTCCTGGAACAGCGCCTTGTCGCGCACGATGCCGCCCTTGCCGATCTGGTGCGGCTGCAGCTCGAACTGCGGCTTGACCAGCACCAGCAGGTCGCCCTCGGGCGCGAGGTGGTCGAACAGCGTGGGCAGGACATGGGTCAGCGAGATGAAGGACACATCGGCGGTGATGAAGCCGAAGCGGCCGGCGCCATCGGCCGGCCAGTCCTGCTCGAAGGCACTGCCCGCGACGTCGCGGGCGTTGACGCCCTCGTAGCAGACCACCCGCGGATCGGCCTTGAGCTTGGCCGCCAGCTGGTCACGGCCGACGTCGATGCCCACGACCTTCTCGGCGCCCTGCTGCAGCAGCAGGTCGGTGAAGCCGCCGGTGCTCTGGCCCACGTCCAGGCACAGACGGCCCTGGACATGGATGCCGCACTTGGCCATCGCGCCTTCGAGCTTGAGGCCCCCGCGCGAGACGAAGCGCAGCTCCGCGTCGTCGGTGACCTCGACCTGCGCATCGGCCGGCACGTCCTCGCCGGCCTTGGACGGCACCACCCAACCCTTCGGGCCGAGCCAGCGCACGGCCTTGCGTTCGATCAGCCGCTGGGCCGCCGAACGGGTGGGGGCCAGTCCGGCCTGGAGGATGAGTTGGTCGATGCGCATCGGGGTCCGATCAGTAGCGGTATGAATCAGGCTTGTAGGGGCCGACCTTGGGGACGCCGATGTACGACGCTTGTTCATCGCTCAGCTCGGTCAGCTTCGCGCCGATCTTCTTCAGGTGCAGGCGGGCAACCTTCTCGTCCAGGTGCTTGGGCAGCACATAGACCTTGCCCTGCTCGTAGAAGTCGCTGTGCGTGAACAGCTCGATCTGGGCGATGGTCTGGTTGGCGAAGGACGAGCTCATCACGAAGCTCGGGTGGCCGGTGCCGCAGCCCAGGTTCACCAGCCGGCCCTTGGCCAGCAGGATGATGCGCTTGCCATCGGGGAAGATGACGTGGTCGACCTGCGGCTTGATCTCCTCCCACTGGCACTGCGCCTCGATCGACGCGACGTCGATCTCGTTGTCGAAGTGGCCGATGTTGCAGACGATCGCCTGGTCCTTCATGCGCGCCATGTGCTCATAGGTGATGACGCTCTTGTTGCCGGTCGCGGTCACGAAGATGTCGCCCATCGAGCAGGCCTCGTCCATCGTCACGACGCGGTAGCCTTCCATGGCCGCCTGCAGCGCGTTGATCGGGTCGATCTCGGTCACCCAGACCTGCGCCGACAGCGCGCGCAGCGCCTGCGCCGAGCCCTTGCCCACGTCGCCATAGCCGGCCACCACGGCGATCTTGCCGGCCACCATCACGTCGGTCGCGCGCTTGATGCCGTCGACCAGCGACTCGCGGCAGCCGTAGAGGTTGTCGAACTTGCTCTTGGTCACCGAGTCGTTGACGTTGATGGCCCGGAACATCAGCGTGCCCTTGGCGCTCATCTCCTTGAGGCGGTGCACGCCAGTGGTCGTTTCCTCGGTCACGCCGATGATCTCGGCCGACTTGCGGCTGTACCAGGTCGGGTCGACCTTGAGCTTCGCCTTGATGGCGTTGAAGAGGCAGATCTCCTCTTCGCTGCCCGGGTTGGCCAGCACCGACAGGTCCTTCTCGGCGCGCTTGCCCAGGTGCATCAGCAAGGTGGCGTCGCCGCCGTCGTCGAGGATCATGTTCGGGCCTTCACCGGGGGTGCCAGCGGCGCCGAAGTCGAAGATGCGGTGGGTGTAGTCCCAGTAGTCGACCAGCGTCTCGCCCTTGTATGCGAACACCGGCGTGCCCTCGGCCACCAGCGCGGCGGCGGCGTGGTCCTGGGTGCTGAAGATGTTGCAGGAGGCCCAGCGGACCTCGGCGCCGAGCGCCTGCAGCGTCTCGACCAGCACGGCGGTCTGGATCGTCATGTGCAGCGAGCCGGTGACACGCGCGCCCTTGAGCGGCTGCTTGGCGGCGAATTCCTCGCGGATCGCCATCAGACCGGGCATCTCGGTCTCGGCGATCTTGATTTCCTTGCGGCCCCAGGCGGCCAGGGACAGGTCCGCGACGACGTGGTCGACGGCGGGGATGGGTTGGACAACAGCGTTCATCGAAAGACTCCGGTGGGTCCGTCGCCTGACGCGGTCTGCAAGGGGGAAGCGGCGCCGGTGTCCGATGCGGATCGGGACACGATGCGACTCACCCAGGAGACTCGCGCGGGATGCGAGCGGGTGAGCGCCGTTGGCCATTCAAGGGTCTTCGAGCCTGGGGCGAACCACACGGGTCCGGCCTTGCAACGCTCCTCGAAAACGGGCGCGATTCTAGCCATCCCTTGGTTCAGGGGGGGGCTTGCACGGGCATCCGGGTCGAACGAAGGCGACGGGGTGTGACGTCGTGCCGATCCCGAGGCCGTCCGGGGCCGTGCCCGCCTAGACTGGGTCGACGATGACCCTGCCCCCCGCGTCCACCGCGCACCCATCCGAGGCCCCTTCCGACCTCCCCACCGCCCTCGGCCTCGCGCTGGCCGCTGCCGTCTCGCTGGGCCTGGCGCGGTTTGCCTACGGGCTGGTGTTGCCGGCGATGCGCTCGGAGCTGGGGTGGAGCTATTTCCTCGCCGGCGCCATGAACACCGCCAATGCGGCCGGGTATCTGGTCGGGGCGCTGCTGATGCCCCGGCTGCTGTTGCGTCATGACGCGCGGGCCCTGCTGTTGTGGGGCGGCTGGGCCAGTGCGGCGCTGTTGGCCGCCCATGCGTTCACGCGCAGCGACGCGGTGCTGCTGGTGCTGCGGCTGCTGTGCGGGACGGCGAGTGCGGCGAGCTTCGTCTGCGGCGGGCTGCTGGCGGCGCGGCTGGCGAGCGCATCGGGCAGCGCGGCGGCGGGCGCCCCGCGCCATGCCGGGCTGATCCTGGGGCTGTATTACGGCGGCGTCGGACTGGGGATCATCGCGGCGTCGCTGGGCGTGCCGGCGCTGGTCGGGGCCGATCCGGCCCCGCCGTGGACCGGCTGGCCGGGGGCCTGGTTGCTGTTGGGCGCGCTGGCGGCGCTGTTCACGGCGGTGACCGCACGCAGCACCCGGCGCCTGCACGCGCCGCCGGTCGCACCGGCCCCGGGTGCCGCACGGCCGCAGGTTGGCTGGCGGCCGATGGGCTGGCTGCTGGCGGGCTACCTGATGTTCGGGCTGGGCTACATCGGCTACATGACCTTTGTGGTGACGCTGCTGCGCGAGCAAGGCCGCAGCACGGCCGAGATCGTCGCCTTCTACAGCCTGCTGGGCGTGGGCGTGTGTGCCTCGTCGTGGTTGTGGGCCGGCCTGCTGCAGCGCCACCGCGATGGCCGGCCGCTGGCCCGCTTGAATGCGCTGCTCGGGCTGGCGACGGCCTTGCCGGTGCTGGCTGCGGCGGTGGACGGTGCGGCCGCCCTGGTCTGGCTGTCGGGGCTGCTGTTCGGCGCGGTGTTCCTGAGCGTGGTCGCCTCGACCACCGCCTTCGTGCGCCACAACCTGCCCCCGGCCGCCTGGCCGGCCGGCATCAGCGCCTTCACCATCCTGTTTGCCGCCGGACAGATCGTCGGCCCGGGCATGACCGGCCTGGTCGCCGATGCGGCCGGCGGCGGCGTGGCGGGGCTGACGCGCGGCCTGGCGGTCTCGGCCGGCCTGCTGCTGCTGGGCGCGCTGCTGGCGCGGCGGCAAGGCGAACTGGTCCGCACTGCGGCGTCCCCGATCGCCTGACAAGGTCGTGCCAGTGATGCCACGATCGGGTTTGGCCTGACCTGGAGGAGCCACCATGCCCATGCCCGACCCGATCGACCCGAGCGCCCTGGTGGACGCTCCTCGCCGCGACAGCCTGCGCCGGAGCGCCGGGCTCGCGCTGCTGGCGATGCCGGCGCTGTGGTTGCCGGCCAAGGCGCAGGACGGTGGGCCGCTGCGGCCGACCGTCTCGCAAGCCGAAGGCCCGTTTTACCCGGTCAAGCTGCCAAACGACGGCGATGCCGACCTGATGCGCAACGGCGCGCTGACGCCCCGGCGCGGTCAGGCCGTGCAGCTCGAAGGGCGGCTGGTCGACTTGCGGGGCAAACCGCTGGCGGGCCTGGCGGTGGAGATCTGGCAGTGCGACGCCGACGGCCACTACCACCACCCGGGCGACGGCGACCGGGCCGATCCGGGCTTTCAGGGCTGGGGCCGTGCCACCGCCGATGGCGATGGGCGCTGGCGCTTCCGCACCCTCCGGCCGATGCCTTACACGGGTCGCACGCCGCACATCCACGTCAAGGTGAAGGACGGCCGGCATGAGCTGCTGACGACCCAGCTCTACGTGGCCGGCGACCCGGGCAATGCGCGCGACGGGCTGTACCGATCGATCCGCGATGCCCGCGACCGCGAGGCGCTGACGGTGGCCTTTGAATCGGGTCCGCAAGGCCTGGTCGGACAGGCGCGGCTGGTCCTGGACACCTGACGCCACGCGGCGGGCCCGCTGGCCTGACAATCGCGGCCTCGTTTCCTGCCGAACGGCCACCACCGAGCCGCCGCGCCATGTCCATCGACCCGACCCAAGACCCGACCCAAGCCGCTGCCACCGACGCCCCGAGCGCGGACCTTCCCGCTGCGGCGGACGTGGCGGCGCAGCCCGCCGCAGAGCCGGCTGCGCTGGCCGCACCGGCCGCACCGGCAGAACACGCCGAGCCAGCGGAACCAGCCGAGCCGGCACCCAAGGTCGACGCTGCGGCAGACGACGCCCCGGTCGAGGCAGCCGCCCCTGCGCCAGACGGCGAGGTCGCCAAGCCCGGCCTGTCGCCTGCGGAATGCGCGCGTGAGCTGGCGCAACGCTTCCCGGCGCTGTTCGATGGCCCGGCCAAGCCGCTCAAGCTGCGCATCCAGGCCGACATCCAGGCGCGCGCGCCGGGGGTCTTCAGCCGCTCGGTGCTGTCGGCCTTCCTGCGTCGCCTGACCGGCGGCACGGCCTACCTGAACGCCCTGAGCCGCGCCCCGGCACGGCTGGACCTCGACGGCCAGCCGGCCGGCGAGATCAGCGAAGAACACCGCCAGCTCGCGCTGGAGGAACTGGCCCGTCGCCGCGCGCTGCGCAACGAGCGCCGCGTTGCCGAAGGTGGCGGGCCGCCCGAGCGTGGCCCGCGCGGCCCGCGTCCGCCAGCCGCCGAGGGTGTCGCCCCGGCCGAAGGTGCCGCCCCGGCGGCGGACGGCAGCGTCGCGCCGGCCCGTCCGCCGCGCGGCCCACGTCCTGTGCGTGAAGGCGCACCCCGCGACGGCGCACCGCGCGGCGAACGCCGCGATCGCCCGCCGCGTCCGGAGGGTGCTCGCCCCGACGGCGCCCGGCCCGACGCCCCGCGCCGCGAGGCACGCGGTCCGCGTCCGGAAGGGCAAGCCCGAGGCGATGTCCGTCCGGACGGCCGGCCCGCGGGTCGACCGGATGGCCGTGGCGATCGGCGGCCGAACGACCGCCCGAACGACCGCCCGCCGCAACGCCACGGCGACGCGCCGCGCCCGGATCGCCGGCCAGACACACGCCCGGACACACGCGCCGAACAGCGCCCGGAGGTCGCCGAGGCCCGCATCGAGGACCCGGAGCGCCGCCAGCGCGCCCGCCTGCTGCGCGAGTGGGAGAGCACCTCGCTGACGCGCGCCAACTTCTGCGTGCTGCGCGGTGTGCCCGAAGCCCAGTTCGACGCCCTGCTGGACCAGGCCCGTGCCGAAGCCCGCTCGCACGCGCCCCAGGCCGGCGCGGCCCCGCGCGGCGATCGGCCGGCCAAGCCCCGGGGCTGAGCCACCCAGGGGGTCGGCCAGCCTGACGACGGCTGAACTGCCGGCCGTATCGGGCGCTTATCGGCCGTTCGCGGCATCGGCGCGGATCTAGTCTCGGGAGACCGTCGCCCCCTTGCGCCTGCAGCCTCTGCAGCGCTGGGCGGGCGTCCTCTCTTCCAGGCCCGACCGGGCCGAGGCTGACCGCGATGCCCTGCGATCCTCCCCATCCTCCCGGCCAAGACGCGCCCGTTCGCGTCCTGGCCCGGCAAGACCCCGATGCCGCGCTGCAGGAGGCCCTGCGCCAGGTCACCTGGCATGCCGGCATGCTGGCGCGCACCGAGGCCCTGAGCCGTTCGGGCTCCTTCGAGATCGAGTGGCCGTCCGGCCGGATCACGCCATCGCTGGGCCTGCGCACCTTGCTGGGCGAATGTGCAGCCAGCGGCCTGGGCGAGATCGCCGCGAGCCCCACGGCAGCCGGCCTGCAGGAGGCGCGCAACCCCTGCCGCAGCATGAACCTCGCGCCGGACTGCACGCGTGACTGCTCGGCGGCATCGACGCTCATGGTCGTCGACGCGCTGGACTGGGTGCCGGCCGAGGAGCGCGCCTACGTCGCCGGCATCTGGCGCAATGCCGAGCTGGATGAACCCTTCGAGTTCCAGCACCGCGTGGTCTGCCGCGACGGTCGCCGGCTGGTCGTGTTGCACCGGGGGGTGCGCAACGCCACGCGCGGTGTGGCCTTGCTGCATGACCTGACGGCGCAACGCGAGGCCGAACAGCGCATCCAACACCTGGCCCACCACGACGAGATCAGCGGACTGCCCAACCGGGCCGCCCTGCTCGACCACATCGACGCCGCCCTGCATGCCGCGCGCTGGAGCGCCAGCGGCCTGGTGCTGCTGGCGATCGACGTGCCGCGCATCGCCGAGATCAAGGCCGGCATGGGCTATGGCGCCGGCGACACGCTGGCCATGGCCCTGGCCGCGCGCTTGAAGGACCACTGCGGCGACGGCGCCGTCGTCGCCCGGGTCAGCGACACCGAGTTCGCCTGGCTGATCGAGCTGCCCGCCGACACCGGTGAAGGCCCGGCACCGGGCCAGCAGGCGCAGGCGCAGGCGCAGATGCAGGTGCAGGCGCAGGTGCAGCCTCGCGCCGAGGCGCTGCTTGCCGCCCTGCGTGCGCCCGTCCTGCTGGGCAGCAGCGAGGTCTATCCCCAGGTCGGCATCGGCATCGCGACCTTCCCGGCCGATGCCGACAGCCCGGCCGGCTTGATCGAGTCGGCCCAGGCCGCGCGGCTGGATCTTGACGGTGGCAGCGGCATCGCGCGCTATCACCAGGATGTGGCCGACCGGGTCCGCCGCGAGATGCACGTCGAGTCCGCCTTGCGTCAGGCCATCGCCGAGGGTGAACTGAGCCTGGTCTACCAGCCCCAGGTCGAACTGGGCACCGGCTCGGTCTGTGGTGCCGAGGCCCTCTTGCGCTGGACGTCGGCGCGCCTAGGGGTGGTCTCGCCGGTCGAGTTCATCCCGATCGCCGAACGATCCGGACTGATCGGCACGATCGGCGACTGGGTCCTGCGCCGGGCCTGCGAGCAGATCGTCACCTGGCGCCGCGGGGGCATGCCGCTGCTGCGCATCTCGGTCAACCTGTCGCCGATCCAGCTCCAGCGGCCGGACTTCGCCCGCCACGTCCAGACCGTGCTGGAGGAAACCGGCGCGACCCCCGAGCAGCTCGCCGTCGAGCTGACCGAGAGCACCCTGCTGCACGATCTGGAAGGCGCCACCAGCGCCCTGCACGCGATCAAGGCGCTGGGCGTGGAGATCGCGCTGGACGACTTCGGCACCGGCTACTCCAGCCTCAACAGCCTCAGCCGCCTGCCCATCGACGTGCTCAAGGTCGACCGCTCTTTCGTGCACGACGTGACGGCGGCGACGCAGCGCGTGTCGGTCACGCGGGCCATCATCCACATGGCCCACGGCCTGCGGATGCGGGTGCTGGCCGAAGGCGTCGAGACCGAAGGACAACTGGCCCTGCTGGCCTCGCACGGCTGCGACCTGATCCAGGGCTACTGGTTCAGCCGGCCGCTGGACCCGGTCGCCTTCGAGGCGCTGGTGCGTTCGGGCCGGAGCCTGCCCGAGCCCTTCGTCAAGCGCACCGAGCGCAAGCGCACGCTGCTGCTGGTCGACGACGAGCCCAACATCCTCAACTCGCTCAAGCGCCTGCTGCGGCCGGACGGCTATCACATCGTCACCGCGACCAGCGCGGCCGAGGGCCTGCAGCGCTTGGCCGAGCAGCCGATTGACGTGATCGTCTCGGACCAGCGCATGCCGGGCATGACCGGCGTCGAGTTCCTGCACCGCGCCCGCGCCCTCTACCCGTCGACGGTGCGGCTGGTGCTCTCAGGCTTCACCGAGCTGCAATCCATCATCGACGCGGTCAACGAAGGTGCGATCTACAAGTTCCTGACCAAGCCCTGGGACGACCAGCGCCTGCGCGCCCATGTCGCCGAGGCCTTCCGGCAGAAGGAGCTGGCCGACGAGAACCGCCGCCTGACGCAGCAGGTCGAGATCGCCAACGCCGATCTGGCCACGCTCAACGAACGCCTGGGCGCGCTGCTGGGCCAGCAACGGGCCCAGACCGAGCTGATGGCCGCCAGCGCCGACGGCCTGCGCGATGTCCTCGACGAGCTGCCGGTGGCCCTGCTGGGCGTCGATCCCGACGGCTTGGTGGCCTATGCCAATGGCGCCGCCGAGGGCCTGTTGCAGGACCGCGGCCTGCCGCTCGGCCTGGACCTGTCCGCCGTGCTGCCCGAGCTGGGGTTGCCGGCGATGGCGGCTGGCGCGGATGCTGATGCTGGCGCCAGCGGCGATGCTGGCGGTGGCACCGGCCACACGCTGCGGCTGGGCGGGCGCGACTTCCGGCTGATCGTCAGCCCGGTGCGTCGAGCCGGCCAGGATCCCGGCCTGTCGCCCCGCGCCGTGCTGTTCTGGCCCGCTGACGGCCAGCCTTCGCCTTGCGCAGGCGAGGCCTGGCCGTTCGCCCTGTCCACGCGCGCCGCCGAGGCGTCACTGCCGTGATGGACACCCTCGAACCGGCGCGGCCGATGGCCACCGACCTGCCGTCGCGGGAGCGCACCCGCCACCTGTTCCGCCGCAGCGCCCGGGCCGGCCATGTGCATCCGCTGCAACGCCTGATCGGCCTGTACCGCGACCACGAGCCCGAGAGCGTCTTCGGTCTGCTCGACGAGCTGCCGGCCGGCGGGCCCGAGGCTGTCCTGCCGCCCGCCGACGGCGCTGCCGGAAGCTGGCCGCTCGACCCCGAGGGCCTGGCACGCCGGGTGGGCCAGTTGCCGGCCCTGTCCGAAGCGGTGTTGCAGGCACTGGCCCTGCTGCGCAGCGAGACCGCCAGCGACGGCGACTGCGCCCAGCGCATCGCGCTGGACACGGCGATGACCGCGCGCACCCTGCGGCTGGCGAACTCGGCCTTCTATGGCGTGTCGGGCCGCGTCGCGACCATCCCGGCGGCGATGATGCTGCTCGGCCGGCGCACCCTGGGCGCCCTGCTGGCCGCCGCCGCCGTGACCGATGCCATCGGTCGCAGCCAAGGCAACGGCAAGGGCCACGACGGTCAGACGACCGACCGTTTCTGGCGCCACGCGCTCGCCTGCGCCCTGGCCGCCCAGGCCCTGGCCAGCCGCCGCTCGCCGGATCAGGACGTCGCCTTCACGGCCGCCCTGCTGCACGACATCGGCGCGCTGGTGCTGCGCACCCACCACGGGCGGTCCCTGCACGCGGTGCACGCCGCCGCCGCCCGCGAGGACGCCCACACGCTGCCCTTCGAACGGGCGATGCTGGGCCTGGACCATGCCGAGGTCGGCGCGATGGTGGCGCGCCACTGGCGTTTCCCGGCCGAGGTCGCCGACGCCATCGCGGGCCACCATGCCGTCCTGCACGGCACGGCGCTGGCCGACGACCCGGTCACGCTGGTCGACGTGGTGCATGTGGCCGATGCCATCGCCCACGCGCTGGACCTGGAAGGCGATCCCGAAGAAGCCGTGCCCGAGCTGGGCAGCGCCGCCTGGCGCCGCGTCGGGCTCGGCCCCGACGAGGCCCTCGGCCTGTTCCGCGACGTCGAGAGGGGCGTGCTCGCCCTGTCGCATTCGCTGCTGGGCTGACCCCGCCGCCACATCGCCACCCAAGAATGACCACCGCCATGACCGCCGCCGTGACCACCGCCACCTCAACCACCACCGCCAGCGTCGCCAGCCAGCTCGAATCGGCCATGCGCTGCCAGAAGTGCCCGTATGCCGATCAGGTCGACAACCTGATGCGCAGCAACGACTCGCTTCAGCAGGTCAACCGCCAGCTCAAGACCACCCGCGACCAGCTCACGCAGTCCGAGCGACTGGCCTCGATCGGCCAGCTCGCCGCCGGTGTCGCGCACGAGATCAACAACCCGGTCGGCTATGTGTTCTCCAACTTCTGCACCCTGCACAAGGTGCTGGCCGACCTGTTCAACATGCTCGATGCCTACGAGCAGGCCGAGCCGCTGCTGGCCGGCACGCCGGCGGCCGCGACGCTGGCGGGGCTGCGCCGCTCGATCGACCTCGACTACCTCAAGGAAGACGTGCCGGCGCTGATGAACGAGTCGCTCGAAGGCCTGACGCGGGTGCGCAAGATCGTCCAGGACCTGAAGGACTTCTCGCGCGTCGACACACGCCAGGAATGGGAATGGACCGACCTGCGCAAGGGGCTGGACTCGACGCTCAACATCGTCAACAACGAGGTCAAGTACAAGGCCGACGTGGTGCGCGAGTACGGCACCCTGCCCGATGTGCAATGCCTCGCCTCGGAGATCAACCAGGTCTTCATGAACCTGCTCGTCAACGCCGCCCATGCGATCGACAAGGCCCGCGGCACGATCACGCTGCGCTGCGGCCACAACGATGGGCCGGACGGCGGCACGGTCTGGGTCCAGATCGAGGACGACGGCTGCGGCATCGCGCCCGAGAACCTGCAGCGCATCTTCGACCCCTTCTTCACCACCAAGCCGGTTGGCCACGGCACCGGCCTGGGCCTGTCGCTGTCCTACGGCATCGTGCAGAAACACGGCGGGCGTCTGACGGTCGACAGCAGGGTGGGCGAGGGCACCCGCTTCCACATCGTGCTGCCGGTGCGGCGGCATGGCGCGGGGCCGGCATGAGCCAGGCGTGGACGATCCTGTGCGTCGACGATGAAGCGAACATCCTCGCGGCCCTCAAGCGCGTCTTGCGCGGCGCCGGCCACCAGGTCCTGACGGCGCCAGGCGGGGCCGAGGCGCTGGAGATCATGGGCCGCTTGCCGGTCGATCTGGTGATCTCCGACATGCGCATGCCCGGCATGGACGGCGCGCAGCTGCTCGAAGCCGTGCGCGCGCGCTGGCCGCAGGCGGTGCGCATCCTGCTGACCGGCCATGCCGACATGGCCTCGACGGTGGCCGCCATCAACCGCGGCCAGATCCTGCGCTACGTGCACAAGCCCTGGGACGAGACCGAGCTGCTCGGCGCCGTCGGCGAAGGCCTGGAGCGCCTGTCGCTGCAGCGCGAGCGCGACCGGCTGGAGGCGCTCACGCAGCACCAGAACGACGAGCTGAAGACGCTCAACAGCGAGCTGGAATCGCGTGTGCAAGCCCGCACCGCCGAGCTGGCCGAGGCCAACGAGAAGCTGCGGCGCAACTACCTGAAGTCGATCAAGGTCTTCTCCAGCCTGCTGGAGCTGCGCGGTGCCCAGTTCGCCGGCCACGGCCGACGGGTCGCCGAGATGGCGCGCGACATCGCCCGCAAGATGAGCCTGCCCGAGCCGGAGGTGCTCGACATCTTCGTCGCCGGCCTGCTGCACGACATCGGCCAGATCGGCCTGGGCGACGAGATCCTGGGCCGCCCGCTCGCCCGCTACGACGACACCGAGCTGTCAGCCTACCGCCGCCACCCCTTGCTGGCCGAGCAGTCGCTGATGGCGTTGGACGACCTGCAGGCGCTGGTGCCGATGATCCGCTCGCACCACGAGCGCCACGACGGCACCGGTTTCCCCGACAAGCTGGCCGGCCCGTCGATCCCGGTCGGCGCCCGCATCCTGGCCGTCGCCGACGCCTTCGACGACCTGCAGAACGGCCACCTCGCGGACGCCCGACTGAACGCGCTCGAAGCCCGCACGGTCATGCGCCGCGCGCGCGGCAGCCAGTTCGACCCGGAGGTGCTCGACGTCTTCCTGCACCTGACCGAACCCGCCGCGCCCGCCGTCCGCACCCCGCCCCTGCTGACCGCCGCGCTGGAGCCCGGCATGGTCCTGTCCCAAGACCTGATCTCCGGCCGCGGCCTGCTGATGCTGACCGCCGGCCACAAGCTCACCGCCTCACTGATCGCCCGCATCCGGGAGTTCGAGGCGAGGGAGGGGAGCGTGCTGGAGGTGCATGTGGGGCGGTGAGAGCGCGTCTCAGTGCGACAGCTACGGGCCCTCAAGACATGCGGCGGCCATGTGGCGAATTCCCGATACGAGGTGATGGAAGCTGGGTGAGCGGCCGTTGTCGAGGTTCAGGTGCAAGCCAATGGCACGCGATCCAGCCACCTTCTCATAACGATGTGCGGTCAGACGGCGAAGTTCCTGGCTCGGGCTTTCCAACAGGTCCGGTGAGCGGAACTTGCGGCCTCCCTGCTGTCTTGCGAGCTTGTCGGTGCCAAGGGCCTTGTCGACGGCCGCCAGATCAGCCAGATACATCGTTTCGAGTTCGCGACAGGCGATGCGCACCAGGCAGTCCGGCCTGCGATCCGCCAGGTCGCACAGGGCAAGCAGACGCTGCTTGACGGCCTTGCAGTCCGGCGCGCTGTCCTGATCTCGCAGCACGATGAACCTCGCCCGAGGATTGGCATAGCCGCGAATACGCCGGGTCAGCTGCTTTTCGAGATCCTGCTTGCCTTCGAATGGAATCAGCCGAAAGGGCAAACCCGGCGGCAGGACCCGTGGCAGGAGGGACTCCAGCAGCGCTTGCGCAGAACGCTCTTCGAGGAGAAAGACGAGCTCGGTCATTGCGGATCGACGCCCTCGAAGAAACCTTGCTTCCACAAATGGCCCAGTTGATCGCCGTCGGCCATGTAGGCCGCCACTTGGGCGTTGTCCCGGGCGCGATGGACATCAGTGCAACCGTTGCGCTTGACCAGCCAGTAGGCCTCGTCAAGTTCGATGGCATTCAGAAAGTCAGGCGAGTGTGTGCTGACGAACACCTGACCACCTCGCCGCGCATAGGCCCTGAACTCTTCGGCCAGTTCTGCCATCAGCTGGGGGTAAAGCTGGTTTTCCGGTTCCTCGACACACAGCAAAGGATGCGGTCTGGGGTCGTTCAACAGCACCAGGTAAGCAAACATCTTGATGGTGCCGTCGGACACATACCGGTCCAGGAAGGGCGTCTTGAAGGATCCATCCTGGAAGCGCAGGGTCAAGTAGCCGTCATCCATCAACCGAGGCTCGATGGCAGAGACGCCAGGCACGCGTCGCGCCATGGTGTCGAGGATGCGCTGGAACACGTCCGGATACTGCTCATGCAAGGTGCGCGCAACCAGGGGCAGGTTGTCGCCCGATTCGCTCAGGTGTTCGGAATCGTCTGACGCATCCTTGCGTCCTCGGGCTGCACTGATGTGGAAGTCCGACACATGCCAACGTTCGATCAACTGGGCAAACGCATTCGCCGCCCTGAATCGCTCGAACTGCCCCAGACCCTTGATCGCCAGCGCGTCGGACGACACGCGCTGCTGTTCTCGCTCAAGTTCCTCCTCGGACTTGGTGAAATCCTCTTCGTTGACGATCGCGTAGCCTTCCCCCCGCGCGAAGTCGAGGAAGTGGAAAGGCTTGCCGTGTCGGCCGCGCTTGTAGCGCAGCACCTCCCGCAACACCACGGGCTGGCCGGCCACTTCGCCAATCTCGACCGAATAGGTCACCAGCCTTTCCTTGCCGGTGATCTCCAGGCGGTACTGGATCTCGATCTGGATGGAATCCTTCTCGGGATCACAACCCTTGCTCAGCACCTCACGGAACCGGCCCCTCTTGTCGAGCGCTGAGCGCACATTGCCACGCATGCTGTCATGCAGGAACCCGAACACATCAAACAGCGTCGTCTTGCCAGAGCCGTTGGCACCCACGACAACCATGAAGTTGGGCAGATCGACCAGATCGACTTGTCGGAACGCCTTGAAATTGCGCAAGCGGATGGTTTCGATCTTCATGGACTGTCCTTGGGGAGGCTAAACGGCAGTGGTGGTCCGTCGACGTTCAGGCCGCACCAGCGACCATTTTGCAGGGCCGCAGCAGATTCCTCCGCCGCCGTCCGGGCACATCAGGACGGCCTCCAGGGAGCCCGACATGCGCCTGAGACGTGAAAATCACCGCCTTCACCACCCACATCCCCGTCCACCATGACCACCACCCTCGGCACCCCGCTGTCCCCCCATGCCACCCGCGTCATGCTGCTGGGCAGCGGAGAGCTGGGCAAGGAAGTCCTGATCGCGCTGCAGCGGCTGGGGGTCGAGACCATCGCGGTGGACCGTTACGAGAACGCGCCGGGGCAGCAGGTCGCCCACCATGCCCGCACGATCGCGATGAGCGATGGCGATGCGCTGCGGGCCTTGATCGAGGCTGAGCGGCCTGATCTGGTCGTGCCGGAGATCGAGGCCATCGCCACGCCCGTGCTGGAGGCGCTGGAGGCCGAGGGCCGCATCCGCTGCGTGCCGACCGCGCGGGCGGCCCGGCTGACGATGGACCGCGAGGGCATCCGGCGCCTGGCCGCCGAGACGCTGGGCCTGCCGACCAGCCCCTACCGCTTCTGCGACAGCGCGGCGCAGCTGCAGGCGGCGATCGACGGTGCCGATGGTCAGGCCGCGATCGGCTATCCCTGCATCGTCAAGCCGGTGATGAGCAGTTCGGGCAAGGGCCAGAGCAAGATCGACGGGCCGGCCGATCTGCAGAAGGCCTGGGACCACGCCATGGCCGGCGGGCGCGTCAGCCACGGCCGCGTGATCGTCGAGGGCTTCATCGACTTCGACTACGAGATCACGCTGCTGACGGTGCGCGCGCGCGGCGCCGACGGCTCGGTCGAGACGCACTTCTGTGCCCCGATCGGCCACCTGCAGGTCAGCGGCGACTATGTCGAGAGCTGGCAGCCGCATCCGATGTCGCCGGTGGCGCTCGAACGGGCGCGGCAGATCGCCGCAGCGGTCACCACCAACCTGGGCCTGGGGCTGGACGGCCAGCCGGCCGGGTTGGGGCTGTTCGGCGTCGAGCTGTTTGTCCAGGGCGAGCAGGTGTGGTTCAGTGAGGTCAGCCCGCGCCCGCACGACACCGGCATGGTGACGATGACGACGCAGTGGCAAAACGAGTTCGAGCTGCACGCCCGCGCCATCCTGGGCCTGCCGGTCGACACCGCGCTCAAGAGCCCGGGCGCCAGCGCGGTGATCTATGGCGGCGTGGACGCTGCCGGCATCGTCTTCGACGGCGTCGACGAGGCCCTGCGGGTGCCACGCAGCGAGATCCGCCTGTTCGGCAAGCCCGAGAGCTACGTCAAGCGCCGCATGGGCGTGGCGCTGGTCCGTGACGACGATGTCGAGACCGCGCGTGCGCAGGCCCGCCTGGCGGCGTCCAAGGTCAGGCCCCGAACCGCCTGAATTGAAAGAACCTCGTGTTGATCGGCATTCCGGCGTGGCGCCGGGCCGACGACACGTATCCACAGGGGTATCCGGACGGGGTCGGCCACGACACCCCTGTGGCATATTGCCCGGCATGAAAGCGCTCAAGAGCCCGCTCGCCCGCGAAGTCCTCGCCGACCCCCAGGCCAGCGAACAGCTGCGTCAGTTCATGGTGGCCCGCGAACGCAGCGCCGCCGGTGAACGGGTCGCGCCCGCATCGCAGGTCATCGTGCTGCGCCAGCCCAAGGGCCGCACGCTGCGCCTGAAGCCGGTGGTCGTGCCCAAGGCCGCCTGAGCCCCGGCCCGTCCTGCTGAGCCCGGCTTGATCCCCGCACCGTCGCGGCACCGGCGATGAACATCGCGCTGCCCGCCCTGGTCGTCTTCCTGGCGCTGCTGCCGGGCTTCATCGCGCGGTCACGCATCAAGCGCGCCGAACGGCTGTCGCTGGACTACTCGCCCTTCGGGCAGGTCGCCACCGAGGCCATGGTCTGGGCCATCGTGCTGCATGCGCTGTGGCTGGGCGTGGCCGCGCTGCTGTCGGCTTTCGACACGCTGATCGGCGCCGAACCCCCGCCGGGCCGTCCCCCACTGGATGCCGGCGTGGTGCTGCACCTGCTGGCCGCGCATGGCCCGACCCAAGCCGAGGCGCTCGACGTGGTCGCCCAGCATGCCGGGCGCATCGCCGCCTACCTGGCCAGCCTGATCGTGTTCTCCTACGGCGGGCCGACGCTGCTGCGCCACGCCGTCACCCGCTGGCGGCTGGACCGCCGCGGCGCCCGCTTCAGCCCCTGGCTGCGCTTCTCGCAGGCGCCCTGGTACTACCTGCTCAGCGGTGCCGACTTCGCCGAGGACGAGGTGCCCGACTTCATCGCCGTCAGCGCCCTGGTCGACGTGGCCGGCCAGCCCTGGCTCTACAAGGGCATCCTCGACGACTACGACATCCAGCCCGACGGCCAGCTCGACCGCCTGGTGCTGGGCCAGGTGATCCGCCGCCCGCTGTCGGCCGACAAGGGCAGCGCCGACGCCAGCGACCGCCCCGGCTGGGGCCGCTTCTACCCGGTCGACGGCGACTGCTTCGTGCTGCGCTACGCCGAGACGATCACCCTCAACATCGAATACATCAAGCTCGCCCGCGCCGAAGAAGCGGAGCCGCGCCTGCCGCCGCCGGTGCTCAAGCCGGACGATGCGTTCGCACCGACGCAGCCGGTCTGGTCATGACAGGCCGAGGAAGCGCTGCATGCGGTCCAGTTCTTCGTCCAGCGCCACGTCGAACGCCCGGTCGTCGGGCCTTGCCTTGACAAACCCCAGCTCGACCTGAAGCCGTCCGGCCAGGACCTTGAGGTTGGCCCAGCCGATGACCTGGTCGCGCCAGAGCAGGGGCAGGGCGTAGTGGCCGCGCTGGCGTTGGGCGGGGGGGAGGTAGGCCTCGAAGCGGTAAGGCCAGCCCCAGAAGATCTCGAAGCGGCGGCGGTCCCAGACCAGCGGGTCGAAAGGGGCCAGCAGGCAGACACGCTCGGGATCGTGGCGGCGGCTGCGGGCGGGGTCTTCGCCGTCGGGCCAGTACCAGCGCAGGCCGTCCAGCTCGGCGCCGGGCCAGCGGGCGCGGGCCCGTTCGAGGGTCGCGGCACGCAGGTGACGCCATTGCGGCACGCCGCCGGCCATCAGCAGGCTCAGCAGCTGCAGCAGGCTGGGTTCGGGCAAGGGGGCGTAGGTCTGCAGCAGCAGGTCGGCCAGGGCATCGAGCGTGACCAAGGGATCGACCGCCGCCGATGCGGGCGGCTCTTCGCGCACCGCATACAGGCGTGTGCCGCCCTCGCGCCGCGCCACCCGCAGCAGGCCGCGGTGGTGCATGCCGTCGAGCAGGTCGGTGCTGGCGCGGGACTGTCCGCCGAACCAGTTGCCGACGCGGCCGTGGTCGAAATGGGCGTCGACCTCGCGGGGGTGGACCACGCCGTGCTCGCGCACGAAGGCCTGCACCTCGCGCGCCTGTTGCCAGCGGGCCTCGTCCCAGACGTGACGGGCCTGCCTCGGGTGCAGCAGGTTCTGCGCCTCGCGCGGGACGAAGCCGTAGTTGACGAAGAAGTCCTCTTCGATCGGCAGCGCCGGGTAGCGCCGCTCCAGGTCACCGGCGCGGTAGTCGCGCACGCGGTGGCGCAGCGTCAGGTCCTGGGCCTTGGCGGGCGCGCGCAACGGGTCGGCCTGGACGAAGCCCAGGCGCCGCAGCGCGGCCGGCAAGGTGGTGGCGGCGAACAGGCTGCGCGCCAGGGCGTGGCGGCGCAGGGGGTCGAGGCGCAATGGCATGGGGCGGATCGCACCGGTCCCTGCGCCTCGGGCCGCAGGCTCAGAGCCCGGCCGACTTGCGCAGGGCCTGGGCCTTGTCGGTGCGTTCCCAGGTGAACTCCGGCTCTTCCCGACCGAAGTGGCCGTAGGCGGCGGTCTTCGAGTAGATCGGCCGCAGCAGGTCGAGCATCTGGATGATGCCCTTGGGGCGCAGGTCGAAATGCTCGTTGACCAGCTTGGCGATCTGGTCGTCGGGGATGACGCCGGTGCCTTCGGTGTAGACCGTCACGTTCATCGGCCTGGCTACGCCGATGGCATAGGCGACCTGGACCTGGCACTGGCGCGCCAAACCGGCGGCCACCACGTTCTTGGCGACGTAGCGGGCAGCGTAGGCGGCCGAGCGGTCGACCTTGGACGGGTCCTTGCCCGAGAAGGCGCCACCGCCGTGCGGGCAGGCACCACCGTAGGTGTCGACGATGATCTTGCGACCGGTCAGGCCGCAGTCGCCCTGCGGGCCGCCAATGACGAAGCGGCCGGTCGGGTTGATCAGGTACTTGGTGTCGGCCGTCAGCCATTCCTGTGGCAGCACCGGCTTGATCAGCTCCTCGCGGATGGCCTCGTAGAACGACGGGATCATCTTGTCGCCCAGGCTCTGCTCGGGGCTGTGCTGGGTCGACAGCACCACCGTGTCGATGCTGTGCGGCTTGCCGTCGACATAGCGCATCGTCACCTGGCTCTTGGCGTCAGGACGCAGGAAGGGCATGCGGCCGTCCTTGCGCAGCTGGGCCTGGCGCTCGACGAGGCGGTGGGCGTAGTAGATCGGCGCGGGCATCAGCTCGGGCGTCTCGTCGCAGGCGTAGCCGAACATCAGGCCCTGGTCGCCGGCGCCGATGTTGAGGTGGTCGTCGCTGGCGTGGTCGACGCCCTGGGCGATGTCGTTGCTCTGCTTGTCGTAGGCGACCAGCACGGCGCAGCCCTTGTAGTCGATGCCGTACTCGGTGTTGTCGTAGCCGATGCGCTTGATGGTGTCGCGCGCGACCTGGATGTAGTCGACATGCGCATTGGTGGTGATCTCGCCGGCCAGCACCACCAGACCGGTGTTGCACAGCGTCTCGGCGGCCACGCGGCTGCGCGGGTCCTGCTCGAAGATGGCGTCGAGGATGGCGTCCGAGACCTGGTCGGCGACCTTGTCGGGATGGCCTTCGGACACGGATTCGGAAGTGAAGAGGAAGTCGTTCGCCACGGGGCAGCTCCAGTTTTTGCAGTTGAGGGTCGGCTTGTTCGCCCGCCTCGCTGGATGGAGTCTGTGGCGAACGCTTTAGCGGTTTTGGTCAGCAGCGTGTCGCTGCCGCGTGTCGGACAATCCTGTTTTGGATCACCGGCCCGTCGCCCCGCAAGTTGTTCTTTAACTCGGCGAAGCAGACATTTTAGACACGTGATTTCGACCCTCTTTCGCCTAACAGCCCGGCTTCCGCTGGGCTTTTTGCACCATGCCGGCGCCCTGGCTGGGGCATGGGCCTTCGGGCTCTCGCCCAGCTACCGGCAGCGTTTCCGCGCGCAGGCCGCCCAGGCCGGGGTGGACTGGCAGGCCGCGCGACCGGCGATCGGCCAGTCCGGCTGCATGCTGGCCGAGCTGCCGTGGCTGTGGGCCCGCCCGCACGACAGCCGGCTCGGCGACCTGGTCAGCTGGGACGGCGCCGAGCACATCGACGCCGCGCTCGCGGCCGGTCATGGCCTGGTCATCCTGACGCCGCACCTGGGCAGCTTCGAGATCATCGGCCAGGCCTATGCCGAGCGCTGGGGCCATCGCCAGCCGATGACCGCGATGTACCGCCCGCCGCGCAAGGCCTGGCTGCGAGACCTGGTCGCCCATGCCCGCAACCGGCCCGGCCTGCAGACCGCGCCGGCCACGCTGGTGGGCGTGCGGCAGATGATCCGCGCGCTGCGCAGCGGCGGCACGATCGGCCTCTTGCCCGACCAGGTGCCGCCCGAGGGCATGGGCGTGTGGGCGCCTTTCTTCGGCCGTCCGGCCTACACGATGACACTGGCCGCGCGGCTGCTGCAGCAGACCGGCGCGGCCTGCCTGATGGTGTCGGCCGAACGGCTGGGCGGCGCGCGCGGCTACCGGCTGCGGGTCGACCTGCCGGCCGAACCCATGCCCGGCACCGCCGCGATGCCGATGGCGGGTGTCGACGCCCAGACGCTGGCCGAGGCCGGCGCCTGCGTCGTCAACCGCGAGATGGAACGCATGATCCGGCGCCTGCCCGGGCAGTACCTGTGGGGCTATCACCGCTACAAGGGCCCACGCACGGTCGACACCCCCACGCCGGGAGCCGGCTCGTGAGCCGGCGCTCCGACGGCTGGTCGGCACGACTGGCCGCCCGGGCGCTGCTCGCGCTGCTGCATGCGATCCAGTGGATGCCGCTGGCCTGGCAGGCCGCCCTGGGGCGTGGCGTGGGCTGGCTGTTCTGGCGCTATGCCGGCGAGCGCCGCCGCATCGCCCTGCGCAACCTCGAGCTGTGCATGCCCGAGCTGACGCCGCCCGAGCGCGAGGCCCTGGTGCGCGAGCACCTGGGCTGGCTCGGCCGCAGCCTGCTCGAACGCGGCCTGCTGTGGTTCGCGCCGCCGGAGCGGCTGCGCGGGCTGATCCAGGTCGAGGGCGACATCGGCCTGGCCGAACGCAGCGACCGACCGGTGATGTGGCTGGTGCCGCACTTCCTCGGTCTGGACGTGGCCGGCGCGGCGACGCAGCTGTTCCAGAAGCGCTGGGTCAGCTCGATCTACCAGACCCAGAGCAACCCGGTGCTGGACCGCGCGATGCGGCGCGGCCGGCTGCGCTTCGGCGTCGGCGAGGTCCACCCGCGCAGCGACAGCGCCAAGCCGCTGTTCCGCGCCATCAAGCGCGGCGATGCCTTCTTCAACCTGCCCGACATGGACTTCGGCGAGCGCGACGCCGCCTACGTGCCGTTCTTCGGCGTGCCCGCCGCAACGCTGCTGGCGCCCTCGCGCATGGCGCGCGCGTTGGACATGATCGTGCAGCCGGTCGTTGCCGAGATCCTGCCGGGCGGGCAGGGCTACAAGGTGCGCTTCCTGCCGCCTTGGGACGACTTCCCGACCGCCGATCCGGTGGCCGACACGCAGCGCATGAACGCCTGGATCGAGCACGAAATCCGCCGCAACCCGGCCCAGTACCTGTGGGTCCACAAGCGCTTCAAGACGCGGCCCAAGGGCGAGCCGCCGGTGTACTGATCGGCCGGCCGGCAGCTCGGGTTCTTTGCGGTTACACCCCGGTCGGACCCGCTCCCGCTCGTCGTGTGCGCTCGCTAGGATGGTCCGCGACGACCGGCCTGTCGCCGGTCCCCACGAGGAGCTTCCCCCGATGAATCCGCGCAAGATCCTGGTCGCCCAAGGCGGCGGCCCCACCGCCGTCATCAACCAGTCGCTCGTCGGCGTGGTGCTGGAGGCGCGGCGCCACCGTGGCGTCGAGTCCGTCTACGGCGCGCGCCACGGCGTGCGTGGCATCGTCAACGAGGACCTGGTCGACCTGACGCAGGAGACCAGCCACAACCTCGAACTGGTCGCCGCGACGCCGGCCGCCGCGCTGGGTTCGACCCGCGACAAGCCGGATCTCGCGTACTGCCAGGAGATCTTCAAGGTGCTGCAGGCGCACGAGATCGGGCAGTTCTATTACATCGGCGGCAACGACTCGTCCGACACCGTGCGCATCGTCAGCGAGCAGGCCCAGGCGGCCCACTACGCGCTGCGCTGCATCCACATCCCCAAGACCATCGACAACGACCTGGTCGGCAGCGACCACACGCCCGGCTTCCCGAGCGCGGCGCGCTTTGTCGCGCAGTCCTTCGCGGGCGCCAACCTCGACAACGCGGCGCTGCCGGGTGTCTACGTCGGTGTCGTGATGGGCCGGCACGCCGGCTTCCTGACGGCGGCCTCGGCGCTCGGCAAGAAGTTCGCCGATGACGGCCCGCACCTGATCTACCTGCCCGAGCGCACCTTCGATGTCGACCAGTTCCTGCTCGACGTCAAGGCGACCTACGCGCGCTTCGGCCGCTGCGTGATCGCCGTCAGCGAGGGCATCCACGACGCCAGTGGCACGCCCATCCTGAGCAAGCTGGCCGGCGATCTGGAACGCGACGCGCACGGCAACGTCCAGCTCAGCGGCACCGGCGCGCTGGCCGACCTGCTGTGCGAGGAGATCAAGAACAAGCTCGGCATCAAGCGCGTGCGCGGCGACACCTTCGGCTACCTGCAGCGCAGCTTCCTGGGCTGCGTCAGCGACGTCGACCAGCGCGAGGCCCGCGAGGTCGGCGAGAAGGCCGTGCAATGGGCCATGTGGGGCGACCGCGACGGCTCGGTGGCCATCAAGCGCGCCGGCTACTACGCCGCCGACTACGAGCTGCTGCCGCTCTCCGCCGTGGCCGGCAAGACCCGCACGATGGAAGACGAGTTCATCGCCCCGAGCGGGACCGATGTCACCGACGCCTTCCGCCTCTACCTGCGCCCGCTGCTCGGCTCGGGCATGCCCGATGCCTTCCGGCTGCGGCCGAATGCGGTGGCGAAGGTGCTCAAGCGGTGAAACGGTGAAGCGATGAAGCGTTGAAGCGCCCAGGTCGCGACGCGCCGTGGCGCTTCAACCCACCACCGCCCGCCCGACGAGCGCCTCGACGTCCCCATCCGCATAGCCGACGCTGGCCAGCAGCTCGCGGGTGTGTTGGCCGATGCGGGGCGGGTCCAGGCGCACGCCCAGTCGCTGGCCGTCCAGGGTGATCGGGAACAGCGTGGTCTTGACGCTCAGGCCGGCCTTGTCGCCGTCGGCCAGCGTGATGTCGGCCAAGCCGCCGGTGGCCAGCAGGTGGGGATCGTCGAACAGGTCCTCGGGCCGGCGGATCGGCGCGTAGGGCAGGCCGGCGGCTTCCAGCGTCGCGCTCAGCTCGGCGGCCCGGCGCGTGGCCAGGCGCTCGCGCAGGATCGGCAGCAAGGTCGCCCGGGCCTGCACGCGCAGGTTGTTGGTCGCCCAGGCCGGCTCGGCCTTCAAGTCGGCCAGGCCCAGCGCGTCGCAGAAGGTGGCCCACTGGGCATCGCTGACGGCGGCGAGAAAGATCTGCTCGCCATCGGCCACGGTGAAGACGTCGTAGATCGCCCACGGGCTCAGCCGCGCCGGCATCGGTGCGGCTGGCTGGCCGGTCACGGCGTACTGCAGCATGTGCTGGCCGACCAGGAAGATGTTGTTCTCGAACAGGGCGCTCTGGACCTCCATGCCGCGCCCAGTGATGCCGCGCTGGACCAGCGCGCCCAGCACCGCAATCGCGCCGAACATGCCGCCCATGATGTCGTTGACGCTGGTGCCCGCACGCAGCGGATCGCCCGGCCGGCCGGTCATGTAGGCCAGTCCGCCCATCATCTGCACGACCTCATCCAGGGCGGTGCGGTGTTCGTAGGGGCCGGGCAGGAAGCCCTTGTGGCTGGCGTAGATCAGGCGCGGGTTGACGGCCGAGAGGCTGGCGTGGTCCAGACCGTACTTGGCCATGGTGCCGGGCTTGAAGTTCTCGACGACCACATCGGCGCTGGCGGCCAGGCGGCGGGCGACCTCGGCTCCTTCGGGCTGGTGCAGGTCGACCGTGATGCTCTTCTTGTTGCGGTTGAACATCGGGAAGAAGCCCGCGCCAGCGCCCAGCAGGCGGCGCGTGTTCTCGCCGCCGGGCGGCTCGATCTTGATGACCTCGGCGCCCAGGTCGGCCAGGACCATGCCGCAGGTCGGACCCATCACCATGTGGGTGAACTCGACCACGCGCAGACCGGCCAGGGGCTGCGGGGCGGGCGGCGTCGACGGCTGGAGCGTGTGGTCGGATTCGGTCGGGGTGTTCATCGGAGGGCGGAGCCGGGCGGCTCGTCGGTGCGGACCCTCCGATTCTCGACGCCCGGCTCAGTCCCTCGTGCCGGTGCGGCGCGAGGTTTCCGCCGCCTCGATCTGCGCGACCAGGCGGCGATCGCGACCCACGAAGGGCAGCGACTGGTGACGGCGATCGACCGTCTCGACCACCGTCAGCGACGGCGACTGCAGCAGTTCATCGCTGTCGGCGGGCACGGTCGGCAGCTCGCTGGACGCGCCCGCGGTCGACCGGATCGGCCGGGCCGCTCGCGGCAGCGCGTGCCACCACGGACGGTGGCTGGCGGGGAAGAGGGCGCCGAGGGCGGCCTGGGTGAGCGCCATGGCGGCGCATCCGGCAAGGATCATCAAGAAGGTCGAGGTCATGGCGCGGCTCGTGTCAGGCGCGTGGCCGATGCCCCCTGCGGGCATGCGGTCCACCAAGCTCGTTTATCGCCCTCGCCGGCCCGGACTGAACCCCTGATCAGGGGGGATGGACCGGGCCACTTTCAGCGCAGCACGTCCGGCAGCTCGATCTTGACCTCGAGCACCTCCAGGTTGTCCTGGCGTTCGAGGTGGACCTTGATGTCTTCGGGCTGGATGGCCACGTACTTGGAGATCACCGCGACCAGCTCGCGCTGCAGCGCGGGCAGGTAGTCGGGGCGGCTGCCGCCACGGCCGGCGCGCTCGTGCGCCAGGATGATCTGCAGGCGTTCCTTGGCGACGCTGGCGGTGGCCTTCTTCTCGCCGATCAGGAAGGACAGGAGACTCATGGCATCACCTCCCACCGAACACGCGCTTGAAGAAGCCGGGCTTGACCACCTCGATGAAGCGCATCGGCTTGTCCTCGCCCAGGAAGCGCGCGACCACGTCCTTGTAGGCCTCGGACACGTCGCTGCCCTTGAGGTGGATCACCGGCAAGCCCTGGTTGGAGGCCTCCAGGACCTGCGTCGATTCGGGCACCACGCCGATCAGCGGGATGCGCAGGATGTCGTGGATGTCCTCCAGCGACAGCATGTGCCCGCCCTGCACACGGTTCGGGTCGTAGCGGGTGATCAGCAGGTGCTCGCGCACGGGCTCGCGGCCCTCGATGGCGCGGCGGGTCTTGGACGACAAGATGCCCAGGATGCGGTCCGAGTCGCGCACCGAGGAGACCTCGGGGTTGGTCACCACCAGCGCCTCGTCGGCGTAGTGCATCGCCATCAGCGCGCCGGTCTCGATGCCGGCCGGCGAGTCGCAGACGATGTACTCGAAGCCCATCTCGGCCAGCTCGATCAGCACCCGCTCGACGCCTTCCTGGGTCAGCGCGTCCTTGTCGCGGGTCTGGCTGGCGGCCAGGACGAACAGGTTGTCGCACTGCTTGTCCTTGATCAGCGCCTGGTTGAGGTTGGCCTCGGCGTGGATCACGTTGATCAGGTCATAGACCACGCGTCGCTCGCAACCCATGATCAGGTCGAGGTTGCGCAGGCCGACGTCGAAGTCGATGACCACGGTCTTGTGACCCGCCAGCGCCAGGCCGGAGGAGAAGCTCGCGCTGGTCGTGGTCTTGCCGACACCGCCCTTGCCGGAGGTGACGACGATGATCTTGGCCATCGGGTGAGGTCCTTTCAGTGGAGATGCAGCAGGGCCGGACGCACCGGCCTCAGCGCTGCTTCAGGGGTTCGACGATGAGCCGCTCGCCGTCGAGCCGAACCTGGGCCGGACGGCCCTGCAGGTCGGCCGTCAGCGGCGTCTCGAAGGTGCGCCAGGTGCCGGCGATCGAGATCAGCTGCGGCTCCAGACAGGTGCTGAAGATGCGGGCACCGGCATCGCCGCGCGCGCCGGCGATGGCCCGGCCGCGCAGCGGCGCGTAGACATGGATGCTGCCGTCGGCGATGACCTCGGCGCCATGGCTGACCACCGCCAGCACGACCAGATCGCCGCCGCGTGCGTAGACACGCTGGCCCGAACGCAGCGGGCGGTCGATCACCAGGGTCGACGCGGCGGCCACGGGCTCGGGGGGCAGGACCGCAGCAGGGATCTCGGCAGGAAGTTCGGCGGCGGCACGCGGCATCGCCGACTCGGGCGGGGCTTCGGCCAGCCCGAGTTCACGGGCCTGGGCCTGCAAGGCCTCGCCACCGCCGCGACAGGCAATCGGCAGCAGCCGATGGTGGCGCAGCAGCGCGACCAGCGCGGCCAGGTCGAGCTGAAGGGCCTCGTCAGCGTCCAGGCCGGCCAGGTCCAGCAGCAGGGGATCGTGGTCGAACAGGCCCGGCGCTTCGGCGCTCTGGGCGTCCAGCTCGGCACTCAGGGCAGACAGGTCGGCCGCACGCACGGTCAGCGCCGTCAGCGTCAGGACGGCGCTCTTCAGTTCGATCAAGGGGGGGACGGCGGCGGGAGGGTGTCGGTGGGTGACGGCCATGGAAGCGTCATCGAAAGCAAACCGAAGTTTAGCCGTCACCCCTGTGACGGACGTCTCGGCAACGGCTGCCAGACACGTCCGGACACCCGTTTCAGGGGTTGCAAGAGTTGTCTCCCAGGCAAGACAGGACGTGAGCGGTTGCTAACGGGGGCGGTATCGATGTGAGCGGTGCAAGGCCCGGACGCAAACACCCATCCGGGTGGGGGTTGCCACCCATCATGGGCCTCATGCCGGTGCGCCAGGCCCGCCGCGAGGTCTCCCGAACAGGGATCTTGCGGGGGAACGATGCCGGCGTCCCCGACCACCAGGAGTCCTCGATGCAAGCATGTCCGCCCCCCCGCCTGTCCACATCCCCGTCCACGACCGCCGCCCGTCCGGTGGCCGGCAAGACCCTGTCGTCCCGCCTGCCCTCGCTGAGCGTGCTCACCATGGCGGTGGCCTTGCTGAGCGCCTGCGGCGGCGGCAACGAGACCCCGGGCTCGTCGGGCACGACCGGTTCCGGCGCAGTCATCCTGAGTGAGAGCGCCCAGGGCCTGAGCGTCACGCTGGATGACGGCGCCGCCGTCGCGTTGGCGGCATCCAGCGGCACAAGCGCCAGCGCCGCCAAGGCCGGCAAGCTCTCGTCCAGCGCGTCGGACGACGACGACGATGACGATGAAGACGACGAGGACCGCATCGCCCGCCAGTGGACCAGCGCCCGCTACACCCTGAGCGCCCAGATCACCGCCGGCAGCGGCACCGGCCAGGCGCTGACCGGCGCGCTGCTGCTGCGATCGCGGCTGTTGTCCGACGGCACGACCCGGCTGGAAGGCCGCTTCGTGCCCAGCATCGCTGCCGCCGGTGTCGTCTCGGCACAGACCGACCGGGTCGCCGCCCTGCGTCGTCAGAGCTACCGCGACACCGTCGAGCAGGCCGCAAAGGCCTTGCGCGCCGGACTGGCCAGCGACGACGCCGCCACCGCAAAGGCCGCGCTGGCCGCTTTCCAGCAGGCCCATCTGAACGCCACCGACGCGCTGGCCCAGGATGTCGAGGACGCCCTGTCCGAACGCGAGGCCGGCGGCCGCGCGGCCCGCAACGAACGCGGCGGCAAGGTCAGCGCGCGCGGCAACATCGACGCCAACAGCCACGTCACCTTGACGCTGCGCTGGAACCGCCGGACCGTGCTGCTGGACGGCCAGGTCGCCAGCGACGGCAGCCTCAGCGGCACCTTCACCGACGCCAAGACCGGCGACAGCGGCACCTGGCAAGCCTTGCCGCCCGATGTCAGCTCGCCGGCCCCGACTCCGGCCCCGGCCCCCGCACCCGCACCGGCTCCGGCGCCCACGCCGGCACCCACGCCCGCTCCCGCACCGAGCCCGTCGCCAAGCCCGGCACCCGCTCCCGCGCCCGCTCCGACACCCGCACCCGCACCAGCGCCAACCCCCGCTCCGGCCCCGGCGCCCGCCACCGGCAACGCCGGTGACGGCGACACGCTGTTCAGCAACAGCTGCTCGGGCTGCCACGGCACCGGCAACACGCTGGCATCCGGCGCGACCTTGGCAGGTGTCACCGCCGGCCTGAACAAGAGCGTGCACAGCTTCATCAGCGGCACCCTGACCAACCAGAACCGGCTGGATCTGGCGGCCTACCTGGCCCAGGTGACGGGCGCACCCGCGCCCGCGCCCACGCCAGCGCCGACACCCGCACCGGCTCCTTCACCGGCACCGGCTCCCACGCCAGCCCCGGCCCCGGCCCCGACACCTGCACCAGCACCCGCCCCGACACCTGCTCCGGCCCCCGCGCCGGCGGTCGGCGACGTCACCGTCGGCGCCGCCAAGTTCGCGTCGACCTGCGGTGGCTGCCACGGCAGCGCCACGTCGGTGAAGTCCGCCGGCACCGCCTCGGGCCTGACCAGCGCGATGACCAAGTCGGCGCACCGGTCCTTCGCCAGCACGCTGACCGAGCAGGACAAGCTGAACCTGTCGGCCTACATCGGCAGTCAGTGAGGCTCAGGGCGCCGGATCGCCCAGTGCGCCGGCCAGGCGCGCCAGGGCGTCGGCGTCCAGCTTGTCGGCTCGCCGCGCCAGCACCAGCTGGCGCCGGCCGAGTTCCCGGTAGAAGGCCGCGTGCGCCGGGCCCAGCGCGGTCAGCGCGTCGATCTGGCGGCTGACCACCGCCGCGTCGCCACGTGCGATCGGGCCGGCCTGCGCGCCGGCCAGCGTGCGTTCGGCGGCGGCGTCCAGCGTCAGGTGGGCCAGCGGCAACAAGGCGCGCAGGGTCGCGGCCTCGTCGATGCCCAGGGTGCGCCAGACCGACGCGGCCTCGTCCAGCATCGCCAGCAGGTAGCTGGCCGCGTAGGCCGCACCGGCGTGGTACAGCGCCCGCTGCCCCGGTGGCAGGTGCAGGACCGGCAGGCCCAGCGCGGCGGCGAGGGCTTCGAGCGCCAGCCGCAGCTGCGCGTCGGACGCCTCGATCGCCACGCTGCTGCCGCGCAGGCGCTGCGCGGCCAGCACCGGGTCCGAGAAGATCTGCAGCGGATGGAAACCCGCCACCGCCGCGCCCTGCTCAGCGGCGGCCTGCAGGGCGGTGGCGACATCGGTGGCGCCGCTCAGGTGCACGGCGGCCTGGCCCGCTCGCCAGCGCAAGGCGGCGGCGGTCGGCGCGATGGCATCGTCGACCACGCTGAGCCAGACCCAGTCGGCCGCGTCCACCGCCGCTTGCGCGGCCATCACCTGCGCCGACCCGCCGCCCTCTCGCAAGGCATCGACCAGCGCCTGCGCCGAAGCCGCCGTGCGACTGGCCACCGCGACGATGTCGCAGCCCGCCGCCTGCAGGGCTGGCGCCAAGACCCGGGCGATGCGCCCGGCGCCGATGAAGGCCATGCGGGGACGGGGGCTGGCCAGCGATGACGTCGTGTTCATGCCGCCAGTTTGCCGCGCCCGCGCTTGCTGCGAGACTGGCCGCATCACCTTGCCGACGTCGACCCGACACAAGCCCGCCATGCCGCTGCACGACCTGCCCATCCTCGACTTCCGCGCCGCCGACGCGCCCGAGCGCTTTTGCGCCAGCCTGCGCGAGACCGGCTTCGCGGCGCTGGTCCACACGCCCATTCCGACCGCCCTGATCGCGCAGGTCGGCGAGGAATGGCTGGCGTTTTTCGACAGCGCCGCCAAACAGGCCTATGCCTACGACCCCGAGCGCCAGGACGGCTGGTTCTCGCCCGAGGTCTCCGAGACCGCCAAGGGCCACACGCGCAAGGACCTCAAGGAGTTCTTCCACCTCTACCCCTGGGGCCGCTGCCCGGCCGAGGTCAGTGATGCCGCGCGCCGCTACGCCGTGCTGGCCGAGGCGCTGGCGGCGACGCTGCTCGGGTGGGTCGAGCAGCACAGCCCCGCCGAGGTCCGCGCGCGCTACAGCGAGCCGCTGTCGGGCATGGTGCGCGGCAGCGACCAGACCCTGCTGCGCATCCTGCGCTACCCGCCGCTGCGCGGCGACGAGCCGGCCGACGCGCTGCGCGCCGCGCCGCACGAGGACATCAACCTGCTGACCGTGCTGCCGGCCGCCAACGAACCCGGCCTGCAGGTGCGTGGCCTGGACGGCCGCTGGCTCACGGTGCCTTGCGCGGCCGATGCGCCCGACGCCGGCCTGATCGTCATCAACACCGGCGACATGCTGCAGGAGGCCTCGGGCGGTCACTACCCGTCGACCACGCACCGCGTCGTCAACCCGACCGGCGAGGGTGCGCGGCGCTCTCGCCTGTCGATGCCGCTGTTCCTGCATCCGCGCCCCGATGTGCGCCTGTCCGAGCGCCACAGCGCCGGCAGCTACCTGCTGGAACGGCTGCGCGAGCTGGGGCTCAAGCCATGAGCCACCCGGATCACACAGCGAAGGGAAGCTCGATGAACACGGGCATCCTGGACGTCGCCGCCGTGCAGCGCCGGCTGCGCGCCTTCTCCGACGCACGCGGCTGGGAGCCCTATCAGACGCCCAAGAACCTCGCCATGGCGATGGTGGTCGAGGCCGGCGAGCTGGTCGAGATCTTCCAGTGGATGACGCCCGAGGCGTCCGCCCGCATCGCCGAGAAGCCCGAGGTCCAGCAGCACCTGGGCGAGGAAATGGCCGACGTGATGGTCTACCTGCTGCAGATCGCCGACCGCTGCGGCATCGACATCGCCGCCGCCATCGACCGCAAGATGGCGCTCAACGCCGCCAAGTACCCGGCCCCGGCCGATGCCACCCAGGCCACGCTGGTGCTGGGCGCCAACGGCAAGCTGGTGGTCGACGACGGTGCGCAGGTCGCGGGGTCCGACGTCGCCTGATCAGGCCGCCATCGCCGCCTTGGCCGAACGCCGCAGATCCACCGCATCGAGCTCGGCCAGCGTGCGGTCACGCGCGTCGAGCCGGAACATGCGCATCGAATCGGTCACCGCCACGACCTGGCCATTGAGCGTCATGGCCGACGCCGCCAGCTGCTCGACCATCGCCGCGTTCTGCTGCGTGATCGCGTCCATGTGCGAGACCGCCTCGTTGACCTGCGAGATGCCCAGCTGCTGCTCCTGCGCGGCGTTGCTGATCTCGCCCAGCAGGCTGCTGACGTTGGCGACCGCCTGCAGCGCATCGCCCATGCGGTTGCGTGCCTCGCGGGTCTGCTGATCACCTTCCTCGACCCGCGTGTGGGCCTCGCCGATCAGGCCGCGGATCTCGCGCGCGGCGGTGGCCGTCCGGGTGGCGAGCGCGCGCACCTCGGCGGCCACGACCGCGAAGCCGCGGCCCGACTCGCCCGCGCGCGCCGCCTCGACCGCCGCGTTCAGCGCCAGCATGTTGGTCTGGAACGAGACCGACTCGATCACGTGAACGATCTCGCCGATGCGCTGCGACGACTCGCGGATCGCCCCCATCGCCTGCGCCACGCCCTGCACCGCGTCATGGCTGCGCTGCGCGACCTCGGCGGTCTCCTGCGCCAGCCGGGCGCCCTGGCGGGCCGATTCGGCGCTTTGCTGCACCGTGCCGTTGATCTGCTCCATCGACGCCGCCGTCTGCTCCAGGCTGCTGGCCTGCGCCTCGGTGCGGCCCGACAGGTCCTGGTTGCCGGCGGCGATCTCGCCCACCGCCGCGCTGACCTGGCCCATCTCGGCCCGGCAGTCGCCGATCAGCGCGTGCAGGTTGACCGTCATCTGCGCCAGCGCCTGCTGGACCTCGCCCAGCGGCCCCGGGTCCGTGACCGCCGGTGGCGGCGACAGATCCCCCGCCGCCAGCCGCTGCGCATCGCGCGCCAGGCTGCGCAAGGGCTGGCGCGCCTGGTGCTGGCTGGCCCAGGCAGCGGCCAGCGCCAGCAGGGCGGCCAACGGCACCCAGGTCTGCACCGGCAAGGTCGCCGCCGCCAGACCAACGCTGGCCAGCGTCGCGCCGTGCAGGACCAGCGTCGCCGCACCGCCCAGCGCATGCCAGCCGGCAGCGACATGGCGCCGCCCGCGCCCCATCCACGTCGTCGTGTGGACACGGCTGCGGTGCACCACATGCCGCAGCGACCGGCCGGACGCGGCCTCGTCGCGCATCTGCGCATACAAGGCCTCAGCCGCCGCGATGCCCTCGCGGCTGGCCGGCGTGCGCACCGACAGGTAGCCGACGATCTGCTCGCCGTGGCGCATCGGCGTCGCATTGGCCTGCACCCAGTAATGCTCGCCCGACTTGCGCCGGTTCTTCACCAGCCCGGTCCAGGGCAGGCCGGCCTCGACGGTGTCCCACAGATCCCGGAACGCCTCGGCCGGCATGTCCGGATGCCGCACCAGGTTGTGCGGCTGCCCCAGCAGCTCGTCGCGGTCGTAACCGCTGACGTCGACGAAGGCCTGGTTGCAATACGTGATCCGCCCCTTGAGGTCGGTCACCGACACCAGCATCCGGTCGACCGGAACCTTGAATTCTTGCCCCGTGACAGGCAGGTTGACGCGCATCGCCGCACTCCATCCAACAACCGCAGCGTCCCGCGACTTCGGGGACACGAAACCGGATTGGGCCAGCGGGCACCCCCTCGACATCGCTTGAACAAGGGCGGGATTGGGGGGTAGATGCGTGGTGGTGGGGGGATGCGCGACGCGGCAAAGAGCCGCGCAGCAACGTGCGGACGCAAAAAAGCCCGGGCATGCCGGGCTGTCTTGCTGAGCCGGTAGCAGGACGCTTCCGGCGATGTTCTTGGTGGCCTGGGGCGGAATCGAACCACCGACACGCGGATTTTCAATCCGCTGCTCTACCAACTGAGCTACCAGGCCATCGAGCCCGAAAGTATAGCCTGAAAATGCTGGGGCGCCAGCGGTTTGTGGGGCTTGGGCTGGGAAAACGGGTGGGGCGTCAGTTGCCGCTGCGTTTGCTGCGGTTGAGGTCGACGCCAAGCTGCTTGAGCTTGCGGTACAGGTGGGTGCGCTCAAGGCCGGTGCGTTCGGCGACGCGGGTCATGCTGCCGTTCTCGCGGGCGAGGTGGAATTCGAAGTAGGCCTTCTCGAAGGCGTCGCGCGCCTCGCGCAGCGGGCGGTCTAGGGAGAAGTTCTGCTCGGACTGCGGACCGGTGGTGAGCATGGCCGAGATCATCGGTGCGCCGCCGGATGGGTGGTGCCCGGTGTGCAGGCTGCCGTGGTTGATCGGGTGCGCGCTGCTGGGCGTGCCCATCACCGGCGCGTCGACCAGACCGACGTCGCGGTCGAGCGAGCCGTAGGACGACACGCCGGGGTTGGTGCCGGGGCTGCGCAGCGGCGCCATGGAGGACATGCCCAGGTTGCCGCCCATGGATGTGGCGACCGGCGTGGCGGGGCGGGGTGCCGATGCGGGAGCCGGCTTGGCCAGACCCTGTTCGACAGCGCGCAACAGCTTCTGCAAGGTGATCGGCTTCTCGAGGAAGGCCATGGCGCCGTACTTGGTGGCCTCGACCGCCGTGTCGATGGTGCCGTGGCCGGACATCATGATGACCGGCATGCCCATCTGGGTCGCCGCGCCCCATTCCTTCAGGAGCGTGATGCCGTCGACGTCGGGCATCCAGATGTCGAGAAGGACGAGGTCCGGCCGCATGCGCTCGCGCGCGGCGCGGGCCTGGGCCGCGTTCTCCGCGAGCTCGACATGGTGGCCTTCGTCCGAAAGGATCTCGTGCAGCAGGGCACGAATGCCCATTTCGTCGTCGACGACAAGGATGTTGGCCATTGGGGGAATCAGGACACGCTCACCAGGGGAGGCGGGGTTCGACCCCGGGACGTCCGGGCATCGAGGGCCGGCTGGGCCGTCTCTGCCCAGCGGGAAAATGATATCGAAACTTGTGCACCGCTCCGCGCGGGGCTACCCGGTTGAGTGGGGGACAAATCGGCAAGGTTACCGAGTTGGATGCGCGCGCCGTGTTCCTCGACGATCTTGCGCACCACCGCCAGGCCCAAGCCGGTGCCGCGGCTCTTGGTCGTGACATAGGGCTCGAAGGCGCGCTTGAGCAGCGCCTCGCTGAACCCGACGCCGTTGTCCTGGACCTTCAGGCGCACGCTGCGCAGGCTGCCGTCGTCGTGGTGGGCGGTCTCGGTGCAGACAACGACATGGCCAGCTTCGTTGCGCTCGGCGACCGCATCCAGCGCGTTCTGGACCAGGTTGTGGATGACCTGACGCAGCTGGCTGGCGTCGCCGATCAGCGCCGGCAGGTCATCGGCCAGGCGGGCCTCGATGCGGCCGGACTCCAGGTGCTGGCCATAGAGCCCGAGCACCTCGCCGACCAGCCCGTTGAGGTCCAGCGGCGTGAGCTGGGCCGCCGGCAGGCGGGCGTAGTCGCGGAACTCGTTGACCAGGGTCTTCATGGCCTGGACCTGGTTGACGATGGTCGAGACCGAGCGTTCGAGCATCTGCGCGTCCGGCTCGGCCAGCTTGGATTCGAGCTTGTGGCGCAGCCGTTCGGCCGACAGCTGGATCGGCGTCAGCGGGTTCTTGATCTCGTGGGCGACACGCCGGGCGACCTCCGCCCAGGCGACGCTGCGCTGGGCCGAGACGACGTCGCTGATGTCGTCGAAGACGATCAGGCGGTTGCCGTCGGGCAGGAGCGCGCCGCGCACCAGCAGGGTCAATTCGCTGCCTTCGACGCCGGCCAGCTCGAAGGTGTGCTGCCAGTGGCCGCGCTCGCGCTCGGGGCTGGTGGTGTCGGCGCCGTCGGCGGTGTCCTGCAGGGCGCCTTCGAAGTGATGGTCGATCGAGCGCGAGAAGGCCTCCAGTCCCGGCACCTGGGCCAGCGGATGCCCGCGCCAGGCGGCCATCGGCACGCGCAGGATGCGCGCCGCACCCGGGTTGACGGTGTCGACGATGCCCCGCGCGGCAAACAGGATCACGCCGGCGCTGAGGTTGTCGAGGATGGTCTGCAGGTGCGCCTGGGCGCTCTCGGCGGTCGCCAGGCTGGTCTGGACCTGGGCGCGCGCGTCGGCCAGCTGCTGGGTCATGTCGGCGAAGGAGCGGGTCAGGCCGCCGAGCTCGTCGCGCGAGCTGAAGACCTCGGTCGGCCGCAGGTCGCCGCTGGCCACCTGGCGCACGCCGTCGGCCAGCACCAGCAGCGGCCGGGCCAGCTGGTGGCCCAGCGCAGCGGCCATCAGCAGGGCGCTGAAGACGCCGAGGATCAGCGCCAGCGTGAGCGTGCCGATGTACATCTTGCGCAGGCCCAGGCGGCCCAGCGCACGCTGCTGGTATTCGCTGTAGGCGGCCTGCACGTGCAGGGCGTTGTTGGCCAGCTCGAAAGGCACCTGCTGGGTGACTTGCAGGAAGCGGTCCTCGCTGGTCAGGCTGTAGTTGCCCGAGGGCACCCAGGCGATCGAGCGGATGCGGGCGTCCTGGATGGTGGCCAGCTGGTCGCGCGTCTCGGTCGGGTCGCCGTCCAGGCCTTCGAGCTGCGACAGCACGCGCTGACTGCGCGCCTGGCGCAGCATGGCCGCGCTGGGCCGGTCGGGCAGGAAGACGGTGCCCAGCGTGCCACCGGCGCTGGCCAGCACCTGGCCGCTGGGTGACAGCACCGCGACGCTCTGTGCGGCGAGCTGTTCGCGCAGGCGCTCGAGCGCGATGACGCTGAGCCGGTCGGGCGCCTCGGCGGCCCGTTCGGCGGCCAGCCGGGTCTTGCCGCCGAGATCGGTGACCAGCATCTGCAGCGAGGTGCGGCCCAGGTTCAGGCCCGATTCCAGTGCGCCTTCGACCTCGACGTCGAACCAGCTCTCGATGCTGCGGGACACAAACTGGTAGGACACGCCGTAGATCAGCGCCCCCGGCACGACACCGACGAAGGCGAAGATGGCCGCGAGCTTGAACAGCAGCTTGCTGCCGAACTTGCCGCGCCTCATGCGTCGCCACAGGTGGGCCAGCGCCGCGACGATGACCAGGCCCAGCACGGTCGCCACGCCGATGTTGACCCACAGCAGCCAGCCGAAATGGCGTTCGTAGAGGGCCCGGTTGTTGGTGGCGACGGCCAGCAAGAAGGCCAGCACCAGCACGGTGGCACCCGTCGCGATCAGGGCGACCAGCAGGGTCCAGCGCAGGGAACGGCGGCTCATCGAAGGGCGGGGGAGGACGGAGCGGGCGCTCGGGGGTTCGACGGATCGCGGGGCCGGGCGGCCTCAGCGGGCCGGTGGCAGCAGGATCGTACGCTCGATGCGCAGGCTCCATTCCGGCTGGCTGCCGATGGAGATCAGCAGCGGCCGGGGCAGCTGGTCAAGGTCCAGCCCGTAGCGGAATTCGAGGTAGTCGGCGTCCTGGGCGTCCTCGCCATCGCCGATGCGCCAGGCGCTCAGGCGCTGGACGGCGCGCAGCGCCTCGCGCAGCGTGGCATAGGTCTGGGCCAGGCCGCCCAGACTGACGCGGTAGTTCAGGGTCAGCGGCTGATAGGCCAGGCGCCAAGTGCGCCGGACCTGGGCCAGGCGCTTGTCGCGCCAGTACCAGCGCGATTGCACCAGGTCGGCCTCGGCGACGAAGTGCAGCGCGACGCCCCTCTGCAGTGCGTCTTCGACGCCGGCAGGCAACTCGAAGCGGGCGTCGAACTCGATGGCCAGACCCTGCTCGGTGCGCAGCACCTCAAGCCGGGGCAGGTCGACGGCCGTGGCAGCGTGGCCGGGACTGGCATGCCAGAGGCCCAGCCCGGCCAGTGCGATCAGCAGCAGCCACCGCGCCAGGCGACCGGACACACGTCGACCGACCGCCCGGGCGGGCAGGACAGCGGTGCGAGGGTCGTTCGGGCAGGCGGAGGGCACGGGATGTCGGGGGGCTGGCGTCGGCGCGACCCCGGACGTCCACGCCGCAGGTCAGGAAGGCTTGTCGAGGCGGGCGTAGAAGAAGCCGTCACCCCGGATCGCGGGTTGCGCGGATGCCTCGCCTGCCGTCTGCGACCCATTTTCAGCGATGCCCAGCCGATGCCCAGGCACCGCTTGTGTGCGCGCGTCGGCGGTCCGTTGCAGAAACGCCGCAAGCTGGGCGTCGCCCTCCGCGCGGAAGACCGAACATGTCGCGTAGACGAGACGGCCGCCCGGCTTGAGCAGCGGCCAGAGCGCGTCCAGCAGCCCGGCCTGGGTCCGCACCAGGGTGTCGATGTCGGTCGGGCGACGCAGCCAGCGCACGTCCGGGTGGCGCCGCACGATGCCCGAGGCGCTGCAAGGCGCGTCCAGCAAGATGGCGTCGAAGGGCCTGCCGTCCCACCAGGCGTCGACACGGGCGGCGTCGGCCACCTGCAGGCGCGCCGCCAGGCCGCAGCGGCGCAAGGTCTCGTCGACCCGGGCGAGGCGTTCGGGCTCGACGTCCAGCGCCAGCAGGTCGAGCGCGGCCAGCTCCAGCAGGTGGGCGGTCTTGCCGCCCGGCGCGGCACAGGCGTCCAGCACGCGGGCGCCGGCGGGCAGGCGGTCGGCGCCGTCGCCCAGCAGCAGCGGCGCGGCGACCTGGGCCGACAGGTCCTGCACCGACACACGGCCGGTGGCAAAGCCGGGCAGGGCCGTCACCGGCACCGGCCGGGACAAGACCAGCGCGTGGCTGCCGACCGCTTCGGCGTCGATGCCGGCTTCGGCCAGCTCGGCCAGGTAGCCGACCGCGTCGGTCTGTCGGGCGTTGACGCGCAGGGCCATCGGCGCGGCCCGGTTGGCGGTCGCCAGCAAGGCCTGCCAGTGTTCGGGCCAGTCGCGCTGCAGGCGCTCGATCCACCAGCGCGGGTGCTGCCAGCGCACCACCGGGTCTTCGGCCTGCCAGGCCGGCACCAGAGCGGCGCGCTCGCGCTGGAAGCGCCGCAACACGGCGTTGACAAAGCCGGCGCTGGCGGCACGGCGCTGGCGCATGCAGGCCACCGCCTGGTCGACCAGGGTGTGGTCGGCATAGACCGGCGACGCGGCGTCGGGGTCGTCCTGCGGCCACAGCAGGGCCAGCGCACACAGCAGGAGCGACTGGACCTCGGGCGGCGGCTTGCGCGGCGCCAGGTGGGCCAGCGCACGCTGCGCCCCGCCAAGCTGGCGCAGCGCGTGGAAGGCCAGTGCCTGGGTGCCGGGCCGGGCAGGCGCCGGGCAGGCCGCCAGCGCGTCGGTCAGCGAGCGGCCGGCCAGCACGGCGCCGACGGCGTCGGCGGCATGCCCCAGCAGGCGCTGCAGCGGCAGGCTGGCCGAAGGGCCTGAAGAGGCTCCCGGCGCAAGGCCGGTGCGGGGCGGGCGGGCAGGTTCGGTTCGGGTCACGGGCGGCAGTCTACGGGCCAGACATGAGCCCGCCGACCCGGTGCGGTCAGCCCGGCGCGGGGCCCGGCAATTCGATGAAGAGCCTGGCCAGCTCGGGCGGCAGGGGCGAGTCGAGCAGGCCGCAGCAGACCCGCAAGGCTTCGGCACCGCCCAGGTCCAGGCCGCCCAGGCGGGCCAGACCACCGCTGGCGACCGGCGCGCCGGGCTGTTCGGACAAGGCGCGCAAGGCGTCGAGCCAGAGCCGCACGATCAGCGGGCGGCGCATCCAATCGAGCTGGCGCACCGTCAACAGCGCACGCGCAAGGCCGTCGGTGTCGGGCACCTGACAGGCCGGCGGGTGCGGCGCCGGGCCCCACAGCGTCGCGACAACGCGGGCGTGCCAGCCCGCACCGGCGGCGCCGACGCGCGCCTGTGCATCGGCCTGCGGCACGACCCGCGCGAGGAAGGCCGTCAGGTCGGCCACGGCGATGCGCAGGGCCAGCGGCAGGTGGCCGAGCTCGGGGTCGGCGTCGCGCAGGCTGGCGCGTTGGGGCGACGCGTCGCCGGCCAGCCGCTGGCGCGCCAGCAACAGCGTCAGGCGGTCGATCGGGCGGACCCGGCCATCGGCGCACATGACGCGGCGCAAGGCCGGGGCCAGCTCCTGGCGCACAGCCAGCGGCAGCGCGGCGGCATGGGCCAGCGCAGCCTCAAGGGCCGGCAGTCGGGCGCTGGCAGGCAGGCTTTCGAGGTCGGACATCAGGAAGGAGACGCCCTCGAGCGTGTCGGTCTCCTCACGCCAGCACTGCCGCTCGCGCGCGCTGCCCGGCGTCAGGACCAGCGCCAGCAGCATCGCCCGCAGCTCGCCGGGACCGCGTCGCAGCCGAAGCCGGGCCCAGGCGTCCAGGGCGGTCGCCGGCAACGGTGCAGCCCCGGTGATCGGAAGGTGCATCACGGACATCTCGGCGGGCACGACAGACATGGCATGGGACATCAGCCAATGGCCAGTGATCGGTTCGGTTCTGAGCCGCGATGCTGCGTCGGCGTCGACCGCTTGTCCAGCGAAGGCCGACAGGCGGCCCGCAGGCTCAGATCGGCGGGAACTCGGGCGCCCGGTGGAAGCGCAGCAGGTTGGCCACCAGCGTGGTCGGAAACAGCGCGATGGCCTGGTTATAGGCGTCGGCGGCGCGGTTGTAGAGCAGCCGCGAGAAGGCGATCTGCTCCTGCAACTGGTCGCGCTGGCGCAGCAGGTCGCTGACGACCGGGTCGGGGCCGTCGCCGGAGGTCAGGTCCTGCAAGGCCAGGCCCAGTTCTTCGAGCAGGGACACCAGCCGCTCCTCGGCCACGGCGACTTGCTGCAGCACGTTGCCGCGCAAGGCCTTGAGCTGGACCTGGTCGCAGGCGTGACCGGCCCGGCGGGCCGCGCCGATGGTGCCGTCGACCAGCTCGGCGCGTGGGCTGTCGCCCATGCGGGCGCGCGAGGTCTCGGCCAGCGTCAGCGCCACCGCATGGCGTTGACGCAGCGCGCTCGACAGTGGCGCGTAGGCCTGGCGCAGGTCATGGCGCAGGCGCACCAGTCGGTTGTGCGCGCCGAGCATCCAGAAACCGAGCACGGCCAGCAGCAGGACCCAGGTGAGCGTGCTCGACATCGAGGCGATCGTGGCGGAGGCGGCGGAAGGGAGGGAAGCGGGGGATGACGGTCGACCGGCGCGGGGCTCAGCGCCCGCTCAGCCAGGCCGCATGACCGGCCGCACGCAGCGCGCAGGCGGGGCAGTGGCCGCAGCCATAGCCCCAGGGGTGGCGCTGGCCGCGTTCGCCGAGGTAGCAGGTGTGGCTGTGCTCGACCAGCAGCTCGACCAGCGCGGTGCCGCCGAGGTCCTCGGCCAGCGTCCAGGTCTGCGCCTTGGTCAGGAACATCAGCGGCGTCTCGAGCGTCATCGGCGTGGCCAGGCCCAGCGACAGCGCCACCTGCAGCGCCTTGAGCGTGTTGTCGCGGCAGTCGGGGTAGCCGGAGTAGTCGGTCTCGCACATGCCGCCAACCAGCACGCTGGCGCCACGCCGGTAGGCCAGCGCGCCGGCCAGCGTCAGGAAGAGCAGGTTGCGGCCGGGCACAAAGGTGTTGGGCAGGCCGTCGGCCTGCAGCGCGATCTCGCGCTCGACGGTCAGGGCGCTGTCGCCGACCTGGCCCAGCACCGACAGGTCGAGCAGGTGGTCGTCGCCCAGCCGATCGGCCCAGTCCGGGAAGCGGCGGCGGATCTCGGCGCGCACGGTCAGTCGGCAGTCCAGCTCGATGCGATGGCGCTGGCCGTAGTCGTAGGCGACGGTCTCGACGCGGGCGTAGCGGTCCAGCGCCCAGGCCAGGCAGGTGGTGGAGTCCTGCCCGCCTGAGAACAGGACCAGGGCGGTGCGCGGGTCGCGGCTCATGCGGTCGCCGGCTTCAGGTGCGGATCTCGCCCTGACCCAGCACGACGTACTTCAGCGAGGTCAGACCATCCAGCCCGACCGGGCCACGGGCGTGGAACTTGTCGGTGCTGATGCCGATCTCGGCGCCCAGGCCGTATTCGAAGCCGTCGGCAAAGCGGGTGCTGGCGTTGACCATCACGCTGGCCGAGTCGACCTCGCGCAAGAAGCGCATCGCGTTCGGGTGGTGGGTGGTCAGGATCGCGTCGGTGTGGTGCGAGCCGTGGCGGTTGATGTGGGCGATGGCCTCGTCGAGCGTGTCGACCACCTTGGCGCTGATGACGGGGGCGAGGTATTCCTCGGCCCAGTCCTGCTCGGTCGCCACCGCCGTCTTCAGGCCGGCCACGCCGGCGATCGCCGCCAGCGTGCGGGCGCAGCCACGCACCTCCACGCCCTTGGCCGCGAACACCGCCGCGATGCGCGGCAGGAAGGTCGCCGCCTGGGCTGCATGGACCAGCAGCGACTCGGTCGCGTTGCAGGGGCTGTACTTCTGAGTCTTGGCGTTCTCGGTCACGAGCAGCGCCATGTCGAGGTCGACCTCGGCATCGACGTAGGTGTGGCAGTTGCCGTCCAGGTGCTTGATGACCGGCACGCGCGACTCGGCGCTGATGCGCTCGATCAGGCCCTTGCCGCCCCGCGGGATGATGACGTCGACCGACTCGGGCATGGTGATCAGCTTGCCGACCGCCGCACGGTCGGTGGTCTCGATCAGCTGCACCGCCTCGGCCGGCAGGCCGGCTTCGAGCAAGGCCGCCTGGACCAGCTTCCACAGCGCGACGTTGGAATGCAGCGCCTCGGAGCCGCCACGCAGGATGGCCGCGTTGCCGCTCTTGATGGCCAGCGAGGCGGCCTCGATGGTCACGTTCGGGCGGCTCTCGTAGATCATGCCGAAGACGCCCAGCGGGACCCGCATCTGGCCCACGGCGATGCCGCTCGGGCGGCGCCGCAGGTTGAGGATCTCGCCGATCGGATCGGGCATCGCGGCGATCTGCTCGCAGCCTTCCGCGACGGTGGCGATGACTTTGTCGCCCAGCTTGAGGCGGTCGAGCATCGGGCCGTCGAGTCCGCCCGCCGCCGCAGCGGTCAGGTCACGCGCATTGGCCTCGGCGAGCGCCGGGCCGTTGTCGCGCAGCAGGCGGGCGAGCGCCACGAGGGCCTCGTTCTTGGCCGCCGTCGAGGCGGCGGCCATGCGGGTCGAGGCGCTGCGAGCGGCAGCGCCGACATGGGCCATGTAGGCGGAAAGATCGTGCACGTCCATGGCCCAGATTGTCGCAGAGCCTCCCGCTGCGAGGACCTTCGAGGGCCGGTTCCGGCCCCCCTCGATCAGGCCGCGATCGAGGTGTCGGCCGCACCCAGCGCCGGTGCATAGCCCTGCGGGTTGCGCGACTGCCAGCGCCAGGCGTCCTCGCACATCGCGTCGATGCCGCGCTCGGCCTGCCAGCCCAGCAGCTCGCGCGCCAGCGTCGCGTCGGCATAACAGGCCGCCACGTCGCCAGGGCGGCGCGCAACGGTCTTGAACGGCACGGCACGACCGCTGGCACGCTCGAAGGCGCGGATCACGTCGAGCACGCTGTAGCCTTGGCCGGTGCCGAGGTTGACCGTCAGCGACTGCTTGCGTTCGAGCAGGTGGCGCACCGCCGCGACATGGCCGGCGGCCAGGTCGAGCACGTGGATGTAGTCACGCACCCCGGTGCCGTCGGGCGTGTCGTAGTCGTTGCCGTAGACCTGCAGGAAAGGCCGCTTGCCAACCGCCACTTGCGCCACGTAGGGCATCAGGTTGTTGGGGATGCCACGCGGGTCCTCGCCGATCAGGCCGCTCGGATGGGCGCCGACCGGGTTGAAGTAGCGCAGGTAGCCGATCTTCCAGCGCGGGTCGCAGCGTTCAAGTTCGCGCAGCAACTGCTCGCCCATCAACTTGGTCAGGCCGTAGGGGTTGGTGGCCGACAGCGCGGCGGACTCCGCGATCGGCAGGGTCTCGGGCTGACCGTAGACCGTCGCCGACGAGCTGAAGACGAGCGCGAAGACATCCTGGTCGGCCATCGCCTGGGCCACGTTAACGAGGCCGCCGAGGTTGTTGCGGAAGTACTCGAGCGGCTTCTCGGCCGACTCGCCCACCGCCTTGTGGGCGGCGAAATGCACGACGGCCTGGGCGCCATGGGCCGAGACCACACGCGTCATCGCAGCGGCGTCGTTGACGTCGGCCTCCTCGAACACCGGCGCCTCGCCCAGCAGCGTGGCCAGGCGGTCGAGCACCTGCGGCGAGCTGTTGGCAAAGTTGTCGACGCCGACCACGTCATAGCCGGCGTGCTTGAGCGCGAGCCAGGTGTGCGAGCCGATGTAGCCGGTGGCGCCGGTCAGGAGGACGGTGGTCATGGCGGACTCTCAGGGCAGGAGGTGGTACGGCGCGGTGCGTCCGCCTGCCAGGCCGCACCGAATCCGGGTCGAGTGATTCGACAGATCCCGGACAAAACATTCTGTCAAACCCCCTGCCTCGCGACCGACCCGCCAAATCAAGGTTTCGTGAACTGCCTCCTACAATTCCTGGATGTTTCAAAACCTGCTCGATCCCCTCGGTCGCGAAGCCCAGGCTCGCGTCACGCTGCTGGTCAACCACGTCATCGCCGCCGAGCCCGAAGCAACGCGGCGCCTGCTGGCCCACAGCGGCGCGCTGATCGAGGTCGAGTGGACCGGCTGGCCCGCCTTCCTGCCACCGCCACCGGCGGCGCAATGGCGCATCACGCCGGCCGGGCTGCTGGAGGTCGAGGACGGCAGCGCCGCCGAGCCGGTCGATCCGGCCCGCACGCTGGTGGTCACACTGGACCAGCCCGCGCTGACCGCCTGGGCCTTCTCCGGCGCCCAGGGCCGCCCGCCGATGGCCGTGCGCGGCGACGTCGGCCTGGCCGCCGAGATCGGCTGGCTGGCCGAGCACCTGCGCTGGGACATCGAGGACGACCTCGCCCGCGTCGTCGGCGACGCCCCGGCGCGCCAGCTGGCCCAGTTCGGCCGCGCGGTGGCCCAGGGCGCCCAGGCCCTGCTGCAGCGCCTGCGTCCGCAGGCATGAAGGGCAGCCTGCGCAACACCTTGCGGCTGGGCCTGATCGTCTGGGTCCTGATGCGCCACGGCATGGACCAGCTGGTCCTGCGCAGCCTGCCGCATCCAGGCCTGCGGCTGCTGGCACGCATCCTGGCCATTGGTCGCACCCATGACGCCCCACGCGGCGAGCGGCTGCGGCTGGCGCTGGAACGGCTCGGGCCCATCTTCGTCAAGTTCGGCCAGGTCCTGTCGACCCGCCGTGACCTGGTCCCGCACGACATCGCCGACGAGCTGGCGCGGCTGCAGGACCGCGTGCCGCCGTTCCCGAGCGCCGCTTCGCGCGCCATCGTCGAGCGCTCGCTGGGCCGGCCGATCGAGGCGGTGTTCCAGCAGTTCGAGGCCGATCCGGTGGCCAGTGCCTCGATCGCGCAGGTCCATTTCGGCGTGCTGCACGACGGTCGCGAGGTCGCCATCAAGGTGCTGCGCCCAAACGTGCTGGACATCATCGAGGCCGACCTGGGCCTGCTGCGCAAGGCCGCAGCCTGGCTGGAGCGCCTGTCGCCGGACGGCCGCCGGCTGCGTCCGCGCGAGGTCGTTGCCGAGTTCGACAAATACCTGCACGACGAGCTGGACCTCGGCCGCGAGGCCGCCAACGCGGCCCAGCTGCGCCGCAACATGTTCGCCCTGGGCTTGCTTCTGATCCCCGAGATGATCTGGGACCTCTCCAGCGCCGAGGTGCTGGTGATGGAGCGCATGCGCGGCGTGCCGATCAGCCAGATCGACACCCTGCGCGCGGCCGGCGTGGACATCCCCAAGCTGGCGCGTGACGGCGTGACGATCTTCTTCACCCAGGTCTTCCGCGACGGCTTCTTCCACGCCGACATGCACCCCGGCAACATCATGGTGTCGACCGCGCCGGCGACCTTCGGGCGCTACATCGCGCTGGACTTCGGCATCGTCGGCACGCTCGATTCGCGCGACAAGGAATACCTGGCGCAGAACTTCCTGGCCTTCTTCCGGCGCGACTACCGGCGCGTGGCCGAGCTGCATGTCGAGTCCGGCTGGGTGCCCGCCAACACGCGCGTCGACGAGCTCGAAGGTGCCGTGCGGGCGGTCTGCGAACCGCACTTCGACCGGCCGCTCAAGGACATCTCGCTGGGCCAGGTCCTGATGCGGCTGTTCCAGACCTCGCGCCGCTTCAACGTCGAGGTCCAGCCGCAGCTGGTGCTGCTGCAGAAGACGCTGCTCAACGTCGAGGGACTGGGTCGCCAGCTCGATCCGGAGCTGGACCTGTGGCAGACCGCCAAGCCCTTCCTCGAGCGCTGGATGAACGAGCAGGTCGGCTGGCGTGCGCTGCTGGCGTCGGTCAAGGACGAGGCGCCGCGCTACGCCAAGCTGATCCCCGAACTGCCCCGCCTGCTGCATGACGCGCTCAAGCGCCAGGCCCATCCGGACGCCGCCCAGGAACAGCTGCTGCGCGCCCTGCTGCACGAACAGCGCCGCACCAACCGGCTGCTGACGATGGCACTCGGCGTGGCGGGCGGCTTCGTCGCAGGCGGGCTGTTCGCCTACTGGCTGCTGCCGGGCCTGTGGATGTGGCTGCACCGGGCCCTCTGAACGGGCGTGCCGCCCCGCAGCCTGGCGGGCCGCGTGACACAGACCGCCCACCTATAATTTTGGGTTTCGCATCAACGGTCTGATCCACTGTTTCCACAGCCATGCCGATCTATGCCTACCGATGCAGCGCGTGTGGTCATGCCAAGGACGTGCTGCAGAAAATGTCTGACCCGGTCCTGAGCACCTGCCCAGCCTGCGGCGCCGAGACCTTCTCCAAGCAGGTCACCGCCGCCGGCTTCCAGCTCAAGGGATCCGGCTGGTATGCGACCGACTTCCGCAACGGCGGCACCAACACGGCGGCCAGCACGGCGGCCACCGCGGCGGCGGCTGCCGGCACCGCTGCAGCGCCGGCATCAGCGTCCGACGGCTCGGCCTCGGGCGCCACGTCCAGCGCCGCCAGCTCGACGGACGCCGGTTCGAGCAGCACGGGCTCCGGTGGCGCCACCGCCTGCGGCGGCTCCTGCGCCTGTCACTGAGTCCCCGCTGATGCCCGTGCCGGCTGCGTGCCGGGCCGGGCATCACCTTCCACCGCACGTCCTCACCACGCCGCTGGGCGCCCTGTCGTGAAGAAATACATCGTCGCCGGCCTGCTCGTCTGGCTCCCGCTGGCCGTCACCATCTGGGTGCTGGCCTGGGTGCTGGGCGTGCTCGACGGCGTCTTCCAGGCCCTGCTGTCGCTTGTGGCCGCCGTGCTGCCGGCCAGCGCCGCCGCGCTGATCGAGTCGATCTCGCAGATTCCCGGGCTGGGCGTCATCGTGCTGGTCGTGCTGATGCTGCTGACCGGCATGTTCGTGGCCAACTTCGTCGGCCAGTGGTGGATCCGGATGTGGGACCGGATCTTCCAGAACATCCCCATCGTCAAGTCCATCTACAGCTCGGTCAAGCAGGTCTCCGACACGCTGTTCTCGAGCAGCGGCCAGGCCTTCCGCGAGGCCGTGCTGGTGCAGTACCCGCGCGACGGCCTCTGGACCATCGCCTTCGTCACCGGCAAGCCCGGTGGCGAGGTCGGCGAGGCGCTGCAGGGCGACTACGTCAGCCTCTACGTGCCGACCACGCCCAACCCGACCTCGGGCTTCTTCCTGATGGCCGCCCGCACCGACATCCGGCCGCTGGCGATGAGCGTCGACGAGGCGCTGAAGTACATCATCTCGATGGGCGTCGTCGGCCCCGAGAACGGCGCCCCGGGCGAGCCCGAGCCGGCCCCTCACTGAATCCAACCAGACTTGCCCCGGAGACTTCCCACCATGCGCAGCAGCTATGCAGGCCTCGTCAGCGAGAAGCTGATGGGCCAGACCGTCACCCTGATGGGCTGGGCCCATCGCCGTCGCGACCACGGGGGCGTGATCTTCATCGACCTGCGCGACCGCGAAGGCATCGTCCAGATCGTCTGCGACCCCGATCGCGCCGACATGTTCAAGACCGCCGAAGGCGTGCGCAACGAGTTCTGCCTTCAGGTCACCGGCCTGGTGCGGGCTCGTCCGGCGGGCACCGAGAACACCGGCCTGGTCTCCGGCAAGGTCGAGGTGCTGTGCCATGCGCTGGAGGTGCTCAACCCCAGCGTGACGCCGCCGTTCCCGCTCGATGACGAGAACCTCAGCGAGACCACCCGCCTGACGCACCGCGTGCTGGACTTGCGCCGCCCGCAGATGCAGAAGAACCTGATGCTGCGCTACCGCGTCGCGATGGAGGTCCGCAAGTTCCTCGACGCCAACGGCTTTGTCGACATCGAGACCCCGATGCTGACCAAGAGCACGCCCGAAGGCGCACGCGACTACCTCGTGCCCAGCCGCGTGAACGACGGTCATTTCTTCGCACTGCCGCAGTCGCCCCAGCTGTTCAAGCAGCTGCTGATGGTTGCGGGCTTCGACCGCTACTACCAGATCACCAAGTGCTTCCGCGACGAGGACCTACGCGCCGACCGCCAGCCCGAGTTCACGCAGATCGACATCGAGACCTCCTTCATGGGCGAGGAGGAGATCCGCGCGATGTTCGAGGGCATGATCCGCACGGTCTTCCGCCACGCCATGAACGTCGAGTTGCCGGTCTACCCGGTGATGAGCTATGCCGACGCGATGTTCAAGTACGGCTCGGACAAGCCCGACCTGCGCGTCAAGCTGCAGTTCACCGAGCTGACCGAGGTCATGAAGGACGTCGACTTCAAGGTCTTCTCGACCCCGGCCCAGAGCAAGGGCGGCCGCGTCGTCGCGCTGCGTGTGCCGGGCGGAGCCGAGATGAGCCGCGGCGAGATCGACGGCTACACCGAGTTCGTCAAAATCTATGGCGCCAAGGGCCTGGCCTGGATCAAGGTCAACGACGCCGGCAAGGGCCGTGACGGCCTGCAGTCGCCGATCGTCAAGAACCTGCACGACGGCGCCATCGCCGAGATCATCGCCCGCACAGGCGCCTGCAACGGCGACCTGATCTTCTTCGGCGCTGACAAGGCCAAGGTCGTCAACGACGCCATCGGCGCGCTGCGCATCAAGGTCGGTCACAGCGACTTCGGCAAGAAGCTCGGCCTGTTCGAGGACAAGTGGGCGCCGCTGTGGGTGGTCGACTTCCCGATGTTCGAGCACGACGAGGAAGAGGGCCGCTGGAACGCCGTGCACCACCCGTTCACGGCGCCCAAGGACGGTCACGAGGACCTGATGGACACCGACCCGGGCGCCTGCATCGCCAAGGCCTACGACATGGTGCTCAACGGCTGGGAACTCGGCGGAGGCTCGGTGCGGATCCACCGCGCCGAGGTGCAGAGCAAGGTCTTCAGCGCGCTCAACATCAGCAAGGAAGACGCCCAGGTCAAGTTCGGCTTCCTGCTCGACGCGCTGCAGTACGGCGCGCCGCCGCACGGTGGCCTGGCCTTCGGCCTGGACCGCCTGGTCACGCTGATGACCAAGGCCGAGTCGATCCGCGACGTCATCGCCTTCCCCAAGACCCAGCGCGCCCAGTGCCTGCTGACCGGAGCGCCCAGCCTGGTCGACGAGAAGCAGCTGCGCGAGCTGCACATCCGCCTGCGCAACGCGACGATCGCCGCGCAAGGCTGATCGCCACATGGCCGACCACCACGGTCGGCACCCTCAAGCCGGCTCACGCCCTGTGCGTGCAGCCGGCTTGAACTTTTCGGGCCACGCCTGCATCTGAGGGCTTCGCGTCACGACCTCCACCCTTCGGGAACCCACATGAAACGCATCGCGATCTTCCTTGTCACCAACCTCGCTGTGATGCTGGTGCTGGGCATCACGGCCAGCCTGCTCGGCGTCAACAAGTTCCTGGATGCCAATGGGCTGAACCTGGGCGCGCTGCTGGGCTTCGCGCTGATCATGGGCTTCGGCGGCGCCTTCATCTCGCTGCTGATGAGCAAGCCGATGGCCAAGTGGAGCACCGGCGCGGTCGTCATCAACGACTCGCACGACCCGATGCACCGCTGGATCGTCGGCACCGTGCAGCGCTTCTCTGCCGCCGCCGGCATCCAGATGCCCGAGGTCGCGCTCTACGAGGGCGAGCCCAATGCCTTCGCCACCGGCGCCTTCAAGAACTCGGCCCTGGTGGCGGTCTCCACCGGCTTGCTGCAGAGCATGTCGCGCGAGGAGGTCGAGGCCGTCATCGGCCACGAGGTCGCCCACGTCGCCAACGGCGACATGGTGACGATGACGCTGATCCAGGGCGTCATGAACACCTTCGTCGTCTTCCTCTCGCGCGTGATCGGCTACGTCGTCGACCGCGTCATCCTGAAGAACGACAAGGACGCGCCGGGCATCGGCTACTACGTCTCGACCATCGTGCTCGACATCGTGCTGGGCCTGGTCGCCGCCATCGTCGTGGCCTGGTTCTCGCGCCAGCGGGAGTTCCGCGCCGACGCCGATGCCGCCAAGCTGATGGGCAGCCGCGTGCCGATGCAACGCGCGCTGGCCCGCCTCGGCGGCCTCGAGCCCGGCGCCCTGCCCCAGAGCGTCGCCACGCTCGGCATCGGCAGCCGCGCCGGTGGCCTGATGGCCCTGATGTCCAGCCACCCGCCGATCGAGGAACGCATCCGCGCCCTCGAACAAGTCCGCTGATTGGAGCCCCTCGCCCGGCGGGTACGCCGGGCGATCCCCCGAGGGGATACGCAGGCCGCTTGGGAGCGGCCCGGCGCTGGCCTGCAAAGGCGCTCGGCCCCGGCCAGCCGGACCTCAATACCTGCCGGTGACCCCCGCGACACGCAGGTAGACGTAGGCCACCCACGCCACCACCGCCCGCCTGGCCAGCCGTACCCAGCCGGCTTCGCGCAGGCTGTCGGGCAGGACCTCGCGGCTGTCGGCCATGGCGCCTTCCAGCTCGGTGGCCAACGTGGCGCAGAAGCCTGCGTCCGACACGATCAGGTTGGCCTCGAGGTTGAGCAGCAGCGACAGCGGGTCGATGTTGCTGCTGCCCACCGTGCACCAGTCGTCGTCGATCAGCATGACCTTGGCATGCAGGAAGGCCGGCAGGTACTCGTGGATGTGCACGCCGTGCTGGTGCAGCTCGCGGTAGAGCGCACGGGCCGCCCAGGCCGCCAGCCGGTAGTCGGCCTTGCCTTGCAGCAGCAGCCGGACCTCGACGCCACGCCGCGCCGCATCGGCCAGGGCCAGCCGGAAACCGGTGCCCGGGTAGAAGTAGGGCGTGACCAGCCAGATGCGCCGCTGCGCCCCGCGCATCGCCTCGACGCAGGCGCGTTCGATGGTGCGGCGCTGGCGCACGTTGTCGCGCACCACCAGCGCGGCGCGCATCGTCGCTGCGGGGCTCGACCCGCCCGGCGGCTGGCCATCGGCGACCCCTTCGGCACCTGGGCGCAGCGGCATGCGCAGCTCGCGCAGCAGGCCGCGCAGACGCTGCATCGGCTGCGGTGCGACGACCAGCCGGCGCAGCGCGTCGCGCCAGTCGCTGCCGTGCCAGGCGCGTGACCACATCGCCCGGACCACCTGCCGCATCGTCTCCACCACCGGCCCGGACACCGCCAGCGCGTAGTCCAGCCGCGGCGCCTCGGTGCGGCCGTGGTTGAGGTCGACGTGGTCGTCGATCAGGTTGATGCCACCGATGTAGCCGACCGTGTCGTCGACCGTGCACAGCTTCATGTGCAGGCGGCGCAGCTGGCCGGGTTGCAGCCAGTGGGTCCAGCGCTCGATCGGCCGGAACACCGCCAGCTGCAGTCGCCGCGACGGCCGGCCGGTCTCGACGGCGATGCCCGGCGACGCGGCCAGCCGCTGCTCGATCCGGCTGCGGCTGTGCTTGGTGCCGAAGCCGTCGATGACGACCCTGACCCGCACGCCGCGCGCTGCTGCGGCCACCAAGGCATCGGCCACGACCAGCGCCTGCTCGTCGTCGTTGAAGATGTAGGTCGCCAGCCAGACCTCGCGCTGCGCCGCCGCGATCGCCGCGCACATCGCCGGGAACAGCTGCGCGCCGCCACGCAGCAGCGTCACCGCATGACCGTCGCGCAACACCGGCCGCTGCAGCAGGTACCAGCCGTAGCGGCCCCGTCGCAAGCTGGGACGCAGGCGGCCGGCCGGGGGCGACGGCGTCGGCGCGTTCACCCGGTCAGCTCCAGTTCCACCACCAGTGGCAGGTGGTCGGACATGCGGGCCCAGGACGCGCCGCGTGGCACCTCGGTGCGCAGGCAGCGCAGCCCGCGCGTGTAGACCCGGTCGAGCGAGAACAGCGGCAGCCGCGACGGAAACGTCAGCGGGTGGCGCAGCGCGCCCGGCACCGTCGCCCGCGCCAGCCCGGCCTGCACGAACCACGGATCGAGCCGCTCGCCCCAGTCGTTGAAGTCGCCCGCGACGATCACCGGCGCCCCCGCCGGCACCCGGCTGGCGACGTATTCGCCCAGGCGCTGCGCCTGGCGCGCCCGGCTGGCGTGGAACAGGCCGAAGTGCGCCACGATGCCGTGCACCGCCACGCCCTGCCAGTTCACGATCGCATGCAGCAGGCCGCGCTGCTCGAAGCGGTGGTCCGACACATCGTGATGGCCGATGTCGCCCAGCGGCCAGCGCGACAGCAAGGCGTTGCCATGCTCTCCACCGTGGGTGACCGCGTTGGTGCGGTAGGCCGTCTCGTAGCCGTCGGGCGCCAGGAACTCGGCCTGACCCTGCGCCGGCCAGCCGAAGGAGGTGTGGTCAAAGCGCCGCGCGTCACCGTGGTGGAACAAGCGGACCTCCTGCAGAAAGACCAGATCGGCGCCCAGCTGCGCCACGCCGTCGCCCAGGTTGTGGATCTCCAGCCGCTTGCGCGGACCCACGCCGCGCACGCCCTTGTGGATGTTGTAGGTCGCCACCCGCAAGCGGCGCTCGGCACCGGCCGGGTGTTCGGCGCGGTGCGGCGTCCGCAGGCTGCGGGTCATGCCTCACCCCGTTGGTGAGGCAGTTGCAGGATGGCCTCGGCATTGCTCGGCGAGAAGCAGCGATCGGCCGCCTCGCGCCACGGCAGCCAGGCGTGCTGCAGATGCTCGCGCGGCGCCAGCGTCACCGCGATGTCGCGCGGCACGGTCAGGCCGAAGACATGCTCGGTGTTGTGCGTCACGCCCGGCGCATAGCGGTGCCGCCAGACCGGGTAGATCTCGTAGACGTTGCGCAGGCCCCAGTCCCGCAAGGCGGCATCGGGCACCGCCGCCGAGCCGACCACGATGCCGGTCTCCTCGGCGACCTCGCGCACGGCGGTCAGCCGCAGGTCCTCGTCCGGATGGTCCTTCGAGCCGGTCACGCTCTGCCAGAAGCCGGGCTTGTCGGCCCGCTCGATCAACAGCACCTCCAGCGCGGCGGTGTGGATGACGACCAGCACCGATTCGGGGATCTTGGGTGGGCGGGTCGACGGTGGGAGATCAGGGTCAGAAATCGACATGGGCGGCGGACAACAGGTGGGCGATGAGCGGTCTGACGAGGATACCGGCCGACCCTGTCCGCGAACGCCCGGCCTTCACCCCCGCAACCACACCACCCGCCCATAAGCCGCACTCAGCAGCAGCCCGTGCAACACGGCCACCGCCACGGTCACGACCATCACGGCGCGCAGGCGCTGGGGGTGGCGGGCGTCGATCAGCAGCCAGATGGCGGCCCAGCCGCTGGGCAGGGCGGTCAGCAGGGCCCAGCCGGCCTTGGACGGCAGCCAGTCGGCCCACCACCAGGCGGCGACCCAGGTGTGGGCGGCCAGCACGATCAGCAGGTGCAGCCACGCGGCGGGGACCGGGCCGAGCCGGACCACCAGCGTGCGCTTGCCGACCTGGGCGTCGGCCTGCGCGTCGGGGAATTCGGCGACCCACAGGATCGCGCCGACCAGCAGCGCCAGGCTGACGCCGGGCAGCAGCGCCAGCGTGTTGAGGCGGTGCTGCTGGACCACGTCGGCCCCCAGCACGACCAGCCACCAGGCCAGCACGACGCCGAGTTCGCCGAGCCCGCGCGACATCAGCGCGACGCGTGGCTGCGAGTAGGCCCAGCCCAGGGTCAGGCCGACCAGGCCGATGGCGATCAGCGCCGGCCCGGCGCGGGCGGCCAGCACGATGCCGCCGCCGACGACGACCATGGCGAGCACGTGCACGGCGTCGCGCAGCTGATCGGGCGTCAGCACGCCGTCCTGGACCATGCGCGAGCCGCCACTGAAGGGCGCAATGCGGCCGGTGTTGATGGCGTCCGAGCCGATCTGGGCGTCGCCCCAGTCGTTGTGCAGGTTCATCGCCGCATGTGCCAGGACGGCCAGCACGATGGCGGCAGCGCCCGCCGGCCAGTCCGGCGGCGCACCACAGGCCAGTCCGGACAAGGTCCCCAGCAAGGCCGCCACGGCGGTGACGAGCAGAAAGCCCGGCCGCGTGGCGCGGACCCAGGTGCGCCAGCCGGGTCGGCGCGCCCCGGCGGAAAGGAGAAGGTCGGTCATGGCGCCAGCTTGACAGCGACGCCGGATCAGGCCTTGACGGTTCGCAAGCGGGCCGAAGGCCGGACCGCCGTCGCTTCAACGCCCTTGTTGTGGCGCACGTCCGCGCGCCTTCAGGGCCTGGCGGATGCGCTCGCTCATGGCCTCGAAGTCGCTGCGCAGCTGGCTGCAGGCGGCGGCGTTGCTCGACTCGCACAAGGTCGACACGTCGACACGCAGCTCGCCGCCGCGCGGGCGCTCGACGATGCGACGCACCAGCGCCGGGTGGGCCGGGTGGCCGGCCGGCGTGAAGGACCACTGCGCCGATGCCATCGGTTCATTGACCGTGGTCCAGCCGTCGGCATGCGTGACAACGGTGCCGTTGCCGTCGCGGGCCTCTAGTGCGCTCAGGGCCTCGGCAACCGTCGCATACGGGATCGGTGGCAGGGCGCTTGAACCGGTTGAGGCGGTTGATGCAGTCGAGGCCGCATCCTGGGCGAGCGCCGAAATCGCCAGCAGCAGGCCGGGTAGCACCAGCCAAGCGCGTGAAACACGATTCATCGTCATGCCTTCGTCGCGTCGATGCGGGCCTGGTTGATCTGGTGGGCGCGCCGTGCGGCCTGGCGGGACTGGACCCGGGCGACATAGGCCTCGAAGGCCGGCCGCTTCTCGATGGTGCCGAACATCAGGCCCCAGCCGAGGCTGGAGCCGACATACACGTCGGCCGCCGTGAAGCGCTCGCCGCACAGGTAGGGCCCGGTCGACACCGCGCCTTCGAGCGCCGCCAGCGTCTGGTCCCTGGAGCCAAAGCCGACCATGCCGCTGCGGCCCTCGGGCACCTGCCAGCCCAGCGCATGGGCGACGGTCGCCTGCTCCAGCGGGCCGGCCGCGAAGAACAGCCAACGCAGGTAGGCCGCACGCTCGCGGCTGGCCGGATCGGGCGCCAGCCCGGCCTGCGCAAAGCGGTCGGCCAGATAAGCGCAGATGGCAGGCGCCTCGGTCACGACCGCATCACCATCCCGCAGCGCCGGCACCTTGCCCATCGGGTTGATGGCCAGATAGGCCGGTTCCTTCATCGCCGGCCCGTAGTCGAGCCAGACGGTGGTGTAGGGCTGCCCGACCTCTTCGAGCATCCAGTGCGCGATGCGGCCGCGCGACTGGGGGTTGGTGTAGAAGACGAGCGCGGCGGGATCGGTGGACATGAGGGCCTCCTGAGGGGACGGAGGCTGACCCTAGCGCCAAAGCAGCCGCTTGTCGGCCCCGGGGAAGTGCGCAGAGGCGGGCCCGAAACACCCGCCCTCAGGCAACGATCCCCGAGCTCGCTCACCCACACGCCCCCACATACCCACAGCTGGTGCAGAAATCGCACCCGTCCTTGTGGATCATGGTGGCGTTGCCGCACTCGGGGCAGGGCTTGCCTGCCATCACCTTGCGGGTCGGGGCGGCGGCTTCGGCGGTGTCGGTGGTGTCGATTGAGGCCACGGCGGCGATCGGGGCGGCGAGGACGCCCATGGCGTTGACCGGCTCGCCCTCGGCCGTCAGCACGCCCAGCATGGCGTAGCGGTGGATCACGAGGCGGGCGACGTAGGCGACCGTGCTGGGCCAGATCTGCTGGCGCTTCTGGCCGGGGACCGGGGCCATGAAGTGGCCCAGTGGCTCGCCGACGTTGAGCAGCTTGCGCAGCTTCATGCCGACCCAGGCCGGGTCGATCACGCGCATGTCCAGCGACAGCAGGCGAGCCAGGCCGTCGAGGGCGCGCGGGTAGTTGCCGGCGAAGCCGATCGCGCAGGGCCGGGTGACGTGGCTGCCGTCCGGGCCGGGCAGGGTCACTTCCTTGAGCGTCAGGGTGAATTCCTCGCCGGTGGCGGGGTTGTGGATGTCGACCGCCCAGGCCAGCGTGCCGTCGCTGCCGGTGCGCGGCTCTTCCCGGCTGAACATGGCCGCCAGGACAGGCGACGGACCGCCTTCCTGCAGCGCGCCGAGCTGCTCGCAGCGCCAGCGGATCACCGCTGCGGTCGCGGCGACGACGCCGGGGAAGAGCTTCTTCTCGCCGGTCGGCGGGAAGGGCATCTCGAAGGCACGTTCCTCGGCCACGGTGGCCAGCGCGTCAAGCTTGAGCTTGAGCCAGGCGGCGTCGTTGGCCCGCATGTCCAGCGACAGGGTCTTGGCCAGTGCGGCCAGGCCGCGCGGCTGCTCGGCGCCGTTGACCCAGACCTCGAAGGGCACGTTGCGCTCGAACAGGCCGGCATCCGGTCCGGCGGCGGCCGGCAGCTCGCCCACGAACAGCGCGAAGTCGCCGTGCGGGTGCTGGATCATGTAGCTCCAGGCCGGGTTGCCACCGCTCATCTCGGGCCGGCTCGGCCAGCGCAGGCTGGACATCACCGGCTGCGGCAGGCGGTCCAGGCGCAGACGCTGGTTGGCGCCGGACGGTGCGCCCTCGGCGACGGTCAGCGGCTTGGGGCTGGCGGCGACAGCCGCCGGTGCATCGGCCACCGGAGCGGCGACCGGTGCGGCCACTGGCGTCGGCTCGACGCTCAGCACCGCGCCCAGCACGCTGTTCGGGCGGTAGGTCGCCAGGCCCTTCAGGCCGGACTTCCAGGCCGCCATGTAGAGGCCCTGGAAGTCCTCGTAGGGATAGTCGGCAGGGACGTTGACGGTCTTGCTGATCGAGGTGTCGACGCAGGGAGCGACCGCCGCGACCATCATCTCGTGGGCCTCGGCGCTCATCTCCAGCGCGGTCACGAAGGCCTCGCCCATGGGCGCGTCGACGCCCTTGAGGTGGCGGTGCAGGCGCCAGGCGTGGTCCTCGACGCTGTATTCCTTGAAGCTGCCATCGGCCTCGCGCTTGCGGCGGGTGTAGGTCCAGCTGAAGGGCGGCTCGATGCCGTTGGAGGCGTTGTCGGCGAAGGCCAGGCTGATGGTGCCGGTCGGCGCGATCGACAGCAGGTGCGAGTTGCGCAGGCCGTGGGCGCGGATGCGGTCCTTGACGGCGGCCGGCAGGCGCGAGGCGAAGCTGCCGCGGCTGAGGTAGAGATCGGCGTTGAACAGCGGGAAGGCGCCACGCTCGACGGCCAGGTCGACCGAGGCGTTGTAGGCCGCGTCGCGCATGACCTCGCTGATGTGGCGCGCCATGTCGCGCGCGGCCGGGGTGTCGTAGCGCAGGCCCAGCATGATCAGCGTGTCGCCCAGGCCGGTGAAGCCCAGACCGACGCGGCGCTTGTTGGCCGCTTCCTGCTGCTGCGCGGGCAGCGGCCAGACGGTGGCGTCCAGCACGTTGTCGAGCATGCGGGTGGCGACGGCGCAGACCTCGCTGAAGCCGGCCTCGTCAAAACCGGCATCGGCCTCGAACGGGCGGGTCACGAAGTGGGTCAGGTCGACCGAGCCCAGGCAGCAGCAGCCGTAGGACGGCAGCGGCTGCTCGGCGCAGGGGTTGGTGGCGGCGATGGTCTCGCAGTAGCCCAGGTTGTTGTCCTGGTTGATGCGGTCCAGGAAGAGCACGCCCGGCTCGGCGTGGTCGTAGGTCGAGCGCATGACCTGGTCCCACAGGTCGCGCGCGCGGACCTCGCGGTAGACCCACAGGCCGTCGGCGCGCTGGCGGGCACCCGCCGCCTTCTGCTTCGGACCCGGCTCGGCCTTGTGGACCAGCTCGATCGGGCCGTCGGCCTCGACCGCCTGCATGAAGGCATCGGTCACGCCCACCGAGATGTTGAAGTTGCGCAGGTCGCCCTGGTCCTTGGCGTGGATGAAGGTCTCGATGTCCGGATGATCGCAACGCAGCACGCCCATCTGGGCGCCGCGCCGGCTGCCGGCCGATTCGACCGTCTCGCAGCTGCGGTCGAACACGCGCATGTAGCTGACCGGGCCGGAGGCGTGGCTCTCGGTCGAGCCAACCCATGCGCCTTGCGGGCGGATGCGGGAGAAGTCGTAGCCGACCCCGCCACCGCGCCGCATCGTTTCGGCGGCTTCGGTCAGGGCGGTGTAGATGCCGGGGAAGCCGTCCTCGGCCTCGGCGATCGAGTCGCCGACCGGCTGGACGAAGCAGTTGATCAGCGTCGCGCTGAGCGTCGTGCCAGCGGCAGAGGCGATCCGGCCGGCCGGCACGAAGCCGCGTTCCTGGGCGGCCAGGAATTTCGCCGTCCAGGCCTCGCGCTGCTCGGGCGCCTCGACGGCCGCCAGCGCGGCGGCCACGCGGCGGCGCACGTCGGCGATGGTCTTCTCGTCGCCCTTGGCGTACTTTTCCTGCAGCACCTCGGTGCTGATGGCCTGGGCCGGCAGGTTGGCGCGGCTGGGGGCTTCGGGGGTGTTCACGGCGCTGCGGCGGGGCGCGGCAGGGCGGCTCGGGGAGGTGGTGGCGTCGCTGTCGAAGAGCGACAGGTCCTGGCGATTCGGGTCGGACATGGAGGGGTCTCCGTGGATCAGGGGCGGAGCATAGTGCGGACGCCGGGCGCCGCCCATACCCCGGCGGGAACCTGCGCGATGGATCAGATCCGGCGCATTCCGACCCCTTGACAGCGCCCTGATCGGTCGCTTGGCTTGACCCGGCGCAAGCCCTTCCGGCGCGTCCGACCGATAGTGCGCACACCCTGTCGCACGCCTTGCGGAGGCCCGCCATGTCGCGCTGTCCTGACATTTCCTACCTGCCGATGAGCTGTCCGAGCGGTCTGGCCGAACCACCACGCCCGGGCCTGAGCAGCGATGCCGACCTGCGCCTGGCCGGGCCGACCGGCGCGCTGCTGCGCGCGCTCGATGCCCTGCGCGGGGTGCGCGACCCGCTGCTGGGCGCCGGCATCGTCGAGCTGGGCCTGGTCGAGTCGCTGCAGATCGAGGACGGCGACGTCCGCCTCTGTCTGGTGGCCATCGGCCCGGACTGCCCCCTGTGCGACTTTGCCGCCGACCGCGCCCTGCGTGCATTGCAGGCGGCGCTGCCCGACACCGACATCTATGTGCGCCACGACCCGTGGCTGGAATGGACGCCCGAACGCGCCAGCCCAGGACTGCGCGATCGGCTCGACGCGGTGCGGCACGGCTGAACCGGCGCCGGTCGACCCCACGATCCAGGGGTCGGGCCGGACCCGCACCGCCTCGGATGCAGCAGCGCAACAGGCGTCGACTTTCACGGCCGGGCGTGTCAAGCTTGACTTCGCTCAACTTCGTCGAGCCCACCCGGGCGCAGGATCTCACCCATGGACTCCGACACCCGCCACGCCCGTCCCACGAACCCGACGATCTGGCTGCAGGCCGCCCCCGCCACGGCCGACGCAGCCGTGGCGACCGACACGGCCTGCGGACCGTGCGCGAACCTGCCGTCATCCCACCAGGACGAACCGGCGCAGCTGCGGCTGTCCGGTCCGGTGGCCCACCTTGAAGCGGTGGTGGCCGCCCTGCGTGGCGTGCAGGAACTGCGCGAGCCTCAAGACATCGTCGCAAGCGGTCGTGTCCAGGCCATCGACATCGCGGGCGACGAGGCCACGCTCACGCTGCGCATGGGACAAGGCCGGTGCGTGGACGCCCATGTGCTGGCCGAACGGGCCTTCGAGGCCCTGCGCGCCGCCTTGCCCGACACCGATCTCTATCTGCGTCACGACCACCCGATCGGCTGCGCCGGCAAGGCTGCAGCGGGCACCTGAAACGGTTGCATCCGGGCACGTCCGGGGGTCAGGACCCGCAAGGTGGCGCCGATACACTGCGGCCCGTTTGTCCACCACCGGTGCCTGCCGTGTCCGATCGCCTTGCCGTCCTGCCGCAGTACCTCCTGCCGAAACAAGCCCTGACGGCCCTGGCCGGACGCTTCGCCTCGGCCCGCGCTGGCGGCCTGACGACCTGGGTGATCCGCCGCTTCGTGGCCCGCTACGGGGTCAACATGGCCGAGGCGGCAGACCCGGACATCGGCCACTACGCCAGCTTCAACGACTTCTTCACCCGCGCGCTGCGGCCCGATGCCCGGCCACTGGCCGATGCCGATCTGATCTGCCCGGTCGACGGCGCCATCAGCCAGTTCGGACGCCTCACCGGCAACGCCGGTGACCAGATCTTCCAGGCCAAGGGTCACCAGTACAGCACCACCGCGCTGCTGGGCGGCGACCCCTTCCAGGCGCTGCCGTTCGCTGGCGGCCACTTCGCCACGCTCTACCTGAGCCCGCGCGACTACCACCGCATCCACATGCCCTGCGACGGCCGGCTGACGCGCATGACGCACGTGCCCGGCGCGCTGTTTTCGGTCAACCCGACGACCGCACGCGGCGTGCCCGGCCTGTTTGCGCGCAACGAACGGGTGGTCTGCTTCTTCGAGGGCCCGCACGGCCCCTTCGTGCTGGTGCTGGTGGGCGCGACCATCGTCGGCAGCATGGCGACCGTCTGGCACGGCCTGGTCAACCCGCCGCGTCCCGGTCACCTGCGGACCTGGACCTACGAGGCCAGCGGCAGCAGCGCCGTCATGCTGAAGAAGGGCGAGGAGATGGGCCGCTTCCTGCTTGGATCGACCGTGGTGATGCTGTTCCCGGCCGGCCCCTTGCGCTTCAACCCCGCCTGGGCGCCGACCCGCGCGATCCGCCTCGGCGAGGCGATGGCCAGCCTGTGACGTCGATGAACGGGATCGCCGAAGACCCGCGCCCGCTCGAACCTGAGCCGCTGCCCGAAGGCGCCTGCTGCGACAGCGGCTGCGACCCCTGCGTCCTGGACACCTGGCGGGCCGACTGGCTGGCCTGGAAGGCGGCGCTGAAGGCCTGGGAAGGCCGTCAGGCGCAGCGGGTCATCCCGATCCAGCCCACATCGGATTGATGCTGGGTTGATGCTGGACTGAGGTCAGCCTCAGGTCGGCCTGAGGTCAGCCTGAAAAGCCGCCCGCATCAAAGCGGCTTGCTGACCAGCTTGAACTCCGGATCTTCCGCAAAGCTGGCCACGCGAAAGCCCAGGCCACGCATCAGGCGCAGCATGTTCGGGTTGTTGGCCAGCACCAGGCCGTCGATCTCCGACAGGCCACGGCTGCGCGCCACCTCGATGATGCTGAGCATCAGCCGCGATCCCAGGCCCTGGCCCTTGTAGGCGTCCGACACCACCAGCGAGAACTCGCAGCTGGTCTGGTCCGGGTTGGTGATGTAGCGCGACACGCCGATGATCTGGCGCACCTCGCGCACGCCGCCCTCCGCGCTGTCGTCGGGGATCTTGTCGACATGCACGGCGACCAGCGCCATTTCCCGGTCGTAGTCGATCAGCGTGTAGCGCGCCAGCATGCGGGCCGGCAGCTCGTGCATGGCGCTGGCGAAGCGGAAGTAGCGGCTTTCCTCGGACAGGTTGCGGGTGAAGGCCTGCAGCATGTCGGCATCGTCGGGCCGGATCGGCCGGATCGTGTAGAGGTCGCCGCCCTTCATCGGCCACTCGCGTTCCTGGCTGGCCGGGTAGGGCAGGATGGCCAGGTGGTCGTAGCCGTGCATCGCGCTGGCGGTGTGTTCGATGACGATGCGCGCGTCGACCGCGACCACGCCGTCCTCGTCGACGATCAGCGGGTTGATGTCCATCTCACGCAGCTGCGGCAGCGCACAGACCATCTCCGAGACCCGCAGCAGGACCTGCTCGATCGCGTCGGCCTGGACCGCCGGCAGGCCGCGCCAGGCACCCAGCATCTCGGCGATGCGTGAACGTTCGATCAGCCGGTGCGCCAGGAACTGGTTGAGCGGCGGCAGCTCCATCGACCGGTCGGCGATCAGCTCGATCATGGTGCCGCCGGCGCCGAAGGTGATGACCGGGCCGAAGGGGTCGTCGGTGGTCATGCCGATGTAGACCTCGCGGCCATGGCGCTTGCCGCTCATGGGCTGCACGGTGACGCCGTGGATGCGCGCCTGCGGCAGCGCCCGGGCCACCGTCGAGAGCATGTCCTGGCAGGCGTCGCGCACGGCGCTGGCGCTGCGCAGGTTGAGGATCACGCCGTTGACATCGGACTTGTGGCTGATGTCGGGCGAGTCGATCTTCAGCGCCACTGGGTAGCCCAGCTGGCTGGCGATCAGCATGGCCTCGTTGGCATCGCGGGCCCGCATCGTGCGGGTGACGGGGATGTGGAAGGCCGCCAGCAGCGCCTTCGATTCCATCTCCGTCAGGACCTTGCGGCGCTCGGCCAGCACACCCTCGATCAGCAGCCGGGCGCCTTCCGCGTCGGGCACCAGCAGGCTGGACAGCGGCGGCGGCGTCTGCTGCAGCAGCTGCTGGTTTTGATAGAAGCTGGCGATGTTGTGGAAGGCGTCGACGGCCGACTCTGGCGTGCGGAAGGTCGGGATCGAGCGGTCGTTGAGCAGGATGCGCGCATCGCGCACGCTTTCCTCGCCCATCCAGCTGGTCAGCACCGGCTTGGCCACACGCGACAAGGTCTCGCAGACCACCTGCGCGATCGCGTCTGGGTCGCCTTCGGGCTTGGGGGCGTGCAGCACCAGCAGGCCGTTGACCGCTGGATCGCGGGCACAGGCCAGCAAGGCGGCGCGGTAGTGCTCGGGGCCGGCTTCCTCGCTCAGGTCGATCACGCCGTCCAGCGTCGCGCCTGCGGGCAGGCTGGGCGCCAGCTCGTCGCGCAGCGTCTGGCCCAGCGTGACCACGTTCAGACCCATCTCGTTGGCATGGTCGGCGGCCAGCACGGCCGGGCCGCCGCCGTTGGTGATGATGGCCAGGCCCCGGCCGGTCGGCCGGTAACGTGAGGCCAGGCACTTGGCCGCCGAGAACATCTGCGTGAAGGTCCGCACCCGCACCACGCCAGCGCGTCGCAAGGCGGCCTCGAAGACATCGTCCGACCCCACGATGGCCGCCGAGTGCGTCAGCGCGACGCGGCTGCCCGCCGGCTTGCGGCCGGCCTTCATCACGACCACTGGCTTGGCGTAGGCGGCCGCGCGCAGCGTGCTCATGAAGCGGCGTGCGTTCTGGATGCCTTCCAGGTAGACGAGGATGCTTTGTGTGGCCGCGTCATGGGCCAGGAAGTCCAGCACCTGCGGCAGGTCGACGGCGGTGTTGGCGCCCAGCGAGATGACGTTGGAGAAGCCCACGCCGTTGCGCGCGGCCCAGTCCAGCATCGACGCGGTCAGCGCGCCGGACTGCGACACCAGCGCCAGCGGTCCGGGCGCCGCCAGCCGGCCGGCCAGGCTGGCGTTGAGCTTCTCGTGCGGGCGCTGGAAGCCCAGGCTGTTTGGACCCAGCAGGTGCAGGTCATGACGCCGGGCGATCTCGTGCAGTTCCTGACACGAGGACTGCGGCAGGTTGCTCGACAGCACCAGCGCGGCGCGGCAGCGGATGCGCCCGGCGATCTCCAGTGCGGCGGCGATGCGCTCGTGGGGCAGCGCGATCAGCGCCAGGTCCGCCCGCGTGATCGCCAGATCACCGAGCGTGCCGGTCATCTCGGTGTCGAGGTGGGTGACGCGGCCTTCGAAAGGCTGCGCCTTCAAGGCCTTCAACAGGACCCGTGCGGGGCCGTGCGTCAGCGTGTCGGGATCCTCGCCGCCGGTGAAGACGACCAGGCTGGAAGGCAGAAACAGGGGATGCAGGAAGTGACGGTCCACGGGCGGGGTCCGGACGGCAGGAAGTGAACAGATGTGGCTCAGGATAGGTCAGCACGGTGTCAGGCGGGCGGTCCCGCCAGGGCCGTCAGGAACTTCCTTGTTGCACCGCAACATCGACCCGTGAGGTCCTCACGCCGCAGGCCCCGCAGGGCCGGCGTTGTCCCCTGTATTCATCGGCTGTTTTTGAAAATTTTCAGGGTAGTAGTCGTAATAGAGGCGCCCATCTTCTGTGGACAAGCCCGAAAAGCCCTTTTCGATCAAGGACTTGCAAGGCCCACAAGCCTGTGGGCCGGGGCCCTGGAAGCACAGGGGCAAGGTGACAACAACTTGACGGACGGCGCCGGACCTGTGGATTCATCCCGAACCGTGCCGGACTTGCCCACAGGCTTGTCCTCGCGACGCGGATCGCTGTGGGCAAGATGTGGACAAATTCGGGCAAGTTCAGGCAAGTTCAGGCAGCTCTGGTCCTTCAGCCCGCCTTGGCAGGCGGTGCGTCGCGCAGTTCGCGGCGCAGGATCTTGCCGACGTTGGTCTTGGGCAGCGTGGTGTGGAACTCGATCACATGCGGCCGCTTGTAGGCGGTCAGCTGCTGGCGGCACCAGGCGGCGACGTCCTCGGCGCTGAGCTGCGGATCACGCCGGACGATGCACAGCCGGACCGCCTCGCCGGTGCGCTCATCGGGCATGCCGACCGCCGCGCACTCGGCCACGCCCGGCATCAGGCTGACGACCTGCTCGATCTCGGTCGGGTACACGTTGAAGCCGGAGACCAGGATCATGTCCTTTTTGCGGTCGACGATGCGGACCTGGCCGGTCGCATCCATCGTGCCGATGTCGCCGCTGCGGAACCAGCCCTCGGCGTCCAGCACCAGCGCGGTCTCGTCTGGCCGTTGCCAGTAGCCCGACATCACCTGCGGTCCGCGGATGCAGATCTCGCCGGCCTCGCCGATCGGCAGGTCACGGCCGTCGTCGTCGCGGATGGCGATCTCGGTGGACGGCATCGGATAGCCGATAGCGCCGGTGTACGCCTTCACGTCGACCCGGTTGGCGCAGGCCACCGGCGATGTCTCCGACAGGCCGTAGCCCTCGACGATCGGACAACCCGTCAGCGCCAGCCAGCGCTGCGCGGTGGCCTGTTGCACCGCCATGCCACCGCCCATCGAGATGGCCAGCGCCGAGAAGTCCACCGTCTTGATGTCCGGGTGATCGAGCAGCGCGTTGTAGAGCGTGTTGACGGCCGGGAAGAGGTGGAAGCGCACGCTGGCCAGCGTCTTGATCGTGCCGGCGATGTCGCGCGCATTGGGCACCAGCACCATGCGCTGGCCCAGCCGCGAGCCCAGCATGAAGCAGATCGTCAGCGCGAAGATGTGATAGAGCGGCAGGGCACAGACGCCGGTCATCTGCTCACCATGCTGGCGGGTGATCGGGCTGAACCAGCTCTCGCACTGGGCGATGTTGGCGACCACGTTGCGGTGCCGCAGCATCGCGCCCTTGGATACGCCCGTGGTGCCGCCGGTGTATTGCAAGAAGGCCAGATCGTCCGGTCCCGGCGCCACGCGGCGCAGCGTCATGCCCTGGCCGGCCTTCAGGGCCTCGGGCCAGCGCCGCAGCGTGTGGCCGGCCCGCTCGGGCAGCGTCCAGGGCGGGATCAGCTTCTTGACATGCCGCACCACCGTGTTGACCAGCAGCCGCTTAAGCGGCGCCAGCGCGTCGCCCAGCTGCGTCACCAGGACATGGCGCACGCGGGTCTGGGCGATCACCGGCGCCAGCGTGGCGGCGAAGTTCTCCAGGATGACGATGGCCTCGGCACCCGAGTCGACCAGCTGGTGCGACAGCTCGCGCGGCGTGTAGAGCGGGTTGACGTTGACGACCACATAACCGGCGCGCAGCACCGCCGCCAGCGAGATCACCATCTGCGGCACGTTGGGCATCATCAGCGCGACACGCGCGCCCGGTTCCAGTCCCAGCGATTGCAGCCAGGCGCCGATCGCGCGCGACTGCGCTTCGACCTCCGCGAAGCGCAGTGCATGACCCATGAACAGCAACTGCTCGCGCTGGGCATGGCGTTCGAAAGCGTCTTCCAGCAGGTGGACCAGGCTGGGAAAGGCGGCCGGTCCGAGATCGGCGGCGACGCCGTCGGGGTATTGGTCCAGCCAAGGGCGGGAGCTGCGCGTGTCCATGGTGTTCCTCGAGACGTTGGAATGCCGGGGCTACGGGCGGCGTTGCCCAGATGAACCCAAGCTGCACCTAGGATGCCAGCGAGCGCCGCCCTGGCCCACTGGGGTCGGCACCATGTCGGCCCCTCGTCAGGGCCACCGGATCGGGAGCTTGGATGGGTGCACCGCAGCAAGGACGAACGGCCGATGACGCCATCTGGCGCCTGCGCACAACTTGGCTGATCGGCCTGGCCTCCGCGCTTGGCTTGGCAGCCTGGCTCTGGCAGGGCGCCGATGACGTCGCACCCGTGGCGCGCCTGCTGCTGGCGCTGCTGCCCTTCTGGTGCGGCCTGTTGCTGACCGTGCTGGCCTTCGCCACCGAGATGGTGTCGGTGGCGCTGCAGCACCGCGACGACCCGGCCCCGCGTCCCGCCGCAGCGATGCTGCTGCGTGCCGGCCTGCGTGAATCCTGGCTGGCGACCCGCGTGTTCGGCTGGCGCCAGGTCTGGCGCAGCCGGTCGGCGCCGGATCGCCTGGGTCAGCCGGGTCAGACCGGCGTGCTGCTGGTCCACGGCTACCACTGCAACCGCGGCTTCTGGTGGCCGGAATGGCCGGCTTGGCTGGAGCACAAGCGTCTGCCGCATGTCGCGCTCGACCTGCAGCCGGCCTGGACCGGCATCGACAACTATGCGCCGCAAGTCGAAGCCGGCGTGGCCCGCTTGCTGGCCTCGACCGGCCGGATGCCGCTGATCGTCGCCCACAGCATGGGTGGCCTGGCGGTGCGTGCCTGGTGGCGCTGGCGCGAGGCACAACGCGCCGCCGGCGTCGACCTGCCGGATCTGCCCATGCCCCTTGTGCTGACCTTGGGCACCCCGCATCGCGGCACCTGCCTGACACAGCTCTCCGGCGGCTTCGGCCCGCCCAACGCCCGCCAGATGGCCCCCGACAGCCCCTGGCTGCAAGCCCTCGCCGCCAGCGAGTCAGCCGCCTGGCGCGCGCGTTTCACCTGCGTGCACAGCCACTGCGACAACGTCGTCTTCCCACCCGCCCGCGCGGTGCTCAAAGGCGCCGCCGAGGTCCAGCACTGGCCGGGCCTGGCGCATCTGGAGTTGTCGCGGGATGGGCGGGTGTGGGGGGTGGTGGAGCGGCTGTTGGCTGACGCGACCGGTGACAGTTGGACGACGACCGGACGAACGTCAGCAAGCCCGTTGACCTAGCTGTCCAGCTCCCCCAGCAAGCCCCGCACCGCCATCGGCGACAGGTTGAGCAGCTGTGAGAGTTCTTCGATGTCGTCGGGCAGGGCGGCGTTGTCCCAGCCGGATTGGGTGTGGCGGGCCAGTTGGACCGCGAGCTTGACCAGGCGGCGCTGGGGTTGGACCAGGGCGAGGCCTTCGGCGTGGTCGTCGGTCAGGCGCAGCAGGCGTTCGGGCAGGTGCCAGGCGCGCAGCAGCGATTGCTCGAGGTCGATCAGGCTGACGTGCAGGACGTCGCGCTGGGCGGTCTCCGAGCGCAGCGTCGGGTCGGCGTGCAGGCGGGCGGCGACCTCGCCGATCAGGGCGGGGGCGTGGCACCACAGCAGCATCTCGGTGACGTCATGCAGCAACGCGGCGATGCGCAGCAGCGTGACGTCGGACTCCATGCGGTGGATGCCAAAGCCGAGCGCGAAGCGGGCCGATCGGTGGGCCCGGCGCAGCACGGCGGCCAGGCCTTCCCGGGCCTGGGGCTGGTTGGCCAGCAGGTCCTCGACCACGCGGGCCTCGGCGCTGGCGCGGAAGAAGGTGCCGATGCCCAGCATCATCACCGCCGACGTGATGGTTTCGGCCGGCGTGACTTGGCGGACGTGGCGCTGGCGGGCGGCGAGGTCCAGCACCCAGAGCGTGGCCAGCGGGTCGTCGTCGATCGCGACGTCGATGCGGTGGGCGTCGACGTTGCCATGGGTCTCTTCGGCCTCGGCCAGCGCGGCCAGGGCGGCGGCGCTGCTGGCCAGCAGGGGGATGGGCCGGTCGCGCAGGGCAGCGGTCCAGGACGCCAGGTCGGGCAGGGCGGCGGTCAGCGGGCGGAGGTCGGTGGACATGGCTTCGGTCTTCCGGCGGGGTCTGCGTCATGCCGGTACAGGCATGGGCCGATGATGAGCTTATCGGCCACATCCGCCATCGCCTTGAACCATGCCAAACGCGGCTTTCCCATGACGAAGCGCATGAAACCGCGTCGGACGCTGCTCTAGCATCGACCCATGAACGTCGACGCCACTGTCCCCCAGACCCCCATCCGCATCCTGCGGCCGCTGCAGCCGCTGACCTGGCTGGAGCGGGCGTGGCACGACATCCGGATCGCCCCGGGCATCGCCTTCTCGCACGGCCTGCTGCTGGCGCTGGCGGGATGGTTCATCCTGGCCGTGGCACGGCACCAGTTCTGGGTGATGGCCGGCGCCTTGTCGGGCTTCCTGATCGTGGCGCCGGTGGCGGCCACAGGGCTCTACGCGGTCAGCCGGGCGATCGAGCGCGGCGAGCCGGTGGGCTGGTCGACCGTGACGGCGATCTGGCTGTCGGTCGACCGCCGGCTGGTGACCTTCGGCCTGCTGCTCGGGCTGGCGGGCACCGGCTGGGTGCTGACCTCGGCGGCGCTGATCCACGCGCTGTCGCCGTCGCCGGTGGTCACGCCGATCGACTTCCTGCGGCTGGTCGTCGCGAATCGCCAGTCCTGGCTGTTCGAGCTCTGGCTGGCGCTGGGGGCTCTGCTGGCCGCGCCGGTCTATGCGTCCAGCGTGCTGGCCATTCCGCTGATGCTGGACCGCCCGGTCGGCGTCCTCGACGCCGTGCTGGTGAGCTGGCGCGCTGTGATCGAGAACCCCTTGCCGATGGCGATCTGGGCCGCCCTGCTGATGGGTTTCACGCTGCTCGGGCTGGGCTCGCTGTTGATGGGCCTGATCGCGGTGGTGCCGATGCTGGGTCATGCCAGCTGGTACGCCTACCGCGACCTGGTGCCGCCGGCCACGCCGGCCGTTGCGATGGCGCGCGGCTGAACGGGACGGACGACACCATGTTTGGCTACTCCGAAGAACAGCTCGCCCAGTTCGGCCTGACGGTTGGCGTCACGGCCTTCATCCTCTACATGCTTTTCATCATCGCGCAGCTCGCGCGCGAGTCGAAGGCGGGCCGCTTCGGCACCTTCGTGCTCTTCCTGGTGCTGTCGTTCGGGATGCTCGGCTTTGTCGCCAAGAACGTGATCGCCTGGGTCCTCGACATGTGAGGTGTTGGCCGCTCGCTCAGAGAACGATCTTCACCATCGGATGCCCCGACAGCGCGCGGTAGAGCGCGTCGAGCTGCTCGCGGCTGGTGGCGCGGATGGTGATCGTCAGGCCAAGGTAGTTGCCGCTCTTGCTGGGCCGTTGCTCGACGGTGGCGGGGTCGAAGCCGGGGTCGAATTCGCGCGCGACCGCGACGATGGCGTCCAGGTAGCCGGGCACGTGCGGGCCCATGACCTTGATCGGGAAGTCGCAGGGGTACTCGATCAGCGATTGTTCGGGCGGGATGTCAGGCATGGCGTGCGGTCCTTGGGGCGAGCCAGGGACGTGGGGCATCAGATCGATTGTTCAAGCTTGGCCTGCTCATAGGCTTCATGCAGCCGGGCATAGACCGGACCGGGCTTGCCGCGACCGGCGCCGTGGCCGACCGGCTCGCCGTCCAGGCGCGTCACCGGCAGCAGCTCGCGGCCGGCCGAGCTGATCAGGATCTCGTCGGCCGCGTAGAGCTCGGCCTCGCCGATCGGGCGCAGGTGGCAGGCGATGCCGGTTTCCTCGCACAGCGACTGCAGCAGTTCCAGCCGGATGCCGGCCAGCGTGTGGCCGGAGGGCGGCACGCCGATCAGCGCGCCTTCCAGCACGATCCAGACATTGCTCGAAGAGCCTTCGCTGACGGTCACGCCGCCGTGCGGCATCTCGCGCAGCAGGATGGTCTCGTCGGCACCGGCGTCCATGGCCAGCTGGCGCGCCATCACATTGCCCAGCAGCGAGGTCGACTTGATGTCGCCGCGCGACCAGCGGAAGTCCGCGTGCGTGATGCACGAGGCGCCGCGGTGACGCTGTTCCGGCCCGGGCGGGTGGTGCGGCGTGCTCATCAGGAAGACGGTCGGCTTGAGCCCGGCGGGCATGCCATGCACCCGTGGGGTGACGCCCCGGGTGATCTGCAGGTAGAGCAGCTGCTCATCGCCACCTCCGGCCTCGGCGACGCGCTCGACCAGCTCACGCATCAGCGCCAGCCAGGCATCGCGCCCGTGCGGGTTGGGGATGCGCACGGCGGTCAGGGAACGTTCCAGCCGCAGCATGTGCTCGTCGAAGCGGAACAGCCGTCGGCGGTAGACCGGCACGACCTCGTAGATGCCGTCGCCGAACATGAAGCCGCGGTCCAGCACCGGCACGCGGGCCTCGTCCAGCGCCAGCCAGCGGCCATCGAGGTGGCAGGGCAGTTCGCCGACGTGCACGTTTCGGGTCGGGTGATGGGTCATGACCAGCCTCCGTTCGCTCCCGGCCCGGGCGGGCTGCCCCGGCTGGAAGGACCAGATTAGCGCGACTGCCGCCGCCGCGCCATGTGCTGGCTCAGCGTATCCACAGCCGCAAGCTGTCCCAGCTGCGGCCCAGCAGGCCGGCCAGCGGCACGTCCTCGGTCACGGTGATGGGCGTCTGCGCGAGCACCTTGCCGTTGGAGGTGATCTTGAGCGTGCCAACGTTCTGGCCCACCGTCAGCGGCGCCAGCAGCGGGTCGGTGCGGGTGATCTCGGTCTGCAGCTTGCCCAGCTCGCCACGCGGCGCGGTCACCACCAGCGGCTGCAGCAGGCCCAGCTTGGCTTCCTTGGCGGCGCCCTTCCAGACCGTTGCGGTGGTGATGGTGGCCCGGGCGTCGTAGACCTTGACGGCGTCCCAGGCGCTGTAGCCCCAGTTCAGCAGTTTCTGGGCCTCGTTGGCGCGCGACTCCCGCGAGGCCGAACCCAGCACCACCGCCACCAGCCGGCGCGGACCGGCGGGCATGTCGCGCTTGGCGGTCGCGATCAGACAGTAGCCGGCGGCGTCGGTGTAGCCGGTCTTGAGGCCATCGACCGTCGGATCGCGCCACAGCAGCAGGTTGCGGTTGCTCTGCTTGATCTTGTTGTAGGTGAATTCCTTGGTCGTGTAGTACTTCGCCTCGTTGGGGAAGTCCAGCAGCAGGCGGGTGGCCAGCACCGACAGCTCGCGCGCCGTGCTGACATGGCCGGGCGCGGGCAGGCCCTCGGGGTTGCGGAACTGCGTGACCTTGAGGCCGAAGGCCTGGGCCTGGCGGTTCATCATGGCCACGAAGTTCTCGACCGAGCCGCCGACCGCCTCGGCCAGCTGCACGGTGGCATCGTTGCCGCTCTGCACGATCATCCCCAGGATCAGGTCCTCGACCCGCACCTGCGTGCCGATCTGGATGTACATGCGCGAGGCGTCGGTCATGCCGGTGCGCCAGGCGCGTTCGGACACGGTGAGCGGCTGGTCCAGGCTGAGCTTGCCCTCGCGCAGGGCCTGGAAGACCAGGTAGGCGGTCATCAGCTTGGTCAGCGATGCCGGTTCGACGGTGGCATCGGCATCGCGTTCGGCCAGCACCTGACCGGCGCTGGCGTCATAGAGCATGTAGGCGCGCGCGGCCACGTCGGGCGCGGCGACCTGGGCCTGCGCCGGGGCCACGGCAAGCACCAAGACCAGCGCGGCGGCGAACAGCGGTCGGCACAGGCCGGCCAGCAGGGAAGGGGTCGAAAACAGCATGTGGTGATTCCAGGTGGGGCCGATGGCCCGGCGCGGCCGGCTCAGTGCCAGCTGCGCACGATCAGTTGGCGCAGCTGGGTGAGCTGGCCGTGGAAGAAGTGGCCGACGCCGGGCATGACGATCACCGGCAGCTGCTGCGGCCGGGCCCAGTCCAGCGTGGCCGACAGCGGCACGACGTCGTCCTGCTCGCCATGGATGACCAGCGTGTCGGCTGGCACCGGCGCGGGCGTGGCCCGCTGGGTCGATGGGCCGACCAGCACCAGCCGCTCGGCCGCCTCGGCGCCGCTCAGGCGGGCCGCCGCCAGCGTCGTCACGTAGGCGCCGAAGGAGAAGCCGCCGAGCACCAGCGGCAGGCCCGGGCGACGCAGGGCAGCGACCACCGCGAGCAGGTCGTCGGACTCGCCGCGACCCTCGTCGTGCGTGCCGGCGGTGGCGCCCACGCCGCGGAAGTTGAAGCGCACCGTCTCGTAGCCCAGCAGCACCAGCGCGCGGGCCAGGGTCTGGGCGACCTTGTTGTCCATCGTGCCGCCAAACAGCGGATGCGGATGCGCAACCACCGCCACGCCGCGCGGTGTCTCGCGATGCAGCTCATCGGTTGGTCGGTCGATGGCGCATTCGATGGCCCCGACAGGGCCGTCGATGAGGCGGCGTTCGGTCTGGGCGTTCATCGCGGCAGCCCTGGCGGGCGACGAGCGATCACCGGCCGACGTCCGGCGCCAGCACCAGGCGCTCGACCACCTGACCGTCGCGCAGGTGCGATTCGACGATCTCGTCGATGTCGGTCTGGTCGACGAAGGTGTACCAGGTGGCTTCGGGGTAGACCACCGCGACCGGGCCGCCGGCACAGCGGTCCAGGCAACCGGCCTTGTTGACGCGGACCTGGCCCGGGCCGGCCAGACCGAGGCTCTTGACCTTCTGCTTGCAATGGTCGAAACCGGCCTGGGCGGCGTGGTCGGCGCAACTGGATTCGCCGTTCGAACGCTGGTTCAGGCAGAAGAAGATGTGACGCTGGTAGTAGCTGCTGCTCATGGGCGGGATTGTAGAAGTCGACCTGAGGGCGCCTGGCGCCGGGACTTGTATCAGCGTGCACCCGGCCGCGCGCGCGCGACCTCGGCGAGCAGCCAGCCCAGCGCCGCGAAGGGCCAGATCCAGCCGACCCAGCGCGCCACGCCGTGGAAGCGGATGAAGCGGCCCTGCTCCCAGCGTGCCAGGCTGGAGGTGAAGTAGGGATCGGTGCCCGCCTGCGAGGCCAGCGCGATCAGCGCCGTCAGGCCGACCAGCCCGAGCGCGGCGACGACCCGCGCGGGCAACACCGCCAGCAGCAGGCCGAGCAGGCCGGCCAGCGCGAGCGCCGGCCAGAAGGCGGGCGTCAGCCAGGTCAGGGCATGGTCGGGGCCGAAGTTCAGCGCCGTCGACAAGGTGGTGGTGGCCACTCCCAGCACGGCGGCGCCCAGCACCAGGACCAGCCGGTGGCGGCGCTGGTGCGAGATCGCGCAGGCGATCCAGCAAGGAGCGAGCAGGCCGAGGGCGATCGCGGCGGTTTCCAGGCTGGGCGACAGCGGCGGCGGTGGGGTCGGCGCGTTCAACCAGCCCTCGAAGGCACTGCCGGCGAGTTCCTCGTGCAGTGCATCGGCCAGCCGGACCAGGCCTTCGCCCAGCCCCATCGGCACCGGCGGCGGGAACAGCAGGCCGACGGGCCAGGTCGTCAGCAGCGTCAGGCCGACGGCACCGTGCGGCACGAACCAGCGGTCGCGCCAGCGCTGCCAGACCTGCAGCAGGCCGAGGTCCTTCGCGCTGGCCGCCAGCAAGGCGCCGACCAGCGTGCCGGCGCTGTTGAGGGCCCAGTCCACCCGCGACGGCACGCGCGAGGGCAGCAGCAGCTGGCACCACTCCATCAGCAGCGACAGCAGCGCGCCCCACAGCAGCGCTTGCGCGCCAGCGCGCACGACGCCGTGGCCCGCGCGCAGCCAGCCCATCGCCAGCAGGAAGCCGAGCGGCTGGTAGGCCAGAAAGTTGGACCACAGGTCGAAGCGCGGCGAGGCCGGGCTGGGCAGCCACAGGCGCAGGTACCAGGGCGGGCCGGGCGGCCAGCGCCAGCCGTCGAAGGGATGCAGGCTGGCGTAGACGATCAGCAGCAGCCAGGCCAGCGCCATCGGCCAGGCCGAGGATCGGGAGGGGCGCATCGGCCGGGCGGCGTCAGAAGGGCTTGACGACCACCAGCACCACGATGGCCGCGAAGGCCAGCACGGCGATCTCGTTGTAGACCCGGAACCAGCGGTGGCTGCGGGTGTTGGCGCCGCGTTCGAAGCGCCGGAGGTGGACGGCGTTGACGTGGTGGTAGCCGATCACCACCAGCACCAGCGCCAGCTTGGCGTGCAGCCAGCCGTTGCCGGGCCCCTGTCCGATGCCCACGCCGAGCCAGAGCCACAGGCCGCTGGCCAGCGCGATCCACATCAGGCCACTCGCGAAGCGGTGCAGCTTCCGCGCCATCACCAGCAGGCGCTCGCGCTCGGCGATGCTGTCGGACGCGACCATGGCCAGGTTGACGAACAAGCGCGGCAGGTAGAACAGGCCAGCGAACCAGCTGGCGATGAAGACGATGTGCAGGGCCTTGACCCAGAGGTAGCTGGCAGACATGCGAACGATCATAGCCACGGGCCATCGACGCGCATCGCTTCGGTTCTTTTCCGGATCGCGCCATGAAAAACGCCCGGACCAGCCGGGCGTCGTCGCGATGTCAGCGTGTGCTTACTTGGCCGCGTCGGCCACGCACTTCTTGACGAAGCTGTTCTTGGCAGCGCCGGCCAGCTTCTTCTCGGCGGCCTTGGCGTCGCAGGCGGCGCCAGCGTCACCGGCGCCCGACTCACGCTCGCACTTCTTGACGAAGCTGTTCTTGGCGGCGCCCGCCAGCTTCTTCTCGGCGGCCTGGGCTTGGCAGTCGGCGGCCTGGGCGGCGCCGCTCAGGGTGGCCAGGGTCAGGGCGATCAGGGAGATCCAGGTCTTCATGGCAGGGTTTGCTCCAGCACGTTGGCAAGGTTGACCAGCCCGGGTCGGGCTGGCGGCCGGCGGGATTCAACCCTGAGCCCACGCGGGGCACAAGGGGTGTTGCTCAGAGGATGCGGCGCGGGTGCGCCAGCGCCTCGTGGGCGGCGTGCAGGCGGCGCACCAGCACGCGGATGAAGGCCTCGTCGAACAGGTGGCGGCAGGCCGGGCTGAGCTTGCCCAGGCTGTCGGGCGAGAAGCTGATCGTGGTGGTGGTCTCGGTCACGACGATGTCGGTGCTGTGGCGGCGCAGCTCCGGGTTGGGTGCCAGATAGGCCATCTCGCCCACCGAGGTGCCGGCGCCCAGCTCGGCCACGCGGCGGCCGTCGCGGTACACCTCGACCGCACCGGAGGCGATGATGTGGAAGTGCCGCCCTTCCTCGCCCTTGGCGTAGAGCGCGTGGCCGACCGGGAAGCGCTGCCACTTGGCGCGGTGCACCACTTCCCACAGCGCCACGTCGCCGAAGTTGTTGAAGAACTCGAGCGTGCGCAGCAGCGTGAAGCGTTCCGAGTCCAGCACGCCCTGCAGCGCACCGCGTGGCACGTGGTGCTTGGCGATCAACTGTGACAGCGCATCGCCGACGGCGTCCCAGGACGGGTAGCGGTGGTCGCTGCGCTTGGACAGGCAACGCTGCACGACCTGGTCCAGCGCCGTCGTGACCCCCGCGCGCAGGCCCACCAGCGAGGCCGGCTGGGCGTGGCAGATCTGGTGCATCAGGCTGGCCTGGCTGGCCGCCTCGAAGGGCGCGTGGCCGGCGATCAGGTGGTAGAGCACCGCGCCGAGCGAGTAGATGTCGGCCCGCGCGTCGAGCTGGCTGCCGTCGAGCTGCTCGGGCGACATGTAGGCCAGCGAGCCGACCCGGTGCACCTGGGTCGAGTCCGAGGCCAGGTTCAGCGCGCTGCCGAAGTCGGTGATCTTGACGTCCGAGACCACCCCGCCGGCCTCCAGCGCCAGGATGTTGGCCGGCTTGACATCGCGGTGGATCAGGCCCTGCCGGTAGCAGTAGCCCAGCGCCATCGCGCACTTGAAGCCGATTTCGACGATCTGCTCCAGCGGCAGCAGGTGGCCGGGCTGGCAGTAGGCGCGCAGGGTCGTGCCGGGCACGTACTCCATGACGACGTAGGGCGCCGACGGGTCGGGCACGGCGTCGAAGATGTCGACCACGTTGGGGTGGTGCAGCAGACCGGCCAGCGCCGCCTCGGAGGCGAAGAAGCGCGAGAAGACGTGACCGTCCTGGGCGTCCGTCAAGACGTTGGGGCGCACCCGCTTGACCGCCACCTGGCGGTCATGGAATTCGTCATGGCAGAGGAAGACCTCGCTGGTGGTGCCTTCGCCCAGGCGTCGGATGACACGGTACTTGCCGATGCGTTCGGGCTGTTCCGCGATGCTGAGGTCGATCATGGGATGGGGTCGGTGGGGGACGCTTGAGTTTTTCACTGCCACGCCCGCCCGACAAGCCGATATGAGGGGTAACTCAGGGGCATCTGACACGCATGCGCCCGCTCCCGACGCCCAGCCTTGCGGCCGGACGAGCCTGGGGGGCCCCCTAGAATGAAGCCATGATTCAAGCCAAAGCGGAACTGTTGGCAGCGCTGGAACAGGCGCTGGCCGAGGTGGCACCGGGACATGCCCTGGTCCCCACCTTCGAGAACCCCAAGCAGGCCGCCCACGGCGACCTGGCGATCACCGCCGCGATGCCGCTGGCCAAGGCGCTGAAGAAGAACCCGCGCGAGCTGGCGTCGGCGCTGGTCGAGGCCCTGGGCCGCCAGCCGGCCGTGCAACGCTGGGTCGAGGCCACCGAACTGGCCGGACCGGGCTTCATCAACCTGCGCCTGCGCCCGGGCGCGCGCCAGCAGGTCATCGCCCAGGTGCTGGCCGACACGGACCGCTTCGGCGTCCAGCCGGCCAACGGCCAGCGTGTGATGGTCGAGTTCGTCTCGGCCAACCCGACCGGTCCGCTGCACGTCGGCCACGGCCGCCAGGCGGCGCTCGGTGACGCGATCTGCAACCTCTACGCGACCCAGGGCTGGCAGGTCCACCGCGAGTTCTATTACAACGACGCGGGCGTGCAGATCGGCACGCTGGCCGCGTCGACCCAGAGCCGCCTGAACGGCCTGAAGCCGGGCGACGCCGGCTGGCCCGAGTCGGCCTACAACGGCGACTACATCGCCGACATCGCCGCCAGCTTCAGCCAGCGCGAGACGGTGGCGGCCGATGACCGCAGCTTCACGGCCTCCGGCGACGTCACCGATCTGGACGGCATCCGCCAGTTCGCCGTCGCCTACCTGCGCCATGAGCAGGATCTGGACCTGCAGGCCTTCGGCGTGCGCTTCGACCACTACTACCTCGAGTCCGGGCTCTACACCAGCGGCCGGGTCGAGCAGATCGTCGCCCGCCTGGTCGCCGCCGGCAAGACCTATGAGGACGGTGGCGCGCTGTGGCTGCGTTCGACCGACTACGGTGACGACAAGGACCGCGTGATGCGCAAGTCCGACGGCACCTACACCTATTTCCTTCCGGACGTGGCCTACCACGCGCACAAGTGGGAGCGAGGCTTCAACAAGGTCGTCAACATCCAGGGCAGCGACCACCACGGCACCATCGCCCGCGTGCGCGCCGGCCTGCAGGCGGCCGGCGTCGGCATCCCGCTGGGCTGGCCCGACTACGTGCTGCACAAGATGGTCACCGTCATGAAGGGCGGCGAGGAGGTCAAGATCTCCAAGCGCGCCGGCAGCTACGTGACGCTGCGCGACCTGATCGACTGGACCAGCCGCGACGCGGTGCGCTTCTTTCTGATCAGCCGCAAGGCCGACACCGAGTTTGTCTTCGACGTCGACCTCGCGCTCAAGGCCAACGACGAGAACCCGGTCTATTACGTCCAGTACGCCCACGCACGGATCTGCTCGGTGCTCGACGCCTACGTGGCCGATCGTGGCGGCGACCTGGCCGCGCTGGCTGGCGTCGACCTAGCGGCGCTGACCGCGCCGACCGAGACGGCGCTGATGAACAAGCTGGCCGACTACCCCGAGATGCTGCAGCGCGCCGCCGCCGATCTGGCGCCGCACGACATCGCCTTCTACCTGCGCGACGTCGCCTCGGCCTTCCACAGCTACTACGCGGCCGAGCGCTTCCTGGTCGACGACGCCACGCTGCTGCACGCCCGCATGGCGCTGTTGGCGGCGACCGCCCAGGTGCTGCGCAACGCGCTGGCCCTGCTGGGCGTGTCCGCACCGCGCAAGATGTGATCGGGGCGCAAGCCCATCTCCGCAGCCACCTCCGCGTCCACCGCAACCTCCACGCATCCCAACTGACTCCATGGCCTATCCGCAATCCGGCGCGCGCAAGGGCGCCCTCAGCAGCCAGCGCGGCGGTTTTGCGCTCGGGCTGATCGTCGGCCTGCTGATCGGGGTGGCCCTGTCGCTGGCTGTGGCGCTCTACGTCACCAAGGTGCCGGTGCCCTTCATCGACAAGGTGCCGCAGCGCACCGCCGAGCAGGACGCCGAAGAGGCCCGCAAGAACGAGAAGTGGAACCCGAACGCGCCGCTGGCGGGCAAGTCCGGCAACAGCCCGGCGGCGTCCGCCGTTCCTGGCGCCGTGCCAGGAACGACGCCGGGAACCGTGCTGGCGCCTCCGACGGCGCCGGCCACGCCACCAGCCGTCGTGGCCCCGGCGGCCAGCACCGGGTCGGCCACGCCCGCGCCGGTCGCCCCGCCCATCGCGGCCATCGGCGCCTCGCGTCCGGCGCCGTCGGCGCGCACGGCTGCCGATCCGTTGGGGTACGTGGTGCAGATCGCCTCCTACTCGCGCGCCGCCGAGGCCGAACAACAGCGCACCCGGCTGATCCTGGCCGGGCTGACCGATGTCAAGGTGGTCGAGTTCGAACAGGCGGGCGGCAAGATGTACCGCGTTCGCCTGGGGCCTTTCAAGGTCCGTGAGGATGCCGACCGTGCCAAGGACCAGGCGGCCAGTGCCGGCTTCAGCGATGCGTCGGTCTGGCGGGCCGGTCAATGAGACCCGCGGCAGGCCGTGGGCCTGCCGGAATGTTCAGCTTGCCAAGAGGAAAACGAGATGATGGATCGTCGTGAGTGGATGCAGGGCAGTGCCGCGCTGGCGCTGCTGGGTGGCTGGGCCGGTTCGGCCGCAGCGCAGAACTTCGTCGAGGGCAAGCACTATGTGAAGCTGCCCTCGCAGGTGCCAGTGACGGCGCCGACCGGCAAGATCGAAGTGGTCGAGTTCTTCTGGTACGGCTGCCCGCACTGCAACGCCTTCGAGCCGGCCCTGGATGCCTGGGCCAAGAAGCTGCCGGCGGACGTGGCCTTCCGCCGTGTGCACGTGGGCTTCCGCCCGAGCTTTGAGCCGCAGCAGCGCCTGGCGGCGACGCTGGAGGCGCTCGGCTGGTTCGACGCCTTCCAGCGCAAGATCTTCCACGCCATCCACGTCCAGCGTCAGCGCCTGGACCGGGCCGAGGAAATCATCGACTTCATCGAGAAGAACGGCGGCGACAAGGCCAAGTTCGTCGAGATGTACAACTCCTTTGGCATGCAGGCCAAGGTGCGCCAGGGCAAGCAGCTGGCCGAGGCCTACAAGATCGACGGCGTGCCCGCGCTGGGCATCCATGGCCGCTTCTACACCTCGCCCTCGTTGGCCGGCGGTGACAACACCCCCGAGCAGGAAGGCGGCCAGCGTGCGCTGGCGCTGACCGACCAGCTGATCGCGCGGGTGCGCAAGAACGCCTGATCGGCCGGTTGGCCGATGGCGGCGCCGCACTCCGGGCGGCGCCATGCATCGTTCAGGTCGAGCCGCTTGGGGCACCGCCCCGCGTCACGATTGATGCATCTAAACCACCCGGCGGCGCAGACGTGTGGATAGAATCGTCTGCAATTTCTGTGCCGCCATGAACCCGCTCCCCGTCCTCGCCCCCCGCCTGCGTGCTGCCCTGACCGGGCTGGCGCTGTTGTCGGCCCTCGTCAGCGCGTGGCCGGCACGGGCCGAGCGGGCCGACCGCGAGCTGCCGCTGACCTTCGATGCCGGCCAGTTGCGCATCGACGGCAAGCGCAAGGTCCAGGTGCTGAGCGGGGGCGTGGAGATCACCCGCGGCACGTTGGTGCTCAAGGCGGCGGGCGTCGAGTTGCGCGAGACGCCGACCGGCCAGGTCGCCGTCGCCACCGGCAGTGCCGAACAGCCCGCCACCTTCCGCCAGAAGCGTGACGGCGTCGACGAGACCGTCGAGGGTCAGGCCCTGCGCATCGACTACGACACCGTCACCCAGACCGTGCGCTTCCAGCAGCTGGCCCAGGTCCGGCTCTGGCGCGGCAATGTGCTGGCCGACCAGATCAGCGGCGAGACCATCGTCTACGACCACGGCCGCGATGCCTTCGAGATCCTCGGCGGCGCGCCCGCCGCTGCCGGTGCCGCCAGCGCGGCCGGCTCGGGGCGTGTGCGCGGCGTGGTCACACCGCGCCCGGCGCCCGCAGGCGCTTCGGCACCGGCCGGAGCCAACCGTTGAACGTGCCGGCCGAGCTCGACCGTCGGGCCACGCCGGCGCCCAGCCGGCTCGAGGCCCAGGGGCTGCAGAAGTCCTACGGCGCCCGCAAGGTCGTCAAGGATGTGCACCTGGCCGTCGACAGCGGCGAGGTGGTCGGCCTGCTCGGCCCGAACGGCGCGGGCAAGACCACCAGCTTCTACATGCTGGTCGGCCTGGTTCGGGCCGATGCCGGTGAGATCCTCATCGACGGCCAGCCGGTGCAGGGCCAGCCCATCCACCTGCGAGCCCGGCTCGGCCTGTCCTATCTGCCCCAGGAGGCGTCGATCTTCCGGCGCCTGACGGTCGAGGAGAACATCCGCGCCGTGCTCGAACTGCAGCAGGACGCCAACGGCCGTCACCACGGGGCCGCTCACATCGAGCAGATGCTCGAAGCGCTGATGGCCGACCTGTCCATCACCCGGCTGCGCCACAGCCCGGCGCCGGCCTTGTCCGGTGGCGAGCGCCGCCGCGTCGAGATCGCCCGCGCGCTGGCCACCCAGCCGCGCTTCATCCTGCTGGACGAGCCCTTTGCCGGCGTCGACCCGATCGCGGTGATCGAGATCCAGCGGATCATCGGCTTCCTCAAGGCGCGTGGCATCGGCGTGCTGATCACCGACCACAACGTGCGCGAGACGCTGGGCATCTGCGACCGCGCCTACATCATCAGCGAGGGACGTGTGCTGGCCGAAGGCACGCCCGCCGCGATCGTCGAGAACCCGGATGTGCGCAAGGTCTACCTTGGCGAGCACTTCCGCATGTGATGTCCCTGTCTCTGTGACCCCCGGCCGGCCCCCATGAAACCCTCCCTGCAGGTCCGCCTTTCCCAGCACCTGGCGCTCACGCCGCAGCTGCAGCAGTCCATCCGTCTGCTGCAGCTGTCGACGCTCGAACTGCACCAGGAAGTCGAGCAGATGCTCGAACAGAACCCTTTCCTCGAAGCCGACGAGGATGCCGCCGGTGCCGATCGGCCGATGGCCCTGCCCGACGAGGGCGTGCCGGTTGCGCCCGCCGATGACGGTGGCAGCGCTGGCGTGGCGGACCGCGTGTCCGAGCAGGCCGCCGAGCGGGTCGCCGACAGCCCGTCCGATGCCGCCAGCACCAGCGCCGACGGCGATGGCGCGGGCATGGAGCAGCTCGATTTCGGTGCCTCCGAGGCCACCCCCGACGACTGGGACAGCGGCCACGACCGCGAGGATTTCAACAGCCTGTCCGACAGCAGCGGCAACCGCAATGGCGCGCTGGACGACGACGACAGCGACTGGAGCGAGCGGTCCACCGCCACGCCCAGCCTGGCCGAGCACCTGCGCGCCCAGCTGCACGGCATGCGCCTGGCCGACGAGGACGTCATGCTGGTGGAGTCGCTGATCGACTCGCTCAACGACGACGGCTACCTGGCCGACCGGCTGGAGGAGATCGTCGAACGGCTGGTCCAGGTGCTCAGCGGCGCGCCGCTGACCGAGGCCACCGAGACCCTGTCGGCCTCGCTGGTGGACGACACCGCCGACGCCATCGACCCGGCCCTGCTGGCCGAACAGGCGCTGCTGCGCGAGGACCTGCTCGACCGCCTGCGCTGCGCGCTCGGCTGGCTGCAGAGCCTGGAGCCGACCGGCGTGGGCGCGCGTGACCTGGCCGAGTGCCTGGTCCTGCAGCTGCGCGAGCGCGACACCACGCCGGTGCGCGACGTCGCCATCCGCCTGTGCCGCGACCACCTCGACCTGCTGGCGCGCCGCGACGTGCGCAAGCTGACCCTCGCGCTGGGCGTCGACGAGGACATGATCCGCGACGCCCAGAGCCTGATCGTCACCCTGGAGCCCAAGCCGGGCCGGCGCTTCGCCCGGGCTGAGGCCAACATCGTCGTGCCCGACGTGATCGTGCAGAAGGCCGGGCGCGGCTGGAAGGTCGTGCTCAACCCCGACGTGATGCCCAAGCTGCGCATCAACGACATGTATGCCCAGGTGCTGCGCCAGCACCGCAGCCAGCGCACCGGCGGTGGTGGCGACAACGGCGCGACGCTGTCGGCGCGGCTCCAGGAGGCGCGCTGGTTCGTCAAGAACATCCTCCAGCGCTTCGACACCATCCAGCGCGTCTCGCAGGCCATCGTCGAACGCCAGAAGGCCTTCTTCACGCATGGCGAGATCGCGATGAAGCCGCTGGTGCTGCGCGAGATCGCCGATGAGCTCGGCCTGCACGAGTCGACCATCTCGCGTGTGACGACGGCCAAGTACATGGCCACGCCCTTTGGCACCTTCGAGCTGAAGTACTTCTTTGGCAGCTCGCTCAACACCGAGGCCGGCGGCAATGCCTCCAGCACGGCGGTGCGCGCGCTGATCAAGCAGTTCGTCGCTGCCGAGGACCCGAAGAAGCCCCTGTCGGACAGCCAGCTCAGCGCGATGCTGGAAGAGCAGGGCATCCAGGTCGCGCGGCGGACGGTGGCGAAGTACCGCGAAGCCCTGAAGATCGCGCCCGCGAACCTGCGCAAGGACATGTGACGGGTCTGGCCCCGGTCCTGTCCGACGTGGACGGCCGGGCCCAGGGCGTCACGGTTGGTCTTGCTGCTGTTGCTACTGCTACTGCTATTGCTATTGCTATTGCTGTTGTTGCTGCTGCGCCAGCTGCGCCGCATAGCGGCTGGCGGGGCGCAGGCTCTGCTGGGCCTGGGCGCGGCTGCTGCGCAGGAAGTCCTCGGCCAGGCCTGCCAGCTCGGGGTTGCCGCTGGCGCGGCACAGGCTCATGACGGCGCGGGCGTATTCGGCCGGGCCGAGCATCAGGTTGATGTCGATGTCCTCGCCCATCTCGTGCAGCAGCAAGGCATGGATGCGGTGCACGAGGACGAGGCGCTGGCCGTCGTGCGTGCTGGTGGTGGGGTTGATGCTGACGTGATCGGTGACGGTGGGCATGGTGTGTGACTCCCTGATGAGCCCACTATGCAGATGACGTGCCCGTTCCGGCGCTGCCAGCCGGCCGGACGACGCCGCAAACGATCTCGTGTGACAGCGCACGATCGGGCGTCCGGGTAAGCCCGGGGGGCGGCGGCGAGTCGTGAGCCTTTGCACGCCGTGAGATGAACGGCAAAACACCCCGGGGATGAGCGACGGCCGAACGAGCCGCCATCGGCGCACCGAACTGCGGCGCAGCCCCGCCCGGCCGCGCTCGCCTTGCACCAGCCTGCGTCGGTGCACCGGTCTGGATGCCCCTCGGTTCAGCGCTCGCCGCCGAGCCAGCGGTCGATCTGGTGCTTGCGGTCGTTGCCCCAGAAAGGCTCGCCGTCGACGATGAAGAAGGGCGCGCCAAACACGCCGGCGGCGATCGCGGCCTCGTTCTCGGCGCGCAGGCGGTCCTTCCAGACCGGGTCGGCGCAGATGGCGGCCGCCTGTTCGGGCGCGATGCCAAATTCCGCCGCCAGGCCCTGCAGCGCGGCCATATCGCTGAGGTTGATGCCCCGCGCGAAGAAGCCGCGCAGGCCGGCGTGGGCCCAGTCGACCGCACGCTGCGGGTCCTGGCTGTCCAGCCACCAGAACAGCCGGGCGGCGTTGTGGCTCGGGATCGGGAAGGGCGAGGGCATCACGTAGGGCACGCCTTCCATGCGGGCCGACCGGGCGAAGTCGCGCAGCGAGTACTCGCGCTTGATCGGGTAGGAGACGGGGCTCTTCAGCTCGGCCGCCTGGAAGGTCACGCCCAGCAAGATGGCATGCCAGCGCACCGGACGGCCGTGGCGCGCGGCCAGTGCCGCGATCCACTCGGACGCGATGTAGGCGTAGGGCGACGAGAAGTCGAAGTAGAAGTGGATGGGCGAGGGTGCGTTCATTGCCACACCTTATGGCGCAGAAGAGACAGCGTCCATCGGCGACAGCCCGGGTTCGCGGCCAGGACGCCACGCTGCGCGCCGAGCCTGACGCGTGTGCGCAACTTGACCGGGGTCATGCCCCGGTGAAGACAGCTGCCTAGCATCGCCCCATGACCGACCTGCTGATCACGCTGGCCTGCACCGCGCTGGCACTCGCCCTGAGGCCCTGGCGCGGCTTTGCCGTAGAAGGTCCGCCCTGGCCGTGGCTGGCCTGGTGGCTGACCTTGCCGCTGTTCTGGGCCAGCGACCGGCTGGCCGCGTCCGCCCTGATCCAGCCGATGTCGGGTGTGCCCTTGCTGGTGCTGATGGCCGGTTGGCCGCTGGCCGTGCTGGCGCTGCTGCCGACCACGCTGCTGACCGCCTGGCTGGCCGGGCTGGACCTGTGGGAGGCCCTGCACCGGCTGGTCTGGCTGGGCCTGGTGCCCGCCGGCCTGACCGTCGCCCTGGGCGCAGCGGTGCGGCGCTGGTTGCCGCACCACCTCTTTGTCTACATCCTGGTGCGCGGCTTCGGCATGTCGCTGCTGGCGCTGACCCTGGCCGGGTTGGGCGCGCTGGCGGTCGACGGCGTGCCGGCCGGCTTGCAGACCGGCGAGGTCGCCATCGCCCGCTGGCTGGCTGCCTGGGGCGATGCCTTCCTCACCGGCATGCTGGTGGCCATCTTCGTGGCGTTCAGGCCGGGGTGGCTGGCGACCTGGTCGGACCGGATCTATCTGCCACCCCAGCGGCCTTAGCTTCAGCGACCGTAGAGCACCTGCGGCAACCAGAGCCCGATCTCCGGGAACATGTAGAGCAGGAAGATCGCGACGACCTGGATGCCCATGAAGGGCAGCATGCCCGCGAAGATCTGGTTGAGCGTGACGTGCGGCGGGCTCACGCCCTTCAGGTAGAAGGCCGCCATCGCCACCGGCGGGCTCAGGAAGGCGGTCTGCAGGTTCAGCGCGACCAGCAGGCCGAAGAACAGCGGGTCGACGCCGAAGTTGTCCAGCAGCGGCACGAAGATGGGCATGAAGATCACGATGATCTCGGTCCACTCCAGCGGCCACCCGAGGATGAAGATGATCACCTGACTGAGCAGCAGGAACTGCGTCTTGGTGAGGTTCATGCTCAGGACCCACTGCTCGACCAGCTCCTGCCCGCCCAGCAGCGCGAAGGCCGCCGAGAAGATCGCAGAGCCGACGAACAGCCAGCAGACCATCGCGCTGGTCTTGGCCGTCAGGAACACGCTCTCCTTGACCACCGTGAAGTTGAGCTGCTTGTAGGCCGCCGCCAGCAGCAGGCCGCCGAAAGCACCCACGGCAGCCGCCTCGGTCGGCGTGGCCAGACCGAACACGATCGAGCCCAGCACCGCCAAGATCAGCAGCACCAGCGGGAAGAAGGACGCCAGCAGCATCTTGAAGACCTCAAGCCGCTGGAAGCTCAGCATCGCGTAGAACGCGACCAGCGCCAGCGAGCCCACGCCCAGGCCGACCCAGTAGCCCGTCGAGGCGGGCACCGGCTCGGCCGGCGCGGCGGGAGCTGCCTCGGCGCCGGGTGGTTCGCTCACGCCTTGCGCGACGGTGCTGGTCTCGCCCGTGCTGGCCGATGCGGCCTCCTCGCTGCCCGGAGGCTCCTGCACGCCACCTTCGGCGCCCGGAGGTTCCTGCACACCGCCTTCGGACGGCGGCTCCTGCAGGCCACCTTCCTCGCCCGGTGGCTCCGCGAGTCCGCCACCTTGCGCGGCAGGCTCATCGGATGAGCCAGGGGGCGCACCGACACCGCCGTCGTTCTGCTGGATCTCGATGGCGGCCGCTGCCGGCCGGGTCGAGACATCGTGGCCCCACAGCGCGACGACCGCAAAGACCAGCGCCGGCAGCAGCGTGATGCCGAGCTGGCGCAGCAGGTAGCCGGCCGGGACGTCGACGTTGCGCTCGCCCTTGAGCGCCTTCACCAGGCCCGGCAGGGCGGTGTTCGAGATCGCATCCGAGACCCGCTGCGTCAGCGGCGGCAGCGGCACGAAGCGCTGTTCGGCCGACAGGGGCGGTGCCAGGTGCGGCTTGAGCTTGGCGATGATGATCACGTAGACGATGTATAGGCCCGCCAGCATGATCCCGGGGAAGAAGGCCCCGGCGTAGAGCTGCACCACCGACACGCCCGCCGTCGCGCCATAGACGATCAGCATGACGCTCGGCGGGATCAGGATGCCCAGGCAGCCGCCGGCCGTGATGGCACCGGCCGACAGCCGCACGTCGTAGCCAGCGCGCAGCATCTGCGGCAGCGCCAGCAGGCCCATCAGCGTGACGACCGCACCGACGATGCCGGTGGCGGTGGCGAACACCGCGCAGGTGAACAGCGTGGCCACGGCCAGCGATCCCGGCACCCGCGCCAGGGCCAGGTGCAGGCTGCGGAACAGCTTGTCGATCAGGTTGGCGCGTTCGACCAGATAGCCCATGAACACGAACAGCGGGATCGAGATGAGCACGTCGTTGCCCATCACCTTGAAGGCGCTCTGCACCATCAGCGTGAGGGTCTTGTCGGTGTCGCGCTCGTAGGCGATCCACGTGAAGATCATGCCCATGCCCATCAGCGTGAACGCCGTGGGGAAGCCCAGCATGATGGCCACGACCACCAGCGAGAGCATCAGCAGGCCGATGTGGCCATTGCTGATCTTGTCGGCGCTGACCAGCATGGTCAGTGCGCCCAGGATGATCAGCCCCATCAGGATGAAGCCGAACCAGAGTTCCTTGCGGATCTTCATGACGCGTCCTTCGGCGGCTTGATGTACTTGTCGAGGGCGATGATGTCCTCGTCCTTCACATGGACCATCTGCTTGAGCTTGTCGACGTCGACCTCTTCGACGTCCTGCTCGCGCGAGGGCCACTCGCCGTCACGGATGCAGCGCACGCAGCGCACGATCTCCACGACGCCCTGCAACAGCAGCATGGCGCCAGCCAGCGGGATGATGAACTTGAAGGGGTAGAGCGGCAGCGGCTCGGCCGAGAAGGTCTGCTCGCGGATGGCGAGCGACTCGTGGGCGAAGTTCCAGCCCGCCCAGGTCAGCGCGAAGATGCCCGGCAGGAAGAACAGCACGTAGAGCACCAGGTCCACGGTGGCCTGCGTGCGTGGCATGAAGAAGCCGTAGAGCACGTCGCCGCGCACATGGTTGTTCTTGGCCAGCGTGTAGGCGCCGCCCATCATGAACAGCGTGCCGTACAGCATGATCTGCGCGTCCAGCGCCCAGGCGTGCGGGTGGTTGAAGACATAGCGGGAGAACACTTCCCAGGTGATTAACCCGGTCAGCGCAACGATGGACCAGGCGAACAGCTGGCCCAGCCAGGTCGACATCCGGTCGACCAGCAACAGCAGGCTTTGCATGCGTGACACCCCTCGGTAAGCGGCCCCGTCGGTCGGGGCTCAAACAGACAAGCGCCTGCACGGAGCAGGCGCTTGTGTTTCGTTCAGTGGTCGGTCCGGCGGCGCGCAGGCCGCCCGGACATCAGGCCTTCTTGGCGCCGAAGTAGCGGTTCCAGGCCATCTTGAAGTCGACCATGTAGTCGTTCTGCCATTGGCCGGCGCGCTGAGCAAACTCGCGCTGGCTGTCGAGCACCTTTTTGAACAGCGGGTTCTCGGCGCCCTTCTTGGCGATGACCTTGTCCCAGGCGTCGAGCTGGGCCTTGAGGATGGCGTCGGGCGTCTTGTAGAACTTGATGCCGGCCTTCTTCAGCTCGATGTAGTCCTGCGAGTTGCGCTGGATCGCCTTCCAGCTCATGTCGGCGCTGCCGGCCTGCACGGCGTAGTCGATGATGGCGCGCAGCTCGGCGGGCAGGGCGTCGTACTTGGCCTTGTTGAACAGGATCTCGAACTGCTCGCCGCTCTGGTGGAAGCTCTGCAGCATGCAGTTCTTGGCCACGTCGGGGAAGCCCAGGATGCGATCAGAGGTCGCGTTGTTGAACTCGGCCGCGTCGATCAGGCCACGGTCCAGCGCCGGCACGATCTCGCCGCCGGGCAGCGGGTTGACGGCGGTGCCCAGTTCGGTGAACACGTCGACCGCCAGGCCGACGGTGCGGAACTTCAGGCCCTTCATGTCAGCGACCTTGGCCACCGGCTTCTTGAACCAGCCCAGCGGCTGGGTCGGCATCGGGCCGTACAGGTAGGAGACCACGTCCATGTTGATGGACTTGTAGATCTCTTCCAGCAGGGCCTTGCCGCCGCCGTAGTTGTGCCAGGCCAGGACCATGTTCGGGTCCATGCCGAAGGCCGGGCCCGAGCCCCACAGCGCCAGCGCCGACTGCTTGCCGTAGTGGTAGGCGACGACGCCGTGGCCGCCGTCGAGGGTGCCCTTGTTGACGGCGTCCAGCAGCTGGAAGGCCGGCACGACCGAGCCCGAGGGCAGCACCTCGATCTTGAGGCGGCCGCCGGCCATGTCGTTGACCTTCTTGGCGAAGTCGTTGGCGTACTCGTGGAAGATGTCCTTGGCCGGCCAGGTGCTCTGGAAGCGCAGCGTGGTGGTCTGTGCGCGCGAGATCATCGGCGCGGCGAGCGCGCCGGCGCCGATGGCACCGGCCGAGGCATTGCGGAGAAATCGGCGACGCGGTTGTGCGGGCTGGGTCATGTCATGTCTCCTGTGGAACGGTCCGTGGAACGGGCGCGGCCGGCTTTCCGTCTTGGACAAGCGACCTGCAAATGTGAGACACGATGCTAGGAGGCCGGCACGACCGTTCGTGCCCATGGATACCCTAGCGACGGGTCTCCGGCCACGTCAGTCTGTCGCTGGGGTGACATCGGGCAGCCGTTGACCGGCTTGTTCAGGGCGTTCGGCCGCCGATCAGCACCTGTTGCACCGTCAGCGGCTGCGGGTCGAGCACGACCAGGTCGGCGCAGGCGCCGACGGCCAGCCGGCCCAGGTCGGGTCGGCCGATCAGGTCGGCCGCGTGGGTCGAGACACGCATCGAGGCCTCAACCAGCGGCAGGCCAATGGCGACGAGGTTGCGCAGCGCCTGGTCCAGCGTCAGCGCGCTGCCGGCCAGCGTGCCGTCGGCCAGGCGCACGCCGCCTTCGCACTTGCGCACGGTGTGGCGGCCGAGCCGGAAGTCGCCGTCGGGCATGCCGGTGGCGGCGGTGGCGTCGCTGACGCAGTACAGGCCCGGGATGGCACGCCGCGCCGCGTGGATCGCGCCGGGATGCACATGCAGCAGGTCCGGGATGATCTCGGCGTGCGCCGCGTGCGCCAGTGCCGCGCCGACCAGGCCGGGTTCGCGGTGGTGCAGCGCGCTCATCGCGTTGAACAGGTGGGTGAAGCTGACCGCGCCGCAGCGCAGCGCCGCCACGCCGTCCTCGTAGCGGGCGTTGCTGTGGCCGAGCTGGACGCGGTGACCGGCCGCGCGCAGCGCTGCGATCAGGTCCAGGTGACCGTCGACCTCGGGCGCCAGCGTGATCGTCACCAGCGGCGCCAGCGCGTGCAGCTCGCGCACCTCGGCCAGCGTCAGCGCCCTGGCGAAGTCCGGTTGCGCACCCAGCCGGCCGGGGCTGATGTAGGGGCCTTCGAGGTGCACGCCGAGGATCCGCGCGCCACCGGCCGGACGCTGGCGCACATGCGGCGCCAGGGCGATCAGCGCGGCGCGGATCTCGTCCATCGGTGCGGTCATCGTGGTGGCCAGCAGCGCGGTGGTGCCATGGCGGGCGTGGCAGCGGGCGATCTCGGCGGCGGCGTCCGCATGGTTGGCGCCGTCCATCACGTCGTGGCCACCGCCGCCGTGCACGTGCAGGTCGACGAAGCCGGGCAGGATCAGCGGGGCATCTCCGGCCGGCGCGTCGACCGGCTGGCCGGTGATCGCCGCGATGTGACCGTCGCGCCAGGCGATCCGCCCGCGCAGCAGGCCGCCGGGGGTCAGGATGTCGCCGTCCAGATGCTCCAGCGCGTGGCTCATCGGGCGTTCTCCTGCAGCGCCGTGCGGATCAGGTGCAGCGCGCCGTCACAGGCGTCGCCGACCGGCTCCACCACGGCCTGCGTCAGCCCGGTGGCGATGCGCCGGGCGAGCTGCCGGCCGATGCTGCCGGCGATCACCAGCGGCAGGGCGCCGGACGGGTCCATCGCCCGCACGATGGCGCGGGCGTGGTGCACGGCCTGCTCGACCAGCGCAGCGGCGGCCGGGTCATGGCCGGCCTGTTCGAAGACCAGCGGCGCCAGTTCGGCATAGCCCGTCTGGCCGGCCGCCGCGCACCAGTCCAGCAAGGTGGCGCGGGTCGCGCCGCAGCCTTGCCAGACCGCCTGCACCAGCGCGCCGGCTGGCGCGCGGCCGTCCATCGCGCGCTGCGCCAGCCGCACCGCCTGCTGGCCGAACCAGGCGCCGCCGGCCTCGTCGCCGATCTGCCAGCCCCAGCCGCTGACCATGTGCCGGCTGCCGTCGGCATGGCGGGCCACGCCGATGCTGCCGGTGCCGATGGCCAGCAGCGCGCCGGGCCGGCCGCCGTGGGCGCCCAGCACCGCCGCCGCGCCGTCGCTGTCCAGCACGACACGGCCCCAGCCCGGATCGGCGGCATGGAAGTCCGCGACCCAGCCCGGGTTCTCGGCGCCCGACAGACCCAGGCCGAGCGCGCAGTCGGCCGGCCGTGCGGCGGCCATGCCGGCCGCCGCGAAGGCCGCAGCCACCGCCTCGCCGATGTGGCGCCAGGCCTGCGCGCTGCCTTGCCCGAGCGCCGAAGGGCCGGCCATGCCGTCGCCCAGCAGGCGGCCGTCGCGCGCGCTCAGGCGGGCCCGGGTGCCGCTGCCGCCGCCGTCCAGGCCGATCAGGAAGGAGAGGTTCTGCGTCGTCATGGCGACGATCGTAGGCGCCAGACCGTCCGTCCCGCTTCCCGCAAGACCGCACCACGCGGCGCGCGCGCCACCGTGGGGCGTGGATTTGTGTCGGGTTGCAAACGATTGATGGCCGGGGTGCGCCACGCGGCCCGGGTCTGACTACATTGATTGCCCGCCCACGCCGTTTCGTGCCGCCCTCGTTGTCGCCGTGCCGCCTTTCGTGACCCTTTCCGCCCATCTGGGCGATGTCGATCCGAACGAACGGATCGAGCCAGCGCGCTGGCGCACCCTGGTCGAGGACCAGGTCGAAGCGATCTCCCTCGCTCGACCGGATGACTTCGTGCGCGGCTACGTCAACCCCGCCTATGCGGCGCTCTATGGCCTGCCGCGCGAGGCGTTGCTGGGGCGTTGTCTGCTGGACCAGGTGCCGCCGCAGGACCGTGACGAGGTGGCACGACGCCTGGCCGTGATCCGCGACGAGGGCCGCACCGAACGCAGCGAGAACCGCATCGTCTTGCGCGATGGGCGCGTGCGCTGGGTGTCTTGGACGAACCGGGTGCTGCGTGGCCCTGACGGTCGCGTCGAGTGGCTGCATTCGGTCGGCCGCGACATCACCGACGAGGTGCTCGGCCGACAGGCGCTGGCCGATCGGGAACAGCAGTTCCGGGCGCTCTACGACCGCACGCCGGCGATGCTGCAGTCCATCGACGGCGAAGGGCGCTTGCTCAGCGTCAGCGATGCCTGGCTGGCGCACCTGGGTTATGCGCGCGAGGAGGTCATCGGCCGGCTGTCGGTGGACTTCCTGGCGCCGGATTCACGCCGCTTCGCGCTGGAGCAGGTCCTGCCGGCCTTCTTCCGCGATGGCCGCAACCACGGCGTGCCTTACCAGATGGTGCGGCGCGATGGCAGCCTGATCGACGTGCGCCTGTCGAGCGTGCTCGAACGCGACGGCGACGGTCGGCCCTTGCGCTCGATGGCGGTGATCGAGGACGTCACCGAGCGGCTGCGCCTGGCCCGCGGGCTGGAGGCCGAACATGAGCGCCTGTCGGTGGCCCTGCATGCGATCGCCGACGCCGTCATCACCACCGATGCCCTGGGCCGCATCGACGACATCAACCCGGTGGCCGAGGCGCTGACCGGCTGGCCGCGTGCGCAGGCCCTGGGCCAGCCGGTCGAGCGGGTCTTCCAGCTCGTCCACGAGACCCGTCACGACCCGCTGGACAACCCGGTTCTTCATTGCCTGGCCGACGGCCAGCCGGTGCCGCTGCGCTCCGATGGCCTGCTGCGGGCGCAGGACGGGCAGTCCTGCGGCATCGAGCACGCCGCGTCGCCGATGCGCGGCGTCGACGGCCGGCTGATCGGCGTCGTGCTGGTCTTTCGCGACGTCACCGCGCAGCGCCGCATGGCCGGCGAGATGCGCTACCGCGCCACCCACGATGCGCTGACCGGTCTCGTCAACCGCAGCGAGTTCGAGGACCGCCTGCAGCGCGCGCTCGACCACAGCGGGGACACCGGCGGCCAGCATGCGCTGCTGTTCATCGATCTGGACGAGTTCAAGCTCGTCAACGACAGCAGCGGGCATGCCGCTGGCGACGAACTCTTGCGCCAGATCGCCAGCTTGCTGCAGCGCGCCGTGCGCGGCCGCGACACGCTCGCGCGCCTGGGTGGCGACGAGTTCGCGGTCATCCTCGAACACTGCCGCATCGATCAGGGTCTGCGGCTCGCGCAACAGCTGTGCGAGCAGATGGACGAGTTCCGCTTCGTGCATGGCGAGCGGCGGTTCCGCATCGGCGCGAGCATCGGGCTGGTCGGCATCGATGCCCGCTGGACCGACACCGCCAGCCTGCTGCAAAGCGCCGACGGCGCCTGCAGGAGCGCCAAGGCGGCCGGGCGCAACCGCGTGCACGTGGCCGATGACCATGAGCAGCATCTGCAGACCCTGCGCGGTGAGGCCCAGTGGGCCGCCCGCATCGATGCGGCGCTGGACGAGCAGGCCTTGCCCGAGCACACGCTGGTGCTGCATGCACAGCGCATCGTGCCGGTGGTGGCCGGTGAGCCTTCCGCCTGCGGCGATGGCGCTGAGGCGCACGGCGGCCGCGCGCCGCTGCATGCCGAGGTCCTGCTGCGCATGGCCGACGGCCAGGGCGGACTGATCACGCCGGGCGCATTCCTGCCGGCGGCCGAACGGTTCCACCGCGCCGGCCGGATCGACCGCTGGGTGCTGCGCAGCGTGCTGGACCTGCTGGTGCGCCTGCACGACCGGCTGCGGCCGGGCGACCTGCTGGCGGTCAATGTGTCAGGACAGTCGGTCAGCGATCGTGCCTTCCATCGATGGGTGCTGGCCCTGGTCGACGCCCATGCCGGCCTGGCCGCCCACCTCTGCCTGGAAATCACCGAGACCGCCGCGATCACCCGGCCGCTCGATGCGGCCGCGTTTGTCACCGAGTTGCGCCAGCGTGGCGTGCGCATCGCGCTGGATGATTTCGGCGCCGGGGCCTCGTCCTTCGGCTACCTGAAGTCGCTGCCGGTGGACTACCTCAAGATCGACGGCCAGTTCATCAGCGGACTGGGCAACGACCCGCTGGACCTGGCGGCGGTGCGCAGCTTCTGCGACGTCGCCAGCGTCATCGGCGTGCCGACCGTGGCCGAGTTTGTCGAACACCCCGCCACGCTCGACGAGCTGCGCAGCCTGGGCGTGACGCTGGCCCAGGGCCACCTGCTGCATCGGCCCGAGCCGCTGGCGGCCTTGCTGGCACGCAGCCTGCGCTGAGGTCGCCCGGCGTTGTTCGACATTCCTTCAGATGCCGCAGGCACCATCGGCCACCGCACGGCCCGACCGGGCCCTGACCGGCAACGAAGGGGAGCTTGACGTGGCACTGATGGATTGGTTGAGGGGCCTGTCTGGCCGGCTGGATCGGCATGAACGGCGGCGGCGTGAGCTGCAGGCCCTGGGCGTACCCACCGGCCCGGCACCGCTGACCGAACCGGCGCCGCTCACCGACCTGGGTCAACTGTCGGTCGATGAACAGGGCCAGGCGGTCTTCGAAGGGCTGGACTTTGCCGGCGCGATCCGCGCCCATCAGCTCTGGAAACGTCGGCTGCTGCAGGTCATGGACGGTGCCAGCGACGAGAACTTCGACATCGCCCGCGTCCGCCGCGACGACTGCTGTGACCTGGGCCGCTGGCTGCATGGCGATGCCAAGCGCAAGCATGGCGGCGACGACGTCTTCCGGCGCCTGTTGCTGAGCCACCAGACCTTCCACGAGACCGCCGCCGATGTGCTGGTGCTTTGTCAAGCTGGCGACGTGGCCCGTGCCCGTGAACTTGTCGAGCGGGGCCTCTACGCGCGCTTCTCGGTGCGGGTGCAAGGGCTGCTGGCGCAGTTCTTCATCGAGCGCCAAAACGGTGGACCCGGCGGACCCGGTGGCCCCGGCTGACGCACCCGCCACCCACCGGTCAGTGCGGCAACGCGGCGCGGGCGGAACCTGCCGTCGCCACCCGCACCGGCTGGGCCAACAGCTGGATCTCGTCGAGCGAGATGTCCAGCGGCGTGTAGAGGGTGGGCAGGTCCAGCCAAGCGACCGGCGGGCCGTTCTCCAGGTTCGGGCTGACGTCCAGGCCCTTGCGCTCCGGCGGGCTTTGCGGCTCCTCGCCGGTGGGCGTGAACCAGCGCCGCAGCGAGCGACGCATCACCCGTGGCGCCACCGACTTGCCGATGTAGAGGTCGGCGTGAACGTCGGCCAGCTGCGCCAGCGTGACCTCCTCCGGCCGATCCACCAGCAGCACCAGCGGCGCGCGGCGCAGCGTGCGCCGGAGTTCGCGCAGCAGCGCAGGCGCCGCCGACATGCCGCACCAGGCCAGGTCGACGAAGACCAGGTCCGGTCGTTCGTGGTGGCTCTGCTCGCCGGCGTCCAGCGGCGCAGCACCGCTGCAGCGCACCTGGGCCATGGCGGACATCGGGTTCAGGATGTCCTGCAGCAAGGGGAGCAGGGTTTTCTGGTGGCTCAGGATCAGGGCATTCATCGGTTCTCCTCCGGGGATGGGCTGGGGTGCACGCGCCTCCTGGCCCGGTGGTCGACGGGCGACTTCTTTGTGTGAGGTTTTTCGCGTTTGGGACCTGATCGTGACCGCTTGCAGCCGACCGCGCCTGCCGCTTCCTGCAACCGCGTCGAAGGTCTGTTGCCGGACGTGAATGGCGCTCACAACTGATCCCCCAAACGGGTGTGGCTGCAAGCGAGTGTGTGCAGGGGGTATCCAGGTGCAACCCAGCGGGGTATGACCGGCCCCGGGCCGAGGTTCAGGCAGGCCGCAGGCCGAGGGAATGGAACATGCATGTCGCGCTGCAGCATTCTTCAACCCGCCCTGCATCTCAGGAGGCTCCCATGCTCGACAAGGTCCGCGCCGTTGCCGGCGACACGCTGTTCTCCCACGTCAAGCCGATGGACACGACGTTCCGGGGTGACGGCCTGCGCGATTTCTTCCTCTACCGCGACCTCGGCGTGGCAGCCGCGACCGGCGGCAAGGTGCTCGCGCAACTCGTCGTGGCGCACAACGCACCCGAGAAGGGCACCGGTTGGCACCGCCACGAGGCCGATTTCCACATCGTGATCATGTTGCGCGGCTGGGCCCGCTTCATGTACGAGGACCAGGAGACGCTGGTCAGCGCCGGTGACTGCGTGCACCAGCGCCCAGGCGTGCGCCACTACCTGTTCGACTACTCGCCCGACATGGAATACCTCGAGATCGTCGGCCCGGCCGACTTCAAGACCATCGACGTCGATGCGGTCTGCGAGATCCCGGCGGCGCAGGGTTGGGGGCTCAAGGCGGCGTGAGCCGCCGGGGGTGGCGGGGCTAGAACTCCACCTCCAGCTCATCGATCGCCTCCGGCTCCGCTAGCGCCGCCGCGATCCATTCCTGCATCGCGGGCAGCGCCAGGATGGTCCGGCAGTAGGCCGCGCAGACCGGGTCGGCGACCTTCACGTCATAGGTCTGCAGGCGCGTCACCACCGGCGCGTACATCGCATCGGCGACGGTTGGCGTGGCGCCGAAGAGGTAGGGGCCGCCATGCTGGTCCAGGCACTCGCGCCAGATCTGCAGCACCCGCGCGATGTCGGTGGCCGCGCGGCTCCAGACCTTGTAGGCCGGGAAGCGGCCCTTGAGGTTCATCGGCAGGGCCGACCGCAGCGAGGTGAAGCCCGAGTGCATCTCGCCGCTGATGGCGCGGCAGTGGGCCCGCGCGGCGCGGTCGGCCGGCAGCAGGCCGGCGTCGGGGCAGACCTCGTTCAGGTATTCGGCGATCGCCAGCGTGTCCCACACCGTCGCGCCCTCGTGGCGCAGGCAAGGCACCAGCATGGACGGCGCCAGCAGCAGCATCTCGGCCTTGGCGTCGGGGTCGTCCGGCGACAGCATGACTTCGTCGACGCTCAGGCCGGCAAACCGGCACATCAGCCAGCCGCGCAGCGACCAGGACGAGTAGTTCCGGCTGCTGAGCGTCAAGGTGGTGCGGGGGGTGGTGCCGGGTGCACCGGCGATGGCCGGGGCGGCCGCAGCTGCGGTGGCGGCGGCGCGGCTGCGTGGGGTCTTCGAGGGCATGGGGCGGTCTCCTGCGTTCAGGGGACCGACGCAATCGATGTGCCATGTCGGGCCAGCCCCACGCTGAAACTGGCCTGCAACTTGCCTGTTCCGGTCCATGAACCAGCTCTATGCCGCCTATCAGGCGCTCACCGATGCCATCGGTCCCTGGCAACAGGCCGCTGCGTGGACGTCGCAGGCGCTGGCCCGGAGCGCCCAGCATCTGCAACCCTGGCCGGCACCGCCCGGCCTGTACGCGGCCGCCGCTGCGCACGAGGTCTTCTCGCGGCTGCGCCTGACCCATCGCAGGCCCGACTACGGCATCCACGCCGTGCTGCCCGCCGAGCCCGGCGTGATCCCCAACTCGGTGGACGCGCCCGGCGCGGTGGCCGTCACCGAACACGTGATTCGGCGCAGCGCCTTCGGCAGCCTGCTGCACTTTCGCCGTGCCGACCTCGCGCAGGCCGGCGATGGCGGCAAGCCCCTGCCGCGCGTGCTGGTCGTCGCGCCGCTGTCGGGCCATTTCGCGACCCTGCTGACCGACACCGCGCGCACGCTGCTGGCCGATCACGACGTCTGCATCACCGACTGGCACAACGCCCGCGACGTGCCGCTGGCCGAAGGGCCGTTCGGGCTGGCCGAGTACATCGAGACCGTCATCGACTTCATCGCGGCGATGGGCGAGGGCGTGCATGTGCTGGCGGTCTGCCAGCCTTGCGTGCCGGTGCTGGCCGCCGCCGCGCTGATGGCCCAGCGTGAACACCCGGCCCAGCCGCACAGCCTGACGCTGATGGCCGGCCCGATCGACACGCGCATCAACCCGACCCAGGTCAATGTGCTGGCCACCGGCAAGCCGATCGAGTGGTTCGCCAAGAACCTGGTCCACCCGGTGCCGTGGCGACATGCCGGCGCGGGCCGCGAGGTCTACCCGGGCTTCCTGCAGCTGACCGCCTTCATGAGCATGAACCCGCAGCGCCATGCCGACGCCTTCCGCAAGCTCTACGACAACCGGCGCGACGGCGACCACGCGGCAGCGGACGCGACCGCGGCCTTCTACGACGAGTACTTCGCGGTCAACGACCTGCCGGCCGAGTTTTACCTGGAGACCGTCGAGCAGGTCTTCCAGACCCACCGGCTGGCGCGCGGCGAGCTGGTCGTGAACGGCCAGAAGGTCGACTGCGGCGCGATCCGGCGCAGCGCGCTGTTCACCGTCGAGGGCGAGCGCGACGACATCTGCGCCATCGGCCAGACCGTTGCCGCGCACGACCTGTGCACCGGCATCAAGCCCTGGCTCAAGAGCCACCACGTGCAACTCGGCGTCGGCCACTACGGCGTCTTCAGCGGCCGGCGCTGGCGCCAGCAGATCTACCCGCGGGTGCGGGAGATGATCCATTCGGTGAACTGAGCGGAGGGCCGCCGGGGGACGTGTGCGGCGCGGCCGAGACGCAGCTCAGGGGCGGCCATGAAGCGGCCATGAAAAAGGCGGTCGGGGAGACATCCGACCGCCTGAAGGACCCCGCACGCGGCGGGGCCCACCCTTCCCGGAGAGGTGGCCGGCGCCTCGCAGCGCCGGCGGGGCACGATCAGCGCGCCTTGCCGGCCTTCCACGCGCTCAGCAGCGAGTCATAGGCGATGGTCTCGCCCTTGGGCTTCTCGTTGGCCAGCTTCTTCCACGGCGCGGCCTTGTCGCTCAGCCACTTGTCGGGGCTGCCCTTGGCGTTCATCTTGGGCGGGCACTTGGCCATGCCGGCGCGCTCCAGACGGGTCAGGACCTGATCCATCTCGTCGGCCAGCGTGTCCATCGCACCCTGCGGGGTCTTCTCGCCGGTGACCGCCTGCGCCACGTTCTTCCACCACAGCTGCGCCAGCTTCGGGTAGTCGGGCACGTTGGTGCCGGTGGGCGACCAGGCCACGCGGGCCGGGCTGCGGTAGAACTCGACCAGGCCACCGAGCTTGGGCGCGAGGTCGGTCATGGCCTTGCTCTGGATGTCGGACTCGCGGATCGGCGTCAGGCCGACCACGGTCTTCTTCAGGCTGGTGGTCTTGGCGGTGACGAACTGGGCGTAGAGCCAGGCGGCGGCGGTCTTGTTGGCATCGTGGTCCTTGAAGAAGGTCCAGCTGCCGACGTCCTGATAGCCGTTTTGCATGCCCTGCTTCCAGTACGGACCGTTGGGGCCGGGGGCCATGCGCCACTTCGGCGTGCCGTCGGCATTGACCACCGGCAGGCCCGGCTTGGTCATGTCGGCGGTGAAGGCCGTGTACCAGAAGATCTGCTGCGCGATCTGGCCTTGTGCCGGGACCGGGCCGGCCTCGCCGAAGGTCATGCCGGTGGCTTCCTTGGGCGCGTACTTCTTCATCCAGTCGACGTACTTGGTCAGCGCGTAGACGGCGGCCGGCGAGTTGGTGGCGCCGCCGCGAGCGACCGAGGCACCCACGGGGGTGCACTTGTCGTCGGCCACGCGGATGCCCCACTCGTCGATCGGCAGGCCGTTGGGCGCGCCGATGTCGGCGGTGCCGGCCATCGACAGCCAGGCGTCGGTGAAGCGCCAGCCCAGCGACGGGTCCTTCTTGCCGTAGTCCATGTGGCCATAGATGGCCTTGCCGTCGATGGTCTTCACGTCGTTGGTGAAGAACTCGGCGATGTCCTCGTAGGCGCTCCAGTTCAGCGGCACACCGAGGTCATAGCCGTACTTGGCCTTGAACTTGTCCTTCAGGTCCTTGCGCTCGAACAGGTCGGCGCGGAACCAGTAGAGGTTGGCGAACTGCTGGTCGGGCAGCTGGTAGAGCTTGCCGTCCGGCGCGGTCGTGAACTTGGTACCGATGAAGTCCTTGACGTCGATGCCGGGGTTGGTGAACTCCTTGCCCGCGCCGCTCATGTAGTCGGTCAGGTTGAGGATCTTGCCGTAGCGGTAGTGGGTGCCGATCAGGTCGGAGTCGCTGATCCAGCCGTCGTAGATCGACTTGCCCGACTGCATCGAGGTCTGCAGCTTCTCGACCACGTCGCCTTCCTGGATCAGGTCGTGCTTGACGGTGATGCCGGTGATCTCGGCGAAGGCCTTGGCCAGCGTCTTGGCCTCGTACTCGTGCGTGGTGATGGTCTCGGAGACGACCGAGATCTCCTTGACGCCCTTGGCCTGCAGCTTCTTGGCGGCGTCGATGAACCACTTCATCTCGGCCATCTGCTGGTCTTTGTTCAGGGTCGACGGCTGGAACTCGCTGTCGACCCACTTCTTGGCTTCGGCCTCGCCGGCCTGTGCGGCCTGGCTGGCGAGCGCGGCCACGGCGGCCAGCGCGAGTGCGGTGTGTCGCATCTTCATGGTTCTGGACATGGACTTGTCTCCTCGGAGCGCTTCCCCTTGCATTGATCAGGAACGGCCCCGGGGAAGCGTCGGGCCGGATCCGTGGAAATCGTGGCCACGCCGGGTGGCGCAGCGCTTGCGCCGCGTCAGCCGCGCCGCATGATCAGCGCGAGGGCCGCCATCGAGGCGACGAAGCTGACCCAGATGCTGGGCTCCTGGTCCAGGGCCAGCCAGCCGGCGATGCGCCCGGCCAGGCCGATGAACACGAGGTTGATGTAGGCCGCGCAGAGCAGCCCGATGAACAGCCGGTCGCCGCGGGTCGTGGCGATCGGCAGGAAGCCCTTGCGCAGGGTCGTGGGCGAGCGGATCTCCCAGACCGTCATGCCCACCAGCATCAGGGCGATGCAGATGAAGAAGACGGCCACCGGGAGCGTCCATGCCATCCAGTCGAACATGGCGTGTTTCCTTTCAGACGCGACCCATCGCAAAGCCTTTTGCGATGTAGTGGCGGACGAACCAGATGACGATCGCGCCGGGCACGATCGTGAGGACACCGGCGGCGGCCAGCGTGGCCCAGTCCATGCCCGAGGCGCTGACCGTGCGTGTCATCGTCGCGACGATGGGCTTGGCGTTGACGCTGGTCAGCGTGCGCGCCAGCAGCAGCTCGACCCAGCTGAACATGAAGCAGAAGAAGGCTGCGACGCCGACCCCGGCCTTGATCAGTGGCAGAAAGATGGTGACGAAGAAGCGCGGGAAGGAATAGCCGTCGATGTAGGCGGTCTCGTCGATCTCGCGCGGGATGCCGCTCATGAAGCCTTCCAGGATCCACACCGCCAGCGGCACGTTGAAGACCAGGTGCGCGAGCGCCACCGCCAGGTGCGTGTCCATCAGCCCGACGGTCGTGTAGAGCTGGAAGAAGGGCAGCAGGAAGACCGCCGGCGGCGTCATGCGGTTGGTCAGCAGCCAGAAGAAGACGTGCTTGTCGCCCAGGAAACTGTAGCGGCTGAAGGCATAGGCGGCCGGCAGCGCCACGCCCACCGAGATCACCGTGTTGATCGCGACATAGATCAGGCTGTTGATGTAGCCCGAGTACCAGGACACGTCGGTGAAGATCGTCTTGTAGTTGGCCCAGGTGAAGTGCTGCGGCCAGAGCGAGAAGCTCGAGACGATCTCCTCGTTGGTCTTGAAGGACATCATCGTCATCCAGTAGATCGGCAGGATGGCGAAGACGATGTAGGCGATCAGGAAGATCGTCCGCTTCTGGAAGCGTGGCTCAGTCATGGCTGCCTTCCTTCTCGGCCTGGCCGACCCGCTGCATCCAGTTGTAGAGGATGAAGCACAGCAGCAAGATGATGAGGAAATAGATCAGCGAGAAGGCTGCGGCCGGGCCGAGGTCGAACTGGCCGACCGCCTTCTGCGTCAGGTACTGGCTCAGGAAGGTGGTGGCATTGCCCGGCCCGCCGCCGGTCAGCACGAAGGGCTCGGTGTAGATCATGAAGCTGTCCATGAAGCGCAGCAGCACCGCGATCATCAGCACGCCACGCATCTTGGGCAGCTGGATGTAGCGGAACACCGCGAGCTTGCTGGCGCCGTCGATGCGGGCAGCCTGGTAGTAGGCGTCGGGGATGGAGCGCAGGCCGGCGTAGCACAGCAGCGCGACCAGCGGCGTCCAGTGCCAGACGTCCATCACCAGCACTGTGACCCAGGCGTGCGTGGCGTTGCCGGTGTAGCTGTAGTCGAAGCCCAGCCCCTGCAGCGTCGCGCCGAGCAGGCCGATGTCGGCGCGGCCGTAGATCTGCCAGATGGTGCCGACCACGTTCCACGGGATCAGCAGCGACAGGGCCACCACCACCAGCGTGGCCGAGGCCTTCCAGCCCTGTGCTGGCATCGACAGCGCCAGCGCGATGCCCAGCGGGATCTCGACGGCCAGCACCGACAGCGAGTAGGTCATCTGGCACCACAGCGCGGCATGCAGGTCCTCGTCACGCATCACGGCGGCAAACCATTCGGTGCCGACGAAGACGCGCCGCTCGGGCGAGATGATGTCCTGCACCGAGTAGTTCACCACCGTCATCAACGGCAGCACCGCCGAGAAGGCGACGCACAGGAACACCGGCAGGATCAGGAACCAGGCTTTCTGGTTGACGGGCTTGTTCATGCGATGAGCGCCTCGTTCTGGTTGTAGAAGCAGGTGTGCGGGCCCAGCACCTGCAGCCACAGCGGTCGGCCGGGTGCGGGCACCTCGGCATCGGCGCCGAGGCGGACCTTGACCTCATGGGCGCCGATGCGCGCGCTGACCAGCCACCAGGTGCCGACGTCCTGCACCTGCACCACCTCGGCCGGCACCGCGCCGGGCGTGCTGGCGGCGCAGGGCACCAGGTATTCGGGCCGCACGCCCAGCAGCAGCTCGCCCTCGGGCAGCGTGGCGATGTCCTCGGGCAGGCTCATCGCGTGAGCCTCCAGCCGAAGGCTGCGGCCCAGGCTGTGCACCGGCAGGAAGTTCATGCCCGGCGAGCCGATGAAGTGACCGACGAAGCGGTGCGCCGGTCGTTCGAACAGCGCATCCGGCGAGCCCAGCTGCACGACCCGGCCGCGTGTCATGACGACGACCTGCTCGGCAAAGGTCAGCGCCTCGACCTGGTCGTGCGTGACGTAGATCAGCGTGAGCTTGAGCTCGCGGTGGATCTGCTTGAGCTTGCGCCGCAGCTGCCACTTCAGGTGCGGGTCGATGACGGTCAGCGGCTCGTCGAACAGCACCGCGCTGACGTCCGAGCGGACCAGGCCGCGGCCCAGCGAGATCTTCTGCTTCTGGTCGGCCGAGAGGCCGGCCGCGCGCTGGTCCAGCTGGTGGCTCATCTCCAGCATCTCGGCGATCTGGCCGACGCGCTGGCGGATGCGGTCTTCCGGAACGCGCCGGTTGCGCAGCGGGAAGGCGAGGTTCTCGGCCACGGTCATCGTGTCGTAGATGACCGGGAACTGGAACACCTGGGCGATGTTGCGCTGCTGCGGCGTGGCGCGGGTCATGTCGACGCCGTCGAAGGTGACGCGGCCCTGCGAGGGCACCAGCAGGCCCGACATGATGTTGAGCATGGTCGTCTTGCCGCAGCCCGAAGGACCGAGCAGCGCGTAGGCGCCGCCGTCCTCGAAGCGCATCGTCAGCGGCAGCAGGGCGTAGTCGCTGTCCTGCGAGGGATTGGGGCGGTAGCTGTGCGCCAGGTCGAGGTCGATGCGGGCCATCTCAATGTCCTTGCACGGTGCGACGCGGCGGTGCGAGCAGCAGCTCGCCACGGCCGTCGAAGACGTGGATCTGGCGCGGGTCCAGGTGCAGCGTGATCGCGCTGCCCAGTTCGAAGTCATGCACGCCGGTCAGCTGCGCGACCAGCTCGCCGGCCAGCGTGGCCACGTGTACGAAGGTGTCGGAGCCCGACAGCTCGGCCAGCTCGACCTGGCCGGGAATGGCGATGTCGCCGGGCCGGGCCTGCATGCGCAGCGCGCTGGCGCGCACGCCGACGGTCAGCGCATGGCCGGAGGCGGCATGGCCGTGGCCGTTCACGACACCGGCCGGCAGGCTGCGCGGCAGCGTCAGGGCCAGCACCGCGCCGCCGGCCAGTCGCACGCCGCCGTCCTGTGCCTCGGCGGCGATCAGGTTCATCGGCGGGTCGCTGAAGGCACGCGCCACGCGGATCGAGGCCGGGGCGTGGAAGACGTCGGCGGTGGGGCCGTACTGCAGCAGCTCGCCAGCGTCCATCACGGCGGTCCAGCCGCCCAGCAGCAGCGCTTCGCCGGGTTCGGTGGTGGCGTAGACGACGGTGGAATCGCCGGCCGCGAACAGCGCGCCGAGTTCCTCGCGCAGCTCCTCGCGCAGCTTGTAGTCGAGGTTGACCAGCGGCTCGTCGAGCAGCATCAGCGGCGCATTCTTGGCCAGCGCACGGGCCAGCGCGACACGCTGCTGCTGGCCGCCCGACAGCTCGGCGGGCAGGCGCGGCAGGAAGGTCTCGATGTGCAGCCGCGCGGCGATCTCGCGCACCCGGGCGTCGATGCCCTGTTCGCCGCGCAGCTTCAGCGGCGAGGCGATGTTGTCGTAGACCGTGAACGACGGGTAGTTGATGAACTGCTGGTAGACCATCGCGACATTGCGCTCGCGCACCGGCACGCCGGTCACGTCCAGGCCGTCGACGGTGACGCGTCCGGTGGTGGGCACGTCCAGGCCGGCCATGATGCGCATCAGGCTGGTCTTGCCGGCCTGGGTGGCGCCCAGCAGCACGGTGACCGCGCCGGGCTGCGGCTGCAGGTCCATCGCGTAGAGGTGTTCGGATGGGCCAACCTTGCGGGTGATGCCCTCCAGCGCCAGTTTCATCAGGCAGCCTTTCTGGATGCGGGGGAGTTCGGGGACCGGGCTTGCGTGGGCCGGTGAGGATGCGCCGCCAGCCAGTCCGCCACCGCCGCGCGCTGGTCGGCGCTCAGGTGCAGGCCGAGCTTGGAGCGGCGCCACAGGACGTCGTCCGCGCTGACGGCCCATTCGGTGCGCTGCAGGAAACGCAGTTCGGCCTCGTGCAGCCCAGGCGCGATCTCGTTGCCCAGGTCGGCCAGCGTGGCGGCGTCGCCGATCAGGTCGTCGATCCGGCTGCCGTAGGCACGCGCCAGGCGGTGTGCCAGGGTCGGCGCCAGCCAGGGATGGCGCTGCGTCACGGCTTGGACGAAGCGGGTGAAGTCGGTGTCGGGGCGCTGCGCCGGGCCGATCCAGCCGGACAGGTCGCCGCCGGGCAGGGCGGCCTCGCGGGTCCAGGCCGGGCGGCGTTCGCCGAGCATGCGGCCGATGTCCTCGGCGGCGTCCTCGGCCAGCTTGCGGAAGGTGGTGATCTTGCCGCCCCAGACGCTCAGCAGCGGCGCGGCGTCCTGGTTGGACTCCAGCAGGTAGTCGCGCGTGACGGCCGATGCGTCGCCCGACTCGTCGTCCAGCAGCGGGCGCACGCCGCTGTACTGCCAGACCACGTCGGCCGGCGTGAGCGGCTCGCGGAAGTAGTGGCTGGCCTGGGCGCAGAGGTAGGCGATCTCGTCGGCATCGATGCGCGCGCCGGCCGGGTCGGTGCCGGGCAGTTCGACGTCGGTGGTGCCGATCAGCGTGTAGTCGCGCTCGTAGGGGATGGCGAAGATGATGCGCTTGTCGGGGTTCTGGAAGATGTAGGCGTGCGGGTTGGCCGGGTCGTGCTCGAAGCGGCTGCGCACCACGATGTGGCTGCCCTTGACCAGGCGCAGGTGGCGCGTGGCCAGGGTCTCGCCACCGGCCGGGCGGGCGACGCCGCGCAGGAAGGCTTCGGCCCACGGCCCGGCCGCGTTGACCAGGGCGCGGGCGCGCAGCGTGCGGCGCGTGCCGTCAGGGCCTTGCAGGCTGACGTTCCAGCCGCTGGCATCGCGTTCGGCGCCGATGCAGCGGGTGCGGGTGTAGATCTGCGCGCCCCGCGCCTGGGCGTCCAGCGCGTTGAGCACCACCAGCCGGGCGTCGTCGACCCAGCCGTCGGCGTAGATGAAGCCGCGCCGGTACTGCGGCTGCAGCGGCTGGCCGACCAGGTGCTGGCGCAGGTCGACGCCGGTCGAGCCGGGCAGGACCTCGCGGCGCGCCAGGTGGTCGTAGAGGAACAAGCCCAGCCGGATCAGCCAGGCCGGCCGCAGCAGGTTGCCATCGGGCTGCAGCGGCATCACGAAGCGCAGCGGCCACATGATGTGCGGGGCGCTGCGCAGCAGCACCTCGCGTTCTTGCAGCGCCTTGCGGACCAGATTGAACTCGTAGTACTCGAGGTAGCGCAGCCCGCCGTGGATCAGCTTGGTCGACGAGGACGAGGTGTGCGCGGCCAGGTCGTCGGCCTCGACCAGCGTGACGCGCCAGCCGCGCCCGGCCAGGTCACGGGCGATGCCGCAGCCGTTGATGCCGCCGCCGACCACGAGCACGTCGCAGCCGGCGCTGTCGTCGGGGCTGTGGGGAAGGGCGGTCGGGGAGGCGGTGGCGGGCATGCGGCGAGGCGGGTCGGTGGATGGGGGGCGGCGAATGGGTGGGCGATGGGGACTGATCGCTGAGGCTCGAATGTTCGATTGATGTTCGTTTGTTTTCGCTTTTTTTCTTTGTAGCGGCGAAAGCCGGGCATGTCATCACCGGAATTACCCGCAACTGGCTTCGTTTCAGCTTGGGCTAGGCTCGCGACCCATGAATCCGAACCCCCGTCAGGCCGAGCTGCTGGCCGAGGTGCGTGCGCGTGGCTCGGCCACCGTCGAGGCGCTGGCCGAGCGTTTCGGGGTGACGCTGCAGACCGTCCGGCGCGACGTGAAGCTGCTGGCCGAGGCCGGCCTGCTGTCGCGCTTCCACGGCGGGGTGCGCCTGCCGGGCTCGACCACCGAGAACATCGCCTACCGCCAGCGCCAGGCCCTGCATGCCGACGGCAAGCAGCGCATCGCCCGGGCGATCGCGCAGGCGGTGCCGGCGGGCAGCTCGCTGTTCATGAACATCGGCACGACCGTCGAGGCGGTCGCCCATGAGCTGCTGCAGCACCGCGGGCTGCGCGTCATCACCAACAACCTGAACGTCGCCGGCATCCTGGCCGACAACCCGGACTGCGAGGTCATCGTCACCGGCGGCCTGCTGCGCGCCCGCGACCGCGGCCTGATCGGCGAGGCGACGGTGGACTTCATCCGCCAGTTCAAGGTCGACATCGCGGTGATCGGCATCTCCGGCATCGAGGCCGACGGCACGCTGCGTGATTTCGACTTCCGCGAGGTCAAGGTCTCGCAGGCCATCGTGGCGCAGTCGCGCGAGGTCTGGCTGGCGGTTGACGCGAGCAAGTTCAACCGGCCGGCGATGGTCGAGCTGGGGCGGCTGTCCGACCTGGACCGGGTCTACACCGACGCCGCGCCGCCCGAGCCCTACGCCCAGCTGCTGGCCGAGGTGGACGTGCCGCTGGTCGTCGCCGCCGGCTGAGCGCCTGCACACGAACGCCGAACCCAGAACCTCGAACCCAGAACCCGAACGAACCTCCCGGAGCCCGCCATGGCCTACCTGCTCGCCCTCGACCAGGGCACCTCCAGCTCGCGCAGCATCGTCTTCGACGAGCACGGCCACATCGTGGCGATGGCGCAGCGCGAGTTCCGCCAGATCTACCCGCAGCCCGGCTGGGTCGAGCACGACCCGTTCGAGATCTGGCAGAGCCAGCTCGAGACCGCCCGCGAGGCTTTGGCCAAGGCCGGTCTGGCGGCGCGCGACATCCGTGCCATCGGCATCACCAACCAGCGCGAGACCACGCTGGTGTGGAACCGCCGCACCGGTCAGCCCATCCACCACGCCATCGTCTGGCAGGACCGGCGCGGCGAGCCGACCTGTGCCCGGCTGCGCCAACAGGGGCTGGGCGAGGTCTTCCAGCGCAGCACCGGGCTGAAGGTCGACGCCTATTTCTCGGCCACCAAGATCGCCTGGATCCTGGACCACGTGGCGGGCGCGCGCGAGGCCGCCGGCCGGGGCGAGCTGGCCTTCGGCACGGTCGACAGCTGGCTGCTGTGGCAGCTGACCGGCGGGCGGGTCCACGCCACCGACGTCACCAACGCCTCGCGCACGATGCTGTTCGACATCCGCCAGCAGCGCTGGGACCCGGAGCTGCTGGGTCATCTGGATGTGCCCGAGAGCCTGCTGCCGCAGGTCTTGCCGTCCAGCCACGTCTACGGCGAGACCGAGCCGGCGCTGTTCGGCGCCGCCCTGCCGATCGCGGGCATCGCTGGCGACCAGCAGAGCGCCCTGTTTGGCCAGGCCTGCTTCAAGGCCGGGCTGGCCAAGAACACCTACGGCACCGGCTGCTTCATGCTGATGCACACGGGCGGGCAGTTCCAGCCCTCGCACAACGGGCTGCTGACGACCTCGGCGGCGCAGGTCGCGTCGCCGCCGGCGCCGCAGGGCGGCGGCCTTGGGGGCCCACAGTACGCGCTGGAAGGCAGCGTGTTCATCGGTGGTGCCGTCGTGCAATGGTTGCGCGACGGCCTGCGCGCCATCCAGGGCAGCGGCGAGGTCCAGTCGCTGGCCGAGAGCGTGCCCGATGCCGGCGGTGTGATGTTCGTGCCGGCCTTCACCGGCCTGGGCGCGCCCTACTGGGACGCGCAGGCACGCGGCGCCATCGTCGGTCTGACACGCGGCAGCACGGTCGCCCACATCGCCCGCGCGGCGCTGGAGTCGATCGCCTTCCAGAGCGCCGCCCTGCTGCAGGCCATGGCGCGCGACGCCCAGGCCAGCGGTGGCGCGGCGGTGACCGAGCTGCGGGTCGACGGTGGCGCCTGCGTCAACAACCTGCTGATGCAGTTCCAGGCCGACCTGCTCGGCATCCCGGTGGTGCGGCCCCAGGTCATCGAGACCACGGCGCTGGGCGCGGCCTATCTTGCCGGCCTGGCCACCGGGGTCTGGCGTGACACCGACGAGCTGGCCGGCCACTGGCGCGCCGAGCGCACCTTCGTGCCGACGCTGCCGCGCGAGCAGGCCGAGGAGCGCCTGGCGCTGTGGGACCGCGCCGTGCGCCAGGCCACCACGACCTGATGCCGCCCCAGGCGCCCCGGCGGGCGCCAACGCCGTGACTGAGGGGTGAGTACCTGCGTTTTCTCAACTTCAGCGCCGGCCGTTTGGCATCCAATGGATGGTCTCCCGTCGTTGCGCGCCGTGTCGGCGCGCGGGCGGGTCGGGTGATGTCCGATGAAGATCCTGATCGTTGAAGATCAAGCCGACCTCCGCAAGCTCATGCAGATGACGCTGGGGCTGGATGACCACGAACTGCACGAAGCGCCCGACGCCCAGGCGGGCTGGGATGCGGCGCTGGTGCACCAGCCCGACCTGGTGCTGCTCGACATCATGATGCCCGGCACCATGGACGGCCTCGACCTGTGCCGGCGCCTGAAGGCCGACCCGCGCACCGCGCGCGCCAAGGTGGTGCTGGTCAGCGCCCGCGGCCACCGCAACGACATGCAGATCGGCATGGACGCTGGCGCCGACGACTACCTGCTCAAGCCCTACAGCCCGATGCGCCTGCTGGATGTGGTGTCGGCCATGGCGGCGATTGCACAATCCAAGCAGGGTTGAACCGGGGCCTGCACCCGCTGCGCCCACGGCACCCACCGGAGCCCCCATGAGCAACCTTCTGTCTGCCTGGCGCCGCTGCGCCGGCCTCTTACTGGCTGCGGCGCTGCTGGGCGGTGCACCGGCCCGGACGCTGGCGCAAGAGGGCGATGTCTACCGCTTCTCGCCGGTCAACCAGTACGGCATCGCGGTCACCGCCGCCTACTGGAATCCGATCATGACCTACGTGTCGCAGAAGAGTGGCGTGAAGCTGCAGCTCAAGATCGGGCGCACCTCGGCGGACACGACCGCCTATGTGCTGGCGCAGGAGGTCGAGTTCATCTTCAGCAACCACCTGTTCAGCCCCGAGCGTGAAGGCCTGGGCTGGAAGGTCTTCGGCCGCCGCCTGACGCCGCCTGTGCACAGCCAGATCCTCGTGCCGGCCGACTCGCCGATCACCGACCTGAGCCAGCTCGCCGGCAAGGAGGTGGTCTTCCCCGGCCCCGAGGCGCTGGTGGCCTACAAGTTCGCGGCCGCCCAGCTCATGTCGCGCAAGGTCGAGTTCAAGACCGTCTTCGGCGGCAACATGGACGGCGCCTTTGGCCAGCTTTTCAGCGGCAAGGCCGCCGCCGTCGGCGCCAACTCGCAGCTGGCCGAGGGCTACACCCGGCGCGAGGGCCGCAAGTTCCGCGTCCTGTGGCAGTCGCAGCCGCTGCACGATCTGGCGCTGATGCACTCGTCCAAGGTGCCCGACAAGGTCCTGAAGGCGGTGGCTGCCGCCTTCATCGGCATGCATGCCGACCCCAAAGGCCGGGCCGTGCTGACCCAGGCCTCGGCTGAGGTCGGTCTGGGCGAGGAGGCCTACTTCATCGCTTCGGACGGCAGCGAATACGCCGGCTACCGCGACTTCTACCGCAACGCACCGCCCAGCCTGCGCTGACCTTCGCGCCTCGCACCGTCGTGACGCGCCCGCCGATCCACCTGCTGCCCCGTTCCCTGGTCGGGCGCGTCTTCGCGCTCTATTCGGTCACCTTGCTGGGCTTCGTCGCCATCGGGCTGCTGCTGTTCTACCGCTACCAGCTCAGCGTCGAGCTGGAAGAGGCCCAGCTGCGCGCGGACGCGCTCAGCGCGGTCATCCAGCCGGCCGTCACCGACAGCGCCGTGATCGGCGACTACGACACCATCCACCGGACGCTCGAAAGCGCGGTGCACCACCCGTCGTTCGCCCAGGCCATCTTCATCGACCTGGTCGGTGGCGTCGTCAAGGCAACCCGCACGGACGCGCCGGCGGTGCCGCCACCGGCCTGGCTGCTGGCGACCGTTCAGGCCCGTCTCTACGACACCAACATGCCGATCCGGGTCGGCGGGCGCGACTACGGCGTGCTGCGCCTGGGCTTTGCCGCCGAGCGCATCGCCGGGGGCCTGTGGCAGCAGACCCGCATCGCGCTGGCGCTGGGCCTGCTGGGTGTCGTCGGCGGCATGTTGCTGATCCGCTGGCCGCTGGTGCGCTGGTTGGGCAAGCTCAGCCGGGTGCATGACTTCGACGAGGCCATGCGCCATGACGGCGCGCCACTGCCGATCCCGAGTGCCGAAGACGCACCGCTGGAATTCCGCGAGACCTTCGAGGTGCTCGGCCGCGCCGCCGCCAGCGTGCGTGGTCAGCGTGAGCAAGCCGCCGTTTCGCTGGAGGCTCTGCGCCGCGTGCTGGAGGACCTGACGCCGGGCATGCCCGCGGCAGCGGCGTCCGCAACCGACGATCTGGCCGCCATCTCGCTGATGATTTCCGAGCTGGTGCGCCGGCTGCGCGAGCGCGGCGAGCAACTCGACGCCATCTTCGCGCTCAGTGCCGACGGCTTCGTCTCCTTCAATGCGCAAGGCCAGGTCAACTACGTCAGCCCGGCCTTCACGCTGCTGACGGGCCAGCCCGAGACCGACCTGCTCGGCGCCGACGAGCGTGCGGTCGAACGGCTGCTCAACAGCCTGGTCGACGCACCGATGCGCTGGCGCGGCTTTTCGGCGATGCGCCTGAGCGGCCAGACCGAGGCCGCTGCCGACGGCGTCGCCTTGCCGACCCGGGATCGCATCGAGACCCGTCGCCCGGCCCGCCGCACGCTGGAGGTCGCCCTGCGCATGGGCGACGGCCAGGTGATCTCGCAGGTGCTGTCGCTGCGCGATGTCACGCACGAGAGCCTGGTCGACCAGATGAAGAGCGAGTTCCTGTCGACCGCCGCGCACGAGCTGCGCACGCCAATGGCCAGCATCTTCGGCTTCGTCGAGCTGCTGTTGCGCCGCAAGATGACACCCGAGAAGCAGGCCGACGTGCTGGAGACCATCCACCGCCAGAGCGCCCGGATGATCGCCATCATCAACGAGCTGCTCGACCTCGCCCGCATCGAGGCCCGGCGCGGCCAGGACTTCGTGCTCGAGACCCTGGACCTCAACCTGCTGCTGCCCGAGGTGCTGCACGACTTCAAGCCGCCGCAGGAACGCGACACGCCGGGCGTGGACCTGCTGCCGCTGCCGGTCTGGGTCCGGGTCGATCGCAACAAGCTCACCCAGGCGCTCGTCAACGTGCTGTCCAACGCCTACAAGTACTCGCCCGAGGGCGGTGCCGTGCGGGTCCGGCTGCTGCGCGAGGCCGGGCTCGACGGCCAGGCCGGGCGCATCGGCATCGAGGTGCGCGACGCGGGCATCGGCATGACCGCCGACCAGCTCGCGCGCGTCAGTGAACGCTTCTACCGCGCCGATGCCTCCGGCAGCATCGCCGGCACCGGACTGGGCATGAGCATCGTCAAGGAGATCATCGAGCTGCTCGGCGGCACGCTGGCGCTGTCGAGCCATCAAGGCGCCGGCACGTCGGTGACGCTGTGGTTGCCGCGTGCCTCGGCCCCGCGCCCACCCGGTCAGCCAACCAGCGATTTCCTGAGCCTGGGCGCGTGATCCGATGGCCCGCATCCTCGTCATCGAAGACGTCGCGGCGATCCGCCGCCTGATTCGCTGGAGCCTCGAACCCGAAGGCCACGTGATCACCGAGGCCCCGGACGCCCGCCGTGGCCTGCTGACCCTGCGCGAAGGCCTGCCCGAGCTGATCGTGCTCGACGTCATGCTGCCCGGCGACATCGACGGCTACGCGCTGTGCCGCACCCTGAAGTCGCAACCCCGCTGGGCCCACATCCCCGTGCTGCTGCTGACCTCGCTGTCCAGCGCCCGCGAACGTGCCACCGGCGAACAAGCCGGCGCCACCGCCTACCTCACCAAGCCCTTCGTGCCGATGGAATTGGTGGAGGTGGTGGAGGCGTTGTTGTTGCCGACGTGAGCCGGGCGGTCGGATACGCCGTGTCCGACCGCCCGGGTGGCATGCAGGATGTCGCGGGCGGGCGTTGCGGGCGGGTGAGATGAACCGGTGCGAGGAGCGGTGGTTCTGAATGGGCGGCCCGTGTCGGCTGCGCCGTCAGGCCAGCGCTCGACCGATCAGGATGCGCTGCACGTCGCTGGTGCCTTCGTAGATCTGGCAGACCCGCACGTCGCGGTAGATGCGCTCGACCGGGAAGTCGCTGACGTAGCCGTAGCCGCCGAAGGTCTGTATCGCGGCCGAGCAGACCCGTTCAGCCATTTCGCTGGCGAACAGCTTGGCCATGGCCGCTTCCTTGAGGCAGGGCAGGCCGGCGTCCTTCAGGCTGGCGGCGTGCCAGATCAGCTGGCGTGCGGCCTCGATCTGCGTGGCCATGTCGGCCAGGCGGAACTGCACGGCCTGGTGGTTGAAGATCGCTGTGCCGAAGGCGACGCGGTCCTTGCTGTAGGCCAGCGCGGCCTCGAAGGCGGCGCGGGCCATGCCCACGCTCTGGCTGGCGATGCCGATGCGGCCGCCTTCCAGGCCCGACAGCGCGATCTTCAGGCCCATGCCCTCGTCGCCGATGCGATAGGCGGCCGGCACGTGGCAGTTCTCGAACAGGATCTGGGCGGTGTCGCTGCTGTGCTGGCCCATCTTGTCTTCGAGCCGCGCCACCGTGTAGCCGGGCGTGGTCGTGGGCACGAGGAAGGCGCTGATGCCCTTCTTGCCGGCGGCCTTGTCGGTCACGGCCATGACGATCGCGACGTCGCCGTGTTTCCCGCTGGTGATGAACTGCTTGACGCCGTTGAGCACATAGCCGTCGCCCTCGCGCGTGGCGGTGGTCTTCAGGCCACCGGCCTCGGAGCCGACGTGCGGCTCGGTCAGGCAGAAGGCGCCGAGCATCTCGCCGCGCGCCAGCGGCTTGAGGAACTGCGTCTTCTGGGCCTCATTGCCGAAGGCCATCAGGATCGAGCAGACCGGGCAGTTGTTGACGCTGATGACGGTGGAGGTGCCGCCATCGCCGGCCGCAATCTCTTCGAGGATCACCGCCAGCGCGAGGTAGTCCAGCCCGGCGCCGTCCCAGTCGGTGGGCACCGCGACGCCGTAGCAGCCCAGCGCTGCCAGGCCTGCCAAGGCCTCGGCGGGGAAGGTGTGGTCGCGGTCCCATTGCGCGGCATGTGGCGCGATCTGGTCCTGCACGTAGGCGCGCACGGCGTCCTGCACGGCGCGGTGGTCTTCGCTCAGCAGCATCGGGGTCTCCGGTCTGGTCGTTGTTCTGGCTGGGGATCGATGGGGCGGTCGATCACCACGGCATCGGCGTGCCGTCGTGGTTGAACAGCCCGCCGTTGTCGGCCGGCTTCAGGCCGTCGAGCAGGCGACGCAGATCGGCCGCGCTCTCGGCCGGATCGAGCGTGCCGCCGGCGCCACCCATCGCGGTGCGGACCCAGCCGGGGTGTGCGGCGATGCAGATGGCGCGGTCGGCCAGGGCCAGCGCGACGTCCTTGAGCACCGAGTTCAGCGCCGCTTTGGAGGCGCTGTAGAGCCAGCTGCTGGCACCTTGCCGGCTGCCGATCGAACCCAGCACCGAGCTCATCACCAACAGCCGCGCACCCGGCGCGAGCGCGTCGACCAGCTGCGGCAGGACCTGCATCGGACCCAGCACGTTGACGTGCATGACGGCGTCGAAGTCGGCCACCGACGGGCTGTCGAGCGTGCGCAGGCGCGGGCCGAACACGCCGGCATTGACGAAGACGCGGTCGAAGCCGGCCCCGTCGAGCTGCCAGGCCAGCGTCGCGACGCTGGCGGGCTGGGTGACGTCGAGCTTGATGGCGCGTGCGCCGAGCTGGCCCAGCGTCATCAGGCTGTCGTCGTCGCGGGCGGTGGCCACGACCTGATCGCCGTCGCCGACCGCCTGTTGGGCCAAGGCCAGGCCGATGCCGCGCGAGGCGCCGATGACGAGGGTGCGCAAGGCGCGCGCCGAGGAAAGGGAACTGCTCATGGTGTCACCCCTGTGGGCCGAGGATGTCGCGCAGCGCCGCGACCAGCGCGTCGCACTGCGCGGGCGTGCCGATGGTGATGCGCAGCCGGTCGGCGATGCGTTCGGGCCGGCTGAAATGGCGCACCAGGATGGCCCGCTCGCGCAAGGCGCGTGCGAGCGTGGCGGCGTCGTGGCGCGGGTGGGCCGCGAAGACGAAGTTGGCCTGCGAGGGCAGCACGTCAAAACCCAGCGCGGCGAGTTCGGCGCTCAGCTTGGCGCGGCTGTCGCTGACCGCGCGGCAGGCCCGCGTGAACCAGTCGGAGTCGGCCAGCGCGGCCTGTGCGCCGACCAGTGCGAGGCGGTCCAGCGGGTAGGAGTTGAAGCTGTCCTTGACCCGCACCAGGGCGTCGATCAGCTCGGCGTGGCCCAGCGCGTAACCCACCCGCAGGCCGGCCAGCGCGCGCGACTTCGACAGCGTGTGCACCACCAGCAGGTTCGGGTGCGCGGCGATCAGCGGCACGGCCGACTCGGCGCCGAAGTCGACATAGGCCTCGTCGACCACGACGACCGTGTCGGGCAGGGCGACCAACAGGCGCTCGATCTCGGCACGCGCCACGCCGCAGCCGGTCGGCGCGTTGGGGTTGGGGAAGACCACGCCGCCCGCGTCATGTGTCCGGGCGGCGTCGATCAGGTCGTCGACCCGCAGCTGCAGGTGCGCGTCCAGGGCGACGGTCTGCGGCGTGATGCCGTAGAGCCGGCAGTAGGTCGGGTAGAAGCTGTAGGTGATGTCGGGGTAGAGGAGCGGTCGCGCCGAACCGTCCGCACGGCGGTGGTTCAGCAGCGCCTGGAAGGCATGGGCCAGCACCTCGTCCGAGCCGTTGCCGACGAAGACCTGGGCGGCGTCCAGCCCATGCACGTCGGCCAGCGTGGCGCGCAGCGCGGCGGCGCTCGGGTCAGGGTACAGACGCAGGCGCTCGCCGGCCTCATCCACCGTGCTGCCCGCCAGCTCGGCGGCGATCGCTTCGGCGACCTTCGGGCTCGGCGGCCACGGGTGCTCGTTGGTGTTGAGCTTGATGAGCTGCGCGATCTTCGGCTGCTCGCCCGGCACATAGGGGCTCAGCGTGTGAACCAGCGGACTCCAGTAACGGCTCATCGGGAAAGGTCTCGGGGAAGGGCGATGTCCGGTCGGACGGATCAGGGCCGGGTCGTCAGCGCCAGCCGCGCGGCCAGGCCCAGGAACAGCAGGCCAGTCAGGCCATCGAGCGCGCGCCGCAGCAGCGCACCCGGCCGCCAGCGCCGCAGCGGCGCGACGGCCAGCACCAGCGCGATCAGGAACACAGCGCTCTGCAGGACAAACCAGGCACCCAGGGCCAGGAAGGCCCAGGTCTTGTGCGGCGCCTCGGCGGCGATGAACTGCGGCAGCAGGGCAAGAAAGAAGATCGCGACCTTGGGGTTCAGCACATTGGTCAGCAAGCCCTGCCGGAAGATCGCGGCAGGCGACTCGGCCGCGACCGAGGTCGACGCCCCCGCAGAAGCCGCATCGACGGGCGCCGGGTCCACTGCTTGCCGGCAGGCCGCCCGCCAGGCCGAGAACCCCAGCCACAGCAGGTAGGCCGCACCGGCCCACTTGAGCACCGCAAACGCCGCCGCCGACGTCGCCAGCAGCGCCGCCAGCCCGAAGGCCGCGCCGACCGCATGCACCACGCACCCGGCCGAAATCCCCGCCGCCCCCGCCAGCCCACCCCGCACGCCGTGCTTGAGCGTGCGCGTGATCGTGAACAGCAGGTCCACGCCAGGCGTGGCGTTGAGCACCAGCACGGTCAGGCTGAAGAGGGCGAGGTCCTGGAGGCCGAGGGGGGTCACGTTCGCGCCAGGTTCACAACATCTCAAGCGCCAGCGCCGTCGCCTCGCCGCCGCCGATGCACAGGCTGGCCATGCCGCGGCTCAGGCCGCGTTTGCGGAGGGCGCCCAGCAGCGTCACGACGATGCGGGCGCCGGAGGCGCCGATGGGGTGGCCGAGGGCGCAGGCGCCGCCGTGCACGTTGACGATGTCGTGGGGCAGGTCGAAGTCGGCCATGGCGGCAAGGGTGACGGCGGCGAAGGCCTCGTTGACCTCCCAGAGCTGCACGTCAGCGGCGCTCCAGCCGGCCTTGGCGAGGGCCTTGCGGATGGCGCCGGCCGGGGCGGTGCTGAACCAGGCCGGCTCCTGGGCGTGGACCGCGTGGCTCACGATGCGAGCCAGCGGGTGCAGGCCGCGCGCCTGGGCGGTCGAGGCCCGCATCAGGACCAGCGCGGCCGCGCCGTCGCTGATGCTGCTGGCGTTGGCGGCGGTGATGGTGCCGTCCTTCACGAAGGCCGGCCGCAGGCTGCCAATCTTGTCGAGCCGGGCCTTGGCGGGCTGCTCGTCGTGGCGGACCAGCGTCTCGCCGCCGCGGCCGCTGACTGTCACCGGCGCGATCTCCCAGTCGAAGCTGCCGTCCTCGTTGGCGGTCTTGGCGCGGGTGGTCGAGGTGATGGCGTAGCCGTCCTGCGCCTCGCGGGTGAAACCGTATTTCGCCACGCAGGCCTCGGCGAACACGCCCATGGCCTTGCCGCGCTCGTAGGCGTCTTCGAGGCCGTCCATGGCCATGTGGTCGAACATCTGCGCCGCGCCGTACTTCACGCCCTTGCGCGCGAACATCAGGTGGGGCGCGTTGGTCATGCTCTCCATGCCTCCGGCGACGACCACGTCGGCGCTGCCGGCAGCCAGCATGTCGTGGCCGAACATCATGGCGCGCATGCCCGAGCCGCACATCTTGCTGAGCGTGACCGCACCGGCGCTCAGCGGCAGGCCGGCCTTCAGCGCGGCCTGGCGGGCGGGGGCCTGGCCCTGTCCGGCCATCAGGCAGTTGCCCATCAGGACCTCGTCGACGGCGGCACCGTCGATGCCGGCGCGCTGCACGGCCGCCGCAATGGCGACACCGCCGAGTTCGGCGGCGCTCAGGCCGGCGAAGTCACCCAGCAGGCCGCCGATCGGCGTGCGGGCGGCGGAGACGATGACGATGGGGTCGGTGGCGGTGGACATGGCAGTGGACATAGCAGGAACCTCGTGTGGATCGGCCCTGGCGGCCGTGGGCCTGGGCGGAATCAGTCGGCCGATTGGCCGGCTTGCGCCAGGCTGTTGCTGCTGGGGCCACGCGGCGCGCCGCCGTTGCGGTGGCTGACGAAGCGCTTGTCTTGTTCGTAGGGGAAGACGTCGTGCACGTGGCCGGCCAGGATGCGTTCCTTGTGGCCCTGCCAGAAGGCGGCATCGAGCAGGTCGCCGTGGTGCTTGAGGAAGACCGCGCGCACCGCGTGGTTGCCCAGCAGGAAGGGGCCGAAGGTCTCGGGGAAGACGTCCTTGGGACCGACCCGATACCAGATCTCGCCGGACATCTCGTCTTCCTCGTTGCGCGGCTCGGGCACGCGGCGGAAGTTGCAGTCGGTGATGTATTCGATCTCGTCGTAGTCGTAGAAGACGACCTTGTTCTGCCGCATCACGCCGAAGTTCTTCCACAGCATGTCGCCGGGGAAGATGTTGGCCGCCACCAGGTCCTTGATCGCGTTGCCGTACTCGATCACCGCATGTTCGAGCTGCGACGGATCGGCCTCCTGCAGGTAGATGTTGAGCGGCACCATGCGGCGCTCGATGTAGACGTGCTTGAGGATGACCTCCTGCTCGCCGTCGCCGTCGCGGTCGGAGATCTCCAGCTGGCTGGGCGCGAACTTCAGGATCTCGTCGATCAGCTCCTGCTCGAAGCGGGCCCGCGGGAAGGCGACGTTGCTGAACTCGAGCGTGTCGGCCATGCGCCCGACCCGGTCGTGCTGCTTGACCAGCAGGTACTTGCTCTTGATCAGCTCGCGCGTGGTGTCCTTCTGCGGCGGGTAGTAGTCCTTGATCACCTTGAAGACGAAGGGATAGCTCGGCAGGTCGAACACCAGCATCACCATGCCCTTGATGCCGGGCGCGATGCGGAAATGGTCGCTGCTGTGACGCAGGTGGAACTGGAAGTCGCGGAAGAACAGCGTCTTGCCCTGCTTTTGCAGGCCCAGCGCGTTGTAGAGCTCGCTGCGCGGCTTGCGCGGCATCATCGAGCGCAGGAACTGCACATAGGCCGAGGGCACCTCCATCTCGACCATGAAGTAGGCCCGCGCGAAGCTGAAGAGCATCTGCAGGTCGTCCTCGCCGAGCAACATGGCGTCGACGTAGAACTCGCCGGTGGCGTTGTGCAGGATGGGCAGCGCGAAGGGCGTCTCGCGGTAGCCGTTGAGGATCTTGCCGACGATGTAGGCGCCCTTGTTGCGGAAGAACAGCGAGGACAGCACCTGGAACTGGAAGTTGGTGCGCAGGCGCTCGTCGCCGAGTTCCTGGCGCATGACCGCGTCGATGTGGTCGATGTCGCGGTCGAAGTTCTCCCAGCGACCCTGCAGGTCGAAGTCACCCACCAGCTGGGCGAGCGTCTCGCGCAGCGTCTCGCGGGTCGGGTACCAGGCCCGGAAGGTCGGCTTGGCGGTGGGCTCGTTGTTCTCGATGTACTCGGTGCTGACGGCCGGGCGCACGAAGATGAAGTCGTTGTGGAAGTAGTCCCGGTGCAGGATCTTGGTGGTGACCGAGTTGAAGAAGGTCTCGGCCAGCTCGGGCTGGTGGTGGTTGGTCAGCAGGCCGATGTAGTGCAGCTTGATCTGCTGCCAGACGTCCATCGCCAGCGTGCCGGCCTTGAACTCGGTCTGCAGCCGGTCGGCCGCTTCCTGCACCCGGATGTCGTAGAACTCGATGCGCTCGCGCTGGGCGCGCTGCTGGCCATGCCAGTCGGCCACCTCGAAGCGGGCCTTGGCCTCGGCACTGGTCTCGCGGAACAGCCGGTAGTGGCGGTTGAAGCCTTCGAGCAACGCGGTGGCGATGTCAAAGGCGCGGCTGTCGTTGAGCTGTTGCGGGAACATCAGTCGGCTTTCTGCGCCGCCGTCGGGTCGGCGGGTGCGGCGGTGGCGGCGGTCGCGGGATCCGCGCTGACGTAGCGGGCGGTCAGCGCGTCGAGGGCGGCAGCGTAGGCCGGCTGGATATCGCCACCCTGACGGACCGTCATGCGCAGGTCCTGCAGCAGACCGTTGTGCAGGCCGTAGACCCAGCCGTGCACGACGACCTCCTGGCCGCGCGCCCAGGCGTCCTGCACGGCGCTGGTGTGGCAGACGTTGAGCGACTGCTCCAGCACGTTGAGCTCGACCAGCGCGTTCAGGCGCAGCTCCGGCGCGATGCGGTCCAGCAGGTTCTGGTGCAGGTGGCGCACGTCCTTGACGTGGCGGATCCAGTTGTCGACCAGGCCCAGGCGGAGGTCGTTGAGCGCGGCCTTCACGCCGCCGCAGTTGGAATGGCCGACCACGATGATGTGCTGGACCTTCAGCCCGTCGACGGCGAACTGGATCACCGACAGCGCGTTCATGTCCGAGTGCACGACCACGTTGGCGACGTTGCGGTGCACGAACAGCTCGCCGGGCAGCAGCCCGACCAGCTCGTTGGCCGGCACGCGGCTGTCGGCGCAGCCGATCCACAGGTATTGCGGCGTCTGCTGTTCCAGCAGCTTCGAGAAGAAGCCGGGCTCCCGCTGCTCGACCTTGCGGGCCCAGTGGCGGTTGCTGTCGAAGAGTTCTTGCAGTTCGGTGGTCATGGCGAGAATTGTTGCGCAGCCGCATGGCGCTGCGGTCACTTCCGGGTATCAGCCGCGCACGTCCTCGCGGCCGCTGATGGTCATCACCGTGGCCGTCATGGTGGCCACGACCTGGGTCTGCGCCGGGTCGCGCGGGTGTGCTTGCACGGCCTGTCCCTCGACCACGCTGATGGTCCGGCCGGCCTTGACGACCCGTCCGGTCATGCGGATCACCGGTCCGCGCGCGGGCGCCAGCAGGTTGACCTTGAACTCGATCGTCAGCACGCCCGCATCGGCCGGCATCAGGCTGGACGCCGCATAGCCGCAGGCCGAATCGAGCGCGGTGGAGACGATGCCGGCGTGCACAAAGCCGTGCTGCTGGCAGATCGCCGGGCCGTGCGGCAGCTCGATCTCGACCTCGCCGGGCCGCACCGCGACCAGGCGCGCGCCGATGGTCGACATGGCGCTCTGGCGGGCAAAGGACTCTGCGACGCGTTCGGCGTAGGCGGGGTCGGCGGCCTGGAAGGCGGACATGGGCGGGTCTCCGGTGGGGGCTCGATCAGTCGATCAGTCGATCGCGTCGCTCAGCTCGCCGGACTTGCCGTCGAGCATGCGCAGGCAGCGGTCCTCGTGCTGGGCGATTTCGGCCAGCGTCACCTGCAGATCCTCCAGCTGCTGCTCCAGCTGGCTGCGGTGCTGGCGCAAGATGCCGAGGAAGGCCTGCAGCTGCTGGTGGGTGTCGTCCGGCGAGTCGTACATGTCGACCAGCTGCTTGATCTCCTGCAGGCTCAGCCCCAGGCGCTTGCCGCGCAGCGTGAGCTTGAGCCGCGTCCGGTCGCGGTGGGTGTAGACGCGGTTGCGGCCGTCGCGGGCCGGTTCGAGCAGGCCGACGTCCTCGTAGAAGCGGATCGCGCGCGGCGTGATGTCGAACTCGGCCGACAGCTCGGAGATCGTGAAGGTCCGGGTGGCAGCAGCAAGGCTGGTGGTCATGGCTCGCGGTCCGGTCGGAGGTGAGAGGCGCTGGTTAAACTGCCGTTGACGTAAACGTCAAGTTCACCAGTCTAACCTTGCGATCCGGCCGCTGACCGGGTCGACGCGATGGAGTCCCGATGGCCAATCCGCTCGAACACCAGCTCGACTACGTCCTTGGCGACAGCGTCCCCGAACCGGGCCAGGCGATCACGCTGGCGCCCGGCGTGCGCTGGATCCGCATGGGCCTGCCCTTCGCGCTGGACCACATCAACCTGTGGCTGCTGCGTGACCGGCTCGACGGCCGCGAGGGCTGGACGGTGGTCGACTGCGGCATCACCAACGACCCGACCCAGCGCGCCTGGGAACAGGTCTTCGCCGAGCAGATGGACGGTCTGCCGGTGCTGCGGGTGATCGTCACCCACATGCACCCGGACCACATCGGGCTGGCGCACTGGCTGTGCGAGCGCTGGACCACGCCCGAGCATGACTGCCGACTCTGGATCAGCGGCACCGACTGGAACGCCGCGCGCATGGCCAGCCAGCAGACCACCGGTTATGGTGGCGAGGCGGCGGCGCGCTTCTTCGCCTCGCATGGCCTGAACGATCCGGAGCGCCAGGCCAAGGTCCGCGCCCGGGGCAACTACTACGGCTCGATGGTGCCGAAGGTGCCGACCCAGTTCCGGCGCCTGATGGACGCTCAGGTGATCGAGATCGGCGGCCAGGCGTGGCACTGCATCGCCGGCCACGGCCACGCGCCCGAGCACATCAGCCTGCATGCGCCGGGGCTGGGCCTCATGATTTCCGGCGACATGGTGCTGCCGCGCATCTCGACCAATGTCAGCGTGATCGACCTGGAGCCCGAGGCCGACCCGCTGCGGCTCTACCTCGAATCGCTCGACCGCCTGCGTCCGCTGCCGGCCGACACGCTGGTGCTGCCCTCGCACGGCAAGCCCTTCCGCGGGCTGCACGCGCGCATCGACCAGTTGCATGGCCACCATGAGGAACGCCTGGCCGAGGTGATGGAGGCCTGCGCCGCCGCGCCGCAGAGTGCCGCCGATGTGCTGCCGGTGCTGTTCAAGCGGGCGCTGGACCTGCACCAGACCACCTTCGCGATGGGCGAGTCGGTCGCCCACCTGCACGCGCTGTGGCTGTCCGGCCGGCTGGTGCGCAGCCGGGACGCCGAGGGCATCTGGCGCTTCGGCTTGCCGGCCAGCGCGCTGGCCTGAGGCCAGCCGGCGACCCTGGTCAGAGCGCCTTGACGCGCTCGACCATCTCCTGCGCGAACTCGACGAAGGCCTGCGCGCCGCGCGAGGCCGGGTCGAACACGACGCCCGGCAGGCCGTAGCTGGGCGCTTCGGCCAGGCGAACGTTGCGCGGGATCATGCTGTTGAAGACCTTGTCGCCGAAGTGCGCCTTGAGCTGGTCGCTGACCTGCTGCTGCAGCGTGATGCGCGGGTCGAACATCACCCGCAGCAGGCCGATCAGCTGCAGGTCGCGGTTGAGGTTGGCGTGCACCTGCTTGATGGTGTTGACCAGGTCGGACAGGCCTTCGAGCGCGAAGTATTCGCACTGCATCGGCACGATCACGCCGTGGGCGCAGTTCAGACCGTTGAGCGTCAGCAGGCTCAGCGAGGGCGGGCAGTCGATCAGCACAAAGTCGTAGTCGTCCAGCGCGGGCGTCAGCGCGACTTTCAGGCGGCGGTCGCGCTGCTCCAGGTTGACCAGCTCGATCTCGGCGCCGGCCAGCTCGCGGTTGGCGCCCAGCACGTCATAGCCGGCCTTGTCGCTGCGCACGCGGGAGTCGCGCACGCTGACGCTGCCCAGCAGCACGTCGTAGACGGTGGCCTTCAGCCCGCGCTTGTCGACGCCTGAACCCATGGTCGCGTTGCCCTGCGGGTCAAGATCGATCACCAGCACGCGCTGGCCGATCTGACCGAGTCCGGCGGCGAGGTTGACGGTGGTGGTCGTCTTGCCGACGCCACCTTTTTGATTGGCGATGCAGAAGATACGGGCCATGGGTGCGCGGTCTGGGAGCGGTGGGGGAAGGTCAGAGGGGCGAGGGGCGGACGGACGAGGCTCAGCGCACCATGCGCAGGCCGAAGCCGATCAGGCAGAGACCGGCGCCGCGTTGCAGCAGCAGGGCCAGCCGGCGATGCGCCCGGACGTGCCCGGCGATGCGTTCGGCGAAGGCACACAAGGTCAGGCACCACAGCGCGGTGATGACCGCGATGGTCACGGCCATGGCCGCGAAGGTCGGCAGGCCGAGGTGGGTGGCTGGGTCGATGAAGAGCGGGAAGAAGGCCATGTAGAACACGATGGCCTTGGGGTTGAGCAGGGTGATCAGCAGGGCCTGGCGGAAGTAGTGGCTGGGGGCGATCTTGACGGGGCTGGCGTCTTCGCCCTCCTTGGCGACCAGCAGCTTCCAGCCGATCCACGCCAGGTAGGCGGCGCCGGCCCAGCGCACCGCGTCGAACAGCCAGGGCGTCGCGGCCATCAGCGCGGCAACGCCCGCAACGGCCAACCACAGCAGGACCTGGTCACCGACGATCAGGCCGAAGGTCGCGGCGCTGCCGGCCTTGAAACCGCCTTGTCCGGTGGCGCCCAGCAGCGCGAAGGTGCCCGGTCCGGGCAGGGCGAGGAAGACGACGATGGCGGCGCAAAAGGCGCCGAAGTCCGCGATGCCGAGCATGGAGAAGGTCTTTCGGAAGGCCGTGGATCAGGGGCGATCGAGCGTACCGCAGATGCCTGTCACGGCATCCGTCGCGCGCGAGCCCAAGCGATGCGGTGGGACCGTCGGCGCGCCGACTGTTGCGTCAAACAGTCGCCGGGCGCATCCAGATCAGGCAGCGTTCGGCATCCAGCTGCGGGACCTTCAGCGGTTCCACGTGAAACACGGTGACATCGGCCGGCAAGGCGTCGATCTCGGTTTGCGGATGCTGGCCCTTCATCGCCATCCAGCAGGCGCCGGGCGCCAGCAGAGCGCGCGTCAGCCGGACCAGGTCCGCCAGCGAGGCGAAGGCGCGGGCGGTGATGACGTCGAAGGGCGGGTCCTTCAGTTCCTCGACCCGGGCATGGCGGGCCTGCAGATTGGGCAGACGCAGCTCGGCGGCCACCTGGCGGATGAAGGTCGCCTTCTTGCCGACCGTGTCGACGCAGGTGACGGCCACGTCCGGCCGCAGCACGGCGACGACCACGCCCGGCAGGCCGCCGCCGGAGCCGACGTCCAGCAGCCGGATCGCCGGGGCACCGAGCGTGGCGCGGTGCCGGTCCAGCGGCGCCAGCACCGACAGGCTGTCGAGCAGGTGCTGCACCAGCATCTGCTGCGGGTCGCGGATGGCGGTCAGGTTGTAGACCGCGTTCCAGCGCTGCAGCAGCGCCAGATAGGCCAGCAGCGTGTCGGCTTGTGCGTCGCTGATCGGTGTGCCGAGCGTCGTGGCACCGGTCTGCAGCTGGGTGCGATCAGCCGACATCGCTGGCCGTTTCTGCCGGGGTGCCGACCATCTTGTCGAAGCCCTTGTACTTGCCCTTCTTCAGGTGGACCAGCAGCAGCGAGATCGCGGCCGGGGTGATGCCCGACACCCGCGAGGCCTGGCCCAGCGTCTCCGGCCGGTGCTTGGCCAGCTTCTGGCGAACCTCGAAGGACAGGGCGGTGACCTGGGCGTAGTCCAGCTCGGCGGGCAGGCGCAGGTGTTCGTAGTGGGCGGCGCGCATGACTTCGTCGTTTTGCTTGTCGATGTAGCCGGCGTATTTGGTCGCGATCTCCAGCTGCTCGATGACCGCATCGGCCAGCGTCGTGCCGAGGCGGGCGATCAGCGTTTCACGTGAAACACGCTCGTCCGGCGCCGTGTGCGGGCGGGCGAGGGCGGCCACTTCGGCGACCGCGTCGTAGCCGACGCCGGGCCGGCGCAGCAGGTCGGTCAGGTTGTATTCGCGCTCCAGGGCCTTGCCCAGCAGCCGCTCGGCCTGAGCCGCATCAAGGATGCCGGGGTGCACCCAGGTCGACTTCAGCCGCTCGGTCTCGCGCGCCAGCGCGTCGCGCTTGCGGTTGAAGGCTTCCCAACGCAGATCGTCGACCAGACCGATCTGCCGGCCCAGCTCGGTCAGGCGCAGATCGGCGTTGTCTTCGCGCAGTTGCAGACGGAACTCGGCCCGGCTGGTGAACATGCGATAGGGCTCGGTCACGCCCTTGGTGATCAGGTCGTCGACCAGCACACCGAGGTAGGCCTGATCACGACGCAGCGTCAGCGGGCCGTCGCCGCGTGCCTGCAGAGCGGCGTTGGCGCCGGCGTGCAGGCCCTGGGCGGCGGCTTCTTCGTAGCCGGTCGTGCCGTTGATCTGGCCTGCGAAGAACAGGCCGCCGATCGCCTTGGACTCGAAGCTCGCGCTCAGCTCGCGCGGGTCGAAGTAGTCGTATTCGATGGCGTAGCCGGGCCGCAGGATGTGGGCGTGTTCCAGGCCCGGCAGGGTGCGCACGGCGGCGAGCTGGATGTCGAAGGGCAGGGAGGTCGAGATGCCGTTCGGGTAGTACTCGTTCGTCGTCAGGCCTTCGGGCTCCAGGAAGATCTGGTGGCTGTCCTTGTCGGCGAAGCGGTTGATCTTGTCTTCGATGCTGGGGCAGTAGCGCGGGCCGACGCCCTCGATCACGCCAGTGAACATGGGGCTGCGGTCGAACCCGGTGCGCAGGATGGCGTGTGTCTGCTCGCTGGTGTGGGTGATCCAGCAGGGCACCTGGCGCGGGTGCTGCCCGGCGTGGCCGAGGAAGCTGAAGACGGGCACCGGGTCCAGGTCGCCGGGTTGTTCGGTCAGGCGGCTGAAGTCGATCGAGCGGCCGTCGATGCGCGGCGGCGTGCCGGTCTTGAGGCGGCCTTGCGGCAGCTTCAGCTCCTTGAGCCGGCTCGACAGGCTGACGGCGGGCGGGTCTCCGGCGCGTCCGGCCGGGTAGTTGTTCAGGCCGACATGGATCTTGCCGTCCAGGAAGGTGCCGGCGGTCAGCACGACGGTGCGGCTGCGGAAGCGGATGCCGACCTGGGTGACGGCGCCGACGACGCGGTCGCCTTCCACCATCAGGTCATCGACGGCTTGCTGGAACAGCCACAGCTTCGGCTGGTTCTCCAGCCGCTGGCGGATGGCGGCCTTGTAGAGGATGCGATCGGCCTGCGCCCGGGTCGCCCGCACGGCGGGGCCCTTGCTGGAGTTCAGGATGCGGAACTGGATGCCGGACTCGTCCGTGGCCGCCGCCATCGCACCGCCGAGCGCGTCAACTTCCTTGACGAGGTGACCCTTGCCGATCCCGCCGATCGACGGGTTGCAGCTCATCTGGCCCAGCGTCTCGATGTTGTGGGTCAGCAGCAAGGTGCTCGCGCCCATGCGCGCGGCGGCGAGCGCGGCCTCGGTGCCGGCATGGCCGCCGCCGACCACGATCACGTCGAATTCCTGGGGATAGAGCATCTGGGCTACCTGCTTGGACAACCCACGATTTTAGGGAGGGCCTGTGGACAAGTCACCCGCGCCGCCCGGGAGGCCCTGCACGGTTCCACGTGAAACAGCGCCAGGGCGCCGGATCAGGCGATGCGCGGAGCGGCCTTGTCCAGCGCCAGCGCGATCAGGTGCAGGCGCAGGTCGAACTCCAGCTGGTGGTAGTCCGGCTCCATGTGGCAACACAGCGCGTAGAAGGCGCGGTCGTGTTCACGCTCGCGCAGGTGGGCGAGTTCGTGCACGACGATCATCTTCAGGAACTCGGGCGGCGCATCGCGGAACAGCGCGGCAATGCGGATCTCGCGCTTGGCCTTGAGCTGTCCGCCTTGCACCCGGGCGATGGTCGTGTGGGTGCCGAGCGCGTTCTGGATCACGTCCAGCCGGGCCGCGTAGACCACCTTGGCCAGCGGCGGCGCACTCTTCAGAAAGCGTGACTTGAGCGCCTGGGTGTAGTCGTAGAGCGCGGCGTCGGTGCGCACGATGTGGCGTTCCGGGTAGCGCCGGGCCAGTCGTTCAGGCAGTCCGCCGGACAGCGCCAGCGTGCGGACCTGCTCGCGCACCGCATCGCCATAGCCGGCGACCAGGCGCAGCGCGTGTTCGACGGTGCTCGCATCCATGGCCGGGCGGATGGCGGTGCGGCGATCAGGCGTCGGCCGCGTCGTCGCTCGGGTCGGCGGCGACGGCCGGGTCCAGCCTTGTCGGATGCCAGTGGCGCAGCAGCGCCTCGATCGAGTCCGGCACCTGGCGGCTCCACTCGTCGCGCTGGGCCGGCGTGGCGACCAGGGCGGAGTCCTCGGGCGCCAGCTCGTCGCCGCCCAGCAGCACGATCGGGCGCAGCGCCAGCGCCACCTCGGGCAGGTCCCAGTCGTGTTGCCACTGGTCGGCGCAGAGGTCCAGCGCCAGCAGGAAACCGGCACACCAGACCTGGGCATCGACCCATTCTTCGGGGCCCGACTCGGCCACACCGAACCAGGGCTCGAAGCGCGACATGTCGCCGCGCAGTTGGCGGTCTGTGCCGGCCATCATGCGCAGCGCGAGTTGCACCACCTTCTTGGTCTGCTTGCCGCTGGGGAAGGGCGGCTCGCTGTCCTCGTCGCCGCCCCAGATCCGCGACAGCCAGACGTCCGAGGCCGGCAGCTGCGGGCTGACCAGCAGGCCGGTCAGGTAGCCGTCGAGCGATTCGACATCGAGCACGGCATCGCTGTCGACCTTGGCGAGCAGGCTGTCGAGCTGGTCGACCTCGGCGTCGCTGAGGGGCTCGTTGGGCAGGGCGGGGTTGTATTGCGGGTGCTTCATGGCAGTCGATCGGCTGGCGCGGAGGGCCGTCAGTGTGGCACGCCCGGGGCGCCGCTCCGGCGACCGGAAGGGTGGCCTGCCTATCATTTGGCGATGCCGCCCACGCCGCCGCCCGTCTTCATCTGCCGACCGCACTGCGGTGCCTGCTGCACCGCACCGTCGATCAGCAGCGCCATCCCCGGCATGCCCGACGGCAAGCCGGCCGGCGTGCCCTGCGTGCAGCTCGATGCGGACCTGCGTTGCCGCCTCTTCGGCTCGCCCGAGCGCCCGGCGGTCTGCGCCGGCCTGCAACCCGGCCTGGAGATGTGTGGCACCGACCGCGTCCACGCGATGACCTGGCTGACGCGCCTGGAACAGGCGACGCGACCCTGAGGCGTTGTGCCGCTGACCCGGCTCGATCAGGCGCTGACCGAGGCCCCGTAGCCGGGTGACGGCGCGTCGATGCGAACCTCGCGAGGCTGCTGGCGACCTTCCCACCAGCGGTCGAAGAAATAGTGCGCGACCGTGTTGACGATGGGCTCGACCACGGTGATGGCGCCTGCGATCTGCCAACTTCCGGTCAGTCCGTAGCTGACGCCAAAGGCAATGCCGAGGTGCATGACGCCGAAGGTTGCCGACTTGGCCATGGTGGAACTCCTGTCTTCTTGAGAATGATTCGCAACAAGAGAAGGATCTCATGCCCGCTGGCCGAGCGGGATCGGGTCTGGCAATGGCTGCATTAGGGTCGCATCAGGTCCACATCAGGTCCACATCAGGGCCGCATGAGGGCCGTGTCGAACGCTTGTCCCAGCGCGGGCGCGTCACCTTGTCGCCTGGGCGACCTGTGTGCTTGGGATCTTCCCGCGTAGGTAGCCAACTATCACCAGAGCCTGCAAACCAGCGGAGAAACTCCGCTGTAACGGTCTCCCGGCAGCTCCGGTCTGCGGAGTCAGGAGCGGTGTCAGGAAGCACACGACAGGAGTTCCGCATGTGCGAGTTTTTCGTCAAGGCTGATCCCATCCTCTATGAACAGCGCACCCGGACCATCCGGATCCACGGTGTGCTGACCAGCATCCGGCTGGAGAACATGGTGTGGGACACCTTGGCCGAGATGGCCGCCGCCGAGGACCGCACGACCAACGCGCTGATCGTCCAGCTGCACGACGAGATCGTGGCCCATCGCGGCGAGGTGCCGAACTTCGCGTCCTTCCTGCGCGTGACCTGCATGCGTTTCATGCGCCGCCAGATCGACAACCTGCAGGCCGACGAACCCGTGGTCGCGAAGGTTCAGCCGCTCGCCCGGCCACAGGTGGTGCCGATGGCCGCGCGCAGCTAGCGCCGCTGTTTGCCGGCAGGCGCGTCTTGTGGACGTGCGGGTCGGCTCTCCAGATTTCAGGGATTCAGGCAACTCCGCCGCCGATGGCGGGGGCGGCCGGATGGCTGCTGCGTGAACGTCGGACGCAGTGGTTTCACGTGAAACGACGATCAAACCGTGGAGACTCAGACATGAAGCACCGTTCCTTGTTTGCCGTGGGTGGGGTTGCGCTGGCGGCCATGCTGGCCGTAGCTGGCGTGCAGGCCCAGACCATCGAGAAGATGAAGCAGTTCAAGGTCGCCACCACCGATCTGAATCTGCCGGTGGTCGCCCAGGAAGGGCGCAACGCCAACGCGATCCGCAAGAACCTGGAAAAGGTGAAGCTGCCGCCGGGCTTCAAGATCGAGCTGTTTGCGGTCGTGCCCGATGCCCGTCACATGGCGGTGGCGCCCAGCACCAACATGCTCTTCGTCGGCACCCGCAAGACGTCCGTCTGGGCCGTCACCGACCGCAACAGCGACGGTGTCGCCGACGAGGTCAAGTCCTTTGCCCCGGGCCTGAACTTCAAGGTGCCCAACGGCGTGTGCTGGACCAAGGACGGCTTCCTGATCGTCGTCGAGCACAACCGGGTCCTGAACTTCCCGGCCGCCGAGTTCTTCTACGAAGGCCCGGACGTCGCGGTGATCGAGGCGGTGCCGCAGGGCGCGCTGATTCCCACCGAGCATGAGAGCTTCAACCACGGTGCGCGCACCTGCCGGGTCAGCGATGACGGCAAGCTGCACATCACGCTGGGTCAGCCTTTCAACGTGCAGCCCAAGGAGAAGATCGCCGAGTTCGAGAAGCTCGGCATCGGCGGCATGATCCGGCTGAACCCGTTTGACGGCTCCGGCCGTGAGGTGGTCGCCAGGGGCGTGCGCAACTCGGTGGGCATGGACATCAACCCGAAGGACAAGACGGTCTGGTTCACCGACAACCAGACCGACGGCATGGGCGACGACATCCCCCCGGGTGAACTCAACCGCATCACCAAGGCGGGCGGCGAGCACTTCGGCTATCCCTACATCCACGGCAACAACACCCAGATCGCCGGCACCGGCGCGGCGCCTGACCTGAAGGGCATGCAGCCGCCGGCGCAGTGGACCAAGCCGCAGGTCGAGCTGCCGGCCCACCAGGCGCAGCTGGGCATGAACTTCTACACCGGCAAGCAGTTCCCGGCGAAGTACCAGGGCGGCGTGTTCATCGCGGCACACGGCTCGTGGAACCGCACCAAGCCGTCCGGCGGTCTGGTGCAGTTCGTGCCGATCAAGGCCGACGGCACGGCCGGCGCGCTGGAGACCTTCGCGGAAGGCTTCCTCGACGCCGAGACCGGCAGCTACCGTGGCCGCCCGGTCGACGTGGCGGTCTGGAAGGACGGCTCGCTGCTGGTGTCGGACGACTACGCCGGTGCGATCTACCGCATCAGCTACAGCAACTGACGCCGGGGAAGGACCGCCGCATGAAGGTGTTTCAAGCAGGACGGGACGCTGTTGCGGCGACCCTGACGACCCTGGCCCTGGCCTCAGGTCTGGCGGCGGCGAGCGGATCGGCGCTCGCCGCTGACCCGGTCGCCGGCCGGCAGAAGGCGGGCATGTGCGCGACCTGCCACGGTCCGCTCGGCATGGGCCAGACGCCGGACGCGCCCCATCTGGCCGGTCAACCGGCGATCTACCTCGACGCCCAGCTCAAGGCCTTCCGCAGCGGCGCCCGCCGCCACGAGGTCATGAACGTGATGGCCCGGCCGCTCAGCGATGTGGACATCGCCAACCTGGCCGCCTGGTACGCCAGCCTGAAGATCGACGTCGTCCCTCCGCCGGACTGACGTGTCTCGGGGTCGTCCACGGACCCCGCAGACCTTCCAAGGCCACCCGGCATCCGTCGGGTGGCCTTTTTCATGGTTGTCCCGCCTTGTTCCCAGCCTGTCCATCGCTTGCCCCCAGGCTTGTCCACAGGTGGATCGACCGCCAGCGGCTTGTCCACACGCCGTCCCGCCGCCTGCACAGCCTGCCCCCAGCTTGTCCACAAGCCGATCGCCCTTTGTCCACCGACGGATGCGTTCCGACCGCATCGGACCGTTTCTGTCCACCGTGTCCGCACAGCTCATCCACCCGGTCTTGCACAGCCCGCGCAAGGCTTGTCCCCAGACTTGTACACAGGGCTCGGGTCGTGCCTGACAGCGGCAGCAGGGACGGGGCTGGCTTCCTAGAATGCTCGGTTCCCCCTTGAGCAAGCAGCCTCTCATGCCTGGTTCGAATGGTTCTTCCGCTTCCGCTCCCGGCTCGCGCGCCGGCCTGATCCGCATCCGGGGCGCGCGCCAGCACAACCTCAAGAACCTGGATCTGGACATCCGCACCGGCGAGCTGACGGTGGTGACCGGCCCGAGCGGCTCCGGCAAGTCCAGCCTGGTGTTCGACACGCTCTACGCCGAGGGCCAGCGCCGCTACGTCGAGACCTTCTCGGCCTATGCCCGCCAGTTCCTCGACCGCATGGACCGCCCGGCGGTCGACGCGGTCGAAGGTGTGCCGCCGGCCATCGCCATCGACCAGACCAACCCGGTGCGCACCAGCCGCAGCACGGTCGGCACGATGACCGAGCTGAACGACCACCTCAAGCTGCTGTTCGGCCGCGCCGCCCATCTGCACGATGCCGACACCGCCCGGCCGGTGCGCGAGGACGATCCGCAGAGCATCTGGCGCGATCTGCAGGCCCGCGCGGCGGCGGCCGGCGACCCGCGCCTGGTGCTGACCTTCCCGGTCGAACTGCCCGCCGGCACGACCACCGAGGAGATCACCCAGTGGCTGTCGGCCAGCGGCTACACCCGCATCCAGGCCGAACGCGAGGTCGCGACGCCGGCGGGGCCACGCAAGCGCCTGGACGTGGTGGCCGACCGGCTGCGCATGGGCAACGCCGAGAAGGTTCGTGTGGTCGAGGCGATCGAGGCGGCGCTGAAACGTGGCGGTGGCCGCTTCAATGTCTACGTGCTCAAAAATGAGGCAGGTGCGGAAGGCGGCTCGGACCTTGTCCACAGCCCCCCTGCCGAGCCTGAGATCTGGCGTTACAGCGCGGGCCTGCATTGCCCGGAAAGCGACCGCCGCTACAGCGCGCCGCAGCCGTCGATGTTCTCGTTCAACTCGGCCTACGGCGCCTGCGAGACCTGTCGTGGCTTCGGCCGGGTGATCGGGGTGGACTTCGGCCTGGTCATCCCCGACGTGCGCAAGACCTTGCGTGGCGGTGCCATCAAGCCGCTGCAGACGCCCGCCTGGAAGGAATGCCAGGACGACCTGATCAAGTACGCCGGGGACGCTGGCGTGCCGCGCGACACGCCGTGGAACCAGCTGACGGCGGCCCAGCGCGACTGGGTCATCGAGGGTTCGCCGAACTGGAACGGCAAGTGGAACCAGCAGTGGTACGGCATCCGGCGCTTCTTCGAGTACCTCGAAAGCAAGGCCTACAAGATGCACATCCGCGTGCTCTTGTCCAAGTACCGCAGCTACACGCCCTGCGGCGACTGCGGCGGTGCGCGGCTCAAGACCGAGTCGCTGCTGTGGCGCATCGGCACGAAGGCCCAGGCCGACGCGGTGCTGTCGCCCGCGAAGCGCTTCATGCCCAAGGGTGTGGCCTGGACGCGCGAGCAGCTCGAAGCCTTGCCCGGCCTGGGCCTGCATGACCTGATGACCGTGCCGATCGAGCGCCTGCGCCGCTTCGCCGATGCACTGGCCGCCGAGCCACAGCACCTGCCGGGCGAGGGCGCCGCCGATGCCGCGATGCAGCTCGTGCTCGACGAGGTCCGCACCCGGCTGCGCTACCTCTGCGATGTCGGCCTGGGCTACCTGTCGCTGGACCGCCAGAGCCGCACGCTGTCGGGCGGCGAGGTTCAGCGCATCAACCTGACGACGGCGCTGGGCACCTCGCTGGTCAACACGCTGTTCGTGCTGGACGAGCCCAGCATCGGCCTGCACCCGCGCGACATGCACCGCATCAACCAGGCGATGCTGCGCCTGCGCGATGCCGGCAACACGCTGGTGGTGGTCGAACACGACCCGGCGGTGATGCTGGCGGCCGACCGCGTCATCGACCTCGGCCCCGGTCCCGGCACGCAGGGCGGGCGCATCGTCTTCGACGGCACGCCCGAACAGCTCAAGTCGGCCGAGACGCTGACCGGCGCCTACCTGGGTGCGCGCCGCAGCATCGGCCTGGGGCTGGCGCGGCCGGTGCTGGACAGCACGCCGCGCCTGATCCTCGAAGGCGCGCGCGAACACAACCTGCGCGACCTGACGATCGAGTTCCCGCTGCAGCGCCTGGTCTGCGTCACCGGCGTCAGCGGCTCGGGCAAGTCGACGCTGATCCAGGACGTGCTGCACCCGGCGCTGGCCCGCCACTTCGGCCAGGCGACCGAATCGCCCGGCGAACACGACCGGCTGCTCGGCGCGGACTGGCTGTCCGACGCCGTCTTCGTCGACCAGAGCCCGATCGGCAAGACCGCGCGCTCCAACCCGGCCAGCTTTGTCGGCGCCTTCGATGCCGTGCGCGAGCTGTTCGCCGCGCTGCCGGCTGCGCAGCAGCGCCACTACACCGCCGGCATGTTCAGCTTCAACGCCGGCGACGGCCGGTGTGCGACCTGCGGCGGCTCGGGCTTCGAGCATGTCGAGATGCAGTTCCTGAGCGACGTCTACCTGCGTTGCCCGGACTGCGACGGCACCCGCTACCGGGCCGAGATCCGCGAGGTCAGGCTGACCCGGGCCGGTCGCGACCTGAGCATTTCCGATGTGCTGGAACTCACCGTCGCCGATGCCGTGCGCCTGTTTGCCGACGACCGCGAGGTGGTGCGTGCGCTGCAGCCGCTGGCCGATGTGGGTCTGGACTACGTCAAGCTCGGCCAGCCGGTGCCGACGCTGTCCGGCGGCGAGGCGCAGCGCCTGAAGCTCGCCGGCTTCCTGGCCGAGGCGGCGCGCAACAGCACCGCCAGCCGCCAGAAGCTGGCCCGCAAGGGCACGCTCTTCCTGTTCGACGAGCCGACCACCGGCCTGCACTTCGACGACATCGCCAAGCTGATGCGGGCCTTCCGCAAGCTGCTGGAGGCCGGTCACAGCCTGCTGGTGATCGAGCACAACCTCGACGTCATCCGGGCCAGCGACTGGCTGATCGACCTCGGCCCCGAAGGTGGCGACGCTGGCGGCCTGCTGGTCGCCGAAGGCACCCCGGCCGACCTGCGCGCCCACGCCAGCAGCCACACCGGCCGGGCCCTGCGCGAGTACGAGGAGATGCTCGGCCACGGCGGCGTGCGCGTGGCCGAGAAGAGCGCCACCTATGCGTCGACCGAAGAGGCGCGCGACGCCCAGGCCGACGCCGAAGGCCGCCCGCTGCAGTCGCTGCTGAAGGCGCGGCGCGACCAGGCGATCCAGATCGTGAACGCCCGCGAGCACAACCTCAAGGGCGTCAGCGTCGACATCCCGCGCGGCAAGTTCAGCGTCGTCACCGGCGTGTCCGGCTCGGGCAAGAGCACGCTGGCCTTCGACATCCTGTTCAACGAGGGCCAGCGGCGCTATCTGGAGAGCCTCAACGCCTACGCCCGCAGCATCGTGCAACCGGCCGGCCGGCCCGACGTCGACGCGGTCTACGGCATCCCGCCGACCGTGGCCATCGAGCAGCGCCTGTCGCGCGGCGGGCGCAAGAGCACGGTCGCCACCACCACCGAGGTCTGGCACTTCCTGCGCCTGCTCTACGTCAAGCTGGGCGTCCAGTACTGCCCCGCCTGCAGCGACTTCCATGTCCTGCCCGACAAGGCCGGCGCGGTGCCCGACGAGTGGGTGGCCGTGCAGCCGCAGACGCCCGAATCGATCGCTGCGCAGATGCTGCGAGAGTACCGCGGCCAGCACATCGGCCTGCTGGCGCCGCTGGTCGTCAACCGCAAGGGCGTCTACACCGACCTGGCCAAGTGGGCCAAGGGCAAGGGCTACACCCATCTGCGGGTCGACGGCGAGTTCCTGCCGACCGACGGCTGGGGCGGCAAGGGTGCCAAGCTCGACCGCTACAAGGAACACACCATCGAGCTGCCGGTGGCCGACCTGGTGGTCGAACCCGAGAACGAGGCCCTGCTGCGCGCCAAGCTGGCCGAGGCGCTGGAACACGGCAAGGGCGTGCTGCACCTGCTGACGCCGCTCAAGGGCCTGAAGACGGCGATGGCGGCGGGCACCTCCGGGCGCATCGGCCGGGCCAAGGTCTTCTCGATCAAGCGTGCCTGCCCGCAATGCGGCACCAGCTACCCCGAGCTGGACCCGCGCATGTTTTCCTACAACAGCAAACACGGCTGGTGCCCCGACTGCGTCGGCACCGGCCTTACGCTGACGCGCGAGCAGCGCAAGGCGCTCGACGACAGCCTGCAGGACGACGACAACAAGGGCCGCGAGCGCACCTTCGCCGAACCCGAGATCGAGCTGGAGGAGGGCGCCGAGGCGACGCCCTGCGCGGCCTGCCACGGCGCGCGGCTCAACCCGGTGTCGCGCTCGGTGCGCTTTCGCGGCGAGTCGATCGCGGCGCTGGCCGCGCTGTCGGTCAACGACGCGGCGCGCTGGGTCACGCGCCAGAAGCTCGACGGCCGCGAGGCCGCGATCGCCCGCGATGTCGTCAGCGAGATCAAGTCACGCCTGGGCTTCCTCGACGAGGTCGGCCTGGGCTACCTGACGCTGGACCGCGCCGCGCCGACGCTCTCCGGTGGCGAGGCCCAGCGCATCCGCCTGGCCGCCCAACTCGGCAGCAACCTGCAGGGCGTCTGCTACGTGCTCGACGAGCCGACCATCGGCCTGCACCCGCGCGACAACCAGGTGCTGCTGGACGCGCTGCACAAGCTCGGCGCCTCGGGCAACACGCTGGTGGTGGTCGAACACGACGAGGACACCATCCGGCGCGCCGACCACATCATCGACATCGGCCCGGGCGCCGGCAAACGCGGCGGCCGCATCATGGCCGAGGGCACCGCCGAGCAGCTCAAGGCCAACCCCGAGTCGATCACCGGGCGCTACCTCAACGCGCCGCTCAAGCACCCGCTCAAGCCGCGTCGCACCATCGACGCCGACACGCCGGTGCTGACGCTGCGCGGCGCGAAGCTGCACAACCTGCGCAGCGTCGACGCCGAGGTCCCGCTGGCCCGGCTGGTGGCCGTCACCGGCGTGTCCGGCTCGGGCAAGAGCACGCTGGCGCGCGACGTCCTGCTGGCCAATGTGCAGGCGGCCGTGACCGCCCGTGGCACCGGCCGCAAGGCGGCCGAGGCGCCGCTGCCCAAGGTCGCCTGGACCGGCTGCGAGGCGGTCGAAGGCTGGAGCAACGTCGAGCGCGTGCTGGAGGTCGACCAGACCCCGATCGGCAAGACCCCGCGCAGCTGCCCGGCCACCTACATCGGCTTCTGGGACACCATCCGCAAGCTCTACACCGAGACGCTCGAAGCCAAGGCGCGCGGCTACGCCGCCAACCGCTTCAGCTTCAACACCGGCAATGGCCGCTGCCCGGGCTGCGAAGGGCAGGGCATGCGCACCATCGAGATGGCCTTCCTGCCCGACGTCAAGGTGCCCTGCGACCTCTGCCACGGCGCCCGCTTCAACCCCGAGACGCTGGCCGTCACCTGGCGCGGCAAGAGCATCGGCGACGTGCTGCGCATGGAGGTCGACGAGGCCGTCGAGTTCTTCGCCAGCATGCCCAGCATCGCCCACCCGCTGCGCCTGCTGCAGGACGTTGGCCTGGGCTACCTGACGCTGGGCCAGCCCTCGCCGACGCTGTCCGGCGGCGAGGCCCAGCGCATCAAGCTGGTGACCGAACTCAGCAAGGTCCGGGATGAACTGCCCTTGCCCCCCGGCCCCGCCGACGGCCCGACCCCGCGCGCCACGGTGCGCCGCGGCCCCGGCGCGCCGCACACGCTCTACGTGCTGGACGAGCCGACCGTGGGCCTGCACATGGCCGACGTCGAGAAGCTGATCCGCGTCCTGCACCGCCTGGTCGACGCCGGCCACAGCGTGGTGGTGATCGAGCACGACCTCGACGTCATCGCCGAAGCCGACTGGGTCATCGACCTCGGCCCCGAAGGCGGCACCGGCGGCGGCCAGGTCGTGATGGCCGGCTCGCCCGAACAGGTGGTGCGCAGCAGGACGCACACGGGGGTGGCGTTGAAGGCGGTGCTGGCGCGGTAGAGTCAAGACACGCTTTGATTCGGAGGAAACCCATGTCGCTCTACCGCGATCGGATCACGCTGGAACCCGGCAAACGCGGCGGCAAACCGTGCATCCGGGGCCTGCGCATCACGGTGCACGACGTGCTGGCCTGGCTGGCCAGCGGCATGTCGACCGAAGAAATCATCGAGGACTTTCCGCAACTCGCGCCCGAAGACATCCAGGCTGCATTGGCCTACGCGGCTGATCGCGAGCGTCACACCGCCTGGGTGCGCGCCGCGTGAAGCTGTTGCTGGACGAAAACCTGTCGCACCGCCTCGTGCCTGCCTTGCAGCTCGACTATCCCGGTTCGACGCAGGTGACGCTCGCTGGGCTGGGCGCTGCAGACGACCGGGCCGTCTGGCGCTACGCCGCGGAGTCCGGGTTCGTGCTCGTCACCAAGGACGACGATTTTTTGGACCTTGCGGCACACCACGGCGCACCGCCCGTCGTGATCCGGCTGGTGCTGGGCAACTGCCGCAATGAGCAAGTGCTCGCCGTCCTGCATGCCCATCGGCAAGCGATTCAGGACATGGTTGATTGCGGAGATGTCGGGGTGATCGAGCTGGGGTGAGTGCGTCCCGAAACCTGCCCCGTCCCCCACATTCAGGTGGTGTCCCAGGTGGCAGGACCGCACGGATCGGCGGTCTCAAACCAGACAATTGTCAAGATCCGAAATCGTTTGCTGCCTACGATGGGTGCAACCCGACGAGATGCCGGCCTCGGTCGGGGCTCCGACCCACCCTCCCTATTCAGGCAGAAACCACATGGCCAACACGAACTCCCGCACCATCCAGCCGCTGCGCGACCTGGAAGGCTTCATCGCCGCCGCCCTGGTCGACTCGACCAGCGGCATGATGATCGAGTCCACCAGCAACGGCAGCTTCGACATCGAGGCCGCCTCGGCCGCCAACACGCAGGTCGTGCAGGCCAAGCTCAAGGCGATGAAGGCGGTCGGCCTCGGCGACCAGTCGATCGAGGACATCCTCATCAGCCTGACCGAGCAGTACCACCTGATCCGCCCGCTGGGCATCAACCGCGAGGTCTTCCTCTACCTGTCCATCGACCGCCGCCACGGCAACCTGGCGCTGTCGCGCATGGAGATGAAGAAGCTCGACCAGTCGATCAAGAAGCTGTGACCCGGGACGGCGGGCATGGCGGCTGCGGCTGTCACGCCTGACACGTCCTGCAACCCGCTGGCGCGGCGGCTTGCGCAGACTTCATTCCGAACCGGCAGTCATGCGGGATGGAGTGAAGGTGATGAGCAGCAAGCGGATCCACAAGTTGACGATGGCCTGGGGTGTCATGGGCACCCTGAGCATGTTGGCGGCCAGCGCCGTGCTGGCGAGTCCAGCCGCGCGTGTCGGCTCAGCGCCCCGTGTCGAACGGGTCAGTCGCCCGGGCAGCGTGCCTGCCCCGGTGGTCACGCCGGTCGCAGCGCCTGTTGCCGCGCCGGCTTCCGACGCCCGGCTCGACCAGTTCGTGGCCGATGCCCGGGCGCTCTGGCCGGACCTGTCGCCCGACGTCCGGGAGATGGTGCTGGAGCTGGTCCGCAGCCGCGGCCGGCAGGCCGAACTGGCCGCCTTCAGCGGTTTGGATGCGGCGTCGACCCAGTTGGCGGACGCCCGCAAGCTGCAAGCCACGCAAGCAATCGTGACGGAATGAACACCTGAGCGGCGCTCAGGCCGCCGGCTGGACCTCGGTCGGGCTGGTGATCCAGCGCCAGCGGCCCGGCGCCAGGTCGGCCGGCAGGGTGTAGGCGCCGAAGGTGCTGCGGTGCAGGGTCTCGACCCGGTTGCTGACAGCGGCCACCATGCGCTTGACTTGGTGGTACTTGCCTTCGGTCAGCGTCAGCCGCAGCCCGTGCAAGGTGCCGTGCTGCGGATGTTCGAACGGCCCGGTCGCCTCGGCGGCGGCCGCCTTCACCGGCAGCGGATCGTCGTGCAGCACGACGCCGTGCAGCAGATCGCGGATCGCGCGCTCGTCCACCGGATGTTTGCAGCCGGCCTCGTAGACCTTGGCCAGCACATGCTTGGGCGAGGTCCAGCGGTGGATCAGGTTGCCGTCGTCGGTGAACAGCAGCAGGCCGGTGGTGTCCTCGTCCAGCCGGCCGATGGTCTGCACGTCCCGACGGCGCAGCGGCGCCGGCAGCAGGCTGTAGATGCTCGGGTGGTGCTTGGGCTTCTGCGAACACTCGTAGCCGGCGGGCTTGTTCATCACCAGCAGCGCCTTCTCCTGGTAGGTCCAGGCCTGGCCTTCGACGACAAAGCGCAGGCCGACCGGATCGACCTCGTGGAAGGGGTCGTCGACGACGACATCCCCGATGCGCACCTCGCCCGAACAGATCAGGCCTTCACAGGTGCGGCGCGGGCCGAAGCCTTGGGAGAACAGCAGTTGGGAGAGCTTCACGGCGGCGGGGCGGATGGGCGGTTGGGGAAAGGCGCGATTGTCTCCGCGCCGCCCGGCCAGCACCGCTAGGCCGTCCAGCGCCAGAGGCTGGCGGCCGCACCGTCCGCGTCACCCTGGATGACGCAGCGCCCGGCGCGCGTGGCCGTCCAGCCTTGTCCGGCGGCGACGAAGTGGTCATCCGGATCGCCGTGCAGCGTGATCCACAGGCGCCCGGCCAGCACCGTCAGCGACGCGCCGACGGCGACCTCGCGGCGATGAAGGGCCGCGTGCGCCAGCGACAGCGCAGGGCAGGCGGTGGCCGGGGTCGATGCCGGCAGGGCGACGAGGGCGGTGGTGGTATCCATGGGCCACATCGTGTGAGCCCTCTGTGCACCCCACCAGCCACAGGAACGGCTGGACCGCACCGGCATACCGGGACCGGGTGGCGCGGCTGTGTCGGCTTCCCCAAGGGCACCCGCGTCACCGACCCGGCCGGTGGCTTCATCCTGTGGGTCGAGTTGCCGGGAGGCTTGGATGCGATGGCGCTGACCCAGGCCTGCCTGGCACGCCGCATCTGCATCGCCCCGGGCACGATGTTCAGCGCCACCGACCGCTTCCGCCACTGCATCCGACTGGGCGTCGGCGGCCGACGGGACGCGGCGCAGCGATGGCGACAAGGCCGTCCTCCGCCGCGCGAAGGTTCACCCCACGAACACGTCCATCGGCACACTGAACCTTGCCGCCAGCGCCTTGATCTGCCGGAGATTCAGGCTGCGCTTGCCGGCCAGCACCTCGCTGACCACGCCCTGGGAGCCGACTTCGGGCAACTGGCCCTGGGTCAGGCCGTGGTCCTGCATCAAGCTGGCCAGGACCTGGGCGGGTGTGCTGGTGTCAGGCCACGGATGATGACGCGCCTCGAACTCGCGGATGCGGTCGCCCGCCACGCCTATCAGTCCCCAGAGCGGGTGCGCATCGTTGCCGCCGGTGGCGTCAACCATCGCATCCACCTGGGCGAGCAGGGCGAGGTAGGCGGCTTCGTCCACCAGCGGCGCGCCGACGCCCAGCGCCTCATGCAGCGCAACCCAGTGCGACGAGATGTCCTGCACGTTCATTTCCAGGCTCCTTGGTCGTACTCAGCGTGGGTCATGACAGCCTTGATCCACAGGAGTTGCGGGGCGTACGCGATGGTGGCTACCAGTCGGTACTTGTTGCCGCCGATATTGAACACGTGGCGCTCCCCGACCTTGTCGACGGTCGCAAACGTGGCGCGCAATTGGGCAAAGCTGCCGAACTCACCCCGCTCGATCAGTCGACGCCATGCCTGCAGGGGGCCGTCGGCGTCTGGATGCCGGGCCGCGAACTCGCGCAGCGTCTTGTTCGAGATGAGTTTCATCAGCCCCCTGAAGCTTATCTCAATATGAGATTGGACGGCTGTTGACCTCGCGGCCGGCAATGGATCCGGCGTCGCCGGTCGGCCATCGAGCGTGGCGGTTCAATCCTGCGCATCGACCTCAACTTGCCCCAAGCCCGACGCCGGCTTGCTCTCCCGCATCGACCCGGCCACCAGGTCGAAGCGGAACAGCCGGCATTCGATCGGGCCGTTCCACATCGGGATGCGGCGGCTTTCCTTCAGGCGCATGGCGCTGGGGAGCTTGGCGTCGGGGCTGAGGACCCAGGCGGTCCAGCCGCCGTATTGGCGCTTCCAGTGCGCCGCCAGGGAGGAGAAGAAGGTGGCGGCGTTGGTGGCGCCTTCGAAGCCTTCGCGGGCACCGGCGTCGTCGCGCTGGCCGGGGCGTTCCCAGGCTTCGGCCGACTGCCAGCGGTCGTTCTCGCGCGACGGGCGGCCGCCCGAGCCGCTGCCCTTGGCCTCGATCCGCTCGCCATAGGGCGGGTTCATGATCAGCACGCCGCGCGGGCCCGGGGCGGGGCGTTGCAGGGCGTCGGCGGTCTTGAACTGGATGGCGGACATGACCCCGGCGCGTTCGGCATTGCGGGTCGCGAAGTCGGTCATGCGAAAGGAGACGTCGCCGGCATGGATCGCCACGGCGGGCGCGTGGCGGGCTTCGCGGGCTTCGGTCTTCATCTGCTGCCAGGCGACGGCCTCGGCGCGGAAGGGGGCCAGCTTCTCGAAGGCGAAGCTGCGTTGCAGGCCGGGCGCGATGCCGCAGGCGATCTGGGCGGCCTCGATGGCGATGGTGCCGGCGCCGCAGCAGGGGTCGAGCAGGTCGCCGTCTTCCTCGCGGCCATGCCAGCCGGCGGCGGCCAGCATCGCCGCGGCGAGGGTTTCCTTCAGCGGGGCCTCGCCCTTGGCCTCGCGCCAGCCGCGCTTGAACAGGGCCTCGCCGCTCAGGTCGATGCTGAGCGCGGCGTGGTCTTCGTGCAGGTGCAGGACCAGGCTGAGATCGGGGTGGCGCGGGTCGACGTCCGGACGCGCGCCGTGGCTGGCGCGCAGCGCGTCGCAGACGGCGTCCTTGATGCGCAGCGAGGCGAAGTGCAGGCTCTGCAGCGGCGAGCGGATCGCCGTGGTGTCGACCCGGATCGAGTTCTTCGGCGTGATCCAGTCGCCCCAGCGCACGCCCATGGCTAGCGCGTAGAGGTCCTGCTCGTCGCGGTAGGGGCCGGCGGCGATCTGCCACAAGACGCGCTGGGCCAGCCGGCTGTGCAGGTGCAGCCGCATGGCGGTCGCGGAGCTGCCCAGCAGGCCGACGCCGCCGCGTCCGGCGTTGATCGTCTCGAGCGCACGCGGCGCGACGGGGGCCAGGATGGCGCGAACTTCGTCGGCCAGGAGGGCCTCGACGCCATTGGCGCAAGGCAGGAAGAGGGGTGTCGGATTCACCGCCGGATTGTCGCCGTGAACCAGGCCGCGAGGCTCGCTCGGTATGCTGGCGCGATGGATGCCCCGATCACCGAACCGACCATTCTGCTGACCGGCCGCTGGGATCGCGACGAGCGCGACGACTGGCACCGCGCGCTCGCCGCTCGTCTGCCCGAGGCGCGCTGGGTGCTGGACGCACCGGCGACGCCCGACGAAGCCGGCCGCATCGACATTGCCATCGTCGCCAACCCGGCACCGGCGGTGCTGCGCGGCCTCCCGAAGCTGCGTCTGGTGCAGTCGCTCTGGGCGGGGGTGGAGAAGCTCTTGGCCGATGACAGCGTGCCGGCGGACTTGCCGATCGCCCGCATGGTCGACCCGGCCATGAACGCCGCCATGGCCGAGACCGCGCTGTGGGCCGTGCTGATGCTGCATCGCGGCTTCCACCGCTATGCCCGCGCGCAGCAGGAGGGCCGCTGGGCGCCGCACCCGCAGCGCCGCGCCGACGAGGTCCGCGTGGCCGTGCTGGGCCTGGGCCAGATGGGCCGCACGGCGGCGCTGCGGCTGAAGGCGCAGGGCTACGACGTGACCGGCTGGGCCGCCCAGCCGCGCACGTCGGGGGTCGATCCGGACGGGCTTGCCAAGGTGACTGGACCGGACGCCTTGTGGCCGCTGCTCGCGCGCAGCGAGGTCGTCGTCAACCTGCTGCCGCTGACGCCGGCCACGCGCGGACTGATCGATGCGCGCTTCCTGGCCGCCTTGCCGCGAGGCGCTGCGCTGGTCAACCTGGCGCGCGGCGCCCATGTGGTCGAGGCCGAGCTGCTGGCGGCGCTGGCGTCCGGCCAGATCGGCCATGCGGTGCTGGACGTCTACACGACCGAGCCGCTGCCGGCCGGTCATGCCTTCTGGACGCATCCGGCGGTGACGATGCTGCCGCACGCCGCCGCGATGACCGACCTGCGCAGCGCGGCCGACGTCGCCGTGGCCAATGTGCGTGCGGCCTTGACCGGCGGCACGGTGCGGCACCGGGTCGACCGGCGACGGGGCTATTGACAGCTTGTGACAGGCCGTTCGGGCAGCGGCGACAGAATCGCGCCGCGCGACCGGGTCGATGTCTGCCCGGCGCTTGCTACAGGAGTTTCTCGATGAACCACGTCCAAACGACCCGCACGCCCCGTTCGAACTTCCGCCCGATCGCCGTTGCCGCCTTGACGGGCTGTGCCTTGCTGCTGGGCGCCTGCGCCAACATGAGCGAAACCCAGAAGGGCACGGCCGCTGGTGCGGCCATCGGGGCGGTCGGCGGCGCGCTGATCGCCAAGGGCACCGGCGGCAAGGCCGGCACGGGCGCAGTGGTCGGTGGCGCCGTGGGGGCGGTGGCCGGCAACCTGTGGTCCAAGCGCATGGAAGACAAGCGCCAGGCCATGGAAGCCGCCACGCGCGGCACTGGCATCGACGTTGCCCGCACGACCGACAACCAGCTCAAGGTCAACATCCCGGCCGACTTCAGCTTCGACGTCGGCCGCGCCGCGATCAAGCCGGTGATGGTCCCGGTGCTCGACAAGCTGGCCCAGGGCCTGGACGCCGACATGCAGATGCACGTCATCGGCCACACCGACGACACCGGCAGCGAGGCGGTCAACAACCCCTTGTCGCTGGACCGCGCCGAAGCCGTGCGCGACTACCTGTCCCGCCACGGCGTCCCGGCCAGCCGCGTCCAGGTCGAAGGCCGTGGCGAACGTGAGCCGGTGGCGACCAACACCACGCCGGCCGGCCGAGCGATGAATCGGCGGGTGGAGATCTACCTGCGGGAGCCGCAGAAAGGCTGATCTCTGCCCCCGGTCACGCGGGAGCCATCGCACCAACCCGGTAGGTCGGACACCCGTGTCCGACGGGTTGTTGCCGGGTGCGCCAGCCCGAAACCTGGCCTGGCGCGCCTGCCGGGCCGAGCGCCGGGCCGCCCCAAGCCGGCCCGGCATCCCCCTGGGGGATCGGCCAGCGTACCCGCTGGCCGAGGGGCGCCATGTCACATCTTCTTGGCTGCCCAGAAGATGTAGTCCGCCTGGTACTTGACGACCTCCTTCTTGCCGACAGCGCCCGCATCGCAGGCCATCGCCGGGGCGACGCCGCCCATCGTGGCAACACGCTGGATGTGGCTGATGCCTTGCATCGCGCCCATGCCCATGGCCGGGTTGGCCTGGACCAGTTGCAGCGGGATGTTGCCGGTGCCGGCCGGGGCGACCGCGAGCTGCTTGCCGGTGATGGCCGAGCCGTCGTTGGCCTTCCAGGTGGCGGGCGGGCCGAAGTAGCTGCCAATGGCCTTGCCGCTGCGGTCCTTGAGCACGGCCATCGGGCCGACGAAGACCCACTCGTGGCCGCTCATGTCGGCCTTGGCCTTGCATTCGTAGGTGATGTCGCCAGCGCCGACCGTCTCCAGCACGACCTGGTGGCCGGCGGGAACCTGCACGGCGGCGGGCAGGGCGGCCTGGTCGAAGGGCTTCATCGCCATCTTGTCGGCCATCGGCTTCATCGAGCCGCAGGCGCCCAGCAGCAGCGTGGCGGTGGTGGCGGCGATCAGGGTGAGCGTGCGTTGCATGGTGTGCGTTCCGGGTGAGGTTGAAGGGCTGAGCGGCCGACGTCGGCCGCTCACCTCACCCTTTACGCAGGACGCAGCGGATCGGATGCAGCGATCGGCGCGACCTCGCTCCAGTTCCAGCCCAGCAGCTCCGCCAGGCGCTGCAGCACCCAGCCGGCTTCGGTGGCGTCCATCTGGCTGGACGGATCGGCCAGGCCGGCGCCGATGCGGGCGATCACCTGGTCCTGTGCCACGCCCAGGTCGTGGTGGACCTGCTGGGCGCGGTCGACCAGCATCTGCGCCATGTCCTCGCACCACTCGTAACGCTGGCGCAGGTCCAGCCGGGAGATGCGCAGTCGCCCGCGCGGATCGGCGTGCAGGGCGATGAAGGAGGCCGGGATCTCGATCTGGTCGTCGTCGCTCATGAGGTGGCAGGCACCGTGTCGCGCCGTCCCAGCGTGCCCCAGGTCAGCAGGGCGGCCATGACCGCGCAGCCGGCAATGCCGCAGACCATCGGCCAGGCGGTGCCGTCGACGAAGACCGACACCGCGCCCATCACGGCCGCGCCGATCACGAACTGGATCGTGCCCTGCAGGGCCGATGCGGTCCCGGCGACCGCGCCGTGGTCTTCCAGCGCCAGCACCGCCGTGGTCGGCACCACCAGGCCGAGGCAGCCCAGGCTCAGGAAGACCAGCACCAGCATCAGCGGCAGCGAGCCAAAGCCGGCCGCGAAGCTCAGCCACAGCAGCAGCGCCATGCTGGCGTAGCCGATCACGCCGATCCGCACGACGGCCGGCAGGCCGTGGCGCTCGACCAGTCGACCGTTGAACTGCGCCAGGCCGATGAAGGCCGCCGCGTTGATCGAGAAGCAGAAGCTGTACTGCGTCGGGCTCAGGCCGTAGTGCTCGATCAGCACATAGGGCGAACTGCCCAGGTAGGCGAAGAAGCCCGACATGCCAAAGGCGCCGATCAGCGTCAGGCCCAGGAAATGGCGGTCGCGCAGCAGCATCAGATAGGCCGGCAGGACGCCGCTCAGGCGGGTGCCGACACGGGCGGCGGGCGGGCGGCTTTCTTCCAGCCACATCGCCATCATCACGATGGCGGCCAGCGCGAACAGCGTGACGATCCAGAAGATGCCGCGCCAGCCGACCACCGCGATCGTCAGGCTGCCGGCCAGCGGCGCCAGGATGGGCGAGACGCTGAAGACCAGCATCAGCAGCGAGCTCAGCCGGGTCGCCTCGACGCCGGTGTGCAGGTCGCGCACGATGGCGCGCGGCACGACGGCACCGGCGCAGGCGCCCAGGCCTTCGAGGAAGCGGAAGGCGATCAGCGTCTGCACGTCGGTGGCCAGCGCGCAGCCGATGCTGCCGATGATGAACAGCGCCAGGCCGAAGTACAGCGGCGGCTTGCGGCCGTAGCGGTCCGACATCGGGCCGTAGATCAGCTGGCACACGCCCATGGCCAGGAAGAAGACGGTCAGGCTGTTCTGCACCGCATGAGGCTCGGCCTGCAGCGCCCGGCCGATCTCCGGCAGCGCCGGCAGGTACATGTCGATCGCGAAGGGGCCGATGGCCGACAGCAGCCCCAGGATCAGGGCGTGGTGGAACAGGGAGCGGTTCATCGGCAGCGGTTTCTTTCGGGCAAGGGCGGGATGCTATCGGCTCGGGCGTCCTCGCCGACCCGCGCGGCCTTCCGCCCAGGCGCCAGCGGCTTGCGCCCGGTCAAGGCCGGCGCGGCGCACGGGGCAGAACATGGCCTTGACGCCCGGGGCACGCCAACCACCGGCAGCCCGCCGACCCGGCCCCGGACGCGATGCTGATGCAGGAGATTCTTCGATGACGATGTTCCATGCCGTGGTTCTGATCGATCACCACCAGGCCCAGGTGCTGCAGTTCGACGCCGAGCATGTGCAGGCCGAGAAGATCAAGGCCCGCACCCACCACACCAAGCAGCACGGCAGCGCGGTGCGCACCGAGCATGAGTTCTACGCGGTCGTCTGCGACGCCTTGACCGGCATCGCCGAGGTGCTGGTGACGGGCTCGCACACCGCGCTGGCGGACTTCCGCCACTACGTCGACAAGCACCGCCCGGCGCTGTCGCCGCAGGTGGTGGGCTACGAGGCGGTCGACCATCCGAGCGATCGGCAACTGGTCGCGCTGGCCCGCCAGTATTTCCTGAAGCACGACCGGATGGCCGGCACGCCCGTCCCGACCTGAAGGCCTGTGCCCGGCGATGCCGGCGGGCCGGGCCGGGACAGAATCCCGCCGATGACCGCACCGATCGCCCTGACCTTGCTGGACTTCGAGACCAGCGACGACGGCGAAGGCCACCTGACGCTCGACGTCATGGCCTCCGTCCGCCCGGACCACCTGCCCACCTTGCATGCCGAGGTGGTGTCGGTGCTGGCCTGGCTGCATCGCCATGCCCCCGACGGCCCCGGCCCGCTCGACGAAGGCTCGTCCTGGGATGCCGACCTGCGCGCCAGCACCGAACGCAGCACCCGCGAGCGACTGCGCTACGAGCCGTCCACCCGCCGCCTGATCGCCGAAGCCGTCAACGGCGGCGAGACCGTGCGCCACACCGTCACGCTGTCGATCGCCGCGACCGAGGCGGTCGGACAGGCGCTGGCGGAGGCTTTCTCGTGGGGCGGGGAGGGGTGAGGTTCAGCCCAACTCGGCGCACAAGCTCGCCAGCGGGATCACCTCGACGCCGCGCGCCAGCGGGTAACGCTCCGTGCCGGGGTAGACCACCAGCCGGCGCTGTGGCTGCAGGTCGTCGCAGGCGGCATGGAAGCCGCGCCTCACCTTCGGACTCAGGCTGCGCTTGACCTCGATGCCCAGCAGCGCATGCACCAGGCCGCTGTCGCGCACGTAGACCTTGGGCGACTTGACCAGGCGCTTGCCCAGGTTGGCGTGCCAGGGCGGCAGGCGGCGCAGCAGCAGCAGGTTTTCCAGCAGGTTGATGTAGCCCTGCACCGTCTTGACGTCGACGCCCAGGTTGCGGGCGAACTGCGACATGTTGAGCAAGCCGCCCTGGTGGTGCGCCAGCATGGTCCAGAAGCGCTGAAGCATGGCCGCAGCGATGCGCGGGCCGAACTGCGGGATGTCGCGTTCCAGGTAGGTGCGGATGAAGTTCTGCCGCCAGCGCAGGCTCAGCGCGTCGCTGTCGGCCTCCAGGCTGTCGGGAAACCCGCCGCGCAGCCAGAGCCGGTCGGGTGGCACCGAGCCGGTCTCGCGCACGGTCAGCGGTGCCAGTTCCAGGTAGGCGATGCGCCCGGCCAGGGTCTCGCCGGACTGGGCCAGCAGGTCCAGCGATGCCGAACCCAGCAGCAAGCAGAGGCCCTGCCGACGGCCGTCGGCAGGGCCTGGCCGATCAGCCCGCGCAGCAGCGGGAACAAGGCCGGCACGCGGTGCACCTCGTCGAGGATCACCAGCTTGTCCAGGTGGCCGGACAGGGAGAGCTCGGCCTCGCCCAGGCGGGCCCGGTCGCGCTCGGATTCGAGGTCCAAGTAGAGGCTGGACGGCCCGGGCTGGGCGCGCGCCAGCTCATCGGCCAAGACAAGGGCCAGCGTCGTCTTTCCCGTCTGACGCGGCCCGAGCAGCGCCACGGCCGGCTTGTGCGCCAGCTCGTCGCGCAGGTCGAGGAGCCGGGCTCGATCAAACATCCTTGCAATTCCGGAGTCTGACCCCCTGATTTGCAAGGATAAAGAGCGACCTCAGGCCCTTCCGCGGCCTCAGCCCGCCTTGACCTTCAGCCGCCACGCGTGCAGCAGCGGCTCGGTGTAGCCGCTGGGCTGTTCCTTGCCCTTGAAGACCAGGTCCAGCGCGGCCTGGAAGGCGGCGCCGTCCGGGTGGGCGACGAGGCTCTTGTAGGACGGGTCGCCGGCGTTTTGCTGGTCGACCTTGGCGGCCATGCGGGCGAAGGTCTCGCGCACCTGGGCTTCGGTGACGACGCCGTGGTGCAGCCAGTTGCAGATGTGCTGGCTGCTGATGCGCAGCGTGGCGCGGTCTTCCATCAGGCCGATGTCGTTGATGTCGGGCACCTTCGAGCAGCCCACGCCCTGGTCGACCCAGCGCACCACGTAGCCGAGGATGCCCTGCACGTTGTTGTCGATCTCCTGCTGGCGCTCGGTGGCGCTCCAGTTGGCCTGGGCGACGACCGGGATGGTCAGCAGGTCGGTCAGCAGCTTCTCGGTCAGGGCCGCGTCGCGGGCGTCGCCGCTGGCCTCGATCTGCTGCTGGACGGCCGCCACGCTGACCTGGTGGTAGTGCAGGGCGTGCAGCGTCGCGGCGGTCGGGCTCGGGACCCAGGCGGTGTTGGCACCGGCCTTGGGGTGGCCGATCTTCTGGTCGAGCATGGCGGCCATCAGGTCGGGCATGGCCCACATGCCCTTGCCGATCTGGGCCCGGCCGCGCAGGCCGCAGGCGAGGCCGATCAGCACGTTGCGGCGCTCGTAGGCGGCGATCCAGGCGCTGCTCTTGATGTCGCCCTTGCGCAGCATCGGGCCGGCCAGCATGGCGGTGTGCATCTCGTCGCCGGTGCGGTCCAGGAAGCCGGTGTTGATGAAGGCGACCCGCGACGAGGCCGCCGCGATGCAGGCCTTGAGGTTGACGCTGGTGCGGCGCTCCTCGTCCATGATGCCCAGCTTGACGGTGCTGTCGGGCAGGCCGAGCAGCTGCTCGACGCGGCCGAACAGCTCGGCGGCAAAGCCCACTTCGGCCGGGCCGTGCATCTTGGGCTTGACGATGTAGACGCTGCCGGTGCGCGAGTTGCGCAGGCCGCCCTGGCCACGGCCCTGCAGGTCATGCAGCGCGATGGTGGTGGTGACGACGGCGTCCAGGATGCCTTCGGGGATCTCCCGATCGTCGGCGCCCCACAGGATCGCCGGGTTGGTCATCAGGTGGCCGACGTTGCGCACGAACATGAGCGAGCGGCCGTGCAGGCGGACCTCGCCGCTGCCCGACGGCGCGGTGTAGAGGCGGTCGGCGTTGAGGCGGCGCACAAAGGTCTTGCCGCCCTTGCTGACCTGTTCGGTCAGCGTGCCCAGCTGGATGCCCAGCCAGTTGCGGTAGGCCAGCACCTTGTCCTCGGCGTCGACGGCGGCGACCGAGTCTTCCAGGTCCAGGATGGTCGACAGCGCCGACTCGACGACGATGTCGCTGATGCCAGCGGCGTCGCTGGCGCCGATGGTCGTGCTGCGGTCGATCTGCACGTCCAGGTGCAGGCCGTTGTGGCGGATGAGCACCGAACGCGGCGCGGCTGCGTCGCCGGTGTAGCCGACGAAGGCGGCACCGTCCTGCAGGCCGGTCGTGGCGCCGCCCTGCAGCGTCACCACCAGCGCGCCGCCGGCCACCGCGTAGCCGGTCGCATCCGCGTGGCTGCCGGTTGCCAGCGGGGCGGCCTGGTCCAGCACCCGGCGGGCGTAGGCGATGACCTTCGCGCCGCGCACCGGGTTGTAGCCGCCGGCCCGCTCGGCGCCGTCGCTCTCCGGGATGGCGTCCGTGCCGTAGAGCGCGTCATAGAGCGAACCCCAACGGGCATTGGCCGCGTTCAGGGCGTAGCGGGCATTCAGGATGGGCACGACCAGCTGCGGGCCGGCCTGGGTCGCCAGCTCGGCATCGACGTTGGCGGTGGTGGTCTGCACCGTCTCGGGCACCGGCACCAGGTAGCCGATCTCGCTCAGGAAGGCGCGGTAGGCGGCCATGTCGGCGATCGGGCCGGGATGGGCGCGGTGCCAGCCGTCCATCGCCGTCTGGAGGCGGTCACGCTCGGCCAGCAGCGCGGCGTTGCGCGGTGCCAGGTCGCGGACGATGGCGTCAAAGCCGGCCCAGAAGCTGGCGCTGGCGACGCCGGTGCCGGGCAGCACCTCGTCTTCGATGAAGCGGAACAGCTCGGTGGCGACCTTCAGGCCGTGGACGGTGGTGCGTGCGGTCATGGGGATGTCCTTCGGGGGAGGTTGGCGGTCTTGTGGTCGGGGACGGGATGCCGATGTGCAGGGAGGCCCAGCGGCAGGGCAGCAGAGAGGCAGAAAGGCAGGAATCAGGCCGGCTCGTCGAAGAAGCCCAGCACGTCGGCCAGGCTGTGGCCGATGCGGCTGGGCTCGGTGCCCAGCGGGTCCAGCGGCAGGCCGGCGCGGTTGACCCACAGGGTCGTGTAGCCGTACCAGGTCGCGCCGATGGCGTCCCAGCCGTTGCTGGAGACGAACAGGATGTCGCGCGCCGGCAGGCCCAGCGCCTGCGGGCCCAGGGCGTAGGCGCGGGCGTCGGTCTTGAAGGCGCGCACCGGCTCGACGCTCAGGAGCGGGTCGATCAGGTTGTCCAGCCCGGCGCTGCGCACCGCGATGCCCAGCATGGCCGGGTCGCCGTTGCTCAGGATGCCGGTGCGGATGCCGCGGGCGTGCAGCGCCTGCAGCACCTCGCGCACCTCGGGGAAGGCGCTCAGGTGGCGGTACTGGTTCATCAGCCGGTCCTCGGCCTCGGCGCTCATCGCCAGGCCCAGGCGCTGGCCCGCGAACTGCAAAGCCGCGCGGGTGACGTCCCAGAACGGCCGGTAGCGGCTGCCGTCCGGTGCGCTCATGGTGATGAGGCGGGTGTATTCGATCTGCTTGTCGCGCCAGAGCAGCGCCAGCGCCTCGCCGCGCTGCGGGAACAGCTGCTCGGCCAGCAGGCCGACGCTGTAGACGTCGAACAGGGTGCCGTAGGCATCGAACAGGACAGCGCGGACCATGGTGCAGTGCGGCAATCGCAGGTGGGTGGATCGGGAGACAGCGTGAGTCGTCACTTTATTCCATACTTTGATCTGCATTACGCACGCCAAAGTTCTTGGATTCGTGCATGGGATGCATGAATGAACGACTCCCCCGGAGCCCCGCCATGTCCGACCGCCTGACCCAGCTCGAAGCCTTTGTCGCCGTCGCCCAGAAGGGCAGCCTGACCGCCGCAGCGGCGGGCGCGGGCGTGGCGCCGGCCATGATCGGCCGGCGCATCGACGCGCTGGAGGCCCGACTGGGCGTCAAGCTGATGCTGCGCACGACCCGCCGCATCACGCTGACCCACGAGGGCAGCGCCTTTCTGGAGGACTGCCACCGCCTGCTGGCCGATCTGGCCAATGCCGAGGCCAGCGTCAGCGCCGGTGGCGTCAAGGCGGCCGGCCAGTTGCGCCTGACCGCGCCGGGCGGCTTCGGCCGCCGCCATGTCGCGCCGCTGGTGCCGCGCTTCCAGGCGCTGCACCCGGAGGTCCGCATCTCGCTGAACCTGGCCGACCGGGTGATCGACCTGGTCCACGAAAGCTACGACTGCGGCGTGCGCGTCGGCGACCTGCCCGACTCCAGCCTGATCAGCGTGCGGCTGGCCGACAACCGGCGCCGCTGCGTCGCCGCGCCGGCCTATCTGGCGCGCGCCGGCCGGCCGCAACACCCCGGCGACCTGATGCGCCACGAGTGCCTGACGCTCAGCTCCGAGGCCAGCCAGTCGCGCGGCTGGGCCTTTGCGATCGACGGCGAGGTCAGCCACCTGCGTCCGCCCGGCCGGCTGGACTGCAGCGACGGCCAGGTCCTGCACGCCTGGTGCCGCGACGGCCTCGGGCTGGCCTGGCGCAGCCAGTGGGAGGTCGAGGACGACCTGCGCAGCGGCCGCCTGGTGGCCGTGCTGGACGACTACGCCGCCCCGCCGAACGGCATCTACGCGGTCTTCTCCCACGCCCGCCACCTGCCGCTGCGGGTGCGGCTGTGGATCGACTACCTCAAGCACACGTATGGGGCGCCCAGCTACTGGACCGGCGGGACGGGCTGGACGGGCGCGGCGGCGTCGCCAGCTCAGCAGGCGTGAACGCCTAGGCGCGGCGCTGCGTCGGGCAGGCTCACCGTGACGCCGGCCGCCCGCACCGCCAGTGCAGGACCGTGGGCGGGCGCAAGCTCCAGCCGCAGCGAACCGGTCAGCGTGCCCGGGCAGGGCAGGGCGAGCGTGCGGCCCGTGTCGACGCCGACCACCCGGGCGCTGCGAATGCGGCCGGGCGTGACCTCGGCGAGCGTCGCCGCATCTATTCCGTCGACCGCCTCGAAGCGCAGGCTCGCACCCAGCGCGTGTTCGGCTTCGACGCCCTCGGCGCGTTGCGCGGCTGACGGAACAAGCACCGCGACCGCCAGCCGCAGCTGCAGGCCGCCGTCCGCGTCGAGCCGGATCTCCGCCAGCTCGGAATCGGCCAGGTCCAGGTGCCAGGCCCGGACATCGGCCAGCAGGTCGACATAGGCCCGCGCCACCAGCTGGTCCGCGCCGATGCCCAGCTGCGCCATCAGCGCACGCGCCTCGGCCAGACCGACCTCGGCTTGCTCGCCGTCGCGCATCACCACCTCCAGCTCCAGGAAGTCGCCCAGCCCCTCGACGGCATCCAGGTGCACGCGGGTCCGTCCCACGATGTAGAGCACGCGCCGCTTGCGCACCCGCCCGGTCTGGCCCTGCGCCTCGGCCAGCAAGGCACGCATGCCGTCCGGATCCGGGCAGGCGCTGATGCGGTAGTGGCTGGCCTTCGGCCCGGCCGCGTCGGCCCGTTGATAAAAGATCAACTCGGCCGGCGCGGTCCTGCCCTGTGCATCCGGCCCGAAGGCCCGCAGCTTGAGCCGACCGTTCGCACAGGCGAAGAAGGTGTCGTCCTGCAGCAGCACCACCGGCCCCTCGTTGGCCACCGCCGCAACAAGCGGCTCGACGGCCGCGAGGGAGGGGAGGCGGGCCTTGATCTCGATGTTGCTGGGCATGGGGCATTCCTTGGGGAGGGCCGGTGCAGGCAGCCTGGGCGCTGTCGTAGACTGCACAGAATTCTGTCATCTACCCAAGCGAGGAGCCGGTCATGGGATTTTCAGCCAGCGATGTGGTGCCCTTCACCCAGGCACGCGCCAACCTCTCCGAGCTGGCCGATCAGGCCAAGGCCGGGGCCGAGAAGATCATCACCAAAAACGGTGAGAGCTACGTGGCCCTCATCGATGCCGACCGCTTGGACTACTACCACCAGCTGGAGCGCGAGCGCATCCATCTCCTGCTGATCGATGACGCCAAGCGCAGCCTGGCCGACATCGAGGCCGGCCGCGCCTACGGTGCCGATGCCGCCCTCGCCCAGCTTCAACAACGCCGCGCCAGCGCAGCCACAGGCAAGGCCGCCAAGAAGCATGGCTGAGGATCTGTACCGCGTCGAATTGACGGCCAGCTTCCTGGAGCGGCTGGACGACATCGAGGCGTTCCTGACCGAAGCCGATGCCGCCTTTGCCTTCGACGACCTGTTGGCCGAACTGCGCGCCACGGTTGTCCCTAACCTGGCCCGGTTCCCTCGCATCGGGCGGCGCTATCTGAAGAACCCGCCGCAGTCGGCAGAGGCCCTGGCCCAACTGGCGACGCTGCCCGCTGGGGTGGCCAGTGCCTTGCGTGAATACCTGCATGGCGACTATCTGATCCTCTACACGGTCACGGAAGCCGGATCGACGGTCCATCTCCTGTCCATCCGTCACCACCGCCAACTGTCGTTTGATTTCGCCCGCCTCTGGCCGTCCTCCGCTCCGTGATTCCACCCCCTCGCCACCCCGCCGCCCCTGCGGCACATTCGGCGGTTCCGATCTGACCGGAGACCGACCATGGCCGCTGCCGCGCCCCTTGCCTCGCCGCTGAACCGGCAGGCCCACATCGCCACGGTGATGCAGGTGGCCGATGGCGGGATCGGCGTGCCGGCTGCGGCGCGGCACGACACCATCATCCGGGCGAGCTGGGAGCGCTGCGTGCGCGAGCACCGGCTCGATCCGACCCGGATGCAGGAGGCGGTCATCCTGCCGCAGGCCCGGCTGCGCGAGCACCAGGACCAGATGGATGCCTTCCTGTCGATCGCGCGGCATGGGCTGGAGTCGCTCTACCAGCAGGTGGCCGGACAGGGCTATGTCGTGCTGCTGACCGATGCGCGGGGCATCACCGTCGACTTCCTGGGCGACCTGCAGTTGGAGCCGCATCTGCGCCGCGCCGGGCTTTATCTGGGGGCCGACTGGAGCGAGCACCACGCCGGCACCTGCGGCGTCGGCACCTGCCTGAGCACCGGCCAGGCGCTGACGGTGCATCTGGACGACCACTTCGACGCCACACACATCCCGCTGACCTGCACCGCCGCGCCGGTGCACGACACGCTCGGGCGGCTGCAGGCCGTGCTGGACATCTCGCAGCTCAGCTCGGCCCAGCCCAAGGAGAGCCAGCATCTGGCGCTGCAGCTGGTGAAGGTCTATGCCCAGCACGTCGAGAACGCCGCCTTCCTGCAGCGCCACCGGCAGGACTGGGTGCTGCGCCTGAGCGAGGCGCCGCAGTTCCTCGACGTCAACCCGGACTACCTGCTGGCGCTGGACGAGGCCGGCCGCGTGATCGGCCACAACCGCCGCGCCCAGCTGCTGTTCGAGGCCGGCCTGCCGGGGCTGGCGGCGATGCCGGGGCGGCCTTCGGCGCTGATCGGCCAGCCGCTGGCGCGCCTGATCGACGTGCCGCTGGAGCGGCTCGGCCGCTATGTGCAGGGCCGTTCGGTCGACCAGCGCGCGGTGCGCCGCAGCGACGGCCGGCAGCTGCTGTTCCTGCTGGCCTCGCCGCCGCCGGGTCGGCCGCAGGTGCAGCGCCCGGGTGGCGACGCCGGGCTGATCGCCGACCTGTCGGCTGACCTCAAGGTGCCCGCGCCGCTGGCCGTGCTGTCGGCCGGCGACCCGGCGCTGGACCGCCAGATCGAGCGCGCCGCCCGGCTGGTCAACAGCCCCGTCAGCCTGCTGATCACCGGCGAGACCGGCAGCGGCAAGGAGCTGTTCGCGCAGGCCATGCACGCGGCATCCGAACGGCGCAGCGGGCCCTTTGTGGCGGTCAACTGCGCGGCGATTCCCGAGTCTCTGATCGAGAGCGAGCTGTTCGGCCACCTCGCGGGCAGCTTCTCCGGTGCCGGCCCCAAGGGCAAGCGCGGGCTGATCCAGGAGGCCGACGGCGGCACGCTCTTCCTCGACGAGATCGGCGACATGCCGCGACCGCTGCAGGCCCGGCTGCTGCGTGTGCTGGCCGAACGCGAGGTGCTGCCGATCGGCGCGACCCGGCCGGTCAAGGTCAAGCTGCGCGTGATCGCCGCGACCCACCGGCCGCTGGAGGCGCTGGTGCGCGAGGGCCGCTTCCGCGACGACCTCTACTACCGCCTCAACGGGGCCCATGTGCAGCTGCCACCGCTGCGCGAACGGCGCGACCTCGACGGCCTGATCGACCGCATGCTGGCCGAGCCCCGGCCGACGCCGGCTTTGAGCGACGAGGCCCGCGCCGCCCTGCATGCGCACCGCTGGCCCGGCAACCTGCGCGAGCTGCGCAACGCGCTGGACTACGCCCGCACCGTCTGTGTCGACGGCCGCATCACCCGGGCCGACCTGCCGGATGCGGTGCTGCGCCCGGCCGACGCGGGCGACCACGGCGGCGCTGACGACGCTGACCACGCGGCCGCGCCGCGGACGTCCAAGCCACGTGTGATGCCCGCGCTGGACCGGCGCGTCGAACAGGCCAACGAGGTCGATGAAGCCGACACCTTGCGCCACGCGCTGCAGGCGCAGCGCTGGAACGTGTCGGCGGTGGCGCGCAGCCTGGGCTGCTCGCGCATGACGCTGTACCGGCGCATGAAGCGCTGCGGCATCGTCTCGCCGCTGGACCAGCCGGGCGCGGCCGGCGGGCTGTGACAGCTGTCTCGCGCGGCCTGTGACAGCTGATCGGCTGTGACAGGTGCACGGGGTCGGTGAACGGTTGCTGACGACCGTGCCCACACGTGCCTGATCGCAGGGAAAGCCGATCAACACGGGCAAACGTCGCCTCTTGGTTGTGTGGAACGGGGTCGGCATGGGCCTTGCGCTGGATCAAGTCGCCAGGCCCGATCCGCCTGGTGGACCACACCACAGGAGACTTGATCGATGACGACACCCACACAACATGCCCAGGCTTGGCTGGGGCGTTTCGAGGCGGCGCTCGACAGCGGCGATGCCGATGCCGTGGCGGCGCTGTTCGAGGCCGACAGCTACTGGCGCGACCTGGTGGCCTTCACCTGGAACATCCGCACCGAGGAAGGCCGCGACGCGATCCGCGAGATGGTGGCCGCACGCGCCCGCGACGTGCAGGCGCGAGGCTTCACCGTGCGCGGCGAGGCCACCGAAGCCGGCGGCGTGACCGAGGCCTGGTTCGACTTCGAGACCGGACTGGCGCGTGGCCACGGCCTCTTGCGCCTGAAGGGCGAGCTTGCCTGGACGCTGCTGACGACCATGACCGAGCTCAAGGGCCATGAGGAGAAGAAGGGCACGCAGCGCGTCAAGGGTGCCGAACACGGCGTCTTCCCGGGCCGCAAGTCCTGGGCCGAACAGCGCGCCGAGGAAGAGGCCACGCTGGGCTACAGCGTGCAGCCCGACACCGTGATCATCGGCGGCGGGCAGGGCGGCATCGCACTGGCCGCGCGGCTGCGTCGGCTGGGCGTGCCCGCCGTGGTCATCGAGAAGAACGCCCGGCCGGGCGACAGCTGGCGCAACCGCTACAAGAGCCTGCACCTGCACGACCCGGTCTGGTACGACCACCTGCCCTACCTGCCCTTCCCGGACGACTGGCCGGTCTTCGCCGCCAAGGACAAGATCGGCGACTGGCTGGAGCACTACACCCGCATCATGGAGATCAACTACTGGAGCTCCACGGTGGCCGAGAAGGCCCGCTGGGACGAGGCCAGCGGGACCTGGGAGGTGCGCGTGGTGCGCGAGGGCAAGCCGGTCACCCTGCGCCCGAAGCAGCTGGTGTTCGCGCTGGGCGTCTCGGGCTACCCGAACGTGCCGAAGATCGCCGGTGCCGAGACCTTCGAGGGCGTGCAGGTCCACTCCAGCAAACACGCCGGCTCGGACGGTTGGACCGGCAAGAAGGCGGTCGTGCTGGGCTCCAACAACTCGGCCCACGACATCTGCGCGGCGCTCTGGGAACACGGTGCCGACGTGACGATGCTGCAGCGCAGCTCGACCCACATCGCCCCGTCGGATTCGCTGATGGAGCTGGCGCTGGGCGGCCTCTACAGCGAGCAGGCGGTGGCCAACGGCATCGACCACCACAAGGCCGACCTGATCTTCGCCAGCGTGCCCTACAAGATCATGCACACCTTCCACATCCCCGTGTACGAGGAGATGAAGAAGCGCGATGCGGACCTGTACGCGCGGCTGGAGAAGGCCGGCTTCATGCTCGATTTCGGCGAGGACGGCTCAGGCCTGTTCATGAAGTACCTGCGCCGCGGCTCGGGCTACTACATCGATGTCGGTGCCAGCGAGCTGGTGGCCAACGGCAGCATCAAGCTCAAGAGCCGCGTCAACATCGAGCGCATCAACCCGAAGTCGGTGACGCTCACCGACGGCACCGAGTTGCCCTGCGACCTGCTGGTCTACGCCACCGGCTACGGCTCGATGAACGGCTGGCTGGCCGATCTGATTTCGCCCGAAGTGGCCGACCAGGTCGGCAAGTGCTGGGGCCTGGGCTCGGCCACCACCAAGGACCCCGGCCCGTGGGAGGGCGAGCTGCGCAACATGTGGAAGCCCACGCCGGTCAAGAACCTCTGGTTCCACGGTGGCAACCTGCACCAGTCGCGCCATTACTCGCAGTTCCTGTCGCTGCAGCTCAAGGCCCGCCACGCCGGGCTGGACACGCCGGTCTACAAGCCGGCACCGGCGCATCACGTGCGGTGAGGGGGCGGCCTCTCGTGTGAACGGACGCGCCCGGTGGTTTTCCGCCTGGGTGCGTTCAACACGGATTCGGAGCGGTTGCCCATCGGCACCAGCCCGTCGGGCTGGTGCCGACGGTCCTCTGCCCCAACACCTCGATCAACGCGTCCCTGTCGCTCAATCCCGCCCGGCCCGCTCGATCGCCCGGGCCAGCGCGGCCGGTTCGGTGAACCAGGCCTCGTGGCTGCCCGCGCTCTCAATGTAGCGGTAGAGGCCCAGGCGCTCGGACAGCCGCGGGTGCCAGGGCAGGCTGGCGGGCAGGGCGGTGTCGAGCACGCAGTTGACGTAGGACTTGCCGATCATCAGCGCGGCCATCGGCTGCTCAATCGCCGAGGGCTCGGTGAAGGTCCGGTAGGGATGCGGGTTGAGACGCTCGAAGGCCGATTGCGCCAGCGCCAGGTCGCCGTCGTTGATGAAGGCCTCGCGCCAGACCGGGAAGGGCAGCATCACCGCGTTGGCGTTGGCCGCCGCGATGGCGTCGAACAGGGCCGTGTAGTGCGGCGGCACCAGGTCGTTCAGGCACTCGCCCGGCAAGGGCACGAAGGCGTTGACGTAGACCAGCCGGGCCAGCCGGGGCAGCAGCGCGGCCGCGGCGCCGGAGATCACCATGCCGCCGTAGCTGTGGCCGACCAGGCGCACGCCCTGCAGCTGTGCGGTCTCGACAAAGTCGACCAGCGACGCCACCGCGTCGGCCAGGCCGATCGCGCTGCGGTCGTCGCTGGGCCGGTTGCCGGCCAGCGTCGGGCAATGCACCACGTGGCCGGCGGCGCGCAGCTCGCTGGCGACCGCTTCCATCTCGGCGCCGGTGTGCCAGGCGCCGTGGACGAGGACGTAGGTGTCGGACATGGGTCTTGTCTCCTTGGAGTGTTCGATCGCGTGGGACGGCAGGAGCGCCGATCCTGCGCAAGGCCGGTGCCGATGGGCAAGCGAGCAAACCCGGCGCGGGCGCGCGGGCAAGCGGCGTTGCGCAGCGAAGATCGGCCGATGCCCCGTCCCATCTGTTCCGCCTGCCAGCGCCCACGGCCCACCTGCCTGTGCGCCTGGGTCCGCCCGACCGCGAACACGGTCGAGGTCCTGCTGCTGCAACACCCCGACGAGGCCGGCCAGGCCAAGGGCAGCCTGACGCTGTTGCAGCGCAGCCTGCGGCAGGCCGAGGTCCACTGGGGCGAGACCCTGGGCCGTCCGGCCGATGCCGGCGCCGAAGGCCGCACCGTGCTGCTCTACCCGGTCACCGAATCCGCGCCGGGCCCGCTGGCCGATCGTTCGATGCGCCCGCAGCGCGTGGTCGTGCTTGACGCCACCTGGCGCAAGAGCCTGCGCATGCTGCACCTCGACCCCGCCCTGCAGGCCCTGCCGCGCTGGCCACTGCTGGCCCCACCCCCGACCCGCTACGCCGCACTGCGCAAGGCCGCCCGCCCGGGCCAGGTCTCGACGCTCGAAGCGACCTGCCTGGCGCTGGCCGACATCGAAGGCGATGCCGCACCCTATGCGCCTCTGCTGGCGGCGTTTGAAGGGTGGGTGGCGGCGCAGGCGGCTTGGCGGCGAGGGATGCAAGAACGTTGAGCAATTACGTTTAACGTAATACGATTCGCGGCATGATCCAGTCGTTTCGGGACAGGGATACGCAGGCGCTGTTCGAGGGCAGCTGTCCTCCTCGTTTTCGGGCGATCCAGGCCACGGCCGAGCGCAAGCTGGCTCAGCTCGACGCGGCGCAGACCCTGGACTTCCTTCGTGCGCCGCCAGGCAACCGGCTGGAAGCTCTCAAGGGCGATCGAGCGGGCCAGCACAGCATCCGTGTCAACGACCAGTTCCGGCTGTGCTTCATGTGGACCGACACCGGTCCGGCGAACGTTGAAATCGTCGACTATCACTGAGCAGGAGTGACTCACCATGCCCCGACCCACCAACGGCTTGCGCCCCGTTCATCCGGGCGAGGTGCTGCGCGAGGACTATCTGACTCCCTTGGGGATGAGCGTGAATGCGCTCGCCATGGCCCTTCAGGTGCCGGCCACGCGCATCCACGAGATCGTCAAGGAACGCCGCAGCGTCACGGCGGACACCGCTGAACGGCTGGCGCGCTACTTTGGCGGTGATGCGGCCTCTTGGCTGGCGCTTCAGGCCAGCTACGACCTCAAGACCTTGTCCACCCGCGACGAGATCGAGCAGCGGGTGTTGCCGCGAGAGGCGGGCGAGCTGGCCGCCTGAGCGGCGCAGGCGGCTTGGCGGCCGGCGTGAGCCGGTCTGCGCGTGCTCAGGCCCAGTCCGACGCCGGTGCGCGCCACAGGTCGACGCCGCCTTCGCTGGCGTGCTGGTCGATCTCGGCGAGTTCCTCGGCGCTGAATGCCAGGTTCTGCAGCGCGGCGACGTTCTCGCGGATCTGGGCGGCGCTGCTCGCGCCGATCAGCGTGGTGGTGACCCGCGGGTCGCGCAGCACCCAGGCGAGCGCCATCTGGGCCAGGCTCTGGCCACGGCGCTGGGCGATGCCGTTCAGGGCGCGCACGCGCTGCAGGTTGGCCTCGCTCAGGTGCTCGCGCATCAGCGAGCCGCCGCCGGGGCGGTTGATGCGGGCATCGGCCGGGATGCCGGCAAGGTACTTGTCCGACAGCACGCCCTGCGCCAGCGCGGTGAAGGTGATGCAGCCCGCGCCGTGCTGCGCCAGCGTGTCGAGCAGGCCGTTCTCGATCCAGCGGTTGAGCAGGTTGTAGCTGGGCTGGTGGATCAGCAGCGGCACGCCTTCGGCCTTGAGCAGCGCGGCCATCTCGGCGGTCTTGCCAGGCGAGTAGGACGAGATGCCGATGTACAGCGCCTTGCCCTGCCGCACCGCATGGGCCAGCGCGAGCGCGGTCTCTTCGAGCGGCGTGTCCTTGTCGTAGCGGTGCGAGTAGAAGATGTCGACGTAGTCCAGACCCAAGCGCTGCAGGCTCTGGTCCAGGCTGGCCAGCACGTACTTGCGCGAGCCGCCGCCTTGTCCGTAGGGGCCGGGCCACATGTCCCAGCCGGCCTTGCTGGAGATGATCAGCTCGTCGCGGTAGGGCTTGAAGTCCTCGCGCAGCAGCCGGCCGAAGTTCAGCTCGGCGCTGCCATAGGGCGGGCCGTAGTTGTTGGCCAGGTCGAAGTGGGTGATGCCCAGGTCGAAGGCGGTGCGCGCCATCTCGCGCTGCACGTTCATCGGCGTGGTGTCGCCGAAGTTGTGCCACAGCCCCAGCGACATCGCCGGCAGCTTCAGCCCGCTGGCGCCGCAGCGGCGGTAGGGCATGGATTCGTAGCGGTCGGCGGCAGCGGCATAGCTCATGGTGGGTCTCCTCGGGGCGGTCGTTCGGCGAGGCGGGATGATGCCGCGATCGGCTGCGACGGGCAGCGGGCAAAAGAGAACCCGGACGTGCCGGGTTCTGAAGAAGCCCGGCCGGGCTCGCTGGCCGGGTTTCGAGGAGGCCCGTGCCGGGCAGCTCGGTTCAGGGCACGGACTCGAAGACCCGGAAGGACTGGGCCGGTAGCTGCAGCCAGGCGGCGCCTTGTGCGTCGGTGCGCAGGGCCCCATCGCCGGCGGGCCAGCGGTTGGTCAAGGTGCTGTTTGCAGGCAGTCCCTCGACCCGGGCGTTGGCGGCGCGGCGCGCATGGTTGAAGACGACCAGCGCACGGCGCTCGCCGAGCACGCGCTGGAAGCTGAAGACCAGGCCGTCGACCCGGGGCTGCGCGTAGGCGCCTCGCATCAGTGCCGGTGAACTGCGTCTCAGCGCGATCACGTCCCGGTAGAAGCCGCGCAGCGAGGCCGGGTCGCCTCGCTGTGCCGCCGCGTTCTGGCGGGTCACATTGGCCGCCAGCGCCCGGTAGGGCTCGCCGGTGGTGAAGCCGCCCCGCAGCGGGTCGCCGGTCCAGCTCATGGGCGAACGCAACTTCGGGTCACCCGTGAGCGTGGCCGCGTTGGCCATGCCGACCTCTTCGCCGTAGTAGATGAAGGGCGTGCCCGGCAGCAGCAGATAGCTGGCGGCGGCCTGGCGGATCTGCGCCAGGTCGCCATCGAGCTGGTTCCACAGCCGGTCACCGGCGAAGCTGTCGTGGTTGCTGGCCATGGTGGCCATGGTGGCGGGCGCGGTGCTGAAGTAGGCCGCCGCGTCGGCCAGCGAGGCGTCATCGCCCGCCGCGGCACCGACGACGTTGAAGTTCTGCGTGAACGCGAAGGAGGCGCCACAGGTGTGGGCCGATGCGTAGCGCAGCGGCGCGCCCGGCGATTCGCAGACCAGGTAGCGGTTCGGGTAGCCCATGACGACGCGGCGCACGCCGTCGAGGAGGGCATCGTTCTCGGGCTGGTTCTCCCAGCGGTCCGGGCCGTTCTCGACCAGGTTGCCGACGGCATCGAAGCGGAAGCCGTCGACACCGCGGTTGAGCCACCAGCGCAGGTTGTCGTGGTGCCAGGCCACGACCGCCGGGTTGCGCAGGTTGAAGTCGGGCATCTGGTTCCAGAAGCCGGCGAAGTAGGCACCGTGGTCGGTCTCGTACCAGGGGTTCTGGCCGTAGATCTTCCAGCCCTCGGGCACGGTGTCGCGCCAGACATACCAGTCGCGCCAGGGCGAAGCCCCCGTCGTGTCCGACGCAATGAACAGCGGGTGCTCGGCGGCGCTGTGGTTGATGACGTAGTCGATGATGACGCCGATGCCGCGCGCATGGGCCTGCCGCAGCAACTCGTCGAAGTCGGCCAGCGTGCCGTAGGCCGGCTCGATGGCGCGGTAGTCCTTGACCGCATAGCCATGGTCCTGATCCTGGCTGGGCATGACCGGCAACAGCCACAGCCCGGTGATGCCCAGCGCCTGCAGGTCGTCGAGCCGCGAGATCAGGCCGCGCAGGTCGCCGTGACCGTCGCCATCGCTGTCCTGGTAGCTGCGCACGAAGACCTGCATGAAGGCGCCGTGTCGCCAGTCCGACGACAGGGTGCTGGGGCTGTGACGTGCCGGCACCGGCGTCAGGTCGACCGCAGGTGCGCTGATGCTGGCGGTGCCGGCCATGGCGGTCATGCCGGACATGCTGACCGCGCCCAGGACCAGCGCCAGGGCGACGCGCTGGAGCGATGCCGTCCAGGTGCGTGCCGCCGGGCATCGAGACGGGTTCATGGCGTCGCTCCTGGCGGGATCTGGAAGACCGCGAAGCTGCGCCCGGGCAGCGTCACCGAGGCGCGACCCGCGCCGTCGGCCTGCAGGTCGCTGGCACCGGTCGGCCAGTGGCGGACCAGGCGGGTGTTGGCCGCCAGGCCCGGCACGTCCAGCGTCACCGGCGTGTCGCCGTGGTTGATGCCGACCCAGGCACCGCCCTCGCGGACCGGATCGTTGCCCGGGCGCTGGAACTGCAGCGCCAAGCCGCTCGACGATGCGTGGGCATAACGCCCGGTGGCCAGCGTCGGCACGGCCCGCCGCAGCGCGATCACGGCGCGGTAGTGCGACAGCAGCGAGTCCGGATCGGCCTGCTGCGCCGCCACGTGGTGGGTGGACGCGTTGCCGGCCAGGGCGCGGAAGGGCGTGCCGGTGGTGAAGCCGGCACGGCCGCGCTCGCCGGTCCAGCTCATGGGGGTGCGCAGCTTCGGATCGCCGTCCAGGGCGGCGGCACCGGTCATGCCGATTTCTTCGCCGTAGTAGACGAAGGCGGTGCGGGCCTGCAGCAGGTAGGTCGCGGCCAGCAGCTTGAGCCGCGTGGTGTCGCCACCGAGCTGGTCGGCCACACGCTGACCGGCGAAGCCGTCGTGGTTGCTGGCAAAGAGGGCCATGCCCGGCGGGGCCGTCAGCGGATAGGCGGCCACCCGCGCCACCGCTGGCGCGTCGCCTCGGGCGGCGGACACCAGATCGGCCTGATGTCCGAAGGCGAAGGCCGCGCCACAGCTGTCGGACGCGGCATAGCGCTGCGGCAGGCTGGGCGCTTCGCAGACCAGGTAGCGCCCGCCATAGCCGTCCAGCACGGCTCGGGTCGCGGCCAGCACAGCATGGTTGTCGCTCTGGTGTTCCCAGGCGGCGGGCCCGTTCTCGACCAGGTTGCCGGCCGCGTCGACCCGCAGGCCGTCGATGCCCCGGTTGAGCCAGAAGCGCAGGTTGTCCTGCTGCCAGGACACGACCGCCGGGTTCTTCAGGTTGAAGTCCGGCATCTCGGTCCAGAAGGGCGCGTAGTACGACCCGTTGGTGGTGCCGCGCCAGGGATCGCTGCCATAGACCGACCAGCCAGCCGGGTGCTGGCGCTGCCAGACGTACCAGTCGCGCCAGCGGTTGTTGTCGGCGCTGCGCGCTTGCGCGAACAGGGCATGGCGCGCGGCGCTGTGGTTCATCACCCAGTCCAGGATGACGCCGATGCCGCGTGCGTGGGCCTGTTGCAGCAGCTCGTCGAGGTCGGCCAGCGTGCCGTATTCGGGTGCCACGGCGCGGTAGTCGGTCACCGCGTAGCCGTGGTCGCCGTCCTGACTCGGATGGATGGGCATCAGCCACAGGCCGGTGATGCCGAGTTGCTGCAGATGGTCCAGGCGCTGGGTCAGACCGCGCAGGTCGCCGATGCCGTCGCCATTGCTGTCCTGATAGGCCCGCACGAAGACCTGCATGAACACGCCGTCCTGCCAGCCGGCGGGCAGCGCGCTCGGACGGGCCGTTGCGGCCACCGCGCTGGTGTCGGGTGTGGGCAAGGGGGTGTCGGCAGATCCGCCGCCGCCGCAGGCGCCCAGCAGCAGTCCCGCAGCCAGGGCCGCGAACGTGTGGATCCGCATGTCAGCGCCCCTCGACCGACCAGACCTGCAGCGACTGCGGGCCCAGGTCCAGCTGGACGCGGCCGCGCCGGTCGACCTTCCGCGCGCGGGGCGGCGCGGTCTGCGTCTGCGCTGGCCACAGCGGCCGCAGCGTTGCGCCCGGCGGCAGTTGTTCGACGCGCCCGCGCCGTTTCGTGGTGCCGAAGTTGTAGACCACCAGCGTGCGCTCGCTGCGTCCGGTGTCGCCGTCGACCGGCGCGGCGCGCTGGAAGCTCATCATCCAGCCGTCGGTGCGGGCCTGTTCGTAGCTGCCTTGGCGCAGCGACGGCCGGCTGTTGCGCAAGGCGATCAGGGCGCGGTAGTGCGACAGCAGCGAGCGCGGGTCGGCCTGCTGTGCCGCGACGTGGTGGCTGGCCGCATTGACCGGCGCCGCACGGTAGGGCGTGGCGGTGCTGAAGCCGGCATGCGTGCCGCCGTCCCAGCTCATCGGTGCGCGCAGCTTCGGATCACCCTTGAGGCCAAGACCGCCGGCCATGCCGATCTCCTCGCCGTAGTAGATGAAGGGCGTGCCCGGCTGCAGCAGGTAGGTCGCGGCCACCAGCCGATAGGCGGCCTCGTCGCCGCGCACGCGATCCATCAGGCGCTGGCCGGCGAAGCTGTCGTGGTTGCTGGCGAAGGTCGCCATGCCGGCGGGCATGCGCTCGAAGTAGCCGGCCACATGTTCGAGCGGGGTCGGGCTGCCCATGGCCGCGCTGACCAGTCGGTTGTTGTGGCCGAAGGCAAACGCGGCACCGCAGGCGCGGGCGTAGGCGGGCGGGTCGCCGGGTGCCTCGCAAACCAGGTAGCGGCGCTCGTAGCGCGCGACCAGCGCGGCCACGTCGGCCATCAGCGCGACGCTCTCGGGCTGGCTCTCCCAGGCCAGCGGGCCGTTCTCGATCAGGTTGCCGACCGCATCGAAGCGGAAGCCGTCGACGCCGCGGTTGAGCCACCAGCGCAGGTTGTCGTGGTGCCAGGCGACGACGGCCGGGTTCTTCAGGTTGAAGTCCGGCATCTCGCTCCAGAAGCCGGCGAAGTAGTGGCCGTGGTCGGTCTCGTACCAGGGGTCGTTGCCGTAGATCTGCCAGCCCTTGGGCTTGGTGTCGGACCAGACGTACCAGTCGCGCCACGGGCTGGCCGGTGAGGCCTCGGCGGCGCGGAACAACGGGTGGTCGGCGGCGCTGTGGTTGATGACGTAGTCGATGATGACGCCGATGCCGCGCGCATGGGCCTGTCGCAGCAGCTCGTCGAAGTCGGCCAGCGTGCCGTAGTCCGGCTCGATGGCACGGTAGTCGCGCACCGCGTAGCCGTGGTCGCCGTCCTGGCTGGCGGTGATCGGCATCAGCCACAGGCCGCGCACGCCCAGCGACTGCAGGTGATCGAGCCGCTGCGTCAGGCCGCGCAGGTCGCCGATGCCGTCGCCGTCGCTGTCCTGGTAGCTGCGCACGAAGACCTGCATGAATGGGCCATGACGCCAGTGCGGGTCCAGGCTGCTGCCCGGGTCGGCCATGGCCACTGGCGAGGTGTCGATGGCGGGCTCGGCGGCCTGCAGCGGGGCGGTGCTCATCAGCATGAGTGTGGCCGCTGCCAGCAGGCGCGCCCAGGCGCGTCGGCCGGGTCGACCGGCGGGGTCCGTCGGGCGGGCTGCTGCGGGCATGGCGGCGTCCTCGATCAGGAGCAGGGCTTCTCGGCGCGCGCCTTCTGCGCGTCGTCGAGCGAGCTGTAGATCTTGCGATCTCCACCCAGCACCCAGATCTCGCGGGTGGTGTTGCCGTCGAACTTCATGTCGCGGCCACCCTGCTCCTTGGTGTCGCCCTTGTGGATGATGTAGTTGACGGTGGCGGACTTGCCGAACTCGGCCAGGTCGGCCTGCCAGAACACGCCGAAGTCGCTCTTGCCGGTGGGCATCATCGGGTTCTGCCACTCGATGCCCGGCAGCGGGATGCCAGGGTTCTTCCAGAGGTGCACACCCCAGCCGTCATAGGCGTTGTCGCAGCGGCTGTAGTGGATGACGACCTTGCCATCGGGTGGCGCGGCATGGGCCGGCGCGGCTGCGAAGGTCGACAGGATGAGGGCAAGGGAGCCGAGCAGGCGGGCGGTGCGGATCAGGCGCATGGTGGTCTCCTGGGTTGCGCGTGGGGAAGATGGGGTGAGTGGCTCATGGCATGAGCCTGTGAGGGACGGGCGTCGATCAGCCCTTGATGCCGCCGGCGGTCAGCCCGGCGATCATCCATTTCTGGGCCAGCATGAAGACGACCGTGATGGGCAGGCCGGACAGGATGGCCACGGCCGCGAAGTCGCCCCACTTGAAGTTGTGCTCGGCGACGAACATCTTCGTGCCCACGGCCAGCGTCAGCATCTCCTCGCGGTGCAGCAGCACCGAGGCGACCGGGTACTCGATCAGCACGCCGATGAAGGCCAGCAGGAAGACCACCACCAGGATGGGCAAGGCCATCGGCAGCAGCACCAGGCGGAAGGCCTGCCACGGCGTCGCGCCGTCGACCCTGGCCGCTTCCTCGACCTCGTAGGGAATCGTGTCGTAGTAGCCCTTGATGGTCCAGACGTGCATGGCGATGCCGCCCGAATAGGCCAGCAGCAAGGCCCAGTGCGTGTCCACGCCCAAGGCTGGGAAGACGCTGCCGATGCGGTCGAAGATGGCGTAGATCGCCGCCAGTGCGAGCACGGCCGGAAACATCTGCATCAGCATCAGGCCGCTGAGCAACTGACTGCGACCGCGGAACTTCATGCGCGCCAGCGCATAGGCGCCGGTGGTGGAGAACAGCAGCGTGATCAGCGCCGACAGCGTCGCCACCTTGACCGAGTTCCACAGCCACAGCAGCACCGGCAGTTCGGGCTCGACCATCACGCCGTCGCGGCCCAGGTAGGGCAGGCCGAAGGCATAGCGCCAGTGGTCCAGGCTGATGGCCTCCGGGATCAGGCTGCCGGTGGCGAAGTTGCCGGGTCGGAAGGACACCGACAGCACCACCAGGAAGGGGAAGATCACCAGCGCACACAGTGCGATCAGGAACGCATGGGCAGCGGCGACGCGCCAGCGCTGGGACTTGTCGAGAACGATGGCCATGGGGCGCTCCGGCGGCGTGGGGTCAGCGGGTTTCCTGGGCTGCGATGCGGGTGAACCGCATCTGCACCAGCGTGATGGCCGCGACGATCAGGAAGATCACCGTCGAGATGGCCGAAGCCAGGCCGAACTGCTGGCCCGAGTCCTGGAAGGCGATCCGGAAGGTGTAGGACACCAGGATGTCGGTCGTGCCCGCTGGCACCTGGGTGTCGAGGAAGTCGGGCCGTCCGCCGGTCAACAGCGTGATCAGCACGAAGTTGTTGAAGTTGAAGGCAAACGACGAGATCAGCAGCGGCGTCAGCGGCTTGAGGATCAGCGGCAGCGTGATGCCGAAGAAGTTCGTCAGCGGGCCGGCGCCGGCCACCGCCGAGGCCTCGTAGAGGTCGCTCGGGATCGACTTGATCAGCCCCATGCAGACCACCATCATGTATGGGAAGCCCAGCCAGGTGTTGACGATCAGCAGCATCGCCTTGGCCAGCAGCGGGTCCGAGGTCCATGCGGGCTTGATGCCGAACAGGCCGTCCAGGATCAGGTTGATCTCGCCGAGGTTCTGGTTGAACAGGCCCTTGAAGATCAGGATCGAGATGAAGCCCGGCACCGCATAGGGCAGGAACAGCAGCATGCGGTAGACGCCCTTGAAGCGCAGGCTGTCCCAGTTCAGCAGCACCGCCAGCAGCAGGCCGAGCGAACTCGCGAACAGCACCGTCAGGCCCGAGAACGCGAGCGTCCAGCCGAAGATGCGCAGGAAGGGTTCGCTGAACTTCGAGTCCGTGAAGATGCGCGCGTAGTGCGACAGGCCGACACCGACCTTGAAGCCGGGCTGGACACGCTCGCCGGCCGGGTCGACGTAGAAGCCGATGTGGAAGTCAGGTCGCAGCCGCGCGCCGGTGTCGCGGTTGAGCAGGCTGCCATCGGCCTGGGCCTCATACAGCGGCTGCACCGGGGCGTAGCTGCGCAACGAGGCCATGCGCAGGTCGATGCCGTCGGGCTTGCGCAACGTCAGGGCCTTGAGCGCCTGCTGCCGCGCGATCACGTCCTTGAGCGGCAGGGGCTCGCCGAGTGCGATCTCGGCGGCCTGCCCATCCACCAGCACCACCGGCGTGTTCGACAGCGCTTGCAGCGACAGCACCGGGCTGAGGTAGACACGTGTCTCGTCGTCCTGATCGACCAGCCGCAGGCGGTGCCCGCCACCGTCTGCGTGCAGCGTGTAGGCGTGGTTGCCGCCGGGGGCCTGGAAGGTTTCGTCGAGCAGGTACTGGCGCGCGCGGTCGTGGTCCAGCAGGTTGGTCGAGCTGTAGTTGGTGAAGCCGATGCTCACCGTGTAGACCATCGGGAAGACGACGAACACCACCGCCGCCGCGATGCCCGGGAACAGGTAGCGCAGCGCCATCGTGCGGGCCGACGTGTAGGTCCACAGCGCCAGCGCGCTGATCAGCAGCAAGGTGCCGGCCAGCAGCGGTTCGCCGAAGGTGTAGACCACCGTCACGAGGTAGAGCGCGGCCAGTGCCAGCACGCCGGCCAGGGCATGGCCGGCGTGCCGGCGCAACGGGTTCGGGGAGGTCATCGCGGGCTTGCGTCGACGGTCCGGCGGCTCACTTGGCCTGGATGCGCTTGGCCGCGCCGTCCATCGCTTCCTTGGGCGACTGACGGCCTTCCATCACATTGCCCAGAGCCGACACCATGGCCGACCAGAAGCGGCCCATCTCGGGGTTGTTGGGCATCGGTGCGCCGTCTTGCGCCGAGGCCATCGTGGCGGCGATGTTGGGATTGCCCTTGAGCTCGTTGTAGAACACCTTGCTGGCCGGCGCCCCGATCGGCTCGGCGGCGTTGACGGTCTTCAGCCCCTTGAGGCTGAGCATGTGGTTCTCGATGAACTCGACGGCCAGGTCCTTGTTGGGCGAGGCCTTGTTGATCATCACGCCCTTGACGCCGACGAAGGGCGCGGCCTTCTTGCCGGCCACGGCCGGGATCTTCGCCACGCCGAAATCGATCTTGGCCTTGCGCAAGTTGTCCCAGGACCAGGGGCCGTTGATCATCATCGCGACCTTGCCCTGGGCCATCGCCCCTTCCATCTCGGCGTAGCCGCTGCCTTCGGGCATGTAGTCCTCGCGCAGCAGCTTGTTGAGCAGCTCGACGCCCTTGAGCGCGCCCTCGTTGTTGACGCCGGTGTCGCTGCCGTCATAGGTGCCGTCGGCGCGCTGCTTGAAGGCATAGCCGCCGTTGGCGGCGATCAGTGGCCAGGTGAAGTAGGTGTTGGTGTAGTCCCAGAGAATGGCCTTCTTGCCCTGACCGGCCAGTTGCTTGTCCAGCGCCATGACCTCCTCGAAGGTCTTGGGCGGCGTCTTCACCAGAGCCTTGTTGTAGACCAGCGAGACGGCCTCGATCGCGTACGGATAGCCCCAGGTCTTGCCACCGATGGTGAAGGCCTTCATCGCCAGCGGATCGATGTCCGCAGCGATCGCCTTGCTCGGCGTGACCGGCACGATCAGGCCGCCAGCGATCCATTCGCCGATGCGGTCATGGGCCCAGACCCAGATGTCCGGGCCCTTGCCGGCCGCAGCGGCCTGCTGGAACTTGCCGGGGCCGTCCTCGGGTGCCTCGACCACCACCGGCACGCCGGTCTTCTTGGTGAACTCGTCGGCGACCTGTTGCAGCGCCTTGGTGCCGTCGGTGGTGAACCAGATCAGCAGCTTGCCGGGCTCGGCGGCGGTGGCCGGCAGGCTCAACAAGGTGCCGAGCGTGGCAGCGCCGAGGGCGAGGCGCAGGAAGGGGCGGCGGGTGTTGGACGGCAGGGCGGTCATCGGGTTCTCCTCGCGAGGGGTCGGGCGGGTCGGTCGGGTTGGGTGGAACAGGCGGGTCAGGTGGTACACACGGTTCACGCGGTTCAAGCGGTTCAAGCGGTTCCGGTGGGTCGGGCCAGCGTGCGGCCTTCGGCATCGAACAGGTAGCAGCGCTGCGGCGGCAGGACCAGGTGGGCCAGTTCGCCAACCGCCAGCGGGTTGTCCGGATCGGTGCGGGCCACGAAGCTGGTGTCGCGGCCGGGTGTCTGCAGGTAGAGGTAGGTCGTGTCGCCCAGGTGCTCGGCGGCCTGCACGTAGCCCTGCAGGGTGTTGTCGACCGGATCGGCGACGGCCAGGACGTGTTCCGGCCGCACGCCCAAGGTCAGCGCCGCGCCGGGACGCAGCCCGCTGGCATCGGCCTGCACGACGATGGGGGTGCCGTCGGCCAGCGCCACGCGGGCCTGATCGGCCCCGGCCGAGACCAGCGTCGCGGGCATGAAGTTCATCGTCGGCGAGCCGATGAAGCCGGCCACGAAGAGGTTGACCGGCCGGTGGTAGAGCGCCATCGGCGTGCCGACCTGCTCGATGCGACCCTGGTTGAAGACCACGATGCGGCTGGCCAGCGTCATCGCCTCGACCTGGTCGTGGGTGACGTAGACCATGGTCGTGCGCAGCTCGCGGTGCAGCCGGGCCAGCTCGACGCGCATCTGCACGCGCAGGGCGGCATCGAGGTTGGACAGGGGCTCGTCGAACAGGAACACGCCGGGCTTGCGCACGATGGCGCGACCGATCGCCACCCGCTGGCGCTGGCCGCCGGACAGGTCCTTCGGCCGACGTTCGAGCAGGTGGCCGATCTGCAGGATGTCGGCGGCCCGGTTGACGGCGGCGTCGATCTCGGCGTTCGAGTAGCCCGCCAGCTTCAGGCCGAAGGCCATGTTCTTGGCCACCGACATGTGCGGGTAGAGCGCATAGCTCTGGAACACCATCGCGATGCTGCGACGGGCCGGCGGGATCTCGTTGACGACCTGATCGCCGATGCGCAGTTCGCCCTCGGTGATGTCTTCAAGACCGGCGATGCAGCGCAGCAGCGTCGACTTGCCACAGCCCGACGGGCCGACGAAGACGACGAACTCGCCGTCGTCGATCGTCAGGTCGATGCCGTGCAGGATGCGGGTGTCGCCATACGACTTGCGCAGGCCGGTGAACTGGAGATGGGCCATGTGGAGGTCCTTGGGTCCTTGCGTCCTGCGGTCCGTCAATCCCTGAGGAGGGCGATGTGGATGCCGTAGCCCGGCACGACGAGCGCCTGGCCGTCGCGACGGGCGGCCTGTCGCGCGGGCAGGCCCGGCACCGCGATGGCCTCGGCGGACTGCAGCGCGGCGGCGTGCTCGGGGGCCAGCGCGGCGCAGCCCAAGGTCACTGGCGTGGCCTCGAAGTTCAGGACCAGCACCAGCGTGTCGCCGGCCGTGCCGGGCTCGGGGCGGCGGATGGCCACGAACAGCGCCGGCTCGGGGGTGTCGATGAACTCGACCGGGCCGCGCACCAGGGCCGGCTGGCGACGCCGCCAGCGCAGAAAGGCGCGCATGAAGTGCAGCGGCGAATCCGGGTCGGCCTCGTGGCGGTCGACCGCCAGGGCCCGGTGGGCCTCGGGCACCGGCAACCAGGGGCGCCGCCCGGTGTCGGTGCCGAAGCCGGCGTGGGGTGCGTCGTGTTGCCAGGGCATCGGCGTGCGGCAGCCGTCGCGGCCCTTGTATTCGGGCCAGAAGGCGATGCCCGGCGGGTCCTGCAGGTCCTCGAAGCGCAGCTCGGCCTCGGGCAGTGCCAGCTCGTCGCCCTGGTACCAGCAGACGCTGCCCCTGAGCGCCAGCAGCGCCACCAGCTTCAGGCGCACGAAGTCCGCAGGCGCCTGGCCGCCTTCCCAGCGGGTCAGCAGCCGGGTCGAGTCGTGGTTGCCCAGCGTCCAGCAGGGCCAGCCGCCTTGGCCGGGTGCGCGGGCACCGGCTTCGAACTGCTCGCCGTGGCGGCGCAGGTGCGCCACGCTGTGGTCGCGCGAGAGCAGCGCGAAGCTGTAGGTCATGTGCAGGCGCTTGCCGCCGGCCGTGTAGGCAAGCATCTTGTCCAGCGCTTCGGCATCGCCGACCTCGCCGACGCTGGTCGCGCCGTAGGCATCCAGCAGTCGGCGGACCTGCTCCAGGAAGACCTCGGTCTCGGGCCGGTTCTTGTCGTGCAGGTGCTGTTGGTGGTCGTAGGGATTGGCCGGCAGGGGCACGTCCGCGGCGCGTTCGAGCGCCGGGTTCGAGCGCAGCGCGCGGTCGTGGAAGAGGTAGTTGGTGGTGTCGAAGCGGAAACCGTCGACGCCCCGGTCGAGCCAGAAGCGCAGGTCCGACATCAACTGCCCCTGCACGTCCGGGTGGTGCAGGTTCAGGTCGGGCTGGGCGGCCAGGAAGTTGTGCAGGTAGTACTGTTTGCGGCGCGTGTCCCATTGCCAGGCCGGACCACCGAACACGCTCAACCAGTTGTTGGGCGGGCTGCCATCGGGCAGGGCATCGGCCCAGACATACCAGTCGGCGCGCGCGTTGTCGCGGCTGCTGCGGCTTTCCTGGAACCAGGCGTGGCTGTCGGACGTGTGCGAGAGGACCTGGTCGATGATGACCTTCAGGCCCAGGTGGTGGGCATGCGCCACCAGCCGGTCGAAGTCGGCCAGCGTGCCGAACATCGGGTCGATGTCGCGGTAGTCCTCGACGTCGTAGCCGAAGTCCTTCATCGGACTGCGGAAGATCGGCGACAGCCAGACCGCGTCCACACCCAGGCTGGCCACATAGGGCAGCCTGTCGGTGATGCCGGCCAGGTCGCCGATGCCGTCGCCATTGGCGTCGGCAAAGCTGCGCGGGTAGATCTGGTAGATCACGGCGCCGCGCCACCAGTCCAAGTCGGCGGGCGGGCGCGGGGTACGGGCGGAGATCGAGGTCATGGGCATTGAACTCGGCGCGCGCCTGGGGTCGGCGCACGCGGGGGCAGGGCGGGCCCGCCGACACGAGGTCGGCGGGCTGCAGGGCCGGGACGACCCGTGACGGGGCCTCAGGCCCGCGTCACCGGCGTCCGATCACCACCAGGCTTCGGCCTGGACGCCAAACGAGGTGCCGGCCTTCTTGGCGCCGAACACGCCGTTGGCCACGGTGCCGTTGTCGCCGTTCCACTTGGCGTGGGTGACGAAGCCGCGCAGCACCGGACGGGCCCACGCGCCGGCGGCCAGCGCCAGCTGCGGGGCGATCGTCAGCTTGGTCATCGTCGGCTTGGACGCGCCTTGCTTGCCCTGGTCACGGCCGACCTCGGCCGCGATGCTGAAGTTCTTGGTGAAGTTGTACTGCGGCCGCACGCCGTAGCTGATCCAGGTCTGCTTGTCGCCGGTGCCGGGCTTGACCTCGGCATAGCTGGCGGTGGCCATGCCGGTGATGTTGGTGCCCTTGAAGTCGAAGTACAGGTGGTCGTGGATGCGGAAGGACTTGGAATCCGCCTCGCCGCCGCCGGCATAGGTCGGCAGCCATTCGAAGCCGTTGCCGCCGGCATCCTTGCCCAGCACGACCGCGATGTGGTTGAAGCCGCCGAGCACGCCGTCCTGCGCCAGCTTCAGGAACAGGGCCTGGCCGCTGCCAGCCGGCGTGGTGCCGGCGGTGCTGCCCTTGATCGCGACCAGCTCGCCTTCGAGCTTGGTCTTCTCGCCCAGGCTGATGTCGTAGAAGCGCAGCGAGTAGCGCTTGGCGTTCAGGTCGTTGACGGCGTTGGCGTTGGGGCTGTTCTGCATGTAGGCCAGCGACAGCTTGGCCGGGCCGGCCTGGATCTCCTCGATGCCGCCGCCGACGCCGTTGTTGGTCCAGTAGTAGTAGTCGCTCATGTGGATGTCGTGGCGGTTGTAGAACCGCTTGCCGACCCACACCTTGGCGTTCTCAAGCGCACCGGCGCTGAAGAAGCCGCCCGCCTCGAAGAAGTTCTCGCGATGCAGCATGTTGAAGCTGTCGCCGATCGTGTTGTCCGGCTCGCTGCCCTTGTCCTGCAGCGCCAGCGTCAGGTGGTACTTGGCCCAGACGTCGTTGGTGTCGCCGAAGCCCAGGCCGATGCTGTGCTCGCTGTAGTTGTCGCACTCGTTGCCCAGACGGTACTTCGAGCGCACCGGGTAGGCGCCGCTGAAGCACTGCAGGTTGCCGCCTTCGGTGGTGCCGCCGGCCTGGATGCGCGTGTAGCCGTGGTACTCGATGCCTTCGGCGCGCACGCCGGCCGAGGCCATCACGCCCGCGATGGCCAGGGCCATCGGCAGCAGGACAAATCGTTTTTGCATCTCCATGCTCCTCAGAGGTCGGGCCAGGGCCCGAGGGGTGGGCGTTGGGTCGCCTGGGGTTGTGGTGTGTGGGGTTTGGGGGTCATCTGAATCGATTCAGATGACAGGGCGCGATTCTGAATCGATTCAGTTTTGCGTCAAGAAGCGCCGATTCGGTGCTTACCCTGAGGCGTGGCCGATGGCCGACAGGCGCTGCCGGGCGTCCTCAGAGCGCGTCGAGCAGGCTGCGGCGCTTGTGCGCGTAGTCCTCGGCGCTGATCAGGCCCTGCTCGTGCAGCGCCTTGAGCCGGCGCAGACGGTCTTCCAGCGTGGCATCGCCTGCGACGGGCACGGGCGCGGTGCCGGGACGTGGCTCGGCCGTCTCCAGCGGCCAGGTCAACCAGTCCGGCCGCGGCCCGGGCGGCCCCTCGCGCTGCAGTCGCACCTCCGAGGCGCCGGACCGTGTGCCGAAGGCCAGCGTCGGCATCACCTGCTGCGACCGGAACGGCGTGACGATGTTGAGCCGATCACCCTGCACCAGCAGCTGCAGCGCGCCGTCGGCCACGAACAGCCGGGCGGTGACGCTGAGCATCGGCGTGAGCGGTCCGGACCGCCGCGCCGAGCTGAGCAGGATCAGGTCCTGGTCCGGCCGCGCCACCTGAAGCGCCGCCACCACGCCCTTGGCAACGGCCTCGACCTCGTCGCGCATGAACAAGGGCTCACGCCCACCGTGCAGGCGTGCCTGTGCCAGCCAGCGTTCAACCTGCTCGACCGGCAGGCTGCGTGGATGCTGGTTGGGCGTGGCACCGGTCTCGATCGGCACCAGCCTGACGGCGCTGTACTCGGCGATGTTCCAGGCCTGTGCGCGGGGCTCGCCAGCGACGACGGTCGGCCGGGGGCGGCCTTGCAGCACGTGGTCCATCGGACCGTCGGCGGCGGCAGCCGGGGAGCAGGGCAGCAGGCCCGTCAGGGCCAGCAGGACCGACAGGACAGACGGGCGCAGGGGTGAGGTCATGCGGGCTCCGGGACGTCGGAAGGACGTGGACGGGCGGCATGATGCCGAGATCGTCTGAATCGATCCAGACGGCAAACCCTGATCGGGTCGACGGCGCCGGTCAGGTCCGGCGCACGACCAGTTCGACCGGCAGGTCACTGGAGGGCAGGCCGTCCAGCACGGTCTGCACCGCCAGTTCGCCCTTGCGGTGGGCGTCCTGCCGGACCGTGGTGAGCCCGGCGGCGGCGGCGGGCACGTCGTCGAAGCCGACCACTGCCACCACCTCGATCTCCTTCCAGGTCGCCAGTTCGACCAGCGCGGCCAACGCCATGCGGTCGGTCATCGCGACCACCGCCAGCCGGGTGCCGGGCGCCATCGAACTGCGCAGCTCAGCCAGGCGGGCGCTGGCCGATTCGGGGTGGCGGTCCTCGACCTCCAGCCAGTCGATCCGCCCGGCGGTCCAGCCGGCCGACAAGGCGGCCTGGACCATGCCGGTGCGCCGCTCGACCGCGACCGACGGGCTGCGTGGTGGCAAGGTCCGCCCACCACGGAAGACCTGCGTGCGCTGCACCTCGTTGAGCGTGAAGCACAGCGCGATCAGGCGGTCCGGCTGGCGCGACAGCGCATGTGCCATCGCCATGGCCGAGCCCTTGCGATCCTCGACGCCGACGGCCGCGACGCCGTCGACCAGCGTGTCCACCAGCACCAGGCGCTTGCGCGCGGCCAGCACCTCGGGCGCCAGCTCGGGGCCGATCTCGGCATGCACGATCAGGGCATCGGCGGTGGTGTGGAAGGCGGCGGACAGCTCCAGGTCCCGGCCCAGCTTGGGAATGAGCTGCAGGCTCAGGCCGCGCGCATCGAGTTCGGCCCCCACGCCCTGCAGGAACTGCACGCTCAAGGGGTCGTTCAGCGCGAACGACAGGCCGTGGTGATAGACCACCGCCACCTCGCGCAGCGACTGGCGGCGCAGGGCCCGCGCCGCTGGATCGGGACCGAAGTAGCCGAGTGCGCGTGAGCGGGTCAGGATCTCGTCGCGCAGGTTGGCCGAGAGCTGGTCGGGCCGGTTGAAGGCGTTGGAGACGGTGGCGCGGCTGACCCCGAGTTCGGCCGCCACGTCGCTCAATGTCAGTCGGGTGCGAGCCGGTGCGGCGTCGGCAGCGTCCGGGACCGACGTGGCTTTTGTGGTGGACGACTTCGGGGCGCGGGACGGCATCGGCAGCAATCGGCGGGACAGGATCGGCCGATGTTAGGGGGCGCTTCCTGGCGAGCGGATCACACCCGTCAGACGCACAAAAGCCCGGCCAGGGCCGGGCTTCTGAAGCGGATCGGACGGTGCCTGTCTGACGACAGGCGCCGTTGGGGATCAGCGCTTGGTGGACTTCTTGACGGCTTCGGCGGCGGCCTTGGCGGTCGATTCGGCCGTGGCGCTCAGCTGCTTGAAGTTGGCTTCAGCGGCCGAGGCGGCTTGCTTGGCGGCCTTCTGGACGGTGTCGTAGGCGGCGGTGGCGTTGGCGATCGCGGTCTTGACGGCGGCGACGGCGCTTTCGCTGCCGGCCGGGGCTTGCTTGGTGGCGGCTTCGACCAGGGCTTGGAACTGGTCTTGAGCGGCCTTGACCTGGGCTTCGGCCAGCTTGGTCACTTCGGCTTGCGTGGCGGCGGCGATGTCAGCGACCTGACGGCCGTAGGCGACGGCCTTTTCCTGGGCCGGCTGGATCAGGCTGGCTTGCAGGCCGACGAGTTCTTGCGGGTCCTTGGCGCCCAGGGCGGCCTTGGCCTTCTCGGCGGTGTCGTCCAGCGAGCTGCGGGCGGCTTGCATGTTCAGCTCGACCAGCTGTTCCATGCCCTTGAAGGCTTGCTGGGTCAGGGTGACGAGGTTGTCGAGGGCGGCCTTGTTGGCGGCGGCGATCTGGTCGGGGGTGATGGTCATGGTGTGACTCCGGGGGGTTGGTGGATCGGGTGGATCAGGTACGGCTGGGACTCGTCTGCGGTGCCGGCACTTGTTTGCTGCACTGCAACATGGATCGGACTATAGGGGTCCGTGCCGGGGATCGCAAGCGATTTGCTGCGCTGCAGCAAAGTCTGGTGATGAAACTCTAGAAGGCCGCTGCTTGGCGTCTCGGGTGACCTCTCCCGCGACCTCGGCCGCGACCGGGTCAGCAGGTCGGCGCGTGACGGTGAGAGACTCGAACCCCGTCGGTTTGTGGCTGGCAGAGCCGCATCGGCGAGAACCGGTCCCAGGTGGAGGAACCCATGAGTGCTGCACAACCCCCTGCCGGAAGCGTTCCCCCCGGTGAGCGCGTCCCGCTGGCGCAGGTCCGGGACCTGATCCAGATGGGTCAGCCCTTGCCATTCCGCGTGCTCGACGCGCAGGCCCGACTTCTGCTCGCGCAGGGCCAGAGCGTGTTGACCGAACGCCAGTTCGAGATGCTCAACGAGCGCGGCGCATGGGTCGAATACGCGCAGGTCCAACGTCTGCGCAGTGAACGTGCCAGCGCGGCTGCGCAGGGCAGCGGCAAGGTGCCCAGCGCCCGTCACATGACCCTGTTCGACCGCTGGGAGCAACTGGTCTGGGACTACGACGCGCTGCTGCGCCGGGTGCCGAAGTTCAGCGACCTGAAGCCGGAGCTGGAGGCCTTTGCCGACAGCTGCATCGCCCTGGTCGACCGCGATGCGGACGTGGCGCTCTACCTCGCGGTGCGGCGTGACGACCGCCGTTTTGCGCTTTATGCGCTGACCCATGCGCTGCACGTCGCGACGATCTGCCTGTTGACCGCCCGGGCGCTGGGCTGGCCGGCCGAGCGCCAGCGCCGCATGGTCGGCGCGGCCTTGACGATGAACGTGTCGATGCTGGAGTTGCAGGCGGTGCTGGCCGAACAGGTCGATCCGCCCAACACGCGCCAGCGCGAGGCGATCCGACTGCACCCCAAGCTGTCGGTGGAGCTGCTGCGCGGCTGCGGCGTCGACGATGCCGAGTGGCTCGACGCCATCCTGATGCACCACGAGGAGCCCGGCGGCGGTGGCTACCCCCACGCGGTGGCCGAACCGACCGAGGCGGCCCGGCTGCTGCGCGCGGCCGATGTCTACATGGCCAAGATCAGCCCGCGTGCGGTGCGCGCCGCGCTGGCGCCGCAAGTGGCGGCGCGCCAGCTCTACCAGTCCGAGCAGGTCGACGCGCTCGGCAAGTCGATCGCGCAGGCGCTGATCCGCTCGATCGGCATCTACCCGCCGGGCGACCTGGTCAGCCTCAAGAGCGGCGAGACGGCGGTCGTGACCCGCCGCGCCGCACAGGGCCCGGCGCCCAAGGCGGCGGCGATCAGCGACACACGCGGCAACCCGTCGCTGGCGACCACGCCGCGTGACACCGCGCAGGCCGAGTTCGCCATCGCCGGCCCGCTCGACCCGGCCAAGGCCGCCCAGCTGCCCAAGCTGCAGCCCGAACGCTTCTACGGAATCATCCCGGCCTGACCCGCCGGACGGCCTGCGGACGGCCTGTGGTCGGCGGGCGTCCTTGCGGGAAAGTCCGGGTGCGGGCCCGCCGGTATCGCTTGGGTTGGCCGGCTAGCATGGTTTCATGACAAGCATGTGTCGGTTTCATGACATCGGCGGGGTCGGTCGATGAGCCGGCTTGCCTTCCTGCGCCAGCTCGCCTGCGAGGCCGGCGCGCTCGCCCACACCGGCTTCGGCACGGCGCCGTCGTCGCTGAAGGGCCGCCATGACGTGTTGACCGAGATGGACGGCCGGGTCGAGCGCCATGTCCGCGCGGCCATCGCGGCGGCGTACCCGGACGACGCGGTGATCGGCGAGGAAGACGGCGGCGAGTCGGGCGAACGGGTCTGGATCATCGACCCGATCGACGGCACCGCGAACTACGCCCGCGGCATCGCGCACTACTGCGTGTCGATCGGCTACCTGGAGGCCGGCCAGCCGGTGCTGGGCGCCATCCACGACCCCTGCCACGACCGGCTCTACCTGGCGCAGCGCGGACAAGGGGCCTGGCTGATCGAGCCCGGTCAGCCCGACCGGCGCCTGGCGGTCAGCCCCTGCGCGACGCTGGACGCCGCCACGGTGGAATGTGGCTGGTCGCTGCGCCGCTCGACCGAGGACTACCTGGCGATGGTCTCGCGCGTCATGCACGCCGGTTGCGCGATGCGCCGCGCCGGCTCGGGTGCGCTGGGCCTGGTCGACGTGGCCGCCGGCCGCATCGAGGCCTATGCCGAGCTGCACATCAACGCCTGGGACTGCGCGGCCGGCATCCTGCTGGTCGAAGAGGCCGGCGGGCACTGCAACGACTTCTTCACCGCCGACGGCGCCGGCGTGCGCGACGGCAATGTGCTGGTCGCCACCAACGACGCGCTGGCCCGTCTGCTCGAACCGGTCATCGGCATTGCCCGACTGACCTGAAACCTCTGCATCCACCGAACCCACCTGAGGAGAACACCATGAACCCGTGCAAGTCCCCGCTGTCGTCGATGCGTCGCTGGTTGTTGCTGCTGGGCAGCGCGACGGCGCTGGTCGCCCCTTCGATCGCCTCGGCCCAGGGCGAGCTGACGGTCTATTGCACGGTGCAGGAAGAGTGGTGCCGGCCGATGGTCGCGGCCTTCGAGAAGACCACGGGCATCAAGGTGTCGATGACGCGCAAGAGCTCCGGCGAGTTCTACGCCCAGATCAAGGCCGAGGCCGCCAACCCGCGCGGCGACATCTGGTGGGGTGGCACCGGCGACCCGCACATGCAGGCCGCTGAAGAGGGCCTGACAGAGGCCTACAAGTCCCCGCGTCTGGCCGAGTTGCAGGACTGGGCGGTGCGCCAGGCCGAGCAGGCCAAGTTCCGCACGGTCGGCATCTACGCCGGCGCGCTGGGCTACAGCTACAACGCCGACGAGCTGAAGAAGCGCAAGCTGCCCGAGCCGAAGTGCTGGTCCGACCTGACCTTGCCGGCCTTCAAGGACGAGATCCAGGTCGCCAACCCGAACTCCTCGGGCACGTCCTACACGATGCTGGCCACGCTGGTGCAGATCATGGGCGAGGACAAGGCCTTCGCCTTCATGAAGGCGATGCACCGCAACGTCAACCAGTACACCAAGAGCGGTGCGGCGCCGGCCCGTGCGGCGGCCACCGGCGAGTCGCTGGTGGGCATCACCTTCCAGCATGACGCGGTGGTGCAGGCGCTCGGTGGCGCGCCGGTCAAGATCGTCTCGCCCTGCGAGGGCACCGGCTACGAGATCGGCAGCATGTCGATCATCAAGGGCGCCAAGAACCTCGAGAACGCCAAGAAGTGGTACGACTGGGCGCTGACGCCGGAGGCCCAGGCCATCGGCGCGAACGCCAAGGTCGCCTACCAGGTGCCGTCCAACAAGTCGGCAGCGGTGCCGGCTGCAGCGCCCAAGCTCAACGAGATCAAGCTGATCCCCTACGACTTCGCCAAGTACGGCTCGTCGGCCGAGCGCAAGCGCCTGCTCGCCAAGTGGGATGCCGAGGTCGGCAACCAGCCGAAGTGATGCGGACCGGGCGTGCAGGCATGTTTGAGACGATCCAGGGCGCGGTGCATGGCGCGATGACCACGGCAGCCGCATGACGACCGCGCTGACCCTGGCGCTGGTCGTCGTTGGCGCGCTGGCGCTGGCGCAGCTGCTGGCGCGCCGTGGTGCCTTCGGGGCGGACCGGACCGTCGCGACCATCGTGGTCCTGATCGCCACGCTGCTGCTGCTGTTCATCTTCTACCCGGTCGGCCGCTCGCTGGGCGCCGCGCTGTTCGACGACACCGGCGCTTTCGCGCCCTGGGTGGTGATGCGCCGGCTGGCCGCACCGGACATCTGGGGCCTCGGCTGCCTGAGCGGCGCGGGCGTGCAGTGCGGCGTGGCCATCAACTCGATCGTGCTGGCCAGCCTGGTCGGCCTGCTGTCGACCTTGCTGGGGCTGGTGCTGGCGCTGGCCGCCCAACGCGGTCATCGCGACCCGGAGGCGCAGCGCCGGCAAGGGGCGCTGTTCCGTCTGATGGCGGTGCTGCCGATCGTCACGCCGCCCTTCGTGATCGCGCTGGCGCTGGTCGTGCTGTTTGGCCGCACCGGCCTGGTGACGGGCTGGCTGTCGAGCGTCTTCGAGATCCCACGTTCGCGCTGGATCTACGGCCTGACCGGCGTGACGCTGGCGCAGCTGCTGAGCTTCACGCCGATCGCCTTCATGATGTTGCACGCCGCGCTGGCGGCCATCAGCCCTTCGCTGGAAGAGGCGGCGCAAACGCTGCGGGCCTCGCGCTGGCGGGTCATGCGCACCGTCACCTGGCCGCTGCTGCGGCCGGCGCTGGCCAACGCCTTCCTGCTCGGCTTTGTCGAGAGCATGGCCGACTTCGCCAACCCGATCGTGCTGGCCGGCAACTACGAGGTGCTGTCGACCAAGATCTTCTTCGCCGTGGCTGGCGCGCAGCACGACCCGGGCCGGGCCGCCGTGCTCGCCGCCGTGCTGCTGGCCTTCACGCTGGCGGCCTTCGCGCTGCAGCAGCGCTGGCTCGGCCGGGCCAGCTATGTCAGCGTCACCGGCAAGGGCGATGGTGGCCTGCCCGCCGTCTTGCCCGACGGCCTGCGGCGCGGCTGCGTCGGCCTGTCTTGGCTGTGGATCGGCTTCACGCTGGCCTGCTATGCGGTGATCGCGGTGGGTGGCTTCGTCAAGGACATCGGCCGGGGCGACATGACCTTGTCGCTCAAGCACCTGGGCGACGGCTTCGGCATCGACTGGGGTCCGCATGGCCTGCTGTTCAGCGGCTCGGCCTGGGACAGCTTCTTCACCACCGTGACCGTGGCGGGTGTGGCCGCACCGCTGACGGCCATCGTCGGCCTGCTGTCGGCCTATGTCATCACCCGGCACCGCTTCGCCGGCCGCGGTGCCTTCGAGTTCCTGACCCTGGTGGCCTTCGCGGTGCCGGGCACGGTCATCGGCGTGGCCTACATCGTGGCCTTCAACGTGCCGCCGCTGGAGCTGACCGGCGGCATGGCCATCCTGGTGATCTGCTTTGTCTTCCGCAACATGCCGGTGGGCGTGCGCGCTGGCGTTGCGGCGCTGGCGCAGATCGACCGCTCGCTTGACGAGGCCTCATCGACACTGCGTGCGGGCACCTTGACGACGCTGCGCCGGGTCGTCATCCCGTTGCTGCGACCGGCCATCGTGACCACGCTGGTCTTCAGCTTCACGCATGCGATGACGGCGGTCAGCGCGGTGATCTTCCTGGCCACCGCCAAGTACAACCTCGCCACCGTCTACATCATCGGCCGGGTCGAGGCGGGCGAATATCCGCTGGCGATCGCCTATTCGACCGTGCTGATCTTCTTCATGCTGGCCGTGTTGCTGGCCGTGCAGGCGCTGACCGGCGAGACCCGCATCGGCCGCCGCCAGCGCGATGCCGAACCAGCCGCGGGCACGCGCGACGTGCTCGTCACCGGACATTGATCTCATGAACCAGCCCGTCCCCCAGAACGCCGCCGGCGGTGTCGCCTTCGAAGGCGTCAGCAAGCGCTACGGCAGCTTCACCGCGGTCGACGCGGTGAGCTTCACCATCGCGCCCGGTGAACTGGTCACGCTGCTGGGCCCCTCGGGCTGCGGCAAGACCACCACGCTGCGCATGGTCGCTGGCCTGGAAACCGCCAGCGGCGGCACGATCCGCATCGGCGGCGTCGACGTCACGCGCCGGGCCGCGCACGAGCGTGACGTCAGCATGGTGTTCCAGTCCTACGCGCTGTTCCCGCACCTGAACGTGCTGGACAACGTCTGCTACGGCCCGATTGCCAGCGGCACGAAGCCGGCCCAGGCCCGTGAGCTGGCGCAGGACAAGCTGCGCATGCTGGGTCTGGCAGGACTGGAGCAGCGCCTGCCGTCGGAGCTGTCGGGCGGCCAGCAGCAGCGCGTTGCGGTGGCGCGTTCGCTGGTGCTGGAGCCGGCGGTGCTGCTGTTCGACGAGCCGCTGTCCAACCTCGACGCCAAGCTGCGGCGGCGGGTGCGCCAGGAGATCCGAGAGCTGCAGCAGTCGCTGGCGCTGACGGTGCTCTACGTGACACACGACCAGAGCGAGGCGCTCGCGGTGTCGGACCGCGTCATCGTCATGAACGGCGGACGCATCGCCCAGCAAGGCACGCCGGCCGAGCTGTACGAACGACCGGCCAGCCGCTTTCTGGCCGACTTCATCGGCGACGCCAACCTGGTCGACGGCAGCCTGCAGCGCGATGGCGAACGCAGCCGCTTCGAAGCCGGTGGCGTGGTCGTGCCGGTCGAGCCGACGGCGGTCGCGGCGGGCCTGCCAGCGGGGCCTGCCTCGCTGGCGCTGCGCCCGCACCGCATCGGCCTGGTCGCCGCTGGTCAGGGCCGCTTCGACGCCACCTGCCGGCGTGCCGACTACCTTGGCAGCCATGCCGAGGTGCTGCTGGATTCGCCCTGGGGCGAGCTGCTGGCCTTCGGCCCGGTCGGCGCGGCGGCGCTGCGCCGGGGTGATGCGGTCGGCGTCGCCTTCGAGCCCGGCGACGCGGTGCTGCTGCCGCGCGACTGACCGGACGCGGCAAGGACGTTCGACGATCCGCCGCAGGCCGTGTTCCCATGCTGTCGCACGGCCTGGCGTCGTGCGTCGGATACTGCGCGGCCGCCATCGCACCGCCCTGATCCGACCACCGGAGCCGCCGCTTGTCCTCGTCCCTGATCCACCGCCTCGGGCTCACCTTGCCCGCCCATCGCCGCGTCTTCGCCGGCTTCTTCCTCTATGCCTTCGGCTTTGGTGGCTTCTTCCCGCGCCTCGGTGAGCTGCAAGGAATGATGGGCATCACCGAAGGCCAGCTCGGCCTGGGCCTGATCGGGGCGGCGATGGGCACGCTGGTCTCCCTGACCTTTGCCGGCCGGCTGATCGAGCGCATCGGCCACCGCCGCATGCTGCTGATCGTGCCGCCGCTGCTGCCGATCTTCTACGCGGTCGCCTCGCATGCGAACGGCACGCTGGCGCTGTTCCTCTGCCTGTTCCCCGCAGGCCTGTTCATCGGCGCGATCGAGGTGGTCGTCAACCTCGAAGCCGATCGGGTCGAGCACCAGGAAGGCCGGCGCATCATGAACCGGGCCCATGCCTTCTGGAGCTTCGGCTTCTTCGGCGCCGGCCTGCTGGGCGCGCTGGCCGCCCGCGCCGGCATCAGCCCGCAGTGGCAGCTCGCCGGCATGGTGCCGCTGTCGCTGGTCATGACGGTGCTGCTGATGGGCCGCTTCGAAGCGGCACCGCACCGCGTGGCGGCGGTCGATCCTTCGGCCGAAGCAGCGCCGATGTTCGCCCGCCCCACCGGCGCGATCCTGGTGCTGGTGGCGCTGTCGCTGTCGGCACTGGTGCTTGAGGGCGCAGGCTTCGACTGGTCGGCGATCTACATGCGCGATGTCTTCCAGACCGCCCCCTGGGTTGGCGCGGCGGCAGTGGCCATCGGCGCCTTCACGCAGGCGGTGACGCGCTACCTCGCGGACCGCCACGTCGAGCGCCACAGCCCGATGAAGGTGGCGCGCCTGATGCTCACGCTGCTGGGCATCGGCAACGTGCTGGTCGTGGTCGCCAATCACCCGGCGCTGGCCTTGCTCGGTTTTGGCCTGATGGGCGTGGGCACCAGCGTGCTGTTCCCGCTCGCGATGTCGGCCGCAGCGCAGCGCACCGACCGGCCGGCGGCGGTCAACGTCGCGGCGCTGGCGCAGATCGCCTTCGTCAGCTTCATGCTGGCGCCGCCGCTGCTTGGCTTCATCGCCGAGCACATCGGCATCCGCTGGAGCTTTGGCCTGTGCCTGCCCCTGGTGCTGCTGAGCCTGGCCGTCACGGGTGTGCTGCGACAGCGTCCGGCGGCGTCCGCTGCCGCGCCAGCGGGCGTGCAGAGCGCCTGAGCGCGGTCCGGTCCGCCTGCTGCACCCATGTCCGTCAACGAATCGCGTTCCTTCCTCAGGCCCGCCTGGGGCGTGTTCTCGCCGCGCGTCGTCACGACAGCGGTGTTCTTTGCCTTTGCCCTTGGCATCGGCCTGTGGGCTGGCTCGATCCCGGTGCTGATGCACCGCACAGGGCTGGGCGCTGAAGGCCTGGGCCTGGCGCTGACCCTGCACAGCGCGGCCTACATCGGCGCCATGACACTGGCCGGGCGCATGACCCGTCGCTTCGAGCTGCGCGCCTTCATGGCCTGGCTGCTCGCGGCCCATGGCGTGGCGTTTTTCGGCATCTTCCTGGCCCCGAACGCCTGGCTGCTGGTGCTCGCGCTCATCGTCATGGGCCTGACCGCCGGTTCGCTCGACCTGGCGATGAACACCGAGGCGACCACGCTGGAACACGAGCGCGGCCGCCCGCTGCTGACGCGCATGCACGCGGCGGCGTCGGCCTCGTTCGCGCTGGGGGCGATCGGCGGCAGCCTGATCTCGACCTCGCTCGGCCCGCTCGCCTGCGCGCTGCTCAGCGCGGCGGTGGTCGCGCCGGTCTGGCTGGCGGTGCGACGACTGGGTCGACGCCGGCCCTTGCCCGATCCCGCACCGGCCACCTTGCGCGAACCTGAGCTGGAAGCGGCTGGCGCGGCGGCGGTCCAGGCCGCGGCGCGGACCGCGTCAACCACCGAGCCTGCCACCCGTCGCCGGCCGGATCCGGTGCTGCTGTTCGGCATCGTGCTGGGCCTGTCGACCGTGGCCGAGCTGACGGCGCAGATGTGGTCGGCCAAGTTCCTGGCCGAACAGGCCGCCAGCCTGGCGGCGCTGGCCGGCGCTGGCGCGGCGTTGTATGCCGGCTGCCAGTCGGCGGTCCGGCTGGTGGGCGATCAGCTGCGCCGCCGCTTCGGCGATGTCCGGGTGATCGCGGTCTCGCTGGTGCTGGCGGCGGTCGGCTTCGTGGTGGTCGCGCTGGCCGATGGTTTCGCCACCGGCGTGGCCGGCTTTGCGCTGGTCGGCCTGGGCACCGCCTGCGTCGTGCCCTGCTGCTTCGCGCAGATCGCGGCGGCGCTGCCCGGGCGCGGCGGTCAGGCGCTGGGCAAGGCCTCGCTGATCTCGGGCGTCATCCGCCTGCCCACGCCGATGCTGCTGGGCCTGATCGCGGCGCGTCAGTCCGATTCGACGGCCTTTGCGCTGATCGCGGTCTCGCTGCTGGTGGGTGTCGCCGGCATGCTGATCGCCCTTCGGCAGGCCGCCCGAGCAGCCTGACAACCGTCGCTTGACAGCCCATGCGCTTCCCCGTTAAGCGCGACTTGATGCCCGCGCATCGCCTGTGCTAGCATCGCGAGCTTTCCCGGACGAGGGGCAACCCGCGTCCATTTCAAGCGCTCGCTGGAAAAGTCCGGTCACCAGATCCGCCAGGGTCTGAGGATCTTGCTGGCCAGACGAGCACATCAGTCAGCCCGGCCAATCGTTGTCGGGCATTGGAGAAGAACCATGACTACCCCCAACCCGGGCGAACGCCTCGGTTTGCTGGGCCGCAAGGTGGGCATGATGCGCATCTTCACGGACGACGGCGATGCCGTGCCCGTGACCGTGCTCGACGTGTCCAACAACCGCGTGACCCAGGTCAAGTCGGTCGAGAACGATGGCTATGTCGCCGTTCAGGTCGCCTTCGGCAGCCGCAAAGCCTCCCGCATCACCAAGCCCGAAGCCGGACACCTGGCCAAGGCTGGCGCTGATGGCGCGGAGCTGCTGCGCGAATTCCGTGTCCCCGCAGACGTCGCCGCCGAGCTGAAGCCGGGTGCCACGATCGCTGCCAGCCTGTTCCAGGTCGGCCAGCAGGTCGACATCCAGGGCACCACGATCGGCAAGGGCTTCGCCGGCACGATCAAGCGCCACCACTTCGGTTCGCAGCGCGCGTCGCACGGTAACTCCCGTTCGCACAACGTGCCGGGCTCGATCTCGATGGCGCAGGACCCGGGCCGTGTGTTCCCGGGCAAGAAGATGTCCGGTCACCTGGGCGACGACACCGTCACCACCCAGAACCTCGACGTCGTGCGCATCGACGAAGCCCGCCAGCTGCTGCTGGTCAAGGGCGCGGTTCCTGGCGCCAAGGGTGGCTTCGTCACCGTGCGTCCGGCCGTGAAGGTCAAGCTCAAGAAAGGGGCCAACTGATGCAGCTCGAGCTCCTGAACGAGCAGGGTCAGGCCACCGCCAAGGTGGACGCGCCTGACACCGTGTTCGCCCGCGATTACAACGAAGCGCTGATCCATCAGCTCGTCGTCGCCTACCAGGCCAACGCGCGTCAGGGCACCCGTGCCCAGAAGACCCGCGCCGAAGTCCACCACTCGACGAAGAAGCCGTTCCGCCAGAAGGGCACCGGCCGCGCTCGCGCCGGTTCGACCGCCTCGCCGCTGTGGCGCAGTGGTGGTCGCACCTTCCCGAACAAGCCCGACGAGAACTTCAGCCAGAAGGTCAACAAGAAGATGTATCGCGCCGGCATGGCGTCGATCCTCTCGCAGCTGGCCCGTGAAGGCCGTCTGGCCGTGGTCGATTCGATCTCGATCGAAGCGCCCAAGACCAAGCTGCTGGCTGCCAAGCTGAAGGCGATGAACCTGGATCACGTCATGGTGATCTCGGACGCGATCGACGAGAACCTGTTCCTCGCCTCGCGCAACCTCGCCAATGTGCTGGTGGTCGAGCCGCGTTACGCCGATCCGCTGTCGCTGGTCTTCTACAAGAAGGTCCTGGTGACGAAGGCCGCCATCGAGCAGCTGCAGGAGATGTACGCATGAGCGCCGCACCCAAGTCGAACGAGGGCCGTCTGGCCCAGGTGCTGGTTGCCCCGATCATTTCGGAGAAGGCGACCCGCGTTGGCGAGAAGAACAACCAGGTGACCTTCAAGGTGCTCCAGGACGCCACCAAGACCGAGATCAAGGCCGCTGTTGAACTGATGTTCAAGGTCGAGGTCGCGTCGGTGAACGTGCTGAACATCAAGGGCAAGACCAAGCGCTTCGGTGGCCGCATCGGCCGTCGTGACCATGTGCGCAAGGCCTATGTTTCCCTGAAGGAAGGCCAGGAACTCAACTTCTCCGGGGAGGCCGCGTAATGGCTGTCGTCAAGGTCAAACCGACTTCGCCCGGCCGCCGTGCCGTGGTGAAGGTGGTGCACAAGCACTTGCACAAGGGTGCGCCGGAAGCTTCGCTGCTGGAACCGCAGAAGCAGAACTCCGGCCGCAACAACAACGGTCACATCACCATCCGCCACAAGGGCGGCGGGCACAAGCACCACTACCGCGTGGTCGACTTCCGTCGCAACAAGGACGGGATTCCGGCCAAGGTCGAGCGCATCGAGTACGACCCGAACCGCACGGCGCACATCGCTCTGGTGTGCTATGCCGACGGCGAGCGTCGCTACATCATCGCCCCGCGTGGCCTGGAAGTGGGTCAGACGGTCCTGAGCGGCGCCGAGTCGCCGATCAAGGCTGGCAACACCCTGCCGATCCGCAACATCCCGGTGGGTTCGACCATCCACTGCGTCGAGATGATGCCCGGCAAGGGCGCCCAGATCGCCCGTTCGGCCGGCACCTCGGTGACGCTGATGGCGCGCGAAGGCACCTACGCCCAGGTCCGCTTGCGTTCGGGTGAAGTGCGCAAGATCCACGTCGACTGCCGCGCCACGCTCGGCGAGGTCTCCAACGAAGAGCACAACCTGCGCCAGTACGGCAAGGCCGGTGCCAAGCGTTGGCTGGGTATCCGCCCGACCGTTCGCGGCACGGCGATGAACCCGGTGGACCACCCGCACGGCGGCGGCGAAGGCCGCACCGGCGAGGGCCAGGCCCCTGTGTCGCCGTGGAACACCCTGACCAAGGGCTACCGCACCCGCAACAACAAGCGCACGCAGACGTTCATCGTCTCGCGTCGCAAGAAGTAAAAGGGGAGCGAACACATGTCTCGTTCACTCAAGAAGGGTCCCTTCGTCGACCACCACCTGCTCGCGAAGGTCGAGAAGGCTGTGGCCACCAAGGACAAGAAGCCGGTCAAGACCTGGTCGCGCCGTTCGACCATCCTGCCCGAGTTCATCGGCCTGACCATTGCCGTGCACAACGGCAAGCAGCACGTGCCTGTGTACGTGTCCGACCAGATGGTCGGCCACAAGCTGGGCGAGTTCGCGCTGACCCGTACGTTCAAGGGTCACCCGGCGGACAAGAAGGCCAAGCGCTAAGGAGTCGCAGCAATGGAAACCAAAGCAATCGTGCGAGGCGTCCGCTTGTCCTGCGACAAGGGCCGTCTGGTCGCGGACATGATCCGTGGCAAGAAGGTCGATCAGGCGCTGAACATCCTGAACTTCACCCAGAAGAAGGCCGCCGGCATCATCAAGAAGGCGCTGGAAAGCGCCATCGCGAATGCCGAGCACAACGATGGCGCTGACATCGATGAGCTGCGCGTCACCTCGATCTACGTCGAGCAAGGCGCCACGCTGAAGCGATTCGCTGCACGCGCCAAGGGCCGTGGCAACCGCATCAGCAAGCCCACCGCGCACATCTACGTGACCGTCGGCAACTAAGGCAGGACGAAATCCATGGGACAGAAAATCCATCCGACCGGGTTCCGCCTGCCGGTGACGCGCAACTGGTCGTCTCGTTGGTACGCTGGCAACCGCCAGTTCGCCGCGATGCTGGCCGAAGACATCGAAGTTCGTGAGTTCCTGAAGAAGAAGCTCAAGAGCGCCGCTGTCTCGCGCATCACCATCGAGCGCCCGGCCAAGAACGCCCGCATCACGATCTACTCGGCACGTCCGGGCGTGGTGATCGGCAAGAAGGGCGAGGACATCGAGAACCTGAAGGTCGAACTGGCCAAGATGCTGGGCGTGCCGGTGGCCGTCAACATCGAGGAAGTGCGCAAGCCTGAAGTCGATGCCCAGCTGATCGCCGAATCGATCACCCAGCAGCTCGAGAAGCGCATCATGTTCCGCCGCGCCATGAAGCGCGCGATGCAGAACGCGATGCGCCTGGGCGCCCAGGGCATCAAGATCATGTCGGCCGGCCGCCTGAACGGCATCGAAATCGCTCGCACCGAGTGGTATCGCGAAGGCCGTGTGCCGCTGCACACCCTCAAGGCCGACATCGACTACGGTTTCTCGGAAGCCAAGACCACCTACGGCGTCATCGGCGTCAAGGTCTGGGTCTACCGGGGTGACCGCCTGGCCAACGGCGAAGCGCCGCAGCTGCGTGGTGAGGATCGTCCGGAAGACGACCGTCGCCGCCGTGGCCCGCGCAACGACCGCCCGGGTGATCGTCGTGGTCCGCGTGGTCCCGCTCGTGGTGACGGCCCTGCCGCTGCCCCGTCGGCCGGCCCCGCCGGTGATGCCAAGCCGGGTGCCAAGCGCGTCGTTCGCGCTGCTGCACCGGCGGCTGCCAAAGGAGAGTAAGGAATGTTGCAACCATCGCGTCGCAAGTTCCGCAAGGAACAGAAGGGCCGCAACACCGGCCTCGCCACCCGTGGCGCCAATGTGTCGTTCGGCGAGTTCGGCCTGAAGGCCACTGAGCGTGGCCGCATCACCGCGCGCCAGATCGAAGCCGCCCGTCGTGCCATCTCGCGCCACATCAAGCGCGGCGGCCGCATCTTCATCCGGATCTTCCCGGACAAGCCGATTTCGCAGAAGCCGGCCGAAGTGCGGATGGGCAACGGCAAGGGCAACCCCGAGTACTACGTGGCCGAGATCCAGCCGGGCAAGGTCCTGTACGAACTCAACGGCGTGCCCGAAGAACTCGCTCGCGAGGCGTTCACGCTGGCAGCCGCCAAGCTGCCGCTGCGCACGACCTTCGTGTCGCGTGGCTTTGGCGCCTGAGCGCAAGGAGAACAAAGATGAAAGCCTCTGAACTCCGTGCCAAGGATGTCGCAGCTCTCGAAAAGGAAATCAGCGATCTGCTGAAGGCCCATTTCGGTCTGCGCATGCAAAAGGCCACGCAACAATTGAGCAATACCAACGTGCTCAAGCAGACGCGTCGCGACATCGCCCGCGCCCGCACGATCCTCGCTGAGAAGAAGAAGGGAGCTGCGTGATGAGCGAAGCCCAAACCCGCGCCAAGTCTGTCCGCACCTTCGTGGGCAAGATCGTCAGCGACAAGCGTGCCAAGACCGTGACCGTGCTGGTCGAGCGCCGTGCCAAGCACGAGCTCTACGGCAAGATCGTGGCCCGTTCGCGCAAGTACCACGCGCATGACGAGACCGGCGAATTCAAGATGGGCGACGTGGTCGAGATCACCGAGAGCCGTCCGCTGTCCAAGACTAAGAGCTGGGTCGTGACCCGCCTTGTCGAGAAGGCACGCACGGTCTGATGACCGACCGGTGCCGGCCTTCGCGCCGGCGCTGTCGCACCGACCCCTGGTGATCGAGCGGTTTAGCCGCTGCGGGTCACCTCGAAACCGGACTGCTGGGATACTGGCAGGCCGGTTTTTTCATGTCTGCGCGCAGCCCGTGCAGGCCCATCCCACACGGTTCACTCACGCTGGAGAAGCAGATGCTGAAGGTTGGAGACAAGTTGCCCGCGGGCACGTTGCAGGAATTCATCGAGGTCGAGGGCAATGGCTGCTCGCTCGGCCCCAACAGCTTCGACGTGCAGAAGGAGACCGCCGGCAAGAAGGTCGCGATCTTCGCCCTGCCCGGTGCCTACACGCCGACCTGCTCGGCCAAGCATGTGCCCGGCTATGTCGAAGCGGCTGCGGACCTGAAGGCCGCCGGTGTCGATGAGATCTGGTGCGTGTCGGTCAACGACGCCTTCGTGATGGGCGCCTGGGGCCGTGACCAGGGCACCGCCGGCAAGGTCCGCATGATGGGCGACGGCTCGGCATCCTTCACCCAGGCCGTCGGCCTGACGCTGGACCTGACCGCGCGCGGCATGGGTGTGCGCTCGCAGCGGTATTCGATGCTGGTCGAGGACGGTGTGGTCAAGACGCTCAACATCGAAGGCCCCGGCGCCTTCGAAGTCAGCGATGCGCAGACCATGCTGAAGCAGGCGCGCGCCTGAAATTTCGCCCGCGCTGGCGCATGTGACAAGGGCGACCACGGGTCGCCCTTTTTCATGTCCGTCTGAATGCGACCGAGTCCTCGCGACCGTGGCCGGCGGGCTCAGGGATAGAAGATCGCCACCGTGTAGCCGGCGACCCGGCGGTCGCTGCTGGCGAACTCCAGCTGCCAGTTGCCCTCTGCGGCGGCGGCCAGCGCATCGGCCTGCTGGAAGTCGGCGGGCTTGAGCACGCGACGAACCACCAGTGCTCCGGCCGCATCGGTCAGGCTGAGCTCGACATTTGGCGCACGAACGGCGTGTTCGGCGCGGTTGCGCAGCAGAACCTGCAGACGATAGCCGTCGACCCCGGAGAGCTTGACCATGTTGCTGTACTCGACCGCCAGCGCGTCAAGCAGGCGCGGCGCTTCGAGGGTGCAGCCCATGGCTGCGCAGACCGGCTGCAGGACGGCGGCGGCGAGGGGCGACTGGGCCGCCAGCAGGTCGCGCCGCATCAGTCCGAACTGAAGCACCAGCCCGGCTGCCGCCAGCACACAGCCGGCGTACAGCGCGACCCGAACCGCCGGACGGCCCCACCATGCGGCACGGTCGGCGTGGCGCACGAAACTCGGGGCCGCCTGCATCTCGCCCCAGGTGGCCGATCCGGGGCCGCCCAGCGCATCGGCGTCGACCGCTGAAGCGACCGAGCCCGCATCGCGCAGGGGCATCTCCGGCCAACCCCCGGGCAAGGGCTCGAAACGGGGTTCGAGGGCCTGAACATCGTCGGCGGCGCGGCCATCGGACCGATCTTCGCCCGGACGTTCACCCATCAGCCCGAGGTCAAGGGCGCCCTGAGGGTCATGGGCCTGGAAGACGGTGTCGGCATCCGAGAAATCGGGGTGATGTCGCGCGCTCGTGTCCGCCGCTTCCAGCTCATGGCGTTCGTGCACCGTCCCTTCGGGTCCCTGCGCCGGCATCGTCGACACGGGCGCCATGGACCAAGTCTCACGAGTCTCACGAGTCTCACGAGTCTCACGAGCCTCCCGAGGCTGATCCTGCGGCGGCACGAACTCGGTCGGCAGCTCCGACGTCTCGGCCGTGCCGAAGCCCGAGGGCGCGGCCAGGCCCGATGTCGCGACCGCCGAGCGGGTCTGACGGATGGGGAGGTCCGGCGATGCCGGGCCCGTGCCTTCCGGCGGCGCCATTTCCGGCACTTCCTGCAGCACACCGGCCCCGCTGGCCAGACCTTCGCTCATCGGGCGGGAATGGCCGCTGCGCGGGCGCGCGCCGAGGTCGAACAGACCTTCCAGCGCGTTGAAGACCGAATGGCAGTGGCCGCAGCGGACCCAACCCTCGGATACCTTGAGCTGGTCCTCGATGACCTTGAAGACCGTGCCGCAGGAAGGGCAGGACGTCGCGAGCGTCATGGGCGATCGGGCCTGCGGCTTGTCAGGTGCGGCGGCCGGTCAGCAGCACCCAGCCGTCCTGCTCGTCACCGACCTCGAGCGCGAGCCAGGGCGCGTAGGCTGCCTGCAGTTCTTCGGTCTGGCGGGTCAGGATGCCCGCCAGCACGAGATGACCACCCGGCGCGACATGGCTGCACAGCAGCGGCGCCAGCAGCTTGAGCGGCGCCGACAGGATGTTGGCCAGCACGACCGGATAGAGCCCGCTGGCCCGGTCGGGCAGACCCGGCTGCAGCGTCACGCCGTTGGCGCTGGCGTTGGCCAGCGTCGACTCGACGGCGGCCGGGTCAATGTCGACCGCATCGATGCCACGCGCGCCATGCAGTGCCGCGCCGATGGCGAGGATGCCGGAGCCGCAGCCATAGTCCAGCAGGCGGTCCCAGCCCGGCGCCTGGTCGCCGTGGCGGGCGATCCAGCGCAGGCACATGCGGGTGGTCGGGTGCGTGCCGGTGCCGAACGCCAGGCCAGGGTCCAGTCGCATCACCTGCCGCGCTTGGGCCGGCGGCTGGTGCCAGGACGGCACGATCCAGAAGCTGTCGGTGATCGGCACCGGGTCGAACTGCGACTGGGTCAGGCGGACCCAGTCCTGGTCGGCCACGGTCAACATTGACTGGACATGCACGCCCTCGTCGCCGGCCATGCCGTCTTGCGCCAGCAGGATCGTCAAGGCCTCGGTGGCGGCGTCTTCATCCTCGAACAGCGCCTTCAGGATCGACCGCTGCCAGCCGCGGATCTGCTCGGACAGGGTCGCCGGCATGCCGGGCTCGCCGAAGATCGGCGCCTCGTCGGGCGTGTCGGCGTCGGCGTCCTCGACCGTGACGGCCAGCGCATCCAGCTCCATCAGGATGTCGGAGACCTCGTCGACGCGCGTGGCCGGCGTCAGCAGCAGCAGCTCGATCATCGACGCTTGCGCCTTTCCATCCAGCCTTCGAGGTAGTGGATGCTGGTGCCGCCTTCCACGAAGGCGGCGTCGGCCATCAGCTCGCGGTGCAGCGGGATGTTGGTGGATATGCCTTCGACGAGCGTCTCGCTCAGCGCGCTGCGCATGCGCGCCAGCGCCTGCTCGCGGGTGTCGCCATGCACGATGATCTTGCCGATCATCGAGTCGTAGTTGGGCGGCACCATGTAGTTGGTGTAGGCGTGCGAGTCGACCCGCACACCCGGGCCACCGGGCGGATGCCACATCGTGATGCGGCCCGGCGAGGGCATGAAGGTGTACGGATCTTCCGCGTTGATGCGGCACTCGATCGAATGGCCGCGCAGCGGCACCTGCTTCTGCGTCACCGACAGCGTCTCACCGGCCGCGATCCGGATCTGCTGCTGGACGATGTCGATGCCGGTGACCAGTTCGGTGACCGGATGCTCGACCTGGACGCGGGTGTTCATCTCGATGAAGAAGAACTCGCCGTTCTCGAACAGGAACTCGAAAGTGCCGGCGCCGCGATAGCCGATCTTCTTGCAGGCCGCCGCGCAACGCTCGCCAACCTTCTCGATCACCTTGCGCGGGATGCCCGGTGCTGGCGCCTCCTCGATGATCTTCTGGTGGCGGCGCTGCATCGAGCAGTCCCGCTCGCCCAGCCAGACCGCATTGCCGTGGGTGTCGGCCAGCACCTGGATCTCGATGTGGCGCGGGTTCTCGAGGAACTTCTCCATGTAGACCGACGGGTTGCCAAAGGCCGCACCGGCCTCGGCGCGCGTCGTCTGCACCGCATTGATCAGTGCGGCCTCGGTGTGCACCACGCGCATGCCGCGACCACCACCGCCGCCCGCCGCCTTGATGATGACCGGGTAGCCGATCTGGCGGGCGATGCGCACGATCTCCTTGCTGTCTTCAGGCAGCGCGCCGGGCACGCCGGGCACGGTCGGGACGCCTGCTTCGACCATCGCCGCCTTGGCGGAGACCTTGTCGCCCATCAGCCGGATCGACTCCGGCGTCGGGCCGATGAAGGCGAAGCCGCTCTTCTCGACACGTTCGGCGAAGTTGGCGTTCTCGGACAAGAAGCCGTAGCCGGGGTGGATGGCCTCGGCATCGGTCACTTCGGCCGCCGCGATGATCGCCGGCATGCTGAGGTAGCTCTGCGCCGAGGGCGCCGGGCCGATGCAGACCGCTTCGTCGGCCAGCTTGACGTACTTGGCTTCGCGGTCAGCCTCGGAATAGACGACCACCGCGCGGATGCCCATCTCGCGGCAGGCGCGCTGAATGCGCAGGGCGATCTCCCCGCGGTTGGCAATGAGAATTTTCTTGAACATGGTGCCTCGGCTCTGGGCCCTCGCGGGCCTTGCCCGGTGAGCGCGCGCCCCGGTGGTCGGGGCGCGGCGGTCAGGGTCTCGTGAACATCGGTCCCGCGTGGCGGGACGCCGGGATCACTCGATGATGAAGAGCGGCTGGCCGTATTCGACCGGCTGACCGTTCTCGACCAGCACCTTGGTGATCACGCCGGCCTTGTCGCTGTCGATCTCGTTCATGATCTTCATGGCCTCGATGATGCACAGCGCCTGGCCTTCCTTGACCTGCTGACCGACATCGGCGAGCGGCTTGGCGCCGGGGTTGGACGCGCGGTAGAAGGTGCCGACCATCGGCGACTTGACCATGTGGCCGGTGACGGCCGGCGCGGCGACTTCCAGCGGCACGGCGGCGGCAACCTGGGCGGGCGCGGCCATCGCCGGGGCGGGCTGCGCGGTGGCCATCACCATCGGCGCGGCGGCTTGGATGATGGTCGGCGGTGCCTTGACGATGCGCACCTTGCCTTCGGCTTCGGTGATCTCCAGTTCGGACACGTTGGATTCCGACACCAGGTCGATCAGGGTCTTGAGCTTGCGAAGGTCCATACGAGGCGCTCCAGGATTGTTCTGCTTGGGAAGTTCGGACGCCGCTGGGGCTGTCGCGTTGCGTGACTTGCTCATGCGCGGGCGCACCATCCAAAAGTTGTGGGATCACCGCCGAGCTGCCGTGGCGACGCGAGGAGCGCGCCACAGATCAACAAGCGGCCGGTCGTGCCAGCCGGTGCCGTCCGGAACCCTTCAGGCCGGTCCCGTCGGGGAGACGGGGCGGCTGGCCGAGAGGGGCGAAACAGCGACGTTCGACGCCGGAAGCGGTGGGTTTCCGAGGCGAAACCCGGACTTTACGCGCTTTTCAGCCCAAAAAGAGCCTTGACAGCCGATCGCTTCGTTCCGTGGGCAAGGCCCGCGTCAGAGCTTCAGGGCACGCGCCCAGTCGGCCAGATCGGCCGCCTTGGTTTCGCCGAGCTTGCGCACGATGGCGCTGCCGGCGGCGTCGAAGACGACGGTGAAGGGCAGGCCACCCTGCTCGTTGCCGAGCTGTCGGGCGAGCTCCGTGCCGGCAAAGCCGGTCAGGCCGATGGGGAAGCTGACCGGGGTCTTCTGCAAGTATTCGCGCACCGGCGACGGGCTGTCGACGGCCAGGCCCAGCACCGTCAGGCCGTGGCCGGCGTGCTGCTTCGCCCAAGCGTCCAGCAGCGGCATCTCGCGCACGCAGGGCGGGCACCAGGTGGCCCAGAAGTTGATCACCAGCGGCTTGCCCTTCAGGCTGGCCAACTCGATGCGGCCCCCGTCGGGACGGTCGAAGGCCAGGCTCCAGAGATCACCACCCGTGGCCGACGGGGCGGAGGCCGGATCGCCGGCGACCGCCGAGCCCGATGCAGCCGGGGCGGCCGGGGCGGAGGTCTCGGTGACTGGCGTGAGCGGCGTGCGGCGCAGCGACCAGCCGATGCCGGCGGCGAGGGCGACGCCAGCGACGGCGCCTAGGGTGAGGTTGCGACGGTTCATGCGGCGATTCCAGAAGCTCAGCGGTTCAGGTGGACCCGGCGGGGTCGGAGGCGAGATCGGCGTCCAGCAGACGACGCAGCGCCACGAGGTCGCCACGCTGTGGCCGGCCACGCGCATCGGGCTTGAGGGCGCCGCGCAGGTCGTCGTGGTCCAGCACGCTCAGGCGCACCAGCACATGGGTCTGCAGCGCCCGGCAGGGTAGCTCGCACAGCAGCGTGTCGATGGGCTGGCCACGCGGCCCGGGGGCCGAAGCCACGTCGAAATCCACACCCGCGTCGAGCAGCGCGATCTCGGCGGTCTTGCTGTCCTCGCAATACAGCTCGATGTGCACGGTCGACAACCGGGTGGCCGTGCCGCGCCAGACCGCCCCGCACAGGTAGGGACGGAACTGCGGCCAGCGCGCCATCCACTGCGCGGCCAGCTCGCGCAGGGCCCGCAGCTCGGCGGGCTGGGTGTCGGCGCAGAACAGCGCGATGTGCTCGCGCACCGCGTCTTCCAGCAGCTCGTTGTCCGGCAGCTCGGCGCCGCCCCGGCGACCACCCGTGCGCAAGCCCAGGCTGTCGGCGGCGCGGCGCTTGGCGGGTCCGTATTCCATGCCCTCGTCGACCACCAGCCGGGCGGCGACGGCGGCGATCTCGAGCGTCAGGTCGGAGGTCATGGCGTTGTCCGGTGGGACGGGTTCAGGGCAGCTCGACCGCGCCCATGCGGGCGGCGACCGTGCCGGCGCGGCCGATCACGTAGGCCGAGTCGGGCCGCTTCTCGAAGCGCTTGGGGGCCGGCAGCATCACCGCCAGGCGCGCCGCCTGCATCGTCGTCAAGGCGCCGGCATCCTGCCGGAAGTAGTGGCGCGCCGCCGCCTGGGCACCGAACAGGCCTTCGCCCCACTCGACGTTGTTCAGGTAGATCTCCAGGATGCGCTGCTTGGGCAGCAGCGCCTCCAGCATCAGCGTGATGACGAGTTCCTGGGCCTTGCGCGCGGCGGTGCGCTCACCCGACAGGAAAAGGTTCTTGGCCAGCTGCTGGCTGATGGTGGACCCGCCGACCAGCTTGGGACTCACCGGCGTGCTGGCGGCTGGCGCCGCCTTGCCACGCTGGGCCAGGCGCTGCTCGCGCCGTTCGCGCGCCTCGTTGAGCTGCTCGGCGCGGGCCTCGGCCTTCTGGTTGCGGCTCCAGGCCTTCTCGATCGCGTCCCATTCGACGCCGCTGTGTTCGGTGAAGCCGGCGTCCTCGCTGGCGATCACCGCACGCTTGAGGTGATCGGCGATCTGGGCCTGATCGACCCAGCGCTGGCTCCAGTCGACCTGTTGCCGCTCGACCGCCAGGCGCCAGATCTCGCTGCGCTGGAAGGTGGTTGACTCGGGCGCGATGACGCGCATCAGCGCGATGCGGCCGGCGAAGAACACCTGCAGGCCGATCCCGCTCAGCAGGATCAACAGCGCCAGGCGCAGGGCGTGGGTTCGCAGCGCGCGCATCGCCAGCGGGGTCGGTTCAGCGCGCCGCCGGGTCGGCCGCGCGTTGCACGCTGGCGTCCTCGACGTTGGCGCGCAGGCCCTCGTCGCGGGTGAAGCGGAAGCGCGAGACGAACACCAGCTGGTCGAACTGCGCGCGCATCGCGGTGCTGAACTCACCGTAGGGCCCGGCGCCGCGCACGATGGTGAGCGCCCGCTTGTCCAGCGCGGCATTGCCCGAACCCTGCACGATCTCGGCCTCGGCGACCCGGCCGAGCGCGTCGACGGCCACCAGCACGGTCAGCTCGCCATAGAGCTTGCGGCCATTGGCGGTCGGGAAGTTGCGCGTGCCGACCTCCTCGATGCGGTGGCGCAGCTGGTCGTAGTACAGCGCATGCACGCCCTCTCGCGCGGCCGGGCCGACGTAGCGGCGGCGCGGCCGTTCGTTCTCGATCTGGATGCGCTTCTCGATCTCGGCCAGCAGGTTGAGCAACTGCCGGCGCCGGTCCTCATCGGACGGGCGCAGCTTGGGCGAGCCGGCCTGGCGCTGTTCGGGCGACGGCAGGTTGGCCAGCTCGCGCTTGACCTGGGCCAGCAACTGCATCTGCTGGACCTGCATCTGCTCCAGGTGCTTGCGGGTCTCCTCCAGCGCGTCGCCCGACTGGTTGGCGACCATCGGCGGCAGCGGCGAGGTGGCGCGGCCCTTGGCGGCGTCGCCGCCGCCGGTGAGGTTGCGCTGCGCGATCACCTGAGCCTTTTGCGGCGCGGTCGCACTGCTGGCGTTGATCAGCACCACCTCCAGCGGCGTGTCGTCCAGCACCCGGCGCAGGGCTTCCGGATCGGCAAAACGCACGGTCAGCAAGGCCAGATGCACGAGCACCGACACCAGCAGCGCGCGCTGCAGCGTCGTCATGTCGCGCCAGGTCTGGCGGCTCAGCAGCCGGCGCAGGTCAAGGCGGGGCAGGGCCAGGCGCATGGTGGATTCCGAAGACGTCAGGCGGCCGGCGGCGCCACCGGCGCTTCGGTGGCCTCGTCCGCGTCCGCCACGTCGATGGCCAGCGCCAGCGGCGCGGCGGCGGCGCCTTCTTCGGCATCGGCGTCGTCGTCGACCGGGGCGTCATCGGTCGGCACATCGTCCAGACGGGCGATCACGCTGCCGCCGATGTCCAGCGTCAACAGGTCCGGCTCGCCCAGGCGGATGCGCACATGCGCGCCGCGCGGCAGGCTGTCGGCACCGACCGCGCGCAGCACCAGCGGCAGCGTGTCGGCGCGCACCAGGCCGTCCTTCATCGCCGTCGCGGTGATCTCGGTCGTGCCCGACTGCTGCAGCCAGCGCAACGTCCAGTAGCGCTCCATGCCGTTCTGGAAGCCGTTGTAGGCGGTGTAGGCCGCGTCAAAGCCGCTGATGATGGCCAGCAGCGTCGTGTCCTTGGGCTTGAACGGGGCGGCCAGCAGCGCCGTCGCGCCGTGGCGGGCGCAGGCAATGATCTGCCACTGGTTGACCAGGTCGACGTAGCGCCGCAGCGGCGAGGTCGCCCAGGTGTAGTGCGCCACGCCCATGCCGGCGTGTGGCGCCGCGCGGGTCGACATGCGCACCTTGATGCCCGGCGCCATGCTGGCCTGGCTGCGGTAGATGCCCGGCACGCCCAGCGTGGCCAGCCAACCGCCCCAGGTGTTGTTGGCCAGGATCATGGCCTCGGCCACGATCAGGTCCAGCGGCGCACCGCGGCGGCGTTCGCTGATCTGCACCGACTCGACGCCGGTCGGCGGCTCGCTCGGCGACTTCCCGTCGGCGTCGACCAGGCGGAAGTTGTAGTCCGGCCGGTTGAAGTTCTCCGGCTTGCCGCGCACCACCTCGCGCTGCGCCTTCAGATGACGCGCCAGCCGGTGGGCGAAGGTCAGCTCGGTGGCGAAGTCGAAGGAGGCCGGCGCCTCGCCGCTCAGCGCCGCCTCGGTCACGACCGCATCGAGCTGGTCGTGGCGCAGGTTGGCGACGATGGGCACGCGCTCCAGCTTCGTCTCGCTGGCCTGCACGGCCAGCGTGGCCTCGTCGAAGGTGACGTAGAGCGAGACCGCAGGGCAGTCGCGGCCTTCCAGCAGCGTGTAGGCCTGCACCACCTCGTCAGGCAGCATGGTGATCTTCCAGCCCGGCATGTAGACCGTCGAACAACGGTCGCGCGCGACCTTGTCGACCGCTGAATCCGGCGCGATCGCCAGCGCCGGCGCCGCGATGTGGATGCCGACCACGACCGTGCCGCTGCCGATGCCCTGGAAGGACAGCGCGTCGTCGATCTCGGTCGTCGACGAGTCGTCGATCGAGAAGGCCCGCACCGGCGCCAGCGGCAGCTCGGCGGTGATGGCCGGCGCCTGCAGGCCCGCCGGGAAGCCCGGGCCCTTGGGGAACTGGTCGAACAGGAAGCGCCGCCAGTGGAACTGGTAGGGGCTGTCGATCGCCCCGGCCGCCAGCAGCAGGTCCAGCGGCGCACGCTGGGCACGTTTGGCCGCGTCGACCACGGCCTTGTATTCGGGCGCGTTCTTGTCGGGCTTGAACAGGATCTTGTAGAGCTGCTCGCGCACCGGCTGCGGGCACTGACCGGCGACGAGTTCGTCGACCCAGCCGGCAATCTGCGCGGCCTGCTGCGCCTTGCGCTCGATCGCCAGCAGGGCGGCCTTGACGATCTCCTCGGGCGCCTTGCGGAACTGGCCCTTGCCGGCGCGGCGGAAGTAGTGCGGCGCGCCATGCAGGCGGAACAGCGCGGCGGCCTGCTGGGCGGTGCCGGCGCTGGCGTCGAAGTAGTCGCGGGCGAAGTCGGCGAAGCCGAAGTCCTCTTCCGGAGCGAACTCCCAGGCCAGGTCCAGGTCGATGGTCTCGGCCAGACGCTGGCCGTCGGCCAGCAGCTCGGCGGGCGCTGGCTTGTCGAAGCGCAGCATCACGTTGGCCGACTTGACCTTGACGCGCTTGCCCGAGTCGAGCTCGACCTGCAGGGAGCTTTCGGCTTCGGAAAGGACACGGCCGGCGAGGAATTTACCGGCGTCATCGAACAGGGCGTAGGTCGAGGGCATAGGGCGCGGATTGTGGCAGGGGCGACATGACCGACCGCCCCCGCTGGGCGTGACGGATGCCAGCGAATTCAGCCAGCCAATGCCGCGCGCAGGGCGGCGTCAAGCCGTCAAACCGTCAAGCCGCCAGCGACCTCGATCACGGCGCCGTTGATGTAGCTGGCCTCGTCGCTCGCCAGGAAGGCGTAGACATTGGCGATCTCCTCGGGCTGGCCCAGGCGGCGCAGCGGCACCTCCTCGCGCATCTGGGCGATCAGCTTGTCGGGGATGGTCGCCAGGATCGGCGTCTCGATGAAGCCCGGCGCCACCGCGTTGACGCGGATGCCCTTCGGCCCCAGCTCGCGGCTCCAGGTCTTGGCATAGCCGATCACGCCGAACTTGCTGGCCGCGTAGTTGGTCTGGCCGTAGTTGCCGTAGATCCCCACCACGCTGCTGGCCAGCAGGATCACGCCCGAGCCCTGCTCGACCATCGCATCCGCGACCGCTTGCGAGCAGTGAAACACCGCGCGCAGGTTGACGTCGATGACCGCGTCGAACTGCTCCAGCGTCATCTTCTGCAGCCGCGCGTCGCGGGTGATGCCGGCGTTGTTGACCAGCACGTCGATGCGGCCGAAGCGCTCGCGCACGCTCGCCACCAGCGCATCGACCGCCGCCCGGTCGGTCACGTTGACGGCATGGCCGACGGCCTGCGCGCCCAGCGCGAGGCACTGCGCAACCGCCGCCTCGACCGCCTCGGGCTTCATGTCGACGATGACGACGATGGCGCCCTCGCGGGCGAACTTCAGCGCGGTGGCCAGGCCGATGCCCTGGGCGGCGCCGGTGATGATCGAGACCTTGTTCTGCAAACGCATGGTGGCTGGGGTTTGGGTGGGTGGGTCGATGGGGGGACGGTTGGGCATCAGCTTGCCGGATCGAAGCCAAGAAAGGCCAGCACGCCGGGCAAGTGGTCCTCGAAATCGCTCAAGGCATGGTCGCTGCCCTCGACCACGACGGTGTCGCCGCTGGCGTAGCGCGCGGCCATCTCGCGCCAGTCCAGGACCTCGTCGCCCGTGGCGATGACGGCGTGGTATCGGGCCGGGCGGGTCAGCGGCACCGGCGGCTGCAGCGCGCGCAACTCGTCGATGAACTCGGGGCGGAAGAAGAAACGATCCTGCGGGTCGTGCCAGCTGGTCTGCTCGCCGATGTGCCGGGCCAGGTCCCGGGCCGGCTCGACGGCGGGGTTGAGCAGCACCGCCGGCCAGCCGTGCCGTTCGGCGACCACCGTCGCATACCAGCCGCCCAGCGAACTGCCCATGACCGCGCTGCGACCGGCCGGCCAGCTGGCGATGCCCGCTTCGATCAAGGCCACGGCCTCGGCCGGCGACGGCGGCAGCTGCGGACACCAGAACGTCAGCCCCGGCGCCCGCTCCACCGCCCAGCGCGCCATGCGCTGCGCCTTGGTCGATTGCGGCGACGAGCGGAAGCCGTGCAGATAGAGCAGGTGGGTCGGCGGACCCGGCTGGGTCAGCGACACCGGCAGATCAGCCACGCCGCGTGGCCAGCGCGTCCAGCAGCTTCTGGTGCACGCCACCGAAGCCGCCATTGCTCATGCACAGCACATGGTCGCCCGGCCGGGCGGCCTTGACGACGGCGGCGACCAGCCGGTCGAGCTGGTCATGCACCTGCACCTGCTCGCCCAACGGCGCCAGCGCGGCCCCCGCATCCCAGGCCAGCCCGGCGCTGTGGCAGAAGCTCAGGTCGGCTTCTTCCAGCGCCCAGGGCAGCAGCTCGGCCATGGTGCCCAGCTTCATCGTGTTCGAACGTGGCTCGAAGACCGCCAGGATCCGGTCCAGCCCGACCTTGCGGCGCAGGCCGTTGACGGTGGTCCGGATGGCGGTCGGGTGGTGCGCAAAGTCGTCGTAGACCTTGACGCCCCCCGCCTCGCCGCGCAGTTCCAGCCGCCGCCGCACGTTCTCGAAACGCGCCAGCGCGACGCCGGCGACCTCCGGCGTCACCCCCACCGACTCCGCCGCCGCGATCGCCGCCAGCGCGTTCAGCTGGTTGTGCTCGCCCAGCAGCGCCCAGTCCACACGGGCCACCTTCAGGCTGCCGCGCAGCACATCAAAGGCATGCGGCTCACCCCGGGCACGCAGGGCACCGGGCGTTTCCTTGCGCGCGCCAAACCAGGTCACCTCGGTCCAGCAGCCACGCTCCAGCACCCGCTGCAGGCTGTCCTCCCGCTGGTTCACCACCAGCCGCCCGGCCCGCGGCACGGTGCGCACCAGGTGATGGAACTGCAGCTCGATGGCCGCCAGGTTCGGAAAGATGTCGGCGTGGTCATGCTCCAGGTTGTTCAGCACGGCGGTGCGCGGCCGGTAGTGCACGAACTTGCTGCGCTTGTCGAAGAAGGCGGTGTCGTATTCGTCCGCCTCGATGACGAAGGGGGCGCCCGCCGTACCCAGCCGCGCCGACACCCCGAAGTTCTGCGGCACCCCCCCCACCAGAAAGCCCGGCTGCAGACCGGCCGCTTCCAGGATCCAGGCCAGCATGGCCGTGGTGGTCGTCTTGCCATGCGTCCCCGCGACAGCCAGCACATGCCGCCCCGCCAGCACATGCTCGGCCAGCCACTGCGGCCCGCTGGTGTAGCGCGCACCGGCATCCAGGATGGCCTCCATCAGCGGATTGCCCCGGCTGACGACGTTCCCGATCACGTACAGATCCGGCTTCAACGCCATCTGCCCCGGATCCCAGCCCTCGATCAGCTCAATGCCGAGCGCGCGCAACTGGTCGCTCATCGGCGGATAGACATTGGCATCGCAACCCGTCACGCGATGCCCCGCTTCACGTGCCAGAGCGGCCAGACCTCCCATGAAGGTGCCGCAGATGCCGAGGATGTGGATGTGCATCGGACGATTCTAGAAGTCGGGGCATGGCGGCCTGGTGAACGGGCGGGGGTGCTTTCCCGTGGCTGCGGGGTCCGCCGCCGACGCCGCAAGGCATGGTCGACCTGGATCCTTCGCACCCGTTCGAGCACCCCTTCGGCCACGCCCTTTGGACCTTGTTCGCTCGACGTCCTCTGCATGTACGAGCGGACGCTGATGCCGGTCATCGTCGCGGCAAGGGACGCCCAGAGCCTGCCCGCTCGCATGACGGTGGCATGGGCAGACGTTCTAGAGGCCGTTGGCGTGTCGCGCCTCGACATCGATGCGGAACTGGCCGAGATGCGGTCGACCATTCGTTTCCGGACGACGCGACGCGCGCGGCCGGCGGGGCCTGAACCGCTTCAGCTCAGCGCCACCGCCCGGTCCGGAAACGCCCGCAGCAGTTTCTTGTCGAGGGTGAACAGCCGGGTGTCCAAAGACATGGCCAGCGCGATGAACTCGCAGTCGTAGGCGGAACAGTCGCTGTCCCGGACGAGTTCGAGGACGGCCCTGGAATCGACCTCGTGCTCGCAACCCGCCATCAGGCTTTCGGCTTCGGCCTGCAGGCTCAAGGCCTGTCCGAACGAAAGGGTGGCGCGACGGACGTATCCCGCCAGGATGTTGCGGAACTCGCTGCGCCAGAGCACGGGCGCACACCAGTCCGGATCCCGCCGCAGCAGTGACTCCGCAGCGGCCGTGTGCTCGCCGGGCAGGTAGAGATAGGCCAGCACGTTCGTGTCGACCACGATCATGGTCGGCCCTCGCGCTTGGCAGCGTCGATGTCGTCGGCCAGGAAACCTTGTTGGGGCAGCGCCGCTCGCAATTCACGCGCCCTGGCCAGCCGCTCGCCGGTCGACAGCCGGGTCGGCAGGAGGACCGCTTCCAGGCACACGATCGCCTCGCTGTTCAGGCTGCGCCGGTTCATCTCGGCGGCAGATTTCAGGCGCGCGTAGACCGCGTCGGGGATGTTCTTTAGCGTGAGGGTCGTCGGCATGTCGATGGCACCATTCGGGAACCAGAATGGTTGCATTGTTGCGCGAAGCTGTGGCCGTCGCCAGCCTCTCGCCAAGCGTTCCGCCCTGTGCGAGAAACCCGGCTGGATCCACCAGACACTGCTGCTCCCCGGTTGACAGCGCTTCCATATGCCCAGCTCCACGCCCCCCACCCGCATCGCCATCCTCACCGGCGGCGGCGACTGCCCCGGCCTGAACGCGGTCATCCGCGCGGTCACCAAGTCGCTGATCGGCCAGTGCGGGGCCGAGGTCATCGGGATCGAGGATGGGTTTCTCGGGCTGATCGAGCGGCGGGTGCGGGCGCTGGACTGGCGCAGCGTCAGCGGGATTCTGGGGATGGGGGGGACCTTGCTCGGGACGAGCAACACCGCCAGTCCGTTCAACTTCCAGGGGCGGGACGTGTCGGGCGAGGTGTTGGCCTATGCGCGGGAGACGCTGGGTTTGCAGGCGCTGGTGGCGATTGGGGGTGACGGGACCATGACCATGGCCGGGCGGCTCAGTGCGATGGGCTTGCCGGTGGTGGGCGTGCCCAAGACCATCGACAACGACATCGCCTGCAACGAGCGCAGCTTCGGGTTTGACACCGCCGTGGCCATCGTCACCGATGCGCTGGAGCGGGTGCAGACCACCGGGCAGAGCCATGGGCGGGTGATGGTGGTGGAGACCATGGGGCGTTATGCCGGCTGGATCGCGCTGGAGGCGGGCCTGGCTGGGGCGGCGGACGTGATCCTGTTGCCGGAGATCGCCTATGACCCGGACCGGGTCGCGGCCGTCTGTGCCGAGCGGGCCGGGCGGCAGCGCTACACCGTGGTCTGCATCGCCGAAGGGGCGTGCGCACAGGGCGCGGGGCTGACGGTCGAGCGGACCGTGGCCGACAGCCCGGACCCGTTGCGGCTGGGCGGCGTCGGCCATGTGCTGCGCGCGCAGCTGGAGAGCCGGCTGGCGGTGCTGGGCGTCAAGACCGATGTGCGGACCACCGTGTTGGGCCACATCCAGCGCGGCGGCAGCCCGACGCCGTTTGACCGGGTGCTGGCGACCCGCTATGGCCATGCCGCCGCGCAGGCGGTGCAACGCGGCGAGTTCGACTGCATGGTGTCGCTGCAGCGCGGCGAGATGGTGACGGTGCCGCTGGCGGAGGTGGTCGGGCGCAACCGCACCGTGCCGCTGGATCACCCGCTGCTGCGGTGCGCGCGGGACATCGGGGTCTGCCTGGGCGACTGAGGCGGGGCGCCCGGTCGCGTCAGGTCTGGACTTCGAGCGTCTGCATGCCGGTCCATTCCTCGCCGGGGGCGAGGCGGACCGGGTTACCGATCTGGGCGGCTTCGACGCACAACATGCCGAGCCAGCCGTCATCGGGCAGATCGGGCAGGGCGGCGCTGCGCTCGGGGCCGGGGTTCCAGACGACGGTGTCCTCGAAGGCGGTCTGGCGGATCTCGACCTTGCGGCCGACCTCGCGCAGCAGCAGCTGGCGCGGCGATTCCCAGTAGATGCGGTCCAGCTCCTGGGCGATGGTGACGACGTCGATCCACTGCTGGCGCGGCTGGTCCAGCACCTTGTCGTGGTAGTTCTGGTCGAGCAGGCCTTCGAGCTGGGCGCGGCGCACGTCGGCGCAGGCCAGGTAGGTGTGCAGGGCGGCCTGGAACTCGAAGGGCGTGTCGCCGCGGTTGATGACGGCGAGCTCCATCTCGATGCGGCGGCGGTCGACGCTGATGGTGAGTTCGAGCGTGAAGGCGTGCGGCCAGAGGGCGCGGGTCTCGGCGTCGTCTTCGAGCGTCAGCACGGCAAAGGCGTGTTCGCCGCGCACCGTCGCCTGTTCGAGCGTCCAGGTGCGGGTGCGGGCCAGGCCGTGGCGTTCGAGCGGGCCTGTGTCGCTGAACTGCGGGAAGACCACGGGCACGCCGCCGCGCACGGCGGTGTGGCCGTCCAGCACCGTCTCGGGCGACAGATAAAGCTGTTCCTCGTCGCCAGCGGGGATCCAGGACACAAGGTGCGCGCCCTGCAGCAGCACGGTCGCTTGGGCGCCATCGGGCGAGCGCAGGTGAACGGCGGGCAGTCCGCCGAACTCGCAGGGGCCGGTGCGGTGCAGTGCGCGGGGTTGCTGGGGAGCGTCGTGGGTCGTCATGCGGATCAGGAAGCGCGCAGCGCCTCGCGGGCGGCGGCGATGGTGGCGTCGATGTCGGCGTCGGTGTGGGCGGCGCTGACGAAGCCGGCTTCGTAGAGCGCCGGGGCGAGGTAGACGCCGCGGTCGAGCAGGCCGTGGAAGACGCGGTTGAAGCGGTCCTTGTCGGTGGCCATGACGGCGCTGTAATTCTGCGGCAGCTCGGGCCCGAAGAAGAAGCCGAACATGCCGCCCTGGCAGTCGGCCGCGAAGGGCACGCCGGCCTCGCGGGCACCGGCGCTCAGGCCGTCGACGAGCCGACGGGTCTTGCGCGACAGGTCCTCGAAGAAGCCGGGCTGGCTGATCTCGTGCAGCGTCGCCAACCCGCAGGCGGTGGCGATCGGGTTGCCGCTGAGGGTGCCGGCCTGGTAGACCGGGCCAAGCGGCGCGAGCAGCCCCATGATCTTGCGGGACGCTCCGAACGCCGCCAGCGGCATGCCGCCGCCGATGACCTTGCCGAACACGCTGATGTCGGGCTGGAAGCCGGGGATGGCCTGGGCGTAGAGGCTTTGTGCGCTGCCGAGCGCGACCCGGAAGCCGGTCATCACCTCGTCGAAGACGAAGAGGGCGCCATGCTGGTCGCACAGCTCGCGGATGCGCTTGACGAACGGCACCTGGGCGCGCACGAAGTTCATGTTGCCGGCGATCGGCTCGATCATCACGCAGGCGATCTCGTCGCCGTGGGCGGCAAAGGTGGCCTCGATCTGTTCGATGTTGTTGTATTCGAGGACCAGGGTGTGCTGCACCACCTCGGCCGGCACGCCCGCGCTGGTCGGGTGGCCGAAGGTGGCGAGGCCGGAGCCAGCCTTGACCAGCAGCGCGTCGGCATGGCCGTGGTAGCAGCCCTCGAACTTGATGATCTTGCTGCGGCCGGTGGCGCCGCGCGCCAGGCGGATCGCGGTCATGCCGGCCTCGGTGCCGGAGCTGACCAGGCGGACCTGCTCGATGCTGGGCACGGCCTCGACGATGGCCTCGGCCAGCTCGACCTCGCGCTCGGTCGGTGCGCCGAAGCTGAAGCCTTCGGTGGCGGCGCGCTGCACGGCGTCCAGCACGGCCGGGTGGCCGTGGCCCAGGATCATCGGGCCCCAGGAGCCGATGTAGTCGATGTAGCGCTGGCCTTCGGCGTCCCACATGTAGGCGCCCTGCGCGCGGGCGATGAAGCGCGGTGTGCCGCCGACGGCGCGGAAGGCGCGCACGGGCGAGTTGACGCCGCCGGGGATGGTGCGCTGGGCGCGCTCGAACAGGGCGGCGTTGGTGGTCGGGGCGGTGCTCATCGTGGGGGCTCCAAACGGGCGCGACGGCCATCGGCCGTCGCGGGGGTCGTCATCGGGCAGGCAAGGTGCCAGCCGCTGTCCAGGGGGTGATCAGTGGATGTTGCGCGACGGCGGCACGGTGGCGTCGCCGTCGTCGCCGCCATCCACGCCGTTGGCCTCGGCGCCTTCCTCGTCCTCGTCCTCGGGCGGCAGGGCCCAGAAGAAGCGGTCGGGGATGACGCTGCCCATGCCAGGGCGGAAACCGGCGTCGAGCGCCTGGTCGAGGAAGGCGAGCGCCTCGGACACGGCCAGGTGCAGCTCCTGCCCGGTCGCCAGCAGCGTGGCCAGGGCCGACGAGAGGGTGTCACCGGCGCCGACGAAACTGGTCTCGAAGCGCTCGAACTTCTCGCCGGTGATGGCGCCCTGCGGCGAGGCCAGCACGTTGTCGACGAAGTTGTTGGGCAGCTGCACGCCGGTCACCAGCACGTGGCTGGCGCCCAGCTCGCCGGCAGCGACCGCCAGTTCGCGGGCCGAAGGCGGGCGCTCGGCGTCCCAGTCGGGCAGCAGGAAGTCGGTCAGCGTCTTCTGGTTGCCGACCAGCACCTCGGTCTGCGGCAGCACCAGCTCGCGCAGCGCGTCGTGGTAGCTCTGGGCGGCGTCCTCGTCGTCGATCCAGGACAGCGAGGGCACGTAGGTGACAAGCGGCACGTCGGGGTAGTCCGACAGCACCTCGGCCACCGCGCCGACGGCTTCGGCGGTGCCGAGGAAGCCGACCTTCCAGCCGCCGATGGTGAGGTCTTCCAGCACGCTGCGGGCCTGCTCGACGACGGTCTCGGGGTCGATCGGGGTGTGGTCGAAGATCTCGGCGGTGTCGCGCATCACGATGGTCGTGATGACCGGCAGCGCGTGGCCGCCCATGGCCGCCACAGTGGTGATGTCGCCGGACACGCCACCCGCGCCGCTGGCGTCGCTGGCGTTGAAGCACATGACGCAGACCGGGCCCGAGACCTGGTCGTCGTTCGGGTCGATGGGAGCTTCTGTGTCGGGCGTGTTCATGGCGTCCTGCGCGTGGGTTGGGGCTCGGGTTCGGGCTGCGGACCCGAAGGCCGGGCCGGGCTTTTCAGCATGACCCGGGCTGCGCCGACGTGCGCTGGAAAAAGCTCCAGCACTTCCTGAGAAATGTTGTCTAGGTGCCGACAAAACCTCGCTTTTCAGGCAAGTCTCGTCGCTAGAATCTGATTCATTGTAGACAAGCTGATCGCACGCTGTGAGCGCAACTCAAACCTGGATGTGCCTGATCTGCGGCTGGATTTACGACGAAGCCGCAGGCGATCCCGATCACGACATCGCCCCTGGAACCCGGTGGGCCGACGTGCCGATGAACTGGGTCTGTCCGGAGTGCGGAGCCCGCAAAGAAGACTTCGAGATGGTCCAGGTCTGAGACCACACATCGGGAGGCGTTCATGAGCCTGGATACCGCGGTTGCGCAGTTCCCGTCCGATGCCGCCGGCTCGGTCCGTGACCCACAGGTCACGCGGGTGCTGGTCATCGATGACAGCAACACGATCCGGCGCAGCGCCGAGATCTTCCTCAAGCAGGGCGGCTGCGAGGTCGTGCTTGCCGAGGACGGCTTCGATGCCCTGGCCAAGGTCAGCGACCACCGGCCCGACCTGATCTTCTGCGACATCCTGATGCCCCGGCTGGACGGCTACCAGACCTGCGCCATCATCAAGCGCAACGCGGAGTTCGCCGGCGTGCCCGTGATCATGCTGTCCTCCAAGGACGGACTGTTCGACAAGGCCCGCGGGCGCATGGTGGGCTCGCAGGACTACCTGACCAAGCCCTTCACGAAGGATCAGCTGCTGCGGGCAGTGGCCCAGCACCTGCGCGCACCCGCCTGAACGGCGGCGGCCGCGCCCGGAGCCGGTCCCGACCTCCGGCCAGCCTGCGGCCTCCACCGCCGACCTCGAAACCACGCAAGGGACCCTGCGCCATGGCGATCCACAACATCCTCCTGGTGGACGACTCGAAGACGGAGCTTCACTTCCTGTCCGACGTCCTGACGCGCCAGGGCTTTCGCGTTCGCACCGCCGAGAGCGGTGACGAGGCCCTGCGCCGCATCGTCGAGGAAAAGCCCGACCTGATCCTGATGGACGTGGTGATGCCCGGCGTCAACGGCTTCCAGCTGACCCGCACCATCACCCGCAACCCGCAGTTCGCCGATGTGCCGGTGATCATGTGCACCAGCAAGAACCAGGAAACCGACAAGGTCTGGGGCATGCGCCAGGGCGCCCGCGACTACGTTGTCAAGCCGGTCGATCCTGACGAGCTGGTGCAGAAAATCCGCGCCTTCGGCTGAGCGCTGCGGCGCCTGAGCTGACCGACCGAACCCTCCGACCCCCACGACATGGCCAACAAGGAAGCGTTGCGCGAACTGCAGGGCCGACTCGCCGAGCGGCTGCACGAGGTCAAGACCCAGGAGCGCGTGCAATCGTGGCTGGCGGTCGAGGCCGGTGGCTGCGGCTTCCTGTTCCCGCTGTCCGAGGCGGGCGAGATCTTCCAGTGCGGCGCGCTGGTGCGTGTGCCGCATGCCTCGCCCTGGTTCCTGGGTGTGGCCAACCTGCGCGGCGTGCTGGCCGGCGTGATCGACCTGGGCCGCTACCTGGGCCTGCGCGGCGGCGCTTCGGGCGATGCGGCCGAGGCCACCGAGCAGGACCGCGTGATCGCGTTCAACCCCTCGCTGGACGTCAACGCGGCGCTGCGGGTGGACCACCTCGCGGGCTTGCGCAACGCCTCTCAGCTTTCGCTGATGCCCGACGACGGCGTGGCGCGGCCCGGCTTCGTGGGCGCGCGCTACCGCGACGCCGCCGGCCGCATCTGGGTCGAGCTGCGGCTGGCCTTGCTGGCCCGTGATGAACGTTTCCTGCGCATCGTGGGGGCCCTGTGAACCGCCGGCCCGCGTGCGACGACGAACCAACGACGCGCGCCGCGCTGGCCGATCCGGCCGGGCTGGCTGGCTGCGCGGACCTGATCTGAGGCTGGGCATGACCTTTCTCGACAAGCTCAAGGGTGTGGGGGCCGACAAGCGCGGCCACGACAGCGAACTGGCCGACGAGGTCTCCTACGTCGATGCGCTGTCCATCGTCGACGACCCTAACGATGCGCGCGACACGGTGCAGGACATCGGCCTGCTGGGCGAGCCGCACGGGGGTTCCCTGATCAGCGAATCGGCGCCGTCTGCGGCTGCGTCCAGCTACCTGAACACCCGCATGCCGGGCGCGGATCCGGCCCAGGGACAGGCGCCCCAGGCTGGCGTTCGCCTGCCGCTGATCGGCCACCTGGGCTCGGACCAGCAGCAACGCCTGCTGGGCGTGCTGCTGGCGCTCGGCGTGCTGGGTCTGGTGCTGGCCTCGGTGCTGGCGGTGCGTTCGGCCGGCGGCAGCGCCGCCCAGGTCGGTGCCACCGGCCAGGCGCTGATGCAGTCGCAGCGGCTGGCCAAGTCGGTGCTGCAGGCCATGGTGGGCAACCCGGCCGCCTTCGCCGAGGTCCGCACCTCGGCCGACGTGCTGGCGCGCAATGTGCGCGGCCTGTCCGACGGCGCGTCCATGCCCGGCCTGGAAGCGGCCCCGCTGACCGCCCAGCCGCTGCTCACGCCGCTGCTGCCTCTGGTCGACAAGGCCGAGAAGAACGCCCAGGTCGTGCTGGCCCAGGAACAGGTGCTGACCCAGGTCGGCAAGGCGCTGCGGGCGATCGGCAAGCAGTCGGCCGACCTGCTCGACCCGGCCGATGCGGTCGCCAACGCCCGGCTGCAGGCCGGCGGCCCGGCCACCGACATCGCCGCCGCCGGTCAGCTGGTCATGCTGACCCAGCGCATCGGCCGCTCGGCCAGCGAGGCGCTCAGCCCGCAGGGCGTCTCGCCCGAGGCGGTCTTCCTGCTCGGCAAGGACCTCAACACCTTCAACGACCTGGCCCGCGGCCTGCTCGACGGCAGCCCCGAGCTGCGTCTGACCGGCGCCCGCGACGCCGCTTCGCGCGAACGGCTCGAGGCCTTGCTCAAGGCCCATGAGCAGCTGCGCGCGCAGGCCGGCGTCATCGTCGGCAACCTGCAGGGCCTGGTGGCCGCGCGCGATGCCCAGCTGGCCATCCTGACCGACAGCGAGGCGTTGCGCGCCGGTCTGGAGGAGGTCCAGGGCTCGCTGTCGGCTGCCGGCGGCATGGGCTGGTTCAACGTCATCCTGATCGGCCTGTCGCTGCTGCTGGGCGGCCTGGGCGGCCTGGGCCTGCTGGCGGTCTTCACGCACGACCAGCGCCAGCGCGCCTCGATGTCGGACACCCAGCGTGCCGAGGCCGAACGCCAGGAGCGCGAGGCCAAGCGCGTCAACGATGCCAACCAGGCGGCCATTCTTCGGCTGATGAACGAGCTGCAGTCGGTGGCCGAAGGCGACCTGACCCAGCAGGCCACCGTGACCGAGGACATCACCGGCGCGATCGCCGATTCGGTCAACTACACCGTCGAAGAGCTGCGCAACCTGGTGTCGCAGGTGCAGGGCACGGCCGCCCGCGTGACCGACACGACCCAGCAGGTCGAAGCCACGTCGACCGAACTGCTCGCCGCCTCCGACGAACAGCTGCGCGAGATCCGCGAGACCGGCGAGGCGGTGCTTCAAATGGCCGGCCGCATCCAGCGCGTCTCCGGCCAGGCCCAGCAATCGGCCGACGTGGCGCGCGAGTCGCTCGCGGCGGCAACCTCCGGCCTGACGGCGGTGCTCGACACCATCACCGGCATGAACACGCTGCGCGACCAGATCCAGGAAACGTCCAAGCGCATCAAGCGCCTGGGCGAGTCGTCGCAGGAGATCGGCGAAATCACCGAGCTGATCTCGGACATCACCGAGCAGACCAATGTGCTGGCGCTGAACGCCGCCATCCAGGCGGCCTCCGCCGGTGAGGCTGGGCGCGGCTTCTCGGTCGTGGCCGAAGAGGTGCAGCGGCTGGCCGAACGCTCGGCCGACGCGACCCGCCAGATCGCCGTGCTGGTCAAGACCATCCAGACCGACACCGCCGACGCGGTCGGCGCCATGGAGCGCTCGACCCAGGGCGTGGTCGAAGGCGCGCGGCTGTCGGACAACGCCGGCACGGCGCTGGCCGAGATCGACCGCATCTCGCGCCAGCTCGCCGAGCTGATCGAGGAGATTGCCTCCCAGGCGCGGCGCGAGTCCGACTCGGCCACCGTGGTGGCGCAGAACATCCAGCACATCTTCGCCGTCACCGAACAGACCGGCGAGGGCACACGCTCGACGGCGCAGCTGGTGCGCCAGCTCTCGCGCACCGCCGAGGAACTGCGCCAGTCGGTGGCTCGTTTCAAGATCAGCTGAAGCCGGCTCACACCCGGCTGACCCCGTAGATCGGTTCGGTTACTCTGATGTCGATGGATCCGCAACGCCACGCCGCCCCCGCTCCTGCGCAGGCCGACGACCTCAGTGCCCTCGCCTGGGTGCTGGAGGAACTGCGCAAGAGCCTGGAGCAGGCCCACAAGGGCCTGCGGCGCTACCTGCGCGAAGCCGAAGCCAGCGCCAGCTCCGACCTCGAGGACGTCGAACCGGCGGTTCTTCGAAACGCGAGGCAACAGTTGCATGGCGCCGTGGGTGCGCTGCAGCTGGTCAACGAGGCCGAGGGTGCCTTGTTGCTGCGCGCCAGCGAGGCGGCGGTGCAGCGCTTCGTGCAGCGCCCGCAGCGCGCCGATGCCAAGGGCGTCGAGACCATCGAGCGCGCATCCTTCGCGCTGCTGGACTACCTGAGCCGGCGCCTGGCCGGCAAGCCCGCGCCGGCGGTCGGCCTGTTCCCGCAGCTGCGTGCGCTGCTCGAACTCAATGGCGCCGAGCGCATCCACCCGGCTGACCTCTGGCCGCATGACTGGCGCTGGCGCCCGATCTCGCCGATCGGCTCCTTCGGTCACCCGGTCGACCCGACCATGCTGGCCGACGTCGAGCGCCGCATGCTCGGCCTGGTCAAGTCCAACTCGGTCGAAGCGGCGGCGGGTCTGTCGCGCGCCTTCGATTCGGCCGCCATCGGCGCCCGTGCCGGACATCACCTGGCCGAGGCCACGCTGTGGTCCATCGCCGCCGGCTTCTTCGAGGCCTGGGGCCACGGCCTGATCGCGCCCGACCTGTTCGTCAAGCGCACCGGCTCGCGCGCCATGGCCGCCTTGCGCGCCAAGGTGAAGTCCGCCGAGGTCGATGCCTCTGAGCGGCTGGCGCAGGACCTGCTGTTTTTCTGCGCCCGCGCGCTGCCGGTCGACCCGGCGCACTCGCCCTATCTGCACACGGTCTGGATCGGCTACCAGCTGCGCCACGAGGCCGGCGGCGACTACGCCGAGCCGCGCTATGGTCGCCATGATCCGGCGCTGATCGTGCAGGCGCGCAAGCGCATCGTCTCGGCCAAGGAGGTCTGGAACGGCGTGGCCGGCGCCGAGCCGCAGCGGCTGGCCAACCTGACCGAGTCCTTCAGCCTGGTCGGCGACTCGATGCGCCGGCTCTACCCGGGCGGCGGTGACCTGGCCGGCGCGCTGGCGTTCGCCGCCGAGCAGTGCACCCGCACCGGCCGCCCGCCGGCCCCGCAACTGGCGATGGAGGTCGCCACCAGCCTGCTCTACCTCGAAGCCGCGCTGGACGACGGCGAGCTGGACCAGCCCGACCAGGGCGGGCGGGCGAGCGCGCTGGCGCAGCGCATCGGCGCAGTTGCGCAGGGCCATCCGGCCCAGCCGCTGGACCCGTGGATGGAAGAGCTCTACCGCCGCGTCTCCGACCGCCAGACCCTTGGCAGCGTGGTGCAGGAGCTGCGCAACACCTTGTCGGAGATCGAGCGCCAGGTCGACCAGTTCTTCCGCAGCCCGGCCGAAAGCGGGCTGCTGGCGGCGGTGCCCGAGCAGCTCAACGGCATGCGTGGCGTGTTCTCGGTCATGACGATCGCGCCCGCCATGCAGGCCGTGGCGCGCATGCGCGGCGACGTCGAGCAGCTGCTGCACGGCGAGGCACCCGATCCACGCGCACCCGCCACGCAGGCCGCGTTCCACCGGCTGGCCGGCAACCTGGGCGCGCTCGGTTTCCTGATCGACATGCTCAGCGTGCAGCCGCAGATGACGCGCCAGCTGTTCCGCTTCGACATGCTCAACGGTGTGCTGTCGCCGGTGATGGGCCGCAGCACCATGGCGCCGGACGTGATCGACCGCGCCCAGGCCATCGCCGAGGCGGTGCGCCGCCACGAGATGCCGCTGGCGCTGGTCTCGGCCGAGCTGGCCGAGCTGTCGCGCGACACCCAGGTCAGCGACCAGCCCGAGCTGGCCGCGTCGCTGCAGTCTGCCCGTGCGGCGCTGGCCCAGGCCCATGAAGCCGGGGCGGGCCACGACACCGAGGACGCTGCACGCGAGCATGTCGCCCAGGCCATGGACGACTTCGTCGCCACCGCCACCTCGCCGATGGGCCTGGACCCGATCGGTCTGGCGCTGATCTCGCGGCCGATGTCGCTGGGCCCGGAGGAACACGCCGAGTTCGCCGCCACCGGTCTGGAAGACGACGACGAGATGCGCGGCGTCTTCCTGGAGGAGTCGACCGAGGTGCTGGCCGACGCCATGGCCGCGCTGGAGACGCTCAACCACGCGCCGTCCGACCTGTCGGCGCTGACGACGGTGCGGCGTGCCTTCCACACCCTCAAGGGCAGCTCGCGCATGGTCGGCTTCAGCGCCTTCGGCGATGCGGCCTGGGCCAGCGAGCAGCTCTACAACCACGTGCTGGCCGAGCAGACGCCCGCCAGCGCCGACCTGCGCACCTACACCAGCGATGCGCTGACCTACTTCGCCGCCTGGATCGCGGCCATCACCCGCCACGAAGCCGGCGTGTTCGCGCCCGATCCGGTGATCGCGGCGGCCGATGCGCTGCGGTTGGCCGGTGAGCTGATGCGGGTCCATCTGCCTGGTGCGGCCGAACCCAACGCGCCGGCCATCGGCGCGCTCGATGCGGTCTCCGACCTGGTCGACCTGGAGGTGCCGATCGACGACGCACCGATGCCGGTGCTGGAGACCCTGCAGGCGACCCAGCCGGTGCCTCGCCCGACGCTGGAGGACCTGCCGCCCGAGCCCATGGCGTTGCCCGAGATCGACCTGGTGCTCGACTTCGACGCCGCCGATTTCGGCCTCGCGGCCGAACCCGAGGCGATGCCGGCCTTGGCACTGGCGCCGGTGCCGGCACCGATGTCGGACTTCAGCCCGACCGAGCCGCTGGTGACCGCGCTGACCCCGGGTGCGGCGGTCACCGGGTCGCTGGACCTGTCGGGCTGGGAGCCCACCGGCCTGGTCGAGCCCGACGAGTCCGGAGCGGTCGATCCGCTGCAGCCGCTGGATGCGCTGCACTCGCCGGCGCTGATCGACCTGCCGCTGGACGTGTCCTTCGACTTGCCGGCCGATGGTGTCGTCGACCTGGACCTGGACCTGCCCGACCCCGCCGGCCGGGTGCTGGAGCCCGATGCCGGCCCGCCGGTCGAGCCGTCCGATCTGGCGCCGCTCGGCGACGTGCTGCCGTTCGAGCCCTGGTCGCCGTATGAACGCGCCGCAGCGGCTGAGCAGGCCGATCCGGCTTATTTTGCTGAAGCGGCTGAAGCGGCTGAAACACCCGGAACACCCGGAACGCCCGGAACGCCCGGAACGGCAGGAGCCGCTGGCGAGGCGGACATCGAGCCGCTGCCGCTGCCCGAGACCCGCTGGGATGACGCGCCGGTCACGATCAACGACGAGGACCCGGCCTCGCTGCTGCTGCCGCTGGCCCAGACGCCCGCGCCGACGCCTGAGCTGCCCGACGTGCCCGTGCTCACCGAAGTCTTCGAGCTGGCCGACGACTGGGACGCCGCATCGCCCGAGCCGGAGCCGCTGGCGGTCGGCGAGGTGCTGTCCGAACCGGTCGACGAGCCGGTGGTCGAGTTGCTGGACGATGTGGCGGACCAAGCAGCGGACGATGTGGCCGACAGCGCGCTGCTCGACGCCACCGAGCCGCCGGACGGCGTGGTCGACCCGATCGACCTGGCGCATCTGGCCGCCCTCGATGGGGTCGATGCGCTGCTGCCCTTGTCGGACGATGCCGAGCCCGCCGTCATGGCTGCACCGGCCCCCGCTCCCGCCGGCGCCGAAGTCATCCGCCTGGACGACTTCCGCCCGTCGACCAGCCTGCCCGCGCCGATGGACCTCAGCGCCCTGCTGGGCCGCGACGATGACATCAAGGTGGTCGGCTCGCTGCGGCTGCAGATCCCGCTGTTCAACATCTACCTCAATGAGGCCGACGAGCTGTCGCGCCGCCTCAGCACCGAGCTGACGCTGTGGTCGATGGAGCTGGATCGCCCGGTGGGAGCCACCGCCGTGGCGCTGGCGCATTCGCTGGCGGGCAGTTCGGCCACGGTCGGGTTCAGCGACCTGTCGCAGCTCGCCCGTGACCTCGAACATGCGCTCGACCGGATCCAGTTCCTGGGCGCGGGCGAGGTCGACGATGCGGCGCTGTTCGTGGCGGTGGGCGACGAGATCCGGCGCCTGCTGCACCAGTTCGCCGCCGGTTTCCTGCACAGCCCGCCGCCGGAGCTGGCGCAGCGTCTGCACGACTGGATGGAATCGGCCGCCGCGCGCCAGCCGGTGCGCTCGCCCGAATCCCGGCTGGGCGACTCGACGCTGGATTCGCGTGGCATGGGCGACAGCGACCTGGCCGGCCTGACCCTGCCGACGGGCTGGATGGTGGAGCCCGATGCCGCGCCACCGGCCGCTGGCGTGGATCTGCCGCTGGACCTGCCCGTCGACCTGCCGCTGGATTTGCCGCTGGACGTCTCGCTGGACGGCTCGCTGGACGTGCCTCTCGGCGACCTGCCTCTTCCAGTCGCCGACGCAACGCCGATGTCGCTGGCCGAGCTGCCAGCGCTGCAGGGCGTGTCGCTGGACCTGTCGCCGCCGGCCTCGCCGACCTACGCGATCGCGCCGCCGGCCGCACCGGTGCCACACGACGACGTGGCCGCGCTGATCGAGGCGCTGGGCGAGGACATCGACCAGTCCGACCACGTCGATGCCGAGCTGTTCCCGATCTTTGACGAGGAAGCACAGGACCTGCTGCCACAGCTGGCAGGTCAGGTTGGCGAATGGCGTCAGGCACCGACCGATCCGAGCGCCGCCACCGCTTGCATGCGCACCTTGCACACCTTCAAGGGCAGCGCGCGGCTGGCCGGTGCGATGCGACTGGGCGAGCTCGCCCACCGCTTCGAGTCGGCGGTCGAGAAGCTCTCCGGCGTGGCCGTGAGCGCGGCCGACCTGGACGAGCTGCAACGCCGCGTCGACGTGCTGGCGGCGGTGTTCGACTCGGTGCGCCGCACCCACGGCGTCGCCCCGGCCACCAGCATGGGCCTGCTGCAACCCACGGCCAGCTGGACCACCCGAGCGGGCGGCTTGGGCACCGGCAGCGGCGAATTGCGCAGCAGCTACGGCACCGGCGCGATGGCGCTGGGCGATGGCACCGGCTTCGACATCACCGGCTTCGGCAACACCGGCTACCGCACCACCGGCTACGGCTCGCTGGACACCCACATCGGCGCCGCGCCGTCCGACCCGGACGCCGCCGCGCTGTCGCTGTCGCCCGAGGGCATCGACTGGCAACGCTTCGTCGCCGCCGGGGAACCGGCCCCTGTCAACCCGACCGAACGTGCGCCCGTCAGCGCCCAGCCGGTGCGGGTGCGGGCGCCGCTGCTGGACCGCCTGGTCAACCTGGCCGGCGAGGTCAGCATCACGCGGGCCCGGCTGGAATCCGAGGTCGGTTCAATGCGAGGTTCGCTGGTCGACCTCAACGAGAACCTGGACCGCCTGGGACTGCAGCTGCGTGACCTGACGCTGCAGGCCGACACGCAGCTCGAATCGCGCATGCAGGCCGCCCGTGCCGCCGCGCTGGAGTTCGACCCGCTGGAGCTGGACCGCTACACCCGGCTGCAGGAGCTGGCCCGCATGATGGCCGAGTCGGTCAACGACGTGGCCACCGTGCGCAGCGCGATGCAGCGCACGCTGCAGACCACCGAAGACGAGCTGGCGGTGCAGGCGCGCCTGACGCGCGAGCTGCAGGGAGACCTGCTGCGCACCCGCATGGTCGAGTTCGAGAGCCTGTCCGAACGGCTCTACCGGGTCGTGCGCATGGCGGCCAAGGAGACCGGCAAGCAGGTCCGCTTCGACATCGTCGGCGGCTCGATCGAAGTCGACCGCGGCGTGCTCGACCGCATGACCGCCGCCTTCGAGCACCTGCTGCGCAACTGTGTCTCGCACGGCATCGAACCGGGCGATCAGCGCACGGCCGCCGGCAAGGACCCGACCGGCAGCATCGTCATCGAGCTGCAGCAGGAGGGCAACGAGGTCAGCATCGAGATCCGCGACGACGGCGCAGGGCTGGACCTGGACCGCATCCGCGAGCGCGCCATCGCGATGGGCGTGATCGACGCCCAGGCCGCACTGGCCGACAAGGACCTGTCCAACCTGATCTTCGTGCCCGGCCTGTCGACCAGCGCGGTGGTGACGGAGCTGTCCGGCCGCGGGGTTGGCATGGACGTGGTGCGATCGGACGTGCACGCCATGGGCGGGCGCATCGAGACCCGCAGCACGCGCGGTCGGGGCACCCGCTTGCGCCTGGTCCTGCCGCTGACGACGGTGGTCACGCAGGTCGTGATCCTGCGCGCCGGCACGGTCCAGATCGCCGTGCCGTCCAACCTGGTCGAACTGGTCCAGCGCGCCACGCCGCAGACCCTGGAGGCGTCCTACCAGCAGGGCGTCTACGGCTATGGCGGCCTGCAACTGCCCTTCTTCTGGCTCGGCGCCCTGCTCGATGCCAGCGGACGTGGCACCGAGACCGGTCGCACGTTGCCGGTGGTGATCGTGCGCTCGGCCCAGCAGCGTGTCGCGCTGCATGTCGACGACGTCCAGGGCAGCCACGAAGTGGTGGTCAAGAACCTCGGCCCGCAGCTCTCGCGCATGCCCGGCCTGGCCGGCATGACGCTGCTGCCGGCCGGCGGCGTCGCGCTGATCTACAACCCGGTCGCGCTGGCGGCGGTCTATGGCGCCCATGCCCACCGCCTGATGCAGCTGGCGATCGCCGAGCCCGCGCCAGGTCCGGCGCTGCCCGAGCTGTCGTCCGATCGGCCGGCGCCGCTGGTGCTGGTGGTCGACGACTCGTTGACGGTGCGCCGCGTCACCAAGCGTCTGCTGGAGCGCGAAGGCTATCGCGTCGCGCTGGCCAAGGACGGCCTGGAGGCGCTCGATGCGCTCAGCGGCGAACGCCCGGTCGCCGTGCTGTCGGACATCGAGATGCCGCGCATGGACGGCTTCGACCTGCTGCGCAACATCCGCGGCGATGCCGAGCTGGCGTCGCTGCCGGTGATCATGATCACCTCGCGGATCGCCCGCAAGCACCGTGACCTGGCGACCGAGCTGGGTGCCAACCACTACCTGGGCAAGCCCTACAGCGAAGAAGAACTGCTGGGCGTGCTGCGCCAGCACGCCAGCGTGCAGCGTCGCGTGGTGGCCTGAACACGGGCACGCCGATGTTGACCCGAGGGCCGGAGCACGGCGTTCCGATCGCCGCTCAGGACGGCGGATCCAACACCGGGTCCAGCGCCCTGGACCATGTCGTCGAGCTGACCCGCTCGCGCGACCGGGCCTTGGTCGAGTCCTCGCTGATCAGCGCGCTGATGGATCTGCTGGGTGCGCGCGAGGTCACGATCTGGCACCTGGTCCCAGAAGGCACGGGGACGCCGACGTGGCGGCGCATCGCCCAGCGCCTGGCCGTCGACGAGCCGGCATCGACCCGGACCGTCGACGCCGACGGCCTGCCCGAAGACCGTCTTCCCGAGCACCTGCGTTGTCTGCGCGAAGACCGGGCGGTCGCTCAGCCCGTGGCTGTCGACGGCTGCTTCGGCGTCTTGCTGCCGATGGGTGGCGAGCTCGAAGGCGGTGGCGTGATCGAGCTGGTCTTGCCGCAGCCGCTGGACGAGCGCGACGGCCGCGTCGCCACCAGCATGCTGCGCATCCATGCCAACTTCATGCACCTGCTGGACTACAGCGAGCGCGACACGCTGACCGGCCTGCTCAACCGCAAGAGCTTTGACGAGACCTTCATGAAGGCGACCGTGCTGGAGGCCCGCCGCCAGTACGTCGAACTCGCCCAGGAGCGTCGCACCGGTCAGGAGCGCCACCAGTTCCTGGGGGTCATCGACGTCGATCACTTCAAGCGCGTCAACGACGTGCACGGCCACCTGATCGGCGACGAGGTGCTTGTGCTGGTCGCCCGCATCATGCGCGGCGCGCTGCGCAGCGACGACCGGCTCTACCGCTTCGGTGGCGAGGAATTCGTGGTCCTGCTCGACGCCAGCGACGAGACGGGTGCCCGCGCGGCCTTCGAGCGCTTGCGTCTGGCCGTGGCGGCCTACGACTTCCCGCGCGCCGGCCATGTCACCGTCAGCGTCGGCTACGTCGACGTGCGCCCGGGCGACACGCCGCAGGCCGCCTTCTCGCGCGCCGACCAGGGCGTCTACCACGCCAAGGCGCACGGGCGTGACCGGGTCGTGGCCTATGCGGAGCTGGTGGCGGCCGGCGTGGTCGTCGAGAGCGACGGCGCCAACGACATCGAACTGTTCGAGTGACCGTGGCGCGTCTGGCTCAGTCGTCCACCGCCTTCGGCGCCGGTCCCTTCTTCACCACCGCATAGCGCGCCAGCGTCTGCTCGCGGGCCACGGCGTGGTCGACCAGTGGCAGCGGGTAGTCGATGCCCAGGCGCAGGCCGGACGCGGCCAGGTCGATCGGGCGTGCCTGCCAGGGCGCATGGATGGCCGGGGCCGGCAGCTGCGCCAGGGCTGGCAGGTAGCGGCGGATGAAGCGGCCTTCGGGGTCGAAACGCTGGCTCTGGCTGACCGGGTTGAAGATGCGGAAATACGGTTGCGCGTCACAGCCGGTCGACGCGGCCCACTGCCAGCCGCCGTTGTTGGCGGCCAGGTCGTAGTCGTTGAGCTGGCGCGCGAACCAGGCCTCGCCGCGTCGCCAGTCGATGCCAAGGTCCTTGGTCAGGAAGCTCGCCACGATCATGCGCAGCCGGTTGTGCATGTAGCCCGTCTGGTTGAGCTGGTGCATCGCCGCGTCGACGATGGGGTAGCCGGTGCGGCCCTCGCACCAGGCCTCGAACCAGGCGTCGGCCTCATGGCCGTGGTGCCAGCGGATCGCGTCGTATTCGGGCTTGTAGCTGTGGCTCACGACACGCGGGTGGTGCAGCAGGATCTGGTGATAGAAGTCGCGCCAGACCAGCTCGGACAACCACGTCGCCGCGCCGCTCGAGCCGGCTGTCATGCGTTCGTGGGCATGGCGGGCCAGTTGGCGGATCGACACCGTGCCGAAGCGCAGGTGCGTGCTCAGGTAGCTCGGCCCTTTGACGGCGGGGAAGTCGCGCGTCTCGTCGTAGGCGTCGATGCGTTCGAGGAAGTCCAGCAGCAGCGTCGCGCCGCCCGAGGCCCCCGGGTGCAGGCGCGTGGCCATGTCGGTGGGCAGGAAGTCGAGGTCGCTCAGGCGCGGCAGGCCACGGTCGACCCCTTCCGGCGGTCGGGCCAGCGCGCCCAGGTGCCGCTCGATGGGGTAGCTGCGCAGGTAGAACGGTTCGAGCTTGCGCAGCCACGCGTTCTTGTAGGGGGTGAAGACGCCAAAGGGCGAGCCGGCCTGGGTCAGCACCTCGTCGCCCTCGAAGATCACCTGATCCTTGTGGCTGTGCAGCGCGATGCCGGCGTGGGCCAGTTCGCCGCGCACGCGGGCATCGCGCTCGATCGCGGCGGGCTCATGGTCGCGGTTGATGTGCACGGCCTGCACGCCCAGCGCACGGGCCAGCGCGGGGATCTCCTCGAAGGGGTCGCCATGGCGCACCAGCAGACCACCGCCATGCTGGCGCAGCGTCGCATCGAGTTCGGCCACGCTGTGCCAGATGAACTCGACCCGGCGGTCGGCGCGCGGCAAGTCATCGAGGATGGTGGTGTCGAAGACGAAGGCGCACCAGACCTTGCGGGCGCTGCGCAAGGCGTGGTGCAGCGCGGCGTGGTCGTCCAGGCGCAGGTCGCGGCGCAGCCAGACCAGGGCGCCGTCGACCGGCTCGATGGCCACCGCCCGACGGGCGTGGGCGGGGCGGCTCCAGGGGTGGGGAAGGGCGGTGGTCACGGGGCGCGGGGGGTGGTCTTCGAAGGGCCGCAGTGTGCGTGATCGGTACAATCCGCGCATGTCCGAGGCCCGCGAAATCAACCTGACCAACCAGTTCCTGATCGCGATGCCGGGCATGGCGGACGACCAGTTCGCGGGCTCCGTGGTCTACCTCTGCGAGCACTCCGGCAAGGGTGCGCTGGGTCTGGTCATCAACCGCCCGATCGACATCAAGCTGAAGAACCTGTTCGAGCGCGTCGACCTCAGCCTCGACCGCGAGGACCTCGCCGACGAGCCGGTCTATTACGGCGGCCCGGTCCAGACCGAACGTGGCTTCGTGCTGCACGAGCCGATCGGCGAGGCCGGCGGCGACGGCTACAGCTCCACCCTCAACATCCCCGGCGGCCTGGTCATGACGACCAGCCGCGACGTGCTCGAAGCGCTGTCCAACGGCGCCGGCCCGAAGCGCGTGCTGATCACGCTGGGTTATGCCGGCTGGGGGGCGGGGCAGCTGGAGGACGAGCTGGCCCGCAATGGCTGGCTGACCGTGGCGGCCGACCCGGGCGTCATTTTCGAAACCCCGGTCGAGGCGCGCTACGAGCGTGCCCTCGGCCTGCTCGGCATCGACCGGCTGATGCTGTCGTCGGACGCCGGCCACGCGTGAGGTCGACCGCATCGATGCCGGCCCGCGCCCCACAGGAGCGTTGCCGATGAGTGTTCCGGGCCCCACCGCAGCCGCCGCACATGGCAAGGCCAGCGGGCCGTTGCAGCAATTCCTCGCCTTCGACTACGGCCGCAAGCGCACGGGGGTGGCCAGCGGCAACCGCGTGCTGCGCCAGGCCGCGCCGCTGACGACGGTCGCGGCCGAGGGCGATGCCCGCTTCCCGCTGATCGCCAAGCTGATCGCGCAGTGGAAGCCCGACGCGCTGGTGGTCGGCATCCCGCGCCACCCCGATGGCCGTGGCCACGACAACACCCGCTTTGCGCAGCGCTTCGCGCGCCAGCTGCATGGCCGCTTCAACCTGCCGGTGTTCGAGGTCGACGAGCGCTACAGCACGACCGAGGTGCTGTCCTCGCGTCCGCGTGACGCCGACGCGGCCGCCGCCGCCGTGCTGCTGCAACAGTATTTCGACGCCAGCGAGCGCGAGGCCGCAGCCGCCGCTGCTGCAGCCGCCGACGTGACGCCACCGGCCGACGACCCCAAGGAGTCCACCCCATGAACCTGAGCCTGGATGCCGAGGACCTCTACCTTGGCCTGCGCCACGGCGTGCGTCAGCTGCTGGCCGCCGAGGAACGCCGCGACGCGGTGCTGGTCGGCGTCTGGTCCGGTGGCGCCTGGCTGGCCGAGCGGCTGCAGCGCGACCTTGGCCTGGCGACGCCGCACGGCGTCATCTCCAGCACGCTGCACCGCGACGACTTCAGCGCGCGCGGTCTGGCCAGCGGCCATGACGCCACCCAGCTGCCCTTCTCGGTCGACGGCCGGCCGATCGTGCTGATCGACGACGTGCTCTACACCGGCCGCACCATCCGGGCGGTCATCAACGAGCTGTTCGACTTCGGCCGCCCGTCCAGCGTCACCCTCGCCGTGCTGGTTGACCGTGGCGGTCGACAACTGCCGATCGAGGCCGCGATGGCCGCCGCCCGCGTGACCCTTCCCCCGGAGCAGAAGCTGGCGCTGGCACGCGCTGGCGACGGCTCCTTCTCGTTCAAGATCGAGGAGACGCGCTGATGCTCGCGCGCCGCAACCCCCAGCTGAACTCGCACGGCGAGCTGATCCACCTGCTGTCCATCGAGGGCCTGCCCAAGGCCGTGCTGACGCACATCCTCGACACCGCCAGCACCTTCCTGGCGGTCAATGACCGCGAGGTCAAGAAGGTCCCGCTGCTGCGCGGCAAGAGCGTCTTCAACCTGTTCTTCGAGAACAGCACGCGCACCCGCACGACCTTCGAGATCGCCGCCAAGCGCCTGTCTGCCGACGTGATCAACCTCGACATCGCCCGCAGCAGCACGGCCAAGGGCGAGAGCCTGCTCGACACCATCGCCAACCTGAGCGCGATGCATGCCGACATGTTCGTGGTCCGCCACAGCGACAGCGGTGCGCCCTACCTGATCGCGCAGCACTGCGCCCCGCACGTGCACGTGGTCAACGCCGGTGACGGCCGCCACGCGCACCCGACGCAGGGCCTGCTCGACATGTACACGATCCGTCACTACAAGCGCGACTTCACGCAGCTGCGCGTGGCCATCGTGGGCGACATCGTGCACTCGCGGGTGGCACGTTCGGACATCCATGCGCTGACCACGCTGGGCGTGCCCGACATCCGTGCGGTCGGCCCCAAGACCCTCGTGCCGGGCGACCTGCGCGACATGGGCGTGCGGGTCTGCCACGACATGGCCGAAGGCATCCGCGATGCCGACGTGATCATCATGCTGCGCCTGCAGAACGAGCGCATGAGCGGCGCCATGCTGCCCAGCGCCGGCGAGTACTTCAAGAGCTACGGCCTGACCGCCGCCAAGCTGGCGCTGGCCGCGCCCGACGCCATCGTCATGCACCCCGGCCCGATCAACCGCGGCGTCGAGATCGACTCGGCGGTGGCCGACGGCGCGCACAGCGTGATCCTGCCGCAGGTGACCTTCGGCATCGCGGTGCGCATGGCCGTGATGTCCATCATTGCCGGGAACGACGCATGAGCCCCCGCACGCCCCATCGTTCGTCGCCCCCCGAGTGCGTGTGCCGCCTTGAGGCGGCTCGGCGGAGAACCGCATGAAGATCCTGATCAAGAACGGTCGCGTGGTCGACCCCGCCAGCGGCCGCGATGAGCGCGCCGACGTCGCCATCGCCGCCGGTCGCATCCTGCAGATCGGCGGGGTCAACCCCGACTTCCAGGCCGCCCGCGTGATCGATGCGCAGGGCTGCGTCGTCGCTCCCGGTGTGGTCGACCTGGCCGCGCGGCTGCGCGAGCCGGGTCACGAACACGAGGGCATGCTCGAAAGCGAGCTGAACGCCGCCGCCGCCGGGGGTGTCACCAGCCTGGTCTGCCCGCCCGACACCGACCCGACGCTGGACGAGCCCGGCCTGGTCGAGATGCTCAAGTTTCGCGCCCGCAAGCTCAGCCTGTGCCGGCTGTTCCCGCTCGGGGCACTGACCCGCGGCCTGGCCGGCACGACGCTGACTGAGATGGTCGAGCTGACCGAGGCCGGCTGCGTCGGCTTCTCGCAGGCCGAGGTCGCCATCGCCGACACCCTCGTGCTGCAGCGCGCGCTGATGTACGCGTCGACCCACGGCTACACCGTCTGGCTGCGGCCGCAGGACCCGTGGCTGGGCAAAGGCGTGGCCGCCAGCGGCGGTGTCGCCACCCGCATGGGCCTGTCGGGCGTGCCGGTGATCGCCGAGACCATCGCGCTGCACACGCTGTTCGAGCTGATGCGCGTGACCGGCGCGCGGGTCCACCTGTGCCGCCTGTCGAGCGCGGCCGGTGTGGCGCTGCTGCGCGCGGCCAAGGCCGAGGGCCTGCCGGTGACGGCCGACGTCAGCATCAACTCGCTGCACCTGACCGACATCGACATCGGCTACTTCAACCCGGCCATGCGCCTGAACCCCCCGCTGCGTCAGGGCCGCGACCGCGACGCGCTGCGCGCCGGCCTGGCCGACGGCACGATCGACGCGCTGGTGTCGGACCACACGCCGGTCGAGGGCGACGCCAAGCAGGTGCCCTTCGCCGAGGCCGAACCTGGCGCGACCGGGCTGGAGCTGCTGCTCAGCCTGGCGCTGAAATGGGGCGCCGACGCCGGCTTGACGATGCCGCAGACGCTCGCCCGCGTGACCTGCGAGCCGGTGCGCGTGCTGGGCGATGCGCTCGGCTCGCTGGTCCACACGGCCGGCCGGCTGGTCGAGGGTGGCGTCGCCGACGTCTGTGTCTTCGACCCGGAAGCGACCTGGGCCGTCACGCCCGACGTGCTGCGCAGCCAGGGCAAGCACACGCCCTTCGCCTTCGCCGACACCGGCATGGCGCTGCCGGGCCGCGTCCAGGCCACGCTGGTGGCTGGCACGGTGGCCTACGAGTCGCCGCGCCGCGCCGGCTGATCCTTCTCGTTCCAGCGTTCAAGACCTTCGATGCGACACCTGATCGGCGCGTGGCGCCTGCTGCGCACGTTTGCGCACGTCCTGCACGGCACCTGGGTGGTGTGGCGCGAGTTCGGCGCGGCCAGCGAGGCGACCCGCTGCGCCCACATCCAGTGGTGGTCGGCCAAGCTGCTGCAGGTGCTGGGCGTGCGGCTGCAGCCGATGGGCCGCTTCGAGGGCGGACCGCAGCTGATCGTGGCCAACCACATCTCCTGGTTGGACATCGCGGCCATCCATGCGGTCTGCCCGCAGGCCCGTTTTGTCTCCAAGTCCGACGTCAAGGAATGGCCGCTGCTGGGCTGGCTGATCGGCTCGGCAGGCACCTTGTTCATCGAACGCGCCAGCAAGCGCGACGCGCTGCGGGTGGTCCACCAGATGGCCGCCGCGCTGCAGGCCGGCGACACGGTGGCCGTCTTCCCGGAAGGCACGACCGGCACCGGCCACACCCTGCTGCCCTTCCACGCCAACCTGCTGCAGGCGGTGCTGCCGGGCGCCACGCCGGTTCAGCCGGTGGTCTTGCGCTATGCCGAACCCGGCCATGCGGTCAGCCCGGCGGTCGCCTTTGTGGGCGACACGACCTTGGTGGGCAGCATCTGGGCGGTGGTCTGCGCACGTGGCCTGTCGGTCGAGGTCGAGGTGCTGGCGCGCCAGCCCAGCGCGGGCCTGGACCGGCGCGCGGTCTCGCAGCTCGTCAGCGACCAGATCGCCGCGCGGCTGGCCCGCTGACGTTGGCCTGGTGAAGTTGGCCCGGTGAAGTTGGCCTGTTGAAGCGGCCACGGCCCACAATCGGCCCATGCTCTACAAGTTCAAGTCCAAGGCCGCCAGCGACCTGATCATGACCGCGCCCGTGGGCGACCGCCTGCTGCGTGTGATGGGCCGCGAAGCCGCGCCACAAGGCATCTTCGAGGTCGTCGACATGCCCACGCTGATGGCCGCGCTGGAGGCCGCCATCCTCACCGAAGAAGTCGCCCAACGCGCCGCCGAGCAGCTCGCCGAGGCCGAGGGCCGCAGCCCGCCGCGCCGCGCCGAGGTCGGCTTGCGTCAACGCGCCTGGCCGCTGGTCGAGATGATGAAGCGCTCGCACGCCGCCGATCAGCCCATCGTCTGGGGCGTCTGAGGCATGGGGCACGAGCAGATCACCCGCATCCTCGCGATCCGGCACGGCGAGACGGCCTGGAACCGCGATCACCGCATCCAGGGCTTTCTCGACATCGCGCTGAACGACGCCGGTCTGGCGCAAGCCGAACGCATGGCCCAGGCACTGGCCGACGAGGCCATCGACGCCGTCTACAGCTCCGACCTGCAACGCGCCCACGCCACGGCCCTGCCGCTGGCCCGCTCGCGTGGCCTGGCGGTGCAGACCGACACGGGTCTGCGTGAACGTTGCTTCGGCACCTTTGAGGGCCTGACCTTCGTCGAGCTGGAGGCGCTCTACCCCGAGGAGACCCTGCGCTGGCGGCGCCGCGACCCGGACTTCGGCCCGGCCGGCGGCGAGCGCCTGGTCGACTTCGACGCCCGCTGCATCGCGGCCATCGCCCGCCTGGCCGAGCGCCACCGCGGCGGCTGCATCGCGGTCGTCAGCCATGGCGGCGTGATGGACTGCCTCTACCGCGCCGCCGCCCGCCTCAGCCTGGACGCGCCACGCACCTGGACGGTGGCCAACGCCAGCATCAACCGCGTGCTGCACAGCCCGGAAGGCTTTGCGCTGATCGGCTGGGGCGACACCCGCCACCTCGACGGCACCGAACACGCCGCCCTCGACAGCCTGAGCAGCCGCCACGCGCTGACGACCGACGAGTTGCGCGCAGCGGTGCTCGATGACGACAGCGACGGCGGGCGCACGACGGCCGCCTGAGCCGCTGCCCGATTCATCGCCCGAGCCGTCGCCCGCTCAGCCCTCGAACAGGTCCGCTGCCCCCGAGCCCGCGCCGCGCGGCGGCGTGACGCCCAGGTGTCGGTAGGCGGCCACGGTGGCGATGCGTCCGCGTGGCGTGCGCTGCAGGTAGCCCTGCTGGATCAGGTAGGGCTCGATGACGTCCTCGATCGTGCCGGCGTCCTCGCCGATCGCGGCGGCGACGTTGTCCAAGCCGACCGGCCCGCCGTCGAAGCGGTGCACCACCGCTTCGAGCAGCTTGCGGTCCATCACGTCGAAGCCCTTGGGGTCGACGTCCAGCATGGTCAGCGCCAGGTCGGCAATGGCCTTGACGATGCGGCCGTCGGCCTTGACCTCGGCGTAGTCGCGCACCCGGCGCAGCAGCCGGTTGGCGATGCGCGGGGTGCCACGCGAGCGGCGCGCGATCTCCAGCGCGCCGTCGGCGTCGATCGGCGCGTTCAGCAGCTTGGCCGAACGCGTCACGATGCGGGTCAGTTCCTCGGCCGTGTAGAACTCCAGCCGGGCGACGATGCCGAAGCGGTCGCGCAGCGGGTTGGTCAACATGCCCGCGCGGGTTGTCGCACCGACCAGCGTGAAGGGCTGCAGGTCCAGCTTGATGCTGCGGGCGGCCGGGCCCTCGCCGATCATGATGTCGATCTGGTAGTCCTCCAGCGCGGGGTAGAGGATCTCCTCGACGACCGGGGACAGGCGGTGGATCTCGTCGATGAAGAGCACGTCGTTGCGCTCGAGGTTGGTCAGGATCGCGGCCAGGTCCTTGGGCTTTTCCAGCACCGGGCCGCTGGTCTGGCGCAGGTTGACGCCCAGTTCGGCGGCGACGATGTGGCTCAGCGTGGTCTTGCCGAGGCCCGGCGGGCCGAACAGCAGCACGTGATCGAGCGCCTCGCCGCGCTTTCGGGCTGCGCCGATGAAGATCTCCAGCTGCTCGCGGGCCTTGGTCTGGCCGATGTATTCGTCGAGCAGCTTGGGCCGCAACGCCCGTTCGAGCGCGTCTTCCTGTGGCGAGGCGGGCGCCGCGCTGACGATGCGCCGGTCAGGCGGCGGTGCGCTGGCGAAGGTGTCGGTCTGGATGGCCATGCCGGATTATCGGGACCGGCTGTCCGGGCGGACGCCTGGGGCTGCCGGCTCAGCGCGCCAGCGCCTTGAGCGCCAGCTTGATGCCGTCGCTGACGCCGACATCGGCCGGCAGCGGCTTGATGGCCAGGGCCGCTTCCTTCTCGTTGTAGCCCAGCGCGATCAGGGCCTGGACGATGTCGCCCTGGTTGTCGCTGACGATGGCCGCACCCGGCAGACCCAGGTCAGCGCCGAGCTTGCCCTTGAGTTCAAGCAGCAGCCGCTCGGCCGTCTTCTTGCCGATGCCCGGCACCTTGACCAGCCGGCCGGCCTCCTGCCGCGTCACCGCCTGCGACAGCTCGGCCACGCTCAGGCCCGACAGGATGGACAGCGCGGTGCGCGCGCCGATGCCGGTGATCTTGATCAGCAGACGGAAGGTGGCGCGTTCCTCGGCGCTGAGGAAACCGTAGAGCAGCTGCGCGTCCTCGCGCACCACGAAGTGGGTCAGCAGCGTGACCTTTTCGCCGAGCGCGGGCAGGTTGTAGAACGTGCTCATCGGCACGTCGACCTCGTAGCCGACGCCGTGCACGTCGACCAGGATCTGGGGCGGGGTTTTTTCAGCCAGCTGGCCGACGAGGCGTCCGATCATGGGCGCGGATCATAGGCGGGCCGTCCCGCCACCCGGCCCCGCGAACCGGGCGTTCAGCGCCGGAACAGGCCCAGGCGCTGCGCCTCCAGCGCGGCCTCGGCGCGCGAGCTCACGTTGAGCTTGCGGTAGATCTGCTTGACGTAGTCGGCGATGGTGTGGCGCGACAGGCCCAGCTGGGTGCCGATCTCCGGCAGCGTGAAGCCCTTGGCGACGCGCAGCAGCACCTCGCGTTCGCGCTCGGTCAGCTGGACGTTGGGCATCAGCTGGTCGGCGGCGGGTTGTTGTGCCATCGGCCGGCTGGCCTGGGCCGAGAAGTAGGAAATCATGCGCCGCGCGATCGACGGCGACAGCGGCGGCTCGCCCTGGCTGATGCGCTGCAGGTGCTCCATCAGCTGCTCGCGCGGCTGTTCCTTGAGCAGGTAGCCGTAGGCGCCGGCCTGCAGCGCCGGGAACAGGTGATCGTCATCGTCGTGGATGGTCACGACCACCGACTGCGCATCGGGTTGCTGGTCACGCAGCGCCTGCACCACCTTCACCCCCGAACCGTCGGGCAAGCCCAGGTCGATCATGGCGAGGTCGAAGCGGTGGGCGCCGACCTGCTGCAGCGCGTCGGCAATGCGGGCCGATTCGACGACGGTCGAGCCGGGGAAGACCTGCAGCACCAACGCGCGGAGGTAGGCGCGGATCTCGGGCAGGTCTTCAAGCAGCAGGATCTGTTTCATGGGCTCTCCGCCGGCGAGGCTGGGGCAAGGTTGGCGAATATGAGTGTCACCGAGTATCGGCGCGGCGCGGCTGCGCTGTCGCGTGCGGGTGACGCCAGTGGCGTGCAATCGGTTGTATGCATCACAACGGCAAGGTCAGCCGGATGGTCGTGCCGTAGCCCGGACCGGATTCGACCAGGCACTGGCCCTGCAACTGCTTGGCGCGGCCCTTCATCGTCGACATGCCGTGGCCGCGGTCGAGCTTGCCGTCCAGCTCGCTGGGGATGCCCTTGCCGTTGTCCGCGATGGTCAGCTCGAAGTCGTTGTGATCCTGCCGGATCGTGATCTCGCAGCGCGTCGCGCGGCTGTGCTTGAGCACGTTGCTGACCGCCTCGCGCAGGATGCGGGTGGTCTGCACATAGGCCCGCGCGCTCATGGCCCGCTCGCTCATCAGCAGCTCGTCGGAGGCGTTCCAGACCAGCTCGACGCCACCGTGCGAAAAGCGCGTCATCAGCTCGCTGCGCCAGTCGCCGATCGCGTCGCCGATCTGCATCGCCCGGCCGGTCAGGCCGCGCACGGACAGGCGCATCTCTTCCAGTGCCTCGCGGGCCAGCGTGGAGATGCGGTCGTTGTCGGCGGTGTGCACGATGGTCAGCAGCTTGGCGCCGAGGTCATCGTGCAGGTCGGCGGCGATGCGCTTGCGTTCCTTGGCCGTGACCTGCTCGACCCGCAGCTCGGCCATCTGGCCGTAGTTCTGCTCCATGTCGGCGGTTGCCTGCAGCAGCCGGCGTTCGGCCTGCACACGGCCTTGTTCGGCCGCCGCAATGGCGCCCTGGAAAAGCTGGTGCATGCGCCCGACCATGCCGGCGAACATCACCAGCAGGCTGACGCTGATCGCGTGTTTGCCCGGCAGCAGAACGTCGCCGGGGCGCAGCAGCAGCTCGGCGCCCAGCGTCAGCGCAAAGGCCGCCAGCGCCACCGCGCCGATCCAGAAGTCGTTGCGCGAGTAGCGCCAGGCGCGGTGCAGGAAGACGCCACCGACGCCGACCACCTCCAGCAGCAGGATCGAGGTCCACGGCAGCGCCACGCTGTGGATGCGGTCCGGCGCGGCCAGCGCCAGGCTGGCGGGCACGACGATGCACTGCAGCGCCATCGCAACCTCCAGCCAGACCACCCGCAAGCCGCAGTAGCGCAGCAGGTAGAGCATGGCGGCCAAGGCGACCGGTGGCGCGAAGGCGGCGATCAGCAGCTCGGTCCAGAGGCCCGGCATGGGCAGCGCCGCACCGGTCATCAGGGCGGTCAACAGGGCCCAGCCCAGCGCCGTGGCGCCAAAGTAGCCGAAGTAGGGCAGCTGGCTGGACGCGCGCAGCAGCAGCGCGGCCAGGCCGACGACCGCCGCGACGGTCGCCAGGGCCTGGGTGGCGCCGAGGTTGAAGGCCAGCGTCTGGCGGTGCAGCGGGTCAAGCGCCGCATGCGCGCCGATGCGCACCGGCGCGAGCTGCGCCGCGCGCTCGCGGGCGGCCACCTGGGCCAGCGCCTGACCGGACACGCGCACGTCCAGCCGGTTGCCTTCGGCCTTGAGCAGGCTGGGCGGCAGGGGGATCAAGGCGGGCTCGTAGCAGTCGCCGGGATGTGGGTCGGCCAGGTTGCCGCGGGCGTCGATCAGCTGGCCGTTCAGGCGCACCTCGAAGGCGGCGCAGACCTGCGGCAGAAAGGCCGCGAGCATCGCGCGGTCGGACTGGTTCGGCGTGCGCGGCGCGACGAAGGCCAGGCGGTATTCATGCACGCCGCTGTTGTCGCGGCCGGGCCGTTCGCGCAGGTGGGGCAAGGTGACGGGCCGGGCGTCGGCCTCGACCGGGTGGCCGTCCGGCGCGATCCGCACCATGCTGGCCTGGGTCAGCAGGATGCTGCCTGCGGTGCTGCCGCTGTTGGCGACCTCAAGGCTCCACAGCGAGACCAGCACCAGCGTCGTCAGCAGCAGGCCCCAACGCGCCGGGTGCAGGCCCTGGGCGCAGGCTCGCAGGCCGCTGCGCAGGCGGGGGAGCAGGGCGGGGCGGCGGGCTGGCGACGGCTCGGAGGCGGGCGCCTCGGCAGGCGCCATGACGACGGTCTCGGGAGATGGGTGCACGGACAAGGTGGTCAAGCGCGGCTGGATCGGGGTCATGCGGGGCGCCGGGCGGCGCCGCTGTCCGGTCTTCGGCCAGCGAGGTGCGATTCTGAAGGCGCGCAACGCCGGCCATGTCGGCGCGACAATCAGGTTTCCGGGCCCAGCCCGAAAGATGCACGCTTGCCTTGATCCTGCGCCACGCCTTCATCCCGCCCGACAACCGCCGGCTCGCCCATGTCTGCGGCTCGCTCGACCAGAACCTGCGCACCATCGAGGCCGCGCTCGACGTCGTCATCCAGCGCCGCAACGAGTCCTTCCGGGTCGACGGCCCGAAGCGCGGCGCCGAGCGGGCGGTGGCGCTGCTGCAGCAGCTCTACGACCAGGCCAGCGCCCCGATCGAGCCGGCCCGGCTGCAGCTCGAGCTGATCCAGGTGATGCAGGCACCGGCCAGCACGAACGGTTCGAACGGCCCGAACAGTCCGAACGGCACCGCACCGCTGGCGCCGTCCACCGCGATGCCCGAGCGGCTGGACGGGCTGGACGCCATCGGCGCGATCGAACGCCCGGCCGACGAGATCGTGCTGCGCACCCGCCGCAGTGACCTCGTCGGGCGCACCGTCAACCAGGTCGACTACCTGCGCAACATCCTCGGCCACGACATCACCTTCGGCATCGGCCCGGCCGGCACCGGCAAGACCTTCCTGGCGGTGGCCTGTGCGGTCGATGCGCTGGAGCGCAACCAGGTCCAGCGCATCGTGCTGACCCGCCCGGCGGTCGAAGCCGGCGAGCGGCTCGGCTTCCTGCCCGGCGACCTGGCGCAGAAGGTCGATCCCTACCTGCGTCCGCTCTACGACGCGCTCTACGACCTGATGGGACTGGAACGCGTGGGCAAGGCCTTCGAGAAGGGCCTGATCGAGATCGCCCCGCTGGCCTTCATGCGCGGGCGCACGCTCAACCACGCCTTCGTCATCCTCGACGAGGCCCAGAACACCACGCCCGAGCAGATGAAGATGTTCCTGACCCGGATCGGCTTTGGCAGCCGCGCCGTCGTCACCGGTGACATCAGCCAGATCGACCTGCCCAAGGGCAGCAAGAGCGGTCTGGTCGACGCCGCCCAGGTCTTGCGCCGGGTGCGCGGCATCGCGCACACCCGCTTCACCTCGGCCGACGTGGTGCGCCACCCGCTGGTCGCCCGCATCGTCGAGGCCTACGACGCCGTGCCCGACTCGGCCCGCCGGCTGGCCGAGGCCGAAGCCGAAGCGGCGCTGGACGCCGCCGCACGTCCGACCCGCCCTGGAGCCCGCGATGGCCGCTGAACCTCCAGGCCGCGGTCCGCACCGCTCTGCCGCGCCCGAGTTGTCGCTGTCGCTGCAGTTCGCCGACCCGCGCCACCGCGACCAGCTCAAGCGCCACCTGGTGCAGCGCTGGATCCGCGCCGCGCTGGAGGCGCCCGGCGAGATCACCGTGCGCATCGTCGATGCCGACGAGGGCCTGAGCCTCAACACCGACTACCGCGGCAAGGCCTACGCCACCAATGTGCTGACCTTCGACTACGCGCAGGAACCCGTGGTCTGCGCCGATCTGGTGCTGTGCGCCCCGGTGGTCGAGGCCGAGGCCCTGGCCGCCGGCAAGCCGCTGCTGGCGCACTACGCCCACCTGCTGGTGCACGGCACTTTGCACGCCCAGGGTTACGACCACGAGGACGACGAGGCTGAGGCCGAGCACATGGAAGCGCGGGAGCGCGAGGTGCTGGCCGCGCTGGGCTTCCCAGACCCCTACGCGGAACCGGACGTGAAACCGGGCGCGGAACCGGACGCGGCAGGCGGCGGCTGAGCCGCCCATCGCTCAAGCCGGCGTCTGCGCCACCACGGTGGCGATCTGATCGCGCAGCCACTGCTGGGCCGGGTGCCGGTCCAGTCGGCGGTGCCACAACATGTGCACACGCAGCGCTGCGAGCGGCAGCGGCAGTTCGCGGATGACCAGTTCGCCGTGGTCACCGGTGACCGGCAGGAAGGCGCGCGGCAACACGGTCAGCAAGTCGGTCTGGGCGACGACGCGGCCGGCGGTGAAGAACTGGTTGACCGTCAGCACCAGCCGGCGCTGGCGCTGCACGGCGGCCAGCGCCTCGTCGATCAGACCTTGGCCACGGCCAGAGAAGCTCACCAGCAGGTGCTCCGCGGCGCAGTAGTTGTCCAGCGTCAGGGCGACCTCAGCCAGCGGGTGGCCGCGCCGCATCACGCAGACGTATTCGCTCAGGTAGAGCTCGCGGTGCAGGATCGGAGCCTGCAGGCCGAGGCCGGACTGGCGCACCACGACCTCCGGGAAATGGCCGATCGCAAGGTCGGCCTCGCCTTGTTCGAGCAGCCCGCTCGGGTCGCGTGTGGCCAGCGGCTGGACCCGCAGCCCGGCCCGCGCCTGGCCGTCCTGCAGCTGGCGCAACAGCGGCGGCAGGATCAGCGCAGCGGTCGCATCCGCCATCGCCAGCAGGAAGTCGTGGCCCTGCTCCTGCGGGTCGTAGTGGCTCGGGTCCAGGTTCTCGCGCAAGAGCGTCAGGGCCTGTTGCACGGTCGGCCAGAGCGCCTCGGCGCGGGCGGTGGGCTTGACGCCGTTGGAGGTGCGCGTGAACAGCGTCTCGCCGACGCTGTCACGCAGCCGGCGCAAGGCATTGCTCACGGCCGGCTGCGTCATCGCCAGCTGCTCGGCGGCGCGCGTCAGGTTGCGTTCGGCCATCACCGTGTCGAACACGCGCAGCAGGTTCAGGTCCAGCGTGCGGAAGTTCATGGCAGTCCCCAGAAAGCGCCTTCGATCATAAGCACTGTGAATGATGGGGATTCACAAATGCTGCTTGGCGCATAACAAGGGTTTACCCTAGACTGCGAAGCACTGGGGTAAACCCTAGATCCAAGGAGTTAGAAATGACCGTGACCACCATGACCTTCCAGCACGTGAACGCCTTTGACGCCCTGATGGCGCAGGCAGGCGCAGCGGTCGGCAACGCCCTGCGTTCGGTGGCGAACCTGTTCGCGACCGACGCTGCCACCGAGCCGCGCACGGCGCAGGAGCTGCTCGACTGGGCCGACCAGTACGAGGACACCCAACCTTCCTATGCCGCTGACCTGCGCGCCGCCGCTCAGCGCCACATCGACCGCAACCGCTGAGACGTCCGCGACCTGAGTTCGCGACCCGCCACCGCACACACCGTATCCAGGAGTCTTTCATGACCGCTCACACGATGACCTTCCACCCGGCCTCGCCCATCGACGCGCTGATCGCGCGCGTGGCGGGCTGGACCGTCCGCACCGCCACGAACGTGGCCACCTGGCTGAACGCCGATCCGCAGCGCGAACCGCGCACCCCGGAAGAGCTGATCGCCTGGGCCGAACAGTACGAGTCGACCCAGCCGTCCTACGCGGCCGATCTGCGCGCCATCGCCAAGCGCCACATGGACTGATCCGACACGGCGGGCGCACCACCGCCTGCCGCGACGATGACGACGGAGCCGGCGCATCACCCCACGCGACCGGGCTCCAGAAACGACAAGGCCCGCCAATCCGGCGGGCCTTGTTCGTTCCGGGGAGGGGTTTCAGCCTGCCAGGCGCGCCTCGATCGCCGACTTCGTGTCGCGCAAGGCCTGCGGCAGGTGGTGGGCCAGTTGCTGGAACAGCTCGCCGTGCAGCGTCAGCTCTTGCTGCCAGGCGGCGCGGTCGATGCCGATGACGCTCTGGAACTGCTCGGCGCTGAAATCCAGGCCGGACCAGTTCAGGTCGGCGTAGCCGGGGCTGACACCGAAGGCGTTGTCGGTGCCGGCGGCACTGCCGTCCAGGCGACCCAACATCCACGCCAGCACGCGCATGTTGTCGCCGTAGCCGGGCCAGACAAACTTGCCGTCCGTCCCCTTGCGGAACCAGTTGACGCAGTAGATCGCCGGCAGTGTGGCGCCCTGGGCCTTCAGCTTCGCACCCAGGTCCAGCCAGTGCTGGAAGTAGTCCGACATGTTGTAGCCGGTGAACGGCAGCATCGCGAAGGGATCGCGCCGGACCACGCCCTGCTGGCCAGCGGCAGCGGCGGTGGTCTCCGAGCCCATGGTCGCGGCCATGTAGACGCCTTCGGTCCAGTCGCGCGCCTCGGTCACCAGTGGCACGGTGGTCGAGCGGCGGCCGCCGAAGATGAAGGCGTCGATCGCCACGCCGGCCGGGTCGTCCCAGGCCGGGTCCAGTGCCGGGTTGTTGGTGGCGGCGACCGTGAAGCGCGCGTTCGGGTGTGCGGCCGGGCGCAGCTTGCCGTCGGGCTGGCGGGCGTTCTCGGGCGTCCAGTCCTTGCCTTGCCAGTCGATCAGGTGGGCCGGCGGGGTGTCGGTCATGCCTTCCCACCAGACGTCGCCGTCGTCCGTCAGCGCGACATTGGTGAAGATGACATCGCGGTCCAGCGAGGCCATGCAGTTCGGGTTGGTCTTGTGGTTGGTGCCCGGGGCGACGCCGAAGTAGCCGGCCTCCGGGTTGATCGCGTAGAGGCGGCCGTCGGCGCCCGGCTTGATCCAGGCGATGTCGTCACCGATGGTGGTGACCTGCCAGTCGCCCAGCGCGGCCGGCGGGATCAGCATGGCGAAGTTGGTCTTGCCGCAGGCGCTCGGGAAGGCGGCGGCAACGTGGCGCTTCTTGCCTTCGGGCGAGGTCACGCCCAGCACGAGCATGTGCTCGGCCAGCCAGCCCTGGTCGCGGCCCATGGTCGAGGCGATGCGCAGCGCGAAGCACTTCTTGCCCAGCAGCGCGTTGCCGCCATAGCCCGAGCCGTAGGACCAGATCTCGCGCGTCTCGGGGTAATGGACGATGTACTTGGTCTTGTTGCACGGCCAGGCGACGTCGCCCTGACCGGCCACCAGCGGCGCACCGACGGTGTGCACGCAGGGCACGAACTCGCCGTCGACGCCCAGCACGTCGTGAACGGCCTTGCCCATGCGGGTCATGATGCGCATGTTGACGGCCACGTAGGGGCTGTCCGACAGCTCGATGCCGATGTGAGCGATCGGCGAGCCCAGCGGGCCCATCGAGAAGGGCACGACATACATCGTGCGACCGCGCATCGAACCGGCGAACAGTGCCGGCGTGCCGTCAGGCTGACCGGTCTGCAGCAGCGCGCGCATCTCGGCCGGTGCCATCCAGTTGTTGGTCGGGCCGGCATGTTCCTTCTGCTCGGAGCAGATGTAGGTGCGGTCCTCGACGCGGGCCACGTCGCTCGGGTCGGAGCAGGCCAGGAAGCTGTTCGGCCGCTTGACCGGATCGAGCTTGCGGAAGGTGCCGGCGTCGACCAGCTGCTGGCAGAGGCGGTCGTACTCTTCCTGGGAGCCGTCGCACCAGTGGATCGCGGCCGGTTGCGTCAGCGCAGCGATCTCCGAGACCCAGGCGATCAGCTGGGCGTTCTTGACGTAGGCGGGTGCGTTCACGCGCAGGCCGACCATGGCGGGATGGTTCATCGAGCAGGCTCCAAGGTTGAAAAAGGCATCTCGACAACACCGCGCTGCGGCGTTCTCGGGATGCCCCCAAAACCAGTTTGAGCTTCTGCTGGCTCGATTACAAAGCGATTACATGCGCATTCAGCATGACTGGATGCGCGCCCATCGGCGCCCGTGCGATCCGTCGCAGTTCTTTCCGGGCTGACCCTGAGACGTGGGCACAGACCTGGTTCAGCTCTCCGGGACAACCCGACACCCGCTCTTGGGGGTGTTGCCCGGGCGCCGCAGGGGGGTCAGCCCGCGACGCTGGCTGTGAGCCCGATGTAACCCAGCGCCGCCAGCGGCGCGGTTTCGGCGCGCAGCACGCGCGGTCCGAGCGTGGTCGGCAGGGCGCCGGCACGACGCAAGGCCTCTTCCTCGGCGGGGCTGAAGCCGCCTTCCGGCCCGCTGTAGAGGCGCAGCGAACGCAGCGGGGCGTCGGCGGCGGCCAGCCGTTCGGCCAGCGGACGCGCCTCGGCCAGGCTCAGCGCCAGCGTCGTGACGGCATCCGGGCCGCCGTCGGGCGACGCCAGGGCCGCCGCCAGCGTGCGGACCGCGGCGATGCGCGGCACGCGGGTCCGGCCGCACTGTTCGGCCGCCGCCACCGCGATGGCTTGCCAGTGCGCGCGCTTCTTGTCCGCCCGTTCGGCGTTCAGGCGCAGCACCGAGCGCTCGCTCATCAGCGGCTCGATGACGGCTGCGCCCAGCTCGGTCGCCTTCTCGATCAGCCAATCGAAGCGGTCATTGGCGGGCATGACAGCTGCCAGCGTCACCGCCAGCGGCAGCTCGCGGGCGACCGGGTCGTGACAGCCGATCTGCACCCGCACGTCGCTGCGGCCCATCTGCAGCACGGTGGCCTGCCATTCGCCGCCCTGGCCGTTGAACAGCGTCAGCACGTCGCCCGGTTGATGGCGCAGCACCTGGACATGCCGTGCCGCGCCGGCCGGCAGTTCGAGTTCCAGGCCTGCTTGCAGCGGGAGGTCGACGTGGAGGCGGGCTGGCATGGCGGCTGGTCGGCTGGGCGATGAAGTGCGGCCCGGCAGTGTGCCGCAGCGCCCCGGCTGGCTTCAGGCGCCCGGCAGCCCGCGTCGCAGCTGGATCGCTTCGGCGACAGGGCCCAGGCCGATGCTCTCGGCGCCGTCCAGGTCGGCCAGCGTGCGGGCCACCCGCAGCACGCGGTGCAGGCTGCGCCCGGACCAGCCGAGCCGGTTCGCCGCGCTGTCGAGGAATTCGCGGGCGCCGGCCTGCAGCGCGGCGACCTCGTCGAGCTGGCCGGATTCGACGACCGCGTTGGCGCAGCCCTGACGATCAAGCTGGCGCTGGCGCGCGGCGGCGACCCGTGCGGCGACGGTGGCGCTGTCCTCGCCGTCGCGACGGGCGGACAGCGCCTGCGGGGTCAGCGCGAGGACCTCGACGCGCAGGTCGATGCGGTCCAGCAGCGGGCCGGAGATGCGACCTTGGTAGCGCCGAACCTGCTCGGGCGTGCAGCGACAGGCCGGCCGGATCGCACCCAGGTGGCCGCAGGGACACGGGTTCATCGCCGCGACCAGCAGGCAGCGGGCCGGGAACTCGGCCTGCCGAGCGGCCCGCGAGATGGTGATGCGGCCGTTCTCGAGCGGTTCGCGCAGGGCTTCCAGGGCGGCGCGAGGGAACTCCGGCAGCTCGTCCATGAAGAGCACACCATGGTGCGCCAGCGACACCTCGCCGGGGCGCGGCGGCGAGCCACCCCCGACCAGCGCGACCGACGAGGCGCTGTGGTGCGGCGTGCGCAGCGTGCGTTGCGACCAGCGGCTGGCGTCGAAGGGGCCGGCCAGGCTCAGGACGGCGGCCGATTCGAGGGCCTCCTGTTCGGTCATCGGTGGCAGCAGACCGGTCAGGCGTTGCGCCAACATCGACTTGCCGGTGCCGGGCGGGCCGACAAACAGCAGGCTGTGGCCACCGGCGGCGGCGATCTCCAGTGCACGCCGCGCCCCCACCTGGCCACGCACATCGACCAGATCGGGCCAGCGCGGGGCCGGCTGCGGGATCGGCGCGGGTGGCAAGGCCAGCGGCGGGGTGTCGTCGCCATCGCGCAGCGCGGCGACCACATCGAGCAGGTGACGTGCGCAGCGCAGGGGCAGATCAGGCACGCGGGCGGCTTCCTGTGCACTGCTTTCGGGCAGCACCAGACAACGTCCCGTCGGTGCACGCCGCATCGCCAGGGCCATCGCCAGGGCGCCGTGCACCGGCCTCAGGTCGCCGGCCAGGGACAGCTCGCCCGCGAACTCGTGCCGGTCCAGCCGCCGGGCGTCGATCTGGCCGCTGGCGGCCAGGATGCCCAGCGCGATCGGCAGGTCGAAGCGGCAACCTTCCTTGGGCAGGTCCGCCGGCCCCAGGTTGACCGTGATGCGCTTGTCGTGCGGGAAGGTCAGGCCGCTGTTGAGCACGGCGGCGCGGACCCGTTCGCGCGATTCCTTGACCTCCATCTCGGCCAGCCCGACGAGGGTGAAGCTGGGCAGGCCGTTGGCCAGATGCACCTCGACGGTGACGGGTGGCGCCTGCAGGCCCAGCAAGGCACGGCTGTGGACGGTCGCAAGAGACATTTCAGGGCACTCCGGAAGCGCCCGGCGGGCGCACAGGGGCCGGATTCTGGGCAGCACGTCACATCTGCTGACACCCTCCGAAGGGGGTTGCACCGTCATGGTGCATTTGTGGGTGCTTCCGTGCGTCGTGCGTGACCTGGGGGCGGACGCCGCGCCGGAATGGGGCGGAGGGCCGTCCTCGCGAGGCGCCGAGGGCTGGCATGGAAGCTGCAGAAGAAAGGCTCAGCTGCTGCCCAGCTATCCGCTGTTTTGCTTTCCACCGCCATCAACCTTCCGGAGGCCGCCATGAAAATGGTCACCGCCATCATCAAACCCTTCAAGCTCGACGAGGTGCGTGAAGCCCTCAGCAACATCGGCGTGCAAGGGATCACCGTCACCGAGGTCAAGGGCTTTGGCCGTCAGAAGGGCCACACCGAGCTGTACCGGGGTGCCGAGTACGTCGTCGACTTCCTGCCCAAGGTGAAGATCGAGGCCGCCGTGGACGACGCCATCGTCGACCGCGTGATCGAGGCGATCGAGGGTGCCGCACGCACCGGCAAGATCGGCGACGGCAAGATTTTCATCACCGCCCTCGAGCAGGTGTTGCGCATCCGGACCGGCGAGACCGGCAAGGACGCTCTCTGATTTCCCTCACCCCGAGAAAAACCATGAAAAAACTGCTTGCCATCCTGGCCTTGGGCTTGGCGGTGCTGGGATCTTCCGGCGCTGTCTGGGCCCAGGCTGCTTCCGAGCCTGCTGCCGCCGCCTCGGCGGTTGTCGAGGCTGCGGCTGTTGCCGCTGACGCCGCTTCTGCGGCCGTCGAAGCCGCTGCACCCGCTCCCGTTCCCAACAAGGGCGACACCGCCTGGCTGCTCGTCTCCACGCTGCTCGTCATCATGATGACGGTGCCTGGCCTGGCGCTGTTCTACGGCGGCCTGGTGCGTGCCAAGAACATGCTGTCGGTCCTGATGCAGGTGATGGTGACCTTCTCGATGATCGTCGTGCTGTGGGCCATCTACGGCTACAGCCTGGCGTTCACCGAAGGCAACGCCTTCATCGGTGGCTTCGACCGCCTGTTCATGAACGGCGTCTGGGACAACGCGGCCGGCACCTTCGCCAACGCGGCCACCTTCAGCAAGGGCGTCTACATCCCCGAGATCGTGTTCGCGGCCTTCCAGGCCACGTTCGCGGGCATCACCTGCTGCCTGATCGTCGGCGCCTTCGCCGAACGCATGAAGTTCTCCGCCGTGCTGATGTTCATGGTGCTGTGGTTCACCTTCAGCTACGCGCCGATCGCGCACATGGTCTGGTTCTGGATGGGCCCTGACGCCTACGCCGCTGCCGACGTGGCCGAGTCGATGACCGGCAAGGCTGGCCTGATCTGGCAATGGGGCGCGCTGGACTTCGCTGGCGGCACCGTCGTGCACATCAATGCGGCCGTCGCGGGTCTGGTCGGTGCCTTCATGGTCGGCAAGCGCGTCGGCTACGGCAAGGAAGCCTTCACGCCGCACTCGCTGACGCTGACGATGGTGGGTGCCGCGCTGCTGTGGGTGGGCTGGTTCGGCTTCAACGCCGGCTCGGCGCTGGAAGCCAATGGCTATGCCGCGCTGGCCTTCATCAACACGCTGTTCGCCACCGCTGCTGCGGTGCTGGCCTGGTGTGTTGGTGAAGCGCTGATGAAGGGCAAGGCCTCGATGCTGGGCGCTGCTTCCGGCGCCGTCGCGGGTCTGGTTGCCATCACCCCGGCCGCCGGCAACGTCGGCATCCTGGGCGGCATCATCATCGGCCTGATCGCCGGCTTCGCCTGCCTCTGGGGCGTCAACGGCCTGAAGAAGATGCTGGGCGCGGACGACTCGCTCGACGTGTTCGGCGTGCACGGTGTCGGCGGCATCCTGGGTGCCCTGCTGACCGGTGTCTTCAACTCGCCGAACCTGGGCGGCCCGAGCGCCGTGGCCGACTGGGTCACCGTGGGCATGATCGCCCCGGACGCCTACTCGATCGCCTCGCAGGTCTGGATCCAGGCCAAGGCCGTCCTGCTGACCGTGGTGTGGTCGGGTGTCGTCTCGGTGATCGCCTTCAAGGTCGTCGACCTGGTGATCGGCCTGCGCGTCACCGAGGAAGAGGAACGCGAGGGTCTGGACATCAGCTCGCATGGCGAGACCGCGTACCACAAGTGATCTGAGCCGGTCTCCGGCCTGAATCGAGGGGTCGCCGCTGGCGGCCCCTTTTCATTTGGCGCGGCATCCCCAGATGCCTCGCTCCTTAGAATCGATTCCACCCGTCGGCTACGCCAGGACACGCGCATGGTTCCCCACCTCGTCACCGCTCTCAACGGTCCCATCAACGAACTGGAGGCGCGCATCCTGGAGTCGATGCCTGCCATCGAACGCTGGTTCCGGCTCGAGTGGATGGAGCACACGCCGCCGTTCTACTCGTCGGTCGACGTGCGCAACGCTGGCTTCAAGCTGGCGCCGGTCGACACCAACCTCTATCCGGGCGGCTGGAACAACCTGACGCCCGAGATGCTGCCGCTGGCGGTGCAGGCGGCGATGGCGGCGATCGAGAAGATCTGCCCCGAGGCCAAGAACCTGCTGCTGATCCCCGAGAAGCACACCCGCAACCCGTTCTATCTGCTGAACGTTGCGCGGCTGCAGGAGATCTTCACGCTGGCTGGCCTGAACGTCCGGCTGGGCACGCTGGACCCGTCGATCGACAAGCCCACCCCGGTGGCACTGCCCGACGGCAGCGAGCTGCTGATGGAGCCGCTGGTTCGCACCCAGCGTCGGCTCGGCCTGAAAGGCTTCGACCCGTGCACCATCCTGATGAACAACGACCTGTCGGCGGGCATCCCCGGCATGCTCGAAGACCTGCATGAGCAATACCTGCTGCCGCCGCTGCATGCGGGCTGGGCGGTGCGGCGCAAGACCAACCACTTCCAGGCCTATGAGGAAGTGGCCAAGAAGTTCGCCAAGCTGCTGGGCATGGACCCGTGGCTGATCAATCCGATGTACACCCAGTGCGGCAAGGTCAACTTCGGCGAAGGTGACGGCATCGAGTGCATCAAGTCGAACGCCGAGGCGCTGATCGCCAAGATCCGCCGCAAGTACAAGGAATACGGCATCAACGAAAAGCCGTTCGTGATCGTCAAGGCCGACAACGGCACCTACGGCATGGGCATCATGACCGTGCGTGATCCGAAGGAACTCGATGAACTGAACCGCCGCACGCGCAACAAGATGAGCGTGGTCAAGGACGGCCAGGAGGTCTCCGAGGTCATCATCCAGGAAGGCGTGCCGACCTACGAGCGCATGAACGACGCGGTCGCCGAGCCGGTCGTCTACATGATGGATCGCTATGTGGTCGGCGGTTTCTACCGTGTGCATGCCGACCGCGGCATCGACGAGAACCTCAACGCGCCCGGTGCCCAGTTCGTGCCACTGGCCTTCGCCGAGAGCCATCACCTGCCGCGTGTGGGAGCCAAGCCTGGCCAGAGCGCGCCCAACCGCTTCTATATGTATGGCGTCATCGCTCGCCTGGCGATGCTGGCGGCCAGCTACGAGCTGGAGGCGACCGACCCGGATGCCGAGGTCTACGACTGACGGGGGGCCAGTGCGTGCGGCCATGGCGTGCCGCATGGTCCTTCCCAGGTCCTTGCAGGGGCGGCGACTTCACCCGAAGCGTCGCCCCTGAATCTTTCTTCTGGATGTGTTGACTTGCCCTGCGAGCCACATGCATAATCGCTGACTCTGCTGGCTTGAGCGCGTGCCTAGCCGCCCGCTGCGCAAGCCAGTTTCGCCCCCAGCTGCGTCCTGATCAAATTCTTGAACAGGACGTACGACGGGCCCAAGACTGACCGCAGTGGTGGCCATCCGGCCGCAGCCAGAGCGGGACAAGTTGGGGATAGACATGATCCAAATGCAATCGCGACTCGACGTCGCGGACAACACGGGTGCGAAGTCCGTCATGTGCATCAAGGTGCTTGGCGGTTCGAAGCGTCGTTACGCCAGTATTGGCGATGTGATCAAGGTCAGCATCAAAGAAGCTGCGCCGCGTGGTCGCGTCAAAAAGGGCGAGGTCTACAACGCCGTGGTCGTGCGCACCGCCAAGGGTGTGCGCCGCCAGGACGGTTCGCTCGTCAAGTTCGATGGCAACGCTGCGGTGTTGCTCAATGCCAAGCTCGAGCCGATCGGCACGCGCATCTTCGGCCCGGTCACCCGCGAACTGCGGACCGAGCGCTTCATGAAGATCGTGTCGCTCGCTCCTGAAGTGCTCTAAGCCGACGGCGAAGGACAGGCCATGAACAAGATTCGCAAAGGCGACGAGGTCATCGTGCTGACCGGTCGCGACAAGGGCAAGCGCGGCGCTGTGTCGCTGCGCGTGGACGAAGACCACCTGGTCGTTGACGGCGTGAACGTCGTCAAGAAGCACGTCCGCCCGAACCCGCTCAAGGGCACGACCGGTGGCATCGTCGACAAGACCATGCCGATTCATCAATCGAATGTGGCGATCTTCAACCCCGCGACCGGCAAGGCCGACCGCGTGGGCATCAAGCTCCTGGCTGACGGCAAGAAAGTGCGTGTCTTCAAGTCCAGCGGCGACGAGATCAAGGCCTGAGGCAGGAACCTGAAATGGCTCAACAACAAGCTCGCCTGCAAGCCTTCTACAACGACACCGTCGTCCCGTCGCTGGTCGAGAAGTTCGGCTACAAGTCGGTGATGGAAGTGCCGCGTTTCCAGAAGATCACCCTGAACATGGGTGTCTCGGAAGCCGTGTCGGACAAGAAGGTCATGGACCACGCCGTCGGCGACCTCACCAAGATCGCCGGCCAGCGCCCCGTCGTCACCAAGTCGCGCAAGGCCATTGCCGGATTCAAGATCCGCGAGAACGTGCCCATCGGCTGCATGGTCACGCTGCGTGGTGCCCGCATGTTCGAATTCCTGGATCGCTTCGTCACCATCGCGCTGCCGCGCGTGCGTGACTTCCGCGGTATCTCGGGCCGTTCGTTCGATGGTCGTGGCAACTACAACATCGGCGTCAAGGAACAGATCATTTTCCCCGAAGTCGAGTACGACAAGGTGGATGCTCTGCGTGGTCTGAACATCAGCATCACGACGACGGCCAAGACCGATGACGAGTGCAAGGCGCTGCTGTCGGCCTTCCGCTTCCCGTTCAAGAACTGAGGTGTACGGTGGCAAAACTGTCCTTGATCCAGCGTGAAGAAAAGCGCGAGAAGCTGGTCGCCAAGTACGCCAAGAAGTTCGCAGAACTGAAGGCCATCATCGGTGACCAGAGCAAGTCCGAAGACGAGCGTTACCTCGCTCGCCTGGCGCTCCAGAAGCTGCCCCGCAACGCGAATCCCACGCGTCTGCGCAGCCGCTGCGAGATCACCGGTCGTCCGCGTGGCACTTTCCGCAAGTTCGGACTGGGCCGCACCAAGATTCGTGAACTGGCCTTCCGTGGCGACATCCCCGGTGTCGTCAAGGCGAGCTGGTAAATCGGCCCCAGGGCACGAACAGGAGTGATTCCATGAGCATGAGTGATCCGATCGCGGACATGCTGACCCGCATCCGCAACGCGCAGATGGTCGAGAAGGCCAGCGTTGTGATGCCGTCGTCCAAGCTGAAGGCTGCCATCGCGCAGGTCTTGAAGGACGAGGGTTACATCGACAGCTACGCCATCAAGGCAGACGGCGGCAAGGCCGAACTGCAGATCGCGTTGAAGTATTACGCCGGTCGCCCGGTGATCGAACGCATCGAGCGCGTCAGCCGTCCTGGCCTGCGTATCTACAAGGGCCGCCATGACATTCCCCATGTCATGAACGGTCTCGGTGTGGCCATCGTCACCACGCCCCAGGGCGTGATGACCGACCGCAAGGCGCGCGCTGCCGGTATCGGTGGCGAAGTGCTCTGCTACGTCGCTTAAGGACAGGAGCAGCAGATGTCCCGCGTTGGAAAGATGCCGATCGCCGTCCCGCAAGGCGTGGACGTGTCGGTCACCCCGGAGCAGATCAGTGTGAAGGGTGCCCTCGGCACCCTGGTGCGCCCCGCGCACAGCCTGGTCAGCGTGAAGAATGAAGCTGGCACGCTGAGCTTCGCGCCGACCAACGAGTCGGCCGAAGCAAACGCGATGTCGGGTACTGTGCGGGCGCTGGTCGCCAACATGGTCACTGGCGTCAGCAAGGGTTTCGAGCGCAAGCTCAATCTGGTTGGCGTGGGCTTCCGCGCCCAAGCCCAGGGTCAGAAGCTCAACCTGCAGATCGGGTATTCGCACCCGGTCGTCAAGGACATGCCGGCCGGTATCAAGGTCGAATGCCCGACGCAGACCGAGATCCTGATCAAGGGTGCTGACCGCCAGGTCGTCGGTCAGATCGCAGCAGAGGTGCGCGCCTTCCGTCCTCCCGAGCCCTACAAGGGCAAGGGCATCCGTTATTCGGATGAGAAGGTCACGCTCAAAGAGACCAAGAAGAAGTAAGGAGCCGCACCATGTTGAACAAGAAGGAACAGCGGCTGCGTCGCTCCCGTCAGACCCGTGCCCGCATCGCCTTGCAGGGTGTCGAGCGCCTGACCGTCTTCCGCAGCAACCTGCACATCTACGCCAGCGTGATCTCCGCCGATGGCGGCAAGGTCCTGGCGTCGGCCTCGACGGCCGAGAAAGACGTTCGTTCGGAACTGGGTGCTGGCAAGGGCGGCAACGTCAATGCAGCCCAACTGATCGGCAAGCGCATCGCGGAGCGTGCGAAGGCAGCAGGCGTCGAGAAGGTCGCATTCGACCGTTCGGGCTTCGCCTACCACGGCCGCGTCAAGGCACTGGCCGAAGCTGCCCGCGAAGCGGGTCTGCAGTTCTGATCCGCGCGTCGGCAAACCAAGGAACATCAAATGGCTAAGTTTCAACCCAAGGTGGCTGACGAAGGTCGCGACGATGGGATGCGCGAGAAGATGATCCAGGTCAACCGCGTGACCAAGGTGGTCAAGGGCGGTCGGATCATGGCATTCGCGACCCTGACGGTCGTCGGCGACGGCGATGGTCGCGTCGGCATGGGCAAGGGCAAGGCACGTGAAGTGCCGGTGTCCGTGACCAAGGCGATGGAGCAGGCGCGTCGCAACCTCGTGAAGGTCCCGCTGCGCAATGGCACCGTCCCGCACAACGCGACCGGCGAACACGGCGCTGCCAAGGTTCTGCTGGCGCCTGCGCCGGCGGGTACCGGCATCATTGCTGGCGGCCCGATGCGCGCCATCTTCGAAGTGATGGGTATCACCGACATCGTGGCAAAGAGCCTCGGTTCGTCGAACCCGTACAACATGGTTCGCGCCACGTTCGACGCTCTGTCCCGCATGACGACGGCTTCTGAAGTCGCAGCCAAGCGCGGTCTGACGATCGAACAGATCTTCAACTGAGCGCCGGGAGTCCATCATGGCTGAACAAAAGACCCTCAAGGTGCAGCTGGTTCGCAGCCCGATCGGCACCCAGGCATCGCACCGCGCCACCGTTCGTGGCCTGGGCCTGCGCAAGCTGAACAGCGTCTCGGAACTGCAAGACACGCCGGCCGTGCGCGGCATGATCAACAAGATCGCCTACCTGGTGCGCGTGCTCTGAGCGGCGCGCGTCATCAAGGAAGAATGACATGGAACTGAATTCGATCAAGCCGAGCTCGGGTGCCAAGCACGCCAAGCGTCGCGTCGGTCGCGGCATCGGCTCGGGCCTGGGCAAGACCGCAGGTCGCGGTCACAAGGGCCAGAAGTCGCGTGCTGGTGGCTACCACAAGGTGGGCTTCGAAGGCGGACAGATGCCGCTGCAGCGTCGCCTGCCCAAGCGTGGCTTCAAGTCGCACCTGCTGAAGTTCAATGCCGAGATCAACCTCAGCGAACTGAATGCGCTGGGCGCCGATGAAGTCGACCTCCTGATGCTCAAGGCCGTCGGCCTCGTGGGTGAGCTGGTTCGCAACGTCAAGGTCGTGAAGTCCGGCGAGCTGACCCGCAAGGTCGTGCTCAAGGGCATCGGTGCGACCGCTGGCGCCAAGGTCGTCATCGAAGCCGCTGGCGGCTCGTTGGTCGACTGAGCGACAGAACGCTGCCAAGCACAGGTACTCCGTGGCAACCAACGCGAATCAACTGGCCAAGAGCGGCAAGTTCGGCGACCTCCGTCGCCGGCTCGTCTTTCTGCTGCTGGCGCTGGTGGTGTACCGGATCGGGGCTCATATCCCGGTTCCGGGCATCAACCCCGATCAACTGGCGGAACTGTTCAAGGGCCAGCAGGGCGGCATCCTGAACCTGTTCAACATGTTCTCGGGTGGCGCGCTGTCCCGCTTCACCGTGTTCGCGCTCGGCATCATGCCGTACATCTCTGCATCGATCATCATGCAGCTGATGGGGTATGTGGTGCCGACGCTGGAAGCGTTGAAGAAGGAAGGCGAAGCCGGTCGCCGCAAGATCACGCAGTACACCCGCTACGGCACGCTGGCACTTGCCATTTTCCAGTCGCTGGGCATTGCGCTCGCACTGGAAGGGTCGGCTGGGCTGGTGGTGAATCCGGGCCCGATGTTCCGGATCGGCGCGATGGCAAGCCTCACCGCTGGCACGATGTTCCTGATGTGGCTGGGTGAACAAATCACCGAGCGCGGTCTGGGCAACGGTATTTCCATCTTAATTTTCGCGGGTATCGCCGCTGGTTTGCCCAGCGCGATCGGCGGGCTCTTGAATCTGGTGAACACCGGTTCGATGAGCATCATCGTTGCCTTGTTCATTGTTTTGTTGGTCGTGGGCGTCACGTTCGCCGTGGTGTTCGTTGAACGTGGGCAGCGCAAGATCCTGGTGAACTACGCCAAGCGACAGGTCGGCAACAAGGTTTATGGCGGCCAGTCGTCGCACCTGCCGCTGAAGATCAACATGTCGGGTGTGATCCCGCCGATCTTTGCGTCGTCGATCATTTTGCTGCCGGCGACGGTGGTTGGCTGGTTCGCGACCGGCGACAAGCTGACCTGGCTGAAGGACATTTCCTCGGCCTTGTCGCCCGGACAGCCGATTTATGTCCTGCTGTATGCGGCCATGATCGTGTTCTTCTGCTTCTTCTACACCGCGCTGGTTTTCAACAGCCGTGAGACCGCAGAGAACCTTAAGAAGAGCGGCGCATTCATCCCGGGTATTCGCCCGGGTGACCAGACCGCTCGACACATCGACAAGATCCTGGCGCGGTTGACGCTGGGAGGGGCGGTCTACATCACCTTGGTGTGTTTGCTGCCTGAGTTTCTGGTTCTGAAGTACAACGTCCCGTTCTATTTTGGTGGCACCTCGCTGCTGATCATCGTGGTCGTGACGATGGACTTTTGGGCCCAAGTGCAGTCCTATGTCATGTCCCAGCAATACGAAGCTTTGCTCAAGAAGGCGAGCTTCAAGGCTGGGTGATGTTCTGGTTGTGCGATGGCCAAGGACGACGTCATCCAGATGCATGGTGAGGTTGTTGAAAACCTCCCCAACGCGACGTTCAGGGTGAAGCTGGAAAACGGGCACGTGGTGCTCGGCCATATCTCCGGGAAGATGCGCATGCACTACATCCGCATCCTGCCAGGCGACAAGGTGACAGTGGAACTGACGCCGTACGATCTTTCCCGTGCTCGCATCGTTTTCCGGGCGAAGTGAGCGACAGCCGTAGAGTCCCGGAAGACAAAGCGCTTAGCCGATCAAGGAGAAGACCATGAAAGTCTCCGCATCCGTCAAGAAGATCTGCCGCAATTGCAAGATCATCCGCCGCAAGGGTGTGGTCCGTGTCATTTGCACCGACCCGCGCCACAAGCAGCGCCAGGGCTGAGCCTTCCTGGGCTGTCACCGAATAGAGGACGCACATGGCACGTATTGCTGGTATCAACATTCCGCCGCACAAGCACACCGAGATCGGCCTGACGTCGATCTACGGCGTGGGCCGCACCACGGCTCAAAAGATCTGTGAGGCTTGCAGCATCCCCTTCAACAAGAAGGTCAAGGATCTGACGGACGCCGATCTCGAAAAGATCCGCGACGAAGTCGGCCGCCTGACCATCGAAGGTGACCTGCGCCGCGAGATCTCGATCAACATTAAGCGACTGATGGACCTGGGCTGCTACCGCGGCTTCCGCCATCGTCGTGGTCTGCCGGTCCGCGGCCAGCGCACGCGCACCAACTCCCGCACCCGAAAGGGTCCGAAGAAGGGCCCGCAGGCGCTGAAGAAATAATCGAGGCGTCGCCCCGGAGAACATGATTCATGGCTAAAGCACCCGTCAACAACGCAGCCCGTCGCGTCAGCAAGAAGGTTCGCAAGAACATTGCCGACGGCGTCGCGCATGTGCACGCGTCCTTCAACAACACGATCATCACGATCACCGACCGTCAGGGCAATGCGCTGTCGTGGGCTTCGAGTGGCGGTCAGGGCTTCAAAGGCTCGCGCAAGTCGACCCCGTTTGCTGCGCAGGTCGCTGCAGAAGTCGCAGGTCGTGCTGCTCAGGAACAAGGCATCAAGAACCTTGACGTCAAGATCAAGGGCCCCGGCCCGGGTCGCGAGTCGTCGGTTCGCGCGCTGGCATCGCTGGGCATCCGTATCGCGTCGATCTCCGACGTGACGCCGGTTCCGCACAACGGCTGCCGTCCGCAGAAGCGTCGCCGCATCTGAACCCGATGCGTGACCCGTCGGGCTTTCCGGCCCGATGTGCAGCAAATGGCTGCATGCCCGGTTTATAATTTCCGGCTGTCCGGCGAGGCCCAGGTGCGTCGCCGGATTTTCCATTGAGGCGTGCATCTCCCTGCCGGAGGATGTGCGGCGACGGGTCTGCCCGTCGGTCGGAATCGCCTCGCTGATAAGCCCACTGTCGGGCTGCCTCGCACGGTGCGCTTGACGCGACGGTCCGTGTGTTGAGCCCGACTTGCGCGGTGCGCCGATCCGGCCCCGCGTCAGCACAGACACAAGGACAAGACTGTGGCACGTTACCTCGGCCCGAAGGCCAAACTTTCCCGCCGCGAAGGCACCGACCTGTTCCTGAAGAGCGCCCGCCGCTCGATCAGCGACAAGGCGAAGTTCGAATCCAAGCCTGGCCAGCACGGCCGCACCTCGGGTTCGCGCACCTCTGACTTTGGCCTGCAGCTGCGCGAGAAGCAGAAGGTCAAGCGCATGTACGGCGTCCTCGAACGCCAGTTCCGCCGCTACTTCGCCGAAGCCGAGCGCCGCAAGGGCAACACGGGCGCGAACCTGCTGATGATCCTGGAATCGCGCCTGGACAACGTCGTCTACCGCATGGGCTTCGGCTCGACCCGCGCCGAGGCTCGCCAGCTGGTGTCGCACAAGTCGGTGACGGTCAATGGTGAGGTCGTGAACATCCCGTCCTACCTGGTCAAGGCCGGTGACGTCGTGGCCGTGCGCGAGAAGGCCCGCAAGCAGCTGCGCATCGCTGATGCGCTCAAGCTCGCCGACTCGATCGGCCTGCCGGCCTGGGTCTCGGTCGACCTCAGCAAGATGGAAGGTGTCTTCAAGAAGACGCCGGACCGCGACGAGTTCGGCGCGGACATCAACGAATCGCTGATCGTCGAACTGTATTCGCGCTGATCGGTCGGAGCGGCCCCTGTCGGGACGTCGGAAACGATGTCCTGCCAGCCGGGCCGCTGCGCCGTTTGGCCTTTGCCGAAGGTCCGGCCTCTCCCGGATCTTCGGCTGGTCCCGCAGCCTTATCGGTGTAACGAGCCGAGGGTATTGACAGGAACTTTCGATGCAAACCAATCTGCTGAAGCCCAAAGCCATCAACGTCGACCCGCTTGGCGGTCACCGTGCCAAGGTGACGCTCGAGCCGTTCGAGCGTGGCTACGGGCACACGCTGGGCAACGCGCTGCGTCGCGTCCTGCTGTCGTCGATGGTCGGCTACGCGCCCACCGAAGTGACGATCGCCGGCGTGCTGCACGAATACTCCACCGTTGACGGTGTGCAGGAAGACGTGGTTCACATCATGCTCAACCTCAAGGGCGTGGTGTTCCGTCTGCACAACCGCGACGAAGTCACGTTGGTGCTGCGCAAGGAAGGCGAGGGCCCGGTCAAGGCCAGCGACATCCAGACGCCGCATGACGTCGAGATCATCAACCCGGACCACGTGATCGCTCACCTGGCCCAGGGTGGCAAGCTCGACATGCAGATCAAGGTCGAGAAGGGCCGTGGCTACGTGCCTGGCAGCATGCGCCGTTATGCGGATGAGCCGACCAAGTCGATCGGCCGCATCGTCCTGGACGCCTCGTTCTCGCCGGTAAAGCGCGTCAGCTACGCGGTCGAAAACGCCCGCGTTGAGCAGCGCACCGACCTCGACAAGCTGGTGATGGAGATCGAGACGAATGGCTCGATCTCGCCGGAAGAGGCGATCCGTGCGTCGGCCAAGATCCTGGTCGAACAGCTGGTGGTGTTCACCCAGATCGATCCGGGCGAAATGGCCTCGATCATCGACTCGCCGCAGCCGCGCGCCCAGCACTTCGATCCGATCCTGCTGCGCCCGGTCGACGAGCTCGAACTGACGGTGCGTTCGGCCAACTGCCTGAAGGCCGAGAACATCTATTACATCGGTGACCTGATCCAGCGCACCGAAACCGAGCTGCTGAAGACCCCGAACCTGGGTCGCAAGTCGCTCAACGAGATCAAGGAAGTGCTGGCCTCGCGTGGCCTCACCCTTGGTGCTCGTCTCGAGAACTGGCCGCCCCAGGGTCTCGACAAGCGTTGATTTCTTGAAAGTGGAGTGGCGGCTTGAACCGCCCTCCGGTGCACCCGGCGGTACCTGATCCGGCCGTCGGTATTCATAAGGAAAGGAAAGCACCATGCGTCACGGCAACGGCCTCCGCAAACTCAATCGCACCTCCGCCCACCGTCAGGCGATGCTGCGCAACATGGCCAACTCGCTCATCGAGCACGAGGCCATCAAGACGACCGTCCCCAAGGCCAAGGAACTGCGTCGCGTCGTCGAGCCGCTGATCACGCTGGCCAAGGAGCCGACGGTCGCCAATCGCCGCCTGGCCTTCGACCGCCTGCGCAACCGCGACAACGTCGTCAAGCTTTTCGACGTGCTGGGCCCGCGCTTCAAGGCGCGCCCGGGCGGCTACACCCGCATCCTGAAGATGGGATTCCGTGTGGGCGACAACGCGCCGATGGCTTTCGTTGAGCTGGTTGACCGCGAGGACACCACCACCGACGTGCCGACCGCCGCTGAATAAGTCGCGTTTGACACCCGAAGGGCCGGCATTGCCGGCCTTTTTTCATGGGCGGTCGACAAGTGCCTGGATCAGGTCGGCGACGCGGACTGGCCCAAGGTGGTGACGAGCCAGCCCAAGGCGTGGCGCACGGTCTGACGACGCACGGCGCGGCGATCACCGGTGAAGTGGCAGACCTCGACGTGCTGACGCCCTGGCAGCGACCAGCCGAACCAGACGGTGCCGACTGGCTTGTTCGGTGAGCCACCGGTCGGTCCGGCCACGCCCGTGACAGCGACCGAAACCTGCGCTGCGCTGTGTGCGCAGGCGCCCCGGGCCATCGCGGTGGCAACGGGTTCGCTGACCGCGCCGTGGGTGGCGATCAGCTCGCCGGATACGCGGAGCAACTCGGACTTGGCGGCGTTGCTGTAGGTCACGAAGCCACGCTCGAACCAGAGGCTGGATCCCGACAGCTCGGTGCAAGTGGCCGCGATCAGGCCGCCGGTGCAGCTCTCGGCGCTGGCCAGCATCCAGCCCCGCGCCATCAGTTGCTGGCTCAGTGTCTGAGCCAGTGCCAGCAGCTCGTCGTCGCTGACCTCGGTCGACGTTGCGATGCCGTTCATGCCCAGCCCAACCAAACCATGAGGCGCTCGACAACGGCCAGCACGAACAGGCTGCAGCCCGCAGCGACCAGGTCATCGAAGAGGATGCCGAAGCCGCCACGCCAGCCGCCACCCTTGAAGACCTGATCGGCCCAGCGCACCGGTCCAGGCTTCGCCGCGTCGAAGTAGCGGAACACCGCGAAGGCCAGCAACTGCATGGCCCAGTCCGACGGCGCGATGACCCAGAGGATGAGCCAGAAGGCGAGAACCTCGTCCCAGACGATGAACCCGGGATCGGCGATGCCGGCGTGACGGGCCGTCACCGTGCAGGCCCACCAGCCCAGCGGCAGGGACAGCCCGATGACCCAGCCCCAGTCCGAGGGCGCGAGGTAAGCCCCGAAGACCAGCCAGGCGACCCAGGCCCACAGCGTGCCGAAAGTGCCGGGCGCCTTGGGGCTGAGACCACTGCCAAAGCCGAGCGCGATCAGGTGAGCCGGGTGAGCCAGCATGAAGCGGCCGTCGATGCGGGGACGTTTCGACGCACGTGGCGCCACCTCGATGTCATCGGCTTGTCCGCCCGCATCCCGTGGCGTGCCGCTCATGCCCTGCCGCCTTCCTGCGTGCCGAAGTGGTCATAGCCTGACCATGGGCCTTCCAGCGACCGCCCCATCGCATCTCGCACCTCGACGCCGGGCGCCTCCACGATCTGGCCGATTGCGTGCACGGCGACACCGGCTCGTTGCGCTGCCTCCTGCACGTCGGCATCCCGCGAGGGCGGGGCGGTGAACAGCAGTTCGTAGTCGTCGCCGCCCGCGAGCAGGCAAGCGAGCACGGTCTCTTCGGGCAGCCCCGCCAGGGCAGGATGACGCGGCAGGCGGTGGGCGTCAATGCGCGCGCCCAGCGCCGCATCCGACGTCGGCCCGGAGCGCGCGAGCACATGCGCCAGATCGCCAAGCAGGCCGTCCGACAGGTCGATCGCGCTGCTCGCCACGCCCCGCAGCGCCAGGCCCAGCCCGACCCGGGGTTGCGGGTACTCCATCGCCAGCCGGCCGGCTTCGAATGAAGCGCCCTCCAGACGCAAGGTGCCTCGCACCGCGTCGAGCCAGAGCCGTGCCCGCCCCGGCCAACCGCTCACCCAGATGACGTGCCCCGGCCGCGCGCCACTGCGCAACAGCGCCTGTCCCGGCGGCACCTGACCCATCACGGTGATGCCGATGGTGAGCGGACCGGCGGTGGTGTCGCCGCCGACCAGTTCGATGCCGTGCGCATCGGCCAGGGCGTGCAGGCCGCTGGCGAAGGCGCCGAGCCAGGCGTCGTCGACGCGGGGCAGGGCCAGCGACAAGGTGTAGGCCATTGGCTCGGCGCCACAGGCCGCGAGGTCCGACAGGTTCACCGCCAAGGCCTTGTGGCCGAGCGCCTGGGGTGCCACCGTCGACAGGAAGTGCCGGCCTTCGACCAGCAGGTCGGTCGACACCGCCAGTTGCTGGCCCGGCGTCGGCGCCAGCAAGGCGCAGTCGTCGCCCACACCCAGCGGCTGGTGTCGCACCGGCCGGTCGAAGTGGCGTCGGATCAGGTCGAATTCGCCGAGGGGCATCGGGGCTCGCGGGCGAGCCGCGTCGTCAAAAGCCTGGATTATCGGCAGAGCGATCCGGGCGGGGCCTCAACCCAGGCCGTGATCGCGCAGCAGGTTGGCCAGCTCGACGGCTGACTTCACCCCCATCTTGTCGAACACCCGCGAACGATGGACCTCGACGGTGCGAACACTGATGTCGAGCGCATCGGCGATCAGCTTGTTCGGCCGGCCATCGACGATCAGGCGCATCACCTCGCGCTCGCGTTCGGTGAGCTCGGCCATGTCGCGCTCCACGCCGCGCACGGCCAGGCGGGCGGCCAGGGCGGCGGCGCTGGCCTGCAAGGCCTCCACCACACGATCGACCAAGGCGTTGTCGGAAAACGGCTTCTCGACGAAGTCAAAGGCGCCGCGCTTGACCGCCGACACGGCGGTGCCGACATCGGCGTGACCGGTCAGGAAGATGACCGGCATGGCCTGGGCCCAGCCGCGCTCGATCAGCCGCTCGAACAGCGCCATGCCGTTCATGCCGGGCATGCGCATGTCCAGCAACAGACAGGACGGGTCGTCGATGCGAACGTCGCCGCTCTCGATCGCGGCATGGAAGGCGTCGGCGCTCGGAAAGGTGCGCGGCAGCAGGCGCCGGCTGCGCAGCAACCAGCCGAGTGCGTCGCGCACAACTTCCTCGTCGTCGACAACGTGCACGGTGCCGGAGGCGGTCGGTCGAACGGGCGGGTTCATGGTGTGTCTCCAGTCAAATCCGGCGAGGCAGGCGGCGCGGGCGGCGTCGACGAGACCGGCAGCGTGAAGCGGAAGATCGTGCCGCGGCCGTCGCGGCCGGGGCCGAAAGTGAGGGTGCCGCCGTGCTGCTCGACCACCGTGCGGCACATCGACAGGCCGATGCCCATGCCCTCGGCCTTGGTGGTGAAAAACGGCGTGAACAGCTGTCGCGCCACTTCCTCTGGAATCCCCGGTCCGCTGTCCTCGACCCGGAACGCCACCCAGCGTTCGTCGACCATTTCGGCGCCCAGCGTCAGCAGCCGTTCGATGCCCGCATCGACATCGGCCTCCATCGCTTGCAGCCCGTTGCGGGCGAGGTTGAGCAGCACCTGTTCGACCATCGTGCGGTCGCAGCTGACCCGTGGCGGCGGCTGTGCCACATCGACCACAACCTGTGCATGGCAGCGCCTGGCGGCCAGGCGGACCAGCGGCAGCACGGCCTCGATGGGTTCATGGGCGCGCAGGTTCTCGCGCAGGCGCTCGCGGCGGCGCACGAACTGGTGGACGCTGCGGATGACACGGCCAGCCCGGTCGGCCTGTTCGGCGACCCGCACCAGGGCCTGCCGGATCATCAACTGCGTGTCGGCGTCGGCGGGCACATCGCTGTCCGCGCCGGGCAACAGGTTCAGCGAACCGTGTGCATAGCTTGCGATCGCCGCCAGCGGCTGGTTCAGCTCGTGGCTCAGCAGGGTGGCCATCTCGCCCATGGTCGCCAGCCGGGCGCTGGCCTGAAGCTTCTCCTGCTGCTGGCGAGAGAAATCCTCGGCGCGCCGCTGCGCCGTCAGGTCCAGCACCGAACTCATCCATCCCGTGCGACGGCCCCGGCTGTCGAGCAGTGGCGCCTCGAAGATCAGCACCGGAAAGCGTTCGCCGTCGTGGCGCATGAAGACCGTCTCGTGGCCCTCGCGCGGCGGGGCGTCGCCGGCCTGCCGTTCGGCATGACGGCGCCGGTAGGTGTCGCGCAACTCGGGTGGCCAGTACGGCGGATCGTCGGCGCCGCGCAGCTCGGCCTCGCTCCAGCCGACCATCTGGCAGAAGGCCCGGTTCACATAGGTGATCGCGCCGTCGAGGTTGCGGGCTCGCAGGCCCGTCACCAGCGAGTTCTCCATGGCCTTGCGAAAGGCCAGCGCCTCGGCGAGTTCGCGCTCCGCAGCGGCGCGACGCCGCACGTCCAGCGCCAGCAGGCCGATCACCAGGCACAGCGCGGCCGACAGCGCCAGCACCAGCGAGGAGCCGACATGCGACAGCAGCGAGGGCCGCGCGGCCGTGCTGTCCAGCCGCAGCAGGGCGGTGAAGTTGTCGAGGTCGACCAGGCGATCGGCCCGAAAGGCCCCCAGGCCACGCTGAGAGCCGGCCCGCGCCAGGCGGGTGCCGTCGCTCTCGACCAGCATCACCTCATGGTCGCGCATCAGCTCGTTGGGCGTGGCTTGTTCGAGCAGCACCGACAACACCAGCGTCGCCACCAGCGCGCCGCGCACCTCGCCCTCGATGATCTGGGGCACGCACAGGTCGACCACCTCGCCGCCGAGGCCGCCTTGTTGCGGCACGAAATAGCTGCGCGAATAGACAGGGATGCCGAAGCGCTGGGCGGTCAGGCAGGCCGCTTCGGCGTCGGACTTGAGCGCCTCGCGCGGCAACGGACCGGGCATGGCGCTGCGCAAGGCAGACCGGACCTCGGCGCGCAGGCCGAAGCGGGCATCACGCCATTCGATGCGCGCCAGCTCCGGTCGACGCCGCAGCGTCTCGATGGCCTCCTCCTGGAAGCGCCGCTCGGTCAAGGGCGACCACAGCAGCGCCTGCAGCGCGCCGCTGGCGTCGGCGAGGCGGCGCCGGACCTCGATCGCGGCGCGCGCGGCGGCTTGCTCGGTGGCGTCCTGCAGGCGGTTGCGCTCGTTCTGCCATGTCAGCCACAGCAGGCTCGATTCCATGGCGACCAGCAGCAGCGCCAGCGCCAGCCAGATGCCGGCGCGTCGCACGTTCCAACGCCGCCAGGCGGGGCGACCGGAAAAGGACTGCGAGACGGGCATGACGCGCTCAACCATCGCGGCAGTATCCGGGCGACCCGTGCGCGAGCGCTAAGCAGTTCCTCGCATGGCGGGCGCTGGCCCGCGCCGGACACTGCGGCAGCGCCGGACGGCAGGGACTTGTGTGGCCATGCGAGCCTTGCATGGCGGCATGACGCAGCCCATTGCGTCGGCGCGCACGGGTCGATCGGGCCCTTCCTAGAATCCACGCCCCGGCGCCCGCCGCACACAGCCACAAGGTCCTTCCATGTCGTCTTCCGAAGAAAAGCGCGAACAGCTGCGCCGCAGCGCCCTCGAGTACCACGAGTTCCCGACGCCCGGAAAGATCGCCATCTCGGCGACCAAGCAGCTGGTCAACCAGCGTGATCTGGCGCTGGCCTACTCGCCGGGCGTGGCCTATGCCTGCGAGGAGATCGTCGACGACCCGGCCAACGCCTTTCGCTACACCTCGCGCGGCAACCTCGTCGCGGTCGTGACCAACGGCACCGCCGTGCTGGGGCTGGGCGACATCGGCCCTCTGGCGTCCAAGCCGGTGATGGAGGGCAAGGCGGTCCTGTTCAAGAAATTCGCCGGCATCGACGTGTTCGACCTCGAGATCGAGGAGCGCAACCTCGACAAGCTGGTCGACGTGATCGCCGCGCTGGAGCCAACCTTCGGTGGCATCAACCTCGAGGACATCAAGGCGCCGGACTGCTTCTACGTCGAACGCAAGCTGCGCGAACGCCTGCGCATCCCCGTCTTCCATGATGACCAGCACGGCACCGCCATCGTGGTCGGCGCGGCCTTGCTGAACGGCCTGAAAGTGGTCGGCAAGCCGATCGACCAGGTCAAGCTGGTGGCCTCCGGTGCCGGCGCCGCCGCGCTGGCCTGTCTGAATCTGCTGGTCAAGCTGGGCCTGCCGCGCCAGAACATCTGGGTGACCGACCTGGCCGGCGTCGTCTACGAAGGCCGGGCCGAACTGATGGACCCGGACAAGGCCGAGTTCGCCCAGCCCACCGACCTGCGCACGCTGCGTGACGTCATGTCGGGCGCCGACATCTTCCTGGGCTTGTCGGCCGGTGGCGTGCTGAAGGCCGACATGGTGGCGGGCATGGCGGCCAACCCGATCATCTTCGCGTTGGCCAACCCGACCCCGGAGATCATGCCGGAGGAGGTCAAGGCGGTCCGCGACGACGCCATCATGGCCACGGGTCGCACCGACTACCCGAACCAGGTCAACAACGTCCTGTGTTTCCCCTACATCTTCCGGGGTGCGCTGGACTGCGGCGCGACCACGATCACCGACGAGATGGAGATCGCCGCCGTCCGCGCCATCGCTGACCTGGCCCAGGCCGAGCAGAACGACGTGGTGGCCGCCGCCTATGCCGGTGCAACCCTGAAGTTCGGTCCCGAGTACCTGATCCCCAAGCCCTTCGACCCGCGCCTGATGATGCAGATCGCGCCGGCCGTGGCGCTGGCGGCGGTCGCTTCGGGGGTCGCGACCCGTCCGATCGACAACATGGACGCCTACCGCGACCGGCTGCAGGCCTTCGTCTACGCCTCGGGCACGGTGATGAAGCCGATCTATGCCGTCGCCAAACGGGCCAAGGCGCGTCGCGTGGCCTATGCCGAAGGCGAGGACCGCCGCGTGCTGCGCGCCGTGCAGGTCGTGGTCGATGAGGGCCTGGCCTACCCGGTGCTGGTCGGACGCGGCAGCATCATCCGCAGCCGCATCGAGCAGCTCGGCCTGCGCCTGGAAGAGGGCCGCGACTTCGAGATCGTCAACATCGACGAGGACGCTCGCTACCGCGAGTTCTGGCAGACCTATCACGAGATGATGGATCGCAAGGGCGTGACGGTGCAGCTGGCCAAGATCGAGATGCGCCGGCGCATGACGCTGATCGGTTCGATGCTGCTGCACAAGGGCCATGTCGACGGGCTGATCTGCGGCACCTGGAGCAACACCGGCTACCACCTGCAGTACATCGACCCGGTGATCGGCCGCCGCGCAGGGGTCAAGACCTATGCCTGCATGAACGGCTTGGTGTTGCCGGGCCGTCAGGTCTTCCTGGTCGACACCCACGTCAACTACGACCCGACCGCCGAGCAGCTCTGCGAGATCACCGTGATGGCCGCCGAGGAGATGCTGCGCTTTGGCATCCAGCCCAAAGCGGCGCTGCTGTCGCACTCGAACTTCGGTTCGAGCAACCAGCCGTCGGCGGTGAAGATGCGCGAGGCGCTGGAACTGATCCGCGAGAAGGCGCCCTGGCTGGAGGTCGATGGCGAGATGCACGGCGACACCGCGCTGGACCCGGTCTACCGCAAGGAACTGATGCCGCGCAGCGCGCTGACCGGTGAGGCCAACCTGCTGGTCCTGCCCAACATCGACGCCGCCAACATCAGCTACAACCTGCTGAAGACGGCAGCCGGCGGCGGCATTGCGATCGGTCCGGTGCTCTTGGGCGCGGCCAAGCCGGTGCACATCCTGACGCCTTCGGCGACCGTGCGCCGGATCGTCAACATGACGGCACTGACCGTCGCCGACGCCAACGCCGCACGTTGACGGCGGTGCAGCCACGAGGTCGCCGCGCGGGATGCCGGCGGCCTTGTGCCAAGGGCGGATGCTGCGCTGCGGCACGCCCCTGAATGGAAAAGGGCGAACGGTTGCGCGATTCGGGGCCGTAGGCGTGCGTTGAAAGTTGGCGCACGCTTACAAGCATCGGAAAGACCGTGCTCAGTGCTGAAAATTGAGGCAATCCCTTGAGCTTCAGGGCCCGAACAGATACCATCCGGCCTCAGTTTTCCAGGGTGCCCTTCGTGTTTCGAGGCCGTTTCATCCAAGGTGGTGCTTGCATGTCGCGGTGGTCGAAATCGGTGGCCAGCCGGGTGGCCCTGGCGGCGGTGGTCTTGTTGTCGAGTCTGGCTGGCGCACTCAGCGTCGGCACCATCGGTCTCACCGCAAGTCCCGCTGCACAGGCCCGGGAAGCCGCTCCGGTGGCAGCCACGCAAGCGGCTGTCGCGCTGTCCGAGCTGCCGCCTCAAGCCCGCCAAACGCATCGCCTGATCCTTGTCGGCGGTCCGTTTCCCTACCCGAAAAAGGATGGTTCGGTGTTTGGCAATCGCGAGCGACTGCTGCCCCGCGAGCCTCGAGGCTACTACCGTGAGTACACCGTGCCGACCCCCGGATCGCGAGATCGTGGAGCCCGGCGCATCGTGTGTGGCGGGAACGAACCCCGGTCTCCGGATGTCTGTTACTACACCCAGGATCACTACGCGAGCTTCAAGCGCATCGTGCAGTGATCGAGGCGAGGACTGAAAGCGCTAAGAGAACATCATGCTTCTGCAGACCGTGCGTCCCAACATCGTGCAGGCCATCCGGGCCTTCCGCGTGGACGATCTATTGGCGGCGGCCCAGACCATGGGCCATCACTTCCTGTACGCCAACCTCGCTTCGGCACAGACCAAGCAGGACGTGCTCGAAGGCATCGCCCAGGCCTTCCTGTTTCCGGCCCATTTCGGCAAGAACCTCGATGCCTTGCACGACTGCATGACCGATCTGGTCTACAAGTCGGGCGAGCAGGCGGGTTTCGTCGTGGTGCTGGAGCAGCTGCCCGACAACCCTCGCTTCGACCGCGAGGTGCGTGAACAGGTGCTGGACGTGTTCCGGGACACCGCCGACTTCTGGGGGGAAAGAAAGATACCCTTCAGATGCTTCTATTCTTTTCAGTAGCCCGCTCCCAGGACAACGGGCAATGGGAGCGGGCTGAAGTGGCCCCCATCGAGCAGCAGCCGGTCAAGCCGGCGCCGAAGCCGACCAAGAATGCCGCGCCGACTTTCGCGCCGCACATGCCGCTGATGAGCAGCGCGTTCGACACCGCCAACTGGCTGGTCGCCGCCTGATTCATCCGGAAGGATCGACGCGCATCTCTCGATGCCTCCGGGCGGTGGTCCACACCGCCCGACCCGACAAGGCCCGCCTCGCGCGGGCCTTGTCTTTGGCGCCGACACCTCAGGTCGGGTCGACCTGGGCGGCCTGTCCTTCTGCGACCGCGAGCGCGACAAACTCGGCCACAGGCACTTCCTCTGCCCGGCGCTGAAGGTCGAAGGTGCTGCGGCTGCCACGCTGCTCCAGCCAGTGGCCCAGGCTGTGGCGCAGCAACTTGCGGCGCTGCGAGAAGGCCGACGTCACCAGCGCGCCCAGCAGCTTGACGTCGATCGCTGGCGGCTGCGCCAGTGGCGTCATGCGCACGACGGCCGAGTCCACGCGCGGTGGCGGATCGAAGGACTCCGGCGGGACGTCCAGCAGCGACTCGATGTCGTAGCGCCACTGCAGCATCACCGACAGCCGGCCATAGTCCTTCGAGCCTGGCGCGCTGGCCATGCGGTCGACGACTTCCTTCTGCAGCATGAAGTGCTGGTCCGCGATCACGTCGACATGGTCCAGCAGGTGGAACAGGATCGGGCTGGAGATGTTGTAGGGCAGGTTGCCGATCACGCGCAGCTTTTGCCCGGGTGCGCAGAGCTGTGTCGCCAGGGCGCTGAAGTCGACCCGCAGCACATCGGACTCGACCACCGTCAGCTCGGCACGCTTGCGCAGCCGGGCTGCCAGGTCGCGGTCCAGCTCGATCACGGTGAGCTTCTCGCAGCGCGCCACCACCGGGTCCGTCATGGCGCCCAGGCCGGGGCCAATCTCGACCACCGCTTCGCCCGGGCGCGGATCGATGCTGCGCACGATGCGGTCGAGCAGGGCGGTGTCGACCAGGAAATGCTGGCCGAAGCGTTTGCGGGCGATGTGTTTCAAGCGGCGGTCCGGTGGACGTGCGGGCGATCGATCGGCGGGCTCACAGGCCCGGGGGTTCGCGCAGTTCGACGTAGGCGCGGGCGCGCACCTCGCGGGCCCATTCGAGGTAGGTTTCCTCGTACTTCTGCTCGCGCAGGGCCGCTCGCGCGGCCTCGCGCTGCTGGCGCACGTCCAGGCTGACCTGCTTGCGTTCGAGTACCTGGATCAGGTGCACGCCAAAGCGCGACACGACCGGCGCGGAGACCTCGTTGAGCGCCAGCGATTGCATCGCCTGCTCGAACTCGGGCACGAACTGACCGGGCGAGGCCCAGCCCAGATCGCCGCCGCCGGGCGCGCTGCCGTCTTCCGAATGCTGGCGTGCCAGTTCGTCGAAGCGGGCGCGACCGGCCGCGATGCGTTGCCGGAACTCCTCCAGGCGGCGGATCACCATGGTCTCGCTGCTTCCCGGGCTGGGCCGCAGCAGGATGTGGCGGGCGCGGGTCTGCGTGACAGACAGCGCAGCGTCGCGCCGCTCGACCAGCTTCAGGATGTGAAAGCCGGCGCCAGATCGAACGACCTGCGGCGCCACTTCTCCGGCGAACAAGGGGCGTACCGCTTCGACGAACAGGTCGGGCAGCGCATCGCCGCGCCGCAGGCCGAGCTCGCCGTTGTTCGCCTTGGAGGCCTGCGAGACCGACTTGACCAGCGCGCCGAAGTCCTCGCCAGCCTTGAGCCGCTGCAGCACCGAGACGGCCTGCGCCCGTCGAGCCGCCGCTTCGGCCGGCGTGGCGGTCTCGGGCACGGCAATCAGGATCTGGGCGATGTTGTATTCGTTGACGGCGCCGGCCTTCTCGCGCTCCCGGGCCAGCCAGTTCTCGATGTCGGCATCGACGATGCGCAGGCGCGCCTGCACGTCGCGCTCGCGCACGCGCTCCAGCGCCAGCCGGTCACGCAGGTTGTCGCGGAAGCGGGCGTAGTCCTGGCCATCGGCGCGGAGCCGCTCGCGCAGTTCGGACACGCTCAGCTGGTTCTGCGCGGCGACACTGGCCACGGTGCGGTCCAGCTCGGCCTCGTCGATGCGCAAGCCGCTTTCGGCGGCATGGGTCAGCTGGGCACGTTCGTCGATCAACTGGTCCAGCACCTCGCGCAGCAACACGTCACGCCCTGGCAGCTGGGCGCCGGAGCGACCCGCCTCCGCCTCGACGCGCTGCAGTCGGGCCTGGACCTCGCTGTTGGTCACCAGTTCGCGGTTGACGATGGCCACGATGTAGTCGGCACTCTGTCGAGCGGCTTCCTGGCGTTCGGCAGGTGCGGACACCGCCTGGGCGGCCGCGAGGGGGCACAGGCTGGCGCCGGCGGCCAGGCAGGCCGCGAGGTGCAAGGCCAGGGCCAGACGGCGCGAGCCGGCTCGGGTGATCGGTCGGTCAGGTGAGGTCATGAACAGGGTGGTTCAGGTCGGCCGCAGGGCGGCTGTCGATCGGGCGTCAGGGGACAGGCGTGGCAGCGGTGCCGGACGAGAGGCTGCCGTCCGCCTTCGGGTCGCGCAGCAGCATGTAGCCGGGCACATTGTCTTTCAAGACCCCCAGCGGATTGGAGCCGAGCCGCGACAGGCCGACCAGCTCAAGCTGGAACATCAGCCGCGTCGTCGCTTCGCTGGCGCCGGTCGACTGGCGCAGCGCGACCACCCGCCCGATCCAGCAGCCCGCGTCGTATTCGAAGCCCAGCACCGCGCCGGAGACCCGCCGATCGGTGACGCTGTAGTCGAGCCGGCCGACACCGTAGAGCGTGCCGACGCAGCTTGACGCCGTCGACCGGGTGCCTGCCGAGCCGCTGGCGCGTGCCTGTGCCACCGCCGCCTGTGCGGGCGTGCCGGCCGCTGCGACCAGCTCGCTGAACAGGCCGGGCAAGGGGCCGCGGATCGGCCATTGCCAGCCCAGCGCCACTTGCTCGCTGGCGCCACGTTGCAGGCGATAGCCCAGGGTCGCGGTGCGAAACGGACCCGGCGAGTAGGTCATGCTGCTGATGCTGCGCTCCACCTGCCGCAACTCGGGGCTGTATTGGACGGCGGTGTCGAACGTCCAGTTCGGCACGGTGTTGAGCGTGCCCAGCAGGTAGAGGTCCGAATAGCCCTTGCTGACCTGGCGACCATCGGGCGCCGCCTGGGGGTCGCTGAGCACGTAGCGCTGCGCGATGCCCACGCTGGCGAGCTGGGCGCCATTGCCGGCGTCGAGGTAGCGCGAGCTCAGCCCGGTGGTGACCTGCTCGGCTTCCGAGACCCAGTCGACGCCCGAGAAGGCGTTGGGCGAGAACAGGCTGTGCGCGTTCAGGTCCAGACGGGCGCTGTCATAGTTGGGCAGGCCGGCCAGGTCACGCCAGGGCGTGTGCACGTAGAGCAGACGCGGTTCGAGGGTCTGCGTCATGTCCCGGCCGAACAGCCGGGTCGGGCGTTCGAAGGACCAGGCGCTTTCCAGGCTGAAGGTCGGCACGCTGCGACCGGCCTGACGCTCGCCGTTGCCCAGCACCGTGTCGGTCTGGTAGCGCGCCGCGTTCAGGCCGACCCGCGGCGTCAGCTGCCAGCCGCCGTCGCCGATCGCCCAGGCGACATCGCCGACCAGATGGGCCCGCGAGCCGCCCGCGCTGCCGTCCTGCACGAGGCTGAAGCGGTTGACCTCGGTCTGCAGGGAGCCGCTCAGGCCGCCGCGCTGGGCTCGCCAGAGGGCGCCGATCTGCGGCTCGCGCTGGTAGGGCGCGACGATCGCATCGGTGGCGACCTTGCTCTGCAACACCTGCCAGTGCTGCACGCGGGCGTAGAGCCACTGGTCGATCTGCGCGTCGTCGTCCGAGCGCAGTGCGCGGCGCTGGTTCAGCTGGACCGATGAACCCAGCAGGCGCGGCGTCAGCGAGTCGACCCCGCGCAGGCCGTCCTTCCAGTAGTCGTCGTCGGAGACGCGCAGGGTGCGCCAGTCGTAGGTCCACGCGCCGTCGGCGGGCAAGACGTCGCCGAACTGGCCAGTGTGGCGCCATCCTAGGGACCATCGCTGCTCGCCGGTGACGCGGTCGTCGGGCAACCAGGACGAGTCCAGCGTGCCGCCGTCGCGGTCCCGCAAGTAGCGGATCTCGCTGTCCAGCGAGGCGCCGCGCTTGAGCGACAGGTAGGGCGTCAGCGTGGCGTCGTGTGACGGCGCGATGTTCCAGTAGTAGGGCACGCCCAGCTCCAGGCTGCTGGTGCTGGCGAGGTTGATGTGCGGCGGGAGCCAGCCGGACTTGCGCGCGTCGGTGACCGGAAAGCTCAGGGCCGGCAAGGCCAGGATGGGCACGTCGAAGAAGCGCAGCACGGCGCCCTCGGCCAGGCCCTCGTTGGCCTCGAAGTCCAGCCGCACGCGCCGGGCCGAGAGCTGCCAGGGCACGGTCTGACCGGGCTCGACCTCGCAGCTGCTGTAGGTGGCGCCCAGCACCACCATGCGGTCACGGCCGAGGAAGTCGATGCGGTCGGCGCCGCCACCGGCCTGGGTGCGGGCGAAATGGAAGGTGGGGTTGAGGAACCAGCCCTCCGACTCGCGCGTGTCGATGTCGATCTCGCTGCCGCTGTAGTAGTCCTGGCCGCGCCACATCTCGATCGAGCCCAGCGCACGCATCCGGTCGGTCGGGTAGCGGTATTCCAGCTCGTCGGCCTGCACGGTCAGCTCGCCGCGCTGCAGGCGGACGTCGCCGCGCGCCTGAAGGCTCAGGCCGGTCTCGCCGGACAACCGGTCGGCCTCGATGACGATGCGGTCGGCGTCTGCCGTTCCGGTCGCGGGTGTCGGCAGGCTCAAGGGCCGCAAACCGCCGCGTGATGCCCGGCGCCAATTGACGATGCGGCAGGCCTGGGCGGGGGTGTAGACGCCCGCTGCCGGCGCATCGACAACGGCCTCGGCCGGGGTCTGGGTCTGTGCCTGGGCCTGAGCCGAGGTGGAAACCCAGGCCGAACAGATCGCCAGCGCCAACGCCCTCAGGCGCAGGTCGCGGGGAAGGTCTGGTCGGGGGAGGCGGCGGCGGAGGACAGGCACGTGAGGCGGGCGCAATCGAGGCGTAGCGCCGTTGCGGCCGGGCCCGGAGCGGGCCAGGGTCCGCGAGCCCGGCTCGCTAAAATTCATTTGATTATTCCATGCAGGTCTGGCCGGACAGCCCACCGGACGGGCGCCGTGGCCCACCTTGCTCCCTCACCGATTGCCGCCGTGACCCACGCCGACGCCGCCGCCAGCGGACCCGCCGCCCCGCCCGCCATCACCTGGGCCGATCCGGCTCGACAGGCCGCCTTTGACGGCTGGCTGGCCGGGCTGGCACCGCGCCACGCCCTGCAGGTGCAGACCTTGGCGCCGGCCAGTGCTGATGCCAGTTTCCGGCGCTACTTCCGCATCCAGGGCGAGGCGTCCGGCCGGCCGGCCACCTTCATCGTGATGGATGCGCCGCCAGCGGTTGAAGACAACCGCGCCTTCGTCGACATCGCCGCGCTGCTGCGGGCCGCCGGCCTGAACGTGCCGCAGGTGCTGGACTGGCAGGTCGAACACGGTTTCCTGCTCATCAGCGACCTGGGCCGGCGCACTTACCACGCTGAACTGCTGTCGCTCGACCTCGAACAGGGCGCCCACCAGCGCCGCGCCGACGGGCTCTACCGCGACGCCATCGGCACGCTGGTGACGCTGCAGGGCATCGCCGTGCCGGAGGCCTTGCCGCGCTACGACGCCGCGATGGTGCGGCGCGAGCTGGACATCTTTCCTGAGTGGTACATCGCCCGCCACCAGGGCATGACGCTGGACGATCGCCAGCAGCAAGGCCTGGCGCGCGCCTTTGACCAGATCACCCAGGTCTTCACCAGCCAGGCCCAGGTGCTGGTGCACCGCGACTTCCACAGCCGCAACCTGATGGTCTGTGCCCCGATCGACACCGACGGCGCCGGCCCGGCCCCCAACCCGGGCCTGCTGGACTTCCAGGGCGCGGTGCTCGGGCCGGTCGCCTACGACCTGGTCTCGCTGCTGCGCGACGCCTACCTCGATTGGGACGAGCCGCAGCAGATCGACTGGGCCGCCCGCTACTGGGAGCGCGCCCGCAAGGCCGGCGTGCCGGTGCCGGACGACTTTGGCACCTACTGGCGCGACCTTGAATGGACCGGTCTGCAGCGCCACCTCAAGGTGCTGGGCATCTTCGCCCGGCTGTCGCACCGCGACGGCAAACACGGCTACCTCGACGACCTGCCCCGGGTCTGGCGCCAGGCCCATCATGTGGCGATGCGCTACGCCGTGCTGACGCCGCTGGCGCGCCTGCTGGAGGCGCTGGCCAAGGTCGAGGCGCGTGACGGCTACACCTTCTGACGCGGTGAACGCCGCTGCCGCCGCTGGCGAAGGGTCGACCGGACACCGTCGCTTCTTCGCGGACCTGTCGCTGCCGGCGGTCGTCGCTGGCTTCGTCGCGGTGCTGGTGGGCTACACCAGCTCGGTCGTGATCGTCTTCCAGGCGGCCCGCGCGCTGGGCGCCACCCCGGCTCAGCTGACGTCCTGGCTGTGGGCGCTGGGTCTGGGCATGGGGCTGACCAGCATCGGCCTGAGCCTGCGCTACCGCAAGCCGGTGCTGACGGCGTGGTCGACGCCGGGTGCGGCGCTGATCGCCTCGGCCGCCGCCGGCATGGACGGCGTCACCATGGCCGAAGGCATCGGCGCCTTCATGCTCTGCGCCGCCGCGATCGCCCTGGCGGGCTGGAGCGGTGTTTTCGAACGCGTCATGGACCGCCTGCCGCAGCCCATCGCCGCCGCCTTGCTGGCCGGCGTGCTGACGCGCTTCGCGCTCGACGCCTTCGCCGCCCTACGCACCGACCTCGCGCTGGTCGGCGGCATGTTGGTCGTCTACCTGCTTGGGCGGCGGCTCTGGCCACGCTACGCGGTGCCGGGCGTGCTGCTGGCGGGGCTGGCGATCGCCGCCGGGTTCGGGCAACTGAACCTCCAGGCGGTCGCGGCCCAGCCCGCCTGGCCTGTCTGGACCACGCCCGAGTTCACCTGGCGCGGCTTGATCGGCCTGGCGCTGCCGCTGTTCGTCGTGACGATGGCCTCGCAGAACCTGCCGGGCGTGGCGGCGCAACGGTCGGCCGGCTATGACACGCCGGTCTCGCCCGTCATCGGGACGACCGGACTGGTCAGCCTGGTGCTGGCGCCGTTTGGCGGCTACAGCTTCAACCTGGCGGCGATCACGGCGGCGATTTGCATGGGCCGCGAGGCCCACGAGGATCCTGCCCGGCGCTACACCGCCGCCGTCATGGCCGGCGTGTTCTACCTGCTGATGGCCCTGGCCGGCGGCGCGGTGGTCGGCCTGCTGGCGGCCTTCCCGAAGGCGCTGGTGCTGGCCGTTGCCGGGCTCGCGCTGCTGGGCACCATCGGTGCCGGCCTGGGCGCCGCGCTGGGCGAGCCACGCTGGCGCGAGCCGGCACTGATCACCTTCCTGGTCACGCTCAGCGGCGTCAGCCTGGGTGGCATCGGTGCGGCCTTCTGGGGTGTCGTCGCCGGCACGATCGCGGTCGCTGTGCAAAACTGGCGCGTTCGCCCATCGACCCCCTAGCCTGATCGCCTACCCATGGACCTGCTGTTCGTCGCCGACCCGATCGAGACCTTCAAGACCTACAAGGACTCGACCTTCGCGATGATGCGCGAGGCCGCCCGGCGCGGTCACGGCATCCTGGCTTGCGAGCCCCGCGACTTGGTTTGGCAGCACGGCGGCCGGGTCGTCGCCCGCAACACCCGCACGCTGGCGCTGACCGGCGACGCCGAAGACTGGTACGAGGTGCGCGAGACCGACACCGTCGCACTGGCCGACCTGGGTGCGGTGCTGATGCGCAAGGATCCGCCCTTCGACGCCGAATACGTCTACGCCACCCACCTGCTGCAGCAGGCCGAACGCGAGGGCGCGCGGGTTTTCAACCGGCCGCAGGCACTGCGCGATCACCCGGAGAAGCTCTCGATCCTCGAGTTCCCGCAGTTCACCGCACCGACCCTGGTCACGCGCGACGCACAGGCGATCCGCGAGTTCCACGCCGAGCACGGCGACGTCATCCTCAAGCCGCTCGACGGCATGGGCGGCATGGGCATCTTCCGGGTCGGACCGGACGGGCTCAATCTCGGTTCGATCATCGAGACGCTCAACCGCGAGGGCGCCCAGACCGTGATGGTCCAGCGTTACCTGCCAGCCATCGTCGACGGCGACAAGCGCGTGCTGCTGATCGGCGGCGTGCCGGTGCCCTTCTGCCTGGCCCGCATCCCGCAGGGCAGCGAGATCCGGGGCAACCTGGCGGCCGGCGGCAAGGGCGTCGCCCGCCCGCTGAGCCCGCGTGACCGCGAGATCGCCGAGGCCCTGGGCCCCGTGCTGGCTGCGCGTGGTCTGCTGCTGGTCGGTCTGGACGTGATCGGTGACAGCCTCACCGAGATCAACGTCACCAGCCCGACCTGCTTCCAGGAGATCACCGACCAGACCGGCTGCGACGTGGCGGCGCTTTTTGTCGACGCGCTGGAGGCGGCGCTGCACGCCTGAATCGTCGTCAGCGCCCGGATCTGAAAACCAGGCCCTCATGTCGGGGGTGTGACGTGGTCCGGCTTCCACAGCCAAGGGCGCGGCGCGAAGTTCCGAATTGACGCAAGGGGGGCGTCGGCCCAGTATCACGGAGTCGGGCCCTGGGGCCAGTCCCGGGGCAGTTCGCCGCAGGTGTCACGACGACGTGACCGCCTCCGCGAACCCAACCAGGAGCTCTCCGCTGTGCAAGCCTTCCCCTATGCGGCGCCCCGCTACCAGATCCGCCTGACGCGGGTCGACGATCCCTCCCTCTCCGATCCCGCCGACCCGATGGGCCTGGCCCGCGGCCGCGTCGTCGGTCTGCGCACCGCCACCGTGTTCCTCGAACCCGGCGAGGCCGATCAGGTCCTGCACGAATGGCTCGCCGGTGGTGACGGCGAGCGGGCCGGCCGTTGGCGCGGCGACGTCGTCCCGATGTTCGAGAGCCCGGCAGCGGCGGTCACCGTCGCAGGTTGAGTCGGCCTGGGCTGAACCCGGCGGAATGGCCACACGGCGCTCGCCCGGGTTTCCTGCCTGAAGGTGCGAGGGTGCGAGCGTGTACACTTCCGCGCCTTCCGGGGATTCCAAAGCCCGGCAGCCCTTCCACCGTTTTGCCTCGCGTGTCTGCCTTTCGGCGCGCATGACGTCCGCCCCGGGGCGCTCATGCGGGATCGATGTGACCGTCGCGTCTGCCGCACAGCGTCGATTCACAGACGGTCCGGTCCCAGATCCGTCCCAGCGAGGAGCCCCGTTGCCGGGTTACCAGGTCAAGTTCGAACAGGTCGAGGTCACAGGCGTGGCCGATCTGCACATCCGGTCGCTGCTCGATCGCCAGCAGTACGCCGATCCCGAAGGGTCGGCCGAAGCCATCGGCATCTCGTCGGCAGCCTGGCCCCTCTTCGGACTCGTCTGGCCCTCGTCGCAGGAACTCGCTTCGGTGGTCGCGCGCCGCCCGGTGCAGGTCGACGAAGGCATCCTTGAGATCGGCTGCGGGCTGGCACTGGCCAGCCTGGTCTGCCATCGCCGCGGTGCCCAGGTCACGGCCAGCGACTGCCACCCGCTGACGCGCCAGTTTCTCGACGAGAACGTGCGCCTGAACGGCATGTCGCCGATGCGCTACCGGCATGGCGACTGGGCCGCTGCCCAGGACGCTGACCTCACGCCGACCTGCGCCCAGGGCTCACGCCTGCAAGGCCGGTTCGAGCTGATCATGGGCAGCGACGTGCTCTACGAACGCGATGAAGGCGGCGTGCTCGCCACCTTCATCGAACGCCACGCGGCGGCCGTTGGCGAGGTCCTGATCGTCGACCCCAACCGCAGCAACCGCAGCCCCTTCCATCGCCGCATGGACGCCATGGGCTACGACCTCGACGAGACCGTGCTGCACGGCGGCGCCGAGGTTCGCGCCGGCTACCGCGGCCGCCTGCTTCATTACCGCCGCAGCCTGTCGTCCTGACGACGACCGGCCGCACACCCCACGCACAAACACGAAGGAGCCTCATTTGGCCAAGGAAGAACTCATTGAAATGCACGGTCAGGTCACCGAAGTCCTGCCCGACTCGCGCTACCGCGTCACGCTGGACAACGGCCACATCCTGATCGCCTACACGTCCGGCAAGATGCGCAAGCACCACATCCGCATCCTGGCCGGCGACGCGGTGTCGCTGGAACTGTCGCCCTATGACCTGAGCAAGGGCCGCATCACCTTCCGCCACATCGAGCGCCGTGCGCCGGGCAGCGGCGGTGCGCCGCAGGGTGGTTCGGGCGCGCGCCGTTCGCGCTGAGCCTGTCGACCGGATCCGGGTTGCGGCGCGGCTGACGCGCCGGCCTGTGCGAGCATCGCGCCCCCGAGCGCCCTCACGCTGACGACCTCCAGGCCACTTCCGGCCTGCGCCCCCGGATCCATGACCCCCGCCGACCTGCTCCTGCTGATCGCCGCCGCCAGTGCGGCGGGCGTGCTCAACGCCATCGCCGGAGGCGGCAGCTTCCTGACCTTTCCCGCCCTCGTCTGGACCGGCGTGCCGCCCATCGCGGCCAACGCCACCAGCGCGGTCGCGGTCTCGCCTGGCTACCTGGGCAGCGCGCTCGGCTTTCGTGCCGAGCTTGCGGCTCTGCCGCGTGCGCTGCTCTGGCGCGAGGGGCTGATCTGCGGCTTCGGCGGCGTCACCGGCGCGCTGCTGCTGTTGGTCACGCCGGCCAAGGTCTTCTCGGCGCTGGTGCCCTGGCTGCTGCTGTTCGCGACGGTCGTGTTCGCCGTTGGTCCCCGGCTGATGTCGGCCTGGCGCGCACGGGCTGGTGCGGATCCGGCGTCCGTCCTGTCGCCGGCCGCTTGGCCGCGCACGCTCGGGCTGCTGGTCGTGGCGGTCTATGGCGGCTACTTCAACGGCGGCCTGGGCATCTTGCTGATGGCGCTCTACACGTTGACCGGCGAGACGCGCATCCACACCGCCAATGCGCTGAAGAACCTCAACTCGCTGCTGCTGTCGCTGCTGAGCGTGGCGGCCTTCGCCTGGGCCGGTGCGGTGCATTGGCCGCAGGCGCTGGTGATGATGGTCGCGGCCACTGCCGGCGGCTTCGGTGGCGCGCGCATCGCCCGTCGCCTGCCGGCCGCCTGGGTGCGTGGCATCGTCATCGTGACCGGCGTGGTGATGTCGGTCGCGTTCTTCCTGCGCTGATCCGCCCGGCGCGGCCTCGCGCTCAGGCCCGTTGGCCCCGAGCCTGAGCCGACACCGCCGTCGCCGCGATCGAGGGGTCGCGCCAGCGCAGCAGCGCCGTGTGCCAGCGCTCGCGCACCGCCGCCAGGTTCTTCGCCTTGACGTGGCCGTAGCCGCGGATGCCGTCCGGCAGCTGGGCGATCTCGACCGCCTGCGCCAGCCGCTCGGCCGTCAGGCCGGCCAGCAACTGCTCGACGGTTGCCCGGTACTCGCCGATCAGCGCCCGTTCGGTGCGCCGCTCCTCGCTGCGGCCGAAGGGGTCCAGCGCCGTGCCGCGCAGGAACTTCAGCTTGGCCAGCCAGGGCAGGGCGCGGTGCATCCACGGACCGAAGGCGGTCTTGAACGGCTGGCCCTGCGCATCGGTGCGGCCCAGGATCGGCGGCGCGAGGTGGTGCACGATGCGCACCTCGCCCTCGAACATCGCCGCGATGCGCGCGTCGAAGGCTGGATCGGCGTGCAGCCGGGCCACCTCGTACTCGTCCTTGTAGGCCATCAGCTTGTGCAGGTTGCGGGCGACGGCCTCGGTCAGCCGGGTGCTGCCGAGCACCGCCTCGGCGGCGCGCACGCGCTCGACCAGCTCGACATAGGCGCGGGCGTAGCCGGCGTCCTGGTAGGCGCCCAGGGCCTGAACGCGGGTGGCGATCAGCTCGTCCAGCGAGGGCCGCTTGACGAACTGGATCACCTGCGCACCCTGGCTGCCGCCGGCCCGTGCGCTGACGTCGGCCAGGTCGACGGCGCAGCGCCGGCCCCATTCGAAGGCCGCCAGGTTGTTGGCGACCTGTGTGCCATTCAGCTCGATCGCCCGGCGCAACGCGGCGCGGCTGAGCGGGATGCGGCCGTGCTGCCAGGCGTGGCCCAGCAGCAGCGGGTTGGTGTAGATCGAGTCGCCCAGCAGTTGCGTGGCCAGCGTCTCGGCATCAAAGGCGACAACCTGATCAGCGCCGACGGTGGCGCGCAGCGAACGTTCGCAGGCCTCGGCCGGGAAGGCCCAGTCACGGTCGTGCACCAGCGAGGCGGTCGGTGTCCGGTGCGTGTTCAGGGTCACCCAGGTGCGGCCCTCGGCCATCACCGAAACGGTCTCCTTCTTGGCTGCAACGATGCCGTCACAGGCGATCACCAGGTCGGCCTTGGCGGTGTCGACCTTGGTGGTGTGCAGGGCGCTGGCGTGTTCGGCGATCTGGATGTGGCTCCAGGTCGCGCCGCCCTTCTGCGCCAGGCCGGCCGAGTCCTGCGTGACCACGCCCTTGCCGTCCAGGTGGGCTGCCATGCCCAGCAGCTGGCCGATGGTGATGACGCCGGTGCCGCCGACGCCGGCCACCACGATGCCCCAGGCTTCGGTGGCCATGGGCAGGCGCGGCTCGATCAGCGGCGGCAGGCTGTCCGGGTCGACACGGGTGTCCTTTTTGGGCTTGCGCAGCTGGCCGCCCTCGACGGTCACGAAGCTCGGGCAGAAGCCCTTCACGCAGGAGAAGTCCTTGTTGCAGGTGCTCTGGTTGATGCGGCGCTTGCGGCCGAAGGGCGTTTCCACCGGTTCGACCGACAGGCAGTTGCTCTGCGTCGAACAGTCGCCGCAGCCTTCGCAGACGGCCTCGTTGATGACGACGCGGCGGGCCGGATCGACCATCGTGCCGCGCTTGCGGCGACGTCGCTTTTCGGTCGCGCAGGTCTGGTCGTAGATCAGCACGGTGCAGCCGGTGGTCTCGCGCAGCTCGCGTTGCACGGCGTCCAGTTCGTCGCGGTGGCGGACCGTGACGCCCGGTGCCAGGCGGGCCTTGATGGCCGCGTCATCGCGGTAGCGCGCCGGCTCGTCGGTCACGATGACGATGCGGCGCACGCCCTCGGCGTCCAGCTCGCGGCTCATCTCCGGCACCTGGAGCGTGCCGTCGACCGGCTGGCCGCCGGTCATCGCCACGGCGTCGTTGAACAGGATCTTGTAGGTGATGTTCACGCCGGCGGCGATGCTCTGGCGCACCGCCAGCAGGCCCGAGTGGTAGTAGGTGCCGTCGCCCAGGTTGGCGAACACATGCGGCTCGGTCGTGAAGGGCGCCTGGCCAACCCAGGGCACGCCCTCGCCGCCCATCTGCGTGAAGGTGTTTGTCTCGCGGTCCATCCACAACGCCATGAAATGGCAGCCGATGCCGGCCAGCGCGCGTGAGCCTTCCGGGACCTTGGTGCTGGTGTTGTGCGGGCAGCCGCTGCAGAACCAGGGCGTGCGCTCGCCGGTGTCGCTGTGGGCGGTCTGCAGCGTGCGTTCCTTGGCGTCGATGACCGCCAGTCGCTGCTGCATGCGCGCGGACACGTCCTCGGGCACGCCCAGACGGGTCAGGCGCTTGGCGATGGCCTTGGCGATCAAGGCAGGCGTCAGGTCCAGCGTGGCCCGCAGCAGGCCGTGGGCGCTGGGATTGGGGCGGCTCCATTCGCCGCCACTGTGGTCGCCCTCGACCTCGTCGAACTTGCCGACCACGTCCGGGCGCACGTCGGCGCGCCAGTTGTAGAGCTCTTCCTTGAGCTGGTACTCGATGACCTGGCGCTTCTCCTCGACCACCAGGATCTCCTGCAGGCCGGTGGCGAAGGCGCGCGTGACGGTCGCCTCCAGCGGCCAGACCACGCCGACCTTGTGCAGCCGGATGCCAACGCGCCGGCAGGTCGCCTCGTCCAGGCCGAGGTCCGCGAGCGCCTGGCGGGTGTCGTTGTAGGCCTTGCCGCTGGCCATGATGCCCAGCCGGGCGTCGGGCGTGTCGATGACGGTGTGGTTGAGCCGGTTGGCCCGCACATAGGCCAGCGCGGCGTACCACTTGTGGTTCATCAGCCGGGCTTCCTGCTCGACCCGGTCGTCCGGCCAGCGGATGTGAACGCCGCCGGGCGGCATGGCGTAGTCCTCGGGCAGCACGATGGACACGCGGTCCGGGTCGACGCAGACCGTGGTGGCGCTCTCGACGACTTCCTGGATCGTCTTCATCGCCGACCAGACGCCGGCATAGCGGCTCATCGCGATCGCGTGCAGACCCATGTCCAGGATCTCCTGCACGCTGGCCGGGAAGAACACCGGCAGGCCGCAGGCCTTGAAGATGTGATCGCTCTGGTGCGCCGCCGTGCTGCTCTTGGCGACATGGTCGTCGCCGGCGATCGCGAGCACGCCGCCGTGACGGGCCGTGCCGGCCATGTTGGCGTGCTTGAAGACGTCGCTGCAGCGGTCGACGCCTGGCCCCTTGCCATACCAGATGCCGAAGACGCCGTCGTGCTTGCGCCGCGTCGGGTCCAGGTCCAGCTGCTGGCTGCCCCAGACGGCGGTGGCGGCGAGTTCCTCGTTGACGCCTGGCTGGAAGACGATGTTCTGCTTGGCCAGATGCGCCTTGGCCAGCCACAGCGCCTGGTCATAGCCGCCCAGCGGGCTGCCGCGGTAGCCGCTGATGAAGCCGGCGGTGTCCAGCCCGGCGCGGGCGTCGCGCAGCTGCTGGAGCATGGGCAGGCGGACCAGCGCATGGGTGCCGCTCATGAAGGCGCTGCCTTGCGCCAGGGTGTACTTGTCGTCGAGCGTGACGGCCTCAAGGGCGCGTCGAACAGCATCGGGCAGGGGGGCGTTCATGGCGGACTCCAGCGGCGCAAGGACAGCGAAATGATGCGCAAAGTCTAGACAGCCAGCCCCGACAGGTGTTTTCCATCTTTGCGCGGATTCACAGTCATGGCGCAAGAAATATGATCGGAAAGGACGAATGGAGAATCATCCTTGCCCGAATTGCCAAACCAAGGGAAAACCCGGAATCCTGTGATCGATCCGAAGTCCGAGCCGGGCGAGGCCAGCCACGATGCCGGGCTGGACCGCTACGACATCGCCATCCTGGGCGAGCTGCAGTGCGATGCACGCTTGTCCAACGCCGAGCTGGCCACGCGCATCGGCCTGTCGGCCGCGCCGACCTGGCGGCGTCTGCGCTGGCTGGAGCAGCAGGGCTACATCACCGGCTACCGCGCCGAGATCGACCGGCGCCGCATCGGACTGGGCGTGCTGGCCTTCGTGCGCATCGATGCCGATCGCAACGACGCCGAGGCGACCCAGGCGCTCGAAGCGGCGATCCGCGCCTTGCCCGAGGTGCTGTCCTGCCACTTCATCAGCGGCGCCGGGACCTTCGAGGCCCAGGTCGTCGCCACCGACATCGACGCCTATTCGCGCTGGGTGCGCGAGACGCTGTTCAAGCTGCCGCACGTCAAGGACATGCACACCAGCTTCTCGCTCGGCGAGGTCAAGGCCGGTCAGGTGCTGCCACTCGGGCACCTGCGCGGCACGGCGTCCTGACGCGTCGACCGGGGCGGCGTGCTCAGCGCGGCCAGAGCGCCCACAGCCGCAGCGGCTGCTTGGTGCGGCCGGCGCGGTCCTCGGCGCCGTCGCCCCAGCCCCAGTAGTAATCGGCCCGCACCGCGCCGACGATGGCGCTGCCGGTGTCCTGCGCCATCACCAGGCGTTGCAGCGGGCGGGCCGGCGGCGGGTTGAGCGACCAGGGCTGCGGCTCGGTCGAGGCCAGCCAGACGGGCGTGCCGTAGGGAATGCTTTCCTTGTCGACGGCGATCGAACGCCCGGGCGTCAGCGGCACGCCCTGGGCGCCGACGGCGCCGATGGACGGGTCGGGCAAGGCCTCCTCGCGGAAGAAGACATAACGCGGGTTGACGTTGACCAGCTCGCGTACCCGCTGCGGGTTGGCGCGGGCCCAGTCGCGGATCGCCGGCCAGCTGGCCTGCTCCAGCGTGAACGCGCCCTGCTGGACCAGCCAGCGGCTCAGTGGCACGAAGGGGTGGTCGTTGTTGGCGGCATAGGCGATGCGGACCATGCGGCGGCTGCCGTCAGGCTCGGTCAGCATCAGGCGGCCGGAGCCCTGGACCTGCACCAGCGTGGCGTCCAGCGGGTCGGCAACCCAGGCGATCGCCTTGCCCTTGAGCGCACTGATCGCGGCGGGCAGGGTGTCGATCTGGGCGCGGGTGTACCAGGGCTTGCGCGTGGCAAGGTCAGCCGGCGGCGCGTACAGCGGCACGGTCTGGCGGGCGGTGCGCACGCGGCTGGCCTCGATCAGCGGCTCGAAGTAGCCGGTCATCAGGCCGTCGACCTGACCGGTCGGCCCTTCGACCCGCCAGGGCTGCAGCCGGCTGGTCAGGAACTGGCGGATGCGGGTCTCGTCGGCGGCCGGGCCGATCGCGCGGGCGGCGTCACAGACCGGCGCCCAGGCGCTGGACTGAACGGCGCCGGCCGCCGGCAGGCGGTCACAGCTGCGCAGCAGTGCCGGCCAGGCGAGCGTCAGGCTGTCGTCGTTCCAGCCGGGCAGGGCGCTCCAGTCGGCACGCACCCAGCGGCCGCGGCCGGTGGTTCGCACCGGCTCGTTCGCGCCGGTCGGATCGGGGCTCGGACGGGTCTCGGGCGGCGTCGTGACGGGCGTTTCGACCGGCGCAGGCGGGATGACCGGCGCCGGCGAGGTGCAAGCCGACAGCAGCAGGATCAGGCCCAGCAGGCTGCCTAGAATCGCGCCGCCCTCGGGCTGGCGCTGGGTGCGCTGGCGGTGTCGCAAGGGCGTGGCGGGCTCGTGGAGCGGGAAGGAAACGGACATGTGGCTCATTGTGCTGGAAGCCCTCGGCGCGGGCGCCCTGCTGGTCGGCATCGTCTGGTGGACGATGTTCTCGGGCCGTCGCAGCGGTGAACGCATCGACGACGATCCGCCGCCCTGAGCCCGACCGGCCGGTCACGCCGGCCGCACCTGTGACAAGGCCCGCAGCGCATGCTGCGGGCCTTGTCGGGCCACCCGGTCCGGGGCCGGAGCCCCGTCTGATCACTTCGGCAGCGTGTTCCAGTGCCGCAGCAGGGCCCGCAGCGCCTCGGGCTTGTTCTGCGGCGCCGCGTTGCCGGCCTGGTCGGCCTGGTTGGCACCGTGGCAGGACGCGCAGACCCGCACCTCGCCCGGCTGGAAGGTCACCCAGACACGTTCCCGCACGATCGGCGTGCCGACGGTGTCGGTGGTCTGCCAGGTCAGCGCACGGCGGGCCGGCACGAAGGCAGCGGTCGAGCCATCGGCGGCGATCTTCACGCTGCCCACCGGGCCGGACGTGTTCGGCGCGTTCTTGCCGGCCGCGTCATGCATGGGCTGCGCGATCGGGCGACGGCCGCTGCGGCTGGTGTAGCCGCGCACCTGATCGGCCTGGAAGATCTGGTAGTGCGAGACGTCATAGACCTTGCCGGTATTGCCGACCGTCTTGACGCCGCCGGGCACCTGCAGGTTGTAGGGCTGCTGCTTGTCGGCGCGGTCCCGCGAGGTCTGGTTGCGGGTCACGATCAGGGCCAGGTTGTTGGTCCGCATCCAGTTGCGCAGGGCGGCCTCGTCGACACCTTCCTCGGTCAGGATGGACTTCTCGGGCGTCGGGATGGCCGGGGCGGTGCGCGTGACCGGGCGCAGGCGGGCGACCACCTCGACCGGCTCCAGTTCCCACAGCTTGCCGGTGTAGGACTTCTGGACGTCCGGATCCCACCAGCTGACCGTCTTGACGATGCCACCGGTCAGCGAGACGCCGGCCGTGTAGCGGGCGCTGGTGGCGTTCCAGGCCAGCTGCTTGATCGTGAACTCGACGCTGGTCGGCGTGCTGACGTTGGTGCTCGGCGTGTGCACCGCCAGCATCTGGCCGTCGGTCAGCGGCAGCGGGTTGCGGTAGCGGCCGCCGGCATTGGCCGGATCGGTCGCGTCGACCACCGCCATCTGTTCCGGATTCAGGCCGACATAACCCTGGAACTTGACGATCTGGCTCGCGCCGAGTTCACCGAACTCGCGTCCGAAGATCGCGTAATAGGTGCCCGGGTTGCGCGGATCCTCACGCAGCTGGAACAGGCCGCCGTCGTTGCGGATGAATTTCTTGTTGGCCGTGAAACCCGCGTTGGTGTAGTCCAGCAAGGCGCTGTCGCTGCTGAACGAGCGGGTGAAACTGCCCAGCTGGAATTCCTGCCGGCCGACGTGGTTGAGGGTTTCCTCGTCGCTGCCGTCCTCGTTGACCTGCCACGGCGTGAAGATGTTGAAGGTGTAGCCGTTGACCGGACCGTAGGCGCTGGTGCTGGCGGTGCGCGGCTCGGGGAAGACCTCGCTGGCGCTGGCGAGCTTGGCGGCGTTGGCCGCTTCGCTGGCCATGTTGAAGTGGCCATAGGTGCCGGCGTCGGCCTGCTGGTCACGCTGCAGGTGGTCCCAGCGGGTGTAGATGATGCGGCCGGCGCTGTCGATGAAGGGCGTGAAGGCGCCGCTGACGGCGTGGTTGACCAGGCGCAGGTCGCCGGTGGCCGGTGCCAGGCTCCAAATGCCGGTGTTGGTCGGCGTGCTCTCGTACTCGTCGAGCTGCGGGTAGAGGTGGGCCTCGCCACCGCGCGGCCGGTCGGACGTGAACAGCACGCGGTCGTCGGTGCCGTAGAACGGCGTGACGTTGTTGTAGGTCGCCGGCTGGTTGGCCACCTTGGTGATGCGCACCGTCTCGCCCTTGCCCAGGCCGCTGACCTCGTAGATCTGCCAGTTGGCGCTGACGTTGAAGTACTGCTTGGTCGGCGCACCGATGACCATGCTGAACAGCGCCTTGGTGCCGCTCCAGTGCACCGACGGGTCCCGCACCGCGATCGCGTTGGCGCCCTGCAGGCCGGTCGTGCCGTAGCCGGCCTCCGTGGTCAGGCTGCGCAGCGTGCCGTCCGGGTAGCGGATCATCAGATCGCCGCCGCGTGGGGTCAGCTTGATCGAGGTCAGGTGGTTGGCGAAGGTGCCCATGCGCGACGAGAAGTCGGTCGAGGTCGGCACCTGGGTCACGAACAGGATCGGATTCTTGACGCTGGCGGCCGTGCTGCCGGGCGTGGGGGCCGGAGCCGGAGCCGGCACAGGTGCCGGGGCGGGTGCTGGCGTCGGGGCCGGTGCGGGAACAGGCGCCGGAGCCGGCGCCGGGGTCGGCGCAGGCGTGGGAGCCGGCGTGGGCGCAGGGGTCGGGGCCGGTGCCGGAACAGGTGCCGGAGGACGGTTGCGCCGCCGCAGCGCTTCGGCGTCGGTTGCGCTGGCGGTGCTGTCGGCGCTGGCGGTGTCGGTCGATTCGCCACCGCCGCAGCCGCTCAGCAGCGCCGCGGACGAGGCCAGCGCGGCCAGGGTCCAGAGGGCGTGCAGGCGGCGCAGCCGGGCGGTGGGGTTGGCGTGATTCATCGGGTATCCCTGTGTGGTTCGTGGCGCGCCGGGCCTATCGCTGCGCAGCGCTGTGCATGAACCTCACTATCGACGTGCCGGCCGCACCGGCCGTAACGAAAGGAATCCCACCCGATTTGCTTACCGATATTTGCAGCTTCGAAAGAATTGCAAAACCCGCGGGCGCCTTGGGTATCAGGTTTGCGGAAAAGTTTGCAGTTCTGCGTGGTTTGCGTGCCGAAACTGTCGCAGGAGTTTGCCGGCTTGTGCCCAAAGGTGTTTCGGGCGGTCGGCGGTGGCACCTTGCCGATACAGCTGGGAAACGATTCCGGTTTCGCCCTGCTTATTCCGGCGTTCGATCGCTTGACAGGATCGACGGCGGTTGGGTCGTGAGATGCTCCGGCGTCGGCCCGGCCGGCGGTCGCAGGAAGCTCATCGGCTGGCTGCGCAGGCGCGACCGGAGCGCCGCCTGCAGGCGCCCGCGATCCTGCAGGCGCAGGCCGCGCGAGCGCATCGCCACCCGGAAGGCGAGCACGAAGCTGACCAGCAGGTTGAGCGCTCCGACCAGCGGCACGGCGGCGAGGCACCACCAGAAATCCGGCTCGCGCAGCACGGCCCAGCCGAGCGCACCGGCCGCTGCAGCGATCTGGCCAGCGCCGAGCGTGACGTGGCGGACCTCCAGCGGCAGGCCGAAGAACAGCGCCAGCGCCGGCACCAGGCCCAGCATCAGGCCCAGCGAGACATTGGCCGCGAGCCCGGAGATGTTGCTGCGCCACCAGGTCGCCCAGCGCTGCGCACGGGCCTGGCCCAGCAGCTGGACGATGCGCGGGTTCCAGGCGATGGCGCTGTCGATGCGGTGCAGCACGAAGGCGTTCTCGATCCAGCCGGCGATCAGGCTGGAGCCAAACAGCAGCACGCCGGTGAAAGCGGCGAACAGCAGCGTCGGTCCGAGCAGCGTCAGGTGGGCGAGCACGTAGCGGCCCTCCTCGACGCTGATGGCCGGACGGCCGAACACCGCCGCTGTCGCCAGCTGCAGGGTCAGCACGATCGGCACGACGGCCGCCAGGTTGCCGACGATGCCGGCCATCTGGCTGCGGATCAGGTGCGTGACCTCGTCGACAAAGGACTCGACCTGTTCGTCGTCCAGGCTGCCGCCCTCCAGCTTGGCGGCCATGGCCGGCGCCGTCATGGCCGGCTGCTTGGTCGCCAGCGTCCAGCCCAGCAGCTGGATCAGCACGAAGCTGCCGGCGTAGTTGATGCCGGCCCAGAAGCCGCCCCAGAAGGCGGAGAAGCCGAGTGCTCCGATGGCCGACTTCAACAGGGTCGTGCCGGCCACCACCGCGCCGCCGCCGCAGGCCCGCCAGAGCATGCTGCGGTATTCCTCGCGGTTGCGGGTGATGTAGTGCTCGCCGGTCTCGGCGCTGCGCTCGGTGACCTTGCGCGCCAGCAGCGAGTAGTGGCGCGCGAACAGCCGCCGCAGCCCGCGCCGGTCCTGCACCGCCTGGGCCAGCTCAACCATCAGGCCGGGCCAGTCGCGCTCGGGCTGCGGGCTGGTCAGCAAGGTCAGCAGGGTCTCGATGCGGCGCACCCGCTCGCGCAGCTGGGCCACCTCGAAGACCACGTCGACCGACACGCCGCTCTCTTCCAGATGGGCGCGCACCGAATTGGCCGCCCGGCGGCATGCGTGCAACTGGATGCGCAAGGCATCGGCCTGACGCTGCAGGCCATCGGGCGCGGCGTGGCCGTCCAGGTCGGCCATGTCGGCGAGGTGCTGGGCGCTCTGCGCCAGGTGGTGGAAGGGACGCTGGGCCAGCAGGCGCTCGTCCATGCGCGGACGCAAGGTGCCCGACAGGCCGGACGCACGCACCTGCGCGGCCAGCAGCTGGATCGAGTCCAGAACCGCGCCGCGCCAGTGCGCCGACAGGTCCTCGTCGACCAGCAAGCGGGCCAGCCGGCGCCAGGTCACGGCATCGACCTGACCCAGCCAGCGGGCGTCGTCCGGGTGGCGGAACACCAGCTGGAACAGCTCGCCGAGGTCGGCCGTGTCGGGCGTGCCCGGCAACAGGGCACGGCGCATGCGCTGGCCCAGCTCGCTCATCAGCGAAGCGCGTGGCGCGAAGCCGAAGTCGGCCAGCAGCGCGGCGACGTCGGTGCCAGTCAGGGCCGAGCGCAGCAGCTGACGCACCGGTTCGGCGTGCTGGGGGTGGCGCTCCAGCACGTTGAGCAGGTGGCGCAGCCGGCGCAGCGGCCAGGGGCTGACGTCGCCATTGCTCGCTTCCGGGGTGCCGGGCTGGGTGCGCAGGTCGGCGCGCAGCTCATTGCGGTTGCCGGGCTGAGGCGGCGCGCTGCGCAGCCATTCGACCAGCCGGATCAGCCAGAGGTGACGCTCGGGGCGGCTGGCGCGGGCATCTGCGGCGTTGAGGAGGGCGGTCAGGTCCCAGGCCCGCGGGGACCAGCGCCGTCGCAGGGCGTCGATCAATGCAGCGCGTGCGCCTGGCCGAGTTCGAAGGCCGGGATCGGGGCTTCGAACCAGTGGGCGTCCTCGGTGATGCAGAAGAAGGTGCCGCGCATGCGACCGTGCGGCGTCGCCAGCCGGGTCCAGCTGGTGTATTCGAACCGTTCGCCCGGCCGCAGCAAGGGCTGGTGGCCGACCACGCCCAGGCCGCGCACCTCTTCGGTGTGGCCGGCGGCGTCGCTGATCAGCCAGTGGCGGCCGATCAACTGCGCCGGCACGTCGCCGCTGTTGCTGATCACGATCGTGTACGCGTAGGCATACACGCCGCGTGCCGGGTCGGATTGCTCGGCGAGGTAGTCCGTCTTCACCGAACAGCTGAAGGAGGGTGCGCTCATGCGGCGGATCATAGTCCGGCATCCCTAAAATCACTGGATGACTGCCTCCACCGCCCACCACGCGCGCATCGCGCCCTCCATCCTCTCGGCCGATTTCGCCCGTCTGGGCGACGAGGTTCGACACGTGCTCGCTGCGGGCGCCGACTGGATCCATTTCGACGTGATGGACAACCACTACGTCCCCAACCTGACCTTCGGCCCGATGGTCTGCCAGGCGCTCAAGAAGCACAGCGTCAAGCCCGACGGCACCCCCGCGCCGATCGACGTGCACCTGATGGTCAGCCCGGTCGACGACCTGGCGCTGGCCTTCGCCAAGGCCGGCGCGGATCTGGTCAGCTTCCACCCCGATGCCAGCACCCACGTCGACCGCACCTTGCAGCTGATCAAGGGCGCCGGCTGCCAGGCCGGCCTGGTCTTCAACCCGGCCGCCAGCCTCGACGTGCTTGAGTACGTGCTCGACAAGGTCGACCTGATCCTGATCATGAGCGTCAACCCCGGCTTCGGCGGCCAGAGCTTCATCGACAGCGCGCTGCGCAAGATCGAGCGGGCCCGCAAGCTGATCGACGCGAGCGGCCGCGACATCCGCCTGGAGGTCGACGGCGGCATCAAGGTCGACAACATCCGCCGCGTCGCCGACGCCGGGGCCGACACCTTCGTGGCCGGCAGCGCGATCTTCAACGCGCCCGACTACAAGGCCGTCATCGACGCGATGCGCGCCGAGCTGGCGCGGTGAGCCGCACGGTCCTGACGCTGCAGGGCTGGCCGATCGAGGCGGCCATCGTCGACCTGGACGGCACGATGGTCGACACGCAGGGCGACTTCGTCGTCGCGCTCGGCCGGATGCTCACCGAGCTGGGCCTGCCGGGTGTCGACCGTGCCTTCGTGTCGCTCACCGTGGGCAAGGGCAGCGAACACCTGATCCGCCGTACGCTGGCCCATGTCGGCGCGGCCGACGTCGATGCGCTCTACGAGCCGGCCTGGGCGGCCTACCAGCGCCACTACCTGGCGATCAACGGCCAGCATTCGCAGGTCTACCCTGGCGTCGTCGAGGGCCTGGCGCGGCTGCGCTCGCTGGGTCTGCCGCTGGCCTGCCTGACCAACAAGCCCGGCGACTTTGCCCGGCCGCTGCTGGCGCGCAAGCGGCTGGACGGCCACTTCGCACACGTCTTCGGCGGTGACGCGTTCGCCCGCAAGAAGCCCGACCCGTTGCCGCTGATCGAGACCTGCCGCGCGTTGGGCACCGTGCCGTCGCGCACGCTGATGGTGGGCGACTCGCGCAACGACGCCGAAGCGGCGCACGCCGCCGGTTGTCCGGTCGTGCTGCTGCGCCACGGCTACAACCACGGCGAGCCGATCGAGGCGGTGCCCGCGCTGGCCCATCTGGACCGGCTCGACGCACTGGCCTTCGACTAGACTTCGTGACCATGTTCCGCTCACGGAAACGGACCCTCGTCCGTCACCTCATCACGCTGCCCGGGTCGCACGACCGGGGAGCCTGGCCCTGGCGTCGCTGAGCCGCGCCGGCCGCGTGGTTGCCTGCTGGACGAGCAGCCCACGTTGATCCGCATCGCGCCATGTCGCCATGGCGCAGAGACCGGATCTGCACCCTCGGCGGTGCCCGTCCCCCGAGCCTCATCCGTATCAATCGACCGCCCGGAACCCCCGTGTCGACCGGCCCTGCAGGGCTTCGATGCGTGTGCCTACGGCGCGTCCCAGGAGCCGAACCGTGATCACCGAACTTGAATTCCAGAGCCTGGCCCGCGAAGGCTACAACCGCATCCCCCTTGTCAGCGAGGCCTTCGCCGACCTCGAGACGCCCCTGTCGCTGTACCTCAAGCTGGCCGGCGGACGACCGCTGAGCTTCTTGCTCGAATCGGTCGTTGGCGGGGAGCGCTTTGGCCGCTACTCCTTCATCGGCCTGCCTGCGCGCACCTTGCTGCGCACCCGCGAAGGCGTCACCGAGGTCGTCACCGACGGCGTTGTGGTCGAACGCCACGAGGGCAACCCGCTTGACGTCATCGAGGCCTACCAGCAGCGCTTCAAGGTCGCGCTGCGCCCGGGCATGCCGCGCTTCTGCGGCGGGCTGGCCGGCTATTTCGGCTACGACACGGTGCGCTACATCGAGAAGAAGCTGGCCGACACGCGCCTGCCCGGCGGCATCGGCACGCCCGAGATCCAGCTGCTGCAGACCGAGGAGCTGGCGGTCATCGACAACCTCTCGGGTCGCCTCTACCTGATCGTCTACGCCGACCCGCGCCAGCCGGAGGCCTACTTCAAGGCCAAGCGCCGGCTGTCCGAGCTGGCCGATCAGCTGCGCTACAGCGTGGCCGCGCCGCAGGTCCGGCGTGGCGCCTCGCACCCGGTCGAACACGAGACCCGCCAGGCCGACTTCGAGGCCGCCGTCCTCAAGGCCAAGGCGTTCATCGCCGCCGGCGACTGCATGCAGATCGTGCTGGGCCACCGTGTGCACAAGCGCTACACCGAGAGCCCGCTGTCGCTCTACCGGGCGCTGCGTTCGCTCAACCCCAGTCCCTACATGTACTACTACGACATGGGCGACTTCCAGATCGTCGGCTCGTCGCCCGAGATCCTGGTGCGCCAGGAGGCCCGCGAGGTCGACGGCAAGACACAGAAGATCGTCACCATCCGCCCGATCGCCGGCACCCGCCCGCGCGGCGCGACGCCCGAGCTGGACGCGCGCCATGAGACCGAGCTGCTGGCCGACGCCAAGGAACGCGCCGAGCACCTGATGCTGATCGACCTGGCCCGCAACGACATCGGTCGCATCGCCAAGACCGGCACCGTCAAGGTCACCGAGGCCTTCGGCATCGAGCGTTATTCGCACGTCATGCACATCGTCAGCAACGTCGAGGGCGTGCTCAAGGACGGCATGAGCAGCCTGGACGTGCTGCGCGCCAGCTTCCCGGCCGGCACGCTCAGCGGCGCGCCCAAGATCCATGCGATGGAGATCATCGACCAGCTCGAAGGCAGCGAGCGCGGCATCTACGGGGGCGCCTGCGGCTACCTCAGCTATGCCGGCGACATGGACGTGGCCATCGCGATCCGCACCGGCGTCATCAAGGACCAGACGCTCTACGTCCAGGCCGGCGCCGGCGTGGTTGCCGACTCAGTGCCCGAGCTGGAGTGGAAGGAGACCGAGGCCAAGATGCGCGCGGTCATCCGCGCGGCCGAGCTGGTCGAAGAAGGCTTCTGAGCGCGAAGGGGAAGAACATGCTGCTGATGATCGACAACTACGACTCCTTCACCTTCAACCTCGTGCAGTACTTCGCCGAGCTGGGCGAGGACGTGCGGGTGCACCGCAACGACGAGATCACGCTGGCCGAGATCGAGGCGATGAAGCCCGATCGCCTGGTCCTGTCGCCGGGCCCGTGTTCGCCGGCCGAAGCGGGCATCTGCATCGACAGCATCCGGCACTTCGCCGGCAAGCTGCCGATCCTGGGCGTCTGCCTGGGCCACCAGAGCATCGGCGCTGCGCTGGGTGGCAAGGTCGTGCGCGCGCAGGTCCAGATGCATGGCAAGACCGAGACCATCACCACCGACCAGCAAGGCGTGTTCGCCGGTCTGCCGCAGCAGTTCAGCGTGGTGCGCTACCACTCGCTGGCGATCGAGCGCGCGTCGCTGCCGGCCGATCTGGTCGTCACTGCCACCAGCGCCGACGGCGAGATCATGGGCGTGCGCCACCGCACGCTGGCCATCGAGGGCGTGCAGTTCCATCCCGAGTCCATCCTCAGCGAACACGGCCACGCGATGCTGCGCAACTTCCTGACGCAAGACCGGGTGAGCGCATGAGCACCGACGCCGTCATGTCCACCATCGACCTGCGCAGCGACACCGTCACCCGCCCGACCGCCGCGATGCGCGAGGCCATGGCCCGCGCGCCCGTGGGCGACGACGTCTTCGGCGACGACCCGAGCGTCAACGCGCTGCAGGCGCGCATGGCCGGGCTGGCCGGCTTCGAAGCGGCGCTGTTCATGCCCTCGGGCACGCAGAGCAACTTCTGCGCGCTGCTGGCGCACTGCCAGCGCGGCGACGAGTACATCGTCGGCCAGCTCGCCCACACCTACCGCTACGAAGGCGGCGGTGCGGCGGTGCTGGGCAGCATCCAGCCACAACCGCTGGCACAGGACGCGCAAGGCCGCATGGCGCTGGGCGACATCGCCGCGGCGATCAAGCCCGACGACGCGCACTTCGCCCGCAGCCGCCTGCTGTGCCTGGAGAACACCTGGAACGGCCACGTCATGCCGGCTGACTATCTGGCCGAGGCGACGGCACTGGCGCGCGCTCGTGGCCTGGCCTGTCACCTCGACGGCGCGCGGGTGTTCAACGCGGCGGCTGCCAATGCCGGGCAGGGCGGCGACATCATGGCCGCGCTGCGCGACATCACGCGGCACTTCGACAGTGTCTCGATCTGCTGCTCCAAGGGCCTGGGCGCGCCGATCGGCTCGGTGCTGTGCGGCAGCCGCGAGCTGATCGGGCGGGCCCACCGCATCCGCAAGATGGCCGGCGGCGGCCTGCGCCAGGCCGGCCTGCTGGCCGCCGCGATCGACCATGCGCTGGACCACCATGTCGAACGGCTGCACGACGACCACCGGCTGGCGCGGCGGCTGGCCGAAGGGCTGTCCGGCATCGACGGCCTGGTGGTTCGCAGTGCGGCCACCAACATCGTCTTCGTCGATGTGGCCGACGGTCGCGGACCGGCGCTGCTGGCCTGGCTGGCCGAGCGCCACATCCTTGCCACTGGCCTGATCGGCCTGCGCTTCGTCACCCACCTGGACGTCGACGCCGCCGGCATCGACGCCACGGTGGCGGCGGTGCGCGCCTTCTTCGCGGCGGGGCGCCACGCAGACGCTGCGCCCGCAGCCGCCCCTGTTGCCCCTGTCGCCCCGTATTGATCCCCACACGAAGCGAGCCCGCCATGCCCATCACCGACCACGAGGCGCTGACCCGCGTCATCGAGCACCGCGAGATCTTCCACGACGAGATGCTGGCGCTGATGCGTCGCATCATGAGCGGCGAGATGAGCGCGCCGATGATGTCCGCCATCCTCATCGGCCTGCGCGTCAAGAAGGAGACCATCGGCGAGATCACCGCAGCCGCGCAGGTCATGCGCGAGTTCTCGGTCAAGGTGCCGGTGGCCGATCGCAGCCATCTGGTCGACATCGTTGGCACCGGCGGTGATGGCTCGCACACCTTCAACATCTCGACCTGCAGCATGTTCGTCGCGGCCGCCTGCGGCGCGCGCGTGAGCAAGCACGGCAACCGCAGCGTCTCCAGCAAGTCCGGCAGTGCCGATGTGCTGGAGGCTCTCGGCGTGAGCCTGTCCTTGCCACCGGAGGCGATCGCGCGCTGCGTCGCCGAGGTCGGCATCGGCTTCATGTTCGCTCCCAATCACCACCCCGCCATGAAGAACGTCGCACCGGTGCGGCGTGAACTGGGCGTGCGCACGATCTTCAACATCCTCGGGCCGCTGACCAACCCGGCCGATGCGCCCCACATCCTCATGGGCGTCTTCCACCCCGACCTGGTCGGCATCCAGGCCCGCGCGCTGCAGCGCCTGGGCGCAGAACACGCGGTCGTGGTCTATGGCCGCGACGGCATGGACGAGGTCTCGCTGGGTGCGTCCACGCTGGTGGGCGAGCTGGTCGACGGCGGCATCCGCGAGTACGAGATCCACCCCGAGGACTACGGCCTGCGCATGGCCAGCAGCCGGGCGCTGAAGGTCGAGACGCCGGCCGAGTCGATGACGCTGCTCAAGGCGGTGCTGGACAACCAGCCCGGCGCGGCGCGAGACATCGTCGTGCTCAACGCCGGCGTGGCGCTGTATGCGGCCGACGTCGTGCGCAGCATCGCCGACGGCATCGAGGCGGCCGACGCCGCCATCACCGAAGGCCGTGCGGCAGCCAAGCTCGACACCTTCGTGCGGCTGAGCCAGTCGCTCAAGCCCGCCGCCTGAGGACCGCACCATGAGTGACATCCTGCAGAAGATCGTCGCCACCAAGCGCGAGGAGATCGCCGCTGGCCGGCTGCAGCGCAGCGAGGCTTCGTGGCGCGACGAGGCCGAGGCGCGCGGCGCCGACACGCGCGGCTTCACCGCCGCACTGCGCGCCAAGGTCGCGGCCGGTCAAGCGGCGGTGATCGCCGAAATCAAGAAGGCCAGCCCCAGCAAGGGCGTGATCCGTGCGGACTTCCGTCCCGCCGAGATCGCCGCCAGCTATGCCCGTCACGGCGCGGCCTGCCTGAGCGTGCTGACCGACGTGTCCTACTTCCAGGGCCACGCCGCCTACCTGCGCGAGGCCCGCGCGGCCTGCGCGCTGCCGGTCCTGCGCAAGGACTTCATGGTCGACGCCTACCAGGTCCACGAGGCCCGCGCGATGGGCGCGGACTGCATCTTGCTGATCGCCGCCTGTCTGGACGATGCGCAGATGGCCGACCTCGAGGCGGTCGCTCTGGCGCACGGCATGGATGTGCTGGTCGAGGTCCACGATGGCGCCGAGCTGCAACGCGCCTTGCGCCTGAAGACACCGCTGGTGGGCATCAACAACCGCAACCTTCGCACCTTCGAGGTCACGCTCGACACCACGCTCGGCCTGCTGGCAGACGTGCCGGCCGACCGGCTGCTGGTGACGGAGTCCGGCATCCTCGGCCCGGCCGATGTTCAGCGCATGCGCGCTGCCCGCGTGCACGCCTTCCTCGTCGGCGAGGCCTTCATGCGCGCCGACGACCCGGGCGCGGCGCTGGCAGCGCTGTTCGCCAGCTGATCCGGTGGTCCAGCAAGGCCTGGGGCTGGACGAGCCGTCGCCCGACAACCGCTTGCGGCAGCCGCTGCGCGCGGCCTTTGCGGAAGTCGCGCCGGGCTGGCGTGGTGTCACCGACGCGTGGCTGGCGACGCCGGCCGGCGAGGCCTTGTGCGATGCGGTCGATGCCCGTGTCGCGGCCGGTGCAGTGGTCTACCCGGCGCGGCCGCTGCGTGCGCTGGCAACGGGCGGGCCCGGCGCCGTCCAGGTCGTCATCCTGGGACAGGACCCGTACCACGGCCCGGGCGAGGCCGAGGGGCTGGCCTTCTCGGTCGCCCCGGGCGTGCGCATCCCGCCGAGCCTGCGCAACATCCACGCCGAACTGCAGCGCGAGCTGGGACACGCGCCGCCGCGTCACGGCAGCTTGGCCGGCTGGATCGGGCAGGGCGTGCTGCTGCTCAACACCTGTCTCACGGTCGAGGCCGATCGCCCCGCCAGCCACGCCAAGCTGGGCTGGCAGGGCTTGTCCGACGCGGTGATCGGCGCCCTGGCGGCCGACGCCGCCCCGAAGGTGTTCTTGCTCTGGGGTGCTCACGCGCAGTCCAAGCAGGCGCTGATCGATGAACGTGGATCGGGTCGGCATGCGGTGCTGGCGTCCAACCACCCCTCGCCACTGTCGGCCCGCCGTCCGCCGGTGCCCTTCATGAGCAGCGCACCCTTCGGGCGTGCCGACGCGTGGCTGCGTGCGCAAGGGCGTCCGGGCGTCGACTGGCGGCTGGACTGATGCACGGTGCTTGCGGCCGGCGTTGCCTTGTCGACGCGTCAGCTGCGGGCCTGCCGCACCGACACGGTCCTGTCGCATGACCGCCTCATCATCACGATCTGTCGCGAAGGTATTGCGCAAACTGAATCGCGTGATAAACTCGCGGGCTCGCTCCGGAGGGGTGCCCGAGTGGCTAAAGGGGGCAGACTGTAAATCTGTTGGCTTACGCCTACGCTGGTTCGAATCCAGCCTCCTCCACCAGAGCGGACCTCATTCGAGAGGTGGTCCGATGGACAAACGACCTTGTGGTCGGTGTCCATCGGGCTGCTTCCAGGTTGTGGTCGCGGACCGGTTGTTTGGGTCGGGCGGGAGTAGTTCAATGGTAGAACCTCAGCCTTCCAAGCTGATGGCACGGGTTCGATTCCCGTCTCCCGCTCCAGGTGCCGACAGGTGGTCTGAAGCGGGTTGAAGAAGAGTGGTGATGTTGTCGCCATCGGTCTGCGCGTCTTGCGTGTAGACCCGTGTCGATGCCCATGTGGCTCAGTGGTAGAGCACTCCCTTGGTAAGGGAGAGGTCGCGCGTTCGATCCGCGCCATGGGCACCACCTTCTTTCCTTCTCTTCTTTCTTGCTCGATCGCGTGATCGGCGCAATCAGGAGTCTGAGCATGTCCAAAGAAAAGTTTGAACGGACCAAGCCGCACGTCAACGTCGGCACCATCGGCCACGTCGACCACGGCAAGACCACGCTGACCGCAGCGATCACGACCGTGCTGTCGAAGAAGTTTGGCGGCACCGCCAAGGCCTACGACCAGATCGATGCGGCGCCCGAAGAAAAGGCCCGCGGCATCACGATCAACACCGCGCACGTCGAGTACGAGACGGCCAACCGTCACTACGCGCACGTGGACTGCCCGGGACACGCCGACTACGTCAAGAACATGATCACGGGTGCCGCGCAGATGGACGGCGCGATCCTGGTGTGCTCGGCCGCTGACGGCCCGATGCCCCAGACCCGCGAGCACATCCTGCTGAGCCGCCAGGTGGGCGTGCCTTACATCATCGTCTTCCTGAACAAGGCCGACATGGTGGACGACGCCGAGCTGCTGGAGCTGGTGGAAATGGAAGTCCGCGAGCTGCTGAGCAAGTACGACTTCCCCGGCGACGACACCCCGATCGTCAAGGGTTCGGCCAAGCTGGCGCTGGAAGGCGACACGGGCGAGCTGGGCGAGCAGGCCATCATGAAGCTGGCCGATGCGCTGGACAGCTACATCCCGACGCCCGAGCGCGCCGTGGACGGCGCCTTCCTGATGCCGGTCGAAGACGTGTTCTCGATCTCGGGCCGCGGCACCGTGGTGACGGGCCGTATCGAGCGCGGCATCGTCAAGGTCGGCGAGGAAATCGAGATCGTCGGCATCCGCGACACCCAGAAGACCACCTGCACCGGCGTGGAAATGTTCCGCAAGCTGCTGGACCAGGGCCAGGCTGGCGACAACGTCGGCATCCTGCTGCGCGGCACCAAGCGCGAAGACGTGCAGCGCGGCCAGGTGCTGTGCAAGCCGGCTTCGATCAAGCCGCACACGCACTTCACGGGCGAGGTCTACGTGCTGAGCAAGGAAGAAGGCGGCCGCCACACGCCGTTCTTCAACAACTACCGCCCGCAGTTCTATTTCCGCACGACCGACGTGACCGGCTCGATCGAGCTGCCGAAGGACAAGGAAATGGTCATGCCCGGCGACAACGTGTCGATCACCGTCAAGCTGATCGCCCCGATCGCGATGGAAGAAGGCCTGCGCTTCGCCATCCGTGAAGGCGGCCGCACCGTCGGCGCCGGCGTCGTTGCCAAGATCATCGAATAACAAGAGTCGGCCGCAGGGGTATAGCTCAATTGGCAGAGCGTCGGTCTCCAAAACCGAAGGTTGGGGGTTCGATTCCCTCTGCCCCTGCCACACCCGCCGACTGATCCGGCGGGTTGCTACCCGACTCGAACGAGGCCCGCGGGACGTCTACGCCCCGGCGGGCTTTGCTGCTGATGGCGGCGATCACCGTGATCGCAGGGCCTGACCGTTGGAATCACATGTCCAGTCAAGAAGTCGAAACCGTCTCCACCGCCGCTGACAAGGCCAAGCTGGCCGTCGCGGCGCTGTTGATCGTCGGCGCGATCGTGGCTTTCTATGCCTTGAGCAAGCAGGGTCCTCTGGCTCAGTGGGCGGCGCTGCTGTTGCTGCTGGGTGGCGCGGTCGCCGCCTTTCTCACGGCCGAACAGGGCAAGGCGCTGATCGCGTACGGCCGTGAATCGGCCCGCGAACTGCGCAAGGTGGTTTGGCCGACCCGCAAGGAGGCCGGTCAGATGACGGCCTACGTGTTTGCCTTTGTCGTCGTGATGGCCCTTTTCCTGTGGCTGACGGACAAGACCCTCGAATGGGTGTTCTACGACCTGATCCTCGGCTGGAAGCGCTGATCGGCACGTGCCGATCAATGACGCTGACCGCCACCACGAAAGACCAGGGACTCCCGCGATGACCGACACCACTTCCAGCGCTCCGACCGCTCCCGCTGCCAGCCCCCTGCGCTGGTTCGTCGTGCATGCCTATTCGGGCATGGAGAAGGCCGTCGAGCGCAACCTGCGCGAGCGCATCGAACGCTCGGGCATGCAGACCAAGTTCGGTCGCATCCTCGTTCCGACCGAAGAGGTCGTCGAGATGAAGAACGGCAAGAAGGCCGTCACCGAGCGTCGCTTCTTCCCGGGTTACGTGCTGGTCGAGATGCTGATGGACGACGAGTCCTGGCACCTGGTCAAGAACACCAGCAAGGTCACCGGCTTCGTCGGCGGCGCCAAGAACCGTCCGACGCCGATCTCGGATGACGAGGTCATGAAGATCGTCAACCAGATGCAAGAAGGCATCGAGAAGCCCCGGCCCAAGGTCGAGTGGGAGGTTGGCGAGGTTGTTCGGGTCAAGGAAGGTCCGTTCACCGACTTCAATGCCTCGATCGAAGAGGTCAACTACGACAAGAACAAGCTGCGCGTCTCTGTGACCATCTTCGGTCGCGCGACGCCGGTCGAGCTCGACTTCCACCAGGTCGAGAAGGTCTGATCAGGACCTGAGTTTTCTCGGCTCCAGGCGTGAAGGACCCGTCGCCTGGGGTTGATCCACACAACGGGTCCATGACGAGGAGCTGCCGGCCCCTCGGTCCGCAGGTCGCACGTGGTGCGTCCTGCAGGGCTTGAAGAGCCGGAGCGTTCGCACTCGAGGAGCCATCATGGCAAAGAAAATCGTCGGCTACATCAAGCTGCAAGTGCCGGCCGGCAAGGCCAATCCGTCGCCCCCGATCGGCCCGGCGCTGGGTCAGCGCGGCCTGAACATCATGGAGTTCTGCAAGTCGTTCAACGCGCAGACCCAGGGCATGGAACCGGGCCTCAAGCTGCCGGTGATCATCACCGCCTACGCCGACAAGTCGTTCACGTTCATCCTCAAGAGCCCGCCCGCCACGGTGCTGCTCAAGAAGGCCGCCAAGATCGAGAAGGGCTCTGCTCGCCCTCACGTCGAGAAGGTCGCCAAGCTGACGCGTGCGCAGCTTGAAGAGATCGCCAAGATCAAGGTGAAGGACCTGACGGCTGCCAACATGGACGCCGCCGTCAAGACCATCGCGGGTTCGGCCCGTTCGATGGGCATCAACGTGGAAGGGGTCTGACATGGCCAAGTTGACCAAGCGCCAGAAGGCGCAGCAGGGCAAGATCGAATCGACCAAGCTCTACGCCATCGACGACGCGATCACGCTGGTGAAGGAATTCGCCGCTGCCAAGTTCGATGAGTCGATCGACGTGGCTGTGCAGCTCGGCGTGGATGCCAAGAAGTCGGACCAAGTCGTGCGTGGCGCGGTCGTGATGCCCAACGGCACCGGCAAGACCAAGCGCGTGGCCGTGTTCGCCCAGGGCGCCAAGGCTGAAGAAGCAAAGGCCGCTGGCGCCGACATCGTTGGCATGGACGATCTGGCTGCCGAAGTGAAGAACGGCGTCATCAACTTCGACGTGGTGATCGCCTCGCCTGACGCGATGCGCGTGGTCGGTCAGCTGGGTCAGATCCTCGGCCCGCGCGGCCTGATGCCGAACCCGAAGGTCGGCACCGTGACCCCGGACGTCGCCACCGCCGTCAAGAACGCCAAGGCTGGCCAAGTCCAGTACCGCGTCGACAAGGCCGGCATCATCCACGGCACGATCGGCCGTCGCTCGTTCGACTCCGACAAGCTGAAGGTCAACCTGCAGGCCCTGCTGGACGCGCTGAACAAGTCCAAGCCGGCCACCAGCAAGGGCATCTACCTGCGCAAGGTTGCTGTGTCCTCGACGATGGGTGTGGGCGTCCGCGTGGACGTCGGCAGCATCACGTCGGGCATGACGGCTCAGAGCTGATCTGACAAGGATCGTGGCGCTGCGCGAGTCTGGCGCGGCGCTGCACAAATTGGTGGGCTGACGGCGCGAGTGCCTCCGGGCGCGGGTCGTCAGGCCATCCAAGACCGCTGGTGCAGGGCGACGGCCTTGCTTAAACGGACGCCGAACGGGGCATGCCCCCGGGATGCACCAACCAGCGCAGATGGCGGTCCCGCCGCAAGGGTTTTCGTGTGAGGGTCTCGACCCTCGCGGGTTCCTGAACGGCAAGGTCGCTGAAACCGGTGCGGGCCGGCGGGGATGCAAGTCCCTGACGTCCCGCGTTTTGAAGGAGTGGACCTTGAGTCTCAATCGCAACGAGAAAGCTGCCGTTGTCGAGGAAGTGCAGGCCCAGGCGGCCAAGGCACAAACCTTGACCGTGGCCGAGTACCGTGGCCTCACCGTCGCTCATCTGGATGCCCTGCGCAAGATCGCGCGCGAGAAGGGTGTGTATCTTCACGTGCTGAAGAACACACTGGCTCGCCGTGCGGTCGCAGGCACCCAGTTTGAAGTGGCCGAGGCCCAATTCGTCGGACCTCTGATCTACGGCTTCTCTGAAGACGCCGTCGCGGCGGCCAAAGTCATCGCCGACTTTGCCAAGACGAACGACAAGCTGGTGATCAAGGGTGGTGCATTCGGTGGCAAGGTGCTGGACGTCAATGGCGTCAAGGCTCTGGCCAACGTGCCCAGCAAGGAAGTGCTGCTGTCCCAGCTGCTCGGCCTGCTGCAGACCCCCGTTTCCGGCCTGGCACGCGTGCTCGCCGAAGTGGCCAAGAAGCAAGGCGGCGGCGCCGAAGAGCCCGCAGCCGAAGCTGCGACGGCCTGACCCCCTCACACACGAATCAACCGCATTTAGGAGCCCAACATGGCTTTCGACAAAGACGCTTTCCTGGCTGCCCTGGACACCATGACCGTCCTGGAACTCAACGACCTGGTCAAGGCCGTTGAAGAGAAGTTCGGCGTGTCCGCCGCTGCTGTCGCCGTTGCCGGCGGTGGCGCGGGTGGCGCTGCTGCCCCGGTCGCTGAAGAGAAGACCGAGTTCAACGTCGTGCTGCTCGAAGCCGGCGCCAACAAGGTTTCGGTCATCAAGGCCGTGCGCGAACTGACGGGCCTGGGCCTGAAGGAAGCCAAGGATCTGGTCGACGGCGCGCCGAAGCCCGTCAAGGAAGCGATCCCCAAGGCCGACGCCGAAGCCGCGAAGAAGAAGCTCGAAGACGCTGGCGCCAAGGCCGAGATCAAGTAATCCGGCGTGCGCGACTCGTCGCTGCGCTGAATGGCTTGAAAGGCTGGTCCTCCGGGGCCAGCCTTTTCGTGCTTGTCGGCACGATTTCCAGGGCGATGCCCTGGAGAGCACCTGAAAACGTCGCCGGGGCTATCCTCGACGGTCTTTTCAAGTGTTCTCTGAACCGACTGCGGAGAACCGGTTTGGTCGAGGTGGCGTGCAATGCGCCGTCTGTCCGCCAGCGGCTGGTAGTGGCCAGCCACCAAGCAACGGGCCGTCCCCCAATCCACCGGGACGTGCGCCCGCCCAGGCCAGTCGCCGAACGATGCATCGTCCTGGCCCGACGGTGGTGTTCGACACGGAGTGATAGATGGCGCAAGCTACCCCTTACAGCTACACCGAGCGCAAGCGTATCCGCAAGAGCTTCGGCAAGCGCGCAAGCGTTCTCAACGTTCCTTATCTGCTGACCATGCAGAAGGACAGCTACGTCGCCTTCCTGCAGAAGGACGTAGCCCCGAAACAGCGCAAGCCCGAAGGCCTGCAGGCTGCCTTCCTCTCGGCGTTCCCGATCGTCTCGCACAACGGGTTTGTCGAGATGAAGTTCATCGAGTTCAACATCGCCAAGCCGCCGTTTGACGTGCGGGAGTGCCAGCAACGCGGCCTCACGTTCGCGGCTGCGGTGCGCGCGCGACTGCAGATGATCGTCTACGACCGCGAGGCGTCGACCAACCAGTCCAAGGTCGTCAAGGAGATCAAGGAGCAAGAGGTCTACATGGGCGAAGTGCCGCTCATGACCGACTACGGCTCCTTCATCGTCAACGGCACCGAGCGGGTCATCGTCTCGCAGCTTCACCGCTCGCCGGGCGTGTTCTTCGAGCATGACAAGGGCAAGACCCACAGCTCGGGCAAGCTGCTGTTCAGCGCCCGCATCATTCCTTACCGCGGTTCCTGGCTGGACTTCGAGTTCGACCCGAAGGACATCCTCTACTTCCGCGTTGACCGCCGTCGCAAGATGCCGGTCACGATCCTGCTGAAGGCCATCGGCCTGAACCCCGAGCAGATCCTGGCGAACTTCTTCAAGTTCGACAATTTCCGCCTGATGGACAGCGGCGCCCAGATGGAGTTCGTCGCCGAACGCCTCAAGGGTGAAGTCGCCCGCTTCGACATCACCGACAAGAACGGCAATGTCGTCGTCGAGAAGGACAAGCGGATCACGGCCAAGCACATCCGCCAGCTCGATGCCTCCGAGACCCAGCACGTCAGCGTGCCGGAAGACTTCCTGATCGGCCGCGTGGTGGCCCGCAACATCGTCGATGCGGACACCGGCGAGATCGTGGCCAAGGCCAACGAGGAAGTCACCGAGATGCTGCTCAAGAAGCTGCGCACCTCGGGTGTCAAGGACCTGCCGACGCTGTTCACCAACGAGTTGAACCAGGGCGCCTTCATCAGCCAGACCCTGGCCAGCGACGAGACCGCCGACCAGCTGGCCGCGCGTGTTGCGATCTACCGCATGATGCGCCCCGGCGAGCCGCCGACCGAGGACGCGGTCGAGGCCCTCTTCAACCGCCTGTTCTACAGCGCCGACACCTACGATCTGTCGCGCGTGGGCCGCATGAAGTTCAACGCCCGCGTGGGCCGCGAAGGCTCCGAAGGCGCGATGACGCTGTCCAACGCGGACATCCTCGACGTCGTCAAGATCCTGGTCGACCTGCGCAACGGCAACGGCGAGGTCGATGACATCGACCACCTCGGCAACCGGCGTGTGCGTTGCGTGGGCGAACTGGCCGAGAACCAGTACCGCTCGGGCCTCGCCCGCATCGAGAAGGCCGTCAAGGAGCGTCTGGGCCAGGCCGAGACCGAGGCCCTGATGCCGCACGACCTGATCAACTCCAAGCCGATCAGCGCGGCGCTCAAGGAGTTCTTCGGCGCGTCGCAGCTCTCGCAGTTCATGGACCAGACCAACCCGCTGTCGGAGATCACGCACAAGCGTCGCGTCTCTGCCCTGGGCCCGGGCGGTCTGACCCGCGAGCGTGCCGGCTTCGAGGTTCGCGACGTGCACCCGACCCACTACGGTCGTGTCTGCCCGATCGAGACCCCGGAAGGTCCGAACATCGGCCTGATCAACTCGCTGGCGCTGTTCGCACGCCTGAACGAGTACGGTTTCCTGGAGACGCCGTACCGCCGCGTCAACGACGGCCAGGCGACCGCTCAGATCGACTACCTGTCGGCCATCGAGGAAGGCAAGTACGTCATCGCGCAGGCCAACGCCAAGCTCGATGCGGACAACAAGCTGATCGACGAGCTGGTGTCGGCCCGCGAGATGGGCGAGTCGGTGCTGACCCAGCCCGAGCGCATCCAGTACATGGACGTGGCCCCGACCCAGATCGTGTCGGTGGCGGCTTCGCTCGTGCCCTTCCTGGAGCACGACGACGCGAACCGCGCGCTGATGGGCGCCAACATGCAGCGCCAGGCCGTGCCGGTGCTGCGTCCGGAAAAGGCCTTCGTCGGCACCGGTGTCGAGCGCGTCGCTGCGGTCGACTCGGGCACCGTCGTGACGGCCCGTCGGGGTGGCGTGGTGGACTACGTCGACACCAACCGCATCGTGATCCGCGTCAATGACGCAGAGACGGTTGCGGGCGAGGTCGGTGTCGACATCTACAACCTCATCAAGTACCACCGTTCGAACCAGAACACGAACATCCACCAGCGTCCGATCGTCAGCCGCGGCCACCACGTTGGTTCCGGCGACGTCATCGCCGACGGTGCCTCGACCGACCTGGGCGAGCTCGCGCTCGGCCAGAACATGCTGGTCGCGTTCATGCCCTGGAACGGCTACAACTTCGAGGACTCGATCCTCATCAGCGAACGTGTCGTCGCCGAAGACCGCTACACCTCGATCCACATCGAGGAACTGGTGGTCATGGCCCGCGACACCAAGCTGGGCCCTGAGGACATCACCCGCGACATCCCCAACCTCAGCGAGCAGCAACTGGCTCGCCTGGACGAGTCGGGCATCGTCTACATCGGCGCCGAGGTCAACCCCGGCGACGTGCTGGTGGGCAAGGTCACGCCCAAGGGCGAGACCACTCTGACGCCGGAAGAGAAGCTGCTGCGCGCGATCTTTGGTGAGAAGGCGTCCGACGTGAAGGACACCTCGCTGCGCGTCGACCAGGGCACGCAGGGCACCGTCATCGACGTGCAGGTCTTCACCCGTGAAGGCATCACGCGCGACAAGCGGGCCCAGCAGATCATCGACGACGAGCTCAAGCGCTTCCGCCTGGACCTCAACGACCAGCTGCGCATCGTCGAGGCCGACGCCTTCGACCGGATCGAGAAGCTGCTCAACGGCAAGATCGCCAACGGCGGCCCTCGCAAGATCACCAAGGGCACCGTGATCGACAAGGCCTACCTGGCCGACGTCGAGAAGTACCACTGGTTCGACATCCGCCCGGCCGAGGACGATGTCGCCAACCAGCTGGAGTCGATCAAGAACTCGCTGGAGCAGACCCGCCACAGCTTCGACCTCGCTTTCGAAGAGAAGCGCAAGAAGCTGACGCAGGGCGACGAGCTGCCCGCGGGCGTGCTCAAGATGGTCAAGGTCTACCTGGCCGTCAAGCGCCGCCTGCAGCCCGGCGACAAGATGGCCGGCCGCCACGGCAACAAGGGCGTCGTCTCCAAGATCACCCCGATCGAGGACATGCCCTACATGGCCGACGGCACCCCTGCCGACATCGTGCTGAACCCGCTGGGTGTGCCCTCGCGGATGAACGTCGGTCAGGTGCTGGAAGTGCACCTGGGCTGGGCCGGCAAGGGCATTGGCCAGCGCATCGGCGACATGCTGCAGGAGCAGGCCCGCGTGGCCGAGATCCGCAAGTTCATGGACGAGCTCTACAACCAGTCCGGCGGCAAGTCCGAGACCCTCGATGACCTGACCGACACGGAAGTGCTCGAAATGGCGTCGAACCTCGCCAAGGGCGTGCCGTTCGCCACGCCGGTCTTCGACGGTGCCAAGGAAGAAGAGATCCGCGGCATGTTGAAGCTGGCCTATCCGGACGACATCGCCGCCCGCAAGGGCCTGACCGCCACGCGCACCCAGGCTTGGCTGTGCGACGGTCGCACCGGCGAGCAGTTCGAGCGCCCGGTCACGGTAGGCTACATGCACGTGCTCAAGCTGCACCACCTGGTCGACGACAAGATGCACGCCCGTTCGACCGGCCCGTACTCGCTCGTCACCCAGCAGCCGCTGGGCGGCAAGGCGCAGTTCGGCGGTCAGCGTTTCGGTGAGATGGAAGTGTGGGCCCTCGAAGCCTACGGTGCGGCCTACGTGCTGCAGGAGATGCTCACCGTGAAGTCCGATGACGTGAATGGCCGTACGAAGGTGTACGAGAACATCGTCAAGGGCGAGCACTCGATCGAGGCGGGCATGCCCGAGTCGTTCAACGTGTTGGTCAAGGAAATCCGTTCGCTCGGCATCGACATCGAGCTCGAGCGCAACTAAGCACAGGGAATAGGAGAGCCCCATGAAAGGTTTGCTGGACCTGTTCAAGCAGTTCACCCCGGACGAGCACTTCGACGCGATCAAGATCGGGCTGGCTTCGCCCGAGAAGATCCGTTCCTGGTCGTTCGGCGAGGTGAAGAAGCCCGAGACCATCAACTACCGGACGTTCAAGCCCGAGCGTGACGGCCTGTTCTGCGCCAAGATCTTTGGCCCGATCAAGGACTACGAGTGCCTGTGCGGCAAGTACAAGCGCCTGAAGCACCGCGGCGTGATCTGCGAGAAGTGCGGCGTCGAAGTGACCCAGACCAAGGTCCGCCGTGACCGCATGGGCCACATCGACCTGGCCGCGCCGTGCGCGCACATCTGGTTCCTGAAGTCGCTGCCGTCGCGTCTGGGCCTGGTGCTCGACATGACGCTGCGCGACATCGAGCGCGTGCTGTACTTCGAAGCCTACGTGGTGACCGACCCGGGCATGACCCCGCTGAAGAAGTTCAGCATCATGTCCGAGGACGATTTCGACACGAAGCGCCGCGAGTACGGTGACGAGTTCGTCGCGATGATGGGTGCCGAAGGCGTGCAGCAACTGCTCGCCGAGATGGACCTGGACGTCGAGATCGACAAGCTGCGCAACGACATGACCGGCAGCGAGCTGAAGGTCAAGAAGAACTCCAAGCGCCTCAAGGTGATGGAGGCCTTCAAGAAGTCGGGCATCAAGCCGAGCTGGATGGTCATGGACGTGCTGCCGGTGCTGCCGCCGGACCTGCGTCCGCTGGTGCCGCTGGACGGCGGTCGTTTCGCGACCTCCGACCTCAACGACCTCTACCGTCGCGTCATCAACCGGAACAACCGCCTGGCCCGTCTGCTGGAGCTCAAGGCGCCGGAAATCATCGTGCGCAACGAGAAGCGCATGCTGCAGGAAGCCGTCGACTCGCTGCTCGACAACGGCCGCCGCGGCAAGGCCATGACCGGTGCGAACAAGCGCGCACTGAAGTCGCTGGCCGACATGATCAAGGGCAAGAGCGGCCGCTTCCGCCAGAACCTGCTGGGCAAGCGCGTCGACTACTCGGGCCGTTCGGTCATCACCGTGGGCCCGACCCTCAAGCTGCACCAGTGCGGCCTGCCCAAGCTGATGGCGCTGGAGCTGTTCAAGCCCTTCATCTTCTCGCGCCTCGAGGCGATGGGCATCGCCAGCACGATCAAGCAGGCGAAGAAGGAAGTCGAGTCCGGCACGCCGGTGGTCTGGGACATCCTTGAGGAAGTCATCAAGGAACACCCGATCCTGCTGAACCGCGCCCCGACGCTGCACCGCCTGGGCATCCAGGCCTTCGAGCCGGTGCTGATCGAGGGCAAGGCCATCCAGCTGCACCCGCTGGTCTGCGCCGCGTTCAACGCCGACTTCGATGGCGACCAGATGGCCGTGCACGTGCCGCTGTCCATCGAGGCGCAGATGGAAGCGCGCGCCCTGATGCTGGCATCGAACAACGTGCTGTTCCCGGCCTCGGGTGAGCCGTCGATCGTGCCGTCGCAGGACGTCGTGCTGGGTCTGTACTACGCGACCCGTGAACGCACCAACGGCAAGGGCGAAGGCCTGATCTTCTCGGACACCGTGGAAGTGCAGCGCGCGCTGGACAACTCGGTGGTCGACCTGACCACGCGCATCAGCGTGCGCCTGACCGAGTGGCTGCGCAACGAGGACGGCGAAGGCTTCACGCCCAAGACCACCCTCACGCACACCACCGTCGGCCGAGCCCTGCTCAGCGAGATCCTGCCCAAGGGCCTGCCCTTCAGCGTCATGAACAAGGCGCTGAAGAAGAAGGAGATCTCGCGGCTGATCAACACCGCCTTCCGCAAGTGCGGCCTGAAGGAGACCGTCGTCTTCGCCGACAAGCTGCTGCAGAGCGGCTTCCGGCTGGCCACCCGCGCGGGCATTTCGATCGCCATCGATGACATGCTCGTGCCCAAGCAGAAGGTCGAGCTGATCGAGCGCGCCGAGAACGAGGTCAAGGAGATCGAGCAGCAGTACGTCTCCGGCCTGGTGACCGCCGGCGAGCGCTACAACAAGGTCGTGGACATCTGGGGCAAGACCGGCGACGAGGTCGGCAAGGTCATGATGTCGCAGCTCTCCAAGGAGAAGGTGCTCGACCGCAACGGCAAGATGGTGGACCAGGAGTCGTTCAACTCCATCTACATGATGGCCGACTCGGGCGCCCGCGGTTCTGCGGCCCAGATCCGCCAGCTCGCCGGCATGCGCGGCCTGATGGCCAAGCCTGACGGCTCGATCATCGAGACGCCCATCACCGCGAACTTCCGCGAAGGCCTGAACGTTCTCCAGTACTTCATCTCGACCCACGGCGCCCGCAAGGGCCTGGCGGACACCGCGTTGAAGACGGCGAACTCGGGTTACCTGACGCGTCGCCTGGTCGACGTGACGCAGGATCTCGTGGTCATCGAGGATGACTGCGGCACCGACCACGGCATCAACATGCGCGCGCTGGTCGAAGGCGGCGAGGTCATCGAGTCGCTGCGCGACCGCATCCTCGGCCGTGTCACCGCGATCGACGTCATCCACCCCGAGACGCAGGAAACCCTGATCGTCGCGGGCAAGATGCTCGACGAGGACGCGATGGACGTGCTCGAAGCCGCTGGCGTCGACGAGGTCAAGGTCCGCACCCCGCTGACCTGCGAGACCCGTTACGGCCTGTGCGCCAAGTGCTATGGCCGTGACCTGGGTCGCGGCGGCGTGGTCAACACCGGCGAAGCTGTCGGCGTGATCGCGGCGCAGTCGATCGGCGAGCCGGGCACGCAGCTGACGATGCGGACCTTCCACATCGGCGGCGCGGCGTCGCGGGCGGCGGTTGCCTCCAGCGTCGACGCCAAGTCGGACGGCATCATCGGCTTCAACAGCACGATGCGTTACGTGACCAACGCCAAGGGCGAACTGGTGGTGATCTCGCGTTCTGGCGAGATCGTCATCACCGACCCGCACGGCCGGGAGCGCGAGCGCCACAAGGTGCCGTACGGCGCAACCCTGAACGTCAAGCCCGACCAGACCATCAAGGCTGGCACCGTGCTGGGCAACTGGGACCCGCTGACCCGCCCCATCATCACGGAATTCGCAGGTCACCTGACCTTCGAGAACGTCGAAGAAGGTGTGACGGTCGCCAAGCAGGTCGACGAGGTCACCGGCCTGTCGACGCTGGTGGTCATCGACCCGAAGCGCCGTGGTGCCGCCAAGATCGTGCGCCCGCAGGTCAAGCTGCTGGACGTTGCCGGACAGGAAATCAAGATCCCCGGCACTGACCACTCGGTGACGATCGGCTTCCCGATCGGCTCGCTGATCCAGGTCCGCGACGGCCAGGACGTGATGCCCGGCGAGGTGCTGGCCCGTATCCCGGTCGAAGGCCAGAAGACGCGCGACATCACCGGCGGTCTGCCGCGTGTGGCCGAGCTGTTCGAGGCCCGCACGCCCAAGGACAAGGGCATCCTGGCCGAGATCACCGGCACGGTGTCCTTCGGCAAGGAGACCAAGGGCAAGGTCCGCCTGCAGATCACCGACCCGGACGGCAAGGTCTACGAAGAGCTGGTGCCCAAGGAAAAGAACATCCTGGTGCACGAAGGCCAGGTGGTGAACAAGGGCGAATCGATCGTCGACGGCCCGGCCGATCCGCAGGACATCCTGCGCCTGCTGGGTGTCGAGGAACTGGCGCGCTACATCGTCGACGAGGTCCAGGACGTCTACCGACTCCAGGGCGTGAAGATCAACGACAAGCACATCGAGGTGATCGTTCGCCAGATGCTGCGCCGCGTGCAGATCACCAACTCGGGCGACTCGACCTACATCGTGGGCGAGCAGGTCGAGCGCTCCGAGCTGTTCGACACCAACGACCGCCTGCGCGGTGAAGACAAGCTGCCGGCGACCTATGCCGACGTGCTGCTGGGCATCACCAAGGCGTCGCTGTCGACCGACTCGTTCATCTCGGCCGCTTCCTTCCAGGAAACGACCCGGGTGCTGACCGAGGCGGCCATCATGGGCAAGCGCGACGAGCTGCGGGGTTTGAAGGAGAACGTGATCGTCGGTCGCCTGATCCCTGCCGGCACCGGCCTGGCCTACCACCAGGCCCGCAAGGCGAAGGACGAGATGGACGACCAGGAACGCCGCCTGATCGCCATGCAGGAAGCGCAGGACGCGCTGGCTGCCGTCGACGCCGCATCGGCGGGCGAAGCGGCCGACTGAGTCGCCTCGACCCGTGCTGCCGATCTCCCGATCGGCAGCCTCCCGAAGGGCCGCTCATGCGGCCCTTTTTCTTTTACCGAAAGAACGCTTGCGTGTTGCGGCGCAACAAGTCATAATAGCTTTCTCAGTCGCGGAGTGGAGCAGTCTGGTAGCTCGTTGGGCTCATAACCCAAAGGTCGCAGGTTCAAATCCTGCCTCCGCAACCAAGAATACATGTCGAGAGCGGTAGTTCTCGAAGCAGCAAAGCCACCCTCGCGGTGGCTTTTTTGCGTGTGTTCGCGGTGTGGGGTCGCCGCGTGGGCACGCAGCGTTGGGTGGGGGACGGTAGCGCTGCCAAAGGCGGGTCTGGCACCGCCCTAGAATTCCGCCATGACGAGCGATGGCGTGAAGGACGGGGAGACACCGCGCAGGTCACGCCGGGGCAGTGGCGCGGTGACCTTGCATGACGTGGCCCGGATCGCGGGCGTTGCGCCGATCACGGCGTCGCGGGCGGTCAACACCCCCACGCAGGTCTCGGCCGAGGTGCTGCGCAAGGTCAGCGACGCCATCGCGCGGACCGGCTACGTGCCCAACCGCACGGCGGGTGCGCTGGCCTCGGCCCGCAGCCGACTCATCGCGGCGGTTGTGCCGACCATCGCCGGCTCGGTCTTCCTCGCCTCGGTGCAGGCCTTGACCGAGACCCTCGCCGCCAGCGGCTACCAGTTGATGTTGGGCCAGTCGGGCTACGACCCGCAGCGGGAAGACGCATTGCTCGAAGCCATCATCGGCCGTCGCCCGGACGGCATCGTGCTGACCGGCATCCTGCACACGCCGGAAGGCCGACGCCGCCTGGTGGCCGCCGGCATCCCGGTGGTCGAGACCTGGGATCTCACGCCCACGCCCATCGACATGCTGGTCGGTTTCTCGCACGTCGACGTCGGCCGTCGGGTCGCTGAACACCTGCATGGACGCGGCCGGCGCCGGCTGGCCATCGTCTCCGGCGACGACGAACGGGCGCGCCGACGGGAGGACGCCTTTGCGTCTGCGGCCCAGGCACTGGGCCTGCCAGAGGTCCGCCACGTGATCGTCCCGGCGCCGACCACCTTGCGCAGTGGCCGGGCCGCCTTGAGCGAACTGCTCCAGGCGGGTGCGGATGTCGACGCCGTCTTCTGCAGCTCCGACATGCTGGCACTCGGCGTCATCACCGAGGCCCAGTCGCGTGGCCTGGCGGTGCCCGAGGCGCTGGCCGTCATCGGCTTTGGCGACCTCGAGTTCGCCGCCGACCTGCACCCGGCCCTGAGCACCGTGCGCATCAACGGCGCCGAGATCGGCCGCCAGGCCGCACGCTTCATCGTCGAGCGCGCCGAGGGCCGGCCGGTCGAGTCCCGCATCGTCGACATCGGCTTCTCCATCGCCGAGCGCGAGAGCGTCTGATCCGGGTAGACCCGGAGATCGAGCGTCTGGTGAGGCTCGATCGGTAGCGCTACCATTCGGTCCACTTTGGTAGCGCTACCGGCATGAAGGCCGGTTCCAACCTCTCCGAAAGGACCGACCCCATGAAGAAGTTCCTGACCGCCCTCACGCTCGGGCTGTCCCTGGCCAGTGCCGCCATGGCCGAGACCTGGCCGGCCCGCCCGGTGACGCTGGTGGTGCCGTTCCCGCCCGGCGGATCGACCGACAGCGTCGCCCGTGCGCTGGCGCCCGCCCTGGGCAAGGCGTTCAACCAGACCTTCGTGGTCGAGAACAAGGCCGGCGCGACCGGCACGATCGGTGCGGCAGCGGTCAAGCGCTCGCCGGCCGACGGCTACACCTTCCTGGTCACGTCGCTCGGCCCGCTGGTGGTCGTGCCCCACCTGCTCAAGGGCCTGGCCTACGACCCATTGAAAGACTTCGACACACTCACCGTCGCGGTCCAGGCGCCCAATGTGCTGGTGGTGCCTGCAAGCTCGCCGCACCGCAGCCTGGCCGATGTCGTGACGCACCTGAAGGCCAATCCGGACAAGATGAGCTTTGCCTCGTCCGGCAACGGTTCCAGCGACCACCTCACGGCCGAGCTGTTCTGGCTCGAGAGCGGCACCTCTGGCGTGCATGTGCCCTACAAGGGCGGCGGCCCCGCGATCTCCGACCTGCTGGGCGCGCAGGTCGACGCCTCGTTCCAGAACGTGAACTCGGTGATCCAGCACATCCGCTCCGGCAAGCTGCGGGCCCTGGCCATGACCGGCAGCAAGCGCTCACCCGTGTTGCCCGATGTCCCGACGATGAGCGAGGCCGGCGTGCGACATGTCGAGGTGACCTCCTGGCAGGCCGTCGTGGGACCGCTGGGCCTGCCGGCCGATGTCCGCGCCAAGATGCACGCCGCGCTCGTCGCGGCCATCAACGACGCCCAGATCCGCACCCAGTTCACCTCCGCCGGACTGGAGATCGTCGCCAGCACGCCCGAGCAGTTCGCCGCTTTCCAGCAGCAGGAACATGCCCGCTGGAAGCGCGTGATCGAGACCCGCAAGATCACCGCCGACTGACCCTCCCAAGCTCAGCAGGACCCGGCCATGAACCCGATCGACAACCTCCGCGACACGCCCCGCGACACCCCGCGCATCACCGCCCTGCGCGTCATCCCGGTGGCTGGACGCGACAGCATGCTGCTCAACCTCAGCGGCGCGCACGGGCCGTTCTTCACCCGCAACCTGCTGCTGCTGACCGACAGCGCCGGCCGCACCGGCGTGGGCGAGGTGCCCGGTGGCGAGAAGATCCGCCAGACGCTGGAGGACGCGGCCGAGCTGATCGTCGGCCAGCCGCTGGGCTCGCAGCAGCGCCTGATCCAGCAGGTCCAACGCACGTTTGCCGACCGCGACGCGGGCGGGCGTGGCCTGCAAACCTTCGACCTGCGCACCACCATCCACGCGGTCACCGCGATCGAGTCGGCGCTGCTGGACCTGCTCGGTCAGCACCTGGGCGTGCCGGTCGCGGCCTTGCTCGGTGAAGGCCAGCAGCGCGACGCGGTCGAGATGCTCGGCTACCTGTTCTATGTCGGCGACCGGACCCGCACCGATCTGCCTTACGACGCCCAGCCCGATGCCGACGACGACTGGCTGCGGCTGCGCCACTACGCCGCGCTGACACCCGAGGCGGTCGTGCGGTTGGCCGAAGCCGCGAGGGCACGCTACGGCTTCAACGACTTCAAGCTCAAGGGTGGCGTGCTGCGCGGCGACGAAGAGGTCGAGGCCGTGCGCGCGCTGCACGAACGCTTCCCGCAGGCCCGGGTGACGCTGGACCCGAACGGCGGCTGGCTGCTGAAGGACGCGATCCGGCTGATGCGCGATCTGCGCGGCGTGCTGGCCTATGCCGAAGACCCATGCGGTGCCGAGGACGGCTATTCGGGCCGCGAGGTCATGGCCGAATTCCGCCGCGCCACCGGCCTGCCCACGGCCACCAACATGGTGGCCACCGACTGGCGCCAGCTGGCTCATGCGCTGAGCCTGCAGTCGGTCGACATCCCCCTGGCCGATCCGCACTTCTGGACCATGGCCGGCTCGGTCCGTGTCGCCCAGACCTGCCGCGACTGGGGCCTGACCTGGGGCTCGCACTCGAACAACCACTTCGACGTGTCGCTGGCGATGTTCACGCACGTCGGCGCGGCGGCGCCCGGCAAGGTCACGGCCATCGACACGCACTGGATCTGGCAGGACGGCCAGCGCCTGACGCGCGAGCCGCTGCGCATCGTCGACGGCCATGTGCAGGTGCCCAAGAAGCCGGGCCTGGGCGTCGAGCTGGACATGGTCGAGGTCGAGAAGGCCCACCAGCTCTACCTGCGTCACGGCCTGGGAGCCCGTGACGACGCGGTCGCGATGCAGTACCTTGTGCCCGGTTGGCGCTTCGACCCGAAGCGTCCGGCCCTGGACCGATGAGACCGGGGCGCTGAACCCGGAACCTCACGATGACCGACACCGCACCGACCGATACCACCGAGACCGACACCCTGGTCGACTGCAGCTTCGAGCGCCACGCGCCGGCCATCCTCGCCATCCTCAACGACGCGATCGTGCACACCACCGCGCTGTACGACTACCAGCCGCGCAGCATGGCCAACATGGTCACGTGGTTCGACGTCAAGCGCCAGGGCGGCTTCCCGGTCATCGGCATCGAGGACGCCGCCGGCACGCTTCTGGCCTTTGGCAGTTACGGCACCTTCCGGGCCTTCCCCGCCTTCAAGTACACGGTCGAGCACTCGGTCTATGTGCACCCCGACCACCGCGGCCGGGGGCTGGGCTTGCGGGTCATGTTGGCGCTGATCGAGGCCGCCCGGCGCGCTGAGCGCCACGCGCTGATCGGTGCCATCGACGCCAGCAACGCCGGCAGCATCGCGCTGCATGAGCGCCTGGGCTTCCGCCTGGTCGGCACCCTGCCGCAGGTCGGCTTCAAGTTTGGCCGCTGGCTGGACCTGGCGCTCTACCAGCTGACGCTGGACACGCCCACGCAGCCGGTCGACGGCTGACGCCGCCGGCCGTCGCCGATCGTCAGGACAGCAGCGGCCAGCTCAGCCCGCCCTCGTCCGTCTTGGGATGGGGTTCGGTGATGAGCATCCGGCTGGCGTCCGACAGCAACAGGCGGCGGCAGAGTTCGCGCGAGAGGTTCATCTGGATCTCGATGAACTGGTCGACGTCGCGTTCGCGCAGCACCTGCAGGTTCAGCGGCGAGATCTCGAGCGCGGTGCAGTCGGTCACGGCGCGCACCGTGGCGCTGCGGCCGGAGGTCGAGATCAGCGCGACCTCGCCGAAGCAGTCGCCCGGCAGCAGCAGGCCCACCTCCAGCTCGCGGTCCGTCCACGACTTGCGCACGCTCGCCTCGCCGCTGACGAGCACATACATGTAGAGCGCCTCGTCGCCTTGCAGGAAGAAGTGGTCGCCGGCCGGCACGCGGATCGTGCGGGACTCGGACAGGACCACGGCCAGCGCGCCCTCCGAGATCCGGTCGAACACGGGCATGTTCTTCAGCAGGGCGATGTTGTCGTGCGTCATCGGGCTACTCGCGGCTGGCTGGGGTGGACGTGGACGGCTTGCGTCATCTTGCACGCGACAGCAGGGTCGCGGGCCCGTTCAGGCACCATCAAAGATGATAAACCGAAGCGCCGCTGATACTATTTCTCAGTTCGGGGGCCTGTTCTGGGTCTCGCACCGACATCCGCCGCTCTGGCGCCGCCCCGGCGCTGCCCCTGGCACCTTTCCCAGCGCCCCCCAACCTCCGTGGATGAGATTCCGGTATGGCTTGCATTGCAATCGTCGGCGCGGGTCCATCGGGTGCGGCGGCTGGACGGCATCTGGCGCTGCAAGGCCATGCGGTCACGCTGTTCGACAAGTCCGCCTTCCCGCGCGACAAGACCTGCGGTGACTGGCTGACGCCCATCGCGCTGCGCGAGCTGGGCGCCCTCGGGCTGGACCTGCATGCGCTGGACGCGCTGGTGCCCGGCCATGCGCAGGTCCGGCGCAGCATCCTGGTGTCGCCCGACGGCCGGCGCAGCGAGCATCCGAGCGCACCCCAGGGCCGCTGCATCCGGCGCGAGCACCTCGACGCGCTGCTGGTCGACCAGGCGGTGCGCGCCGGCTGCCGGCTGGTCCGGCGCACCGTCCGCCGGGTCGACCGCAGCGATCCGGAGTGGGCCGGCTTCGAACACCTGATCGACGCCCGCGGGGCCGGTTCGGTGCGCGCCAATGCGGTCGGCGTGCGGACCTACTGGACCGTGCGCCACCACCCGGACACCGTCGCGCTGGCCGACGAGGTGGCGCTGCACACCGATGCCCGGCACCGGCGCGGCTATGGCTGGATCTTCCCGGTCGAGATCGACGCGCAGATGCTGACCTTCAACATCGGCGTGGGGCTGTGGCAGCGCGACAGCCGGCCTGGCGCGACCGTGACCGACTACCTGTCGCACTTCCTCGAACACAACCCAGTGGCGCGCCGGCTGGCGCCGCACCGGCTGGGCGAAACACGCCGCCACGGCTACCCGGTCGTGCTCGGCGGCTGGCGCCAGCAGGTCGTCGACGCGGGCGTGCTGCGCATCGGCGACGCCGCCGGGTTGGCCGATCCGCTGACAGGCGACGGCATCGGCAACGCCCTGATCAGCGGCCGGCTGGCCGCCGCCGCCATCGGCGAGGCCACCGCCAGCGGCGCGGACGCCGCCGCGCTCTGGCGCCGCCGTCATGCCGAGCAGATCGCGCCGGAGCTGCGCCGGGCGCTGCTGCTGCGCAACCTGCTGGTGAGCACGACGGCCAAGAACCTCGCCACCGCCGTGCTGGATCGTGGCCCGGCGCACTGGCGGGCCCGCCTGCATGCCGCGATCTTCGGCAGCGCGCCCTATGGCGCCTTGCTGTCGCCGCGCGGCGTGGCCGGCGAGGTGCTGGCATGAAGATCCGCCCGGCCTCCCGGCGCCAACAGGCGCGCGCCGCCGACCCCGGCCGCCACTACCTGCGGGCCACGCTGGCCTGGACGCTGCTGCTCTATGCCGTGCTGGCGCTGGCACTGGCTGGTTGGCTCGCGCCGGTCTGGCTGCTGCCGGTCGTGCCGCTGGTCTATGTGCGGCTGGCGCTGGCGCTGCATGAGCTGATGCACCTGCGCGGCGCCGGCCGGGTGCCGGGCTTCCACCAGCTGGCGATGATCTTCGACACGCCCTTCGGCCTGGGCTACCGCGAGCACCGCACCATCCACCTCGCCCACCACCGCCACGGCGCCAGCCCGGACGACCCGGAGTGGTTCCAGATCGCCGGCAGCCATGCCCACGCGCTGGGCCAAGCGCTGATCGTGCCGGAGCGCTCGGCCTGGCGCTGGATCGCCCGCCACGGCCTGAGCCGTTCGCTGGCGCTGCAGGGCGGGCTGCGCGCGCTGGCCTTTGTCGCCGTCGCGGCGCTCAACCCGCCGGTCTTCCTGACCTACTGGCTGGTGTTGCGGCTGGCCATCGGTGCGTCCGGCTTCATCTTTCACCACCTGCTGCACCAGCGCGACGGCCAACACGGCACCTATGCCTTGCCGGCGCCGCGTTGGCTGGTGGCGATCGGGCGGCGCGTGTTCGGCCATGAGCCGATGCAGATCCTGCTGCGCCACCGCGAGCACCACCTGTGGCCCGGCCTGCGCGTCTGGGAGCTGCCCGAGCTGCCGCCGACCTATGTGCTGCCGACCCGCGCGGCGCCGGTCCGGACCGAGCCGCCCTCGTCTCAAGCGGCGCCCACCTTCGGCGCCGTTCCCCGCCTGGAGCCTCACCCGTGAACTGCGTCAAGTGCCTTGCCCCACTGGCCGACGGCGCCCGGTTCTGCTCGGACTGCGGAGCCCCGCAGAACCTGGCCTGCCCGGCTTGCGAGACGCCGGTGCAAGCCAGCGCGCGCTTCTGCCATGGCTGCGGCCTGGCGCTGGCCAGCGCCAGCGGGCTGACGCGCCCGGCGGCGCTGCCGACATCACCCGCCGCCCTGACCACGCCCGCGCCGCTGACCCCGCTCCACACCGGCTGGGGCCGTCCGGCCGAGGCCGATGACATTGGCGAGCGCCGCCACATGTCGGTCATGTTCTGCGACCTGGTCGGCTCGGTCGAAATGGCCCGGCGGCTTGACCCGGAGGATCTGCGCGAGCTGGTGCGCGGCTACCGCGACACCTGTGCGGCCGTGATCGAACGCCACGGCGGCACCATGGCGCAGTTCCACGGCGACGGCATCGTGGTGTATTTCGGTTACCCGGTGGCCCACGAGGGCGACGTGCGCCGCGCGGTGCAGTCCGGCCTGGACATCGTGCAGGCCATCGCCAGCCTGGCACCGCTGGCGCGGGCCCGCCACGGCGTCGACCTGCAGGTGCGCATCGCGGTCAACACCGGGCTGACGCTGGTCGGCGACCCGGATGCGAGCGCCGGCATCGGCCGGCTGGCGCTGGGCGACACGCCCAACGTCGCGGCCCGTCTGCAGCAGATCGCCGAGCCCGGCACGGTCGTGGTCAGCGAGGTCACGCAGCGCCTGGTGGCCGGCTTCTTCCAGATGAGCAGCCTGGGCCGGCAGGTGCTCAAGGGCATCGCCGAGCCGATCGAGGCCTACCGGGTGGAGTCCGCCAGCGGCGCGCGCGACCGTCTGGAGGCGGCCGCCCAGCAGCACCGCGCGCCCTATGTCGGCCGGGCCAGCGCGATCGCCGCCCTGGCGTCTTCCTGGGTCGCGGCACAGGAAAGCCCCGGCCACGCCGTGCTGCTGACCGGTGATCCGGGTGTGGGCAAGTCGCGTCTGCTGTCGGAGTTCCGGGCCTCGATCGGCGACGGGGCCTGCGACATCGTCGAGTGTTATTGCTCGCCCGACTACGCCCACACGGCGCTCTACCCGCTGGTCGCGGCGATGCGCGAGCGCCTGGGCATCGAGCAGGCCGCCACGCCTCAGCTGGCGCTGGCCGCCCTGCGTGAGGAACTGCAGCGCCACGGCTGCGAGCTTGACACCGCCTTGCCGCTGCTGGCGCGGCTGTTCGGGCTGGCGCCGGAATCGGGCTACGAGCCGCTTGGCCTGCACCCGATGACGCAGAAGCAGAAGACCCTGGTGGCGCTGGTCACGCTGCTGACCTCGGGCGCCGCCCGACGTTCGCTGCGGCCGACGCTGATGGTCGTCGAGGACCTGCACTGGGTCGACAGCACCACGCTGGAGCTGCTGGGCAACCTGCTGCGCGAGCTGCCGTCCAGCCGGCTGCTGCTGCTGATGACCTCGCGGCCCGGTTTCTCGCCGCCCTGGCTCTATGGCGAGCACCTGACGCTGATCCCCGTCAACGTGCTGTCGGCGGCCGACACCGAGACGTTGATCCACCGCGTCGTCGGCAACAAGCGGCTGCCGGCCAAGCTGCTGTCGCTGCTGGTCGACAAGACCGACGGCAACCCGCTCTACGTCGAGGAAATGACGCGCATGTTCCTGGACTCGGGGGCGCTGCGCGAGTCGGCCGGTGGCTACGAGATCGACGGCCCGTTGCCCGAGTCGATGGTGCCGGCCTCGCTGCAGGACTTGCTGATGGCGCGGCTGGACCGCATCCAGCCCGAAGCCCGCCGCGTGCTGCAGCTGGGCGCCTGCATCGGCCGCGAATGGACCTTCGAGCTGCTGCTGGCGGTGTTGCCCGAGGAAGAGCGCCTGCTCACCACCGGCGTCGAGCAGCTGATCGGCGAGGGCATCGTGTTCGCCACCGACGGCGGCTTCACCATCAAGCACGCGCTGATCCAGGACGCCGCCTACGACTCGCTGCTGCGCCGCACCCGGCAGGCCTACCACGAGCGCATCGCGCTGGCGCTGCAGTCCGGCGTGGGCGGGGCGGCCTTCCCCGAACGCATCGCCCAGCACTGGACCAAGGCCGGCCAGCACGCCCAGGCCCTGCCGCACTGGTTGCAGGCGGGCCAGCAGGCCCTGGCCTCATCGGCCACCACCGAAGCCGAGAGCCATCTGCGCCATGGCCTGGACGCGATCGCGCTGCTGCCGGCATCGGCCGAGCGTGACCGGCTCGAACTGGCGCTGCTGTCGACGCTGGGCGTGGCCCTGACGATCCAGCAGGGCTGGGCCGCGCCGGCCGTCGCCACCGTCTACCAGCGCGCCCAGGTGTTGTCCGAGCGGGTGGGGCCCAACCCGCAGCTGTTCTGGGTCGTCTGGGGCCTGTGGGCCTTCTACCTGGTCAAGGGCGAACAGCACCGCGCCATCGAGTTCGCCGAGCGCATGTCCGGCATCGCGGTCGACATGGGCAGCGCCTCGCTGCGGCTGGAGGCCGACTTCGCGCTCGGCCTGAGCCACTACTACATGGGCCGGCTCGAAAGCGCGCAGGCGCTGCTGTCGGCCTCGATCGCGCAGTACGTGCCCGAGCGCCACCGCGGCCAGGCCCACCTGACCGGTCAGGACGTGGGCGTGACCGCCCGCGCCGTCGCCGCGATGGTGCTGTTCCTGCGCGGCGAGACCCGCGCCGGCCTGAGCCATGCCCGTCAGGCGGTGACGCTGGCCGGCGAGCTCAAGCACCCCTTCAGCCACGCCTATGCGCTGGGCTGCGCGACCTGGCTGGACGCCTACCGGCGCGAGCCCGAGGCCATGGCCGACCACGCCACCGCGACCATCGAGCTGTCGAGCGCGCAGTCGCTCGGCTTCTGGACCGTCTGGGGCTCGATCTTTGCCGGCCGGGCCCTGGTCGACGAGGGCCAGTCGGCTGCTGGCGCGCAGCACATCGAGGAGGCGCTGGCGACCTACCGCAGCATCGGCAGCGGCATGGTGGTGCCCTTCTTCCTCGTGCTGCTGGCCGAGGTCGAAGCCGGCCAGGGCGCGGCCGAGCGGGCGCTGGCCCGGCTCGACGAGGCCCGCCAGGTGATCGACGCCGGCGGCGAGTCCTTCATGTCGGCCGAGATCGAGCGCCTGGAGGCGCAGATCCGGCTCGACCGCCTGCGCGGTGGCGAGCCGGCCGACCATGCCGCGCTGGACGACATCGAACGCCGCTACCGCCGCGCCCTGGCGCTGGCGCAGCGCCAGGGCAACCGCGTCTTTGCGCTGCGTTCGGCCTGCGGGCTGGCACCGCTGCTGGCCGCTCGCGGCGACCTGCATGCGGCCCAGGCCCTGCTCGACGATGTGCTGGCCGCCATCCCCGACGCCACCGCAACGCCCGACCTCGAACAGGCCCGCAGCCTGCAGCAGGCGCTGGCGCTGGCCCGGGCACGTCGCCCGACCTGAGCCGGGGCGTCACCGCGATCCGTTCCTTCCCACGACCCTGACCCGAAGACCCGACCATGAGCCAAGAACGCTGGACCGACGAGCACCTGCAGGCGATGCGCGCCGAGGCCGATCCGATCGCCGACGCGGTCGTCGCCCGCATCTATGAGACCGACGCGATCAGCGGCGTCAACCGCTTGCTGGCCAACCTGTCGCGGCCGGACCGCCCGCTGGATCCGGCCATCCAGGCCCTGGTCGACCAGTACATGGCCGAGACGGCGGTGCTGCCCGACTGGGCCGACCCGCAGCTGATCGTGGCCTGCGAGGAGTTCTTCTCCAGCCACGGCACGCTGTCCTCGACCGTGTTGTGCTGCGCCAGCCTGCCCGAGTGCTACCTCGATGCGATGGACGCGCCGGTGCTGGCCTCGACCACCCAGCTGCTCCAGCATGTGGAGCGGCGCATCTTCGAGACCGCCTACATGATCGTCACCGTCATGCAGCCCGGCGGCATGACCACCGGCGGGCTGGGCCTGCGCTGCGCCCAGCGCGTGCGGCTGATGCATGCGGCGGTGCGCCACCTGTTGCGCTCGGACTACCGCGCTGCCATGACCGCACAGGCCGCCGGCACGCCGCGCCAGCCGCGCTGGAACATGGCCCACGGCGAGCCGATCAACCAGGAGGCCATGGCCTTCGTGATCCTGACCTTCTCCTACGTCGGTCTGCGCTCGTTGGAGCGGCTGGGCTACCACCCGGCGCCGGAACTGCAGCGGGCCTACATGCACACCTGGAGCGTGATCGGCCACGTCATGGGCGTGCGTGACGACCTGCTGGCGCACAGCTACGAGGACGGCAAGCTGCTGTTCGAGCGCATCAAGGCACGCCGCCGCGGCGCCTCGCCGGAAGGCCAGGCGCTGACCGCCGCGATGCTGGAATGGATGGTCCAGACGCTGCCCGGCCCGCTCGACCCGCTGCCAAAAATGATGTTGTGCCAGCTCATGGGCGACGAGGACGCCGCGCTGCTGGGCGTGCACCAGGACAAGCGCGAGAACGAGGCCGAGGCCGTCTTCGCCAAGATCGCCAACGCCGTCATCGACGTGGTGGAGGTCCTCAAGGAGCTGACGATCGTGCGGCGCTTCTCGCAGGCCTTGTTCCACTACTTCACCCGCGCGATCTGGAAGCAGCATCCCGAGTGGGGCCAGGAAGCCTTCGCGCTGCCGCCGGCCCTGCAGGAAGCGTGGCGGGTCAACGAGCGCTGAGCGGGCGGGCCCTGCCGCCACGGGCCTTGGCTACGATGCGCGACCTTTGCCGTCCGCAGGCCGCCATGCCGTCCACCCTGTCCCTGACCGCCGCCCGCCGATCGCCCTTCCGGGTGATCGCCCTCGACCTCGACGGCACGCTGCTCGACGAGCGCATGCAGATCCTGCCGGCCAACGTCGACGCCCTGCAGGCGGCCCGCCAGCGTGGCATCGAGGTCGTGCTGGTGACCGGCCGCCACCACATCGCCGCACGGGCCTACCACCAGCGGCTGGGGCTCGACACCCCGGCGGTCTGCTGCAACGGCATCTACCTGCACGACTACGTCAGCGACACGCCACTGCGCGGCGAGCCGCTGCCGGTGGCCGACCGGCTGGCCCTGCTCGAACGGGTGCGGCGCGACGGCCTGCACGCGCTGGCCTACCTCGGCGACCGCTTCTGCTTCGAGACCGGCGAGCCGGTGCTCGACGAAGTCATGGCCTGGGCCGAGACCCTGCCCGACGCGCTGCGGCCGCGCTTCGAGCGTGTCGACGACCTCGCGCCGGTGCTGACGCAGGCCGAGCGAGTCTGGAAGATCGCGGTCAGCCATGTCGACCCGGCCGCGCTGCCGGCCTTCGCCCGTGGCGTCGAAGCCGAGCTGGGCCTGGGCACGGTGCAGACCGGCCCGCTGCGGCTGGACATCGGCCGGCCCGGCCACAGCAAGGCCAGCGGCCTGCTGCACTGGCTGGCCAGCCGGGGCCTCGATGCCGACCAGGTCGTGGCCTTCGGCGACAACCACAACGACGTCTCGATGCTGATGGCCATGGGCCACGGCGTCGCGATGGCCAACGCCCCGGCGGCGGTGCGCGAGCGCGCCGACGAGGTCTGCGGCGACAACGACCAGCCCTCGATCGCCGCCGTGCTGCAGCGCCTGCAGGCCGAGGGCCTGCTGGGCTGAACACCGTCAACCCCCACCCCCGAACGCCCCAGCGCATGAGCCACGACACGTCCCCCGATCCCTGGGCCCCCGCCCGCCTCTACACGCTCGAAAACGCCGCCGGCCTGCGCGTGCAGGTGCTCGACCGTGGGGCGACCTGGGTCTCCTGCAGCGTGCCGATGATGGAAGGCACACGCCGCGAGCTGCTGCTGGGCGGCGCCAGCCTGGCCGCCTACGAGGCCCAGCCGGCCTACCTCGGCGCCACCGTCGGCCGCTACGCCAACCGCATCCGCGACAGCCGTTGCATGGTCGACGGGCAAGCCGTCGAACTGGCCGCCAACGAAGGCCCGAACCAGCTGCATGGCGGCCCGGACGGCTTTGATCGCCGCACCTGGACGGTCGAATCGCACACCCCGCAGCGGCTGGTGCTGACGCTGGTCTCGCCCGACGGAGACCAGGGCTGGCCCGGCGAGGTGCAGGCCCGCGTCAGCTACACGCTCGGCCAGGAGCTGGCGCTGGAGATCGCCTTCGAGGCCACCACCACCCGCGCCTGCCCGGTCAACCTGACCCACCACGCCTACTTCAACCTCGACGGCGATGCCGGCGAGGCAACGCGCAACGTCTTGCAGCACCACCTGCAGGTGCTCGCGCCCGCGTGGTTGCCGGTGGGGGCCGACCTGCTGCCGTCAGGTGAGCTGGAGCCGGTCGACGACACCGGCTTCGACCTGCGCGAGCTGCGCCGGCTCGACCAGGCCATCGCCGCCGAACCGGCGCTGCAGCTCGGCCGCGGTTTCGACCACGCGCTGGCGCTGGACCCCGCCTGCGCCGATGCCTTGCGCGCCGCCGTGCGCCTGCTGTCGTCCGACGGCCGGGTGGCCCTGTCGCTGGCCACCGACCTGCCGGCGCTGCAGGTCTACAGCGGGCAGGGGCTGACCGGCCTGCCGGCGCGCGACGGCACCCTCTACCCGGCCCACGCCGGCATCGCGCTGGAGCCGCAGTACCTGCCCGACAGCCCCAACCACCCGGTCGCGCCGCCGCACTGGCCGGACGTCGTGCTGCGACCCGGCGAACGGCGTCGGCATGTCAGCCGGATGTTCTTCGACGTGGGCTGACCCGCCGCAAGGCCGCGCCGTTGGCACGGGTGCAGGCTGGGGGCCCTCCCACCGGACATCCGCCATGACCGTTGCCGTCGAACACCCCTTGCCCACGCGGGACCTGCCCACGCTGGACCTGTTTGGGCACCTGACCCGCCACCTGTTCTTCACCGGCAAGGGCGGCGTGGGCAAGACCTCCGTCTCGACCGCCACCGCACTGGCGCTGGCCGATGCCGGGCGGCGTGTGCTGCTGGTCAGCACCGACGCCGCATCCAACCTTGACGAGATGCTGGGCGTGCCACTGCGCAACCAGCCTGTGCCCGTGCCCGGCGCGCCGGGGCTGGCGGTCCTCAACATCGATCCGGACGCGGCGGCCCAGGCCTACCGGGCCCGCGTGCTGGACCGGCTGGCCGCCGAAGGGGTCGATCCGGCAGGCCAGGCGACCGTGCGCGAGCAGCTCTCCGGCGCCTGCACCACCGAGATCGCAGCCTTCGACGAGTTCGCCGCGCTGTTGGCCGGGGACGAGGCAGCGGGCTACGAGCATGTCGTGTTCGACACCGCGCCGACCGGCCACACGCTGCGCCTGCTGAGCCTGCCGCAGGCCTGGAGCGGCTTCCTGGCCGGCAACGACCGGGGGGCCTCCTGCCTCGGTCCGCATTCCGGCCTGAAGATGCAGGAGGCCCGCTTCCAGGCCGCGCTCGCCGCCTTGACCGATGCAGCGGCGACCACGGTGGTGCTGGTCACGCGGCCGGAGGCCGGCGCGATCGCCGAGGCCGCCCGCACCGCCACAGAGCTGCAGGCGCTGGGCCTGCTGCGTCAGCGACTGGTCGTCAACGGCGTCTTCCACGCCAGCGTGCCGGACGACCCGGTCGCGCGCTCCTTCGAGGCTGTCGGCCAGCAGGCCCTGGCCGACTTGCCAGCCGTGCTGCAGGCCCTGCGGCAGGACCACGTCCCTCTGCGCGCCTTCGACACCGTCGGCCTGCCGGCGCTGCGCGCGCTGCTGCGCGACGACAGCCCGGCCCCGGCGAGGCCGGCCGCGCCTGACGGTGGCCGCGAGGCGGCCGGACCCGATCTGGACGCGCTGGTCGACCAGCTGGCGCAGCCCGGCCACGGCCTGATCCTGGTGATGGGCAAGGGCGGCGTGGGCAAGACCACGCTCGCCGCTGCCATTGCGCTGGGGCTGGTGCGACGGGGCCATGGCGTGCACCTGAGCACCACCGATCCGGCCGCCCACCTGGCCGGCACGCTGGCCGCCGAGGTGCCGGGCCTGCGGGTCGACCGCATCGATCCGCGCGTCGAGACCCAGCGCTACATCGACAAGATCATGGCCGCGCGTGCCGGCGAGCTTGACGAGGCGCAGCGCGCCTTGATGCTGGAGGACCTGCAGTCGCCCTGCACCGAGGAGGTCGCCGTCTTCCACGCCTTCTCGCGCCTGGTCGGCGAGGGCCGCAGCGCCTTCGTCGTGCTCGACACCGCGCCCACCGGCCACTCGCTGCTGCTGATGGACGCCACCGGCGCCTACCACCGCCAGATGCTGCGCGAGTTCGAGGGCCACGGCGCCGCCCGGGTCGTCACGCCGCTGATGCGGCTGCAGGACGACGCGCACACCCGCGTACTGCTGGTGACCCTGCCCGAGCCCACGCCGGTCTCGCAGGCCGCCGCGCTGCAGGCCGACCTGCGCCGCGCCGGCATCGAGCCCTGGGCCTGGGTGCTCAACAAGAGCGTGCTGGCCGCCGGCACGCGCGACCCGCTGCTGGCCGCCCGCCTGGCCGGTGAACGCGCGCAGATCGCCCGCATCACGGACCCGGGGCACAAGGGCGAGCCCGGCGATCCGGCGCTGGCCCGGCGGCTGCATGTCGTTCCCTGGCAAGCCGAGCCGCCGATCGGGCTGGCCGGCCTGTCGGCGCTGCTGCACGGCGCGGCCGCTCAGCCCTGAGGCGGGCTGCGCCGCCGCACCATCGCGATCGCGTCGAAGGGGCAGCGCACGGCGCATTTGGCGCAGCCCGTGCAGTCCTGCGGATCGCGCAGCGTCGACGTCTTGCGGCCTTCCGGCCCCGACACCTGCAGCGACAGCAGGTGAACATGGCAGGTCGGCACGCACCAGCCGCAGCCGGTGCAGCGGCCCGGGTCGATCCGGGGCAGGGCGGGGGACGGGCGCGGGGCGGTCATCGCGCCGCCACTCTAGACCCGCCGCGCCGCCGCCTCAATCCAGCATCGATCCCGGCATGCGCAGCGGCGATGCGACGCTGTCCGGGTCGAGGCTGACACGCAGGTAGAGGCCGCCGCTCATCTGCGTGTAGTCGGCGGCGTTGTCCAGCGCCAGCCGGCTGCCCAGCGCGAGCTGCGGGCCGAGGCGGTATTCGGCCGCGCCCTGCAGCGCGATGCTCAGGCCGATCGAGCTGCGGCCCACATGCGTCGCCGACGTCGCCTGACCGAGCGTGACCGCGTTGCTCAGCTGCTGCTGGGCGGCGCCGTCCTGCGGGTAGTAGGGGGCGCTGTCTTCGCGCCAGGCCTGCAGGCCCGGGGCCACGTTGAGGCCCCAGCGCAGTCCGGCGCGCTGGCCCATCAGGGCGATCGGGGCCGACAGCGTGATGCTCTGCTGCGGGCTGAAGTAGCCGCCGTGGCCGAGCGTGAAGTGGCGCAGGTTCTCGGCGTGGTGGGTGTAGTTCAGGTCCAGGCCCCATTCGAGGCGGCGCCCCGGCTCGTCGATGCTGCGCCAGCGCGTGCCCGCACCCAGCTCGATGCGGCTGTTGTTGCGCACGCCCTCGCCGGCCAGCAGGTGGACCCCGGCGCGGGCCAGCAGCTGCAAGCCGTCGTCGCCGCGCCAGTTCAGCGAGCCCTGCACGCCGGTGGCGGTCACGCCGCCCCAGACCTGACCGGTGCGCGGGTCGCGCACGCCGGCCCAGGACAGCACGCTGTCGGTGACGGCACGGCGCGAGACCTCCGCGCCATAGCCCAGCCGGTTGCCCCACAGGCCGCCGACCCGCAGGCCGCCGACCACGTTGACGACCGGGAAGCCCAGCGGCGTGACGCCGATGTCGCCGGCCAGCATGCGGCCGGCCAGACCGATGCTCAGGCCGACGCCGGAGGCGCTGACCGATTCGGCGCTGCGTGTGCCGCCGAGCGCCTGACTGCCGAAGCGGCCTGCGGCGTCGTCGTCCTGACCGGGCGCGCCGGCTTCGAGCATCGTTGGCACCGCCTGGAGCGTCAGCCGGCCGACGTCGCCCACCGGCGTCTGGAAGCCGACCGGCGCGCGCAGGTCGACCAGCTGCGAGGTGCCGCTGTCGCCGCTGCGCCAGCGCAGGGCCGCGCCACCTTCGAAGGCACGCGAGCCCCGTTCGGCCAGCACCTCGGCGAGTTCGTCGTTCAGGCCCTTGGGCAGGGCGCTGCGGGGTGTCACCGCCAGCGGGCTCGTGTTGACCAGCGGGCTGGTGGCGACCAGCGGGGCGGCCGTTTGAACGGATCGTGGCGCTGCCATGCCGCTGGGGTCGGGGCGACCGGCACCGGTCGGTGGCAGATCGGCGAGCAGGTCGTTCGGGCTGGCCAGGCTGGGTGCGGGGCTGCGTGACGGGCGCGGACCGGCGTCCCAGGCGCGCACCTCGTCGCGCGGCGCGTTCGCCAGGCCGTTGCCCGTCGGGGCGCCAGCCGCTGGCTCGGCCCCGGCGCCGCGCAACCAGGCGTCGGTGGCGGTGCCCAGGCTGCTGGTTCCCAGGCTGCCGGTGCCGCCCTGACCGGTCTGCGGCGAGCCCGTGGCGGTGCCGATGCTGCCCCGCAGCGGCCGTGTCGGGGGCTGATGACCCAGCGCCTGGGCGGAGGTCGAGCCGCTGGCCGCCGTCGGGGCCGACAGCAGCGGCTCCAGCGCCGGCATGGCCGGGGGCAGGTCGCTGGCGATCGGGCGGCCCCAGGCGCGGGACGGCTCGGCCGGGCGGTCGAGGGCCGGTTCGGTGATCCGGTCGTTGCTGCGATCCCCCAGGCCGCGCCGCAGCGGCGCGCGGGTGCCGGCCGGCCGCTGCGCGGCGATGGCTGCACGCAGGTAGTCGGCCGCCAGCCGCAGTTCGCCACGGGCGCGGTGGTGACGGGCATATTCGGCCAGCACGCGCGGGTTGTTCGGCGACAGGCGGCTGGCCTCTTCCAGCGAGGCCAGCGCCAGCGCCGCATCGTCGGCGGCGGTCGCCGCGCTGGCGCGGGCCAGCCAGGCGTCGAGGTTGGCCGGTTCGCTCGCCAGCACCGCGTCGACCACATCGAGCGCCTGGGCCGGATCGCCGACCGCGACGTGCAGCCGTGCCAGTGCCAGCGCCAGACGGACGTCGCCCGGGCGTTCGTTCAACAGCGGTTCGAGCTGCTCGTAGGCACCGGCGGTGTCGCCGGCTTCGCGCAGCCGGTCCACCTGGCGCAGCGTGAGGCCCACGCGCAGGCCGTCGAGCTGGTCGCGCTGGCTGGGGCTCAGCGGCTGGCTGGCCAGCATCGGCAGCAGGCCGGCAAGTTCGCTGTCCTGACGGGCGTTGTCGAGCAACTGGGCGTATTGCAGCCGCGCGCCCGGGTCGCGTGTGCCCGCCTGGCCGCGTTCCTGCGACAGGGCGGTGCGCAGCAGCTGCAGGCCGCGGGCGGTCTGGCCGGCTTCGCCGTAGGCGTTGCCGACGCTGGCGAGCAGCTCGGGCTCGCGTCCGGCATCGGTCTGAGCCCTTTGCAGGGCGGCCAGGGCGGCCACGCTCTGGCCTTGAGCGCCCAGCTCGCGCGCTTGCGCCAGCCCGAGCTGCACGCGCAGCTGGCGGTGCAAGCGGGCCATCTCGGGACGCCGGTCGGCCGGTGCGATGCGGTCCAGCGCCTGCAGGCCGGCGGCCGGCTGCTGCAGGTCGGCCTGCCACTGCGCCAGCGCCCACCAGGCATCGGCGCGGCGCGGGTTCTGCGCGGCCAGGTCGTCCATCAGCCAGCGTGCGTCCTCTGTCCGGCCCTGGGCCGTCAGCAGCTGCGCCAGGCTCAGGCGCAACCACGGGTCCTGCGGGTTCAGGCGCAGGGCCTCGTCGAGCTGCGACTCGGCCCGGGCCAGCTCGCCGCGCTGCTGCGATTGCGCGGCGTCTTGCTGCAGCAGCATGGCCAGCAGCGGCTCGCGGCCGCCGATGGCGCCGGCGCGGGTGTCGGGCAGTGCGTCGATCGCCACCCGGGCCTCGTCGCCACGGCGCTGGGCGTGCATCGCCCGGACCCAGCCCCGCCAGGCATCCGGCTGGGGCGGTTCGAGCGCCTGCGCGGTCCGGTAGTGGCCCTCGGCGGCGGCCCAGTGGCCCAGTTCGGCCTGCACGTCGCCGGCCTCGACCCAGGGCAGCGGGTCGCGGGCGTCGAGCACGGTGGCCTGCCGCAGCGTGTCCAGCGCGGTCTGGTGGCGGCCGGCGCTGCGGGCGGTCTCGGCCTGCTGCAAGAGCACGCGGACCTGGGCGTTGACATGGGCCTTGTGCCAAGGGCTGCGGGCGTCGCCGCTGAGCGCCACGGCCTGTCCGAGCAGCTCGCGGGCCTCGCCGTAACGGGCCTGCCGCAGCCGCACGACGCCGAGGCCACCGAGCGCATCGCTGTCCTTCGGGCGGGCCTGCAGCAGTTTGGTGAAGCGTTCGGCGGCGGCGTCCAGCTCACCGCCCTGCAAGGCGTCGAAGCCTTGCCGGCGGCTGCGCACCAGCGGGTCGCGTTCGCGCGCCTCGGCCATGCGGCGGGCCTCGTCGCTGCCCTTGAGCAGCTCGTCGAGCCGACCACGCACGGCGCTGTCCTCGCCAGCCTGTTCCAGGTGATCGCGCAGCAGCGCGCTGTCGGTGGGCTTCAGGGTCAACCACAGCAGCGACTGGCGCCAGGCCTCGCGCGCCTCCTGGCGCTGGGCCGGGCTGGGCGTTGTCGCCGACACCACGCCGCCCGCATCGGGCGTCTGACTCAGGGTGGCGAGCCGGGCGATGGCGTCGCGGCGGCTGGGCTCGCGGTAGCTCAGCACCTTGGCCAGCGCCAGGCGGGTGCGCACGTCATCCGGATCGGCCTGGGCCAGCCGTTCGAGGCCGCGCCGGGCCTCGTCCCAGCGGGCGGTGCCGGCCAGCGTCTGGTAGTACTCGACCGCCAGCGCGCCCTGCGGGTTCGGGTCGGCCAGCAGCAGCTCGTACTGGCGCGCGGCGGCGTCGTACTGGCCGGCGCTGGCGAACTGGCGGGCCTTCTGCAGCTGGCTGCTGTCGCCGGCCTTGCCCTCGCGCTGGCGGGCTTCGAGCCGGCGCAGCGCGGGCGAGTCGGGATGGCTGCGGCGCAGCGTCGCCAGCGTGTCGTTGGCGGCTTCCGTCTGGCCGAGATCGATCTGGGCCTGGGCCAGGCCCTGCAGCGCCTCGGCATGCTGCGGCTCGAAGGCCAGCAGCTTGCGCCAGGCCGAAGCGGCCAGGTCAGCCCGGCCACGTTCCTGCCAGCGCCGGGCCTGGGCGATCAGGGTGCGCACCGCCGGGCTGTCGGCGGTGGTCGGCGTGGCCGTGGCGGGTGTGGCAGCCGGCGCGTTCGTGGTCGCCGCCAGCGGCAGCGACGGGGTCAGTCCGGCCAGGGCCAAGGCGGCGGCCAGGGCGGTGAGTCGGGGGGTCATGGGCGGGGCTCCGGCGCGGGGCGCATCAGGGTCGGGTCGGGCGGCGGGGCGTCGGCGCTGGCCAGCCGGCGGGCGGCCAGGCGGCGCAGCATCGAGGCGCTCAGCAGCGCCAGCACGACGGCCAGCAGCAGGCTCAGCAGCGCCAGCAGGACGGGCTGTTGCGCCAGCGTGTAGCGCAGCCGGTCGAACAGGCCCACGCTGCCGGTGTGATAGGTCGCGCCGGCATGCAGGCTGCGCAGGCCATCGGCCTCGATCAGCGTGGCACTGCCGTGGGTGCGGGCGATCAGCGCCGGCTCGATGAACAGGCTGCTGACGCTGCGCAGCAGGCTGCTGTCACTGCCGGTCAGCACGACCACACTGCGTCCGCTGGCCAGCGGCGACTCGAAGCCCAGCAGGGCGGCACCGCCGGCTGCTGTGCGCCAGGTCGGCAAGGGGCCGTTGTCCTGTCCGGGCAGCAGGCCGATCAGGCGGCGCCACAGGTCGGGTGGTGGCGGTTCGCTGCGGGTGTCCAGGTGCATCGGCAGGTGATCGGCCCACTGGCGCAGCAAGGGCTGGCGGGCCGGCGTGCCGATGACGACCAGGTCGCGGTCCTGCAGCCCTTGTGTGTCCAGGCCCTGCACCACCTGCACCGCCACGCCGGCCAAGCCGGTGCTGCGTCCGGCGTGGCCCATCAGGTCCAGGTAGACGTCGATCTCGGTGGTGTCCGGCGCGTCGGGCAGCATCACCGCCGTGCCGGCCAGGTCGGCCAGGCGGCTGAACGGGAAGGCGCTGTTGGCGAAGGCGGCCAGGTCGGGCAGGCCGATGAAGTGCGGCACGCCGGAGAAGTCGATGGTCGAGCCGCCGTCCACGCCGGTGCGCTGCTGGCCGCTGGCCTGGGTGGCCGCACAGGGGTCGTCGACCGGCGCGTCGTAGTCGAAGCGCATCGTCAGGTGACTCTCGGGCTGGCGGCTGACCAGGCCGCCGGGGATGGCGACGCGGCTGTGGCGCTGCTCCAGCGCATCGATCCCGGCGCCGCTGCTGCGCCGTCCAATGCCGTCGGGCAGGGCCAGACGGCCGGTCGGTTCGAGCGCGTAGCTGCGCACCGGGGCGCCATTGAAGGCCAGGTGCAGGGCCGAGCGGTCGGCCTGCGGCGGCGGCGTGTGGTGCCAGCGCAGATCCACCGGCACATTGGCCTGACGGGCGAAGTGCAGGTCCGGCGGCAGGCGCAGCGCCAGGTTGAACGGCGTCGGATGCGGGCCCACGGCGGTCAGGCGCGTGGCGGCCTCGATCTCGTCGAAGCGCACCGGCCGGTCGGTCGGCAACCAGCGTGGCGCGTCATAGGGCTTGCGCGGCGCGAGGGCGTGCGGCGGGCCGACCCGGACACGTTCGCCCTTCAGGTCGCCGGGCCGTCCGAGCTGGCCCAGGCTCAGCGCGTCGGCGGCCCACTTCAGCTCGTCGGCGTCACGGCCCAGCACCAGCAGCAGCTTGGCGCCGGGCTGGGCCGGGTGTTCGACCACGCTCAAGGTCGGGCCGTCGATGGGCGGCAGCGACACGCCCGGCACGCCGGTCTGCGAGGTCGCCAGCACGACCGCGTGCGAGGCCGGCAAGGCACCGCCGAGCTGGCTGTGGAAGGTCGCGCCGCGGTAGCTGGCCTGCGCGCCGAACCAGGACGCCATGACGCCGGCGGCCTGCAACAGGCGCGGGCCGGGCTGCTCGGGCAGCACCATCGCCAGGTCCAGGCGGCGGTTGTCGCGGGCATCGAAGAAGGGGGCCGGCAGCAGCGCCAGGTCGGCGGCCACCGGCAGCGGCGCCACCGTCATCGTCAGCAGCGATTCGGGCTGGAGTTCAGCCCACAGGCGGTCGCGGTCGAGGCGGTTGCACAGCCGCTCGCGCGGCATCGTCAGGGCCAGACCGATGCGGTTGTGGTCGCTCAGCAGGCGCGGGTCGATCTCGATCTCGCGGCTCATGCGGGCCAGGTTGCCGTCGCGCTCGACCGGCAGCTCGGCCACCGGCTCGTCGTTGACGCTCACCAGCAGCTGGGCGCGCTGCAGCGCCAGCTCGCTGGACAGGCCGAGGTCCAGGCGCAGCACCAGGCGGGTCACGACCTCGTCGGCGCGGACCGAGAACGGCACCGTGTGGCCGCCGTCCAGCGGCAGCAGCCGGCGCGGCTCGGTCTGGCCGAGCTGGCCGAGCGTCAGCACGACCGCATGGGGCGCGGTCAGCGGCGTGGCGGGTGCGACCCGGGCGGGCGCGGCCAGCACGCGGCCGGTCTGGGCCTGCGCCGGTGTCAGGCCGGGCGGGGCGATCGACAGCAGCAGCACGAGCGCGCTGGCGCTGGCCATCGAGCAGGTGGCGGCGGAGGGCTTGTAGCGGGCAAAAGAGGCGGAACGGGCAGTCATGGTCATGGCTCCGGGGCTCAGGCGTCCGGGCCGTCGGCGGCGGCCGGTCGGCCTTGTCGGCGCCAGGGCAGCAGCTGGGCGCAGCCGCGCAGGCCGTGGGCCATCACGCGGCCCATCGACACAAAGGGTCGGTCGTCACCGCGCTGCGGCGAACGCGCCAGCCAGGCGTCGGCTCGGGCGAAAGTGCACTGCACCAGCATCGATTCCTGGGCCAGCGACATCGGCCCGAAGCGCAGCCTCAGCTCGCCGCCAGCGACGTCGACCAGCTGGGCATCGAAGGCCGAGGCCAGGCCGCGCCGGTAGAGCTCGACCTGCACGACGCTGTCGGGCGGGAGCGTGACGGCCTCGTCCAGCCGCAGCCGCAGGCCCCCTTCGGAGACGTCGGACGTGCGGGCCGGCAGCAGCCGGCCGTCGGCCAAGCGCAGCGAGGCCGGGATGTCCAGCGGCACGCGGTGCGAACCGCGCACCTGACGCGCCTCAGCAGCGGCGGCCAGTGCGGCGCCCAGGATGACGATGTTGTAGGCCGTCCAGACCAGGTTGAGCACGATGGTCTCGACCTCCGGGTCCGGCCACCAGAACAGCCGCAGGCCGCCGACCACCACGCCGGCCAGGTTCAGCAGCAGCAGGAAGAGGTAGGGCCGGGCGATCTGCCAGTCGATGTAGCGCGAGGCCACCAGGCCGCCCTTGGGCGTGACGTTGAAGGAGCCCGCCTTCGGGTTGAGCAGCGCCAGCGTGGTCGGGCGCAGGATGTACCAGGCCAGCACGGTCTCGTAGACCTCGGCCCAGAAGCTGTGCCGGTAGCGGCCTTGCACGCGCGAGTTGGTCATGTTGGCGTGCACCAGGTGGGGCAGCGCCATCGCCGCGATCATCAGCGCCGAGGCGTTGATGACGTGGGCCTGCACGAACAGGTAGGCCAGCGGCGCGGTCAGGAAGATCAGCCGCGGCAGGCCGTAGAAGAAGTGCAGCATCGCGTTCACGTAGCACAGGCGCTGGGCGAGGCTCAGGCCGCGTCCGACCAGCGGGTTGTCGATGCGGAAGATCTGCGCCATGCCTCGGGCCCAGCGGATGCGCTGGCCGACGTGGGCCGACAGGCTCTCGGTGGCGAGGCCGGCCGCCTGGGGCAGGCTCAGGTAGGCGGTGGTCCAGCCGGCGCGGTGCAGCTTCAAGGCGGTGTGGGCGTCCTCGGTGACGGTCTCCACGGCGATGCCGCCGATCTTGAGCAGCGCGTCGCGGCGCAGCACCGCGCAGGAGCCGCAGAAGAAGGCGGCGTCCCACAGGTCGTTGCCGTCCTGCACCAGGCCGTAGAACAGCTCGCCCTCGTTGGGCACGCGCCGGTGGGTGCCCAGGTTGCGCTCGAAGGGGTCGGGCGAGAAGAAGTGGTGCGGCGTCTGCAGCATCGCCAGCTTGCGGTCCTTGAGGAACCAGCCGACCGTCATCTGCAGGAAGGAGCGGGTGGGGATGTGGTCGCAGTCGAAGATCGCCACCAGCTCGCCCGAGGTCTGCTTGAGCGCGGCGTTGATGTTGCCGGCCTTGGCGTGCTGGTTGTCCGGCCGGGTGATCCAGCGCACGCCGGCCTGCTCGGCGAAGACGCGGAACTCCTCGCGCCGGCCGTCGTCGAGGATGCAGATGTTGATCTTCTCGCGCGGCCAGTCCAGCGCCAGGGCGGCCAGCACGGTCGGCTTCACGACCTTGAGCGGCTCGTTGTAGGTCGGGATCAGCACGTCGATCGTCGGCCACAGGTCGAGATCGGCCGGCATCGCCACCGGCTTGCGGCCGAGCGGCCAGATGGTCTGGAAATAGCCCAGCACCAGCACCAGCCAGGCGTAGATCTCGGCGGCGATCAGGCCGTAGCTGAAGAAGGTGTCGAGGCCGGCGCCGTAGTCGATCGTCTCGGCCAGGCGCCAGTACAGGTAGCGGCTGGACATCACCAGCGACAGGCAGGTCAGCGCCAGCGTCGCGGTGCGGCCGGGCCAGCGCTTGATGACCATCGCGATCAGCAGCGTGATGACAGCGAAGACCGCCTGCTCCATCAGGTTGAGCGGCGCAGCCGTCACCACCAGCAGCAGGAAGACCGCCACCAGCAGCAGCGGCACCAGCCAGAGCGGGCGCAGGCGGCTGGCGGTCGTGACGGGTGCGGCCGGCCCTGTCGACGGGCCGCGCCGGGCCTCTTGCGCGTGCGCGGCCGGCGGGTGGTTGGCGATGCCGTGGTGGGACATGGTGGCAGTTCAGTCTTGAAGGTGGCGCGAGGCACAGGCGCGCAGCCGATCACGCCGCACAGGGGTGCGGACGTCCGGGAGAGGGGGGGTGTGGCCGCTCAGGCGCAGGCCCGAGGGCGCGGGTTCAGGCCAGGCCGGCGCTTGCCAGGGCAGGCAGGTGACGCGCCGCGTCGATCGGGCGAACCCGGGCCGGGACGGTGTCGATGACCACCGCCGGCGCGGGCGGGTCCGCAGGCAGGGCGGTGGGGAGTTCGGCGACCGCAAATTCGCGGTAGCTGTCGCGGATGGCACCCACCTGTCGAAACAGGTTGGCCAGATCGTCATGTGCATCCATGGCAAGCGTCCTTCGCATCCAGAGGCCTGTGGGCCGGAACCGTGCTCACGAACCCCGTGACCCGGTGTCGTGCAGCCCCTTCGATGCGGGCAGGGCGTGGAGGCTCGACCAGGACCGACGCGCTTGGCGCGATGGTCTCGAACGGCCCCTCTGCCGCCTGAGCCGCCGGGTGGTCACGCTGGGCGTGCCGCCACCGGCTCAGGGGAACCCTGCCTCTTGGGCGAACGGTGCGTCGCAGCTGCAATCGAAGTTGCAACCGAAGTTGCAGTTGCAGCTGCGAAAACCGGCCCCTATTTGAAACAGTCTGTTAACAAATGTGAGTTTATCGCCGACAACCCAGGCGAACCTTATTGCCCTGCAAACGATCTTGTAACCAGGCGAATGAGGGGGTATCAGGCTTTCCTGAGCGCAGCGTTTTTCCAATTCAAGACCGATTCCTGTTGCAATTCGTGTCATTCATGCAACCGCCGGCGTCGACCCGAAAGGCGGTCAGCCGCGCCAGCCGATCCGCCGGGAGATGGTCTGCGCCGCATCCCGCAGCGGTGCCAGCAGGGGGCTGCTGGCGTCGACCGGCAGGGCGGCGCTCGGGCCGATGGCGACCAGCGCCAGCACCATCGCGCCGAAGCCGTCGAACACCGGCGTGGCCAGTGCGCTGACACCCGGCATCGAGCCGTCGACGCGGGCGGCCCAGCCCTGTGCGCGGACCTGGTCGAGCACCGCCAGGAAGGCCGCGTCCGGTGTCTGGCCGTTCTCGGCGCGCAGCATCGTGTCGACCTCCACCGCCGGCCGGTGGGCTGCGAACAGCAGGCCGGATGCGGTGCCGTCCAGCGACACCACCGTGCCGTGGCGCATGTTGACGTGCACGGCGGTCGGGCCTTCTTCCAGCCGGACGATGGTCGGCCCGCGGTTGCCCCAGACGGCGATGGCGACCGTGTGGCCGACCTGCTGCGCCAGCGCCGGCAGCTCGGCGCTGGCCAGCCGCACCGGGTCGAACTGCTGCAGGCTGATCAGGCCCAGCTGCAGCGCCAGCGGCCCCAAGCCGTAGTGGCCACTGCCGGCGTCCTGCACGACCAGGCCGAGCTTGCCGTAGCTGACCAGATAGGGATGGGCCTTGGCCGGGACCATGCCGGCCTCGCGCGCCAGGTCCTTGAGCGCCATGGGCCGACCGACATGGGCCAGCGCGATCAGCAGCTGGCCGCCGACCTCCACGCTCTGGATGCCGCGCGGGCCACGGGGCGCTGTCTCGGTGGCGTCGGACACCGCCAGGGTGGTGTCGGACGTGTCGAGGGACAAGGGCAGGGCGGCGTCGGTCACAGGGTGGCTCGGGTTTTCACGTAGACGAATGAGTTAGACACTAGCAAACGAGTTGCCTAAGATCAAGCCTCGTTCGGATAAGTTGAACTCGTTAGACATCGACGAACTCCCGATCCCACCCACCCAGCCGCCGCCGCCATGAACACCAAAGCCTTTGCCAGCCAGGCCGACCTGGTCGAGAAGCAGGTCAGCTTCACCCGCCTGTCCGAGAACGCCTACGCCTACACCGCCGAGGGCGATCCGAACACCGGCGTCATCGTGGGCGACGACGCGGTGATGGTGCTGGACACCCAGGCCACGCCGGTGATGGCGCAGGACGTGATCCGGCGCATCCGCGAGGTCACCGACAAGCCGATCAAGTACGTCGTGCTGAGCCATTACCACGCGGTGCGGGTGCTGGGCGCGTCGGCCTACCAGCCCGAACACATCATCGCCAGCCGCGACACGCACGACCTGATCGTCGAACGCGGCGAACAGGACAAGGCCAGCGAGATCGGCCGCTTTCCGCGCCTGTTCCGCAACGTCGAGAGCGTGCCCGCCGGCCTGACATGGCCGACGATCACCTTCACCGGCCGCATGAGCATCTGGCTGGGCCGGCTCGAAGTCCAGCTGATCCAGCTCGGCCGCGGCCACACCAAGGGCGACACGGTGGCGTGGTTGCCCGAGCAGAAGATCCTGTTCTCCGGCGATCTGGTCGAGTTCGACGCCACGCCCTATGCCGGCGACGCCTACTTCCAGGACTGGCCGAAGACGCTGGACAACATCGCCGCGCTGCAGCCCAACGCCTTGGTGCCCGGGCGCGGTGCGGCGCTGACGACGCCCGAGCAGGTCCAGGCCGGCCTGCAGGGCACGCGCGACTTCATCTCCGACGTCTGGACGAACGTGAAGGCCGGCGTCGACGCGGGCAAGACGCTCAACGCGGTCTACAAGGACACCTACGCGGCGCTCAAGCCCAAGTACGGCCACTGGGTCATCTTTGACCACTGCATGCCGTTTGACGTGACGCGCTGCTACGACGAGGCCACCCAGCATGCCGATCCGCGCATCTGGACGGCCGAGCGTGACCGCCAGATGTGGGAAACGCTGGAGGGCTGAGCCGTGCTGTCGACCTACACCTACCCGCGCTTCGATTACCGGCGTCCGCCCGAACTCGATGTCGGCCCGGACGCCCCCGTGCCGCGCCGGCCGGTGGTGGTCGTGGGCGCCGGGCCGGTCGGCATCTCGGCGGCGATCGAGCTGGCGCAACAAGGTCTGCCGGTGCTGCTGCTGGACGACGACGACACCGTCAGCATCGGCTCGCGCGGCCTGTGTTACGCCCAGCGCACGCTGCAGATCCTCGACCGCCAGGGCTGCGGCCAGGCGGTGGTCGACAAGGGCGTGACGTGGAACGTCGGCCGCACCTTCTTCGACACCGAGGAGGTCTTCCGCTTCGACCTCGTCGCCGAGCCCGGCCATGAGCGGCCCGGCATGGTCAACCTGCAGCAGTACTACCTCGAAGAGTTCCTGCTGCGCCGCGCCGCCGAGCTGCCCGGCATCGAGCTGCGCTGGAAGAGCAAGGTGGTCGGCCTCACGCCCGAGGGCGACGGCGCGCTGCTGCAGGTGGAGACCGCCGACGGCGTCTACGCCCTGCGGGCCGACTGGCTGGTGGTGGCCGACGGCGCACGCAGCCCGATCCGGCGCATGCTCGGTCTGGAGATCGAGGGCCAGGTCTTCAAGGACCGCTTCCTGATCGCCGACGTGGTGATGAAGGCCGACTTCCCGGCCGAGCGCTGGTTCTGGTTCGACCCGCCCTTCCACCGGGGCCAGAGCGTGCTGCTGCACCGCGAGGCCGACAACGTCTGGCGCATCGACTTCCAGCTGGGCTGGGACGCCGATCCCGACGAGGAGAAAAAGCCCGAGCGGGTCATCCCGCGCATCCGCGAGATGCTGGGCGACGGCCGCGAGTTCGAGCTGGAGTGGGTCAGCGTCTACACCTTCCAGTGCCGCCGCATGGCGCGCTTCCGACACGGGCGCGTGCTGTTCGCGGGCGACGCGGCGCATCAGGTCTCGCCCTTTGGCGCGCGGGGTGCGAACTCGGGCATCCAGGACGTCGACAACCTGGGCTGGAAGCTCAAGGCGGTGATCGACGGCGTGGCGCCCGAGGCGCTGCTGGACAGCTACTCCGACGAGCGGGTCGTCGCGGCCGACGAGAACCTGCGCAACAGCACCCGCTCGACCGACTTCATCACGCCCAAGAGCCGCGTCTCCAAGGCCTTCCGCAACGCGGTGCTGGGGCTGGCACGCCAGCATCCCTTCGCCCGCGCGCTGGTCAATTCCGGCCGGCTGTCGGTGCCGGCCCTGCTGACGGGCTCGGCGCTGAACACGCCCGATGCCGACGCCTTCGAGGGCTGGATGGTCCCCGGCGCGCCGCTGGACGACGCGCCGGTGGTGCGCAACGGCCAGGCCGACTGGCTGCTGCGCCATGTCGGCGGCGCCTTCACGCTGCTGGTGTTTGGCGATGCCGAGCTGACGCTGCCGGACACGCCGATGCCGCTGGTCGTGCGGCGCGTCAAGCCGCCCGGCTCGATGGTCGTCGCCGGTGACCTGATCGACAGCGAAGGCCTTGCCGCCCGCCGCTGCGACGCCCGCCCCGGCACGGTCTACCTGATCCGGCCGGACCAGCATGTGGCCGCCCGCTGGCGCGGCTTCGACGCTGCGGCGCTGCAGGCCGCGCTGGCCCGTGCGCTGTGCCTGAACTGAGCCCGAGGACCGCTCCCATGCCACACCTCAACACCCAGCCCAACTTCGGCACGCCCGGCGAGCGCAGCGTGCGCGCCTACACGCCGGGCGACGACTTCTACGAGGCGCTGATCGACAGCCACCGCGACCTGGATGACGCCCAGAGCGAGCAGCTCAACGCCCGCCTGGTGCTGCTGCTGGCCAACCACATCGGCGACCTGCGCGTGCTGCGCGAGGCGCTGGCCGCCGCGCGCGACGGCCTCGTCTGAACCGGGTCATCGACCGGACAACGAAGGAGCACACCCCATGAAGATCGACCGCATCCACCACGTCGCCTACCGCTGCCGCGACGCCAAGGAAACCGTCGAGTGGTACGGCCGCATGCTGAAGATGGACTTCCTGCTGGCCATCGCCGAGGACCTGGTGCCCAGCACCAAGGCGCCCGACCCCTACATGCACGTCTTCCTCGATGCGGGCCAGGGCAATGTGCTGGCCTTTTTCGAGCTGCCGACCCAGCCGCCGATGGGCCGTGACCCGAACACGCCGGCCTGGGTCCAGCACATCGCCTTCCGGGTCAAGGACCGCGCCGAGCTGCTCGACTTCAAGGCCCACCTGGAAGTCGAGGGCGTCGACGTGCTGGGCGTGACCGACCACGGCGCGTTTCACTCGATCTACTTCTTCGACCCCAACGGCCACCGGGTCGAACTGGCCTGCCCGGACCCGGACGAGGCCGACATGCTGCGCCGCATGGACGCGGTCAAGTGGCAGATGCTGGAGGACTGGAGCAAGACCAAGCGCGCCCCGCCGCACGCCGCCTTCTTCCACCAGCGGGAGTTCAAGCAGTGAGCGCATCGGTGACCGCAGACACGCCCGCGCTCGACGAGAGCCACGACCCGGCGCTGACGAGCTGGGTGGCGTCGGCCAACGCGACGCAGACCGATTTCCCCATCCAGAACCTGCCCTTTGGCCGCTTCCGCCCGGCCGGCCTGGGCGGCGCCTTGCGCGTGGGCGTGGCCATTGGCGACCAGGTGCTGGACCTGTCGATCGCCGCATCGGCCAGCGGCTGGCCGGCCGAGGTGATGCCCGCGCTGGCCTTGCTGGCGGCCGGCGACCTGAACGGCTACATGGCCCTGGGCCGCGCGCCGCAGCGGGCCGTGCGTCTGGCGCTGAGCCGCGCGCTGCGCGCCGGATCGGCGATGCAGCCGGCCTTGTCCGGGGCCTTGCTGCCGCAGGCGCAGGCCGAGATGGCGCTGCCCTGCGAGATCGGCGACTACACCGACTTCTACACCGGCATCCACCACGCCACCACGGTGGGCACGCTGTTCCGGCCCGACAACCCGCTGTTGCCCAACTACAAGTGGGTGCCCATCGGCTACCACGGCCGCAGCTCGTCGCTCGTCGTCAGCGGCACGCCGGTGCGCCGGCCACATGGCCAGATCAAGGGGCCGGACCATGCCGAGCCCATCCTGAGCCCGAGCCGCCGGCTCGACCATGAGCTGGAGCTGGGGGCGCTGATCGGCCGGGGCAATGCGCTGGGCGATGCCATCGGGCTGGACGCCGCCGAGGCGCATCTGTTCGGCGTGGTGCTGCTCAACGACTGGTCCGCCCGCGACGTGCAGGCCTGGGAATACCAGCCGCTGGGCCCCTTTCTGGCCAAGAACTTCGCCAGCACGGTCTCGCCCTGGATCGTCACGATGGATGCGCTCGCGCCCTTCCGCGCGCCGTTTGTGCGCGCGGCCGAAGACCCGCAGCCGCTGCCCTACCTCGACGGCGCGGCCAACCGCGCCAGCGGCCAGCTCGATCTCGTGCTGGAGGTGCTGATCCAGACCGCCGCGATGCGCGCCGCCGGCCGCGCACCGCACCGCCTGTCGATCGGCCGCACGACCGAGGCGGCCTACTGGACCTTCGCCCAGCTGGTCACCCACCACACGGTCGGCGGCTGCAACCTGCGCAGCGGCGACCTGCTGGGCAGTGGCACGCTGTCGGGCCCCTTGCCGGAACAGGGCGGCTCGATGCTGGAGCTCAGCGCCGGTGGCAAGCGGGCGCTGGACCTGCCCGGTGGCGAGACCCGCACCTTCCTGCAGGACGGCGACACCGTCATCCTGCGGGCCTGGGGCGAACGCGCCGGGGCGCGCCGCATCGGCCTGGGCACCTGCTCGGGCACGGTGCTGCCGGCGGCGTGATCGGGTGGGCGGTGTCAACATCGCGGGCATGACGTCGCCCGTTGTTGCCCCCGCTGCGGCCCCCGCGCCCACCCCGCCGACCCTGCCGCCGCCCCGCTCATCGGAGGTGGTCGGCATCGGCTTTCTGGTCGCCGCCGTCGTCTGCTTCGGCGCGCTCGACACCAGCGGCAAGGTGGCCGCCGCCTCGGTGCCGGTCGCCCTGGCGATCTGGGCCCGCTATGTGGTGCAGAACGTGCTGTCGCTGGCGCTGATGTGGCCGCAGCACGGCCGCGCGCTCTTTCGCACCGCCCAGCCCCGTGGGCAGGCCCTGCGCGCGCTGCTGCTGGTGGGCTGCAACGGCCTGGCCTTCCTGTGCCTGCGCACGATGCACGTCGGCGAGTTCACCGCGGTGATGATGCTGACGCCGCTGCTGATGACCGTGGTCGCCGCCTGGGGCCTGGGCGAGCGGGTCTCGCTGCTGCGCTGGTTGTGCCTGCTGGGTGGCTTCGCCGGCACGCTGCTGGTGATCCGGCCAAGCCGTGAGGTGCTGCACCTGAGCACGCTGCTGCCGCTGGTGCTGGTCGTCATCAGCGCGGCCTTCCAGGTCCTGACCCGCACGCTGGCGCGCACCGACCTGCCCGAGACCACACACGTCTGGTCGGGCATCGGCGGCTTGCTGCTGACCTCGCTGGCGCTGCCCTGGGCCTGGGAGACGCAGCCGCTGTCGATGTGGCTGATGATGGGCCTGATGGGCGTGTTCGGCGGCGTCGGCCACTACCTGCTGGCGCTGGCCTACAGCCGCGCGGGCGTGGCCACGCTCACCCCCTTCCTCTACCTCCAGGTGCCGATCGCCACGCTGGGCGGCTGGCTGGTGTTCCAGCACCTGCCCGACGGCCTGGCGCTCGCCGGCATCCTGGTGGTCTGCGGCTGCGGCGTGTTCGGCACCTGGCTGATCGCCCGCGAGCAGCGCGCCGCCCGCCAGACCGAGCGCGACCCCGCCGCGCTCGTGCCGGCCGGCGAGGCGGGCTGAGGCCTGTCAGCCGATCGTCCTCCCCGGCCTTCCTCCCCGATCGTCCTCCCCGATCCACCTCCCTCGAAAGCAAGCCAATGCGCTACCTGCACACCATGGTCCGCGTGACCGACCTCGAGACCTCCTTGCGCTTCTACCGCGACGCCCTGGGCCTGGCGGTGATCCGCACGCACGAGGCCCCGGCCGGCCGCTTCACGCTGGTCTACCTGGCCGCGCCGGGCCAGCCCGATGCCCAGGTCGAGCTGACCCACAACTGGGACCCGGAGGTCTATACGGGCGGCCGCAACTTCGGCCATCTGGCCTATGAGGTGGACGACATCCACGCCACCTGCCAGCGTCTGGTTGAACACGGCGTCACGATCCTGCGCCCGCCGCGCGATGGCCGCATGGCCTTCGTGCGCTCGCCCGACCAGATCTCGATCGAGCTCTTGCAGGCCGGCCCGGCGCTGACGCCGGTGGAGCCGTGGGTGTCGATGCCCAATGTCGGGAGCTGGTGAGCACGCTGACTCGCCAGGTCACACCGGATCGACAAAACGCTGCGCGATCTCGACGAAGCGGTCCTGCACGGCCAGGAAGGCGTCGACCAGGTCGGGGTCGAAGTGCTGGCCGCTGCCCTCGCGGATGATCTCGACGGCCTGCGCGTGCGAGAACGGCGGCTTGTAGATGCGGCGGTTGATCAGCGCGTCGTAGACGTCGGCAATCGCCATCAGGCGGGCTGACAAGGGAATGGCGGTGCCGGCCAGGCCTTGCGGGTAACCGCTGCCGTCCCACTTTTCCTGATGCGACAGGGTGATCTCCTTGGCAAAGCGCAGGAACTCCAGCTCGGTGCCCAGGCCCTGCTCGGCCGTCACCAGGGCCTCGTGGCCCAGCGTGGTGTGGGTCTTCATGACCTCGAATTCCTCGGCGCTCAGCTTGCCGGGCTTGAGCAGGATGCGGTCAGGGATGCCGACCTTGCCGATGTCATGCAGCGGGGCGGACTTGTAGAGCAGCTCGATGTTGCGATCGGTCAGCAGCGCCGCAAACGCCGGATAACGCTGCGGCTGGTCGCGCAGGTGTTCGGCCAGGCAGCGCACATAGTGCTGGGTGCGGCGGATGTGGTTGCCGGTCTCGTTGTCGCGCGTCTCGGCCAGCGAGGCAATGGCCTGCACCGTCACGTCCTGGGTCAGGCCGATCTCGCGGGTGCGCCGCGCCACCTCGCTCTCCAGCCGGGCGTTCTGCTGGCGCAGCAGGTCGGCGGCGGTCTTGAGCTGCAGGTGGGTGCGCACGCGCGCCAGCACGATCGGCGGGCTGATCGGCTTGGTGATGTAGTCGGCCGCACCGAGCGCGAGGCCGCGCGTCTCGTCCTCGATCTCGACCTTGGCGGTCAGGAAGATCACCGGGATGAGCGCCGTCTGCGGGTCGGCCTTGAGGGCGGCACAGACCTCATAGCCGTCAATGCCCGGCATCATGATGTCCAGCAGGATCAGGTCGGGCCGCTGGGCGCGCGCGAGCTGCAGCGCCCGCTCGCCGTTGTGAGCCACCCGCACGCGGTAGTGCTCGTGGGCCAGCAGCCCGGCCATCAGCTCCAGGTTCTCCGGCGTGTCATCGACCACCAGGACGGTGGAGGTCGTGCGCGGCAGCAGGTCGGTCATCGGCATGGCAGGCGTCCGGCGGCGGTGATCAGGGCGGGCTCAGCAGCGCACGCAGCATCTGCCGGGCCTCGTCGAAGGCGTAGCGGGCGATCGCGTGGGTGAAGCGCAGGTGCTGGTCGCCCAGCGCGTCGGCCAGCAGCGAGGCGTTGCGGGCGGCGGTGTCTTGCGCTTCGGCGTCGCCCTCGTCGAGCTGGCGATCGAGCTGGCGGACGACCGCCTGCAGCCGTTGGGGATCGGGCGGTGGCCGCTCGGTCTCGGTCGCAGCGGGGACCGCCGGCAGTTGCTGCGCCAGGCCGCCGATCAGCTCGGCCAGCTCGGCGGCCAACGGGGCCCGCGCCGCTTCCAGTTCGTCATGTGTGGCGCCGGTGACCAGGCGCCGCTCCAGTTCGGAGGCCCGCGCCTGCACGCCGCTGGCGCCCAGGTTGCCGGCCACGCCCTTGAGCGCGTGGGCCAGATGCTGGGCCTCGGAGCGTCCGCTCGGATCGCCACCGGCGTGGCGATCCAGCGCCGCCTTCAGGCGCTCGCAGACATCCTGGTGGCTGTCGACGAACTTGCGCAGCAGCGAGCGGTACAGCGCCTTCTTGCCACCGCTGCGGCGCAGGCCCAGTGCGTGGTCCAGGCCGGCGACCTCGGGCACCACCTCGGCGTCGTCCGCCAGCGGCTGCGGTGCCCGGGTGATGGGCCGCACCGGCACGACCTGCGGCGCACGCGCGATGCCCGGTGCGATGTGGGCCAGCAGCACCTGCGCCAGCTTGTCGGGCTCGATCGGCTTGGCGACGAAGTCGTTCATGCCGGCATCGAGGCAGCGCTGGCGGTCCTCGGCCATGGCGCTGGCCGTCATCGCGACGATGCACAGGTCGGCGCGGTCGGGCATGGCGCGGATGGCGCGGGTGGCGGTCAGGCCGTCCATCACCGGCATGTCCAGGTCCATCAGCACCAGGTCGTAGTCGCGCCGCGCGACCTTCTCGGTGGCCTGCAGGCCGTTGACGGCCACCTCGACCTGGAGGCCGGCGTCGACCAGCAGCTCGCGGGCGACCTGCTGGTTGATCTCGTGGTCCTCGACCAGCAGCACCACCGCGCCGCGGATCGACGCCAGGGTCTGGTCCATCGAGACCGGCTCGGGCACCGCGTCCGGCGGGCGGGCGGCACCCGGCGGGCCGGCCTTGCGGAAGACCTGCATCAGCGCGTCGAACAGCATCGAGCCGTTCACCGGCTTGACCAGCACGCCGGAGAAGCCCTCGGCCTCGGCCTGGTGGTGGATCTCCTCGCGGCCGAAGGCGGTCACCAGGATCTGGGACGGCACCTGGGCCAGGCCCAGCGCGCGGATCTGGCGGGCCGTCTCCAGCCCGTCCATGCCGGGCATCTGCCAGTCGATCAGGGCCAGCTCGTAGGGCTCGCCATCGTCCTGCGCCTGCCGCAGCGCTTGCAGCCCGGCCGGTCCGCCGTCGACGGCATCGGCCTGCAGGCCGATGGCCTCCAGCAGGTCGCACAAGGTCAGGCGGGCGGTCGCGTTGTCGTCGACCACCAGCACGCGCCGGTTGCGCACGTCCGGCTCGGGCGGTTGCCAGGCCGGGCGGTGCGGGCTCAGGCCGAAGCGGGCCGTGAGCCAGAAGGTCGAACCCTTGCCGGGTTCGCTGCTGACACCGACCTCGCCGCCCATCAGCTCGGCCAGCCGGCTGACGATCGCCAGGCCCAGCCCCGTGCCGCCGTAGCGGCGGCTGGTCGAGCTGTCGGCCTGGTGGAAGCTCTGGAACAGGCCGCCGCGCTGTTCCTCGTTCAGGCCGATGCCGGTGTCGCGCAGCTCGAAGCGCAACGCGACCTCGCCGGCCTCGGCCTCGGTCTCAGGCAAGGGCTGTCGCATGACCTTCAGCTCGATCTCGCCGTGCTCGGTGAACTTGACCGCGTTGTTGCCGTAGTTCAGCAGCATCTGGCTGAGCCGCAGGGGGTCGCCCACCAGGTGGTCCGGCACGTCGCGGCCGACCCGGAAGACCAGCTCCAGGCCCTTGGCCGCCGCGCGTTGGGCGATCAGGGTGGAGAAGTCGTCCAGCACCTTGGAGAGCTGGAAGTCGATGTGCTCGATGTCGAGCTTGTTGGCCTCGATCTTGGAGAAGTCCAGGATGTCGTTGATCAGCCCGAGCAGCTGCTGGCTCGACTGCTGGATCTTGCGCAGGTAGTCGCGCTGGCGCTCATCGCTGGCCGCCCGCATCGCCAGGTGGCCCAGGCCGATGACGGCGTTCAGCGGCGTGCGGATCTCGTGGCTCATGTTGGCCAGGAAGTCGGCCTTGAGGCGGGCCGAGTTCTCGGCCACCGCCTTGGCATCGCGCAGCTCGGTCTCCTGCTCGATCAGCCGGGCGTTGGCCTGCGACAGCGCGGCGGTGCGGCTGGCGACGCGCTCTTCCAGGGTTGCGTTGAGCGCCCGGATCTCGTGCTCGGCCTGCATCCGCGCGGTGACGTCGCGCAAGATGGCGGTGTAGAAGACCTCGCCGTCGACCGTCAGGCAGGCGATCGACGCCTCGACCGGGAACTCCTCGCCGCTGCGGCGCACGCCATGCACGACGGCATTGCGGCTCATGGTGCGGGCGCTCTCGCCGCTGTCGCGGAAGCGTTCCATGTGGGCGACATGGCCGTGCCGGAAACGCCCCGGCATCAGGACATCGAGCGGCTGCCCGAGCGCCTCGGCCACCGGCCAGCCGAACATCGCGGCGGCGGCGCGGTTGAAGCCGACGATGCGCTGGCTGCTGTCGACGGTGATGATTCCGTCCATCGCCGCGTCGATCATGCCCTCGAGCCGGGCGTTGCTGTTGCGCAGCGCCTGCTGGCCGTGCGCCAGCCGTGCGCCCATCCGGTTGAAGCTGCGGGCCAGGTCGCGCAGCTCGGACGGCCCCAGCTCGGGCACCGGCTCGCCGGCCTGCTCGGACGCGCTGATGCGACCGACGACGTCCTGCAGGGCCCGCAGCGGCCGGGTGAAGGCGATGCGGATCAGCCGCGACAGCACGCCGATGGCCAGCACCAGCAGCAGCAGCCGCAACCCCAGCGTGCGGGCGCTGCGGTGATCGACCTGCTGGTCCTGCAGCGACAGGTCGTGGGTCATGTAGACCACGCCGCCGTTCTCGCTGCGCAGCTGGCGCTCGTCGGGGCTGACCTCGAAGGGCAGCATCAGCGAGAGCCGGCGCGATGCCTCGTCGACCTGAAGGTCGAACATCCGCCCGCGCGAGATGCGCTCGAAGCGCACCGGGCTGTAGCCCTCCAGCACCGCCACGGCGGGCTGGCCGGTCCAGGCCAGACGCTGGCCGACGGCCACGCGGCCGGCCGGATCGATCAGCGCCACGATGGCCACCCGCACATCCGTCGACACGGCGGCGACCTCGACGGCGACCCGGGTCGGGTGGTCACCCAGGCTGTTCTGGGCCGCCAGCGCCAGCCGTTCGGCGTCACGCACGATGGCGGTCCGGGCGCGGTCCAGCACCTCGGCGCGGCCGTTGTGGCGCTCCTCCGCCCAGGCGCCCAGCAGCAGCAGCAGCAGCACGCCGGCCAGTCCCAACGGCAGCCCGATGCTGGCGGAATAGGGCCGCTTCATGTCGGCGACCCCAGGGTTGCGGGCAGGAAACGCAGGTCAAACAGGTCGGGCGGCAGGCTCGCGTGGCCGGCGCTGGACGTGCGCCGCAGCAGGCCGTGCGCCTGCATCAGGTGCAGCAGCTCGCGGGCCGACTGGACCAGCGGTCCGTCAACCGCCATCAGCGTGCGGTTCTCGGCCAGACCGGGGATGTGCAGGCCCATGAAGGCCGCCGGCACGTCGGCCGGGGCCAGTTGCAGCCGGGTGGCCATGCGGCGCGCGGCATCCTCCGGATGGGCGACCTGGTGCTGGCGGGCCTCCAGCAGGGCGCTGACCAGCAGGCGCAGCGTGGCGGCATGGCTGGCCAGCCGCGCGCGCCGCACCGCCAGCACGTCGACGATCAGGTTGGGCAAGGCGCGCGAGTCGAACACGCGCACGCCGCCCTCGGCCTCGATCCGGTTCGACCACGGTGGGGCGGTCACGACCAGATCGGCCTCGCCCGAGTGGAAGACCTCGACGCTGCGGTCCAGCGTCATCGGCAGGGTGCGGATGTCGGACACCGCCAGCCCGGCGGCATTGAGCAGGCCTTCGAGCATCACCGCGCCATTGGCGCCAGACTCGACCGCGATCCGCTTGCCGCGCAACTCGGCCAGGGCGATGGGCTGGCGGGCGTAAATGGCATCGGCACCGGCGGAGATGTCCAGCACCAGCAGCACCGCCAGGTCAATGCCGGCCGAGCGGGCCGTGACCACCTCGTCGAGCGTCAGCTGACAGGCATCGAGCTGGCCGGCGGCCAGGGCCCGCAGGCTGTAGGTGTTGGCAGGCAGTTCGACCAGCCTGACCAGGCGCTCATCCAGCCAGCCCAGGTCGCGGGCGAGGAAGGCGTATTCGTAGGTCGGAAAGACGATGCTGCCCACGCGCAGCGGCGGCAGCGGTTCGCTGCAGGCGGTCAGCACGCCGCTGCCACCCAGGGCGAGCAGACCGGCAAGGATCTGGCGGCGTCTGGGGCCGAGGTCCGGCGCAGGGTTCGGCGGGTGGCGTCTCATCAGATGCTGTTGGGTGCCGGTCGATCGGCCCGTCGAGTCTATCCAGCTTGGGTTTATGGGGGCCGAGGTGGACTCTGCAAAATGGGGTGATGCACGACCGAACCGACGCGGCCCCCTCCGACCCGAGCGCACCTTGGGAACACCACCACCGCTTCGACACCGGCAACGCGGCGGCCGAACGCGGCACGCGCCAGGTCCTGGTGATCACGCTGCTGATGATGGCCGCCGAGATCGTCGCCGGCCTGGTCTACGGCTCGATGGCGCTGCTGGCCGATGGCATCCACATGAGCTCGCACGCGCTGGCGATCGGCCTGAGCGCGCTGGCCTATGCGAGCGCCCGGCGGCTGGCCGACGACCCGCGTTATGCCTTCGGCACCTGGAAGATCGAGGTGCTGGCGGGCTACACCAGCGCGGTGCTGCTGGTGGTGGTGGCGATCCTGATGGCGGTCGGCTCGATCGAGCGGCTCCTGTCGCCCGAGCCGATCCGCTACATCGAGGCGATGGTGGTCGCGGGCATCGGCCTGGTCGTCAACCTCGTCTGCGCGCTGATCCTTGGCGGGGCGCACGGGCATGAACATGGGCATGGGCACGCGCATGGACACGGACACCCGCACGGACATGAACATGGGCACGGCCACGACCACGCGCACCCGCATGACTCTGACCACCCTGACCACGCCGCAGCGCCCCCGGCCGACCTGAACCTGCGCTCGGCCTATGTGCATGTGCTGACCGATGCGGCCACCTCGGTGCTGGCGCTGGTGGCGCTGGCGGCGGGCTGGCTGTGGGGCTGGTCGTGGCTGGACCCTGTTCTCGGGCTGGTGGGCGCGCTGGTCGTGCTGCACTGGTCACGGGGCCTGCTGGGTGACAGCAGCCGGGTCCTGCTGGACCGCGAGATGGATCATCCGGTGGTCGACGAGATCCGCGCGGCGATTGCCGCCCATGGCCGCGATGGCGCCACCCGCCTGACCGACCTGCACGTCTGGCGCATCGGCCGTGCCAGCCATGCCTGCACGCTGGTGCTCGTGACCGACGACGCCCGCCTGACGCCGGCACAGGTGCGCGCCTGGCTGGCCGCCCACGAGGAGATCGTGCACGTGACCATCGAGATCCACCTCCGTCCGGCACCATAAAAAAATGGCCTCCCGACAGCGTCGTGAGGCCATGCACCCAATCGAAGGGAACTGCCGGGTGCAAAAAACCTGGCGCGCCAGCACGGACAGGTCGATGCCTGAGTGCTGGGAAATCACCCCATTATCACCAGCCTGGTGCCCGCGCCGTTCGGGTGGTGTCGGGCGGGGTGAGGGACCGGCAGGCCGAATGCCCGCTCAGCCGATGTTGAGATTTTGAGAGTTGATGTCTGTCAATACTTAACAATCACTGAACGACGGTCGGTTGACAAGCCCAGTCTGGCATCACTGCAAAGAACGTCATCGATGACCGCCGTTTTGGGGCCGGATGGCATCGAATCCGGCGGCGCTTGTTCAGTTTCGGCGAACCTGCCGACAAGTTCTGCTTGGCCCTACGCACGACGGGTCTTGCTGGATGCACGTCGACGAGCGTGCAGGGCATCACGCTCAGTTTGAATTCATGCTGAACGCTGGATGAATGATCCCTGATCCTGGCGACCTCGTCCGCGTGGCCGACGTCCGCATCGGAATGCCGGTGTATCGGGGTCTTCTGTCGGGCGGGTGAACGGTTTGATCGGACCGTGGATGGTCCGAATGTGGCAAAAACGCCATGACGCATTCCCGCGACAGGCCCGGTGACGGCAGCCCCTCGCGACGCCGGGTTACTCCACGCCCAGGTGGGTCTCTGTCCAGCCGCGCTGACACCATTGGACACAAGTAGGCCAGGCCCGTCGGGTCATGCCACCCAACCGGGCAGGCTCGGTTGCCCCTGTGTGTCACGCCCGGATCCCATGAACCCTGATCGCATCCGCCACGCCGCCGGCCTGGTCATCGCCCTGCTCAGCGGCTGGCACGCCGCGCCCGCCGTCGCACGCCCGGCGGGCACCGTCGAGGCGGACGTCGTCGCGATCGACCAGCCGATGGTCTACAACCGCTTCGGCTCCTACAACCCCTACGGCATGGTCTACGCGCTCAAGCGCGACGTGGTCGACCTCGACAGCGGCCTGACGCTGGACCAACCCGGCGCCGTCGCCACGCCCTGCCGGGTTGCCTTGCGCGAGGACAAGCGACCCCGCCCGCTGGTGCTGCGCGGCAACGTGGGCGACCGGCTGGCCGTGCGCTTCACCAACCTGCTGTGCAACGACGCCCCCGGTGCCGAGGCGACGGGCGGCAGCGCCGACCGGCCGGCCACCCGGCTGGCCTCGATCATGTTCAACGGTGTCAGCCATGACACCGGCGCGACCGGCTACGACAGCTGGGACCCGCGCGTGACGGGCATCGCCGGCATCGAGCCGGGGGCGTCGATCACCTACCGCCTGCTGCTCGAACGCGAGGGCGCGCAGATCTTCCACGACAACGCCGCGCCGATCGGCGGTCAGGCCGATGGCGGCTCGACCGTGCTGGGCCTGTTCGGCAGCCTGAACATCGAGCCGGCCGGTGCCGACGTCTACCGCAGCGAGGTCAGCGCCGCCGTGCTGGCCGCCGCCCGCGCGCAGGCCAGTGGCTCGGCCTGGATCTCCTACGAGGCGGTCGACACCGACGGCCGGCTGACCGGTCAGGCGGGCCGGCCGCTGCTGAACATGCACCAGTCCCTGGGCGGCAACCGCTGGCAGCTGGTCCACGGCGACCTCAACGCGGTGGTGCAGAACCAGCCGGTGACGTCCGACGGCTATGCGGTGACCAACGAGAACTGGTTCCGCGAGTTCACCGTGATCCTGCACGACGAGCTGAAGACGGTGCAGGCCTTTGCCGATGTGCTGGACCCGGACGGCGCCGGCATCGGCCTGCGCGACGGCTTCGGCATCAACTACGGCGCCAGCGGCCTGGGCGCGATCGTGGCGGCCAACCGCGCGGGCGTGGGTCCGGCGGCCAGCTGTGCCGAGTGCGCGCTGGAGGACTTCTTCCTGACCTCCTGGGCCAACGGCGACCCGGCGATGGTGGTGCAGGTGCGCCCGGACGGCACGGCCGAGCAACGCTATCCGGACGATCCGGGCAACGTCCATCACAGCTACCTGGGCGACCCGGTGAAGTTCCGCACGCTGCAGGCCGGCGTCAAGGAGACGCATGTCTTTCACCTGCACGCCAACCAGTGGTTCGCCCGGACCGGCGCGGGCGACGGCCGTTCGAGCTACCTCGACAGCCAGACCATCGGCCCGCGCCAGGGCATGAGCTTCGACATCGCCTACACCGGCAGCAACCGCAACCTGTCGGTGGGTGATGCGATCTTCCATTGCCACATGTACCCGCATTTCGCCCAAGGCATGTGGGGCCTGTGGCGGGTCCATGACGTGCTGGAGGACGGCACCCGGCGCCTGCCCGACGGCGAACTGGGCCCCGGCACCGACCCGCTGACCGGCGAGACCCGCGGCGGCGCCTACAGCCCGGCGCTGCTGCCGATCCGCGGCACCGCGCTGGCGCCCGCGCCGACCTATGGCGCGGCGGCCGCTCCCGGCTTCCCCTTCTTCGTGCCCGGCGCGGCCGGCCACCGCCCGCCGCAGCCGCCGCTGGACCTGAGCGCTGACAGCCAGCTCGGCCCGAACGGCCTCGGCCGCCACCTGATCACGGCCGGCAGCCGCACCCTGGGTGCCGGCGTGGCGGCGGCCGACCTGTCCTCGCACCTGGAGACGGTCGACCTGACGCTGCTGCCCCATCAAGGCACGCCGCTGGAACGTGCCGCCATGGCCTTCCACGGCCGTCCGGGCGGCCATGCCAGCCGGACCGTCGACGGCACGGCGGCGACCTTCAAGGTCAACGGCCGCCCGGCCGCACCCGGCGCCCCGTTTGCCGACCCGTGCCCGGCGACCGCGCCGACGCGGCGCTACGACGTCTCGGCCATCGAGCTTGATCTGGTCGTCAACAAGGCCGGCTGGCACGACCCGCAGGCCCGCATCAACGTGCTGAGCAGCGACGTCGCCGCGTTCGAGGGCAAGACCCGTCCGGCCGACCCCTTCTTCTTCCGCGCCCATTCCGGCGATTGCATCAACTTCTTCCACACCAACCGCACCCCTGAGGTGCTCCAGCGCGACGCCTTCCAGGCGCTGGTGCCGACCGACACGATCAGCCAGCACATCCACCTGGTGAAGTTCGACGTGATGGCCTCCGACGGCGGCGGCAACGGCTGGAACTACGAGGACGGCACCTTCGCCCGCGGCGCGCTGGTCGAGCGGGCCGAAGCCGCGCTGGCGCCGGGCGGCGCGGTGCGCCAGATGGGGCCGGACGGCGTGGTCCGACCGGTCGACGGCCATGCCGTGCTGCCCGAGCCGGCGGCCATCGGCTTCCAGACCTCGGTGCAGCGCTGGTGGGCCGACGAGCTGTTCGACAAGGACGGCCGTGACCGCACCTTGCGCACGGTCTTCACCCACGACCACTTCGGCGCCTCGTCGATCCAGCAGCACGGCTTCTACAGCGCGCTGGTGGTCGAGCCCAAGGGCAGCCAGTGGCTCGACACGCGCAGCGGCCAGCCGCTGGCCGGCGGCGTGGGCACCGAGGCGCTGGTGCGCGGTGCCACCGATCAGCAGACCCATCCCGACTTCCGCGAGTTCATGCTCGCCAGCGCCGACTTCGCGCTGCTCTACACGCAGGACGGCCAACCGGTCGACCCGCCGGCCGTGCCCGAGGCGGTCTCGGCGCGTCACCACAACCCCTACCTCGTCAACTACCGCAACGAGCCGCTGCCGCTGCGCCTGTCGGCCGACGGCAGCCGTTCCGGCCTGCACCTCGATCAGCGCGCCGACCCGGCCTATGTGTTCAGCTCGCGCGTCCACGGCGATCCGTACACGCCGGTGTTGCGGGCCTATGAAGGCGAGCGGGTCCAGCTCAAGCTGATCCATGGCGCGCAGGAGGTCCAGCATGTCTTCACGCTGCACGGCCAGCGTTGGCGCCGCGAGGTGTCCGACCCGAACGGCCCCTACGTGGCCGCGCAGGAACTCGGCATCTCCGAACACATGGAGATGGACCTGGGCTTGCTGGCCAAGGTCAGCGGCGGGGCGAAGCAGACCGACCACCTGTTCCACTACGGCAGCACCGATGCACTGTGGAACGGCGCCTGGGGCATCTTGCGCACCTATGCCGATGCCAACGCGGTCGACGGCCTGACCGGCACGCTGGCCGGCGGGCTGATCCAGCCGCTGACGAACACGGTCGGCAGCTTGAGCGGTGGCCTGCTGGGCGGGCTGCTGAACACGGTCAGCTCGGTGCTGGGCCTCAACGGTTGCCCGGTGGGTTCGCCCGCGCGCAGCCACAACATCGAGGTCTGGGCCGCGCGTGACCTGCTGCCCGGTGGCGCGCTGGTCTACAACCGGCGGGCCGGCATCACCGATCCGAGCGCACTGCTCTATGTGCATGCCGCCGACGTCGCCGGCCTGCGTGCCGGCACCCGCCAGCCCGAACCGCTGGTGATGCGGGCCAACGCCGGTGACTGCATCACCGTGCGCCTGACCAACCGTCTGCCCGCCAACAAGCCGGTGCCGGACCTGCCCGGTGATGCGGAACTGCCCACCGTCACCTCGCTGCGGGTCGACGACATCAAGCCCTCGCACCAGGTTGGCCTGCACGCGCAACTGGTCCATTTCGACCCGCGCAGCAGCGATTCGGCCAACGTCGGCCTGAACCCGGAACAGCTGGTGGCGCCCGGACAGTCGCGCAACCTGGTCTGGTATGCCGGCCGCATCGAGTGGGACCTGCTCAACGGCGTGGCCAAGGGCGGCAAGCCCGAGGCCTTCGGCACCATCCCGCTGCGTGCGATGAGCGACGTGGTCAAGCAGGGCAGCCAGGGCCTGATCGGCGCGCTGATCGTCGAGCCGCAGGGCAGCAGCTGGCTGAACGCGGCTGGCACCAGCACGGCGGGTGCGGAACGCTCGACCGAGGCGGTGATCCGCCGCGCCGACGGCACACGTTTCCGCGAGTTCGTGCTGCACTTCCAGGACGGCCTGAACCTGCGCCTGGGCGCCGGGGGGGCGACGGCACTGCCCTCATCGGCCGATGGCGACGATTCCTACGACCAGGGCGAGCGGGCGCTGAACTACCGCACCGAGCCGCTGTGGTCGCGCATCGACTTCAACGGCCAGCCCTCGGCCAACTGCTCGCAGGCATTGGTGCTGGCGGGCGACGTCAACCCCTGCGTGTTGCCGGCCACGCTGATGACCGACAACGATGCCCGCCTGCCGTCGACGCTGCGCGGCCTGCCGGTGGAGACGCCCGTGTTCAGCGCGACGGCCGGCGAGGCGGTCACCTTCCGCGTCCTGCAGGCCGACGGACGGGCGCGCCAGCACAGCTTCCGGGTCATCGGTCACAGCTACGCCGACCTGGGCATCGAGCGCTTCATCGCCCCGGGCGCCAGCCTGATCGCCCCCGGCAAGGGCGTGAGCGCCAGCCTGCAAGGCGGCGCCAAGCGCGGTTACTGGCACTACCGCGACGGCCCGACGCCGATGATCGGATCGGGCATGTGGGGCCTGTTCAAGGTGAACTGAGCGCCGCTGGCCGGCGTCGTGCGGCGCCTCAGTCGTGGGTGGCGCGCACGACGTGATGGCCCATGCCGAGGTCGCAGCCGATGGCCTCCAGCACATGGCGCTGCGCCGCCGATTCGATGCCCCCGGCGATGACCCGCAGGCCCAGCTTGTGTGCCAGCTCGACCAGCCCTTCGCACAGGGCCAGCACCTGGGCGTCGTGTTCGATGTCGCGCAGCATGTCGCGATCGATCTTGAGCGTGCGGGCACCCAGACGGTGCAGGTGGACCATGCTGCTGGCGCCGCCGAAGTGGTCGAAGGCGATCTGCAGACCGGCCGCGCGCAGCCGCGTCAGCGCCGGCAGCAGGGTGTCGGCGCGGGCCGTCAGGGTCGGCTCGGCGATGCCCAGCACGATCCTGTCGCGGGCCAGGCCCAGCGTGTCCAGGCGATCCAGCCAGCGGCTGAAATAGTCCGCTTCGGCCTGCAGCTGGATCGGTGAGACCCGCATCGCCAGCCGCGGTGACGCGGTCAGCGGGCCACCGCCGGTGCCGCGTTGCAGCAGCGCGAGGGCGCGGTCGAAGATCCAGTCGCCCAGCCGCAGCATCAGGCCGGCCTCCTCGGCGACCTTGAACAGCGTGTCCGCATCCAGGTGGCCGTGCGCGGGATGGTCCCAGCGCAGTTGCACCTCGTGGTGGTCGACCGCGCCGTCGTTCAGGCTGTAGACCGACTGGCAGGCCAGATCGAGCGTGTCCTGTTCGATGGCCACGCGCAGGTCGCCGATCAGCGCGACGCGCTGGCGGGCCGCCGATTCCAGCGCATGGTGGTAGTGGCGCGCCTGATTGCGGCCCTGCTGTTTGGAGGCGTACATGGCGAGGTCCGCGTGTTGCAGCAGCTCTTCGGTCGACTCGCCGTCCTGGGGGAACAGCGCGACACCGATGCTGCCGGAGATGTGCACCGGCACGTTGCCGAGCTGGAAGGGCTCGAACAGCGTGGCATTCAGGCGCTGCGCGATCTCACTGGCGATCGACGCCGTGTCGAGGTCGGGCAGCACGACGGTGAACTCGTCGCCACCGATCCGGGCGACGGTGTCGACCGCCCGCACGCAGGACTGGATGCGGCGCGAGGCCTGCTGCAGCAGGTCGTCGCCGGCCTGGTGCCCGAGGGTGTCGTTGACCGCCTTGAAGCGGTCGAGGTCGATGAACAGCAGCGCCAGATGCCGGTGACGGCGTCGCGCCAGCACGAGTTCCTGTTGCAGGCGTTCGTGGAACTGGCGCCGGTTGGGCAGTTGGGTCAGCGTGTCGACGTTGGCCTGCCGCCAGATCGTGCGTTCGGCCTGGATGCGCTCGGTGATGTCACGCGCGATCTTCGAGGCACCGATCACCTGCCCGGTCTCGTCGCGCAGGGGGGAGATGGTCGCGGAGATGTCGACCAGGCTGCCGTCCTTGCGCCGCCGCACGGTCTCGAAGTGTTCGACCTTCTCGCCGCGGGCGATGCGCGCGAGGATCTGCGGCTCCTCGTCGATCCGGTCGGCCGGGAAGATGGACACCATCGGCCGGCCGATCATTTCGTCGGCCCGCCAGCCGAAGATGCGTTCGGCGCCTCCGTTCCAGCTGGTGACGATGCCGTCCAGCGTCTTGCTGACGATGGCGTCGTCCGACGATTCGACGATGGCGGCCAGCCAGCGTTCGGCCAGGGCGGTCTGGCGGGCGAGGGGCAGGGGAGCGTTCATGGCACTGCCAAGTGTCCTGCTGCCTGCCGCCCGTCGTTCGGGGCATCAAGCCCGCATTGCGGGGCCAGTTCGGGCTGACGAGAGCCCCTGCTCCAGCCCTGTCCGGGTGGGTATCGCGCCAGCGGCGCCTCAGCGTGGCATGAGCTGCAGCCAGCTTGGCAGCGCGGTGGCCAGGCCGGGTAGCCAAGAGATCGCCAGCGTGCCCAGGAAGATCGCCAGCAGCGAGGGCAGCACCGAACGCGCCACCGTGCCGATCGGCTTGCCGAACATCGCCGAGGCGAAGTAGATGTTCATGCCGGCCGGCGGACACAGGAAACCCAGCTCCATGCTGGCCAGGAAGATGATGCCGAAGTGCACCGGGTCGATGCCGTAGCTGAGCGCGACCGGCAGCAGCAGCGGCACCAGCACGACGAGCGCGGCATAGATCTCCATCAGCGCGCCAGCGGCGAACAGGAAGACGTTGAGGGCCAGCAGGAACATCCACTTCTCGGGAATCGTCGCCTGCACCCATTCGATCGCGGCGTCCGGGATGCCGGCGTCGACCAGGTAGTTGGTCAGCCCCAGCGCCATGCCCAGGATCAGCATCACGCCGCCGATCACCTGGGTGCCGTCGCTCAGGCAGCCGGCCAGCCGGCGCGTGTCCAGCTCGCGGTGTGCCCAGGCCTGCGTCAGCACGGCGTAGGCGGCGGTCAGCGCCGCGCTCTCGGTCGGTGTGGCGATGCCGCTGACCAGCGAGCCGATCGCCACCACCGGCGCCAGCAGCTCCCAGCGAGCAGCCCAGAGCGCCGTGCGGATGGCGCGGCCACGTTCGCCGGGTGCATGGGCCGGTGTCGGCGCCAGTCCCGGCGTGCGGCGCAGGAAGCCGCCAAACACCAGCAGGAAGCCGACCATCACGACGGCGGGCACGACGCCGGCCAGGAACATCGTGTTGATCGGCACCCGCGCGATCACCGCGTAGAGGATCAGCGGCACCGACGGCGCCAGCAGCACGCCCAGCGCGCTGGCGCTGGTCACCAGGCCGATGCCGCGGTCTTCCGGATAGCCCGCCTGACGCAGCAGGGGCAGCAGCAGGCCGCCCAGCGCCAGGATGGTCACGCCACTGCCGCCGGTCAGCGCGGTGAAGAAGGAACACAACACGGCCGCCGCCAGCACGGTGCCGGTCACGCCGGAGCCGAACAGCGCGACAAACAGCGTGCCCAGCCGCTGCGAGGCCCCCGTGCGCGCGAACACCAGCCCGGCCAGCGTGAACAGCGGCAGCGCCGGCAAGGACGGGTTGACAGTGATCTGGTAGTGCGACAGCGGCACCGAGGCCAGCGGCGCGCCCTCGTTCCAGAACAGCGCCAGCGCCAGGCCACCGAGCACGCTGAACACCGGCGCGCCGGCCAACAGCAGGGCGACCAGCGCGAGCACCGCCGGCAGCAGCGGCAGGCTGGCGCCGTCAAAGGATGCGGCCAGCGCGGCGCCCGCCAGCGGCGCGAGCACCGCCACGGCCAGCCGGGCCGGCAGAGGCGTTAGAACCGGCAGCGCGCGCGCGGCGAGCTTCAGGCCGATCAGCGCGAAGCCGACCGGCATCGTCATCTGCACCCAGGCCACCGGCAGGCCATAGGCCAGGGTCAGCCCGGCGTCCAGCTCGCTGGCGACGAACTGCCAGCTGGCCCAGCCCAGCACGCCACACAAGGCCGCCGATCCGGTCTGCGCGACGACCTTGAGCGCGGCCTGCCAGCGCGCGCCACCCAGGCCGCCCAGGCCGCCGCCCAGGGTCGTCAGGTGCCCACCGCGCTCGGCGGCCAGCGCACCGGCCATCGCCAGCACCAGGCCCAGGTGCTGGACCAGCACCGGCGCGTTGGCGATGCCACTGCCGTGCAACGGGCGCAGCGCGATCTCGATCAGCGGGATCGCCATCATCAGCAGCAGCGCCAGGCCGGCCAGCACCTCGTCGAAGCGGCCTATTGCTTGCCAGTCGCGCCAGCTGCGCCAGCCGCTGTGTGCCCCTGCGGCGCTCACCGGGTCTTGCCCGCCGGGGCGCTGGCGCGGTAGGCCTTGAGCAGCGCGAAGACCTCGTCGAAGGTGGCCGCATCGACCAGCGTGCCGCGGATGCGCGGGTAGAGCTGCTCGGCCAGCGCGGTCCATTCCTTCAGCTGCTCGGGGCTGGGGCGGTTGACGGTCAAGCCGCGCTTCTTCATGGCGTCGACCGCCTCGTCGACCTCGCGACGGGCTTGTGCGCGCAGTTGCACGCCGGCCTTCTCGCCCGCGTTGCGCAGGGCGGTTTGGGCCTCGGGTGTCATCTCGTCCCAGGCCTTGCGGGTAACGACCAGCGCACCGACGATCGGCGCCCAGTTGATCTCCAGCATGTTCGGTGCGCTCGCGTAGATCTGGCTTGCCAGCGCAAAGTAGGGCGTCGAGGGCACCACGCCTATCATCCCGGTCTGGATCGCCGGCAGGATGTCGTTGGTCTCCAGGGGCACCGGCGTGTAGCCCAGGCTCTTCATGATCTCCTGCTGGGCCGGCTCGCTCCCCCAGGCGAAGAACTTCATGCGCTGGAAGTCGGTCGGACGAAAGGCCGGCTCCTTCGAGAAGAAGCGCACCCACCCGGCGTCGCCCCAGGCGAGCACGACGAAGCCGCGGTCGAGGAACTTGCGCTCCATCGTCGCGCGCATCTTCTCGCGCACATGGTCGACCTCTTCCCAGCTGCGGAAGGCCAGCGGCAGGGACTGCAGCGCGGCGATCGAGGGTTCGATCTCCTGCAGCCCCACCACCGACATCAATGCGCCCTGCAACTGGCCGATCCGCATGCGGCGGGCCATTTCGGCCTCGCCGCCCTGGCTGCCGTCCGGAAAGACCAGGAACTTGCCCGCGCCGCCTTGGGCCGCCCGCCATGCTTCGCCGATCTCCAGCAGCTGGCGGTGATAGAGCGAGTTCTTGGGCACCAGCGTGCCGATGCGCAGCGGCTTGGGGTCGGCGGCGAGGGCGGTGCCGTTGCTGCCGACCAGACCGGCCAGCAGGGTGAGGACGAGCAGGGCGGGGCGCAGGCGGTGGCGCAGGACGGCGGTCATGGTGGCTTTCGGGGAACGGGGTGTGCGCGACCAGCGGCCGCGTCAGAACAGGTCGTCGACACGACCCAGCAGCCAGCGGGCACGCGCTTCGAGCACGCGGTTGGCCAGGTCGGCGCCGCCGGGAATGGCATCGGGCGCGGCCCGGCGGGCCTCGGCGTCGGCCTGCCGCGCGGCGTCCAGCGCCCGCTGCAGGTCGGCGACGTAGCCGTCGCGGTCGCCGGCCGGCTGGGCGATCAGCTCGGCGCGGGCCAGCCAGGCGCCGGCCGGGTGGTGGCGGCTCACGCGCAGGGCGTGCGCCAGATAGGCCTCGGTCTGTTGCCGGCTGCCGCCGGGGCGGGCGGACTCGAACTGCGCCATCAGCACGGCCAGCGCGCCGTCGCCGTGGTCAGGAGCGGCCTGCCAGGCGAGGTTCGCCAGCCGGATCGCCTGGGGCAGGTCGGCGACGATGTCCGGGTGGTCCTTGGACAGCGAGATCTGCCCGCCCCAAGCGGCGGCGGCCCAGTAGGCGAGGCCGGCCAGCGAAGGATCCAGACGCAGCGTGGCGGCGCCAGATGCCGGTGCGGCCAAGGTCGCGATCAGACCCGGCTGGCGGCGTTCGAGCGTAGCCAGCGCGTGGCGCCGGGCGCGCAGGTAGAGCCGGGCGGCGCGTTCGCGCAGGGCCTGGGCGGCGCGGGCGTCTTGCTCGTCCAGGCGCTCGGCCTCGCTGGCGACGAAGGCGTAGGCGTACTGCGTGTAGCCGCCGGCGACCGCCTCGGCCAGCGCGGCATGTTCAGGGGTCTGGCGCAGCACGGATTCCGACAGCTTCAGGTAGAAGGCCGCCGCCTCGCGCGCCAACTGCGGATCGTCTTCGGATGCGGCGCCCTGGGTGGCCAGCTCATCGGCCAGGCTGCGCACGACCAAGTGGCGCGGCGAACAGGCCGCCAGCAGCGTGACCAGGCACAGCAGCAGCAGGGGCAGCGCCCGGCGGGGCCCGGCAGCGGATCGGTCGAGGAAGGACAAGGCAGGACACCCAGAGCGGCACAGCGCCAGACCGGCCGCAATCTAGGCGCTCATCGTGTAGCGACGGTGACACCGTGGCGTGCCGACATCGCCAGGTCTGCAGGGATGGTCCTGCTGCGGCGATCGGCGTCTGCCGTCAGGATCGTGGCGCGGTCCGGTGCGGACCGCGCGCAGCGCCAGCAACGACCCAGGAGACAGACGATGAAGTTCGAGACCCTTGCCGTGCACGCGGGCTATCAGCCCGACCCGACCACCAAGGCGGTGGCGGTGCCGATCTACCAGACGGCGGCCTATGCCTTCGACAGCGCCCAACATGGCGCCGACCTGTTCGACCTGAAGGTGCAGGGCAACATCTACACGCGCATCATGAACCCGACCCAGGGCGTGCTGGAGGCGCGGGTCGCCGCGCTCGAAGGCGGCATCGCCGCGCTGGCGCTGGCGTCCGGCCAGGCGGCGGTGACCTATGCGATCCAGACGATCGCCGAGGCCGGCGACAACATCGTCTCGTCCACCGCGCTGTACGGCGGCACCTACAACCTGTTCGCCCACACGCTGCCGCAGTACGGCATCCAGACCCGCTTCGCCGACCACCGCGACCCGGCCAGCTTCGAGCCGCTGATCGATGCGCGCACCAAGGCGATCTACGTCGAGTCGCTCGGCAACCCGCAAGGCAATGTCACCGACATCGCCGCGCTGGCCGAGATCGCGCATCGCCACGGCGTGCCGCTGATCGTCGACAACACGGTGCCCAGCCCCTATCTGTGCCGGCCGTTTGAACATGGCGCGGACATCGTCGTGCACTCGCTGACCAAGTACCTGGGCGGCCACGGCAATTCCATCGGCGGGGCCATCGTCGACTCGGGCAAGTTCCCCTGGGCCGAACACAAGGAACGCTTCAAGCGCCTCAACGAGCCGGACGTCAGCTACCACGGCGTCGTCTACACCGAGGCGCTCGGGGCGGCGGCCTACATCGGCCGGGCCCGCGTGGTCCCGCTGCGCAACATGGGCGCGGCGATCTCGCCGTTCAACGCCTTCCTGATCCTGCAGGGCATCGAGACGCTGCCGCTGCGCATGGACCGCATCTGCGACAACGCGCTGGCCGTGGCGCGACACCTGCAGCAACACGCCCAGGTCGGCTGGGTCAACTTCGCCGGTCTGCCCGAGCACCCGGACCATGCGCTGGCGCAGTCGTTGATGGGCGGGCGGGCGTCGGGCCTGCTGACCTTTGGCGTCAAGGGCGGCCGGGCGGCTGGCGAGCGTTTCCTGGACGCCCTGCAGCTGTTCACCCGGCTGGTCAACATCGGCGACTGCAAGTCGCTGGCGACACATCCGGCCTCGACCACGCACCGCCAGCTCTCGCCGGACGAACTGGCCCGCTCCGGTGTCGGCGAGGACACGGTGCGCCTGTGCGTCGGCGTCGAGCACATCGACGACCTGATCGAGGATCTGGACCGGGCGCTGGCGGCGTCGGCCTGAGTCGCCGGGCTCAGTCGGCCGGGCGTCCCTGGTGCAGCCGCTGCGCCAGTGGCAGCCGCTCGCGCAGCCAGCCCAGCCGGTCGACCAGCGTCGGGTGGGTCTGGACCAGGCCGCGTCGCGGCTCGCCCTGGGCAGCGGCGCGTTCGAGGAAGGCGAGCTGGCGCTGCGGCTCATGGCCGGCGGCGGCGGCCAGCAGCAGTCCCAGCTCGTCGGCCTCGCGCTCGCCCTGCTGCATCACCGGCTCCATGGCCTTGAGCAGGCCGAGGTTGTGGTCGATCTCGACATAGATGTCGGCCACCGTGCGCGGCACCTGGCGCGGCAGCAGCATGCGGGCAAAGGTCAGGGCCTGGCGCTCATGTTCGAGGATGCTGTGCGCCATCTCGTGCGCGAGCACGAAGGCGAGGGCGTCCTCGTTCGGCACGGCCTCGTCGATGAAGTGTTCCGAGACGATCACATGGCCACCGGGCAGCGCCATGGCCTCGACCGACGCGCTGCGCAACACCGTCAACTGCCAGTTGAGCCCAGCGGCTTGCGGGGCTTCCTCGCGCACCTGGGTCATCAGGCGGTCAAAGACCCGCGTCAGCATCTCGCAATGCCGTTGGCAGCCCAGCTGGTCACGCCGCCGGGCGTCATCGATCAGCACGGTGGCGGTGTCGCGCGTGGCGTGGTCGATCTCCTCGGCCGACCAGGCGAGACCCACCGGTGGATCGGCCAAGCGGGGTTGTGCGGCGCTGGCGGGGTCCGTGATGGCTGCGCAGCAGACGGCGGCGGTGCTCAGGCACAGGCCGCCGCGACGGCGGATCCAGTCGACGATCGTTCGAGCCCACGCGGCCATGGCACTGCCCTCCTGGTTCAGGCCAGCATAGGCAGGTGACAGCTTGATGACCACCCGTCGATCGGGTGTTGGATGGCCAGGATCCGTGCCGGGTTGGACAGTTGGGCCGGAAAAACAAAAAACCCCTGTCAGGCCTAAGCCCGACAGGGGTTGTGTGCACCGAGGACCGGCTGGGCCGGACTCAGCGCGGCTGCATCACTGCAGCTTGATCTCGACGTCCACGCCAGCCGGCAGGTCCAGCTTCATCAGCGCGTCGACGGTCTTGTCCGTCGGGTCGACGATGTCCATCAGGCGCTGGTGGGTGCGGATCTCGAACTGGTCGCGCGAGGTCTTGTTGACGTGCGGCGAACGCAGGATGTCGAAGCGCTGCATGCGGGTCGGCAGCGGCACGGGGCCCTTGACGATCGCGCCGGTGCGCTTGGCCGTGTCGACGATTTCCAGAGCCGATTGGTCGATCAGCTTGTAATCGAAGGCCTTCAGGCGGATGCGGATCTTTTGCTTTTGCATGGTGATTCCTTAAAGAGCAGGGTGGCCTTGCGGCCGCCGATACAGGACGCCGGCCGACCCGCTGGGGATCGTCCGGCGGCCATGCAAAGACTTACTCGATGATCTTGGCAACGACGCCGGCGCCGACGGTGCGGCCGCCTTCACGGATGGCGAAGCGCAGGCCTTCTTCCATCGCGATCGGGGCGATCAGCTTGACGGTGATCGACACGTTGTCGCCGGGCATGACCATTTCCTTGTCCTTCGGCAGCTCGATCGAGCCGGTCACGTCGGTCGTGCGGAAATAGAACTGCGGGCGGTAGTTGTTGAAGAACGGCGTGTGGCGGCCGCCTTCTTCCTTGCTCAGCACGTAGACCTCACCCGTGAAGTGCGTGTGCGGCTTGATCGAAGCCGGCTTGCACAGCACTTGGCCGCGCTGCACGTCTTCGCGCTTGGTACCGCGCAGCAGGATGCCGACGTTGTCGCCAGCCTGGCCCTGGTCCAGCAGCTTGCGGAACATTTCCACGCCGGTGCAGGTGGTCTTCTGGGTGTCGCGGATGCCGACGATCTCGATTTCCTCGCCGACCTTGACGATGCCGCGCTCGATACGGCCCGTCACCACGGTGCCGCGGCCCGAGATCGAGAACACGTCTTCAACCGGCATCAGGAAGGCGCCGTCCACGGCGCGCTCGGGCGTCGGGATGTAGCTGTCCAGCGCATCGGCCAGCTTCATGATGGCCTGCTCGCCCAGCTCGCCCGTGTCGCCTTCCAGCGCCAGCTTGGCCGAACCCTTGACGATCGGGGTGTCGTCGCCGGGGAAGTCGTACTTGCTCAGCAGCTCGCGGACTTCCATTTCCACCAGCTCCAGCAGCTCGGCGTCGTCCACCATGTCGGCCTTGTTCAGGAAGACGATGATGTAAGGCACGCCCACCTGGCGGCTCAGCAGGATGTGCTCGCGGGTCTGGGGCATCGGGCCGTCAGCGGCCGAGCACACCAGGATCGCGCCGTCCATCTGCGCCGCACCCGTGATCATGTTCTTGACGTAGTCGGCGTGTCCCGGGCAGTCCACGTGCGCGTAGTGACGGTTGGCCGTCTCGTACTCGACGTGCGCGGTGTTGATCGTGATGCCGCGGGCCTTTTCTTCGGGCGCTGCATCGATCTGGTCGTAGGCCTTGGCGGTGCCGCCAAACTTCTTCGACAGCACGGTCGTGATCGCTGCGGTCAGCGTGGTCTTGCCGTGGTCGACGTGGCCGATGGTGCCGACGTTGACGTGCGGCTTGGTCCGTTCAAACTTTTCTTTAGACATGTCAGATTCCTGATCAAAGAACAATGCCCGTGGGCGGTTTTAGGTCTCTCGCGGCGCTGTGGATCCCCCGGGCACGGGCAATCGGAGGCTGGCGCTGCGGAGACCGCACGAAGTGCGGCCGCCCGTCTCAGGCGGCCGCGGGTACTGCTTACTTGGCGCGAGCGGTGATGATCGCTTCGGACACGTTGCGCGGGGCTTCGGAGTAGTGCTTGAACTCCATCGTGTACGTCGCGCGGCCCTGGGTGGCCGAACGCAGCGAGGTCGAGTAGCCGAACATTTCCGACAGCGGAACCTCGGCCTTGATGACCTTGCCACCGCCCGGGATGTCGTCCATGCCCTGGACCATGCCGCGGCGGCTGGACAGGTCGCCCATCACCGTGCCGGCGTAGTCTTCAGGCGTCTCGACTTCCACGGCCATCATCGGCTCGAGGATGACCGGGCTGGCCTTGCGGCAGCCGTCCTTGAAGCCGATCGAAGCCGCCATCTTGAAGGCGTTTTCGTTCGAGTCCACGTCGTGGTACGAACCGAAGGTCAGCGTCACCTTGACGTCGACGATCGGGAAGCCGGCCAGCACGCCGTTGGGCAGCGTGTCGATCAGGCCCTTCTCGACGGCGGGGATGAACTCGCGCGGCACCACGCCGCCCTTGATCGCGTCGACGAACTCGAAGCCCTTGCCGGCTTCCTGCGGTTCGACGGTCAGCACGACGTGGCCGTACTGGCCCTTGCCGCCCGACTGGCGAACGAACTTGCCTTCGACTTCCGTGACCTTCGAGCGGATGGTCTCGCGGTAGGCGACCTGCGGCTTGCCGACGTTGGCTTCCACGCCGAACTCGCGCTTCATGCGGTCGACGATGATTTCCAGGTGCAGCTCGCCCATGCCCGAGATGATGGTCTGGCCAGACTCTTCGTCGGTGCGCACGCGGAACGACGGATCTTCAGCAGCCAGGCGACCCAGCGCGATGCCCATCTTTTCCTGGTCAGCCTTGGTCTTCGGCTCGACGGCCTGCGAGATCACCGGCTCCGGGAAGACCATCTTTTCCAGCGTGATGATGGCGTCCGGATCGCACAGGGTCTCGCCCGTGGTCACGTCCTTCAGGCCCACGCAGGCGGCGATGTCACCGGCCAGAATTTCCTTGATTTCTTCACGCTGGTTGGCGTGCATCTGCAGGATGCGGCCGATGCGTTCCTTCTTGCCCTTGATCGGGTTGAAGACGGAAGCGCCCGAAGCCAGCACGCCCGAATAGACGCGCACGAAGGTCAGCTGGCCGACGAACGGGTCGGTCATCAGCTTGAAGGCCAGCGCGGCGAACTTCTCGCTGTCGTCTGCGCGGCGGGTGGTTTCCTGCTCGTCGTCGTCCGTGCCCTTGACCGGGGGGATGTCCACCGGCGAAGGCAGGAAGTCGATCACGGCGTCGAGCATGCGCTGCACGCCCTTGTTCTTGAACGCGGTGCCGCAGAGCATCGGCTGGATCTCGGTCGCGATCGTGCGCTGACGGATCGCCAGCTTGATCTCTTCCTCGGTCAGCTCGCCGCTTTCCAGGTACTTGTTCATCAGCTCTTCGCTGGACTCGGCGGCGGCCTCGATCATGCTTTCGCGCCACTTCTGCGCTTCGGCCACGAGTTCGGCGGGGATGTCCTGATAGTCGAACTTCATGCCCTGGGACGCTTCGTCCCAGAAGATGGCCTTCATCTTGATCAGGTCCACGACGCCCTTGAAGTTCTCTTCGGCGCCGATGGGGATCACGATGGGCACGGGGTTCGCCTTCAGGCGCGTCTTCATCTGGTCGACGACCTTGAAGAAGTTCGCGCCGGTGCGGTCCATCTTGTTGACGAACGCGAGGCGGGGAACCTTGTACTTGTTGGCCTGGCGCCAGACGGTTTCCGACTGGGGCTGCACGCCACCCACGGCGCAATAGACCATGCACGCGCCGTCAAGCACGCGCATCGAACGCTCGACCTCGATCGTGAAGTCGACGTGTCCGGGGGTGTCGATGATGTTGAAACGGTGCTCGGGGTAGGACAGGTCCATGCCCTTCCAGAAGCAGGTCGTCGCGGCCGACGTGATCGTGATGCCGCGCTCCTGTTCCTGCTCCATCCAGTCCATCGTGGCCGCGCCATCGTGGACTTCACCGATCTTGTGGTTCACACCCGTGTAGAACAGGATGCGCTCGGTGGTGGTGGTCTTGCCGGCGTCGATGTGGGCCGAGATACCGATGTTGCGGTACCGCTCGATGGGGGTCTGGCGAGCCATGTGTCACTCCAAATACGAAGGCCGCCCTGGCCGGTCGATCGGACCGGATGGGGCAGCCGGGGGGTTCAAGGTCGGGTTGACCGGATCAGAAACGGAAGTGCGAGAACGCCTTGTTGGCTTCGGCCATGCGGTGCACTTCGTCGCGCTTCTTCATCGCGCCACCACGGCCTTCGCAGGCTTCGAGCAGCTCGTTGGCGAGGCGCTGGGCCATCGACTTCTCGCTGCGCTTGCGGGCCGATTCCTTCAGCCAGCGCATGGCCAAGGCCATCCGGCGGATGGGGCGAACTTCCACGGGAACTTGGTAGTTCGCACCACCGACACGGCGGGACTTCACTTCGACCATGGGCTTCACGTTGTTCAGCGCGGTCAGGAAGATCTCCATCGGATCCTTGCCGGCCTTCTTCTCGACCTGCTCGAGCGCACCGTAGATGATGCGTTCGGCGACGGCCTTCTTGCCCGATTCCATGATCACGTTCATGAACTTGGACAGGTCCACCGAACCGAACTTCGGGTCCGGGAGGATCTCGCGCTTCGGTACTTCGCGACGACGTGGCATTTCTATTCCTTTCGAGGCTTCAGCGGGTTGCTGCGGTGCGCGTCCTGCGCCCCTGCTGCCACCGAGATGTCACTCACAAGCCTGGACATCCGCTTACTCGACAGACACGCCCCAATGGGTCGGCTGCCGCTGGTTCCGTCGGGCGCCTATCGTGACGATGCGGCGTGACGGGATGATGATCAGACGATCACTTCTTCGGGCGCTTGGCGCCGTACTTGGAACGCGACTGCTTGCGATCCTTGACGCCTTGCAGGTCGAGCGAACCGCGCACGATGTGATAGCGCACACCCGGCAAGTCCTTGACACGGCCGCCGCGCACGAGCACGACGCTGTGTTCCTGCAGGTTGTGGCCTTCACCGCCGATGTACGAGATGACCTCGAAACCGTTGGTCAGGCGCACCTTGGCGACCTTCCGGAGCGCCGAGTTCGGCTTCTTCGGGGTCGTGGTGTACACGCGGGTGCAGACGCCGCGTCGCTGCGGGCAGTTCTGCATCGCAGGTGACTTGGATTTCGTGGGCTCGACCTCACGGCCGTGGCGCACGAGCTGATTGATGGTTGGCATGGGTAACTTGTTCCCGTTTGAAGTTACGTGGTGGTTCTTCTCGCGCGGTGCCCGGGTCTCGACCAGCAGAAAAGCCTGCGTGCGGCTCATGGCCGTCGCAGGCTTCGGGGCATGGCCCTGGCTTCTGGTGTCGCGTCCCCGTTCGGTCTGGCTGGATGCACCCAAGGATTTGTAGCCAAGGATGTGTAGCCAGTTGTCGTCCATGGACCGAGCGAAAAGCTCGCGATTATAGGGGGCTGCTCAAAAACGTGGCAAGGCGGAGCGCCCGGACGGCCGAGCGGCGGGGCGTCCTCTAGAGTGGGGACATGAACGAGCCCGTGCTGCCACCGTCCGCTGACCTGCGATTTCCGTCGATCGAGGCCTTGCGTGCCTTCGAGGCCGCTGCGCGGCTGGGCAGCTTTGAGCGGGCGGCTGACGAACTTGCCGTCACCGCCAGCGCCGTCAGCAAGCGCATCGCGACGCTGGAGGACCTGCTCGGCGCGGCCTTGCTCTCGCGCGGTGGGCGAGCGCTCACCTTGACCGCGCTGGGCAAGGAATACCTCGGCCAGGTGCGCGCCGCGCTCGGCCTGCTGGCGGCCGTGCCGCTGCATCAGCGGGCCCGACAGCGCCGGCGCACGCTGCGGGTCAGCGCGCCGCCGACCTTCTCGCGCCATGTGCTGGTGCCGGCCTTGCCAGCCTGGACCGCCATGCATCCGGAGGTCGAGCTGGAGGTGGTGCTGTCCATTCCCTATCTGCAGGACGGCGCCGGGGTCGAAGCCGATGTCGAGGTCCGCCACGGCCCGCTTGGCTCGCCGGGCATGGCCTTGCTGATGGACGAGGCGGTGCTGCCGGCCGCCAGCCCGGCGCTGATCGAGCGCCACGGCCGGCCGCGCCTGCCCGCCGATCTGGCGGGCTGGCCGCTGCTGCGCACCCCGGTCGAGCCGTGGCAGCCCTGGTTCCGCGCGGCCGGGCTGGACTGGCCCGAGCCCGTCGACGGCCCGCGCCTGGTCGACCTGGGCCTGACGCTCGAAGCCGCGCTCGGTGGCCAGGGCGTCGCGCTGGTGCGGCCGTCGCTGGCACGCGGCTGGCTGCAGCGGGGCGAACTGTGTGCGCTGTTCGACCTGCCGGCTCGGCCGGCGCAGCAGTACCAGGTCCGCATCCGGTCGGGCGACCTCGCCGCTGCCGCCTTTGCCGACTGGCTGGCGAGCGTCTGCGAGGCGGCTGTCGCGCAAGGCCACGCCGCGCTTTCCGGTCGCGCCTGAATTTCTTTCCGGCGACCTGGGCGGGGCGCTCGCTAGCATCGCGGCGCCTGCTGCCCATCCCACATCAAACACCCGAGGAGACCCGCCATGCCCGTGATCACCAACATCGAGGACCTGCGCGTGCTGGCCGAGAAACGCGTGCCGCGCATGTTCTACGACTACGCCGATTCGGGCTCGTGGACCGAGGGCACCTACCGCGACAACGAGAGCGCGTTTGCCCGCATCAAGCTGCGTCAGCGCGTGGCGGTGAACATGGAGAACCGCAGCACCGCCGTCGAGATGATCGGCCAGGCCGCGAAGATGCCTGTGGCGATCGCCCCGGTTGGCCTGACCGGCATGCAGCACGCCGACGGCGAGATCCATGCCGCGCGGGCGGCCGAGAAGTTCGGCATCCCGTTCACGCTGTCGACGATGAGCATCTGCTCGATCGAGGACATCGCCGAGCACACCACCGCGCCCTTCTGGTTCCAGCTCTACATGATGCGTGACCGCGAGGCGATGGCCCGCATGATCGACCGCTGCAAGGCCGCGAAGTGCAGCGCGCTGGTGCTGACGCTGGACCTGCAGGTGATCGGCCAGCGTCACAAGGACCTGAAGAACGGCCTGACCGCACCGCCGCGGCCCACGCTGGCCAACATCGTCAACCTGATGACTAAGCCGCGTTGGTGCCTGGGCATGGCCGGCACGCGCCGCCACACCTTCCGCAACCTGGTCGGCCATGTGCAGGGTGTCAGCGACATGCGCTCGTTGTCGGCCTGGACCAACGAGCAGTTCGACCCGCGCCTGTCCTGGGCCGATGTGGCCTGGGTCAAGGAGCGCTGGGGCGGCAAGCTCATCCTCAAGGGGATCATGGAGGTCGAGGACGCCGTGCTGGCCGCGCAGGCCGGTGCCGATGCCATCGTGGTCAGCAACCACGGCGGTCGCCAGCTCGACGGTGCGCCGGCCAGCCTGGATGCGCTGCCGGCCATCGTCGACGCGGTGGGTTCGAAGGTCGAGGTCTGGATGGACGGCGGCATCCGCAGCGGCCAGGACGTGCTCAAGGCCTGGGCCCTGGGCGCACGCGGCACGATGATCGGCCGCGCCATGGTCTACGGCCTGGGCGCCATGGGCGAGGCCGGCGTCAGCAAGGCGCTGCAGATCCTGCACAAGGAACTCGACGTGACCATGGCCTTCTGCGGCCACACCAAGCTGGTCAACGTCGACCGCTCGATCCTGGTGCCGGGCACCTACCCGGTGGCGCCGCGCGACTGAGCCCGCTGCGACGCCATCCAGAGAGCCGCCTTCGGGCGGCTTGTCCGTTCAGAGCGTCGGTGCGGCGCCGAAGACGCGGCCGGAGTGCTCGCGCATGGCGTGGAACTGGATGTCGGGCACCCGCTCCTGCGTCACCCGCAGGTCCGAGCTGTACTGCACCAGGAAGGCCGGAGCGCCGACTACGTCGTGGGCGATGCGCAGCGGTTCGGACTCGATGAAGCGCTTGAGCTTGGCCTCGTCCGTGCTGGTGATCCAGCGCGCCAGCGTGAAGCGGCAGGGGTCCAGCCGGGCCTCGACGCCGTATTCGCTCTTGAGGCGGTGCAGCACCACCTCGAACTGCAGCTGGCCGATCGCGCCCAGCATCAGCGAGCCGCCCGAGACCGGGTTGAAGACCTGGATCGCGCCTTCCTCGCCGAGCTGCTGCAGGCCCTGTCGCAGCTGCTTGCTGCGCAGCGGGTCCTTGATCTCGACGGTGCGGAAGCTTTCCGGCGCGAAGAAGGGCAGGCCGGTGTAGTGCAGCGCCTCGCCCTCGGTCAGCGTGTCGCCGAGCTGCAGCACGCCGTGGTTGGGGATGCCGATGATGTCGCCGGCCACCGCCTCGTCGACCAGCTCGCGGCGTTGCGACAGGAAGCTCACCACCGTCTGCGGGCGCATCTCCTTGCCGTTGCGCACCACCTTGAGCCGCATCCCGCGGATGAACTTGCCCGAGGACACGCGCACGAAGGCGATGCGGTCGCGGTGGGCCGGGTCCATGTTGGCCTGGACCTTGAAGACGACGCCGCTGAACTTGCCCTCGTCGGGCTGCACGGTGCGCTCGATCGCGGTGCGCGCGCCGGGCGGCGGGGCCAACTCGACCAGCGCGTCCAGCACCTCGCGCACGCCGAAGTTGTTGATCGCCGAACCGAAGAACATCGGCGTCTGCTTGCCCGACAGGAACTCGGCGTGGTCGAAGGACGGCGCGGCGTCGCGCACCAGCTCCATTTCGCCCAGGGCCTGCTCGAAGGGGGCGCCGAAACGTTCGATGTGGACGGGGTCCTGGAGGTCGTGCAGCGTTTCCTCGTCGCCGCCGACGCGGTCCTCGCCGGGTGCGAACAGGCGCATCTGGTCGGCCCGCAGGTCCATCACGCCGCGAAAGACCTTGCCCATGCCGACCGGCCAGGTGAAGGGCACGACGGTCATGCCCAGCTCCTGCTCGATCTCGTCCATCAGGGCCAGCGGGTCCTTGACCTCCCGGTCCATCTTGTTGATGAAGGTGAGGATGGGCGTGTTGCGGGCCCGGCAGACCTGCAGCAGGCGGCGGGTCTGCGGTTCGACGCCGTTGGCCGCGTCGATCACCATCAGCGCGGCGTCGACCGCGGTCAGCACGCGGTAGGTGTCTTCCGAGAAGTCCTGGTGGCCGGGGGTGTCGAGCAGGTTGATGACGCAGTCGCCGTACTCCATCTGCATCACCGACGAGGCCACCGAGATGCCGCGCTGCTTCTCGATTTCCATCCAGTCGGACGTGGCGTGGCGGCTGGCCTTGCGGGCCTTGACCGAACCGGCGATCTGGATCGCGCCCGAGAACAGCAGCAGCTTCTCGGTCAGCGTGGTCTTGCCGGCGTCGGGGTGCGAAATGATCGCGAAGGTGCGGCGGCGGCGGATCTCGCGGGCCAGCGGGTCGGTCGGTGCGGCGGAGGTCTCGGTGGTCATGGCGGCGCGCTCTGGGGTCTGCAGGGCCCGGTGTCATCGGGCGAACCCGTGATTCTCGCAGCGCCGCCAGCGGTGCTTGCCGCCGCTTGAATCAGGCAGGCGGCGCCTGCCAGTGCTCCAGCGCCAGCTCGGCGCTTCCCTTGGCGGTGCTGACGAGGATGTGGCCGTCCTGGATCGTGGCCGACAGCCGCATTGAGCGGTCGACCAGCGCGGTCAGCGCCTCGCAGGCGGGCTCGTTGAGGAAGTCGACCGTCAGGTTGCGGTGGCGCGCCAGCGTGTTCTTGTTGTCGGCCCACCAGGCCTCGGCCTTGCGTGCGCCATAGGTCAGCACGGTGACCCGGTCGGCCCGGCCGCAGGCCTTGCGGATGACCCGTTCATCGGGCAGGCCGACCTCGATCCAGTGCAGCACCGCGCCGGTGTCGTCGCGCTGCCAGAGGGCAGGCTCGTCGTCGGTGGAGATGTCGCCGGCCATGGTCAGGCGCTCGTCGGCGTGGAGCATGAAGGCCAGGATGCGCACCATCAGCCGCTGTTCGGTCTCGGATGGATGCCGCGCGATCGTCAGCGCGTGGTCGGCGTAGTAGCCCCGGTCGATGTCGGCGATGGCCAGTTCGGCCTTGTGGATGGTGGAGCGTATGGCCATCGGGGGATTCTAGGTGGGGGGTCCCGGGCGACCCGGCCTCGCTACGATGCCGGCCTTGCCGAACCGCGCCGTCGGCCTCTACTCAACACCCCAACGCCCCAACGCCCCACGCCCCATCAGGAGCCCCACCATGATTCTCGAAGTCGCCGACATCCGCATCCAGCCTGGCCGCCAGGCCGAGTTCGATGCCGCCATCCAGCACGGGCTGGCCACCGTCATCGCCCATGCCAAGGGCTTTCACGGCTTCAAGGTCCACAAGGGCATCGAGTCGCCCGAGCGTTACCTGCTGACGATCTGGTGGGCCACGCTGGAGGACCACACCGTCGGCTTCCGCGAGTCGCCGGCCTTTGCGCAGTGGCGCGCCATCGTCGGCCCCTTCTTCGCGCAGCCGCCGGTGGTGGAGCACTTCGACCTGCTGGCGAAGTCGGCCGACTGAGGCGTCCGCCGCCGCATGAAAAAAGGGGCCAGAGGCCCCTTTGTTATTGATGCGTCCGACGGATCGGACGTGGATCACAGGCGTTCGAAGATCGCCGCGATGCCCTGGCCGCCGCCGATGCACATCGTCACCAGCGCGTAGCGCTGTTGCGTGCGCTGCAGCTCGTAGATGGCCTTGACCGCCAGGAAGGCGCCCGAGCAGCCCACCGGGTGACCCAGGGCGATCGCGCCGCCGTTGGGGTTGACCTTGGACAGGTCGAACTCCAGGCCACGCGCCACGGCGATCGCCTGAGCGGCGAAAGCTTCGTTGGACTCGATCACGTCGATCTGGTCGAGCGTCAGGCCGGCCTTCTTCAGGGCGATCTTGGTGGCCGGGATCGGGCCTTCGCCCATCACGTCGTTGGGCACGCCAGCGACGGCGTAGGACACCAGGCGGGCCAGCGGCTTGTGGCCGTCGGCCGAGGCGCGGGCGGCGTCGCCCAGCACCAGGAAGGCGGCGCCGTCGTTGATGCCCGAGGCGTTGCCGGCGGTGACCGAGCCGTCCTTCTTGAACGCCGGCTTCATCTTGGCCAGCGTCTCCATCGTCGTGCTGGCCTTGACGTGCTCGTCGGTGTCGAAGGTCACTTCGCCCTTGCGGGTCTGCTTGACGATCGGGACGATCTGGCTCTTGAAGCGGCCTTCGGCGATGGCCAGCGCGGCGCGGCGGTGCGACTCGACGGCCACGGCGTCCTGCTCTTCACGGCTGATGCCCCACTTGGTCACCAGGTTCTCGGCGGTGATGCCCATGTGACCGACGCCGAACGGGTCGGTCAGCACGGCGACCATCGCGTCGAGCATCTTGGCGTCGCCCATGCGGGCACCCGAACGCATCTGCGGCGACAGGTAGGCGCCGCGGCTCATGACTTCGACGCCGCCGCCGACGCCGTAGTCGCAGTCCGACAGCAGGATGTTCTGCGCCGTGGTGACGATGCCCTGCAGGCCCGACGAGCACAGCCGGTTGACGGCCATGGCGACCGAGTCCATCGGCAGGCCGGCCTGGATCGAGGCCACGCGGGCCACGTAGGCATAACGGCTTTCGGTCGGGATGCAGTTGCCGACCGTCACGTAGTTGATCGACTTCGGGTCGACGCCCGAACGCTCGACCGTGGCCTTCATGACCGCGCCAGCCAGGTCGGCCGGCTCCATGTCGGCGAGCGAACCCGCGAAAGTGCCGATGGCGGAACGGGCTGCGCCCAGAACGACGACGTCGCGCTTGCTCATGTGAGTCTCCTGCTGGAAATCGGGGGAGTGACGGGAACGGAATTCAGGTTCCGTGCGATCAGGAACCGTGATTCGGGACCATACGCCGGCCCGGGTACAGCGGCCTGACGACGGCCGACATCATGCCCGATGCCGCCGACCCGGGGACATCTGCCGCCGCCCGCGCCCCGCTGCGGCCCCCTCCCGTATGCTTTTGGCATGAGCAGCCCACCCCGCCCGTCGATCGCTTCCCGGCTTCCGCACGCCTTGCCGATGTGGAGCCTGCAACTGCCGGCGCTGGCGCTGGTCCTGCTGGTGGCGCTGCAGGGCCTTGGCTCGCAGGCCTGGTGGGCGGTCCTGCTGGCGGCGGCTGGTCTGATCGCGGCGGTGCTGTCGGCGGTCCACCACGCCGAGGTCGTTGCCCACCGGGTCGGCGAGCCCTTCGGCACGCTGGTGCTGGCCTTGGCGGTGACGGTGATCGAGGTGGCGCTGATCGTCTCGCTGATGCTGGCCGGTGGCGCCTCGGCCAGTGCGCTGGCGCGCGACACGGTGTTCGCTGCCGTCATGATCGTCTGCAACGGCGTGGTCGGCCTGTGCCTGCTGGTGGGCGGCATCCGCCACGGCGTGCTGGCCTTCCGGGTCGAGGGCACCAGCCCGTCGCTGGCGGTGCTGGCCGCCTTGTGCACCTTGACGCTGGTGCTGCCCGTCTTCACCACCAGCACGCCGGGGCCGACGTTTTCCGGGCCGCAGCTGGCCTTTGCCGGGGTAGTGTCGCTGGCGCTCTACGGCGTCTTCGTGTTCGTGCAGACGGTGCGCCACCGCGACTACTTCCTGCCGGCCGATGCGCAAGACCTGGCGGATGCCAGCGCCCATGCCGAGCCGCCCAGCGCGGCGGTCGCCTGGGTCGCGCTGAGCCTGCTGATGGTCTGCCTGGTCGGCGTCGTCGGTCTGGCCAAGACCCTGGCGCCCAGCCTGGAGGCCGGTGTCAGCGCGCTGGGGGCGCCGCAGTCGCTGGTCGGTGTGCTGGTGGCCTTGCTGGTGCTGCTGCCCGAGACCTGGGCGGCGGTGCGCGCAGCCGCACACAACCGGCTGCAGACCAGCCTGAACCTGGCGATCGGCTCGGCGCTGGCCAGCATCGGGCTGACCATCCCGGCGGTCGCCGTGCTGTCGTTGTTCTATCCGCATCCGCTGGTGCTCGGCCTGGATGCCAGCGCCATCGTGATGCTGGTGCTGACCTTCATGGTCGGCACCTTGACGCTGGGACGCGGCCGCGCCACGGTGCTGCAGGGCGCCGTCCACCTCGTGCTGTTCGCGGTCTTTCTGTTCCTGGCCGTCTTTCCCTGAGCCGCCCCTGACGTGACAAGGGCAGACGTGACAAGGGCGGACGCCATGCGCCCGCCCTTGTCACCCGCCGCCGGGTCCGTCACCCGGGCAGGCAGCCCCGTCGTCCAACCTTCAATCGTTGCGCGCCGTCACTCGACCACCACCACGCTGTGCGGCACGCGGCCGACACGCACGGTCTTCAGCGCCTTGGCCGCGCCGGTATCGATGACCGTCAGGTCATCGGACAAGCCGTTGGCGACGTAGAGGCGGTCTTGCGCCTTGTTCAGACCCAGGCCCCAGGCCCGCTTGCCGGCCAGCACCAGGTCGGTCGTCTTGCGGGTGGCCACGTCGACGAAGGCGACGTGGTTGGCATTGCCCAGGCCGACATAGGCGCGCTTGCCGTCGGCGCTGATCTTGACGTCGACCGGCGTGATGTCGCTGGCGCGGGCGCCCTTGACGGCGAACTTGATCGTCTCGATCACCTTGTTGTCGGCCGTGGAGATCACGCTCACGCTGGCGCCCAGTTCGTTGCTGACCCAGAGTTGCGCGCCATCGGGCGTCATGGCGAAGCGGCGCGGGCGCTTGCCGACCTTGATGTTGTGCGTGACCTTGCCAGTGGCCGTGTCGATCACGTGGACCATGCTGGCGACCTCGGAGGTGGCGTAGACCTTCTTGCCGTCCGGGCTGACGATCACGCCCTCGGGTTCCTGACCGACCTTGACGGCTTTGCTGCGCTTGCCGCTGGCGACGTCGATGACGCCGATCTCGGCGTCTTCCTCATTGCTGACGTAGAGCGTCTTGCCATCGGGCGACAGGTCGAAGATCTCCGGGTCTTCGCCCAGGTCGATGCGGCCGACCGACTTGCGCGTGGACAGGTCGATCACGTCGGCCTCGCCGGAATCGCCGCAGGCGACCACCAGCTGCTTGCCATCGGGCGTCGTGCGCATGTGGCGCGGGCGCTTGCAGGTGGCGACGGTGCCCGTGACGGCCTGGGTGGCGAGGTCGAACACGGACAGGGTGTTGTCCTTCTCGCTCGACACATAGGCCACGCCTTGCGCCAGGCTGGCGCCGGAGAAGGTGGCCGATGCGGCCAGGGCCAGCAGGGCGAGGGTGACGGGGGCGCGGCGGGCAGTGGTCATGTTGGTGGACGTCGTTGAGCGTTGAACGTGGGCTCTACCGTAGCGACCGGTCTCACGGGCCACCAGGGAAATCTTCCTGATCGATGGAAAGTCCCGATGCCTGCGGGCGACGGTGCGTCGTTCTGGAGCAAGGCGGCGCCGGTCCGGAACACCCGCGTGGGGCTCACGGCATGAGCCCATGGCTGCGTGCGTAGTGCAGCAGCTCGACGGCGTTGCCCACGCCCAGCTTCTGGCGGATCTGGGTCTGGTGGTTGGACACGGTCTTCTCGCTCACGCCGAGCTGATGGGCAATCTCCTCGAAGGCCATGCCGGTCAGCAAGCGGCGCAGCACCTCGACCTCGCGGGCGGTCAGGTCGTGGTGAGGAGGGCGCAGCGCCGGCTCGCCGTGGCCCGGTGGCAGCACCAGGTCGCCGCGCAGGACCCGGCGCAGCGCGTCGATCAGGGCCTGCGGATCGGCGCTCTTGGAGACGAAACCGCGCGCACCGGCCTGCAGGCACTGCGTGACCAGCGCGGCGCTGTCGTGCATCGAGACCACCAGCACCGGCAGCGGCAGGCCGGCGCGCACGATGCTGCGCAGCAGTTCCAGGCCGCTGCGGCCGGGCATCGACAGGTCCAGCACCAGCAGGTCGATGCGACCGCGCAGCGGGCCGGCGAGTGCCGCGAGCGCCTGTTCGGAGTCGCCGAACTCGGCGCTCACCACGAGGTCGTCCTCCAGCTCGATCAGGCGGGCGTAGCCGGCCCGGACGATGGCGTGATCGTCGACCAGCGCAAGCCGCGCCGGTGCCGTCGGGGGCGTGTCAGGGCTGGTCTCACGGAGCGTCATGGGGTGGGTTTCCAGGTCAGGCGGGCGGACAGTCTGAGGCCGGGCCGGGTCGATCCGGCAGATCCGTCGGCCGCGTGCGCCGGCCCGACCGTCCAGGTGCCACCCAAGGCCCAGACCCGTTCCTGCATGCCGCCCAGGCCATTGCCCCGCTGGCGGGCCAGCGCCGCGTCGGGCAGGCCGATGCCATCGTCCTGCACCGACCATTCGAGCGTCGGCGGCTGGCTCACGAGTCCGAGCGTCAGCGACAGCTCGACCTCGCGGGCGCCGGCATGGCGGGCGGCATTGGTCAGGGCTTCCTGGCTGATGCGGTAGACCGCCAGCGCCAGGTCGCGCGGGATCCGGGTCGACGCGGCGACCGCCGGATCGAGCGGCAAGGCCAGCGCCCCGAGCATCGCCGGGTGGCCGATCTGCGTCAGCGTCAGGCGCCATCGGGTCGGCGCGGCGCTGTCCTGTGCCGCAGCGCCTTCGCCTTCCCCATCGCCACGGGCGCTGGCCTGCCAACCCGCGACCAGGCTGTCGAGCAACTGCACCAGCCGCGCCAGGGGCAGCAGGCTGGACTCGTCGTCATCGCCGTCGTCGACCGGACCGAGCGGGCGCAGCCGCACCAGCAGGTCGCGGATGTCGCGCTGGACCTCGGCGCAGCGTTCGGCCATGCCGGTGACCACGCCATGCAGTTCGGGCTGGTCGGCCAGCCGGCGGCCGAGCCAGGCGGCGTCCAGGCGCAGGGCGGTCAGGCGCTGGCCGAACTCGTCGTGCAGCTCGCGCGCGAGGTGGTGGCGCTCGTCCTCCTGCAGCGTCAGCACCTGCTGGCTGAGCACGCGCCGTTCGGACTCGGCCGCATCGAGCGCCTGCACCAGTGCGCGCAGGGCGGTGGCGATCGATTCCAGCTCGCGGATCGGCATGCGTGGCAGCTGGCGCACGCCGGTGTCGTCCTGGTGTTCGAGCCGGCCGATGGCGGCCAGCAGCGCGGTCAGTGGCGCGAAGGCGCGGCGCACGTTCCAGGCCATCGCCAGCAGCAGCGCACCGAAGCAGGCCAGCAGCAATGCCAGCGCGCCGGCCAGGTCGTTGAGGGCCTCGATGCGCTCGCTCTCGTGCGAGGCCGCCAGCGAGACCACCCAGCGCCCGCCATCGGGCCGCCGCACGGCCCAGGTGGCGCGGCGACCATCGGGCGCCGACAGGGTCTGCCGGTGCAGCTCGTAGAGCCAGCCCAGCGGGCCGGGGTCGGGCGGCGGTGGCAGGGGGCGCAGGATGACCCGGCCGTGGCTGTCGACAATGTGCAGCGTCAGGTGGCGCAGGCCCTCCTGGGCCAGCGTCTCGCGCACGCTGGCGAGGGCGCTGCGGTCGTCGACCTGATCGAGCGCGCCCAGCCGCGCCATCACGCTGGCCAGCGACATCGCGGCATCGACCTCTTCGGCAATGTTCTGGTTGACCCGCATCAGCCCCAGCGCGGCGGCCAGCAGCAAGCCCGCCAGGCCGGTGGCAAAGGCACGCCGCATCACCAGGCGCGGCAGATCGAAGGGCGGGCTCCAGCTCATCGGCGGCGATGGTGCCCGAGCCCAGGGGGTCTGGACGGCCGGGATAATCCCGGTCTTGCCCCTGACGCTCCCGAGATTTGCCATGCCTTCCTTGGACGACCCCCGCCACGACCGCGAAGCCGGCACGCGCTGGAATGAAGACGAACGCACGCTCGACACCACCCGCATCGACGACGTGCGCATCCGCGCGGTCCGACCGCTGATCAACCCGGCCTTGCTGCAGGAACGCCTGCCGGTGCCCGAGGCCACGCTGGCGCTGGTCGAACGCAGCCGCGCCGAGCTGGCCGAGATCCTGCACGGCCGCGACGACCGCCTGATCGTCGTGGTCGGTCCCTGCTCGATCCACGACCACGACCAGGCGATCGCCTATGCGCGCTTCCTCAAGCACGAGGTGCCGCAGCTCAGCGACGCGCTGGCCATCGTCATGCGGGTCTACTTCGAGAAGCCGCGCACGACGGTGGGCTGGAAGGGCTACATCAACGACCCGCATCTGGACGGCAGCTTCGCCATCAACGAGGGCCTGGAACGCGCGCGTCGCCTGCTGCTGGAGATCGGCGAGCTGGGCCTTCCCACCGGCACCGAGTTCCTCGACCTGCTGAGCCCGCAGTACATCGCCGACCTGATCAGCTGGGGCGCCATCGGCGCGCGCACCACCGAGAGCCAGTCGCACCGCCAGCTGGCGTCGGGCCTGTCCTGTCCGGTCGGCTTCAAGAACGGCACCGACGGCAACCTGAAGGTCGCCAGCGACGCCATCCAGTCGGCCAGCGCGCCGCATGCCTTCATGGGCATGACCAAGATGGGCCAGGCCGCGATCTTCGAGACCCGCGGCAACGCCGACTGCCACGTCATCCTGCGCGGCGGCAAGGCGCCGAACTACGGCGCCGAGCACATCGAGGCGGCCTGCGCCAACCTGCGTGCAGCGGGCCTGCGCGAGCAGGTCATGGTCGACTGCTCGCACGCCAACAGCAGCAAGCAGCACCGCCGTCAGATTGAGGTCGCCGCCGACATCGCCGCGCAAATGGCGGCCGGCGAGCGCCGCATCACCGGCGTGATGATCGAGAGCCACCTGCAGGAAGGCCGGCAGGACCTGGTCGACGGCCAGCCGCTGGCGCATGGCGTGTCGATCACCGACGCGTGCATCAGCTGGGCCCAGACCCAGCCGGTGCTGCACCAGTTGGCGCAGGCGGTGCGGGCCCGACGGGGTTGATGGCGCGACAGGTTCTTGCGTCCTGACACCGGATCGGTGTGGATGGATACGTGGGGTCGCCGTTACCTTGGCGACCTGGGCCGACGACGCCACACGCGGCCCGCCCCTCCGATCCACCCGACCTGCAAGGACCCCGATCGCCATGAACACGTCGACGTTGCGCACCTTCCGCTTCCCCGAAGGCACCTGCATCGCCCAGGCCCAGCCGCCTCTGGCGGCGGTGGTCACGACCGAATCGCCGGCGCTGTCGGTGATGACCGACCTGGCGCGCGTGAAGGCGGCCACCATCGCCCCGACGCTGTCGCTGCGCGAGGCGCGTCAGACCATGATCCAGCAGGGCGTGCGGCTGCTCTTCGTGGTCGAGCAGATGCCCTGCGTGGAGGGCCTGATCACCTCGACCGACCTGGAAGGCGACCGGCCGATGCAGGTGATCGCGCGGCGCGGCGTGCGCCACGACGACCTGGTCGTGTCCGACGTGATGACCGGCCTGTCGGCGCTTGATGCGATCGACTTCGAAACCCTGGCCCACAGCCGGGTTGCCGACCTGATCGAGACCCTCAAGATGGTGGGCCGGCGGCACCTGCTGGTGGTCCAGAAGGCGGGCCTGGACGGGCCGGCGCGGGTGCGCGGGGTGATCTCGCAGGCACAGATCGAACGCCAGCTCGGACGTTCGATCGACGCGACCGAGATCGCGTCCACGTTTGCCGAGATCCAGCAGGCCTTGCGGGCCTGAGGCACCCGGCAACGCTCAGCGGCGGTCCGGCAGGGTCGCGAGACCCAGGATGGACCGCGCCACCGACTCGGCCACCTCGATGCCGTCGACGCCGGCCGACATGATCCCGCCGGCATAACCCGCGCCTTCGCCGGCCGGGTAGAGGCCGCGCGTGTTCAGGCTCTGGTGGTCACGGCCGCGGTTGATGCGCAGCGGCGATGAGGTGCGCGTCTCGACGCCGGTCAGCACCGCGTCGTGCATCGAGAAGCCGTGGATCTGGCGCTCGAAGGCCGGCAGGGCCTCGCGGATCGCGTCCAGCACATAGGTCGGCAGGCTCTCGCGGCCGGGCTCGCTCAGGTCGGTCAGGTTCACGCCCGGCTTGTAGGACGGCATGACGTCGCCGAAGTCCTGACCGCGCCGGCCCTTGCGCGGGTTGGCGATGAAGTCGCCGACCAGCTGGCCCGGCGCGATGTAGCCGCCACCGCCGAGCTCGTAGGCCCGCGACTCCCAGTGGCGCTGGAAGGCCATGCCGTCGAGCGGGCTGACGGGCCCGTCGCTGCGGCCGTCTTGCCGGTAGTCCTGCGGGTTGATGCCCACGACGATGCCGGCATTGGCGTTGCGCTCGTTGCGCGAGTACTGGCTCATGCCGTTGGTGACCACCCGCAGCGGCTCGGAGGTCGCCGCCACCACGGTGCCGCCCGGGCACATGCAGAAGCTGTAGACCGAACGGCCGTTGCCGGCGTGGTGGACCAGCTTGTAGTCGGCCGCTCCGAGGATCGGATGGCCGGCGTTCGGGCCGAAGCGCGCTCGGTCGATCACGCCCTGCGGATGTTCGATCCGGAAGCCCACCGAGAAGGGCTTGGCCTCCATCGCCACGCCGCGTCCGTGCAGCATCGTGAAGGTGTCGCGGGCGCTGTGGCCCAGGGCCAGCACGACATGGTCGGCGCGGATCTGTTCACCCGATTCGAGCGTCACGCCGCGCACCTGGCGGGCGCCGTCGGCTGCCGTCTCGACCTGCAGGTCGGTGACACGCTGGCGGAAGCGGATCTCGCCGCCAAGGGCCTCGATCTCGGCCCGCATCTTCTCGATCATGCTGACCAGCCGGAAGGTGCCGATGTGGGGCTTGCTGACGTAGAGGATCTCGTCGGGCGCACCGGCCTTGACGAACTCGGTCAGCACCTTGCGGGTCAGGTGGCGCGGGTCGCTGATCTGGCTCCAGAGCTTGCCGTCGCTGAAGGTGCCGGCGCCGCCTTCGCCGAACTGCACGTTCGACTCCGGTTCGAGCTGCTGGCGTCGCCACAGGCCCCAGGTGTCCTGGGTGCGTTCGCGCACCACCTTGCCGCGTTCGAGCACGATGGGCCGCAGCCCCATCTGCGCCAGGATCAGCGCGGCGAACAGCCCGCAGGGTCCGAAGCCGATCACCAGTGGACGCAAGCGGCCGTCGCCCGAGCCGAAGTCCACCGGCGCATGGCCGAGGAAGTGGTAGCCGGTGTCGGGGCTGACCTTGACGTGCGGATCCGCCGCGAAGCGCGCCAGTGTGGCGGCCTCGTCCAGGCCCTCGGCCAAGGTGCAATCGACCGTGTAGATCAGCAGGATCGCCGTCTTCTTGCGTGCGTCGTAGGCCCGCTTGAAGACGCTGAACGCGGCCAGGTCCGTGTCCCGCGCCAGCCCAAGTCGCGCAACGATGGCGGCACGCAACGCCGGCTCGGCATGGTTCAGCGGCAGGCGCAGTTCGGTGATGCGGATCATGGCGTTGTGAGGGCTGGGGCTCAGAAACGACAAAGACGGCCAATGGCCGTCTTCGAGGTCGCGTCGTCAAGGCGCGAGATGCAAGGCGCGTCAGCGCCGACGCATCAACCGCCCTTCTTGGCGCGCTTGCCCGGGTTCTTCTTCGAGCGGGTGTGCGAACCACGCTCGAGGCTCACCTTCTGGCCATGCGGCGCGGTGAAGGCAACGCCGGTCGGGGCGGCGGGACGGGGGGTGGCCTTGCGGTCGGCTTCGGTGATGATCTTGTTGCCCATGACTGGCTCCGGGGGTCTGTTGAGGTAAACGAGCGAGTGCTGCAGACCCGCGAACCCTCAATTAGGCCACAAAACTCGGGCCCGCGGCCGCAGGGTCGGTCAGAACGGTCATTTCAGACGGTAGGCCCACAGGATCTTCGGCGGATCCAGCGGCTTGCTGATCTCGTCGTCCCCGTTGTCCTTCACGTTCACGTTGCGGATTGCCTGCACCGTCGAGGCCATGCCCGAGATCACGCGGCCGAAGACGGCGTAGCCGTCGACCGTGGAACTGCCGTTCAGCTTGTCGGTGTTGTCAACGACGTTGATGAAGAACTGGCTGGTGCCGGTATTGGCAGCGGTCAAGCGCGCCATGGCGACGGTGCCCACGGTGTTCGACAGGCCGGTGATCGAAGTCTTCTCCAGCGTAATGGCCGCCCGCGTCGGTGTCTTGTAGAAGCCTGCTGCCGTGTAGCCACCACCTTGGACCATGAAGTTGCTCATGACCCGGTGAAACTGCGTGTCGCCGTAGAAGTCCTCGTCGACGTAGGCCAGGAAGTTCCTCGACGAGATCGGCGCCTTCACGTTTTCCAGCGCGATCACGAACTCGCCCAGCGTGGTCAGGAAACACACCGTTGGCAGGCTGCTCGCGGCAGATGCCGTCTTGCCGGCTTCGCTGCAGGCGGACAGCGTGCGCGCTGCGGCGACGCTGACGTGGCCGGTGCCATCGCGGGCATAGACCTTCACCGTCGTCTTGGTCGCAGGCAGGGGCAGGTTCAAGGTCGTGTGTGCCGTCTGACTGGGCGTCACGGCCGCGAAGCAAGGGTCAGCCGCCGTCGGCACCGACTCGTCGCTGCGCAAACAGAAGCCGGTCACTCCGACGCTGTCGACTGCCTTGGCCTTGACCGGCACGATGCCGCTGACCGGCGCGCCCAGCGTGACCGACACCACCGAAGGCGAGACCATGTCCAGCGTGTAGGGCAGGCCGGCGCTGACATTGCCGGACGCGTCGCGGGCAAAGGCCAGGTAGCGCCGGAAGTCGATCGGCTTGTTGACGGTGACGGTCGGCCCGGTGACGAAGCAGGCGTCCGACGCGGACGGCGCCGCCTTGCTGGCCAGGCTCAGGCAGACGGCGCTGACGCCGTGGGCATCCTGCGCGTCGATCCGCACGCTCACCTGGGTGGCGCCGATGTCGTTCGTGACGGCGGCCTGCACGACCGGCGCCACGCCATCGAGCACGTGTTCGATGGCTGAGCTGACATGCCCGGCGTTGTCGCGGGCGTAGACCTTGTAGGCCTGGAAGGTCACCGGTGCATCGACCACGGCGGGCGTGGTCTGGAAGCAGCCGTCCGTGGCCGCAGGAAGCGTCGCATCCGTCCTGAAGCACACGCCCGACACACCCTGGTCGTCGCGTACCGAGGCGGTCAGCGCATAGCGGCCATCGGCCTGTCGAGCCGCCGCGACGGCCGTGACGGCTGGCAGGCCCGTGTCCAGCGCGGCGTACACGTCGACGTCGCGCGCCAAGGCCGTGCTGACGTTGCCCGAGCCATCGCGGGCATAGGCGCGGTAGCTGACCGAGCCGACCACCGCCGCCACGCTGACCGTGTCGCCGACCGTGAAGCAGGGATCGTTGGCGAGGGGCACCGTCGTGTCCGCGCGCAGGCAGACCGCGCCGACGCCGTGCGAGTCCGACGCGGAGATCTTCATGCTCACCCGGCCGCTGGCCAGTGCGATCGGTGCCAGCGCGGTCACCACGGGCGCCTGCAGGTCCACCAGTTGGTCGAACGCGGCGCTGACACGGCCGGCGGCGTCGCGGGCATAGGCGCGCCAGGTCGCGTGCGTCGCGCTCACGTCCACCGTGAACGTGGCGGCGGCCTGGAAGCAGGCATCGCTGGCGGCGGGTGCGGTCGCGTCAGAACGAAAGCAGAAGCCCGTCACGCCGACATCGTCCGTGGCGGTCGCGCGCAAGGTGACGCGGCCGCCGGCCGGCGTGCCGATCTGCACCGCGCTGACCTGGGGTGTGCCCGCATCAGGGTTCGGGTTGCCGTTGCCGGGGAGGCTGCCCGGGTCTGTGTCGCCCCCACCGCAGGCGTTCAGCAGCAGGGCCAGGAGGGCAGCAGCGACCTTGCCCGCCGTGTGGCTGGCCTTGGGCAAGGTTCGGGTGTCGAGGGGTGTTTTCATCCCCTCGAAGATGCAGGAAAGGCCTTCGTCCCGAAATGCCGTGAACCTGTGAGTGACCTACCGGTTTGAGGCAGTCGGCAACCCGACCGGGCGCCTCACATGCTGCGCCGGTACTGCCCGCCCACCTCGAACAGCGCATGGGTGATCTGTCCCAGCGAGCAGCAGCGCACGGCGTCCATCAGGACCTCGAAGACGTTGCGGTTCTCGATCACGGCTTGCTGCAGCTTCGCCAGCAGCGCTGGCGCTTCGGCCGCGTGGCGGGCGTGGAAGTCGGCCAGACGCTGCAGCTGCGACTGCTTTTCCTCGTCGGTCGAACGGGCCAGCTCGATGTGCTCGGGCACCGGTTCGCCGTGTGGATTGCGGAAGGTGTTGACGCCGATGATGGGGTACTCGCCGGTGTGCTTCTGCATCTCGTAGTGCATCGACTCTTCCTGGATCTTGCTGCGCTGGTAGCCCGTCTCCATCGCGCCCAGGACGCCGCCGCGCTCGGCGATCTTCTCGAACTCGGCCAGCACGGCTTCCTCGACCAACTCGGTCAGCTCGTCGATCACGAAGGCGCCCTGGTTCGGGTTCTCGTTCTTCGCCAGACCCCACTCGCGGTTGATGATGAGCTGGATGGCCATGGCCCGGCGCACGCTCTCCTCGGTCGGCGTGGTGATGGCCTCGTCGAAGGCGTTGGTGTGCAGCGAGTTGCAGTTGTCGTAGATCGCGATCAGCGCCTGCAGCGTCGTGCGGATGTCGTTGAACTGGATCTCCTGCGCGTGCAGGCTGCGGCCGCTGGTCTGGATGTGGTACTTGAGCTTCTGGCTGCGCTCGTTGGCGCCGTACTTGTCCTTCATTGCGACTGCCCAGATGCGCCGCGCGACCCGGCCCAGCACGGTGTATTCCGGGTCCATGCCGTTGGAGAAGAAGAAGCTCAGGTTGGGCGCGAAGTCGTCGATGTGCATGCCGCGCGCCAGATACGCTTCCACGAAGGTGAAGCCGTTGCTGAGCGTGAAGGCGAGCTGGCTGATCGGGTTCGCGCCGGCCTCGGCGATGTGATAGCCGCTGATCGAGACCGAGTAGAAGTTGCGCACGTCGTGGTGCACGAAGTACTCGGCGATGTCGCCCATCACCTTCAGGCTGAACTCGGTCGAGAAGATGCAGGTGTTCTGGCCCTGGTCTTCCTTGAGGATGTCGGCCTGCACGGTGCCGCGCACATTGGCCAGCACCCAGGCGCGGATCTTGGCGGCCTCGGTGTCGGTGGGCTCGCGGCCGTTGTCGGCCTTGAACTTGGCCAGCTGCTGGTCGATCGCGGTGTTCATGAACATCGCCAGGATCGACGGCGCCGGGCCGTTGATCGTCATGCTGACGCTGGTCGTCGGCGAGCACAGGTCGAAGCCGTCGTAGAGCACCTTCAGGTCGTCGAGCGTGGCGATGCTGACGCCCGAGTTGCCGACCTTGCCGTAGATGTCCGGGCGCGGGTCCGGGTCGTTGCCGTAGAGCGTGACCGAGTCGAAGGCTGTCGACAGGCGCTTGGCCGGCATGCCCTCGCTGACCAGCTTGAAGCGCCGGTTGGTGCGGAAGGCGTCGCCCTCGCCGGCGAACATGCGCGTCGGGTCCTCGCCCTCGCGCTTGAAGGCGAACACGCCGGCCGTGTAGGGGTAGCTGCCGGGCACGTTCTCCAGCATCAGCCACTTCAGGATCTCGCCGTGGTCCTCGTAGCGTGGCAGCACGACCTTGCGGACCTTGTTGCCGCTCAGCGTGGTGTGGGTCAGCTGGGTGCGGATTTCCTTGTCGCGGATCTTCACGACGTACTCGTCACCCGCGTAGGCGGCCTGCATCTGCGGCCACTGGGCCAGCAGCTTGCGGGCGTCGGCATCGAGGCGGGCGTCGCGCTGCTCGGCCAGATCGGTGACCGCGTCGCGGGCACGGTGCTTTTCGGGGATCGCCTCGAACAGCATGCGGGCGCTTTCGCGCAGCTGCTGGACCTCGCGCGCCAGCCGGGCCTGGGCGCGGGCGCGGGCCTTGTAGCCGCGCACGGTGTCGGCGATCTCGGCCAGGTAGCGCACCCGGGCGCCCGGCACCACCGGCGTCTGGTGCGTGCTGTGGCGGGTGTCGACCTGCGGCAGCCGGCCCTCGTCGAGCGCCAGACCGGCCTGGACCAGCCGGGCCTTGATCGCCTGGTAGAGGGCGGTCACGCCGTCGTCGTTGAAGCGGCTGGCCATGGTGCCGAAGACTGGCATCTGCTCGGGCCGCACGCCAAAGGCCTCGCGGTTGCGCTGGACCTGCTTGGCGACGTCGCGCAGCGCGTCGGCCGCGCCCTTGCGGTCGAACTTGTTGATGGCGACGAACTCGGCGAAGTCCAGCATGTCGATCTTCTCGAGCTGGCTGGCCGCGCCGAACTCGGGCGTCATCACGTAGACCGGCACATCGACCAGCGGCACGATCGCCGCGTCGCCCTGACCGATCCCGGAGGTCTCCACCACGATCAGGTCGAAGCCGGCCGCCTGGCAGGCCGCCAGCACGTCGGGTAGCGCGGCGCTGATCTCGCTGCCGGTGTCGCGGGTGGCCAGGCTGCGCATGTAGACGCGCGGGCCGTGGCGCCACGGCCCCGTCGCGTTCATGCGGATGCGGTCGCCCAGCAAGGCGCCGCCACTCTTGCGGCGCGACGGGTCGATGCTGATGACGGCGATGCGCAGGCGGTCATCCTGGTCGAGCCGGATGCGCCGGATCAGCTCGTCGGTCAGGCTGGACTTGCCCGCGCCGCCGGTGCCAGTGATGCCGATGACCGGTGCCTTGTCGACGGTGGCGGCCTCGCGCACGGCAGCGGCGAGCGTCGGGTCGGCCTTGCCGTTCTCAAGCGCGGTGATGAGCTGCGCCAGCGCCCGCCAGGCCGACTCGGTGTGGCCCTTCAGGGCGCCGACGGCGGTCGGTGCGTGCGGCGACAGGTCGACGTCGCAGCGCATGACCATCTCGCCGATCATCCCTTGCAGGCCCATGCGCTGGCCGTCCTCGGGGCTGAAGATGCGCACGCCGTGGTCGGCCAGGTCGCGGATCTCGGCCGGCACGATCACCCCGCCGCCACCGCCGAAGACCTGGATGTGGCCACCGCCGCGCGCGCGCAGCAGCTCGACCATGTACTTGAAGTACTCGACGTGGCCGCCCTGGTAGGAGCTGACCGCGATGCCCTGCGCGTCTTCCTGCAGCGCGGCGGTCACCACCTCGTCGACCGAGCGGTTATGACCCAGGTGGATCACCTCGGCGCCCATGCCCTGCAGGATGCGCCGCATGATGTTGATCGCCGCGTCATGCCCGTCGAACAGGCTGGCGGCCGTCACGAAGCGCACTTTCTGGGTCGGGCGGTAGGCCGCGAGGGCCTGGTAGTCGGCGCTGAGCTGGGTCATGCGGGATGTCTCCGTGGGGTGGTCCGGGCGATGGACGGTGCGGTCGAAAACGGATTCTAGGTTGACGTTTACGTAAACGTCATCGCGCCAGCGCCAACCTCGGGGTAACCCTATTGCTGCTGGCTATGCACGGTCCTGGTGCGTGGCGCTGGATTCCGGACGTTCACCAGGCCGCGCTTCGGTGCGCCGATGGGCGATCGGCCGTGTCAAGCGTGATCTGTGTCATGAATCGCCGGGTGCCGGCCGCTGGCACGGCTCCTGCGATATCTCTAGCGAGGTCGCCTCACGGTGGCCTCACTAGGTGGGACATTTTTGGACAACGGCGTCCGATCGTCCCGGGCAGGCGGCGCGAGCTTCCCGACCGGACCAACGATCGTGACGCCGCCTTTTTGTCCGCTTGCCGACCGAGTCTGATGAATCTGAACTGTCCGTCGCGTTCGGGCATCGGTGCCGCGCGGGCCATGAACCTCATCCGTTCGGGGGTGTCAAAACGGCGCAGAATCCGGCCGCCGTCCGTGCCAGTGTGGCAACGGTGGCACACAGCACGAGGGGACACCTTGGGGATACCGTGCAAGACGGCCGCCGGCCATGCCGAACTTGTGGCGAGCCAGCGCAGCCTGTCCCAGCGCCACCGGACGGTGCTGCTGCTGGTTGATGGGCGGCGTGATGTTGACGAGGTCCAGCGCCTCGCCCGTCAGCAGGGCGTCTCGCGTGGCTACCTCGACGAGCTGGAAGCCCTCGGCCTGATCGTCGTCTGCGCCCCCTTGCCGCCGGTCGCCGAAGAGATGACCGGCTGGCCGCCGTCGCTGTCCCGGCCGCACACCCATCCACCGGTCGACGGTTCGGCCCCCGGTTCGCTCGACACCATCGGGCTCGCGCCGCCGATGTCGCCAACCCAGTTGGCCGATCTGGCCGAGCATGACGCCGGCCTGGCGCAGGCCCGCAGCCTGATCCAGCACGCCTTGTTGACCCAGGTGCCGGTCAGCGGCGCGGTCACCTTGTTGCGCGTGCGCCGGACCCGCAACCGGCACGACCTGATGGTGCTGCTGCCCGAGGTCCAGGCCCGGCTGTCACGCCCGCAGCGACTGGCCGAGGCGCGCCAGCTGATCGCCCAGGTCGAACGTCTGCTGGCAGGCTGACCTAACACGCCCGGCCGCGCTCAGGCAGCGGGACAGCCCCGCAGCGGGCGCTCACCGACCCGCCGTTACGATCGCAGCCCGCCCGGGTGGTCGTGTGACTGGCCCGGACCGATCCTCCCGCTGCGGCACCCCATGAGTTTCCTGGCCCTCGACATCGGCAACACCCGTCTCAAGTGGGGCCTCTACGACGCCGCGACGCCCGGTGCGACGCTGCTGGCGCATGGCGCCGTCTTCCTAGAAACCATCGACGTGCTGGCCGAGACCGACTGGGCCCGCCTGCCGCACCCCAGCGCAATGCTGGGCTGCGTCGTCGCCGGTGACGCGGTGCGCCGGCGGGTCGAAGAACAGCTCGAACTCTGGGACCTGACGCCGCAATGGGTCGTGCCGCAGGCCACCGGCGGCGGCATCGTCAACCGCTACGACCACCCGAGCCGGCTGGGCAGCGACCGCTGGGTGGCGATGGTGGGTGCCCGAGCCCGTCTGCAGGCCGACACGCCAGTCGGCGCGCCGGTGCCACCCGCCATCGTCGTGATGGTCGGCACGGCGGTCACCGTCGACGCGCTGGACCCGTCGGGCTGCTTCCTCGGTGGCCTGATCCTGCCGGGCTTCGGCCTGATGCTGAAGGCGCTCGAATCCGGTACCGCCGGCCTGCGCGTGCCCACCGGCGAGGTGCAGGACTTCCCGACCAACACCAGCGACGCCCTGATGAGCGGCGGCGCCAGCGGCATCGCCGGTGCGGTCGAACGCATGCACCGCCAGCTCACGCTGCGTTGCGGCGCCACGCCCCGCATCCTGATGAGCGGCGGCGCGGCCGTGAAGCTCGCCCAGCTCCTGCACGACCGCGACATCGAGGTCATCGACACGCTGGTCTTCGAGGGCCTGCTGCGGCTGGCGCGCGAACGCAGCCTGTTGATGCCGGGCTGAACCACTTCAGCGACGACACCCCCGGGCCTCAGGCGCGCCAGCGCGCGATGACCTCGCCCAGGCTGTGCGCGCCCGGTGCGGACAGCGCCAGTCCGGCGCCCGTCAGCGCCATCAGCACGGCGGTCAGCACGAAAGGCCAGGCGGTCCTCCGCACGGCGGTCGACAGCCAGTGCGGCCGGTCGTCGGTCCGCCTCTGGCGATCGAGCCGGCGGTAGAGCGCATACGACAAGGTGCCGTCCAGCAGCAGTTCCGCGAACAGCACAGGCGCCAGTTGCACCAGCCAAGCTGCGGTCACGACCAGGCCCAGCGCCATCGCGGCGACCACCAGCAGCGCCAGCAGCGGAATCGCGCCTTCATCGGCCTCCAGGCTGGCGCTGGCCGCTTCGCCGACCACATCGCCGACAGCGCCCGGCCAACCTTCGACCAAGCCCGCATCGGGCGCCGCGAACGATGCCGTGACGCCCCCGCCGCCGAAGTCACCGCCCCCGCCCGACGGCGCACAGCCCGCCCCGCTGCGGCCCATGCCGCCCGGCCCCTGCACGACCAGATCGGCCACGTCCCACACATCCAGCCGCAGCCAGGCCCACAACAAGGCCAGGAAGACCAGGTAGGCGAACCCCACCGCCAGCGGATAGCGCCACGCCATCGCATCGACGCCGAACACACCCAGCAACAAGGCCGACGCCAGCCAGCCGGCCAGCCCCGTGACCGCGACGATCAGGCTCATCTGCAGCCGCGGCGAGGACAGTCGCTCCAGCTGGCGGCGCAGCTGGGCGAGGGATGCGTGGCGCGATGGGGCGCGGTGAGCCGATGGCTTCATGCGAAAGCGGGCATGACGGCAGCGACGAGGTCGATCTCCACCGTCGCGTCCTTGGGCAACTGATGGACGCCCACGGAGGTGCGCGTGTGCCGCCCTGACTCTCCGAGCACCTCGTGCAGCAGGTCGGAGGCGCCGTCCGCGACCTCGCTGTGTTGGGTGAAGTCGGATGCGGACTGCACGAAGACCGTCAACCGCAGCACCACCGCCACCCGCGACAAGCTGCCCAGCTCGCGCTGAATCAGCGCCAGCGCACGCAGCACGGCGACGCGGGCGGCGTGGCGGGCCTGGTTCAGCGTGACGGTCTCGCCGACCCGGCCGCAGACGACCACCCGATCGCCGATCCGCGGCACCTGGCCGCTGATCCAGACCTGGTCGGCGTGGCGCAGCAGCGGCACATAGTGCCCGCCGATGCGGATCTCGGCCTGCGGGTCCAGACCGACCCCGGCGGCCAGCCGCGCAAACCGTTCATCGGGCGTGTCATGCGTGTTCATCGGGCTTCCCAGCGATCGTGGCGTGGGAGAGCTCAAAGCGGCTGGTGCGCGAACCAGCTGCGGGCCAGGTGGGTGGCGGCAACCAGCACGGCCAGCAGCAGGAAGGTCCAGCGCCAGCCCGTGCCGACCGTGCGCGGTGTGGGTTCGGGCGGCTCGCGGTCGATCGCGCCGGATTCCGGGCCGTCGTCGGACAAGGCGAGTGCGCCGCCGTGGAAGTCGGCCAGCGCGCGCCGGGCGGCGTCCACCTCGTCGGCGGGCACCAGCACACGCACGCCGCCGGTGGCCTGGGTCATCCACGGGTCGGCCTGGATGAAGTTGGCGTCGGCCACGCGCGGATGAAGGCCGACCGCGGCGAGCATGCCGTGCAACAGGTGCGCTTCGGTGGGCGTGGCGCAGGTGGCGATGCGGACGAAGTCGCTCGCGGCGTGGCCGGTCATGGTCGACGCTGCCGGGACGTCCGCGTCGCCTGCAGCGCCAGATCCTGTGCCCGCCGCAGCCGCGTGATGCGCTCGATCAGGTCCAGCGGCAGCGGCTGGTCGAGCGGGAAGCGCAGGTTGCCCTTCTCGCCGGCATAGGGCGCTGCAGCGGCCTGCAGGTCGACGTCGCCCTGGACCGGCGGGTAGAAGCCGATGTGGCGCTTGAAGCCGGCAAAGTAGACCAACACGCCGTGCTGTCGGAGGGCGGGGATCCGGTAGCTGATGACCTCGGTCGCGTCCGGAGCCGCCCGACGGACGGCGGCGCGAACCTGTTCCAGCAATGGCCGCACGGCTTCGGGCTGGGCCGCGATGTAGGCATCGATGTCGCTGCAGGTCGCGGTGACCGGGTCGGTGTCGGGACGGCCCATCTTCGACCTCTTCCGGTCCGGCCCGATCAGGGCGTGCCGGTCGACGGCGTCGCCATCAGCGTGGCCGTCAGCGCCGCGCTCATGTCGCGGTCCAGCGTGCCGACGCCCTTGATGACCCAGCGCCCGCCGTTGCGCCACAAGGTCTGCGCGTTCGCCAGGCGGGTCGACGTGCGGGTGTCGAGCACACGGACCTCGATGCTGGCCTCGGTGCCGCCTTCGAGCACCCACGGCAGGCCGATCTCCAGGCGCGGCCCAAGCTCGCGCACAACCACCAGCAGCAGCAGCGCCGGCGCGTCCCGGCCGCCGCCCGGCAGGCGCTGCAACTCGGCGTCGTTGGACAGCGGCTGCGTGGCCGAGAGGCGGTGGATGCCGCGCACCGCCAGGCAGTCGGTGCGGGCCGCGAAGTCCTGGATGCCCCGCAGCGCGGCCAGCTCACGCCGCACCGGCTCCTTCTGGTCGACCCGCCATTGCGGCGCCCAGTAGATGACCGTCGACACCGGCGGCGAGCCAGGCTGGCACAGCGGCCCGCGCAGCAGCTCACCGGTCGACTGGACCTGGGTGGCGGCGCAGCCGGTCAGAAGCGTGGCCAGGCTCAGGCCCAGCACCAGGGTCATCCGTCGGAAGGACAAGGTTTCCATCAGCATGGCGGCATTTCAGCAGACCCCTGTGTCAGCCGCATCCGGGCTAGCCACACGAGACGTGTCAGCGTTCAACGCCTTGGGTTCAGGCCCGCGCCTGATCCTGCGCCTCGATGAAGGCGCGCCGGAAGGCCATCGGGTCGGAGATGCCGCTGACCGGCGCCTGCGGGTTGCCGGCGCCGGCAATGATCAGGGTGCCGTGGTTGAACAGCCGGCCGAGGATGTCCTGGTCGACCTGGATGCTCTCGACCTTGTTGATGTTGATCTCGACGGTGCTGCGCCGGATCAGGCCAAACTTGACGATCACGCGGCGCGTGGTCACGGCCAGTTCGGTGGTGCGGTAGCGGACCCAGGCCTTGATCAGAAAGATCAGGCCCAGACCGAAGGCCGGCAGCAGGAGTACGCCCAGGGCAATCAGGTGGGCGAGCGACCACAGGCTGATGCGGCCCATGTGCACGATGCGTTCGTCCTGGATCAGGGCGCCTTCGACGTAGCTGGTCATGTGGACAGGTCGGGTTTAGGTTGGATGGGGACGGTGGGCGGAAGACGTGCGGGCAGGGTATCAGCCACGTCATGCCGGGCGGTGCTGCCAGACCCGCAAGGCGCCGATGCGCTCGAAGCCGACGGCGCGGGCGGCGTCGAGGTCGTCGCCGTCGCGTTCGTAGCCGACCAATGGACGGCCCGGCTGATCGCGGGCGATCGCATCGGTCAAGGCGGCCCACGCCCGCATCCGGTCGCCGGTGACGACGAACAGGTTGGAGAGTCCGACCACGCCCGGCGACCGGTTGGCGATGGCGCCAGCGCTGATGTGTCCCTGCGCGTCGAGCACCGCGTAGAAGCCATGGCGCGGGTCCGTCCAGACGGCATCGGGGAACTGCCGCCAGGGCAGCTCGGCGCGGTCGTCGTGGCGCAGCCCATGCCAGGCACGTTCCCAGCGCACGCGGTCGGCGGGGGTGTGCAGGCGCACCGCAGGCGCCGTCGACAAGGGAAAGGCGGCAAGGTCGTCACGCCAGATCCAGTGGGCCGAGAACAACTCGCCCCAGCCGGCCTCGACCAGGTCGAAGGCGGCGTGGCTGTCCTTGATCGTCCAGTCCGGTGCGATCGGCGCTGAGGCCAGCGACGCCAGGACCGCGTCCAGCTCGTCCCGGCCGAAGTCGGCGGCGACGGTGACGAGGTTGGAATGGAAGGGCGGCGGTCGATGCCGGGTCAGCCAGAAAGCTGGCCCGATCACCCCGCCGGCACCGTGGGCGGCGCAGACGGCCTCGCACCAGCAGGCGTTGTTGAGCGCGGCCAGTTCGCGCCGGACCCTGTCGTCCACGGGACGCTCAGCCGGGGATCTCGGCCTCGACCAGCAAGGCCAGCAGCGCCAGCGATTCCTGCCAGCCCATGTGGCAGGCCTCGACCGGGATCACATCGGGGATGCCTTCCTGCACGATGTCCAGCTCGGTGCCGCAGAACACCTGGCGGAAGGTCAAGGTGACCGTCAGCGTGCCGGGCAGGTTGGGGTCGTCGAACACGTCGGTGTGGCGGATGCGCTCGCCGGGCACCAGCTCCAGGTACTCGCCACCGAAGGCATGGCTGTGGCCGCTCGCGAAGTTCGTGAACGACATCCGGTAGGTCCCGCCGACCCGCGCATCGAGGTGATGGACCTTGGCCGTGAAGCCATGCGGCGCGATCCACTTGACCAGCGCATCGGCATCCAGAAAAGCCCGATAAACCCGCTCGGGCGGTGCGCGCAGGACGCGGTGGAGGCGAATGGTGTTGGGCATGCTGGGTGGCTCCAGGGAGAGGCGAGAAAGCGCGACAGGGTCAGGCGCCGGAGCCACGAGTCTAGGCGGGTGCCGACTTGCCTAGACTCGTGCGCCGCCAGCGGCAAGACCGCGAGCGAAAGCCGCCCATCCTCGATCCCCGACAGGACCTGCGAGTTCAACAACCGGTCGCTGGCCAGACTTTGCGCGGGTGCTTGCGCTCACAGCACGTAGCGCGACAGGTCCTCGTTGGCGGCGAGATCGGCCAGGCGGGCGTCGACCAGTGTGGCGTCGATGGTGATGGTCTGGCCGGCGCGGGCCGGGGCGTCGAAGCTGATCTCGTCGAGCAGGCGTTCGAGCACGGTCGACAGGCGCCGCGCGCCGATGTTCTCGGTGCGTTCATTGACGTCGCAGGCGATCTGGGCGAGGCGGCGGATGGCGTCGGGCGCCACGTCCAGGGTCACGCCTTCGGTCGCCAGCAGGGCCTGGTACTGCTTGATCAGGCTGGCGTCGGTGCGGGTCAGGATGGCCTCGAAGTCCTCGACCGACAGGGCCTGCAGCTCGACCCGGATCGGGAAGCGGCCTTGCAGTTCGGGGATCAGGTCGCTGGGCTTGGACAGGTGGAAGGCGCCCGAGGCGATGAAGAGGATGTGGTCGGTGTGGACCAGGCCGTGCTTGGTCTGCACGGCGGTGCCTTCGACCAGTGGCAGCAGGTCGCGCTGCACGCCCTGGCGGCTCACTTCCGCGCCACTGCCACCGCCGTCGTGGTTACGGCTGGCGACCTTGTCGATCTCGTCGAGGAAGACGATGCCGTTCTGCTCGGCGTTGGCGACCGCGCGGCTGCGGATCTCGTCCTCGTTGACGAGCTTGCCGGCCTCCTCGTCGATCAGCAGCGTGCGGGCTTCGGCGATCTTGAGCTTGCGGGTCGTGCGGCGAGCCTGGCCCATCTGCGCGAACAGGCCCTTGAGTTGGTCGGCCATGCCGTCCATCCCGGCTGGCGCCATCACGTCGATCGTCGGCTTGGGGTCGGCCAGGTCGATCTCGATTTCCTTGTCGTCCAGCGTGCCCTCGCGCAGGCGCTTGCGCATGACCTGGCGGGCGGTGCTGTCGGGCACGGGGGCGGGCGGCGGCGCGGGTTCGGCGGCGAAGCCGAACAGGTTGTCGGGCGCCCGCGAGGCGCTGCGCGGCGGCGGCACCAGGGCGTCAAGGAGGCGATCCTCGGCAGCGTCCTCGGCCCGGCTGCGCAAGGCGATCACCTGGCGTTCACGCTCTTGCTTGATGGCGCTCTCGACCAGGTCGCGCACGATGCTGTCGACGTCCTTGCCGACGTAGCCGACCTCGGTGAATTTGGTGGCCTCGACCTTGATGAAGGGCGCATCGGCCAGCCGCGCCAGCCGGCGCGCGATCTCGGTCTTGCCGACGCCGGTCGGGCCGATCATCAGGATGTTCTTGGGCGTGATCTCGCTGCGCAGCGCGCCTTCAACTTGCTGGCGCCGCCAGCGGTTGCGCAGTGCGATGGCGACGGCACGCTTGGCGCCGTGCTGGCCGACGATGTGGCGATCCAGCTCGGCGACGATCTCTTGCGGGGTCAGGGCCATGGGATGGGACTCGTGACGGGTCAGTCCAGCGTCTCGATGACGTGCGACTGGTTGGTGTAAATGCACAGGTCGCCGGCGATCTCCAGCGAGCGCTTGACGATCTCGGCCGGGCTCTGCTGCGTGTGCTCGTGCAGGGCGCGCGCGGCGGCCTGGGCGTAGGCGCCACCCGAGCCGATCGCGACGATGCCGTGTTCGGGTTCGAGCACATCGCCGTTGCCAGTGATGATCAGGGAGGCCGTGCGGTCGGCCACCGCCAGCATGGCTTCGAGCTTGCGCAGCACGCGGTCGGTGCGCCAGTCGCGCGTCAGTTCGACAGCGGCTCGCACGAGGTGGCCCTGATGCTTCTCGAGCTTGGCCTCGAAGCGCTCGAACAGCGTGAAGGCGTCGGCGGTGGCACCGGCGAAGCCCGCCAGCACCTGGTCACGGTAGAGCTTGCGGACCTTGCGGGCGCTGGACTTGACGACGATGTGGCCGAGCGTGACCTGGCCATCGCCGCCCATCGCGACCTGGCTGCCGCGACGCACGCTCAGGATGGTGGTGCCGTGGAAGGATTCCATGAGGGGAGGGCGCAGGGCGAGCTGCGCGGTGCGGTGTCGTCGGTGGAAGCTGGCGCCGAAGCCGTCGATCACAAGTCCGGCGAGGTGTCGACCCAAGGCTGGGTCGACGGGACGCTCAGATGTTGCGGACCGTCACGCGGGCGTGTTCGGTGATGCCCATCGCGCCACAGAACAGCGCGACCAGCCGGTGCGCGTCGATGAAGCTGACACTGCGGTTCTCGGTGCGGCGTGCCAGCACCCAGTTCAGCAGGTCACCCGCCGCGATGAAGTCGATGCGGATCAGGCGGGCGCACGACACGTGGATCATCGAGGCGGTGCCGACCTTGTTCTCGAGGCCCTTGAGCAGGGCACCGATGTCACCAACCAGCTGGCCGTTGAGCTCAACGGTGGAGACCATCGGCACGCTGTCCTCGGCCGCATCGACCTCGGGGAAGGCCAGGCCGCTGTCGGCTGGCTGGGTCGGCGGGGAGACGGTCACGCCGCTGCCGCCGGACACGCGCAGCGAGCAGCGAGCGTTGGACCAGGACGGCGGCGAGACCTCGTAGGTCAGGCAGTAGTCGATCGCGGCCTGATCGAAGTCGGGCGCTCGGTTGGCCAAGCGCAGCGCTTCGAGACGCAGCAGCCAAAAGGCCGGATCGGCGTTGCGGCTGTTGGGCGGCGCCAGATCGGCAAGCAGGGCAAAGAACTTCTCGCCGCCGATCCAGCGCATCTCGATCGGTTCGTTGGACCAGTCGGTCAGCAGCTTGGTCAGCGCGGCGCTGGCCTGGGCGTCGATGCGGCGCACCTGGCGCCAGTCCAGCACCCAGGGCAGCGGCATGCGCAGCAGCTGGTTGCGCAGCTGCTGGACGGCCGGCACGTCGACCAGATCGGGGGCGACCCAGCCGATCGAGCCATCGATTTGCGAGGGCTTGCGAGCCGTCTTGGGGGCGTCGCCGGCAGCCGCTTCGGCAACCATGCGCGGCAGCGAGAACCACTGCGGCGGCGACCAGCCGAAGCGCTGCACATAGTCCATGGCCAGCGCGTCGAACTTGGCTTGCAGGCCGGTGGCACGGTAGAGGTCAAACAGCGCGAACCAGGTCTCGGTGTGCTGGGAACGCTGCGCGCCCGGCGCGATCAGGCCTTGCAGGGTGTGCTCGCACTGCTCGAAGTCGGCGTTGGCAAAGGCGATCACCGCCTCGTCCAGCTCGGGGTCATGGGCCAGCTCGGTCACCTCGACGGCGAAGGCATTCGAGCCTTCACCCAGACCCATCAGTGGCGACAGGGCCGAGATGCCCTTGCTCATCATGCGCGCCGGCGCGCCAGCGTCGCCGCCAGGCCCCGACGAAGGGTCGGGCAGGTTCAGCTGCAGCGAGCCTTCGAGCATCTGCATCGGCGTCGTCGGCTTGAACGCATCGGCGGCGTGGGCCGGCATCATCACCTGCGGAGCGGTGGTGGCGGCAAAGAAGGCATCGGACATCGACGGCGTCGTTGAACGCATCACCGCCGCGCCGCGCCGATTGCCGCCAGACTCGCCGACCATCATGCGTTCGATCGCGTCGATCTTGTCCTTGACGTCGCCCTCGGCGCGCGCACCGCTGTCCTGCGTTCGGACCTCGGAGTCGTCCAGGTGCGAAAGCCCCTCCAAGCCGGCAAGTCCCTCGCCGGTCAGGCCTTCACGTCGGATCTTGCGCAGCATGTCGAACTCGCGCTTGCGCACGAAGTCATTGCGGCGCTTGCGCTCGATCATGGCCTTGAGCTCGGTCTTGGCCTGATCGTCCTCTTTCTGCTCTTGTGGATTGCCGTTCAGGTCTGCCCAATCGGTGGTCGGGTTGAGCGCAAACCGCACCACCTTTCGGAGGAAGCCGCTCTTCTGGGGTTCCTTGGGTTCAGACATGAGGGCTGTGCGATGCCGCGCGCTGGAGGCTGTACGAAGGGTGGCTGCGGCGGGTGCGCGGGATCAGTCGCCGAAGAGCTTCTGCTTCAGTTCCCGGCGCTGTTGCGCTTCGAGGGAAAGTGTAGCGGTCGGTCGTGCCAGCAAGCGGCCGAGACCGATGGGTTCACCTGTTTCGTCGCAGTAACCATAGTCACCAGATTCGATCCGTGACAGCGCCTGCGAGATCTTCTTGAGCAACTTGCGCTCGCGGTCGCGGGTGCGAAGTTCCAGCGCGTGCTCTTCCTCGATCGTGGCGCGGTCGGCCGGGTCGGGGACGATGGAGGTGTCTTCGCGCAGGTGCTCGGTGGTCTCGCCGGCATTGCTCAGCAGGTCGTTCTTCTGGGCTTCCAGGCGAACGCGGAAGAACTCGAGCTGCTTCTCGTTCATGTACTCGCTGTCGGGCATGGCCATCAGCTCGGGCTCGCTCATGTCGCGGCCGGCCTTGTTCTTCCAGGCATTGGCGAGTTTCGGGTCGGCTTTTTGGGCCGCGCGGGTGGCTTCGTTCACAGGCATGGGACGACTCGAGGAGGTTGGCAGGTTGGAGGGCGCTGCGACCACCAGGGCGGTCGAACTGCGGACATCTCGGGCCGATCCGGATGTGCTTCTGATGCTTGTGTGTGACCGGCGGCACGCCCGTCTCGAACGGTGTGCCGACCGGTTTCGGATGCCGTCACCGGCTGCGGGACTGGATCGCCGCTGCGGTGTTGCCGGCCCCGTCGGGCGCGCGGATTGTAGCCACGCAGCCCTGGCGCGCATCGGTGGGGCAAGGTGCGCGTCATGGCTAGGCTCAGGTCGACGTGTCAGGCGTCACACGAGGCAGTGTTCCAGCCCTTGCTGGAACACCTCGCGCGGCAGGTCGATGCCGATGAAGACCATCTTGCTGCCACGCTCCTCGCCGGTGGCCCACTTCGGGCCCAGATCGCTGCCCATCAACTGGTGCACACCCTGGAAGATCACCTTGCGGTCGGTGCCCTGCATCAGCAGGACACCCTTGTAGCGCAGCATCTTGGGGCCGTAGATTTGCACGATGGAGCCAAGGAAGTCTTCCAGCTTGGCCGGGCTGAAGGCCCGGTTGGAGCGGAACACGAAGGACTTCACGTCGTCGTCGTGGTGGTGATGGTGCGGGTGATCGCAGTGCTCGCCATGCTCGTGGTCATGGTCGTGATCGTGGTGCTCATGGGCGGGGCCGTGGCCGTCACCGCTGAGGAAGTCCGGATCGATCTCGAGCTTGGCGTTGAGGTTGAAGCCGCGCAGGTCGAAGACCTCGGCGATCGGCACCTCGCCGAAGTGGACCCGTCGCTGCGGTGCACGCGGGTTCATGTGCTTGAGGCGATGGGCCAGCGCGTCGACCGATGCGGCATCGGCGATGTCGGTCTTGCTGATGAAGATCTGGTCGGCGAAGCCGACTTGGCGGCGCGCTTCCTGGCGGTCGTTCAACTGCTGCGCCGCGTGCTTGGCGTCAACCAGCGTCAGGACCGAATCAAGCAAGTAGCTCTCGGCGATCTCGTCGTCCATGAAGAAGGTCTGCGCGACCGGGCCCGGATCGGCCAGGCCGGTGGTCTCGATGACGACGCGATCGAACTGGATCTCGCCCTTGCGGCGTCGCGCAGCCAGGTCGGTGAGCGTGGCGCGCAGGTCTTCGCGGATGGTGCAGCAGATGCAGCCGTTGCTCATCTGGATGATCTGCTCCTCGGTCTCGGCCACGAGGATGTCGTTGTCGATGTTTTCCTCGCCGAACTCGTTCTCGATCACCGCGATCTTCTGGCCGTGTGACTCGGACAGCACGCGCTTGAGCAGCGTGGTCTTGCCCGAGCCGAGGAAGCCCGTGAGGATGGTGGCGGGGATGAGGCCGGTGGACATGACGGACGACTTTCGCAGGAATGGACGGGGCCGGCGCACGGTTGTGGCAAGCGACCCCTGACATGGGGATGATGCACTGTCTGTCAAGGCCCGGGTGTCGTCAAGGCGCGAAGGACGGGCTGCGAGCGCATGGCCCGTCACGACCATCGGGTATTCTTTGCGCGTCTCCACTTCCGGCATCCCGCCGTGTCCGAACCTCAGCCAGGTTCGCGTTCTCCACGCGAATCGGGGCGCTCCAGCCCCCCAGACCGGCGCTCGCTGTTCGAGCGCGTGCTCGAATTCATCTCGCCCGGCCCGGACTCCACCGCCGAGTTGATCGAATCGCTGGCCGAGGCCGAGCAACGTGAGCTGATCGACCCCGAGTCGCGCGCGATGCTCGAAGGCGTGATCCGCATGGCGGGCCTGACCGCCGGCGATGCGATGGTCGCTGCTCCCCGGATGGACCTGCTCGACATCGCCTCGCCCTACGACGAGCTGTTGGCCAACGTGATCGACTGCGCCCATTCGCGCTTCCCGGTCTACGACGGCGAGCGCGAGAACATCATCGGCATCTTGCTGGCCAAAGACCTGCTCAAGCTGCAGCGGGCACCGGAGCTGAACCTTCGCACCCTGTTGCGACCGGCGGTGTTCGTCCCCGAGTCCAAGGGCCTCAACGAACTGCTGCGCGACTTCCGCTCCAACCGCAATCATCTGGCCCTGGTGGTCGACGAGTTCGGCCGCGTCGCCGGCCTGATCACGATCGAGGACGTGCTGGAAGAGATCGTCGGCGAGATCGAGGACGAGTTCGACGAGAAGGACACCGAGGCCGGCATCTACACGCTCGCCGACGGGAGCCAGCGCGTGGCCGGCGATGCCGACATCGCGGCGGTGGCCGAGACCTTCGCGGTGAGCCTGCCGGTCGATGCGTTCGAGACCATCGGCGGCCTGGTCGCCCACCAGCATGGCCAGGTCCCGCGTCGGGGCGAATCGGTCGATGTGGCCGGCCTGCGCTTCACCGTCATGCTGACCCGGGGCGGGGCGGTGCGCTGGTTCAAGGTCACCCGCGTTCCGGCTGACGAGCGCGACGAGAACCGCTGAACGTTCTCCCCCGATGAGTCCGAGCCCTGCCCTTGCGGCCCCCTGGCCGTCGCGCTTGACCGCGCCAGCTGCTGTGCTCTGCGGCCTGGGGCAGGCGCTGGCCTTGGCGCCCGCATCGTTGCCGGGTCTCCAGTTGCTGTCGCTGGCGGGCTTGTTGTTGCTGGTCGTCGCCGGACGTGCCGGCACCGGCCGGGCTGCGTGGCTAGGTTTGCTGGCCGGCACCGGCTGGATGGCAGGCAGCTTCTGGTGGCTCTACATCAGCATGCACGACTACGGCGGCTTGGCAGCGCCACTGGCCGCCTTGGCGGTGCTGGCGCTGGCCGCTGCGCTGGCGCTGTTGCCAGCCGCCGCGTTGGCACTCTGGCAGCGCGCCCGATGCGGCCTGCCGGTCCCTGATGCGGTCTTGTTTGCGGCGTTGTGGCTGTTCATCGAACTGGCGCGTGGCGAGTGGTTCACCGGTTTCCCCTGGGGCGCCAGCGGCTATGCGCACACCGATGGCGTGCTGGCCACAGCGGCGCCATGGCTGGGTGTGTACGGCGTCGGTGCCGTCGCGGCTGGACTGGCCGCCTGGTTCGCCGGCGAGTCGGCGGCTTGGCTGTCCGGCGGCCGGGAGCGCCGCATCGCGCTGCTGTTGTCCGCACTGGTCCTGGGAGCGGCTGGCTGGGCGCCGGCCTGGCGGGGCCATGACTTCACCGTGGCGGGGACACGCCTGAGCGTCTCCCTGCTGCAAGGCAACGTCAGTCAGGACGAAAAATTTAGCGCCGAGCGCCTGCCCGAGGCGCTCGACTGGCATCTCCAGACCTTGCTGGCGGCCCAAACCGATCTGGTCGTCGCGCCCGAGACCGCCATCCCGCTGCTGCCTGCCCAATTGCCAGAAGGTCTGTGGCAGACACTGACCGCGCAGGTCGCGCGCAGCGACCGTCATGTGCTGGTCGGTGTGCCCCTCGGCGACTTCGAGCGCGGCTACACCAACTCGGTGGCCGGACTCGGGCCAGCCGGCACGCCGCCCTACCGCTACGACAAGCACCATCTGGTGCCCTTCGGCGAGTTCGTGCCGCGAGGCTTCCGCTGGTTCGTCGACGCGATGCACATCCCCCTGGGCGACTTCACGCGCGGCCCGCTGATCGCCCCGCCGTTCCGGGTCAAGGGCGTCGCGGTGGCGCCCAACATCTGCTACGAGGACCTGTTTGGCGAGGAACTCGCGGCCCGCTTTGTCGGCGCGCCGGAAGATGTGCCCGGCGTGCTGGCCAACGTCAGCAACATCGCCTGGTTCGGCCGCAGCGTCGCCGTGCCGCAGCACCTGCAGATCTCGCGCATGCGCACGCTCGAACTGCAGCGGCCGATGCTGCGGGCGACCAACACCGGCGCCACCGTGGTGATCGACCACCGCGGCGAGGTCCGGCACGCCCTGCCGGCCCATCGGCGCGGCGTGCTGGTCGGCGAGGTCGAAGCCCGGACGGGCCTGACGCCCTACGCCGTCTGGGCTGGCCGCCTGGGACTCTGGCCGGCCTGGGCGTTTGCGCTGGTGACCATCGTGTGGCGGCTGCGGCGTCGTTCGCTTGGGATCAGGTTCGACACGCATTGACGTGAACTGGTTGACAGGGCATGTCCTGAACCGTCACTTCGTCACGCTAAAATATTTGGCTCCGTGTGTTCCGCATGCGGCCCCACCCACTGCTGCCACCAGGACCAACAATGATCCGTCTGACCTCCGCCGCCCTCATCGCACTGACGCTGGCTGCATGCTCCAGCACGCCCCCGGCGCCGGCCCCCGCGCCCGCCCCGGCTCCGGCCGCCGCCCCGGCACCGGCTCCCGCGCCCGCCCCAGCCCCGGCTCCCGCCCCGGCTGCTCCGGCCGCCGCAGCGACCAGCAACAACGCCGCCGCCGCCCTGGCGCCGCACCTGGATCCGAACAGCGACCTGTCCAAGAAGCGCAGCATCTATTTCGACTTCGACCAGTTCGTGATCCGCGCCGATGACCGTCCGGTCGTCGAACTGCACGGCAAGTACCTGGCTTCGGCCCCGGCGGTGAAGGTCGTCATCGAAGGCAATGCCGACGAGCGCGGCAGCAGCGAATACAACCTGGCTCTGGGCAACAAGCGCGCTCAGGCCGTCGTGCAGTCGCTCAAGCTGCTGGGCGCCCGTGACGCGCAGCTGGAAGCCGTCAGCTACGGCGAAGAGCGTCCGGTCGCCACCGGCAGCACCGAAGAAGCGTGGGCCAAGAACCGCCGCGCCGACGTCAAGTACCGCTGATCCAGCGGGCAGGGACCTGACGCGCCACGCAACGGTCCCGCCTCCACACGCCCGAATGGCCGGCTGCTCCGGCTGTTCGGGCGTTTTCTTTGGTGCCTCGATTCCCGCCGTGCGGGCGCGAGGCCATGAACGGAAATCTGCGCGATGGCTTTGCTGACCCTGCTCGATGCCAGTCTGGCCTATGGCCATGTGGCGCTGCTCGACCATGCTGCGATGTCGCTCGAAAACGGCGAGCGCATCGGCCTGATCGGCCGCAATGGCAGCGGCAAGTCTTCGCTGCTGAAGATCCTCGCCGGCATGGAACTGCCCGATGACGGCCTGCTGCAGGTCCAGCAGGGACTGCGTCGGGTCTATGTCGCGCAGGAGCCCACCTTCGAGCCCGGTGCGACCGTGTTCGAGGCCGTCAGCGACGGCGTGGCCGAGGCCCGCGACCTGCGCCAACGCTACGAGAACCCGGGGCCGGACGATGATCTGGACACGCTGCAGAGCCGCATCGAGGCGGTTGACGGCTGGACCTGGGAGCAGCGCGTCGACGAGACCCTGCACCGCCTGCAGCTCGATCCCGAGCGCAGGGTGGATGCGCTGTCGGGCGGTCTGCGCAAGCGGGTGGCGCTGGCACGTGCGCTGGCCGCCGCGCCGGACGTGTTGCTGCTCGACGAGCCGACCAACCACCTCGACCTCGACGCCATCCTGTGGCTGCAGGAACTGCTGACCAGCTTCCGCGGCGCGCTGGTCGTCATCACCCACGACCGCGCCTTCCTGGATGCCGTCTCGACCCGCATCGTCGAACTCGACCGCGGCGTGCTGCGCAGCTACCCGGGCCGCTTCTCGGCCTACGAGGCGACCAAGGCGCGCGAGCTGCAGGACGAGGCGCTGGCCCAGGCCCGCTTCGACAAGCTGCTGGCGCAGGAGGAGGTCTGGATACGCAAGGGCGTTGAAGCCCGCCGCACCCGCAGTGTTGGGCGCATCGGCCGGCTGGAGAAGCTGCGCGAACAACGTGCGGCCCGCCGCGACGTGGTCGGCAAAGCCAAACTTGAGCTCGACGCGGGCATGCGCAGCGGCAAGATCGTGGCCGAGCTGGAAGGCGCGGCCAAGTCCTTCGGCGAGCGCACCATCGTGCGCGACTTCAACTACACCGTGCTGCGCGGCGACAAGGTCGGCCTGATCGGCCCGAACGGCGCCGGCAAGACGACGCTGCTCAAGCTCATCCTCGGCCAGCTCGCGCCCGACAGCGGTACCGTCCGTCTGGGCACGCAGATCCAGGTCGCCTACTTCGACCAGATGCGCGAGGTGCTCAACCCCGAGGCAACGCTCGCCGACACCATCAGCCCGGGCAGCGAGTGGGTCGAGATCGGCGGCACGCGCAAGCATGTGATGGGCTACCTGGGCGACTTCCTGTTCGCGCCGGCGCGGGCCAATTCGCCGGTCAAGAGCCTGTCTGGCGGCGAGCGCAACCGGCTGTTGCTGGCTCGCCTGTTCGCACGGCCGGCCAATGTGCTGGTGCTCGACGAGCCGACCAACGACCTCGACATCGAGACGCTGGAACTGCTCGAAGACCTGCTGCAGGACTACCCCGGCACCGTTTTCCTGGTCAGCCACGACCGCACCTTCCTGGACGCTGTGGTCACCAGCACGCTGGTCAGCGAGGGCGACGGTGCTTGGCGCGAGTACGAGGGTGGCGTGGAGGACTGGCTGCAGCAATCACGCCGCGCGGCAGCCCTGGCCGCCAAGGAGGCCAGCAAGGTCGAGGCCCCGAAGGCTGTGGCCACGCCGGTGGCGGCGCCCGTCGCACCGGCCCGTCGCAAGCTCAGCTACAAGGAACAGCGCGAGCTGGACGAACTGCCCGCGCGCATCGAGGCGCTGGAGACCGAGCAGAAGCGGCTGTCCGAGCTGCTCGCCGGCAGCGCGATCTACGCCGAGTCGCCGCAGCGCGTGGCCGAGGTCCATGCCCGGCACGGCCAGATCGATGAGGAGCTGATGACCTTGCTCGAACGCTGGGAAACGCTGTCGGCACCGGCGCGGTGACGCGCTGGGGCGCTGAGGCGCCCAGCCGAGGTTTGCGCCCGACTCAGCCCCGTTCGGCCAGCAGCTGACGCAGGTCGGCCGCCAGGTCGGCGGCCGGCATGCCGTTGCGCACATACAGCCGGATGCGTCCGCGCGGATCGAACACATAGGACGCGGCGGTGTGGTCCATGGTGTAGCTGCCGGGCTCGCGGCCCGGCGCCTTGCGGTAGAAGACCTTGAACATCCGCGCCATGGCCTGGGTCTGGGCGGCGTCGCCCCGCAGGGCCACCCAGTCCGCACCGAAGCTGGCGACGTAGGGCTTCAGCAGTTCGGCGGTGTCGCGTTCGGGGTCGATGGTGACGAGCACCGCGACCACCTTGTCGCCATCGGCGCCCAACAGCTGGCGGACCTCGGCCAGCATCGCCAGCGTCGTCGGACAGACGTCCGGGCAATGTGTGTAGCCAAAGAAGACCACCGGCAGCCGGCCCTTGAAGTCGGCCAGCGTGCGCATGCGACCGTCGAGGTCGGGCATCTCGAAGCGGTTGGCGTAGTCGGCGCCGGTGATGTCGACGGCCTTGAAGGGCGCTCGTGGGGGCTCGTCGCAGCCCGTCAGGCCGACCGACAGTCCCGCCAGCGCCAGGGCGCGGGCCAGCAGTAGTCGACGCGGCGTTATCGGCATCGCCAGCCGTGGCGTGGGCATGGGGCGGTTCACCGTTGCCAAGGCAGCGTGTAGTGGTCGACCAGCAGCGCCGCGAACAGCAGCGACAAGTGCCAGATCGAGAAGCGGAAGGTGGCCCGCGCCAGCGTCTCGCTGTAGTGGCGCCAGAGCTTGAACGCGTAGTGGATGAAGCGGGCGCCCAGCACCAGCGCAGCGGCGAGATAGAGCCAGCCGCTCATGCCCTGCACGAAGGGGAGCAAGGTGGCGGCCAGCAGCACCAGGGTGTAGAGCAGGATCTGCAGCCGGGTGAACTCGTTGCCGTGCGTGACCGGCAGCATCGGCAGGCCGGCGCGGGCGTAGTCGTCGGCGCGGTAGAGCGCCAGGGCCCAGAAGTGCGGTGGCGTCCACAGGAAGATGATCAGGCAGAGGATCATCGATTCGGGGCCGACGTCGCCGGTCAGTGCAGCCCAGCCCAGCACCGGTGGCATGGCGCCCGAAGCGCCACCGATGACGATGTTCTGCGGCGTCAGCGGCTTGAGCACGACGGTGTAGATCACCGCATAGCCCACGAAGGTGCCGAAGGTCAGCCAGGCCGTGAGCGGGTTGACGCCTGCGTGCAGCACCACCATGCCCGCGCCGCCCAGCACGGCCGAGAACACCAGCGCCTGCGTGCGGCTCAGTTCACCGCGGGCGGTTGGGCGCCACGCGGTGCGCTTCATGCGGGCGTCGATGTGTTGCTCAATCAGGCAGTTGAAGGCCGCCGCCGCGCTGGCGACCAGCCAGATGCCGACGGTGCCCCAGAGCGCCAGCCGGGCCTGTTCCAGGTCGGGCAGGCCCGGGACGGCCAACAGCATGCCGATGGCTGCGCAGAAGACGATCAGCTGGACGACCCGTGGCTTGGTCAGGGCGAGGTACTGTCGCCAGGGCGAGAGGGACGGCGCGGCGGCGCTCGAGGTGGCGTTCATGCGGACTCGGGTGTGGCACCCGGCGTGGCGCGGACGCGCGTGGCCGGGCGGGACGGCCATTGGCCGCCAGGTTCGGGAACGGTGAGGCGGGTCGAGGCGGCCAGCGACGCAGCGAGCACCGCGACAAGCGCTGCAGCGCCGGCGGTGTGGGCGAGTGCGGCGACCAGTGGCCAGCCCAGCACCACATTGGACAGACCACTGACGAATTGCCAGGCCGCCAGGGCGATCAGCCAGGTGCCGTAGGGCCGTGCGCGGACGTCAACGTCCCGTCGCAGCGCGATGCCCAGCGCCAGCATCGCGGCCAGCACGACGAAGGCGGCCAAACGGTGGGTCATGTGGATGGCGGTCAGTGTGGCCAGCGAGAGTTGCTGGCCGGCAGCGTTCAGCCCCAGGGCCGGGCGCCATTCGAAGGCGTGCGAGTAGTCCATCTCCGGCCACCAACGGCCTTGGCAGGTCGGGAACTCGGTGCAGGCCAGCACGGCATAGTGGGTGCTCACCCAGCCGCCCAACATCACCTGCACGATCACCAGCAGCAGCACCGCCAGCACGGCACGGCGCAGGCCGGCACTCAGGGCGACTGGGCTGGGCCAGAGCCCGTCACCCGTGACCGCACTGCCCGGCGTGGCCAGGCCGGCGGTGTAGCGCTGCGCCTGCACCGCCAGCAGGGCCAGCAGGCCGATGCCGCCCAGAAGGTGCAGCGTGACGATCCCGGGGTTGAGCTTCATGGTCACCGTGAGCGCGCCGAAGGCACCCTGCAGGCAGACCCAGAACAGGCTCAGCGTGGCCCAGCCGGGCGAGATCGCAGCCGTGGCATGACCGCTGGTGCGCACCGACCGGCGTGCAGCCCGCCACGTCCAGGCACACAGCACGATCAGCAGCATGCCCACGCCGGTGGCGAGGTAGCGGTGGATCATCTCGATCCAGGCCTTGCCGTGTGTCACCGGGCCAGTTGGCATGGCGGACTGGGCCGCCTGGATCTCGCTGCGGGCGCCAAGCGGACTGACGCTGCCGTAGCAGCCCGGCCAGTCGGGGCAACCCAGGCCCGAGTCGGACAGGCGGGTGTAGGCGCCGAACACGATCAGGTCGAAGGTCAGGAACAGCGCCAGCAGGGTCAGCGCCCGCAGCCGTTCTGGCGTGCCGGCATGGCGATGGCGGCGCAACAGCCACAGGAGCGGCCCGCCGGCCAGCAGCAGGCCGATGCCGGCGAGCAGCAGGACGGGGCTCATGTCGATCAGCTCCGCGTTCATGGTGTCGACTCAGAGGGTGTCGCGACCCGCCCGGTCCCAGGACGCGGCGGCGCGCAGCAGCCGTTCGAGGTCACGGCGGACCTTGGCCGGGTCGAAGTCGGCGGGCACCCGCATCATCCATTGCCCGTGCGGGTCGACCAGATAGAGGTGATCACCCAGCCGGCGACCCGCTTCCGCTTCGAGCCAGTTGGCAACCTGGCCCTCGACGGCGCGCAGCACGGTGGCTTGTGCCATCGCCGGCAACAGCTCCGGGCGCGGCGCTGCTTCGCCGGTCACCAGCCAGACGCGGTCCAGCCGCTCTTTCTCTCGTCCCAGCCCTTCGCGCAGCTGGCGCTGGGCATAGAGCAGCGTCTCGCAGTTGCTGTCGCAGGCGCCATCGGACACCACCACCAGCAGCCACTGGCCGCGCAAGGTGACCGGATCGACCGGCCGGCCGGCGAGGTCCTGCAGGCTCAGCTGGGTGGCCGAGGGCACCGAGCGTGGCGGCAAGATCAGCGTGCTGTAGTTGGAGTGCGTCTGAGGCCGGATCACGTAATACGTGAAGTAGGAGGCGATCACCGGTGCGGCGCACATCAGCAGGATAAGCAGCATGCGCAAGCGGCCGCTGCGGGTGCGCTGGTCTACCTCGATGGGCTGGACCGGCAGGCTATGCACCGTCAGGCCGAGCGGTGCGTCCTCGTCAGGCCGTGGCGCTGCGACGCTGCTGGAGGCGGGGACGGATGAGTTGGAACCAGACATAGAGTCCTGCGCTCAGGGCGCTCAGGGCGAACCATTGGGCGGCGTAGCCCAGGTGCTTGTGGATGTCGACGGCCGGCGCCGGCCAGTCGCGCAACAGTGGCGCCTCGTCGGCACGGACCGGATCGGTCTGCAGGATCGACGCCGGCCGCAGCGGCAGGCCCAGGGCCGAGGCATGGGCGGCGAGGTCGAGATTCTGGCGGATGAGTCCCTGACCGGCGTCACCGAAGTCGTAGAGCTTGGACGGTGGCGGGGCAATCCTGCCCTGGACCTCCTGATCGCCCGCCGGCTGGGGCAAGGGCGCGAGCCGGGTGCGGTCCTGCCCATCGCGCGGGATCCAGCCGCGCACGACCATCACGGCATCGCCGGGCGCCAGCACCAGCGGCGTGACAACGTGGAAGCCGGGGCGGGCCTGCATCTGCCGGTTTTCCAGGTAGACCGTGCCGTCGTGGCGCCACTGCCCCCGCAACGTCACGAGGCGATCGTGCAGGGACGGGTCAGCTGCGCGTTCGACCGGCCAGTCTGCCGCTGAGAGCGGGGGCAGGGCGTGGCGCGAGGCGATCTGCTGCTGCAGCCGCGTCTTCTGGTCGGCGCGGTCGAGTTGCCAGACGCCGAGCCGTGCGGTCACTGCACAGACCACCACGGCGGCCGCCAACACGAACAGCTGCTGGCCGCGGCGTGACGGACGGGGCTCGGGCGGGGGGTGGGTGGAATAATCGGTCGCCATGAAACTCATCATCGGATTGGCCTTCGTCGTCATTCTCGGAGCGCTGGCCTCAGCCGGTGTCTTCATGCTCAGGCGTCCCCGCGAGGGCGACGATCAGGATGGGCGTTCGCACATGGCGCGTGCCCTGACGGTGCGCATCGGCGTGTCGGTCGCGGTCTTCCTGTTTGTGCTGCTGAGCTGGTTCATGGGCTGGATCCAGCCGACCGGCGTGCCGCTCAAGCCGATCTGATCGACGGCCGTTCAGCGTCTGCCCCGCCAATAAAAAGAGCGCCCGCGAGGCGCTCTTTTTTCTTCCCTGCTGCGGTCTAGGGCCGCTCTCCGGGTGGGTGGCAGACGGCGGTGCCGGGCACCGCCGGGGTCCGCCTCAGAACCAGTAGACGACGATGTAGAGGCCGAGCCAGACGACGTCGACGAAGTGCCAGTACCAGGCCGCGCCTTCAAAGCCGAAGTGGCGCTTGGCGCTGAAGTGGCCCTTCTGCAGACGCAGCGTGATGAACAACAGCATCAGCATGCCGACGAACACGTGGAAGCCGTGGAAGCCGGTCAGCAAGAAGAAGGTCGAGCCGAACACGCCCGAGGACAGCTTGAGGTTCAGGTCGCTGTAGGCGTGGGCGTATTCATAGCCCTGGAAACCCAGGAAGACGATGCCCAGCAGCACGGTGACCCACATCCAGCGGATGCACTTGGCGCGCTGGTCAGCGATCAGCGCATGGTGCGCGATCGTCAGCGTCACGCCCGAGGTCAGCAGCAGGGCGGTGTTGATGGTCGGGATCGGCCACGGGCCCATCGTCTTGAACGCATCGACCGTTCCGGCCGGCGCGGCCGTGATGCCAACGCCGGCGCTGGGCCACAGCGCCTTGAAGTCCGGCCACAGCAGCGCATTCTCCAGGCTGCCCAGGCTCGGCACCGACTGCACACGCAGCCAGTACAGCGCACCGAAGAAGGCGGCGAAGAACATCACCTCGGAGAAGATGAACCAGGCCATGCTCCAGCGGTAGGAGACGTCGATGCGGTCGCTGTAGAGACCGCTTTCGCTCTCGCCGGCGGCCTCGCCGAACCACTGGCGCAGCACCACCGCCACCCAGGCCAGGCCCAGCATCAGGGAATAGGCACCCCAGCCGTGGCCGTTGATCCACTGGCCGGCGCCAAGAATCACGAAGAACAGGCCAATGGCCATCATGACCGGGTGCCGCGAGGGCGCCGGGACGTAGTAGTAGGGCGTGACGCCCTTGCTCGCTGCCGACATGTCTAGCTCCTGAAACTGGCTGATGTCTGTGGTTGTCTGTCGTGGTGAACCGGAAGGGTTCGTTCGGATGTCGGGGTCAGGTCGCCGCACCGCTGGCGACGATCCACTTCACCAGCATGACCAGGCCCAGCACGAACAGCAGGGCGGCGATCACGCCAGCAATGATCACGTGCACCGGGTTGAGCCGGTTCACGTCGTTCTGGTAGTCGCGCCCGCGTCGGATGCCGAGGAAGGACCAGGCGACTGCCGCGGCGGTCTGGCGGAAGGACAGCTCGCGCTGCGCTGCCGCCTTCAGGTCCGCGCCGGGCGCGTGTGGGTCGTGTGGCTCGGGTGTTTGCATCGGCGAGTTCATGAGCCCGGCACCACGATCGGCGCGGCGGCCGCGCTGCTGCCATTGGCACCCTTCACCTTGGCCCCGACCTCGAAGAAGGTGTAGGACAGGGTGATGGTGGTGACGTCCTTGGGCAGCTTCGGGTCGATCACGAAGACCACCGGCCAGCTCTTGGCCTCACCGGGCGCGAGCGTGTACTCGTTGAAGCAGAAACACTCGAGCTTGTTGAAGTGCGGCGAGGCGTTGCGCGGTGCGTAGCTCGGGATGGCCTGGGCCGCCATGGTCCGGTTTTGCACGTTGCGGAACTCGTACATGACGGTGGTCACCTCGCCCGGGTGCACCTGCACCGAACGCTGCGCCGGCTTGAAGTCCCAGGGGCCACGCGCGTTGGCATCGAACTCGACCGTGATCGTGCGGCTGCGGTCGACCTGGGTGTTGCGCAGCGTCTCGGCGTCCTGGCTGCGGCCAGCCTGGCGGAGCTCCGAGACCGACAGCACGTTGATGCCCATCGCCTCGCAGATCGCCCGGTACATCGGCACCAGCGCATAGCCGAAGCCGAACATCAGGCCGGCGACCAGTGCCAGCTTGCCCAGCATGCGCACGTTGTCGCGGCGGACCGCGACACCGGCGCTGGGTCGTTGCTCTCGTGTCATCGCGTCACTTGCCCAACATCACGACCTTGGCGAAGAAGCCAAGGAAGAAGACCACCGCCACGCTTGCCAGGATCAGGCCAAGCTTGCGGTTCTGGCGGCGCTTGTCATCGGAAGGCAGGGACATGGCGGGGACTGCTGGGTTTCGATGGATCGCGGGATCGCTGTAGCGGATGCTCAGCCGATCACGCGGGTCGCGGTGGCGTCGAGCTTGGGCGGGTTCTCGAAGGTGTGGAACGGGGCCGGCGACGGCACTTCCCACTCCAGGCCTTCAGCGGCTTCCCACGGCTTTTGCGGGGCCTTCTCGCCCTGGCCGCGCATCATCGGGACGACGACGAACAGGAAGAAGTAGACCTGGCACAGACCAAAACCCAGACCGGCGATCGACGCGACCATGTTGAAGTCGGTGAACTGCAGCGGGTAGTCGGCGTAGCGGCGCGGCATGCCGGCCAGGCCGAGGAAGTGCATCGGGAAGAAGGTCAGGTTGAAGAAGAACATCGAGGCCCAGAAGTGGATCTTGCCGCGCGTCTCGGAATACATGACACCGGTCCACTTCGGACCCCAGTAGTAGACGCCCGCAAACATCGCGAACAGCGAGCCGGCCACCAGCACGTAGTGGAAGTGGGCCACCACGTAGTAGGTGTCGTGCAACTGCTGGTCGATCGGTGCCATCGACAGGATCAGGCCGGTGAAGCCGCCCATCGTGAACACGAAGATGAAGCCGACGGCCCACAGCATCGGGGTCTCGAAGGTCATCGAGCCCTTCCACATCGTGGCGACCCAGTTGAAGATCTTCACGCCGGTGGGCACCGAGATCAGCATCGTCGCGTACATGAAAAACAGCTGGCCGGTCAGCGGCATGCCGGTCGTGTACATGTGGTGGGCCCACACGATGAAAGACAGGATCGCGATCGAGGCGGTCGCATAGACCATCGAGGCGTAGCCGAAGAGCTTCTTGCGCGCGAAGGCCGGAACGATCTGGCTCACGATGCCGAAGGCCGGCAGGATCATGATGTAGACCTCGGGGTGACCGAAGAACCAGAACACGTGCTGGTACAGGATCGGGTCACCGCCGCCGGCGGGGTTGAAGAAGGTGGTGCCGAAGTGGCGATCGGTCAGCGTCATCGTGATGGCACCGGCCAGCACGGGCATGACGGCGATCAGCAGATAGGCCGTGATCAGCCAGGTCCACGCGAACATCGGCATCTTCATCAGCGTCATGCCAGGGGCGCGCATGTTGAGGATGGTGACGATGATGTTGATCGAACCCATGATCGACGAGGCGCCGAGGATGTGCATCGCGAAGATGCCGGCATCCATCGACGGGCCCATCTGCAGCGTCAGCGGCGCGTAGAGCGTCCAGCCAGCGGCGGGAGCGCCACCGGGCATGAAGAAGCTCGCCACCAGCATGATGGCCGCCGGGATCATCAGCCAGAAGCTGAAGTTGTTCATCCGGGCGAAGGCCATGTCGGAGGCGCCGATCTGCAGCGGCAGCATCCAGTTCGCGAAGCCGACGAAGGCCGGCATGATCGCGCCGAACACCATGATCAGCCCGTGCATCGTCGTGAACGAGTTGAACAGTTCGGGGTTCACGTACTGCAGGCCCGGCTGGAACAGCTCAAGGCGGATCAGCAGGGCCAGGATGCCGCCGATCATCAGCATGGCAAAGGCAAACAGCAGATACAGCGTGCCGATGTCCTTGTGGTTGGTCGCAAAGACCCAGCGACGCCAGCCATGCGGCGCATGGTGGTCGTGGTGGTCGTCATGACCGTGACCGTCGTGGGCGTGGCCGCCGGGGTGAAGAACTGCGCTCATGGTTCGTGTACCTCTCGGTTGAGCCTGTGTTACTTGCGTGCCGCGACGACGTCGGCCGGCTGCACGATTTGCCCAGTCTGGTTGGACCAGTTGTTCTTCGTGTAGGTGATGACGGCGGCGATCTCGGTGTCGGACAGCTGCTTCCAGGCAGGCATCGCACCATTGTTCTGGCCGTTCAGCAGCACGGCGATCTGCTTGGTCTTGTCGGCATCGAGCACGACCGGCGAGCCGTCCACCGGCTTGATCGGGCCGGCGCCCTTGCCGTTGGCCTGGTGGCAGGCCTGGCAGTTGGCGGCGTAGACCTTCTCGCCACGGGCGACCAGATCGGGCAGCGCCCAGACCTTGGCAGGATCATCGGCCTTGGCGGCAAGCTTCTTCTTCTCTTCGGCTGCCCATGCGCTGTAGTCCTCTTGCGAGAGCACCTTCACATGGATCGGCATGTAGGCGTGTTCCTTGCCGCACAGCTCGGCGCACTGGCCATAGAAGTCGCCAACCTTCTCGGCGCGGAACCAGGTGTCGCGCACGAAACCGGGGATCGCGTCTTGCTTGATGCCGAACTGCGGCACCATGAAGGCGTGGATCACGTCGTCAGCAGTGGTGATCACGCGGATTTTCTTGTTGACCGGCACCACCAGCGGGTTGTCCACCTTGAGCAGGTAGTTGTCGATGTTCTCGGGCTTGCCCGAATCCGACATGACGCGGTGGCTGGTGTCGAGCGTCGACAGGAAGCCGATGCCTTCGCCTTCGCCCTTCAGGTAGTCATAGCCCCACTTCCACTGATAGGCCGTGGCCTTGATCGTGAGGTCGGCGTTGGTCGTGTCCTTCTGGGCGACCACGGTCTTGGTGGCCATCGCGCCCATGCCGATCACGATCACGAAGGGCACGACGGTCCAGGCGATTTCCACGGCGATGCTCTCGTGGAAGTTGGCCGGCTTGTGGCCTTTGGATTTGCGATGCTTGATGATCGAATAGAACATCACGCCGAAGACCAGCACGAAGATCACCGCACAGATGATCATCATGATCCAGTGCAGCTGGTGCAGATCGGCGGACATCTTGCTCGCACCGATGGGCAGATCAAGCTGGTTGACGCCCGGTCCGCCCGGCAGGCTGTTGACAGCCCAGGTCGCTGGCGTCGCCAGCGCCGCACACGTGGCCAGGCCGACCCGGGCCAGGTGCCGTCGCAGAGCATTCATGGTCTTCATCGTCTTCACTTTCCGTTCATCACCCGGTGCCCGCCCGGACCTTGCCGGGTTCGACACGCTGCGCTTGAGAGTTGCCTGACCGCCCGCTCCGCCCCGGCGGCGGGACGATGCTCGGTCACTGTGCCCGAGGCCCGGTGACCACGTCATCCAGATCGGTCCGGATGTCGTGGCAGGACACTTGGTGCGACTGGGGCTCGCATCACCTTGCGTCGTGCCAGCTCTGACACGAAGCGGCCCACGACAGTGCGCGGGCCTTGGTGAGGATCAAGTCAAGGGCATGAAGCACTTGATCGGGATCATTGCGTCGCCTTGCAGCTCAACCCGTGAATTCTACGAGGGGCCAACGGGCTCGCAAAGAATGTTCACAAGTCGCGGAGGCCAGAGGTGTCATGCACCCTCGGGCGGGTTGCGTCGACGCGTCATTTCGCGCATCGCGTCCAGCGTGATGGAGGTCTGCGCGCTGACCTTTGCACGCGTGACGGCACGAAATGCATGCCCGTAGACGATTTCAAACGTGAGCGTCAGGCGTCCGTCAGGCCCTGCCAGCTGCTCTGCAAGGGTTTCCTGCAGGCGCTGGTTCCAGCGCGGCGTGCGCAGGCCGGCGTGGCGTTGTGGATGGGTGTTGCGGCCAAGGCTGCGCAGCTCGGCAAGCAGGGCGGGCGCGCCGGCCCAGCTCAGCTTCAGCGTCTCCATGTCCATGACCGGGTCGGCGAAGCCGGCGCGGACCAGCTCGTCGCCCAGGTCATGCATGTCGATGCAGGGACTGGCCGGCTCGCCCCAGCCGGCGGCGCGGTAGATCGGCCGCAGCTCACGCAGCGTGTCGGGGCCGAAGCTCGAGAACATCAAGTAGCCGTCGACCCGGATCGCCCGGTGCCACTGTGCCAGCAGTGCGGGCAGCGGATCGGCCCAGTGCAGCATCATGTTGGCCCACAGCAGGTCGACCGGCGGCGCGGCCGGCGTGTCGCTGCTGGCGACCTTGTCGAGCAGCTGGCGCCACCAGGCTTTGTCGGGCGTGGGCGCTGGGCGGATCGACGCGTTCGGGTCTCCCGCCTCGACCTGCCACCGGCGTGCCTGCGGGCAGGCGGCGACCAGGGCGTCGGTCCCCTCGGCGCGCTCGGGCCACCAGTCCAGCACCTCGGTCGGCGCTTGCCGGACCAGGCTCAGCCGATCGGCCATGCGGCGGGCGATCTCGCCGTGCAGCCAGGGCTGCGGTGCATCGGCCCGGCGCTGTTGCCGCAGGCGCGTCACGGCGGCCGGATCGAGCATCGTGCGGCCGTCCAGACCGGGTGTCGGGACCGGGTCGGAGGGGGCCGTCGTGGGGGGCTGGACCATGGTGGCGCGGCAGTATAGTGACCCGCCCATGTCACACCCGCCCTTGCCGACAGGCCCGATTCCATCGCGTGTTCCGGCCGTCCGGTCGACTGCGAAGGGGTGGTGGCGGGCAGGCTTGTCGGCCTGCTCCGGCGTTTGGCGCAGCCAGTGCCAGGTCTGCGACGCTTGGTCGTCCGACGTGATCTGCGCCGACTGCCAGGCCGCCTTCGCGGCGCCGCGCTGGCGGTGTGCACGCTGCGCGATCGGTCTGCCGGCGGGCCTTGCGCGGCATCTTCAGGAAGCCCGTGACGCCGGTCGGCCGGCCGAGCCGCTGTGTGCCGACTGCCGGCGTCAGCCGCCGGCCTTCGACGCCGCCTGGGCGGCGCTTGACTACGGCATGCCGTGGGATCGCCTGATTGCTGCGTTCAAGTTCCACGCGGCGGCCGAGCTGGCCCGGCCATTGGCCGGGCTGATGCTGCAGGCCTACCACCGGGCTGCGACGCCTGACCGGGACCCGCCGACCCTGCTTCTGCCGGTCCCGCTGACCGCCGAACGCTGGCGCGAGCGGGGCTACAACCAGGCCTGGGAACTGGCACGCCGGCTTGGCCCGGCGCTGGGACTGCCGGTGCGCGATGACCTGATCGAGCGCCTCGTTGGCGGTGCCCACCAGGCCGAACTGAGCGGCGAGGCGCGCCGCCGCCAGGTGCACGGCGCCTACGCCGTGCCCGCCTCGGCCCGGTCCGCGCTGGCCGGCGTGCATGTCGTGCTGGTCGACGACGTCATGACGACCGGCGCGACGCTGGCCGAATGCGCCCGCGTGCTCAAGCGTTCGGGCGTCCGTTGTGTCACGGTCTGGGCGCTGGCCCGCACGCCGGCCGACGGCGGCCGGATCGGCTCGGCATACTGCGCGCCGTCCTGAGCTTGACGTCCTGCCCGCCCATGTTCCACATCGTCTTGGTCCACCCCGAGATCCCGCCCAACACCGGCAACGTGATCCGGCTGGCGGCCAACACGGGGTGCACGCTGCACCTGATCGAGCCGCTCGGCTTCTCGATGGACGACAAGCTGCTCAAGCGTGCCGGGCTGGACTACCACGAGCACGCCCCGGTGCGTCGCCACGCCGACTGGGACGCCTTCCTGCGCGCCGAGTCGCCCGATCCGGCGGCGATGTACGCCTTCACGACGCGCGGCAGCCGGCCTTTCGGCGAACTGCGCTGGCCGGTCGGTGCATGGTTGGTGTTCGGCTGCGAGACCGCCGGCTTGCCCGAGGGCATCCGCGATCGCTTCGAGCCGTCGCAGCGCGTGCGCTTGCCGATGCGATCGGGCCAGCGCAGCCTCAACCTGAGCAATGCGGTGGCGGTGACGGTGTTCGAGGCCTGGCGCCAGCACGGCTACGCAGGCGCGGCCTGAACCGCGTCCTGCGCTGCGGGCCCGTCACTCATTGCGCGCCTCGCGCTGCATCAGCAGGCCGACCGCCGCGCGCGGCGACATCCGGCCTTGCAACACCGCGACAACGGCCGCCGTGATCGGCATGTCGACGCCACACTGCTGCGCCCGGTCAAGCACGGTGTGGGCGCTGTAGACGCCCTCGGCGACATGGCCCAGCGTGGCCAGGATCTCGGCCAGGGTCCGGTCTTGCGCCAGCAACAGGCCAACTCGGCGGTTGCGTGACAGGTCGCCCGTGGCGGTCAGCACCAGGTCGCCCAGGCCGGACAGGCCCATGAAGGTTTCGGCCCGCGCGCCCAGGGCCAGGCCCAGCCGGGTCATTTCGGCCAGGCCTCGTGTGATCAGCGCGGCACGCGCGTTCAGGCCCAGGTCCATGCCGTCGGCGATGCCGGTGGCGATCGCCAGCACGTTCTTGACAGCACCCCCGACCTCGACGCCGATGGGGTCGTCCGAGCCATAGACCCGCAGGCTGCCGCCGTGCAGGGCCGCGATGGCGGCGTCGCGCAGGGTCTCGTCGTGGCTGGCGGCGACCAGCGCGGTCGGTTGCTGGCGGGCGACCTCGAGCGCGAAGCTCGGACCCGACAGCACGCCGCAGCGCAGCCCGGGCGCGACCTCGCGGGCGATCTCGTGGCCGAGTCGGCCGGTGCCGGCCTCGAAGCCCTTGCTGAGCCACAAGGTCGGCAGATGGGCTGGGATGCCCGCCAGCATGCCGCGCAGGCCGGCCATCGGCGTGGCGACGATCACCAGACCGTCGGTGCCGTGGCGGCCGGCGTGGGCCAGTGCGGCATCCAGGTCCGCGCCGTAGGTCAGCGATGCGGGCAACGCGACGTCCGGCAGGTAGCGCGGGTTGACCCGCTCGCGGGCCATCGTCGCGACTTGATCGGCGTCACGGCCCCACAGCAGCGTGGGGTGGTGGCGGGCGGCCTGGGCGGCCAGCGCCGTGCCCCAGGCACCGGCGCCGAGCACGGTGATCTGCATGCTGCGTGACGTCTCGGGTGTTGGGAGAGAAGGCGGTGGCCGGGCGCCACCGCCGTCGCGGCATCAGGCGTTGCCGGCGACCTGGCCCTGCTGGGCCTCGTACATGGCCTGGAAGTTGACTTCGGCCAGGTGCACCGGCGGGAAGCCGGCGCGGCTGATGACGTCGGCCACGACGGCACGCAGGTAGGGATAGACGATGCCGGGGCAGGCGATGCCCAGGATGGGCTGCATCTGCTCGGGCTCGATGTTGCGGATCTCGAAGATGCCGGCTTCCTTGGCCTCGCACAGGAACAGCGTGCGCTCGCCCAGGGTGGTCGTCACGGTGGCGGTGACGGCGACCTCGAACATGCCTTCGGCGATCGGGGCGACCTCGACCTGCAGGTTGATGTCGACGTTGGGCTGGCCCTGTTCGACCAGGATCTGCGGCGAGTTGGGCTGTTCGAGCGACAGGTCCTTGAGGTAGACGCGCTGGATCTGGAAGACGGGCGCTTCGCCCGCTGCGGCTTGTTCGTCGGCCATGGTGTGTGTCTCGTTCGGGTGGGCGCGGAGGTCGCAAAAAAGCCCGCGCTCGCGCGGGCGGATCGGATTATGGCAGCGGGACCTCGGCGCAGCGGTGGGCGCCGCCCCGCGGGTGCGGCGGGCCGCAGCTCGGCGGTCCGTTCCCGCCCGTCCCTCGAATCGGGGGTCGATTCGGGTAGGAAAACTTCACACTTCTCGCCTATCGGGGTTCATGCCCGATTTGGGTATGGGGGCATTCGTGCGCTTGTTCACGGATCGTCCCGGCCAAATCCGCTTACTCGAACATTAACCCCTTGCAAACAACTCGGGAATATCGATCCCCAAATGGGTGCGCGCCAAGCGAAATTGGCCATCGATACCAGGTCTGTCAAGTGATGAGTGGTTGCTCGGCGGGCGTTCCGGGGTTTTCGGGGTCCGATTTAATGATCACGTCAGGTTCGCTGGCGACGGAATATCTGCGCGCATACACGCCCATTCTTTTGGAAGTCTTAAAGGGTGGGTATCGAGCCGCCCCAGCGGGCGCCTCCGACGACGTTGTCGACAGGGGGGTGCCAGTTGTCGGAAGTTTTCCTTAGTATCCGTTCACGCCTTCAAAACCAAAGCAAGAAGGCATCACGCCGCATCAGGAACAAGCCGCACCACGGGGCGGTCGGGCATGCCTTTGCCTGACGCCGGACCAAGGTGGGTATGTGCCGGATCCGGGGGATACACGGTCTATCAGCGTCTTCGGGCGCATTCAACCGCGACGAGCGGGGGGTCCAATGGCAAACATCAAGCAGGCGAAGAAGTCGGTCGCCCAAACCTTTGTTCTTTCCACCAGCGTGCGTGCCACGCTGATGGCGATGACCGCCATGGCAGCAGCACCGCTGTATGCCGGCGTCGGTTTCGGCGAAAGCCAGGACGTCAATGGCAACTACATGGCCGTGCGTTCGCACTTTGCACACAGCCCGCGTGGCGACCGCGAGTCGCAGACGCCGGAGTCGGTGGCCGAAGCCGCCACGCTGTTCAGCAACGGCAAGCTGACCGGCAACACCGCGCTCGACACCGGCCGCGCGCTGCGCAAGTTCATCGACCCGCTGCCCCTGCCGGGCATCGAGCAGACCATGGCCGACGGCGTCACCAAGCGCACGCTGCCGGTGGCCAAGCCGGCCAAGTGGGTCAACCCGCAGACCGGCCTGGCCGGCAGCGACGACTACTACGAGATCGCGGTGGTCGAGTTCAAGCAGAAGCTGCACTCGGACCTGAAGAACCCGACCACGCTGCGTGGCTACGTCCAGATCGACCATGAGGCCAGCAACGGCCGCACCGCGATCGCGGGCAGCAAGTCCTTCCCGCTGACCTATCCGGACGGCGGCGCCATCCTGATCCAGGCCACCGACGCCAAGGGCTTCCTGGTCTTCAACGCCGACGGCAGCCGCGCGATGGTGCCGGCCCTGGCCGTCGAGCAACCGCACATGTACGGCCCGGTGATCCAGGCCCGCAAGGGCACCCCGACGCGCGTCAAGTTCGTCAACCTGATGCCCGCCGGCCGCGCCGAGACCACCACCGGCCCCGATGGCAAGACCGTCGTGCTCAAGCGCAACGGCGACCTGTTCCTGCCGGTCGACAAGTCGATCGCGCACGCCGGTCTGGGCCCGGACGGCTTCACCGAGTTCACCCAGAACCGTACCAACATCCACCTGCACGGCGGCGACACGCCGTGGATCAGCGACGGCACCCCGCACCAGTGGATCACCCCGCTGGGCGAGTCCCTGCCGCGCCCGGCCGGCTCCACCGCCGCCACGCTGATCGAGCAGAACATCGACGCGCAGTACCTGCCGGCCTTCCTGCGTGGCGCCAGCGCCGCCAACGTGCCCGACATGCCCGATCCGGGCCCCGGCGCGATGACCTACTACTTCCCGAACGGCCAGTCCGGCCGGATGCTCTGGTACCACGACCACACGATCGGCATCACCCGCCTGAACGTGTATTCGGGCATGGCCTCGGTCTACATGCTCGGCGACGAGGTCGATGACGCCCTGGTCAGTGGCGGCACCGTGGGCACCACCACCCTCCAGAAGGTCCTGCCGCCGGCCGAGCGCACGCTGCCGCTGGTCTTCTCCGACCGCACCTTCGTGCCGGCCGACGTCGCCCTGCAGGACGCCAAGTGGAACGCCAGCGCCTGGGGTTCGGAGAGCGACTCGTGGTTCCCGCACGTCTATGAGACGGTGCAGGACCAGGCCCAGCTCAACGGCTTCAACGCCGTTGGCCGCTGGCACTGGGGCCCGTGGTTCTGGCCGGTCTTCCCCGCCATGTACGACCTGCCCACCGGCGAATACGGCGACGTGACCACGACGCCCGAAGCCTGGATGGACACCCCGCTGATCAACGGCGTGGCCTACCCGACGCTGGACGTCGACCCGACCACCTACCGCTTCAAGATCCTGAACGCCTCGAACGACCGCTTCATCACGGTCAACATGTTCGTGGCCGATGACGCCGCCGCAGCAACCTTCGAGGGTCGCAACACCGAGGTGAAGATGGTGCCGGCCGCCCAGGCCGCCAACGTCTGCCCCGCTGGCGAGACCCGCTCGGTCGCCGGTTGCTATCCGGAACTCTGGCCCACCGACAACCGTGCCGGCGGCGTGCCCGATCCGACCACGCAGGGCCCGACGATTTACCAGATCGCCAGCGAAGGCGGCCTGCTGCCGGCCGTCGCCAAGTACGACCCGGTGCCCATCAACTACAACATGGACAAGGGCCGCATCACGGTCCTGAACGTCGACACGACCGCGCTCTACCTCGGCAACGCCGAACGCGCCGACGTGGTGGTGGACTTCTCGCAGTACGCCGGCAAGACCCTGATCGTCTACAACGATTCGGGCGCTCCGGTGCCTGCCGGTGACCCGCGCAACGACTACTTCACCGACGTGGGCGACCAGTCGACCGAAGGCGGTGCGGAGAACACCAAGGTCGGTCACGGCCCGAACACCCGCACCATGATGATGATCAAGGTGCGCGCGGCCAACGACCCGGCCGTCACCAGCGTCGCTGGCGACATCACGCTGGACGCCGTCAAGGTGGCCGCTCTCGAAACCGAACTGCCCAAGGCCTACGCCCTGTCGCAGGAACGTCCAGTCGTTGGTCAGGCGGCCTACAACGTCGCCTTTGGCGAGCAGTGGGGCATCGCCGCCACCGCCGCTGCCGGCCCGGCCAACTACGCCGACATCTACACGGGCTCGCTCAAGCAGCCGGTCTTCAACTACGTGCCGGGCACCCCCAACCTGGGCGGCTTCAACAGCGTCAAGGTGGACGACATCGGCGCGGGCTACGTCACCGCTCCGGTCATCACCTTCACGGATGCCGATGCCGGTGCCGAGTCCGGTGCGATCGCCCAGTCGACGCTGAAGATCAGCGACATCCAGGTCACCGACGGTGGTTCGGGCTACACGATCGCCCCGCTGGTGTCGATCGTGGCCCAGGCCGGTGGCGGCTCCGGCGCCGTGGCCGATGCCCGTCTGTCGGTCGACCAGGTCACCATCACCAACGGCGGCGCGGGCTACACCAGCGCTCCCGTGGTGTCCTTCTCGACCCCGACGGCGGGTGGCGTGCGCGCCCTCGGCACCGCTGTGGTCTCGGGTGGCCGCGTCATCGGCGTGACCATCACCGAGCCGGGCCGTGGCTACGCCTCGGCCCCGACCGTCAGCTTCCAGGGTGGCGGTGCCACGACGACGGCGCGCGCCACGTCGACGGGCCACGTCTCCGAGGTCAAGCTGCTGGCACCGGACCCGAGCGGCCCGATCGTGCGTGACGCGGCCGGTGTCATCACCGACCTCGGCAGCGCTGGCGGCGGTGGCTACACCGACCTCAGCCAGGTGCTGATCAACTTCAACGGCGGCGTCGCACCCGCTGGCGGCACGGCGGCCACGGCCACCGCGACCGGCAGCCTGTTCGACATCACGATGGTCAACCATGGCACGGGCTACTCTGCAGGCACCGTCCCGGTCGTGGCCCCGCCGCCGGCCGGCGGCCGTCAGGCGACGGCCTCGGTCGACACCGCCAACAATGGCCTGGCCACCGGCAGCAACCTGGTCAAGACCAAGGCGATCCACGAGCTGTTCGAGCCGACCTTCGGCCGCATGAACGCCATCCTGGCCGTCGAGATCCCGTTCACCAGCGCGCTGACGCAGACCACCATCCCGCTGGCGATGATCGACCCGCCGACCGAGGAGTTCTCCGACGGCGAGACCCAGATCTGGAAGATCACGCACAACGGCGTGGACACCCACCCGGTCCACTTCCACCTGCTGAACGTGCAGCTGATCAACCGCGTGGGTTGGGACGGCTGGATCTCCCCGCCCACGCCGGCTGAAGTCGGCTGGAAGGAGACGATCAAGATGAACCCGCTGGAGGACGTGATCGTGGCCGTGCGGGCCAAGCGTCCGCCGCTGCCGGGCTTCGGCGTGCCCAACAGCATCCGTCCGATGGACCCGTCGCAGCCCCTGGGTTCGCCGTTCGGCTTCACGCAGATCGACCCCAACTCGGGCACCCCGAAGGCGATCGTCAACGAGACGTTCAACTTCGGCTGGGAATACGTCTGGCACTGCCACATCCTGGGCCACGAAGAGAACGACTTCATGCGTCCGATCGTGTTCCATGCCAACGAGGCGGTGCCGTTGGCGCCGACCACGCTGAGCGTGCGCAACGGCACGACCCCGCTGGGCAACAACGTCGCGGCCAATTCGCCGGTGACCGAGATCCGTTGGGCCGACCAGGCGCAGACCGAGTACCAGTACCTGGTTGAGCGTTCGGTCAACAACGGCGCCTGGGAGTCGATGGGCACTGCCCTGGCCAACGCCAGCAGCTTTGCGCTGCCGGCTGGCTCGGTCCTGCCGATGGGCACGGTGTGGAAGTTCCGCGTCACCGCCGTCGGTGCCAACGGTTCGGCGTCTTCGGAGGTCTCGATCGAGTCGCCGCCGGCCAACGCGCTGCCGGCTCCGACCAAGCTGGTGTCGCTGGGCGTCACGGGCATCCAGAACGCCCGTCCCCGCATCACCCTGAACTGGACCGACACGGCGATCGGCGAAAGCAACTTCGACGTCTACCGTCGTGACGTGGTGGCGGGCACACCGGCCATCTGGGTCGGTTCGCGCAACACCACCAACGCGGCGGGAACCGGCACGGTCGGTCGCTTCATCGACGGCACCGACAACACGGCGGCCTTCTGGCCGGTGTTCGGCAAGACCTACGAGTACACGGTGCGTGCGCGCTCCGGTGGTCTGAACAACCCGACCGCGACCTCCGCGCAGAGCGCTGCTCTGACGGTGACGGTGGGCAGCACGGGTGCTGGCAACGCGTTTGGCACGATCACGCCCACCCTGGGCACGGTCAACGCCATCCGCATGGCCACCACTGGCACCAACCGCAACCGTGACACGGTGATCCTGGACTGGACCGAAGAGGCGACCAACAGCAACACGGTCTACGCGGTGCAGTACCGGATGTGCGCGGTCGCCAACACCTCCGCCCTGACTTGCCGTTACCCGACCACCGATGCCCGCTACTGGGGTCCTTGGACCACGGCCGCCCTGGGTGCGGCAGGTGGTGCGGCCAACAGCACCGGCGCGTCGTTCACGATCGCCAACCAGTCGGTGCACACGGTCCAGCCGGGCCAGACCGCCGCCGGCCGTCCGGCGCAGTTCCAGATCCGCGCGCAGAACAGCATCGGCAACGGTGGCTGGTCGACGCCGGCGACGGACATCGTGCTGCCCTGATCGGCACGGGCGCGCATGCCACGTCGAACCGGTCCGTGTGACCGGTTCGACGGCCGGAATGCGCAATCGGTGACACGGGTGGCGGGCCCGTCAGCTTCGGCTGGACGTGGCTCGCCACACTGACCGCCACCCCAACTTCCCCTTCTGACTTCCATGAGCCAACTTCAACTTCAAGCCCGGGCGCCGCGTCTGACGCGCACGTTGCGCACGCTGGCCACCGTCGGCCTGCTGGGTGCCAGCCTTGGCTGGAGTGTCCAGGCCCAAGCCCAGACCCAGACCCCGATTCAGGCCGCCGCTCCGCAGGCCGCCGCCTCCGATGTCTCCACCGGCATGCGCTCGACGGCCAACCCGGCCAACCCGGCGCTGACCCGCGAGGACATCAGCTACGCCACCGGCGTCTCGACGGTGCGCAACTTCCAGAAGAACAAGGTCGAGCTCGACGTCGATGCCGTGATGCGCGGCATGCGCGACGCGCTGGCCGGCGGCAAGGCCGTCAAGATGAGCGACCGCGAGATCCGCGCCGCCATGAACGCGCTGCAGGTCGAACTGCGGCGCCAGGAAAAGATCGGCCGCAAGGAAGCGACCGAGTCCAACCTCAAGCGTGGCGCCGCCTACCAGACCGAGTTCCGCGCCCGTCCCGGCGTGCAGGCGCTGGCCAACGGGGTGCTGTACCGCGAGGTCAAGGCCGGCCACGGCGCCAAGCCGTCCGACATGGACAACGTCGTCGTCAAGTACCGCGGCACGCTGGTCGACGGCACCGAGTTCGACGCCACCGAGAACGACCGCCCGGTCACCATCCGCCTGGTCAACGGCATCACCGGCTGGCGCGAGGCGCTCAAGCAGATGCCGGTGGGCGCGCGCTGGGAAGTCGTGATCCCGCACAACCTGGCCTATGGCGACCGCGGCGTGCCTGGCAGCATCGGCCCGAACGAGACGCTCGTCTTCGACATCGAGCTGCTGGACGCCAAGCGCTGAGGAGCCGGTGATGTCGCGCGTGATCCTGTCCCTGTCGCGCCGCCTGCTGGCGGCCTGCGCGGCGCTGTGGATGCTGGCCGGCGTCGTGCCGGCGGCCGTGGCGGCCGAAGACACCGACTGGGTCGCGCTCGGTCGTCGCGTCTACCGTGAAGGCATCGGCGCCAACGGCGCGCCGCTGTCGGCGATCAAGGCCGGTGGCGTGACGGCGTCCGGCGCGGCCGTGGCCTGCATCCAGTGCCACCGCACCAGCGGGCTGGGCGGCGTGGAGGGCATCAACGTCATCCCGCCGATCACCGGCCGCTATCTTTTCGAGCGCGACGGCCATGCCGTCGTGCAGCAGAACATCCGCGGCGTGAAGGCGTTCAACCAGCGCCACGAGGCCTACGACGCCCGCAGCGTGGCACGCGCCATCCGCGCCGGCCAGCATGTCAGCGGCCGGACGATGGAAGCGCTGATGCCGCGCTACGCCATCGACGACGATTCGATGCGCGCGCTGCTGGCCTACCTCAAGCCGCTGTCGGCCGGCCCGGCACCCGGCGTGACCGACAAGCGCGTGCGCCTGGCCACCGTCATCACGCCCGGCGTCGACGCCGCCCGGCGCCAGGTCTTCAAGGACACCGTCAACGCCGCCGTGCGGCAGAAGAACGGCAGCGTCACGCAAGGCGGGCGCTCCATGGCCAGCGCCGCCAGCATGCTGCTGCGCACCGAGCGTCACTGGGACCATGCGTTCTGGGAACTGCAGGGCGAGCCGTCGACCTGGCCGGCCCAGCTGGCCGAGCGCCAGGCCGCCGCGCCGGTCTTCGCGCTGGTCTCGGGACTGGGCGATGGCGACTGGTCGCCGGTCCACCGCTACTGCGAACAGCAGGCCCTGCCGTGCTGGTTCCCGAGCGTGCCGGCGCCGCCGCCCGAGTCCGAGGCGGACCACTACTCGATCTACTACTCCCGCGGCCTCTGGCTCGAAGCCGATGTGCTGCTGCAGCACTGGCAGGCCCTGGCCGCCGACTCCCGCCCGAGCCGTGTCCTGCAGGTGCTCGCACCCGACAGCGCCGCCGCTGCCAGCCTGGTCGCCGCCATGGTCGACGACGAGCTGATCGGGCGCGGCGTGGCCGTCGAGCGCCTGACGCTCGATCCGGCCGATCCGGCCAGCGAGGCCGCGCTGGCGCAATGGCTGGTGCAGGCCGGTCCGCGCGATGCCGTCGCGCTGTGGCTGCGTCCGGCCGCGCTGCAGCGCCTGGGCCAGCGACTGCCGGCCGTTGCGAGCCCGGCTCGTCTGCACACCTCCGGCACGCTGCTGTCGGGCCAGACGCCGGCCTTGCCCGCCGCCTGGCTGGCGCGCAGCCTGTCGCCTTATCCCTACCAGCTGCCGGCGCAGCGCGACGCCAGCCTGAGCGTGTTCCACCAGTGGCTGCAGATCGCCCGCCTGCCGCAGGTCGACGAGGTGCTGCAGTCGGAGGTCTATTTCGCCTTCACCGCCTTCAGCGACACCTTGCTGGAGATGCTCGACAACGTCCAGCGCGACTACCTGATCGACCGGGCCGAGGCCATGCTGACCCAGCGCGAGAAGGCCAAGGCCGAGGACGAGGCCCGCGAGGCGGCCGTCGTCTACGTCAACCGGGGCCCGCGCGCGACGCCGCAGCGCCCGGTCATCCAGCGCCAGATCGCCACCCGTCCCTTGCCCGGCAAGCTGCTGCGCGCCGATGCGCCCAAGGTCGACACCGTGGCCGCCATCGAGCAGGCCGAAGGCACCACCGTCTATCCCCGCCTGAGCCTCGCGCCCGGCCAGCGTCACGCCTCCAAGGGTGCCTACCTGGTGCGCCACGCCGACCCCAGCCACATCGAGGCCGACGGCGGCTGGATCGTGCCCTGAGCCGTCCGTCAGACCGCCCGCCCGCCCGCGAACACCTTCCAGATCCTTCGAACCGGAGTCCCCCATGCACCCAGACCTCAACACCGCCACGCAGCCCCGTCGCCGCGCCCTGCTGGGCCTGGCCTTGGGCGGACTGGCCGCCGCCGCGCTGCCACGTCTGGCCCGCGCCGCCGCGCCGGTGGTCGATGACAACTGCCACGGCGTGGCCGTCCAGATCGCGCCGGGCGTCAAGCGCACCACCGCGCCCTACCCGATGCCCGCTGTCACGCTGACCCGCGACGACGGCCAGCGCCAGACGCTGGCCCAGGCCCTCGACGACGGCCGGCCGGTGGTGCTGAACTTCATCTACACCTCGTGCAACACCATCTGCCCGGTGACCAGCCAGGTCTTCATGCAGACCCGCGAGCAACTGGGCGCGCAGCGCGACGGCATCAACATGGTGTCGGTCTCGATCGACCCCGAGCAGGACACGCCACGCCGCCTGAAGGCCTATGCCAAGCGCTTCGCGAGCTTCGGCACCTGGTCGCACTACACCGGCAGCGCGGCCGAATCGCTGGCGGTCCAGCGCGCCTTCGCCGCGTGGCGCGGCGACAAGATGAACCACCTGCCGCTGACGCTGATCCGCGTCGCAGCCGGCCAGCCATGGATCCGCCTGGACGGCTATGTCTCGCCCGACCTGCTGGTCGCCGAGCTGCGCAAGTCCGCTGCGGCGGTCTGACGCGCCTGGCGCGTGTCACCGCCTCTCCCTGATCGACCCACGTCGAAACCGGCGCTTCCGGCGCCTTCCTGCCAGAGCAACTCAGAAAGCCACTTCATCATGACCACGACCTTCCGTCACCTCGTCGCCATCGGCCTGCTGGCCGTCGCCAGCGTTTCCACCGGCCTGGCGCAAGCCGCCGACGCCGCCACCGCGCCGGCCGCCGCCGCCTCTGGCGCGACCAAGCCGCACGTCACCGCCCGCGCCATGCAGGAACGCAGTGCCAAGTTCTCGGCCTGCCGCAAGACGGCGCTGGACAGCGGTCTGCAGGGCGAAGCGCTCAAGCAGGCCCTGGTGACCTGCATGCAGTGACCGGTCGATCCGGTCAGTTCGTCGCGCCGCCTTCGGGCGGCGCACTGCCTCGGGGCCGGCGACCCGGCTCGGGCCGCGGCATCTGCGCGGGCAGGCCCGGCATGTCGCCCACCATCGGTGCGACGGTGGCCGGGTCAGGCAGGCGTCCGACCGCGCCGATGCCGGCCTTGCCGGTGGTGTCCACCACGATGGCCCGGCCGTCTGTCGTGTCGATGGTCTGACCCAAGGGGCGCGTGCGCAGCCGGGCGTCCTCGCCGCTGTCGATCGCCATGGCGGACGCGCGCGGCGCCCCGGCGGACTTGACGCGCCGCGGCGTCACCGCCATCAGCAGCTCGGTCTGGCCGCGGTCACTGCCGTGGCTGCCGAACAGGCGCCCGGCGACCGGCATCTGCGACAGGCCCGGCAGGCCGGCGATCGTCTCGCGGTCCTGCTGGTCGATCAGCCCGCCGAACCACTGCGTCTGGCCATCGCGCAGCCGCATGGAGGTCTGCGCCTGGCGCGTGGCCAGCTGGTAGGCCTGGCCCGATGCGGTGGTCAGGGTGCTGCGGATGCGGCTGATCTCCAGCGCCAGCTTCAGGCCGATGTCGCCGTCGCCGAACAGCTGCGGCTCGACCTCCAGCTTCAGGCCCACATCGAGGTATTGCACCGAGCCGGTGATCAGCAGGTTGCCGCCACCGCCGGTGTTGGCGTTGGCATTGGCGTTGGCATTGCCCGCTGCGCCGCCGGCATTGCCCGCCGCGCCACCGGCATCACCCGTTGCGCCGCCTGCTGCGACCTCGCCGCTGCCGCCCTGCTGCGTGACCTGGTTGGTGATCACCGGCACCTTGTCGCCGACCAGCAGCGTGGCCTTTTCCTTGTGTCGGGCCCGCACGCTGGGTTGCGCCACCACCTCGCCGGGCAGTTCCTGCAGCTTGAGGTTGGCGGTCCAGACCAGCGGCGTGAAACGCCAGCCGTCGCTGCGGCTGGCACGCAGGTCGCCCAGCGTGGCCAGACCCTCGGGCGGCGCCAGCACCAGCTGGCTGGGCCAGGCGATGCCGAGCTGGCTGAGCTGCTGGCGGCTGACCTCGATCAGCTGCACATCGACAACCACGTCATCGATCGGCCGGTCGTGCGCGGCGATCAGCCGTTCGGCCAGCGCCAGCGCCTCGGGCGTGTCGCGCAGCACCAGGGCGTTGCCCTTGTCCAGCGTGACGCTGGCGGAGGTCCGCAGCATCGTCTTGAGCGTGCTGGCCATCGCGGCGGCGTCGACATGGTCGAGCGACCAGCGGCGCGTCTGCAACTCGGCGTGCAGGCGGCGGCGGGCGGGGGTGTCGGGATAGACCAGCAGCGTGCGGCCGTCCAGCGCCCGCAGGGCCAGCTGCTGCGAGGTCAGCAGCACATCCAGCGCATCGGCGAACGAGCTGCCTTCGATGAACAGGGTTGCCCGCACATCGAGCTTCAGTTCGGGATCGGGCAGGAAGCGCACTCCGGCCGCTTGCGCCAGCGCCTCCAGCGCGGTGCGCAGCGGCACATCGCGCAGCCGCAGCGTGATCGGCCGTGCCGCGACCTCGGGCGCCAGCGTCGCCGCGCCGGGCGGGGTCTGCCAGAGCGTCTCGCCGTCCTGCACCGGCACGGCCGAGCCTGGCATGCCCTGCGCGTGAGCCGTCACCAGCGCCCCGGCGGGTCCGAGCAGGAGCAGCAGCGCAAGGCCGATCGATCGGTGGGGCAGGGGGCTGCGGGCGGGAGACTTCAAGGGCGACGGTCCGGTCGGCGGTGGCAAACCAGTATTGTCCGGCGCCGACCTGGGCAGCGGGCCGTCCGCCACGTTCACACGGGCGACGTCGCGGCGCAGGAAATCACGGCGCAGGACCTCACGCGCCAACCGGCTGCAGGCTGGCCACCGGCTCCGGCGCCAGCAGCGTGCCATCGCGCAGGCCGCGCCAGGTTGCCAGCAGCAGGCCCAGCACCAGCAGCGACGTGGCCGCCAGCAGCACCGGCCCTACCACCGCCAGCAGCCCACCCGGGCGCGCCAGCGTCAGCGTCAGGGCCGTGAAGGCGGCCAGCGGGAAGGACAGACCCCAGTGCGGCAGGCCGAAGGGCTGGGCCAGCATGCGCTGCGCCTGCGTCAGCACCCAGACCAGCGTGAACAGGCCGATGCCCCAGCAGGCCCAGCCCAGGGCGATCGGCGCACCGGCCTGCAGCAGCACCAGGCCGATCACTGCCGGCGGGGCGAGCAGGATCAGGTTGGACGGCATCAGCCGGTCCGGCCACGGCCCCTGCGTCGCCACCCGGGCCAGCATCAGCGTCAGCAGCACCGGCCAGAACAGCACGCCCAGGCCGAACTGCGCCATCGCCCAGTCGCCATGCCCCAAGCCCAGGCCGGCCAGCGGCGGGATCACGTTGCCGACCACCGGGATCAGCAGCGCGGGCGTGAAGATCGGCCAGACCAGCCCGCCGGGCTGGTTGCCGCGCCACCAGCGGGCGAGCGTCCACAGCGTCGCCAGCCACAGGCCGATGCTGCCGGCCCACCAGGCCAGGTCGACGACGGCGCGCAGCAGCGGCATGTCCTCGCGCGTGGGCTTGAGCAGCGACCACGCCAGCGTCGCCAGCAAGAGCAGGGCGGCCGGCATCGCGGCCATGAAGACATGCCGCACCGGATGGGCCCGGTCTGCCGCCCAGGCTTGCGGATGACGCCGCAGCCGCACGATGCTGGCGACCGCCAGAACCCCGAAGATCGCCAAGGCCAACACGCCGATCAGCCCGGCGATCGGCCCGGTCAGTTCGCCCATCAGCGCTTCGGCGCGCAGCCAGGCCAGACCGAGGCCACACAGCCCCATGACGATCGAGAACCAGGCGGGCGCGAGGTGTTGCAGGGCATTCGGGCGCGTGTTCATCGTGGCGTGAGGGCAGTCGTCAGCGGGTGAAATTCATAATATCAGTCGTTGCGAATATGAAGGGTCGACGGCGCTCGAACCCGCGCACGGGTCTGTCGATGTGCGCGCCGCGCTGACCGTGCTGGCGCGCCAGGTGCATCAGCAACTGACAGGCTGACACCGACCTGTCGTCCGTGACGGCACATGGGCCTTCGTCGGCTGTCCGCGTCACCCTGGTGTTTTCACCAAGATGTTCGGCGAATGACGGACCATAATATCTGTACGTGCTTATATGTAGATGTGGCGAAGTGGACCCACCCTCCGCGCCCCATCCGCCGACACCCGAACAGGAGTCCGCTTGTCCTCCCCAACTTCCGGAACCGGCCGCCTTCAGAAGGCGCCCGAGAACTTCCTGGACCGCCAAGGCGTGCGCCAGGTCTTTGAAGAGGCCCGCCATGGCCGACGCGACTTCATCCGCCAGGCGTTTGCCGGTGCGGCTGGGGCGGCGGCAGCGGTCGCGGCGCCTGCCGCGCTGGCCCAGTCCAACCCCTTGCCCGTCGAAGGCGGCGACCCGCACATCCTGAACCTGCCGGCGCACAGCACCGGGCTGGGCCAGGCGGTGGCCACCGACGGCTATGGCAAGCCGTCGAAGTACGAGTCGAACGTTCAGCGGCGCCAGAGCCCGGGCCTGACGCAGACCGCGCAGGCTTCGGTGTCGTTCGCGCCCTTGCAGTCGCTGTTCGGCATCGTCACGCCCAGCGGCCTGCACTTTGAGCGTCATCACCAGGGCTGGTGGGACGTCGACCCGAGCCAGCACCGGCTGATGGTCAACGGCAGCGACCCGTCGCTGGTGAAGTCGCCCAAGGTCTTCACGATGGACGAGATCATGCGTCTGCCGTCCGTCTCGCGCTTCCACTTCATCGAGTGCGGCGCCAACAGCGGCATGGAGTGGGGCAACGTCGCCGTGCCGACGGTGCAGTACAGCCACGGCATGCTCAGCTGCAGCGAGTTCACCGGCGTGCCGCTGAAGGTCCTGCTGGACCTGTGCGGCGTCGACACCAAGCGCGGACGCTTCGTGCTGGCCGAAGGTGCCGACGGCTCGTCGATGACCCGCACCATCCCGATGGAGATGGTCGAGTCCGGCGAGGTGTTCGTCGCCTACGGCCAGAACGGCGAGATGCTGCGGCCGGAGAACGGCTACCCGCTGCGCCTGGTCGTGCCGGGCGTGCAGGGCGTCAGCTGGGTCAAGTACCTGCGCCGCATCGAGGTCGGTGACCAGCCCTATGCCAGCAAGGACGAGGCGATCCACTACATCGACCTGATGCCCGGTGGTCTGCACCGCCAGTACAGCAGCATCCAGGAATGCAAGAGCGTGGTCACCACGCCGTCCGGCGGCCAGGTGCTGCTCGACAAGGGCTACTACAACGTCACCGGGCTGGCCTGGTCCGGTCGCGGCAAGGTGGTCAAGGTGGACGTCTCGGTCGACGGCGGCCGCAACTGGCGTCCGGCCCGGCTTGAAGGGCCGGTGCAGAGCAAGTGCCTGACGCGCTTCAACATCGACTGGTCCTGGGATGGCCGGCCGGCGGTGATCCAGAGCCGTGCGACCGACGAGACCGGCTATGTCCAGCCCAGCTACAAGCAGCTGCGGGCGGTGCGTGGCACCCGCTCGATCTATCACAACAACTCGATCCAGTCGTGGCTGGTGCAGGAAAGCGGCGAGGTGAAGAATGTCCAGCTCTCGTGAGCGCCTGATGCGCAAGGCATGGCGTGCGGCCCTCGGGCTCGGACTGGTGTTCGGTGCAGCGGCCAGCCTGGCGGCCGAGCCCGGCTATGCCGGCATCGGTCGACCCGCCACGGCCAAGGAAATCGCCGCCTGGGACATCGATGTGCGCCCGGACTTCAAGGGCCTGCCCAAGGGCTCCGGTTCGGTGGCGCAAGGGCAGGACATCTGGGAGGCCAAATGTGCCGGCTGCCACGGGGTGTTCGGTGAGGCCAACGAGGTCTTCAGCCCGCTGGTTGGTGGCACGACCGCCGAGGACGTCAAGACCGGCCGCGTGGCCCGCCTGAACGATCCGGCCTTCCCGGGTCGCACGACCCTGATGAAGGTCGCCACGGTCTCGACGCTGTGGGACTACATCAACCGCGCGATGCCGTGGAACGCGCCCAAGTCGCTCAAGCCCGATGAGGTCTACGCGGTCACGGCCTTCTTGCTCAACCTGGGTGGTGTCTTGCCCGACAACTTCGTGATGTCGGATGCCAACATCGCCGAGGTGCAGGCGCGCATGCCCAATCGCAACGGCATGACGCTGGACCATGCCTTGTGGCCGGGCAAGGCCTTGCCTGGTCAGGCCAAGGTGTCGACCCGCAAGCCCGATGTGCTGGCGCGAGCCTGCATGAGCAACTGCGAGCCCGAGCCCAACATCGCGTCCTTCCTGCCGGACTTCGCCCGCAACGCACACGGCAACCTGGCCGAGCAGAACCGCATCGTCGGTGCGCAGCACGGTGTGGACACCACCCGCCCGGCCGGCGCGATCGGCACGGCCGTGTCGGCTGTGGCGGCGCCTGCCAAGGCGGCCGCGCCGTCGGCCTCGGCCGCCGTGCTGGCGCTGGCACAGAAGCACACCTGCACGGCCTGCCATGCGGTCGATGGCAAACTGGTCGGCCCGTCGTTCAAGGAGATCGCCGCCAAGCATGGAACGCGTGCCGATGCGGTGGCCTACCTGACCGGCAAGATCCGCTCCGGCGGAGCGGGTGTGTGGGGTGCGATCCCGATGCCCGCGCAGACCCTGCCTGAGGCCGAGGCCCAGCAGATCGCCGCCTGGCTCGCCGCCGGCGCCAAGAAGTGAACGCATGAACCCCCGATCGCCACGGCGATCGAGGGTTCCCCGGGTCGGCCCTCAGCCAGTGCGGTGCCTTCCCTCGCAGAATCCAGCACGGCAAGTTCATGTTCCTTGAAGGAGTTTCCACGATGCAAACCCGTCGCGAGATGCTGGGCCGCAGTGCCGCCGTCGCCGCCATGCTCGGCAGCCTGGGGCTGTTGCCGCAAGCCGCCCAGGCCGCCTATGCCACCGCCGCATTCGATGCCAAGAACATGGCCGACCTGATGAAGGCGCTGGGCGCCGGCACGCCGGCCGAGAGCAAGGACGTCACGCTGCAGGCCCCCGACATCGCCGAAAACGGCGCGGTCGTGCCGCTGGGCTGCTCGACCGCGCTGCCGGGCGTCAAGCGCCTGCTGCTGCTGGTCGAGAAGAACCCGTCGATGCTGTGCGCGATGTTCGACATCACCGATGCCATCGATGCCAACGTCAACACCCGCGTGAAGATGGGCCAGTCGTCCAACGTCTTCGCGGTTGCCCTGATGGGCGACGGCAAGGTGCTGTACGCGGTCAAGGAAGTGAAGGTCACGCTGGGCGGCTGCGGCGGCTGAGCGCCACCGACCGACCCGACCTCACCCCACGACACCCGAACATCACCGCAACACAGGAGTATCCAAATGGCAGATCCGATGCGCATCCGCGCCCAAGCCGCTGGCGACAAGGCCACCGTCCGAGTCCTGATGAGCCACGAGATGGAAACCGGTCAGCGCAAGGACGCGTCCGGCAAGCTCATCCCCGCCTGGTTCATCCAGGAGGTCAGCGCCGCCCTCAACGGCAAGGTCGTCATGACCGCGCAGTGGGGCCCGGCCGTGGCCAAGAACCCCTTCCTGCAGTTCAGCATCAAGGGCGCAAAGGCCGGCGACAAGGTCGCCGTGAGCTGGGTCGACAACAAGGGCGACAAGCGCACCGACGAAGTGTCGGTGTCCTGACACGCGACGCCTGCATGGGTGCCGACTGGCGGGCCGCGGCGCCCGTCAGATCCATCTCGACATCGAGGAGACACAACGATGAATCAGCTGATCCGCCGCAGCGCGACTGTTTGGGGCTTGCTCGCCCTGGCTGTCACCGCGATCACCACGCCTGCCCTGGCCCAGAAGTCGGCCGCAGACGGCATCGCCGAGTACCGCAAGATGCTCGAGGACGGCAACCCCGCCGAGCTCTTCGAGGCCAAGGGCGAAGACCTCTGGAAGCAGAAGCGCGGCCCGAAGAACGTCTCGCTCGAAGCGTGTGACCTCGGCAAGGGTCCGGGCGTCGTCAAGGGCGCGTTTGTCGAACTGCCGCGCTTCTTCGCCGATACCGGTCGCGTGCAGGACCTGGAGACCCGGCTGGTCACCTGCATGGCCATGCTGCAAGGCTTCAACGCCGACGAGATCAACAAGACCGCCTTCGGTCGCGGCGAAATGGCCAACGTGACCGCGCTGGCCACCTGGATCGCGGCCGAGTCGCGCGAACAGCGGTTCAACCTGCCGGCCAGCCATCCGGAAGAAAAGCGCATGTACGAGCTGGGCAAGCGCGCCTTCTTCTTCCGCGGTGGTTCGCACGACTTCTCGTGCGCCAGCTGCCATGGCGTCGATGGTCAGCGCATCCGCATGCAGGACCTGCCCAACCTGACCAAGAACCCGGGTGACGGCATCGGCTTCGCGGCCTGGCCGGCCTACCGCGTCAGCAATGGCCAGATGTGGAGCATGCAGCTGCGCCTGAACGACTGCTTCCGCCAGCAGCGCTTCCCGTACCCGGGCTTCGGCTCGGACGTGACCGTCGCGCTGTCGTCCTACATGGGCATCAACGCCAAGGGCGCGGTCTCGATCGCCCCGTCGATCAAGCGCTGAACGCAGGAGCACGCGACATGAACACCATCCGCATCAAGCAACTCGCAGGCGTCACGCTGGCACTGGTCGGCGTCGCCGGTCTGGCCGCTTGTGCGACCGGCCCGAGCCCGGCCGAGCTGGACCGCCAGGCCACCGCGATGATGAAGGCCTCGTTCCGCGATCAGGGCATCGCCAAGGTGGATCGCCTGAACCAGGATCCGGCCAACGAAGCCTGCTCGCAGGCCGGTACCGGTTCGCCGGCCGAGGCGCTCGTCAAGTCGATCGAGGCGGCCAACCTGGCCACCGTCAAGGCACCGTCGGACGGCCAGTTCCTGGGTGACTGGAAGGCTGGCGAGAGGCTGGCGCAAAGCGGTCGTGGCATGACCTGGACCGATCCGACGGCAGATGCCAAGGACAACGGCGGCAATTGCTACAACTGCCACCAGATCAGCAAGGAAGAGATCTCGCACGGCACCATCGGGCCGAGCCTCTACCAATACGGCAAGCTGCGTGGCGTGGCCAATCCGGCCAGTGCCGAGTCCAAGCCCATCGTCGAGTACACCTGGGGCAAGCTGTGGAATGCGCGGGCCTACAACGCCTGCTCGCACATGCCGCGCTTCGGCCACAAGGGCCTGCTCGACGAGAAGCAGCTCAAGGACATCATGGCCTTGCTGCTGGACCCGAAGTCGCCGGTCAACCAGTGAGCTGAGTCGACCTGAGCCCAAGCCGTTAGCGGCTGGCCAGCCGACACCCTCCCAGACATCGCCCAAACGTACCCCAGACGCCCGCGCCGAGACCACTCTCACGCGGGCGTTTGTCCTTTCAATACATCATTGATTGCTGATTCATGAATCTCTCCAAGCGCGAATTTCTTCAGGTGCTCGGCGCGGCCTCGGCCGCCGGCATGGCGCTGGGCCAGCACGCCGATGCGGATGCGGCGACGGCGCAGCAGGGCCTCTATGACGTCAAGCCCTTCGGCAATGTCAGCTTCCTGCACATGACCGACTGCCATGCGCAGCTCTTGCCCATCCACTTCCGCGAGCCCAGCGTCAACCTCGGCATCGGCGCGATGCGGGGCCAGCCGCCGCACCTGGTCGGCGAGCATCTGCTCAAGCGCATGGGGGTGCGCCCGGGCACCCAACTGGCACATGGCTACACCTACCTCGACTTCGAACGTGCCGCACGCCGCTACGGCAAGGTCGGCGGCTTCGCCCATCTGAGCACGCTGGTCAAGCAGCTGAAGTCGCAGCGCCCGGGTGCCTTGCTGCTCGATGGCGGTGACACCTGGCAGGGCTCGGCGACCTCGTTGTGGACCAATGCCCAGGACATGGTCGATGCCTGCAAGCTCCTCGGTGTGGACGTGATGACCGGCCACTGGGAGTTCACCTACGGCATGGATCGGGTCAAGGAGATCATCGACAAGGACTTCGAGGGCAAGGTCGACTTCGTGGCCCAGAACGTCAAGACCAATGACTTCGGCGACCCGGTCTTCAAGCCCTATGTGATCCGCCCGATCAATGGCGTGCCCTGCGCCATCATCGGCCAGGCCTTCCCCTACACGCCGATCGCCAACCCGCGCTACATGGTGGCCGACTGGAGCTTCGGCATCCAGGACGAGAACATGCAGGCCATGGTCGACGAGGCCCGTGGCAAGGGCGCGCAGGTCGTCGTCGTGATCAGCCACAACGGCATGGACGTCGACCTGAAGATGGCCAGCCGCGTGCGTGGCATCGACGCGATCTTCGGCGGCCACACCCATGACGGCGTGCCCATGGCGATCCCGGTCAAGAACGCGGGTGGCACCACCTTGGTCACCAATGCGGGCTCGAACGGCAAGTTCCTCGGCGTGATGGACTTCGACGTCAAGGACGGCAAGGTCAGCGACTTCCGCTACCGCCTGCTGCCGGTGTTCTCCAACCAGCTCAAGGCCGATCCGGAGATGGCCGCGCTGATCACGAAGATCCGCGCGCCCTACGAGGCCAAGCTGGCCGAGAAGCTGGCGGTGACCGACGGCCTGCTCTACCGCCGAGGCAACTTCAACGGCAGCTGGGACCAGCTGATCTGCGACGCGCTGATGGACGTGCAAGGCGCCGAGATCGCCTTCTCGCCGGGCTTCCGCTGGGGCACCTCGCTGCTGCCGGGCCAGGCGATCACGCGCGAGCTGCTGATGGACCAGGTTGCGACGACCTACTCCTACGCCACCGTCACGCCGATGACCGGCGAGACCATCAAGACCGTGCTGGAAGACGTCTGCGACAACCTCTTCAACGCCGACCCCTACTACCAGCAGGGTGGCGACATGGTGCGCGTGGGCGGGCTTGCCTACAGCTGCAGCCCGAATGAGAAGATGGGCAGCCGCATCGGCGACATGCGCCTGAACGGCAAGCCCGTCGAGGCCGGCAAGACTTACAAGGTCGCCGGTTGGGCGCCGGTGGCCGAAGAGGCCCGCAGCGCCGGCAACAAGCAGGTCTGGGATGTCGTGGAGACGTGGCTCAAGGCCCAGGGTGGCCACGTCAAGGCGCGCAAGATCAACACCCCGCGCCTGATCGGCGTGGACGGCAACCCGGGTCTGGCCTGAACAACATCGATCGGAGCAATCCACCATGAACCACACGCTGAAGGGACTGCGCCGTGGCGCGCTGGCCCTGACCCTGGCCGTGGCTGCCGCTGGCGCCTGGGCACAGGACCAGGTCGTCTATCACATCGCGGACGCGGCCACGCAGGCGCTCGGCGGGCTGCGCAACGTCAAGAACCACCTGGACACGGACCCGACGGCGCAGATCACCGTCGTCACCCATGCCCAGGGCGTGGACTTCCTGATGCAGGACGCGGCCGATCGCAACGGCAATCCCTACGAGATCGCGGTTCAGCAACTGGTGGCGCGGGGCGTCAAGTTCGAGGTCTGCGAGATCACGCTGAAGAACCGTGGCCTCAAGCGCGACCAGTTCATCGCCGAAGCCGGCTTCACGCCTTCGGGCGTGGTTCGGCTCGCCAAGCTGCAGAAGCAGGGCTATGCCTATATCCGGCCTTGAAGCAGGCCAGGAATCAGGCCTTGAAGCAGGCCCTGAGGTTCAAGGCCTTGCGTAGCTGGCGCTGAGTTCCGGATCGGCGCCGACGATGGTCGGCGCCGCCGGGACGGTTTCCTCGCGCCGGTCGACCAGCCAGTCGGTCAGGCTCGCGCTGGCCCACATGGCGACCAGCGTGAGCCAGGACGTCAAGGTGTAGACCGAGGCGCCCGACACACCAGCGCCGACGGCACAGCCGCCGGCCAGCATCCCGCCAAAGCCCATCAGGAAGGCACCGGCGATGTAGCGCCGCATGGCCTGTCCACCCTGGAAGCCTTCGAGCTTGAGCTCGCGCCACAGCAGCGCCGAGACAAAGGCGCCGATGGCCACGCCCGGCACCAGGCCGAGGTCGAATTTCAGCACCTGCCCGGGCGGCGACAGCACCAGCATCAGCGTGTCGGCGGCCGGCCCGGTGAAGGACAGGCTCTGCACCGGCACGATCAGGTCGAAGACGGCGCGCGACAGCACCCAGGTGCCCAGCCAGGCCAGCGCCACCATGACGCCGACGCCGACCGCGCCGAACCAGCCCCAGAAACTGACGCGCTGGCGGTGTCCCCAGATCAAGGCGGCCGCCAGCCACAGCGCGCCAAAGGCGATGCCACCGGCATGGCCGAGACCGCTGATGGCGAGGATGTCGCGGGCCGCGCCGCCCTCGACGGTCCACCAGCCGGCAAGCGTCTGACGCAGCGGGGACAGCACACCGGTCAGGGCCGCCTGGGCGCTGACCGCGAAGACCAGCCCGGACAGCAGCGCGCGCAGGTTGCCCTGTGCGGCCAGCACCAGAAGTCGACTGGAACAGCCGCGCGCCAGGATCATCCCGGCGCCGAACATCGCCCCGCCGATCGCCGCGCCCGACAAGCTGCCGCGCGCGGACAGCTGGCGCGCGCCGCTCACGTCCAGCCAGCCCGCGACGATGAACAGCTGCGTCAGCAGCACCGCCGTCGAGAAGGTGTAGAGCCAGACGGTCAGCTTGCCCTCGCGCGTGCCACGTGCGAACTCGATCACCGCCGAACGCAGGCAGAAGCGGGAGCGGTGGGCGAAGAAGCCGAACAGCACGCCGATCACGGCGCCCAACGCCGCGATCGCGTGTTCCTCGCCCAACCAGGTCAGCAGCGTCTCGATGGCCATGATTGGATCAGTGAATACGAATATTCAGATGGTCCACCCTGGCCGGCCGGGCTGCCTTGACCTGGGTCACATCAGCATGTCCGCCCAGATGTTGCGGGCCCAAGCATTGGCGAAGCTGGCTTCCAGCTCGTTGCGGGCATCGGACACGCCGCCCGAACCGCCGATCGTGAAGAAGCTCTTCTTGGGCGCCTGGTACTCATGCACGCTGGCCACGTGGATGACGTGGGTGTCGTCGACGAAGCTCATGCAGACGTTCGTCAGCATCGGGTGCGGGTTGGGCTCATAGCCCTGCAGCTCGGCCACGATGGCCGCCGCCGTCACCTTGGCATGCGAGTTGGCCATGTGGCCGGACTTGGGCATGCCCTGCGCGACCTGGATCGCGTCGCCGATGACGTGGATGTCCTTGGCCGCCGTCGACTCGAAGTTCAGGAAGTGGGTGTTGCACCAGCGGCCATTGGCGTTGGCCAGGCCGGTCTGCACCGCCAGCGCGCCGGCGCGCATCACCGGCAGCACGTTCAGCACGTCGGCCTTGACGTCGTCCTGCACGTCGAACTTGACGGTGCGCGTGGCGCCGTCGACCGCCGTGGCGGTGTGCTGCGCGCGGTACTCGACGCGGTCGCCGTACAGCTCCTTCCAGGCCTTCTTGAACAGCGGGCCCTTGGAGGTGACGTCCTGGTTGGCATCCAGGATCAGCACCTTCGAGCGCGGCTTGTGCTTCTTGAAGTAGGACGCGATCACGCTGGCGCGTTCATACGGTCCGGGCGGGCAGCGGTAGGGCGCCTCGGGGATGACGATGGCGTAGACACCGCCGTCGCGCATGTCCACCAGCTGCTGGCGCAGCGTCATCGTCTCTGGGCCGGCCTTCCAGGCGTGCAGGATCTGGCCGGCGGCGTGGGCTTGCTGCAGGCCGGCGATACGGTCCCACATGAAGTCGATGCCGGGCGACATGACCAGCTTGTCGTAGCCGATCGAGCCACCACCGGCGAGCGTGACGGTCTTCTTGACCGGGTCGACCGCGCTGGCCATGTCATGCACGATGCGCACGCCATGCTTGCCGGTCAGGCCGCTGTACGGGTTGGTGATGTCGGCCATGGTGCGTTGGCCGCTGAGCACCAGGTTGGAGATCGGGCAGGAAACGAACTGGCGGTTCGGCTCGATCAGCGTCACCGAGATGCGCTGGTCCGACAGCAGCCGGATGTACTTGGCGACCGTGGTGCCGCCGTAGCCGCCGCCGATCACGACCACCTGGGCCTTGGACGCAGCATTGCTGCCACCCAGCGAGGCGCAGCCTGACAGGCCCAGCGCGCCGCCGGCCAGCAGGCCTTGCAGCAGGCGTCGGCGTTGCGCCTGGGTCTGGGGCAGCGGCAGATCGGTCAGGTTCATCGTGTTCATGGGGTTCTCCGGGCGTGCGCTCACTTCAGGCCTCCGAAGTAGGTGGCCAGCGACTCCAGCTGTTCCTGCGAATAGCCCTTGGTGATCTGGTGCATGATCGTTGCGGGCCGCTGGCCGCTGCGGAAGGCCATCAACTGCGTCAGCAGGTAGTCGGCCGGAAGGCCAGCCAGGCGGATCGTCGCCTCGCCTTCCACCGCGCGGCCATCGGTGCCGTGGCATTGGGCGCAGGTGGCGGCCAGGGCGCGCAGCTTGAGGGCTTCGGGCGCCGGACGACCAGCGGCCTGTGCCTGGGCCGACAGCGTGGTCAGGGCGAGCAACAGGCCCGTCAGGGCGCTGGCCAGGGTTCGGGGAAGGGTTCGAGGCATCGGTTCTCCTGGGTGCATCTCGGAATTCTGACGGGTGGAACCCCAGGTCGATCCGTGATTGACCCAGGCGCCGCAGGGCTGTAGTGTTCCGAATATCACTACATACGAATTTAGTGGTTTTCCTGGGCCTGCCCTGCGAGCAACACAGCATGAATCATCCTGATCGCGTCAGCTTCCTGCAATCCTTGCGTGGCCACGTTGGACGCGCAAGTCGGCTCGTCCGATTGGCCGGCGCCGCCATCGCCACGACAGCCGGGTTGCTGGGCGCGAGCCTGCCCCCGGCCGCTGCGGCAGGGGCGCCCGACATGCCGCTGCAGCCAGTGGCCGACCGGGTCTGGTTCGTCCAGGGCGAGTCGGCCATGGGGTCGGCGGCCAACCAGAACTTCATCTCCAACGCCGGGATCGTCCTGACCGACACCGGCGTGGTCGTGATCGATGCGCTGGGCTCGCCTGCGCTGGCCCAGCGGCTGATCGAGCGCATCCGCGAGATCACGCCGCTGCCGATCCACACGGTCATCGTCACGCACTACCACGCTGACCACATCTACGGCCTGCAGGTGTTCCGGGACGCGGGCGCCCGTCTGGTGGCACATGCCCGGGCGCGCGACTACATCGGCTCGGAGACGGCGGTGCGGCGGCTCGAGGCCAGCCGCGAGGAGCTGTTCCCCTGGATCGACGAGCACACCCGGATCGAAGCGCCCGACCTCTGGCTGGGCGAGGGCGGTCACGACGAGGACGTGACCTTGCACATCGGCGGCACCGACTTCGTCGTGCGGCACGCAGGTCCGGCCCACACGCCCGAGGACCTGATCGTCTCGGTGCCCGCCCGCAGCGTGCTGTTCAGCGGCGACCTGGTGTTCCGCCAGCGTGTGCCCTATGTCGGACTGGCCGACAGCAAGGCCTGGATCGTCGCGCTGGACCGCATGCTGGCCTTCGATCCGAAGGTGGTGGTGCCGGGGCACGGCCCGGTCTCGAACGACCCCCGCAGCGACCTGGCCACGACCCGCGACTACCTGCGCTACCTGCGCGACGCGATGGCAGAGGCGGCGACCAATCTGGAGCCCTTCGACGAGGCCTATGCACGCGTGAACTGGGCCCGTTTTGAGAAACTCCCGCTGTTCGGCGCGGTCAACCGCATGAACGCCTACAACACCTACCTGCTGATGGAGCAGGAGGCCCGCTGAGCCGGCACAGCCCTTTGTTGGCGGCCCGCTGGCCCTGATCCGGACGAACGATGCCCGCAGTCCTCGACCCCAAACGCCGACGCCTGGTCGGTGTCACCACCGGCCTGTTGCTGGGTGGCCTGTCACCGGCCTTGCGCGCCGCCCCGACGCCGCGCGGCGAGCGGGTGAACTGGCCGAGCGTCACCCTGACCGATGGCCGCCGGGTCGATGCCGGGACGCTGCAGGGCATCGCCACCGTCGTCGTCTTCTTCGACACCGGCTGCGCCTACTGCAAGCGCCACAACCCGCGCCTGGAGCGTCTGGTGCGGGCTCACCCCGAGGCGCCGTTGCGCGTCATCCTGGCCGCCCATGACCGCAGCGCCGAACCGGTGCGCGACTACCTGAGCCGGCTCGCGCCATCGCTGGACGCCACCCTGGACGCCGCGCCGCTGCATGCGGCCCTGAGCGAGCGCCGCATCGTCCCGCTGACCTGCGTGATCGACCGCAGCGGCGTGCTGCGCGAGGTCATCCCCGGCGAGATGGCCGAGGACGACGTGATGGGCCTGATCAAGTGGACACGGACCTGAGATGGCGTTGCCGAGCCTGAACCTGTCCTCGCTCGCCCGCCGTCTGGGCTTGTGCCTGTGGCTGTTCCCGGTCTCCGTCCCGGTTCTGGCCGCGACGGCCCCGTGGCGCGACTGCGAGGAACCGCGCTGCCCCTGGCTGATCACCGTGCCGGCCGGGTCGTTCATGATGGGTTCGCCCGAGACGGAACCGGGTCGTCACCCGGACGAAGGGCCGCGCCGCCGGGTCACGCTGCGTGCCTACGCGATCGGCCAGCATGAGGTCACCTTCGCGCAATGGGACGCCTGCGTGGCGGCTGGCGGCTGTCCGGCCCAGCCGCGCGATCAAGGCTGGGGACGTGGCGAACGGCCGGCCATACGCATCACCTTCGAGATGGCGCAGGCCTATGTCGACTGGCTTTCCCGCAGCACCGGCCAGCGCTACCGCCTGCCCAGCGAGGCCGAGTGGGAATACGCCGCCCGCGCCGGCACGAGCACGCCGTTCGGGCTGGGTGAGCGCATCGATCCGTCGATCGCCAACATGGCCGGCGGCTTCACGTACAACGGCAGCGTGCGCGGCGTGGACCGCCAGCGCACCGTGCCGGTCGGCAGCCTGCCGGCCAATGCCTGGGGCCTGCACGAGGTGCACGGCAACGTGCTGGAGTGGACGGCCGACTGCTGGCATGAGGACTACCGCGGCGCCCCGCGCGATGGCCGGCCTTGGCTGAAGGACTGCAGCCAGGGCGATCGCCGCGTGCTGCGCGGCGGCAGCTGGTACGACCGCGCCAGCGATCTGCGCTCGGCCTTCCGCAGCGGCCTGTGGGCCGGCAACGAGAACGGCACCGGGCTGCGCGTGGTGCGCGAGATCGGGCGCTGATCGCGGCCCTCCTGTCACGCCGGACCGGTGCGCTGCATCGCCTCCAGCCAGCGCCGGTCGTGGGCGGCGAGGTGGTTCTCGCCATGTTCGATCATGAAATAGCGGAAGGCCTCGGCCGCCGGTGACAGCACCTTGCTCTGCAGGTGCACCACGTTCCAGGTCCGGATGATGGGTGTGCCTTCGGCCGCGACCAGCTCCAGCAGGCCCGCCTGCAGCTCCAGGTGCAGCGTGTGCAGCGACAGGAAGCTCAGGCCCATGCCGGCGATCACCGCCTGCTTGATGGTCTCGTTGCTGGGCATTTCCATGGCGATGCGTGGCTCGACCCGGTGCTCGGCGAAATAGCGGTTCATCAGCGCCCGCGTGCCGGAAGCGCCTTCGCGCGAGATCAGCCCGTGCGAGGCCAGCGCCGACGCCGGCGGGTGGCCCACGCGCAGGATCGGGTGGCCAGGCGGCGCGACAAAGACATGCGGATGGGCCGCAAACGGCTCGGCCCGCGTCGCCAGTTCTCGTGGTGGCCGGCCCATGATGGCGAGGTCGCAGTCGCCGTTTTCCAACAGCGTCACCAGCTGGTCGCGGGTGGGTGTGACCTGCAGGCGCAGGTCGACGCCGGGATGCTCCAGGCGGAAGTCCGCCAGCAGGCGCGGCACGAAGTACTTGGCGGTGCTGACCATGCCCACCGTCAGCAGGCCATCTTCGAGTCGGCGCAGCCGGGCCATGGCGTCTTCGGCCTCCTTGAGCACCGCCAGCAGGCGGCGGGCATAGACCAGGAAGTACTCGCCGGCCGTCGTCAGCACGACCTTGCGGCCCTGCCGATCGAACACCGGCAGGCCCAGCGCGCCTTCCATCTCCCGGATCTGCTGGGTGACGGCCGGGGGCGTGACATGCAATTCCTCGGCGGCGCGGGCAAAGCTTCCCAGCCGCGACACGGCGAGGAAGGCGCGCAGCTGGCGGATGGAGATGTTGAGCAAACTTTTCCTTAGTCGAGCCGAAACAAAACGCGAATTTACTGAAGTGTCGTGCATCCCTAACCTGCGGTCACGCCTTGTCCAACAGATGTCCAGCAGCGAGGACCGGGCGCCAGACACCACAGACCAGGAGACCGTCATCGTGAACACCCCCGTCGACACCGGCGTCATCACCGACGCGAAGAAGCGCTACAGCGCAGGCGTCCTCAAGTACCGCCAGATGGGCTACTGGGACGCCGACTACTGCCCGAAGGACACCGACACCCTGTGTCTGTTCCGCATCACGCCGCAGGACGGCGTTGACCCGATCGAGGCGGCTGCGGCGGTGGCCGGCGAATCGTCGACCGCCACCTGGACCGTGGTCTGGACCGACCGCCTGACCGCTTGCGACAGCTACCGCGCCAAGGCCTACAAGGTCGAGCCGGTGCCCAACAACCCGGGCCAGTACTTCGCCTGGGTGGCCTACGACATCATCCTGTTCGAAGAGGGCTCGATCGCCAACATCACCGCCAGCCTGATCGGCAACGTCTTCAGCTTCAAGCCGCTGAAGGCCGCGCGGCTCGAAGACATCCGCATGCCGGTGGCGCTGATCAAGACCTTCAAGGGTCCGCCGACCGGGCTGGTGGTCGAGCGTGAGCGCCTGGACAAGTTCGGCCGCCCCTTGCTGGGCGCGACGACCAAGCCCAAGCTGGGCCTGTCGGGCCGCAACTACGGCCGCGTCATCTACGAAGGCCTCAAGGGTGGCCTGGACTTCATGAAGGACGACGAGAACATCAACTCGCAGCCCTTCATGCACTGGCGTGACCGCTTCCTCTACGTGATGGACGGCGTCAACAAGGCGAGTGCGGCGACCGGCGAGGTCAAGGGCAGCTACCTGAACGTCACCGGCGCGACGATGGAAGACATCTACGAGCGCGCCGAGTTCGCCAAGGAGTTGGGTTCGGTCGTGATCATGGTCGACCTGATCATCGGCTGGAGCGCCATCCAGTCGATCGGCAACTGGGCCCGCAAGAACGACATGATCGTGCACATGCACCGGGCCGGTCATGGCACCTACACCCGGCAGAAGAACCACGGCGTGTCCTTCCGCGTCATGGCCAAGTGGCTGCGCCTGGCCGGTGTCGACCACCTGCACACCGGCACGGCGGTCGGCAAGCTCGAAGGCGACCCGATGACGGTGCAGGGCTACTACAACGTCTGCCGCGACAGCTACACCAAGCAGGACCTGCCGCGCGGCCTGTTCTTCGACCAGGACTGGTGCGACATGAAGAAGGTCATGCCGGTGGCCTCGGGCGGCATCCACGCCGGCCAGATGCACCAGCTGATCGACCTCTTCGGTGACGACGTGATCCTGCAGTTCGGGGGCGGCACGATCGGCCACCCGGCTGGCATCCAGGCCGGCGCCGTGGCCAACCGCGTGGCACTGGAGTGCATGGTCAAGGCCCGCAACGAAGGCCGCGACATCAAGGTCGAAGGCCCGGAGATCCTGCGCAAGGCGGCCCAGTTCTGCACCCCGCTCAAGCAGGCGCTCGATACCTGGGGCGAGATCAGCTTCAACTACGCCAGCACGGACACCTCGGACTACGCGGTGACCCCGAGCCCCCAGGCTTGACGCTCACGCGTCTGCGCCACCCCCCGAGGGGGCTCACGCCAGGACCGGCCAAGCCGGATCACCGCGTGCCGTCCTCGCTCAACCGACTTGGAGACCTGCCGCCATGATGACCAACCCGACCGGCCGCATCACGCAAGGCCAGTTCAGCTTCCTGCCCGATCTGACCGACGACGAGATCGCGATGCAGATCCAGTACGGACTGGACAAGGGCTATGCCTGGAGCGTCGAGTACACCGACGACCCGCACCCGCGCAACACCTACTGGGAGATGTTCGGCATGCCGATGTTCGACCTGCAGGACGCCGCCGGCGTGCTGCTCGAACTGCAGCAGTGCCGGGCCACCTTCCCGAAGCACTACATCCGCCTGATGGCCTTCGATTCGACCCGTGGCGTCGAGACCATCACGATGAGCTTCATCGTCAACCGGCCGCCGAGCGAGCCCGGCTTCGGCCTGGTGCGCCAGGAGATCAACGGCCGCTCGATGCGCTACACGGTGCACAGCTACGCGACCGACCGTCCCGAGACCCAGCGCTATTGATGCCCAGCGGTGGAGGCCGTGAGGCCTCTGCCCGGAGTTGCCGATGAACACGCCGCTCTACGCGATCCCCGGCCAGCGTGCCCCGCTGGCCGACGCGCCCTCGAAGAACCCCGTGACCGGGACCGTTGCCGGAACCGTGGCCGACACCGATGGCGACCCGCTGTCGCGCGCTCGCAGCGTCGCCGAGGTGCTGGCGCACAGCCAGGTCGAGTCGGTCATGGACCTGCTCGACCGTGACCTGGTGGGCCTCGCGCCGGTCAAGCAACGCATCCGCGACATCGCCGCGCTGCTGGTGATCGACCGCTTGCGGCGCAACCTCGGGCTGGCCGCGCAGGCCCCCAGCCTGCACATGTGCTTCACGGGCAATCCGGGCACAGGCAAGACGACCGTGGCGATGCGCATGGCCGAGATCCTTCAGCGCCTGGGCCATTGCCGCAAGGGCCATCTGGTGGCGGTGACGCGCGACGACCTGGTGGGCCAGTACATCGGTCACACGGCGCCCAAGACCAAGGAAGTGCTGAAGAAGGCCATGGGCGGCGTGCTCTTCATCGACGAGGCGTATTACCTCTACCGGCCCGAGAACGAGCGCGACTACGGACAGGAAGCCATCGAGATCTTGCTGCAGGTGATGGAGAACCAGCGCGACGACCTGGTCGTGATCCTGGCGGGCTACAAGGACCGCATGGACACCTTCTTCCAGTCCAACCCGGGCGTGAGCTCGCGCATCGCGCATCACCTCGACTTCCCCGACTACAGCGTCGACGAGCTGCTCGACATCAGCGGCCACATGCTCGACGCCCAGCATTACCGCTGGGGAGAGGGCGCCCGCGAGGCCTTCGACGCCTACTTGCAACGGCGCACCCAACAGCCCCATTTCGCCAACGCCCGCAGCGTGCGCAATGCGCTGGACCGGGCCCGGCTGCGCCAGGCCAGCCGCCTGTTCGCGCAGCGCGACCGGCACCTCGACGAGGCCGACCTGTGCACGCTGGAGGTGGCCGACATCCGCGCCAGCCGCGTGTTCCAGACCCAGCCCTGATCCTTGATCCCCTGACCCCGACCCCTGAGCCCCCGACCCGACACCACAACGACAACGACCCGAGGAGACGTCCATGAGCCTTTCCAACCGTTCGACGCTGACGCAGTACCTGATCGAGCAGCGCCGCCGTTTCCCGTCCGCCAGCGGCGACCTCAACGCCTTGCTGCTGGAGGTGGCGCTGGCGTGCAAGTCCATCGCCCGTTCGGTGGCCTTCGGTGAACTCGGTGGCGTCATGGGTGACGCGTCGGTCGATGCGGCGCAAGGTGGTGCGGTCAACGTCCAGGGCGAGGTCCAGAAGAAGCTCGACGTGCTCAGCAACGACGTCTTCGTGCGCATGAACGAGTGGGCCGGGCACTTGGCGGGCATGGCCTCGGAGGAGATGGAACAGCCGTCCCAGATCCCCGCCCAGTACCCGCGTGGCAAGTACCTGCTGGTGTTCGATCCGCTGGACGGCTCCAGCAACATCGACGTCAACGTGTCGGTGGGCAGCATCTTCTCGATCCTGCGTGCGCCCGATGACGTGATCGCCAGCGGCCGCGATGTGGTCGAGGCCGACTTCCTGCAACCCGGCGCAACCCAGGTGGCCGCCGGCTATGCGCTCTATGGTCCGACCACGATGCTGGTGCTCAGCGTGGGCAATGGCGTGGCCGGCTTCACGCTGCACCCCAACCTGGGCGAGTTCGTGCTGACGCACCCCGACATCCAGGTGCCACCCGACACGCGCGAGTTCGCGATCAACGCGTCCAACAGCCGCTTCTGGGAGCCGCCGGTCAAGCGCTATGTCGACGAATGCCTGGCCGGTGCGACGGGCCCGCGTGGCAAGGACTTCAACATGCGCTGGATCGCCAGCATGGTGGCCGAGGCCCACCGCATCCTGATGCGCGGCGGCGTCTTCATGTACCCGCGCGACACCAAGGACCCGAGCAAGCCCGGCCGGCTGCGGCTGCTCTACGAGGCCAACCCGATCGGCTTCATCATGGAACAGGCCGGGGGCCGTGCATCGACCGGTCGCCAGCCGATGCTGGGCGTGGTGCCGAGCTCGCTGCATCAGCGCATCGGCCTGGTGTTCGGCTCCCGCAACGAGGTCGAGCGCATCGAGCGCTACCACCACGAGCCGGTCAAGAACGACTTCAACACGCCGCTGTTCGCCGAGCGTTCGCTTTTCAGGAATTGACCGGCCCACAGCGGTCGCGGGATCAGACCTCGCCCTTCAAGCATCGAATCAAATCGCAGGAGACAGCATGTCCGAACGCCATCCGATCATCGCCATCACCGGCTCGTCCGGTGCCGGCACCACGTCCGTGACGCGGACCTTCGAGAACATCTTCCGGCGCGAGAAGGTGTCCGCCGCCGTCATCGAAGGCGACAGCTTCCACCGCTACGACCGGCTGGAAATGAAGAAGCGCCAGGCCGAGGCCGAGCGCGAGGGCAATCGCAACTTCAGCCACTTCGGGCCGGAGAACAACCTGTTCGCCGAGATCGAGCAGCTGTTCCGCACCTACGGCGAGACCGGCACCGGCATGCGCCGCAAGTACCTGCATGACGCCGAGGAGGCCGCGCCCTACCAGCAGAACCCCGGCACGTTCACGCCCTGGGAGGAGATCCCCAAGGGCACCGACCTGCTGTTCTACGAGGGCCTGCACGGCGCGGTCGTCACGCCCGAGGTCAACATCGCCCGTCACCCGGACCTGCTGATCGGCGTGGTGCCGGTGATCAACCTGGAATGGATCCAGAAGCTCTGGCGCGACAAGAAGCAGCGCGGCTACAGCACCGAGGCGGTGACCGACACCATCCTGCGCCGGATGCCCGACTACGTGAACTACATCTGCCCGCAGTTCGCCCACACCCATGTGAACTTCCAGCGTGTGCCCTGCGTGGACACCAGCAACCCCTTCATCGCCCGCGACATCCCGTCGCCCGATGAAAGCATCTGCGTGATCCGCTTTGCCAACCCCAAGGGCATCGACTTTCCCTACCTGCTCAACATGATCAACGACAGCTTCATGTCGCGCGCCAACACCGTGGTGGTGCCGGGCGGCAAGATGGAGCTGGCCATGCAGCTCATCTTCACGCCCTTCATCTGGCGAATGATGGAGCGCAAGCGCAGGCTCATGGACTGAGCCACCCGGCGCGCCCTGCGCCACCCTGCGCCGCCCCCTTCCTACTTCCTCCGTCTTGCCGATGTGCGCGGCCCGCCGCGCGCCGGCCCCGTCACGTCCATCGATCTGGAAACCCGCCGCATGAACGCCCCGCTGAACCTCACCACCGACATGGCCAACGCGCTGCGAGCGCTGGCCATGGATGCCGTCCAGAAGGCCAACTCCGGCCACCCCGGCGCGCCGATGGGCATGGCCGAGATGGCCGTCGCACTGTGGGGCCGCCACCTGCGTGTCAACCCGGCCGATCCGGGCTGGCCGGACCGCGACCGCTTCGTGCTGTCCAACGGCCATGCGTCGATGCTGCTCTATGCCCTGCTGCACCTGAGCGGCCATGCGCTGTCGATGGACGACCTGAAGGCCTTCCGCCAGCTGCACAGCCGCACGCCGGGCCACCCGGAGATCGGCATCACGCCCGGCGTCGAGACGACCACCGGCCCGCTCGGTCAGGGGCTGGCGAATGCGGTCGGCATGGCGCTGGCCGAGAAGCTGCTGGCGCAGGCCTTCAACCGGCCGGGCCACGACATCGTCGACCACCGCACCTACGTCTTCATGGGCGACGGCTGCCTGATGGAGGGCATCAGCCAGGAGGCCATTTCGCTGGCCGGCGTCTGGGGCCTGAACAAGCTGATCGCGCTCTACGACGACAACGGCATCTCGATCGACGGCCCCGTCCAGGGCTGGTTCGCCGACGACACCGCGCTGCGTTTCAAGGCCTGCGGCTGGAACGTCATCGGCACCGTGGACGGCCATGACGTGGCCGCGCTCGATGCGGCCATCACGCAGGCCCGCAGCAGCAGCGAGCGGCCGACGCTGATCATCTGCAAGACCCGCATCGGCCAGGGCTCCCCGAAGCGTGCCAACACCGCCAAGGCACACGGCGAGCCGCTCGGCGCCGAGGAGATCGCCGCGACCCGCGCCGCCATCGGCTGGCCGCACGCGCCCTTCGAGATCCCCGAGACCGTGCGCAACGCCTGGGACTTGCGCACACGCGGCGCCGCGCAGCAGCGCGACTGGACCGCCCGGCTGGCCGACTACCGCGTCGCCCATCCGGCGCTGGCCGAGGAACTGGAGCGCCGCCTTTCCGGCCGCCGCCCGATCCACTTCGAGGACGTCGTCTTCAAGGCCATCACGGACGTCGCCCTCAAGGGCGAGACGGTTGCCAGCCGCAAGGCCTCGCAGCAGGTGCTGGCCGCGCTGGGTCCCGCCTTGCCCGAGCTGATCGGTGGTAGCGCCGACCTGACCGGCTCCAACCTGACCGACTTCCCGGGCTGCGGCGCGGTCAAGGGCGGGTCCTTCGAGGGGCGTCACGTCCACTACGGCGTGCGTGAGTTCGGCATGGCCGCGGCGATGAACGGCATGGCGCTGCACGGTGGCTTCATCCCCTATGGCGGCACCTTCCTGACCTTCAGCGACTACAGCCGCAATGCCATCCGCATGGCCGCGCTGATGAAGCAGCAGGTCATCCATGTCTTCACCCACGACTCCATCGGCTTGGGCGAGGACGGTCCGACCCACCAGCCGGTCGAACATGCCGCCAGCCTGCGGCTGATCCCCCACCTGGACGTCTGGCGACCGGGCGACGCCACCGAGACCGCCGTGGCCTGGGCGCATGCGCTCGGCCAGCGCGACCGTCCGAGCGCGCTGCTGTTGAGCCGCCAGAACCTGCCGGCCCAGACCCGCACGCCCGAACAGGTGGCCGAGGCCCACCGCGGCGCCTATGTGCTGAGCGACCGTGCCGCCGCCCGCGCCGTGCTGATCGCCAGCGGTTCCGAGCTGGGACTGGCGATGACGGCGCAACAGCACCTCGATGCCCTGGGCGTGCCGGTGCGCGTGGTCTCGATGCCGTCCAGCAGCGTGTTCGACCGCCAGGACGCTCGCTGGCAACAAGCCGTGCTGGGCGATGCGCGTCTGCCGCGCTTCGGGGTTGAAGCGGGCATCTCTCGCTTCTGGCGCCAGTACGGCTGCGTCGACGCGCTGGGGGTGGACAGCTTCGGCGAGTCCGGCCCGGGACCGTCGGTCTATGCCCATTTCGGCCTGACCGTCGAGGCGCTGGTCGCCCGGGTGCAGGCCTGGCTGACCGCAGCGGCCTGAGCACCGCACCACGACCTTGTCCCCGGACCTGTCAGAGGAACAGCCGATGAACACGCACATCCCGTCCGTCGACGCGGTCTCGTTCGACCTCGACGGCACGCTGGTCGACACGGCCGGCGAGATCGCCGCAGCGGTCAACGCGACCTTGAGGGACTTCGACATCGCGGCACGCAGCACCGAGGACATCACGGCGCTGATCGGCGACGGCCTGCGTGCCTTGATGCTCAAGCTCCTGGCCCGGCTGTTGCTCGACCAGCCGGCGTTGGCCGACCGGCTGCATCCGGATGCCGTGCTGGCCCGCGTCGAACACCACTACGGGCTGCGGGTGGGCGGCAGCGCGCGGGCCTATCCCGGTGCGGCCAGCACGCTGCAGGCCCTGCGTGCAGCGGGCGTGCGCACCGCCTGCGTCACCAACAAGGACGGCCGCTACGCCCGCATGCTGCTGGAGGCCACCGGCCTGATCGAGCACCTCGACCTGGTCGTCGCGGGTGACACCCTGCCGCACAAGAAGCCGCACCCCAGCGTGCTGCGCCATGTCGCCAAGCGGCTGGGCGTCGCGCCGCACCGGCTGGCGCATGTCGGCGACTCGCGCACGGACCTGCTGGCGGCCCGCAACGCCGGTGCCGCCGACTGGGCCGTGCCGCATGGCTACAACGGCGGCGAGCCGATCGCGGCGGCCGAGCCCGGTCGCCTCTTCGACGACCTGCCGGCCGTGGCGGCCTGGGTGCTGGCGACCCGGGCGTCCGGCCCGTCGCCAATCCAGTCGATGGCGGCCTGAGCCGGCCGTCACCTCCAGCCGCTACCTCCCCATTCATTGACCCTTGCACGGAGCCCCACATGGCCCTGATCTCGCTGCGCCAACTGCTCGACCATGCCGCCGAACGCGGCTACGGCGTGCCCGCCTTCAACGTCAACAACATGGAGCAGATCCACTCGATCATGGAAGCCGCGCAGGCCACGCGCAGCCCGGTGATCCTGCAGGCCTCGGCCGGGGCGCGGAAGTACGCCGGTGAGGCCTATCTGCGCCACCTCGTGCTGGCCGCGATCGAGAGCCACCCGGACATTCCTGTCGTGCTGCACCAGGACCATGGCGCGTCGGCGGCGGTCTGCGTGCAGGCGATCCGTTCGGGCTTCTCCAGCGTGATGATGGACGGCTCGCTGCGCGAGGATGCCAAGACGCCAGCGAGCTACGACTACAACGTCCAGGTGACCGCCGACGTCTGCCGCATCGCCCATGCGGTGGGTGTGTCGGTCGAGGGTGAACTCGGCTGCCTGGGCTCACTGGAGACGGGCGCGGCCGGCGAGGAAGACGGCGTGGGTGCCGAAGGCAAGCTCAGCCACGAACAGATGCTGACCGACCCGACCGAGGCCCGCGACTTCGTCGCCCGCACCGGCGTCGACGCCCTGGCGATCGCCATCGGCACCAGCCACGGTGCCTACAAGTTCACCCGCCAGCCGACCGGCGACATCCTGGCCATCGACCGCATCGCCGCCATCCATGCGGCGGTGCCCGACACCCACCTGGTCATGCACGGCTCATCGAGCGTGCCGCAGGAGTGGCTCGCGCTGATCCGCCAGTACGGCGGCGACATCGGCGAGACCTACGGCGTGCCGGTCGAGGAAATCGTGCGCGGCATCGCCAACGGCGTGCGCAAGGTCAACATCGACACCGACATCCGCCTGGCCATGACCGGCGCGATGCGCCAGACCTTTGCCCAGCAGCCGTCCGAGTTCGACCCGCGCAAGGCCTTGATGGCCGCGACGAAGGCCGCGCGTGGCATCTGCGAGGCACGCTTCAAGGCCTTCGGCTGTGAAGGTCAGGCCGACCTGATCAAGCCGGTGTCGCTGGACCGCATGGTCGCGCGCTACCGCTGACATGAGCGGCTTGCGCGCACTGCTGTGGGACGTCGACGGCACGCTGGCCGAGACCGAGCGTGACGGCCATCTGGTCGCCTTCAACCAGGCCTTCGACGACATGGGCCTGCCCTGGCGCTGGGACGAGGCGCGTTATGCCCGTCTGCTGCGTGTGACGGGCGGGCGCGAGCGCCTGCTGCACGACATGGCAGATCGGGCCGATGCACCGGCCGATCCGGCCCGCCGCGAGGCCCTGGCGCGCGAGCTGCACACGCGCAAGAACCGGCGCTATGCCGAACGTGTCGATGCGGGGCTGGTGACACCGCGCCCCGGCGTGCTGCGCCTGATCGGCGAGGCCCGCGCGGCGGGCGCCTTGCAGGCCATCGTCACGACCACCAGCCGGACCAATGTCGACGCCCTGCTGGGCCGGATGCTGGGACCGGACTGGCACGACACCTTTGCCGCCTGCGTCTGTGGCGAGGACGTCGAGCACAAGAAGCCCCACCCGCAGGCGCATCGGCTGTCGCTGCAGCAGCTGGGCCTGCGCGCCGAGGAGGCCCTGGCGCTGGAGGACAGCGAGGTCGGCCTGCAAGCCGCCGACGCCGCCGGGTTGGCTGTGCTGCTGACGCCCAGCGTGTTCTTTCCCGCCACGGCACAGAGCCAGGAGCGGGCCTGGGCCTGCTGCACCGATCTGGACTGCGGCGGCGCGAGGTTTTCGGGGGCAGTGAGCTGGGCCAGTCTGCGCGAGCAGGCGGGCTCCTGAACACTGCTGAGGCGTGATGGCGGCCGGAGCCTTCCGGCCCCCGTCGTTGCCTCGTTGTCACGGCAGGACGTCCCTCAGGCGTCCTGCCGTTTTTTTCCGGCTCGCCGGGTTTGCGGCCCTTGCCGCCTGAGGGTGGGCAAGGGCAAAGTCCGGTCTCCCATCCGGAGTCCGTCCATGTCCCCGCGTCGATCGTCGTCCCGCCTCGCCCTTGCTCCTGTGCTCGCCCTCGTCGCGATGCTGCTGGGCGCGTCCTTCCTGCTGGGCACGGCCACGCCGTTGCGGGCTCAGGGCATCGAGATCTTCGTGGACGCCGATCTGGCCTTGGGCGAGAAGCTGATCCGCGAGAGCCAGTGCGACGCCTGCCATGCCCGCAACGTCGGCGGGGATGGTCACGACATCTACAACCCCAAAGGCCGCATCTCCACGCCCGGCGCCTTGCGCGGCATGGTCGAGTACTGCAACACCGAACTGGGGCTGGGCTTCTTCCCCGAGGAAGTCACCGCCATCGCGGCGGTGCTGCAGCGTGACCACTACCGCTTCCGTTGAGTCCAGCGCATCCGGCGCATCTGGTGCATCTGGCGAGGCCCTGGCCATGCCGTTGCATCAGTGCAGACGCATAAAATGATGCAACGATGAACACGACCGAGGCACCGACCATGTCCGACAGCCCCCGCGACGAAAGCGACGCCGTCTTTGACTCCGTGGCCGAGTTGTTCTCGCTGCTGTCCACGCCGATCCGGTTGAAGATCATCAGCTCGCTGTGTCACGGCGAGAAGAACGTGTCGCAGCTGCTGGAAGACATCGACACCACCCAGCCCAACATGTCCCAGCACCTGTCGACGCTCTACCGCGCCGGCGTGCTGGGCAAGCGGCGCGACAGCACCCAGATCTACTACCGGCTGCAGAGCGAACGTGTGGCCACGCTGTGCCGCGCGGTCTGCAACCAGGTCGCCACCGAGATGGACCCGGCCGCGCAGGTGCCGGTGGCCGAGCGCCTGTTGCCGGCCGCGCCGCGCTGACGTCGCTGACGTCGCCGACGCGTGGGCTTCAGCGCACCTTCCCCAGCAGGGTCTGCATGTCGTCGAGCATGCCTTCGAGCACCGGCGTCTGCTGCTCGTTCATGCCCAGCCGCTGGGTCAGCTCCTGCTGCATGAAGCAGACGGTCATCCGGACATAGGCGCTGTCCAGCGCCTTGCGCACGGCGGCCATCTGGCTGGCGATGTCCATGCAGGACTCGCCGCCTTCGATCATCCGCTGGATGCCACGCAGCTGGCCTTCGGCCCGTTTCAATCGATTCAGCAGGTCGGTGCGTGCACCTTCGTCCTGGAGTTGGGCCATGGCGCAGTCCTCCGTTGCGTTCAGTCTTTGTTCAAGATCGGCCATTGTCCATGCTCCAAGAGCTCACTCTGCGCTCAGGGTGTGTCACCCGTCTCGAACTCGGGACTTGTGTGCAAACCGATCAGCGCGGTGTGCTGCAAGCCACATCGGCGACCCCGGCCTTGCGCAGGAACCAGCCCAGCGGACAGACGTTGGTGAAGCCAAACTGCAGCAGGTTCAGGCCCACGAAGGCGGTGAAGGCCAGGGCCCAGCGGCTGACGAACAGCGGACTGCCCTCGACGCCCAATGCCAGCGAGATCAGGATGAAGGTGCCCGCGAAGATGCGGATGAGACGGTCGACGGTCATGGTTGGCTCCGGTTGTTGAAGACGGTGAAGTAGAGGACGGGGATGACGACCAGCGTCAGCAGGGTCGACACCGCGATGCCGAAGATCAGCGTGATCGCGAGGCCGTTGAAGATCGGGTCATCGAGGATGAAGAAGGCGCCGACCATGGCCGCCAGGCCGGTCAGCACGATGGGCTGGGCGCGCACCGCCGCCGACTGCACGACCGCCTCTGCGAACGCCATGCCCTGTGCGACCTGCAGCTCGATGAAGTCGACCAGCAAGATGGAGTTGCGCACGATGATCCCGGCCAGCGCGATCATTCCGATCATGCTGGTGGCCGTGAACTGCGCGCCCAGCAAGGCGTGGCCGGGCATCACGCCGATGATGGTCAGCGGGATCGGCGCCATGATCACCAGCGGCGTCACGTAGCTGCGGAACTGCGCCACCACCAGCAGGTAGATCAGCACCAGGCCGACACCGTAGGCGGCGCCCATGTCGCGGAAGGTCTCGTAGGTGACCTGCCATTCGCCGTCCCACTTGATGGCGTACTGGCGGTAGGGATCGGCCGGCTGGCGGATCCACCATTCGCCGAGTTCGCCGGTGCCGGGCAGGGCGGCCTCGGCCAGGCGGCTGCGGATGGCGGCCAGACCGTACAGCGGCGAGTCCAGCTGGCCGGCCATGTCGCCGATGACGTAGCTCACGCCCTGCAGATCCTTGGTGTAGAGCGGCCGGTCGATCACGCCGCGTTCGACGCGCACCAGCGCCGACAAGGGCACCAGCTGGCCGTTGGCCGCCCGCAGCGGCAGGCGCAGCAGCGTGTCCAGGCCGACCTGCGCGTCCAGGGGCAGTTGCAGGCGCACCGGGACGGCGCGGCTGCTGCGGCCGTCGTGCAGATAGGCCGCGTCGACGCCCGAGAGCGCGCCGTGCACCGTCTGAGCGATCACTGCCACGGGGATGCCCAGCGACTCGGCGCGGCTGCGGTCGATGCGCAGGAAGGCACGCGGCGCGGCGGCCGACGGGTCCTTCACGGAGGTGTCGACGCCGACGATGTCCGGCGTGGCGCGGAAGGCCTCGGCCAGGCGCAGCGCAAGCTGCTGTCGGCCGGCCTCGTCCGGGCCGTAGACCTCGGCCACCAGCGGACTCAGCACCGGCGGGCCGGGCGGCACCTCGACCACCTGCACCCGCGCGCCCCAGGTCGCGCCGATGCGCTCCAGCTCCGGCCGCAGGCGCTGCGCGATGGCGTGACTCTGGTCGTGGCGATGGGCCTTGTCGACCAGGTTGACCTGCAGGTCGCCCTGCTCGGCATCGGCGCGCAGGTTGTACTGGCGCACCAGGCCGTTGAAGGTGATCGGGCTGGCGGCGCCGGCATAACCCTGCAGGTCGCGCACCTCGGGCTGCTGCGCCAAGTAGGCGCCCATGGCCTGCAGCGCGGCGGCGGTGTCCTCGCGCGGCGTGCCGGCGGGCATCTCCACGACGACCTGGAACTCGCTCTTGTTGTCGAAGGGCAGCATCTTGAGCACCACCCACTGCACGCCGGCCAGGCCGACGCTCAGCAGCAGGGCCGCCGCGATGCCGCCGGCCAGCAGCCAGCGCTTGCGGGCGCTGGCCAGGAAGGGCGCCAGCACGCGGGTGAAGAAGGCCGGCAGCTTCGCGGCCAGGCCGGTCGGTGTGGCATGGGCGGTGTGCGCGTCATGCTGCTTCATCAAGCGCGCGGCCAGCCAGGGCGTGACGCTGAAGGCGATCGCCAGCGAGATCGCCATGCCCAGGCTGGCGTTGATCGGGATGGGCGCCATGTAGGGGCCCATCAGGCCGCTGACGAAGGCCATCGGCAGCAGCGCGGCGATGACGGTCAGCGTGGCCAGGATGGTCGGGCCGCCGACCTCGTCGACCGCGCCCGGGATGATCTGCAGCAGCGGCTGGCCCGGATGCAGTTGCTGGTGGCGGTGGATGTTCTCGACCACCACGATGGCGTCGTCCACCAGGATGCCGATCGAGAAGATCAGCGCAAACAGCGACACCCGGTTGAGCGTGTAGCCCCAGGCCCAGCTGGCGAACAGCGTGGCGGTCAGCGTCAGGATCACGGCCGCACCGACGATCACCGCCTCGCGCCGGCCCAGCGCCAGGCCGACCAGCGCGATCACCGAGCCGGTGGCGAAGGCCAGCTTCTGGATCAGCTTGGCGGCTTTCTCGCCTGCGGTCAGGCCGTAGTCGCGGGTGATGTCCATGCGGACCTCCGCCGGCACCAGCGTGTTGCGCAGCGCATCCAGCCGTGCGCGGGCGGCGGCGGCCACGTCGACCGCGTTGGCGCCGGGCTTCTTGGTCAGCGTCAGGGTGACGGCCGGATACACCGCGCCGACCTGAGCGCTCGCGTCGCCCGTTGTCACGGCCGCCGCGCCGGGCGTGGTCCAGACCTGCCGTGGCGACTGGGCCGAGCCTTCGCGGATTTGCGCCACCTCGCGCAGGTAGACCGGCTTGCCAGCGTGCACGCCGACCACCAGCGCACCGACGTCCTCGGCCGAGCGCAGGAACTCGCCGGTCTCGACCGTCAGCAGCCGGCTGCCACCGCCGGCCACACCGCCCTCGCGCGGCTCCAGCACCGCGCCGGCCGGCATCGCCAGGTTGGCGGCCGACAGGGTCTCGCGCAGGCGCATCAGGTCGACGCCGCGTTCGCGCATCCGGTCCGGGTCCAGCTCGACCTGCACCGCCTGACCGGGTCCGCCCAGGGTCTGCACCTCGCGACTGCCCGGCACACGCTTGAGTTCGACCTCGATGCCACGGGCGATGCGCTCCAGTTCAAGCGCGGAGGTCGGGCCGGCGCCGTCGGCGGCGGGGCTCCACAACGTCACCGCCAGCACCGGCACGTCGTCGATGCCCTTGGGCTTGACGACCGGGGCCAGCGCGCCGAGGCCGGCCGGCAGCCAGTCCTGGTTGGCGTTGAGCACGTCGTACAGGCGCACCAGCGCCTCGGTGCGCGGCACGCCGACGGAGAACTGCACCGTCAGCAGCGCCAGGCCGGGCCGCGAGACGCTGCTGGTGTGTTCGATGCCGGCGATCTGGCCCAGCACCTGCTCGGCCGGCCTCGCCACCAGCGCCTGCACGTCCGCCGCGCTGGCGCCCGGGAAGGGGATCAGCACGTTGGCCATCGTCACGTTGATCTGCGGCTCTTCCTCGCGCGGGGTCACCAGCACCGCGAACAGGCCCAGCAGCAGCGCGACCAGCGCCAGCAGTGGCGTGATCGCGTTGGCCTGGAAGGCCGCGGCCATGCGGCCGGCGATGCCCAGGCGCGGGCTCGCGTCGATCGGCGAAGGGGTGGGGGTATCCATGGGAGGCTTTCGCGGTCGGGTTCGGGCGTGGGCGGGCGGGTGGATCAGTTCGACGGCCGTGCGCCAGCCAGGCCGGCCTTGACCGCATCGGCGGCGATGCGTTCGCCGGCCCGCACGCCGCTCAAGAGGCTGACGGACTCGCCGCCCAGCGGACCGGTGCGCACCGCCCGCAGCACGTAGTGGTTGTTGGTGTCGGCGACGTAGACCGCGCTCAGCTCGCCACGCTGCAGCACCGCACTGCGGGGGACGCTCAAGGCGGTCCCGGCCGCGCTGGGCTTGGTGTGGATGGGCAGGCCCTCGAAACGCGCCCGCACGCTCAGACCCGGCGACAGCGTGGCGGCATCGGCGCCGGCCAGGTCAAGCCGCCATTCGAGCGTCTGCGTGACCGCATCGGTGCCGGGCAGTTCGCTGCGGCGCGCCGGTGTCAGGCGTCGGCCATCGGCCAGCTCGATCTCGATCTGGCTGGCCGCACGCACCTGGGCGGCCAGCGAGGCCGGCACCGCAACCACCGCGCGCAGGGCGCCGGGCGCGTAGACGGTCAACACCGGACGGCCCGGCGCGGCCAGGTCACCGGCTTCGAGGTGGGTGGCCAGCACGATGCCGTCGAAGGGCGCGACGACGTTGGCGAAACCGCGCGCCAGCGCCGCCTGGCCCCGGCCCGCCTGGGCCTGCGCCAGCGCGGCTTCGGCGGCACGGGCCTGGGTCTCGGCCCGGTCCAGCGCGGCTTGGCTGACATACCCCTGGGCGTGCAGCTCGCGGCTGCGGTCGCGCTCGATGCGGGCCAGCCGCGCGGCCGCGTCGGCCTGGTTGACGGCCGCATCGCCCTGCGCGAGTGCGGCGGCGGTGCTGCGTTCGTCGATGCGCGCCAGCAGCTGGCCGGCCCGGACGCGGTCACCCGCCTTGACGGCCAGCGCGACGACGTTGCCGCCGACCTGCGCCGCCACCGTGGCCTGGCGGACGGCCTGCAGGCTGGCGTCCAGCGTCAGCGAGCCGGCGATCGTCTGCGCCTGCAGCGTCACGGTGGGCACGGGGATCGCGGCCGCGACCGGCTCGGCGCCGGCTGCGACCGTAGCGGGGGTCGTGACCAGCCCGGCAAGGGCCAGTACAGCGGCGATCGGGGCAAGGTGGCGGGTGCTTCGGGTCATGGTCATCTCCTGATACCCCGTATCCTATATTTATACGGCCGTGGGTATCAAGCGGCGCGTCATCGACCCTGTTGCCAACCGGGTGTCCGTGTGGCTTCGGGCACAGTACATGCTCGGTCTCGGATGGAGACCCACCCCGATCAAACAAGACCCGCAGGAGCCCCGCCGATGCCCGACATCCACACCCGACCGCACCCGGACGCCACCGTCGCCGCCGCCCTGGACCGCCTGCCGCGCGAACGCCTGCCCGAGCTGCTGCGCCGCATCCCCAAGGCGGAGCTGCACATCCACATCGAGGGCTCGCTGGAGCCCGAGCTGATCTTTTCGCTGGCCGCGCGCAACGGCGTGGCCTTGCCCTACGACAGCGTCGAGGCGCTGCGGGCGGCCTATGCCTTCAGCGATCTGCAGAGCTTCCTGGACATTTACTACGCCGGGGCCAGCGTGCTGCTGCACGAGGCCGACTTCCACGACATGGCCTGGGCCTACCTGCAGCGCGCAGCGGCCGACGGGGTGCGGCGCGCTGAAATCTTCTTCGACCCGCAGACCCACACCGAACGGGGTGTGCCGATCGGCACCGTGATCGCCGGCCTGAGTGCCGCATTGACGAAGGCCCGCGCCGAGCTGGGCGTCGACGCGGACCTGATCCTGTGTTTCCTGCGCCACCTGAGCGAAGAGGCCGCCTTCGAGACGCTGGACGCCGCGCTGCCTTACCGGGACCACTTCATCGGCATCGGCCTGGACAGCAGCGAGCGCGGCCACCCGCCCAGCAAGTTCGAGCGTGTCTTCGCCCGCGGCCGCGCGCTCGGTCTGCACGTCGTCGCCCATGCGGGCGAGGAAGGCCCGCCGGCCTACATCATTGAGGCGCTGGACCTGCTCCAGACCGAACGCATCGACCACGGCGTGCGCTGCGTCGACGACCCGGCGCTTGTCGCCCGCCTGGCCGCCGAGCGCATGCCGCTGACGGTCTGCCCGCTGTCCAACGTCAAGCTGTGCGTCTACCCGACGATGGCCGAACACAAGCTGCCCGCGCTGCTGGACGCCGGCCTGTGCGCCACGATCAACAGCGACGACCCGGCCTACTTCGGCGGCTACATGAACCAGAACTGGCTCGACACCTTTGCCGCCTTGCCCCAGCTCGGCGCGCGCGAGGCGTGGCAGCTGGCCGCCAACAGCTTCGAGGCGGCCTTCGCCGATGCGGATCGCAAGGCCGCCTGGCGGGCCGAGGTTGATCGGGTCGTGCTGGAGGTGGCCGGTTGACCGTTGCCGGTCCCCTTGCCGGCTGATCAGGCTTCCAGCAGGCCCCAGCGCAGCGCCAGCAGGGTCAGCTCGGCCTGGTTGGCCGCGCCGAGCTTCTGCTTGACGTTGTAGAGGTGGGTGCCGACGGTGCTGGCGCTGAGCTTGAGGCGGCTGGCAATGTCGGCGACGCTGGCGCCTCTTGCCAGCTGCACGAAGACCTCGAACTCGCGTTCGGACAAGGCATCGACCGGGCTGGGTTCGTTGCCGAGCTGCGCCAGCGCGAGCTTCTGGGCGATCGCCGGGTCGATGTAGCGCGCACCGGCGGCGACCCGCCGGATCGCGTCGACCAGCGCCTCGGGGGCGCCGCGCTTGCTCAGGTAGCCGTGCGCGCCGGCCGCCAGCACGCGGCGCGGGTGGGCGGTGTCCTCGTGGGCCGACAGCACCAGCACGCGCAGGGCATCGTCGCGGGCGCGCATGCGCCGCAGCAGTTCCAGCCCGCCCATGCCGGGCATCGACAGGTCTAGCACCAGCAGGTCGGGCTGGATGCGTTCGAGCAGCGCCAGCGCCTCGTCGCCCGACGCGGCCTCGGCGACCACCTCGATGTCGGCGCCGGAGGCCTCCAGCAGCATCTTGAAGCCCATGCGCACGATGGTGTGGTCGTCGACCAGCATGACGCGGATCACCGTGCACGCTCCGCCGTGGCCACGGGTGTGACCGGCCGCACCGGTAGGCTGGCCGCGATGCGCACGCCCGGATGTGCGGCGCCGGGCAGTGCCGCCTCGACCGCCAGCGTGCCGCCGAGGCTGCGCACGCGTTCACGCAGGCCGCGCAGGCCGTAGTGACCGGGACGTTGCCAGTCCGGCGGCAGGCCTTGGCCGTTGTCGTCGACCTGGACCTGCAGGCGCTGGCCGGCGGCGCCGTCCACCAGACCCACCCCGATGTGCAGCAGCGTCGCGCCGCTGTGGCGCAGCGCGTTGTTCAGGGCCTCCTGCACGACCCGGTAGGCGGCGAGCGCGAGGTCGTTGTCCAGATCGCCGGGCAGCGGCGTGACGGTCAGCTCGATGCGGGGGGCGCCCGGGTGCTGCCGGGCGCCGCCGGCCAGGTCGGCCAGTGCATCGGCCAGGCCCAGGCTGTCCAGCGCCAGCGGTGTCAGGCGCGGGATCAGGCCGTGCATGACGTCATAGAGCCGGCCGGCCTCGTCGGCGATCAAGGTGGCGGTGGCGCCGGCCGGCGGGTCGCGTTCGGCCAGACGGTGGGTCAGCGACAGTGCCAGGCTGCGCATCGCGGTGACGGACTGGCCCAGCTCGTCGTGCAGCTCGCGGGCGATCTCGCGCCGTTCGCGTTCGGTGTGCAGCTCGACCTGATGGGCGATCTCGCGGCTCTCGGCCAGCGAACGTTCGGCCTCGTAGGCGGCCAGGCGGGTCTGCAGCTGGTCCTCGACCGCTGCGGCCATGCGGTTGATGGCCGCGCCGATCGAGCCGGCCTCGCGGCCCGGCAGGTCCGGCAGGCGGGCGGCGTAGTCGCCGCGTTCGAGTCGGCCCAGGCCGGCCAGGATGGTGGCGAAGGGCCGCAGCGTGACGCCGACGTACCAGAACACCAGCGCATTGATCAGCAGCAGCGCGATGCCACCGATGGCCGCCAGCCGCTGCAAGTCGTCCCAGCCATCCAGGATGGCGCGCGAGGCATCGGCCTCGACGGTCAGCCGGCCACCGCCGGGCAGTTCGATGACCTGCAGCTGCGGCGGCGGCGCCACCTGGGCGTCGAACCAGGGCGGCGCCTCGCGGCCCTGCTTGTAGACCGACGGCGGCGAGCGGTAGATCAGCCGCCCTCCCGCGTCGACCAGCGTGATCTCGTTGGCCCGCACGCGGCCGAGCTGCTGGAGAAAGTCCAGCATGCCGTCCGGACCCGACAGGCGGTAGACCCAGCCGACCCGCTGCAGCAGTTGCCCGGCGACGCGGTTGCCGGCCACGATCTCCTCGTGCACGCTGTTGCGGGTGGCCTGGATCTGCAGCAGCAGCAGGGCCGAGACGAAGCCCAGCATCAGCACGCCCAGCAGCACCTGGACCTTGAAGCGCAGGCTGCGTCCGGCCGATGTGGCGGGGGCGGCGAGGGTGGCGGCCGGCGGGGCCGGATCGGGCGTGGCGGTGAGGCTGACCATGGGCGGATTGTCCCGGCGCCGTCGCCCACTGGAGGCGCGTAGGCGCTGGGGTCTACCCGGCCCGCGAATGGCGATTTTCATGAGGCCGCGCTCATGGTCCGCGCGACGACAGCAACCCGGGCTTTGCCGACACTGGCGCTGCACCGGAACACCTTCGGCTGCGTTCGGACCTCACCACCACCTTTTGACCTGGAGACTGCCATGACCTGGGAAACCCCCGCCGCGATCGACTTCCGCTTCGGCTTCGAGATCACGATGTACGTGGCCGCCCGCTGAGCTGGCGACCCGATCCGATCTTTCCTTGCGAGCCGCACGGCCCGGCCCGGACTGGTTCCGACGCCGGGCCGTGTCGCATCTGCAGCACGGCTTGCCAGCCCCCGCACACGACCCTTCCAGGCGCTTGACCCGCGCCCGTCCACCGTGAACCCTGCCCCGTCCACCGCCCCGCAAGCCCTGACCGTGCGCGTGCTCGGCTCCGCCGCCGGTGGCGGCTTCCCGCAGTGGAACTGCAACTGCCGCCAGTGCGCGGCGGTGCGCGCCGGCTCGCCGCACCACCGCGCCCGCACCCAGTCGTCGATCGCCGTGGGCGGTCCGCAGGACTGGCTGCTGGTCAATGCCTCGCCCGACATCCTGACCCAGCTGCAGCGCAGCCCCGCGCTGCAGCCCGCCCGCGCGCTGCGCGACAGCGGCATCGCCGCCGTGCTGCTGTGCGACGGCCAGATCGACCACAGCACCGGCCTGTTCATGCTGCGCGAACGGGGCCGGCCGCTGCCCTTGTGGAGCACCCGCCCGGCGCATGAGGACCTGAGCCAGGGCAACCCCATCCTGCGGGTGCTGGGCCACTACTGCGGCGTCGACTGGCACGAGCTGCCGCTGGACGGCACGGCGGTGCGCCTGCCGGCCGCCCTCGAAGCCCCGCAGCTGGCTCCGTTGCGCATCACCGCCTTGCCGCTGGACAGCAAGCCCGCGCCGTATTCGCCACACCGCGAGGCACCGGTCGAGGGCGACAACGTCGGCCTGGTCCTGGAAAACACGGCCACCGGCGGGCGGGTTTTCTACGCACCCGGCCTGGGCGCCATCAGCCCGGCGGTGTGGGCGGCGATGAACAGCGTCGACGCCGTCCTGGTCGACGGCACCTTCTGGACCGACGACGAGATGATCACGCTGGGCTTCTCGCGCAAGACCGCGCGCGACATCGGCCACCTGCCGCAGTCCGGTGCCGGCGGGATGCTGGAGGTGCTGGGCCGCCTGCCGGTGCGCACCCGCAAGCTGCTCATCCACATCAACAACACCAACCCGATCCTGGACGAGGCCTCGCCCGAGCGCCGCGCCGTCGAGGCGGCCGGCGTCGAGGTCAGCTTCGACGGCCTGGAGCTGCTGTTCTGAACCCTGAACCCTGAAGCCCGAGGCCGCCATGAACCACGCCACCCTGCCGCCCCCGAGCCCATCTGCCGCCGTCGCGCTGGCCGAGGCGCCCGCCTGGGATTGCGTCACCTTCGAGCAGCAGCTGCGCGAACGCGGTCGCAGTTATCACATCCACCACCCTTTCAACGTGATGCTCAACACCGGCCGCGCGACGCCGGAGCAGATCCGCGGCTGGGTCGCCAACCGCTACTACTACCAGATCGCGATTCCGGTGAAGGATGCGGCGGTGCTGTCCAACTGCCCCGACCGCGAGATCCGGCGCGGCTGGGTCCAGCGCATCCTGGACCATGACGGCTTCGAGATCGGGGAGGTCAAGGACGCCGGTGGCATCGAGGCCTGGATCCGCCTGGGCACTGCCACGGGACTGAGCCGCGAGGAGATCGTCGACCTGCGCCACGTCGTGCCGGCGGTGAAGTTCGCGGTCGACGCCTACATCCACTTCGCCCGCCACGCGCCGTGGCAGGAGGCGGTCTGCTCATCGCTGACCGAGCTGTTCGCGCCCGAGATCCACAAGCAGCGCCTGGCCACCTGGCCCGAGCACTACCCATGGATCGACGCCGACGGCCTGAGCTACTTCCGCAACCGCGTCAGCCAGGCGCGGCGCGACGTCGAGCAGGGCCTGGCCGTCACGCTGGACCACTTCCGCAGCCGGGCGCAGCAAGAACGCGCGCTGACCATCCTGCAGTTCAAGCTCGACATCCTCTGGGCCATGAACGACGCGATGGCGCTGCGCTACGGGGTCAACGCATGAACCCGCCGACCGCCAGTCCCATGACTGAACTCGGCGATGCCAGCGTGCCCGCCGTGGCCGCCGGCTTCCGCCTGCAATGGGAAGAGGCCCAGGGCAACCATGTGCTGCTCTACCCCGAAGGCATGGTCAAGCTCAACCGCAGCGCGGGCGAGATCCTGAGCCGCTGCGACGGCGTCGCCTCGGTGGCTCAGTTGGTGAGCCAGCTCGAAGCGGCCTTCAAGGTCCAGGGCCTGCGCGCCGACGTGATCGCCTTCCTGCGGATGGCGCACACCCAGGGCTGGGTGAGGTGGTCATGAACACGCCTGTGATGGCTGCAGCCAGCGCGCCCGTGATCGGCCCGCCGCTCTGGCTGCTGGCCGAGGTGACCTACCGCTGCCCGCTGCACTGCGTGTTTTGCTACAACCCGCTGGACTTCGCGGCCACCGGCAAGGGCCAGGAACTGTCCACCGAAGACTGGCTGCGTGTGCTGCGCGAGGCCCGTGCGCTGGGCGCCGTGCAATGCGGCTTCTCCGGCGGTGAGCCGCTGGAGCGCGACGACCTCGAAGAGCTGGTCGCCGAGGCGCACCGGCTGGGCTACTACACCAACCTGCTGACCTCCGGCGTTGGCCTGAGCGATGCGCGCGCGGCGGCGCTGAAGGCGGCCGGGCTGGACCATGTCCAGCTGAGCTTCCAGGATTCAACCCGCGAACTCAACGACTTCCTGAGCCACACCAAGACCTTCAGCCTGAAGCAGCAGGTCGGCGAGCGCATCAAGGCCCATGGCTGGCCGATGGTGATGAACGTGGTGCTGCACCGGCTCAACATCGACCACATCGACCGCATCATCGCAATGGCCGAGGCGCTCGGGGCCGAGTACCTCGAACTGGCCAACTCGCAGTACTACAGCTGGGCCCACCTCAACCGCGACCAGCTGCTGCCGACCTCAGACCAGATCCGCCGCGCCGAGGCCGTCACCGACGCCTGGCGCCAGAAGCTCGAAGGCCGCATGCGGCTGTTCTTCGTCGCGCCGGACTATCACGAGGGCCGGCCCAAGAAGTGCATGAACGGCTGGGGCAACGTCTTCCTGACCGTCACGCCCGACGGCACCGCGCTGCCCTGCCACACCGCCAAGATGCTGCCCGGCCTGAGCTTCCCGAACGTGCGCGAACACGGCATTGCCCACATCTGGCGCGACAGCGAGGGCTTCAACCGCTACCGCGGAACCGGCTGGATGAAGGAGCCCTGCGTGTCCTGCCCGGACAAGGAAAAGGACCTGGGCGGCTGCCGCTGCCAGGCCTTCCTGCTCGCCAACGACCCCGAGGCCGCCGACCCGGTCTGCCCCAAGAGCCCGCACCACGCCCAGGTGATGCAGGCGGTGCAGGCCGCCGACGCGGGACGTGGCATCGAGCGGCCGCTGGTGTTCCGCGACCCGAAGAACTCGCGCTCGCTGATGGGCGCGCCAGACTGATCCGGCGCGGCCGGTCGTCTGGCCGAGCCGACCAGAGCCAACCAGAGCCAGACTACGGGACATGCCTGTCCCGTTCGACCTCCTGGATGCCATCCCTGCCGACGCGCTCGCGCTGTTCGCCCAGTCCTTCCTGATCGGCCTGTCGATGGCCGCGCCGGTCGGCCCGATCGGGCTGCTGACGATCCAGCGCAGCCTGCAACTCGGCCCGCGCGCCGGACTCGCCACGGGGCTGGGCGCGGCGGTGGCCGATGCGGCCTACGGTGCCATCGGCGCCTACGGCATCTCCGGGCTGGTCACCTGGCTCGGGGCTTTGCGCCCGGTGCTGGTGCCCGTGGGCGGGGCCGTGCTGCTGTGGCTGGCCTGGGGCATCTGGCGCGCGCCGGTGGCCGAACGGGCAGCAGCGCTCGACCTGCCGGCGCACCGCGCCGGACGCATCCGCTTGCTGGCCGGCTGCTTTGCCGGGACCTTGCTGCTGACGCTGTCCAACCCCGCGACGATCCTGAGCTTCCTGGCCGTCTTCGGTGCGCTCGCCGGTCGCCACGAGGTCGTCAGCCCTGGCCTGATGGTGGTCGGCGTGTTCGCGGGCTCGGCGGCCTGGTGGCTGCTGCTCAGCACGACGATCGGTCACTGGCGCGAACGGTTCGATGCGACCTGGCGACGCCGCGTGAACCGGGGTTCGGCCGCGCTGCTGGTGGGGCTTGCGCTCTGGCCATGGTTGGCTGGGGGTCGATAGCGTCGGGTTAACGAGGGCGATTGAGATCGTTGATGCAATCGCACATGAAACGTCGATAGCATTCAACCCATCGCTTCTTCCCAACCCCCCTCACTTCAACCCACAGGAACCACGATGTCCCTCATCAACACCCAAGTCCAGCCGTTCAAGACCCAGGCCTTCCACAACGGCAAGTTCATCACCGTCTCCGACGAGAGCCTCAAGGGCAAGTGGTCGGTCCTGATCTTCATGCCGGCGGCCTTCACCTTCAACTGCCCGACCGAGATCGAAGACGCGGCCGACAACTACGCCGCCTTCCAGGCTGCGGGCGCCGAGGTCTACATCGTCACGACCGACACGCACTTCTCGCACAAGGTGTGGCACGAGACCTCGCCGGCCGTTGGCAAGGCCAAGTTCCCGCTGGTCGGCGACCCGACCCACACGCTGACCAACGCGTTTGGCGTGCACATCGCCGAAGAAGGTCTGGCGCTGCGCGGCACCTTCGTGATCAACCCGGACGGCGTCATCAAGACCGCCGAGATCCACTCCAACGAGATCGCCCGTGACGTGTCGGAAACGCTGCGCAAGCTCAAGGCTGCCCAGTACACCGCCGCCAACCCCGGCCAGGTCTGCCCGGCCAAGTGGAAGGAAGGCGCGAAGACGCTGGCTCCTTCGATCGACCTCGTCGGCAAGATCTGATCCCGGCCCACCCCCCGGAGCGGCTTGACGCCGCTCCCCCCTCCAGGGGGGCCAGACGGGTGGACCGGCCAAGCCGGATCCACCGTCTGCGCTGGATGAATGGACTGACCGAGTGACTGGCGAAGGGCGGCTGGCCCGCCTTCTTCCTGAACAACTGCATCGGCGCAGTTGAAAGCATGTGACGGCCCGGCCGGTGCGTGTTTTCAACTGGGCCGGGAATCGACTCGCCCCTGCGACACACCGCACCGAAAGGACCGCACCATGCTGGACGACACCACCAAGGGCCAATTGGCCGCCTATTTCGAGAAGATCACCCAGCCGATCGAGCTGATCGCCAGCCTGGATGATTCGCAAGGCGCTGCTGACATCCGCGAGCTGATCGCCGAGATCGCCGCGATCGCGCCGGAGAAGATCGCCGCGCGCTACGACGGCCAGCATGCGCGCCGTCCCTCCTTCCAGATCACCCGCGTCGGCCACGACATGGGCGTGCACTTTGCCGCCCTGCCGATGGGCCATGAGTTCACCTCACTGCTGCTGGCGCTGCTTTGGGCTGGCGGTCATCCGCCCAAGGTCGACGCCGCCGTGGTCGAGCAGATCCGATCGCTCGATGGCGACTTCAGCTTCACCACCTGGATGAGCCTGACCTGCCACAACTGCCCGGACGTGGTGCAGGCGCTCAACCTGATGGCCGTGCTCAACCCCCGCGTTCGCCACGTCGCCATCGACGGCGGCCTGTTCCAGGCCGAGGTCGAGGCGCGCCAGATCATGGCCGTGCCCAAGACCGAGCTGAACGGCGCGGACTTCTCCAGCGGCCGCATCGAGCTGGGCGAGATCCTCGCCAAGATCGACACCGGCGCGGCGGCTCGCGAAGCGCTTGCGCTCAGCGAGAAGGCGCCCTACGACGTGCTGATCGTCGGCGGCGGCCCGGCCGGCGCGGCGGCGGCGGTCTATGCGGCTCGCAAGGGCATCCGCACCGGCATCGTCGCCGAGCGTTTCGGCGGCCAGACCATGGACACCATGGCGATCGAGAACTTCATCTCGGTCCAGGAGACCGACGGCCCGAAGTTCGCCGCCGCGCTGGAGGCCCACGTCAAGGTCTATGACGTCGACGTGATGACGCTGCAACGTGTGCAGGCCGTCGAGCCCGCATCGGCACCCGGCGCGCTGGCATTGGTCAAGCTGCACAACGGCGCGGAGCTGAAGGCCCGCACGGTGATCCTGGCCACCGGCGCGCGCTGGCGCAACATGAACGTGCCCGGCGAGGACACCTACAAGACCAAGGGCGTGGCCTACTGCCCGCACTGCGACGGCCCGCTGTTCAAGGGCAAGGACGTCGCGGTGATCGGCGGTGGCAACTCGGGCGTCGAGGCCGCCATCGACCTGGCCGGTCTGGTGCGCAGCGTCACGCTGCTGGAGTTCGCCGACCAGCTCAAGGCCGACCAGGTGCTGGTCAACAAGCTGCGCAGCCTGCCCAACGTGACGGTGCATGTGAACGCCCAGACCACCGAGGTGATCGGCGACGGCCAGAAGATGACCGGCCTGCGCTACAAGGACCGCGTCTCGGGGGCCGAGCACACGCTCGATCTGGCCGGTGTGTTCGTGCAGATCGGCCTGGTGCCCAACACCGAGTTCCTGCGCGGCACGGTCGAGCTGAGCCGCTTCGGCGAGATCATCATCGACGCCAAGTGCCAGACCAGCGCCCCCGGCATCTACGCCGCTGGCGACGTGACGACCGTGCCCTTCAAGCAGATCGTCATCGCGGTGGGCGAGGGTGCCAAGGCGGCCCTTGGCGCGTTTGACCACCTGATCCGTCAGCCGGTCGTGACCGAGGCGGCGGCTGGCTGAGGTCAGTCGCGTTCCGGGCGGTCGCCGCCACCGCGGCTGCGGTTGCCCCCGCGTGCCGAGCCCTTGCCGGGCTCGACACCGGGGTCGCGGTGGCATTCGACGCAGTCGGCGAAGTCCCGGATGCCTTCCTCCTCATGCTCTGCCCTCACGTTGGCGAGCGTGTGTTCGTGGCAGCCGTAGCAGGTGTAGGTCGCGTAGTCGTTGCGGACGTGGCAGGTGTCGCAAGCCACGTCGTGGTCGCGATCCAGCACGAACGAGCGTTCATGGTCGAAGGTGGCGGGCTTCCAGGCCTCCTGCTGGTGACAGGCACTGCAGTCGTCGTTCACCTTCCGGTGCAGCCGGTCGTCCGGCGGTCGGTGGCAGGTGCCGCAGGCCTTCTGCACGTCGGCCACCAGCAGTGCATGCGAAAACGGCTTGCGGCTGCGCTGTGTGAGCTTGGGGCCGAGGTGGTCGCTGTGGCAGGCCATGCAGTCCTGCTCGATCAGCTTCTGGTGGAAAGATGCCTTCAGCGGTCGCGCCGGCAGGGCCACACCCAGCGTTGTTCGCAGGCCGATGTCTGCCGGTTTGTGGCAGTCGATGCACAGCGCCGCGCTCGCGCCGCGCCACGGGCGGTGGCAGGCGAAGCAGTCCGTGGCGAGTTCGGCATGGGCCTTGACCAGCGGCCCGGGGCTGATCATCAGGTGCGGGTAGACGAAGACCAGCACGATCAGCGCGATGGCATTGATCGCTGCCAGCCACGCGAGAATCCGCTTCATGCCCAGCCCCAGAACAGGAAGATGGCCACGATGTGCGCCAGCGCCAGCAGCCCGAAGGCAAGAGTGATCGGGATGTGGATGACGCGCCACTGCCGCACTGCGTCGAAGGTCATGCTGTCCCAGTAGGTGCGATCGGCCAGTTCGTCGGGCGACAGGCCCTGGGCGCGTAGGCGCTCGCGGGCCTCGTCAAGGCGGCGTCGTGAGCGGTCGAGCAGGAACTTGCCGGTCAGGCCGCTGATGACGTTCAGGCTCATGGCTGCCACGGCCAGCCAGCCCAGGATGGCGTTGAAGTGGATACCGGCGTGCACCAGCACGAGCAGCGAGCCCAGCCAGGCCAGCACCTCGTGGCCACGCAGCCAGCCGGTGGGCGAGCCGGTCGTGATGCGCTTGCGCTTGCGCAGCGAGTAGCCGAAGGAACCGACGATCAGCAAGGTGCCCGGGATGCCCAGCCAGCGACCGATCCAGGCAATGCCGAGGCGGTGCAGCAGCAGGTCGATCAGCAGGGTGCCCACGGCCAATGCGACCAGGTAGAACAGGAAGGGCAGCACCTCTCGGCGCAACAGGCGGGCTTGCCGTGACATCAGGCCTCCAGCACCAGGTCGGTGAGCGGTCGTGCCACACAAGGCAGGCAATGGCCTGCTGGGATGTCGTGGTCGGGTGCGTGCGGGTAGCTCACGCGGCCCTCGATCAGGCGGGTGGCACAGGTGCCGCAGCCGCCCGAGCGACAGCCTGCGTCGATCAGCAGCGCATGCCGCTCGGCGAAGTCGAGCAGGCTGGCGTCCTGGCCGTCCCAGGCGAGCACGCGGCCACTGCGCTGGAAGCGGATCTTGACGCCGGCTGCCGCTGCATCGACCGGTGCTGCCGGGCGCTGGACCGAGGCCGGACCAAAGGCCTCGAACAGAACATCCTCGTCGGGCACGCCCCAGGCCTTCAGGGCCGGCACCAGCGTCGACATCATCGTTCCCGGTCCGCAGATGAAGAAGCGGTGGCGGCCATGCGGCAGGGTCTTCTGCAGCAGTGCCAGATCGACATGGCCGACGAGATGGTGGTCGATGCCGAGCTGGTCGGACTCGGCCGGCCGGCTGTAGACCACGTGCAGCCGCAAGGTCGGGTGGTTCGTCTGCCGCGTCCGAAGGTGGGCCTTGAAAGCGTGTTCGTGCCCGCTGCGCACGCCGTAGAACAGGTGGACCGGGCGGCTCGGCTGGTGACGAATCAGTTCTTCGAGCATCGAGATCATCGGCGTGATGCCGATGCCGCCCGCGATCAGTACGGCTGGAACCGAGGGATCCTCGTCGAGGTGAAAGTGACCCGACGGTGCGCGCACCTGCATGAGGTCGCCGACCTGAACATGGTCATGGAAGTGGTTCGACACCAAGCCTGCCGACCATTCAGGGTGATCGGCCGGCTTGCCCACCCGCTTGATCGTGACGCGGTAGTGCGGCAGGCCTGGGCCGTCCGACAACGAATAGCAGCGGGTGACCTGCCGTCGCCCACCTGGCGCGAGCGGGTCCGCCAGGTCGAGCACAAAGGTGAGGAACTGGCCCGGCCGGAAGGGCGGTGGCGGGGTGCCGTCGACCGGTTCGAGAACGAAGGAGCATTGCGTCCCGGCGGCGTCCTCGAACCGTCGTTCGCGCACGCGCCAGGCTTGCGTGCCGGACCACGCCAGCGAGGATCGAGGTGCGCCAGGCGGCTCGCTGGCCGTGCCCGACGACTCGGCTGTGCTGCGGCCATGACCACGGATGGCAAGCACGGCGACGGCCAGAGCCTGTAACAGCAGGGCCGCGACGATCAGTCCGAGCAACTGCGGGGCGTCGAGGTCAGGGATCACGGTGTGATGGCGGCTTTCATCGGAACAATCGTGGTCGCCCCGGATGAATCTGGGCTGAAGCGTCGTCGGACCCGAGCCGACCGCGAGGGTGCAAGCGCCGGATCAAGCCGGGTCGGCCGTCTCCCACCACCGCCCCTGCAGGGATTCCTGCAGGTGGGCGATGAAGCTGGTCACCTTCGACGGCACCAGCTTGGGCGACGGGAAGACCGCGTGGATCTCCTGCGAGGCCAGCGTGTGGTCGGTCAGCACCGGCACGACGCGGCCGTTGTCGACCGACTCGCGGGCGACGTACCAGGGCAGCATCGCCAGCCCCAGTCCACTGCGGGCGGCGGCCAGCACGGCCGACAGGTTGTTGGACCGCAAGGGGCCACGCACGGCGACCGACTGCGGCGGCGCGCCGCCCGGTGCGCCCAGGCTCCAGCGGTCGTCGCCCTGCACGCTGCTGTAGACCAGGCAGTCGTGCATCGCCAGGTCCGCCAGCGTCTGCGGCTGGCCACGCCGGGCCAGGTAGTGGGGCGCGGCCACCATCACCCAGGGGTTGTCGCCCAGGTGGCGCGCGCCCAGCGACGAGTCGGCCAGCCGGCCCATGCGGATGGCCAGGTCGACACCTTGCTCGATCAGGTCAACGTAGCGGTCATCGAAGCTCAGGTCGATGCTGACGCCTGGGTGCAGCGCCATGTAGCGCAGAACCCTCGGCACCAGCACGCGGCGGCCGAAGGCGACCGAGGTGCTGACCCGCAGTTGCCCGCCGACGCGGCTCTGCAGCAGCGTGGCGAGGTTGTCGGCCTCGTCGATCTCGTGGGCGATGCGCTTGCACTTGTCGTAGTAGATCGCGCCGACCTCGGTGGGCGTGACACCGCGCGAGGAGCGGTGCAGCAGCCGCGCGCCCAGGCGCTGCTCCATCGCGGCGACCGCCTTGGTGGCCGTGGGCTGGGTGATGCCGAGCTCGACGGCGGCACGGCTGAAGCTGCCGGTCTCGACCACCCGGATGTAGAGCTGCACGCTGGTGATGCGATCCATGGGTGGACTTTAGGGTGCAACGGTCATGTCCGTCAGCCTAGACTTGACGACCGAAAGACGCGTCCGCCAGGCGGGCACGCAGGCAAGCAGGCATGAACGAAAGAGGCACGACGATGAGCGAGCAGACGGTTCCGATGACGATCGAGGTGGTGTCCGACGTGGTGTGCCCGTGGTGCGCCGTCGGGGTGAGTTCGCTGATGCGCGCCGTCGAGCAGCTGGAGGGCGAGCTGTCACCCCGGATCCGCTTCGAGCCCTTCGAGCTGAACCCGACGCTCGGACCAGGCGGTGCCGACATCGTCGACTACCTCAGCCGCAAGTACGGTTCGACGCCGGCCCAGATCGAGCAGATGCACGCCAAGATCGCCGAACGGGGCGCCTCGGTCGGCTTCGCCTTCTCGATGGACAAGCGCAGCCGCACCTACAACACGTTCGACGCCCACCGCCTGCTGCACTGGGCGGGCGAGGTCGATGCGGGTGACGGCGGCGATCGCCAGCTGGCGCTCAAGCGCGCGCTGCTGAGCGCCCACTTCACCGACGGCCGCGACCCGGGCGACCACGGTCTGCTGATCCGGCTGGCCGATGCGGTAGGCCTGGACCCGAACGAGGCCGCCGTGATCCTGACCGGTGACGCCCATGCCGACGCGGTGCGCGAGCGCGAGCAGTACTGGCAGGAGCTGGGCATCAACTCGGTGCCGGCCTTCATCGTCAATGACACCCACCTGATCGAGGGCGGTCAGCCGCCCGAGGTCTTCGTCGCCGCGCTGCGCCAGATCGCCGCCGAACGGTCCGGCGATGCCGGCCCGGAGACGACGCCGGCGACCGACCTGGAGCTCTGATCGCCGCTGCGGGGCGAGGCGAATCAGTAACCCGGTTGTTCAGTCGAACACCGGCACCTGACCGTCCTTCAACTGCCCGCGTCGGCTCTCGTAGTCGGGCATGACGGAGCGGACCACCTCCCAGAAGGCGGCGCTGTGGTTCATCTCGCGCAGGTGGGCCAGTTCATGGGCGACGACGTAGTCGATGCTGGCGAGGCTGAAGTGGATCAGGCGCCAGTTCAGGCGCACGGTGCCGTCGGCGCTGGCGCTGCCCCAGCGGGTCTGGGCCGAACTCAGGCGCAGCCGCGCGACGCGCACGCCCAGCTGGGCGGCGTAGTGGCGGCAACGGGTCTCGAACAGGGCAATGGCCTGGCGCTGCAGCCAGCTTTGCACGGCGTCGCGGATCTGCGTCGCGTCGGCGCTCTGCGGCAGGCCGATGTGCAGCACCCGCTGCGCCATGCCGGCCAGGCCGGTCTGCGGGCTGGGTGCGGCGATGCCGTCGGCGCAGGGTTGGCTGTGGCGGCCGTCGCGCAGTTCGGCGCCGGCCACGCGGGCGTCCAGCACGATCAGCAGCGGCTCGCCGAGGTAGGGCAGGCTGGTGCCGTCGCACCAGGTGACACGGGCGGCGGCGATGCGCTCGATGCGCTCATGCTGGTCGGCCAGCTTGCGCAGGATCCAGCGGGTCTTGCTCAGCAGCGCGGCGTCGATCTCGGGCTGGCCGACCCAGCGCGGCGCGCTGACCACCAGGCCTTCGGCGCCGATCACAAAACCGATGGTGCGACGACGGGCACGCCGGAGCTCGTAGCCGACGCTCTGGCCGCCCAGCCGGATCTCGCGGTTGCCACGCGGATGGCGCCACAGCGCGGAATCACCTTGTGGGGTGTCTGCAGCGCGGCGCGGTGCGGGGCTGGGAACGACCGGATGAGCGGCGGGATGGGGGGACAGCAGCGCCGGTGGCAGGGCGGTGGGCGCGCTCGCCGCAACCTGGCCGATGGCGTGGGCGGCCGGGGCCATCGGCGGGGCAACCGCTGCGGGCGTCGACGGCCACGCATCGTGCTCGAACAAGGGGAGTTCGAGCTGCGGGGTTGCGGTGTCCGAACGGGCTGCGGCGCGCCGGTTTTTCATGGGCGGGAAGTCTAGAGCAGGGCTTGCCGGCGGGGCAGGTGCGTGGCGGTGCCGATGTCGTCTCGCGGGGTCTCAGGACGCCTGCTTCGTGCCGGATGTGGCAGAAATCACGCTGGCCGTGCGGGCGGTGTCGTTGGCCGGATAGGCCTCGGGATCGAGCCGGCGCATCTCGGACTCGATCCATGCCTCGACCTCGGCCATCAGCTCATCGGCCTGCCGGCCTTCGACCGGGATCGGCCGGCCGATCGAGACGTCGATGGTGCCGGGTGTGAGCAGGAAGCTCTTGCGCGGCCAGCAGCGCGCGGACGTCACGGCGATCGGCACGATCGGCGTGCCGGTGGCAATGGCCAGTCGGGTGGCGCCCGTCTTGTACGGCCCTTGGCTGCCGCGTGGCGTGCGGGTGCCTTCGGGAAACATGATCACCCAGTTGCCTTGCGACATCAGGCGCTGACCCTGCTCCTGCACCCGCCGCCAGGCTTCGGCGCGACGGCTGCGGTCGATGTGGACCATGTCCAGCCGGCCGATGGCCCAGCCGAAGAAGGGGATCCACAGCAGCTCGCGCTTGAACACGTAGGCGAGGGGGTGCGGCATGATCGCCGGCATCGCGAAGGTCTCCCAGGTCGACTGGTGCTTGGGCGCCAGCAGCACGGCGGCTTGACCGTCGCGCGCATCGGGCACGTTCTCCAGGCCTTGCACGCGGTACTTCACGCCGCAGATCCAGGTGGCGGCCTTGATCGACAGCTTGAGCCAGCCGACGCAGAACCAGTAGAGCTTCGTGCGCGGCAGCACCGGCGACAGGATCACGGCCAGCAACGCCCACGGGATCACCGTGATCGTCAGCCAGGCCAGGTAGAGGGCAGAGCGCAGCAGCTTCAACATAGGTCAGGGCGACGTCGTCGGTCGACGTGTGAGGGTTCAGGCGCTGGCGGCCGGCGGACGGCGCGCGTCCTGCAGGCGCTTGCGCTCGGCGCCGAGCAGTTGCTCGGCAAAGGCGGGCAGGTCGTCGTGCACGCCGATCGGGCCGCCCACTTGCGCCAGCAGCGCGGCCAGGGCCGCGTCGTCCAGCCCGTCCGAGCGGCCGGTGCGGACCAGGTGGGTGCGGCAGCCGGCGGCGTGTGCGGCTTGCAGGTGGCGGATGTTGTCGCCGACGGCATAGACCTCGTCGAGGTCGACGCCCATGCGTTCGGCGATGTCCTCGAACAGACCGGGCAGCGGCTTGCGGCAGCGGCACTGGTCCTCGGGGGCGTGCGGGCAGAAGAAGATGGCGTCGATGCGCCCGCCGAGCTGCGCCAGCTTCGCGTTCATCACCTGATGCACGGCGTTGAGCGAGGACATGTCCAGCAGCCCGCGCCCCAGGCCCGACTGGTTGGTGGCGATCACCACATGCCAGCCGGCCTGGTTCAGGCGCGCGACCGCCTCCAGCGCGCCCGGCAGCGGCTGCCACTCCTCGGGTGTCTTGACATGGTCGTCGCGTGGCTCGTTGAGCGTGCCGTCGCGGTCGACGATGACGAGCTTGGTGGGGGCGCGCTCGGGCATGGTGTGGCGCCTCAGACAGCCAGCCGGGACAGGTCGGCGACGCGGTTCATGGCGGCGTGCAGCGACGCCAGCAGGCCGAGCCGGTTGGTGCGCAGCGCCGGGTCGTCGGCGTTGACCATGACGCCGTCGAAGAAGGCGTCGACGGGGCCGCGCAGGGCGGCCAGTGCCTGCAGGCTGGCGGTGTGCTCGCCTTGTTCGAACAGGCCGTCGGCTTGCGGGCGGACGGCATCCAGCGCGGCGGCCAGCTGCTGCTCGGCGGCCTCCTTGAGCAGGCCCGCGTCGACATGGGCCGCGACGGCAGGGCCTTCGACCTTCTTCAGGATGTTGGCGATGCGCTTGTTGGCGGCGGCCAGCGCAGCGGCTTCCGGCAAGGCGGCAAAGGCACGCACCGCAGCCAGCCGGCGCGGGATCTCGCCCAGACGGGCGGGGCTGAGGGCCAGCACCGCGTCGACCTCCTGGGCGCTGGCGCCGTGGTCGCGCAGCGAGACGGCCAGGCGGTCGTGCATGAAGCCCAGCAGTGCCGTGCTCGGGTCGGTGATGCGCTCGCCAAAGGTCGGCACCGCAGCGGCGATCAGCGCGGGCAGTTCCAGTGGCAGGTTCTTCTCGACCAGGATGCGGATCACGCCCAGCGCGTGGCGGCGCAGCGCAAACGGGTCCTTGTCGCCGGTGGGCAGCTGGCCGATGCCGAACAGGCCGACCAGGGTCTCCAGCTTGTCGGCCAGCGCCAGCACCGTGCCGGTGTGGTTGCGTGGCAGCGCGTCACCGGCGTAGCGCGGCTTGTAGTGGTCCTCGATGGCGATGGCCACGCCGTCGCGCAGGCCCTCGTGGCGGGCGTAGTAGCCGCCCATGATCCCCTGCAGTTCCGGGAACTCGCCGACCATGTCGGTCAGCAGGTCGGTCTTGGCCAGGCGGGCGGCCTGCTGGACCTTGCTGTCGAGCACCGCGAACTCGTCCTGCGCCTCGACCGTGTAGGGCACGGTGGCCATGCGCAGCTGGTTGACGATGGCGTGGGCGATGGCCCGCACACGCTCGGCGCGCTCGCCCTGGGTGCCGAGCTTGCCGTGGTAGACCACCTTGGCCAGGCCGTCGACGCGCGATTCGAGGGTCTTCTTGCGGTCCTGGTCGAAGAAGAACTTGGCGTCGGCCAGGCGCGGACGCACCACGCGCTCGTTGCCGCCGATCACCGCGCTGGCATCGTCCGGGCGGATGTTGCTGACCAGCAGGAACTTGTGGGTCAGCTTGCCTTCCTTGCCCGGTGACGCGTCCAGCAGCGGGAAGTACTTCTGGTTGGCCTTCATCGTCAGGATCAGGCATTCCTGCGGCACGGCCAGGAACTCGGGCTCGAACTGGCAGGTCAGCACGTTCGGGCGTTCGACCAGTGCGGTGACCTCGTCGAGCAGGGCCTCGTCGTCGATGGGCTTGAGACCTTCCTTCGCAGCGGCCTCGGCCAGCTGGCGGACGATCTCGGCGCGGCGTTCGTCGAAGCTGGCGATCACGGCCCCTTCGTCGCGCAACTGGGTGGCGTAGCCGTCGGCGTCACGCAGCGTGACGGTGGCCTGCGCGGCCTCGAAGCGGTGGCCGGTGGTCGTGCGGCCGGCCGTCAGGCCGAGCGCGCCGACCGGCACGATGTCCGCGCCATGCAGCGCGACCAGGCCGTGGGCCGGACGCACGAAATGCACGGTCGACCAGCCGTCGTCCAGCTGGTAGCCCATCACCTTCGGAATCGGCAGCTTGGCCAGCGCCTCGTCGAGCGCCTTCTGCAGGCCCTCGGCCAGGCTCGCGCCGGGCAGGATGCTGTCGAGGAACAGGGCCTCGGCCTTGCCGTCGGGCAGGCGCTTGAGCTGGGGCAGCACGGCCGCGTCCAGGCCCATCGCGCCGAGCTTCTTGAGCAGCGCGGGCGTGGCGTTGCCGGCGGCGTCCAGGGCGACCGCGACGGGCATCAGCTTGGTCTGCTGGGCCTTGTCGGCCGCACGCGCGGCCACGCCAGCGACCAGCACCGCCAGGCGGCGCGGCGAGGCGTAGGCCGTGACGGCGGCATCGGCGGCGGCCAGGCCTTGCGACATCAGGCTGGCCGACAAGGTGCCGGCGAAGGACTCGCCCAGCTTCTTCAGGGCCTTGGGCGGCAGTTCCTCGACGAACAGTTCGACCAGGAGGTTGCGGGTGTCGACGGTCATGGTCATGGGGCTCACGCGGCCTTCTTGTCGTTGTTCTTGAGGGCTTCGGCGTCCAGCTTGGCGACCACCTCGTCGGCCCAGGCCTTCGGTGCCATCGGGAAGCCCAGGCGCTTGCGGCTGTCCAGGTAGCTGGCCGCGACGCTGCGGGCCAGGTTGCGGATGCGGCCGATGTAGGCGGCCCGCTCGGTCACGCTGATCGCCCCGCGTGCGTCCAGCAGGTTGAAGGTGTGGGCGGCCTTCAAGACCTGCTCGTAGGCCGGCAGCGCGAGCTGCTGCGTGATCAGGTGCTGGGCATTGCCCTCGTGCGCGCCAAAGGCGCTCAGCAGGAACTCGACGTTGCTGTGCTCGAAGTTGTAGGTCGACTGCTCGACCTCGTTCTGGTGGAACACGTCGCCGTACTTGAGACCGTCTGCGTAGACCAGGTCATAGACGTTCTCGACGCCCTGCAGGTACATCGCCAGCCGTTCCAGGCCGTAGGTGATCTCGCCGGTGATGGGCTTGCAGTCGATGCCGCCGACCTGCTGGAAGTAGGTGAACTGGGTGACTTCCATGCCGTTGAGCCAGACCTCCCAGCCCAGGCCCCAGGCGCCCAGTGTGGGGTTCTCCCAGTCGTCCTCGACGAAGCGGATGTCGTTCTTCTTCAGGTCGAAGCCCAGGGCTTCGAGCGAGCCGAGGTAGAGGTCCAGGATGTTGGCCGGCGCCGGCTTGAGCACGACCTGGTACTGGTAGTAGTGCTGCAGGCGGTTCGGGTTGTCGCCATAGCGGCCGTCCTTGGGGCGGCGGCTGGGCTGCACGTAGGCGGCCTTCCAGGGCTCGGGGCCGAGGGCGCGCAGGAAGGTGGCGGTGTGGCTGGTGCCGGCGCCGACTTCCATGTCGTAGGGTTGCAGCAGGGCGCAGCCCTGGCGGTCCCAATAGTCTTGCAGGCGCAGGATGATGTGCTGGAAGGTCAGCATGGTGGCGGGCGGGCCGCGACAGCCCGCGAGGTGCAGAGGGCGAAAGGCGAAAGAGGCGAATTCTAGGGGTCAGCCCCCAGCCGCCGATGCGCGATCTGCCTGTGTTTGCCCACCCCCGGCCGGGCGGTCGATCAGGCCGGTTGCAGGGCCTGCCACTGGGCCGGCGTGCCGACGTTTTCCCAGCGCCCACCATGCATCGACACCGAGATGCGGCCTTGCGCGACGGCCTCGTGCAGCAGCGGCCCGAGCGCAGCGCGCTGGCCCCGGCCGACGCCGCGGCACAGCGCAGTACGCATCAGCGCGAGGTTGGCGTAGGTCGCGCCCGGCCGCGCCGCGTCGATCGGTGCGGCCAGGCAGGCCGCATCGTCGATGTCGACCCGGGCGGGGCCGCAGGCGAAGTCGCCGCGCGGATGGAAGGGCGGGTTGGGCACCAGCCACAGGTGGGCGTCCAGGCCGCTGGCGATGAAGCGCCGGGCCAGTTCGGCGTCGAAGCGGAAGTCGGGTGACCAGATGTCGGCCGAGACGACCCAGAAGGCCGGCCGGCCGTCTTCGCACAGCCAGTCCTGCACCTGGGCGATGCCGCCGGCGGTCTCCAGCGCCTGACCGAAGGCGGCGCCTTCGTGCGAGTAGCGCAAGGACATCCCGAGCCGGCTGCCATCGCCCAGCGCGGCGGGGAACTGGTGTTCCAGCCAGGCGGTGTTGACGACCGCCTCTTGCACGCCGTCGCGCGCCAGCGCCAAGAGCTGCCACTCGATCAGCGGCCGGCCAGCCACCGGCAGCAGCGGCTTGGGCGTGTGGTCCGTCAACGGCCGCATGCGCTCGCCGCGGCCGGCGGCAAGCACGATGGCGCGCAGGGGCGGGTGGGGCGCTTGGTGCGGTTGGGGCGGTTGGGGCGCAGAACTCATCCGGCCAGTTTAGGGACCGTCCTCAACCGAGGCCGATCGGCGCCGGTGCGCGGTTGACGATGCGCCGGAACAGCGCTTCATAGACGGCATCCGGCGCGTGACCCGTCATCGGGTCGGCGTTCTCGGTAAATGCGGCGTCGAGCAATCGCCAGTCGCCCTCGTCGAGCGTGGCCAGCGCGGCGGGCAGGACGATGTCTTCCTCGGCCCGCATGTGGCTGCGGTAGAAGTCGATGTAGTTGGTCAGCGCGACCTCGAAGGTCTCGCGGCGCGGCTCGCCGAGCATCTCCCAGCCCAGCAGCGCGTGTTCGAGCGAGCGGATCGCGCGCTCGCCAGCGGCGTGATCGCGGTCGAGCTTGTCGAGCGTGTCGACACAGGGCGCGCCGCGCTCGCGCAGCATCGGGAAGAGCAGCTGCGACTCCTTGCGGTGGTGCAGGCGCTCGGGGAACTCGTCGATGTAGAACAGCATGGCCCGCAGCAGCTCGAAGTCGGGCGCCAGTTTGTCGCGGCGGTAGTGCGACAGCAGCAGCGTGATCGACTGCAGCATCGCGGCAAGTGCCTCGTGTTCGGCGCGGATGATGCGCAGGGCGGCGTGGTTCATGGCGGGTCTCCGGACTCCGGTGGGCGGGTGGCGCCGGGTCTTGGGACGACCGGCTGTGCGAGTCGCCAGCGTCGCAGCCTGCGGCCGGTCGCGTCTTGACCTGACTCAAGCGTCGACGTCGATGCCAAGCGCCGTCCGCCGGGTGGTCCGGGGCCGGTTCGCGCTCGGTAAAATCGCCGGTTTCGTCCCCGTTTCACCACCCCTTTCCGGATCTCGCGCGCATGGCCGACACCCTCGACACCTCCCCCGCCCAGCTCGCCAACGCCATCCGGGCGCTGGCCATGGACGCCGTGCAGCAGGCCAACTCCGGCCACCCCGGCGCACCGATGGGCATGGCCGACATCGCCGTCGCGCTGTGGAAGCGTCACCTCAAGCACAACCCGTCTGATCCGCAGTGGGTCGACCGCGACCGCTTCGTGCTGAGCAACGGCCATGGCTCGATGCTGATCTATGCGCTGCTGCACCTGACCGGCTACGACCTGCCGATCGAGGAGCTGAAGGCCTTCCGCCAGATGCACAGCAAGACGCCGGGCCACCCGGAAGTTGGCGTGACCCCGGGCGTCGAGACCACCACCGGCCCGCTCGGTCAGGGCATCAGCAACGCGGTCGGCATGGCGCTGGCCGAGAAGCTGCTGGCCGCCGAGTTCAACCGCGAAGGCCATTCGGTGGTCGACCACCGCACCTACGCCTTCCTGGGCGACGGCTGCCTGATGGAGGGCATCAGCCACGAGGCCTGCGCGCTGGCCGGTGCCTGGAAGCTCAACAAGCTGATCGCGCTCTACGACGACAACGGCATCTCGATCGACGGCCAGGTCGCGCCCTGGTTCATCGACGACACGCCGGCCCGCTTCAAGGCCTATGGCTGGAACGTCATCGGCCCGGTCGATGGCCATGATGTCGACGCCGTCGATGCCGCCATCGCGCAGGCGAAGACCAGCGCCGACAAGCCCACGCTGATCGTCTGCAAGACGTCCATCGGCAAGGGCTCGCCCAACCGCGCCAACACCGCCAAGGCGCACGGCGAGGCGCTCGGCGCCGAAGAGATCGCGCTGACCCGCGCGGCGATCGGCTGGCCGCATGCGCCCTTCGAGATCCCCGCCGACATCGCCGCCGCCTGGGACTGCCGCACCGCCGGCGCCGCCGCCCAGTCCGACTGGGAAGACCGCTACTCGCTCTACGTGCGCGACTTCCCCGCGCTGGCGGTCGACTTCGAGCGCCGCATGGCCGGCGACCTGCCCGACAACTTCGCCGAGATCGCCGTGGCCGCCGTCGCCGCCGCCCACGAGAAGGCCGAGACCGTTGCCAGCCGCAAGGCCAGCCAGATCGCGCTGGAGCACTTCACCGCCGCGCTGCCCGAACTGCTGGGCGGCAGCGCCGACCTGACCGGCTCCAACCTGACCAACACCAAGAGCACGCCGGCCCTGCGCTTTGGTGCCGACGGCAGCGTGGTCGTCAACGAGGCCGGCCAGATCGGTCGCCACGTCAACTACGGCGTGCGCGAGTTCGGCATGGCTGCGGTGATGAACGGTGTCGCGCTGCACGGTGGCTTCATCCCCTATGGCGGCACCTTCCTGACCTTCAGCGACTACAGCCGCAACGCCATCCGCATGGCCGCGCTGATGAAGCTGCGCGTGGTGCATGTCTTCACGCACGACTCGATTGGCCTGGGCGAAGACGGCCCGACCCACCAGTCGGTCGAACATGCCGCCAGCCTGCGCCTGATCCCGGGCCTGGACGTCTGGCGTCCGGCCGACACGGCCGAGACGGCGGTTGCCTGGACCATGGCGCTGGCCAACAAGCACCGCCCGAGCGCGCTGCTGCTGAGCCGCCAGAACCTGCCCTATGCGCCCAAGACCGATGCCGACGTCATCACCAAGGGCGCCTACATCCTGGCCGAGCCTGCCGAGGTCGGCCTGAAGAAGAAGCCGGTCGCCGTGCTGCTGGCCACCGGCTCCGAGGTCCAGCTCGCGCTGATGGCCCAGGCCGAACTGGCCAAGCTGAAGATTCCGGTCCGCGTGGTGTCCATGCCCAGCAACACCGTGTTCGACCGTCAGGACCCGAAGTACCAGAAGGAAGTGCTGCCCGCCAAGCTCCCCCGCATCGCCATCGAAGCCGGCGTCACGTCCGGCTGGTGGAAGTACGGCTGCGCGGCGGTGATCGGCCTCGACACCTATGGCGAGTCGGCTCCGGCCGGCGTGCTGTTCAAGCATTTCGGCTTCACCACGGACAACGTCGTCGCCACCGTGCGCACGGTGCTGGGCCGCTGAGCGGAGTTCGTACTCGCGCCGTAACCGTGGCTGCGTCAAACTGGACAGTCCCCTGTCCTGCCACGACGCCGCCGCGGCCTCAAGTTCCCGTCACATCCAGGAGTCAGACATGACCATCAAGATCGGTATCAACGGATTCGGCCGCATCGGCCGCATGGTGTTCCGCGCTGCGGTGCAGAACTTCAAGGACATCGAGATCGTCGGCATCAACGACCTGCTCGAACCCGACTACCTCGCCTACATGCTGAGCTACGACAGCGTGCATGGCCGCTTCAAGGGCGAGGTCTCGGTCGATGGCGACACGCTGATCGTCAACGGCAAGCGCATCCGCCTGACGGCCGTCAAGAACCCCACCGAGCTGAAGTGGGACGAGGTCGGCGCCGACATCGTCGTCGAGTCGACCGGCCTGTTCCTGACCAAGGAAACCGCCGAGGCCCACCTGAAGGCGGGCGCCAAGAAGGTCATCATGAGCGCGCCGTCCAAGGACGACACGCCGATGTTTGTCTACGGCGTCAACGACAAGACCTACGCCGGCCAGGCCATCATCTCCAACGCGTCGTGCACCACCAACTGCCTGGCGCCCGTCGCCAAGGTGCTCAACGACAAGTGGGGCATCAAGCGCGGTCTGATGACCACGGTGCACGCCGCCACGGCGACGCAGAAGACCGTGGACGGCCCGTCCAACAAGGACTGGCGCGGCGGCCGCGGCATCCTCGAGAACATCATCCCGTCGAGCACCGGTGCCGCCAAGGCCGTGGGCGTGGTGATCCCCGAGCTGAACAAGAAGCTGACCGGCATGGCCTTCCGCGTGCCGACCTCCGACGTGTCGGTGGTCGACCTGACCGTCGAGCTCAACAGCGAGGCCAGCTACGCCGAGATCTGCGCCGAGATGAAGGCCCAGAGCCAGGGCGCGCTCAAGGGCGTGCTGGGCTACACCGAGGACAAGGTCGTCGCGACCGACTTCCGCGGCGAGGTCTGCACCTCGGTGTTCGATGCCGAAGCCGGCATCGCGCTGGACAAGACCTTCGTCAAGGTGGTGTCCTGGTACGACAACGAGTGGGGCTACTCGAACAAGGTGCTCGAAATGGTGCGCGTCGTTGCGGCCTGATCCAGCGACCTGAACGCGCTTGAAGCCACCCGGTGACGGGGGCTACTCGGGCGCCACTCGGGCGCTACTCCCGACCAACCCGCCGCTCCGCAAGGGCCGGCGGGTTTGTTTTTGTTGGCCGGCTTCGCGCTCAGCGGCCGCAGGCCCGCAGCGGCTTGCCGCGCACCAGTTCGCCCAGCGCGGCAGCCTTCTGCTGCAGTTCGGCATCGGCCCTGGGGATGCGCAGCACGTGTGTCGTGCTCGGCGGCTCCAGCCGGACGACACGGGCAAAGCGCACCTTCTGCGCCAGCAGTCGCTGACGGGCGGCGTTGGCGTCGGCCTCGCTGGTGTAGCGGCCGAACAGGAAGCCGGGTTCGTACTCGGGCAGGTCACGCACCTCCTCGAAGGCGACCTCGCGCTTGCGCAGCTCGTCGGCACGGCGCTCCATCGTCGCCTTCGACGTGTAGCGGCCCATGTAGACCATCCAGCTGCCGGGCCGCTCGCGGCTGATCTGCGACCAGCCACCCTCGGGCAAGAGCTGACGCAGCGCGGCCTCGGCCGTCACCAGCTCGGCGCCGCTCAGCGGTCCGGCCTCCAGGCAGACCGGCGGCGGCGTGCGCCGGGCCAGCGCGGCCGGCGTCAGGATCTGCAGGGCCTCGGGCGCGACCTGGGCCTCCAGGCGCTGCGGTTCGCGCTCGCGCATGCCCGCGCCGGGGCCGAGCAGGCCGTCAAGCCAGCCCAGCTGCCGGGCCCCGAGCAGGGCATTGGCCAGCAGCAGCAGCAAGAGCAGGCGGCGCAGCATCATCGGGCGGCCTCCAGGGCGGTCGACCCGCGCGGACCTTGCGGGCGCACGCTGACCTCGCCGCTGTGCACCGTGGCAAACGTGCCGTCTGCGCTCAGGATGCGCAGCGAGCCGTCGGCGGCGATGCCGTCTGCGCGCCCTTGCACGACACCGGCCTGCACCGGCCGCCCGGCCAGCACATCGCGGGACGACCAGGCCGCCAGCAGCGGGCCCAGCCCGTCGCGTTCATAGGCCTGCAGCGCGCGCCACAGCGGCAAGGCGATGCGGTGCAGCGCCTCGGGCGCCGTCATGCCGGGAATCAGCTCGGCCAGGCCGGCGTAGCCGCTGCCGTAGACCGGCGCGGCGCCGCCCGCATCAGCGTCCGGCGGCTGTGCGGCGATGTTCAGGCCGATGCCGATCACGACCGGGCGGGCGTGCGCGTCGGCACCCGTGCCGCTGCTGACCGTCTCGATCAGGATGCCGCCGAGCTTGCGGTCGGCATCGCGCAGCCACAGGTCGTTGGGCCACTTCAGGCCGATGCGCGGGTGCAGCGCCTCGGCCAGCGCCAGGCCGACTGCCAGCGACAGGCCGGACCAGTCGGCCGGTGTCATCGTCAGGCCGACCGAGACGGTCAACGAGGCCCCGGCCGCTGCGCTCCACGGTCGACCGTGCCGGCCGCGACCGGCCACCTGCCTCTCGGCCACGAGCAGCGCCGGGGAGTGGTCGCCGTGTCGGATGCGGTCGAGCAACGCCGTGTTGGTCGAGCCGACCTCGGGCAGGACCTCGATGGAGACGCCTGGCACGTTGGCCTGCAGCGCCAGCCAGAGGTCCTCGGCGCGCCAGTCCAGCGCCGTGGCGGCGAGAGCGCCCGTGTTCATCGGCCGCCGCGCTTGGGCGCCAGCATGGTGCCGCGGCAGCTGTCGGCGCCGCACCAGCAGGCGTATTCCTTCTTCAGCTTGGGCGTGTAGCGCTCGTCGATCACCAGGCGGTAGTCGAAGAACAGTTCTTCGCCGGGTTGGATGTCGCGCAGGGCCTTGATGAAGATGCGGCCGTCGTCTTCCTCGGCCTCGCAGTTGGGTTCGCAGGCATGGTTGATCCAGCGTGCCGCGTTGCCGCCGACGGCGCCGTCGATGACGTGCTGCTCGTCGATGTGGAAGTAGAAGGTGTGGTTGGGCTGGCTCGGGTCGTGCGGATGACGGCGCAGCGCCTCAGGCCAGTCGATGACCTCGCCCTTGTATTCGATCAGCGTCTCGCCCTCGGCCAGCGCCTTCAGCGCGAACACGCCCTTGCCATGCACCCCCGAGCGCCGCACCTGGATGCGCCGCGTGTCCTTGCGCTCGACCGGGGCGGGGGCGACAGGGCGGACTCGGCGCGTGGGCATGTGGGTTTCAGTTTTGGTTAGATTGAGGGTGTGGGTGCGCGCGTGCACATGCGTACATGTGTGTGCGTGCGCGCGAGAGAGCCGGATTGTATGGAGCGCCCTGGGCACTGCCGGGGCCGTCAAGGTCACAAGACATGAGCAAAGCACTGGTCATCGCCGAGAAGCCATCCGTCGCGCAGGACATCGTCCGCGCCCTGACGGCCACCTCGGGCAAGTTCGAGAAACACGCCGAGCACTTCGAGAGCGACGACTACGTCGTCACCTCAGCGGTCGGCCACCTGGTGGAGATCAAGGCCCCCGAGGCCTACGACGTCAAGCGTGGCAAATGGAGCTTCGCCAACCTGCCGGTGCTGCCGCCGCACTTCGACCTCGAACCGATCGACAAGAGCAAGGGTCGGCTCAGTGCCGTCGTCAAGCTGATCAAGCGCAAGGACGTCACCCAGCTCATCAACGCCTGTGACGCGGGCCGCGAGGGCGAGCTGATCTTCCGGCTGATCGAGCAGTACGCGCTGGGCGCCAAGGCCGGCAGCAAGCCGGTGCAACGCCTGTGGCTGCAGAGCATGACGCCGCAGGCCATCCGCGACGGCTTCAGCAAGCTGCGCAGCGACACCGAGATGCAGGGCCTGGCACAGGCCGCGCGCAGCCGCAGCGAGGCCGACTGGCTGGTCGGCATCAACGGCACCCGCGCGATGACCGCGTTCAACTCGCGCGACGGCGGCTTCTTCCTGACCACCGTCGGCCGGGTCCAGACGCCCACGCTGTCGATCGTGGTCGAGCGCGAGGAGAAGATCCGCAAGCACGTCTCGCGGCCCTACTGGGAAGTGCGGGCCGACTTCGGCGCTGCCGCCGGCCTCTACGAGGGCAAGTGGTTCGACCCGAAGTTCAAGAAGGACGACGATGCCGAGCGCCGCGCCGACCGGCTCTGGAACGCACAGGACGCCGAGGCCATCGCCGCGGCGGTGCGTGGCCAGCACGGCCGGGTCCGCGAGGAGGCCAAGCCCAGCAACCAGGCCAGCCCGCTGCTGTATGACCTGACGACGCTGCAGCGCGAGGCCAACTCGCGCTTTGGCTTCTCGGCCAAGACCACGCTGTCGATCGCCCAGGCGCTGTATGAGAAGCACAAGGTCCTGACCTATCCCCGGACCGACGCGCGCGCCTTGCCCGAGGACTACCTGCCGGTCGCAAAACAGACGCTGGGCATGATTGCCGACGAGGACCTGCCCGGCCCCTTGCGCGAGCTGGCCCAGCACGCCCGCAAGGCGCTCAACGACGGCTACGTCAAGCCGAGCAAGCGGATCTTCGACAACAGCAAGATCTCGGACCACTTCGCCATCATCCCGACGCTGCAGGCACCGCGCGCGCTGAGCGACATCGAGGCCAAGCTCTACGACATGGTCGTCAAGCGCTTCATCGCGGTTTTCTACCCCTCGGCCGAGTTCATGGTCACGACCCGGATCACCGAGGTGCCCGCCGGCAACGGCTTGCCCGCCGACCTGGCCAAGGCGGTGGGCGGCACGCTGAGCTTCCAGACCAACGGAAAGGTGCTGGTCAACCCGGGCTGGCTGGCCGTCTACGGCAAGGAAGCCCAGGACGAGGACGCCAACCTCGTGCCGGTGCAGCCCGACGAGCGGGTGTCGGCCGAAGAGCTGCGCATCGCCGCGCTCAAGACCCGCCCGCCGGCCCGCTACAACGAGGCCACGCTGCTGAGCGCGATGGAAGGCGCCGGCAAGCTGATCGACGACGAGGAGTTCAAGGCCGCGATGCAGGAGAAGGGCCTGGGCACGCCAGCCACGCGGGCGCAGGTCATCGAAGGCCTGATCCTCGAAAAGTACATGTACCGCGACGGCCGCGACCTCGTGCCCACCGCCAAGGCCTTCCAGCTGATGACGCTGCTGCGCGGCCTGGCCGTCGAGGACCTGACCAAGCCCGAGCTGACCGGTCAGTGGGAGCACCAGCTCTCGCAGATGGAAAAGGGCCAGCTCAGCCGCGACGCTTTCATGGCCGGCATCGCCGACATGGCCCAGCGCATCGTGCGCAAGGCCAAGGAATACGACCGCGACACGATTCCCGGCGACTACGCCACGCTGTCCTCGCCATGCCCGAACTGCGGCGGCACCGTGAAAGAGAATTACCGCCGCTTCGCCTGTGTCGGCAAGACGGCCGAGGCCACCGACGTGGCCGAAGGCGCCGGCTGCGGCTTCTCGATCACCAAGATCCCCGCCGGCCGCAGCTTCGAGCTGCACGAGGCCGATGCCTTCTTGCGCGATCACCGCATCGGCCCGCTGGAGGGCTTCCGCTCCAAGGCCGGCTGGCCCTTCACCGCCGAGCTGAAGCTGGTGCGCGACGAGGAGATCCACAACTGGAAGCTCGAGTTCGACTTCGGCGAGGACGAGAAGAAAGCCCAGGAGGACGGCGAGCCGATCGACTTCAGCGGCGCCGAGAGCCTGGGCGTCTGCCCGAAGTGCGCCGGTCATGTCTACGAACATGGCACCAACTACGTCTGCGAGCATGCGGTGGGCGCGCACCAGACCTGCGACTTCAAGACCGGCGCGATCATCCTGCAGCAGCCGGTCACGCATGAGCAGGTCCGCAAGCTGCTGGCCACCGGCAAGACCGACCTACTCGACGGCTTCGTGTCCAACAAGACCCGGCGCAAGTTCAAGGCCTTCCTGAGCTACGACAAGAAGGAAGGCAAGGTCAGCTTCGAGTTCGAGCCGCGCGCCGCGCGGGTCCCGGCCAAGAAGGCTGCCAAGGCTGGAAAAACCGACGCGGCCTGAAGCGTCGTCACCACACCGATGCTTGATCTGGCCCGCATCTGCGGGCCTTTCTCAAGGTCGGTGTCGAAGTGGCAGGGTTAAAGTCGACGCGACCCCGGTCTGTCGGCGACACGCCGCACCGCAGGTTCCGGCCCATGACCCAGCCCGATGCGCTGCACCTGCTCGAAGTGGGGGCCCGCAGTCATGACAGCCTCAGCGAACGCCTTGCCAGCCTGCATGCCCAGGTGCGCAGGATCGTGCCCGCCGTCGATCGGATTGCCTGCGCGCTCTACGAGACCGACGGCGACGAACTCGTCACGTTCGTGCACAGCACGCTGTCGGCCGAGCCTCTGCGGGCCTACCGGTTTCGCTTGTCCGACAGCCAGGCCTTGAGCGACCTGGTGGCGCGGCGCGGCGAGCGGGTCGTCGACGACATCCAGGTCGAGTTCGCCGACGTGCTGGCCGATCCGGGCCGCAGCCATGCGCACACACGCTGGCTGGTCGACCAGGGCTACCGCAGCTCCTACACGCTGCCGCTGTTCGACCACGAGCGCCTGATCGGCATGCTGTTCTTCGACGCCATGACGCCGGGCGCCTTCAGCCCGCTGGTGTGCGAGCGGCTGCGGCCTCATGCCAACCTGGTCGCGCTGCTGCTCAGCCAGGAGCTGACCACCATGCGCATGCTGGTGGGCTCGATCAAGCTGGCCCAGGCCTTTGCCAACCTGCGCGACATCGAGACCGGCAGCCACCTGAGCCGAATCTCGTCCTATGTCCGGCTGATGGCGCGCCGGCTGGCCGCCGAACGTGGCTGGGATGACGAGTTCATCGAGCACGTCTTCCTGTTCTCGCCGCTGCACGACATCGGCAAGGTCGGCGTGGCCGACGAGATCCTGCTCAAGCCCGGCCGGCTCGAACCGCACGAGTGGCGCGAGATGACCACCCACGTCGCCAAGGGCGAGCAGATCGTCGAGGAGATGGTCACCACCTTCGATCTCGAACACCTGCCCGGCGTGCAGGTGCTGCGCCAGATCGTGGCGGCGCACCACGAATGCCTCGATGGCAGCGGCTATCCGCGCGGTCTGAAGGGCCACGAGGTGCCCGACGCGGCCCGGCTCGTGGCCGTCGCCGACGTCTATGACGCGCTGCGCAGCGAGCGGCCCTACAAGCCGGCCTGGCCGGTCGAGACCACGCTGGCCGAGCTGCGCCGGCTGGCCAGCCGGGGTCGCCTCGATGCCGGCATCGTCGAGGCGCTGGTGTGCGACGTCGACGCCTTCGAGGCGCTGCGCCTGCGCTTCCATGATCCGGAGCCGACCGCGCCGGGCTGATCGGGCCGACCCGGCTGATGTGACGTCCCACGTCGACGCCTCGCCCTGCCCGGCCGCGACACTGTCGGCATGACCTGGGACCTTGCCTTCAAGCTGCTGGCGCTGTTCGCGATGATCGCGATCGGCTGGCTGGCCACCCGTCGCGGCATGCTCGGCGGCGCCGAGGGCCAGCGCGCCATGGCCGGCGCCGCCTTCGGCATCTTCGTGCCGGCGCTGCTGTTTCGCACCATGGCGGCGCTGGATCTGTCACAGCTGCCCGGCCAGCTGCTGCTGGCCTTCTTTGGCCCGCTGATGCTGTGGGCGCTGGCGGTCTGGGGGTGGGAGCGTCGGCGCGCCGACCGGCATGTCGATCCGGATGCCCACCCGGCCGATGCGGCCGTGCGCTCGGTCGCGCTCACCTTCGGCAACACGGTCCAGGTCGGCCTGCCCTTCGCGGCGGCGCTGTTCGGCCAAGCCGGCCTGCAAATCCATCTGGCCATCGTCGCGCTGCACGCGCTGGTCATCCTCAGCCTCATCACGGTGCTGGCCGAGATCGACCTGGCCCGCGCAGCGGCCCGGCAAGGCGAGGGCGCCGCGCTCGGGCCGATGTTGCTCGGCATCGTGCGCCAGAGCCTGTTGCACCCGGTGGTGCTGCCGGTGCTGCTGGGCATGGGCTGGCGCCTGACCGGCCTGACCCTGCATCCGGTGGCCGACCAGATGCTGCTGACGCTCGGACAGGCCGGCGTGCCGCTGTGCCTGATCCTGATCGGGGCCTCGCTGGCTCAGCATGGGCTGTCGCCCGATCCGCGCGCGCTGCTCGGGCGTGTGCTGCTCAAGCTGCTGTTGCTGCCGGCCGTGGTCGCCGCGGCGGGCTGGTGGCTGTTCGGGCTGCGCGGGTTGCCGTTGTCGGTGCTGGTGATGGCCGCCGCCCTGCCCATCGGCAGCAACGCGCTGCTGTTCGCGCAGCGCTACCGGACCCGGGAGGGCGAGGCCAGCGCGGTCATCGTCGTCTCCTCCGTGCTGTTCGCTTTCAGCGCACCGCTGTGGCTGGCTGTCCTGGCGTGGCTTTCCTGACGACGCTCCGGACTGTTCCTAGGTGGGACTAACCCTCGACGCGTGTCGAGTTATCCGTGAAATATCGCCATGCAAAAAGTAACACAAGGGTTAACCCTTCTGTTGTCAGTTTGTGTTGGCGGGACGTCAGGACTTGGTCAGTGGCTCCTTTGACAGTCCGCCCCAAGCGCCGCACCCGCGGTGTCTCAAGTTTCTTCCCAGGAGATTTCATGGCCAGCACCACCGCCAATGCACCGGCCGCCGCAACTCCGATGACCGCCGAGGAAAAGAAGGTGATCTTCGCCTCCTCGCTGGGCACGGTGTTCGAGTGGTACGACTTTTACCTGTACGGCTCGCTCGCAGCGATCATCGCCAAGCAGTTCTTCAGCGGCCTGGATCCGTCCGCCGCCTTCATTTTTGCGCTGCTCGCGTTTGCCGCCGGCTTCATCGTGCGCCCCTTCGGCGCGCTGGTGTTCGGTCGTCTCGGCGACATGATCGGCCGCAAGTACACCTTCCTGGTGACCATCCTGATCATGGGTCTGGCCACCTTCATCGTCGGTGTGCTGCCCAACTACGCGTCGATCGGCGTGGCCGCTCCGGTCATCCTGATCAGCTTGCGCATGCTGCAGGGCCTGGCCCTGGGTGGCGAGTACGGTGGTGCCGCGACCTACGTCGCTGAGCACGCGCCGCACGGCCGTCGCGGTGCCTACACCGCCTGGATCCAGACCACGGCCACGCTGGGTCTGTTCCTGTCGCTGATCGTCATCCTGTCGACCCGCACGATCCTGGGCGAAGAAGCCTTCGGTGACTGGGGCTGGCGTGTGCCGTTCATCGTCTCGATCCTGCTGCTCGCGATCTCCGTGTGGATCCGCCTGAGCATGAACGAGTCGCCCGCCTTCAAGAAGATGAAGGAAGAGGGCAAGACCTCCAAGGCCCCGCTGTCCGAGTCCTTCGGCCAGTGGAAGAACCTGAAGATCGTGCTGCTGGCCCTGTTCGGTCTTGTCGCCGGTCAGGCCGTGGTGTGGTACTCGGGCCAGTTCTACGCGCTGTTCTTCCTGACCAGCGTGCTGAAGGTCGACGGTTCCACCGCCAACCTGCTGGTCGCCGCCTCGCTGATCATCGGCACCCCGTTCTTTGTCATCTTCGGCACGCTGTCGGACAAGATCGGTCGCAAGCCCATCATCATGGCCGGCCTGCTGCTCGCTTGCCTGACCTACTTCCCGCTGTTCAAGGCGCTGACCGAAGCCGCCAACCCGGATCTGGCCAAGGCGCAAGCCACCGCCCAGGTCTCGGTCAAGGCTGACCCGGCCACCTGCTCCTTCCAGGGCAGCCCGATCGCCCGTGAAGTCGACTTCACGAACCCCTGCGACATCGCCAAGCGCGCCCTGGCGCAGAACTCGGCCTCCTACGTGAACGAAGCCGTGCCTGCTGGCACCGCGACGGTCATCAAGGTCGGCGAGAAGGAACTGGTCGTCCCGACCGGCGTGCTGACCGCCGGTGGCCACAAGTTCGACGACGAGTCGGGCAAGGCCATCGCCGCCTTCAAGAAGGACGTCGCTGCCGCCCTGAAGGAAGCCGGCTACCCGCCGAAGGCTGACCTGGCCAAGCTGGACAAGGTCAAGGTCGTCATCATCCTGTCGATCCTCGTGATCTACGTGACGATGGTCTACGGCCCGATCGCCGCCATGCTGGTCGAGATGTTCCCGACTCGCATCCGCTACACCTCGATGTCGCTGCCGTATCACATCGGCAACGGCTGGTTCGGCGGCCTGATGCCCACGATCGCCTTCGCGATGGTGGCCCAGAACGGCAACATGTATTACGGCCTCTGGTACCCGATCACGATCGCTGCAGTCACCCTGGTGATCGGCATGCTGTTCGTCAAGGAAACCAAGGACGTGGACATCTACGCTGGCGACTGATTCTTCAGTTCCCGGCTGATGGCGGCGGATGCTCCGGCATCCGCCCCTCGCACCCCAGGACGCCCGGCCTCGCGCCGGGCGTTGTCGTTTGCGGCGTCCCGATGAACCGGGTGCCGGTCTCCGGCCCGCTATCCCCACCCGGGCGCGGGTCGAGCAAGCGGTGTGTCAGCGTCCGCGTTGCATCATCGCGGCCGTGCGGCAGCGTCCGCCCCGAACACCGTTCTGCGCCCGCCTTCTCCTCCTCCGCCTCCCTCTTTCTCCCTCTCTCTCCAGCTCTCAAGGAACATCTGTCATGTGGAAGCTCGTCGTTGGTTTCATCCTGTTCGCAGCCCTCTCGCTGTACGTCCTCAGCACGGGCGGTGACATCGACATGAGCGGCGAGAAGCACGGCGTCGACACGCACGAGCCGGCGGCGTCCGCTGCCTCGGCCGCTGCGCCCGCTGCTTCCGAAGCCGCTCCGGCCGCGTCGGCCGCCTCCGGCTCCTGAGGCCTTGATGCCCTGACGCAGGACAGGCCGGCCCCGTTGCCGGCTGATCGACTGCCCCGATCGCCCCGTCTGCCTCGTGCACACGGGGCTTTCCTTTTGGTGGGTGCCACCGACAATCCGGGCCTGCCATGGCTGGACCGACCCTGAACCTCAACCTGCATCGCTTCCGTCCGCGTCTGGCCGAGGTCTGGCGTGGCTACGACCGCCGCCAGTTCGGCGCCGATGCGGCCGCCGGCCTGACGGTTGGCGTGGTGGCCTTGCCGCTGGCCATGGCGTTTGCGATTGCCTCGGGCGTCAAGCCCGAACAGGGCCTGATCACGGCCATCGTCGCGGGCTTCCTGATCTCCGCACTGGGCGGCTCTCAGGTCCAGATCGGCGGCCCGGCCGGGGCTTTCATCGTCATCGTCTACGGCATCGTCGAACGCTACGGGCTCGCCAACCTGTTGATCGCCACCATGCTGGCTGGCGTGCTGCTGCTGCTGATGGGCTGGTTCAAGCTTGGTGCGCTGGTGCGCTACATCCCGGTCAGCATCGTCATCGGCTTCACCAACGGCATCGCGGTGCTGATCGGGCTGTCGCAGGTCAAGGACCTGTTCGGCCTGCCGATCGACAAGCTGCCGGCCGACTTCCTGACCCAGCTGGGCATGCTCGCCGCCGCCCTGCCTCAGCTCGATCCGCTGGCGCTGCTGATCGGCCTGGCCAGCCTGGCGGTGGTGGCGCTGTGGCCCAAGTCCTACCGCATGGACATCGCGCCGGACCACTGGCGCGCCCGCATCAGCCGCGTCGCCGCGCATGTGCCGGGCACGCTGGTGGTGCTGGTCGGCGCGACCTTGGCGACGGCCTGGCTGCATCTGCCGGTCGAGACCATCGGCACGCGCTTCGGCGCCATCCCGCAGGCCCTGCCGCCGATCGCCTTGCCGGCGCTGAGCTGGGCCAGCGCCAAGCTCTTGCTGATCCCGACGGTGACGATCGCCCTGCTCGGCGCGATCGAGTCGCTGCTGTGTGCCCGGGTGGCCGACAACCTGGCCGATCACCCGCGCCACGACCCCAACCAGGAGCTGATGGCCCAGGGCGTTGCCAACCTGGTGACGCCGCTGTTCGGCGGCATCCCGGCCACCGGCACCATCGCCCGCACCGTCACCAATGTGCGGGCCGGCGCGCGCACGCCGGTTGCCGGCATGGTGCATGCGGGCGTCATCCTCGCCGTCATGTTGGTGGCCGCGCCGCTGGCGCAGCATGTGCCACTGGCGGCGCTGGCCGGCATCCTGCTGTTCGTGGCCTGGAACATGGGCGAGTGGCGTGCCTTTGCCCACCTGCGCCAGTTCAACCTGCCCTATCGCACGACGCTGCTGGGCACCTTCGTGCTGACGGTGGTGTTCGACCTGACGGTCGCCGTCGAGGTCGGCCTGCTGCTGGCCTGCGGCTTCTTCATCTGGCGCATGAGCCAGCTCTTCAGCGTCGATGCCGTCGACCTGCCCGGCATGCCCGGCATGCCCGCCACGACCCAGGTCCGTCGCCTGCAAGGTGCCTTGTTCTTCGGCGCGGTCGGCAAGGTCGAGGGCCTGGAGACCCAGCTGCCCGAAGGCACAACCCGCCTGGTGCTGGACCTGGACCGGCTGTTCTGGCTCGACACCTCCGGCGTCGACACGCTGCGCCAGCTGCACCGCCAGCTCGGCCGCGTCGGCATCGCGCTGGTGCTGGTCGCGCCGCAGGCCCAGGCCCGTTCGCTGATCCAGCGCTCCGGTCTCGCCACCGAACTCGGCCCGGCCGGGCTGGTCGACCGGCTGGACCCCGTGCCGACCGCAGACGAGGGACTTGCGGCTGGCACGGACAATCCGCTGCCCTGAACCCGTCCCGTCCGCCATGACCGATCCCGTCGACCGCCCGCTGACCGCCACTTCCCTGGTCCTCATCGACGACATCGACCGCCCCGAGCCGGTCCGCCGGGTCGTCGCCGAACTCGCCGCCCAATGCCATGGTCATCCGGTGCACTGGCTGAACGTGCCGGCCCGCACCGCGCAGGAGGCGGCTGACGCGCTGGGCGTCTCGCTCGGCCAGATCGCCAAGAGCGTCATCTTCCGGCGCCGCGCCGACGACGTCGCCGTGCTTGTCGTGACCGCTGGCGACCGGCGGGTCGACGAGGCCCGTGTGGTCGAACACGCCGGTCCGATCGGCCGCGCCGATGCGGCCTACATCAAGGCGCAGACCGGCTTCTCGATCGGCGGCGTCTCGCCGGTGGGCCACCTGAACAAGCCGCTGGTGCTGGTCGATGCGTCGCTGTCGCGCTTTCCGGTCATCTGGGCGGCGGCCGGTCATCCGTGCGCGGTGTTTCCGCTCAGCCCGGCCGAACTGGTCCGCCTGTGCGGCGGGGCGCCGGTGATCGATGTGGTCCAGGCGCCGGTGGACGCAGCCTGATGAGCGCCGTACCCGCGCCGGGTGGCGTCGCCAGCCCCTGCATCAACATCTGCCGGCTCGATGCGGCCAAGAGCCACTGCACCGGCTGCCTGCGCCGGCTCGACGAGATCGCGGGCTGGTCACGCATGAGCGACGCGCAAAAGCTCGCGGTGCATGCCGCCATCGCCGTGCGGCGCGAACAGGGCTTCGGCAGCCAGCCGCCGGCCGCGCCGGGGTCCTCAGGCGTCTAGCGGCGTCAGGCCGGGCGTGCCTCGGCGACGTCCTGCCGGTGCAGCCAGGCGCGGCCGAGCAGGAACTCCAACGTCGTCGCCAGGGCCATCAGGCACGAGCCCGTCGCCAGGATGACGACCGGGCTGGCGTCGTGCATGACCAGCCAGAAGCCGCCCAGCGAGATCATCCGGAACAGCCACAGGCCGGCCTCGCGCATCGCGATGCGGTCGGACAACTCGCCGTGGAAGTCCATCGCGCGCTGGTGCAGCACCTGCTCGCTGGCTTGCCAGAAGGGGCTGATGCCGGCCTGCATCAGCAGGTGCAGCACATAGAGCGCCGGCAGCCAGGCGCTGGCGCCCAGCATCAGGTGGGCGCCTGCCAGGCCCAGGGTTGACAGGGCCATGGTGCGGACCCGGTTGCCGGCATGGCGGCGGTGCCGCAGCGCCCACAGCCCGGCCGCGCCGGCCAGCGTCGCCAGCGTGGCGACCCAACCGTAGTGGCTGGCCTTGCCCAAGGCCTGCATCGCGCCGCTGGCGCTCATCACCGTGCCGACCGCGAACATCACCGACGACAGGCCGTAGAGCCGCATCGAGGCCCGCCAGCCCGCCTGTCGCACCAGCGCCCAGGGCTGATGCAGGCGCACCGGCGGCGTGTCGGGCAGTCGGTGCACAGTCGCCAACGCGCCGACCGAGGCCAGCGCGGCATAGCCCAGGTAGAGCCCGCGCGCGGTTTGCGGCCCGTCGCCGGCCCAGGTCAGCCACAGGCTGGACAGCGCCATCACCACCAGGCTGACGACCACCGAGGTCACGGTGACGTGGGCTGCATAGGTGTCGCGCCCGACGTCCTCGACCAGGCGCAGCTCGATCCAGTGCCTAGCGCCCCAGGCCACGCCGATGAAGCCGCCCACCGCCAGCGCCAACAGGCCCGGATGCCGATGCGCAAACGGCAGCACGCTTGCGGCCAGCAGCATTGCCGCCATGCCCATGCGCCGGCTGTCGACCCGCCACAGCGCCCCGCTGGCGTAGACCAGCACCAGCCCGGCCATCACCGCGCTCAGCATCAGCAGGGTGTAGACCACCGTCGCCTCGATGCCGCCTTCTGCATGCACCAGCACGGCCCCGAAACCCACCAGCGTGGACAGGCCGGCCTGCACGGCGATGTAGGGCAGCAGGCGGCGTTCGAGGGGGCTGAGTTGCATGGGGCGGAGTGTCGCTGCTGTGACGGGGCCGGAAGGATTGAGGACCTTCGCGCTGTGCTGCGTGCCAGCGTCTGGCGAGAGCTGCAGGCGCTGCAACTGGACTCGCCGCTTGTTTGCGCCAGCCCCGCGCTTTACCCCTCCACCCGCAACCACACCTCGAACACCGCGCCGGTCTGACCGTCGGTGCGGTGGCTGGCGCGCAGGTCGCCGCCGTAGCGTTCGACCAGGCTGCGGCTGATCCACAGGCCCAGGCCGGTGCCGTCCTTCTTGCGGGTCACGAAGGGCTGGAAGAGCTGGTCCATCAGCTCGGCGTCCAGGCCGCCGCCGGTGTCGGCGACCGAGAGCACGACGCCGTCGGCCGGCTGGCCTGGGGCGTCGTGCGGGTGGACGTCGCGGCTGGACAGCGTCAGCGTGCCGCCCTCGGGCATGGCGTGGATGGCGTTGACGATCAGGTTGATCAGCACCTGCTGCAGCTCGTTGCGGTTGAGCGCCGGACGGCCGCTCGCGCGCAGGTCGCGCTCGATGGCGATGCGGGTGCGGCCGAGCAGGTGGCCGGTCAGGACGAGGCAGTCCTCGACCACCGCGCGGGTGTCCAGCGGGGTGACGTAGCCGGCGTATTCGGACGGCCGGGCGAACTGCAGCAGCTGGGTGACGATCAGGCGCATGCGCTCGATCTGGGCGTCGATCAGGCGCAGTTCCTCGTCGGCGTCGCGGGCCACGTCGGCCGGCAACTGGCTGCGCAGCAAATCGAGATTGCCCTGAATCACCGCGATCGGGTTGTTGACCTCGTGGGCGATGCTGGCGGTGAGCTGGCCGACGGCGGCGAGCTTCTCGCTGCGCAGCAACTGCTTCTGGGTCGTGGCCAGTGCGTGGTTGCTGGCCTCCAGCGCGGCGGTGCGCTGGGCCACCTTGGCGTCCAGCTCGGCGTTCAGGCCTTCGAGGGCGCGGGTCTTGTCGGCGATCAGGTCCAGCAGCGCATCGAGGTGGCGGGCCAGCCGGCCCAGCTCGTCGGTGCTGTCGACCACGCCGACGCGGGCCTCGGCCGCTCCGGACTCGATGCGTCGCAGCGTCGCCTCCATCTGCTCGACCGGCCGGAAGATGGTGCCGGCCCAGCGCAGCGAGACGACCGCCGCCACCACCATCACGGCGAAGAAGATGACGCCGATGCCGGCCAGCATGCCGTATTTGAGCCAGATGAACGGCCGTTCCAGGTAGCCGACGTAGAGCATGCCGATGCGCCGCCCGCCGCCGTCGGCGATCGGCTGGTAGGCCGACACATACCAGTCGTTGACGACGAAGGCGCGGTCCAGCCAGGTCGAGCCGCGCACCAGCACCGCGTCATGCACGGCCTTCGAGACCCGCGTGCCGATGGCACGTTCGTCCTGCGCCGGGCCGAACAGGCGGACGTTGGTGCTCACCCGCACATCGTCGAGGAACAGCGTGGTGGTGCCGCGGCTGCCGAAGGGCAGCGAACCTTCCGGGTAGACGATGGCGTTGATGTGGTCGATCAGCGCCAGGTTGCGGTTGAGCAGCCGGCCGGCCTGAACGTGGCCCAGCAGGCGGCCGTCCGGCGCGCGCACCGGGTGGCTGGCCAGCATGACCATGGCGCGCTCGACCCGGCGGGTCGGGTCCGGCGCGGCATCGCGGGTGGGCAACACATCGACGCCGACCCGGTCGCCCAGCCGTGGGGCCAGCGCGGCGAACGCTTGCGCGTCCAGCACCTCGATGTGGCTGCGGGCTTGCGGCGCGTCGCGGTCGACGAGCGGACGGGCCGGGCTGTCGGCCGGTTCGGGCTGCAGGTTGCGTCCCTGGTCGGTCAGCAGCAACTGGCCATCGGCATCGCGCAGGTTGACGAAGTCCAGCGACTGGTCCTTGCGCACCTGGCGCAGCAGCGCGGCGAGCCGGTCGTCGCGCGGGCCGGCCAGGCTCAGGTGCAGCGCGTGCGAGCCGGCGACCGCCCCGGCGCTGGCGGCCAGTTCGACCTGCACGCGCTCGAAGTAGCCCTGGGCAACGGCCAGATCGGCGCGGATCTTGGTGATCAGCATCCGGTCGAAAGCGACATCGCCCCACCAGAGCAGCAGCACGCCCAGCAGCGGCAGCACGCCGGCCAGCGGCAGCAGCACCAGCGCCAGCAGCTTGGTGCGGATCGAGCGGCGCAGCGCGGCCTGCCAGCGGCGGGGCATCACGGACCTGTCAGTGGCCGTCGATCGGGCTGGCGGGCAGGGAGCCATCGGCGGCCCATTCGGCCACCCGCCGTTCGAGGGTGCGGCGCGAGATGCCCAGGCGCTGCGCGGCCTCGGTCTTGTCGCCGCCGACCGACTCCAGCACCGCCAGGATGTGGCGCTTCTCCAGCGTGTGCAGGTCCAGCGGCGCCGGTTCGGTGGACGCCGAGGCGGTCCCGGCGACCGGCTCGCTGCGGCGCAGCGCCGGCTTGGGCAGGCTCTGGTAGAGCGCGCTGACGTTGAGCGCGCCCACGATCAGCGAGCGTTCGAGCAGGTTGCGCAGCTCGCGCACGTTGCCGGGCCAGTCGTACTGCTGCAGGAAGCGCATCTCGTCGGCCGTGACCTCGATCGGCGCAACCCCCAGGCGCGGCGCCAGCGTGTCGATGAAGTGGGCGACCAGGTCGGGGATGTCCTCCTTGTGCGCACGCAGCGGCGGCAGGCGCAGCTCGACCACCTGCAGGCGGTAGTAGAGGTCGGCACGGAAGCGGCCGTCCCTCACATCGTCGGCCAGCGGCCGGTTGGTGGCCGCGACGATGCGCACGTCCACCGGCACGCTGCGCTCGCTGCCGGGCGCGCGCACGCGGCGGTCCTCCAGCACCCGCAGCAGCGTGCCCTGCAGGGCGGCCGGCAGCTCGCCGACCTCGTCGAGGAAGAGCGTGCCGCCGTGCGCCATCACGAACAGGCCTTCGCGACCGGGGCCCTGACCGCCGTGGCCGAACAGCTCGGCCTCCAGCTGGGCCGGCGCGGTGGTGGCGCAGTTGACCGGCACGAAGGGTGCGGCGGCGTGGGCGCTCAGGCGGTGCAGGGCCAGCGCGGCGAGTTCTTTGCCGGTGCCGGATTCGCCCGTCAGCAGCACCGTCGAATCAACCGTCGCGACCCGCCGCAGCGCCGCTTGCAGGCCCTTGATCACGATGGACTGTCCGACCAGCCCGTCCGCCGGCGGCGTGCGTTGCGTCAGGTTGCGGCGCAGCACCCAGTTCTCGCGCCGCAGCTGGGCGCGTTCCAGGCCATGCCGCACGGCGCCCAGCACCTGGGTCAGGCGGAAGGGCTTGAGCAGCATGTCGCCGGCACCGGCGCGCAGCGCCTCGATGGCGGTCTCGAGGTCGGCGAAGGCGGTGATCAGCACCACCTCGGCGGTGATGCCTTGGGCGCGCATGTCCTTGAGCAGGTCGATGCCGTTGCGGCCGGGCAGGGCGATGTCGAGCAGGACCAGGTCGTAACGGTGGCTGCGCAGCAGTTGCTCGGCCTCCTCGGCCGAGCCGGCGCCCATGACCTCGCGCACCCGAGGGGCCAGCGCCTTTTCCAGGAAGTGGCGCATGCCGGGCTCGTCGTCGACCACCAGGATGCTGGCGCGCGGCCAGTGGTCGGGCATCGTCGCCGCATGGGTGACGGCCTCGGCGGCGACCTGTCGGGCGGCCGCTTCCTGGGGCGAGCGGGAGGGGTCGTCAAGGTCAGCGGGGAGCATGCAGGTCAGCCAGTGTGTTGAGGTTGTCGAAGGCGGTGACGTCGTCGAAGCGGACGATCGCCACGCGGCGACTGCCGGCCCAGCGCATCACGCGCCGTTCGCCGTCGCGCAGCGCGTCGGCCAGCGGCAGGGCCAGTTCGCGGCGCAGCAGGCAGAAGACCGGCTGGGGACGCAGGGTCGGCGCCCCCGGGTCGGACGTCGCGGTGTCGGATGTCGCGGTGTCGGGCGTGGCCGCGACGGCCAGCTCGGCATCTTCGGCCAGCAGCGCGGCGGCCAGGCGTGCGGCCAGGTCAAGCGGGAAGGCGGGCGTGTCGCACGGCACCGTCAGCAGCCAGGGCGTGCGGACCTGCTGCAGGCCGGTCAGCCAGCCGGCCAGCGGACCGGGGCGGGGCGGCACGCCATCGGGCAAGGCATCGGCCCAGACCGGCCAGCCCCAGGCGCGATAGTCGTCCAGGTGGCGGTTGGCATTGATCGCCAGCGTGCCGACTTGCGGTGCCAGCCGTTCGGCCGCATGGCGCGCCAGCGCCTTGCCCGCGAGCGCCTGCAGGCCCTTGTCCAGCCCGCCCATGCGCCGGCCTTCACCGCCGGCCAGCACCAGGCCGGTGATCCTTTGAGTGATCGACGGGATCGGGTCCGGGGAGTCCATGGCCGGGCAGGATAGCGGCGCGACCGGGGCGCGCCGGATGCCGGGCCAGCCGGGCAGTCGCCAGGGCGACAAGGTCTCGCCGGACGGCGCTCTGAGACAATCCGCGCCCCCGAGCCGCTGGTGCCCTTGCGCCCCGGCGGCTTGTGCTTTTCAACGCCTTTGCGCCACCCGCGAGCCCGCGCCGGTGGCGTCATCCCACCGGGCCATGTCGAGGAACACCATGTACAAAAACCTCCCGGGCGCACGCCGTGCGCTCCTCTCTTGCGTCTGGTCCTGCACGTTGAGCGCTGCGGTTCTGGCGCTGTCGGGCACCCCAGCGGTGGCCGCCGATGCGCTGCCGATCAAGGTCGCCTTCGTCTACGTCAGCCCGGTCGGCAGTGCCGGCTGGACCTACCAGCACAACATGGGCCGGCTGGACATGGAACGCCGGCTCGGCGCGGCGGTGCAGACCACCTACGTCGAAAACGTTGCCGAAGGACCGGACTCGGAACGGGTCATGCGCGACCTTGCCGCGCAGGGCTACCAGCTGATCTTCGCGACCAGCTTCGGCTACCTGGAGCCGGCGCTGCGGGTGGCGCAGGACTACCCGCAGGTCCGCTTCGAGCACATGGGCGGCTACAAGACCGCGCCCAACCTCAACGTCTACAACGCCCGCTTCCACGAGGGCCGCTGGCTGGCCGGCTACATGGCCGGCAAGATGAGCCGCACGGGTGTCAGCGGCTACGTCGCCGGCTTCCCGATCCCGGAGGTTGTCCAGGGCATCAACGCCTACACGCTGGGCATGCGCGCGGCCAACCCGAAGGCGCAGGTCAAGGTCAGCTGGCTCAACACCTGGTTCGACCCGGCCCGCGAGCGCGAGGCCGCGCTGGCCCTGATCGCCCAGGGTGCCGACACGCTGACCCACCACAGCGGCTCGACCGCCATCCCGCAACTGGCCGAGGAGAAGGGCGTGATGCTGCTGGGCTACCAGAGCGACATGAGCCACATCGCGCCGACCGCGCAGCTGACCAGCGTCACGCACGTCTGGGGCGAGCGCTATGCCAAGGTCGCCAGCGATGTGCGTGCCGGCCGCTGGAAGCCGCAGCCCTACTCGGGCGGCCTGCGCGACGGCGTCATCAAGCTGGCGCCCTTCAACAAGAAAGTCCCGGCCGACGTCGCCCACCAGGTGCGCGAGCGTGAACGGGCCATCGCGATGGGCAAGCTGCAGCCCTTCTCGGGCCGCATCGTCGACCAGTCTGGCCGCGTCCGTCAGGCCAGCGGCACGATGAAGGAAGAGGCGCTCGCCAAGATGGACTTTCTGGTCGACGGCGTGGTGGGCGGCATCGCCAGCAAGCCCTGACGCCGGCCGGCGACGACGACCGGTTTGACGGCGAACAAATCCGCTGCGATCCGACGCCCTGCTGCTGGTTGATCCGGAGTCCGCCGACCGCCGCTCGGGTTTACGGTCTGCCGTCAGGAGTACCTGCATGAACGACGCCAGCCTGCTCGAGGACGCGATCGCACCGCGTCCGACCGATCTGTCCCTGATCGAAGCCATGATCTGGACCGAACTGGACCGCGCGGTGCACCACCGGGCCGCGGCCGGTCGGCCGGCCCACCCGTGGCGCCGTGCCGCCCTTGCCAATGTCGGCGAGGACGGCCCGGAGGTGCGCAGCATCGTGCTGCGCGACCTCCAGGTCGACCGCCGCGAGCTGGTCTTCTATGCCGACGCGCGGTCGCCCAAGGTGGCTCAGCTGCGGGCCGATCCGCGCGGGCAGATCCTGTGCTGGAGCGAGCCGCTGGGCTGGCAGCTGCGGCTGCGTTGCCGCGTCGACGTCGCCACCGACGGGCTGGACGTGACCGCGCGCTGGGCGCTGATCCGGCACCGGCCTGCCGCCCACGACTACCTCTCGCCCCTCGCACCCGGCTCGCCGCTGGAGGCATCGGCGGCCCCGCTGGCGCCCGAGCGTGTGCGCGAGTCCTTTGCGGTGCTGACCGCCACGGTTGAGGCGATCGACTGGCTGGAGCTGCATGCGCAAGGCCACCGGCGCGCCCGTTTTGCGCGCGGCGAGTTGCCACAGTGGCTGGTGCCGTGACGGGCTGAACGTCCGACAAGGCCGTTGGCATCGGATGGACCGGCGGGGCCGGTGACAATTCGTCACGTCGAACCTTCCCGTCCACCGACTTCAGCCCCGCGCCCTCCGGCGCCGCCCCGATCGTGCCCTCGTCCAGCTCTCCCGTCGCCGCCCCCATCCTCCCCAACCCCGTCGCGCTGAAGCTGGCCCATGCCGGACTGGCGCCCTTTGTGCTCGGCGCCCTGCTGACGATGCTGATCCCGGCCGACCTGCACGAGGGCGCGGTGCTGGACTTTGTCTTCCACGGCCTGATGGCCTATGCCGCGCTGATCGTGTCCTTCCTGGGCGGCATCCACTGGGGCCTGGGCATGCGGTCGAGCGTGCCGTCGCCGGTGCCCTTTGCCTGGGGCGTCATGCCTTCGCTGGCGGCCTGGTTTGCGATGCTGCTGCCGGCCCACGCCGGGCTGATCATCGCGGGGCTGTCGCTGGTCGCCTGCTACCTGGTCGACCGCCGCAGCTACCCTGCGCACGGTCTGGGCGCGTGGCTGACGCTGCGCTTCCGGCTGACCCTGGTCGCCAGCCTGAGTTGTTTCCTGGCGGCCGCGAGCTACTGAGGCCCAAATGGTCCGCTACCACGTCGAACTGGCCGATCTGCATGCCCACCACTACCGCGTCACGCTGACGCTGGCGCAGCCCGCGCCGCGCCAGCGGCTGACCTTGCCGGTGTGGATTCCCGGCAGCTACCTGGTGCGCGAGTTCTCGCGCCACCTGAGTGGTCTGGAGGCACGACAGGGCCGCGAGGCCCGGCCGCTGCGCCAGATCGACAAGTGCAGCTGGGAGATCGACTGCAGCGGCCGGGCTGCACTGACGGTCACTTGGCTCGTGTACGCCTTCGACGCCTCGGTGCGCACAGCCTGGCTGGACACGCAACGCGGCTTCTTCAACGGCACCAGCCTGTTCCTGAGCGCCGCCGGCCGCGAGGACGAGGAACACGTTGTCACGCTGGGCGATCTGCCCGAGGGCTGGCAGGTCTCGACCGGCCTGGACGGCACGCCCAAGAAGGGCTACGCCGCACCCAGCTATGACGCGCTGATCGACCATCCCTTCGAGCTGGGCCCGTTCTGGATCGGCCGCTTCGAGGCCTGCGGCGTGCCGCACGAGTTCGTCGTCGCCGGTGCGGCGCCGGGCTTCGACGGCGAGCGGCTGCTGGCCGACACGCAGCGCATCTGCGAGGCCGAGATCCGCTTCTGGCACGGCGACCAGCCGCCGCCGTTCACACGCTACGTGTTCCAGCTGGCCCTGGTCGACGACGGCTACGGCGGCCTGGAGCACCGCAACAGCACCGCGCTGATCGCCGGCCGGCGCGACCTGCCGCGCCGCGGCCAGTCGGCCAGCGAGATGAGCGAGGGCTATGTGACCCTGCTCGGGCTGATCAGCCACGAGTACTTCCACACCTGGAACGTCAAGCGCCTGAAGCCGGCCGAGTTCCTGCCCTACGACCTGGGCCGCGAGAACCACACCGAGCTGCTGTGGTTCTTCGAGGGCTTCACCAGCTACTACGACGACCTGTTCTTGCTGCGCACCGGCCTGATCGACCAGGCCCGCTACCTCAAGCTGCTGGCCAAAACGATCAACCAGGTCCTGGCCACCCCCGGCCGGCAGGTGCAGAGCGTCGCCGAGGCCTCGTTCGACGCCTGGCTGAAGTACTACCGCCCGGACGAGAACAGCGCCAACGCGACCGTCAGCTACTACACCAAGGGCGCGCTGGTGGCGCTGACGCTGGACCTGCGCCTGCGTGGCGAGGGCCGGGGCTCGCTCGACGAGGTCATGCGCTGTCTCTGGCAGACCAGCGGCGCGGCCGCCGGCCACGACGGACCGGTCACGCACGATGACATCGCCGCCGCGCTGCAGGCGGTCGGCCGGCGGCGCGACCCGCAGGCCTGGGCCGCCGAACTGGAGGCGCTGGTGCGCGGCACCGACGAGCTGCCGCTGGCCAGCCTGCTGGCCGACGTGCTGGGCTACGCCTGGCGCCACGAACCGCCGACCGTTGCCCAGCGCCTGGGCGCCCGGGTGGCCGACGGCAGCCTCAAGGTCCAGGCGGTGCAACGCGGCAGCGCGGCCGAACGTGCCGGCCTGGCCGCCGGGGACGAGCTGCTGGCGCTCAACGGCTGGCGACTGGCGCGGCTGGACGACCTGCTGCTCTACGGCGGGCTCGACCAGGCCCAGCCGCTGCTGGTCGCGCGCGATCGCCGCGTGCTGACACTGACGCTGCCGGCCTCGCGTCCGGCCGGCCTGGTGGCGCTGTCGCCGCAGGACAAGGCCACCGCCGTGACACTGCGCCGCCGCAGCGCCTGGGCCGCGCCGAGCGGCGGATGAAGCCTGCCTGGCGTCGCCTGACGCCGGCATGGGCGGTCGCGCTGCTGCTGGCGCTGGCCGGCCATGTCTGGTTGGTGGACACGTTGCGGGACGCCTTGCAGTCGCCCAGCCTGATGGCACCGGCGATCCAGCGCACGGCGGTCCGCTTCGACCGCGTGCTGGCGCCGGCCGCGCCGGTGCAGGTGCAGGCTGCCCCGCCCCACGTCGCGCCGCGCCGTGTCGCGTCCCGATCGGAAGCGCCAAAAGCGCCGGCTCCATCGGCGTCTTCGGCGGCCGATGCCAACCCGGACATGGTCGCCGCTGAACAGGCGGCCAGCGCCGCTGTCGAACCACGTCGAGCGGAGGCCGAACTCGCCGCTTCGGCGGCGGCGTCTGCCGTGGCGGCTGCCGCGAGCGCCGAACAGGCCGCTGCCGCGGCCCGGGCGGCGTCGGAAATGGCAGCACAGGCGACGGCATCAGCGGCAGCTTCTGCGTCGGTGTCGTCGTCTGCGTCTGCCTCCACCGCCGACCGCCCCGGCTTGCCCGAGTTCACCTGGCCCGCGTCCACCCGCCTGAGCTACCGCCTGACCGGCTGGTACCGAGGCGAGGTCCATGGCCAGGCCGAGGTCGAGTGGCTGCGGGTCGACGCGCAACGCTACCAGGTCCATCTGAGCGTGACGGTCGGCCCGTCCTTCGCGCCGCTGATGACCCGGCGCATGAGCAGCGAAGGCCGCATCACGCCCGACGGGCTGGCGCCGCAGCGCTACGAGCAGCTCACGACGCAGATCATCGGCCGCGACCGCCAGCTGACGATGGCCTTCGGGCCGGCCGGCATCCGGCTGGCGCGCGGCGAGTCGGTGCCCTTTCAGGCCGACGTGCAGGACACCGCCAGCCAGTTCATCCAGATCATCTACCTGCTGCGCACCCGGCCCGAGCTGGCGCAGAAGGGCCAGGCCATGGCCTTCGCGCTGGCCCTGCCCAACCGGGTCGATCCCTGGGTCTACGAGGTCGCCGAACAGGTGGTCGAACAAACGCCGGTCGGCCCGCTCGAGACCCTGCACGTCAAGCCACGCCGCCGCGCCGAGGGCGGCAACCTGACCGCGCAGATGTGGTACGCCCCGGCGCTGCAGATGCTGCCGGTGCGCATCCGCATCGAGCAGGATGCGCAGACGTGGGTGGACTTGCGCTTGGAGAAGGCGCCGGAGCAAGGGGGTTGATGGAGCCCCTCGGTCGGCGGGTACGCCGACCGATCCCCCAAGGGGATGCGCAGGCCGCTTGGGGCGGCCCGGCGCTGGCCTGCGGGGTGCGACAGCTTCGTCGGCGGGTGTGCCGACCGATCCCCCGGGGGGATGCGCAGGCCTCTTGGGGCGGCCCGGCGCTGGCCTGCGGGGCGCGACAGCTTGCCGTGAGGGCCCGTCGCTATAGTCTTCTGCTTCAAGCCGCACCCCAGGAGACCCGTCCCCCATGAGCACCCCGACCTACGAGAACATCCTCGTCGAGACCCGCCCCGGCGCCGGCGAGATGCGCTACGGCTGGATCACGCTGAACCGGCCCAAGGCGCTCAATGCGCTGAACGATCCGCTGATGGACGAGCTTGGCGCCGCGCTGCTGGCGCTGGATGCCGACGACAGCGTCGCCTGCATCGTGCTGACCGGCAGCGAGAAGGCCTTCGCGGCCGGCGCCGACATCGCGCTGATGCACCCCTTCGACTTCCCCAACGCCTACCGCAAGGGCCTGATCTCGCGCAACTGGGACACCCTGCGCCAGGTCCGCAAGCCCGTCATCGCGGCGGTCGCCGGCTTTGCGCTGGGCGGCGGCTGCGAGGTCGCGATGGCCTGTGACCTGATCATCGCGGCCGACACCGCGAAGTTCGGCCAGCCCGAGATCAAGCTGGGGATCATTCCTGGTGCCGGCGGCACGCAGCGCCTGCCGCGTGCGGTTGGCAAGAGCAAGGCCATGGATCTGGCCCTGACCGGCCGCATGATGGACGCCACCGAGGCTGAGCGCGCCGGGCTGGTCTCGCGTGTGGTGCCCGCCGCAGCACTGCATGCCGAGGCCGACAAGATCGGCCAGACGCTGTCGGGCTACTCGACGCTGGCGCTGATGGCGGTCAAGGAGAGCGTCAACCGCGCCTACGAGTCGCCGCTGTCCGAGGGCCTGCTGTTCGAGCGCCGGCTGTTCCACGCGCTGTTCTCCAGCGCCGACCAGAAGGAGGGCATGGGCGCCTTCCTCGAGAAGCGTCCGCCGACCTTCACGCACCGCTGATGCAGCCGGGTCCGGCGTCCGGACCCACCATCAACAACGCCCCGCATGCGGGGCGTTGTCGTTGAGGCGGGCGGTCCGCTCAGGACTTCGCTGCGGCCAGGATGCGGCGCTCGACCTCGGCGGCCGGGATCGCGCCTGGTGCGCGGGTGCCGTCCTCGAACACGATGGCCGGCGTGCCGGTGACCTTGAACTTGCGCGCCAGGGCGCTGTTGCGCTCGATCGCGGCGGTGTCGCAGCCCGCGCCCATGGACTTCGGCGCCCGCACGCCGTCGACCATCCAGGCGCGCCAGGCGGCGGTGTTGTCCTTGGCGCACCAGAGGTCGCGCGACTTGTCCGGCGAGTCGCCGCCGAGGATGGGGATCACGAAGGTGTAGACAGTCACGTCCTTGACGTTGAGCAGGTCCTTTTCCAGCTTCTTGCAATAGCCGCAGTTCGGGTCGGCAAACACGACGATCTTGCGGCTGCCCTTGCCGTTCTTCCAGACGATCGCGTCCTTCAGCGGCAGGCTGGCGAAGTCGATCGCGGTCAGCTTGGCGACACGTTCTTCGGTCAGGTTGCGGCGGGTCGCCGTCTCGATGATCTCGCCCTGGATCAGGTAGGCGCCCTTGGCATCGGTGTAGACGACGTCGGTGCCCAGGCGGACCTCGAACAGACCCGGCATCGGCGCGGCGCGGACCTCGTCGATGGCCGGCAGGGTCGGGTAGCGCTCGGCGAGGTTCTTGCGGATGACCGCTTCATCGGCGCGGGCGGCGCCCGACAGCGCCGCGCAGAGCGACAGGGCGAGGGCGGCAAGGGCGCGCAGCTTCATGGGGTGTTCCGGTCAGATCAAGAAAACGAAGATGGTAGTGGCGCCCCCGCGTCCGCGTTGCCGCCAGGGTGTGACGGGTGGCGCAGACCGGCTGCCCGCCGCGCCCGGGCGGGCCACCGTTCAGGCGTCCAGCGCGCGCGCGGTCAACCAGCGCTTGACCGGGCCGAGCCGGTCGACCGCCGACATGCCGGCGTTGCGCAGGCTGCGCAGCGGCGCGTCAGGGGCCGCGAACAGGTGCAGCAGACCATCGGTCAGCGTGCCCATCGCGCGGGTCGGCGCCTGCCGCTGCCGCACATAGCGGCGCAAGGTGCGCTCGTCGCCAGCCGCACGCCAGGGCGTGTCGGCGCGGGCGGCAACCAGCACGTCGACCAGGGCGCGCACGTCGCCCAGACCGAGGTTCAGGCCTTGTCCGGCCAGCGGATGCACGGCATGCGCCGCGTCACCCAGCAGCACCCAGCCGGGGCCACACCAGCGCCGCGCCTGCGCCAGCATCAAGGGCCAGGCGACACGCGGGCCGGCCAGCCGCAAGGTGCCGGCCGCGCCGCCGCTGGCCTCGTTCAGGGCCGCCTCGAAACCGGCATCGTCGAGCGCCAGGCGCTCGGCCACCATCGCGTCCGGCAGCGACCAGACCAGCGCGTAAGAGCGCGTCGGCTCCGGCCGGTCAAAGGGCAGCAAGGCCAGGATGTCCGGGCTGCGGAACCACTGCCGCGCCACGCCCTGGTGGGGCACGTCGGCAACCAGCCGGGCGGCGATGGCCTGGTGGCCGTAGCCGTGCTTGTGCCAGTCGGCGCCGAGGATGTCGCGGGTCGCCGAGTCACGGCCTTCGCAGACCGCCAGCAGCGGACGGGTCGGGTCGAAGGCCGCGCCCGCGTGGGTCGGTTGCACCCGCGCGTCGTCCGCCTTCAGCCGCTGCACATGCGGCGCGAAATGCAGCGCCTGCGCCAGGGCCTCGTCCAGCGCGGCCGCATCGACGATCCAGGCCAGCGCATCGACCGACTGGGTCCAGGCGCTGAAGCCAAGCCGGCCGCCGTCGTCGCCGCGCACATCCATCGTGTCGACGGCGGTGATCGCGTGGGCGGGCAAGGCGTCCCAGACCCGCAACTCGCGCAACAGCCCCATCGATGCGGCATTCAGGGCATAGGCCCGCACATCCGGTTCGCGACGCGGTGTGTGGCCATTGGCGGTTTCTGCCGGTCCTGCCGGTCCCGCCAATCCCGCCAATCCAACCTGCCAGCCCTGCCGGCTGAGCGCCAGCGCCAGACAGGAACCGACCGCGCCCTGGCCGCGGATGCACACGTCGAGGGGTCGGGAAGCCGTGCTGTTCATGGCGCCGGATTGTAGGGAGCACCCCCCGCGCGACCGGTCGGGCGCCGGGCTCGCCACAATCGCGAAAGGCCGGCACTTGCGCTGGATCAGCCCACGGCAACCGAACGGGAAGGCCCATGAACACGAACGAATCCCACGCAGGCGCGGACCACGACGACAACGACAACGACAACGACAACGACAACGACAACGACGACGGCAGCAGCGCCGCCCGCATCGCCAGCCTGCACGCGCACCCGCTGAAGTCCGGCGCGGTCGTCAACCTCGATGCCGTCCTGTTGACGACGACCGGTTTCGAGCACGACCGCCGCTGGATGCTGGTCGACCCGCAGGGCGACTTCCACAGCCAGCGTGAACACCCCCGCATGGCCCTGCTGCGCGCCGTCGTCGACGGTGGCCGGCTGCATGTGCAGGCGCCGGGCTGCGCGCCGCTGTCGGTGCCGATCGAGCCGCCGGTGGCGCGTCCGGTGCGGGTCGATGTCTGGGGCGACCGCTTCGAGGCCCTCGCGGTCGACCCGGCCGCCGATCGCTGGTTCAGCGACTTCCTCGGCGAGCCGGCCCGCCTGGTCGTCACCCACCCCGCCATGCACCGCCCGTCTAGCCGCGCGCGAACCGGCGACATCGAGGCCCTCAACGGCTTTGCCGACGGCTACCCGATCCTGGTGATCTCGACCGCCTCGCTGGCCGACCTCAACCGCCGCCTGGCCGACCAGAACCTGCCGCCGGTGGAGATGGCCCGCTTCCGTCCCAACCTCGTGCTTGATGGCCTGGACGCGCACGCCGAAGACAACCTCGACGAGTTGCACATCAGCACCGACGACGGCCCTGTCGTGCTGCGACTGGTCAAGCCCTGCCCGCGCTGCCCCATGCCCGACGTCGATCCCGCCACGGGTGTGCGCGGCGTCGAACCCGGCCTGACGCTGATGGGCTACCGCGCCGACCCGCGCCTGGACGGCGCCATCACCTTCGGCATGAACGCGGTGATCGTCGACGGCATCGGCCGCACGCTGCGGGTGGGTCAGGGGGTTCGGGGCACGGTGAGGTTCTGACGGCGCGATTGGTACCGGCACCCGCACCACCACGGCCATGCACAGGCTGCTGCGCCCGCTTCCAGATCCGGCTGGCGCAGACGCGCTGAGCCTGCCCGTTTCCACGCCCGTCGTTTCTCTTCTCCGCTTGTGCTTCTCTTTCTCACCTCATGCGACCTGGGTGCTGGGCGGCGCGCGCTGACCGTCAGCGGTCCCTGAGCAGCACGTCTTCCAGCACCTCCGCCAGATGGCTGGCCGCCAGATCGATCTGCTGGACCAGCACGGCGTCCCAGCGTTGCGCGTAGGCCCCATCGATCTTGTGCGCGGGCGGGTAGTAGCCGTCGGCGCGGGCGATGCGGCAGGACGCTTCGGCCCAGTCGGCGGGGGATGAGCCGGGGGCAGGCTTTCGGGCCTGCTTCAGCACGTCGCGGCGCAGGGCTGGCGTGCCGCCGGGGCGGGACTCGATCAGGCCGGAGTCCCACAGCGCGTGCAGGTTCGAGCCCTGCGTGCCCCAGCGGATCTGAAAGGTGTTGCCGCCACGGTCATCGGCGCGGCCGGCGTGCAGCGGCTGGTGCAGGTCGGCCACCAGGTGGACGACGTAGCGCAACGCTTGCGCCCGTTCGTCGTCGTCCTGATGGAGCGCCAGCACCGCCAGCTGGCGGTTGACCGCTTCGACCGCGCACTGGCCCTTCATGCAGTGCTCGGCCGGCTTGTACTCGCAGCGGTCAGGCGGCAGGTTGACGTAGTGCCAGCGGGCGGTCGTCGCGGTGCGGAACTCGTCGGCCCAGGTCGCGACCTCGGCCAGCCGGCTCGCACCGCGCAGCGCCAGCAAGCGGCGAGCCTCGGCATGGGCGGCGGGACTCAGGCGCGACTGCGCCAGGTCGGCGATCAGTTCATGGCCGGTGTGGCCCCAGGCCAGGGCGATGCCAGGCAGGGCGAGCGAGGTCAGCAGCAGGCCGATCGCTGCCAGGTGAGGTGAGTGCTTCATCGCGCCAGTGTCGCCAGACTCGGCCGCAGCCGTCGGCGCGCAGGTGTGCAAAACCTACAATCCGCGCTTCTCCGTCGCCCGCTCGGGCGATGCCGACCCGAACCTCCCGAGATCCCGACATGAGCCTCAAGTGCGGCATCGTGGGCCTGCCCAACGTGGGCAAGTCCACCCTCTTCAATGCGCTGACCAAGGCCGGCATCGCCGCCGAGAACTACCCCTTCTGCACCATCGAGCCCAACGTCGGCGTGGTCGAAGTGCCCGATCCGCGGCTGGGCAAGCTGGCCGAGATCATCTCGCCCGAGCGCATCGTCCCGGCCATCGTCGAGTTCGTCGACATCGCCGGTCTGGTGGCCGGTGCCAGCAAAGGCGAAGGCCTGGGCAACCAGTTCCTCAGCCACATCCGCGAGACCGACGCGATCGTCAATGTGGTGCGCTGCTTCGAGGACGACAACGTCATCCACGTGGCCGGCCGGGTCGACCCGATCGCCGACATCGAGGTGATCCAGACCGAGCTGTGCCTGGCCGACCTGGGCACCGTCGAAAAGAGCCTGCACCGCTACAACAAGGCCGCCCGCTCGGGCAACGACAAGGAAGCCGCCGCGCTGGTCAAGGTGCTGGAGAAGTGCCAGGCCGCGCTGGACGAGGCCCGCCCGGTTCGCTCGATCGACTTCAGCAAGGAAGAGCTGGTCATCGTCAAGCCGCTGTGCCTGATCACCGCCAAGCCGGCGATGTTCGTCGGCAACGTCTCCGAGACCGGCTTCGAGAACAACCCGCTGCTCGACCGCCTGAAGGCCTACGCGGCCGCCCAGGGCGCGCCGGTGGTGGCGATCTGCGCCAAGACCGAGTCCGAGCTGTCCGAGATGGAGGACGAGGACCGCGCCATGTTCCTCGCCGAGATGGGCCAGGACGAGCCGGGCCTGAACCGCCTGATCCGCGCCGCCTTCAAGCTGCTGGGCCTGCAGACCTACTTCACCGCTGGCGTGAAGGAAGTGCGCGCCTGGACCATCCACATCGGCGACACCGCGCCCAACGCGGCAGGCGTGATCCACACCGACTTCGAACGTGGCTTCATCCGCGCCCAGACCATCGCCTACGAGGACTTCATCGCCTTCAAGGGCGAACAGGGCGCCAAGGACGCCGGCAAGATGCGCGCCGAAGGCAAGGAATACGTCGTCAAGGACGGCGACGTGATGAACTTCCTGTTCAACGTCTGAGGCCAGCGCGGCACCGACCATGGCCACGAAGAAGATCACCCGCATCGAAGTCCAGCGCTGGAAATCGGCCAGCAACACGCACGGCCTGGTGGACATCGGCTTCGACGGCCTGTTCATCCAGCAATTCCCGCCCGATGACCGCGAGCCCATGCACGTCCTCAGCATGAGCGAGGCCGACGCCCGCCTGCTGTTCGTGCTGCTCAAGTCGCAGCTGGCGGAGTTCGACGGCCGCAAGGCGCGCAGCCAGCGCTGAGGGGCCCGGAGGGCGGGGGGCGGTTCACCCCACCCGATAGGTCTGCAGATGGATGCTCGTCTCGGTCGCGCCGATGCCCTTGATCAGGCGGACACGTTCGAGCACCGCCGCGAGTTCCTGCAGGTTGGCGGCGCGCAGTTCGGCCAGCAGGTCCCAGCGGCCGTTGGTGTCGTGCAGGGCGGTCACGCCGGGTTCGCCCAGCAGCGTGGCGATCACGGCGCGGGTCTGGTTGCCTTCGACGGCGATGCTGGTCCAGGCGCTGATCTGGGTGGTCTCGACATCGGGCTTGAGCCGCACCGTGTAGCCGACGATCACGCCAGCGTCTTCCAGCCGGGCGATGCGGTTGCTGACGGTGCCGCGCGAGACGCCCAGCCGGTGCGCCAGGTTGGCGATGCTCTCGCGGGCGTTCGCGCGCAGCAGGCCGATGAGCTGCAGGTCGACGGTGTCCATGGCAGTCCCCTTTTGTGCAGATTGTCAGCAGGCGCTGCCGTTTTGCCAAAGGCCTGACGAAAACGCAGCGTTCTGCCGGCTGGCGGCTGGCGCGCCTCGCTCAAAGAATCGTCTTCATTCGTCGGACCCAGACGCCGACCCGACCTTGGAGACACGCCCCATGACCGCCCCCACGTTTCTGTCGCCCCGCGACGTTGCCCGCATCGTCGCCACGCAAGGCATCGCTGGCACCTTCGAGCGACTGGCCGGCTACCTCGACGCCGACTACCGCCGCTGGTCCGACTTCGACAAGACGCCGCGTGTGGCGGCACATTCGCGCCAGGGCGTGATCGAGCTGATGCCGATCGCGGACGCCTCGCTCTACAGCTTCAAATACGTCAACGGCCACCCCGGCAACACACGCGCCGGCCTGCCGACCGTGATGGCGTTTGGCGTGCTGGCCGAGGTCGCCACCGGCCTGCCGCTGCTGCTGTCGGAACTGACCCTGACGACGGCGCTGCGCACCGCCGCGATGTCGGCGCTGGCCGCCCGCACACTGGCGCGGCCGGGCAGCCGGCGCATGGCGCTGATCGGCAACGGCGCGCAGAGCGAGTTCCAGGCGCTGGCCTTCCACCACCTGGTGGGCATCGCCGAGATCGCCTTGTTCGATGTCGACCGCGCGGCCACCGCCCGCCTGCAGCGCGCGCTGGCTGGCGTGCCGGGGCTGCGCCTGATCGCCTGCGACAGCGTCGACCAGGCGGTGCAGGGCGCGGACATCGTCACCACCGTCACGGCCGACAAGACCCGCGCGACCATCCTGCAGCCGCAGCACGTCGCGCCGGGCATGCACCTCAACGCGGTCGGCGGTGACTGCCCGGGCAAGACCGAGCTGGACCCGGCCATCCTCGAACGCGCGCGCGTCTTCGTCGAATACGAGCCACAGAGCCGCATCGAGGGTGAGATCCAGCAGATGCCGGCCGACTTCGGCGTGACCGAGTTCTGGCGCGTGCTGACCCGCCAGGCCGCCGGCCGCCGCAGCGCCGACGAGGTGACGGTGTTCGACTCGGTCGGCTTCGCGCTGGAGGACTTCTCCGCCCTGCGCTGGCTGCGCGACAGCGCGCGCGAACTGGGCCTGGGCGAGCCGCTGGCGCTGATGCCACAGCAGGCCGACCCGAAGGACCTGTTCGGCGCGCTCGGGCTGGACCTGAGCCTTGCGTCCGCCCAGGTCGCCTGAGGCGCTCGCCTGGGTTAGCCGTTACGCTGTCGGGCTCTTGCCTTGCAGGCTGGCCCGACCGACATGACCGACACCCCCGCCACGACGACCCGCACGCCCACCCTGTCCCGCCCCTGGCGACGCCTGCTGATCACCGCCGCCAGCCTGGCGGCCGTGGCCGTCCTGTGGACGGTGCTGATCGGCGTCTGGCTGCCCGGTTTCGTCAAGGACAAGGCCGAGGCCGCTGCCCGCGACGCGCTGGGTGTGCCGGTGACGATCGAGCGCATCGGCATCGCGCCGTGGCAGGTCGCGTTGACGGTCGAGGGCCTGCGCATCGGCACCGCTGAGGCGCCGGTCGCCACGCTGGGCCGGCTGCAGGCCGACGTCGCGGTGCGGCAGAGCCTGTGGCTGCGTGCGCCGGTCATCGAACGCCTGACGATCGAGGCGCCTGCGGTGAACGTCGAGCGGCTGGACGCGCAGCGCTTCAACTTCAGCCCGATCGTCGATCGCCTGCGTGAACGTGCCGCTGCCGAGCCGCCCCAGCCGGCCGGCGATGCGGCCCGTTTTGCCCTGCACAACCTGACCCTGGCCGACGGCGCCCTGCGCTACCGCGACGGCCGCGACGCGGCCCGGCCGATTGAGCACCGCGTCGAGGCCTTGCGGCTGGCGCTGCCGATGCTGTCCAACCTGCCGGCGGACGTGGCTACCGAGGTGCAGCCGCTGATCGAGGCCCGCATCGACGGCAGCTCGCTGCGGCTCGGCGGCGAGGCCAAGCCCTTCGTCCCCGAGCGTCCGGCCGATCTGGCCTTGGCCTGGCGCGAGATCCAGCTGGCTGAATGGCTCAGCCTGCTGCAGGCGGTGTTGCCGCCGTCGCTGGCGCCGTCCAGCCTCAAGGGCAGCGTGTCGACCGACCTGACCGTGGCCTTCGAGGCCCGTCCGGCGCCGCAGCCGCCCGAACTGCGCGTGCGCGGCCAGCTCGCCATCGACGGTTTTGCCTTGGCCTTGCCTGGCCTGGGCGTGGACGCCGCCTGGCAGCAGATGCGCATCGAGGCCATCGACACCCAGCCGCTGGCGGCACGGCACGCCATCGGCCGTGTCGCCTTCGACGGTCTGACGCTGGATCTGGTTCGCCAGCCGGTCACCGACCCTGCCGCAGCGGACAAGCCCGTGGCAGCGGCAACGCCTGCGTCTGCCGCGTCTGCCGCGTCGCAAGCGGTGTCGGCCGAACCCGCCCCGCCCTTGGCCTGGCAGCTCGACGCGTTCACCTGCCGGGGCTGCGCCATCCACCTGCGTGACGACACGCAGCAGCCGCCCGTGCGGCTGGCGCTCGACGAGCTGGCGTTGACGCTGCAAAAGCTGGCCCAGCCGGCCGCCGCGCCCTGGACCTTCGACCTCGCCACCCGCGTGCTCGCCGCCAGTGGCGCGACACGGGCGGCTTCGGCCAAGGACAGCGCGAACGGCGGGCGGCTCATGCTCAAGGGCGACATCAGCGGGCTGTTGCCGCCAGCTTCGGCCACAGCGGCCACAGCGGCCACATCCTCCGCACCTGCCGTGCCCTTGGCCGTGCAGGCCCAGATCGAGATCGAGGCGCTGGACCTGCAGGCCCTGCAGGCCTACCTGGACCCCTACGTCAACCTCCAGCTGATCGGTGCGCGGGTGTCGACCCAGGGCCAGCTCAAGCTGTCGGCGCCCGCCTCGCCACTGGCCGATCCGGCGGCGATGAAGGCGCTGGACGCGAGCTACGCCGGCCGCTTCAGCCTCGACGGCCTGCAGACCCAGGACAGCGTCACCGGCGCCGAGTTCGTGCGCTGGCGCCGCTTCGGGCTGGACGGCCTGAGCGCGCGCTGGCAAGGCGCAGCGGCCGCCGGGCGGGGTCAGCTCGATGCCGACTTTGGCCGCATCGGCCTGGACGGCCTGCAGGCCCGGGTGATCCTGCATCCCGACGCGCACCTGAACCTGGCCGACATCGTCAAACGTGAACGGGGCGCGGCGGCGCAGTCGATCACGACGCCACAAGGTGCGGCTTCAGCCACGGTCCCGAAGCCCGATCTCGTCGGACCGACCGCCGGCCCGGTCCTCAACCTGCGCTGGCAGGGCGTGACCTTGCGCGACGGCGGCGTGTTCTTCACCGACAACTTCATCAAGCCCAACTACTCGGCCCGGCTGACCCAGCTCAAGGGCGAGCTGTCGGCGCTCAGTTCGGCCGCGCCGGAGCCGGCCCGGCTGTCGCTGACCGGTGCGCTCGACGACGGCGCGCCGCTGCGCATCGCCGGGCGTGTGCACCCGCTTGGCGCCCGGCTGTCGACCGACATCGAGGCCTCGGCGCGCGGCATCGCGCTGACCCGCATGAGCACCTATGCCGAGCGCTACGCCGGCTACGCGATCGAGAAGGGCTCGATGTCGGTCAGCGTGCGCTACCAGATCGAGCAGGGCCAGTTGCAGGCCGAGAACCAGCTCTTCCTGGACCAGCTGACCTTTGGCGACAAGGTCGACAGCCCGGACGCGACCTCGCTGCCGGTGCGGCTGGCGGTGGCCTTGCTCAAGGACAAGAACGGCGTCATCGACATCCGAATGCCGGTGTCGGGCACGTTGGACGACCCGCAGTTCTCGGTCGGCGGGGTGATCTGGAAAGTGGTCGTCAACCTGATCGAGAAGGCGGTGACCGCGCCCTTCGCGATGCTGTTCGGCGGCGACAGCAACGAGGCCAGCGCGCTGGCCTTCGCCCCCGGTTCGGCCGAGCTGGACGACGCCGGCCGCGAGCGGCTGGACGCGCTGGCGCAGCGCCTGATCGACAAGCCGGCCCTGAAGCTCGAAGCGACCGGCCGGGCCGATCCGGCGCTGGACGGCGCGGCGATCCAGGCCGCACATGTCGAAGCCCTGAAGGCGCAGGCGATGAAGGCTGAGGCGATGAAGGCCGAGGGGACGAAGGCAGCAGCCGGCGCCGCGCGTGTGGCGGCTGCGCCCGCGTTGGCCGCGTCTGCTGCATCGGCCGTTTCAGCCGCGTCGGCTGCTTCCGCCGCCACAGCACCGATCCCGCCGCTCGAACCCGCCGAGCTGGAGCGCGCCTTGCGCACACTGGCCGATGCCCGCGGCGACCGGGTGCTGGCCCATCTGGCCGCGAAGCTGCCAGCCGAACGGGTGCTGCTCAACCGCTCGCAGCTGACGGCCGAGCGGCCGTCCGGCGACAGCGGGCCGACGACCCGGGTGCAGTTCGAGCTGCGCTGAGCCGCGTCGCCAACCTCGCAAAGGAACCCGCGCAGGATCCCGCGCGGGGCGATCCGCTCACTGTGGCTTGAAGCCGCTGTCCGCGATGATGCGGCGCCAGACCTTGGCGTAGGCGGCCTCGCGCTCGCCCAGCTGGGCGGCGCTCATCAGGCCGACGCTCAGGCCCATGGCGCTCAGGCGCTCGTGCACATCGGCTTGGGCGAGCACCTTGCCGAGCGCCGCCGAGAAGGTGTCGATCGCTGCGCGCGGCGTGCCGGCCGGTGCGAACACGCCGTAGTAGGGCACGTCCTCGAAGCCGGCCAAGCCCAGCTCGGCAAAGGTCGGCACGTCCGGCAGGGCCGCCTGACGGCTGTTGCCCAGCACGGCCACCACGCGGATCTTGCCGGCCTTGTGGTTCTCGATGAAGTCGGGGATGGAGCCCACGCCGGCCGCGATCTGGTTGCCCAGCATGTCCGTCAGCATCGGCGCACTGCCCCGGTAGGGCGCGGCGACCAGGTCGAGGTCGAACTTGCGGCCGATCACCTGCACCAGGAACTCCGGCACCGACGCCGGCGCCGGCACGCCGATGGCGCCCTTGCCCTTGCCCTGCGTGCGGACCCAGGCGACGTGTTCGGCCAGGCTGCGTGCCGGCGTGCCGCCCGACAGGGCCAGCGCGTTGACGAAGGTCGCGAAGCCGGCCACCGGCACGAAGTCGCGCGCCGGTTCGTAGCCCGGGTTGCGCACCACCAGCGGCAGGATGGAGATGGTGTGGTCGTGGCTCAGGAACAGCGTCGTGCCATCGGCTGGCGCGGCCTTGAGCGCCTGCGCGGCCAGCTGGCCGCCGGCACCGGGCTTGTTCTCGACGATGACGGTCACGCCCAACTGATCCTTGAGCCGCTCGGCCAGCAAGCGCGCAATGGCATCGGTGCCGCCGCCGGCCGGGAAGCCGACGAGCAGGCGGACGGTCTTGCCGTCCTGTGCCCGCGCCAGGCCGGGCAGGGCCGCACCGGCCAGCGTCGCGCCCGCCAGCGCGAGCACGTCACGGCGGCGGTACAGGGAGGCGTTGTTCGTGTTCATCGGCATCTCCGTCGGCATCACCGTCGATCAGGCTTCGCGCCGCAGCGCCGGGAACAGCACCACGTCGCGGATGCTGGGTGAGTCGGTCAGCAGCATCATCAGGCGGTCGATGCCGATGCCGCAGCCGCCCGTGGGGGGCATGCCGTATTCGAGCGCGCGGATGAAGTCGGCGTCGAAGAACATCGCCTCCTCGTCACCCGCGTCCTTGTTGGCGACCTGGGCGTGGAAGCGCGCGGCTTGGTCCTCGGCGTCGTTCAGCTCGGAGAAGCCGTTGCCGAACTCGCGCCCGGTGATGAACAGCTCGAAGCGTTCCGTGATGGCCGGGTTGGCGTCGCTGGCGCGTGCCAGCGGCGAGACCTCGACGGGGTAGTCGATGATGAAGGTGGGCTGCCAGAGCTTGTCCTCGACCGCCGCCTCGAACAGGCCGAACTGCAGCTGCGCGAGCTTCCAGTGCGCCGGCGGTTCTTCGCCCAGCGACTTCAGACGGGCATGGATCGCGTCGGCGTCATCGGCCTCGGCCTCGCTCAGGCCGGCATGGACGACCAGCGAGTCACGCACCGACAGCCGCGCGAAAGGCTCGTCCAGATGCACCGGCTTGCCCGCATACGTGACCCGCGCCGAGCCCGTCGCCTGCTGCGCGGCGTGGCGCAGCAACTGCTCGGTGAAGTCCATCAGGTCGTGGTGGTTCCAGTAGGCCGCATAGAACTCCATCATCGTGAACTCCGGGTTGTGCCGGACGCTGATGCCTTCGTTGCGGAAGTTGCGGTTGATCTCGAACACACGTTCGAAGCCGCCGACCACCAGGCGCTTGAGGTAGAGCTCGGGCGCGATGCGCAGAAACATCTCCTGGTCCAGCGCGTTGTGGTGCGTGACGAAGGGCTTGGCGTTCGCGCCGCCCGGGATCGGGTGCAGCATCGGCGTCTCGACCTCCAGGAAGGCGTGCTGGAGCATGAAGCTGCGGATGCTGGCGACGGCATTGCTGCGGGCGCGGAAGCGGGCGCGGGCACCGTCGTCGGTCATCAGGTCGACATAGCGCTGGCGGTACTTCTGCTCCTGATCGGTCATGCCGTGGAACTTGTCGGGCAGCGGTCGCAGGCTCTTGGTCAGCAGGCGCAGCGTCGTGACCTTGATCGACAGCTCGCCGGTCTTGGTGCGGAACAGCGTGCCTTCTGCGCCGAGGATGTCGCCCAGGTCCCAGTGCTTGAAGGCGGCCAGCAGCTCGGGTCCGACGTTGTCCTGGGTGATGTAGAGCTGGATGCGCGGGTTGCCTTCGGACGAGCCGTCCTGCAGCGTCGCGAAGCAGGCCTTGCCCATCACGCGCTTGAGCATCATCCGGCCGGCGACGCAGGCGGTGACGGGGGCCGCTTCGAGCGCCTCGTTGTCCTGGCCCTCGTGGCGCACATGCAGCGCGGCGGCGTGGTCGCGCGGCTTGAAGTCGTTGGGGAAGACCGCTGCGCCGGCGGCACGGGCCTGTTCGCGCAGGGCGGCGAGCTTGTCGCGGCGTTCGGCGATCAGCTGGTTGTCGTCGGACGAGACCGGTGCGGCGGTCGTGGCGTGCGGGGTGCTGGGGTTCGTAGCGGTCATGGCTAACTCGTTGTGGCGTCAGCAATTTTAGGGTTGCGATGCTGACGCTTCGGGTCGGGTTCATAGAATCGACGGTCTTGCCCGGACGGTCCGGGCCTTGCTCGCGCCTCGCACCTCACCCGCCTCGATGTCCTCCCACCCGGTCGCCTTGCCGCGCGCCACGCTGACGCTGCTGGCCGGCGCCTTGCTGGCCCAGGCCCTGCCGCTGGCGCTGGGGCCCTGGCTGGCGCGGCTCTACAGCCCGGAGGACTACGGCCGCTACACCACCTTCGCCGCCGTCGCCGCCAACTTCGCGGTGGTGGCTTGCGCCCGCTACGACTACGCCCTGCCAATGGCCCGCGACGAGGCCGAGGCCGACGCGCTGCTGGCGCTTGCCGTGCGCGTGCTGATCGGCGTCATCGTGCTCGCGGGGCTGATCGGTGCGCTGGCCGGCGCGCTGGGCTGGTTGCCGCACGCCGGCTGGCTGGCGCTGGCGGTCGGCGCGGCAGGGGCGGCACAACTCGGCACGATGTGGGCGACGCGGCGCCAGCGCTTCCTGCCGCTGGCCGTCAGCCGCGTGGTCCAGCACGGCGGTGGCGCGCTGCTGCAGCTGTTGGCGGGACTGGCGCTGATCGGCTCGGTCGGCCTGGTCATCGGACCGCTGCTGGGCGCCCTGGCCGGTGCGCTGCTGCTGGCGCTGTGGGGCGGTGGCATCGCGTGGCGACGGGTCGTGGCGGTCGACCGCGAACGTCTGCGCGAGGTGGCCCATCGGCACCGCGAGTTCCCCTTGCTCAACACACCACATGCCTTCCTCGGGGCCCTGCAGGACACCGTCACCGTCGCGCTGATCGGTGCCTGGGCCGGCGATCCGGCGGTCGGCCTGTGGGGCCTGGCGCTGCGCTACCTGAAGGCGCCGGCGTCGTTGATCGGCGGGGCGGTGTCGCAGGCGCTCTACCCGCGCCTGACCGGCGCGACCAGCGGGGCCGACGCCCGCCGCGCGGTGCGCCAGGTCATCGCCGTGCTGGGGGGCATCGCTGCCGTGATCGCCGTGAGCTTGCTGCTGGCCGGACCGGCGCTGTTTGCCTGGGCCTTTGGCGAACGCTGGCGCGAGGCCGGCGAGCTGGCCCGCGCGCTGGGCCCCTACATCGGCCTGCACTTCATCGCCTCGCCGATGGCTGTCGTGACCATGGCCTGGCAGGCGCAAGCCTGGGCACTGCGGCTGGCGCTGTTCGGCCAGCTGCTGTTCGTGCTGGCGCTGGGCATCGGCCTGTGGCTGGGCGACCTTCGTGGTGCGGGCTGGTGCCTGTCGGCGGCCATGAGCGGCTACTTCGGCTACTACCTCTACACCTTGTGCACCTGGTCGGACCCGCCGGTCGTGGCGGTGACACGGACGGTTCCCGCATGAACGCTGTCGACGCCCTGGCGCGTATCCCGCCGGATCGTGCCTTGCTGATCTTCGGCGACGCCTCCAGCGTGCACACCCAGCGCTGGGCACGCGAGATGGTGGCGCGCGGCCATGTCGTGGTCGTTGCGACCCGCCTGCCGGCCGCGATCGAGGGCGTCGCCGCCGTCGTGCCGCTGCAGCCCGGTCGTGACGGCGCGGGCTGGTTCCGCGCCTTGCCAGCCGTGCGCCGGCTGGCCGGCACCTTGCGACCGCGCATCGTGCACGGCCACTACGTCACCGGCTACGGCCTGTGGGCGGCGGCCTGTGGCTGGGGCCCGGTGGTGCAGACGGCCTGGGGCTCGGACATCCTGGTGACGCCGCGCGAGAGCGCCGTGATGCGCCACATCGTCGGCTGGTCGCTGCGCCGGGCCGACCTGATGACCGCCGACTCGCAGGACGCGCTCGATGCCATGGCCTTGTTCGGCGACGGTGCCGTCGCCCCGCGCCACGAGATCCTCTGGGGTGCCGACACCGAACGCTTCGTGCCGGCGGCTGATGCCGATAACGCCGATAACGCCGCAAACGCGGCGATACCCGATGAACACAGGCCTTTCCGCATCCTGAGTCTGCGCAGCTGGGAGCCGAACTACCACATCGACGTGCTGATCGACGCCGTGGCCCGCGTGCGTGCGGCGCGTCCGGGAAGGGCCGTGATGCTCGAACTGCTGGGTGGCGGACCGGATGCCGATGCCTTGAAGGCCCGTGCCGCCGCCGCTGGCCTGGGCCCGGACGTCGCCCGCTTCACCGGCCGGGTCGGCGATGCGGCGATGGTCGCGGCCATGCAGGCGGCCGACGTGTCGGTGACGGTCCCCGGCAGCGATGCCACCTCGGTCTCGCTGCTGGAGTCGCTGGCCTGTGGCCTGCCCATCGTCGCCAGCGATCTGCCGGCCAACCGCCGCTGGGTCGGTGCGCAGGCGGGCGTGATCGTGCCAGTGCGTGATGGGGCGGAGCTGGCCGACGCGCTGCTGGCCTTGCTCGACGACCCGGCGCGTCGACGGGCCATGTCGCGGCACAACCGCGCGCTGGCCTTGCGCGAGGCGTCGCGGCGGGTCCAGATGGACCGCATGGATGCGCTCTACCGGCAACTGCCGCCGAGCGGGCCGCGCCGCCTGTGGGAGACGGTGCGATGAGCACGGCCCGGCGCACCGTCAGCGTGATCGCACCCTGCCGCAACGAGCAGGGCCACATCGTCGACTTCTGCCGCGCCTTGACGGCCCAGCACCTGCCCGAGGGCATGGCGCTGGAGGTGCTGATCGCCGATGGCCGCAGCGACGACGGCACCCGCGAACTGCTGGACGACTGGTGCCGCCGCGACGACCGTTTCGTGCGGGTCGACAACCCCGGGCGCATCGTCTCGACCGGCCTGAACCGCTGCCTCGCGCAGGCCCGCGGCGAGGTCATCGTGCGCATGGACATCCACACCCGCTACGCCAGCGACTACATCGCCCAGTGCCTGGCTGCCCTGCAGCGCAGCGGCGCGGACAACGTCGGCGGGCCCTGGGTGGCGCAGCCGGCGACGCCCGAAGGCTGGCCGGCGGCGATCGCGGCGGCCTTCCAGTCGCGCTGGGTGGCCGGCGGTGCGCGTTCACGCGACCGGGCCTATGAAGGCGAGGTCGACACGGTCTACCTCGGCTGCTGGCCGCGTGCGAGCTTCCAGCGCTACGGCGGCTTCGACGAGCAGCTGGTGCGCAACCAGGACGACGAACACAACCTGCGCATCCGCGCCGCTGGCGGCAAGGTCTGGCAGAGCGGGCGCATCCGCTCGGTCTACCAGTCGCGCAGCACGCCCGGCCAGCTGGCGCGGCAGTGGCGCCAGTACGGCTACTGGAAGCCCTTCGTGATGCGCAAGCACGGCCAGGCGGCGTCGTGGCGGCATCTCGCGCCGGGCGTGTTTGTCGGCCTGCAAGGGCTGCTGCTGCTGGCGTCGACCGTGTCGGACCACGCCCTTGCGGGCTTCCTGACCCTCACGCTGCTGTACCTGCTGGCCGTGCTGGCGACGGCCTTGCTGGTCGCCCGGGAGGCCGGCTGGCGCCTGCTGCCGCGCCTGCCGGTCGTCATCGGCCTCTACCACCTGGCCTATGGCGCCGGCTCGCTGCAAGGCTGGGCCGACGTGCTGCGTGGCCGCGAACCCGATCCGGCCTTCGGCCGACTGACCCGATGAACACGGACATCCCGCCCGATCCGCAGGCCGATGCGGTGCGTGACGAGCCCACCGCCGTGGCCGAGCGCTACGGCCGTCGACGGGCCTTCGACGCCCGCTACAGCCTGCTCGACCGCGCCGCGCTGGCCGAGCAGCAGGGCCGGTTGCGCGCCTGGGCGGGCCTGTGGTCGGCCCAGGCCGCCCAGCTGTCGGACTGGCGCATCACCGAGGTCGGCTGCGGCGACGGCGGCAACCTCCTGGACGCCATCCGTCTGGGCGCCCAGCCCGGGCACTTGCGCGGCCTCGAACTGCTGCCCGCACGGGCCGAGCGGGCCCGGGCACGGCTGCCGGCCGCCGTACGCATCGACACCGGCGACGCCGTGCGGGCCGACATCGCCCCGGCCAGCCAGCATGCGGTGCTGCAGTTCACCGTGTTCTCGTCGCTGCTCGACGATGCCTTCCAGCAGCGCCTGGCCGACACGATGTGGCGCTGGGTGCGGCCCGGCGGCGGCGTGCTCTGGTATGACTTCGCGGTCGACAACCCGCGCAACCCCGACGTGCGCGGCGTGCCGCTGCGGCGCGTGCGCGAGCTGTTCCCGCAGGCCAACGCACAGGTCCGTCGCCTCACGCTGGCGCCCCCGCTGGCGCGTGCGGCCTGCCGCATCCACCCGATGCTCCACGGCCTGTTGAATGCGCTGCCGCCGCTGCGCACCCATCGCCTCGTGTGGCTGATCAAGCCGGAATGACGACATGACCCACCGAACCGCACCGCATCGCCCCTGTCTGCCGGGAGACGCCCGATGAGCCGCTGGCGGGGCCACCTCAACCGCTGGCGTCGCCGGCTGCTGCACGCGCTGTCGTTCCGCATCGTGTTCGGCGAGTTCTCGCGCGGGCGCTGGCTGCCCGACACGCGCATCTCGCCGTCGACCTGCATCGAGCACGAGGACCGGCTGGTGCTGGGCGACCACGTCTACATCGGCCACTTCAACCTGATCGAGGCCAGCGCTGGTGTGGTGATCGAGGAGGGCGTGCAGATCACCAACCACGTCAGCATCGTCACCCACAGCTCGCACCGCAGCCAGCGCCTGCTGGGCCGCGCCTTCGCGAGCTGGCCGGTGGGCGCGCCCGCGCCGGTCGAAGCGCCGACCGAGCCGGCGCGCGACTGGATCTCCGGCAAGCCACTCGACCGCCCGCGCCAGCCACCCGGCTGGATCGGCGGGCCGGTGCACATCGGGCCCTACTGCTTCATCGGCCCGCACAGCCTGATCGAGGCCAACTCGCGCCTGGGTCGCGGCTGCATCGTCTGCGCCGGCAGCCAGGTGCGCGGCGAGTTCGCCGAGTTCTCGGTCCTCGAAGGCGCCCCGGCCCGCGTCATCGGCGACAGCCGCCGGGCCGACAAGCGCCTGTTGATGCGGCATCCGGAGCTGGCCGACCTGTATGCGGCGTGGGCCGGGGACGAGGTCTGAAGGGCGGCTCGAACCTGTCGCTTGGCTACCATGGGTTGACAACTTCGGGCCGCGATCCAGCCCTCTTGGACCTGACATGACCCTCACCTTGCCATCGTTCGCCGCACCGGCCGCCTTGTTGACCACGCTGGCCCTGGTCGCCTGCGGCGGTGGCAGCGAGGGCGGTGTGTCCGGCACGGCTGGCCCGAACGTGCCCGCCATGGGTGCGCGCCTGTCGGTCGGCACGGGCAACTACGAGACCGTGGCGGTCGATGCCGTCTACAGCGCGGCGCAGTTCGCCAGCCAGGCCTCGATGACGACGCTGGTGGGCGCGCTGTCCAGCGGCACCGTGTTGTGCGCGGGCGGTGGCTCGGTCGATGTCAAGCTGGGTGCCGGCAGCAACGGCCGGCTCGATCAGGCGCTGGAGAACGCGACCCTGGTCTTCGATGGCTGCGTGCAGTCGGGCTATGTCTTCAACGGCAAGCTGGTCCTGGGTCTGAATGCGGCGCCAACTGGCAGCGTTGCCAGTGGCAGCTACGCGGTGGACGCGACCTTGCTGATGACGAACTTTTCCGCCGACGATGGCCAGATCAGGCTGGTGGCCAACGGCCTGCTCGGCCTGACGTCGACGCGCACGGCCGCCGGCACTGGCCGCGATCAGGTCGACACCTCGGCGCTGGCGCTGAGCGTGACACCTTCCGGAGGCAGCTCGGCGAGCTACGTCTTGCACGGCTACAGCGCCGAACTGGTGCTGAGCGCCGGTGCGTTGTCGGCGACCTATCGCGGCTCGCTGACCTCGTCGCGGCTGGGCAACCGGTCGGTGGACTTCAGCACGACCACACCGTTCACCACGGCCGCCGGAGCCACCTTCCCGTCGGCCGGCGTCGCCATCGCGATCGGCAGCAACAACAGCAAGGCGACGTTGACGGTGCTCGACGCCACGCGTGTCCGGCTGGATGTGGACACCACCGGCGACGGCTCGGTCGAGTCGACCGTCCCTTGCACCTGGGCCAGCATCGCGGTGGGCGACCGCTGCGTGGTGCCCGCTCCATAAAATCGGCCGATGACCTCCGACCACCCGCCCTTCCTGCCCTTCGCCCTGCCCGAGATCGGGGACGAGGAGATCGCCGAGGTCATCGACACGCTCAAGTCCGGCTGGGTCACGACCGGCCCGAAGGCGCGCCGCTTCGAGCAGGACTTCGCCACCTTCCTGGCCCAGGGCCATCGAAGCGACGACACGCGCGAGATCCACTGCATCGCGGTCAATAGCGCCACCGCCGGCCTGCACCTCGCGCTCGAAGCCATGGGCATCGGCCCGGGCGACGAGGTCATCACGACCACCCACACCTTCACCGCGACCGCCGAGGTGGTGCGCTACCTGGGGGCGGACGTGAAGCTGGTCGACATCGATCCGGCCACGCTCAACATCGACGTCGCCGCGGTCGAGGCCGCCATCACGCCGCGCACCAAGGCGCTGATCCCCGTGCATTACGCCGGCCTGGCCGCCGACATGCCCGCGCTGCTGGCGCTGGCGCAGCGCCATGGCCTGAAGGTGCTGGAAGACGCGGCCCACGCACTGCCCACGACGGTCGGCGGCGGTCTGGTCGGCACGCTGGCCAGCGATGCGACGGTCTTCAGCTTCTACGCCAACAAGACCATCACGACCGGCGAGGGCGGCATGCTGGTCACGCGCGACGCGGCCATCGCCGCGCGCGCCAAGGTCATGCGCCTGCATGGCATCAACCGCGATGCCTTCGACCGCTTCACCGCCAAGGTGCCGAGTTGGTACTACGAGATCGTCGCGCCCGGCTTCAAGTACAACCTGACCGACATCGCCGCCGCGCTGGGTCTGCACCAGTTGCAACGCGCGCACGGCTTCCAGCAGCGCCGCGCGGCGCTGGCGGCGCAATACGACGCGTTGCTGGCCGACCTGCCGATCGTGCGACCGCCGCGTCCGGCCGAGGGTGAACTGCATTCCTGGCATCTGTATGTCGCCCGGCTGGCCGACGATGCGCCGATCGGCCGCGACGCGCTGATCGAGGCGCTCTACGCCGACGGCATCGGCTGCAGCGTGCACTACATCCCCCTGCACCTGCATCCCTACTGGCGCGAGCGCTACGACCTGAAGGCGGCCGACTTCCCGCACAGCCAGCACGCCTACGAACGCATGTTGAGCCTGCCGCTCTACACCCGCATGGGCGAGGCCGACGTCGAGCGGGTCGTGCGTTCGCTGCGGCGAGCCTTCGGCCGCTGAGCGACGCCACACCGGCCTGCCTCGATCCGTGAAGCCGACGTCCCTCGGGCCACGCCTGGTCAAACGCGCCTTCGACCTGAGCGTCGCCAGCATCGCCTTGCTGTTGTTGTCGCCGCTCTTGCTGGGCGTGGCGATCGCCGTGCGGCTGGACTCGCCCGGGCCGGTCTTCTACCGCCAGCAGCGGGTCGGTCGCGGGGGGCGCATCTTCCGCATCCACAAGTTCCGCACCATGGCGCATGCGCCGCAGGGCGGCGGGCCGCTGCTGACGGTCGGCGAGGACCGTCGCATCACCCGCATCGGCCGTTTCCTGCGCCACAGCAAGTGGGATGAGCTGGCCCAGCTGATCGACGTCTGGCGCGGCGACATGAGCATCGTCGGCCCGCGCCCCGAGGTGCCGCGCTACGTCGCGCACTACCCCGAGGCGCTGCGCACGCAGGTCCTGTCGGTCAAGCCCGGCATCACCGACGACTGCTCGCTCGACTTCCGCGACGAGTCCGACTGGCTGGCCCGTTCGGCCGACCCAGAGCGCACCTATGTCGACGAGATCCTGCCGATCAAGCTGGCGCTGCAGGCACGTTATGTGGCCGATGCCAGCCTGCTGACGGACGTGCGCATCGTCGCGCGCACGGCGGCCGTCCTGCTCGGCCGCATCGCCGGCCGGCGCAAGGCCTCGCCGCCGACCTCGCAACCCTGAACCGGAACCCGCGCCACGATGATCTGGAACGCCCTCGACGACCTGCTGACTCGCCTGCGTCCGCACCGCGAGGCGCTGGTGCTGGCCTGCGACGCGGTGGTGGTGGCGATCTGCTGGCACATCACCTACCTGTTCCGGCTCGGCTTCGAGCGCTGGCACAGCGCCCGGCCCGGCTACGACGCCTGGGTGATGCTCGCGCTGGTGGCGCTCTACGCGGCAGTCTTCCTGCTGCTGCGCGTGCCCAAGGGCATGTGGCGCTTCTCGGGCTTTGGCGAGGTCCAGCGACTGACGCTGGCCTGCGGCATCGCTGGCCTGATCGGGGCGACCGGCGTGCTGATGGCCCAGTTGGTCGAGGTGCCACGCGCCGTGCTTGCGCTGCACCCGGTCGTCACGCTGATGGGGCTGGCGATGCTGCGCATCGGCTACCGCATGGTCTATGAGCACCTGCGCTCGCGCCTGAACGGCCGCGACCTCGATCACCGCCGCGCGCTGGTGATGGGCGCGGGCGATGCGGCGCGGCTGCTGATCGCGGGCATCCAGCACCAGGGCTGGCGCGTGGTCGGCCTGCTCGACGACGACCCAGCGCGGCTGGGCTCGCGGGTCGGCAACGTGCCCGTGCTCGGGCCGCTGGACAGCGCCGGCCGCTGGGCGCTGCGCCATGACATCACCCACCTGATCGTGGCGATGCCCTCGGCCACGCCGGCCGAACGGCGCCGAGCGCTCGACCTCGCTTCGGCCACCCGCCTGCCGGTCGTCACCGTGCCCAGTGCGGCTGAGCTGCGCGAGGGCCGCACGCTGACCTCCGTGCGCGACATCGAACCCGAGGACCTGCTCGGCCGCGAGCCGGTCCAGCTCGACGAGGGCGGCATCTCCGAGGCGCTGTCGGGCAAGGTGGTGCTGATCACCGGCGCCGGTGGCTCGATCGGCTCGGAGCTGTGCCGCCAGGTCGCCCGCTACGGCCCGCGCCGGCTGGTGCTCTACGAGCTGAGCGAGTTCGCGCTCTACCGCATCGAGCAGGAACTGGGCGAGCAGTTCGCCCACGTGCCGCTGGTCCGCCTGGTCGGCGACGTTCGCGACGCCGAACACCTGCGCGAGACCTTCACGCGCCTGCGCCCGCAGCTTGTCTTCCACGCGGCGGCCTACAAGCACGTGCCGCTGATGGAGGACGACAACGCCTTCTCCGCCCTGCGCAACAACTTGCTGGGCACCTTCCGGGCGGCGCAGGCGGCGTGTGAGGCGGGTGCCGAACGTTTCGTGCTGATCTCGACCGACAAGGCCGTCAACCCGACCAACGTGATGGGAGCGACCAAGCGGGCGGCCGAGATGGTGGTGTCGCGCCTGGCCGCGCAGGTCGCTGACAACGGCGGACACACGCGCTGCATGGCGGTGCGCTTCGGCAACGTGCTGGGCTCGTCGGGCAGCGTGATCCCGAAGTTCAAGGAACAGATCGCCCGCGGCGGGCCGGTCACGGTGACGCATCCGGACATCACCCGCTTCTTCATGACCATCCCCGAGGCGGCCCGGCTGGTGGTGCAGGCCGCCGCGATCGGCGAGGGCGGTCAGGTCTTTGTGCTCGACATGGGCGAGCCGGTGCGCATCGTCGACCTGGCGCGCGACCTGATCCGCATGAGCGGCCACACACCCGAGCAGATCCCGATCGCCTACAGCGGCCTGCGCCCGGGCGAGAAGCTCTACGAGGAACTGCTGGCCGATGCCGACGCGACCTTGCCCACGCGCTTCGAGCGTCTGCGCATCGCCCGGCTGGATGACCAGCGCAGCGACGACGTCCAGGCCCTGATCGACTGGGCCGCCGCACGCAGCACGGCGCCCGACGACGAGGTGCGGGCCCGGCTGGCCCGGGTCGTCAGCGAGTACCGGCCCGGCGGACGCTGATCCGCCGGCTGGTCTGCGGGGCGCTTCAGCCGCGTGCCAGCAGCGGCTTGAGGAAGCGTCCGGTGTGGCTTTCCTCGCAGGCCGCGATGGCCTCGGGCGGACCGGCGCACAGCAGCCGGCCACCGCCAGAGCCGCCTTCCGGGCCCATGTCCAGCAGCCAGTCGGCGGTCTTGATGACGTCGAGGTTGTGCTCGATCACCACGATGGTGTTGCCCGCGTCGCGCAGCTGGTGCAGCACCTTGAGCAGCAGCTCGATGTCGTGGAAGTGCAGGCCGGTGGTCGGCTCGTCCAGGATGTAGAGCGTGCGGCCGGTGTCGCGCTTGCTCAGCTCCAGCGCGAGCTTGACGCGTTGCGCCTCACCGCCCGAGAGCGTCGTCGCCGCCTGGCCCAGCTGGATGTAGCCCAGGCCCACATCCAGCAGCGTCTGCAGCTTGCGGGCGATGGCGGGCACGGCGCTGAAGTAGGCATGTGCGTCCTCCACCGTCAGCGCCAGCACCTCGGTGATGTTCTTGCCCTTGTAGAGGACTTCGAGCGTCTCGCGGTTGTAGCGCTTGCCGTGGCAGACGTCGCAGGGCACGTAGACGTCGGGCAGGAAATGCATCTCGACCTTGAGCACGCCGTCGCCCTGGCAGGACTCGCAGCGCCCGCCCGAGACGTTGAAGCTGAAGCGGCCCGGGCCGTAGCCCCGTTCGCGGGCGGTGGGCACCTCGGCGAACAACTCGCGGATCGGCGTGAACAGGCCGGTGTAGGTGGCCGGGTTGCTGCGGGGCGTGCGGCCGATCGGGCTCTGGTCGACGTTGATGACCTTGTCGAAGGACTCGATGCCGTCGATGCCGTCGTGAGCCTCGGGCTCGGCATGGCTCTGATAGATCTTGCGCGCCACGGCCGCATAGATCGTGTCGTTGACCAGCGTGCTCTTGCCCGAGCCCGACACGCCCGTGATGCAGGTGAACAGGCCGACCGGAATGGCCGCGTCGACGCCCTTGAGGTTGTTGCCGCGTGCGTTGCGCACCTTCAGCCAACCGTCGCGTGCATCGGCCGCCGGCGGGCTGCGGCGCGCGGGGATCTCGATGCGCAGCGTCTGCGCCAGGTAGCGCCCGGTCAGCGAGGCCGGGTCGTCCGTGACCTGCTGCGGCGTGCCCTGCGACATCACCTGACCGCCGTGCACGCCAGCGCCCGGGCCCATGTCGACGACATGATCGGCCGCGCGGATCATGTCCTCGTCGTGCTCGACCACCAACACGCTGTTGCCGAGGTCACGCAGATGTTTGAGCGTGCCGATCAGGCGCTCGTTGTCGCGCTGGTGCAGGCCGATGCTGGGTTCGTCGAGCACATACATCACGCCCGACAGCCCCGAGCCGATCTGGCTGGCCAGGCGGATGCGCTGAGCCTCGCCACCCGACAGCGTGTCGGCGCTGCGGTCCAGACTCAGGTAGTTCAGGCCGACGTCGTTGAGGAAGCGCAGCCGAGAACGGATCTCGCGCACCACCTTGTCGGCGATCTCGGCCTTGGCGCCCTTGAGCCGCAGCCCGTCGAAATAGGCCAGGCACTCCGCCAGCGTCGCATGCTCGACCTCGTAGATGGCACGGTGCGGGGTCGCAGCGGCGCCGTCGGCGGCATCGACCAGCACGACGTGGCGCGCCTCGCGCCGCAGCCGTGAGCCGCCGCAGTCGGGACAGGGCTTGTTGGCCTGGTAGCGGGCCAGGTCCTCACGCACGGCCGGCGAGTCGGTCTCTTTGTAGCGCCGCGCCAGGCTGGGCAAGATGCCTTCGAAGGCATGCGCCCGCTTGACGCTGCGCTTGCGGCCGTTGGTGCCCTCGGCCTCATAGGTGAAGGTGATCTCGTCCTCGCCCGAGCCGTGCAGCAGGATCTGGCGGTGACGCGCGTCGAGGTCCTCGAAAGGCGTGTCGATGTCGAAGCCGTAGTGCGCGGCCACCGTTTCCAGCAGCGTGAAGGTGTAGGCGTTGCGGCGGTCCCAGCCCTTGACCGCGCCGGAAGCCAGGCTGAGCGACGGGAAGGCGACGACGCGGTCCGGATCAAACACCGTCACGTGGCCGATGCCGTCGCAGCTCGGGCAGGCGCCGACCGGGGAGTTGAACGAGAACAGGCGCGGCTCCAGTTCCGACAGCGAGTAGCTGCAGACGGGGCAGGCGAACTTGTTGGAATAGAGGTGCTCGCGGCTCGCGTCGAGGTCCAGCGCGATGGCGCGGCCTTCGGCGATGCGCAGGGCGGCCTCGAAGCTCTCAGCCAGTCGCTGCTGCGCATCGGGGCGGGCCTTGAGGCGGTCGATGACGACGTCGATGTCGTGCTTCTCCGCCTTCTTCAACTTGGGCACGTCAGCCGCCTCGTGGATCTGGCCGTCGACCCGGAAGCGCACATAGCCCTGCGCCTGCATGCTCTCAAACAGCTCGGTGAACTCGCCCTTGCGGTCGCGCACGACCGGGGCGAGCACCATCAGGCGGGTCTCCTCCGGGAAGGCGAGCACCGCGTCGACCATCTGGCTGACGTTCTGTGCTTCCAGCGGCAGGCCGTGGTCCGGGCAATGCGGCGTGCCGGCGCGGGCGTAGAGCAGGCGCAGGTAGTCATGGATCTCTGTGATCGTGCCGACCGTGGAGCGCGGGTTGTGGCTGGTGGCCTTCTGCTCGATCGAGATGGCGGGCGAGAGGCCGTCGATGACATCGACGTCCGGCTTGTCCATCAGCTGCAGGAACTGGCGCGCATAGGCCGACAGGCTTTCGACGTAGCGGCGCTGGCCTTCTGCATAGAGCGTGTCGAAGGCGAGGCTGGACTTGCCCGAGCCCGACAGGCCGGTGATCACCACCAGCGCATGCTTGGGCAGATCGAGGTCGATGTTCTTCAGGTTGTGCGTGCGGGCACCGCGCACGCTGATCGTGGGCGAGAGCGCACCTCGTGGTGCGCCTGGCACGGCGCCGGTCTGGCCGGATCTGTCTGCGGAAGTCATGGAGGCAAGGCGCTGGACGCAGCGTCCGAAAGGCAACCGGCCATGATACCGAGGGGGTGGCGCGCGCCGGGGGTCTCCAGCACGGAAGGGGCGGATGCGCTCCATCGGGTACAGGCAGCAGGACGTCTGGCGCGCGGCTCTATATCTAGGAAGGCTGGCCCAGGCGCGAGGGACCGACCCGTGGGTTGACGCGGGTCCTGAGGTCCTGAGCAAGTTTTTTGCGAGGGGCTTGCGCGCCTCGTTCGTTTCACTGCATAATTGCGGTCTTCGCTGATCGCAACAACTTTCGGGTTGCAGCAGTCAGCGAGGCGAAGCGAAGGCTTCGGTGTCGAGGGT